>NZ_CP168502.1:4800000-7002423 GCF_059491295.1 Massilia sp. Masssp93 | reverse complement strand
GTCTGTCTTGTCGCGCCGTCGTTTCCGACTCGTTTCATGCGCTGCAAAACAGGACACGAACTATAGCAAATCGAAGCGGAGGTATGCAAGAGGCATCGAAAGAAACGTGCGTCGCCGGGCCGGGCACCGCCAGCCCTGGCGAAACCGACTGTCTCTTACATGCCCTCGAAGTTGGGCTTGCGCTTCTCCAGGAACGCGCCCATCCCCTCCTTCTGTGCCGGCGTGCCGAAACCGGCATGGAAGAAGCGACGCTCATAGCGCACGCCCTCGGTCAGCGTCGTTTCGAACGCACGGTTGACGGAATCCTTGATCTGCATCGCCACCGAGACCGGCATCGCCGCGATCGTCTCCGCCACTTCCAGCGCCACCGTCATCACGAGGTCGGCCGGCACCACACGCGACACGAGGCCCGTGCGCTCCGCTTCCGCCGCGTCGATCATGCGCGCCGTCAGCAGCATGTCCATCGCCTTCGATTTGCCGATCGCGCGCGGCAGGCGTTGCGTGCCGCCGGCGCCCGGGGTCACGCCGACCTTGATCTCCGGCTGGCCGAATTTGGCGGTGTCGGCGGCGATCAGGAAGTCGCACATCATCGCCAGTTCGCAGCCGCCGCCCAGCGCATAGCCGGCGACGACGCCGATCACGGGCTTGCGCACGTTCAGGATGTGCTCCCAGTTGCGGCCGATGTAATTGCCGGGATAGGTGTCGGCATACGTGTAATTGGCCATCGCGGCGATGTCGGCGCCCGCGGCGAACACCTTGTCGCTGCCGGTCAGGACGATGACGTTGATGGCCGGGTCGGCGTCGAATGCAGATAACGCGTCGCCCAGCTCGTTCATCATGTTGTCGTTGAGGGCGTTCAGCGCCTTCGGACGGTTCAGGCGGATCACGACCACTTTGCCGTGGTGTTCGATCAGCAGGTCAGAATATTCCATGGGACACCCCTTAATAAGATGAACCCGGATTGTAGCGCCTGAACGACGGATGTGACGTATACGGCAATCATGCCTTTGCTATCATCGATAGCCGAACCCATCGCCGACTTCGCCGCCCGTGTCTCCCATCGCCCTCCTCCGCAGCCTCGCCACCGACCGGCAGCTGCGCAACGTCGACTTTCGCCGTTTCTGGTTCAGCAGCGCCCTGACCAATTTCGGTGCCCAGATCACCCTGTTGGCCCTCCCGATCTGCGCGGCCCTGCTGCTGCATGCGACGCCCGGGCAGATGGGGACCCTGGCCGCCTTCGGCTCGCTGCCCTTCCTGCTGTTCTCGCTGCCGACGGGCGTACTGCTCGACCGCAGCCGGCGCCTGCCCGTCATGCTGGCCAGCGATGCGATGGTCGCGCTGAGCCTCGCCAGCGTGCCGTTCGCGTGGCGGCAGGGGTGGCTCAGCGTGCACTGGCTGTATGCCGTGCAGTTCATGCTGGGGACGGGATTCGTCGTGGGCGGCAGCGCGGAGCAGATCTTCCTGACCTTCCTCGTCGGCCGCGATGGCCTGATCGATGCGCAATCGAAGCTGGGGGCCACGGAATCCGCGTCGCGCCTCCTCGGTCCGGGCATCGCCGGCCTGCTCGTGCAGGCGCTGGGCGCACCGGTCGCGATCCTGTGCAATGTGGCCGGCTTCTCGATCTCGCTGTGGAACCTGCGCCAGGTCCGCACGCGCGAGCCGCAACCGCATCCGGCGCAATCGCATGTGCTGCGCGACGTGGCGGAGGGCCTGCGGTTCGTCTGGAGCCAGCCCGTGCTGCGCCTGCTGGCCTGGACCTCGGCCAGCTGGCACCTGCTGTTCTATGGCTACACGGCGCTGTACGTGCTGTTCGCCACGCGCGTGCTGGGGATGTCGCCCGGCCTGATGGGGACGTCGCAGATGCTGGGCGGCGCCGGCGTCCTATTGAGTTCCCTGCTGTTGAAACCCCTGACGCGGCGCGTCGGCTCCGGCGGCACCATCGCGACGGGCCTGTGCATTTCCTGCCTCGGCTTCATGCTGATGCCGACGATCCCGCGCGACCTGCTGGGCACTCGTGCCGCCACTGCGGCCGCCTACGCCGCCGTCGTGTTCTGCCTCGATTGCGGCGGCACCTTGTTCTTCCTGCCCTATCTCGCGCTGCGCCAGCGCGTCACGCCCGATGCGCTGCTGGGCCGGATGACGTCGACGATGCGTTTCATGACGGTGGCCACGGCCCCCATCGGCGCGGCCGGCGCGGGCGCGCTGGCGGAACGGCTCGGCGTGCGCGGCGGCTTGACCGTCGTGGCGGCGGGCGCCCTGCTGCTGACCCTCACTACTTTGTTCGGCACCCGCCTGCACAGGATACGGCAGTGATCAGCGGGCCGCCATCGCGGCCGGCCGCGGCAGCAGCGCCCAGATCTGGCCCCGCTGCTTCATGCGGCCCGCGTCGTCGGCGGCCTGGGCGCCGAAGCCGAAGAAGAAGTCCGCGCGCACGGCCCCCTTGATCGCGCCGCCCGTGTCCTGCGCCATCACGAGGCGCTGCATCGGCGCGTCGCCGGACGGCGCCGTCGTCGCGAGGAACAGCGGCGCGCCCAGCGGCAGGAACGACGGGTCGACGGCGACCGAGCGCGCGGGCGTCAGCGGCACGCCCAGCGCACCTTTCGGACCCACGCTCGGATCGGGCAGGCGCTCTTCGCGGAAGAAGACATAGCTCGGATTGACGTCGAGGAGTTCCTGGCGCCGCTCCGGATGCGCGGCGATCCACGCCTTGATGCCCTGCGCCGTCGCTTCGCCCGGCGCCAGCTCGTGCTGGTCGATCAGCCAGCGGCCGATCGCCTTGTACGGATGGCCGTTCTGGTCGGCGTAGGCGACGCGCACCGTCTCGCCGTCGTCCAGCTGCACGCGGCCCGAGCCCTGCACTTCGAGGAAGAACGCCTCGACGGGATCGTCGACCCACACCAGTTCCTTGGCGGGGATGCGCGCACGTTCGATCTCGGCGCGCGTGCCGTACGGGACGACGGTCTTGCCGACCAGGCGCCCGCGCAGCCGCATGCCTTTCAGGCTCGGATAGACGCTCGCCAGGTTCACGGTCAGTAAATCGTCCGGCACTTTATAGAGAGGCGTCTGGTATGCGCCGCCGCGCCGGCGCGCGCCGTGCAGCATCGGTTCGTAGTAACCCGTGATCAGGCCGGCGTCGGCGCCGTCGGGCGCGCGCACGAGGTTCGGCACGAAATACGTCTCGAAATACTGGCGGATGGCCGCGCCGTCGTCCGGGTCGACCAGCTTGCCGGCGGCGCACGGCGCCCGCCAGTCCGCCTTCGACGCCAACGCGCGGCACGATGCCTGGAACGCGGGCCAGGCCTGGCGCAGGTCGTCCTGCTGCCAGCCCGGCAACGCGTCGAACGTCACGGGCGTGAACAGGGGCGGCGGCGGCGGCGTCACGGTCACGGGTCCGACCGGCGGCGGCAGCTTGATCGGCGGCTGCGGTTGCGGCTGGGGACGCGCCGGCGGTTGCGGCGGCGTCGTGGTACAGGCCGCCAGCAAGGCGACGAGGGTCAATAAAGCGGGTACACTGCGGCGTGTCGAAAACATACTGGAATGCGTGATGTGGATACTGATGTTGGAAGCCGGCGTGGCCTTGTTCCTGCTGGTGTTCATCGTGTGGTGGACGATGTTCTCCGGGCGCAAGCCGGAGCAACCGCCCCCGGCCAGGAAAAACGATACGCCCGACGCTTGATCAGCTCAAGGGATTAATGCAGGGCGTGCGGCAGCGACAGCACGAATTCGGGAATCTTGACCTCGAAGCGGTGCCCATCCTCGGCCACGAAGAAATACTCGCCGACCATCGAGCCCTGCGGCGTTTCCATCTGGGTGCCGCTGGTGTATTCGAACTGTTCGCCCGGCTGCAGCAGCGGCTGGTGGCCGACGACGCCCAGGCCGCGCACTTCCTGCACCTGGTTGTTGGCGTCGGTGATCACCCAGTGGCGCGAGATCAGCTGGGCCGCGACGGTGCCCGTGTTCTTGATCGTGATGGTGTAGGTGAACACATGCTGCGTCCGGTCCGGGTGGGATTGTTCCGGCAGGTACTGGGTCCTGACGGTGATCGCGAAATCGTAGACGGGCATTGGTGTTCCTTGTTGTATTGGCAAAAGAGCGCGTATCCAACATGATACAACGCCGGCCGAAAGCACGGCGTCGGCGTACAATGCTGGCTTTGTCCAAAGCAACCCCGGCAATAGCCCAACCATGACCACCTACCGCATCGCTCCCAGCATCCTGTCCGCAGACTTCGCCCGCCTGGGCGAGGAAGTGCGTAACGTCGTCGCCGCTGGCGCCGACATCATCCACTTCGACGTGATGGACAACCATTATGTTCCCAATCTGACCATCGGCCCGCTGGTCTGCCAGGCCATCCGTCCGCACGTGCAGGTGCCGATCGACGTCCACCTGATGGTCAAGCCGGTCGACCGCATCATTCCCGATTTCGCCAAGGCCGGCGCCGACATCATCACGTTCCACCCGGAAGCGTCGGAGCACATCGACCGCACCCTGCAACTCATCCGCGACAACGGCTGCAAGGCCGGCCTCGTGTTCAACCCGGGCACGCCGCTGCACCACCTGGACCACGTGATGGACAAGATCGACATGATCCTGATCATGTCCGTGAACCCGGGCTTCGGCGGCCAGTCGTTCATTCCGGAAGCGCTCAAGAAGATCGCGCTCGCGCGCCGCATGATCGACGAATCCGGCCGCGACATCCTGCTGGAGGTCGACGGCGGCATCAAGGCCGACAACATCGCCGCCGCGGCGGCAGCCGGCGCCGACACGTTCGTGGCCGGTTCCGCCATCTTCGGCAAGCCGGACTACAAGGCCGTCATCGACGCCATGCGCGCCGAACTGGCCACGGTCGAGAAAAAGGCCGCCTGATGAAGGCCGAAGGGTTAGCAAATGCGGGGGCCATCCGGGCCGTCATCATCGACCTGGACGGCACGATGCTGCACACCGTGCCGGATTTCGAGCTCGCGCTGAACGGCATGCGCGCGGAATACGGCCTGGCGCCGATCACCCAGCAGGTCATCGAACCGATGGTCGGCAAGGGATCGAAAAAGCTGATCCGCGACGTGCTGGCCCTGGACTTCGACACGGCGCGCATCGACGCCGTCGCCGACGCCGCGCTGGACGCCTACCACCGCCACTACCAGGCGATCGTGGGCGAGCGCGCCGAGCTGTATCCGCACGTGATCGAAGGCCTGCAGGCGCTGAAGGACCTGGGCCTGCGCGTCGCCTGCGTGACGAACAAGCCGGTCGCGCTCACCCAGCCGCTGCTGGCGAAGAAGGGACTCGCCCCGTTCTTCGACCTGATCTACGGCGGCGATTCGTTCCCGCGCCAGAAGCCCGACCCGATGCCGCTGCTGCAGGTGTGCCGCGAGTTCGACCTGGCGCCGGCGCGCGTCGTCGCGATCGGCGACTCCTGCAACGACGCCGAAGCCGCGCGCGCGGCCGGCTGCTTCGTGCTGTCGGTCCCGTATGGCTACAACCACGGAAAACCTGTGCAAAGTATTAATTCCGATGGTATAGTTGGTTCGCTACTTGAAGCGGCTGAACTGATCAGCGCTCATAACAAAGCCAACTCCTAAACCATCGACTCCATGTTTTTCGCCAAAAAACACATCGTCAACCCAACCGGTGCCCATGAGGCCTGGCTGTGGCGACGCTGGCAATCCTGGTCCATCTGACCCAAGCTGATTGCTGCCGGTGCACGCCTCGTGCACATTGATACCGGCAGGTTTTTTGAAGAAATCGCCGCCCGTTCCCCTTCCTGCGGGCGGCCCGGAGAAAAGCATGACCGAACTCGAATTCAAATCGCTCGCCACGCAAGGCTATAACCGTATCCCCCTGATCGCGGAAGCATTTGCCGATCTCGAAACCCCGCTCACGCTGTACCTGAAGCTGGCCCAGAGCCAGGACGCCGGCAAGAATACGTTCCTGCTCGAGTCCGTGGTCGGCGGCGAACGCTTCGGCCGCTATTCCTTCATCGGCCTGCCGGCCAGGACGCTGCTGCGCACGCGCGGCAACGTCACGACGGTCGAGAAGAACGGGGAAGTCATCGAGACGCACGAAGGCAATCCGCTCGACTTCATCGAGGCCTATCAGGCGCGCTTCAAGGTCGCGCTGCGCCCGGGCCTGCCCCGCTTCTGCGGCGGCCTGGCCGGCTACTTCGGCTACGACACCGTGCGCCACATCGAGAAGAAGCTGGCCCATACGGCGCCGCGCGACGAACTCGACCTGCCGGAAATCCAGCTGATGGTGACGGAAGAGCTGGCGGTGATCGACAACCTGTCGGGCAAGCTGTACCTGATCGTCTATGCCGACCCGTCCCAGCCCGAAGCCTACAACAAGAGCCGCCAGCGCCTGAAGGACTTGCGCATGATGCTGCGCCGGAGCGTGGACGCGCCGGTGACGTCGAGCTCCGTGCGCACCGAGGCCGTGCGCGACTTCAGCAAGGAAGACTACCTGAAGGCGGTCGCCGTCGCGAAGGAATACGTGATGGCGGGCGACCTGATGCAGGTGCAGATCGGCCAGCGCATCCGCAAGCCGTACGTGGATTCGCCGCTGTCGCTGTACCGCTCGCTGCGCTCGCTGAATCCGTCGCCGTACATGTACTACTACAACTTCGGCGACATGCAGATCGTGGGCTCCTCGCCCGAGATCCTGGTGCGCAACGAGACGGACGCCGCCGTCGGCCGCAAGGTCACGCTGCGCCCGATCGCCGGCACCCGCCCGCGCGGCTCGACGCCGGAGCGCGACGCCGAACTGGCGCACGAACTGCTGCATGACCCGAAGGAAGTGGCCGAGCACGTGATGCTGATCGACCTGGCCCGCAACGACATCGGCCGCATCGCCAGGACGGGCAGCGTGAAAGTCACGGACCAGATGGTGATCGAGAAGTACTCGCACGTGCAGCACATCGTCTCGAACGTGGAAGGCACCCTGAAGGACGGCATGTCCAACCTGGACGTGCTGCGCGCCACCTTCCCGGCCGGCACCT
The DNA here is from genome assembly GCF_059491295.1 of Massilia sp. Masssp93. NCBI lineage: Bacteria > Pseudomonadati > Pseudomonadota > Betaproteobacteria > Burkholderiales > Oxalobacteraceae > Massilia > Massilia sp. Masssp93. The sequence goes on along the minus strand of NZ_CP168502.1, from coordinate 6,995,435 downwards.
TGACGGGTGCGCCGAAAGTGCGCGCGATGGAAGTCATCGATGAGCTCGAACCCGTGATGCGCGGCATCTACGGCGGCGCCTGCGGCTACCTGTCGTTCGGCGGCGAGATGGACGTGGCGATCGCGATCCGCACGGGCGTCATCAAGGACGGCAACCTGTACGTGCAGGCGTCGGCGGGCATCGTGGCCGATTCCATCCCCGAGATGGAATGGCTGGAAACGGAACACAAGGCGCGCGCCGTGCTGCGCGCGGCCGAGCAAGTGCAAGACGGACTGGATGGGGAGATCTGACATGCTGCTCATGATCGACAACTACGACTCGTTCACCTACAACATCGTGCAGTACTTCGGCGAACTGGGCGAGGATGTGCACACCGTGCGCAACGACGAGATCACCCTCGAGCAGATCGCGGACCTGAACCCGGACCGCATCTGCATCTCGCCGGGCCCGAAGTCGCCGAAGGATGCCGGCGTGTCCGTGGACGTGCTGCGCGAATTCAAGGGCAAGAAGCCGATCCTCGGCGTGTGCCTGGGCCACCAGGCGATCGGCGAAGCGTTCGGCGGCAGGATCGTCCGCGCCAAGCAGGTCATGCACGGCAAGACGTCGAAGATCGCGCACATCGGCGAAGGCGTGTTCAAGGGCCTGCCGAGCCCCTTCACCGTGATCCGCTACCACTCGCTGGCGATCGAGCGCGCGTCGCTGCCGGCGTGCCTGGAGGTGACGGCGTGGACGGACGACGGCGAGATCATGGGCGTGCGCCACAAGGAATTCGACATCGAGGGCGTGCAGTTCCACCCCGAGTCGATCCTGTCGGAGCACGGGCATGCGATGCTGAAGAACTTCCTCGAGCGCTGAACGCAACCGAACGCTTGCCAACGTCGTTCCCGCGGAGGCGGGAATCCAGGTTTATGTGCACGCCGCACAGTAATTGGACCCCCGCCTGCGCGGGGGCGACGTGCGACGGCCGCGTGGCGACAACCGATTTCCAAGAACTGGACCTGCCATGATCACCCCTCAAGAAGCCCTCCTCCGCTGCATCGAACACCGCGAAATCTTCCACGACGAGATGCTGCATCTCTTCCGGCGAATCATGTCCGGCGAGATCTCGCCGACGATGGTCGCCGCGCTGACCATGGGCCTGCGCGTGAAGAAGGAAACCATCGGCGAGATCACCGCCGCCGCCCAGGTGATGCGCGAATTCTCCACCAAGGTCCCGATGGCCGACACGACGCACCTCGTCGACATCGTCGGCACCGGCGGCGACGGTGCGCACACTTTCAATATCTCGACCGCGTCGATGTTCGTCGCCGCCGCCGCCGGCGCGCGCGTCGCCAAGCACGGCGGACGCAGCGTGTCGTCGTCGTCCGGCAGCGCCGACGTCATCGAATCGCTGGGCGCCCACATCGACCTGAAACCCGAGCAGATCGCCCAGTCGATCGCGCAGACCGGCATCGGCTTCATGTTCGCGCCGAACCACCACGCGGCCATGAAGAACGTCGCGGCGGTCCGGCGCGAGATGGGCGTGCGCAGCATCTTCAACATCCTGGGGCCGCTGACGAATCCGGCCGGCGCGCCGAACATCCTGATGGGCGTGTTCCACCCGGACCTCGTCGGCATCCAGGTACGCGTGCTGCAGCGCCTCGGCGCCCGGCATGCGCTCGTCGTCTGGGGCCGCGACAACATGGACGAAGTCTCGCTCGGCGCCGGCACGATGGTCGGTGAACTGGTCAACGGCGAGATCCGCGAATACGAGATCCACCCGGAAGACTACGGCCTCGCGATGATCGCCAGCCGCAACCTGAAGGTCGCGGATGCGGCCGAATCGAAGACCAGGATCATGGAAGCGCTGCGCGGCGAACCGGGTCCGGCGCACGACATCGTCGCGCTGAACGCGGGCACGGCGCTGTACGCGGCCGGCGTGGCCGCATCCATCGAGGACGGCCTGCAGCGCGCGCGCACCGCGATCGCGTCGGGCGCGGCGCTCGCGAAGCTCGACCAGTTCGTGAGCGTCACGCGCCAGCTGGGCGCGGTGAACTGAGATGTCCGGCATCCCGCTGTCAGGTATCCATGATCCGGGGCTGTTCGTCGCCAGCGGCCTGCTGCTGAACATCATGCCGGGCCCGGATTCGCTCCTGGTCACGACGCGCAGCGCGACGCAGGGCTGGCGCGCCGGCAGCGCGGCGGCGCTGGGCATCGGCACGGGCACGTTCGTGCACATCGTCGCCGCGGCCCTCGGCCTGTCGGCGATCCTGGCGACGTCCGCCGCCGCGTTCACGGTCGTCAAGCTGCTGGGCGCCGCGTACATCCTGTACCTCGCTGTCGGCATGCTGCTCATTAAGCGAGGAAATGAGCGCGGCGCCGGCGTCGCGGCGCCGCTGGCCATCGCGCCGCTGCCCCTGCGCCGCATCTACGCGCAAGGCATCCTGACGAACGTGCTGAACCCGAAGGTGGCGCTGTTCTTCCTCGCCTTCGTCCCGCAATTCATCGATGCGCACGCGCCGCACAAGGCGCTCGCCTTCCTCATCCTCGGCGCCATCTTCAACATCAACGGCATGTTGTGGTGCCATGCGCTGGCGCTGTTCACCGCGCAGGCCAGGGCGCGCATCAAACTGCATCCCGCCGTCACGCAATGGCTCAACCGCGCCACGGGCGGCCTGTTCGTCTGGCTCGGCGTCAAGCTGGCGCTGGCGAAACAACACTGAAGGTCCACCATGTCCGATATCCTGAACAAGATCCTCGACGTCAAAGCGACCGAAGTCGCGCGCGCAAAACAGTACCGTGATTTCAACAGCCTGCGCCGCGACGTCGAAAGCGACGCCGCCCTGCGCGCCGACCTGCGCGGCTTCGAAGCGAGCCTGCGCCGCAGCATCGAGGCGGGCCGTGCCGGCGTGATCGCCGAAGTGAAAAAGGCGTCGCCGTCGAAGGGCGTGATCCGCGCCGACTTCCGCCCGGCCGAGATCGCCCAAAGCTATGCCGCGGGCGGCGCTTCCTGCCTGTCCGTGCTGACCGACGTACAATTCTTCCAGGGCTCGCCCGAGTACCTGAAGCAGGCGCGCGCCGCGTGCGACCTGCCCGTGATCCGCAAGGATTTCATCGTCGATCCGTACCAGGTCTACGAAGCGCGGGCGATGGGCGCGGACGCGATCCTCTTGATCGTCGCCGCGCTGGATCATGGTTTGATGGCCGACCTGGAAGCCTGTGCCCGGGAACTTGGCATGGATGTGCTGGTCGAAGTCCATGACGGCGACGAACTGGATGCGGCCCTGAAGCTCAAGACGCGCCTCCTGGGCATCAACAACCGCAACCTGCGCACCTTCGAGGTCACGCTCGACACGACCATCAACCTGCTGCCGCGCATTCCGGCGGAGCGCCTGGTCGTCACCGAGTCCGCGATCCTGGCGCCCGCCGACGTCAAGCGCATGCGCGACGCCGACGTGCATGCCTTCCTCGTGGGCGAAGCGTTCATGCGCGCGCCCGACCCCGGCACGGAACTCAAGCGCTTATTCGACTGACATGAACACGATCATCCGCGCAGGCCTCGCTCTCTTCACATTGACCGCAGGCCTGAGCGGATGCTCGAGCGTGCGAACGGCCGCCGATGCCGTCACGTCCTCCGTCGAACACGTCACCGCGCGCATCTTCCATCCCGCCACACCCACGGCGCCCGCACCCGCGGGGCTGGACGATTACAAGACCCGGGTCGCGCGCCACGTGGTCGAGCGCAATCCCGAGCGCATCTATGCCGGCACGCTGCCGCCGATGCTGCCGGCCATCGTCGTGCTCGAGATCACGGTCGACCGCGACGGCCAGCTGGCCGACGTGGCCGTGCAGCGCTCGCGCAATCCGGATGCCTCCCAGATCGCGCTGGCCTCGGTGCGGCGCAGCTCGCCGCTGCCGGCCCCGCGGCAGCTGGCCCGGGCGACGGGCAGGCTCACCTTTTCCGAGACGTTTTTGTTTGCGGACAGCGAACGGTATCAGCTGCGCAGCCTGGCGGAGCCGCAGGCGAGCGAGTGAACCCCGTCGGCCGCGCTTCGGCCGCCACGACGCGCGGCACGACTGCCGGGCGCAAGCCGAACAGGGCGGCGGCGGGTTTCGGGTGCGATGGGTGCGCGTGCTCAGCGTTAATCGGTCTATAATCCGCCGTTACATTTTTATATATTTCACACACATGTCCAAAGTGCAACTCAGGAATAACGTCCGGCTGGCCGGCAACGGCCCGGCAACGATGGTGTTTGCCCACGGCTTCGGTTGCGACCAGACCATGTGGCGCTTCCTGGCGCCGGCGTACGAAGATCGCTTCCGCACGATCTCGTTCGATCTGGTCGGCAGCGGGGGTTCCGACCTGTCCGCCTACGACCGGACCAGGTACGGCACGTTGCAGGGCTACGCGGACGACCTGCTCGAGCTCATCGACGAATGCGCAACGGGCCCCGTCGTCTTCGTCGGCCATTCCGTCAGCACGATGATCGGCCTGCTGGCCACGATCAAGGCGCCGGAACGATTCGTCGCGCAGGTCATGGTCGGCCCGTCGCCCTGCTACATCAACGACGGCGACTACGTCGGCGGGTTCAGCCGGGAAGACATCGACGAACTGCTCGAGACGATGGACGCCAATTACCTTGGCTGGTCGAGCAGCCTGGCGCCCGCGATCATGGGTGTACCCGACCGGCCCGAACTGCGCGCGGAACTGACCGACAGCTTTTGCCGCAACGATCCCGAGATCGCCAAGCATTTCGCCCGGGTCACGTTCCTGTCCGACCATCGCGCGGACGTGCCCCGGTCGACCACGCCGGCCCTGATCCTCCAATGCAGCGACGACATGGTTGCGCCCCGTTCCGTGGGCGATTTCCTGCACCGGAACCTGCCGCACAGCACCTTGCACATCATCGACAATGTCGGCCACTGTCCGCACATGAGCGCCCCGACGGCAAGCTCGCGCGCCATCGATCAGTTCCTCGCGCACGTCCTGCGCTGACGGGCCGTGCCGACACTGCCGACCGGCGACATCCTGTTCGACCACGCGGCGTGCGCCCTGCTGCTGACCGCGGCCGATGGCCTCATCCTGAAAGCCAACCGTACGGCGTGCACGTGGCTCGGTTACGCCGAGGATGAACTCGTCGGCAAGCTGCGCATGCGGGACCTGCTGCCGGTGGGCGCCCGGCTGTTCTACCACACGCATTGCCAGCCGATCCTCGAAGCGCAGGGGTCGGTGGCCGAAATCCAGGTCGACCTGCGCAACAAACGCCAGGAGCGCCTGCCCATGCTGATCAACATCAGCCGCCACGGCGAGGCGGACGACATGGTCGACCACTGGGCCCTGTTCATGGCATCCGACCGGCGCGCGTACGAGCGCGAGCTGCTGGCGGCGCGCAAGGCGGCGGAGGCGGCGCTGGAAGCACGCCGCAGCGCCGAGGGCGAGCTGACGAAGTTGAACGCGCAACTGTCGGCGACGGACCGGCGCAAGGACGAATTCCTCGCGACCTTGTCGCACGAGCTGCGCAACCCGCTCGCCCCGATGCGCAGTGCGCTCGACGTCCTCAAGCTCAAGTTCGGCCACGGCACGGACAACCGCCTGCTGCAGGCATTCGACCGCCAGCTGCGCCACCTGACCCGGCTCGTCGACGACCTGATGGAAGTCTCGCGCATCACGCAGGGCCGCATGCAGCTGCGCTGCGCGCCCGTGGAACTGTCGGCGCTCGTGCACGGCGCGGCCCACGATCTCGCCGCCACCATGGACGCGGCAGGCCACACGCTGCGCCTTTCCATCGCCCCGCCGCCCGTGATCGTGGAGGGGGATGCGACGCGGCTGACGCAGGTCGTCATCAACCTGCTGACCAACGCCGCCAAGTACACGCCGGACGGCGGCACGATCGAACTGGGCCTGTCCTGCACGGACGGGATGGCCGAGATCATGGTGCGCGACAACGGCATCGGCCTGCCCGCCGCGGCCCTCTCCACCGTCTTCGACATGTTTTCGCAGCTGGAGCCGGCGCTGGAACGGTCAAAAGGCGGTCTCGGCATCGGCCTCGCGCTCGTGCGCGGCATCGTCGAGCTGCACGATGGCAGCGTCCACGCGGACAGCGCCGGCGCCGGCCTGGGCAGTACATTCACGATCCGCCTGCCGCTCGCGGCGGGCGGCGTGTGCGCACCGTCGCCGGCGGCGCCATCCGCCAGGGCGGCCCCGGCCCAGATGCGCGTCCTCGTCGTGGACGACAACGAGGACGCCGCCGAGATGCTGGCCATGACGTTGGAACTGCACGGTTGCGAAGTGCGGACGGCGCCGACGGCCACCCGGGCGCTCGAGATGCTGCCCGGCTTTGCCCCCGCCGTGGCGCTGCTCGACATTGGCCTGCCGGACATGAACGGCTATGAACTGGCGCGCAGGCTGCGCCAGCTGCCGGGCGGCGCATCGATGACCTTGATCGCGACGACGGGCTGGGGACAGCAGAAGGACCGCGAACGGGCATTCGAGGCCGGGTTCGACCATCATCTCACCAAACCCATCGACTTCGATTTGTTGCGGTCCTATTTGCCGGTCAGCTCGCGCTCGGCCGCTTGACCAAGGGCCCCTTGCGCGTGCCGGGCGCCACGGTGACCTGGACGCAGGGCACGCGGTCGCCCTGCAAGGTAACGTCGAACGTCATCAGCTCGTCGCGGCGGAAGGCGTGCACGGTCACCGTGTCGTCCACGCGGTAGCGCGCGAACAGCTGGTCGAGGTTGGACGGGTTGGCGTTCACGCGCAGGCCGTCCACGGCGATCAGGACGTCGCCCGCCGACAGGCCCGCCTGGTGCGCGGCGCCGCCCTCGTGCACCTGGGTCAGCTTGACGCCGGCGGCGTCGCGGCCGATGCCGGCGTCCAGCGACGGCTTGGCGTTCTTGCGCTCTTCCGTCACCTTCACGCCGAACGGGGCATACAGCTTGGCCAGCGGGATGTCCTCGGTGCCGCGGATGTAGCGGTCGAAGATCGTTTTCAGGCGCACGCCGCTCACCTCGTCGAACAGGCTTTCCACGTCCTGCTCCGTCACGCCGCGCGCGGCGCCCTTGTAGAAATTGCGGCCGTAGCGGTCCCACAGGGCCAGCATGATGTCGTCCAGCGACTTCGCGCCGCCCGTCCTGGCGCGGATCGTCAGGTCGAGCGCGAGGCCGACGAGCGACCCCTTCGTGTAGTAGCTGATGATCGCGTTCGGCGCGTTCTCGTCCTGGCGGTAGTACTTGCTCCAGGCGTCGAAGCTGGAATCCGCGATGCTCTGCTTGGTGCGGCCCGTGCCGCGCAGGACGCTGGCGGCCGTTTTGCCGAGCAGCTTGAAATACGTCGCCTCGCTGATGATGCCGCTGCGGACGAGCATCAGGTCGTCGTAATAGCTCGTGAAGCCCTCGAACAGCCACAGCAGGGGCGTGTAGTTCTCGACCTGCAGGTCGTACGGCGCGAACACGGCCGGCTTGATGCGCTTGACGTTCCAGGTGTGGAAGTACTCGTGGCTGCACAGGCCCAGGAATTTGATGTAGCCCTCGTTCGGCTCGGCCGTCCTGGGTGCCGCCGTCGTCGGCAGGTCGGTGCGTGCGCAGAGCAGCGCCGTCGACGCGCGGTGTTCCAGGCCGCCGTAGCCGTCGCCCACGACCATCGTCAGGAACACGTAGCGGTCCATCGGCGCCTTTTTCGTCTTCGGCTCGAAGAACGCGATCTGGGTTTCGCAGATGGCTTTCAGGTCTTTTTCCAGGCGCGCCATGTCGAGGTTCGGCACGCGGCCCGTGATCACGATGTCGTGGCGGATGCCGTGCGCCGTGAAGCCGCCCAGCGCGAAGTCGCCCATTTCGACGGGGTGGTCGATCAGTTCATCGTAGTCGGCGGCGGCGTACGTGCCGAAGCCGTAGCGCCTGGCGCCCGCTTCCGGCAGCGACGTGGCTACGCGCCAGCTGCGCGTGCCGCCATCGCCCGGGCGCTGGATGTCGACCAGGTGCGGCCGCGCCTCCTGCCCGACGACGCGCAGGAACACGCTCGTGCCGTTGAAGAAGCCGTGGGTCTGGTCGAGGTGCGCGGCGCGCACGGACAGGTCCCACGCATAGACTTCGTAATGCACCGTCAGCGGCCCGCTGACGGGCGCGGCCTGCCACGAATGCTTGTCCAGCTTCGCGAGCCGCACCGTCGCGCCGCCGGATTCGGCGCGGATGCGCACGATGTTGCGGGCGAATTCGCGGATCATGTAGCTGCCCGGGATCCAGGCCGGCAGCGCGAACACCTGCCCTTCCGGGCTCGGTTCGGCCACGGTGACGGTGACGTTGAACAGGTGCCCGGCCAGGTCCTTGGGGACGATCGTGTACTGGATGGCCGGCGGCTGCTTCTGGGGTGCTTTTTTCATATGACGTGAACAATCTCTCTCCGATGCGCCGTAGTGTAATCGGATTTTTCAAGAAAGAGCATGTTCACACAACCGGTGTTCACAACATCGCGTGTTCACACGGTTGAGCTACGATCCGGTCAGATCGGCAGGCCTGTCGATATCGCGGAAGATGCCCGGATCATGCACCGGCACCGCCGTCACCGGGCCGGTATGCAGGAGGCGGCGCGCGCCCTCGTCGCCGCGCAGGGCCAGCAGCGCATCCAGGTGAACGGCGCCGAAACCGACCGGATTGCCGCGCCGGCCATCCATGACGGGTGCCGCGATGTCCGCGCCGGCCGCCAGCGCGTCGGCCAACGACCGCAACGTGGCCACCTCGACGTACGGCATGTCGCCCAGCGCCACCAGCCACGCCTGCGGCCTGGGCGCCATGCCCAGCGAATGGCGGATGGCATGCGTGAGCGACGCCGCCATGCCGCTGTCCGCATCCGGGCACACGGCCACGTCGCAGCCCAGCGCGGCCAGCCGCTCGGCCACGCCGCCGTCATCCGGCGCCACGACGGCGACGACGCGGGGCACGGCGGCCAGCAGCTTGCGCGCGCTGGCCACGACGACGGGGTCGAAATCCGCCAGCGGCTGCAGCAGCTTGTTGCGCCGCCCTTCCGGATCGAACCGGCGTCCCCGGCCGGCCGCCAGCAGAATGCCGACCGGCGCGGCCGGGGACACGGTCACGCCGTCGCCAGGTCGAACGGCAGCTTGCGCAGGCGCTTGCCGGTCAGCGTGAACACGGCATTGGCCAGCGCCGGCGCCAGCGGGGGCAGGCCCGGTTCGCCGATGCCCGTCGGCGCATCCTGCGACGGGACGATGTGGACGTCGATATGCGGCATGTCGTTCATGCGCGCCACCGTGTAGTCGTTGAAGTTCTGCTGCTCGACGACGCCGTCCTTGAGCGTGATGCGCGCGCCCGGCAACGTCGTGCCGAGGCCCATCAGCGCCGCGCCCTGGATCTGCGCCTCGATGGACATCGGATTGACCGGCAGGTTGCAGTGCACGGCGGCCGTGACCTTGTGCACCCTGGGGCTGCCGTCGACGACGGACGCGTCGACGACGTAGGCGACGACCGTGTTGAACGATTCGTGCAGCGCCACGCCGTAGGCATGCCCTTTCGGCAGCGTCTTCTTGCCGTAGCCGGACTTCGCCACGGCGAGGTCCAGCGCCGCGTGATGGCGCACGTGCTTCGCGTCGATCAGCTTCTTGCGGTACGCGACCGGGTCCTGGCCCGCCGCGTGCGCGGCTTCATCGATCAGCGTCTCCATCACGAACGCCGTGTGCGTGGACCCCACGGAGCGCCACCACAGCACGGGCACGTTGGCCTTGGCCGCATGCGCCGTCAGGTTCAGCGGCACGTCGTACGGTTCGCCCATGCCTTCGACCATCGTGCTGTCGACGCCGTTCTTGACCATGAACGGTTCGAACGTTGTGCCGGTGATGATCGACTGGCCGACGATCGTGTGGTCCCAGGCGACGATGTTGCCGTCGGCATCGAGGCCGATGTCGGCGCGGTGCACGTGCGACGGACGATAGTAGCCGCCGCGGATGTCGTCCTCGCGGCTCCAGATCAGCTTCACCGGACCGGCGTGGCCCGCCGCTTTGTAGGCCTTGGCGACGTGGACGGCTTCGACGACGAAGTCCGACGTCGGCGTGGCGCGCCGGCCGAAGCCGCCGCCCGCCATCATCGTGTTGAGCGTGACCTGCCCGGGCTTGAGGCCGGCCACCGCGGCGGCCGCGGCCTGGTCGACGCCCTGGAACTGCGAGCCGACCCACAAGGTGCAGGCGTCGTCGCGGAGGTCGACCGTGCAGTTGATCGGTTCCATCGGCGCGTGCGCCAGGTAGGGGAATTCGTAGACGGCCGAGATTTTTTTCGCGGCGCCGGCCAGCATCGACGTATCGGCCTTGCGCGCGACGGCGCCCGGCGTCCTGGACAGCTCGGCGAACTGCGCCATCTGCTTGCCGCTGTCGACTTTTTCGACGGCGCTCGTGTCCCACTCGATGGCGAGCAGGTCGCGCGCCTGCTTGGCCGGCCAGTAGCCGTCGGCGACGACCGCCACGCCGCTGCCGCCGCGGTCCACCGGCACTTCCAGCACGGCGATCACGCCGCGCAGCGCCCTGGCCTTGGCGGCGTCGAACTTCGCGACCTTCGCGCCGAACACGGGCGGATGCGCGACGACGGCGACCCTGGTGCCGGCCGGTTTGACGTCGAGGCCGAACTGCTGGCGGCCCGTCGACTTGGCGCGGGCGTCCAGGCGCGGCATCGGCTTGCCGATGTAGCGGAACGTCTTCTGGTCTTTCAGCGTGATCGTTTCCGGCACCGGCAGCGCCATCGCCGCTTCGGCCAGCGCGCCGTACGTGGCCTTCTGGCCCGCCGGGCCATAAACGACGCCCTTCGCGGTGCGGCATTGCGCCGGGCTCACGTTCCACTGCCGGGCGGCGGCGCCAATCAACATCGCGCGGGCGCGGGCGCCCACTTCGCGGTACTGCGTGAACGAGTGGGCGATGGTGCCCGAGCCGCCAGTGATCTGGATGCCGAAGACCGGGTCCTTGTACACGTCGCCGGCGGGCGCCAGTTCGGCGCGCATCTGGCTCCAGTCGGCATCCAGTTCGTCCGCGATCACCATCGGCAGGCCCGTGTGCACGCCCTGGCCGAACTCCAGGCGGTTGACGATCACGGTCACCGTGTTGTCCGGTGCCACGCGCAGGAAGGCGTTCGGGGCGTAGACGGTCGGCTTGGCGGCATCGGCCGCACGGGCGATGCGCCCGCCGGCCGGCAGCACGAAGCCCAGCACGAGGCCACCGGTGGCGGCGGCGCCGGCTTTCAGGAAACCGCGGCGGGAGGCCGGGGCAAGGCGGCCGGCCTTGGCCGCCACATTCTTCATCAGGTCGAATCGCATGCGGGTCTCCTTACGCCAGGGTCTTGGCGGCATCCTTGATGGCCGCGCGGATGCGTTGATAGGTGCCGCAGCGGCAGATGTTGCCGCTCATGGCGTTGTCGATGTCGGTGTCCGTCGGCTTTTTGTTCACGCGCAGGAGGGCCGTGGCGCTCATCACCTGGCCGCTCTGGCAATAGCCGCATTGCGGGACGTCGTGCCTGACCCAGGCGTCCTGCACGGCCTTGCCGACCTTGTCGGTTTCCATCGCTTCGATCGTCGTGACCTTGTGGCCGACGGCCGCCGAGATCGGCGTGACGCAGGAACGGATCGCCTGCCCGTCCAGGTGCACGGTGCACGCGCCGCACAGCGCGGCGCCGCAGCCGAACTTGGTGCCGGTCATGTCGAGGTTGTCGCGCAGCGTCCACAGGATGGGCGTGGAGGGATCGGCGTCGACCTGCACGTCGCGCCCGTTGATGTTCAAAGTGATCATGACTTCTCCCTTGTTCTGGTTTGTCGTTGGTTCTTGTATTTGCGTCATGCCTGCGTTTGGTGGGCGGAGGCCGCCCACCCTACGTCTTTTTGGCGTAGGGTGGGCACCCCGTGCCCACCAGGCGTTTGCGTCGTTGCGGCGAAAAAAGCCCGGCGGTGCCGGGCTTGGATTACTGCTTGAGGGAGGCCAGTTTGGCCTCGAGCGTCTTCTGGTCGACGGCGCCCGGAATCCGGCTGCCGTCCGAGAAGAAGATCGCCGGCGTGCCCGTGATATGCAGCTTCTGGCCAAGCGCCAGCACCTTGTCGTTCGGCGACTCGCAGCTCGCTGGCGCGGCCGGCGCCGGCTTGCCGTTGATCATCCAGTCGTCCCAGGCCTTGGCGCGGTCCGGCGCACACCACACGTTCTTCGACTTGTCGAACGAATCCGGCGCCAGGATGTTGTACATGAACGTGTAGATCGTCACGTTGTCCATGTTCTTCAGCGTCGTCTGGCGCAGGCGCTTGCAGTAGCCGCAGTTCGGGTCCTCGAACACGGCGATCACGCGCTTGCCGTCGCCCTTGACCTGCTTGATGGCGTCGCCCAGCGGCAGGTCGGAGAATTTGACCTTGTTGATGTCGTCGATGCGCTCGCGCGTCAGGTCGCGCGTCGACTTGGCATCGTAGACGTGGCCGATGATCAGGTACTCGCCCTTCTTGTCCGTGTACAGGATGTCGCCGGCGACGCGCAATTCATACAGGCCGGCATACGGCGTTTCCTTGATCGATTCGATCTTGGCACCGCCCAGGCGCGGTTCGATCGCCTTCTTGATGTTGGCTTCGACCGAATTCTGCGCGCCGACGCACGACGTCATCAAGCCGGTCGCCAGCAGGACGGCGAGCTTCGTTTTACCCATGAATGATAATTCCTTAAAGATTTGGCACGTTACCTGCCCATTGCATGGGCGATCAGCCGTCGCTTGACCAAGGGCAACTTATCCAGCAAGTTTAATCCCAAATTGCGAACCACGCGCACCGGCTCCAGATTTGCGCCGAACAGACGCTCGAGGCCATCCGTGGCGAGTTGCATCAGCAACACATCTTCCTTGCGCGCCCTGGCGTAGCGCGCCAGCACGCGCTCGTCGCCGATCCCTTGATGCGCATCGCGCGCGGCGACCGTGTCGAGCAGGGCAATGATGTCGCCGAAGCCCAGGTTCATGCCGTGTCCGGCCAGCGGATGCACGGCGTGGGCGGCGTCGCCGACGAGCGCCACGCGCGGCGCCGTGACCGCATGCGGGCGCACGAGCGCCAGCGGGATCGCCTTGACGGCTTCCGGCTGCAGCGGTTTCAGCAGGCCCAGTTTGCTGTCCGCATACTCGCCCAGGCGGATCGCCAGCTCGCCCAGCGATTCGCCCATGATCGTGTCCGCCAGCGTGTCCGGCGCCGACCATACCAGCGACACCTGGTTGCCCGGCAGCGGCAGCAGCGCGATCACGCCATCCTTGCAGGTGAACCATTGATAGGCGACGTTGTGATGCGGCTTTTCGCACGAGAAATTCGCCACGATGGCGCGCTGGTGGTACGAGCGGTAATCGATGCCGATGTCGCACTGTCCGCGCACCCAGGAATCGCGGCCGTCGGCGCCGACCAGCAGTTGGGCCGCGAGCACCGTGCCATCTTCCAGCTCGACCTCGACGTCGTCCGCGCTGCTCACGATCCGGCAGGCGCGTCCGCTGACGGTCTCGACGTTCTGGGCGAAGCGCAACGCGGCGTCGAGCGCCTGGTTCAGGTTGCTGTCCTCGACGATCCACGCGAGCGCCCCCGCATGCGCGCCGAACGCATCGAAGCCGAGATGGCCGCCCTGCTCCCCGTCGCCCTGCACGTCCATCGCGTCGACGGGCGCCACGCGCGCCATGTCGAGCGCGCCCCACACCTTGAGCGACGACAACAGCGTATGCGCCGTGTGGTTGAGCGCGTACACGCGCACGTCCCACGGCTTCTCGCCGCCGGACGCCGCCTGCGCATCCGGGCGCGCGGGCGGCACGAGCAGCGTGACGCTGTGCCCGGCCTGCGACAGGCCGAGCGCCGCCGTCTTGGCGATCGCGCCATTGCCGACGATGCAGACGTCGCTGCGGCGGGCGACGTTGCGATGATGTGCGGAGGAAGTGGTTTGTGTGCTCATGACACACATTATAGACGCTTCACCGTGGGCTGCTTCCGGCGAACAGGACGGACATTTCGCCCTCCCGCCGCAGGAAATTTGCTCGACAGGACTTGCGACTTCGCAAACCCGTCGCTATAATCGTGCCTCCTTTGGCCTGGTAGCTCAGTTGGTAGAGCAGAGGATTGAAAATCCTTGTGTCGGTGGTTCGATTCCGCCCCGGGCCACCAAAGAATTCAGCAGCAAACGAAACGCCGACCCATGCAGGTCGGCGTTTTTGTTTCCGAAAGCAGAACGTCTCCGCGTCCGGTCCATTGCCGATCCTTCCCGCCTCCCCCATCGCGGCACGCCCTGTCCTGACGACCGGTTTCGGTTCGACTCCCAGTGCAACTGACGGGATCCCATCCTCGACCTGCGCGCGCAGGTCGCGCCGCTAAACGAAGCGACCTGCGGCCTTCAGGCCGGCCGCACAAAAATATCTGATTGACTGTCACAAATCGCCTGCCTACAACGACTTATAGCCAGGAAGACCGCAAGTGCGTCTTTAACGTGAAGGGTAAATCATGAAAATCGTCGTCATTGGCGGTACCGGGCTGATCGGCTCGAAAACCGTCACCATTCTTCGTCAGGGCGGCCACGAGGTCGTCGCGGCTTCGCCTAAAAGCGGTATCAACAGTGTCACCGGCGAGGGCCTGCAGCAGGCCATGGCCGGCGCGCAAGTCGTGATCGACCTCGCGAATTCGCCCTCATGGGAAGACCAGGCCGTACTGGAATTTTTCCAGACGTCCAGCCGCAATCTCCTTGCGGCGGAAGCCGCAGCCGGCGTTCGCCACCACGTTGCGCTCTCCATCGCCGGGACCGACCGGATGCCTGACAACGGCTATTTCCGCGCCAAGGTCGCACAAGAACAAGCGATCGTGGCTTCCGGCATTCCTTACACCATCGTCCGCGCGACCCAGTTCATGGAATTCCTCGGCGGCATCGCCGATTCAGGCATGGTCGGCAACGTCGTCAAGCTGGCGCCCGGCCAGTTCCAGCCCATCGCATCGGACGACGTCGCGGCGAACGTTGCCGAAGTCGCGCTGGCGGCGCCGCGCATGGGCATTGTCGAGATCGCCGGCCCGGAACGCGCACCGCTCAACGAATTCATCGCCCGCTACCTCAAGGCGATCGGCGACCCGCGCCAGGTCGTCAGCGATCCCGAGGCCCGCTACTTCGGCGGCAAGGTCGGCGAACACTCGCTGGTGCCTCTGGGCGAAGCGCGCCTCGGCCGCATCGGTCTCGACGAATGGCTGCGCAACGCCAGGTCCGCAAACCAAGTGAGAACGTCATGAAACGCATCATTCTTTCCCTGCTGGTCGCCAGTCTGCCATTTGCCGGTGTCCATGCCGAAGCGCCGAAGGCGAAGAACGCCAAGGTAACGCTGGTCTACCAACACGAACTGCCTGATGTTCCGGGCAAGAGCCTCAAGGGCGTGCTGGTCGAATACGGTCCGGGCGGCTTTTCGCCCGGGCATATCCATGCCAAATCTGCCTTCATCTACGCAACGGTGCTGGAGGGGGCGATCCGCAGTCGGGTCAACGACGGCCCCGAGACCATCTACAAAGCAGGGCAGAATTTCTCCGAGATGCCTGGCGACCGGCACGGCGTCAGTGCCAATGCCAGCAAGACGGCGCCGGCCAAGCTGCTCGCGGTGTTCGTCGTGGACACGAACGAGAAAGAACTGACGACGCCATTCGACTGAGATGGAATCGTGCCCTCGTTGCTGAGGTGCACGAGACCTGCGACAGGATAGGCAGCAGGCCAGCACAGGCGCAAGGTGCAGATGCCGCGCGGCCGCTCGGCGGCTCGACCTCGCCCAAACTCGAGGTGCGGTTCGCACCGGCGACCTTCCCGTTCATTCCGATGGCGCGTGCAACAACGCCGGCCCATGCAGGTCGGCGTTGTCGTTTTTGGACCGCGGCTCAACCGACGCGCCACAACCGTCGCGCCTCGTCGGCTATCACATCAGGAAACTCCTCCTGAAAAAACAGCTTCCCCTCGGGCACCTGGCGTACCCCCAGCGACCGCGCAAACGTCCGGTCCAGATACGCCGCATCGGCCATGGGAAAGATCGTGTCCGCGGAACCCCACACCATCCGCACCGGCACCGTGCTCCGCTTGAGCGCCGCCTCGATCCCCGCCAGCGGGTTCGGCGCCAGCGCCTTGTGGAATTCGTGGTATTGCCTGCGCCGCAACGGCGTGCTCACCATCGGCGTGACGTAGTACTCGATGACGTCGTCCGTGAGAATGGCGGGATCGTGGTACACGGCCGCGCCGAAGGTCGCGCGTGCGAGGTTCTTGTCGGTCAGCCATTTGGCGGTGTCGTCGGCCAGCGTGCCGGCGTTCGCCATGTCGAGTACCGGCTTGATCATCGGCGGCGGGCTGTCGGGTTCGGTATCGCAGTCGGTCAGGAGCATCGTGCGCACGCGCGCCGGATACCGGACGAGGAACATCTGCGCGACGGCCCCGCCGCTGTCGGACGCGACGATGTCGACCTGGCCGACGTGCAGCGCGTCCAGCAGGGACGCCAGCATCGCCACCTGCGCAGCGGGCGCCACCGACTGGCGTTCCGGGATCTCCGAGTAGCCGAGGCCCATGAAATCCGGGGCGATACAGCGCCGGTAAGGCGCCAGGCGGTCGAGCGCGCCGCGCCATTGAAAGCCGTTCAGCGGGGCGCCGTGCAGGAACAGCGCCGCGCCGCCCGTGCCGCGCTCGACATAGGCGATGCGGCCGCACGGCAGGTCGGCGAAGCGCCGCGCCTGGCGATAGGCGTTCACGCCAGTCGGCGCCGGCGGCCGTGCCGCCGCGCTCAAGCCGTAGGTCGCGACGGCGGCGGCGCCTGTCAATTGCAAGAAATTCCTGCGTTTCATCTAGCCTCTCCTTGGTTGGGTTGGTGCATGCGAGGATGCTAGCGGCGCCGTCGCGGCCCGGCGAGCATCATCGGCCGGTCCCGGACACAGGCGGATGATTTCCTGTAAATTAATGCGATGCGTACCCGGAGGATGCGATGATCGACCGACCTTCCTGCTATCCCAGCCCTGCCGGCGGCCCGCTGCCGCTCCTCGACGTGCTGACGTCACCGGTGCCGCCGGGGCGGTTCGATTCGCCCGTGGATGCGCGCCATGTACTGTGCCTCCACCTGGGTGCGCCGGTGCCCGTGTCCTACCGCGCCGGCAAGGCGGAGCGCCAGGGCGTGCGCTTGCATGGCCAGTTCTGCGTCGTGCCGGGCGGGTCGAGCACGCGCTGGACCATGTCGCAGCCGGCCACCTCGCTGCTGCTGCGGCTGGCCCCCGCGCACGTGCGCGCGACGGCGGAAGACATGGGACTGGGTTCGCGCACCTTCGACCTCGCGCCGGCCATCCACATCCGCGACCCGCAGATCGAACGCATCGGCTGGATGATGCAGGCCGAGGACCATGCCGCCTGTCCGGGCGGCCGGATATTCGCCGACAGCCTGGCCTCGGCACTTGCCGTGCGCCTGATCGCCCTGCAGGCCCCCGCGCGGGCCGCGCCGCCGGCACGGGCGCTGCCGGCGTGGCGCCTGCGCCGCGTCATCGAGTACGTGGATGCCCACCTGGACCAGGACCTCACCCTCGCCGAACTGGCCGCCGTCGCCGAATTCAGCCCGTCGCATTTCAAGGCCCTGTTCAAGCAGGCGACCGGCACGCCGGTCCACCGGTTCGTGCTCGAGCGGCGCATCGAGCGCGCGCGCCTGCGCCTGCTCGAGGGACGGCAAAGCATCACGGAGATCGCGCTGGAAGCCGGCTTCGCGCACCCGAGCCACATGGCGCGCTGGATGCGCCGGCTGGTGGGACTCGGGCCCTCGGAGATTCGCGCCGGTTGCCGGGGCGGCAGGTAGCGCGGGTCGGGCGCCCCGCCCTGGCTTATCCGATCGCCTCCATCGGCGTCTGTGCAGCGCCGTTGCCATGCATCACCCAGTGGTAACGGAACGCTTCCGCGATACTGTTGCGCAAGACGTCGTCGTCCCAGGGCTTGACGTGGAAGCGGAATACCGCGCCGCTGTTGGTCGCTTCGATGATCGAATCGACCGCCGTATAGCCCGACAACATGATCCGGATCGTGTTCGGGTACATGACCTTCACCCGGGACAGGAACTCGGTGCCGCTCATGCCCGGCATGCGTTCGTCGGACAGCACCACCTGGACGTCGTGCGCGGCCAGCAGCGCCAGTCCCTCGGCGCCCGACTTGCCGCGCAGGATGCGATAACCGTCGCGGCGCAACAGGCGCGACAGCGACGACGACACCTGCTCCTCGTCATCGATGATCAGGAGGGTCGACTGCCCGGCATCGCCGGGCGCCGGCGCATGCTCGCCCCGGGGTGCCGCCAGCAGGTGCTGGAACTCGCCGGCGGGAAGCGGCCGGCTGAAATAATAGCCCTGGATCTGGTCGCAGCGATGGCGTCGCAGGTAGGCAAACTGCTCCTCGGTTTCCACGCCTTCGGCGATGACCTGCAATTGCAGGCTTTGGCCGAGCGTGATGATCGAGCGCGCGATCACGGCATCGTCGGGATCGGTGGCGAGATTGCGGATGAACGACTTGTCGATCTTGAGCACGTCGATGGGGAAGCGCTTCAGGTACGCCAGGCTGGAATAGCCGGTGCCGAAATCGTCCAGCGACAGCTTCACGCCGAGTGCCTTCAGGCGCTGCATGATGTCCAGCGCCTGCTCGACATCGTCCATCACCTGGCTTTCGGTCAGCTCGATGTCCAGGCACTTGGCATCGAGGCCGCTTTCCCGCAAGGTGCTCTCGACCATGGTCACCAGGTCGGCATGGTAAAGCTGGCCCGCCGCGAGGTTGACGGCCACGCGCAGCGTGCCGCCGCCCAGCCCCTGCCACCGCGCGGCCTGCGCGCACGCGGTACGCAGCACCCAGGCGCCGATCGGCACGATCAGCCCGGTCTCCTCGGCGATCCGGATGAAGCGATCCGGCGCCACCAGCCCCAGCTCGGGATGCCGCCAGCGCAGCAGCGCCTCCACCCCGATGATGCGGCAAGTCCGCGCATCGACCTGCGGCTGGTAGTGCAACTCGAGTTCATTGCGCTCCAGCGCGTTGCGCAGGTCGCCCTCGAGGCGCAGCCGGTCGGTCGCGCGGTCGTTCATCGCGCTGGTGAAGAACTCGAGGTGATTGCTGCGCACTTCCCGCGCCCGCCGCATCGCGACATGTGCGTTCTTCATCAGCGTCTCGGGGTTGTCGCCGTCCGCCGGGTAGGCGGCGATGCCGACGCTCGAACTCATGAAGAAGTCGTGGCCGTTGACCGGCATCGAGGCCGCGACCGCGTCCATGATGCGCCGCACCTTGGTCACGACCGTATGCTCGTCGTTGCCCTCGGCGAACGACAACATGATCTCGCTCCCGCCCACCCGGGCCGCCGTGTCGCTGGCGCCGAGGACGCCCTGCACGCGCTGCGCCAGCAGTTGCAACACCATGTCGCCGCCGCGGTGCCCCAGGGTTTCGTTGACGAGTTTGAAGCGGTCGAAGTTGAGGCACGCGATCCAGGTCTGGCGCGCCTGCGCACCCGCGCGGACAATCGCGGCCCCGACGCGGCTGACCAGCAGCTTGCGGCTGGCCAGGCCCGTCACGGCATCGTAATCGGCGCGGTATTCGAGCTCTTCCTGATATTGCCTGGCCGCCGTGATGTCGTACATGCCGTGCAGGAAATGGGTAACGGCGCCGCTGTCGTCCCTGACCGGCGAGCAATACGTATCCAGCCACACCAGGCTGCCGTCGCGGCGATAGGCGCGCAGCGCGGCGTGGCCTTCGCGTTGCTGGGCCAGCGCATCGTCGAGCTCGACGAGCGCGTCCTGGGCGACATCCTCGCCGCACAGGAACAACAGCGATCTGCCGACGACTTCGCCGGCCTCGTAGCCGGTGATCCGCTCGAACGCCGGGTTCACGTAGTCGACGGGAAAATCGGGCCCGGTCGCGCTGCGGATGACGATCGGATTGGCGCTCGCTTCGATCGCGCGCTGCAGCAGGCGCACGCGCTCCTCGCTCTGGCGCGCCTTCTGTTCGGCCCGCCCGCGCCCGATCGCGATGCTGATCGTATGCGCACACGAGCCCAGGATCTCGAGCTCGACCTGGGCAGGGTGCGGGTTCGCAGCGGTGTACACGTCGATGGTACCAAATACTTCCCCGTTGCCGGCCTGGATCGGATACGACCAGCAGGCACGGATCGCGGGCGCCGCCGGCTTGCCCACCCGTTCCCACCATGGCTCGGCATCCAGGTCGGCGGCGATCACGGGACGCCGCCCGAACGCGGCGCGGCCGCACGGCAAGGCATCCGGGCCGACCTCGATGCCGTCCAGCGCCGCTTCGAGCGCGGCCGGGAGGCCGACGGCCATGGCATGGCCGAGACGCCGGCCGTCCTCGTCCATCAGCATCACGGCGCAGCCTCCCAGGGGATTGAGTTCCGCGATGATGTGGGTCGCCGCCACCAGGACTTCCCCCAACGGCGCACCTGCCGCGATGTTTTCCAGGATCGCCAGCTGCTCGTCCTTGTACAAACGCAGCCGGCGGCGCTCGGTGATGTCGGCAAAATACACCGTGACCCCGTCGCCCGAGGGGAACACGCGCGTCTCGAACCAGCTGTTCGATGGCGCGTGAAACATCTCGAACGATGCCGGGTCGCCGGTCGCCGCGGCCATGCGGAACTCGCTCTCGGCGATGCCGCCGGCGATTTCCGGATACTCGGCCCACAGGACCTTGCCGATCAGATCGGCGGGCGGCCGTTTGATCAGGCGCTCCGCTTCCTTGTTGACGTAGGTGAAGCGCCATTCGGCATCGAGCGAGTAATACGCATCGGTGATGCTCTCGAGGATGTTCGACAGGCCGCGGGCGAGGCGCCGGATCTCGTCGTTAGCCAGCTTGCTGTCGTGGATGTCGGTCGCCGTGCCATACCATTTGACGATCGCGCCGCTCCCGTCCCGGATCGGCAGGGCCCGTGCCTGGTGCCAGCGGTAGCTGCGGTCGGCGGCCCGGAACAGCCGGTATTCCACCTCCAGCACCCCGCCGGCGTCCACGGCCTGCGTCCAGGCGGCCAGCGTGGGTTCCACGTCGTCCGGGTGCAGGATGGAGGTCCAGCCCTGTCCCGGCCCGAACAGCGCCGCGAAACCCGAATACGCCGTGATGACGTGGTTGGCATAATCGATGCTGCCGTCCGGGTCGGCCGTCCAGACGATCTGCGGCATCGCATCGGCAAGCTGGCGGAAGCGCAGGTCGCTGTGCGCCCGGCTCTCGGCAACCTGGATGTCGCGCACGGCCGCTTCCATCTCCTTGCGTTCGGTAATGTCGGCCAGCGTGCCGATCATGCGCAACGGCCTGCCCTGTCCGTCGACGCTGACGTTGGTGCCGCGGTTGGCGATCCAGCGCCATTCGCCGTCGCCGCCGCGCATCCGGTACTCGACCGCGTAGGCAGCGCAGGCGCCCGTGCGGCAAGCGTCCAGCGCCGCCAGCACATGGGCCCTGTCGTCGGGATGGATACGGCTGTCCCATTCCGCCAGGGTGCGGATCTCGTGCTCGCCATAACCGAGCATCCGCTTGCAGCGGGCGGAAAGAAAGTCGGTCCCGGTGCGGTAGTCGAGGTCCCAGACGTCCTGCCCGGCCCCCTCGACGGCCTGCTTCCAGCGGAACTCGCTCTCTTCCAGCGCCTTGCGCACCGCGGCGCGGTCGCGAATCCCCATGAGCACGATGATGCCGACCCAGACCATGAGCACCGAGAAAATGCCGCAGAAAAAAACCGCCGCGTCCTTCACGTGTTCGTACGACGCCAGCACGTCCTCGATCGAGTGGCCGATCAGGACGGTCAATCCGTATTTTTCGACGGTATGCCAGGCATACAGGCGGTCCACGCCGTCGAGCCGCGCCGCCGCCCGGAGCACGCCGGCGTGCGGCGCGGCTGGATTGACAAATGGAAAATTGCTAAGGGAATATTCCGCGCCGTCGGCAGGCATGGGCGAGCGCGTCAGCACCTGGCCACCCGAGTGCGCCAGTACGACAACCGCTTTCTGACCGAGCATGATATCGTGGGAAAAGCGAACGAAATACTCGGGCGACACCGATAACACGATGATGCCGGCGAAGCGACCGTTCGCATCGAGCAAGGGACGGGCGAACTGGATCGCCTCCCGACCGGAGAGCCGCCCTCGGACCGGACCGTTGATGAACAGCGCGTCCGCCTGGCGTTCGCGCAGCGCAGTGAAGTATTCGCGGTCGCTGTAATCGATGTTTTTTGCGCCGGGCGCAAGGCTGGAAAAGATCAACTTCCCATCAATATCCAGGACGGCGATCCGAAAGCCGGTCATCTGGTTCAGTTGCGAGCGGCGCAGGCGGACCTTGTCGCCAAAGTGCTGCGGTTCCTCCTGCCACCGTTCGCGCAGGTCGACCAGCATGCGGTCGACGGCGAACACCGAGGACTGCGTCTCTTCCGCCAGCACTTTCGCCAGGTTGGCGACGTCCGTGTTGGCATCCTCCAGGGTATGGTCCCGCACCTGCGCCAGGAACAGCGCGGTGACCAGCCACAACGCCGGAAGCAGGCAAGCGAGGAGCAGGGCCGGCCGGGCGCTCAGGGGCTGACGGAAGCGCAGGCGCGAGCGCGAGCGATCCATCGTGCTGTCGGGGACGTGTACGCCAGGCGCACCCGTGGTTGCGTGAACACGGTGCGTGCCGGGTTGCGTAGCGGTCGTATTCGCGGTGCCTGTGATTTCGGACATTCCTGTCCACCTTCGAAAATATGGCAGCCACGCGGCCACCGCCTGGAAAATTTCCTAGAGCGCTGATGTTACCATGGATCAATATTTGATTCTTATATGCAATAAATATTTGATGGATTGTTGCGCACTTGCGTCAGCCTGCCGCCGCGGGACGGGACGGCCGATCAAGCGAAAACGCCGACCCGTGCCGGTCGGCGTTGCTTGTCCGTCGCCGGAGCGGCCTACAGCTTGCCGACGCCCGCGGCGGCCGGCACCGCGGTTGCGAGATTGCTGGTCGCGTCGACCGAGTAGTTATAGTAGCTGGCCGGCGTCGCCGACGGCGTGGCCGCCGGATTGCTCGCCGACGACCACGGCGTGGCAGTGACCGTCACGAGCGAACTGGCGCTGTGGGCGGTCGCGCCCAGGTTCACGGCCGCACCGTTGAGCAGGTTGCCGCTATCGAAGATATACGGCGAGCAGCGCGCCGTGCTCATGCCCGACAGGGCAGCGCACTTGGTCAGCGTGCTGCCGGACGAGACCGAAGCGCCGATCGTGTCGCTGGCCGTCGCGCCGCCGCTGATGTTAAAGACATTGTTCTCGATGTACAGTTTCGAGCCCTGGCCCGAAGTGATCCCCACCAGCCAGTTATACAACGTGACGCTGTTGCTGCCAGTGAAATAGTTGTTGTAAAGGTGGACCATGCCGTAGCGCACACGCGGTTTGCGCTGCACGAGGTTCTGGAAATAATTGTGGTGGAAGGTGGTCTTCAGCACCCCCGGGTTTTCCGCCGTCAGGCTGGCCGTATCGGTGCCGCCCATCAGCATGGACTTGTCGTGGTCATGCAGGTGGTTGTACGACACGGTGATCAGGTTGGCCGACTTGGTCATGTCGAGCAGGCCGTCGTGGTGCTGGACGTGGTAGAGGTCGCCGTCGTACGGTGCGGCCCACACGGACGGGAACTGGTCGTCGGTACGCGCGCCGTCGGAGAACGTGCAGTGGTCGATCCAGACGTGCGTGGCGTACAGGATCGACACGTTGTCGTAGTTCGAATTCCAGCGCCCGCCGGAATCGGTCGGGTCCCACGCCGTGAAGAAGTCGAACGCATCTTCGAACGCCACGTTGCGGATCACGACATTGTCGACCGGTGCGCTCGAACTCGTACCGCTGATCTTGAGGTTGCCGTGGATGATCTTGGCGGTCGAGCCATTGCCGATGATCGAGGTGTTCGACGGCACGGTCAGGACGACGTTCTTCTTCATCTGGTTGCTGGCGCAGGCGCGCGCCGCCTCGACCTTGTCGGTCGACGGCGGCACCTTCGCGTACGGCGGCTTGTAGGCGGCCAGGTAGTCGCTCCAGATCTTGTCGAAGGTGGTGTAGCCGTAGCCGGCGCACGTGCTGCTGGCCGCGTTGGCATAGGTCACGTAATTATTGGCCGTCAGCTCGGTGCCGGCCGCGTTCTGGTTCAGGCTGATGGTGCCCGAGATGTAGATGATCTTCTTGCTGTTGTCGAGCGTGCCGCTGAACGACCCATCGGACTTGATGGTCGCGGTGTTGCCGTACAAAGCCTGGATCAGGCCCGCGCGGGTCGAGACGGTGTAGATCTTGGCCGCCGCCGCGCCGTTGCCGCCGGTGGTGCCGGTGCCGCCCAGGTTATTGGTGCCGGTGGCCGCCCAGCCGGTCGCGCCGAGCGAGGAAATTTGCGCATTGACGCTCGCGCTGGCGCCGGCCATCACGACGCCGATGCATAGTGCCTGACATAACTGCTTTTTGGAAATCGTCATTTCTTCTCCGGAAAAATTGGTGAAATTTCTGATGTGCCCAAGAACAGCTGCAGAGCGACCCCATCGCCAGGGCCCGATATTTGGTCAGGCCGGTTTTCACAATTTGGTATGGGAATCGCTGGTTTGTTGAAATTTGGCCAGACCAATTCAACTGACGCAGTATGACCACATTTCCAACAAGTAGCAATTTAAATAAACAAAAACGCCAACCCATGCAGGTTGGCGTTTCGGTTGTCCGGCAGCGCGATCGTCACGGCCGGCTCATCGCCGAGCGCGCTCCGTACTCATCCGGTCTTGCCCCCGGCGGCATCGTGTCCGGCTTGCCGGAAGCAGTTCCTGCCGGCGCGCTTGGCATCGTACATCGTCTGGTCGGCCGCCTTGACCAGCTGGTCCGGGGTCATGCCGGCCTCGAAATACGCGACGCCGATACTGGTGCTCACTTGCAGGTGTTCCGATCCGATATCGAATGCCGGTCCCATGGCCTCGATGAGTTTTTTTGCGATGACGACGGCATCGTGCCTGTCGTTCAACCCTTCCGCAATCAGGACGAATTCGTCGCCGCCGAGCCGCGCCATGAAGTCGGCATCGCGCAGCACCGAGCGGATCCGCTGGGCGAACATGCGGATGACGGCATCGCCCGCGTCGTGCCCGTACGTATCGTTGATGTGCTTGAACCGGTCGATATCGAAGTACATCACCGCCAGGCCGGCGCGACGCTGCGCGCGCCTGACCGCTTCGTCCAGCTGGCTCTGGAAATAGCCCCGGTTCGGCAATCCGGTCAGCGAATCGAAGTTCGCCCGGCGGAACAACGTCTCCTCCATGTACTTGCGTGCCGTGATGTCCTCGGTGACGCCGAGCACGCCCACCACCCTGCCCTGATCGTCCTTCAACGGGATCTTGCTGGTTTCGATCCAGCAGGCCGTGCCGTCCCGGCGTACGTCGGTGGCCTGCATGCGCATGCGTGCCACGCCGGATGTCATGACTTCCAGGTCCACCTTCCGGAACTGCCTGGCCTGGTCCTTCCACCGCAGGTCCACATCCGTTTTGCCGATCAACTCGTCCATGCTTTGCAGGCCGGCCTCCGCCAGCAATGACCGGTTTCCGCCCTCGTACACGCTGTTGATGTCTTTCCAGAATACGTTTTGCGGAATATTGTCGAGTATCAGCTGCAGCATTTGCCGGGACTCGTAAAGCGCGGCCTCGGCCCTTTTCCGGTCGGTGATATTTTCGGCAAAACCCAGCACGTGGGTGACCGTGTCGCCGGCACTCATCGGGATCATCACGATCGAGAGGTCCGAACTGCGTCCGTCGGCGGCGATGATCCGGCTGGTGTAGGCGACCGCGTTCCCGGCCAGGACCTCTTCGAATCGCTGTGCGGCCGCGTCGCGCTGTTCATCCACGATGAACCTGGCGGCCATCATGCCGATCAACGCTTCACGGCTCACCCCGAGCTCCTTGACCATCTGCTGGTTCACCCGGATGAAACGCCGCCGGCGGTCCAATGCATAGACGGCGAATGGATGATTTTCGAAGAAGCCCGGAAAACGTTCGTTGAAGTCGAGTATCGCCCGCTTGCGCGACACATAGCGCGGCCAGATCGCCGCGGCATAGCTGGCAATCAGGCTCAGCAAAAGTCCGACAGCGAACACCAACGTCGCGGCGTGCGCGGATTTGGGCGCCAGCTCCCCATCTTTCGCATAAAAATAAATCAGCCATTTACGGTTGGCGAACTGCACGTCGGCCCGGTGCGCCAGCAGACCGGCCATCCTCGTCTGCAGGGCGTGGGGCTCGCCGTCGGCGTCGAACACGATATTGTCGGGTGAGACCTGGTCTTCGAATACTTCGAGGTCGAAGCGCCGGGCCAGACGCCCCTCGTCGAAGTCGAGGAACAGGCGGTTCAGGTACAACGTCGAAAAAACGAATCCGCTCAGATCGCCGCTCCGGTCCGTTGCCTTGCCCGCGGCCCGCTGGAGCTTCCTCACCGGAACGAAAATCTGCACGATGGGACGGTTGCCCGGGTCGCGCAGCGCCGTCTGGTGCCTGGTGGCGACGGGCTCGTCGCGCGCCTGGGCCTCCTGCATCGCAGCCCAGCGGTCGGGGATCGCCGAAAAGTCGAAGCCGCGCAGCTGATCGACACGCTTCGGCTCCGTGCGATGCCGGCCATACAGCAAGGGAAAGTACTCATCGACACCGTCGCGCCGGTTCACGATGCGGTAGCCGGCAAAGCGCCGGCGCGCCTCGGCCTCGAAGCGCCGGACCTGTGCCGCGGGCACTTTGGGCAGATAGCCGAACGAACTGACGCCTGGCAGCTGTTCGAACAGGTGACTGGCTGTCAGAAAGTTGTCGAATTCTTCGGGCTCGATATCGGACGAAGCGCTGAATAAAGCCCCCAGCGACCGGCTTGCGCTCACATACAGATCCAGCCGGTGCCGCAACAGGGATTCGTAGCTCTTGGCGCTCTCATGCAATTCGCCGAGTCGTTCCGCCCTGGTCCGTTTCAAGGCATCCACGCAGGCATAAGCGGAGAGCGCAAGACCGATCGTGAACACCATGGCCGGCACCCCGTACGGGCCGAGTGTTCGTTTCATGCGCTCCACGAGCGACATCATTGATTCACCTGACAGATTTGCTATACGATTTCCGGCGGAAGGATCTCCCCGCCGAAAATCATCTTAGCAGTCCCCTCCTTGCGCAGTCGCAACGTTGGTGCGAGCTGGCGGTAGTTCAGCGCAAATACAACATGTTGCGTACAACCCGGCCTGACGGCGAGCGCAGCGTCATTGGTTCGTCACAGGCTGCGGAAACAACGAAAAGTCGGGCAGCTTGCCGCGCGCATCCAGGTCGGCCTTGTCGCCGATGCGCACGATCGACGCGGGCGTCCCGTCGAACGCCGGCCAGGCCGGCAATCCCTTGCCGTTCGGACTGCCCGTGCGCGCGAAGCTGGCCCAGGTATCGGCCAGCCGGGTCGCCAGTTGCCGGTCGTAGGCGGACCACGGCCGCGCGTCCTGGCCGAGATGGTCGAAGACATACTGGATCTCCGCGCCGTGTCCTGCCCCGCAACCGTAGCCGCATGGCGTCACGGGTTCCGCCGGCCGGTGCGCGAAATAATAGACATAGGGCCTGGCCCGGCCGTACCGCGCCTGCAGTCCGGCCCAGTACACGGTGCGCCAGCCCCACCAGTCGTTCGTGAGCCGGTCGATGGAAGCCTTGGCCTGGGCGTCCGTCGCGCCCGGGTACGCCGCCAGCACGGCCGCCGACGGCGCATGGCCCAGCAGCTTCGTCACCAGCGCCCGGTGATGCGCGGCCGTGAACTGGTCGGTGCCGAGGATTTCGGGCGCGAGATCCTTGCCCTCTTCCGCATTCCAGCCGGCGAGCAGCGGCACGTCGTTCTGGCGGTGGTTGCGATAGAGCGTCGTCATGTCTTCGCGCAGCACGTGGCCGTCGACGATCGGGTGCGGCGCCCACGCCGGCTTTTGCAGCGCGTCGACGGGCAGCGCGCGCAAGTCCGCCAGGTGCGCCGCACCGACGGCCTTGGCGAACGCCAGGCCTTCGTTTTCCGCCGTCCGGCGGTAGAACAGCGCGTTTTCGCTCGCGTCGATGGGAATGGCGTCGTTGCCGCTTTGCGAGATCGCGCGCTGGAACAAGCCTTTCGCCAGCGGCGTCGCGATGAGGAGCGCGACGGATTCGCCGCCCGCGGATTCGCCCATGATGGTGACGCGTCCGGGGTCGCCGCCGAAGGCCGCGATATTCTCCTTCACCCAGCGCAGCGCCGCGATCTGGTCTTCGATGCCCTGGTTCCCCGACGCCTTGTCCGGCGACTCCGCCGTCAGCTCGGGGTGGGCAAAGAAACCGAAGATGCCGAGGCGGTAATTGATCGTGACGACGACGACGCCGCGCCGCGCCAGCGTGCCGCCGTCGAACATCGGCATGGCGGCCGTGCCGCCGTAGTAACCGCCGCCATGGATCCAGACAATGACCGGCAGCTTCTGCGCCTTGGCGGGCGTCCAGACGTTGAGATAGAGACAGTCTTCACTTTTCCGATTCGGCACCCACGGCGCCGTCTGGGCGCAGGCGGGCGCGAATTCGCGCGCCTGCTTCACGCCCTGCCACGGCGCGACGGCCTGCGGCGCACGCCAGCGCAGCTTGCCCACCGGCGGCGCAGCGAACGGGACGCCGAGATATGCCTTCACGCCGTCGGCGGAGGTGCCGACGATCTGTCCGCCCGTCACTTTCACCGGGTCCGTCACCGGTGCCGCCTGGGCCACGCAGGCCAGCAGGCATCCGGCGACCAGGGCCGTGGTCCGCATAGCTCCCATGGTGTCTCCTCTTTGCTTGTCGAAATGATCATTCTAGCGGCCCCGCTTTGTGCCCGGATCGCTGCAGGAAAAATAATTATCGAAATAATGGATTTTGTGCTTGCAAAGCCCGGTGTCGTCGGATAAAGTTATCGACATAATGATTATCGCGATAAGTAATTTACAGCAGACCATCTGACCTTCACCGGAGAAATCACATGAATCAGCACATGAATCAGCACATGAGCCGCAAGCTTCGCAACGTCCTCGGCGCCGCCGTCCTCGCCGTCACCGCGCTCGGCACGGCCCATGCACAGACGGCCGGCCAGGCCCCGGCCGCGTTCCCGGCCATCAAGCAGATCGATGCCGGCGTGCTGAACGTCGGTTACGTCGACGCCGGTCCGGCCAACGGTCCCGTCG
This sequence comes from Massilia sp. Masssp93, assembly GCF_059491295.1. NCBI lineage: Bacteria > Pseudomonadati > Pseudomonadota > Betaproteobacteria > Burkholderiales > Oxalobacteraceae > Massilia > Massilia sp. Masssp93. Next base: position 6,966,300 of record NZ_CP168502.1, on the reverse strand, counting down.
TGATCCTGCTGCACGGCTGGCCCTACGACATCCACAGCTATGACGAGGTCGTGCCGCAGCTGACGAAGGCCGGCTACCGGGTGATCGTGCCCTACCTGCGCGGCTACGGCACGACGCGCTTCCTCGACGCGCACGCCGTGCGCAACGGTGAACCGGCGGCGCTGGCACAGGACGTCATCGACCTGATGGATGCCCTCAAGATCGACAAGGCGACGCTGGCCGGCTACGACTGGGGCGCGCGCAGTGCCGACATCGTCGCCGCGCTGTGGCCCGAGCGGGTCAAGGGCCTGGTGTCCGTCAGCGGTTACCTGATCGGCAGCCAGGAAAGCGGCAAGCAACCGCTGCCGCCGAAGGCCGAGCTGCAATGGTGGTATCAGTTCTACTTCGCCACCGAGCGCGGCGCGGCCGGCTACGCAAAGAACCACCACGATTTCGCCAAGCTGATCTGGCAAACGGCATCGCCGCAGTGGCATTTCGACGACCGCACCTTCGACCGCAGCGCCGCCGCCCTCGACAATCCGGACCACGCCGCCATCACCGTCTTCAACTACCGCTGGCGCCTCGGCCTGGAAAAAAGCGAAGCGAAATACGAGAAGCTGGAAGCCCGCCTGGCGACGTTCCCGGCCATCACCGTGCCGACGATCACGCTGGAAGGCGACGCCAACGGCGCGCCGCACCCGGAACCGGCCGCGTACGCCAAGCGTTTCACCGGCAAATACAAGCATGAACTCATCAAAGGCGGCGTGGGCCACAACCTGCCGCAGGAAGCGCCGCGCGCCTTTGCCGATGCCGTCATCGCCGTCAACCACCTGTAATCCCAAGGAGATATCATGAGCAAGATCGACAAGGTTCTGTACACCGGTAAAACCCGCACCACCGGCGGTCGCGAAGGCGGCGCGCGCAGTGAAGACGGGCGTCTCGACATCACGTTGTCGCCGCCGGGCAGCGCCGGCACGGGCACCAATCCGGAGCAGCTGTTCGCGGCCGGCTGGTCGGCCTGCTTCATCGGCGCCATGGGACTGGCGGCGCGGGAACGGCATGTCGCCCTGCCGGCGGACACGGCGGTCGATGCCGAAGTCGACCTCGGCACCGGCGCCGACGGCTATGCGCTGCAGGCCCGCCTGGCCGTGAGCCTGCCCGGCGTGCCGCGCGATGTCGCCGCAGGGCTGATCGAGGCCGCGCACCAGCGCTGCCCGTATTCGAAAATGTCGCGCGGGAACATCGACGTCGCCATCACGCTGGCCTGATCCCCGAAACGACGACGCCACCGGCTAGTGGCGTCGTCGTTCGTCGTCGCGAGCTTCCGCGATCAGTGGAAAAACAGGTACAGGATGACCAGCACGATTGCCGGAACGCCCAGGATCCAGGCCAGGAAGTATTTGCCCATGATCGTTCTCCTTTCGTCAGCGAATTGATCATGGGTTCAGGATGCCGGAGGCGGACGCGGGCGTCCGTACGTTAGTGCACGGTGTGCGCGAGCAGCACCCGCAAATCGTCCGGTCCGATGGCCGCCGCCAGCCCGCCTTCCGCATCCAGCACGGCATTGGCGAGTTCGCCCTTGCGCCGCTGCATTTCCTGGATTTTTTCCTCGAGCGTGCCGCGCGCGATCAGCTTGTAGACGAACACGGGCTGGTCCTGGCCGATGCGCCAGGCGCGGTCGGTCGCCTGGTTTTCGCTGGCCGGATTCCACCACGGATCGTAGTGGATGACGGTATCGGCCGCGGTCAGGTTCAGGCCGACGCCGCCCGCTTTCAGGCTGATCAGGAATACGTTCACGTCGCCCCGCTGGAACGCGGCCACGGGCGCCGCGCGATCAAGCGTGTCGCCGGTCAGCAACGCATAATCGATGGAGCGCGCGCGCAAGGCGTCCTCGATCAATGCGAGCATGCTGGTGAACTGGGAAAACACGAGGACGTTGCGCCCCTCGCTCAGCAAGGTGTCGAGCAGTTCCAGCAGCGCGTCCAGCTTGGCGGAGCCGGCCTTCGCGGCCGCGTCCAGCAGGCGCGGATCGCAGCAGACCTGGCGCAGTTTCAGCAAGGCGTCGAGGATCACGATGTGGCTGCGCGCCAGGCCCTTGCTGTCGATCGCGTCGCGGACCTTCTTGTCCATCGCCACGCGCACGGTTTCGTACAGGTCGCGCTGGGCGCCGTCGAGCTCGATGGGCAGCACGATCTCCGTCTTGGGCGGCAGTTCCGTCGCCACCTTGTCCTTCGTACGCCGCAACATGAAGGGTTTCAGGCGCCGCGCCAGCAAGTCCTGGCGCTGGACGTCGCCCTGCAGTTCGATCGGCTTGCGGAACACGGCATTGAATTGTTTTTCGTCGCCCAGCAGGCCCGGCATCAGGAAGTGGAACTGCGACCACAATTCGCCGAGGTGGTTCTGCACCGGTGTGCCGGTCAGGCACAGGCGGTGACGCGCGTCGAGCAGGCGCACCGTCTGCGCCGCCTTCGCGCGGCTGTTCTTGATGTACTGCGCTTCGTCGAGAATCAGGAGGTGGTAGCGGTGCTGGCGCAGCGCCAGCTCGTCGCGGCCCAGCAACGCGTAGGTCGTCAGGACGAGATCGGCCTCGCCGACCTGGTCGAATAACGCTTTGCGGTCCTTGCCGTGCAGGAGCAGGACGCGCAAGCCCGGCGCAAAGCGTGCCGCTTCCGCCTGCCAATTGCCCATCAGGCTAGTCGGGGCGACGACGAGCGCCGGCGCGTCGAGCCGGCCCGCCTCTTTTTCGACGAGGATGTGGGCGAGCGTCTGGATTGTCTTGCCGAGGCCCATGTCGTCGGCCAGGATGCCGCCGAAGCCGTATTCGCGCAGGAATTGCATCCAGTCCAGACCCGTGCGCTGGTAAGGGCGCAGCTGCGCGCACAGGCCGGCCGGCACGTCCACCGGGCGGATGCCGGAGAAATCGTGCAGCTTGCGGCCCAGGTCGCGCAGACGGTCGCCACCGAGCCAGCGCATCCGCGCCGCCCGCTCCAGCTCCGCCAGGCGCGCCGCGTCCAGCGCGGGCAGGCGGATGGTCGCGCCGATGCGGTCGCTGAAATACAGTTCGCCCAGCGTCGCGAGGATGGGTTTCACGCGGCCCCACGGCAGGGCTACGCGCGTCAGGCCGGACAATTCGACCAGGAGTTCGTCGGTATCGGCGCGCGCGGCCAGGGCGGCGGCGTCGAATTTCGTCGGTGCTTCGCGGATCATATCCAGCAGCAGCGGCAGCAGCGGATAGCGCTCGCCGGCCACGATGACGCCGAGTTCGAGGTCGAACCAGCCGCTGCCGTCCTGCCCGCCTTCGTCCAGGTCGGCATACCACGCTTCGACTTCCGCGACGGCGTAGCGGAAGTCGTCATCGATCTCGACCAGCCAGCCGGCCGCGCGCAGGCGCGGCAATTCATCGCGCACGAAGGCCAGCCACGCGGACTCGTCCGGCAATACCAGGGCGTCCCACCAGTCGTCGAGCAAGGGGTCCCCCGGCGGCGGCGAGGCGAAGCCGGACGCGGCCAGCCAGGCGGCAGCGGCGGCTTCGGCCTTCTGATCGCGCACGATCACGTCGATGCCGTCCTCGAGCGCACGACGCACGACGGGTTCGTCGACGCCGTCCGTGGAGAGGCCGTCGTAGTCGAAGGACAGGACGGCCACGTCGCGCCAGACCCAGTCGCGGCGCGTCGACATCTGCAGGCTGTCCAGCAGCAGGCACGGCACGGGCGCGACGTCGCGCCGCTCGCGCACCTCGAGCGCTGCCGGTGTGGGCATGAGCCCGTCCAGGCCCAGTTCGACCAGGCGTGCGGCCACCCCGCTGCGCTGTTCCGCCCGCAGCATCGGCGCCTGCGCGACCAGGTCCAGCAAGGCCGCCGACGGCATGCCTGCGAATTGCTCGGGCACCGCCAGTACGCCGAGCATGAGATCGTCCAGATAGGTCATCGGATCGGTCGGCAATATCTGCTCGACCGTCCCGCCGTCGTCGAGATGCCAGTCCAGCACGACCGCCTCGCGGTTGGCCGGATGCTGGCGCCACGCGATGTCGATGGCTCGCCGCGGGCCCGGCGCCATCAGCCGCAGGTCGCCCCGCGAGGCCGCATGCTGCGAGCGTGCGCGCCACAGCCGGCCTTCGGCGCTCAGCATGCCCAGCAACCGGGCGCCGAGCACGCCCGTCGGCCTGGGCGCCGCCAGTCCGGTACGCATCGCGGCCAGCAGGAGCAGCGGCTCTTCGTCCTCGAACCGGACGTAGGACGGCCGCATCGTCAGCAGGGACTGTGGGTCGTTCATGATGTCGGCGCCGGCAATGCTGCCGTCCCCGTTCATGCGCGCCACGTACGAATGCAGGCTCAATGCCTTGCCATGACGGTCGGGGACGAGCACGTAGATGATCCGGAAGGCGTTGTCCGCCGACGGTCCCTGGGCTCGGTGCAGGTAGTCCTGCAGCGCCGTCAGCTGCTGCAGCCAGCGCTCGGCCGCCATCGGCACGTCCGGCGCGGCACGGTCCAGCATGGTCAGCAGCACGGCCACGACATGCTTGCAGTTGAAGTTCATCGGACAGCCGCAGTCGCCCTTGAACTGAACGCCGTGCTTGCCGTTCGTTACGCGGATCTTCTGCTCGTAGACGTTGTTGCCGCTGCCTTCGACTTCGCCGTAGATCTTGTCGCCGTCCAGGTCGATGCCGAGGACCCGGCCTTTCCGCGCATACTCCTCGCCCCGGCCAAACGTGCCGGGATCGAACTGGCGCCTGATGTCGTCGCGGGTGAATTCCATGTGCGGGTGTATCGTAAGCAAATCGAGGCGTTATTATCCCCGATCGCCCCGCCGCCCTCCACGAGCGGCGTTGATGGACCTCAGGCCGGCTGCGCCACCCGCGCCGCGCGGACCATGCGCCAGATCGTCGTCGTGTTCACGACAGCCATCACGATCTCGAGCGCCGTGCCGCCGATCGAACCGGCGATGATGTTGTTCGCGATCCACAGGAACGTCCCGCACAGCATCAAGAGACGCATGGGCACGCCGCGCAGCAGGAACAGGGCGAGCGTGCCGATGCAGGATGCGGCCAGGGGCAGCCAGTCCGTCATGCGCGTGGCGAGCGACAACCCGAGGACGAGGTTCATCGCGACGACGCCGCCCGCCACCCACAGCGAGCGCGTGTACAGCGCCAGCACGGAGCGCAGCAGCGACATCGTCGTACTGGCGACAGGGGTCGGGTCGCCGAGCAGGGCGAAGTGGACGATGTAGGCGAGGCATTCGCCGGCCATGAACAGCTTGAAGCGGCGGTCGTCCTTTTGCACGGCGCAGGCGACGCCGAGGACGAACGCGATATAGCCGACGCATTGCGCCGGCGAAAACCAGTCGAGGGACATGGGGAGAATCAGGTTGGGCGGGACGGCCGGAACCGCGCATTATAGCCTGCACTATGGTCTAGAATGGCCGGGCAGTCCTGACAACCGATGTCCGATGTTTTCAACAAGGAGCTTCTCCATGAAAGCCGTGAACCTTGGTATTGCCTGCCTTTCCACCCTGTGCGCCCTGTGCGCCCTGCCCGCCCATGCCGCCGGTCCCGCGCCGGTCAAGAAGGTCGACGGCATCCTCGTCGATGCCCATGGCATGACGGTCTACACCTTCGACAAGGACGTCGCCGGCAGCGGCAAGAGCGCCTGCTCGGGCCCGTGCGCGGAAAACTGGCCGGCCGTGAAAGCGGGCGACTCAGCCCTGCCCGCGCCCTATTCGACCATCGTGCGCGACGACGGCACCAAGCAGCTCGCCTACCACGGCAAGCCGCTGTACACGTTCGTCAAGGACAAGAAGGCAGGCGAGCGCGCAGGCGACAAGAAGATGAACGTCTGGCACGTCGTGACGGATTGAGCGCCCCGGCGGCGCCTCAGTGCGCGCCGGCCGCGCTGCCGCTGCTGTCGCGCACGACCCGCAGCTTCGTCAGCCGGCCACGGCGGTAGGTGTACAGCGTGAGCGCCGCGTCGCGCAGGTCGCCGTTCGCATCGAAGGCGATGGTGCCCGTGATGCCCTGGTACTTGATGTGCGCGAGGGCCGGCAGGAATTTCGCCGGGTCGGACGATCCGGCCGCGCGCATCGCGGCGGCGAACGCCAGCGTGGCGTCGTAAGCGTACGGCGCGTACTTCTGGAATGCCATGCCGTAGCGCTTCTTGTAGCGTGCCGAGAAGGCCGCCATGCCTGCCTCCAGCGGCGCATCGACGCCGCCGGCGACGACGCAGATGACCTTGTCGTCGCCGAGCGCCGTGCCGGCCAGCAGCGGCAGCTTTTCCGAGCACACACCGTCGCCCGACACGAATTTCGCATCGATGCCGAGCGCCTGCATCTGCTTCAGCATGGGGCCGGCCGTGGCGTCCATGCCGCCATAAAAAATCACGTCGGGGCGGCGCGCGCGGATCTGCGTGAGGATGGCGTTGAAATCGGTCGCACGGTCGTTGGTGAACTGGCGGCTGACGATCTGCGCGCCGCCAATCCTCTTGACGTCCTTCGCGAACTGGTCCGCGAGGCCCTGGCCGAACGCGGTGCGGTCGTCGATGACGGCGATCTTGTTCGCCTTGAGGGTGTTGATCGCGTAATTCGCCAGCACGCGGCCCACGAGGTCGTCGTTGGCGACGACGCGGAACGCCGTCTTGTAGCCCTGGTGCGTGTACAGCGGCGTCGTGGCGGCCGGAGAAATCTGCGGGATACCCGCGCTCTCATAGATCTTCGAGGCCGGCACCGTCGTGCCGGAATTCAGGTGGCCGACGACCGCCACCACGCCGCCGTCCACGAGCTTTTGCGCGACGGCCGTGCCGAGCTTCGGATCGCTGCCGTCGTCCTCGGCCTGCAGCACCCATTTGACCTTCTTGCCCGCGATGGTCGCGCCCTGCGCGTTCAGGTCGTCGATCGCCAGGCGGGCGCCGTTCTCGATGTCCTTGCCCTGGTGCGCGCTGGGGCCGGACAGCGGCGACGCGCTGCCGATCTTGACTTGCGATTGGGCGTGGGCGGCGGGCACACAGGCCAGCGAGAACAAGGCGGCGAAGCGGATCAGACGCATGGGTAATTCCTTCAGGTTGATGTCCTGATTGTAATCCCCACGGCCGCGCACGCGCTGCGCCACCGAACGGTCACGTCGTCGCGACCAGGAACTCCTCGCCATTGGCGGGCGGGTGGAGGCCGTCGGTCCGGTCCGCGAAATAGCGCCGGGTCAGGTCGACGGCCGACACATGCCGCACGTCCCCGAAGCCGGCCTCGCGCGCGCGCGCGAGGATCTCGGCCGGGGTGAAGAAACTGAGGAAGGGCGTGCCGCTGGCGCGCGCGCCCTCGTCCGCCTGTTGCAGTTCCTTGCGGTCCGCCGGAGCGGGCTTGTCCAGCGGCAGCAGGAACGTCATGGCAAAGGTCGACCCGGGCGCGAGCGCGGCGAGCCGGCGCAGCGTCGCCATGTTGGCATCCCGGGTCAGATACATGCTGACGCCCGTGGACACGACGACGGCCGGCTTGCCCGCGTCGAACCCGGCCGCCGCCAGTTCATCCCACCACGACGCGCCCCGCTCGAAATCGACCGGCACGAAATGCAGCCAGTCGGGCACGCCGAAACCGAGTTCGACGAGCCGCCGCCGCTTCCACGCCTGCGGGCCCGGCCGGTCGATCTCGAAGACGCGAAGGCGCGACGCGATCTCCGGCCGCCGCTGGGCAAAGCTGTCGAGGCCGGCGCCCAGGATCACATACTGGCCGACGCCGCGGCCGGCCTGCTCGACGACCAGGTCCTCGGTAAAACGTGCGCGCGCCACGATGGACGCGCGGAAGGGGCGCGTGAACTGCGGCGCCATGTCGTCACGGCTGCGCCATCCGGCGCCCGGCGCCAGCAGCGCGAGGCCGACGTCGTCCGTGAAGACGTGCGGCGGCGGGTCGGCCTGCACGTGCAGGGCGCGCCACAACGCGACCCGCGCCGCCGTGCTCTCCGGTCCCGATTCTTCGGTGTTCATTCGCTTCCCCTTGCTGAAAAGTGTCGATCGGCGCTTACCAGAACACGACGCGGTCCTGCGGCGCCAGGTACATCCTGTCGCCCGGCTTGACGCCGAACGCTTCGTAAAAACCCGGGTGGTTGCGCAGGCTGCCGTTGACGCGGAATTCCGCCGGCGAGTGCGGATCGGACTTTACCTGCGCGATGAGCGCCGCGTCGCGCGCCTTGCCGCGCCGCGCCTGCGCGAGGCCCATGAAGATGCGCTGCTCGGCCGTGAAGCCGTCGATCACGGGTGCGGGCTTGCCGTGCAACGAGATCCGGTAGGCGCGGCTGGCCATGACGGCGCCGGCGTTGTCGGCGATGTTCTCGCCCAGCGTCAGCTCGCCGTTCAGGTGATAGCCGTCGACCGGGCTGTAGCCGGCATACTGCGCCACGAGCACCTTGCCCTTCGCGGCGAATTTTTCGCCGTCTTCCTTCGTCCACCAGTTGCGCAGGTTGCCGTCGCCGTCGTACTGGGCGCCCTGGTCGTCGAATGCGTGGCTGATCTCGTGGCCGATGGAGATGCCGACGGCGCCGTAGTTGATCGCGGGCTCCGCATCCGGATCGTACAGCGGCGCCTGCAGCCGCGCGGCCGGGAACACGACCTCGTTCATCTCCGGGCTGTAGTAGGCGTTCACGGTCTGCGGCGTCATATGCCATTCGGCGCGGTCGACCGGCTTGCCCAGCTTGGCGACGGCGTAGCGGTGCGCGAATTCGCGCGAGCGCATCACGTTGCCGACGAGGTCGTCGCGCCTGACGGTGAGGCCGGCATAATCGCGCCACTTGTCCGGGTAGCCGACCTTGACGGCGATCTTCGCCAGCTTGGCCTGCGCCTGCTTCTTCGTGTCGGGCGTCATCCAGTCGAGCGTCTCGATGCTCTCCTTGTAGGCCAGCAGGAAGTTGTGGACCATCTCCTCGACCTGGCGCTTGCGCTCGGCCGGGAAGTAGTGCTCCACATAGACCTTGCCCACGACCTCGCCCAGGTCGCGGTTGATCTGGGCGATCGCGAGCTTCTCCGTCGGGCGGTTGACCTTCGCGCCGGACAGCACCGTGCCGCGGAACGCGAAACTCTCGTCGACGAACGGCTGCGACAGATACGGCGCGTACGCGCTCAGGACGCGGAACGTGAAGTATGCCTTCCACGTGTCGACCGGCGTGGCGGCGATGATGCCGTCCAGTTGGCGCAGATAGCCCGGCTGGCTGACGTTGACGGCATCCGCCTTGCCGGCGATGTCCTGCGCCTTCATCCACACGCTCCAGTCGAAGCCGGGCGCCAGCGCCTCCAGTTGCGCGACCGTCACCTTGTTGTACGTCTTGACGGGGTCGCGGTTCTCGACGGCGCTCCACTGCGCCTGCGCCAGCGCCGTCTCGAGCGCGACGACGCGCGCGGCCTGGCCGGCGGCGTCCGGCTGCCCGGCCAGCGCCAGCAGCTTTTCCACGTGCGCCCGGTAGCCGGCGCGCGTGTCGGCCAGTTTCGCATCGTCCTGCAGGTAGTAGTCGCGGTCGGGCATGCCGAGGCCGGATTGGGAGATGTCCACGAGGTAGCGCGTGGAGTGCCTGCTGTCCTGCTGGACCGACAGCGCGAGCGGACCGCCCGCGCCGATGCGGCTGACGTGGGCGGCCAGCGCGGCCAGTTGCCGCTTGTCCCGCAAGGCCGCGATACGGGCCAGTTCGGGCTTCAGCGGCGCCAGGCCGAGCGCGTCGCGGTGCGCTCGGTCGATGAAGCTGGCGTAGTAGTCGCCCATCTTTTGCGCGTCCGAGCCGGGCCTGGCGGCCGGGTCCTGCGCGGCCTGTTCGATCAAGGTGCGGATCTGCGCCTCGACCTTTTCTTGCGCCACATTGAACGCGCCCCAGCTGGAACGGTCGGCCGGGATGTCGACGTCGTGCAGCCACTTGCCTTGCGAGTAGCGGAAGAAATCGTCCTGCGGGCGGACGGCCGGATCGACGGCGGCCCGGTCGACGCCGGACGACGTCGCGGCGGCGGTTGCGGTTGAGGATGCGTTTGCGGTTGCGGTTGCGTTTGCGGATGCGGCGGTGTCGGCCGGGGCCGCGTAGGCCTGGCCTGCGAGCAGGCCCGTGATGAGGGCGCTGCACAGAGTACGCTTCATGGGTGTCTCCACGGTTGGGTGAGCTTGCGATGCTAAAGGAACCATTGCCCGCTGCCAAGCGTCCAGGCCGGCTGGAATTCCGCGCCGCTGTCCCCATCTATGCTCCAGCCTTTCCTGCATCGTTCCCATGCCCGCCTTCGCCCGTCTTGTCCCGTTCGTCGCCACGTTGGCCGCCGCCGTGCCCGCGCGCGCGGACGAACTCGCCGACCTGATCAACGCGTACCGCGCCGCACCCGCCGACTGCGACGGCCGGCCCGCCGCGCCGGCAGGACGCCTGGCCGTCGAGCCGGCTCTGGCGCGCATCCGCATCGGCCCCGGCACCTTCCTCGAACCGGCCCTGCGCGACGCCGGCTACGAGGCCGAGCATGCCGAGGCGATCACGGTCACGGGGCCGCCGGATGCGCGCGCGGCGATGGACGTCATCGGACAAAAATATTGCCGCACGCTGCGCGCCGCCGAGTTCGCCGCGGTGGGCACGGCGCACGTCGGCGACGACTGGCAGATCGTGCTGGCGCAGCCCGTCGTCATTCCGCCGCTGCCGGACTGGCCGAATGCGGGCCAGGACATCCTCGCGCTCGTGAACGCCGCGCGCGCCCGGCCGCGCACGTGCGGGACGCAGGCGTTCGGCCCCGCCGGACCGCTCACGTGGAACCCGCTGCTGGGCCAGGCCGCCCTCGCCCACAGCGCCGACATGGCTCATCAACACTATTTCAACCACAAGCAGCCGGACGGCAGCCTCCCCGCCGACCGCGCGACGAAGGCCGGCTATCGCTGGGTCCGCGTGGGCGAGAACATCGCGTCGGGCCAGCGTACGGTCGACGAAGCCGTCGCGTCCTGGCTGGACAGCCCGGGCCACTGCGCCAACATCATGAACCCGGCCTTCACGGAAATGGGTGCGGCCTACGCCATCGATCCGCGGAACCGCAACCGCACCGCGTACTGGACCCAGGTCTTCGGCGCACCGCGTTAATTGATTCAAGCTATAGCCTGCATAAAAATAAACATATTGTGCGCAATTGAATTGCGCGCTATAGTTCAGCCCATGGAAACGAACGACGCAAACGCTGCTCTCCTGCTCGACAACCAGCTGTGCTTCGCACTGCACTCGGCATCGCTGGCGATGACGAAGGTGTACAAGCCGCACCTGGACAGGCTGGGCGTGACGTATCCGCAGTACCTGGTGCTGCTGGTGCTGTGGGAGCGCGACGGCCTGAGCGTGTCGGACATCGGCGAGCGCCTGTACCTGGATTCCGGCACGTTGACCCCGCTGCTGAAGCGGCTCGAGGCCCAGGGCCTGGTCGACCGCTCCCGCGATCCGCAGGACGAGCGCCGCGTCGTGATCCGGCTGACGGCCCAGGCGCGCGCGCTGAAGGATGACGCGGCCGGCATCCCGGCGTGCATCCTGGGCGCCACCGGCTGCGACGTGCAGGAAGTTGTGAGACTCGCCGGCGAGATCAAGGCCATGCGCGACAGGCTCGCCGGCGGTGCGATGTAAAACGATTTATGTGCAGTACGAACCCAACCACTGAAAGGTAATCCGATGACCACCAAACTCGATAAAGTCCTGTACACCGCCAAGGCCCACACCACCGGCGGCCGCGAAGGCCAATCCCGCAGCGACGACGGCCTGCTGGACGTGAAACTGGCTCCGCCGAAAGAAATGGGCGGCAAGGGTGACGCCACCAACCCGGAACAACTGTTCGCCGCCGGCTACTCGGCCTGCTTCATGGGCGCCATCAAGTTCGTCGCCGCACAAAAGAAAGTCGTCGTCCCGGCCGATGCCGCCATCGACGCCAGCGTCTCGATCGGCCCGATCCCCAACGGTTTCGGCCTGGCCGTGGAACTGGCCGTGAGCCTGCCGGGCCTGGACCGCGCCGTCGCGCAGGACCTGGTGGACGCGGCCCACATCGTGTGCCCGTACTCGAACGCCACCCGCGGCAACATCGACGTCACGCTGAGCCTGATCTAACACAAACCGGGGTCAGAGCCCCGATTTGGGCAATTGCCCAAAATCGGGCTCTGACCCCGGTCGACTCTGACCCCGGTCGACTGCCCCGGTTCCCGACCGGGTCAATAGCTTTCGCTCACTAAGCAGCTTCATGGGATTAATTTTTCCTATGAGATCCATATAAACAGATAGTTTGCATGGATGCCCGTCGCGCTCTACCATGGTTGTGAATAGATCGCAGCTATCGAATAAAAAACATCGATAGCTCAACCATTGAAAGAGCCGCCATGACCAAACTCACCACCGCCTCCGGCATCCCCGTCGACGACAACCAGAATTCGATCACGGCCGGCCCGCGCGGCCCCGTGCTGCTGCAGGACTTCCACCTGATCGAAAAACTGCAGCATTTCAACCGCGAGCGCATCCCCGAGCGCGTCGTGCACGCGAAGGGTTCGGGCGCCTACGGCACCTTCACCGTCACGCACGACGTCAGCAAGTACACGAAGGCGGCATTATTCTCGGCCATCGGCAAGCAGACGGAGACGTTCCTGCGCTTCTCGACCGTCGGCGGCGAAAAGGGTTCGGCCGACACGGCACGCGATCCGCGCGGTTTCGCCGTCCGCTTCTACACCGAAGAAGGCAACTGGGACCTGGTGGGCAACAACACACCGACGTTCTTCCTCAAGGACGGCATCAAGTTCCCCGACTTCATCCACACGCAAAAGCGCGACCCGCTGACGAACCTCAAATCGGCGCAGAACGTGTGGGATTTCTGGAGCCGCGCACCGGAAAGCCTGCACCAGGTGACGATCCTGTTCTCCGACCGCGGCATCCCGGACGGCTACCGCCACATGGACGGCTTCGGCAGCCACACCTATAGCCTCATCAACGACGCGGGCGAACGGGTCTGGGTCAAGTGGCATTTCAAGACGCTGCAGGGCATCAAGAACCTGAGTGCAAGCGAAGCCCAGCGCCTGGCCGGCGTCGACCCGGACTATGCCCAGCGCGACCTGTTCCACGCCATCGCCCAGGGCGACTTCCCGCGCTGGAGCGTGGAGATCCAGGTGATGGACGACGCCCAGCGCGCCGCCTGGGAGGCGAAGACCGGCTGGGACGCATTCGATCTCACCAAGGTGTGGCCGCAGGGCGAGTTCCCGCGCACCCCCGTCGGCATCCTGGAACTGAACCGCAATCCGGACAACTACCACGCCGACGTCGAGCAGGCCGCCCTGTCGCCGTCGAACATCGTGCCGGGCCTGGGCTACAGCCCAGACAAGATGCTGCAGGCACGCCTGTTCGCCTACCACGACGCCCAGCTGTACCGCGTCGGCACGAACCACCAGCACCTGCCGGTGAACCGTCCGCGCTGCCCGTTCCACAACCAGCAGCGCGACGGCGCGATGGCGGTCGCCAACGGCGGCGCGGCGGCGAATTACGATCCGGTGCATGCGGACGTCCCGGCGCAAGGGGGCTTCGGCCACGGCGACGCCGGCTGGCCCGTGGAAGGCAACGCGGCGCGCTACGACACCCGCGCCGTCGATGACCATTTCACGCAGGCGGGCAACCTGTTCCGCCTGCTGTCCGACGACGGCAAGCGCAACCTGATCGAGAACATCGCGGGTTCGCTGTCCGGGGCGGATGCCGTCATCCAGGATCGCCAGATCGGCCATTTCCTGAAAGCGGATCCGGCGTATGGGCAGGGGGTGGCGGAGGCGGTTCGCAAGCTGCAGAACCAGGCGTAAATTCTCACAGAAAATCACCCAAGCCCTTCATTTTCAAGGGCTTCTGGACATTATGGACAAGTTCGGTAATAGTTGTTTCTTTAGAATAATAAGATGCAACCATGACCACTTTCATCCTGCGGCAGGGGGCCGTGACCGTTGTTCAGAATGGCGCGATGTCCGGCAGCGCGGCTGAGCCGGACGCCGCCGTCGTCACGATCACCGACTTCCTGACCGGTACGAACGGCGACGTGCTCGACGCGTTCAGTACCGGTAACTGGCAAGGCGTGACGCCATTCGCCGGCTATTACAAGATCGAGCAGCGCGGCAGCGATGCCGTGCTCGAATTCGATGCCGACGGCACGGGCACCGCCGCGTCGTTCCAGGACGTCGTCATCCTCAAGGACATCGATGCGGCCAGGCTCGTCGCGGACAACCTGGCCGGATACCGGCCTGACGGATCGATCACCGGTCAGGCCATCACCGGCACGGCGGCAGCCGAGACGCTCACCGGCACGCCGCTGAACGACACGATCCATGGCGGCGACGGCAACGACGTCATCGATGCCGGCCACGGCGACGACCAGGTCTACGGCGATGGCGGCAACGACATCATCGGCGCCGGCGACGGCAACGACACGGTGGATGGCGGTACGGGCAACGACACCATCACGATCACCGCCGCGGGCAGCGCGCCGCACACCGTGCTCGTGCGCGGCGGCGACGGCCAGGACGTGCTCGTATTCGGCCACGACAGCAGCGCCAGCGTGAGCGCGAGCGGCGGCGCCGGCGCCGATACTTTCGTGCTGGGCAATGGCCTGACGGGCGGCAGCGTCACCATCACGGACTTTTCCGCCGCGGGCGGCGACAAGCTGGACATCGGCAAGCTGCTGCCGGCCAGCCTGGGCAGCAATCCCTTCGGTGCCGGCTATGTGAAAGCCGAGCAGGACGGCAGCGACGTCAAACTGTACGTCGACCTCGACGGCGCCGCCGGCACCGCCCACGACTGGACGCCGCTCGCGACGCTGGCCGGTACGAAGCTGGCGTCCCTGACGGCGGCCGCCTTCGTGGGCGGCTACGATCCTTCCGGCACGGATGCGGGCCACGTGCTCACGGGCACACCGGGCAACGACACGCTGAGCGGCACCGCGCTCGACGACACGATCTCGGGCGGCACCGGCAGCGACAGCATCGCCGGCGGACCCGGCCGGGATGTCATCGACGGCGGCAACGAGCCGGCCGGCGGCGACACTGTCGACGGCGGCTATGGCGACGATGTCGTGCACGGCGGCGCGGGCAACGACGTACTGCGCGGCGACGTGGGCAACGACAGCCTCGACGGCGGCACCGGCAACGACAGCCTGTCCGGCGGCACGGGCAACGACACCCTCGCCGGCGGCGACGGCAACGACACGCTCGTGGACGGCTTCGGCGCCAACGTGCTGGACGGCGGCGCCGGCAACGACACCATCGACGGCTCCAGCGTGCCGACCAATGCGGAGCGCGGCGACTCGACCCTCGATGGCGGCGCCGGCAACGATGTCCTCACGGCCGGCAACGGCAACGACGTCGTGCACGGCGGCACCGGCGACGACACGATCCGAATCGTCCTGAACGACACGACGCCGGGCCGGACGTGGCACTTCACGGTCGACGGTGGCGACGGCAACGACACCATCACCATCGACCGCACCAACGACGTCGCGCATGCCGTCGTCGACGTCACCGGCGGCGCCGGCATCGACACGTTCGGCTTCACCGTGACCGACACGCCATCCGACACGCTCGTCATCAAGGATTTCCAGGCTGGCAAGGGCGGTGATGTGCTCGATGTCGTCCCGCTGTTTCACGGTTTTGAATTTCTCGGCAATCCGTTTGGCGCGGCTGGCGTGCTGCGCCTCGTCCAGGACGGCAACGATACCCGGCTCGTACTGCTCGCCAACCCATCCGACACGACGGGCAAGACGATGGCCGTGCTGGAAAACGTCGCCGCGGCGTCCCTCACGAGCGACAACTTCCCGATAGGTATCCACCCGGACGGCTCGCCGGCCGGCCTGGACCTGCAGGGCGGCGCCGGCGACGATTCGCTGGTCGGCGACTTCCTCGACGACGTCCTGCACGGCGGCGGCGGCAACGACTATTTGTGGGGCGGGCAAGGCGGCACCGACCTGCTGTACGGCGACGATGGCCAGGACGTGCTGATCGGCAGCGGCAACGACCACCTGTTCGGCGGCAGCGGCAACGACAACCTCGCCGGCATGTATAACGACACGCTGGAAGGCGGCGACGGGAACGACCAGCTGCGAGGAGAACATGGCCACACGACCCTCGACGGCGGCAACGGCGACGACGTGCTCACCGTCTACCATGGCGACGGCGACGTCCTGTTGGGCGGCCTGGGCAACGACACCCTGGACAGCAACAGCTACAACGATACACTCGACGGCGGCAGCGGCGACGACGTGTTGAAGGTAAGTACCGACTTCGGCCTGACGCCGTCGACAGGCCCGCTCCACCTCGAAGGCGGCGACGGCGACGATACCATGATCCTGGCGCTGGGAGGCTGGGGGGGCCAGGTGATGGCGCACGGAGGTGCCGGCCACGACACCTACATCATCGAAGTGGCGACGGACACGAGCCTCGTCACCATCACCGATTTCCAGGCCGGCAGCGGCGGCGATCGGATCGACCTGTCGGCGATCGCGCGCGCCACGAACGATTCGGTGTTCGGCCCGCAAGGCAATCTGAGACTCGAACAGCGCGGTGCCGACACCGTGGTGCTGGCCGACCGCGACGGCGGCGGACCGTTGGGCTTCACCGACCTCCTAATCCTGAAGAACGTGGACCACACCGCCCTCGGCGCGGACAATTTCTGGAGCGGTTACGACGTGGTCGGCAGCGGCCACGTGCTGACCGGGACGACCGGCGCGGACTGGCTGATCGGCAGCGCCGGCGACGACACGCTCAGCGGCGGTCTCGGCAACGATACACTCGACGGGGGCATCGGCAACGACACCCTGGACGGCGGCGCCGGTGACGACAACCTGGACGGCGACCGCGTCGGCAACCAGCCCTCGACCATCATGACGGGCAACGACGTGCTGCATGGCGGCGCCGGCAACGACGTGCTGGACAGCTGGTACGGCAGCGACACGCTGGATGGCGGCAGCGGCAACGACGTGCTGGACATCATATTGGCAGGCGGCCACGTGCGCGACGGCGACGTCATCCATGCCAGCGGCGGCGACGGCGACGATACCTTCTACATCGACCTGTTCGGGGACAACGCCGCGGACGTGCAATTGTCGGGCGGCGCCGGCAAGGATACCTACCGCGTCGACCAGAACCGCTTCGATGACCCGATCGCGATCACCATCACCGACTTCCAGGCCGGCGCGGGCGGCGACGTCCTGACGTCCTCCTCGTACTGGACGGGCGCCCCGAGCGGCGCCACGCCGTTCTCGGGCGGCTACTACCGGTTCCTGCAGCGCGGCGCCGACACGGTCCTGCAACTCGACCGGGACGGCGCGAACGGTCCGGACGATTATCACGACATCGTCATCCTGAAGAACGTCGACATGACGAAACTCGTGCCGGAAAACACGGGCGGCTGGCCGACCGACGGTTCGACGAAGGGCTCGCTGCTCGAAGGCACGGCGGGCAAGGACATACTGACCGGCACCAGCGTCGACGACACGATCCACGGCGGCGACGGCAACGACCACATCGACGGCCAGGACGGCAACGACCTCCTCATGGGCGACGCGGGCGACGACATGCTCGTCGGCGGCAACGGCAACGACACGCTCGTCGGCGGCGATGGCGACGACACGCTCCAGACCTCGGGCGGCAACGACCTGCTCCAGGGCGGAGGCGGCAACGACACGCTGTCCGTCAGCGCCAACCGGGAAGCCACGCAGGCCTTTCACGTCGTCCTCGACGGCGGCGCCGGCGACGACACGTTCACCGTCGACCCCGCGTTCGCCGGCCCCAACGAGGCCGTCGCGACGGGCGGCACCGGGCACGATGTGTTCGTGGCCGGCGCGAGCGCCGGGGCGAATTACTTCGTCACCGACTTCCAGGCGGGCAAAGACGGCGACAAGCTCGATCTCTCCACCCTGCTGGAAGCGTACAGCCACGGCGCCAATCCGTTCGGCAGCGGCTACCTGCGCCTCGACCAGAACGGCACCGACACACTGGTGCAGTTCGACGCCGACGGCCCGGGCGGCCCATCCGGCTTCCAGACCGCGCTGACGCTGAAGAACGTGCAGGCATCGACGCTCGTCGCGGACAACATCGTCGGCGGCGTCAACCCGCATCCGGACGTGGCGCCCACGCCCACGCCGCTGCCCTCCCCGGCGCCGACGCCGGAACCCACGCCCACACCCACACCCACACCCACGCCACCGGCGCCGACACCCGGCGAAACCCACACCGGCACCGCCGGCACCGACCAGCTGGCCGGCACCGCCGGCAACGACACCCTCGACGGCGGCGACGGCGACGACGTCCTGCACGGCGGCGCCGGCAACGACGTGCTTGCCGGCGGCACCGGCCGCGATACGGCCAGCTACGACGGCAAGTCAGGCGACTACAAGATCAGCCACGACGCCGCCGGCTGGCACGTGGCCGACCAGAGAACGGGCGGCACCGACGGCACCGACACGCTGCAGGGCATCGAACGCGTGACCTTCGCCGACGCCACGCTGGCGCTGGACACGGACGGCGGCGCCGGCGCGGCCTACCGCTTCTATCGTGCCGCGTTCGACCGTACGCCGGACCTGCCCGGACTGGGCTACTGGATCGGTGCGATGGACAAGGGCTCGTCCGTGCAGGACCTGGCGGCCGGCTTTGCGACGTCGAACGAGTTCAAGGACATGTACGGCGGGGCGAGCAATGCCGACCTCGTGAACCGGCTGTATCACAACGTGCTGCACCGGACACCGGAGCAGGCCGGGTACGACTACTGGCTGCACGTCCTCGACGCCAGGCAGGCGAGCCTGCCGGACGTGCTGGCCGCGTTCAGCGAGAGCGGCGAGAACCACGACGCGGTGGCGGACCTGATCGCGAACGGCATCCTGTTCACGCCCTGGCAGGGCTGACGCCGCGCATCAACCGGCCGTGTGCGCCGCCAGCCAGGGCACGATCACGTCGAGCAGGCGCCGCGGCGCCTCGATCGGGATCATGTGGCCGGTGTCCTCGATGACGGCGAGCGTGGCGCCGGGGATCGCGGCCGCCATCTCGCGCGCCTCCGCCAGGCTGCGCAACTGGTCCTGCGCGGCGGCCACGACGAGCGTCGGGCAGCGGATCTCGCCGGAACGTTCGAGGTCGCCCGGCCGGTCCAGCATCGACTGGCGCCGGAACACCTCGCCGCCGAGACGCGTGCCCATCGCGCGTATCCGCTCGATCAGCGCGTCGTCGTCGCGGCGGTCCGGGTGCAACGACGTGGCGACGGCTGTGCGGCTCAAGCCGCTGAAGGCGATGGACGGCGCCGCGCTCGCGATCGCGCCCTTGCGCTTCTGCAGCGCGGCCGTGTCGCCGCGGGTGGACGTGGCAATCAGCACGAGCGCGCGCACGCGTGCCGACGCCTGGCGCGCGATCGCGCGGGCGACGTAGCCGCCCATCGAAAAACCCACGAGCAAAAAGGAAGGTGGTGCGGTCTCGAGGACGCGGCGCGCCATCGCCTCGACCGACGTGTCGTGGCGCAGGTCGGCGTGGACGACGGGGCCGAAGCGCGCCAGCGCCGGCAGCATGTCGTCCCACAGGGTTTCGTCGGCCATGAAGCCGGGGACGAGCAGGAGAGCCATCCCGTCATCCTAGCAGACGGGCGCCGGCCCTGCCGCTCCCGATTTTCACCCGCGCCGGATAGGCGTGCCGACATATAGTGCACTGTCCTGAGTCGCCTCAAGGCGGACCGGCTCCGATGCGACTTTCATTGGTTCTTGTTGTCCGAGAAACCAAGGAGCCCCATGAAACCATCCGCCACCTTCAGTGTCAGCGTCAGCGTGCGCAACCAGCTCAGGTTCGCGTTCGCCATCGTCATCGCCCTGTCGTTCCTCGCGACGGCCATCGCCATCTGGCGCCTGCAAGTCCTGTCGGACGACACCCAGGCCCTCACCCGGCGGCCGCTCGCCAAGGAGCGCCTGATTTCCGGCTGGCTGCTGAACACGTCGGTCGCCGCCAAGCGCACGGGGTCCATCGCGCGCTCCGCCGATCCGGAACTCGCGACGTACTACGCGCCCGAAACGCAAGACTCGACGACGCGCACCACCGCGCTGCAGCAGCAGGTCGGCGCGCTGCTCGACACGCCCGAGGAGCATGCCGTGTTCGGGCAGATCGGCACGGCGCGCCAGCGCTACATCGCCACGCGCGACCGCGTCATGGCCCTCAAGGCCGGCGGCAAGGACGCGGAAGCCCGCAAGTACTTCGACGACGAATTCGTGCCCGCCGTGACGGCGTATCTCGGCCGGGTCAAGGCGCTGCTGGAACTGCAGCAAAAGGAGATCGACACGCGCGTCGCCGCGGTGCTCGGCAGCGCGGACCGCAGCAGCAAGGTCCTCTCGGCGCTGTGCCTCGCCACGCTCGCCTTCAGCATCGCGGCCGGCACCGTGTTCGGGCGTGTCCTGTTCCGGCGCCTGGGCGGCGAGCCGGCCGCCGCGGCGCTGGTGGCGGCCGAGATCGCGGACGGCAACCTGTGCGTGGCCGTACCCCTCAGGCCGGGCGACAACGACAGCCTGATGGCCGCCCTCGAACGCATGCGCGCCAGCCTCGCGGGCATCGTCGCCGACGTGCGCGAAGGCACCGGCACGATCGTTGCCGCCGTGGCCGCGATGGCCGGCGAAACGCAGGACCTGTCGCAGCGCACCGAAAGCCAGGCGCAGGCGCTGGAAGAGACGGCGGCGTCGATGGAAGAACTGACGCAGGCGGTCAGCCAGAACTCGACCAACGCCGACGAAGCAAACCGCATGGCGGGCGACGCCGCGCGCGTGGCGCAGCAGGGCGGCGCGATGGTCGGCCAGCTGGTCGACACGATGGGCGCGATCAACGCCTCGTCGGAGCGCATCGTCGACATCATCGCCGTCATCGACGGCATCGCGTTCCAGACCAACATCCTCGCGCTGAACGCCGCCGTGGAAGCGGCGCGCGCCGGCGAACAGGGACGCGGCTTCGCCGTCGTCGCGGCCGAAGTGCGCGCCCTGGCCCAGCGCTCGGCCGCCGCGGCCAGGGAAATCAAGGACCTGATCGATGCGTCGACCCAGCGCGCCGCCGACGGCGCGACCCTGGCCGGCCAGGCCGGGCAGACGATGCACGACATCGTCGACAGCATCAAACGCGTCACCGGCATCATGAACGAGATCGTCGCGTCCAGCCGCGAACAGGCCGGCGGCATCGGCCAGGTCAACCAGGCCATCGTGCAGATGGACGGCGTGACCCAGCAGAACGCGGCCCTCGTCGAGGAATCGGCGGCCGCGACCCAGTCGATGCACGAGCAGGCGCAGGCGCTGGCCGAGCGGGTGGCGCTGTTCCGCGTCGAGGCGAAGGCGCGGCCGGCGCCGACCGCGACGAAGCCCGCGCTGCCGCCGGCCCGCCGCACCGCCCCCGCGCTGGCGCCCGCGGCGAGGCCCGCTACGGCGAAGCCGGCACGGATGGCGCCCGCCCCGGTGCGCGCGCCCGTCCGCAAGCCGGCCGCCACGATCGACGCGGACTGGGAAGAGTTCTGAGCAAAAGAAGGGGCGGTTGCCGTCAGTGGGTTTCTCAGGCAACATCGTCCCTATCCTTCCTCTTTACGCACGACGCCATGAACCTGCCCGCCCACCAACTCACCATGACGGTCCTGATGACACCGGATACTGCGAATTTTTCCGGTAACGTGCACGGCGGGAACATCCTGAAACTGCTCGACCAGGTGGCCTATGCCTGCGCCAGCCGCTACGCCGGCACCTATGTCGTGACGATGAGCGTCGACCAGGTGACGTTCCGCCAGCCGATCCACGTGGGCGAGCTGGTGACGTTCCTGGCCGCCGTGAACTACACGGGCCGCACGTCGATGGAAATCGGCATCAAGGTCGTGGCCGAGAACATCCGCACCCAGCAGGTGCGCCACGTGAACAGCTGCTTCTTCACGATGGTGGCCGTGGGCGACGACAAGCAGCCGGTCCCCGTCCCGCCCCTGCGTCCGTTCGGGCCGGACGAGCAGCGCCGCTACGAGGAAGCCAAGGGCCGCAAGGAGCTGCGCATGGCGCTCGACCGCCAGCACGAGGAACGGGCGGCGGCGCGTTCCTGAACCGCCGGCGCGACAAAAATTATGGATTTCGCGTAACCCGTGCTATACTGCGCCGCCTTGGCCTGGTAGCTCAGTTGGTAGAGCAGAGGATTGAAAATCCTTGTGTCGGTGGTTCGATTCCGCCCCGGGCCACCAAGATTCAGAACAGAGCGCCAACCCATCCGGTTGGCGTTTTGCATTCCACCGTTCCTTTCATCCACATACTGCCATGACGACCCTTCCACCCTGCCCCGCCTGCGGTTCCGCACTGACCTACGAAGACGGCTCGGGCAACTACGTCTGCCCGGAATGCGCGCACGAATGGCCGGTCAAGGCCGAAGCGGCCGCGGACGAGGCGGCCCGCGTATGGCGCGACGCGGCCGGCAACGTGCTGCAGGACGGCGATTCCGTCACCGTCATCAAGGACCTGAAACTGAAAGGCGGCGGCGGCGTGGTCAAGCAGGGCACCAAGGTCAAGAACATCCGCCTCGTCGACGGCGACCACGACATCGACTGCAAGATCGACGGCTTCGGCGCGATGAGCCTGAAATCGGAGTTCGTCCGCAAGAGCTGAGCGGGCAACCATCGGACATGAACGCCACCTGCGAGGTGGCGTTTTCATTTCCGGCCGTGCTTTCCCGCCGGTCCGATATTCGATTCGATATAGAAATCGTCAAAACCATGATTGGACGCCCCCTTGGGTTCGGCCTAGCATTGGGTCATCTGTCCGATCCACGAGAACAACAATGAAGAGACATCTCGCCGCCCTCCTCCTCGCGGCCTGCGCGCCGCTGTGCGCCGCCGAACCGGCGGCCCCGGCGCCCGTCAAGCTCACCGTCGACGCCACCCGGATAAAAGGGCCGATGACGCCGATCTGGGCGTGGTTCGGCTACGATGAACCGAATTACACGACGGCGCCCAACGGCAAGAAGCTGCTGAGCGAGATCGCCGCCCTGAGCCCGGTCCCCGTCCACGTCCGCACGCACAACCTCATGACGTCGGGCGACGGCAGCTACGCGCTCAAGTGGGGCTCGACGAATATGTACACCGAGGACAAGGACGGCAGGCCGGTCTACGACTGGACCATCGTCGACCGCATCTTCGACACGTACATCGAACGCGGCATGAAGCCGCTGGCGCAGATCGGCTTCATGCCGGAAGCGCTGTCGCAACGCCCGCAACCGTATCGCCACCACTGGAAGCCCGGCACGCCCTACCAGGACATCATGACCGGCTGGGCCACGCCGCCGAAGGATTACGGCAAGTGGTCCGAGCTGATCTACCAATGGGTCAAGCACAGCGTGGCGCGCTACGGGCAGAAGGAAGTCGAGAGCTGGTACTGGGAAGTGTGGAACGAGCCGGACGGCCTGTACCTGATCGCGCCGGACACGAAACACGAGTACTTCAAAATGTACGACTACGCGGCCGACGCGGTGAAACGCGCGCTGCCGACGGCGCGCATCGGCGGGCCCCACACGGCCGCCGCCGGACGCTTCATGGACGACTTCCTGCGCCACTGCCTGCACGAGACGAACTACGCGACCGGCAAGACCGGCTCGCCGCTGGACTTCGTCGCCTTCCACGCCAAGGGCGCGCCCAAGGTCGTCGACGGCATCGTGCGGATGGGCATGGACACGCATTTCCGCCACCTCGACGAAGGCTTCGCGCTCGTCGCAAAATACCCGGAACTGAAGAACATCCCCGTCATCATCGGCGAATCCGACCCGGAAGGCTGCGCCGCCTGCGGCATGCAGACCAACCCCGAAAACGCCTACCGCAACGGCACGCCGTACGCCAGCTACACGGCCGCCTCGATCGCGCGCGAGTACGACCTGGCCGCGCGGCGCGGCGTGAACCTGATCGGCGCGGTGAACTGGTCGTTCGAGTTCGAGGACCAGCCGTGGTTCGCGGGCTTCCGCGACCTGGCGACCAACGGCGTCGACAAGCCGGTGCTGAACGTGTTCCGCATGCTCGGCAAGCTGCGCGGCGAGCGCGTGGCGGTGACGGGCGACCAGGCCTACGACGCGGCGCGCATCCAGGCCGCGGGCGTGCGCGGCGCGCGCACCGACATCGACGCGCTGGCCGCGAAGGATGCGCACCACATCGCCGTCATGGTCTGGAATTACCACGACGACGACATCATCGACGCCGGCTCCCCGGTCGAACTGCACATCGCCGGCATTCCCGCCAGACAGGTGCAGTTGCGGCACTTCCGCATCGACCAGGAGCACAGCAATTCGTACAGCGCCTGGAAGCGCATGGGCTCGCCTTCGCATCCGACGGCGGCACAAGTGGCCGAGCTGCAGACAGCGAGCGAGCTCGCGCAACTGGGGGCGGATGCGACCGTGGAGACGCGGGACGGTACGGCCACGGTCAGGATGCAGTTGCCGCGGCAGGCGGTGTCGCTGATTACGCTGACTTATTGAATCGCGCGCTGCGCGCCTGCGTTGGAGATCCTTGGCGGCTCGTTCGGGCAGGCGTTGTCCCATCTCGTCACTCGCATCGCGTCCACTTGTTCGCCTACAGTATCAACGCGCAAGCAAGTGCCGTCCTTAGCATAGTAAAAAATACAAAGACTTCCCCTGTCGGTGGAACAAGAATCGACTTCAAGGAATTTTCGGTCAGCGAGGCGTTTTTCCGTGCCATCGTACTCATAGCTATCGTCGGCATGGATGCGAATCGGCTTCCATCCGGATTGAATGAGACGCGCACGGACGCTTACAAACGATGCGTCTTTTTGCAAGTGCAGGCTGATCACTGCAGTTGATCGCTCGTTTGCACGAGCTACGCCATCGGGGCCGGAGAGGAACATGAGTAACGCGGCGCCGGCGAGCGCGATCCGTGTTGCGACTGCGGTGGATCGCGAATCGCCGAGCCTTGGATCGTCATCGATGCCTATGACACCGTGTCCTTCGTGCTTCATGACGCCTCCAAGTGCTTGAGCCCACTTAATGATATGGAGCACTAGAAGCATTTCCGTGCGAAATGTCAGACAGTGCCGTCTACCCCAAAGCACCCACCAACATTACCGGAACATTAACTTTGTAACAGAACCTGGCCATTGCCATTTTTGTCACGAACGTGTCACGCCCCTGGACGATTCTGTGCGCGGCCCGATCCATCGATCGCGTATTCCCGACTCTGACCAGGAGACTCCTCGTGAGGTTAGCAAAGACCTTGATTACCCCGCTCGCGCTCGGCATCCTGCTGGCCGCCTGCGGCAGCGACAGCAACCGCACCACCACCGCGGCCACCACGCCGGGCAGCGCTTCCGGCACCACCACGCCGGCGGCTCCGGCCGCCACCCGCACGATCATCATGGTGTGGGACGGCCTGCGCCCCGATTCCGTCAATGCGACGGACACCCCGAACCTGTACGCGCTGCGCCAGAGCGGCGTCAACTTCAGCGACAACCACTCGACCTACCCGACCTTCACGATGATGAACTCGTCGTCGTTCGCGACGGGTTCGTTCCCCAAGACCAGCGGCTTCTACGGCAACACGTTCTGGACGCCGCCGCAAGGCAGCGCCAACGCAATCCCGGCCGGTAGCGGCGCCGGCGGCGCGGCCCAGGATTACCAGGACCCCGTGTTCACCGAAGACTATGCGGTGCTGACGACGCTGAACGATTACTACGGCGGCCAGCTCCTGCACGTGAAGAGCCTGTTCGCCACGGCGCAGGCGGCCGGTCTGACGACGGCCACGATCGGCAAGTCGGGCGCGGCCTACCTGCAGGATCTCGGCAAGGGCGGCGTCTTCCTCGACGAAAACACCGTGCAGCCGCGCAGCCTCGTTACCGAGCTGCAGGGCGCGGGCTTCGCCGTGCCGGCCAACGTCGTCAAGAATTATGCCGGCGCCGACGCCGTCACGCTCGCCGCCACCAACGGCAATCCGACGGCGCGCGCCGGCTACGTCACCTTCAACACGACCGCGTTCGACCCGGCCGGCAACGTGACCGTCGCCGCGCGCGATTCGGCCGACACCACGCAGGGCGCGCCGGAAGACGCGGCCAACAAGTACATGATGTCGGTGTACACGCAATACATCCTGCCGCAGAAGAAGCCGATGTTGTCGCTGATCTGGTTCCGCACGCCGGACAACGTCGAGCACGGCTATGGCCCCGGCAGCGCCAACATGAAGGCGGGCCTGCGCTCGCAGGATGCGCGCCTGGGCGAGCTGATCGCCGCGCTGCGCGCCAACGGCATGGACAGCGCGACCAATATCGTCGTCGTGTCCGACCACGGCCACTCGAGCGTCTCGGGGCCGGTGTCGACCTTCCCGCTGCGCGCCATCACCGCGTCGGCGACGGTGCCGAGCGGCGGCGTCAGCGGCGCGGCCATCGGCGCAGTGGATGCCAACGGCTTCTCGTTCTCGGGCGACGTGCGCTCGGCCGACCTGCTGACCTACCGCGGCTTCGCAGCCTATGACGGCGCGGGCTGCTCGACGAGCGCCATGGTCGGCCTCACCGCCGACGGCAAGCCCGTCATGCCGGTCAAGGTCGACGCGACCGGCAGCCTGTGCGGCAGCGCCAACGCCAAGTACCAGGCCATCAGCGCGGGCCTGGCGAAACCGGTCGCCAGCTTCAAGGTGCCGGCGCCGGGCAGCCTGCCGGCCAACGGCATCGTCGTCGCCGCGAACGGCGGGTCCGACTATTTCTATGTGCCGGGCCACGATGCGGCCACGGTCCAGAAGCTCGTGACGTTCCTCCAGCAGCGTGAGGAATACGGCGCGATCTTCGTCGACAGCCGCTACGGCAGCATCCCGGGCACGCTCGCGCTGGCCCAGGTCAACCTGGAAAACGCCAAGCGCCAGAACAACGGCCAGCCGGACGTCGTCGTCTCGTTCTCGTGGGACTACAACACGTCGGTGCAGGGCATGCCGGGCATCGAGTTCGAGAGTTTCGGCGGCCAGCGCGGCATGCACGGCAGCTTCGGCATCGCGGACGTGCACAACACCTTGATCGCCAACGGCCCGTCGTTCCTGGCGAATAAAGTCGTCACGACGCCGTCCGGCAACGTCGACGTGGCCCCGACCGTGGCGTACCTGCTCGGCCTGTCCATGCCGCAAGCCGATGGCCGCGTGCTGAACGAGGGCCTCGCGACGCCGGCCACCAAGGACGTGCCGACCGTGACCCCGTCGACGGTGACCCCGGCCGCCGCGGCCACCGGTCTCACGTTCGAACTGCCGACGGATCCGACCGGCGCCGCGAAGGACACGACGCTGACCAAAGGCACGTACAACATCGAGCTGTCGGTGAAGGACCTGACCGTGGGCGGCAAGTCGTACCGCTACTTCGACTCGGCCCGCGCCGTGCGCAACTGACGACCCAAGGAGTCCTCATTGAATAACGCCCTTCCCGGCCACGCCGGAAGGCGCGCGTCGCGGTCGCTCGTGCTCTGCACGGCGGCCGCGGCCGTGTTTTCCGCGCCCCTGTCCCACGCCGCCGCGCCCGACTTCGAGCACGTCTTCAGCACGCGCGGCGAGCCGCCCGCCACCCACTTCCAGGCCACCTATCTCGCCGGCGGCGCCGAACACCATGTGGAAGTCTGGCGCGACGGCGAGCGCCGCATCCGCCGCCGCACGGACGACAAGGCCGAAAGCTTCGCGGTGCGCGCGGCCGGCAGTCCGGACTACCGGCTGTCCGTGCTCGACCTCGGTAAAAAAATCCGCACCGACATCGACCGCGACAACCTGTACCGCATCGGCCAGTTCACCGACTGGTTCGACCTCGGCCACGGCCTGCGCCATCCCAAGGGCGACTACCGGCTCGTGCCGGCCGCCACGCCGCACGGCGCCGCGCACGCCATCGGCGCCTGCGAATGGGTCGCCCTCGTCCAGGGCACGCAGACGACGCACGTATGCTGGAGCGCGACGGCGAAGCTGCCGCTGCTGATCCAGGCCGCCGACGGCCGCATCGTGTGGCGCGTGACGAGCGTCGACCACAAGGCGATCCCGGACCGGGTCTTCGCGATCCACGACGCCGGGTTCATCCGCAACGACGCGAACGCGGACATCGAGCGCGACTGAATGAGGACACGCCCGCGATGATGCCGTCGTTCAGACCTTCTTGAGCGCACTCCCCTTGTGGGCCGCCTCCGCCCCGGTCTTGTCGCTGACGACGAGATATTCCGGATGCGCCGGCGACGCGGCCACCTCGTGCTGCTTGATGGCCGTGGGCGACGCGCCATTTCACCACGAACGGCGATTCCGGACCGCACGGCCGGCACCGCGTCATACGCCGGTAACATGCCCACGGGTATGATGAGGCAACGGAATCCGGCCACGACCCCCATGTACAAATCCAGGAAACGCCTGCTGATCCTCGACGCGGACGGCACCACCATCGACGCTTTTTCCGCCATCGAGACGGCCTTCGCGCGGCACGGGCTGGACATCGGCGACGAAGCCAGCTTCCAGAAGCGCCACAACCTCTTCAAATACCTGGGCGGGTTGAAGGAATTCCCGTCGATCATCAAGAAGAACCTGCGCAAGAACAGCCGCGCCAGGCTGGTCGACAGCCTCACGGAAGTCTACCGGCAGGAAGCGGCCATGTACGAAGGCATTCCGGATCTCGTGCGGGAACTGGTCGCGGCGCCGGACGTCGTCGTCGGCATGGTCACGCGCAACATCACGAACGAACCGCTGGAGACGCTGCGCCAGCTGTTCCAGCGCCACGACGTCGACATCGACGCGCTCGACTTCCTCGTCCACATTCCGCTCTCCGAAAAGAAGACGAGCCAGTTCCGCGCGCTCCGCGAGCAGTTCGGCATCAATCCGGCACGGGCCTATGTCTGCGGCGACGAGCACAAGGACTTCGCGGCCGCGATCGGCACGGGCATGCATCCGTTCATGGTGTCGTACGGTTTCGAGGACTTCGACCGGCTGACCGAAAAATTCGAGATTCCCCACGAGCTGATTGCGCGCACGCCGGGCGAACTGTGCCAGCGCGTGCGCCACGCGCTCGACCTCGGCACGCGGCGCGGCGCGGGAACGATCAGTACGCGTACCAGAACAACAGCGCGCTGACGACGCCGAATGTCCAGTAGTCGACGGGCGCGCCGGCGAACCAGCGCTTGTGCCACGGGACCAGTTCGCGCTTGAAGCGGCGCCAGCCGAAGGCGGGGTTGACGACGAACCAGAGATAGTCCTCGACGATCCAGAACAGCATGACGGCGCCCAGCGCGCGCGCTTCCAGCGCCAGCGACCATTGCCCCATGAAGGCCAGCGGGAAATGAAAGATCACGCCGATGAAGGAAAACATCCACGCGTGGTAGCCGGTCAGCGTGCGGCCGCCCCAGAAGATGTCGAGCAACGGATGGTCGTCGATGCGCCAGGTGGGCAGATTCGCCGCCCAGCCCGCCTCGCCTTCGATCTCGACTTCGACCCGGGCGAAAAAATAGGCGGCCACGACGACGGCGGCCAGCGTCGCGACGAACTGGCCGGCATGGGAGAGTTCAAACAAAGGCATCAATGGGTTCGGGTCGTTTCGGGGCGGCGGCAAGGACGGTGGCAAGTACGGCGGCGGCGGCGTGCGGCCGTCCCAGCGCGCGGGCGCGGAGGCGCATCGTCTCGAGCTCGTCCGGATGGGCCATCAGGTAGCGGACGCGGTATTCCAGCGACGGCGCATCGAACGCCTTCATGGCCGCGCCATACTCGAGCAGGAAATTGGCATTCCGTTCTTCCTGTCCGGGAATCGACGCGTTCACGATCATGGGCAGGCCCATGGCGAGGCATTCCGCCGTCGTCGCCCCGCCCGGCTTCGTAATCGCCACGTCGGCGCACGCCATCAGGCGTTCGACCCGATCGGTGAAACCCTGCGGCACGAGGCGGCCCGGATGCGCGGCCGCCAGGCGTTGCAGCACCGCCAGCTCGTCGGCATTGCGGCCGGCCAGGACGATCAGCTGGAAATTGCCGGGAATGGCCAGCAAGCGCTGCGCCAGCATGGACAGGCCGCCCAGGCCCGCGCCGCCGCCCATCAGCAGGAACGTCATGCGGCCGGGGTCGATGCCGAGCGCGCGGGCGCATTCGGCGCGCTCCAGCTGGCGCGTGAATGCCGGCATGACGGGGATGCCGGTGACGTGGATCGTGTCGCCCGGGATGCCCTGCTTGCACATCAGGAAGGCGACCTCGTCGTTGCCGGCGAAATAGCCGGCAACGTGCCGGTGCACCCACATGCGGTGCAGGTCGAAGTCGGTCACCTGCACCCACACCGGACACGGCAAGGTGCCGTCCGCGGCTTCGCGCGACAGGATCTCGGCCGGCAGGAAATGCGTGCAGACGATGGCGTCCGGGCGCAGCGCCGCGATCTTTCCGAGCAGGGGCGCGCTGTCGCGGCGCTCGATCCGGCGCCGCAGCCGGTGGGCCCAGCCGTCCGGCGCGGCGCCGTTGGTGTACTGGTAGATCCAGCTCCATACAATCGGCGCGCGCCGCACGAGCATGATGTAGAGGTCGGCGTAGACCTTGCGCAGGCGCGGCGTCGCGTACGCGGTGGCGTCCAGGTGGATCACCTCGGCGCCGCCCGGCTGGGCCTCGGCCCCGGCACGGATCGCTTCCGCGACGCGGGTATGCCCGGCGCCCGCGGGCACGCTCAGCACGAGGATGCGCTTGCCCGTCCTGCCTTCCTGCTCCACCAGACGCCCACCCATCGCGCTTGTCCCGCCGGCCATATCGATGACTGGCACTGTAGCTGGCGATTATGACTTCGCCGTGACGGGCGTATACGTGGGCACGGGGTGCCCACCCTACGGCTGCCGATTATGACTTCGCCGTGACGCCAGGCGTGCGCCCCTTGCCAAGCGCGGCCGCGCACGCGATCATGGGCCATGAACCCGCTCATCCCATCCCGCACCCTCGCCCGCCTGGCCGGCCTGGCCCTGCTGCTGGCGAGCAGCGCCTGCCGCAGCGATGCGCCGCAGGCTACCGCCGCATCCAATGGCAGCGCGCCCTTGCTGGCG
This sequence comes from Massilia sp. Masssp93, assembly GCF_059491295.1. Classification (NCBI taxonomy): domain Bacteria; kingdom Pseudomonadati; phylum Pseudomonadota; class Betaproteobacteria; order Burkholderiales; family Oxalobacteraceae; genus Massilia; species Massilia sp. Masssp93. The sequence continues at coordinate 6,935,349 of NZ_CP168502.1, read as the reverse complement.
CGCATCGAGGCCGAGCGCGGCGATGCCGCGTGCGACACCGACGCCCAGTGCCACACGATCGGCGTCGGCCACAAGGCCTGCGGCGGTCCCGAGCGCTACCTGGCCTGGTCCAGCAAGAATAGCGACGGCTCGCGCCTGCGCGCGCTCGTGGCCGCACACGCGGCCGCGCGCAGCGCCGAGGACACGAAAAAGGGCATGATGTCGACCTGCTCCGTCGTCCCCGATCCGGGCGCGGCGTGCACCGCCGGCCATTGCGTGCTGCGCGCCGCCGGCGCCGGTCCGGGCGGCATGGCGCCCGTGGCGCGCTGAAACACAGGGCGCACTAAACATCTATCCCGGTAGGGCGGGCTCCCCGAGCCCGCGCGGACGTCTGCGTTCATGCTGCGTCACGCGTGGGCGGCGGGCCGCCCACCCTACGGGACGACGTTATAAAAAAAGGCCGCTCGTGGCGGCCTCAAGTCGAGCAGTAATCCGACGATTACTCGACCTTCGCCTGCTTGTTGCCGGCGTTCTGGAACAACGGGATCGGGTCGGTCGTGTCGACTTCGACCATCGTCGTTCCGACCGGGGTCGCTCCGGCCAGGTAGGTGAGCGAACCCAGATGACGCTTGCCGGTCGCGAGACCGGACCATGAGACCACCACCGACGCGGTGCCGCCGACGGCGACCATGCTCGGTGCCACGGCCTTGAAGTTGCCGCCGGTCGCGGTCGGGCTCAGCACCCAGGTCGACAGCTTGTACGTGGCGCTGCCGCCCACCGGCGCGTAGCCGACGACGCAGACCTTGTAGTCGCCTGCCGCCGGGTTGTTCAGCGTGACCATTTCATTCGCCGTCGAACCGCCGCTGGAGCCGACGACGGTCGTACCGCGCGCCACCACCAGGTCCAGGTCGGACGCACCGCCGCCGCTCGTGTCGCTGTCGTACAGGGCGAAACGGGCCGCGGTCGTGCCGGCCGGGATGGTGACGGTATGCACGTTCACGCCGGTGGCGCCGCCGCCCGTGCACGCGCTGTTGCTCGTGTCCGTCGCGGTGACGACCGTCGAGTTGAACTCGGTGGCCGGGATCAGGCCGGACCTGGCGACCGACATCGCGCCGCCGAATCCGGTGCCGACGGTGACCAGCTTGGTGCCGGACGTCGCTTCGCTCGACACCGTGGCTGGCGCGGCGATCGTGGCGGCGCGCGCCGTCAGCGGGCTGCGCACGATGTGCGTGCCGTCGCTCCAGGTCAGCTTGCCGTACACCCAGGTGTTCAGCGGGGCCGTGGTGCGGGTCAGCTTGACCGTGAACGTGCCTTTCGCGCCCGGCGCCAGGTTCAGCGTGGCCGGCTGCACGGCGACCGTGAAGCCCGGCAGCGCGGCGCTGGCGTTATACGTCGCCGCCGCCGTGCCGACGTTCGTCACGGTGCGGGTCAGGGTCTGGATGCCCAGCACGCTGGCCGCCGTCAGCGAGGCCAGGTTCAGGTTGTACGGCTGGATCGAGCCGACGGCCGAGCAGGTGCCCGGGCTGAACACGTTGGTGATGCCGAGGCCGCACAGGAAGCGCGCATAGTCGATCGTGCCCAGGTCGTACACGAGGCCCGGGTCGGAGGCGACGGACGGCGCCACGTGGCCGGCGCCCTGGCCCCATGGCAGCGTGCCGGTGGTCCGGGCCGTACTGTCCCAGGGCACTGCGCCGTTCTGGCCATCGTTGAACGTGTCGTAGGCCGTCGTCATCAGGGCCGACTTGATCATGGCCGGGCTCCAGTCCGGATGGCGCTGTTTCAGCAGCGCGGCGATGCCCGCCACGTGCGGCGACGCCATCGAGGTGCCGGTGTAGAACGCGAAGTCCTTGCTTGGTGCCGGCTCGCCGCCGGCGACCGCATCGCGCTGGGCATGGGTCAGGTCGGCGCTGACGGCGGCCAGGATGTCCGTGCCCGGCGCCGTGACGTCCGGCTTCATGATGTTGGCGTTGGCCACGTTCGGGCCGCGCGACGAACTGCTGTTCATCTGCGGCGCCACGATGTTCGGATCGACGATGCCGCGCAGGTTGTTCAGCGCCGCGGTGGCGCCCGGCGTCGCGGCATAGTAATCCTTGACCTTCTGGCCGTCCGCGCTCGTGATGTGGACGGTCGAGACGGTGTGGGCCTGGTTCAGGATCGTCGTAGCGCTGGTCGGCGTGTTGGCGATGATGACGCCCACGGCGCCGGCCGTCTTGCCGTTCGCGCTCTTGTTGACCAGCACGTTGCTGCCGCGGTCGCAGACGAGGATCTTGCCCGTCACCTTGGCCGGGTCCAGCTGCGGGGCGATGCCGTCTGCCGGGCCGAAGCACAGGTTCAGGTTCGCGCTGGCCGGGTCGACGCCCGCCAGGCCGGCATCCTTCGCCAGGATCAGCGGCGCCGACGGCGTGTTGGCGTTGCCGGACGCGCCGGTGACGGTCACGCCGTTGCCCAGCGCGACGTCGCCCGCATACGTGCGGTTGTGCGTGGAGTTGCCCACGGTGGTCAGCCACGGGCTGATGTGCGCGACCGGCGCCGTCGCGGGGCCGGAGTTGCCGGCCGATGCGGCCACGAACACGCCGGCCGCGGCGGCGCCGAGGAAGGCGACTTCGGTCGGTTCGTTGAACGCGCCGCCGCCCGCGTTCGGGCCGATCGAGAAGTTGATGACGTTCACGCCATCCTTCACGGCCTGCTCGATCGCGGCCACGCTGTTCGAGGTGGCGCAGCCATTCAGGCCCGTCACGCCGTCGGTCCAGCAGACTTTATACGCGGCGATGCGGGCGCGCGGCGCCATGCCGGTGATCTTGCCCAGCGACAGGCCGTTGGTCATGGCCGTCACGTGCGCATTGCCGCCGGCCGTGCTGGCCGTGTGGTCGCCGTGGCCGCCATGGCCTTCGGCACCGGCCACGGAATCGCGCGCCGACAGGAATTCGGTCCAGTGCAGTGTCTGCGTCGGCTGCTTGAAATACCGTGCGCCGATCAGCTTGTTGTTGCAGTCGCTGGCGGCGAAGCCTTCGCCGGTCTGGCAGATGCCTTTCCAGGTCGCCGGCGGCGCATCGTAGGCCAGCTTGCTGCCGGCACGGCTCGGGTTGCCGTTCTCGTCGACGTGGTCGGCGAAGCTGTCCTGCTCCGGCCAGATGCCGCCGTCGACGATGCCGATGATGATGCCTTCGCCGGCCTTGTCCTGGCCGCCGACCTGGTCCCACAGGCCGCCCGGCTTGTCGAGGCCGAGGAACGTCGGGGTGTAGCTCGTGTCGAGCTGCAGGATCGAGTCGGCCGAGATGTTGGCGACGCCGGGATTCTTCTTGAGGGCGCGGACCTCGGCGTCGGTCAGCATCGCCGAGAAGCCGTTGAAGACGACCTTGTATTCGTTGGTGACCTGGGCCTTGTTGACGGTGGCAAGGACGTCGGCCTGCTTCGTCTCCAGGTAGGTGATGTAGTTCTGGACGGTCGACGCGTCGACGTTCAGGCGCTGCCCGGCGGCCGGCTTGGTGGCCGAGAGGCCGCTGACCGTGCCGTCATAGGTGGCGACCGGCTTGTCGGCCAGCTGGACGATGTAGGAACGGCGGATTTCGCCGTCGGCATAGGCGTGGGTGGCCGCGGCGACGGTCAGCGCGAACAGGACGGCCGAAGTGATGGGACGCAGTTTCATGGTCGGCTCCGGCGATCAGGCGAGGTTGGACGAGGCAGCCGGCTTGCGGCGGCGCAGGACGAGCGCGCCCATGCCGAGACCCAGCAGCGCCAGGCTGCCCGGCTCCGGGACCGTGGCCAGCGTGATGTTGTCGATGGCGAACTGGGCCTGGTAGATCGTCGGATCGGACCAGTCCTGCGCGACGGTGCAGCCGCCGATACCGTCGAACAGGCAGGCGCGGATCGTCAGGCTCATCAGCGCCGCGTTGCCGAAGGCCGTCGGCAGCGTGGCCGTATCGAACAGCGGATTGCCGCTGGCGTCGGTGCCCGCGAAGTCGAACGCCGCGTCGACCGAGGTGCCGTTCGCGAGGTTACCGGTGAGCATCAGCTGACCGTAGGAAAAATTCGGCTGGCCGCCGACGGGGGCGACGAAACCGTAATCGAGGCTGCGTAGGTTGAACGCGCCGCTGTCGTTCTTCTTGATCGTGACGCCGCCGTCATTGACGCCCAGGTAGAAATGGCTCGTGTTGTTGGTCGGGCAACCGCCCGTCCAGCAGGTCGTCGGGTCCATGCCGTTGGCGAGCAGGCCGACGGCGCCGCTGCTGCCGCTGGGGCCGTGATTGTCGAGCGCCTTGAGCGTGTAGCCGCCGTCGGTGAACGTGTCGCCGCCGAGGTAGAAGGCGTCGGGGCTCAGGGATTCGAAGTCGACCACGGTGGCCATGGCCGGTGCCGTCGCCAGCAGCGCGAACGCCGCGGCGACACCGAGAACGAGTTGATTCAGCCCGGGTCGGGCATGGGAAACGCAAGAAGTCGGATGGGTTGTCATTGTCTCTCGCCTTGAAATGGAAGCATCGACGGGTACGGTGCTTTCGTGTTTTTTTACCAACTGCACGATTTTTCACTTTAGCAAGAAAACAATTCCTTTTCGAAAAAAAGCACCCGAATTAACTATTGTGTTAAAGATATGAAATTGAACAAAATTTTGCTTTCCCTATGAAACTGGCCATCAATGCGGGAAAAAAATTGTCGTTTTTTAATTACAAGTTGTTGCAGATTCAAATATTGATAGACGTGCATCAAAACGCATGCTAGTCATCGGCAAGCGGTTGCTCACAGGCTACAAACCTTCGCTTGCCCGGAGCGACAGAGTATGATGTCGCTTCCCGAAGCCGACTCGAGAGATCAATCCAGGATGAATGTTCCCGCGCACACCGATGCTTTGTTCCGCCAGGCCGAACGCGGCGTATTGCCGCTCGGCGAGCTGTTCCAGGGCGCGCAGACGATGGCCGAACTGGGCATGCCGCAGGAAGCCATCCGGTTGTACGAAACGTGGCTCGCGCACACGACGTCGCCGGCAGCCTATGCGGCCTGCTTCAACCTCGCCGTCGCGCGCGGCAGCGTGGGCGACGAGGCGGGCGCCGAGCGCGAATACTTGAAAGCCATCGCGATCGCCCCCGCCTTCGTCGAGGCGCGCCTGAATCTCGGCACCCTGTACGAACGCATGAACCGCCCGGACGATGCGCTGGCGGCGTGGCAGGCCATCCTGTCCGACGTGCCGGACGTGGCGACGAAGCCGGCGCTGCACGTGCAGACCTTGAACAACCTGGGGCGCCTGTGCGAGATCCGCAAGCGCCTGACCGAAGCGCTGGACTACCTCACGCGCAGCCTGGAACTCGATCCGGACCAGTCGAAGGTCATCACGCACTGGGTCCACCTGCGCCAGAAGCTGTGCATCTGGCCGATCTACGAAGCGTTTGCCGGCGTCACGGTGGAAGAACAGCGCCGCCACACGTCGGCCCTCGCGACGCTGGGCGCGTCCTCCGACCCGGCCGAGCAGCTGGCCGCGTCGCGCCACTTCGTCGAGCGCAAGGTGCAGGTGGCGCCCGAACGGCTCGCGCCGGCGGAAGGCTACGCCCATAAGCGCATCCGCATCGGCTACCTGTCGTCCGACCTGTGCTCGCACGCGGTGTCGATCCTGACGGCCGAGCTGTACGAGCTGCACGACCGAGCGCGCGTGGAGGTCTACGCGTTCTCCTGGAGCCGCGAGGACAACTCGCCGCTGCGCGCGCGCGTCGTCGGCGCGATGGACCACTACATCCGCATCGACCGCATGACGGACGAGGAGGCGGCGCGCTGCATCCGCGCGCACGAGATCGACGTGCTCGTCGACCTGCACGGCCTCACGCTGGGCGCGCGCGCCGACATCCTCGGCTGGCGTCCCGCGCCCGTGCAGCTGACGTGGCTGGGGTTTCCCGGCCCGACCGGCATCCCCGACATCGACTACGTGGTGGCCGACGACTTCGTGCTGCCTTTCGCACTGGAGCCGTATTTCACGGAACAGCCGCTGCGGATGCCGCACACGTTCCAGATCAACGACCGCCGCCGCGCGATCGGCCCCACGCCCACGCGCGCGGCGAGCGGCCTGCCGGACGACAAATTCGTGTTCTGCGCATTCAACAGCACCTTCAAGATCACGCCCGAGGTGTTCGACGTCTGGATGCGCATCCTGGCGCAGGTGCCGGACGGCGTCCTGTGGATCGTGGCCGACAACGACGCCACGCGCGCCAACCTGGTCCGCGAAGCCGAAGCGCGCGGCGTGGACGGATCGCGCCTGCTGTTCGCGCAGCGCGTGGCGCCCGCGGACTACCTGGCCAGGTTCCGCGTGGCCGACCTGTTCCTCGACACCAATCCGTTCAACGGCGGCACCACCGCCAGCGACGCCCTGTGGGCCGGCCTGCCCGTGCTGACCTGCGCCGGCCGGACCTTCTGCTCGCGCATGGCCGGCAGCCTGCTGAACGCGGTCGGCCTGCCCGAACTGGTGACGCACGACCTGCGCGACTACGAAGCGCTGGCCGTGGCCCTGGCCCACGACCGCACGCGCCTGGCCGGCCTGCGCGCGCGCCTGGGCGCGGAGCGCGATACCAGCGCGCTGTTCGACACGCCGCGCTTCGTGCGCGACTTCGAGGACAAGCTGGAGACCGTGGTCAAGCGTCCCGCGGGCGTCATGCCCGCCGACGACGCGCATGCCCGCCAGGCGCATGCCGTGCCCGAGCCGGCGCCCGGCGACTTGAGCCTGCAGCAAAGCACCATGCTCGCGTTGATGCGTCCCGGCATGCACAGCGTCGCCGAAGTGGGCGGCGCGACGCTCGCCCAGGCGTGGCGCGCACGCACGCCGAACTCGCACTTCATCGAGATCGGCCCGGCGCCCCTGGCCGGCACGGCGGCCGGCTGGAGCACATCCAGGATCACGCGCGACCCGGAGCAGCTCGACGACGGCGACTGGCAGCAGCTGGCGAGCGCCCAATGCTGGCTGTTCCCCGAAACGCTTGAACGGCTGCGCGACCCGTGGGCATTCCTGCGACGCCTGCGCCGCCAGGCGCTGGGCCAGGTCGAGCTGGTCGCCTGCGTCAACAACGCCCAGCACTGGGTCATGCAATTGCTGCTCGCGTCGGGCAACCTGAACCAGCGCGACGACGTCCTGCACGACCGCCGCCACCTGCACCTGTTCACCCGCACATCGCTGGCCGCGCTCCTGCAGGAATGCGGGTTCGTGATCATCGACATGACGACCGTGACCGCGCAGCAGCCGCCGCCGGCCGTGGTGGCCGCGATCCGCCAGCTGGCCGAAGCCGGCGGCGCCGATCCTTTGCTGGCCGAGCAGGACGCCCTGCCCTATCAATACCTGGTGCGCGCGCTCGCCGCATAAAGAACAAACGGGCCAGTGGCCCGTTTGTCGATCGTGCGATCAGTTTGATCAGTACTGGAAGATCACCGTCTTGTCCATCTCCGGCGTCACCCTGGAGAAGATGGCATTCGGGCCGTTGCTGGCTTTCAGCTGGGCGAACGAAATCGGCGAGTTGATGCCGGTCGCGAATTCCCACAGCTTCAGCGCCTGGAGCTTGTCACCCACTTCGTGCGGCCGCTTCGAGAAGAACGCATTCACCTCGACCACTTCGTACTCGAACGCGCCCTGGTGCTTCAGGTCGCGCAGGATGAAGCCGTGCTTCTCGAGCAGCGCCTTGACCTCGATGAAAGTCTTCTGGTTCTTGTAGATCTGCTTGAACTGGCACTCGACCTCGATGCCCAGCACGTGCTCCAGCACGTCGCCGCAGCCTTCCAGCACTTCGTAGTCGTAGCCCTGCGCGTCGCACTTGATGAAGTGCGGCGCCGGCATGCGGCCGGACTTGACCAGCGTCTCGATCGGCGTCACGTGCACCGACAGGTGGCTGTTGATGCCGAAGCAGGTGGAGATCGGATATTCGTTCAACACCTCGAAGTTCGGCTCCAGGATCGAGCTGCAGGCGGTCGAGACCGTCATGTGCAGCGGCACGTCCGCGTCGACGTTGCCGACGGCATCGGTGAGGAACGTACCTTGCGGGAACATCCGCCTGAGGTTCTCGCACTCGTCTTCCTGCGGCTCGATGCCGACATAGTGGATGAGATTGTGCTTCGCCAGGTATTGGAAGCTGGCCTGCTGGGGGCCGCCCATGGCGCCGATGTCCAGGAACACGGCCTTTTCCGGCAGGCCGGATGCCAGCGCCTGGCAGGCGGCGTTCAGAATTTGTTTTTCTTCGTTCACTCGAGCACCTCTTCAGTTGGTTTTCAATGGAGTCTTGGAAAAGGCAATCATACGGCCGCTGTTGCGTGCCGCATAGCCGCGTGTGCGCAGGTGCGTCACCAGCAGTTGGAACTTGCCGCCGAACCAGATGTCTTCGATTCCGTCCAGCACCACCACCGCCTCGGCGGACAGCTGCGGCTCGATGGCGGCAAAGGCGTCCAGCGCGGCCTGCCGGCAGCGGGCGCGGTCGTCGGCATCGCCGCGGTAGTCGGCGGCATTGCAGACCAGCAGGTCGATCGATGCCGGCACCGGCTCGCCGGGCGCGGCCACCGTCACGTTGCGGCCGAGCAGGCGGGTGCGCAGGCCATGGGCTGCGTCGCGGCGCAGCAGCGCCTCCGGCTCGACCGTCACCAGGCTGCCGCCATAGCTGTGCACGTACCAGGCCAGCAGTTCGGTCGAACCGTTGGCCGGATCGGTGCCCAGTTCGACGCAGACGGCATCATGGTCGAGCGCGATCAGGTGCTGCACCAGCGGCGCGAACACCGGTCGCTGCAGGGCCGGACGCCGGCGCGGCGCCACCACGTTAAACGCCGGCACGAACATGCGGTTGTAGTCCGCGCGCGGCATGACCGCGTTCTGGCGATAGTGGAAGCCCGCATTCGTCTGCTTGTTCCAGTCGCTCAGGCGCGCCGCGGCACGCAGCGACTTTTGCACGATGTGGTCGTGCGACAGCATGCGGTAATGCAGGTTCCTGAATACGAAGCCTTCGCTGCGCTTGACCGGACCGGTCGGCGCGCAGGTGTGGCAGCCCAGCAGGTAGTTGATCTCGATCTTCGGATCGAAGATCAGGTTCTTGTTGTAGTACTGCGGATTCGGCGTGCCGGTCTGGATGCGCTCCCAGATATAACGGCCCGGGACGTGCCGCGGGTGCTCCTTGGACAGCATCTCGAACCCTTCCACCATCGGCAAGGTCACGCCGTCGCGCTTGAACTCGGCGAGCTTGGCGCGCAGTTGCGGGTGGTATACGAATTCGTCGACGTCGCACACGACCATCCAGTCGCAATCGTCGCGGTATTTCTTCCATTCCTCGTTGCGGATCGCCATCAGTTCGCGGTCGTCCAGCTTTTCGCTGACCTTGACGACCAGTTCCACCTCCGGATAACGGGCGGCGATCTCCGCGGTGCCGTCGGTGCTGCCGCCGTCGTGCAGGACCACTTTCTTCGCGCCGAGGAAGTTGATGTAGTGGTCCAGGAAGAACGGCAGGATCGCCGCCTCGTTGAAGCAGACCGCGACCACGTAGATCACCGCGCCGTCGTGCGAATCGTGCGCGCCGGCCGCCGGTGCGTCGACCGCGGCACGCAGCGCGTCCAGTTCCGCGCGCAGGGCCGGCTGGTCCGGCTGGAACGCGACACCCAGCGCCAGGTAGCGCAGCAGTTCGGCGTCCATGTGCCGGCGGCGCGCCGCGTCGATCAGGTGCGCCAGCGCCTGCAGGGCCAGCGGCGACGCGTCGGCGCCCGGGGCCGGCAGCAGCGCCTCCCATTCGTTCACGGCATCGTCCAGGCGTCCGCTCTGCTCCAGCAGCACGCCGAGGGCGTAACGGGCTTCCGCCATGTCGGCGAGCTGCAGCGCCGCGCGGTACTGCGCTTCGGCCGCCGTCGCCTCGCCGCTGTTGTGATACAGCGTGCCGAGGTTGTAATGGCCGGCGACCGCGTCACCGTGCGGGCCGGATGCGAGCCAGTTGACGTAGAGCGCGATGCGGTCGGCGTCGTTCCAGGCGTCGCGCTGCGCATCGACCTCCTGCATGACGCGCACGACGCTCCATCCGGCCAGCGTGTCGGACGGGATCGCCGCCGCGCCGGACGTGCCCAGCAGCAGGCCGACGGCCTGGCGCACGACGGCCTGGATCTTTTCCAGGTCGTAGGCGCGCTCGACGTCCTCGTGCACCGAGGTCAGGTAGACGAGCAGCGTCGTCAGCTTGCCGATCAACAGGTCGCGGGCGCTGCCGATCCGGCCGATGAACTTGCCGTGCACGATGGCGTCGCACAGCAGTTGCAGCCATTCGACATTGGCCTGGATGCGGATCACGTTGCCGCGCTGCTGGTCCTGGCCGCCGTGGATGCGGAAATAGCTGAGCGCCTCGGGCAGGTAGATGCAGTCGCTGGACGACAGCACTTGCAACCACGTCGCCACATCCGACAGCGTCACATACTGCCGGTCGAGGAAGATGCCGAAGCGCGCGCCGATGACGCTGCGGCGGAAGATGGCGGTGGTCGGCTCGCCGACCAGGTTGTTGCCGTTGGTGAGCATCATGACGCCCAGCGAGTCGCCGCCGATCAGCGTGTCGGTCTCGAACAGGCGCTCGGTGCCGGGCAGTTGCGCGATCGGCTGGCCCGCGGCATCGATCAGCTGGCGGAACGACGTCACCAGGCCGACGGCCGGATTGCCCAGCATCGCGCCCATCATCCGCTCGATCTTGGTCGGATGGAACAGGTCGTCGTCCATCAGGTAGCTGAGGAACTCGCCCTGCGCCGCCTGGAAGCAATTGTTGAAATTGTCCATCGGGCTGAGGCCCGGCGCGCGCAGGTAATGGATATTCGGATGGGCGGCCACGTAGGGCGCGAAGCGCTCCCGGGTGCGCTCGTCGTCGCTGTTGTCGCTGACGACGATTTCCACGTTGCCCCAGGTCTGGGCGAGCGCGCTGCGCAGCGCCTCTTCGCCATAGTCGGGACGGTTGTGGGTCGGGATCAGGATCGACACCAGCGGCGTCGCGCCGGCCAACGGGGGAGTTGCGTTCGCCATTATCGTCCTTCCGATGCGGATTGCAGCACCTGGGCGCGCAGCGCGTCCGGGTCGATGCCGTGTTCGCGGCGCAGGTAATCCCAGCTGCCGTTGAAACGGGAAAAGCGGTCGTCGATGCCGAGGCGCAGCACCCGGGCGCGCGGACCGCGCATGGCCGCCACGATTTCCGCCACGGCGCCGCCCAGGCCGCCCAGGCGGTTATGCTCTTCCAGCACCACCACCTGGTCGAACTCGCGCGCCAGCGCTTCGACCTGGCCGGCATTCAGGGGCTTGATCGACGGCGCGCTCCACACCGGGTTATCCTCGAGCGATTCGGCCAGGTCCACGGCGCTGCGCACCATCGAGCCGGTGGCGATGAAGGCGGTGCCGCGGGTGCCGCCGCCGGCCCGCGCCGGCAGCAGGTCGCCGAGCGGGGCCGCGCACGGCGCAGCATGGACGGTGCCCACGTCGGACTTGCCCATGCGGATGTACACCGGCCCCTCGAAGCGCAGCGCGTGCGCCATCGCGTAACGCATCTCGTGCACGTCGCACGGCGACAGGATGTCGATGTTCGGCACGGCGCGCAACGCGGCGATGTCTTCCGCCGACTGGTGGCTGCTGCCGAGCGAGCTGTACACCAGGCCGGCGCCGTCGCCGATGAACACGACCGGCAATTCCTCGTAGCAGACGTCGAGCTTGATCTGTTCCAGCGTGCGGATCGGCACAAAGCAGGCCAGCCCGTAGACGATCGGCTTGAAGCCGGCCTTCGCCAGGCCGGCGGCCACGCCGACCATGTTCTGCTCGGCCACGCCGCAGTTCACGAACTGGTCCGGGCAAGCGCGCCGGAATTCGTCGAACAGCGCGTAGCCGTGGTCGCCGGTCAGCAGCAGGACCCTGGGATCGGCCTTCGCCGCGGCGACGATGGCGTCGGAAAATGCGTTCCTCATGCTTGCTCCAGCTCCGCCATGGCAGCGGCATAGGTATCGGGATTCAGGCGCGTGTAGTGCCAGCGATTGTCGTCTTCCATGAACGAGACCCCCTTGCCTTTCACGGTCCGGGCCACGAGTGCCTTGGGACGCCCGTCGCGATTGGCGCGCACTGCGCTCAGGGCCGCGTCGAGCGCGGCCTCGTCGTGGCCATCGACGTCCACGGCCTCGAAGCCGAAGGCAGCGAATTTCGCGCGCAGCGAGCCCAGTCCCATGACGTCGGCCGTGCGGCCCATGGCCTGGAAGCCGTTTTCGTCGACGATCACGACCAGGTTGTCGAGCCGGCGGTGCGCGGCGAACAGCAGCGCTTCCCACATGGACCCTTCGTTCATCTCGCCGTCGCCGACGATGGCGTAGCACATCTGGCCGGTCCCGGCCAGCCTGGCCGCCAGCGCCATGCCGACGCCCACCGGCAGGCCGTGGCCCAGCGAGCCGGCCGTCACCTCGCAGCCCGGCACGTGCGCGTCGGACAAGCCCTTCAGCGGCGTACCGTCGCCGAAATACCGGTCGAGCGCCTCCTGGGCGATCCAGCCCTTCTCGCGCAGGCATGCGTATTGCGCCATCACGCCGTGGCCCTTGGACAGGACCAGGTAATCGCGCAGCGGGCCGTTGGGATCGTTGTCCGGATAGCGCAGGTGGTGGCGGTACAGGACGGCCAAGATCTCGACGAGCGAGAAGGCGCACGCGATGTGGACCGTCGCGCCGGCGTGCGCCATGGACAGGACCGCGCGCCGGATAGCCGTGGCGGAAAAAGCTTGCGACATGGGATCTCCCGATAATTGCATGGGTTAAACGGGCCGGTGCCAGGCGGCGGTGCGGCGGATGGCGTCGTCGAGCGGCGTGCAGACGGACAGGCCGAGGGCGGCGGCGCGGGCCACGTCGGGCACGTACTGTTCGGCCGGCGCACCGGGCACCGGGATGCCGAGCACCGTGCTGTCGTCGCGGCCGTTGAGCACCGTGGACATCCGCGTGGCCAGCCCGGCGATGCTGATGCGCTCCGGCGAACCGACGTTATAGGGTTGCCCGTCGCCGCGCACCAGGATGGTCAGCAGCCAGATGGCCAGGTCGGCGGCATACAGGTAGGAACGCACGGCCCGGCCGTCGCCGTTGACGCGCACGGGCGTGCCGCCCAGGATGTCGCGCAGGAAGCTGGCGGCCGCGAACGGTGCATCGAGCGGCTGATAGGGGCCGAGGAAGGCGAAACAGCGGGCGATCTGCACGTCGAGCCCGCCGGCCTGGCGTTCGCAGGCGCTCAGCCACTCGACCACGCGCTTGCCCTGGCCGTAGGCGCTGCGCACGTCCGTCGGCGCCGGCGCGCCGGGATAGTCTTCCGGCACGTGGGTCAGGCCGGGCGGCTGGCGCCCGTACACGGCCCCGGAACTGGTCAGCAGGAAGCGCGCGGCGCCGCTGCGGCGCGCCAGCGCCAGCGCCTGCTCGCCGCCGCGGACGATGGCGTCGAACGTCTCTTTCGGCCCGGCCGCGGACGCGGCGACGTCGGTCGCGGCGTGGATGACGATATCGTAGCGGCCGTGCAGCCCCGCCATGTCTCGCACGTCGCCCTGCGCCAGGCGTAGCGCCGGATGGGCGGCCAGGCCGGGTACGTTGCGCCGGAACCGTTCCGGCTGCCGGCTCAGCACGGTGAGGCGCAGGTCCAGGCCGTGCACCCGGTCCAGCCACAGCAGCGCTTCCAGCAGCCAGCAGCCGAAGAACCCGGTGCCGCCGGTCACGAACAGGTGCCGCCCGCGCAGCCCCTCGACGACGTCGGCCGCGCAGCGGTCCGCGATCAATGCGAGATCCTGCTGCGCGATGCCTGGTTGGTAGTCGGCCATCGGCGCCACGGGCGGGATCAGAAATTCACGCCGAAGAAGGTTTCGAGGCGGTCGACGACGTAGTCCAGCATCTCGCGGCTCAGGCCCGGATAGACGCCCACCCAGAACGTGTCGTTCATCACGCGGTCGGTATTCGTCAGGTCGCCGGACACGCGGTAATGGCGGCCGATCATGTACGGCTGGCGCGTCAGGTTACCGGCGAACAGCAGGCGGGTGCCGATCTTGTACTGGTCGAGGTAAGTGAGCAGGTCCACGCGCGAGGCGTTCGCCTCCGGCTTGAGCGTCATCGGGAAGCCGAACCACGACGGGTCCGAACCTTCGGTCGCTTCCGGCAGGATCAGGAACTCGGCGCACGACTGCAAGCGTTCCTTCAGGTAGGCGAAGTTGTCCTTGCGCGCCTGGATGAAGCCGGCCGCGCGGTCGATCTGCGCGAGGCCGCAGGCCGCCTGCATGTCGGTGATCTTGAGGTTGTAGCCCAGGTGGCTGTAGGTGTACTTGTGATCGTAGCCTTCCGGCAGCGTGCCCAGTTTCCAGCAGAAGCGCTTGCCGCAGGTATTGTCCTTGCCCGGCGGGCAGTAGCAGTCGCGGCCCCAGTCGCGGAACGATTCGGCGATCATCTTGAGTTCCGCGTTGTTGGTGAACACCGCGCCGCCCTCGCCCATCGTGATGTGGTGCGCCGGGTAGAACGACATCGTGCCGATGTCGCCGAAGGTGCCGACCATTTGCCCGCGGTAGGTCGAGCCGAGCGCGTCGCAGCAGTCTTCGATGAGCCACAGCTTGTACTTCTTGCACAGCGCCGTGATGACGTCCAGGTTGTACGGGTTGCCGAGCGTGTGCGCCAGCATGATCGCCTTGGTCTTCGGGCCGATCGCCGCTTCCAGCTTCGTCACGTCGATGTTGTAGGTGCCCAGCTCGACGTCCACGAACACCGGCACCGCGCCGAACTGGATGATCGGGTTGACGGTGGTCGGGAAGCCGGCCGCCACGCCGATCACCTCGTCGCCCGGCTGGATCGCGCGCGCGCCCAGCTTCGGCGAGGTCAGCGTGTTGAAGGCCACCAGGTTGGCGGACGAGCCGGAGTTCACGGTGATCAGGTGCTGCACGCCGATCAGCTTCGCGAGCTTCGCTTCGAACTGGTCGTTGAAGCGGCCGGTGGTCAGCCAGGCGTCGAGCGACGCCTCGACCATCAATTCCATTTCCGGCGCGCCCACCACCTTGCCCGCGGGCGGGACCGTGGTCACGCCCGGTTCGAAGGGACGCGGCTGGCTGTCCAGCGCGCCGTATTGGCGGACCAGCGCGACGATCTGTTCGCGGAGTTGTTCTTTGCTTGTAGTGTTCATGATTCCGGCTCTTATTGAATGTCGGTGGCTTGATAGTCGCGGATCTGCGCCAGGGTGAAGGCCTGCATGTCCTCGCCGTGCGCATGGGCCTTGTGCCAGTCGACGATGCGGTCGATGGCCTGGCCGAGATGCCAGCGCGGCCGCCAGCCCAGGCGCGCGTGCGCCTTGGCGCAATCCAGTTTCAGGTAGGTCGCCTCGTGCGGCTGCGGCGCTTGGTCGAGTTCCCAGCGCGCGCCCGGTCCCCACTGCTCGCACAGGCGCGTGACGATCCATTCGACCGGCCGCGCGTCGGTGTCGGCCGGGCCGAAATTGAAGGCCTCGGCGAACGCCTGGCCGTCGCCGTACAGGCGTTCGGCCAGGGCGAGATAGCCGGACAGCGGCTCGAGCACGTGCTGCCACGGACGGATCGATTGCGGGTTGCGGATCCGGACCGGCTGCGCGGCGGCGATCGCGCGCATCATGTCCGGGATCAGCCGGTCCGCCGCCCAGTCGCCGCCGCCGATCACGTTGCCGGCGCGGCCCGAGCCCAGCGCCACGTCCGCGCCAGCCAGGAAGGACGCGCGGTAGGCGCTCGTCACGAGTTCGGCGCACGCCTTGCTGTTGCTGTACGGGTCATGGCCGCCCAGCGGTTCGTTTTCGCGGTAGCCCCAGTGCCACTCGCGGTTTTCGTAGCACTTGTCGCTGGTGACGTTGACCATGGCCCGGATGCCGGGCACGGCGCGCACCGCCTCGAACAGGTTGACGAGGCCCATGACGTTGGTCGCATAGGTCTCGACCGGATGGCTGTAGGAATGGCGCACGAGAGCCTGGGCCGCCATGTGGATGACGATCTCGGGACGCGCGGCGCGCAGCGCGGCGGCCAGCGCATCGGCGTCACGGATGTCGCCCTCGACGTGGCGCATGCCGGCGGCCACGCCGGCCGTCTCGAACAGGTTGAGTGGGCCCGGCGGTGCCAGCGCGAAGCCGGTGACGTCGGCACCCAGCGATTGCAGCCACAGGCTGAGCCAGCTTCCCTTGAAGCCCGTATGGCCGGTCAGGAAGACGCGCTTGCCGCGCCAGAATGCGGGATTCATTGCCAGACTTTCCAGGGCGCCTTGCCCGTTTGCCACAGTTCTTCCAGCAACACCTTGTCGCGCAACGTGTCCATCGGCTGCCAGAAGCCGGTGTGGCGGAAGGCGGACAACTGGCCTTCGCCGGCCAGGCGTTCCATCGGTTCCTTTTCCCACACGGTCGCGTCGTCGACGATGTAGTCGATGACCTTCGGCGACAGCACGAAATAGCCGCCGTTGATCCAGGCGCCGTCGCCCTGCGGCTTTTCGCGGAAGGCCAGCACGCGCTCGCCTTCGAAGTCGATGGCGCCGAAGCGGCCCGGCGGCTGCACGGCCGTCATCGTGCCGAGCAGGCCGTGTTCCTTGTGGAAAGCGAGCGAGGCGCCGATGTCGATGTCGGCCACGCCGTCGCCGTACGTGAAGCAGAACGCCTCGTCGCCGTCGACGAAGCGGCGCACGCGCTTCAGGCGGCCGCCCGTCATGCTGGAGTCGCCGGTATCGACCAGCGTCACCTTCCACGGTTCGGCGAAGCGTTGGTGCACTTCCATCGCATTGTTCTGCAGGTCGAAGGTGACGTCAGAGGTATGCAAGAAATAGTTGGCGAAAAATTCCTTGATCACATAGCCCTTGTAGCCGCAGCAGATGACGAACTCGTTGATCCCGTAGGCCGAGTACTGCTTCATGATGTGCCACAGGATCGGCTTGCCGCCGATCTCGACCATCGGCTTCGGCCGCACCGTCGTTTCTTCGCTGAGCCGGGTTCCCAGGCCACCGGCCAGTATCACTGCTTTCATGCTGCAATCCTCGAGTCTTGTGTGTTCGTTTGGTCATGCGACCCGGCAATACGTCCGCACCGCACGCGTTGGACGAGCCGGGCCGGCTATTCTAAACCAGCGCCCTTTTACGCAGCAGCCAGGCTGCGGGATCACGGTTCCCGGATCGCCTCGTCCAGGCCCTTGGTCAGCGGCCACAGCAGATAGGACAGCACGGTGCGCTTGCCCACCACGATCTCGGCGGTCAGGGTCATGCCCGGCAGCAAGCGCGCGTGCGGATCCATATTCTTGAGCATGTCCTTGCCGAGGTCGAGCCGGCTGACGTAGTACGCGTCGGTGCCGGTTTCCGGATTCGGCGTGTCGCGCTTGAACGCGTCCTCGCTGAGCGTGCGGACCCTGGCGTCCAGTGTGCCATGCTTCTGGAACGGGAACGCGTCCAGTTTGATGTGCGCGACGTCGCCCTGCTTCACGTGGCCCACGTCGAGCGAATCGATCTGCACCTCGGCGTCCAGCGCCGTGCCGAGCGGCACGAGCGTGAACATCTTCTCGGCGGCCTGCGCGACGGAGCCCTGCGACAGCTTGGCGATGTCCTGCACCATGGCGTCGACCGGTGCCGTCAGCATGACCTTGTCGCGGCGCAGCCTGCCCTTCTTGAGCTGCTCGGCCGTCGCGTCGCGGTCGCGCGTCAGGGAGAGCATGTCTTCCATGATCTTCTGGCGCCAGCCGTTCACGAACGCCTGCTTTTCCGCGTCCAGGCCGGCCAGCTCGCGCCGGATCTCCGGTTCCTGGTTCTTGGCCAGCGTGTAGTCGCGTTCGACTTCCATGCGCTTGTTGCGCGCGTCCAGCAGGTTGACCTTGGCGCCGAATTTCTGGTCGACGAGGCGCTCCTGCATCGTCTCCACCTCGCGCAGCGATCTGGTGCGGTCGCCCAGCACCTGCTGGTCGCGCAGGTTCGTCTCCAGCGCGGCGCGGGTCTTGGCGATGTTCTCGTTCAGGCGCAGTACCTGCGCGGCGAAGTTGGCGCGGCGCTCGCCGGCCAGCCTGTCCTGCAGCTGGGTGTCGGCCGAGACCGTGCCTGTCTCCACCGGTGCCGACTTGCCCGCCAGTTCCGCGTTGAGACGCTTGACCTGGGTGTCGAGGCTGTCGAACTTGAGGCGCAGCTGGGCCTGGTCGGCATCGGCGTCGGTCGGGTCCAGCGTGGCGAGGCGCTCGCCCTTCTTGACCACCTGGCCGACGCGCACGTCGATCGAGCGGATGATCGACGTTTCGATCGGCTGCACGACGATGTTCGACAACGGCGTCGTCAGGCGCCCCTGCGCCTTCACGACTTCGTCGATCTCGGCGAAGCTGGCCCAGGCCAGAAAGCACACGAGCATCGCCGCCAGCGCGTGGACGGTGATGCGGGCATACGGCGGCAACGGCCGGCGTTCGATCTCGTCGGCATCCGGCAGGAACTCGACGTCGGTCGGGTCGAGCGCGGTCACAGATGACTTGTTTGCTGGTTCCATAATTGAGAGTAAGTAGAGCAGCGCGTCAGGAGTTCTTCGTGGCGGCCCGCATCCATCAGCTGGCCGCGCTGCATGACCAGGATGGAGTCGGCGTTGACGAGCGTCGACAGGCGGTGCGACACCATGATCACGGTGCGGCCGACGGCGATGCGCGACAGGTTGTTGATGAAGATCGCTTCGCTTTCCGGGTCCAGCGCGCTGGCCGCTTCGTCGAGCACGAGGATGCGCGGCTTGGCCAGCAGCGCCCTGGCGATCGACAGGCGCTGCTTCTGGCCGCCGGACAGGTTCGAGGCATTTTCTTCCAGCATCGTGTCGTAGCCCTGCGGCATGCGCTCGATGAACTCGTCGGCGCCGGCGGCCCTGGCCGCGTCCACGATGTCCTCGAACGCGGCCTCGGGCATCGTGGCGGCGATGTTCTCGCGCACCGTGCCGTGGAACAGGAAATTTTCCTGCAGCACGACGCCGACCTGGCGGCGCAGGTGCGGCAGGTCGATCTCGCGGGCGTCGTAGCCGTCGAAGCGGACGATGCCTTCCTGGATGCGGTACAGGCCGTGGATGACCTTCGTGATCGTCGTCTTGCCCGAGCCGCTGCGGCCCACGATGCCGATCACGGTGCCTTCCTTGATCTCGAAGGTGGCGCGGTCGAGCGCATTGTTCTGGGCGCCCGGATAGCGGAACACGACGTTGTCGAAGGTGATATTGCCGCGCAGGTCGGGACGCAGGCCGCCGCTGCGGCCTTCCGGCGCGCGATTCATGACCTCGCCCAGCATGCGGATCGACAGCGCCGTTTCCTGGTATTCATTGATGAGGCCCACGACCGCGACCAGCGGCCCGCTGACGCGGCCGGACAGCATCTGGAAGGCGATCAGGGCGCCGACCGACAGCGTCTGGTCGAACACGTCCTGGGCGCCGATCACGATGATCACGACGGGCAGCAGCTTGCCGAGGAAGTCGGTGACGGCATTGCCCGTGATGGATATCTGGCCCACGCGGAAATGCATGTTCAGCGCGTTCGCGGAGCGCTGGTCCCAGGCACGGCGCTGCATCGGCTCGATCGCGAGCGCCTTCACCGTGCGCATGCCGTGGATCGTTTCCACCATCAGCGCCTGGCGCTGGCCTTCGGCGTTGTACAAATCGTTCAGGCGGCGCTGGAACGTGGGCACGAGGACCGCGACGATGCCGCTGATCAGGAGGGTGAACAGCAGCACGATCATCGCCAGCTTGATGGAATAGCTGAACAGGATCGGCAGCAGGATGAACAGCGCGGTCAGGTCGAGCGCGGTGAAGAACATGCGGCCCGTGAGGAAGCCGCGGATCTTTTCCATCTGCTGCATGTGGCGCACGACCACGCCCGCGGACGTGGTCTCGAAATAATCGATGGGCAGCGACAGCAGGTGCGCGAACGTGCGCCTGGTCAGGCGTATGTCGATCTTGTTGGTGGCCCACAAGGTCAGGATCTGGCGCATGAAGCCGAACGTCGATTCGAACAGGAGCGCGATGCCGATGCCGGCCGCCAGCACCCACAGCGTCGATACGCTGTGGTGCACGAGCACCTTGTCGATCACGAGCTGGAAGAACACCGGCGACGCAAGGCCGAGGATGTTCATCGCCATCGCGGCGATGGCGATGTCGCGGAACGCGGCCTTCTGCTGCAGGATCTCGGGAATGAACCAGCGCAGGCCGAACGGCTGGCGCGTGTCGGTCAGCTTGGACGTGCGCTTGAGGAATACGATGTCGCCGCTCCACAGGGCCTGGAACGCGGCCGGGTCGAGCATCTTGACGACGCCCAGGTCGCCCATCGGGTCGAGCACGGCAAGCACGCCGCCATCGTCCACGCGGGCGCCGACGACGATCATGCTGTTGCCGTCCTTCATGCGCGCGAGCAGGGGGAACACGCCCTTCTGCCCCAGCAGCTTGTCGACCGTCAACTGGCGCAGCTTGGCCTTGAGGCCGATGCTCGAGGCCATCCCCAACAGCATCGCGGACGACGGTTCCTCCGCGTTCAACGCATAGTCGTGGATCAGGCGTTCCGGGTTCACTTGCAGGCCGTGATGCTGCGCGATGGCAGTCAGGCATTGCAAAGTTGTATGAGGAAATTTGTCGGCCATTAGGAAACTAATAGAAGCGAAGTGCGGCAGACCGAGAGATTACCCTGTTGTTCGTCAGAATTGTTGCTGAACAGCACTGTGTTACACCCCTTATTCTTCGTTTGTCGCAATTTGGATGCAAAAAAAGGCAAGACCGATAACGGTCTTGCCTTTTTGATGTCGTGAACGGGCCGGCGCGAACCGGCCCGTGGACACATTACTTGCGGCCACCCGTGGTGAGGAAGCCCGAGTCCTGCGGCGTCGCCACCGACTTGGCCAGCGATTCGGCCGTCGACGTCATCGCCACATTCGCACCCGCCACCTTGTTGCCGTTGGCGTCGAACTGCTTCATCACGTCGACCATCGTACCGACCGAAGCCAGCAGACCGGTCTGCGTACCGCCGGACAGGTTCGGCAGGGTCAGGCCGCCGGCCGCCGCGCCGGTATCGGCCGCGTTGAAGGCTGCCATCGCCTGGACCATGCTGCCCACCTTGCCGCGCAGCGTGTCGGTCGCGGCCGCACCGGTTGCCGCCTTGTCGGCGGTGAACCACACGTCGCCCGTGGCGGCCGTGGAGCCGTCGGTCTTCGTGAAGGTCGACTGCATGCCGATCCAGTTGCCGGCATCCTTGACCGAGGTCTTGTCGCCGTTGACGTTGATGCTCGCGACATCCACCGAGGCCAGGCTCTTCAGCTCGCCCGACTGGCTGACGCCGTCGCCGTTCGCATCGACCCACACCTTCAGCTGGCTGTACGCCGCATCCTTGGCGTCGATCACGCCGTCGCCGTTGGCATCCAGCTGGGCCAGTGCTTCGTAGCCGTTGGAGGCGGTCTGGCCGTTCGCCAGCTTGGTCGACGTACCGAACAGCTCGCTGCCATCGTCGATCGTGCCGTTGCCGTTGCGATCCAGGGCCAGCAGGCCATCCTTCGAATCGACCCAGCCCGTCGCCACCTTGTTGCCGGTGCCGAACAGATCGAACTGCACGCCCTGCTTGATGCTGACCGAGTGCACACCGTCACCGTTCAGATCCAGCACGATCGGGCTGCCGATCTTCAGCTGCGCGGTCTGCGCCGTCGTCATCGCGTCGATCTGCGCCGACGTCAGCGCCTCGACCTGACCGGTGGTCAGTGCGGCCACCTGGTTCGTCGTCAGACCGCTGGCGATCTGGGACGTGGTCAGGGCCGTGATCTGCGTCGTCTTCAGCGCGGCCAGATCGACCGTCTGCAGAGCCGCGATCTGGACCGTCGTCAGGGCAACCAGTTGCGCCGTCGACAGCGTGACCGCCTGGCTGGTGGTCAGGCCGACGACCTGGCTGGTGGTCAGGCTGGCCACCTGGCTGGTGGTCAGCGCGCCGATCTGCGTGGTCTTCAGCGCGGCCAGGTCGACGGTCGTGATTGCTGCGACCTGGGCCGTGCTCAGCGCTGCGACCTGGACGCTGGTCAAGCTGCCGACCTGGGCGGTGGTCAGACCGGCGATCTGGGCCGTCGTCAGGCCGCTGGCGACCTGGGACGTGCTCAGCGCGGCGATCTGGTTGGTCTTGAGCGCCACCAGGTCCACGGTGCCGAGCGCAGCCACCTGAGCGGTGGTCAGCGCGGCAACCTGCACGGTGGTCAGCGCGCCGACCTGGCTGGTCTTCAGGCTTGCGACATCCATGGTCGTCAGGCCGCTGGCCACCTGGGCGGTGGTCAGGGCGGCGATCTGAGCCGTGGTCAGCGCGTTCGCCTGGACCGTCGTCAGGGTAGCGATCTGGGCCGTGTTCAGGCTTGCGATCTGATTCGTCTTCATGACGGCCAGGTCGGCCGTGCTGATCGCTGCGACCTGGGCGGTGCTCAGGGCGGCGACTTGCACGGTGGTCAATGCACCGATCTGGTTGGTCTTCAGACCGGCGATCTCGACGGTCGTGAGACCGCTCGCCACCTGGGCCGTGCTCAGTGCAGCGATCTGGGCCGTGGTCAACGCACCAGTCTGGACCGTCGTCAGCGCGGCAATCTGCGCCGTGGTCAGGCCGACAACCTGGGTCGTCTTCAGCGCGGCCAGGTCAGCCGTTTGGATCGCAGCGACCTGGACGGTGCTCAGCGCGCCGATCTGGGCCGTATTCAGGCTGGCGACCTGCGCGGTCGTCAGGCCGACGATCTGGGCGGTGCCCATGTTGGCGACCTGTGCGGTCGTCAGCGCGGCAACCTGGTTCGTCTTCAACGCGGCCACGTCGGTGGTCGTGATGGCCGCGACCTGGACGGTGCTCATCGCACCGATCTGGGCCGTGGTCAGGGCACCGATCTGGTTGGTCTTCAGACCGGCGATCTCGACGGTCGTCAGGCCGCTGGCCACCTGGGCAGTGGTCAGGGAGCCGATCTGGGCCGTGGTCAGCGCACCAGTCTGGACCGTCGTCAGCGCCGCAATCTGCGCCGTGGTCAGGCCGACGACCTGGGTCGTCTTCAGCGCGGCCAGGTCAGCCGTTTCGATCGCAGCGACCTGGACGGTGCTCAGCGCGCCGATCTGGGCCGTGTTCAGGCTGGCGACCTGCGCGGTGGTCAGGCCGACGATCTGGGCAGTACCCATGTTGGCGACCTGTGCGGTCGTCAGCGCGGCAACCTGGTTCGTCTTCAACGCAGCCACGTCGGCCGGCGTGATTGCAGCGACCTGGACGGTGCTCAGCGCGCCGATCTGCGCCGTGGTCAGCGCGCCCACCTGGGTAGTCTTCAGGCTGGCAACCTGCGCGGTCGTCAGGCCGCTCGCCACCTGGGCAGTGCTCAGGGCAGCGATCTGGGCCGTGCTCAACGCACCTGCCTGGACCGTCGTCAGCGCGGCAATCTGCGCCGTGGTCAGGCCGACAACCTGGGTCGTCTTCAGCGCGGCCACGTCAGCGGTCGTGATGGCCGCGACCTGGACGGTGCTCAGCGCGGCAATCTGCGCCGAGGTCAACGCACCCATCTGGCTGGTCTTCAGACCGGCGATCTCGGCGGTCGTCAGGCCGCTGGCGACTTGCATCGTGCTCAGCGCAGCGATCTGGGCCGTGGTCAACGCACCGGCCTGGGCCGACGTCAGCGCGGCGATCTGCGCGGTCGTCAGGCCGGCGACCTGGGTCGTCTTCATGGCGGCCAGGTCAGCCGTCTCGATTGCGCCAACCTGGACGGTGTTCAGGGCGGCGATCTGCATGCTGCTCAGGCTGCTTACCTGGGCAGTATTCAGTCCGACGATCTGTGCCGTGCCCAGAGCGGCAACCTGGGCGGTCGTCAGCGCGGCGACCTGGTTGGTCTTCAGCGCGGCCAGGTCGGCGGTCGTGATGGCAACCACCTGGACGGTGCTCAGGGCAGCGATCTGCGCCGTGTTCAGCGCACCCATCTGGCTGGTCTTCAGACCGGCGATCTCGGCGGTCGTCAGGCCGCTGGCGACTTGCATCGTGCTCAGGGCAGCGATCTGGGCCGTGGTCAACGCACCGGCCTGGGCCGACGTCAGCGCAGCGATTTGCGCGGTCGTCAGGCCGGCGACCTGGGTCGTCTTCATGGCGGCCAGGTCAGCCGTTTCGATTGCGCCAACCTGGACGGTGTTCAGGGCGGCGATCTGCATGCTGCTCAGGCTGCTTACCTGGGCAGTATTCAGTCCGACGATCTGTGCCGTGCCCAGAGCGGCAACCTGGGCGGTCGTCAGCGCGGCGACCTGGTTGGTCTTCAGCGCGGCCAGGTCGGCGGTCGTGATGGCAACCACCTGGACGGTGCTCAGCGCGGCGATCTGCGCCGTGTTCAGCGCACCCATCTGGTTAGTCTTCAGACCGGCGATCTCAGCCGTCGTCAGGCCGCTGGCGACTTGCATCGTGCTCAGCGCAGCGATCTGGGCCGTGGTCAACGCGCCTGCCTGGGCCGACGTCAGCGCGGCGATCTGCGCGGTGGTCAGGCCGGCGACCTGGTTCGTCTTCATCGCGGCCAGGTCAGCCGTTTCGATGGCGCCAACCTGGACGGTGTTCAGCGCGGCGATCTGCATGCTGCTCAGGCTGCTTACCTGGGCGCTGCTCAGGCCAATGATCTGAACGGTGCTCAGGCCTGCGACCTGGGCGGTCGTCAGCGCGGCAACCTGATTGGTCTTCAGTGCGGCCAGGTCAGCCGTGTTGATGGCAGCCACCTGCACGGTGCTCAGGGCAGCGATCTGCGCCGTGGTCAGGGCACCCATCTGGTTGGTCTTCAGACCGGCGATCTCGGCGGTCGTCAGGCCGCTGGCGACTTGCATCGTGCTCAGCGCAGCGATCTGGGCCGTGGTCAATGCACCGGCCTGGGCCGACGTCAGCGCGGCGATCTGCGCCGTGGTCAGGCCGGCAACCTGGTTGGTCTTCATGGCAGCCAGGTCAGCCGTTTCGATTGCGCCAACCTGGACGGTGTTCAGGGCGGCGATCTGCATGCTGCTCAGGCTGCTCACCTGGGCGCTGCTCAGGCCAACGATCTGAACGGTGCTCAGGCCGGCGACCTGGGCGGTCGTCAGCGCGGCAACCTGATTGGTCTTCAGCGCAGCCAGGTCAGCCGTGTTGATGGCAGCCACCTGCACGGTGCTCAGGGCAGCGATCTGCGCCGTGTTCAGCGCACCCATCTGGTTGGTCTTCAGACCGGCGATCTCGGCGGTCGTCAGGCCGCTGGCGACTTGCATCGTGCTCAGGGCAGCGATCTGGGCCGTGGTCAACGCACCGGCCTGGGCCGACGTCAGCGCAGCGATCTGCGCGGTCGTCAGGCCGGCGACCTGGTTCGTCTTCATCGCGGCCAGGTCAGCCGTTTCGATTGCGCCAACCTGGACGGTGTTCAGCGCGGCGATCTGCATGCTGCTCAGGCTGCTCACCTGGGCGCTGCTCAGGCCAATGATCTGAACGGTGCTCAGGCCTGCGACCTGGGCGGTCGTCAGCGCGGCAACCTGATTGGTCTTCAGTGCGGCCAGGTCAGCCGTGTTGATGGCAGCCACCTGCACGGTGCTCAGGGCAGCGATCTGCGCCGTGTTCAGCGCACCCATCTGGTTGGTCTTCAGACCGGCGATCTCGGCGGTCGTCAGGCCGCTGGCGACTTGCATCGTGCTCAGCGCAGCGATCTGGGCCGTGGTCAATGCACCGGCCTGGGCCGACGTCAGCGCGGCGATCTGCGCCGTGGTCAGGCCGGCAACCTGGTTGGTCTTCATGGCAGCCAGGTCAGCCGTTTCGATTGCGCCAACCTGGACGGTGTTCAGGGCCGCGATCTGCATGCTGCTCAGGCTGCTCACCTGGGCGCTGCTCAGGCCAACGATCTGAACGGTGCTCAGGCCGGCGACCTGGGCGGTCGTCAGCGCGGCCACCTGATTGGTCTTCAGCGCAGCGAGGTCAGCCGTGCTGATGGCAGCCACCTGGACGGTGCTCAGGGCAGCGATCTGCGCCGTGTTCAGCGCACCCATCTGGTTGGTCTTCAGACCGGCGATCTCAGCCGTCGTCAGGCCGCTGGCGACTTGCATCGTGCTCAGCGCAGCGATCTGGGCCGTGGTCAACGCGCCTGCCTGGGCCGACGTCAGCGCGGCGATCTGCGCGGTGGTCAGGCCGGCGACCTGGTTCGTCTTCATCGCGGCCAGGTCAGCCGTTTCGATGGCGCCAACCTGGACGGTGTTCAGCGCGGCGATCTGCATGCTGCTCAGGCTGCTTACCTGGGCGCTGCTCAGGCCAATGATCTGAACGGTGCTCAGGCCTGCGACCTGGGCGGTCGTCAGCGCGGCAACCTGATTGGTCTTCAGTGCGGCCAGGTCAGCCGTGTTGATGGCAGCCACCTGCACGGTGCTCAGGGCAGCGATCTGCGCCGTGGTCAGGGCACCCATCTGGTTGGTCTTCAGACCGGCGATCTCGGCGGTCGTCAGGCCGCTGGCGACTTGCATCGTGCTCAGCGCAGCGATCTGGGCCGTGGTCAATGCACCGGCCTGGGCCGACGTCAGCGCGGCGATCTGCGCCGTGGTCAGGCCGGCAACCTGGTTGGTCTTCATGGCAGCCAGGTCAGCCGTTTCGATTGCGCCAACCTGGACGGTGTTCAGGGCGGCGATCTGCATGCTGCTCAGGCTGCTCACCTGGGCGCTGCTCAGGCCAACGATCTGAACGGTGCTCAGGCCGGCGACCTGGGCGGTCGTCAACGCGGCCACCTGATTGGTCTTCAGCGCGGCCAGGTCGGCCGTGTTGATGGCAGCCACCTGGACGGTGCTCAGGGCAGCGATCTGCGCCGTGGTCAGGGCACCCATCTGGTTGCTCTTCAGGCCGGCGATCTCGGCGGTCGTCAGGCCGCTGGCGACTTGCATCGTGCTCAGCGCAGCGATCTGGGCCGTGGTCAATGCACCTGCCTGGGCCGACGACAGTGCAGCGATCTGCGCGGTCGTCAGGCCGGCGACCTGATTGGTCTTCATGGCAGCCAGGTCAGCCGTTTCGATGGCGCCAACCTGGACGGTGTTCAGGGCGGCGATCTGCGCGCTGCTCAGGCTGCTCACCTGGGCGCTGCTCAGGCCAACGATCTGAACGGTGCTCAGGCCG
Organism: Massilia sp. Masssp93; assembly: GCF_059491295.1. Lineage (NCBI taxonomy): Bacteria > Pseudomonadati > Pseudomonadota > Betaproteobacteria > Burkholderiales > Oxalobacteraceae > Massilia > Massilia sp. Masssp93. The sequence continues at coordinate 6,908,335 of NZ_CP168502.1, read as the reverse complement.
GCGACCTGGGCGGTCGTCAGCGCGGCGACTTGGTTGCTCTTCAGCGCGGCCAGGTCAGCCGTGTTGATGGCAGCCACCTGGACGGTGCTCAGCGCGGCGATCTGCGCGGTGGTCAGGGCACCCATCTGGTTGCTCTTCAGGCCGGCGATCTCGGCGGTCGTTAGGCCGCTGGCGACTTGCATCGTGCTCAGCGCAGCAATCTGGGCCGTGGTCAATGCACCTGCCTGGGCCGACGTCAGCGCAGCGATCTGCGCGGTCGTCAGGCCGGCGACCTGGTTCGTCTTCATGGCAGCCAGGTCGGCCGTTTCGATTGCGCCAACCTGGACGGTGTTCAGGGCGGCGATCTGCGCGCTGCTCAGGCTACTCACCTGGGCGCTACTCAGGCCAACGATCTGAACGGTGCTCAGGCCGGCGACCTGGGCGGTCGTCAGCGCGGCAACCTGATTTGTCTTCAGCGCGGCCAGGTCAGCCGTGTTGATGGCGGCGACCTGCACGGTGCTCAGCGCGGCGATCTGCGCGGTGGTCAGGGCACCCATCTGGTTGGTCTTCAGACCGGCGATCTCGGCGGTCGTCAGGCCGCTCGCCACCTGGGCGGTGCTCAGGGCAGCGATCTGCGAGGTGGTCAGTGCACCCGCCTGGGCCGACGACAGCGCAGCGATCTGCGCCGTGGTCAGGCCGGCAAACTGGTTGGTCTTCATCGCGGCCAGGTCGGCCGTTTCGATGGCGCCAACCTGGACGGTGTTCAGGGCGGCGATCTGCATGCTGCTCAGGCTGCTCATCTGGGCGCTGCTCAGGCCGGCGATCTGGGCCGTGCCCATGCCGGCCACCTGGGCGGTCGTCAGCGCGGTCACCTGGTTGCTCTTCAGCGCGGCGAGGTCAGCCGTGTTGATGGCGGCGACCTGCACGGTGCTCAGCGCGGCGATCTGCGCCGTGGTCAGGGCACCCATCTGGTTGGTCTTCAGACCGGCGATCTCGGCGGTCGTCAGGCCGCTCGCCACCTGGGCGGTGCTCAGGGCAGCGATCTGGGCCGTGGTCAATGCACCTGCCTGGGCCGACGACAGTGCAGCGATCTGGGCCGTGGTCAGGCCGGCAAACTGGTTGGTCTTCATCGCGGCCAGGTCGGCCGTTTCGATTGCGCCAACCTGGACGGTGTTCAGCGCGGCGATCTGCATGCTGCTCAGGCTGCTCACCTGGGCGCTGCTCAGGCCTGCGATCTGGGCCGTGCCCATGCCGGCGACCTGGGCGGTCGTCAGCGCGGTCACCTGGTTGCTCTTCAGCGCAGCGAGGTCAGCCGTGTTGATGGCGGCGACCTGCACGGTGCTCAGCGCGGCGATCTGCGCGGTGGTCAGGGCACCCATCTGGTTGGTCTTCAGACCGGCGATCTCGGCGGTCGTCAGGCCGCTCGCCACCTGGGCGGTGCTCAGGGCAGCGATCTGCGAGGTGGTCAGTGCACCCGCCTGGGCCGACGACAGCGCAGCGATCTGCGCCGTGGTCAGGCCGGCAAACTGGTTGGTCTTCATCGCGGCCAGGTCGGCCGTTTCGATGGCGCCAACCTGGACGGTGTTCAGGGCGGCGATCTGCATGCTGCTCAGGCTGCTCATCTGGGCGCTGCTCAGGCCGGCGATCTGGGCCGTGCCCATGCCGGCCACCTGGGCGGTCGTCAGCGCGGTCACCTGGTTGCTCTTCAGCGCGGCGAGGTCAGCCGTGTTGATGGCGGCGACCTGCACGGTGCTCAGCGCGGCGATCTGCGCCGTGGTCAGGGCACCCATCTGGTTGGTCTTCAGACCGGCGATCTCGGCGGTCGTCAGGCCGCTCGCCACCTGGGCGGTGCTCAGGGCAGCGATCTGCGAGGTGGTCAGTGCACCCGCCTGGGCCGACGACAGTGCAGCGATCTGCGCCGTGGTCAGGCCGGCAAACTGGTTGGTCTTCATCGCGGCCAGGTCGGCCGTTTCGATGGCGCCAACCTGGACGGTGTTCAGCGCGGCGATCTGCATGCTGCTCAGGCTGCTCACCTGGGCGCTGCTCAGGCCGGCGATCTGGGCCGTGCCCATGCCGGCAACCTGGGCGGTCGTCAGCGCGGCAACCTGGTTGCTCTTCAGTGCACCCAGGTCGGCGGTCGTGATGGCAGCCACCTGGACGGTGCTCAGGGCGGCGATCTGCGCGGTCGTCAGCGCACCCATCTGGTTGCTCTTCAGGCCGGCGATCTCGGCGGTCGTCAGGCCGCTGGCGACTTGCATCGTGCTCAGCGCAGCGATCTGGGCCGTGGTCAATGCACCCGCCTGGGCCGACGACAGCGCAGCGATCTGGGCCGTGGTCAGGCCGGCGAACTGGTTCGTCTTGATGGCAGCCAGATCGTTGGTTTCGATTGCGGCGACCTGGACGGTGTTCAGGGCCGCGATCTGCATGCTGCTCAGGCTGCTCACCTGGGCGCTGCTCAGGCCGGCGATCTGGGCCGTGCCCATGCCGGCAACCTGGGCGGTCGTCAGTGCGGCAACCTGGTTGCTCTTCAGCGCGACCAGGTCGGCGGTCGTGACGGCCGCGACCTGGACGGTGCTCAGGGCGGCGATCTGCGTGGTCGTCAGCGCGCCCACTTGATTCGACTTCAGGCCGGCGATCTCGGCGGTCGTCAGGCCGCTGGCCACCTGGGCGGTGCTCAGTGCAGCGATCTGCGAGGTGGTCAACGCACCTGCCTGGACCGACGTCAGCGCGGCGATCTGCGCGGTCGTCAGGCCGGCGACCTGGTTCGTCTTGATGGCGGCCAGGTCGGCCGTTTCGATTGCGGCAACCTGGACGGTGTTCAGCGCAGCGATCTGCGCGCTGCTCAGGCTGCTCACCTGAGCGCTGCTCAGGCCGGCGATCTGGGCCGTGCCCATGCCGGCCACCTGGGCGGTCGTCAGCGCGGCAACCTGGTTGCTCTTCAGTGCACCCAGGTCGGCGGTCGTGATGGCAGCCACCTGGATGGTGCCCAGGGCGGCGATCTGCGCGGTCGTCAGCGCCCCCACCTGATTGGACTTCAGGCCGGCAACCTGCACGGTCGTCAGGCCGCTGGCCACCTGGGCGGTGCTCAGTGCAGCGATCTGGGCGGTCGTCAGTGCACCCGATTGGGCCGACGACAGCGCGGCGATCTGCGCGGTCGTCAGGCCGGCAACCTGGTTCGTCTTCATGGCGGCCAGGTCGGCCGTTTCGATTGCGGCAACCTGGACGGTGTTCAGGGCGGCGACCTGCGTGCTGCTCAGGCTGCTCACCTGGGCGCTGGTCAAGCCGACGATCTGGGCCGTGCCCAGGCCGCTGGCGACCTGCGCGGTCGTCAGGGCGGCAACCTGATTCGTCTTCAGCGCGGCCACGTCGGTGGTCGTGATGGCGGCGACCTGGACGGTGCTCAGGGCGGCGATCTGCGCGGTGGTCAGGGCACCCATCTGGTTGGTCTTCAGACCGGCGATCTCGGCGGTCGTCAGGCCGCTGGCGACTTGCATCGTGCTCAGGGCAGCGATCTGCGAGGTGGTCAACGCACCTGCCTGGGTCGACGTCAGCGCGGCGATCTGCGCGGTCGTCAGGCCGGCAATCTGGTTCGTCTTGATGGCGGCCAGGTCGGCCGTTTCGATTGCGGCAACCTGGACGGTGTTCAGGGCGGCGATCTGCGTGCTGCTCAGGCTGCTCACCTGGGCGCTGCTCAGGCCGGCGATCTGGGCCGTGCCCATGCCGGCCACCTGGGCGGTCGTCAGCGCGGCAACCTGGTTGCTCTTCAGCGCACCCAGATCGGCGGTCGTGATGGCAGCGACCTGGGAGGTCGTCAGCCCGTTAATCTGGACCGTAGTCAATGTACCGACCTGAGCCGTCGTCAGTCCTGCCACCTGCAAGGTCGTCAAGCCAGCCGAGATCTGGGCCGTGGTAAGGACAGCGAGGTTCGCCGTGCCGAACGCCGGCACCTGCGCCGTCGTAAAGGCTGCGAGCTGCATGGTCGACAATGCAGCGAAGTCGGCGGTCTTCAACGCGACGATTTGGGAAGTGGACAACGCCTGGATTTGGGCGGTGTCCATTCCGGTGATAACAGATGCCATGGTTGAACCTTTAAATATATTGAACGTTGTCCGGGTGATCGCTGCCCTGTCGCGCGAGTCCCACAAAATAGATTTCCGCAAGGATACATTTTTATGGTGCGCCTACGAATGCTTTACGGCAATAAACTGTAGAACTTAAGGTGTTTTCGGTTGTTTTTTCTCCACAGACACCTCGTCCGCAAGCCAATCTTGTATTTTCTACAACCACCGTCCGATGCAACAAATTACATGCGATGAGGAACCAACTTTATATGTTGTGTATGAAAAATTGATGTCACGCAAGATAAAGGCGACGGCAGCGGCCCATCCGTTAAGCCGAGCTGAGCAGTATTCCCGGCCGCAGCCTGGCGTTCCGGTATTGCGGGTCGATGTCGATGCGTCCGTCATAGCCGAAAACGCACGCCCGGGCCGGCCGGACTGCCGGAAGGATGCCGATGGATCGGCTGGACTTCGCCGCCGCGCGTCAAGCGATCACCGGCCGCCGCCGGGATCGACGACGCCCAGGCCCGAAAGTGCGCCGCGGGCGCCAATCGGACGGCCGCGCGGTAAACCACCGCGACCCCTGCCGCATTATTCGTTCATCAATAAATGTCGGGCCAAAATGGGATTGGAAAGACAATAGATTTGTTCACATGGACGAACTTGATCCGCCGATGCGTGGCGTGGGACGCGCGCTGACAACACGTTCCCGCGTAAATGCTTGCCAGCCCGGCTTATTTACGGAATATTTACTTCTTTCAATTTTGCAATGATTGCCGTCGATGCCGAGCCTTTCCCGTCCCGCCTCGACCTTCGCGGCCCGCGCCGAGAAGATCCCCGCCGCGAGGACCCGCGCATGAAGACCACCGCGCGCGTGTCGCGCCTGTATGAAGTCATGGACCTGATGCTGGACTCGGTCGGCGACCCGCTCGCATTGAAATCGCTGGCGGCGTCGGCCAGCTATTCGTCATTCCATTTCGACCGCATCTTCCGCGAACTGACGGGATTCTCGGCCGTCGAATACCAGCGCAAACGGCGCCTGCGCCGGGCCGCCCACCTGCTGCGCCACGAACCGGACGTGCCCATCGTACGCATCGCCCAGGATTGCGGCTTCCCGTCGAACGCGGCATTCGCCAAGGCGTTCAAGCAGCAGTTCGCGATGTCGGCCAAGGCGTGGCGCGAAGGCGGCTGGCGTCAATACATGGACCAGCAGGTCGGGCGCGAGAGCGACGTCAGCTTTTTTGTGGCCGAGCCGGACGACCTGGAAGCGATCCTGGCCCCGTACTGCCCGCCCGAGCCGGGCACGATCGCCGCGCGCATCGCCGTGCGCAACCTGCCGGCGCTGACCCTGCGCTACCAGCGCTTCTTCGGCCAGTCCGGCGCGGCGCTGTCGTTCGCCTGCCACGACTTCATCCGCGAACGCGAAAAGGCCGACGGCGTGCCCGCCACGACCGCCTGGTACGGCGTGTTCGACGAAGATCCGGGTTTTACGGGCGAGCGCGAATACTGCTACGACTTCGGCTGCGCCGACGACGCGGTGCTCGATCCGGGCCTGGGCGTGCGCATCCTGCCGGCCGGCAGCTACGCCTGCCTCGACTTCGACGGCGAATGGCCACGCTTCCGCTCGATGTACGAGGACTGGCTCGACAAGCAGGCCGTCTGGCGGCTGGACAGCACGAGGCCGCACATCCAGAAAGTCGAACGGGCGCTCGACGGCCGCTGGCGCGGCTGGCTGGCGCTGCCCGTCAAGAAGCGGTGAACGCGCGGATTACCAGTCGAAATCGTCCGGGATCTTGAAGTCCTTGTACGGATCGTCCTCGCCGGCCGCGACGGCCTCGGCGGCCTTGTTGACGCGCACGACGCGGTCCGGCGCGCGTTCCGCGATCTTGTCGGCGATCACGCGCGGCACCAGCTCGAAGCCGCCTTCATGGGCGACGATGGACAGGCGCCCGGCCACCAGGTGGTCGCGCACGGCGGCGGACACGTGGATGCGCTCGATCTTCGTGCCGATCGTGAAGTTGTAGGCGACGTCGAGGCTGCCCTTGCCCTTGGGCTGGCGGTTCACCTGGATCATCTGCGCGATCTGCGCCTGCACGGCCTTTGCCGCCGCGGCCGCGTCGCGCTGGGCATTCAGCGCGCGGGCGCGCTCGGCCTGCTGGCGCTGGGCCTCGAGCGCGGCCTCCTTCGCCTCATTGACGCTCTGCACGCCGGTGCGGCGCTCGATTTTTTGCTGCTTGACCTTTTCCTGGTTGGCGACCTTGACCTTCTTCTTGTCGACCAGCCCGGCCTTCATCAGCTGCTCCTGCAGGGAAACCATCTCAACTCCATCAACGATCCTGGGAATCCTCCAGCATAGCAAACCTGACGGCTTCGCAACAGCGGTCGATCAGCCGCCGGCCTGATCCAGGAAGAAGCGCAGCATTTCGGCCGACGCGTCCGGGCCGGCCGCATCGGTATAGGAACCGGCCGGATCGCCGCCCGCCCAGGCGTGGCCCGCCCCGTGCACGACCCAGTGTTCCGCGACCACGCGCCCGGCATCGTCCAGCGCCGTCGTACGCGTGTGGCCGCGGCCCGCGCCGGCGGCGCCCCGCTCCTCGAGCTCGCGCACGCCCGCCTGCGTGAACTGGCGGTACAGCGCCGCGCCGTTGGACGGATGCACGACCGCGTCCTGGTCGCCGTGGAACACGATCAGCGGCACCCGCCGGCGCAGCGCCTGGCTCTTGCCGCCCAGGTGCTTGCCCTTCATCGCGTTCAGGCCCGACATCAGGTCGCGCGCGGCGCCGACCGGCAGCCCGGAATGCACGCCGACGGCGGCATACAGGTCGGGATACGCGGCGCCCATGACGGCCGCCATCGCGCCGCCCGCCGACAGGCCGGCCACATAGACCCGGCCCGGGTCAGCGCCGTGCTCGCGCAGGACGTCGCGCGTCATGCCGGCGATCAGGGACGGCTCGCCCTCTTCGCGCCGCTGGTGCGCCGCGTCGAACCAGTTCCAGCAGTTCGAACTGTTGGCGCCGCGCTCCTGGTCCGGATACAGCACGAGGCAGCCGTGCTCCTCCGCCAGCCGGTTCATCGCCGTGCCGGCCGCGAAATCGCCGGCGCTCTGCTGGCAACCGTGCAGCATCACGACGAGCGGGCGCGGCCCGGACGCCGCCCGCGCCGGCACATATAGACGGTAGCGGCGCGTGCCGGCCGCGTTGCCGAACGAGCCTGCCAGGAACTGGCCGGGCGCCTCCGGCGCGGACCGTTGCGGACGCGCCCAGGGCGCACCGTGCGGCGCGGCCGGGCGGCGCAGCCAGTCCGGTACGCCGTTCAGGTCGACGAACGGCGCGCGCGCGGCCGGTTCCGCCGGCGTTTGCACGCCCGGCATCAGGCCGGCGTTGCGCAGCACGTCCTGGATCAGCGCGGTGGCAGCAAGCGGGTCCTTGCCCTGGCCCGAGCGGACCGCGCCCAGGATGTTGTCGACAAATCGTTCATAGGGTTTCATGGTGTTCCTTCAAGAATGGATGCGGTCCGCGAGCGCGGACTTGACGGCGGCCGGGGCGAAAAAGGCGCCCAGCACCTGGAGCGAGGCGATCGCCGCACGCGCCAGCTCGGGCGTGACGTCGTCGTCGATCGTGGCGAGGCCCAGCACGTGGATGTCGAGCTGCTCGCCGGCGGCCACGCTCGCCTCCAGCTCCGCCTTCGTATAACGCTGCATGCCCATGACGAAGCGCTTGCGCGTGACCGTCTGGCGGATCGCCTCGCCGTGCTGCTGCAACTGGTTGCGGATGGCCGTGCGGACGAAATCGGTACGGTTCGTATAAAAACCTTCCGCCACGAGCAGGTCCATCTGCGCGAGGTCGACCAGGCCCAGATTGATCGTGACCTTGTCCGTGTCGGGGAATTTGGGTTTCGTTTCGACGAGCTTCATGGCGTCTCCGTGGTATCTATACGCCCAATATACTCCAATTGGAGTATATCCGCCGTATAAATTTAAGCTGCCGATGGCTTTACGCGGGATAGCGTATAATGCGATTTCCGGATAGAAATCCGGTTCACCTCCGTTCCCTCCCACCCCTACGCCCCGGCAATCGCCGCGCGTCCCCGACGCGAGCAGCATGCCGGCCCGCCACGCCGCATCCGCACACGCGGATACCCACCAAAGGACCCCTCATGGCCAAAGAAGAACTCATCGAAATGGACGGCATCGTCCAGGAAATCCTGCCCGACTCGCGCTTTCGCGTCGACCTGGACAATGGACATAAACTGATCGCCTACACGTCAGGCAAGATGCGCCAGCACCACATCCGCATCCTGGCGGGCGACCGCGTAACGCTGGAAATGTCGGCGTACGACCTGAGCAAGGGCCGGATCACGTTCCGCCACATCGAGAAACGCAACGCGGCGCCTGCGCGCCGCCCGACGTACCGCCGCTGACCCGGCCGGCTTCAGTCCTGCCCGGCCGGCGCCGAACCACCGGCGCCGTCGGCGGGCGCCATGTCGACGAAGCGCGTCAGCACGAGCACCGGCAGCGCCGACAGCACCACCCACAAGAAGAAGTGACGATAGCCGAGCATCTGCTGGATGTCGCCGCTGACCACCTTCGACAGCACGAAACCCAGCTGCATGAACCCGGACCCCAGCGCGTAGTGCGCGGTCTGGTAACGGCCGGGGGCGATCACCTGCATGATGAACAGGATCATGCCGACGAAGCCGAACCCGTAGCCGAACATCTCCATCGACAGCGCCGCCGTGACCAGTCCCAGATTGGATGGCTGCATCGTGCTCAGGTACCAGAACACGAGATTCGGCACGTTCATCGCGAGGATCAGGACGAGCATCGCGCGCCTGAGTCCCACGCGCGACGTGAACCAGCCGCCGAGGATGCTGCCGACGAGGAAGGCCGCGGTGCCGGCCGTGCCGTAGATGGCGCCCACTTCCTGCGTCGAGAGACCGAGGCCGCCGATCGCGCGCGCGTCGCGCAGGAACAGCGGGCCGATCGTCTGCACCTGCCCTTCCGCGAGGCGGAACAGCAGGATGAACACGATGCCCATCCAGATACCCGACTTGGCGAAGAACGCGCGCACGACGTCCACCAGCACGTCCACCGTGCCGCGCACCGAGGCGCCCGCGGCGGCCGGCGTGAGCGTCCCGGGCAGCGCCCACGCGTGATACAACCCGAGCCCCGCCAGCAATGCGCCCAGCAGCCCGAACACCGTGGCCCACGCGGCCGGCGCGCCGATGCGCTGTTCGAGGAAGCCGGCCAGGATCACGAGGCCGCCCAGCGACAGGAATTTGGCGCCGTTGAAGAACGCGCCCTGCCAGCCGGCATACGCGGCCTGCTGGCGCGCGGACAGGCTCGCGATATACAAACCGTCGGCCGCGATGTCGTGCGTGCTGGACGCGAGCGACACGAGGCCCAGCAGCGCGATCGCCAGCCCGAACCACGCGGGCAGCTGCAGCGCGAACGCGAGGGCCGCGAGCGCGATGCCGCCCGTGACCTGGAGCACGACGACGACGCGCTTCTTGCTCGGCGCCAGTTCCAGGAAGGGACTCCACAACGCCTTGAACACCCAGGCCAGTCCCAGCATGCCGGTCCAGCGCGCGATCTGCTCGTTGGGCACGCCCATGCTCTTGAACATCAGCCCCGCCACCAGCGCGACGCTGTAGAACGGCAGGCCCTGCGCGAGGTACAGGGAAGGCACCCACGCGAGCGGATGGCGGCCGTGCCTGGGTCCGGCGGGTGTCAGGTGATCGGGGCGGATGCTATCCATGGGGGTCCAGTGCAATGACGACGGTTGCGCTCTTGCGGCCGCGCGTGTCGAAGGTGGCGACCTTGAACACGGCGGCGCCAGGCCCGGCTTGCACAGGCCCCGTGTAGCGCGGGCTGGCGGCATCGGGCTCGCTGCCGTCCAGAGTGTAATGCAGCGCGAGGCCCGGCAGGGCCACGTTCGCGTGGAACGTCCGGCCGAGGGCGACGGCGCCCGGCGGCGGCAGGCGGTAGCCGTAGGCCAGCGGCGCGCGGTCAAGGCGCGCGAGTTCGCGCTGGCCGAGGCGGTTGGCGAATTCGTTCCAGGCGGCGTCCATCGCGGCGGCGCGCGCGGACGCATCCTCGATCGCGCACCAGAGCGGATCGGGCGCCCACGCCCGTTCCGCCAGCGCCACGAGGCGCGGCGCGGCCAGGTATTCGATGCGGTCGCGCGTGCGGGCGTTCTCGCCCCACAGTTGGCCCTGCAGGCCGACGATGCGGCGCCGTCCTTCCGGCGTCAGACGCGCCATCGCGGCCAGGCGTTCGGGCGGCACGGCCTGCCCCATCGGGTCGTCGGCCGCGCTGACGATCATGTCCAGCGGGCAGAAGCCGAACGCATGACGCGTCTCGACGAAGCCGGCCCAGTAATAGCCCGGCTCCCGCGGATCCTTGGCATACGCAAGATCGAAGTACAGGTTGGCGGCGTTCGCCAGCACGACGTCGTAGCCGGCGTTGGCGAGGCGGTACGCAACGTCTTCCTTGCCCGAGCCCCACGCATTGTTCCACGCATAGACCTGGAAGCCGGGCCCCGCGAATCCGGGCTGCGGCTGCGGCGTGGCGTTGCCGTCCGCCGCAGGGCTGTCATACGCCAGCGCCGTCTCTTCCCAGCCCGCGAACACGAGGCCGTGGCGCGCCAGGATCGCGCGGCAGCGGCCGACGAAGTCCGCGTGCAGCTGCCCCACATGCGTCCAGCCCCGTTCGCGCATCAGGGCCTGGCAGCGCGGCGATCCTTCCCACGCGCCCGGCGGCACTTCGTCTCCACCGGTGTGGATCGTGCGCAGCGGCACGCCGGCCTCGCGGTACAGCGCGGCCACGCGGGCGACGACGGTGTCGATGAAGCGGTCGACGGACGGCAGCGCGATGCAGATCACGTTGTCGCGCCATAGCTGCACGGATTCGTAGACGGACGCATCGTACGGATCGCTCAGCAGGTAGCGCTCGGCGCCTTCGACGTCGCCCTGCGCGCGCAGGCGGTCGTGGCGCGCGCGCATCGCCAGCACGGCCGCGCGCGCGTGGCCCGGCATGTTGAATTCCGGGATGACCTCGATGTGGCGCGCGTGCGCGTACCGCAGGATCGCGATGAAATCGTCCGCGTCGTAACAGCCCGTGCCGGAGGAAGTGGCCACGTCCGCGCCGGAGCCGAACGACGGCGGCAGGCTGCGCTCGTCCGGCGCGATGCCGCGCTTGCTGCCGATGTCGGTGAGTTCCGGCAGCGCGTCGATGTGCAGGCGCCACCCCTCGTCGTCCGTCAGGTGCAGGTGCAGCCGGTTGAGTTTATAGCGCGCCATGCAGTCGAGCAGGCGCTGCACCGTCGCCACCGATGCGAAGTGGCGCGCCACGTCGAGCATCATGCCGCGGTAGCCGAAGCGCGGCGCGTCGAGCACGCGGCCGCACGGCAGGGTGCCATCGATGTCCAGCAGCTGGGCCAGGGTCTGGATGCCGTTGAACACGCCGTGCGCGCCGGCGCCGCGCACGAGGATCGTGTCGGGGCGGATGTCGAGGAGGTAGGCCTCCGGCCCCTCCGCCGCGACCGCGGTGACGGCCGCCGCACCGGTCTCCAGCAGGATGCGCGCGCCCTCGCCTGGCGGCAGGCCGTTCAGGAGTGCACGCAGCAGCGCCGCTTCGCCGGCCAGCGCGCCATCCGCCATGATGCCGCTCGCGGTCGACAGGCGGCAGCGCTCCGCGCCGAAGCGCGCCGAGACGGGCGTCGGCGTGATGCGGCCGACGTCCTCCGGCGGCAGCAGGCGCAGGCCGCCGTTCTCGCGCCAGCGCCAGGCCGCGTCGGCCGGCGGCAGCACGTCGCGCGCATGGCGCTGCAGCTGCTCCGGCCGCGCGAACGGGACAATCTCCGGGTCGCCCAGGTCGACCGTGCGGCCGTCGGCCTCGACGAGATAGAAGCCGAGCGGCGCGTCCGTCACGCTGATGGCCCAGAAGCGGGCTTCGTAACGCACGTCGATCGTCTCGCCCGGCAGCCAGGCCGCGCCGCCGGGACGGCGCAGCGCGAACAGGTCGCCGTTGAGATGTTCGACGTCGAAGCCCGCGCTCACGCTGCCGGGCAGCACCCGTCGGCAAGCGTTGAAGTACACGGTCCATCCCGGTGCGATCGGCACGCCCGACACGTTGGTCAACGTCAGCCGCGCCGCGAACACCTCGTCCGCGACGAGATTGGACACGCATTCCCACGACGCCGCGATCGCGGCGCCGTCCAGCTTCTCCCGTTGCGGCACGATCAGAGCTTGCCGCGCAGGCCGAGGTAGAAGGTGCGGCCGTTCGAATAGAAGGCGCGCGGCTGGTCCTTGTTCTCGGCGTACATCTTGATCGTCTCGTTGGTGAGGTTCAGCGCATCGAACGTCACGGTCAGGTGTTCGTTCAGCTTGAAGTTCACGGACGCCGCCAGCGACGGCATCGAATCGACGTGCTGGCTCGCGCCCCGGTCGACGCCGGCCTTGTACGAGGAACGGTAGCTGTATGCCAGACGCGCGCTGAAGCGGTCGTCCTCGTAATAACCCGTCACGTTGTACGTGTTCTTCGAGGCGTTGAGCATCTCGCCGCCGCCATCCAGTTCGCCGTCCGCCCACGTGTAGTTGGTGAGCACGCCGAAGTTGTTCCACACCGGCTGCTGCCAGGACAGCTCGATGCCCTTGTTGGTGGCGCTCGTGTTGTACGGCGACGTGATCTGGTAATCGGTGAACGCGCCGCGCTTGTTGTTGTAATAGCTGCCCGTGCTCGTGCCCTGCGCGACGATGGAGCTGAAATCCATGTAGAACAGGCCGGCCGACAGCATCGCCTTCGGCATGTAGTACCACTCGGCCGACAGGTCGTAGTTGACGGAGCGGATCGGATCGAGCTTGACGTTGCCGCCGCTGCCCGACAGCGCGTCGTCGTTCAGCGACACGGAGCCGCCCAGCGCGCTGTAGTCGGGGCGCGCCATTGTCTTGGCGACGCCGGCGCGGACGACCAGGTCCGGCCGCACGTCGAACTTCACGTTCGCGCTCGGCAGGTAGTCGCGGTAGGTGCGCTCGTACGTCGTCGGCGTGTACGGGCCGAAGGCGGAACCGGTGATCGGGGCCGTGCCGCCCGGCAGGTTGACCACGGTCGTCTGGCGCGTCTCGACGGCGCGCAGGCCGAAGTTGCCGCTCCAGCCGTCGCCGCCGATATCGGCCATGCCGTACAGCGCGGCCGTCTTCTCTCCGACCTTGAATTCGTCGAGCCAGTTGTGGCGCAGCGTGAAGTCGAGCAGGCGGTTGCCCGGCACCGCGCCCCAGGCGCCGAGGGCCGCGCCGTCGTACTTGAAGTAGTTGTTGTAGACGCTGCCGCCGAGGTCCGAGCCGAAGTCGGACGGGTACATCTGGCCGCTCCACGCCGGTCCCGGATTCGTGAAGCCGTTCGGGCCCGGACGGGTTTCCAGCGGGTGCTCGGCGGTGCGTTTATGATCCGTCCAGCGCGTGCCGAAGCGCACGGCCTGGATCCACGGGTTGTCGTGCAGGCGCCATTCGCCGTCGATCTGCGCATATTTTTCCTTGTCGACCGACTGCGCTTCGCCGCCGCCGGCCCACGCCGTCGATCCCGGCTTGGTCGTGTTCCCGCCCGGGTAGCTCACCGTGGCCGGCGTCATGCCGTTCAGCGCGTACGTCATGCCGCCGTCGACGTTGTTCTGGTAGTAGACGTCGGCGTGGTCGTAGCCCACGCCGTGCGTGCGACCCAGCTTGCCCGTGAAGCTCAGGTCTTCCGTGGCGCGCCAGCGGCCGTTCAGGTCGATGTACCACGATTCGCCGCCGGCATCCGGACGGTAGATGTTGTCGACTTCGCCCGAGTTGCTCGAGAACGCCGCGCCGACGAGCGTGCCGTTGCGGATGACCGGGTTCGCCGGAATCAGGCCCGCGCTGTTGATGGAATTCGCGGGCGCGGCCAGCCAGTTGGTGTTCTGGTGCGGTGCCTTCAGCTTCGAATAGAAGCCGTTCAGATCGACGCCGACGTCGCGCGACGGCTTGGCTTCGATGTCGAACGCGCCGCCTTCACGCTTCTTCTTTTGCTCGAACAGCGCGGCGCCGATGAAGGTCGGGACCTTCACGCCGGCAAGCGCCGGATTCGCGATGGCGGCGGCGCTCGTCGCGCCGATGGGGGTGTAGCCGAGGATCTCCTGGCCGTCGCGACGCACGCTCTGCTTTTCCGAAAAGCCCTGCAGCAGCACGCCGAAATTATTCGCCGGGTTCTTCCAGCTCACGAGGGCCGATACCTGCGGCTCGGTCTTTTTCGCGAGGTCGTTGTAGTTGGCCTGCACGGACGCTTCCACCGTCAGCGGCTGGCGGAAGTCGAGCGGACGGCGCGTGATCACGTTGATGGCGCCGGAGACGCCGCCTTCGACGAGATCCGCGGTGGCGCTCTTCTGCACGACGACGGAGCCCACGAGTTCCGACGGCAGCAGCGAGAAGCTCGACGAACGTCCCACGTTGCCGCCGTACTGGTTCAGCACGAACCAGTCGCCCGTGCTGATGGCGTGGCCGTTGAACAGGGTCTGCTGCAGGCTGGGGCTCGTGCCGCGCAGGCTGACGCGGTCGTTCTCGCCGAAGCCGCCTTCGCCGCCGGCGGACGACTGCGTGTTCACGCCGGGCAGACGCTGGATCGCGTCGGCCACGTTCTTGTCCGGCATTTTGCCGATATCCTCGGCCGTCACCACCTCGACGACGGCATCCGCATTGCGCTTCTGGCGCAGCGACTGTTCCAGTGCGGCGCGCACGCCCGTCACGATCACGGTCTGCGTGCCCTTCACATCGTCCTGTGCCTGCGCCTGGGCGGCAATGCCCATCACCAGTACCGTCACCGCGCTCGCGATCGCAGTGCGCGCAACCATTTTCCGTTCCATCTGCTGTCTCATGTGCTCTCCCAAAACTGTATCGATCAAAGAACTATTCCAGTTTCGAATTCGTGGACGCTGCAGCGTCTCTCGTCTTCGTATGGGGCGCATTGTCTCGTTGAAATTCCGACCATGTTTGTCAAATCTTGCTATCGCGAACCCGTGCGTCATATTTTCGACACATGGGCGGGATAGCCAAAACTTGCAGACAAATGGACGAAAAACGGCTATGCGCGCGCGACGTTCAGCGCCGGAAGATCCACAGCAGCAACGAGATGACGATGGAGACGATGAGGCAGGTGACGATGGGGAAGTTGAAGCTGAAGCCCGCGCGCACGATGTGGATGTCGCCGGGCAGGCGGCCCAGCGGCAACCGGCGCAGCCAGGGCCAGGCGAGCCCCGCGGCGAGCAGCACGAGGCCGAGGACGATCAGGAGTTTTTGCATGTCGCCAGTCTAACAGGCACCCTCAAAGGGAACCTCGCAAAACCGTCGCGAGCAGGTTTGGCGACGTTCCCTTTCGTACCGCCTGAAAAATCTGGTTGGGATAGACTTCCCCTCAGCCTGTATGGCCCCGGCGGGGCCTACATCTCGATTGCAACTTTGGATAAAAAGGGGAAAGCATGACTACCACCTGGATCGTATCCGCCGACGCGGGCCGCGCCCGCATCTTCGCCGAATCGGACCCGAAGCAGCCCTACATCGAAGTCGAGGACATGGTCAGCGCCAATGCCCGCCTGCGCGACGCGGACATCAACACGGACCGGATCGGCGCCACTGCGGCCGGCCAGAGCATCCACAGCACGGGCGGCGCCACGCCGAACAAGCAATACCAGCCGGCGCAGACGCCGGAGCAGCACGACGCCGAATTCTTCGCCAGGGACATCTGCAACTTCCTGCTCAAGGCCTGGCAGGAACAGCGCTTCCAGAAGCTGGAACTGGTGGCCGAGCCCAAGTTCCTGGGCGTGCTGCGCGGCCAGCTGGACAACCAGCTCAAGCCGCTCGTCGACCTGGAACTGAACAAGGACTACAGCCACTGCAATGCGCACCAGCTGCGTGAACAGTTGCAGGCGCAAAAGACCAAGTTCTGACGCCGCGCCCGGCGCCCGCGGGTTCAGGCGCCCGCGCTGACGGGATTCAGAAGGTTTCCCAGCCGTCGGCACCGGCCGGTGCCGGCGTGCGCGCGATGGCCGGCTGCGGCCTGGCCTTGTTGCGCTGCATCCGCGCCGATGCCGGCGCGAATGCGGGCGCGCTCGCCTGGTCCAGCTTGAACACGCTGACCGCCTCGGCCAGGCTGCGCGCCTGATCCTGCATCGATTCCGTGGCCGCCGCGGCCTGTTCGACGAGCGCCGCATTCTGCTGCGTCACCTGGTCCATCTGCAGGATCGCCGCGCCGACCTGTTCGATGCCGGCGCTCTGCTCGCCCGACGCGGCCGAGATCTCGGCCATGATGTCCGACACGCGGCGCACGCTGGCCACGACTTCCTGCATCGTCGTGCCGGCCTCGCCGACGAGGCGCGAACCGGTGGCGACCTTGTCGACCGAGTCGCCGATCAGCTCCTTGATTTCGCGGGCCGCCGCCGCCGAGCGCTGGGCCAAGGTGCGCACCTCGGTCGCCACGACGGCGAAGCCGCGGCCCTGCTCGCCCGCGCGCGCCGCTTCCACGGCCGCGTTCAGCGCCAGGATATTGGTCTGGAACGCGATGCCGTCGATGACGCCGATGATGTCGACGATCTTCTTCGACGACGCGTCGATGGCGCCCATCGTCGCGACCACCTGCGCCACGACGTCGCCGCCGCGCACGGCCACGCTGGACGCCGACGCCGCCATCTGGTTGCCCTGCTGCGCATTTTCCGCGTTCTGGCGCACGGTGCTCGTCAATTCCTCCATCGACGACGCGCTCTCCTCCAGCGCGCCGGCCTGCTGCTCGGTGCGGGTCGACAGGTCGTGGTTGCCGGTCGCCACCTCGACGGCGGCGGTGGCGATGGTATCGGCGCCGCTGCGCACGCGCGCCACCAGCGCGTTCAGGTTCTCGTTCATGGTCTGCAGCGCGGCCATCAGTTCGCCCGTCTCGTCGCGGTTCACCGCCTCGATCCGGCTCGACAGATCGCCCCGCGCGACCGCGTTGGCCAGTGTGACGGCGCGGCGCAACGGACCGGTGATGCTGCGCGACAGACACCACGCCAGCACCGCGCCCAGCAGCACCGCCACGACGCCCACGCTGCCCAGCAGCAGGCGTCCGCGCGCCGCGACGTCCTCGACGTGCGCCTTGGCGTCGTCGAAACCTTTTTTCTGGTGCTCGGCGAGCGCGTCCGCCGCCGCCTCGTACGCGCTGAGCGCCGGATTCATCTCGGCATCGGCCGCGCGCTCGATGGCGGCCGCGTCGGCCGTGCCGCCTTCCTTGAGCGCGAACAGCTTCTTGCGCGCCACCGTGTACGCCTTGCGCTGCGCGTTGAGCTTCGCCAGCAACGCCGTGCCTTCCGCGCTGGCGACGTCGCGCTGCAATGCCTTGTCGATGTCGGTGATGTCGGCGCTGTTCGCTTTCATCCTGGCGTCGATCCGCGCACGATCGTCCGCATCCACGGCGCGCAACCGGGCTTCGGTCAGGGCACGGTTGATGCGGGTGTCGGCCAGCCAGCGGTCGGCCAGGCGGGTCTTGCGGATCGAGGCATCCATGTCGACGGTCGCGCCGACCACCTCCTGCAGGCGCAGCGTGCCGACGACGGTCAGCATCGCCGCGAGCGCCAGCACGACGGCGAACGCGAGGCCGAGCCGGGCTCCGATTTTCAGGTTCTGGATATTCATGTGCACCTCGACGGAAACGATAAAACTGCGCAGTGACGCTGCGCGCGAAAGCTGCGGGTGCGCGCGGCGGGTCGTGGCGGCGGCCGAAGCGGTGACCGGGGAGCGGATCGGGGCCGACGGAAGACGCCTGCGTGGGCGCGGCCGTGTCACAATTTGATGATACACGCGTTATTTACTCATGGAATAGTTAGTTGCTGCATCGCAACGCTATTTCGTCGAGGAATGAAGCACCCCCAGTCGGTATATAGTTAAGATCCCAGATTCCGCTTTGCTACGGGCTTGCCATGTCGGTTTACTTCCTGTCATGACGGACTACGCACCGTCCGCCGCACCGGCCAGCCTGTCGCGCCGCTTCGCGATCGCGGCCGCGATCCTCGCGGCGACGTCCGTGCTGCTGATCGCCGGCGTCTCGTTCTGGCTGATCGACTACCAGCGCGCGCAGGCCAACGCCCTGCTGCAACAGCGCGAAGTCGCCTTCCATGCCTCGACGGTCGGCCACAACCTGGAATCGGTCGTCACGCGGCTGCAGGAGGTGGGCGCCAGCCCGATCCTGGCCGCAGCGCTCGCCGCCGGCGCCGGCGAGGCAACCTATCTGGCGCCGTTCCTTGACGGCCTGCGCGAGATGAACGGCATCCCGCTGCACCTGCTGTTCACCGATGTCGAGGGCAAGGAAATCGCGGACAACGGCGTGCCCGGATTCACGCCGGCCGACCTGGCCTGGCTGCGCGCCAGCCTTGCGCACAGCACCGAGCGCGCCGCGCTGCAGGCCGGTCCCGCGGGCGCTGAACTGATCGGCGTCGTCGTGCTGCGCCACGCGGGAACGCGCACGCCGCAGGGCGCCCTGATGTACAAGATGCGGGTGGCCGACCTCAAGCCGGTGCCCTGGGCCATCCTTGCCGCCGCGCCCGCGCAGGCGTCCGCCGGCACGCACGAGATCGCGGCGGCCGTGCCGCTGCCGCCGCACCTGGCCCAACTGCGCCTCGTGCTGCGCGAGGACGAGCGCCGCCTGCCGCTGCCGCTCGAGACGGCCGGTCCGCACTACCTCCTGATCATCCTCGTCGCCTTCTTCCTGGCGCTGGTCGTGTTCATCCTGGCGTCGCGGCTGGCGTTCGACCTCACGCACGACCTGCGCCGCCTCGAGACCTTTTCCGCGAGCCTGGGCGACGACATCGGCAGCCAGCGCGCGCCGCTCGACGGGTCGCGCGAGGTCGTCAGCCTGGCGCGCGCGCTGAACCGCATGCTCGACCGCCTGTACGAACAGCATGCGCGCCTGGAAGCGGAGCGCCGCAAATTCCTGCAGCTGGCGAACAACGTCCCGCAGCTCGTGTGGATCGCCGGCCCGGACGGCAACATCGTCTGGTTCAACGACCGCTGGCACGAATTCACGGGCAGCCCGCCGGGCAGCGTCGGCGCGGACGAGTGGCACCGCTACCACGATCCCGAAGTGCTGCCCCAGGTGATGCGGCGCTGGAAGGAAGCCCTCGCCAGCGGCAACATGGCGCAGATGACCTTCCCGCTGCGCGGCGCCGACGGCCGCTACCGCAGCTTCTTCACGTCGGTGGCGCCGCTGCGCGACGACGGCGGGCGCATCGTCCAGTGGTTCGGCACCTGCACCGACGTCACCCCGCTGGAACGGGCGGAACGGGCCGTGCGCTACAGCGAGGAGCGCCTGCAGCAAGGCCTCGTCGCCGCGCGCATGGCCGTGTGGGAGCGCGATCCGCACAGCGGCAAGGTGAGTTTCTCGGCCAATCTGCAGAGCGTATTCGGCAGGAACTGGCACAACGTCGCCGAGCTGCAGAAGCTCGTCCATCCGGACGACCGCCAGCCCCTGCGCGACACCGTCAAGCAGGCGATCCGCGCCGGCGGCGAATACCGCGCCACGCCGCGCATCCGCCGCGCCGACGACGGCCGCCTGGCCTGGATCGACATGCGCGGCCGCCTCGGCCTCGGCGCCGACGGCCGCAGCACCGTCGTGCACGTCGTGGCGATCGACATCACGGAACGCAAGCGCGCGGAAGAAGCCCTGCAGCTGGCCGACCAGCGCAAGGACGAATTCCTCGCCATGCTTGCGCACGAGCTGAGGAATCCGCTGGCGCCGATCTCCAGCGCGGCCGACATGCTGCGCCTGGCCTATGCGGGCGAGCCGCGCGTGAAGCAGATCAGCGACATCATCGCGCGCCAGGTCGCCCACATGCGCCACCTGGTGAACGACCTGCTGGACGTCTCGCGCGTCACGCGCGGCCTCGTCACCGTGGCCCGGCAGGCGCTCGACCTGCGCCGCGTCGTCGTCGAGGCGGCCGAGCAGGCGCGCCCGCTCGTCGACGCGCGCCGCCACGTCCTCGACGTCCGGCTGGGCGACACGCCCGTGATGGTGGACGGCGACCACACGCGCCTCGTGCAGGTGGTCGCGAACCTGCTCACCAACGCGGCCAAGTACACGCCCGAGGGCGGCCGCATCGAGGTGGAACTGGAGGCCGCCGACGGCCAGGCGTTCCTGGCGGTGCACGACGACGGCAACGGCATCGCCGCCGACTTGCTGCCCGTCGTGTTCGACCTGTTCACGCAGGGCTCGCGCACGCTCGACCGCGCCCAGGGCGGCCTGGGCCTGGGGCTCGCGCTCGTGCGCAAGCTCGTCGAACTGCACGGCGGCCAGGTCGACGCCGCCAGCGCCGGCCCGGGGCGCGGCAGCACGTTCACCGTCACACTGCCGCTGCTGCCGCAAGATCCGGCGGCCGATGCCGGTTCCGCAGCCGGCGCACGGGACGCGGCCGGTTTATGATGGCGCGGACGAACCGTCTCTCACATCGAAGAACCGATCCATGCACACCACCCACGACCGGCCGCGGAGCCGGACATGATCGTCCGCGACCGCCCCTCCGCCCTGCGCCTGTTCTTCATCCTGCGCGGATCGGTCCTGCCGCGCATCTGGATGCACCTCGCGGTCAGCACGCTGCTGGCGCTGCTCGTGACCTGGACCGACGGCCAGCTCGGCCACCACAAGCTGCATTTCACGACGACGCCGTTCACGCTGATGGGCCTCCCGCTCGCCATCTTCCTCGGCTTTCGCAACAATGCCGCCTACGACCGCTACTGGGAAGGCCGCAAGCAATGGGGGGAACTCGTGCTGCGCAGCCGCTGCCTCGCGCGCCAGTGCCTGTCGCTCGTCGCGCCCGGCGCGGCCCGCGACGGCGCCGAACCGCAAGCGCGCATCGTGCGCCGCGCCATCGCGTATGCGCACGCGCTGCGCCACCGCCTGCGCGACGTGCCCGATGGCGCGCCCGACGCCGACGTCGCGCCCTGGCTGGAACCGGCCGAATGGGAACGCGTGCGTGCGCTGCCCAACGTGCCGTACGCGCTGATGCTGGAAATGGGAACGGACCTCGGACACTGCCTGCGCACGGGCCGCCTGGACGCCTGCCTGGCGCCGTCGATCGACGCGAGCCTGTCGGCGCTGACGGCCGTCGCGGCGTCCTGCGAACGTATCCGCGGCACGCCGATCCCGTTTTCGTACACGCTGCTGCTGCACCGCACGGCCTATCTGTACTGCTTCCTGCTGCCGTTCGGCCTCGTCGACACGATCGGCTACCTGACGCCGGTCGTGTCGGCGATCGTGGCCTATACCTTCTTCGGCCTGGACGCGCTCGGCGACGAGCTCGAGGAACCGTTCCGCGCGTCCGACAACGGCCTGCCGCTCGAGGCCCTGTGCCGCACGATCGAGATCGACCTGCGCACGGCGCTGGGCGACCGCGACCTGCCGCCCGCGCTGCTGCCGGAAAACTACCGGCTCAGCTGAACTATTTGACGTCGAGCTGGAACGGCGCGGCCGGCAAGTCGTCGGCACCGAACAGGTTCACGAACGGCGCATCGGCCCAGGCATAGCGCACGCGCGTGACATCCGGCGTGGCGGCGCCGGGCAGGACGACCGTATCGCCGGCCACGCGCGCCTCGGCATAGCGGCAGGCCGTGCCCGCGCACACTTCGAAGCCGATGGCGCGGTCGGACGAATACGTCGCGAGGCCGCCGCCCGTGTCCTTGTACGCGATGACGATGTCGTTGCCGGTCCTGCGCGCCGACACGGCCGTCGGGCTGCCGGGCACCGTCTTCTCGCCGTACGCGACGGCCCGCGCCGCGCGCGCGAGGCGTTCGCCGACGATCGTCTTCTGGGTCGGGTGGATGTCGAAGCGGTCGCCCACGTCGAGCGTGACGGCGAGTCCCGCATGCGCATCGTTGGCGACGGCGTACGCCTGCGCGTCGCGCAGCTCGGCCCAGCCGGACTGGCCGGGCGCTTTCGCCGGCGCGCCGAACGACGTCAGCTGCACGACGAAGAACGGCAGCGCGGGCTGGCCGAAGCGCTGGCGCCAGTCGCGCATCAGCATCGGCAGCAGCGTGCGGTATTCCTGCGCCGCGCCCGCGTTCGATTCGCCCTGGTACCATGCCGCCAGCTTGAATTTATAGCCGACCAGCGGCGCGATCATGCCGTTGTACAGCGTGGTGAGGCTCGTCGGCACGTCCCACGGCGCCGGCGGCACGGACAGGCCTTTCAATGCGCTGCCGCGCGCAACTTTCCATGCGGCCGGCAGCGGGATCGCCTGGCCGTCCGCGAGGCCGATGGTGCGGCTGGACGGCGCGCCCGACATGCCGCCGCCCTGCCCGCCGCTCAGCACGCGCATGGCGATCACGTTGCGGCCCGGCCGGAACACGCCCGCGGGTACGGCGTAATCGCGCCACATCCAGGACGTGCTGGCGCCGCCCACGCGCACGCCGTTGACCCACGTGGTGTCGTAGGTGTCGACGGGCCCCAGGTGCAGCGCGTTCGCCGCCTTCGCCTGCGCCTGGGTCAGCGTGACGGTCGTGCGGTACCAAGCCACGCCGTCGAAATCCTTGAAGCCGGCCAGGCCGCTGTCCTTCCACGAACCGGTCGGCGTCACGGTCGGCCACGCGCTGTCGTCGAAATCGGTCGCGATCCACGCGCGCTGCGCACTGGCATGCGGGTCGTGCGCGCGCCACCATGCCTCGTTGCGCGCCTCCTCGGCGCGCATCCCCGCGGCCCTATCGGCGCCGAGTTGCGCGACGGCGGCCACGCCGTCCTTGTAGTCGCCGAGCGTGCGCAGCGACTCGCCGCCGATCCAGCCCTGGATCGTCGTGCCGCCCCAACTGGCGTTGACGAAGCCCACCGGCACCTTGTAGCTGCCCTGCAGCGAGCGCGCCATGTAGTAGCACACGGCGGAGGCGTCGCCGGCCGTTTCCGGCGTCACGACCTTCCACTCGACGGGGCCCTTGAGCTCATCCTGCGGCGTCGCCGTGCTGTTTTTCGGCACGTTCAGGAAGCGCAGCGTCTCGTTGCGCCCCGCGTAAGTCGCACCGACGGCATTGGTCGACTGGCGCTGCGTGAATTCCATGTTCGACTGGCCGGAGCACAGGTACACGTCGCCGACCAGGATGTCGGCGCGGCTGACCGTCTGCCCGCCCGACGCCACGGTCAGCGTGTACGGCCCGCCCGCCGGTTGCGGCGGCAACTGGATCTTCCATTTGCCGTGCGCGTCCGCGCTGCCGGTCACCGTGCGTCCACCCAGGGTCACGGCCAGCTTGCGGCCCGCGTCGGCCGTGCCCCACACGGCGATGGGCTGGTCCCGTTGCAGCACCGCGTGGTCGGAAAAAATGCGTGCCAGTCCGAGTTCGGCCGCCTGCCCGGGCAGGCAGGCGCAGCCGGCGGCGAGTGCCAGCAGGGGCACGGCCATCCGTGTTGTCTCCATCATGATTCCTCGTCGTTGTCGTTGGTGCACCATCCGGCCGGAGGCGGATGTTTGCGCAATCATTATTCGAAAGAAATCATGTTATACCAATGGGCGGCCGGGCTGGTAATGGTTGGTAAAAAAAAAGCTGTGTTCGCGTTATTTAAGTAAACAAGCACAGCAGCCCGCTGTTGGCGTTCAGGATATGGATGACCTCGGCAACCAGGTTCGGTTCGCCTGCCCGATGCGAACACGGCCCAAAAGCTGTGTTGCAAGATGCCGCACCTCGCCGCGTGCAAAAAAAACGCCAGCTTGCAGGCTGGCGTCGTCCCTGCCGGCCGGGCCGGCCGGCCCGAACGATCAATAGCCGCGCTTGCCGTCCTGGCTGGTGCCGCTCGTCGTGCCGCTGGTGGTGCCGCTCGTTGTGCCAGTACCGCTCGTGCCGGTGCCGGTCGCGCTGGTGCCCGTGCCCGAACCCGAGCCGGTGCCGCTCATGCCGGACCCGGACAGGCCCGTGCCGCTGGCGCCGGTGCTGCCGCTCATGCCGCTGGTGCCCGACGCGCCCGAGCCCGTGCTGCCGCTCATGCCGCTCGAACCGGAGGAACCGGTGCCGGTCGGCGGCGTGGTCGTGGTGCCGGTGCCCATGCTGCCGGAAGTGCCGGAGGTGCCGGAAGTGCCCGACGAACCGGAGGTGCCCTGGGTATCCTGGCTGCCGCTCGACGACGAGCCGGTGCCCATGCTCGAACCGCTGGTGCTGGAGCCGCTGCTGGTGGTGCCGCTGCTGCCGCTCGAGCCGCTCGAGTGGCTCTTCTTGTGATGTTTTTTCTTGCTGTGTTTCTTCGTGGTCGCGCTGCCCGACGTCGCCTGGTCCTGCGCAGTCGCGCTGCTGCCCGTCGACGCGCTGCCGCTGGTCTGTGCCTGGGCGTTCACCGTGCCGAACATCGCCACCGTGACGGCAGCACCCAGCAGGCCTTTCAGTAACTTATTCATTTTCATGTCGCACTCCTGAGAGAATGGATTTGGGGCAAAAAACTCTGCAATATCAAGTAGATATTGTGGAGGCGGAGTTTAAAGAGATCGACGCGAAGGGTGCGCGCGTTAGCCTGACGGCAACAAAAAAAGGCCCCAAACGAGGCCTGTACAGAGGGAAAACGACGGATCGCGCTCGACGGTCAGTCGACCCCCGCCGCCTGCGCGGCCAGGGTGCCCATGCGGGTGTAGAGGTCGAGCACGTTGCTCTTGTCGTCCGGATAGACGCGATTCGACAGGAACACGTAGAACGCGCGCGAGCCCGGATCGACCCACAGGACGCAGCCCGTGAAGCCCGTGTGGCCATAGCTGCCGACCGGGAACACCGAGCCGCGCGGCCGCTTCGCATACGGCGAATCGATGTCCATGCCGAGGCCGCGCCTGGCGAGGCCCGGCGGCGACTGCACCGTCGTCAGCAGGCGCACGCTCTGCGGGCTGAGGATGCGCACGCCGTCCAGCACACCACCGGCCAGCAGCATGCGGGCGTAGCGCGCCACGTCGCCGACCGTCGTGAACACGCCGGCCGAGCCGGCCACACCGCCCATGCGGCGCACCGTCGGATCGTGCACGACGCCGCGCAGGAGCTCGCCCGGCGCGAGGTCGCCGTGCGCGCCCCTGTCCTTGGCCTGGCTCTCGTCGCGCCCCAGCTGGGTCGGCGCGATCGCCTCGGCATCCACGCGGCGCAGCGGCAAATAGCCGGTGTTCTGCATCCGCAGCGGCGCAAAGATGTGGGACTGCGCATAATCGTCCAGCGGCGTGCCCGTGACCTTCTCGACGACCTGGCCCAGCAGGATGTAATTGATGTCGGAGTAACGGAAGAACGTACCGGGCGCGTGCGTGACGGTCTGCTCGCACGCGAGCTTGTGCGCGGCCGCGCGGCCGCGCCAGTCCGGGTCCTTCGGCAGCCCGGCGGGCAGGCCCGAGCTGTGCGTGAGCAATTGCCGGATCGTGATCGTTTCCTTGCCGCCGTTCGCACACTCGGGGAAATATTTGACGAGCTTGTCGTCCAGGCCGATGCGGCCCTGCTCGGCCAGGATCAGCACGGACGGCGCCGTGGCCAATACCTTCGTCAGCGACGCGGCGTCGTACACGGTGGCCGTCGTGACGGACGCCGCATCGTCGTCATACGTCAAGCGGCCGTAGGCGTGTTCGTAGACGGCGTCGCCGTGCTCCAGGTGGAAGACGGCGCCCGGCAGCTTGTGCGCGTCGATGGCGGCGTCGATGGCATCGTCGATCTGCGGAAAGCGCCGCACGTCCAGCTGCGGCACCCCGCCCGCCGGAACGCGCGGCGTACGGGACGGCAAGGCGCAGCCGGCGGCGAGCACGGCGATGCAGACGGCGGCCAGCAGGGTTCGGGAGGGGAGCGGGTAAATACGCATGACGGGACGAAAAAAGATGACCACAGGACATGGATCGACCGGCCATCATAGGCAGCCCGCCAGGCGGGGTCAAGCACAGGAAAGCACCGTGGCCCGCCGTTCCGGACCGTGGCGCACGCGAAAAAGGGGATCGGCGTATCATTTACCGATGACTGCATCCATGATTCCTTTCTCGATCCTCGACCTCGCCCCGATCACGGAAGGCAGCGACGCTGCCGAATCGTTCCGCCGCTCGCTCGACCTCGCGCAGCACGGCGAACGCTGGGGCTACCACCGCTTCTGGCTGGCCGAACACCACGGCATGCCGGGCATCGCCAGCGCGGCGACGGCGGTGCTGATCGCCCACGTGGGCAGTGGCACCTCGACCATCCGCCTCGGCGCCGGCGGCATCATGCTGCCGAACCATTCCCCGCTCGTCATCGCGGAACAATTCGGCACGCTCGAATCGCTGTTCCCGGGCCGCATCGACCTGGGCCTCGGCCGCGCGCCCGGTTCCGACCACGCGACGGCACGGGCACTGCGCCGCAACCTCGCGTCCGACGCCGACGAGTTCCCGCAGGACGTCGTGGAACTGATGGATTATTTTGCCGACGCTCCGCGCCGCCAGGTGCGCGCCGTGCCCGGCGCCGGCCTGAAAGTGCCCGTGTGGATCCTCGGCTCCAGCCTGTTCGGCGCACAACTGGCCGCGATGCTGGGCCTGCCGTACGCGTTCGCGTCGCACTTCGCGCCGCAGATGATGATGCAGGCGATCGAGATCTACCGCGCCAACTTCCGCCCGTCGGCCCAGCTCGACAAGCCGTACGTGATGCTCGGCTTTAACGTGTTCGCCGCCGACACGGATGCGGAGGCGCACTGGCGCGCGACGTCGATGCAGCAGGCATTCGTCAACCTGCGCAGCGGCCACCCGACGCGCCTGAAGCCGCCCGTCGAAGGCTATCTCGACCTGCTGGGCCCGGCGGAACGGGGCATGCTCGATGGCGTGCTGTCGTGCTCGGCGATCGGCGCGCCGGACACCGTCGAGCAGCAACTGAAAGCCTTCATCGCACGTACCGGCGCGGACGAGCTGATGATCACGTCGCAGATCCACGACCACGCGGCGCGCCTGCGCTCGTACGAGATCGCGGCCGCGATCCGGAACAAGAACTGACGGACATTACCGTCGGCCGCAACGGTGATCTGGCGAACATTCAACCGGCGCGGCCGCGGTTACTGTCATCCATGGACGGCATTCGGCCGTTGATAGCATCATCCATTGGAGGACATATGAAAACCCAACTGCTCGCCGCAACCCTCATGCTCTCGCTCGCCTCGACGGGCGCCGCCTACGCCAAACCCAGCTGCGCGAAAGGCGCCATCGTCGGCGGTGTGGGCGGCCACGTGGCCGGCAAGCACGGCCTGCTCGGCGCCGCGGCCGGCTGCGCCATCGGCCACCACATGGCGAAGAAACAGGAACGCGAGCAACAGCGGCAGGCACAGGCCCAGGCCAATGCGCAGGCGCAGGCACAGGCCAATGCGCAGCAGCCGGCACCGCGCAAGTAAGCCGCTGCTTCTATCCCGTCATTCCCGCGCAGGCGGGAATCCAAGTTTGCCGGCGGATCGCGCGACTTGGGTTCCCGCCTGCGCGGGGACGACGATGCAACGCTGACCTACCGTCATTCCCGCGCAGGCGGGAATCCCAGTTTGCCGGCAGATCGGGCGACCTGGGTCCCCGCCTGCGCGGGGACGACGGCTACGCTGACAAGCCGGTTTACGCGTCGCCCGTCCCGGCCTGCAGCGCGTCGATCACGTGGCGCGTCGAGCGCACCCTGCCCATGATGCGGAAGGTATGTTCGCAGGCGAACCTGTGCATGTCGGCCTGTATGCTGCTCATCGCATCCTCGACGAAGACGACGCCGTAGCCGCGGTCGAACGCGGCGCGCGCCGTCGACTCGACCCCGAGGTTGGTGGCGATGCCGCCGAGGATGATGGTCTTGATGTTGCGGCGGCGCAGCAGCTGGTCCAGTTCCGTGCCGTAGAACGCGCCCCACTGGCGCTTCGTGACGACGATGTCGGTCGCCTGCACCTGGGCGTCCGGCGCGAGCTGCGACGCATCCGGCGGCGGCGCGGGCGTGCCCGGCTTGCGCATCGGCGCGTCGGCCGGCGGCAGCTGCAGCTGGTCGACGAGCACGCGCACGAAGATCACCATCCCGCCACGGTCGCGCATTTCGCCTGCCAGCAGCACGCAATTGCCCACCACCTGCTCGGCCGTGTACGGCGCCAGGTCGCGTCTCACATTACTGTTCTGCAAATCGATCAGCACCAGGGCGGTGCGGCCGATGTCGATGTCCAGGTCGCTCATTGCAAGTCCTCCTCGCCACAGTATTCACCAGCCGCGATTTGCGTGGCGCCGCTTTCCGCTGTGATAAATTCCCTGCATCATGCAAAGAATCGCCATCGCCGCCCTGGGCCTGCTGCTGGCGGGCTGCGCCAGCCAGCCCGCCCTCACCGATTACACCGTCAACTCGGGCGCGCAGCGCAGCCCCGGCCAGCAGGCGCTCACCTTCGATTACGCCGACCTGAGCCTGCGCATCGACCCGGACAGCCGCAGCCTGCGCGGCGACGCGACGCTCACGTTCGGTACGCGCGCGCCGCTGGACCGCATCGAGCTCGACCTGGACCGCAACCTGCCCATCGACGCCATCAGCGTCGACGGCCGGGCGCTCGCCGCGGGCCAGTGGCGCAATCCGGACGGCAAGCTGACGATCACGCTGCCGCAACGGCTGGAGCCGGGCCGGCACGTCAAGGTGCGCGTGACCTACCACGGCGAGCCGCACGTGGCGAAGCGGGCGCCATGGGACGGCGGCTTCGTGTGGGCGCGCACGCCGGACGGCCAGCCGTGGGTCGCCAGCGCCGTCGAGGGCGAAGGCTGCGACCTGTTCTGGCCCTGCATCGACCACCCGATGGGCAAGCCGGACGTCGTCGACGAACACATCACTGTGCCGGCGCCGCTGGTCGCGGCGGGCAACGGCGTCGCGCTCGGCATGACGGAAGCGAACGGCTGGCGCACATGGCACTGGCGCGCAAAACACCCGAGCACCTACGGCGTCGCCATCAACGTCGGGCCGTACGCCGAGCTGGATGGCGAATACCACAGCCGCTACGGCAACGTGATCCCGCTGCGGCTGTGGTACCTGCCGCACAACAAGGCGCATGCGCAGGCGTTGTTCGCGGAATTCCCGCAGATGCTCGATTTCTTCGAATCGACGATCGGCCCTTACCCGTTCGGCGACGAAAAAATGGGCGTCGTGGAAACGCCGCACAAGGGCATGGAACACCAGACCATCAATGCCTACGGCAACAAATACGCCAAGACGCCGTACGGCTACGACGACCTGCTGCAGCACGAATTCGCCCACGAATGGTTCGGCAACCAGCTCACCAATGCCGACTGGGACGACATGTGGCTGCACGAAGGCCTCGGCTCCTACATGCAGCCCCTGTACATGCAATACCTGCACGGCGACCAGGAATACTACGCGGCGCTGATGCAGCAGCGGACATCGATCCGCAACAAGGCGCCGCTCGTCTCCGGCAAGCACAAGCGCGAGGAAGACGTCTACGACCTCAAACGCGGCGGTCCCGGCGGCGACATCTACACGAAGGGCTCGCTCGTGCTGCACACCTTGCACGGCCTGATCGGCGACAACGCCTTTTTCCGCGCCGTGCGCGAACTCGTGTATGGTCGTCCGGACCCGCGTCCCGGCAATTTCGCGCCGCGCTATGCGACGACGCCCGACTTCATCGCCATCGTCAGGCGCGCGAGCGGACGCGACCTGGACTGGTTCTTCCAGGCCTATATGTACCAGGCCGCCCTGCCCGAACTCGTGGCCCGGCGCCATGCCGACACCCTCGACCTGACGTGGAAGACGGCCGCCGGCACGCCGTTCCCGATGCCGCTCGACGTGCGCGTCGGCACGCGCATCGTCACGCTGCCGATGGCGGACGGGCACGGCAGCATCGCCCTGCCGCCCGATGCCACGTACACGCTCGACCCGCATTCGAAGATTTTATGGCGCGAGGAACGGTTCGAGATTTTCCAGCGTTACCAGGAACAGTTGCGCAAGCAGGCGAAGCCGTAACGTGGGCGGTGGCGGCGCGCGTGGGCACACCCTACCAGGCTTGCGGAAGCAGGCGAAACAGTAGGGTGGGCGGCCCTCTGCCCACGCGCGCTGTTCGCGACGTGTTGGCGGCACGCGTGGGCACGTTTCATTTGAGGCCCCCGGCCTCACCATCCTACCGCGGTCACTGCAACGGTTTCCCCTCCACGTCGATGCGGCGCACGGTGCCGAGGTTCAGCGCGCGGATCGGCGCCTCGATCTTGCTCATGTCGCCGACGACGATCCACACCGGCTGCCGGGGCAGCACGACGCGCCCGGCCAGCCCATTCAGCTGCGCGGGCGTCAGCGCGAGCGCCGTCGCCGTGTACGTGTTGTAGTAATCCTCGGGCAGGCCGTATTGCAGGATCGTCGCGTAGGCATTGCTGAGCTGGCTGACCGTCTCGAACGAGCCGGGCAGGCCCAGCGTCTCGTTGGCCTGCGCTTCCTGCAGCTCGCGCGGCGTGACCGGGCGGGCGCCGCCCAGGTCGGCGTACTCGCGCGCCAGCTCGCGCAGCGCGTCGGCCGTTTTATCGGTCTGGACGGGCGAATCGCTGTACAGGATGCGCTGGCCGCGCGCCGCCACGAGCGACGTGCCGACACCGTACGACCAGTGTTTATCTTCGCGCAGGTCCATGTTCAGCCGCGAGCTGAACGTCCCGCCGAACACGTCGTTCAACAGATTCAGCGCGACGGCGTCCGGCGTGTTGCGCGGCGGGGCCAGCTGGGCGCCGACGATGTCGCTCTGCAGCGCGCCCGGGCGGTCGATCAGGTAGATCGTCGTGCCGGCCGGCTGGTCGACGTTGGCGATGTCGTGCGCGGGCAGCGTGCCGCCCTTCCAGGCGCCGAACGCGCGTTCCAGCAACGGCTTCAGTTCGGCCAGCGTGGTGTCGCCGACGACAAGCAAGGTTGCGTTATTCGGCTTGAACCACGTGCCGTGATACGCGACGAGATCCGCGCGCGTCATGCGCGCCACGGCGGCTTGGGTGCCGGTGCCCGTCAGCGGCAGCGAGTAGGGATGGCCGGGGCCGTACAACAGCGGCGGCAGCACGCGCAAGGCCATCAGGTGCGGCACGGTCTGCTCGCGCTGGATCGCGGCCAGCCGCGTCTTGCGCACGCGTTCGAAGTCCGCTTGCGGGAACGATGGGTGCAGCGTCAGCTCCGCGTACAGGCCCAGCGCCTGCGTCAGCGTCGGTTTCAACACGTTCATGTTGACGAAGGCGCCGTCCAGGTTGATCGTCGTGCCGAACGAGGCGCCCAGCGCTTCGAGTTCGCGACTGATCTGCAGGGCGCTGCGCGTCGCCGTGCCCTCTTCCAGCATGCGCAGGGTGAGGCTCGCGAGCCCTGGCAGCGCCTGCGTGTCGGACGCGAAGCCGCCGTTCAACATCAGCGACAGATTGATCACGGGCGCGCCATGGCGCTCGGCCAGCACCACGTTCAGGCCGTTGGACAGGATCGCCTTCTGCATCGGCGGCAGGGTCAACGGCTCCGGATGGCCCGTCGGTGGGCCCTTGCTGCGGTCGACCGTGGACGCGTCGGCAGCCAGCGCGGTCGGGAACGGATCGACTTCCAGCACGTAGTCGCCGTCGGATAACCAGTCCTGCATGGCCTTTCGCACGGCAGCCGGCGTCGCGTCCTTGATGCGCTGCAGGTAGACCTTGTAGCAGTCCGGATTGCCCGTGTACGTGGCGCAGCGCGCCAGCACGTCGCTCTTGCCGCCGAAGCCGCCCACGCGCTCGACGGCGCGCGCGTGCTGCGCGAGGATCGTCGTCTGTGCGAGCCGCAGTTCGGCGGCCGTGGGGCCGGACTTCATCAGCGCGCGCAATTCCTCGTCGGCGCCGGTTTCCATGCGCGCGACGTCGGCCTGCGCCAGCCCGGGCCTGGCCGTCAGGTTGATGCCGAACTGGCCGGCGATCTCGTTCGAATCGTTGCCGGAGCCGATGCTCGTGGCCAGCTGCTCCTTGACGACGAGGCGCTGGTACAGGCGCGACGTCTTGCCGCCGCCCAGCACCTGCGCGGCCAGGTCGAGCAGCGGTTCTTCCGGCGTGTCGGCGCCGGGCACGTTCCACAGGCGGATGATGCGCGCCTGCGGCACGCGGTCCTGCACCTGCCCGCGATGGGTGCCGCTGCGCTTCGCGACCCACGCCTGCTGGTGCGCCTGTGGCGGGCCCGGCGGGATGTCGCCGTAGTATTTCTCGACTTTTTCACGCGCCTGCTGCGGCGTGATGTCGCCGGCCAGCACGAGCACGACGTTGTTCGGGCCGTAGTGGCCCTTGAACCAGTCGGTGACGTCGGCCATCGACGCGGCATCGAGGTCGGTCATGGAACCGATCACGGTCCAGGAATACGGGTGGTTCGCCGGCCACGTGTTCTCCGTGACGATCTGCTCGACGACGCCGTACGGCTGGTTCTCGCGCTGGCGCTTTTCGTTCTGGACGACGCCCCGCTGCAGGTCGAGCTTCTTCCGGTCGAGCACATCCAGCAGGTGGCCCATGCGGTCGCTCTCGGCGAACAGCGCGTAATCGAGCATCGACGTCGGCACCGTCTCGAAATAATTCGTGCGGTCCTTGTTCGTCGTGCCGTTCAGGTCCGTCGCGCCGACGCCTTCGAGGGCAGACAAGAACGTCTTGTCGAAGTTGGCGCTGCCGGAAAACATCAGGTGCTCGAACAGGTGCGCGAAGCCGGTCTTGCCGGGCTTTTCGTTCTTCGAGCCGACGTGATACCACGTGTTGACGGCCACGACGGGCGCCTTGTGGTCTTCGTGCACGAGCACCGTCAGGCCGTTCTTGAGGACGAATTTCGTGTACGGGATGTCGGGGATCGGAATATCGACGCCGGCGTCGCGCGCGGGCGTGGATGCGGGAGCGGCCGTAGCCGTGGTGCCGGCGAGTGCCAGCATCGATGCGAACAAGAAACGGTAAGCAAAACGCATGCTGCTCTCCTGGCAAGATTGCACGACACACATGACCGCCCATTCTAAGGCAGTCACGCCCTGTCGTCCCGCACCGACACGCGACCCGGGCACAGTCCGGTGCACGAATCATGCATGGGGCGTATCATTGAGGCTGGCAATCAGCAAAGGATAAGCTCATGAATCAACGACGCTCCTTCCTCAAAAGCTCGGCCGTCCTCGCATCGGTACTCGGTGCGCCCGCGATCCGCACCAGCGCCAAGACCCTGCCGGATGCGCCCGTTCCACCGGTGGCGCCCAACGAGCGCATCGTGCGCCTGTACAACACGCACACGGGCGAAAGCCTGCGGACCATTTTCTGGGCCGAGGGCGAGTTCATCCCCGAGGCCTTGCAGGACATCAATAAACTGCTGCGCGACCACCGCAACAACAAGATCGCGGCCATCGATCCGAAGCTGCTCGTCTTGCTGGACCGCATCAGCGCGCAATACGGCAGCCATCCGACCATGCACGTGATCTCGGGTTATCGCTCGCCGGAAACGAACGCGATGCTGCACGAAAACACGAACGGCGTCGCCAAGCACAGCCTGCACATGGAGGGCAAGGCCATCGACGTGCGCATTCCAGGCCAGGACCTCGCGAAGCTGCACACGGTCGCGATGGCCCAGCGCGCGGGCGGGGTCGGCTATTACCCCGAGTCGCAGTTCGTGCACATGGACGTCGGCCGCGTGCGTTACTGGTGATCATGCGGCGGCCGGTCTCGCGTGGCGTAGCGCCGGCACTGCTGGGTGCCGTGCTGGCGTGGACGGCGCACGCCCAGACGGCGCCGGCAGCGGCAGCCAACCCGGCCGGGCAGCCGGCGCCGGCTTCGGGCGTCCAGACCGTCACCGTCACGTACACGCGCGACCCGGTCGACAAGTCCTACCGCAAAATGATCCGCGGCATGGAACGCTTCCAGCGCGAGCACGCGCTCGCACCCCAGGCCACGCTGCGCTTCCGCCTGCTGCCCCGCTCGCCGACCGTGGACATGCACGGCATCACCCTGCGCGTCATCGGCGACCACATCGCCGTGCCCGTTCCCGTCGCGCCGGACAACAGTTTTACCTTGCCGCGCAACGAGCAGGCCTTGCAGGAAGACGCGGCCGTCGTCGCCAACCGGAAGACGACGAGCATGACGTGGCGCGCGCAGGTCGTGACGCCTGGCCTGCCGCCCGGTACGCGCCGGCTGGGCGACTTGCGGCTGGAATGTCTCGTCGGCATGGAGGCCGGGCTCGTGTCGAACAGCTCGCCGCTGTTCGGGTGGATCTCGAATGCGCTCACGCGTCCCGAGCAGGTCTGCGACAGCCCCGACGGCAATTTCCTGTTCTTTACGGAGCGTCCCGTGTTTGCCGTGACGCTGCGCGCGGGCGACCGCACGGAAGTGCTGCCCTTCCACTTCCTGTACGCGGGCGGCGACCAGACGCGCGACATGCTGCCGTTCTGCGACTGCCAGGTGCTGCTCGACCGCACGTATTATGCGCCGATCTGGGACCGCGGCTGGCCGGACGACACGCTCGTCAGCTTCGACTACATGGACGATGCGCCGCCGGCGCCGGAGGCGGCGCCATGATCAATCGCCGCTGGCTGACGATCGCCGCGCTGGCGGCCCTGCTGTCCGGCTGCGCCACGCGCGCGCCCGAACCCGGCACGAGCGTGGCCGAGGCCCGCTTCGATGCGCTCGTCGTGCCGGGCCGCACGACGCGCGCCGAGCTGCTGGCCGCGTTCGGGCCCACGAAGACGGTCCGGTTCGATTCGGGCATGGAAGCGTGGCTCTACACGACGCCGGCGGCGGGCGGCCGGCATACCGAACTCGTGCTGCTGCTCGGCCGCGACGGCATCGTGAAGAAGATGCGCAAGCGGCCGCCCTACCCGACCGACCCGCGCGGCGATTGACGGCGCCAAGTGAAACGGTGCCGTGGACAGCGGATGTCCGGGCCTCCCCGAATCAGGGGACTCGTGCCCGGACTCGTTATAATGACCTGTCCTTCATTGTGCTGTGCCGCCACCTTGAACATCCCACTTCCACGTTCGTCGACCGTTCCACTGTATATACAGATCAAGGAAGCGATTCGTGCCAAGATCATCGATGGCACCTATATCGGGCACCAGCAGCTGCCGTCGGAAAACGAAATGATCGCGGCGTTCGGCGTCAGCCGCATCACGGTGCGGCAGGCGATCAACGACTTGCAGCAGGAAGGGCTGCTGTTCAAAGTGCACGGCAAAGGCACGTTTGTCGCGTTGCCCAATGTCTCCCAGGAGTTGACGCACCTGCAGGGTTTCGGCGAAGCGATGCATCGTCTTGGTCATGAAACCTTTTCGGACGTGTTCGGCCTCAAGACCGTCAAGGCAGCGGGCATCGCCAGCGCGAAATTGCAGGTCAAGGACGGGAGTCCCGTGACCGAGATCCGCCGCGTGCGCTATTTGAACAGGGAGCCGGTGTCCATCGACTACTCCTGGGTACGGCATGACGTGGGCTCGCGCCTCACCGAGAAAAACCTGCGCGAAAAAGACCTGTTTTCGCTGCTCGAGAACGAGCTGCGCCAGCGGCTCCATTCCGCCGACGTGGAAATCGATGCCACCTCGGCCAGTCAGGACGTGGCCACGCGCCTGAAAGTCGAACCGGGCTCGCCCATACTGCGCATCGAGCGCCTGACCTATGCGCAGGAAGAGAAGCCGCTGGTATTCGAATACCTGCATTATCGGGCCGAGACCTTCAAGTACAAGATGAAGGTCTTGCGCTAGCAGGCGCAGCGTCGTACCGCCTCCCCTTGCCTGACCGCGACGGCGCCCCGCCGCGCGTGCGCCCCACTTTGGTGGCGTCTCTCCCCACAACGGATACGTGCCGCACTGTCCGCGCACCGTTCCAGATCATTCTTCCCACCCGATACGGCGAATAACGGCGAATTCGATTGGCACGCATTTTGCACAACTCGTTATTACGAGTTATGACGAGGTGCGCAAGGGGCCGCACGGCAACTTTACTGAAAGGGTGACATGAATACCATCGAACTGGAATACGACCTGGTGATCGTCGGCGGCGGTACGGGGGGCCCGATGGCCGCCGTCAAGGCCAAGGAGAAGAATCCGAAGTTGCGTGTGCTCGTGCTGGAGAAGGCGAACGTCAAGCGCAGCGGCGCAATCTCCATGGGAATGGACGGGTTGAACAATGCGGTCATCCCCGGCCATGCGACGCCGGAGCAGTACACCAAGGAGATCACGGTGGCCAACGACGGCATCGTCGATCAGAAAGGCGTGTACGCCTACGCAAGCAACAGTTTCGCGATGATCGAGGAACTCGATCGCTGGGGCGTCAAATTCGAGAAGGACGAAACCGGCGATTTCGCCGTGCGCAAGGTGCATCACCTCGGCAGCTATGTATTGCCGATGCCGGAAGGGCATCACATGAAGAAGGTGCTGTATCGGCAACTGAAGCGCCAGCGCGTCGATATCACCAACCGGGTGGTCGCCACGCGCCTGATCACGGGTACGCGGGGCGAGATCGCGGGCGTCATGGGATTCGACTGCCGCACCGCCGATTTTTATGTGATCAAGGCAAAGGCGGTCGTGCTGTGCACGGGCGCGGCGGGGCGTCTCGGCCTGCCCGCCTCCGGCTACATGTTCGGCACGTACGAGAACCCGACCAACAGCGGCGAGGGCCACGTGATGGCCTATCACGCCGGCGCGGAACTGACGAACCTCGAATGCTTCCAGGTCAATCCCTTGATCAAGGATTACAACGGCCCCGCGTGTGCTTATGTGACCGGACCGTTCGGCGGCTTTACCGCGAACTCCACCGGCGCGCGTTTCATCGAGTGCGACTATTGGAGCGGCCAGATGATGCTGGAGTTCTACAACGAACTCGAAGGCGGCCGCGGTCCGGTGTTCCTGAAGCTCGATCACCTTGCGGAAGAAACGATCGCCGAGATCGAGCACATCCTGCACACCAACGAACGTCCGAGCCGCGGCCGCTTCCACGAACGGCGCGGCAACGACTATCGCCAGAAGGCGATCGAAATGCACATCTCGGAAATCGGTTTTTGCAGCGGCCACAGCGCCTCCGGCATCTGGACCAACGAAAAAGGCGAGTGTTCCATCCCCGGCCTGTACGCGGCCGGCGATTGCGCCAGCATTCCGCACAACTACATGCTGGGCGCTTTCGTATATGGCAAATTCTGCGGCGAGAACGCAGCGGACTACGTCTCCGGCATGGCCGCTCCGGTCATCGACACCGACATGGTGGAAGCGGAACGCAAACGCATCATGGCACCGCTGGCGCGCAGCGAAGGCCTGACGCCGTTCCAGGTCGAATACAAGACGCGCCGCATCGTGAACGACTACCTGCAGCCGCCGAAGGTCACCCGCAAGATGGAGATCGCGCTGGAGCGCTTCGGCGAGATCAAGGACGACCTGAATGAACTCAGTGCCGTCGATCCGCACGAATTGATGCGTGCGATGGAAGCGCACACGATCCGCGACTGCGCGGAACTCGCGGCGCGCGCCTCGCTGTTTCGCAAGGAAAGCCGCTGGGGCCTGTATCACCTGTGCGTCGACCATCCCGAGAAGGACGACGAAAACTGGTTCTGCCACACCAACGTCAAGTTGGGCGCGGACGGCAGGATGGCCTTCCGCAAGCGCGAGATCGAGCCCTACATCGTCGAACTGAATGCCGAAGAAAAAGCCGCGTACCAGCGCCTGCGCGTGGCCGGCAGCAAAACCACCGTCGCCGTTTAACCAGACCCGAAAGGAAAGATCATGACCATCGCAACCACCCGAACGCAGGCCCCGGTCGTCGTCGACCAATCGAAGTGCATCGCCGAGAAAGGCTGCACGGTGTGCGTCGACGTATGCCCGCTGGACGTGCTGGCGATCGACATCGTGAGCAACAAGGCGTTCATGAAGTTCGACGAATGCTGGTATTGCATGCCGTGCGAACAGGACTGTCCCACCGGCGCCGTGCACGTCAACATCCCCTACCTGGTTCGCTGAGGAGAAACGGCCATGATGGCAACCAGTATTCACGAACGGCTGCACAGCAGCGACCCGGGCGTGCGCCGCATTGCGGTGCTGGACCTCCCTTATTCCGAAGAGGCGGACGACATCGTGCCGCTGCTGGTCGCGGCACTGGCCGATCCCGACGCGTGCGTGCGGCTGGAGGCGGCCAGGGCGATCGAAGGCTACGAAGAACCGGAAGCGCTGGCCGCGCTGGTGCCGCTCCTGAAGGACGCCGACCCCGAGGTGCGGCGCGCGACGGCGACCACGCTGGCCGAACTGAAGGAACCGTCGTCGGCACCGCATCTGCTGCCTTACCTGGGGGATGAAGAAGCGACGGTCAGGGCCGCCGCCCTGCACGCGATCCGGGCCTTGCGCGTGGACGCGGCGTTCGAGCCGGCCATGGGCGCCCTGCGCGACGCGGACGCCCGCGTGCGCCGCGAAGCCGTGGGCGTGCTCGGCTACCTGAAGAAACCGGAAGCGATCGGCGCGTTGACGAATGCCGCGGCGAACGATCCGGACCAGGAAGTGCGCCGCATCGCGGTCGGCGCGCTCGGCTACGTCTCGGAAGTCAGCATCCAGCCGACGCTGAGCCGCGTCCTCGCCGATCGGGCATGGCAGGTGCGCGAGGAAGCCGCGATCACGATGGGCAAGCTCGGGCTGGCGCTCGGCGTGCCGGACCTGGTGCGCGCGATGGACGACGAGTTCTGGCAAGTGCGCGTGAAGGCGGCGCGCAGTCTCGGCAAGCTCAAGGCAAAGGCCGCGGTGAATGCGCTGTGCGCGGCGTTGCGGCATCCGATGAGCAACCTGCGCAAGGAAGCCGTCATCGCACTGGGCGAAATCGGCGACACGCGCGCCATCGCGCACCTGGAACTGGCGCTGAAGGACGTGGACTCGGACGTGCGCAAGCTGTCGAAGCTGGCGCTGACGACCATCCAACTGAACGGGGGCGCATCATGACACATGTTGTCGGCGAATCATGCATCGGCTGCAAATACACGGACTGCGTCTCGGTATGCCCGGTCGACTGCTTTCATGAGGGACCCAACTTCCTCGTGATCGATCCGGAAGTCTGCATCGACTGCGGCGTGTGCGTGGCGGAATGCCCCGTCGAGGCGATCTACGACGAAAAGGTGCTGCCGCAAGCGCAGAAGGAATACGTCGAGCTGAACGCAAGGCTGGCGACGCGCTGGCCCGTCATCGCCCATTCGACGGAACCGCTGCCGACCGCCGACGAATGGGCGGACAAGCCGGACAAACGCGCGCACCTGGTGGAGATGGTGTAGCAGCGCACGCAGTACGCCGGTTCTTCATGCTTTGACCAATTCTGGAAGGGATTCAACATGACACTTCGGTTCTTCACACCAGGCCGCGCCAGTGGCCGCATCGCCCGTATCGCCGTGCTCTTCGCCACCGTCCTGTGCGCCGCGCAGGCACGGGCAAAAGACGTCGTCACGATCGGCATCGGCACGCAGAACACCACGACCAACACCGTCACCGGCGGCGTCGTCATCAAGGAGCTGGGCCTGCTCGACAAGTATCTGCCGAAGACCGGCAAGTACGCGAACATCGACTTCAAGGTCGACTGGCAGAACTTCACCTCCGGGCCTCCGGTGACCAACGGCATGATGGCCAACAAGATCCAGATCGGCATGATGGGCGATTACCCGCTGCTGATCAACGGCGCCAACGGGCAGCAAAGCAAGGGCAACGAAACGCAGCTGGTCGCCGTGATCGCCTACAACGCCTTCGGCGCCGGCAACGGCGTCGTGGTCAACAAGGACAGTCCCTACTACCAGCTGTCTGACCTGAAGGGCAAGAACGTGTCGGTGCCGTTCGGATCGGCGGCGCACGGCATGCTGCTCCAGGCGATGCAGGCGCGCGGCTGGTCGGACGACTACTGGAACCTGGTCAGCCAGTCGCCGGAAATCGGCACCAGCAACCTGCAGGAAAAGAAGATCGACGGCCACGCCGATTTCGTTCCCTTCGGCGAGCTGCTGCCGTACCGCGGCTTCGCGCGCAAGATCTTCGACGGCGCCGAAACCAGGATCCCGACCTTCCACGGCATCGTCGTGCGCAAGGACTTCGGGGACAAGTTTCCGGAAGTCGTCGTCGCGTATATCCGCGCGCTGATGGATGCCGACGACTGGGTCCGCAAGAACCCGAAACTCGCGGCCGAGAAGATCGCGCAGTGGACCAAAATCGAAAAGGAAGTCGTCTACATCTTCCTCGGACCCGACGGCATCCACACGCTGGACCCGACGATCAAGCCGCTCCTCGTCAACGCCATCAAGACCGACTACGACGTGCTGCAGAAACTGGGAAAGGTGAAGACGCTCGACGTGGACAGCTGGGTCGACGAAAGCTATCTGCGCACGGCCTTCAGGCAGCGCGGCCTCGACTACGACGCGCAGAAGCGGTCCCTGGCCAACTACGACATCCAGGGCAAGGACCCGGTCTGCGCCAGGACGGTTACCAGTCCGAAGAACGCCGGCGAAATCTGGATCGCCGGCGGCGACATCGTGCCGCTCAGTTCCCCGCTCTGCACCTTCATGGGGATCAAAAAATACCAGGAAGCTGGCAAGAAAATTGCAGTGGCATATTTGTTCGACCATGGGCTCGGCATCAAGGTATTCGCCGACAGGGCCTTCTACGCGGTCAACGGGAGCGGTGCCGGGATGGATGTCGTGCCCTTCCTGCTGAAGAAGGACGCGGAAGCCAGCGCGGCGAAAGCCGGCGGCACCGTCGCAACCTACGAGCAAGTGCTCGCCAAGATGGAGAAATGATCATGGCTCTGATAGATCGTCAATCAATGACGCCCCCGCCGACGGCCGCGCCGCCTCATCCCGTTCCCGGCACGCCGGTACGGCAGCCCAGGCTCGAAGCCATCGAAGGCGGTCCGCCGCCGAACGCCGGGCAAGCGATGCCTTTCTCGCTGAAACACTGGCTCGAATCCGGCATCGGCGGGGCCGTGCTGGGCAGCGTGTCGATCGCCGCCGTCCTGCTGATGTGGTATCTGGCGACGCGCTACAAGCTCGATTTCTACGTGCGCTTCGGGAACATCCCGACGCCCATGGACGTCTGGCGCAGCATCCTCGACGTCAGTCATTCGACGAGGTTCATCGTGAACATCGGCATCAGCGTTCGCCGTGTGCTGTTCGGATTTGCCGGCGCCGCGATCGTCGGCACGGGCCTCGGGATCATGGTCGGCCGGTACCGGATCTTCCGTTCGCTGACGATGCCGGCGATGGAACTGTTCCGCCCGATCCCGGCGATCGCATGGGTGCCGATGGCCATCATGCTGTGGCCGAGCAACGAGGTCAGCATTGCATTCATCACGTTCATCGGCGCCTTTTTTCCGATCCTGATCAACACGATCCAGGGCGTGGAAGAGATCGACGAAGTCCTGCTCCGCGCGGCGCACAGCCTGGGGGCGAAAGAAAAGGACGTGATCCTGCATGTCGTGATCCCCGGCGCCCTGCAACACATTTTCACCGGTCTCGCGGTCGGCATGGGCGTCGCCTGGGTCTCGCTGATTGCGGCGGAAATGATTTCCGGCCAGTTCGGCATCGGTTACTTCACCTGGGAAGCGTATTCGCTGATTTCATATCCCGACATCGCACTCGGCATGATCACGATCGGCGTGCTCGGCCTGCTGTGCAGCAAGGCGATCCATATTTGTTCGAGACTCGCCATGCCGTGGACGGGCCTGGCGGCGGGAGCGCGAAAATGAGTGCGCACACCACAGGTACCCAAGCCGGCCACATCGAGGTTCGCGACCTCAACATCGGTTTCAAGGCGCGCGGCGCGACCGTGCAGGCCGTGAAGTCGGTGTCGCTGGACGTGCAGGCCGGTGAATTCGTCTCGTTGATCGGTCCTTCCGGTTGCGGCAAGTCCACCCTGATGAACGCGGTCGCCGGTTTTACCAAGGCCAACAGCGGCGTCGTGACGCTGGACGGCAAGCGCATCGACGGCCCCGGTTCGGACCGCGGGGTGGTGTTCCAGCAGTATTCGCTGTTCCCATGGATGACGGTGCGCAAGAACGTCGAGTTCGGGCTGAAGATGGCGAACATGGCACCGTCGCAACGCGAGACGCAGGCGCGCACCCTGCTCGGCCTGGCGGGCCTGCTGGCGTTCGAAAACCACTATCCGTCGCAACTGTCCGGCGGGATGAAGCAACGTGTCGGCATCGTCCGCGCGCTGGCGACGAGCCCGCAAGTGCTCCTGATGGACGAGCCGTTCGGCGCGCTCGATTCGCAGACGCGTTCGGTGATGCAGGAAATCCTGACGAATATGTGGCAGCGGCTGCGGCTGTCCGTGCTGTTCATCACGCACGACATCGAGGAAGCGATCTTCCTGTCGGACCGGATCTATGTGATGACCGCCAGGCCGGGGCGGATCAAGGCCGACATCAGGGTGCCGCTGCCGCGTCCCCGCACGCCGGACATGATGGACACGCCGGAGTTCGCCGGACTGGTCCGCTCGATCAAGAAGCTGATTCGCGAAGAAAGCCTGGCCGCGATGGGCGGGGAATTGCGCGACGGCGGTTGTGGCGGACTCAGCATGGAAATCGGACCGGAGGGGGTGGCCAATGTCCTGTGACGATGCAACCGCGGTCGCGCCGCTGGACGCGAACGATGTACCGCCGTCGGCCTGGCCTTCCGCAATCAGCTTGAACGAGAAGGCACGTACGTTGGAGCTGGTGTGGGACGACCGGCACGCAGTGTTGTCGCACAGCGTATTGCGCCGCTCCTGCCGCTGCAGCGTATGCGAGAGCACGCGCAGGAAGCTGGACCAGGTGCTGCCGGTTGCCGACGACGTGGCGCTGCTGAAGATCGAGCCGGTGGGCTCGACGGCTTTGCAGCTGTTCTTTTCGGACGGCCACGAGCGCGGCATTTATCCGTGGACCTATCTGAAGCAGATGGCATTCGCTCCGGCGACGAGCGGGTTCCGCGATTTTTTGACGAAAGGATGGCGTGATGAGTAATTTCTACGAGGCGGAAGTCTTGTCCGTGCACCATTGGACGGATCGCCTGTTTTCTTTTACCACGACGCGCGAACCGAGCTTCCGCTACCAGAGCGGACAGTTCGCGATGATCGGGCTCGACGTGGACGGCAAGCCGCTGATGCGGGCATACAGCATGGTCAGCCCGCATTACGAAGAGCAGCTCGAATTTCTCAGCATTAAGGTACCCGACGGTCCCCTGACCTCGCGCCTGCAGAACATCAAGGTCGGCGATTCGATCCTGGTCGGCCGCAAGGCGTCCGGCACGCTGCTCAGCCAGAACCTGTTGCCGGGCAAGCACCTGTACCTGCTCGGCACGGGCACGGGCCTCGCACCGTTCATGAGCATCGTGCAGGACCCGGACGTTTACGAGAAGTTTGAAAAAGTGATCCTCGTGCACGGCTGCCGCCAGGTCGACGAACTGGCTTACCAGAAGCGCATCGCGGCGGAATTGCCGAATCACGAATTCCTGGGCGACATGGTGGCCGGCCGCCTGATCTACTATCCGACCGTCACGCGCGAACCGTTCGAAAACCAGGGACGCATTCCCGACTTGCTGAAAAGCGCACAGTTCTACGACAAGCTCGGCGTGCCGGCGCTCGACATCGAGCACGACCGCTTCATGCTGTGCGGCAGCCCCGCCATGCTGAAGGACACCGTGGACGTGCTCCAGACCTACGGCCTGAACGAGGGCAATATGAGCCATCCCGGCCACTACGTCATCGAACGCGCGTTCGTCGACAAGTGACGCACAAGGAGAAACGATGAAAATACTGGTCCCCGTCAAGCGGGTGGTCGATCCCAACGTCAAGGTCCGCGTGAAGCCGGACCACACGGGCGTCGACCTGGCCAACGTCAAGATGGCCATCAATCCTTTCGACGACATCGCCGTCGAAGAAGCCACGCGGCTGAGGGAAGCGGGTCACGCGACGGAAGTCGTCGCGGTATCCTGCGGCCCCGACGCCTGCCAGGACGTGCTGCGCACGGCCATGGGCATCGGCGCCGACCGCGGCATCCTGGTGCGGACGGACGCGGAACTGCAGCCGCTCGCGGTCGCCAAATTGCTGGCCGCAATCGTCAGGCGGGAAGTCCCGCGGCTGGTGATCCTGGGCAAGCAGGCCATCGACGACGACTGCAACCAGACCGGGCAGATGCTGGCGGCCATGCTGGCCTGGCCGCAGGCGACGTGCGCATCGGCCGTGCGGGTCGAAGGCGACAGCGTGACCGTCACGCGCG
This sequence comes from Massilia sp. Masssp93, assembly GCF_059491295.1. Classification (NCBI taxonomy): domain Bacteria; kingdom Pseudomonadati; phylum Pseudomonadota; class Betaproteobacteria; order Burkholderiales; family Oxalobacteraceae; genus Massilia; species Massilia sp. Masssp93. The sequence continues at coordinate 6,864,177 of NZ_CP168502.1, read as the reverse complement.
ACGTCGATGGCGGCACCGACACCGTGCAACTGGCGCTGCCGGCCATCGTGACGACGGACCTGCGCCTGAACGAACCGCGCTTCGTCAGCCTGCCCAACCTCATGAAGGCGAAAAAGAAGCCGCTGGACGTGATCCCCGCCGAAACCCTGGGTGTGGACCTCGCCCCGCGCTGGACCACGCTGGCCGTCAACCCGCCCCCGTCACGCAAGAGCGGCGTGCTCGTGCAGGATGCGGCCGAGCTCGTCCGCCGCCTCCGCCACGACGCCCACGTCATCTAATCTATCGAGGAGCCATCATGACAGTACTGGTCATCGCCGAACACGACAACGTTTCGCTCCATGCCGCCACGCGCCACGCAATCGGCGCGGCCCGCCAATGCGGCGGCGCGGTGCATCTGCTCGTCGCAGGGCACGATTGCACCGCCGCTGTGCACGACGCCGGCCGCGCCGCCGGCGTGGCGAAGGTGTGGGTCGCCTCCGCGCCGCACCTGGCGCACGGGCTCGCGGAAAACGTCGCCGCCCAGGCGCTGCAATTGTTGGCGCAGGAGGCGTACACCCACGTGCTGGCGGCGGCCAGCACGTTCGGCAAAAGCGTCATGCCGCGCATCGCGGCCGCCCTGGATGCGGGACAGATCTCGGAAGTCACGCGGGTGGTCGCGCCCGACGTGTTCGAGCGTCCGATCTACGCCGGCAACGCGATCGCGACCGTGCAGGCGCTGGACGCCGTCAAGGTGCTCACCGTGCGCGCCACCAGCTTCGACGCGGCGCCGCCCGGTGACGCCGCGGCGGTCGTGCAGGCCGTGGCGGCGGTGGAAGATGCCGGCACGTCGCGCCTCGTCTCGCTCGAACGCACGTCGTCCGGCCGGGCGGAACTGGGTTCGGCGCGCGTCGTCGTGGCGGGCGGGCGCGGCCTCGGTTCCGGCGCCAGCTTCAGGCTGCTGGAACCGCTGGCCGACGCACTGGGCGCCGCCATCGGCGCCTCGCGCGCGGCCGTCGACGCCGGCTTTGCAGCCAACGACCTGCAGATCGGCCAGACCGGCAAGATCGTCGCGCCCGCGCTGTACATCGCGATCGGCATTTCCGGCGCCATCCAGCACCTGGCCGGCATCGGCGACGCAAAGATCATCGTCGCCATCAACAAGGATCCGGAAGCGCCGATCTTCGGCGTGGCGGATTACGGCATCGTCGGCGACCTGTTCGACGTCGTGCCCGCGCTGCTGGCGGCATTGCGGGAGGAAGAACAGAAACGGCTGGCTGCCTAGCCATTTTTTTCGCGAAACTCGTCATAACCAGTTATAATGAGTTTTTTTCTGACCGACCTGATGGGGCGCCCTGCCGATGCATACCGGACTTGCACTGATATCCATTGCCATCGGCGTCCTGGTCGGTGCGGCCGGCGTCGGCGGCTTTTTCATGCCGCCCGCCTTGACACTGCTGACGGACATGGACATCCACCGGAGCATGGCGCTGTCGCTGTTCACCTTCATCTTCACCGGCATCGCGGGTGCGCTTTATTTCCACAGAAAAGGCAGCCTGGACTGGACGCTGGTACGGCCGGTGTGCCTCGGCGCGGCGGCGACGGGCTATGCCGGCGCATGGCTCGGCCATCGTCTCGACACCGCGTCGCTGTCGACGGTGCTGGCCGCGGTGATCCTCGTCGTCGGCACGTACACGTCGTTAGCCGGCGGTGACCGGGCGGTGCTCGCCGTGCCGCGCAGCGCGCGCCGGCGCCGGCTGATCCTGGCGGCGATCGGCGCCGTCACGGGATTCTTTTCCGGCCTCACCGGCATCGGCGGCCCGGTGCTGTCCGTGCCGCTGATGGTCCTGTGCGGCTATTCCGTGCTGACCGCGATCGGCGTCGGACAGGTGCTGCAAACGGTCGGCGCGTTGTCCGGCTCGCTCGCCAACCTGCATTACGCCGGCATCGATTATCGGCTTGCCGCCTTCGTCGTCGCCTTTGAAATCGTGGGCGTGCTGGCGGGCGCCATCGTCATCCACCGCCTCGACGGCACCCTGGTCAAGCGCCTCGTTGGCGGACTGTGCATGGTGGCCGGTTGCGGGTTCATCCTGCGCAGCCTGTAGGCGGTCGTTCCGGCCGCCTCGCCACCCGGACTGCCGTTTCATGGCAGAATCGAATTTTCGACTTGCCACGCACCATGTCCGCCCCGACCTCCCCCGACGCCGTCGTCCAGCGCCAGCTCGACGCCTACAACGCCCGCGACCTCGACGCCCTGCTTGCGACCTATGCGCCCGACGCGCGCCAGTACGAATTGCCGGCGACATTGCTGGCCACGGGCCATGCGGCAATGCGCCCCCGCTTCGCGGCGCGCTTCCAGGAGCCGGACCTGCACGCGCGCCTGCTGCAGCGTGTCGTGATGGGCAACATCGTCATCGACCACGAGACGGTCACCCGCAACTTTCCCGAAGGCCGGGGCGAGGTCGACCTCGTTGCGATCTACGAAGTGGTCGACGGCCTGATCCGCTCGCAGACGGTGCAGGTCAGCAACCAGCGCCTCGACGCGCAAGCGGGCTGAATCGGTGTAAAGTTGAGCATCATTTTTTTTGGAAAGATCACGATGCGCAAGATGGCGGGGGCGGTGCTGGCGGCGCTGGCGTGCGTCCAGGCGGCACATGCCGACGGGCTTGATCCGACCGAGCAGAGAATCGTCGCCGAGGTCAGGGCGCATGCGCCGCAGGCCCTCGACCTGCTCCGGCAGAGCGTCCTCATCAACAGTGGCACGATGAATACGCGCGGCGTGCGCGACGTCGGCCAGCTGTTCCGCAAGCAGTTCGACGAGCTCGGCTTCAGCACGCGCTGGATCGACCTGCCGCCCGGGATGCACCGCGCCGGCCACCTCGTCGCCACGCGCGACGGGAACCGGGGCAAGCGCCTGCTGCTGCTCGGCCACCTCGACACCGTATTCGAGCCGGGCGCCGACGTGCCGATGTGGAAACGCGACGGCGACAGGGTGCGCGGCCAGGGCGTCTCCGACATGAAGGGCGGCGACGTGATCGTCATCGAAGCGCTGCGCGCGCTGCAACGCGCGGGCGCCCTCGACGGCGCGCGCATCGCCGTCATGTTCACGGGCGACGAGGAAGAAGCGGGCAATCCGAAAAGCGTCTCGCGCGGCGACATGGCGGAACTCGCCAGACGCAGCGACGTCGCGCTCAGCTTCGAGGGCAGCATCATCGACAAGGACGGCATGGCGACCGCCACCGTGGGCCGGCGCGCGACGGCCACGTGGGAGCTGGACGTCAAGGGACGCCAGGGCCATTCGATGGCCGTGTTCGGCGCCAACGGCTACGGCGCCGTGTACGAGACGGCCCGCATCCTGGACGCGTTCCGCCAGCAGGTGATCGAGCCGGGCCTCACGTTCAACCCGGGCGTGATCCTGGGCGGCACCGAGGTCGCGTTCGACGCCGCCGCCTCGCGCGGCACCGCGTTCGGCAAGACGAACGTGATCGCCAACACGGCCACCGTGAAAGGCGACCTGCGCTACCTGGACTACCCGCAGCGCGACCGCGCCCACGCGCGCATGCAGGTGATCGTCGCGCAGAACCTGCCCGGCACGAGCGCCACCATCACGTTCCACGACTCCTACCCGCCCATGGCCGTCACACCGGGCAACCTGAAACTGCTGGACCTGTACTCGCGCGCCAGCCAGGACGCCGGACTGGGTCCGATCGGCGCCGTGCCGGCCGAGGCGCGCGGCGCCGGCGACGTTCAGTTCGTGGCGCCGCTCGTCGACAGCCTCGACGGCCTTGGTGCGAGCGGCAACGGCGCCCATTCGCCGAACGAAGACCTGGACGTGGGCTCGATCGAACGGGGTGCCGTGCGCGCGGCATTGCTGATCTATCGTTTGACCCGCTGAACCCATGGGCGTTGCGGCTGCGGCCTTGACGCCCGTCGAATTCCCTCAACCGGACACGCTGCCCGCACGGGCTAGAATGCAGACATGGCACGACTGACACTCACCTTCCCCGAAGACCAGTATTACTACACGTCCCTGCTGACGGTGCGCGTCACCGACATCAACGCCGCGAACCACCTCGGCAACGACTCGATGATCTCGATGATCTCCGAGGCGCGGGCACGCTTCCTGTTCGAATTCGGCGTCCCCGAGACGGAACGCGACGGCACGGGCATCATCGTCACCGACCTCGCGACGACGTACCGCGCCGAGGCGCATGCGCGCGACCAGCTGCTGTTCGAAGTGGGCGTCATGGACTTCAACAAGTACGGCGGCGACATCACGTTCCGCGTCACCCGTCCCAAGGACAAGACCCTCGTCGCGATGGCCAAGCAGGGCTTCGTCTTCTTCAACTACAAGACGAGCCAGGTCGTCGCCATGCCGGACGAATTCCGCAGCAAGTTCGAGCGGGTGAACTGGGTGGACTGAGCGCCCGCGTATTTTTTTCCGGATAAAAACAAAAACCTGGAACTTTCCCCGCCTGCCGCCGGAATATGGGTAAACACAACGACCCATGACCACGACCTCGACCCGCTGCGACGACACCGACCTGCTGCGCCGCATGCGCGGCGGCGCCGCCGACGCCTTCGCGGCCCTGTACCGGCGCCACCAGGGGCCGCTGTACCGCTTCGCGCTGCTGCGCTGCGGCTCGTCCGACACGGCGGCCGACGTCGTTCAGGAAACGTTCATGGGCCTGTTGACGGAACGGTTCCGGTTCGATCCGTTGCGCGGCCAGCTGCAGCACTTCCTGTTCGGCGTGGCGCGCAACCTGATCCTGAAGCACGAGACGGCGCACCAGCGCCACGTGGTGCTGTCCGGCCCGGACGACGAGGACGGCGACGCCGGGTCCGAAGCGCCGGACGACGCGGCCTGCCCGCTGGGACGCCTGCTGGACAACGAGGCCGCCGAGGAAGTGCGGCGCGCGCTGGCGCTGCTGGCGCCGCATTACCGCGACGCCGTCATCCTGTACGAGATGCATGAATTGTCGTACGCCGAGATCGCCGACGTGTGCCAGGTCGACATCGGCACCGTGCGTTCGCGCCTGTCGCGCGGGCGGGCCGCGCTGGCCAAGCGCCTGGCCGGCTGGCGCGCGGCCGACCGCGCGGCATGAAAAGGAGAGCCACCATGGACACCCGAAAAACGACGGACCGCGATCCCCTGTTCGACGCCCTGCGCGCGGAGGTCGGGCGGCTGGACACCCCGCGCGGCGTCGAAAAGGCATTGCTGCAGGCCTTCGCCCGCCAGCATCCGCCGCGGCGCCGCTGGTATCACGGCCTGCCCGGACGACGCTGGACGCTGGCGGGCGGCCTGGCGGGCCTCGCGGCCGGCGCGCTCGCGCTGGCGTTCGCCCTGCGGACGCCGGACGCGGATGGCGGCCGGGCCGGCACGCTCGCCGCGCGTGACGACAGCGGCCCGTTCATCGCGCTCGAGTCGGCCGAGCGCATCGCCGCGGAGCCGGCGCCGCGCATGGTCGCCGCCGACGTGCCGCGCGCGAGCCTGGCCGCGCTGGGCGTGCCGCTGACGCCGGAAAACGCGGGCGACTCGGTGCGTGCCGAGATGCTGGTCGCGGCCGACGGCCAGCCGCTGGCCCTGCGGCTCAGTTCCATCGAATGACCTGACCGACAAGAGGATGTCATGACAACCAAGAAATTGATACTTGCGCTGCTGCTGTCCGGCATCGTTGCACCGGTGCTGGCCGAAGACACGGCCGGCGCGGCAGGCAAAGGGCATCTCGAAGTGCGCCGCGACGGCACCACGATCATGCGTGCCGACGCGATCGCCACCGCGCCCGACGGCACCGTTACCGGCTGGATGCGCCCCGTCAGGAATGCGCCGTACAGCGCCCAGGTCGTCCGCGAACGCTCGCAAAACCTCCCCGACGGCAACCAGATCGACGTCCGCCGCGGCCCGATGGCTGCCTACCGCGACAGCGCGGGCCGCACGCGCCAGGACATCGTCGACGACAAGGGCGAGCTGCAAGCAGTGAAAATCGACGATCCGGCCGCCGGTCTGAACTGGGTTCTGAAGCCCAGGGAGCGCGTCGCCATCAAGCTCGACCGGCATCATCCCGTCAACGCCGCCGACGCACGCGCCCGCGCCGCACGGATGCGCCAGGACGGCACGCTGCCGTCGATCGAGCGGAGCACGACCCCGGACGGCCAGCAGGAGGTCATCGTCAAGCGCGTCGTGCGCACCGGTCCGGACGCCCGCCAGCGTACGCAGGAAGACGTCCGCATCCAGGTCCCAAGGGCGTTCGCGGAAAGTGGCGCGGCGGTGCGCGACATGCAGATGCGGGTGGCGCCGCTGGCCAGCGCGTTCGACGATCTCAAATGGGCGTCGAAGGCCGTGACGAAAGACCTGGGCACGCGCGACTTCGGCGGCATCAAGGCCGAGGGCAAGCTGCGCAGCTACGAGATCCCGGCCGGCGCGATCGGCAACCGCAACCCGATCGTCGTCGCGGACGAGACGTGGACGGCGCCCGACCTGCAGGTGACGGTCTACACGAAGCACAGCGACCCGCGCAGCGGCGACGCCGTGTTCCGCCTCGAAAACATCAGGCGCGAGGAACCGCCCGCCGCCCTGTTCACCGTCCCGGCCGACTACACGGTGCGCGAGGCGGGTGCCCGCTGGCGCGACAAGACGGGCAGCAAGACACCATAGACGTCAGCGCTTGCGGACCGGCGCGATCGTCTTGCCGAACCAGTCGTCGATCATCTGCTTCTCGTAGCGCAGCGGCTCCGAATCGAAGTAGTGGTTGTAGGTCTGCTGGTAATTCATGTCCTGCAACTGCGTCTGGCCGCTCTTGAGCACCTGGCCGTTCTGCTCGACCGCGTAATTCAGCTCCATGCGCGGCCAGTCCGCGCGGCCGCTCAGCACGCGCAGGTCGCGGCCCAGACGGATGCTCGGGATGAGGCGGCCGGCCGGGTCGAAATCCGTGATCTCGATGCGCAGGTCCTGGCCCGGCGGCAGGTTCTCGCCCAGCTTCTTGAAGTGGTCCGCGATCTGGTCCAGCATCTCCTTGCGCTCCCACGTCGGGAACGGCAAATCATGGAAATTCTCGGGGTGGACCCACGTCACGCTGACCGCGGCCGACGCGCTGCCCGCGGCCAGCGCCAGCAGGCCCGCCAGGGCCATCGTCTTCATGAACGTTTTCATGATGTCTTCCTTTCTTTCTCTGTCATCGAACTGCTGCCACCGTTAATACCTGATTCTTATACGCCGGTTTCCATCCCGCTGTCCGTTACAAGATCGTCAAAGTTTGTATCGAAATGTTAGTCCCCGCACAGGTGCCTCGAGCTCTTGCACAGCACAATTCCGACAGGCTCAACATCAGCAAGGACACATCATGCCGGAAGGCCCGTCGCTGGTCATCCTGAAAGAGCAGACGGCCCGGTTCGTGGGCCAGGAGATCGTGCGTGCCGACGGCAATACCTGGGCCATCGACACGGTGCGCCTCGTCGGCCAGCCCATCGTTGCGCTGCGCACGTGGGGCAAACACTTCCTGATCCAGACGCCGGCGATGGTCGTGCGCATCCATTTCCTCCTGTTCGGCACGTACCGGGTGAACGAGCGGCGCGACAAGCCCCCGCGCCTGTCGCTCGGCTTCGCCGACGGCGGCGAGCTGAATTTCTATGCCTGCTCCGTGAAGGAAATCGACAGCGACATCGACGCGTCGTACGACTGGGCCGCGGACGTCATGTCGGATGCCTGGGACCCGGCCAAGGCGCGCAAGAAGCTCAGAGCGGCGCCCGGGACGCTCGCCTGCGACGCCCTGCTCGACCAGGATATCTTTGCCGGCGTCGGCAACATCATCAAGAACGAGGTGCTGTTCCGCATCCGGGTGCATCCGCTGTCGACGGTGGGTGCGCTGCCGCCGGCCAAGCTGCGCGCGCTCGTGCAGGAGGCGCGCCAGTACAGCTTCGACTTCCTCGAATGGAAGAAGGCGTTCACCCTTAAACAACATTGGCTGGCGCATAACAAGAAGACGTGCCCCCGCTGCCATATTCCATTTCATAAAGCCCACCTGGGACGGACGAACCGGCGCAGCTTCTGGTGCGAGCGCTGCCAGAAGCTGTACACATGAGCGGCGTAAATGATAGGGAAGCAACACGTTGCGACATTGTGACTTATTGCACCGCGTCATTAATATTTCTTGTTGTTAATGGTCACTGCTCATACTACAATCATTTCAGATCGGTGCTGCCGTAACGCAATACCGTCGCTCTTTTGACCTGACACGTTCACGAAATTGGATCGTCTTATGTCCTTCCTGTCCTCAGCCGCGCCGAAGCTTGCCCCTTGGAAAGTACTGCTCGTCGACGACGAACCGGACATCCATGACATCACCAAGCTCACGCTGTCCCGTTTCCGCCTCGACGGCCGCAGCCTGTCGTTCCTGCACGCGTACAGCGGTGCCGAGGCGAAAGCCATCCTGGCGCGCGAGAAGGATATCGCCCTGGTGTTCCTCGACGTGGTCATGGAGCGCGAGGACAGCGGCCTGGAAGTGGCGCGCTGGATGCGCCAGGAGCTGGACAACCAGTTCACCCGCATCGTGCTGCGCACGGGCCAGCCCGGCCAGGCGCCCGAGGAACGCGTGATCGTCGACTACGACATCAACGACTACAAGGAAAAGACCGAGCTCGACCGCACCAAGCTGTTCACGACGACGTTCGCCGCGCTGCGCGCCTACCGCGACATCATGAAGGTCGAGGACGCCCGCCGCGTCCAGCAGAATTACCGCGAGGGCCTGGAGCGCGTGATTTCGGCGTCGTCGCACCTGTTCAAGCAGCGCAACCTGAAGGATTTCGCCAGCGGCCTGCTGCAGCAGGTCGTCGCCCTGCTGCGCCTGGAGCAGAGCATGCTGCTGCGCGTGGCCGGCGCCAGCGTCATCGCGGGCGAAAGCCAGTACGAGGTGCTGGCGCGCATCGGCGACGTCGGCGAACAGGACATCGGCCCGGAACTGATCGCCCAGCTGGACGAGGCGCGCCACAACCGCATCTCGAAACTGCACGGCGATACCTATGTCGGCTATTTCCCGAACAACAGCGGCAAGGCGTCGCTGCTCGTGCTCAAGGGCGTGGAAGAGATTGACGAAATCGACGTGCAATTGCTCGACGTCTTCTGCTCGGGCGTCGCCATCGCCTTCGACAACATCCTGCTGAACCAGGAAATCACCGACACCCAGGCCGAACTGATCCTGCGGCTGGGCGACGTCGTCGAGTCGCGCTCGAACGAGGCCGGCAACCACGTGCGCCGCATGGCCCAGGTGTGCCACATGCTGGCGCTGGAATCCGGCATGCCGGACGACGAGACGGCCGTGCTGATGCATGCGGCGCCGATGCACGACGTGGGCAAGATCGCCACGCCGGACGCCGTGCTGCTGAAGCCGGGCCGCCTCACGCCCGAGGAATGGGACATCATGAAGCAGCACCCGACCATCGGCCTGCAGATCCTGGACGGCTCGCAGCGTCCGATCCTGAAGGCGGCCGCCGTGATCGCCCACCAGCACCACGAAAAATGGGACGGCAGCGGCTATCCGCAGGGGCTCAAGGGCGCCGACATCCACCCGTACGCCCGCATCGTGGCCGTGGCCGACGTGTTCGACGCCCTCACCCACGAGCGCGTGTACAAGAAAGCGTGGCCCATCGACCAGGTACGCGACTACCTGCACGAAGTGGCGGGCCAGCACCTCGATCCGTATTATGTCGACATCCTTATCCGCAACCTCGACAAGGCTGCCGAGATCAACGAACGCTGGCCGGACTGACGCACGAGCCCCCCTTTCCGCCAGGCCGGGACAAGCCGGGCATTGTCGGGTAGTATGCTGAGCTTCGAGGCAACGTTGTCACGACTGCCATTCCGGCCCATGCGTATCCGAACCCGACTGCTGATCCTGATCCTCGTGATCCTGGTCCCCGCCTTCGTCGCGGCGGTGCTGGCCGTGTGGTATGTCTATCAGGAAGAGCGGCTCGCCCAGGAAACGAGCGTCAGGGAAGCCGTGCGCGCCTTCGCCCTCGTGGTCGACAACGAACTCGAAACGAAGGAAGGCATCCTGCACGCGCTGGCGAATTCGCCCGCGCTGGCCCGGGGCGACTTCGACACCTTTTATCGCCATGTCAGGTCGCTGGCTCCGACCGACGAGACCGCGATCATCCTGATCGACCTGGACGGGCGCCAGCTGATCAACACGCGGGCCCCGCTGGGCGCGCCGCTACCGTTCCGGCGCGCGTCCAACATCGACGGCCTCATGAAACGCGACGGCGCCGACCGCACGATCGTGTCCGACCTGTTCGTGTCGGCCATCCTGCACCGCCACGACTTCGCCATCCAGGTGCCGGTGCGCGTGGACGGCGCCATCCGCTATTACCTGTCGATGGGCGTGAACGCCGCCATCCTCCAGAACGTGCTGCGCGAACAGCGCTTCCCCGCCGAGTGGCAGGCCACCATCCTCGACCGCAACGGCAAGGTCGTCGCGCGCTCGCTCGACGTCGAGCAGTACCGCGGACGCAGCGTCAGCAACATGGCCATGTCCCTGTTCGCCGCCCACCGCGAAGGCGTGTTCTCCAACAAGAACCTGGCCGGCATTCCCGTGCAGGCGTTCTACAGCACCGTGCCCTCATCGGAATGGAAAGTCCTCGTCAGCATTCCCACGGCCGACCTGCGCCGCGTGCCGCTGCATGCGGCGACGTTCCTGGCCACGATCATGGCCGTGCTGCTCGTGCTGTCGTCGGTGGCCGCGCGCCGGTTCGCACGCCGGGCCGCCATCCCGATCGAATACCTCGGCCGCAGCGCCGAAGACCTCGGTGCCGGCCGCGAAGTGCACTACCAGCCCCAGGGCATCATCGAGATCGACGCGGTGGCGCAGCGCATGGCCGAAGCCAGCCGCCAGATCCTCACGGCCCAGGCCGAGCTGGAACGGCGCGTGGCCGAAGCCGTGGCCGCCAGCGAGCGCGCCCAGAGCGCCCTCGTGCGCGGCCAGAAGCTGGAAGCCCTCGGCCGCCTCACGGGCGGCATCGCGCACGAATTCAACAACCTGCTGCAGACGCTGACGACGGCCCTGCAACTGGCCTCCCTGACCGCGAACCAGCCCAAGGTGCTGAGCCTGGTCGACACGTGCAAGCGCACGGTCAGCCGCGCCACCGCGCTCACGACGCGCCTGGGGTCGTTCGGCCGCGTGCAGGACGCGCGCCTGCTGACGGTCGACCCGGGCGAACTCGTGCGAGGCTCCGTGCAACTGCTGCGCGGCGTGCTGCGCCAGGGCACGCGCATGGAGGTGCAGTGCGTGGACGACCCGTGGCCCGTGACCGTCGACCCCGTGCAGTTCGACCTGGCGCTGCTGAACCTGGCGATCAATGCGCGCGACGCGATGCCGGACGGCGGCCGCCTCGCCATCGAGGTGCGCAACTGCACCCTCGAGCCGACGGTGGAGCGCACCGGCGGCGACTATGTGCGCGTGAGCGTGACCGACACCGGCACGGGCATGCCGCCCGAGGTGCAGGCGCGCGCGCTCGACCCGTTCTTCACGACGAAACCGCCGGGCCAGGGCTCCGGCCTCGGGCTGCCCCAGGCGTACGCCTTCGCCACCCAGTCGCGCGGCTGGCTGACCTTGTCGAGCACCGTCGGCGCCGGCACCTCCATCGACATCTACCTGCCGCGCTCGCACCAGCCGCTGTCGGCCGTGGCGGCGCGCGCCGACGCCCAGGCGCCGGGCCGCGGCAGCGGGCGCGTGCTGTTCGTCGAGGACGATCCGCTCGTGCGCGAAGCGGTCGTGCGGGGCCTCGAGGATTGCGGTTTCGACGTGATGGTGGCCGCGGACGGCGACAAGGCGCTCGCCATGCTCGACGCCGGCCTCGATGCCGACGTCGTGTTCTCCGACATCGTCATGCCCGGCAAGGTGAGCGGCATCGACCTGGCGGGCCTGCTGCGCGAACGCCGTCCCGGCCTGCCGGTCGTGCTCGCCACCGGCTACACCGACCAGCGCGCCGTCATCCCGGGCGTGCAGGTGCTGGCCAAGCCCTACGAGATCGACCAGCTGGTCGAACTGCTGTCCAACCTGTCCACCCCGCGCTGAACCGCCGTTTCAACCATTAAAGCCGCAGCGTGACCCGCTCGCCGTCGACTGCGACCGTGCACAGGGTGGCGTTGGCCTGGCGCCCCGCCGACGTGGCGCAGTCGGCGCGGACCGGCTTGCCCTGGTAGCTGCCGTCGAACTTGCCGTCGCCGTGCAGCAGCGAGATCTGGTCGTCGATGACCTTGGCGCCGTTGACGAAGATGCGGACGTCCGAGCTGTCGATCAGTTCGCCATGGATGTCCAGCTTCCCGTCGCGGCTCGTGTAATGACTGTCGGTTACCGGCGCGAACGTGGCGCAGCCGGACATTGTGACGGCCAGAATGGCCGCGATCGTGAATTTGGTTGACATCTTTGTGTAATCTTCGCCTATCTTCGCGCTTCTCTTCGGGAACACGCCATCATACTGATATTTTTCTGAAAATCAATATTCAAAAAATACAATTTATGTTTATTTTTTGCAATGTAAATTCCTGTCAAATCTCAATATTTACAATTCCCATATGGAAACTATCGGTTGCATTCCTCATGGGCGGTCAGGCGTAGAATGAAGGGGATCATGGAGGACACCAACATGCAGACCCTGCCCCTGCGAATCGGCGCCGGCCAAGACCTGCGCACCGTGCTCGACGCCCTCGTCGCGCAGCACCACGTGGAAGCCGCTTTCGTCCTGCAAGGCGTCGGCAGCCTGTCCGTCGCCCGGCTGCGCTTCGCTGGCCGGGCGGAATTCACGGAACTGCGCGGCGACCTGGAAATCCTCACGCTGGGCGGCTCGCTGTCGCCGGACGGCCCGCACCTGCACGTGTCCGTGGCGGACGACGGCGGCCGCGTCCTCGGCGGCCATCTGGGCCCGGGCTGCATCGTGCGCACGACGGCCGAGGTGCTGGTGGCGCTGCTGCCGCGCCACCGGTTCCGGCGCGAGTTCGATCCGGCGACTGGGTTCGACGAATTGTTCGTGAAGGCCTAGGGCGCCAGCCAGGGCTTGCTTGCCGTATTGCAACTTGCGTCGTAGACTGCGATCAGGATTGCGGCCAATGACCTGAAAGAAGCTCTTGAAATCCACGACATCCCCGTCCCAACGCCTGCTGAATCTCCTGGTGCCAGACATGGAGGCAATGGGCTACCGCTACCGTAAGACCGACAATATTTTTTCGAAAACGAACGGCGAGGCTGTCGACCGGTTCAGCGTCTCCTTTGACGGCCGCGGCGGACTGGTGTCGGTAAATGGAGGGTTCAGCGTCCTGCTTCCGAAAGTGGAAACGCTGCTCTCCCGGGCGTTTAAGCCGAGGTATTCATGGTCGGCAGGGGCATCGTTCCTGAATGCAGGCGCCAAGCCCCATCAATACGACCTCTTTGTGATGAAGTATGCGGAGCTGACGCCGAAACAAAAGGCGGCAATCGATCCCGACCTGGTCCATCCTCAGGAGCGGATCGACGAAGCCCGCGCCTGCCTGCTCGACATTCACGAACGACACGCCCGCAAACTGTTCGAGCAGGTGACGACCGCCCGCGCCCTCTACGACCTGATGCTCGACGCCATGCGCGGGGACGTCTGGGCTATGCGGATGTCGGTCCAGTTGCCCGTGGCGATGCGCAATGCGCTCGTCCTGGGCGCTGCGCTCGGCCTGGATACGAACGACATCTATCGCTACGCCGAGGCATACGACGTCCGCCACAAGACGCAGTTCGCCACGAACAGCGTACGTGAAGCGGATGCATTCCTGTCCACCGCAAGCCCCGGCGATTTGGGGCTCTGATCCGCTGTCGCACCACGGTGCGACGCTATGTCCGTTTCCGCACCGAACGGTCGCGCGCCCGGTCGTATGCTCGAGGGTAAAGACACTACCCCGCCGCCGACCGCAGAGACCGACCATGACCACGCCCACTTCCGCACCCACCGGCGCCGCAACGGATGACGCTCCGTTACCCAGGCCCGCGCCCCTGTCGTTGGCCGCGTGGAAGCAGTTCCTCAACGTGGCCCGGCCTTACTGGCTGGGCGATCAAAAGAAGAGGGCGTGGACGCTGCTGATGCTGCTGATCGTCCTGATGCTGGTCGACACCAAGCTGGCCGTCATGCTGAACAACCAGACCGGCGAGCTGACCTCGGCGCTGGCCGCGCGGAACAGCGGCCGCTTCTGGACGTCGGTGCGGGCCTGCCTGTCGATTCTCGCGCTCGCGGTGCCGACGTACGCCTTTTATTACTACATGCGCGACCTCTTCGCGAACCAGTGGCGGCGCTGGCTCACCGGCCGCTTCCTCGATGGCTACCTGAAAGGCCGCAAATACTACGAGCTGGGGTCCGGCAGCGAGATCGACAATCCGGACCAGCGCATCAGCGAAGACATCAACACGTTCACGGGACGGTCCATCAACTTCCTGCTGATCTTCCTGGGGTCGATCATGCAACTGGTCGCGTTCAGCACCGTGCTGTGGTCGATCTCGCACGTGCTGGTCGGCGTGCTGGTGGCGTATGCCGTGATGGGCAACGTGGTCGCCCTCTACTTCTTCGGCAGCCCGCTGATCCAGCTGAATTTCTGGCAGTTGCGGCGCGAGGCGGATTTCCGTTTCAGCCTGATGCGCCTGCGCGAAAATGCCGAATCGATCGCGTTCTACCGGGGCGAGGCGCAGGAACGGACGCACATCGACCGCACGTTCGACAAGGTCATCCGCAACTTTGCCACGCTGATCAAGAAACAGCGTGCGCTGAACTTTTTCCAGCGCACGTTCAGTCAGCTCACCGTGGTGCTGCCCTATGTGATCCTGGCCGGCGGCGTCCTGTCGGGCGAACTGGAGGTGGGCCGCGCGACGCAGGCCGCCGGCGCGTTCAGCGCCGTGCTCGGTGCAGTGGGCGTCATCGTCGACAACTTCGAGAGCCTCAGCCGCTTCGTGGCGGGCATCGGCCGCCTGCAGGCGTTATCGAACCTCGTCCTGCCCGGTGTGGCACCCGCGCCCGCGACCGCGGCCGGCGCCAAGCGCCCGTGCATCCGGATGACGCCGTGCACCCACCTGGCGCTGGAATCGCTGACGCTGTGCCCGCCGCAATCCGACCGCGTGCTGATCAAGGAGCTGAGCCTGGTGTTGAAGCCGGGCGATGCCCTGCTCATCACCGGCGACAGCGGCTGCGGCAAAAGCTCGCTGCTGCGCGCGATCGCGGGCCTGTGGCACGAAGGCAGCGGCGTGATCCATCATCCGCCCATCGAAGACGTGTTCTTCCTGCCCCAGCAGCCCTACCTGCAGGCGAGCACCCTGCGCAGCCAGCTCATCTACCCCAGCGTGCGGTGCGACCTGAACGACGGGCAGTTGCTGGAGATCCTGGAGCAGGTTCACCTGCCGCGCCTGGCCGAACGCGTGGGCGGCCTGGACGCCGTGCAGGACTGGGAAAAGCTGTTGTCGGTCGGCGAACAACAGCGCCTGGCGTTCGGCCGCGTGCTCGTGCACAAGCCGGATATCGTCATCCTGGACGAGGCGACGAGCGCCCTCGACAGCGGCAACGAAGCGTCCCTGTATGCGCGCCTGCGCGACAGCGGCGCCACCCTCGTCAGCATCGCCCACCGCGCCGGCGTGCTGCGCCACCACACGCATGTGCTGCATCTGCACGGCGACGGCGGCTGGGAAGTGATCGAAGCCAGCGGCTACGAGTTCGACAAGCCGGCGACCCCGGCGCCGGCGCGGCAGCCGGTTGCCGCGTCGTTCGTCGGATAGGACGACAATGTGCGCGGCCGGCGCCGGCGCGTGCCGCTGAGACTCAGGCGGCCTTCAGCGCGGGCCGGACGGACTTGCGCGGGAAGCGCAGGTGGTAGCGCAGGCCTTGTCCCGGACTGCTCTCCACACGCAGCGTGCCACCCAATACGCCGGTCGCGAGGTTGTACAGGATGTGCCCACCGAGGCCGCTGCCGCCGCTGCCCCGCTTCGTCGTGAAGAACGGGTCGAACAGCTTGGCCAGCGTCTCCGCATCCATGCCCGCGCCGTCGTCGCCATAATCGAAGACGACGTCGTCGCCGTCGAGCGCCGCCTGGATCGTGATGTGGCCGTGCTGGTCGCGCTCGAAACCGTGCATCAGCGAATTGACGACCATGTTCGTGACGATCTGCGACACGGCGCCGGGAAAGCTCTCCAGCAGCAGGTCTTTCGGGCAGTCGATCGCGACTTCGAGCGGCCGGCCCTTCAATTTCGGCTGCAGCGACAGCAGCACCTCGTTCAGGTACGTGCCGAGATTGAAGCTGCGGATGTCGTCCGACGACTGGTCCACCGCCACCTGTTTAAAACTGCGCACGAGGGCCGCGGCGCGCTGCGTGTTGGTGGTCATGATGCGCAGCGACTGGTCGACGACGTCGAAGAACGCGCCCAGGCTGTCTTCCGTCATCTCGCCCGCCGCCAGTTCCTCGCGCGTCAGCTTGAGTTCCTGCACGAGGTGGCTGGTGGCCGTCACGCAGATGCCCAGCGGCGTGTTGATCTCGTGGGCGACGCCGGCGACCATCTGGCCCAGCGACGCGAGCTTTTCCTTGCGGACGAGTTCCGACTGCGCTTCCTGCAACTGGTGCAGCGCCTGTTCGAGGGCGGCGTTCTGTTGTTCCAGGCGCTCCTTGGCCTTGCGGATGGCGCGGTCGGCCTGCATGCGCGCGATGGCCACCGCGACGTGGCTGGAAATGAAGGCCAGCAGGTCGAGGTCGGCCTTGGTGTAGACGATGGTCGGATCGTAGCTCTGCACGACCAGCACGCCGTACGCCTTGTCGTGCACGAGCATCGGCGCGCCGATCCAGCTGGCGATGTCCGTGTTCCCCAGCGGGTGCTTCACCTTGCCGGCCGCGTGCAGGCGCGCGAAGCTGCCGGCGTCGTGGAGCTGCGCCTGCTTGGTCTGCAGCACGTACGACACCATGCCCATCCCGAACGGGAAGCGTTGATGGGGCGCCTCGCTGTCCTTTTCGTCGGCGAAGTATGGGATGCTGATTTCGCCCGTGTCCGGGTGCGTGAGCGCGATGAGGAAGTTCTTCGCCATCATCAGCTCGCCGATGATGGTGTGCAGGCTCGCGGCCAGCACGTCGGTCTCGAGCGCGGTCGCGGACAGGTCCGCGATCTGGTACAGCGCATGCTGCACCTGCTCGGCGCGGCGGCGCTCCGCGACCTCGCGCGCCAGCGCGCGGGTGCGCTCCTGCACGGCGCGCTCGAGGCGGTCCATGCTCTGCAGGCCCTGCAGCGCGTTCGACACGTGGCTGGCGATCAGCTCGAACAGCGCCTGGTCTTCCGCGTTGTACGTGTGTTCCGGGACATAGCTCTGGATGACGACGGCGCCCAGGACCTCGTGCTGCTGGTCCAGCAGCGGACACCCCATCCAGTGCTCGGCGATGCTGCCCGTGCCCCACGCCATCCCCGTCTCGCGCTGGCGCATCTCGTCGGCCGTCATCGCGAGCGGTTGTTTGTTGAGCATGATCCAGGCCGTCGGCGACTGGTCGGGCGACGCGAGCGTCACGCGCTCTTCGGGACTCGGCCCCTGGTCGATCGAATCGACGAAGTAGACGAAGCGGACCGTGTTGTCTTCGCGTTCGGCCAGCGTGACGTAGAAGTTCTCCGCATACATGATGCGGCCCAGCGCGCGATGCACCGCGCCGATGAACTCGGTGACGTCGGTGCAGCTGGCGGACAGGTGCCCGATGTCGAGCAACATGGCCTGGACCGCTTCCAGGCGGGCGAGACGGTCTTCCATCGATTCCCCTTATCGGACCATAAAGATGCGTTCGGGAAATATTATCAGCTTGGGGCGTGACTGCGGGGGTTGTGCCGCCAAAAACCACACACCCGACGTCCGGCCGCCTGGTTACGCCGCCGCATCGCGTGCCTTACGCGTGGGCGGAGGCCGCCCACCCTACCGCTGGTGGCGTCAACGCATCGCGCACGTCATGCGTAGGGTGGGCACCCCGTGCCCACGCGTGACGTCACCACATCGCGCACGTACGCGTGGGCGGAGGCCGCCCACCCTACCGGGGCGCGCGGAAATCGTTTTCGATCCAGGTCGTGGCCGACCCGGGGGACAGCTTGAAATCCGGCGCCACCCGCACCTGCGCCACGCGCTCGCCCATCTCGTCGAAGGCGCTCAGCAGCGCATACGGATTGTCCTCGTCCGGGACGATGTCCAGCGTCACCTTCAGTTCTCCCTCGGCGGTCGACACGACGGTGCTCTTGTGCAGCCGCGCGTGCAGCTGCTGCTCGTGGCGGCGGATCACCTCCGACGCCGTCTTGACGAGCGTGTGGAAGGCGGGGGTATCGAGCGGCTTCGGATTCTTCTTGTCGCGGCCCATGGTCCAGGGGCCGACGAGGGCCGGCTCGGATTCGCCATCCTTGTACATGGCCACGGCCCAGCCGTCATCGTCCTCGTTCTTGATGACGCGCGCGGTCCAGCCGTTGCCCTGCCACAGGCGGGGCTCCTGCACGGGGGCGTCGCTGTCCTGCTCCGGAGCGTGGTCGGGGGTTTGGTCGTTCATTCTTGCGGTCTCGGTCGTGCGGGCATACGCCCAGAAGCGAGATCATAGGCCTTCGCGGCGCACTGGACAAGCGCCGATTCCGTACTGCTAGATGATGCGCAGGTCCGGGCCGCGTGGCGGCACGATGGGCGGGCCGGGCGGCGTGTTGCGCGGGTCGATGGCCGGCGACGGCGACGGGATATGGCGATTGAACGGATTGATGATGATGGGTGGAATCGCCGGCGGTGCCGAGGGCGGATTCTTGTAGCCGGCCGCGTCCAGATTGCGGTGGTTCAAAACACATTGCATAGAATGCCTCCTGCAACAGAGCAGGCTGTCAGTATAGACTTCGAGTCCAGCATTGCAAGGCTTGATTTCCGGCCACTTTTCCCACTTCATGCGGTCATGGCTGCCGCCGCTCGCGCAGCAGGTCCGCCAGGCTGCGCGGCGCCGGAATGAGCGGCGTGCGGTACTTCGTCCAGCCCAGCTGGTCCCTCGGTGCCAGGGCGCGCAGCCGCGTGGCCGCCCAGCGGAACATCCGGTAGACGGCGGGCCGGGCGAACGCGCCGCGCCAGAAGCGCCAGACGAGGCGCTCGCCGCGGCTGTACCTGGCGCCCTGTCCGCGCAGCGGGTGTTCGACCGCGGCGTCGGGAGCGCGGTTGGCCTCGGTGCGCAGGCGCACCAGCAGTTGCGGAATCGGGATGCGCACGGGGCAGACGTCGCCGCACGCGCCGCACAGGCTCGATGCGGTGGCGAGATCCGCCGTCGACTCGAGGCCCAGCAAATGCGGCGACAGGATCGCGCCGATCGGCCCGGGGTACGTCGTGCCGTACGCATGGCCGCCGATGCGTCCGTAGACGGGGCAATGGTTCATGCAGGCGCCGCAGCGGATGCATTGCAGCGTGGTGCGCAACTCTTCGTCGGCATACGCCTGCGTGCGGCCGTTGTCGAGCAGGACGAGGTGCAGCTCGCGCGGCCCGTCCAGTTCTCCAGAGCGGCGCGGGCCCGAGATCAGGTTGAAGTAGGTCGTGATGGCCTGGCCCGTGGCGGACCGCGTCAGCAGGCTCGCAAGCGGCACGATGTGTTCCAGCTTTTCCACGACTTTTTCGATGCCCATGATGGCGATGTGCACGTCCGGCACGGTGGTCGCCAGGCGGCCGTTGCCCTCGTTCTCGACGAGCCACAAGGTGCCCGTGTCGGCGGCGGCGAAGTTCACGCCCGACAGGCCGATGTCGGCGTCGACGAACGCATTGCGCAGGGCGTGGCGTCCGGTCTGGATGAGCTGGTCGACGTCTTCCGTGTACGCCGTTCCCGGAATGTGCTCGGCGAACAGCGAACCAATGTCGGCGCGCGTCTTGTGAATCGCCGGCATCACGATGTGGGACGGCTTTTCGCCCGCCAGCTGGACGATGTATTCCCCCATGTCCGATTCCAGGCATGCGATGCCGCGCTGCTCGAGGTAGTGATTGAGCTCGATTTCCTCGCTCGCCATCGACTTGCCCTTGACGATGCGGCGGGCGCCATGGCCGGTCGCGATGCCGTGGATGATCGCATTGGCTTCGTCCGGCGTATCGGCCCAGTGGACGTTGGCACCTGCCGCCGTCAGCGTCGCTTCCAGCCGTTCGAGCAGCGCGGGCAGTTTCGCCAGCGCGTTCCTGCGCACCGCTTCGCCGAGGTCGCGCAGGCGCTGGAGCTCGTCCTCGTCGCCGAACTGGCTGCGGCGCTTGTCCTGCAGGAAGGCCATCGCGCCGCGAAAACTCTGGCGCAACTGCGGGTCGTCCAGCGCCGCGCGGCTGCGCGCGTGGAAATCGTGCGGCGGCACGAACTGCAAGGGGGACGTGGTCATGTCGACTCCTCGGTGACGATCACGACCCACGTCCAGCGCGGACCGTGCGCGCCGAAGGCCAGGGTCTGCTGGATGTCGGATGTCTTCGACGGCCCGGTCGCCAGCACGAGATTGGCCGGCATGCCGTCCTGCCAGCGCTCCGCGTGCAAGGCCTGGTGCAGGTCGGCGTGCAGCGTGTGCGCATGGACGAGCGCGATGTGCAGCGGCGGCACGAGCGACACGGTGCGCGGCGCCGCCGCATCCGGCGCGAGCACCAGCGTGCCGGTGGCCGCGATGCCCGAGCGCGCGACGGTGAAGCCGGCATCGACGGTGCCGAACAACTCTGCTTTCCAGTCTTCCAGCGGGCGCTCGAACGCGAGCGCCTCGACGCCGGCCGGCAGCGCGGCGCGCAAGGCCCGGCCTTCCGGGCTCGCGGTGTCGACAACGATCCTGGAAACGCCCGCCGCGGCGATGCGCTCCGCCAGCTGCGCGGGCCATTCGCCGGCACGCGCGCACCAGGCCTGCGCGCGCACGGCCTGCAGCGCGGCCTGCATGCGTTGCGCCAGCACGGCCGGCGCGGGCGGCGGGTCCTCGCGGCGCGCGGCGAAGTGATCATCGATGCGGCGTTCGAGATCAGTGATGCCGGCATCGCGCGCGGCGGCGCCGCGCAGGCGGCCCAGGATGCGGTCGCGCGCGCTCATGACGGCGCCCCCATCCGGCGCCACAGGAAGCTGGCGAGATGTTCGACATCGAGCGGCGCGCCCTGGTGCTGCGCGGCGTGGCCGATGTTGAGCAGGCACGCGCAGTCGGCCGACACCACGCGGCGGCACCCCGTCGCGCGCACGGACGCGATCTTGTCCTTGACCATGGCGCCGGAAATGTCCGCATGCTTGATCGAGAACGAGCCGCCGAAGCCGCAGCATTCGGATTCGCGCTCGTGTTCCACGCGCGTCACGCCGGGCAGCGCGTCGAGCAGGGCCACGCCGTGCGTGCGCGTGCCCATCTCGCGCCGTGCGGAGCAGGAGGTGTGCAGCACGACCTCCTCGGTGCCAGCGACAGGCGCCCCGGCCGGCATCTGCCACCCCGGCACGCACGTCAGGTATTCGGCGAATTCGTGCACGCGTTCGGCCAGTGCCCGTGCCTGCGGGCCAAGGACGGCATCGTTGCGGAACAGCGCCGGCCAATGCTTGCGCATCATCCCGGCGCACGACCCCGAGGGCACGATCACGGGCCAGGGCTCGGGAAACAGGTCCAGCTGGGCGCGCGCGACGGCCCGCGCCTCGTCCGGATTACCGCTGCTCCACGCGGGCTGGCCGCAGCAGCTCTGGCCGCGCGGATAGTGGACGGTGATGCCGGCCGATTCCAGCACGCGCACGGCGTCGAGCCCCGCCTGCGGCATGAACAGGTCGATCACACAGGTGCCGAACAGATACACGTTGCGAGTCATGCAGTGCTCCTCTTTTGATCGGCACATATTTCCAGTATTCTTTACGCATCACAAACTGGTTGGGCCAGAGAAGGAGGACGCGTGGTCACAGGGAACCGGCCGACCGGCGGACGGGTCAACGCCATCACCCGCAAGCTGGAAGACGCATTACTCGACGGAAGTTTTCCGGCCAATGCGAAACTGCCGTCGGAGCGCGCGCTGGCGGAACGTTATGGGGTGTCGCGCAACACCGTGCGCGAAGCGATCCAGCAACTGGGGGCGCGCGGCCTCGTGCACATCCGGCCGCGCAGCGGTGTGTTCGTGTCCGACCAGTTGCGCACGGGCGCGCCGTCGCCGTGGGGCCAGCTCATCGCCGACAGTCCCGCGCGGCGCGACGACATCCTGGAATTCCGGCGGGTGCTCGAAGGCGCCACCGCCTATTTCGCCGCGCTGCGCGGCACCGACGAGGACCTGGAACGCATCCGCGGCGCGACGGCGCGGCTGGAGCGGGCGCGCCAGGAAGGCAATCACGCCGGCGAATCGCGCGTCGACGTCGAACTGCACGAGGCGATCGCCCAGGCTTCGCGCAACAGCATGTTCCTGCACCTGCACAGCAGCATCACGAAGATGATGCGCGAGCACATCATCCGCAACGTCGACGGCTTGCGCGAGCTGAATCAGTCGGTATCGGAAAACCTGGCGCTGCAACACCGCACGATCTGCGACGCGATCTGCGCGCGCCGCCCGGAAGAAGCGCGCACGGCGATGCAG
This sequence comes from Massilia sp. Masssp93, assembly GCF_059491295.1. Taxonomy (NCBI): domain Bacteria; kingdom Pseudomonadati; phylum Pseudomonadota; class Betaproteobacteria; order Burkholderiales; family Oxalobacteraceae; genus Massilia; species Massilia sp. Masssp93. The sequence continues at coordinate 6,841,662 of NZ_CP168502.1, read as the reverse complement.
ACGCACATCGACTATGTGCGCAGCCGGTTCGACGCCGACGACGACTAGCCGTTCCTGGTTGGACCAGCGCCAGGGTCGGCGCCGTTCGTCGCCGCAAGCCACCCTCCGGCCCTCGAAAATCGCAGCCTGTCGCAGTCCGCTGGAGCCGCACGGGACGTATGGATACAGTACGACCATGCCGACAACGACATGACCCGCTCAACGCGAACCCAATCAACGAGAACCCCGAGGACCCATCATGAAAAAGACCGCCGCCATCATCATCCTGTTCCTGTTCGTCCTGCTCGCCTGGAACGTCTACACGTTCGGCGACAGCGTCGTCAGCTTCGACGGCGACGAGATTGGCGGACCGCTGGGCGCCGTGCTGGCGACGGTGTTCGCGGGCGGCGGCATCCTGCTGGCCGGCCTGATCCTGCTGGTCGTGGGCGCCGTGCTCGCGGTGGTGTTCGCCGGCGTGGGCATCCTGTGCATCGGCGGCCTGGCCATCGGCGCCTGCGTGCTGGCCCTGCTGGTCTCGCCGCTGCTGCTGCCGCTGCTGGTGCCCGTCGCGATCGTGTGGTTTCTGGTGGGCCGGTCGCGCAAGCATCGGATCATGCAGCAGGCGGTCTGAATCATGCAAGGCGGGCACAGGGGTGCCCACCCTACGATCCGGCGGGCACCGGTACCCGCCCTGATATCTGTGCGATTCGTGCATGGCGGGCACGGGGTGCCCACCCTACGATCGCCGATCTGCCGTAGGGTGGGCACCCCGTGCCCACGCGTGACGTTCGCGACGTGCCGGCGTTATCGCGCCGCAGCCGTAGGCGGGCGGCCTCCGCCCACCATCCCACCGCATCAAATCCCCTCCACCAGCCGCATCGCGAACACGATCGGCAACCCGGCCGCGATGATCTTTCTCGCGGCCGCGCCGTGATCGTACGGCACCCGGAAATAGCGGATCTCGCGGGCCGCGTCGTCGAAGATCGCATAGCACGCAGCATTGTTCTGGTCGCGCGGCTGGCCCACGGCGCCGGGCAATACGAGGTACTGGTGCTGCGGCTGCAGCGCGATGGATTCTCCCGCCGCCGGCACGTGGCGGCCCATGCGGCCATCGTCCGCGCGGCGGTACAGCGCCGGTGCGTGCACGTGGCCGGAGAAGACGATGCGGCTGCCGCTGGCGCGGATGCTGCGCTCGGCCTCGTCGACGCCGGTCACGTATTCCCACTGCTGCGGCGCATGCGCGCTGGCGTGCACGAAGAACGCGTTGCCGTGCTTGTGCGTCAGCGGCAGCGCGGCCAGGAAGGCCAGCTGTTCCTGGTCCAGCTGGCCGCCGGTCCAGGCGATGACCTCGCGCGCCTCCGCATGCATCTGCGAACGTACCGGCCGCGTGACGGCATAGTCATGATTGCCCTGCACCGCCACGGCGCCGCGTTCCACGTACGCCATCACCGTGCGCACGACCCAGGCCGGATCGGCGCCGTAGCCGACGAAATCGCCCGTGAACGCGTACTGGTCGACGTGCTGGCCCTCCGCATGCGCGAGGCAGGCCTCGACCGCTTCGCGGTTCGCGTGCAGGTCGGTCAGCAGGGCGAGGCGCATGATGGGCTCAAGTTTTCGACGGCGCACGCGGCGCGGTTAGTCATCGGCAGCGTGTGCAGCCGTCCACCCTACGACCGGGCGTACTGCTCGTAGCCGCGGGCGCGCAGCTCGCACGCGGGGCACTTGCCGCAGCCGTGGCCCCAGGCGTGCGGCGCGCCCCGTTCGCCCAGGTAGCAGGTGTGGGTCTCGAAGCGGATCAGGTCGACCAGCGCCGCGCCGCCGCACTGTTCCGCCAGTTGCCAAGTCTGCCGCTTGTCGATCCACATCAGCGGCGTCTCGACCTTCAGGCGCGTGGCCATGCCCAGGTTGAGCGCGACCTGCAGCGCCTTCATCGTGTCGTCGCGGCAGTCCGGATAGCCGGAGAAATCCGTCTCGCACATGCCGCCCACGAGCACGGTCAGGCCGCGGCGATACGCGACCGTGGCCGCCACCGTCATGAACAGCAGGTTGCGTCCCGGGACGAAGGTGTTCGGCAAGCCGTTGGCCTGCATCGCGATCTCGACGTTGCTCGTCAGCGCCGTGTCGGAGATGCGAGAAATCAGCGACAGGTCGATCAGGTGGTCTTCGCCGAGGCGCTGGTCCCACGTGGCCGACAGCGCGCGCATCTTCGCCAGCACGGGCGCACGCACGTCCAGTTCGATCGCGTGGCGCTGGCCGTAGTCGAAGCCGATAGTCTCGACCCGCTCGTAGCGTTGCAGCGCCCAGGCCAGGCAGGTGGTGGAATCTTGTCCGCCGCTGAACAGGACGAGCGCGGTATCGGGTTGGTGCATAGTGAATTTCCTGAAGTAATTGTCGAGCGAGGCGTCCGCCATCACATTTGACAATCAGTTAAGATGTGGCCGGCATATTGACGAATGGAGCGACATGATTTCCGCACGACCCGACCCATGCACGGCGATGGCGCCGGCGCGATCACGAATTTTGGCACAAATCGTGCTGGCCGTGAACGCGCTATGCCTCGCTCCGGTCGCGGCCGCGCAGGATCAGCCGGTGCCACCGGCGCCGGAAGCGCCCTCCCGGGCCATCGACTACGACGTGCGCATCGATGCGCCGCGCCAGTTGCGCGAGCTGCTGGAGAAGAACCTCGACCTGATGCGCTGGCGCGGCAATCCGCGCCTCGACCGCGAACAGCTGCTGCGCCTCGTGCGCGCGGCGCCCGAGCAGATCAAGACCCTGATCGCCACCGAGGGCTATTACAGCCCGAAGGTATCGGCCGACCTCGACACGTCGGGCAGCAAGCCGGTCGTGCTCATCGACGTCGCCCCGGGCGATCCCGTCGTCGTGGGCGACGTCGACATCGAGCTGCGCGGCTTCGTCCCGTTCGACAAGGGCAGCGCCCCCATCGACGCGGCCGCGCTGCGCAACCGCTGGACCCTGCCCGTCGGCGCGCGCTTCCGCACGGCGGACTGGGAAGCGGCCAAGCGCGGCCTCGTGCGCCAGGTCGCGCAAACGCGCTTCCCGCGCGCGCAACTGCTCGACTCTTCCGCCACCGTCGACCCGGACACGCACCGCGCCCTGCTCAAGGTCGTCATCGACAGCGGCCCGGACGCGCACTTCGGCGGCCTCGAGATCGAGGGCCTGAAACGCTATCCGGCCAGCGTGATCACGAACCTGAACACGATCCGCCCCGGCGACGAATACAACGAGGCCGCGATGCAGGCGCTGCAGGGCCGCCTGCAGGACACGGGTTATTTCAGCGGCGTGGAGGTGAGCGCCGACATGTCGTCGGTGATCGCGTCGCAGGTCCGGGACCTCAAGGAAAACGAGGGCGCGACGCAGCAACCGCCGAGCGGTCCGGCCGTGCTGCCCATCCTTGTGCGCGTCACGGAGAACAAGCGCAAGAACGTGGCCCTCGGTGTCGGTTTCTCGACCAACACGGGCGCGCGAACACAGGCCGAGTACGACGACCTGAACGTGTTCGGCAAGCGCATGAAGAGCAACGTGCTGTACGAACAGAAGCACCAGGCGGCGAAGGCCGAGTTCTACCTGCCGACGACGACGGGCGGCTACAACAACAGCTTCGGCACCGGCTACGACCGCCTCGACGCCAACGGCCAGATCACGCGCACGACAAGCGTCCACGCCAAGCGCGCATGGGGCTCGCCGCTGCTGGAAAAGACGCTCACGCTGGAAGCGCTGACCGAACAGGTGACCATCGACGACCTGCCGACGACGCGCGTGAAAAGCGTGCCGCTGACGTTCTCGATCACGAAGCGCCACCTGGACAGCCTCGTGCAGCCGTCGCGCGGCTATATCGTCAATGCGCAGATTGGCGGCGCCTTCCTGCCCGTGCTGACGGACGAAAAATTCGTGCGCCTGTACACGCGCGCCCTCGGCTACAAACCGGTCGGCGACGCCGGCACCCTGATCGTGCGCGGCGAATTCGGCGCCGTCGGGTCGAAGGACAAGAACGGCGTGCCGTCGACGTTCCTGTTCCGCGCCGGCGGCGACCAGTCGGTGCGCGGCTACGGCTACCAGCAGCTGGGCGTGCCGGTCGGTTCCGCCATCACGGGCGGCCGCTACCTGCTCACCGGCAGCGCCGAATACGATTACTGGTTCAAGCCGCCGTGGGGCGCGGCCGTGTTCTACGACGTCGGCAACGCGGGCGACAATTTCCATGACCTGAAACCGAAGGTCGGCTACGGCGTCGGCGCGCGCTGGCGCAGCCCCGTCGGACCGATCAACGTCGACGTCGCCTACGGCAAGGCGGTACATAAAGTCCGCCTGCACTTCTCACTGGGATTCACGTTCTGATGGAAGCCGATCAGCAAACGCCGGAAACATCCAATCCCGCGCGCCAGCGCCGCTGGCCGCGCCGCGTCGGCATCGGCGTGGCCGTCGTCGGCGTCGTGCTGGGCGGCGCCATCTGGTACCTGGGCCGCGAGACCACGCTGCAGATGATCGCCCAGCGCGTCGCCAATGCGAGCGGCGGCAAGCTGACGCTGTCGGGCGTCACCGGCTCGCTGTACGGCCACATGCACATCGGCCACGTCGTGTTCCGCACCGAGACGTCGGTGACGACGGCCGACGACATCGACATCGACTGGAAGCCGTGGCAATACCTGTCGCGCGGCGTCGAGATCGACAAGCTGTACGCCCGCGTGCTGCGCGTGGAGACGCTGAAACCGTCGACCGAACCTGCGACGATGCCCACGAAGCTGGCGCCGCCGTTCAAGGTGGCGGTGGAAGACGCGCGCCTGGCGCAAGCCATCTTCGTGAACAAGGGCGCGACGACGGAAATCGACGACATCCGGGCGCGCCTGCACGGCGACAAGGTGCAGTGGAAGGTCGACCATGCGTCCGCGAACACGCCATGGGGGCAGGTCGCGGCCAAGGGCAGCATCGCCAACACGCTGCCGTATAAGCTCGATGCCGATGCGAGCCTGACGCAATCGCAGCCGGCCGCGCCGGCGCAGACCGCCACACCGGCGAGTCTGGGCGCGCACCTGACACTGCACGCGGGCGGCGACCTGCAAAAGACCGTCATCGACGCCACCGGCCAGGCCGCGCGCGCGAACGGCAAGGCGCGGATCGTGATGGCGCCGTTCGCCGACATCCCGCTGCAAGCCTTCACGCTCGATGCGCACGATATCGACCCGGGCTTCTTCAGCCCGACGTTGCCGAGTGCGGACCTGAACCTGGCCGTGGCCGTGCGCCTGGACCCGAACCGCAACATCGCCGGCACCGTCGACCTGACGAACGACGGCGCCGTCGGCACGCTGGACCAGCAACGCCTGCCGCTGCGCGCGATGCGCGGCCGGCTGGGCGGGAACCTGGCGGCGATGCGCATCACCGACGTGCTGATCGACGTGGGCGCCGCCGGCCGCTTCACGGGCAGCGGCAGCGTGCAGCACGGGCCGGACGAAAAAGGACTCGGCACGGCCGAATTCGCGCTGCACACCGACCGCTTCGACCTGCACCAGGTCTACGGCAGCATGAAGCCGACGCAGATCGCGGGCGACATCAAGGTCGCGAACACGAAGGACACGCAGACGCTGGACGTCAACCTGGCGGACGCCGGCATGCGCCTCGCCGCGCAGGCGGCGCTGGCGAACGACGTGCTGACGGTGCGCGACGCGCGCCTGTCCGCGGGCAAGAGCAGCGTGCGCGCGACGGGCAGCGCGAACCTCAAGGACCGCAAGCCGTTCAAGGCGAATGCCGTCGTCAGCCGCTTCAACCCGGCCGATTTCGGCGCGTTCCCGAAGGCCGACATCAATGCCGAGATCAACGCGGCCGGCGCGCTTTCGCCGCAGTGGAAAGTCGGCGCCGACTTCGCGGTGCGTCCAAGCCGGCTGTTCGACCAGCCGCTGTCCGGCCGCGGCAAGCTCGATGCGGACGCGACGCACGTGCACGACGTCAACGCCACGCTGGCGCTGGGCCAGAACACGGTCGACCTGCACGGCGCGTTCGGCAAGCCGGGCGAGCGGCTCGCGTGGAAGGTCGACGGCAAGCAGCTGTCCGCCCTGCGCGGCGACCTGTATGGCGCCGTGCTCGCGAGCGGCGTCGTCACCGGCACGATGCAGGCGCCGCGCACCACGTTCGACGTCGACGCGCGCGGCCTCGGCTGGGTGCCGCGGGAACGCAGGAACGACAGCGGTTCCGTGCACGCGAGCGGCGAGGCGTGGTTGTCCGGACCGGCCGGCGCGCGCATCGCCGACGTCACGGCCAAGGGCGACATGCAGCGCCTGAACCCGGCCGCCTTCGGCTCGCCGCTGGCCGGCAGCATCAACGGCAGCTTCACCGCCAGCGGCCGCACGGGCGCGAACATGGGGGGCGCCGTCGACCTGGCGCTGCAGGATTCCACGCTGTCGAAATCGCCGCTGTGGGGTCACGCAAGACTCGCCGCCGACAAGCACCATGTGTCGAACGCCGACGTCGACCTGCACCTGGGCGGGAACGTCGTCGCGGCCAGCGGCGCGTTCGGCAGCGGGCGCGACACGCTGAACTGGCGCATCGACGCGCCGCAACTGGCCGCGCTCGGCCCGGACTTCGGCGGCGCGCTGCACGGGTCCGGGACGGTGTCCGGCACGATGGACACGCCGTCGCTGACGGCAGCGCTGGAGGGACAGAACATCCGCGCGCTGGGGACGCAATCGGTGCGCGCGCTGAAGGCCACCGCGAATCTCGGCGCCGGCCGCGGCGCCGCCGATCCGCTTGCGCTGGACGTCGCCATCACGGACTACGCGAGCACGACGACCGACAAACAGGGCAACGTCAACGAGACGCGCATCGCCTCCGCGCGGCTGACGTCGACGGGCACGCGCGGCGCGCACACCATCCAGGCGGCCGCGCGCGGCGACACGTTCGACGCCGCGCTGGCCGTGCACGGCGGCCTCACCGGCAATGCGTGGAACGGCACGGTCGATTCGCTGAAAAACAGCGGCCGCTACGCCATGACCCTGGCCGCGCCGACGCCGCTGCACATCGCGGGCGCGCCCGGCACCGGCCTCGCGGGCCTGGCCAAGCCGGAGCAGATCGCATTCAACGGTGCGACGATCAAGCTGCCGGCCGGCTCGGTGACGGTGGAGTCGCTGGCCAAGATCGGCCCGCGCTGGAACACGCGCGGCAGCGCCAGCGGCGTGCCGGTCAGCTATCTCGCGCAATCCTCGGACGCCATGCGCCAGAACGTGCGCGGCGACCTGACGCTCGGCGCGCAATGGGCCATCGACCTGCACGCGCCCACCGCGCCCGGTGCCGTGCCGCAGCTGGCCGGCAGCGTGCACGTGTTCCGCGAAAAGGGCGATCTGATCGCGGGCGACGTCTCGCCGATCGCGCTGGGCCTGCGCCAGCTCGACCTGCGCGCCGACGTCGCCGGCGGCGCGCTGCGCACGCAGCTCGCGCTGGACGGCGCGCGCATCGGCAACGCCCGCGTGGACGCCACCGCGCAACTGCTGCAAGGCCGCGTCGACAACGACAGTCCGCTCAAGCTGACGGCCAGCGCGAACCTCGGTTCGCTCGCGTGGGTGTCGCCGCTGCTCGGCCAGCCGGGCCTGGAAGTGGACGGCGCCCTGCGCCTGGCCGTGAACGGCACGGGCACCGTCGGCGCGCCCACCCTCAACGGCAGCATCGAGGGCGACGGCCTCGCCGTGCGCTGGCCGGACCAGGGCGTCCGCCTGCGCAACGGCCAGCTGCGCGCCCTGCTCGCCGGCGACCAGCTGCAATTGCAGCGCCTGACCCTGGAAGGCAACAGCGGGCGCGCGACCGCCGACGGCGTCGTCCGCTTTGCCGGCGGCGAGGCCACGATGAACCTGAAACTCGTCGCGGACAAGCTGGAAGCCCTGTCGCGCCCCGACCGCACCGTCGTCCTGAGCGGCCAGGCCAGCGTCGTGCGCGACGCGCACCAGTTCCGGGTCGAAGGCAACTTCAAGGCCGACCGCGCGCTCGTCGAACTGGCGCCGCAGGACCGGCCGACGATCTCGGACGACGTGATCGTGCTGGGCCGCGGCAACGCGGCCGCCGCACCGGCGCAGAAGACATCGAGCGTCCCCCTGACGATCGACCTGACGGCCGACCTGGGCGACGACTTCCACCTGCGCGGCATGGGTGCGGACGCCTACCTCGCCGGCAGCGTCCGCGTGCAGAAGGTGGGCGACCGCCCGCCGCGCATCAACGGCACCGTCAGCACCGCCAGCGGCACGTATGCCGCGTACGGCCAGCACCTGGCGATCGAGCGCGGCGTGATCACGTTCAGCGGTCCGTACGACAATCCGTCGCTGGACATCCTCGCCGTGCGCAAGCGGCCCGACGGCGAGCAGCTGAGCGAGACGAACGTCGAAGCGGGCGTGCAGGTGCGCGGCACGGCGCTGTCGCCGTCGGCGCGGCTCGTGTCGACGCCGAACGTGTCCGACAGCGACAAGCTGTCCTGGCTCGTGCTGGGCCACGGCATGGAAGCGACGACGGGCAGCGAGGCCGACGTGCTGAGCGCGGCCGCCGGCGCCCTGCTGGGCGGCAAAGGCGGCACGGGCGGCATCACGAGCAAGCTGGCGAATTCGCTCGGCGTGGACGAACTGGGCGTGCGCCAGGGCGCGGGCCAGGCGTCGGGCCTGGAAAACACGGTGGTCACGGTGGGCAAGCGCATCTCGTCGCGCCTGTACCTGAGCTTCGAACAGGGCGCAGCCACCGCGTCGAGCGTCGTGCGCGTGCGCTACAAGATCAACCCGCGCATCACGCTGCAGCTGCAGACGGGCACGAACACGGCGCTGGACGTGCTGTATTCGTGGGCGTTCGACTGATCCCATCGGCCTGGTGGGCACGGGGTGCCCACCCTAAGGCTGACATTGCCGAAATCTGGGGCGTTCGACCGATCCGTCGGTCTGGTGGGCATAGGTGGCCCGCGGATAACGCAACGTAGGGTGGGCTCCCCGAGCCCACCACGAATTGCCGAAAACGTGCCCTGCCCCGAATTTACGCGACGGCTTTCGCGCGCTTCGGCTTCGCCTTGGCGGCCGCGTTGAGTGCCGCCGCGGCGCGGATGAGCGCCCGGAATGCGGCGGCATCGAGCTCCTCGCCTTCATGGATGTCGATGGCGCGCCGCGCGTTGCCGTCCAGGCTGGAGTTGAACAGGCCGGAGGGATCGTCCAGCGACGCGCCCTTGAGGAAGGTCAGCTTCACGTGCGCCTTGTACGACTCGCCCGTGCAGATGATGCCCTGGCTGGACCAGACAGGCGTGCCCATCCACTTCCACTCTTCCTCGACGCCCGGCACCGCTTCCTTGATGAGTGCGCGTACCCGGGCCAGCGTCTCGCCGCGCCAGTCGCCCAGGTCGGCGATCCGGCGGTCGATCCGCACGGACGCCGGCACGTCCGAGGACGAAATCTCCTGTTTCATGTCTCCTCCTTTGGCCTAGTCGCCGAGCTTCGCGAGAACCTCGTCGAGGGCGGTGGTGAATTTGTTCCAGCCGTATTTTGCACCATTGTAAGCCGCGTCCTGGCCGGGCTGGAAGCCCGTCTGCTCCACCTTGAGGTGCGTGCCCGCGCCCGCCGGGGTCAGGGTCCAGGTGACGACGCTGTCGAGGCCCATCGCGGCCCAGGTGTAGGACAGCGAACGGTTCGGCTCGATCTCCAGGACCTGGCAATCGACGGAACCCCAGTCGCCGCGCAGGCTGAAACGGTGGTTCAGGGCGGGCACGAAATCGTTCTTCATCAGCCAGGCCTCGATGAGGTGCGGCTGGGTCAGTGCGCGCCAGATCTTTTCCGGCGGGTGAGCAAATTCACGTTCGACGGTGACGGTGCGCGTTTGGAGCGAGGTATCGTTCATTGGTCCATCCTTTTCAACAGGTCTTCCAGGTCATCGAACCGGCTCTCCCAGAACCGGGCCATTTGGTTCGTCCAGTCGGTCAACGGTGCGAGCGCACCGAGCTGTGCGGTGTAATGCGTCTGGCGTCCTTCATGCCGGTCGCGCACGAGCCCGGCCAGCTTCAGCAAGCCCAGATGCTTGGACACGGCCGGCTGCGAGATGCCGGCCCGGGCCGTGAGGGCCCCGACCGTCTGCTCGCCGTCGCGGCACAGCGATTCGAAAAGGGCGCGCCGCGTCGGGTCGCCGAGTGTCCGGAAAATAATATCGTGAGCGTCTGTCATGGCTATTTATAACCGAGTGGCTATGGGTTTAATCATAACCACCCAGTTATGGGTTGGTCAAGCGCTTTTTTGATGGTCCGGCCGCAGCAGCACGGCGCCGCTGGTCCGTCCCGCTTCCAGTGCGGCATGGGCCTCTGCCGCGCGTGCGAGCGGCAGGTCGAGCCCGACCGGCACGCGCAGCCCCGCCGCGAGCCGTGCCAGCGTGGCCTGCACGCCCTCGCGGTACAGCGCGGGTTCCGTCATGAAACGCATCACGCTCGGGCGCGCGAAGGCGAGCGCGCGCGGGGCCGCGATCTGCATCAGATCGACGGGTTCGACCTTGCCGCCGGCCTGGCCGACGTTGACCGCCATGCCGTAGGGACGCACCGCGTCGAAGGTGCGCAGCAGGTTCGCGCCGCCGACGCCGTCGATGGCGTAATCGACGCCGCGGCCGCCGCCGAAATCGCGCGCCGCCGCCACGAAATCGTCTTCGCGGTACAGCACGACGCGTTCGGCGCCATGCGCCAGCGCGAGCGCCGCCTTGTCGCGGCTGCCGACGGTGCCGATGACGCGCGCGCCGAGCGCGCTCGCCCACTGGGTCAGCACGAGCCCGAGGCCGCCGGCGGCCGCATGCACGAGGACCGTGTCGCCGGGGCGGAGCTGGCGCACGTGGGCGAACAGCATATGCGCCGTGACGCCGCGCAGCAGGCCGCCTGCGGCGGCGTCCAGCGCGACGTCGTCCGGCACGGCCACGAGACGCTCGGCCGGCACGTTGCGCGCCGCCGCGTAGGCGCCCATCAGCCCCGTGTACGCGACGCGCTGGCCCGGCACGCATCCGGTGACGCCGGGCCCGAGCGCCTCGACGATGCCCGCCCCTTCCACACCGAGTGTGGCCGGCAATTGCGCGAGCGGATACAGCCCGTTGCGGTAATAAACGTCGAGGAAATTCACGCCGGCCGCCACCTGGCGCACGCGCACCTCGCCCGCCGCCGGCGGCGCGAGCGCGAGACGCTCGACTTCCAGTTCTTCCGCGCCGCCCTGGCGGTGGATGCGCACGTGTTCGATCAATTCATCCATATGACCTCCTGATGTGTGAGGCTTCATGGTAGATTGATTAAAAATCGTCGGAAATCCAAAAAAATCGTCAATGACCGTGCAAAAATCCATAGGTCGACCCGAGCCATCCGGGGGCGGCACCCTCGACTGGGACGACATCCGTTATTTCGTCGAACTGGCGCGCCAGGGCAAGCTGAGCGCGACGGCGCGCGTGCTGCAGGTCGAGCACTCGACCGTCGCGCGCCGCATCGGCATGCTCGAGACGCGCCTGGGCGTGCGCCTGTTCGACCGCCTGCCGAAACACTGGGCGCTGACCGCGGAAGGCGAGGAATTGCTGGCCCAGGCACGCCGGGTCGAAGACGAGGCGCTGGCCTTTGCGCGCGCCGGCGCGGGCGCGTCCACCCTGCGGGGCGTCGTCCGGCTGTCGGCACCGCCAGTGTTCGCCAGCGTATTCCTCGTGCCGCGCCTGGGCGCGCTGCGTGCGCGCTGGCCGGCGATCGCACTGGAAATCATCGGGGAAGTCCGCGAGGCCGACCTGTACCGGCGCGAGGCCGACCTGGCGCTGCGCATGGCGCGCCCCAGCCAGGACGGCCTCGCGGCCCGGCCGCTGGCCCAGACCGGCTACGGACTGTATGCGGCGCCCGGCTGGTTCGAGCGGCCCGCGGAGGAGTGGGAATTCATCGGCCATGGCGAGGCGATGAAGGAGACGCCGCAGCAGAAATGGCTGGCGAAATTCGTGGCCGGACGCCCGTATGCGTTCTGGACCAACGACGCGGCCGCCATGCTGGCCGCGTGCCGCGCCGGGCTCGGCGTCGCCGTGCTGCCGCACTTCCTCGGCCGCGGCGACCCGATGCTGGCCTTGCATCCGGAATATGGCCAGGTGCTGAGCCGCCCGCTGTGGCTGGCCGTCCACCCGGACGTGCGCCGCGCGCCGCGCGTCACGCTGATGGCGGAACTGCTTGCCGCCCTGCTGCAGGAACACGCGGCCCTGCTGGCCTAGCGTCAGTGCACGATGCTCGGATTCGGGTCGACCGGCGGCTCGTCGTTCTGCGGCGTGCGGATCGGCGGCTGGTGGGGATCGGTATTCTCGAACGGGTCGGGCGGCGGTTCTTCGATGGGTGCGGGATCGGGAGCACGATGGGCTTCGTGCCGGATCGACCGTCGCGTCGCGATCGGGTCTGGAATCATGGAAAGCTCCTGCTGAAGATGCCAAAACATTACCATGGGCAGCCGTTTGTCGACGCGCGCCTGGATTACAATGGCGGATTCGACAAAACGTAACCCAAGGAACCTCATGTTGCCGACTCCCGTCGTTGCCGCCGTCCTCGCGCCGCTCGTGCTGTGGCGGATGTACAGCCGCATCAGGCGCCTGACGACCCGCCAGCGTTCGAAGACGTGGCGTCACCGCACGACCCTGGTGTTCTTCCCGCTGCTGATCGTGATCCTGGCCGTCGTCAGCATCAAGACGAATCCGTTCGCCCTCGCGGGCCTGGCGGCCGGGCTGCCGGTCGGCGCCGTGCTGGGCCGGATCGCGATCGGCAAGACGCGCTTCGAGCAGGTCGGCACCGACTTTTTCTTCACCCCGAACGCACCGATCGGCCTCGTGGTGGCCCTGCTGTTCATGGGCCGCATGGCCTGGCGCGCATACGAGTACTACATGCTGGGCTCGTTCGCGCACCATGAGTTCGTGTCGAGCCCGCTGACCCTCGTGATCTTCGGCGTGCTGGCCGGCTATTACACGAGCTATGCGTTCGGCCTGCTCTCCTGGCGCAAGCGCACCGCGCCGGCCGTAACGAACCCGTAACCTGCATCGCATGAGTCTTACCACCCTCGCCCTCATCGCCCTCGTCCCCCTGCTCGTCTGGCGCATCTATTCGCGCATCAAGAACCAGATGACGCGCCAGCGCTCGATCGTGTCGCGCCACTACACGGGCCTGTTCGTGTTCGCCGCGATGGTCCTCGTCCCCGGCACGGAACTCGGCGACCGCCCGTTCCAGCTGGCCGCACTGGCCGCCGGCGCCATCGCCGGCATCGCCCTCGGCACCTACGGCCTCTCGCGCACCCGCTTCGAAGACACGCCCGAAGGCTATTTCTTCACGCCGCCGTCGCGCATGGGCATCCTCGTCGCCATGCTGCTGGTGGCGCGCGTGATCTACCTCGGCATCGAGATCTACATGAACCAGGGCAGCAGCCACCCCAACCCACGCTTCACGGACAGCCCCATCACCATGTTGTGCCTGGGCGTGACGGCCGCCTATTTCGCCGCCTTCTCGGCCGGCCTGATGCGCTGGCGCCAGCGCAAGCGCAAGGAAATCGGCAAGCTGTAGTTCGACCGCCGCATGCGCGCCGCGTGCGGCCGGCCTCTCGAAATATTGATCCACATCTGATCGGCCCGGACCCGGCACGCGCCGGTGGGCGTCGCGCCGCCGGCGTTTGTCGCACTCCAATACGTGATGCATAACGCTGCGGAGAATGGCCGCCGGGGCCACGCAACGTATTGACATTTATTCCATGGCTCCAGTCACCCATCTGGAGAACACATGGTTTTCACGCACCTGACCCGCCATTGGATGGCGCGGCGCCATTACCCCTTCGCCTCCTGGGCCGCATGCATCGCCCGCAGCCTGCGCGTCCTGCTGTTCCGCCGCGCGCACCTGGAATTGCTGGCGATGGACATCTACCGCAACTACGTCACCCAGGTCCACGACGACGTGTTTCACCACCTGAGCCATCGCAACTATCTTGCCAAGGGGCTGTCGCTGCGCCAGCGCGTGCGCTGCGTCCTCACCCATTACCGCTTCGAGGACGCCACCTTCGACGCCGCCTATAAACACGCGGTCTACCGCGACGGCGGCCTCGTGCTGTGGCAGCACGACACGGACGGCGGCCACGTCGCGGTCCGGCTCGGGATGGCGCAACGCCTGAACGCGGAAGGCGACCTGACGCTTTCCCTGCTGGCCGACGGCAAGTGCGTGCACCGGCTGTCGTTCAGCTGGGTCGACGAACGCTTCGCCGGCACCGCCGGGATGGGCGGCCCCGGGATGCTGCCCTTCATCGCCCGCAACCAGGGCCCGCGCACCGGTGCGGTCGACGCCGTCGACGCCTTCCGGCGCGCATTCCCGCACAACTCGCCGCTGGTCACGACGCCCGGCTTCTTCTGCTTCGCCGCCTTGCAGGGCATCGCACAGGCGCTGGGCGTGGACCAGGTGGTGGCCGTCAAGTCGGCCTGGCACTGCGCCTACGCGCCCGGCGCCGCAACACACTTCGCCAACGCCTACGACGGATTCTGGCGCATCCTCGGCGGCACCGAGATGCCGGGCCGCGCATGGCATATCGCCCTGCCGTTCCACGCCCGGCCGCTGGCCGACATGGCGTCGAAGCACCGCAAGCGCGCGGCATTGCGGCGCGAGCACTGGCGCGTCATCGGGGAATCGGCCTGCCAAGTGCTGCGCGCGCACCTCGTCCACGCGGGCGCGCGCGCCCATGCGGCCCAGGACCGGTCTCCCGTCCTGGCGCGGCCCGGCAGCGACGCGTGCGTATGAAAAACCACAGTTCACCAATATTCAATTTCCATTAGTCAATTTCAAATTCTTCAATGCTATAGTTTTAGTTCTATGCGGAAATGAAAAACCAGTACCGCCGCCCATAACAAGGACTATTAACTACATGGCAACCAACTACGACGCCGCCGTCAATTCCTTCTACCTCGCGTATTACGGCCGTCCTGCCGATCCCGCGGGCCTGGCCTACTGGTCGCAAGCCCTTGCGCAAAACAATGGCGACTTCAGCGCCATCGTCGACGCGTTCTCGACGTCGACCGAAGCGACGGACCGCTTCGGCAGCGCCACGCCGGCCGACCGCATCGCCGACGTCTACCAGCAACTGTTCAACCGCGCGCCCGACCAGGCCGGCCTCGACTACTGGACGAAGGCCATCGACTCGGGCACCGTCAGCATCGCCGACGCCGCCATCCAGATCATGAACGGCGCCCAGGACACCGACGCGCAACTGTCGACCCTGCGCCAGGAAGCCGCCGCCCAGTTCACCGCCGCAGTCGCGGCCTCGGGCGTGCCCTATGACGGCAGCGCCGCGATCGACGCGGCGCGCGTGCTGATCGCCGCGGTCACGCCCACGACGAGCGCGGCCGACATCACGGCGCTGGTCACGGCCACCAAATCGCTCGTCCAGACCGCGCACGACAATCCGGAAGTCATCGCCGCCCTCGCCGGCAGCGGCAGCCTGACGACGCTGCTCGCCTCGTCCAGCGGCAAGGCCGATCCGGTCGCCATGGTCGAGGCGCTGGCGAGCGTCGGCAAGGCCGCCGCCAACGATACCACGGCCCTCACCACGCTGAAACAGGGCGGCGGCATGGCCGGCATCGTCGATTCGCTCCCGGCCGGCACGAGCCTCCACGACGTGACCCAGGCGGCGGACCAGGGCGGCCTCACCGCCGTGGACAACATCGTCACGCCCCCCGCGCCTGTGGACACCACGCCGCCCGCGGCGCCGAAGGTGGAGCTGGTCGCGGATACCGGCAGCAGCGCCACCGACCACCTCACCAACGACGGCCAGGTCAAGATCAGCGGCCTGGAAGCCGGCGCGACCTGGCAATACAGCGTCGACGGCAAGACCTGGCACACCGGACCGGCCGCCGGCAACACCGGCACCGCCCTGCTGGACACCACGGCGACCGGCGACCAGACCCTGCATGTGCGCAGCACCGACGCGGCCGGCAACGTCAGCGCCACCACCACGCTGCAGTACACGCTGAAAACGGCGTTCGTGCCGACGCTCGCCCTCCAGGGCGCCGACGGCAACGACCTGACGGTGACCAGCCTCGTCACCAACACGGACAACTACTGGGTCAGCCTGCACGGCGCAAAAGGGGCCGCGGCCGTCGGCTTCCAGGTGTCGGCCACGGGCGCGGACGGCACCTGGACCGACGCGAAGGACAGCGATCCGCTGGCCGACGGCACCCATTTCATCCGCTACGTCGTCACCGACACGGCCGGCAACACGGCCCCGTCGAACGCGCTGAAGATCGTCATGGACCATGCGCTGCCCGGCGCGCCGGCCGTGCAGCTCGTCCAGGACACGGGCATGAGCGCGACCGACCACTTCACCAGCAACGGCCAGGTCAAGGTCAGCGGCCTCGATGCGGCGGCCGCCTGGTCGTACAGCACCGACGCCGGCACGACCTGGACCGCGGGCCCGGCCGCGGATACCGACGGCGTGGCCCTGCTGGACCTCGGCGCGGGCGCGCACAGCCTGCTGGTCCGCGAGTTCGGCCAGGCCGACGGCACCGAGACGTTCGGCCTCGGTTCGCTCGACTACACGGTCCAGGCCGCGGTCAACGCCCGGCTCGCGTTCCAGGGCACGGACGGCAAGGACCTCGCCGCGACAAGCCTCCTGACCAACACTGACAACTACTGGGTCAACCTGTACGGCGCGAAAAATGCCGCCACGGTGGAATTCCAGCTGTCGGATACGGGCGCGGACGGCACCTGGGTCGGCGCGAAGGACAGCGACCCGCTGGCCGACGGCACCCACTTCATCCGCTACGTCGTCACCGACCTCGCCGGCAACACGGGCACGACGAACGCGCTCGAAGTCGACATGGACAAGACCGCGCCAGCCGCGCCCACGGTCTCGTTCGTGAACGATACCGGCGCGAGCGCCACCGACCACGTCACGTACGCCGGCCAGATCCAGGTCGACGGCATCGAGGCCGGCGCGACCTGGCAGTACACGGATGACGGCATCCACTGGATTCCGGGCACCGCGCCGGATACCAATGGCCATGCGACGGCGTGGCTGACCAATGGCCAGCACACGCTGCAGGTGCGCGTCGTCGACGCGGCCGGCAACGCCACGACCACGTCGATGCCGTACACGCTCGAAGGCGAGGCGCCCGCCGCGGGACTCGCGTTCGACCACATCGCCGGCGGCGCCCAGGGCGGCACGCAGACGGCGCTGACCAAGGCCGACCTGGTCTTCGCCTACACCGGCACGATCGACGCCGGCGCCAGCGTCAACGTCCAGGTCGGCGCCGGCTCCTTCGTCACGGCGACGGGCGCCACGATCGACGCGACGGCCAAGACGATCACGCTGCACGATTTCGACCTGAGCGCGTCCGACCCGATGGTCACGCTGAGCGTCGCGTCGCTGGGCGGCCTGTCCACCTACACGACGCCGGTGACGATCGACGGTCCGTTCGTCGCCTACTCGGCGCAGCCGACGTACCCCGGCATCTCGCTGACCAGCACCCAGGCCGGCCACGTCTATCTGACCGACGGCAGCAACGCGTCGGTGCAGATCGGCGAGGCGACCGACGGCACCGTCACGTTCGGCGTGCAGACGACGGCCGTGCAAGGCATCCTGGGCGTCGGCCCGAGCGCGACCGTTCATACCGACAACGGCATCACGTACGCCCTTGGCACGGCCGGCGCGGACACGCTCAGTGGACAGAATGTCTGGGGCTACGACGGCGACGACCACATCACCGCCCTCGGCACCGCGGACAACAGCGACAATCACGTCACCAGCGCCATCTACGGCGGCAACGGCGCCGATACGATCAACGCGACCGCGGGCTCGAGCACCTTCGTGTACCGCGCCGTGCAGGAATCGACCATCGTCGCGGATGGCCAGGCGGCGCACGGCTTCGACGTCATCAACGTCGGGACCGGCGGCGCGGCGCAGGCCACGCACATGCAGGTGCTCGACTTCGGCGTCAAGATCGACGGGTTCTATACGGAGTCCGCCCAGCCCCTGTCCGGCACCGAAACGGGAACCGAGCTGCTCGGCCTGATCAACGCGGCCGTCCACTTCCAGGCGGCCGGCAAGCCGGAAGCGGCCTACGTCGATTTCAGCGGCGCCGCCGGTACGCCGGGCGTGCACTTCCTGGTCGTCGACGTCGATGGCAACGGTACGATCGGCGCCGCCGACTACGCCGTCGAAATCGTCGGCACGCTCGACCTGACCCGCGCCTACGTCACGGCCGACACGGGCCACATGCTGCTCACCACGGCGTGACGTCCCGCGCCGGCCCGCACGCCGGCGCACCATTGAAAACGGCCGGCGCCCTCGCGGACGCCGGCCGTTTCGTTTGCCGCGGCATGGCGGTCAAGCCGCCTTCGCCTCCGGATCGCCCTGCTGCCTTCTCTGCAGCACGAAGATCGGCTGCGCCCACTGCACGTCCTTTTTCTTCTTGCTCGTGATGAGCGTGAGGTCGGACGGATCGTAGACGTCCGTGTTGTGCGTCAGCGGCGTCGTCATGAGGTATTGCGCGTCGGTGTTCTTGAGGAATTCGCCGACCAGCTGGATGTTGCGGATGTCCAGGTGGGCGAACGGTTCGTCGATGAACACGAAGCCGCCCGAGCCCTCTTCCGACTTCAGCAGGCCGATGAGCAGCACCAGCGATTTCATGACCTGCTGGCCGCCCGACGCCTCGCCGTCGTTCATGCCGATCTGGCCCTTGCCGTCGAACTTGAAGCGCACGTGCAGGCCGGCCTGGGCCAGCTGCACGTCGTCGTTCTCCAGCCGGACCGGGTCGACCGACACGTCGATGTTCGCCAGCTCGCCCAGTTCGCGGATGTTCTTCGAATAGGTCTTGATCGTGTAGCGCAGGCGCTCGATGTACGCGCCGCGCGCGTTGTCCGTCGCCTCGATCGCGCGGTTGTTCTGGTAGCGGCGTTCTTCCGTCTCCACCTGGCGGCCGGACAGCTGGTCGTTCAGGCGCCCGTACTGGTCGATGACGGTCGGGTCCTGTTCCCAGTCGGGGCGCGCCAGCGACGCGTCGAGGGAATTCATGCGCAGCTTGACCTGGTGCGCGTTCTGGTGCGTCGCGACGAGGGCCGCGCGCTGCTGCGTGCTGCGCCAGGCCTGCGGCACGTGGCGCCAGCCGCGGCGCAGGTTCAGGAGTTCGCGCGCATGTTCGCTGCGCTGCTCGATCACGCGGCGGTTGTTCAGGCGCATGCCCGCTTCCGCTTCCGACAACGCCATGCGCGCGTTCTGCCAGACGGTGTCGGCACGCGTGCGCGTGACGGTCGCATTCTTGATCAAGACCTGCAGCTCGCCCAGGCGCGCGCCGACCTGCAGGCGCTCGGCCTTGAGCGGCTCCAGCGCGCGCGTGGCTTCCTCGAATTCGGCCTGGCGCGCGGACAGTTCCTTCGCCGCGTCCACGCCGGCGATGCGCACGCGCAGCGCCGACACTTCCGCCGCCAGCTTGCTGATCGCGAGCGTCAGCGTGTCTTCCTGCGCTTCCAGCGACGGCAGCGCCTTCTGGATGGCTTCCAGGCGCTGCGTCTTGCCGGCCGCGCCGAAGCGGTAGCGCGACGGCTCCACGAACAGCGAGCGGCCGCCGCGGCGTTCGCGGTGATATGCGTCCGGCGTGATCCATTCGTCGCCATCGCTCTTGAAACCGTCGTCGACGGAATTCACGCGCTCGATGCGTTCCAGCTGGTCGATCAGCCACGACGGCGCCTTGGAGGAAAAGCGCACGACGGACAGCAGCGTGTCGTCCTTGACCACCGGCGCGTCGACGCAATCGGGCACGATGAAGTGGCGGTAACGCTCCTTCTCCGCCAGCTTGTAGGCCGCCGCCGCATCCTTCGCGCGCTCCAGCAGCACGACGGACGCATAGCCGCCCAGCACACCCTCGACGGCGCCCTGCCACTTCGGGTCCGTCACTTCGACGATGTCCGACAGCATGGCGTGCGGGATGCCGGCATCGCGCAGCGCGCGGCGCATCTGGCGCTGGGCTTCCGGCTCGGGCATCGTGGTCTTGCCCTGCAATGCGGAGATCGTCGCCAGCTCGCCCGCGATTCTCGTGGCCAGCGCCTCGCGCTCGGCCTTCTTCTTCGCGAGTTCCGCCTCTTTCGCCTCCAGCTGGGCGGCCACTTCCGCGATATCCGCGCCGGCGTCGGCCGCCAGTTTATTCAGGCGTTCCTTTTGTTCGAGCAGGCTTTCCAGCGGCTTCAGTTTGGCGTTCACCTGCGTCAGGCGGCTCGCCAGCTCATTTGCTTCCTGTTCGAGCTTCACTTCCTGCTGCTGCGCTTCCGTCAGCGCGCGCTGCTGCGCCGCCAGCGCGTTGCGCTTTTCGGAGAGCAGGCCGTCGGCCTGCATCAGCGGCTTCTTCGCCTCACGCAGCGCACGGCTGACGTTCGCGGCCTTTTCGCGCGCCTCGTGATATTCGAGGCTCGGCAGCACTTCCTCGACGAGGGCGCGGCGTTCCTTGTTGAGGTCTTCCCACTGGTGGTAGTTGGCGACGCGCAGGCGCAGGCCTTCCAGGTTGATGCGCGAGGTTTCCAGTTCGGCCTCGAAGCGCTTCAGTTCCGACTCGGTGTCGCGCTGGTGGCGCTTCGCTTCGTCGTACGCGTCCAGCACTTCCTTGTCGCCGAACACCTGGAACACGAGGTCCAGCAACTGGCGCGGCGCGTATTCGCACAGTTTATCGGTCTCGCCCTGCTCCAGCGCGAGGACCTTCGACATCGCCGGCGACAGGCCGGCCGACGCGAGGCGCTTGCGGTAGTTCTCGACGCCGAGCCAGTCGGTGGCTTCGGTCACTTCCTCGATCTGGATATTCCCCGGTCGCATCAGGTACTGGCGCTTCCAGTCGCCGCCGTTCTTCTGCACCTGGCAGAACAGCGTGACCTCGTCGTCGCTGAAGAAGCCGGAGTGGCGGAACGGCCGGTTCGACAGCTGGCGGCCGGACGGCTTGTTGTCGACGACGGCGCGCAGCCAGGCGCTCTGCTGGCCCGAGTGGCGCGCGTAGTGCTTGTACGTGCGGCCCATCGAGCAATCGAGGCCGAACAGCGTGCGCAGCGCGTCGAGCAAGGTCGTCTTGCCGGAGCCGTTCTGGCCGGCGATGGTGATGATCTTGGCGTCGAGCGGGATGTTCTTGATGCGCTGCCAGTAGTCCCAGTGGACCAGCTCGAGTGATTTGATGTGGAACATGCGGGTCTCTTAAGCTTGGGGCGTGTCGGTGTCCGCGGCGGCGTCGATCGCTGCCGGCGGCTCGTCGTTGGCGGCTTCGCTGACGTGGCGGCGCGGTGCCGCGGCCAGCGGCGCGCGCTTGAACACGTCGGCCAGCGCGCCGTTGATGATGCGTTCCTTGAGTACGTCGGTGTCCATCAGGAGGTCCAGCAGCGGACCTTCGAGGATCACGTCGCCGCGGCGCTCGATGAAGCCGAGCTTCGACAGCAGGCCCAGGTTCATGTCCATGCGCGTCTTCTTGCCCAGCTTGTCGCCGAAGTCGGCGAGCAGCGTCGTGTACGAGATGCCGATCGACGTGTCCTCGGCACGCGGGATCGGATTGTCCTTGTCGAACATGTCGGACTGGTCGACGTCGATGGACTGGTGCGTCTCCTGGCGCTGGCGCTTGGGCAGGATGATCTGCGCCCACAGCACGACGAGCAGCGCCACGCCGTCGCGCGTGAGCCCGAAATTATTGTTCTGCCAGATGTCCTTGGCGCCGAAGATCTTCGGTTCGACGTTGCGGTGCAGGGCCAGCGTGACGTGGTCGGCGTAGACGTTGTCGAGCAGCTTCAGGCCGCATTCGAGCAGGCGCTTGTCGATCTCGGCGCGGAACTGGTCGTCGGACAGCGCGCGCTTGACCATCTTGTCGTCGCGGCGCAGGGTCTGGTGCGTGAGCAGTCGCGCGATCAGGATTTGGGCGTCGTCATTCATCTTGCGTCTTGCTTTCCGGAGTACTCGGTAGATCGAGGTTCAGTGAGAGGGTCGCGCGCGAGATGGCCGCGATGTGCGGGTCGTCCAGCGGCACCATTTCGTCGGCCGAATCGAAGCGCACGGGCAGGCGCGCCAGTTCGGCGGTCGGACCCTGCAGGTTCGCTTCGGCCGGGTCGCCCAGCAGCGGCAGCAGCGAGGCGCGGTACGACGCCACGGCAAAGCTGGCCGGCAGCAGCGATTCCTGGATCGGCACGCTCCGCGGCGCGCCCTCGGCCATGATGGGGAAGTTGTCCACGCTGGCGAAATCGGCGAGGCGGCGGATCCAGTCGTCCAGCTCCGCCTGCATCGCCGGGTTGTCGTTGATGGTCATCGCCGCGTCCTCGCCGTTCGGCAGCGCGCCCGGTGCCACGTTCACGACGCGCTCCATCATCAGTTCCGTCTCGGCCACGTCGATCATCTCGGCCGGCGTCGCGAACAGCGGCACCACCGGACGGTCGATCGCATCCTCGGCCAGGCCCGCGAGGTCGTCGTGCGCCAGCAGCCAGCGCTTGATGTCCGTCGTCGACAGGCCGGACTGGCCGAGGTGCACGCGCTGGCGCTCGATCTGGTTCAGCGCGCGCGAGAACATCCCCTGCATGTTCAAGAGCTGCGACTGGGCGCGGCCGATCGCCTGCGCAGCGCGGTGCGTGGCCGAATCGGCGCGCTCGTCGGACGTGATGGCGCGCAGGATCACGGAGCCCTTCTCGACCCAGTCGCACGCCATGTGCCACTTCGCCTGCGACGCGCGCAGGCGGAATTCGGAACCGGACGCGATGGCGTCGCGGAATTCCTCGTGCAGCTCGACGAGGCGGCCCAGCAGGTGCTTCAGCTGGTCGACGGTGATGCCGCCCACGGCCTGCGCGCCCGCCACCTGAGACAGCAGGAAGCCCATCTCGGCCTCGTCCTCTTCCGGCTTGCCCAGCGCCAGCAGCGTATCGAGCGCGGCCAGCACGTTGCGCGCCAGCGGCGTGATGCGGTAGACGGCGGCCGGATTGTCCCACGCGAGCAGGCCGTGGCTGCGCAGGCGGCCCAGCACCGTTTCCAGGCTTTCCGGGATCAGGTAGGCGAACTTGGTGTTGATGTCGGCGCGCGAAAACGCCGAGTCCATCGTGTCCGACGCCAGTTCGCGCAGCACCAGCAGGCGCACGATGACGCCGTCCTGCGAGCCGTGGAACAGCGCCGTGAACGCCTGCAGCATGGGCTGTGCGCGCTTGAGGTGGTACACCTGCTCGATCTCGTCCGGCGCCACGCCCTCCTGGAAGTGGGTCTGCAGCGGGTCGAGCTCTTCTTGCGCTGGGGATAGTGAGTCGGCGGCGGTTGCGGCCAGGTTGTCGATCATCGTAAGGCTTACCAGTCTGCTGTCGCGCGCGGCCTTCTGGGCCACGGGCGCGGGGGCGTCAGTATAACAGTTAAGGCTTGGCAACTAACACGGAAACGCCCGTCACGTTTTCGCAACTTATGAAAACGATAACAAAATGGCATCGGATTTCGTTCCATAAATGCAATAAGGAAGCTGGCGCCGCGCCGCGAACTTGACCGGCCGGATCGCGCTGGCGGTCGCCGGACACGCCGTTCCGGATCGACCGGCCCCGTGCGTCCGGCCATCCGGCAGTCCAGCATGCCGTCACTCATCTCAAAAACAGATACTTGGCATCTCAATATGCCGTCTTTTCAGAAAGGCCGGGATGATCCACCATGCGCTGCATCCGAATTCGCTGCCCCGTCCCACGTTTGAAAAGGAAATGCCATGCAACTGCTTCACCTCGACTCCAGCGTATTGGGCGCTGACTCGGTCAGCCGTCAACTGTCGGCGGAAATCGTCGCTCGTCTTCGAACCTTGTATCCGGGCATCCGCGTGGTGTCTCACGATCTTGCCGCCAACCCCGTGGCGCATCTGTCCGGTGCACATATGGCCGTACGCTACGGGGCAGTGAGCGAGGACCCCGCCTTGAATGCCGATCTGGTCAAGGGTGACTCGTATCTGGAAGAACTGCTTGCCTGCGACATCCTCGTCCTGGGCGTGCCCATGTATAACTTTTCGATTCCGACCTCGCTCAAGGCGTGGGTCGACCGCGTTGCGGTGGCGGGCAAGACGTTCCGCTATACCGAGGCCGGCCCGGAAGGACTCCTGCAAGGCAAGCGCGCATTCATCGCTTCCGCGCGGGGCAGTGTATATCCGCCCGACAGCATGTTCGCCGCAAACGACCACCAGGAGTCCTACCTCACCGCGCTTCTGCGATTCCTTGGCATGGAAGACATCGAGATCGTGCGCGCCGAAGGGATCGCCTTCGGTCCGGAAGCCAGGGCGGCGGCGGTCACGCAAGCGCTGGCAAGCATTGCAGCGATCGCGGCCTGACGGACCGGCAGCCGTTCATCGCCACCCTGCTCACTATTGGCTCAGGCAACGTCGGCACCGGCGCGCCACGCTTGAAGAACGCCAGGCCGATGCGGAAATGCGCTAGCCCTGCGTGGACACGTCGTTGGCCTTCCTGGTACGCGCCGACGCGCGCGAAGAACTGCCTGCGGGGCGCGCACCGTCGAGTACCTGGGTAACGAGTGCATCCCCGTAGGCTTGCGTCAGCGGCGCGTGGCGCAGTAAATGTCTGAAATACAGGGGGCCGAAGATCGCATCGATCAATAACTGCGCATCGATCGACGCGTCGAACTCTCCATTCCGCTTCCCCTCCTCGATATCCGCCGCCGTCACAGTTCTGCGAGCATTGATGTGTTGGTCCACCAGTTCGCTCAGGATTTCCGGTTCGCTTTGACCCTCGGCAATCAAATCTGCCATGACCTTGCCGAACAAGCCATTGAATTCATGGATGAGACGACGGACTTTCGTGCGGATGGCTTGTTCGGCGGTCGTGGACGTCGGCATGTCGGTCACCACTGCGACCCGCTCATGGAATACGGCAAACACGAGTGCGGCCTTGGAGGGCCACCATTTATAGAGGGTGGGCTTGCCGACCTTGGCACGTTTGGCAATCGCTTCCATGGTCAGGTCGCGCACCGAAGTCTCCTGCAACAGTTCGAAGACGGCATTCAGGATCACAGCATGCGAGTGCGCGGAGGCACTACGCGGACGGCCTCGCAACGCTCGGGTGGGCTCAATGGTAGACATGCCCCCATTTTAGTTTTGTCAGAACGATCCGCAAAGAAGTTAGTGGCACCAGCCCACGGGACGCCCGGTCCGGTCCATGAACCCGCTCGAAAAACGTAGCACCGGGCAGAGCCGGCAGACCGTCGTGGGCGAGCAAGGCATTGACCCTCGCGTCATTTATAATTACATTACGTTCAGTTAAATAAATTAACGACGCCATTTCTTGCCTTCCCAACTCGACACTCTCGGAGATATGCCATGGTCTTTCCCAAAAATTCTTCTCTTGTTGCCTCTTGGGCAACGATTCATCCGCTGACATCGGCGGATGCCGTCGTCATGACCGGCTTGCGTGAGATGGTTCTTCCCATGAAGGGCAAGATGCGTGGTGTCGCCGCGCGTGCTCCCTTCGATGCCATCATGAGCCGCGTCCAGGCGCCGGCCGATGTCACGTTCGAGGCCGACGACGTCGGCGGCGTGGCTGGCTGGTGGTGCCGTCCCGCGAATACCCGCGTCGATGAGGTGATCCTTCATTTGCACGGAGGTTGGTACAACTGGGGATCGGCGCAAGCCTTTCGCGGGCTGGTCGCGCACATCGCTGCGAGTGCCGGTGCCGCGGCCTTCATTCCCGACTACCGGCTGGCACCGGAGAGTCCGTTTCCGGCGGCAGCCGACGACGTGCAAGCCTGCTACGAGGGGCTGTTCCAGCGTGGCGCACGGCGCGTGGCGATCGTCGGCGATTCAGCGGGCGGCGGTCTGGCGCTCGGTCTCCTGGCATGGGCAAGTTCGACCGCGCGCATGGGTCGTTCGCTTCCGGTGGCCGCGGTCGTGTTGTCTCCGGTGACCGACCTTGCCCTGTCTGGCGAGAGCTGGAATTCACGAGCGGATGCGGACCCCTACTTTGTCCGTGCCCAGGTCGAAGCCCTGGTCGAGTCATACCTGGATGAGCAGGCCGGCACCGATCCGCTCGCGTCACCGCTGTACGGAGACCTGCAAGGTTTGCCGCCAGTTCGCGTTCATGTGGGCAACGACGAAGTACTGTTGGACGATGCTTGTCGCTACGTTGCGCGTGCCGTTGCGGCCGGTGTCGACGCAACACTGGATGTGTGGGAAGGCATGCCACACGGATTCCTGTCCACTGTCGGCCGAACCGACGCAGCGACCAGCGCGCTCGAGGCAATCGGTCACTTCCTTGCCTTACGCCTGTCGGCCAGGCCCGGTCGTTAATTCGACGGTGCTCCCGCCGGCTTTCGCCGGCTGGCAGTTTCGTGAATGCGCGGATCGCGCAGTTCAGGGAATCGAGCGAATGACCCCGCCGTCGACGCGCAGTGCGGCGCCGCTCGTACCGGCAGCCTGCTCCGAGCAGACGTAAATCACCATGTTCGCGACTTCCTCGGTCGTCGTGAACCGGTTGATCAGCGTCGTCGGGCGCATCGTCTTCAGGAAGTCCTGCTCCGCTTCCTCCTGGGTGATGCCCTGCTCCCCGGCGGTCGCCTTCATCCAGTTACCCAGGATCTCGGATCGGGTCGGTCCGGGCAACACCGCGTTGACGGTGACGCCCGTCCCACCGACCAGCTCTGCCAGCCCCCTCGATACGGCGAGCTGTGCTGTCTTCGTCATGCCGTAGTCGATCATCTCCTTGGGAATCGCTACCCCGGACTCGCTGCTGATGAAGACGACCCGCCCCCAGCCGCGCTTGACCATCCCGGGCACATAGTGCCGTGCGGCGCGCACGCCG
The DNA here is from genome assembly GCF_059491295.1 of Massilia sp. Masssp93. Taxonomy (NCBI): domain Bacteria; kingdom Pseudomonadati; phylum Pseudomonadota; class Betaproteobacteria; order Burkholderiales; family Oxalobacteraceae; genus Massilia; species Massilia sp. Masssp93. The sequence goes on along the minus strand of NZ_CP168502.1, from coordinate 6,814,910 downwards.
CTCATGACATTCAGCTGGAACAAGTCGAGCCACTCGCTGTCCTTCTGTTCGAAGAAGCCATTGAGGTGGGCCGTGCCGACGTTGTTGACCAGAATGTCGGCATCCTTCACCTGCGCCACGAGTTCTGCGGATCCCTCCGCCGTCGAGAGATCGGCGACCACGCCCGTAAAGTCCGCCTCGGGCAACGCCGCACGCAGCGCATGCAACGTTGCCGCGACCCGCTCTTCCGTGCGTCCATTGATGACGACCGCTGCGCCTGCGCGCGCAAGCCCTTCGGCGATCGCGCGGCCGATGCCTGCCGTCGATCCGGTAACGATGGCCTTGCGACCGTTAAGTTCAATCTTCATGCTGTTTTTCTCCAATAGTGTGTGAGTCAGGTGAGCCGCCGATCCGGGCTAGATGCGCCAGCCGGCTTTCGTTGCCGCCGCCTCCGCTGCGCGGGCAAGGCGTTCGACCCAGTCCTGGTGATAGCGGTACAGCCCGCCGGGATGCTGGTGTCCGAGCAGGTCGAGGAACCAGGGACCTTGTTGCGTCTCCTCCGTCAGCACGTGACACCCTTCGTCCGTAGAAGTGATGACCCAGCCGTGGTAGGCGCTGGAACCGGTCTCGTCGCCGTCGACCGTCGTCGCCCACGCGAGCCTGTGGTTGGGCACGTATTCGGTCACGACGAGGCTCATCGGAAAGCCGACCGTCACGCGGCTGTATGTCGTGCCGAGCGCCAGTTCCTTCTCACCGGTCAGGATCCTGACCCGATCTTCGGCAGGAAAGTAGCTCGACCAATTCTCCGCGTCGACGAGCAGCTTCCACACGACGTCGGGCGGCGCTTTCACGTCGATGTCGTTGAGCGCGTAGATGGCGGATGTTTTCGGATCAAAACGCTCGGGCCAGATGACATGGTCGTACATCGCTCACGCCTCTTTCCTGAACAGGTCTTGAAACATCCCGACGTTGCCGGTGCCGATGATGGAGTAAGTCATGATGCTTCCTTGAATGACGTTGATGAATTGCGGGGCCTCCGCCATGCGAATGATGGCGGTCGATATGTATTTTGAAAATAGAGTATATTTAGATGCAACCCATCTATTTTGGAGATGGAAGGACACGTGAATGCTTGATGGCGTCTCTCTGGACCAGCTCAGGACCTTCATCGCCGCCGTGGATGAGGGCAGCTTCTCGGCCGCGGCCCGGAAGCTCAACCGCGTTCAATCGGCGGTGAGCGGCTGGGTCGGCGGACTGGAAGACCAGGTCGGCGTCAAGCTGTTTGACCGCTCGGGCCGGTTCCCGAAGCTCACGCCGGAGGGTGTGCTGTTGCTCGCGGACGCCCGCAACATCGTGGCAGGGGTGGACACGCTGAAGGCCCGCGCCAAGCTCATGAATTCAGGCGTCGAGGCTGAACTCTCGGTCGTCGTCGATGTGTTCTTTCCGACCTCCATTGTCAGCGCCGTCGCGAAAGCGTTCGCGCGCCAGTTTCCATTGACGCCGCTGCGCCTCTTCGTGGAGGGCCTGGGCGCTGCCTATCTGCCCGTTCTGGACGGCCGGTGCAGCCTGGGCATCCTGACGCCGCTGCCCCAGACGTTTCCTTCACTGGTGAGCGAGCGACTCGGCGACGTGCCGTTGGTTGCGGTCGCTTCAGCATGCCACCCGCTCGCGAGCTTCAGCCAGCGGATACCGCGGCGCGAGTTGGCGAAACATGTACAACTCGTGCTCACGGACAGGTCCCCTCTCACTGTCGGCAGGGACTTCGGCGTCGCGTCGCCGTCGACCTGGCGTCTGGCGGACCTGTCGACCAAATATGCGTTCCTCAAGGACTGCGTCGGTTGGGGAGGCATGCCCTTGCACATGGTCGAGAAAGACATCGCCGAAGGCACGCTGGTCGTGCTGGATGTGGATGACATGCCGCGCACAGGGTTCATGCTGACGATGTCCGCATTTCACCAGCCTTCGCACCCGCCCGGGCCCGCAGGCAAATGGTTCGTCGACCATCTGAAGTCCTTGTGGGAGCAGGACGATGTCGTCCGGATGCCGTAGGCGGGCAGTCCCGTCGTGCTGGGTGACCGCATCGGGCGCGTAGCCGGCACGCCGATGAACACGTGCGATGAAGGAGAAACCGATGACAAGTCCCCGCGCCAGCAATGATGCCAACGCGCCGTTCACGAAAATCGATGGTGTCTTTTATCGCGCCGTCGATCCGGCCTACCGGGACGGCGCGCTGTCCGGTTCCAGGTATCCCGGCCGCTACTCCAGCGCGGTGCAGCCCACGCTCTACCTGAGCGCATCGCGCGACGGGGTGGCGGCTGCAATGGAGGCGCACAGGGACAACCGTAGCGGCCACCTGGAGATCGTCAGCATGCACGTCGCGGCCGACCGGATTTGCGATCTGCGCAATGCGTCGGCGCTGGCGGCCATGGGAATCAGACTCGAGGATGCCGTCGCACCCTGGCAAGAGGTCGTCGCGGCGGGGGGCACCCCGAGGTCGTGGTCGGTGCGCGACCGTCTGGAGGCACTTGGCGCACAAGGGCTGGTCGATCCCTCCAGAAAGGCACCGGGCCTGTGGCACCTGGTTCTGTTTTCCTGGAACCGGGACGATTCTCCCACGGTCCATGTGATCGGCTGATGTCGCCACGCCTTGTATGTCGCGCAGAAATTGACGGGCCTGTGCTATGGTCCAGTTCATCGACGGACCGGGCAGCCGGTCCGGCCGGCAACCGAGGAGAACAGCCATGCAACGAGCACTGATGAGCGCGGCCATGGTCGTGGCCGTTGCGTTGACATCGACCGCCGCCCTGGCGGCACCCACCCCGCACCAGCAGAACGGCATCACCTACATCAACGGCGGCATCGGCGAGGAAGAGCAAGGCACGATGAAAGCCCAGCGCGCCGACTACAACCTGCTGCTGACGTTTGCGACCAAGCAGAGCGGCGCCTACCGGTCCGACGTCCAGCTCGACATCATGGACGCCAAGGGCACGAATCTGCTGAGCGTGGCGAGTACCGGTCCGATGTTCTTCGCCAAGCTCCCGCCGGGCACCTACCACATCAGCGCGGCGGCCGAGGGCAAGACGTTCAAGCGCACCGTCAAGGTCGGCAACGCGCCCAGGGAAATGATCCTGCACTGGGAGAACGACAATCCGGACGATCCGGGACCGCAGGACTGAGAACCTACCGGATCGCGCCCGCCAGCCGCAGCACGAGTTCATCCATCCGCTCGGCCGGCACCTGGGCATAGCCGAGCAGCAGCCCGTTGCACGGCGGCCCGCCCGGCAGCGCATGGGTCGACAACGCATTCACCACGATGCCCTGTTCCCGCGCGCGGCGCACGATCTCCACGTCCGCCGGCCCCTCGGCGGGCAGGCGCAAGGCCAGGTGCATGCCGGCCGACGCGCCCTCCACGACGGCGCGATCGCCCAGGTGCCGGTCCAGCGCCTCGACCAGCGCATCGCGCCGCTGGCGGTACAGGCGGCGCATGCGGCGCAGGTGCAGCGCGAACTCGCCGCTGCGCAGGAATCCGGCCAGCGCCAGCTGCTCCGCCGTGCGCCCCGCGGCCGACGACTGCGCGCGCATGGCCGCCAGCGGCAACGCCAGGCTGGCCGGCACGACGAGGAAACCGATCCTCAGCGCCGGGAACATCGTCTTGCTGAACGTGCCGCAGTACAGCACGGGCGCATCCGGCACCAGGCCCTGCATGGCCGCCAGCGGCGGGCCCTCGTGGCGGAATTCGCTGTCGTAGTCGTCCTCGACGATCAGCGCGCCGGCGGCACGCGCCCCGGCGATCAGGGCCATGCGCCGCGCCGGCGACATCACCACGCCGGCCGGATACTGGTGCGACGGCGTCGTGTAGATCAGCCGGGGGCGGCGCCGGGTCCAATCCGGCACGGTGGGCGCCATGCCTTCGGCGTCGACGGCGATGCCCTCGACGACGAGACCCGCGCCGCGGAACGCGGCCAGCGCGCCGCCGTAGCCGGGGTGCTCGATCCAGGCCGTGTCGCCCGCGTCGGCGCAGGCGTGCGCGCACAGGTCGAGGCTCGATTGCGTGCCGTCCGTGATGAACACCTGGCCCGCCTCGCACACGACGCCGCGCGAGGCGCGCAGGTAGTCCGCGATGGCCGTGCGCAGCGCGGGCTCGCCGGCCGGGTCGCCGTAGTTCAGCTGCGCCGCCGACAGGCCGCGCCAAGCGCGGTCCAGCAGGCGGCGCCACTGCGCGAGCGGAAAGGCGCGCAGGTCCGGCACGCCGGGCGTGAACGGCAGCCCGTCGCCGGGACTGCCGTGCACGGCCCGCAGGTTCCGGGCACGGCGCGCGAGGCCCGCCTGCGGCACGTCGGCGGCACGGCGCCGCGGCGCGGGCGCGATGCCTGCGACCACCGTCCCGCGCCGGTCCGGGATCACGAACCCTTCGCAGGCCAGCTGCTCGTACGCATACAGCACCGTGTTGCGGGCGATGCCCAGTTCCTGCGCCAGCGCGCGCGTGGCCAGCAGGCGCGTGCCGGCCGCCAGCGTGCCGTCGCGGATGGCCGTGCGCAGGCATTCGTGCAGCAGGCGCTGGCGCGGCCAGGGGTGACCAGGCAAGCCATGGCGGGCGTGGTCGCGGGCGAAGGCGTCCAGCAGCAGCGCGTAATCCATCGTGGCTCCATGAAATTGCGTGGCCCTGGACCTGTTCCTGGAGCCATCCTGGCCATTATAGTGCGGCTTCCACCCCTACTTTCGAGGCCATGAACACTGCTCCTTCCCTCCGCACCCAGGTCAAGCGCGGAGCGCCCAAGGCGTCCTACGATCCCGCCCTGCTGCACGCCATCGTCGATGCCGCCTATATCTGCCAGATCGCCTTCGCCGACGCGCACGGCGTGCACTGCATCCCCACCGCCTGCTGGCGCAGCGGCGACCATCTGTACATCCACGGGTCGAACGGCAGCCGCATGCTGCAGCGCCTGACGGAGCAGGATTGCTGCGTGACGATCACGCACCTGGACGGCCTCGTGCTGGCACGTTCCGCCTTCAGCCACACGATGAACTACCGCAGCGCGATGGTCTATGGCCGCTTCGAGGTCGTCGGCGAGGCCGCCAAGCGGCAGGCGCTGGAACATTTCATGGAGCACCTGGTGCCGGGCCGCCAGGCCCTGGTGCGCCCCGGGAACGACAAGGAGTACGCCGCCACGACCGCGCTGCGCATTTCCCTCGCCGAGGCGGTGTGCAAGGTCCGCAGCGGCCCGCCGTCCGACGACGAGGAAGACATGGGCATCGCCACCTGGGCCGGCGTGCTGCCCCTCGCGCAGGTGCGCGGGACGCCCGTGCCGGACCCGCAGTGCGTGCTGCCGGCACCGGACCACGTGCGCGACTGGCTTACTTCTTGACGATCTTTTCCAGCGTCTGCTCGACGTAATCGCGGTCGTTGTCGGTGAAGCGCAGCTTGACGGGATACCACTCGTGGCCCGGCGCCAGCCAGATGTCGAGGGTCTGGTCCTTCGATCCGGGCGGCGGCGCGCGCATCACGTGGACGGCATCCACTTCGCCGAGCGACGCGCCGGCCTGGACCTTTTCGCGGCCGACGACGCGGAAGGTCCACGGGTCGGCGTCGCGCGGACCGATGACGAAGAACTGCCATTCCGAACCCGGCCTGAACTTGTCCTTCGCGGCGCGCGCGATCGCCACCAGTTGCCACGAGACCGACACGCGATCCTGCTCGCCGCCCTTGATCGGGTAGGTCTTGTCGCCGTCGCTGAAGGTGATGGTCTTGTCGCCGCGGTCGAAGGTGGCCGTCGTCGGGTCCTTGCGGAAGCGCTTGTCGTAGTACTCGGTCGGCGCGAGGCCCCAGTTGTCGACGACGCCCGTGCTGCGGTTTTCCGTCAGCTTGCCCAGCAGCGCCACGCGCGACTCGGCGTTGACCGAATACTTGCCGTCGTTCGCGCGCCAGGTGAGCGTCGCCTCGCCGTTCAGGTTGAAGCCGCGCTGGCGCGCGCCGATGGAATAGCTCAGGTCGGCCGACGGGGGCAGGTCGAACGGGCGCTTGACGGCCGGGTGCTCCTCCGCCGCGCCGGCCACGCCGCCCGCCGTCGCCAGCGAGACCGTTACCGCGACGATGCCCGCGCCTGCCAGTTTCAATACATTCTTCATATCAGCTTCCTGCTTGTTTGATCACGATATTGTGCACGGTCTGGGTCGTCACAGCGCCGCTCGCCTCGATGTTGCGGATCTGTACCGGATACCAGCCATAGCCCGGCGCCAGCCACAATTCCAGGCGCGAATTGTACGAGCCGGGCTTGGGTGGCCGCACGAGATGCCACGTGGCGATGCGGCCCAGCGGCGTGTCGATCTGTTCCTGGTCGGCCACCGTAAACGTAAAAACGCTGGCGTCGCGGTCTTCGCCGACAAGGATGTCGATATTTCCCGACAATTGTTTCGGATCGCCGCGCGCGATGGCCGCCAGTTGCAGCGGCACGCTGGCCTTGTCTTGCGCGCCCGGCACCAGCGGGTACGTCGCGGCCGATGCCGAAAACGTCAGCGTGCCGTCCGGGCGATTGAAATGCGTCGCCGTCATGGCGCGCCCGCGCCGCTTCTCCGTCATCAGGGTGGGGACGAATCCTTCGTCGCCCACCGTGCCCTCGCTGGTGAGGGTGAGCAGGTTCACGTGCGCGAACATGATGCGGATGCCCGCCTCGACCTGGACGCGATAACCGGACGGCGTCACCCGCCACGACAGCAATGCGTCGCCGCTCCACTTCGTGCCGTTCGCGTCGGTGCGCGCGACGTCGAGCGTGATGTCGGCCGACGGCGGCATGTCGACCTTGTAGCGGCGCGCTTCCGGCGCGGCCGGGGGCTTCGGTACCGCGTCCGCCCGGGCCTGCGCCGCCGTGCCCTGGGGTGCCGCCTGCCGCGATTGTACGGTGCCCGCACCGGCGGCGGCGCCGTCCTGGCCCGTTTGCCGTCCCGCGGCGTCCGAGGCGGCGATTCCGTCGGGTTGCGGCGTCAATGCGGGCGGCGCGCTGGCCGCAGTGCCGTCGGGTATCCCTTGCGCCGGCGCGGCGGCTTCCGGGCCGGGCGGCGGCGGCATGGGGATCACGGGCTCCGGCACCACCTCGGGCACGGGCGGTGGATCGAGCGCGGGCTGCGGCGGCGGCACGGGCGGCAGCGGACGGGGCCGCGGCGCCTCGACCAGCTCGGCCGTCAGCGGCGCGCGCGCCATGCGCGCGGAACGGTCGGGCACGCGGCCCAACTGGCCGGCGAACCAGACGAATACGAGCACGTGCAGCAGGATCGTGAGCACGCCCAACGCCAGTTGCCGGCGGCGGCCGTGGTTCTTGGCGTATGCGGTACTCATCCGCGTAGTGTAGCCGGTCCGCCCGGCGCACGCGTGCCCGCCCCTGCATCCGCATCTATATCCGCTCTTATTTATCTGTTACGCTAGCGGCGACCAATTAGGAGACCACCATGCTGAAACCCTCCGCCCCCATGCCCGGCATGACGGACACCCTGGACTTCGTCAAGAACCTGTGGGGATCGATGCATATCCCCGGCGCCGGCCTGCCCGGCATGCCGGGCATGGCCACGCCCCCGATGTCGACCGACGACCTGGACAAGCGCATCGCCGACCTCAAGGCGGTCGAGTCCTGGCTGAACCTGAACCTCACGATGCTGCGCGGGACCATCCAGGCCCTGGAGGTGCAGCGCGGCACGCTGGCAACCCTGAAGTCGATGGGCGCCTCGATGGCCGAGGCGATGCGCCAGTCCGGCGTCAGCGCGGACAAGATGGCGGCCACGCCGTTCGCGTCCTTCTTCGGCGCCCCCGGCCAGGGCGGTGGCGGCGCGAAGGCGGCACCCGCCGCGGGCGCCGCGAAACCGGTTGCGCCGGCACCGGCCGCGCCGGGCGCGGGCAACGCGAGCGGCACGGGCGGCGGCACGGCACAGCCGGGCACGGCAGCACCGCAAGGGGCCGCCGCGCCGGATGCGCAGAACAACCCGGCGGCGATGGCGATGCCTGCCGCCGTCGCCTGGTGGAACATGCTGCAAGAGCAATTTACGCAAGCGGTCGCCAGTGCGATGACGCCGGCTGCGGCTTCGGCGGCCGCGCCCGCCGCCGAGAGACCGAAAACGGATGCGCCCAAGGAAGTGCCGCAGGCGGGGCCAGCGGCACCGAACGGCGCCAACGGCGCGAACGGCAAGACGCGCGCGAGCCGTCCCAAGGCCGACAAAACGTGACGCCGGCAACCCCGGTTCGCCCATGCCGCCCGGCGGGTCGCCTGGCGGCACGCTGAACACGGCCGCGTGCGGCACGTCGGGCAGGCGCGATACGGTCAGCGCGCCAGCACGTCGAGCCGCAGCCTCTGGACGGGCATGCCCTCGGCGGCGATGTCCACGAACACGGGACCTGCCGTGGCGCCGGCCCGGATCGCCGCCACCGCCCTGCCGTGGAAAGTCGAACGCTCTCCCGATTGCAGGCTCGATGCGTCCATCGGATTGCCGTTCCCGAGCCCGGCCAGCACGCCGGCCCCGGTCACGCTGACCTTCACCTTGCGGTCGCCGTTCCGTGCGTAGACGGGCACGCCATCGCGGTCGACGAGTTCCGCCGTCACATAGGCCAGGTCCGCGCCATTGGCCGGCAGCTGCGTGCGGTCGACGGCGGCCTTGACCATGGCCGGCTCGCCCGCCGTGCGCAATTCCCACCGGCCGGCGGCCTTGCCGTCCTGGTAGCCGACGGCCACCAGGCGGCCCGGCGCATAGGGCACGGTGAACGTGGCCTTGTATTCGCTGTCGACACCGACCGGCTTGCGCCCCAGGCTTTTGCCGTTGAGGAAAAGCTCGACGTCGGGGAATTCCGAATACACGACTACCTGGAGCGGCTTGCCCTCCTGCCCCGCCCACGACCAGCTGGGATGCACATCGTCCAGCGACCAGTCGTTATGCGGCTGTACGATGGGGTACAGGTGGCGGTCCGGCAAGTCCTCGGTGCCCGCCGGTTGCGCCACGAAGGCCGAGATCGGATCGATGCCCGTCTTCCACAACACCTCGCGATAATAGGCCGCCGGCCGCTTGCGCCCGGTCGCATCGATTTCCCCGCAATAGGCCAGGTGCCAGGGATACGGCCCCAGGGTCTGCCAGTCCTGCGTATAGCCCATCCAGCCGATGCCGGACTCGCCCAGGTAATCGAACGCGGTCCAGACGAAATCGCCGATCACCCACGGCATGGTCTCGACCGGACGCCAGTAGGCAAAGGCGTCCTTGGACAGCGATTCGGACGTGTACATCACGCGCGCCGGGAACTGCGTGTGGTCGCGCGCGAACAAATGGGGCATGTAGTTGTAGCCGCCCACGTCGAGCTCGGCGTACTGGCCGGCGATCCCGGGCGCCTCGCTGCTCACGGCCTGCGTCACGGGCCGGGTCGGATCGAGGCGGCGGACCCGCTCGGCCAGCCGGCGCGCGATCTGCGCGCCCTCTGGCGTGCCCTGCTCCGGGATCTCGTTGCCGATGCTCCAGAACAGCACGCTGGGGTGGTTGCGGCCGCTGATCACCATGCTGTCCACATCCTGCTGCCAATTGCTGTCGAAGAAGCGCGCGTAGTCGGCGGCGCGCTTGCTCTTGCGCCACATGTCGAACGCTTCGTCGATCACGAGCATGCCCAGTTCATCGGCCGCATCCAGCGTCGCCTGGCTGGCGGGATTGTGTGCGCTGCGGATGGCGTTGTAGCCCGCGGCCTTCAGCAAGGCGACCTTGCGCGCGTCCGCGTCGGGAAATCCGGCGGCGCCGATCATGTAATTGTCGTGATGGATATTCCCGCCGCGCAGCACGACCTTCTCGCCATTGATGCGCAGGCCGTGCGCCGCGTCCACCGTGATGGTGCGGATGCCGAAGCGGGTACGCCGTACGTCGGTCACGACGCCGTCGATCCGCACCTCCTGGCGCAGCGTGTAGAGCTGCGGCGAGGACGGGCCCCACAGCCTGGGATGGTCCACCGCGAGGGCTTGCCGGGCGTGCGCCTCGCCGTGGGCCGGCACCAGGTAGCGCCGGCTGGCCTGGGCGACGATCGTGCTGCCGTCGACGCTGGTCACCGCCGTCACCAGCTCCACCCGTTGCGGCCTGGCCCGGCCGTTGCGGACGGTGGCCTGGACATCGAGCTCCGCCCGCTGCGCGCTGGCGGTCCGGGTCGATACCGCGGACCCGCCGGGGTCGAGGTGCACCGGATCGAGCAGCTCGAGCGTCACCGGACGGATCAGGCCGGAACCCGCATACCAGCGCGAGGAAGGATCGGGGTGGCGGGCCCGCACCACGATGACGTTGTCGCCGGCCCGCACCTTGCCCGTCAGGTCGACGCTGAATGCCGTGTAGCCATAGCGATGTTGTCCGACGTGGGCGCCGTTCAGCCAGATGTCGGCGTCCATGTACACGGCCTCGAAGTCGAGCAGCACGACGCGCGCGGCCTCGGCCGCGCTCAGGTCGACGTGGCGCCGATACCAGCCGGTGCCGCCGGCCAGGTAGCCGGAATCCTGGCCCGCCGTCGCGGCGCGGTCGAACGGCGGCGTGCCGTCGGCCTTGTCCATGATGGACCAGTCGTGCGGCACCACGACCTTGCGCCATGCGCCATCGTCGAAATCGGGGCGCTCGGCGCCCTGGACCTCGCCGCCCATGAAACGCCAGTCCAGCGTCAGGCTGCGCTCCGCCGCATCGGCCCCGCCCGCGGCCGCGGCCAGCGCCAGCATCAGCGCCACGGGCAGGCGGCGGACGGCTCTCTTCAGTATCGACATGTGGTTCCTGCTCCTAAAATGAATGACGTCACACGTTCGCTTGCGCCGCGCCGGCGGGAACACGGACGGGATCGGCGTATTTCCGGGTCAGCCAGGCGCGCACCGGCTTGTCGAACCAGCGCAGCAAGGCATAGGCCAGGATCACGATGCCCACCTGGACGCTTGCCGCCACGAGGCCGAGCCGCATGGGCGCGGGATGGGTGCTCCAGTTCCAGTGCGCGAACACGTAGACGAAGCCGTAGTGGATGATGTAGACGGGATAGGACAGCTCGCCCATGAACCGGCACAGTGCGCCGGTCGCACCTTGCGTCCTGGTCACACCCGCGCCGGCGGCCAGCACCAGCGGGAACACGACGATGACGCAGCCGGCTTCGAACAAGCCGTTGTAGCGCCCCATGAGCGGCGCGACGAAGACCACCACCAGCACCAGCGACAGCAGCACGAACGGCTGCGGCACCGACAGGCGCAACCGCAAGCGGTACACCAGCAGCCCCGTCAGGAACGGACAGGCGAGGCGCACCGGGGCGACCCAGAAGTCGGCCCATCCCCAGCCATGACCGAGATCGTTGAAATGGCAGGCCGTCCAGGCAAGGACGGCGGCGCTCGCCACGCACAGCCCGACGTGCAGGCGGCGGGTCAGTTTGTGTCCGAAGAAGCCGTACAGCACGTTGGCGATGTACTCCTGAAACAGCGTCCAGGACGGACCGTTCAGCGAATGCGTCTCGCCGAAGCTGTTCGGCACGTTCGGCGTCGGCAGCAGGAACAGGCTCAGTGCGATCGTCCCGGCCAGCGTCGCGAGGGAGATCTTTTCGCCGATGCGCTGGGTGTCGCCGACGAACGGATCGAGCAGGTAGGCCGCCACGCCGATGGCCAGTCCGGCCAGCGCCATCGGGTGCAGGCGGATCAGGCGCCGCCGGAAGAAATTCGGCAGGGTGAGCGCATCCTGGGCGCCGGCCGCAAGCCGCGCGTCATAGGCGTGGCCGAGGACGAATCCGGACAGGGCGAAAAAGAAGTCGACCGCCAGGAACGTGTGCCGCATGGGATTGTGCGCCGCATCGGGCACCAGCATTTCCCAGAAATGAAACATCAGGACGCAAAACGCGGCGGTACCGCGCAGGCCGTCGAGGACCTCGTAGTGAGATTTGGAAGGGGGCATCGAATCGGGTCTCCGTAGTTGAAATCGCACGGCCGACGGTCCGCTCTGGCGGCGGTGAAGTATTGACGATCGGACGGCTGCGGTAGAATGCCTAATTGCAAGTGCGCCTTGCAACGGCCTTGTGACAGTCCGGATCATGCTGTTGCAGGACGGTTGACCGGCACCGTCAGCCGGGCAGCCGCCGCCAGCGCGATGCACGCCCCAGAATGGATCATCGGCCAGTGAAACCTCGACACACACGCATCGTCGCCGCCGCCCTGGCGTGGACCGCCATCGGCGGCGTTTTCGCACTGCCGGACATCTTGCGCGGCGGCGGCTACAACGCCCTCTTTTCCATCATCATCAACTGGTGGTTATGGGGCGCGCTGACACCGCTGATCAAAAGCCTGGACGACCGCCTGTCCGCGACGTTCAAGCGCCCCGTGCAACTGCTGGCGGCGCACGCGGCATGCGGCCTGCCGGTCACGGTGCTGTACGTCGCGGCCGCCGCGGCGCTGGAAGACTGCCTCGGCCTCCTCCCGTGGAATCCCTGGACCGAACCGATTGGCCTGCTCGACTGGCTCTATTGGGCGCTGCTGGTGTACTGCATCATCCTGGGCGCGCTGACCGGCTTGCGCTACTACCGGCGCGCACTCGTCGACGAATTGCAGATCGAGCGCCTGAAGCGCGGCTTTCTCGAAGCCCAGCTGAACGCGCTGCGCACCCAGCTCGATCCCCATTTCCTGTTCAACACGCTGAACGGCATTTCCGCCTGCGTCGAGCACGAGCCCAGGCTGGCACGCAAGATGATCGAGCACCTGGGCGACCTGCTGCGTTTTTCGCTGGATACGAGGAACCGGCAGGAAGTGGCCCTGGCCGACGAACTCGCGTTCCTGGAACATTACTTCGCGCTGCACCGGGTACGATTCGGCGAACGGCTCTCGATCGCGGTGTCCGTCATGCCGGAGGTGAAGCACGCGCGCATCCCGTCCCTGCTGCTGCAACCCCTGGTGGAAAACGCGATCGAGCACGGCATTGCGCAGCGCGTTTCCGGCGGGCGCGTCACCGTGTCGGCGCGCCGCGTCGACGACCGGGTCGAGATCCGCGTGATCGACGACGGCGTCGGCCTGCCGCCCGGCTGGACGATGGCGCGCGCGCAAGGCGTGGGCATCAGCGTGACGCGCGACCGCCTGCTGGCGATGTACCCGTCCGGTGCCAGCACGTTCCACGTGATGCCGCACGCGGACGGCGGCACCGAGGCGAACATCGTCCTGCCCCTGACCCTGATGAGAGAGGACATGCATGCACGCCCCATTGGCTAAGCCGCTGAAGGTACTCGTGGTCGACGACGAGGCGCTGGCGCGGCGGCGCCTCGTCGACCTGCTGGGCAAGATGGCCGACGTCGCCGAGGTGCTCGAAGCCGCCGATGGCCAGGCCGCGGTGCACATGCTGGACAGCCGGCATCCCGACCTGGTCTTCCTGGACATGCAGATGCCCGGGCCGTCCGGCCTGGACGTCGTCGCTGCCGTCGGCGCCGGGCGCATGCCCGTCACCGTGTTCGTCACCGCCCATGACCAGTACGCGATCCGTGCCTTCGAGGCCGATGCGCTCGACTATCTGCTCAAGCCGTTCAGCGACGAGCGCTTCGAGGCCGCCATGCAGCGGGTCCGCAGGCGGCTGGAAGAACGCCGCCCGCCGCCCGCACCCGTCGAGGAGCCGGCACGGTGGGACCGGCTGGTGGTGAAATGCGCGGGCGCCACCCATTTCGTGAAGACCACCGACATCGACTGGATCGAAGCCGTCGGCGTGTACGTCAACCTGTACATCGGCGGCAAGGCGATGCTGTACCGCGCACCGATCCATCTGCTGGCCGACAAGCTCGATCCGGCCCATTTCGTCCGCATCCACCGCTCGGCCATCGTCAATCTCGAGAGCATCCTGCGCCTGGAACCGATCTCGCACGGCGAGTTCGACGTGGTGCTGAAGCACGGCGGACGCACCAAGGTCAGCCGGACATTCCGCAACCAGCTGGAAAAGCGGCTGGGCCAGGCGCTGTAGGGACGCTCCCTACGCCACCTCGGCGATCGTCCCGCTCGTCGCGCCGCCTTCGGCCGCCGGCTGCAACTGCGCCAGCTGCTCGATCAACTGGGCAAAGCGCTGCTGCCCCGGCAGCAAGCGGTCGACGTGGTGCAGCACGTCGTAGGCCTCGGCCGACATGGCGCCGTCGTAGCCGTGCTGCTGCAGGTACGAGACGAGGATCTGGGCCGCGTTGAACAGGATGCGCTGGTTGTTCGGCACCTTCTTGCGCGCCTGCCGCATCCACTCGACCGCATCCTTGAGCTTGCCCGTCTTCCACAGCAGCACGCCCTGGTTCATCAGGTCGGTCGCTTCCTTCTTCGAGGCGCGAATGAGGTCCTGGCCCTCGTCGCCGAGGCGCGCCTTGTCGAAGATTTGCTGCACTTCGTCGAGCAGCAGCGGGTTGTCGTGGTTGTTGCGGATTACGTAGCACAGCAGCTCGACCGGCGCATCCTTCACGCCCACCGCGAACAGCAAGGTCGCCAGTTCCAGGCAGGTCGGGATGTCGGGCCTGTCCTCGGTCGCGTTCAGCAGGGCCTCCAGTTCGTCGCCGGCCTTGCGCGCGCGCCGGTAGTCGCCGCTCTCGTGATAGACGAGGCCCTCGGTGATCTTGGAACGCAGGGCGATGTCCGGATAGTCGGCGGCGAATTCGCGCTGGACCTGCAGCAGCAGTTGCAGCGCTTCCTTCGCATCGTTCTTCTGGCCGCACACGCGCGCCAGGCCGAGGTAGGCGTCGGGCGTCTTGAGGATCGAATACTCGCCGATCGCGATGCATTTGCGGAAGGCCTTTTCGGCCATCTGCACATTGCCCACCTTGAGCGCCACGTTGCCGAGGTTGCGCTGGCGCGGCACGGAGTTCGGCGACAGCCTGGCGGCCCGTTCGAGGATCGCGCAGGACTCCTCCAGCTTGCCGAGGTTCTGGTAGGCCAGCGCGAGCTGGTCGTAGGCGTCGATGTAGTAGCGGTTTTCCGCGATCACGCTCTGGAAGGATTGGCGCGCCTGTTCGAATTCGCCGTTGGCCATGCGGATCTTGGCGATGCCGGCGCGCGCCCACTGGTACTCGCGCTGCTCCAGCACGCGCTCGTACACCTCGCGCGCCTTGGCCGGCTCGCCGCTCTTTTCCATCAGCTTCGCCTTCATGCGCAGCAGGTCGAGTTCGTGCGCCTTGTGCGCCTCCATCGCCGCGTCGCACATGCGCGCCGCGCGCAGGTAGTCCTTCTCGGCATAGGCCTGGTCGATGAGGCGGAAGATCTGCTTCTTGTGCCACACGCGGTTCAGGCGCGTGAGCAGCACGCCTTCCGTGATCGGCTTGATCAGGTAGGCATCCGGCTGGTGCTCGGCCGCGCCCATCACGGATTCCACGCTCTTTTCGGCCGATACCATCAGCCACACGGTGCTCGGGTTCACGAGGTTGCGCACGCGCGCTTCCTCCAGCACCTGCTGGCCGTTCTTGCCGTCGCCGAGGTTGTAGTCGCACAGGACGACGTCGTAGCGGATGCGCGTCAGCAGGCCCATCGCCTCGCCGCCGGACGACGCCTGGTCGATGTTCTTCGCGCCCAGGCTGCGCAGGCTTTCGCGCAGCAGCTGGCGCACGCCGACGAAGTCGTCGACGATCAGGTAGTTCTTGTCGGCCCAGCCGATCTCGCCCACGGTCTTGGCCGGAGCGTTCGCGGGCACATTGGCAGGCGCGTTCATGGCAGGTTCAGGATGAAGCAGCCGCCGCCGTAGCGGCCGCCGTTCTCGAGGCGCAGCAGGCCGCGCCGCTCGCGGTGGCGGTGCATCTTCGCGACCTCGCTCGAAAAATACAGGCCCAGTCCCGCGCTGTTGGTCAGGAAGTTCATGCCGCCCGCCGTGTCGCGCGTCGCGATCGCGCCGGCTTTCAGCAGCGCCGGCGGATAACCGGGACCGTTGTCCTCCACGCGCAGTTCGAGCCAGCCGTCGTCGGTCGCGCGGATCGCCAGGCGCACCGTGTCGCACGTGTAGTGGATGGCGTTGTTGATCGCATGCGACAGCACGCCCACGATCAGGTCTTCGTCGAAATGCCAGACGAGTTCCGGATCGTAGTCCAGCTCCAGCTTGATGCCGCGCGACGTCAGCAGCACGCGCTCCAGCGCCACCACCTGGTCGACCAGCTGGCCCAGTTCGAGCGGCTGCACGTCGAACGGATACGCGGGCGTGCCCACCTGCTTGTACAGCGCGAGCAGCTGCATCAGGTTGTCGTTCAGGCGCTTGGTCTGGTACAGCATGTGCGCCATCTGCGTGTACTCGGGGTCCGTCTGCGCCGATGCCTGCGAAGAATGCGCGACCAGCAGCCGCTCCAGCGTCCCGGACAGGACGCTGATCGAATTCTTCATATCGTGCGCGGTCGAGGCGAGAAACAGGGACAGCTCGGGCGCGTCGGGTGTGTCGTCCATGTCCGGTTCATGTGTAAAATGTTGCTTTGCACACATTATACCTTTGAAACTTTCGGTTTCCCGAAAGAAATCAATTTTCGGCGTTCGGCCCCCGCGGCGCGCGGCGTGCGCGCAACACGAAGCGGGCCGGGTCGAGGGCATCGACGAGGCTGGATTCGAGCGGCAGCGGTTCGCCCTCGATCCCTGCTGCCAGCAGTTCGGCGGCAAAGCCCGCCCAGATCAGGCCACGCGACGCATAGCCGAGCAGCCCGTACAGGCCCGGATGGCGCGGCACGTCGCGCAGGCGTTCGGTGGTGCCGGCGGCGGCGAAATCCGGCAGGCGGCCCACCAGCGGCAGCCGGTCCGGCGCGACGCTGCGAAAGCCGACCCGCCCCTCCAGCGGCGCATCCCTGGCGGCCTCCGGATCGGACAGCAGCCCGCGCAGGCGCTCCAGGTTTTCCGCGTGGCTTTGCGGCGACAGGTCCGGGTTCGGGTCGGCGTCGTAGGTCGCGCCCGCGCTGCACACGCCGCCCGACGCCGGCGTCAGATAGGCTTCGCGGCACAGCACGACCGGCAGCTTCGGCACCATGCTGGCCGGCACGTGCGACACCTGCCCGCGCAACGTCGTCAGCGGCAGCGGCGCGGCCTGCGGCACGTCGGCGGCGCCGGCGCCGTTGGCCAGGATCAGGTTCGGCGCGCAGGCCACGGTGGCGCCCTGCGCGTCCGTCAGGCGCCAGCGCTCGCCGTCGCGTTCGATGCGCACGTCGCCCACGCCGAAGCGGCGCTCCAGGCGGCCGCCGCACGCGGCCAGCATCGCCTCGCACACGCTGCCGGGACGCGCCCAGCCGGCGCCGCGGAACAGCCAGCCGCCGTCCGGCGCCGGCAGGCCGAGCAGCGCTTCCGCCTCGGGCCGTTCCAGCCACTCGGCGAAATCGGGCGGCAGGGAGGTATCCGCCGCGATGGCGCGCTGCACGTCGGCATGGCCGGCGTCGCGCGCCAGCTGCAGCACGCCGCAGGTGTCGCCCTCGATGGCGCGGCCGATGCCGCCCAGGCGTTCCCAGTGGCGCAGCGCGTACAGATAGGCCGCACGCGTCAGGCGCGTGGGCACGTTGTCGTCCTTCGACAGCAGCGGCATGAAGATGCCGGCCAGGTTGCCCGACGCTTCCATCGCCGGCTGCGGCTGGCGGTCGACGAGCGTGACCTGCCACCCGCGCGCGCACAGGCGCTCGGCCGCGGCGGCACCGGCGATGCCGGCGCCGAGCACGATGACGCGCCGCTCGGGCGCGGGCGGCGCCGGCGGCCGCGGCTTGCGGCTGGCGAAGCGCGCGCGGCGGCCATCGGCATCGAACACGAAGCCTTGCGCCGTCAGCGCCGCGACCTGGTCCGGCGTGAGGCCTTGCGCGAGCAGGCAGGCGTTCTGTGCGGCCACGCGCGCCACGTGGCGCGCGAATCCGGTGCCGGCGTGTTCGATGTCGTGCAGGCGGAACAGGTCGACGCGCGCCGTCAGCTGGGCCAGCGCGTCCTCGAGCGGTGCGCTGAGCAGGTCGAGCGTCACGCCCGGCTCGGCCTGCGGCATGCGGTGGAAGCCCGGCAGCAGGTGGTCGCACAGGGCGATCACGTGCAGGTTGGGCGAGCGCTGCGGATCGGTGCGCCAGACGTCGGTCAGGACGCGGATCGCGGCGCCGTCGCCGTAGTGCGCATCGAAGACGGTGAAGCGGGCCCGGTTGCGCCACCCTTCGCGATAGTCCATGGCGTCACCTCCGGCGCCGGCACAGGCAGGCGCGGTCGTGGTCGTCCACCATGCCGATGCCCTGCATGTAGGCATACACGATGGTCGATCCGACGAACTTGAAGCCGCGCCTGGCCAGGTCTTTCGAAATGCGGTCGGACAGGTCGGTGCGGGCCGGCCTGCTGCCCGGCGGCCAGTCGTTGACGATGGGCCGGCCGTCGACGAAGGCCCACAGGTAGCCGTCGAGCGTGAGGCCGTCCGCGCGCAGGCGCAGGTAGGCCCTGGCGTTGTTGATGGCGGCCGCGACCTTCAGGCGGTTGCGCACGATGCCCGGATCGGCCAGCAGGTCGGCCACCCTGGCGTCGTCGTAGCGCGCGATTTTTTCCGCATCCCAGCCGTCGAACGCGATGCGGTAGTTGTCGCGCTTGTTCAGGATCGTTTCCCACGACAGCCCGGCCTGCGCGCCTTCGAGGTTGAGCATCTCGAACAGCGTCGTCTCGTCGTGGCACGGTACGCCCCACTCGTGGTCGTGGTAGGCGATGTAGCGCGGATTGGCCGGGTTGGCCCAGGTGCAGCGGATGTCGTTCATACATCAAGTATAAACCTGTCGGGACGTCGCGCCACGTCCACGCCGCGGCCGATTTTTATTGTCGCCAAACCAATTTGATTTACACTTGCGGCCATGAACCAACCGACGCAGTTAGGCAGATACCAGATCGTGCGGGTGCTGGGACGCGGCGCTATGGGCGAGGTCTACGAGGGCCTCGATCCGCGCCTGGACCGCAGCGTCGCGATCAAGGTCATCTCCACCGCCTGCGATGCCGATCCGGAGCTGCACGCGTCGTATTCCGCCCGCTTCATCCGCGAGGCGCAGGCCGTCGCCCGCCTGAACCATCCGCACATCGTCGGCCTGTACGACTTCGGCGAGGAAAACGGCGCCGCCTACATGGTGATGGAACTGGTGCGCGGCGAGGAGCTGGCCGCCTACTTCGACATGACCCAGGACTTCCACCTCGAGTTCACGCTCGAGGATGCCGTGCGCATGACGTGCGAGCTGCTCGACGCCCTCGGCTACGCGCATCGCAACGGGGTGATCCACCGCGACATCAAGCCGGCCAACGTCATGCTGAGCCACGACCTGCGCGTGAAACTGACCGACTTCGGCGTCGCCCACATGGCCGCCTTGAACGCCGCCGTGCAGGACGCGGACGGCGCCGAGATGGTCGGCACGCCCAGCTTCATGTCGCCCGAGCAGATCACCGGCCAGACCGTCGGCCCGCAGTCGGACATCTTCGCCGTCGGGATCATCCTGTACCAGTTCCTCACCAACGAGCGGCCGTTCCGCGGCGCCGGCATGTTCGCCGTGCAGCAGAAGATCCTGCACGAGCAGCCCGTGCCGCCGACCCTGCTGAATCCCCTGCTCGGCCCGGCCTTCGACCGCGTCATCATGCGCGCGCTCGCCAAGCGTCCGGAACAGCGCTATCCCGGCGCCGATGCGTTCCGCGACGACCTGCTGCGCGCCCTCGACGGCGACGCGGCCGCGCGGCCCGACGCCACGTCCCCACCGCCGCCGCCGTCGCCATGGCGGCCGCTGGACACCGTCACGCCGCGCTCGCCCGGCGACGTCGTCCGCCACGCGCAGGACGATGCGGACGCGACGCGCGTGCAGCGCGCCGCGCACGACGACGCCGACGCCACGCGCCTGGCCCCATCGACACGGCGATGAGACGGCCATGAACGACGCGACCGTCATGGCCGGCCCGAACGCGCGCGGCGACTTCTTCCGCCAGCTGCAGCAGCTGACGACGCGCATCCACGCCACACGCAACGTCGACGAGATCATGCTCGACCTGTCCGAAGGCATCTGCGCCCTGTTCGCGGCGGACCGCCTGACGATCTACACGGTCGGCGAGGACAAGGCCAGCCTCGTCTCCAAGGTCAAGACGGGCATGACGTCGTTCCGCCAGCTGCGCCTGCCGATCTCGGCGCAGAGCGTCGCCGGCTACGCCGCGCTGGCGCGCCGCCTGCTCAACCTGACCGACGTCTACGATGCGGCCGAACTGCAGCGCTACGCGGCCGACCTGCGCTTCCAGCAGGGCGTGGACCGGCGCACGGGCTATCGCACGACGCAGATGCTGGTCGTCCCGATCATGCACGACGACGACGTGATCGGTGTCTTCCAGCTCATCAACAACCTGCGCGGCGGCCCGTTCGACAGCACCGTCGTCGAAGGCGCGCGCTACCTGTGCGACACGCTCGCCATCGCATTCGCCCAGCGCCGCCAGGAAGCAAGGCGCGAACGCACCGGCTTCGTCGGCGCGCTGGGTTCCCGGCTGCTGCCCCGCGAGCAGGTCGAGCAGGCGGTGGAACAGGCGCGCGCACAGGGCCGCGACGTCGAGGACGTGCTGCTCGACGACTTCAAGCTGAAACTGCCCGTCGTCGGGCGCGCGCTGGCGGACCATTTCGCCGTGCCCTACCTCGCCTTCCATCCCGGGCGGCGCGTGCCGGCGGAGCTCCTCGCCGGCATGGACCGCGCGACCGCCGAAGTGCGCCAGTGGCTGCCGGTGGAACGCAACGAGCACGCGCTGTACGTCGTCTGCATCGACCCGGAAAAGGTCAAGGCGGACGACGCCGTCACGACCCTGTTCCCGCAGGCGCGCCCCGTGTTCTGCGTGACGACGCGGCGCGATTTCGCGACCATGCTCGACCAGTACTTCGGCGCGGCCGCGACGCCCGCCGCGCTCGCGCCCGCGCGCGCGGACAAGCTGGTCGACACCGTGGCGGCAATGGTGGCGGGCAGCCACCGCGAGGGCCTGTCGGACCTGCGCATCGAGACGGCGCCGGGCGACCGGCCGGGCGAGATCCGCTTCACCGTCAGCGGCATCCTGCGGCTGCCCTGAAAATCGCCAACGCCCTCTGCCCACGTGCTAGCATGCAGCCCTCGTATTTATTTCACAACCGTACGCGCCGCCGATGAGCCCCTGGAAGCAGCTAACCCCGAGCATCTATCACCGTCTCGCGTTCGGCAGCGCATACGGCCTGACCGACGTCGGCCTCGTGCGCCAGTCGAACGAAGACAACTTCCTCATCGATCCGCTGCTCCGCCTGGTGGCCGTGGCCGACGGCATGGGCGGCCATGACGGCGGCGAGATCGCGGCCGTCATGGCCCTCGAGACGCTGCGCGACGCGCTGGCGGCCGTCGACCCGAAAAAATCCAGCCCCGGCGACGCCGCCGACCCGGACGCGACCTGGCAGGACGAGCACATGCCCGCCATCGTGGCCATGCACGAAGCCGTCGACGCCGCCAACGCGCGCGTGTACGGCGCCAACGTGCAGGACGGCCTCGGCGAAGGCGGCGGCATGGGCACGACGCTGACCGGCTTCTGGCAAAGCCTGCCGGACGGCCCGCTGGTCATCTTCCACGTCGGCGACAGCCGGCTGTACCGCTACCGCGACGGCGAACTCGCCGTCCTCACGCGCGACCAGACCATGTACCAGCAGGCGCTGGAAGCGGGCGTCTCCGGCGACTTCCCGCCGCGCAACCTGCTGCTGCAGGCGATCGGCCCGACGGCCGCGATCACACCCGACGTCAAGGCCTGCGCGCCGCGTCCCGGCGACCTGTATCTGCTGTGCAGCGACGGCTTGTACGGCAACACGCCCCATGCGGCCATCGAACAGGTGCTGGCCGGCGCGCATGCGCAGTCGCTGGAGGACTGCTGTGCCGATCTGATCGCCCTGGCCAAGACGCACGGCAGCCGCGACAACATCACGGCGGTGCTGGCGCTCGTCGAGCGCTGATCCCGGCCCACGGGCCTTGCGACGCATGGCCGGCACGCAGGGAACCCGATGCTGTCGCCGCATCGCCGGGGCACCGTGTCTATATTTCCACAATGTAAATAGAATTTCTCGTGGAAAAATGTAGATTTGGCATTGGGAAAGATGATACTCTGTAGGAGATCTCCTACTTTCCCTTTTGGTCTCTCATGGACTACCGCACCGCCTACATCCGCCGGAGCAGAAAAGGTTCGCGCCTGAAAAAACGCGTGGCGGCCATCGGCCTGCTCGGCGCGGCGGCGTGTGCCGTCGTGTTCGCGCTGGAGATGCGGGAAACCGCCGCGCCGCCAGCCGCGCCGGTGCAGGCGCAGGCGCCGGCCGATGCCGCGACGCCGGCCCCGGTCGTGCTGCGCACCGCGGCACAGGCAGAGACGAAAAAGACGCGCCGCGTCTACCCGTATTCCATCGTTCCCGGCGGCGTGATCGACCGCCGCGAGCTCGCGCACGCCGTCGTCGCGGACAAGGTCGTGGCGGCGCACTACGCCGCCTTTGACACGGCCAGGGCCACCGTCGAGACGGTCGGCAAGCCGCGCGCCGTGTACGTGTCGTACCGCAAGGGCGACAAGGTGTTCTGGACATCGAAGAAACTCCAGCTGGCCGAGGGCGAGACCCTGCTGACCGACGGCCAGAACGAAATCCGCACGCGCTGCGGCAACCGCATTTCCGACGTACCGCAATTGCCCGTCGAAGCGAAGGGCCCGAGCGAGGAAGAACTCGATTCGTCCGTCGAGCAGGCCCAGGAAGGCGGCAACGTGGAACAGGTGGGATTCGCGCTGGACGGCAATCCCGCGGGCGGCAGCTACCAGCTCAAGACGTTTGCGACGGGCGACACCGCGTCGACCGGCGGCACGTCCGCAACGAGCAGCGAGACCGCCGTACCGGGCTACCGCATCAACCGCGACGCCATCCTGGACGGCGGCACCCTGCCGGTGACCCAGGACAGCAAGTCGTCGAGCGACACGGCCGGGACCGGCACGGACACCGGCGGCTCGGGCACCGGCACGTCGGGCACCGGCGGCGCCGGCGGCACCGGCACCGGCGGTTCGGGTACCGGCAGCGGCGACCCGGGCACGGGCGGCACGTCGACCGGCGGCACGTCCGGCACGACGCCGGGCGGGACGACATCGGGCGGCACGCAAACGCCCACCGACACCGGCACGAACCCGTCGTCGCCCCCCGGCACGCTGCTGCCGCCGACGACGGACCTGCCCGGCCAGACGAACGATCCGGGCAAGACCCCGGTCAAGCACGCCGACGTGCCGGAACCGGGCACGCTGTGGCTGGGCGGCGCCGGCGTCGTCGCGCTGCTGGCCGCGCGGCGCGCAAGGACACGGGCGCGGAAGTAATTCAGCGCGCCATGGCCTGTCGATAGCGCCGCGGCGAGGTGCCCATCGCGGCACGGAAGCGATGTCCCAGATGCGACAGGTCGGCATAGCCGCACAGGTCGGCAATCTGCTGCAAAGGCAGGGTACTGGTCCTCAACAGCGTGCAGGCCGACTCGACGCGGCGCCGGGCGATCCAGGCCGACGGCGGCATGCCGAACGATACCCGGAACATGCGCGCCAGATGGAATTCCGACAGGCAGGCCAGCTGCGCCAGCATACCCAGCGTGACAGGCCGCGCCAGATTCGCTTCGATGTAATCGGCCAGACGGCGGCGGACCGACGGCGCGAGGCCGCCTTTGAGCCGCGGCGCGCGCCGCACGACGCCTTGTGAGCGCAGCAGTTCGCTCAGTGTGTCGTGGGTGATCTCGTTGGCGCGCAGCAGATCGTCGGCGCCGTCCCACGGCGCGGCGACCAGCGACTGGCACAGCCGCAGCAGGCCGGGGCTTTCGAAGTAGGTGCGGTCGGCCAGGGTGATCTCGCGCGGTTCGCGGTCGAGCTCCAGCACCGCCCGGCGCGTGAAATGCTCCGGCATGAAGTAGACGTGCAGCAGGCGCAGATGGTCGCGCACCACCCATTCCGATTCGTGATCGTCCGGCAGCGTGCACAGGCGCAGCGGCGCGCCGTACTGCCTGGGCGCGCCGCTGCGTTCGGTGCGGTAGCCGCCGTCCAGGTAGCAGGACAGGGTATGGTGGCCGGGCCGCGCATACACCGTCAGCGCTTCGTCGGTATCGCGCTGCCAGATCGCGGCCGCAATGCCGTCGCCCAGCCAGGCGAAGCGTTCGAGCGTGGCGTCGGTGCCGCACATGGTGTCGAACACGGCGTGCGAGATGGGAGCGGGACGGGAGTGCATGAGAAAAGTCTAGCATGCGTCCGCGGCCCGTACCGACCGGGCGCCGAAAGTGCGCAAGCCCAGACAAGTCGGCGCCGCCGGACGCGCCGATCATGCCGGCATGAATACCTTCCTCTACCTGCTCACCGTCGTCATCTGGGGCACCACCTGGATCGCGATCAAATTCCAGCTCGGCATCGTGCCGGCCCCGGTGTCGATTGCCTACCGTTTCTGGATCGCCGCCGCCGTGCTGCTGCTGTTCCTGCTCGGCACGCGCCGGCCGGTGTGGCCGCCGCGCCAGGCATGGCGCTATCTGCTGGCCCAGGGCGTGGCCCTGTTCTGCTGCAATTTCTTGTGCTTCTATTACGCCAGCGCGTGGGTCCCCAGCGGCCTGGTGGCCGTGGTCTTTTCGACCGCGCCGATCTGGAACGCGGTCAGCCTGCGCCTGTTCATGCAGCGGCCGATACGGCGCCAGGTGCTGGTCGGCTCCCTGCTGGGCCTGTCCGGCATCGCACTGCTGTTCCTGCCGCAGATGCAGGGCCACTGGAGCGACCACGGCATGCTGCTGGGACTGGCGCTGTCCCTGCTGGGCACCGTGTGCTTTTCTACAGGGAATCTTCTGTCGAGCCGGATGCAGGCGCTCGGCATGCACCCGCTGCTGACCAACACCTGGGCGATGCTGATCGGCTCGACCATCGTCGGCGGCGGCGCCCTGTTGCTGGGCATGCCGTTCACGATCGACCCGAGCCCGCGCTACCTGGGCGCGCTGGCCTACCTTGCCGTCCCCGGTTCCGTCATCGCGTTCACGGCTTACCTGGTGCTGGTCGGGCGCATCGGCCCCGACCGCGCAGCCTACTCGACGGTGCTGTTTCCGGTGGTGGCGTTGAGCGTGTCGACCGTGCTCGAGGGCTACCACTGGACGTTGCCGGCCTTGGGCGGCGTCGCGCTGGTCCTCGGCGGCAACCTGCTCGCTTTCATGAAGCCCGCTGCGATCGGCATGGCGCGGGCGGCCGGTTGATGGCCGGACCCTGCGCACTCACCCCCGCGCCGCCTGCATCGCCTCCTCGTACGCCGCCTGCAGCTCGCCGAACACCGACCGCGCGGGCGCCGGTGCGCCCAGGTGCAGGTGCCGCAACTCGTCCATGAATGCCTCCCACAGCGGCGGCCCGCCCTGCTCCAGCAATTCCGCCCGCACCGACAGTTCCCGGCTCGGCGACGTATGCCTGCGCCCCCACGCGCCCATCTGCGCGAGCAGGGGCACGAGCTGGATGGATGGTTCCGTCAGGCTGTAGATTCCCTTCTGCCGGTGCGCCGGGTCGGGGCGCCGCGTCAGCAGGCCGGCCGCCGTGAGGCGCTTCAGCCGGTCCGCCAGGATGTTCGACGCGATGCCCTCTTCGCTCTGCGCCAGCAGGTCGCCGTAGCTGCGGCGGTTGCCGAACATGACGTCGCGGATGACGATCAGGCTCCAGCGGTCGCCGAGCTGTTCGAGGGTCAGGTTGATCGGGCAGCCCGAGCGTCCGGCCTGTGACATCACGTAATCCTTGGTCGTTGTGCTTGCATTTTGCTTAGTATAGCGATATCTTTAAACCACTTGCATTTTACAAGCAGTTTATTTCAATCCCATCCGAAAGCGATCCCGCCATGTCCCTCGCGCTCTACGGTCATCCCTTTTCGTCGTACACGCAAAAAGTGCTCGTCGCGCTGTACGAGAACGACACGCCTTTCGAGTTCCGCTGCCTCGGGCCGGACACGCCGCAGCACGCGCAGGAATGGCTGCAACGCTGGCCGCTGCGCAAATTCCCGCTGCTCGTCGACGGCGCGCGCAACGTCGTCGAGACCAGCATCGTCATCGAATACCTGCAGCTGACGCATCCCGGCCCCGTGCGTCTGCTGCCGGACGATCCGCTGGATGCGCTGGACGTGCGGTTCATGGACCGCTTCTTCGACCTGCACGTGATGAGCATGGTGCAGCACGCGGTGAACGGCGCGCTGACGGGCGACACGGCCAAGCGCGCGGACGCCCTGGCAGTGGCGACGGAAAAACTGGAACTCGCCTACGCCTGGCTGGAGGACCGCCTGGCCGGCCGCACCTGGGCTGCCGGCGAGCACTTCTCGCTTGCCGACTGCGCCGCCGCGCCCGCGCTGTTCTACGCGGACTGGACGCATCCGATCGCGGCGCGTTACCCCGTGCTGCGCGCCTATCGCGCGCGCCTGCTGGCGCGGCCGTCGTTCGCGCGCGCGGTGGACGAGGCGCGGCCGTACCGGCCCCTGTTCCCGCTGGGCGCGCCCGACCGCGATTGACCCAGGCCGTCAGCGTGCGGCCGGCGCTTCGTAGCGGCGCTGCACGTCGTCGTAATAGCGTTTCAGGGTCCAGAACGCGAGCTTCTTCTTGCCGTTGTCCGAGATCAGGCCCTTGCGGTTCCAGAAGTCCTGGAAATACGGATGCTGGCGGCGCGGCGAACGGAAGTCGACGAGCACCCACGGCGTCATCCCGCGCAGGCCCGGGATCGCGGACAGCATCTTGAATTGATTGCGGTACAGCGCGTCCTGGTATTCCTCGCTCCAGCGCGTGTCGGCGTCGGCGTGATAACCGCCCAGCGCGGACGCACCGAACTCCGTGATCACGACCGGCTTGTTGTAGCGGACGTCGAAGCGGTAATTCAGCATCTCCGCATTGCTGGCCCAGTACCAGCCCGCGTACTCGTTGAAGCTCGCGAGGTCCAGCGAATCGGCGAGCGGGTCCTCCACGGTGATGTCGCTGCCCTTGCGGTGGATCTCCAGCGCGGCCGCCACGAGACGGGTGTCGTCGAGCGCGCGCGCCGTCTTCGCCAGGTTGCCCATGAACGTATTGCGCGCGCCGCTGACCGGCGTCTCGTTCCCCACCGACCAGACGATCACGCTCGCGCGGTTCTTGTCGCGCGTGACGAGGTCCGTCAGCTGGGCGTTCGCGTTGGCGTACGTGTCCGGATTGGTCCACGAGATCGTCCAGTACACGGGCACTTCCGCCCACACCATCAGGCCCATCTCGTCGGCCAGGCGGATCATCTCTTCGCTGTGCGGGTAGTGCGCGAGCCGCACGTAATTGCAGTTCATCTCCTTGGCCCATTGCAGCAGCATCCGCATATCGCCCTGTCCGCGCAGGCGGCCAGGGATCAGCGGATTCTCGTCGTGCAGCGAGATCCCGCGCAGGAACACGGACTTGCCGTTCAGGAGGATGTCCCGGCCGCGCGTCTCGATGGTGCGAAAGCCGATGTGGTCGACCACGTCGTCGCCGCCGCCGGCCAGCTCCACCGTGTACAGTTTTGGTCGTTCCGGCGACCAGTACGTCAGGTTGTTCACCGGGATATCCAAGGCGGCGCGCCCGTTCGCGTCCGTGCGCACGGTGGCCTTGATGCCCGCTTCGGGAATCGTCACCGTCACCTGCTGCGACTTCGCTTGTCCCGCCATCTGGATAAAACCTTCGATGCGGCGGGCGTCGCCTTTCGCCAGCTGCACCTTGTAGTCGGCGATGTACGTGGCGGGCAGCTCGGCCAGCATGACGTCGCGCGTGATGCCGCCGTAGTTCCACCAGTCCGTGTTCACGGTCGGGATATCGTCCTGGTGCCGCGTGTTGTCCGCCTTGACGACGACGACGTTGCGGCCCTTCGCCAGTTTGTCCGTGACGTCGAACTGGAACGGCGTGAAACCACCCTTGTGCATGCCGAGTTTTTTGCCGTTCAGGTAGACGTGCGCCTCGTAGTTGACGGCGCCGAAGTACAGCGCGTAGTGCCTGCCCGGCTTGGGATCGGCCTGGAACACCTGGCGCAGCCACACGGTGCCTTCGTACAGCTGCAACTTCTCCGCCTGCGAGTTCCAGTCGCCCGGCACCGCCATCGTCGGCGCGCGGTCGAAGTCGTATTCGACCCAGTCGGTCTTGTCCCTGGGCTTGCGGTCGTCATAAAACCCGCCCTTGCCGCTTTCCGACTGGTCGAACGGCATGTGGCGGTAGTCGTAATAACCGTTCTCGTACGGGTCGATGATGTAGCTCCAGCGCCCGTCCAGGCTGACGTGGCTGCGGCCGTAGATGTTTTGCACGGGCGCCATCAGGCTGCCGGCGTGCGCGGCCCTGGCCGGCTGGCCGGCCAGCTGAACGTCGACCGGGTCGGCCGCATGGGCAGCACAGGCCATCAACGTCAATGCGGAAAAATGCAGCACGGCCGTCAGCCGGGCAAACGGGTGTGTCATGGCGTCTCCTGTGATTGGTGCAGTTAGCGCTACCGGTGTTATTGCACGGATGTTATCGTTGTCGCTTGGCAGGAGCAATATTTACGATTGAAGCGCCGGGTTGAGCACGCGCCATCATATTATTATCATAATTGCAAATTTTTAAGACAGGAACGTCGTTATCCGAACTCAGTTACGTTAACGCAACATCCGATTTTTTCTTCTCTTTTTGTGGCTTCAAACGCATCGTCGACTTAGCACATGCACAAGGCTTTACCTATGGCATGTAGCGTCCGTGCCCTTGAAGCAGGCATGAAACCGATTTCCTGTCATCGGTGTTTTCCACAGGTGCGTTGTTCATGAACAATTATTATCTTTGCAAACGTCAATATGCATATGGACGCCCTCCGCGTCTGAATTGTTAAATCTTTCAGACCTGTGCATGTTGGCGATTGTCTTAGTGTTAATTATTCTAAACAGGAAATTCCAATGAAATTTGCAAAGAAATGGTCCGCCGTCGCTGCGATGGGCTTGCTGCTGCCGTTGTCGTCACAGGCGGCGCTGACGCAACAGCAGTACCAGAACCTGGTCTACGGCGGCGCCGCCGCCGTGGCATGGGGTTCGGTCGGCACGTTCAACGCACTGCTGCAATACTTTATCGGCCATAAGATCCCATCCGCCGCGGCAAACTGGGGCAATGCCGTGGGCGTCGTATGCGGCGCGACGGCGGCCGGTCTCGGCAAGGCCTGGAACCCGGCGACGGACCCGATCAGCAAGGCCAACGTCGCGCTGGGAGCGCTCAAGGCCGGCAGCGTCATCGGCACCATGTCCGTCTGCCGTTGGACGACCACGGCCATCGCGTTCGCCGCAGTCAATGCGCACAACGATGCCGACGCCCACGCGAATGGCCTGAGCAACACCCGGAAGAACCAGCTCAACCAGCTGGTCAGGACGTTCGAGAACCAGAAAGGGCTGCTGACCCAGGCGATCCAGGACGCGGAAGATGCCAACGGCGCCCTGACGTCGGCCCAGCGCACCTACGACAACAACCACTGCAATCAGGTCAACAGCCTGCCTTGCGTCGCGGCCCGCCAGAACCTGACGCGCGCGCAACGCGACGCGCGCAACTCGAAGATCTACGCCCAACAGATGTCCTGGGACCTCGGCCAGACGCTGTACAAGATGAGCCAACTGGAAAACGAACCGCTGCCTCGTCCGACGGCGGGCCGTCCGGTCCAGATTCCCTGATTGACGTGATCGCGTGATTCGTCCCGTTGCCGCGACGGGCATGGGCAGGCGCGCTGGTCGAAGCCTGCCCATCGATGAGAAGCACTTTGTGAGGAATGGAATGAAGAAGCAGGAACGATTTTCGACTGCGCCAGGGTGGCTGGCGCGGAACAGGCGCCGCGCCGCCGTGCTGGGCGGTGCCGGCTTGCTCGTCGCTGCCGTGCTGGTCCTGATCGCGCCGGCGCGGTCGAACGACAACGGACCGGAAGAGCCGGCGAATCGCACGCCGTTCAAAACCGCCGGCGCCAAGCCGGCCGCCGTGGCCGGTGGCGTCACGCTCGGGATGTCGACGGCAGTCACGCCGGCAGCCCGGCTGGACACGGCCGACAGGCTGTATGAGGACGCTTCACTGGCAGCGATGTGCCAGAACCCGGAGATTCCGCAGGACGAAAAGGCGGCGTGCGCCGGCGTTGCGGCCAAAAGCGACCGGGAACTGGAGAGCATGCTGCGCCAGGCCAGTAAAGGCGGCAACGTCGCCGCCAAGACGTATCTCCTGCGCCGCAACGCAGACGAGGCAAGCGCACGCCTCGAGGGCACCGCCCCGCTGGACGAGAACCAACGTGCCGAATCCGTGGCCCAATTGAAGGCATCCGTGGCCGAACTGCGCGACATGGCGCTTGCCTCAAAAGACCCGCTCCAATTGACCCGGCTTTCAGCGCTCTACCTGCGCAATGCCGGCGTGCTGGAAGGCGCCGGCCGGGAAGCCGCCGTCCTGACCATCGCCGCCGCACTCGGCAAGGGGCACGACCCGGCCGAATTCAATGACCTCTATGCGACCTATCCACCGGAGGAAGCGGCCCGGATCAGGCAAATGGCCGAGCAACTGGCCGACCGCCTGAAAGGCACTTCATCAAGGACTGCGGAGGCAGACAAGCTGGCGACGAAATACGCGGTCGAATGCCATGTCGACAAGAATGGCGTGAACCCGTGCATGATCGGTCCCTATTGATGCCTCGACAACCAACCTGGCGGGCCAGTGTGGCTATTTCGTGCATGGCGTCGAATTCAGTTGTTCACGCCGCCAGAAGCTGCAAGAATTAATTACCATGACGAAATTAAAGTTCCCGGAAGACAAATCCAAAGAGCCGGCGCTCGAAACGCTTGCACACGGATTGCGTCGTATCGCAACCGCCGACGCGGCGACGGTGCGGCAGGAAACGGTAGCCGTTGCGGCGACGCTGTGCGGTGCCGAACGCGGCTATTGGCTCGCCGCCGGGGACATCCATCGCGCCGACGCATCGGTCGCGGAGGTCGTCGAGCATGCACGGCGCACGCGCGAGATCGTCTGCACGTGCGGCACGGCCTGCTTCGCCGTCGGCGACCCGGCCAGCGTATTCGGCGTGGTCGTCCTGGAGCATGCGCGGGTGGCCGAGTGCGGCACCACATTACTCGGCATCCTCGCCACGTCGGCAGCGGCCGCGCTGGTGAATGCAGCCCTGCGGGACGACGTCGAACACGACCGCGCGATGCGCGCCCAGTCGGCCGCGGAGCTGGCCTTTGAACAGACCCTGCTGCGCACCCTGGTCGACAATATTCCATTTCGCATCTACGCCAAGGACCGCGCCAGCAGATTCTTGTTCGGCAATAATCGAATGGCCCGCCTGGCCGGCGTCGACACGCCCCCGCAGCTGATCGGCAAGACCGACTACGATTTTTTCCCGACGGAGCTGGCGGCCAAATATTTTGCCGACGAAAAGCAGGTCATGGACTCGGGCCAGTCGCTGTTCGATTACGAGGAACTGGTGGAGGACCAGGACACGGGCGAACTCGGATGGACCGTGACGACCAAGGTGTTATTGCGCGACGAAGACGGCGCGGTGAACGGCATCGTCGGCATCGGTTACGACGTTACCCAGCGCAAGCAAATGGAGGCGCGCCTGCGGGAGCGCACCCAGGCGCTGGAAGTCGCCAATGCCAGGCTGGAAGCCGAAAAAGAACAGCAGCAAATCCTGATCCGCAAATTGAGCGACATGCAGGGCCAGTTGCTGCAATCCGAGAAAATGGCCTCGATCGGCCTGCTGGCCGCGGGCGTCGCCCACGAGATCAACAATCCGCTGGCGTTCATCAGCTCGAACTTCGGCGCGCTCGAACGCGACGCCAGGGACATCCTGCGTCTGATCAACGCGTTCGAAGGCGTCGAGGCGCTGCTGCCGGGCGAAGCCCGCGCACCGGTCACCTTCATGAAGCAGGACATCGGCCTGGACGACATCCGCCAGGACCTCGACGCCCTGTTCCTCGAATCGCGGGAAGGCCTGCAACGTGTGAAACACATCGTGCAGAACCTGAAGGATTTTTCGCGCCCCGGCGAAATCAAGAAAGAAATGGCCGATCTCGAGCAGGGATTGAACAGCACCCTGAACGTCGCCTGGAACGAAATCAAGTACAAGGCGGAGGTCGTCAAGGAATACGGCGGCGTCCCGGCATTGTATTGCCTGCCTTCGCAGATCAATCAGGTCTTCCTGAACCTGCTCATCAACGCAGCCCACGCGATCGAGGGCAAGGGCAGGATCGTCGTGCGCACCGGGTACGACGCCAGCGTCGTCTGGGTCGAGATCGAAGACGACGGCAGCGGCATCGCGCCCGAACATCTCGACCATATTTTCGAGCCGTTCTTTACCACCAAGCCGGTCGGCAAGGGGACGGGGTTGGGCCTGTCGATCGTGTACGGGATCGTGCAAGGGCATCATGGCACGATCGACGTGGAGAGCACCGTTGGCAAGGGGACGATGTTCAGGGTGACGTTGCCGCGGTCGACGTAGCGCGTCGCGGCCCGATTCCCCGGCCGGCGTTGCGGTACACTTGAATGGACGCCCCTGCCGGAAGCGGCCAATCCAGAACCCGGGAACCCCATGAACGACTACATCTTATTCATGCACGACGACGTCGTCGATGCCGCCATCGCCACCGACGAACAACGGTGGGGACAATACATGTCGGGGCTGCGCGCGTCCGGCCAGTTCGACGGCGGCAGCGCGATCGGCAAGGGGATGGTTTTCAAGAAGGACGACGACGCCAAGCCCGCAACGACGAGGGTGTCCGGCTACCTCCGCGTGCGCGCCGAGAACGCGGAGGCGGCGCAGCGATTCCTGATCGGGAATCCGAACTACGAAGCGGGCGGCACGGTGGAGATCCGGGAACTGCCGCGTACCTGACGCGCCCGCCGTGTCCCGCCACGCGGCGCCGGTGCGGCGTCTCAGTCGCCCGAATCCGCGGGCGCCCAGCTGCGCCGCGGCGCGCCTTCCCCTGCCGCGCCCCACAACACCTTGCCGGGGTTGAGGATGTTCTGCGGGTCGAACACGCGCTTGATGGCGCGCATCAGTTCGACCGCGGGCAGCCCCGCTTCCTGGACCAGGAAATCCATCTTGTGCATGCCGATGCCGTGCTCGCCCGAGCACGTGCCGTCGAGGCGGATCGCGCGCTCCACCAGCCGTGCGTTGAGCCGCTCGGCGCGTTCGCGCTGCGCCGGCTCGTGCGGATCGATCAGGTAGCCGAAATGGAAGTTGCCGTCGCCGACGTGCCCGACCAGGAAGTACGGCATGCCCATCGCGTCGGCTTCGCGCACCGACTCGAGCAGGCATTCCGCGAGGCGGCTGATCGGCACGCAGGCGTCGGTGCTGATCGCGCGGCAGCCAGGCATCGAGGCGATGGCCGCGAAATATGCGTGATGGCGCGCCGTCCAGAGCCGCGTGCGCGCCTCCGCGTCGGTCGCCCAGGCGAAGGCGGCGCCGCCGTGTTCCGCGGTCAGGGCCTCGACTGATTCCGCCTGCTCGCGCACGCCGGCCGGCGTGCCGTGGAATTCCATCAGGAGCATCGGTTCTTCGCGCAGATCCAGCTTGCTGTACCGGTTCACCATCCGCACCGCATTGACGTCGAGGAGCTCCATGCGCGCGATCGGGATACCGGATTGCACGACGTCGATCGCGGCGCCGACGGCGTCGACGATGCTTGGAAACGAACACACGGCCGCCGACTGCGCTTCCGGCAGCGGATGCAGGCGCACCACGATCTCGGTGAACACGCCGAGCGTGCCTTCGCTGCCCACCATCAGGCGGGTCAGGTCGTAGCCCGCGCTGCTCTTGCGCGCACGCGTCCCCGTATGCACGATCTCACCGGCGGCCGTGACCACCTGCAGGGCGAGCACGTTCTCGCGCATCGTGCCGTAGCGCACGGCATTGGTGCCGCTGGCGCGCGTGGCGCACATGCCGCCGATCGATGCATCCGCGCCCGGATCCACGGGGAAGAACAATCCGGTGCCCTTCAGCGCCTGGTTCAGCTGCATCCGCGTCACACCCGGCTGCACCGTCGCCGTCATGTCCGCGGTATCGATGGCAAGCACGCGGTTCATGCGGCTCACGTCCAGGCTGACGCCGCCCCGCACGGCCAGCAGATGACCTTCCAGCGACGACCCGGCGCCGAACGGGATCACCGGCACCGCGTACCGGCCGGCCAGTTCGAGCAGCGCCTGGACATCGCCGACATCCTCGGCGAACACCACGGCGTCCGGCGGATTCACGTCCACGAACGACGATTCGTCGCGCCCGTGCTGTTCGCGCACCGCGGCGGCGGTCGAGCAACGGGGGCCAAAGCGGGTTTGCAGGTCGGCCAGCAACGGGGCGGGCAGGGCCTGGGCCGGGTCTGGGGTCATGCGGTCATTCATTCCAAAATTCCTTGTGATGTCGGTGCGTGCTGGGCGCTGGGCACCTGGAAGTCCACGTCGGCCGTCTTCGCGATTCCCGCGCTGCGGCCGGGGCCGGTGTGGTAGGTCCAGTACAGGTTCGTGTGCGCGATCACCTTGGCGGGTTCCGGTGCGCCCCATTCGGTCTTGTCGCCTGTCGTGTGGGCATCGCTGACGAGGATGACATCGTACCCGCGCGTAAAGGCGCCGTGGATCGTCGAGCGGATGCACGCATCGGTCTCGGCACCCGCCACGAACAGTCTGCCCACCCGCAGCGCCGCCAGGCGCTCGGCCAGTACGGTATCTTCGAAGGCGTCGCCGTAAGCCTTGTCGATCCGCACATCGTGCGGCGCGGGATGAAGCTCCGGCACCAACTCCCAGCCATCCGTGCCGCGCACCAGGCCCTCGTCCGCATGTTGGACCCAGATCACCGGAATGTCCGCGGCGCGCGCCTTGGCGACGAGCAGGTTGATGTTCGCGACGACCGCATCGCGGGCATGCGCCTGGGCGACCACTTCCCGCTGCACGTCGACGATGATCAGGGCGGTGTTTGGGCGATTTTCGAATGTCGTCATAGAGGCAGCAGCGCCAGGTCATCACCACATTGTTGTGCCAACTGAGCTAAATGGAATTCTGCAAGATAGCGGTAATCTTGAACTGTAAGCATTTTAGCTCCTGCATAACGGCTGCTTCTGAGCGCATCCGGTCATTCTGTTCAGGATGACAGTTTGCCACGATGGAGAAGTCGCGGGTGTTACGATCGTCTGCGATCGGCCCGACGCGGTCGTTCGATTATTCATTTCCATAGCTGGCAGTCCAGCTATTCCATGCATCTTCGTTTCGCGCATAGACAAGAATGGGCAGGAAATTGCGCCGTTGGGGGAAAGGGTTGGACGCGAAGTCTTCCGCAAACGAAATAGTAGGGCTGAGCGTCGCAAGGATATTTGTCATAACAACGCTCGCACATTCCCGTTCTTCGTCCGTCGGATCGCCATCGAACTCGAAACGCCCGCGTAACCGCCCATCGTCAGCGATATCGAACGACACGGATCTCAGGCGTGGCGGAACTTCATCCAGCAAGGCGCGCTGCGCCGCCAGCCGAAGTTCGGGCTCCGTTGGAATAACTGTGATTTGCATGTCCGATGGCTCGCTTCGGTAATGATGTCCGCTGCTGGCCGATCTCGGCCGACCGGCCGGACCCGACCCATTTCAGACGTTCACCATATGAAGTGCAGCAGACTGTTTTCTCTCCGACCGAGGACGAGTGTCATTGCCCGAACGGGAACTTCTGCAGGATTTGTTCGTGCTCTGCTTTCAGCCGTAATCCCCAAGATGGTCTCAATTCTGCCATTAACTTCTCTTGATATGGGAACCACACAGCCCTGCCATCACCAGTCGGCTTTCGATTGCGTAATTCGTACGAAGTGGCCATGATCGAGGTGATCCCCGCAAAAAGCAGGTACAGAACCTCATCATTGTCAAGCCCCGATATCCTTTC
Organism: Massilia sp. Masssp93; assembly: GCF_059491295.1. Classification (NCBI taxonomy): domain Bacteria; kingdom Pseudomonadati; phylum Pseudomonadota; class Betaproteobacteria; order Burkholderiales; family Oxalobacteraceae; genus Massilia; species Massilia sp. Masssp93. The sequence goes on along the minus strand of NZ_CP168502.1, from coordinate 6,779,139 downwards.
AAGCTCCGAGCCACGCTCAGTTACCACGAACTCAAACTTTCCGGACCTCATCTCAACATGGGGAGCCCCATCATGCTGCGGAGACGTATGAAATGCCTTGTAGTACGGCTCTACATCCAGTTGCTCAGCCAATGAACGAAACTCGGCCTCAAGACCGGATAGCGACAGTTTTTCCATCGTAGGTCGTTTTCCGTAACAGGTCGTTTTGATGATCGCAAGAGGTTCGTTTCTGGCCGACTGCTGCTGTTCAGTGTACGGCAGTTTTCGACTCGAAGCGGACGAAGTTTTCTATTTCCACTCGTATGACGCGCCACGAATCAATGAGTCAACCGCGCCCTTACTCAACCACGGATACGTCCGCTCTAACTCCTGACGAATCAGTGCATCAGAAGTTTGAAAACTCGGTTCCCGCCAGTACTTCGCATCAGTTACCTCGGCCCAGAGTTCGTTAATGGTCTGTATATCCGAGCTCTCAAGCCCCTGATGCACAAGCACAGCGTGAATGTATTCCCAAGGTCGCCCCCACTCGTGAAAGCCCCCAAGCGCATCGTTTACCCGACGCCTGTCTGCCATAAGCGATCACCCTGTTCAAGTTGGGAAAGAGGTTGCTCAGCAAAGTCCGCTCCTGGCCGATTGCGCCCTTCAGCAAGCACTACATCCAACGTATATTGCTTCGATCGACGCTAACGCGCATCCAGCATCGCCGTAAACCGCTGCGCCTTGGGCACCCCAGCACACATGAGCATCGACGGCGCCACCCCAGGCGCCCCGTCCGTCCACCACAAACTATGCCCCTGCAACGCAACCGCAGCGACGCGTTCGCCGACACCCTCGTCCAGTGCAAACCGCCACGCCCCGTCGGCAGGCGCGGCCTGTGCGGCATCAATCAATGCCGGCCCCGGCAGCTCATCAAACTGCGCCAGCCTGAACGCCGCATCCAGCGACGCCCGCGCCAGATCCTCGATCGCGTCATACCACGCACCGTGCTTGTGAAACCAGTCCAGCAACGGCGGCGCCCCGACGGCGGCTATCATCAGCGGAAAATAACGCCCGACCCGATCCACACTGGGCATCATCACACCCCCGAGTCCCTCCGGCCCGAGCACGCCGGGCGAGATCGCAAACCGCCACACGGGACTGGTGAGATAGTGATCGAGCCACTGATCCCCAAGCTGCTGCTGGCTCGCGTGAATGCACTGCTGCAGCCACGCGTCCCACGCCGCGACCAGCCCGTCGGGCAGCCCGCGCGACACGAAGTCGCCCAGCGTGGAGACTTTGCCGAAGTACCCGGTCACAGCTTGTCCACGCAGCGGAACTGTTCCAGCACGGCGCGGCGGAACGGGTTGACGACGCTGCTCGCGGTCAGTTCCAGCGCGGCCTTGCGGCCGTCGGCGTCGAACGTCACGTTGTAGCGTTCACCCTGCGCCGTGGGCACCACGGTCGCCTTGTCGAGCATGCGGAACCACGCCCACGGCCCTTCCGTGTGCAGCGTGCCGTGCGCGCTGGCGGGCGTGACGTCGAGACGCACCTGCCCGCCGCCCTTCCCGCTCGGCAGCTGGAACGATGCGGGCGTCAACGCGCCCGGCGTGGCGCTCAAGACCTGGCCGTCGATGTCGAGCACGAACTTGGTGATCGCAGGATCAAGCGACACCGGCTTCAGGTCGAAGCGCATCGACGCCTGGCGGCCGCCGTTCGCGAAGAACGCGTCGCGGATCTTCGCGGCGCGCTGGAATGCGTCGAGCGTGGCTTGCGGGATGCCGAGCGTGCTGTCGTTCGCGGTCGCGCGCCAGCGCCACTGGGCGCCGCCCATGTCGACGTATTGGGCGAGGTTCTTCGCGAAGAAGTCGTCGATCAGGCCACCCGGCGCGAACAGCTTGCCGAAGTCGTCGGCGGTGACGTCCTGCGCGGCGGACTTGACGATCGGGTAGCGGCCCGCGACGGCCTGGCGGCAGAACTGCGCGGGGCCCGCGGTCCACAAGGCGTTCAGGCGTTCGCGTTCGCTGCCGGACGTGAGGCCCGCGCCGCCGCTGTCGATCGACTTCAGCATCGTGCCCAGCGGCGCCGGTTTGCCGTCCGCTTCCAGCTTCACCTTGGCGAGCGCGTCGCCCGGCGGCGGCGGGGCGCCCGTGCGCTTGGCGGCGGCGGCGCTGTCCAGGTAGACGGCGACGTCCTTCAGCATGCCCAGCGTCTGGTCCAGCGGCGACGGGGTACCCGCCGTCATCTTGTGCAGGTCGTCGAAGTGCGCGTCGACCGGGTTCGCGGACTTCGCGGGGGCCGCCGGCGCGCTGTCGTCGCTGCTCGCCATCGCGCTTTCCAGCTTCTTCTTGTACGCGTCCAGCTTGCCCTTGACGGCCGCCGTCACGGACGCCGCCAGCGGCGTCTTCGTGCCGCCCAGCGTCGTTTCCTTGCTGGCCGCGACGAGGAATTTGCGCATCGGCGAATCCGCGCCGGACAGCAGGTTGGTGATGCGCGCGCCCTGTTCCAGCGTGCCGAACGGACGCAGGCTCACGTCGGCCAGCAGCGCGTCCCACTGCGCGATGTAGTCGTCGTAATACAGGCGCAGCACGGCCTGGCGGACCTGGTCGCGGTTGCCGGCCTGCGTTGCTTCCTGCTGCGCCAGCACCCAGCGTTCCTTCTCGACGTCGTCGACCGCCTCGTCGCTCATCGCGAGGAATTTGGCGTAGCCGGCCGGCGAGAACATGCCGTTCACGCCGCGCGTGATGGGCTCTCCGCTCTTGCGCACGAAGACGTTCGCGGCCTCGCGCCCGCCCGCGCTCGCGGGACTGAACTCGGGCAGCTTCTCGCGCATCAGCTGGCGTTTCAGGCGGTTGTAGACGCGCTGTTCGAGCGGCATGCGCGCGAGGGTCAGGCGCGTATCGCTGATCAGCTGCGGATCGAGCCGCGGCATCGCCTGGCCGTCGCGGAAGTTTTCCATCAGCGCCAGCTCGTGCGCGGCCAGGGATTGCTTCTGGTCGTCGCTCGCGTCCTTCAGGTTGCGCGCGTCGTCCAGCGCCGCCCACGCCGCGACGGACTCCGCCTCGAAGCGGCTCGCGTCGCCCAGCATCAGGTAGACGCGCAGGACTTCGTACAGGTACTCGGGGCTGTTGGCGCCGTTGCGGCGCAACTGGTCTTCCATGCGCTGCTGCAGGCGCGGCAGCAGCGTGTCCTGCAATACCTTGCGGTAGGCGATGCGCGCGGCCTCGCCCAGTTTGTCGCCCTGGTACAGGCCGAAACGCATCGACAACGGCGCGCCCTTGTCGCGATCGTCGTAGCCGCCCGGCAGCGTGCGCAGCGCGTCCAGCACGGGCAGCAGCTGCACCGTCGATCCCTGCGCGGGCAAGGCGGCCACCTGCTTGGCGATGGCGGCCGATTTCGCTTCCATGTCGGCGACGTACGCCCGGTTGCGCACATAGCTCGTGATCATGCCGGCGCCCAGCAGCACGAAGACGATGGCGATGGCGGCCACCGAGCCCCATTGCAGCATGCGCCGGCGCTTTTCCAGCGCATGGTTCACGCCCGCCAGTTCGGCCTCGGGGAACATCACCTGCTGCAGCAGGTTCGTGATGAAGTAGCTGCGGCCGCTGGCGGCGTTCGGCGCCAGCGCCTGGCGCTCCAGGCCGAACGAGGCGGCCATCGCGCTCATCACGCGGTCGAGCGGGCTGCCTTCCTGCGTGCCGCTGCTGAAGTAGACGCCGCGCAGCAGCGCCTCGCGTTCGTAGCGGTTCGACGCGAACACGTCGTCCAGGAAGCGTTTCAACACGTCCTGGATGCCGGCGAACTGCTGCGGGAAGCTGTAGATCAGCGCGCGCTTGTGCGGGTCGCGCTCCTGCTGCATGCGCGCCAGAACGCGTTCCTGCAAGCGCTGTTCGAGCTGTTCGAATTCGGCGGGGAACGCGGCCAGCGCGGCGTCGCCGTCGGCGCCGTCCTGCAGCGGGAAGGTCATGCCCCAGACCTGCGCGCGTTCCTCGCGGCCCAGCCCCTCGAAGTATTCGACGAAGCCGCCCAGCAGGTCGCACTTCGTCACGAGCACGTACACGGGGAAGCGCACGCCCAGCTGGTCGTGCAGTTCCTTGATGCGGTCGCGCAGCGCCTGGGCCTGCGCCTGGCGGCCCGCGTCGGTGTCCTGCAGCAGGTCGCTCAGGGGCACGGTCACGATGACGCCGTTGATCGGTCGGCGTCGGCGGTATTTCTTGAGCAGTTGCAGGAAGCCGGTCCACGCGGCCTTGTCGGCGCCGGCATTGCTGTCCTGCGTCGTGTAGCGGCCAGCCGTATCGAGCAACACGGCGTCGTCGGTAAACCACCAGTCGCAGTTGCGCGTGCCGCCCACGCCGCCAATCGCACCTTTGCCCAGCGCGTCGGCGAGCGGGAATTTCAGGCCGGACTGCGTCAGCGCCGTCGTCTTGCCGCTGCCCGGCGCGCCGATGAACATATACCACGGCAGCTGGTACAGGCCGCCCTTGCCGCCCGTCTTGGTTTTCTTCAGGATGGCGATGGCATCCTGCATGCGCTTGTTCAGTTGCGCCACTTCGGCCGCGCCTTCCGGCGGCGCCGCGGCGGCGGGCTGTTCATCCGCGCCGGCCACGCTCTTCATCAATGCGCGGTTGGCGCGCCAGGCCTTGAACCAGCGCCAGCCCAGCCAGCCGGCCCAGACCGCGAAGAAGATGAGGATGAAGGTCCAGCGTACCGTCTCCGATGCGAACGGATAATGGCCGTCGTAGGACACCAGCGGCGCCTCGAACCAGATGACCAGCGCGAGCAGCAGCACGCCCAGGAAGGCCAGCACGGCGGGCTTGATCAGCCAGGTGAAGAACTTTTTCATTGCGTGTCAGTTTTCGTGTTGGTCTCAGTTCGCCGCGGCGGGCGTCAGCAGGACGATCTCCACGCGGCGGTTGCGCGAGCGGCCGGCCGGCGTGTCGTTGGTCGCGAGCGGCTCCGAGTCGCCGCGGCCTTCCACGCTGTAGCGGGATTCCGGCCCGGCGCGTTCGGCCAGCAGGTCGCGCACGGCGGTCGCGCGGGCCTTGGAGAGTTCGTAGTTGGACGGGAAGCGCGCCGACAGGCCGGGCTTGGTGTTGTCCGTGTGGCCGACGACGATCACCTTGCCGGGCACGGTCTTCAGTGCGTCGCCGATGCGGCCCAGGAGGCCGAGATAGGCGCCGGACACGTCGCCGCTGCCCGACGCGAACACACCGTCGCCGCGCAGCGTGACGACGGAACGGTCGGCGCTGTCGACGACGGTGACGAGGCCCTGCGCGATCTCGGGCGCGAGGAAGCCGGCCAGGCGCGGCACGGTCGGCGCCGGTGCGGGCGGCGTGGCCACGGGCGGCGGCGCCGTCTTCAGCGACAGCAGGTTGGCGAACACCGGATCGGATGCGCTGCCCAGCCGGTGGCCGAGGAAGAGCTGCAGCAGGATCAGGATGACGGCGGCGCTGGCCGCCATGATCCACACGGGGACCATGCGCCATAAGGGCTCGCCCTTGCCGGTGGCGCCCTTCCAGTGCGGCGACAGTTCGGACTCGACGGGCGCCTTCTGCTGGGCGATCAACTGCTGCAGGCGTTCGCGCAGCGCGTCCAGCTGGCTGCGGCCGTTGTCGATCACGCGATAACGCCCTTCCAGGCCGAGCGCGAGGCACAGATACATCAGCTCCAGCGCATGGACGTTGGCCTTGGGCGCCTGCGACAGCTTTTGCAGGATCAGGAAGAATTTCTCGCCGCCGAACGCTTCGTTGTGGAAGGCCACGAGCAGGCTGCGGCTGGCCCACACGCCGCCGCCGCCCCACGGCGTCGACGAGATGGTCTCGTCCAGCAGGGTGCACAGCGCGTAGCGCGCGGCCGCGATCTGGTCGTGCTCCACGTGCGCGGCTTTCGCGGACGCTTCGAACGTCTTGATCGCGCCGATGAGCTGCATGCGCAGCGCCTCGACGTCCGGATGCGACGCCATGCGGCGCAGCGGCGGCACGAGGTCGAGCAGCGGATTCGCGGCGCGCACGAGCGGGTTCAGGCCCGCGCCGTGCAGCTGGGCCGGCGCGTCGCCTGGCGCGGGACGCGGCGGCGGTGTAGTACCTGGCGCAGCCGGCGTGGCCGGCGGCTGGGACGGCGCCGTGCGGCGCCCGCCGGGTGCGGGCACGAGCACGGTGCGGTCGGGGTCCTGCATCGGGTTAGTGGGATCGCTCACGTGCGGTCCTCCTGGTTCGTGGGACCGCTCGAGCGGTCCTCCTGATTACTTGCGGATTGCCCAGAACTCCATTTGCAGCCCCGGGTACTCGTTCGGGATATGCATCGCGAAACCGACGGAATTCTGCAGCTGGGCCCAGTGCTCGCCGGTCTTGTCGAGTTCAAAATAGGTGTAGCCGGCGTGGAACGGCAGCTGGCGCGGCGCCACGGGCAGCGCGCGCAGGGCAATGCCGGGCAGCTGCAGATTGACCAGGTCGCGGATCTTTTCGATCGATCCGATCTTGACCATGGCCGGGAAGCCGCTGCGCACGGCCTCCGGCGGCATGTGCGCGTTCACCGCGAGCACGAACGTCGCGGCGCGCAGCAGCTCCTTGTCCGGCACCACGGCGACGCGGATGCCGAACTGGCGTTCTTCCAGCGTGAGCGCGACGGCGCGCGGATCGACGACGAGCGACAGCGCCGCGCGCACGTCCTCGATCAGCGGCGCAAAGCTCTCGCTCAACCGGTCGTGGCGGTACACGGGATAAGGCACGGCGCGCTTATCGGGGCGGCTGAACGTCGACAGTTCGCCCGCCAGCTGGGCCAGTTCCGCATACAGGCGTTCCGGATGCAGGCCCGTCATGCCGGCCAGGTGGCCGAACAGCGGCAGGCTTCGGTTCAAGAGTTGCAGCATCAGGAAGTCCGCGATCTCGGCGGCGCCGGCGACGCCCGGTTGGCTGAGTCGCCCCGCCAGCGCCTGCGCGCGCTGGTTCAACAGGCCCACCAATTCGTCGGCGAAGGACGACAGGCGCGGCGCGACGCGGAAGTCCAGGCACGGCGGGCAGTAGGACGGATCGAGCACGACGCGGTTGTCAGGCCGGCGCTCGATCACGCGCGCGATGCCGAGTGTCGTGTAGGCGTTGGCGACGTCCTTCTCGAGCGCGACGCGCAGGCGCAGGCTGCCCACCTGCATCAGCGCGCTGTTGTCGAGCCCATTGCTGTCCATCGCCTCGTAATCGACGGGACGGTGGCGCGCGAAGTCGTCGAGACCTGTGCCGTCGCTCGTCTCCGCGATGCCCATGCGGCGCAGCGGCAGCGCCAGCACGATCAGCGCGTCGCGCGCATCCTCGGGGACGTCGAGCGGCTCGGGCAGCGCGCCGTCCTGCGGCAGGTTCAGCGTCGTGCCGTCCGGGAGCACGGCGCTTGCCGCCAGCAGCGCGAGCTTGCCCTGGGCCAGCAGCTGTTCGTCGATGACCAGCTTCGTGAAGCCCCACGCGTAGGCGCGCACGCCAGCGACGCGTTGTTCGATCACGTTGTGCAGGTAGCGGTCGTGCTGTTGCAGGTGCTGGGGCTGCAGCAGCATGCCCTCCGACCAGATGACTTTACTATTCCAGGACATTCGTAGGCAGTGGTTGAGTATCGGTTGATTGGAGTTCAGCGGCGCGCCTGGCGCAGCAGTGCGACCTGTTCCTCGTAGGCCTTGCCGAAGGCTTCGCCGAACAGGCGGTGGAAATCGCTGTCCGCCTCACTGGCCATCTGCGTGTACAGCTCGACCATCCGGTCCCACATCTTGGCCTTGCGGCTCGATGCGAGCATCTTGTCCATCACGGTCGGCACCTGCAGCCGCGCCTCGATGGCGGCCGGGTCGAATCGTTCGAGCACACCGGCCAGCGCGGCGCGCATGCCGGCCATGATCGCCAGCTCGTGCGCCTTCAGGTCGTCGAACGCGTTGGCGAACGCGCGCGGCGGCGCCATATAGCCGGGCATCGTCCCGCCCATCATCTGGGTCAGCGCGCTGTCGGCGTCGGGGAAGAATTTCAGCGGGTTGTTGGCGGCGGCGCCGATCATCGTCATGTCCAGGCGGCTTTCGCGCTTGGTCATGGCGCGGCCCATCAGCACGCCCATCGTGCCGGACGTCGCTTCGCGCAGCATGGCGCCGGCCATTTCCGCGATCTCCTCGGCGCTGCGCTTCGTGCTCAGTTCCGTCAGGCCCAGGCCGCGCATCAGGGCCTGGATCACGGGATCGTCCACGGCCTTGCCGCCCGCCGCGCGCGCCGCAGGTGCTGGCCCTGGCACCGGTGCCGGTGCCGGCGGCACGGCGGCGGCGGGTGGCGCGAAGGCCGGCGCAGGTTCGGGTTCGGGTTCGGGCGCAAGTTCGGCAAGCGGCGGCGGCGCTGCCGGCACGGGCATCACGGCCGGCGCGGCGGGCGCGAACGCCGTCGCCTCGGCCTCGTCCGTCGGCATGGCGGGCGGCACCTGCGCGACCGGCGGCGCGGGCGGCAGCGCCGGCACCGCCTGCACGCGCGGCGGCAAAAAGTCGGCCAGCGGGTCGTAATCGTCCGGGATCGCCATCGACGGTATCGCTTGCGGTTGCGGCTGCGCCACGACCGGCGGCGGCGCGAAATGCGATGCCGGCGCGGGCTGCGAAACGGATTGCGGCACATGCGGCGGGGGCGCGAACGGCAACTGCTCCGGCGGCACGTGGTCGCTCTCGGCGCCACGCCACGCCGGCACGCTCGGCGCGGCGGCCGGCGCCGGACTGCCGAACAGGTTCAGGCCGAGCGGATCGAAGCTGGGGCTCAAAGGATCGCCGCCCACGTCGAGGATGCCGGCGCTGGCCAGCGAATCGTCCGGATTCACGGGCAGCTCGGGCGTGACCGCGGCCGGCGCGGGCGCAACCTGCAGCGGCGACGTCGGCAAGGGAGACGCCACCGCGGCCGGCGCGGCGGGCATGAACGCCGTCGCCTCGCTTTCCACGCTCGCGAGCAGTTGATAGTCGCCGATGGTGACGCGGTCGCCGTCTTCCAGTTGCACCGGGCGGCCGGCGCCGACCGGGCGGTCGTTCACGAGGCTCGGGTTGCTGCCGACGTCGACGAGCCAGAACGCATCGTCGCGGTACTCGACGCGCGCATGCAGGCGCGAGATGTATTTGCCCGGATCGTCGAGCACCAGGTCATTGCCGGGCGCGCGGCCGATGGCGCCGCCCAGGCGGTCGAAGCGCCGCGTCAGCGCCTGTGCCGGCGCCGCGTTGCGGTACGTGTAGACGCTCAGAATGATGGGCATTGGAGTCCTGGGATGATCGAACGATTATACAGTTGCATTTTGTTGAAACCCAAGCACTCAGCCCTTGCTCACGTCCTTGAGGAAGCGCGCCCGTTCCTGCGGGTCCGGCAGGTTCTCGGCCAGCAGGCGATAGAACTCGTCGACGTTCCCCGTCATCTTGGACGCGCGCTTGGCCAGCACCTTGGCGATCGGGCCCACGTACACGGCCAGCTTCATCTGCGCCGCGTCCATCAGCTCGGGGCTCAGTTGCAGCAAGGTGGGCATGCCCGTCATCTGCGTCAGCTGGGTGCCGGTCCGGACGGCGCCCGCCTGGCTGCGGCCGCTCATCGTCGACAGCGTGGAGAGCCCGTGCTTCTTCTTGATCTCGCGGATGCTGTCCTGGAACTGCGCGCGGCCAGCGTCCGAGCCGATGTGCGGCAGCAGCTTGTTGCACAGGTCGTCCAGGTCGACGGCGTCGCGCGCGGCGTTCTTGAGCACCAGTTTCGCCACGGGGCCGATCTGCGTCGACAACGCCGTCTGCAACTCGGGCGCGAGGCCCTGCAGCCATGGCGGCGCCGCGCCGGTGAGGCCGGACGCGCTGCCCGTCGCCGCGGGCATGCTGCCGTGCTGCGACGCGCTGGCCGGATGCGCGGGCCGCGCCGGCTCGGGCACGGCCGGCCGCTGGAACGCGAGCACCGTGCGTTCGTTGTCCTCGTCGGTGAGCGGCACGCCGCCCGTCTGCTGCATGTACGCGGCGCTCAAAGCGTCCAGGAAGGCCAGCGCATTCGGGAAGCGGTCTTCGACGCGCTTGGCCATTGCCTTGGCGAGCACCGTGTCGAAGGCCGGGTGCAGCGCCGGCTGGCGCTCGCTGGGCCGCGGCGGCATCTCGTGGATGATCTGGTGCATGACGGTCGACGCCGGCCCGCTGAACGGCCGCACGCCCGTCAGCATCTGGTACAGCACGATGCCGACGGCGAACAGGTCGGAGCGGCCGTCGACCGTCTCGCCCTTGAACTGTTCGGGCGACATATAGCTGGGCGTGCCGATCACGGCGCCCACCTGCGTCAAGGTCGAGGACTCGATCTTGGCGATGCCGAAGTCGGTGATCTTGACCTGGGCGTCGCCGGTGATGAGGATGTTGGCCGGCTTGATGTCGCGGTGGACGACGCCGCGCGCATGCGCGTAGTCGAGCGCGCGCAGCAGCTGCGTGATGCAGGTGATGCTGGCGGCGAGGTCCATCGGCACGTCCTTGACGAGGAAGGCGTTCAGCGACGTGCCGTCCACGTATTCCATCGCGATGTACGTCGTGTCGCCGTAGGCGCCGAAGTCGTACACCGCCACGATGTTCGGGTGCACGAGACGCCCCGAAGCCTGCGCCTCGTTGCGGAAGCGCGCGACGATGTCGCTGTCCTGCAGCCCGTCCTGCAAACCGTCCAGCAGCTCGTGCCGGATCGTCTTGAGCGCGACCGTGCGCGCGATGTCGGCGTCGAACGCCTTGTACACCACACCCATGGCGCCGCTGCCCAGCACGCCATCGATGCGGTACTTGCCGATCTTGTCGATTGTTGCCATTTGCTGTCCTGCGTTACTCTTCCAGCATCTTCAATGCGCTGGCGAGACTGGTGCGCATGCGGTTGAACGAGCGACCCAGGCCGCTGATCTCGTCGTTGCCCTTGACGTCGAATTCGTCGGCCTCGAACTTGCCCATGCTGACGTCGTCGGCGACGAAGGCCAGGCGCTTGATGCGGCGCGTGACGAACAGGTGCACCATCACGTTCAGCGCGATGAAGACGGCGACGAACACGCCGAACAGCGACAGCATGAAGGTCTTGAAGATCGAACTGGCGCGCGCGAGCGGCACGGCCATCGGCACCGAGATCACCTGCGCGCCCACCACTTCGTTCAGCTTCCAGCCGAAGCCGTTGTTCGGGCCGTAGATGTCGACCATCGTCTTCGGCGCGTCGGCGGCCGTCGTGTGGCAGCTCAGGCACACGGGGTCCTTGATCTGCAGCGGACGCGCGATGTACAGGCTGTGGCCCGTCGCGGTGTCGCGCTCGCCGACGAATTCCTTCATGTCCGGCTTGTTGCGCAGCGTCTGTATGACGTCGACCTCCCAGTCCGACGCCTTGTCGCGCAGGTTGGTCGGGTTCAGCGTCGCTTCCTTGTACGCGAAGTCGGGGTAGGACTTCAAGATCACGTTCAGGTTTTCGACGGCGGAATACGACGGCACCGACTGCGGGTGGAACTCGAATTTCATCTGGTTCTTCAGCAGCGGCTGGATCTGGCTGGCCGTGTAGCCGCGCACGCTCTTGGCCGCTTCCAGCAGCAGGCGAGCGTTCTGCAGGGTTTCCTCGCGCGCGCTCTGCTTGAGCAGGCGGTCCGCGACGACGCCGGCGGCGAGGAAGCCGACGGCAAAGATCGACACGAACACCAGGTTGAATTTGGCGGCGATCGAAAGTTTCATGATGTGTTCTCCTGATTGAATTCTGTGTGGTCCGGCGTCAGAACAGCGAACCGCTGGACGGCCGGACCGGGTGCAGCACCGGCTTCCAGTCGGGGCTCTGGCCGAGCGCGCGGTCGAGCTGCTTGCGGAAGTCGGGGTCGGACAGGCGCGGCCTGAAGCGCGCCACGAAGCGCCGGCGCGCCGGCAGCGTCGACGCCAGCCAGTCGTCGACGTCGGCGAAATCGGCCTCGCGCTCCTTCGAAGGCGGCACCTTGCCGGCGTTCTTCACGGCCGGCACCTGCGCCAGATGGTCGCGGAACGGCGCCGGCATCGCGCCCACGAAGGCGCGCGGCGGGCGGCCCGCGACCGGTTGCGGCTTGCCGGCGTCGACGCCGGCGTATTGTTCGGCGGGCAGCTTGAGCGCGGCGCCCGCCTTGCCTTTGTCGTCCACGCGCGCGACCTGCTGCTCGCCCTCTTCCGCGAACACGGCGTCCTGGCCGCCGCCCGCGTGCACGATCGTCGAACCGGATGCGAGCGCCACCTGCAGCGCGGGCGTGACGACGACCGCGCGGCGGCCCTTGGCGTACACCTTGATCCAGCCCTGCAGCAGCTCCATCTCGACGGCCGACGTGGCCGCGGGCGCGAGGTCCGCCACGAGCACGCGGCTGTGCGGGCCGAGCGCCACGATGGCATCCGCGCCCGCTTCGACCTGTGCCCCGGCGTCGCCGGTTTCGAGGATGTCGTCCTTCTGCACCGCGACGCCGCTGCCGGCCTTGTACACGGTCGCGCCGCGGATCAGGCGCAGCGGCTGGTCGGCCAGCGTCAGCACGGCGCGCGGCGCGGTTTGCGGCGCGGCTCGTACCCGCCCTGGCGGCGCGCCTTCGCCCGCGGGCTCCCCGGCCCGGACCACGACGGCCGCCAGCATCAGGCAGGCGAATAGAATACGGTTACGCATGACGTTCTCAATTGATCTTCACGAGCGCGCCTTCGATGGTCATCACCGCACCGGACTTCACCTGCATCATCGCGCCCGCCTTGATCTCCATGTTGGCGTCGGACTGCACCGCGATTTCCACGGACTTGATGGTGATCTTGGCCGGCTCGATCTTGATGCTGCTGCTCCCGACCTTCAGCTCGATCGAGGTATTCGCCTCGACGACGATCGTGTTGCCGACCTTGACGCTCTGGTTGTTGTCCACCTTGCGCGTCTCGTCGTTCTTGACGGTCGTCGTCAGGTTGTTGTCGATCGCGACCGTCTGGTCGTTCTTCACGTGCACCTTGCGGTCGTTGCCGACGTCGAGGCTCTGGTCGTTGGCGATCGCGATGGTCTGGTCGCCCTTGTCCTTCTTCTCGAAGCCGACCTTCAGCGTGTCGTTGTTCTTCACGACGCGATTGAAATCCTTCTCCGCCTGGACGAAGATTTCCTCGCTGTCCTTCTTGTCCTCGAAGCGGATCTCGTTGAAGCCGTTGCCACCCTTCGACGTGTTCGACTTGATGGTCGACTTGGTCTGGTCGTCCGGCAGCGTGTACGGCGGCAAGGCGTCGCTGTTGTAGACGCAGCCCGTCACGAGCGGGCGGTCCGGGTCGCCCTCGAGGAAGCTGACGACGACTTCCATGCCGATGCGCGGCACGAACATCATGCCCCAGCCCTTGCCGGCCCAGCCCTGCTGCACGCGCACCCAGCACGAGCTGGCTTCGTCCGCCTTGCCCAGGCGGTCCCAGTGGAACTGCACCTTGATGCGGCCGTATTTGTCGGTCCAGATCTCCTCGCCCGCCTTGCCGACCACCATCGCCGTCTGCGGTCCCTGCACGAACGGCTTGCGCGCCGTCGCCGGCGGACGGTAGCTGTGCTCCTTGCCGATCGCCTGGAAGCTGCAGCGGAAATCGAGGCCGGTGGCGGCGCCGTCCGAGCGGTAATCGATGCCCGTGATTTCCGTCTCGGCCGACGTGATCAGGAAGGCGCGGTTCTGGTCATCGCGCGGATGCTCGGCCAAGGTGAACAGCGCGCCCGTCGTCAGCCCGCGCGCATTGCCGCTCGCGTCGATCCGCTCGCCCTGCCCGTGCAGCACCTCCATGCGCGCACGCGCGAAGCCGTTGCCGGTGTCCATCACCTGGTAACGACCGGGGTAATCATAGTGTTCGTAACTCGCCTGCTCGAAGGGCGCGGGCACCGTCGACTTGACCAGCATGCCGCCGTTGATGCTCGCCGACGCCTTCTCGAAATCGAAGTCGCTCAGCGCCATCACGCTGGGCTGGATCTCGCCGCCCGGGTTGAGGAGCGTCACCGCCTCCTGCAGCGGATCGCGCCCCGCTTCCTCTTCGCGGAACGAGATGGTGTCGTAGCCGCTCACCGGGACGTGCGCGCCGTAGCCATCGGCCAGCACCATCGTGTGCTTGCCGTCCTCGTGCCTGAAGTAGAAATAGATGCCCTCTTCTTCCAGCAAACGGCAGACGAAATTGAAGTCGCTCTCGCGGTACTGGACGCAGTACTCGCGCACCGCCGGCGTGGCCGCCAGCATGCATTCGTCCACCTCGATCGCCACGCCGTACGCGCCGGTGACGGCCTTGACGATGTCGATCGCGCTCTTTTCCTGGAAGATGCGGCAGTTGGTGGCGCGCGTCAGCAACCACAGGCTCGGATGCACGGTCGCGAGATACGACGGTTTGCCGTCGCGCCAGCCCTGGTAGGAAAAGCGCGTGACGATGCCGTGGAAATGACGCTTCCCCCCTTGCGGCAGGTCGACGCTCACGGTCATGCCGGTGCCGAGGACCTTGGCGATCTTGATGTCGTCGAGCTCGGACGCGAGCTCGATGCGGAACTCCGACAGGCGGCCCAGCGCCTCGCTGCACTGCATGCGTTTGAACAGCAGCGTGTCGTCGCCGTAGACGGTCTTGACGGCGACTTCGCGGTTGGCTTGGGTAGGCAGGATGGGCATGCGCTGGCGGACTAGGTTAAGGAATCATGGTCTTGACGGTGCCGGCGTTCGTGAAGCCGATCACGCCGCCCCAGTTGCACATGCACTTGGAGACGTTGTCGAGCGCCGGCATGTTGGCGATGAGGACCGTGGGCGCGCCGGGCACCCATGGCGCGGACGTCGCCGGCACGCAAGGCATGGGCGTGAGCACGCCCAGCGCCGCGGCCGTGGCGGCGGCCACCGTCGGATTGGCCGGCGACTGGCACATCCCGAACGGCATGATGTTCACGAGCGGGATGTGGTCCATGATGTTGGCGGCGGGCGGCCCCTCGGCCAGCACCTTGTTCTTCGGCAGGACGACGAGCGACGACGGTGCGGCACCGAACGTGCAGGTCATCATCGCGCCCATGGAAACTTGGTTAGGCATCGTTTCGTTCCCGGATGATACCAGCCGGCTCAATACACCGACATGTTCCAGCCTCTTTTCTTGTGCTTGGTGGCGGCGTCGAACGTGGGGGCATTGTTGACTGCCATCTCACCCGTCGAGTGGGTCGCCTTGGTGAACTGCAGCCCGTAGCAGTCCTTGCCCAGCGCCGGATCCACCAGCCTGACGTAGAGGTGGAACGCGCCGACCAGGTTCGAGCACCGCACCGTAAAATGGTAGGGAACATCGAAGACGCCGCCTTCGGACTGATGCAGCCCGATTTCGACCGTCAGCGTCTCGGTCTTGGAATCGATGGCGGCCTTCAACTGCGTAAATTTGCTTTGCACCAGGGCTGCCGCCGAGGTGATGATGGTCGTCGCAACCGCCTTGGTGGCATAGTACTGGACCTCACTGTCGGGAAACTGACCATTCTTCGTGATCACCGGCAGCGATACCCAGTCGTTGTTAAATTTGAGCATATTGTTGTTCTCCTGGCTGAATCAAAGGTTCACTTAAAGAGTGCCGGCAAGGCATGGCCGATCCCGGCGAACGTAGTCCACTGACGTCGGTCAGTGGAACTGGTAAGAGAAATTGCCGGCTTCCGCCCCGACCTTTACGCCGCCGACAGGCTGGCCGTCCATCATCCGGTTGAGGAATGCGCGGCTCACGTCCGGCAGCATCGTGTTGGTCAGGATCGCATCGATCATGCGGCCGCCCGATTCGCTCTCGGTGCAGCGCGACACCACCAGCTTGACCACGTCCTCGCCGTACTCGAACGGAATCTTGTAGCGCGCCTCCACGCGCTTCTTGATGCGGTCCAGCTGCAGCTTGACGATCTTGCCCAGCATGTCGTCCGACAGCGGATAGTACGGGATCGTCACGAGGCGGCCCAGCAGCGCCGGCGGGAACACCTTCAGCAGCGGCGCGCGCAGGGCGGTCGCCATGCCTTCCGGGTCCGGCATCAGGTCCGGGTCCTTGCACAGGCCCGCGATCAGGTCCGTGCCCGCGTTCGTCGTCAGGATGATCAGGGTGTTCTTGAAATCGATGAAGCGGCCCTCGCCGTCTTCCATGAAGCCTTTGTCGAAGACCTGGAAGAACATCTCGTGCACGTCCGGGTGCGCCTTTTCCACTTCGTCGAGCAGCACCACCGAGTACGGCCGGCGGCGCACCGCCTCCGTCAGCACGCCGCCTTCGCCGTAGCCGACGTAGCCCGGCGGCGCGCCCTTCAAGGTCGACACCGTGTGCGCTTCCTGGTACTCGCTCATGTTGATGGTGATGAGGTTCTGCTCGCCGCCGTACAGTGCCTCGGCCAGCGCCAGCGCCGTCTCCGTCTTGCCGACGCCGGACGTACCGGCCAGCATGAACACGCCGATCGGCTTGTTCGGATTGTCCAGGCCCGCGCGCGACGTCTGGACGCGCTTGGCGATCATTTCCATCGCGTGGTCCTGGCCGATCACGCGCTGGCTCAGGGTGGAGGCGATGTTGAGGATCGTCTCCATCTCGTTCTTCGCCATGCGGCCGACGGGGATGCCGGTCCAGTCGCCGACGACGGCCGCCACGGCCTGGTAGTCGACGGTCGGCAGGATCAGCGGATTCTCGCCCTGCAGCGCGCTCAGTGTCGCCTGCACGGCCTGCAGCTGTTCCTTCAGCGCGGCGCGTTCCGCCTCGTTCTGCGCGGGTTCCGCCGCTGCCGTTTCGAGCTTCGACCCGGTGCCTTCGACCGGCTGTGCGCCGTCGCGCAACTGCGCGCGCAGGGACAGCAGCTCGTCGACCAGCGTGCGTTCCTCGTTCCAGCGCTGCTCCAGGCCCGCCAGGCGCTCCTTCTCGGCCGCCAGCGCAACCTCGGTCTCGTGGGCGCGGCCCGCCACCTCGATGCCGATCGCACCTTCGCGGCGGATGATCTCCATCTCCACGTTCAGCGCGTCGATGCGCTTGCGGCTGTCGTCCACCTCGGCCGGCGTCGCGTGCAGGCTCACGGCCACGCGCGCGCAGGCGGTGTCGATCAGGCTCACGGATTTGTCGGGCAGCTGGCGCGCCGGGATGTAGCGGTGCGACAGCCGCACGGCCGCCTCCAGCGCCTCGTCGAGGATCTGCACCTTGTGGTGTTTTTCCATCGTCGACGCCACGCCGCGCATCATGCGGATCGCGCGCTCTTCGCTCGGTTCGTCGACCTGGATGCTCTGGAAGCGGCGGGTCAGCGCCGGGTCCTTCTCGATGTGCTTCTTGTACTCGGCGAACGTGGTCGCGCCGATCGTGCGCAAGGTGCCGCGTGCCAGCGCGGGTTTCAGCAGGTTGGCCGCGTCGCCCGTGCCGGCAGCGCCGCCGGCGCCGACCAGCGTGTGGGTCTCGTCGATGAACAGGATGATCGGCTTCTCGCTGGCCTGCACTTCGTCGATGACGGAACGCAGGCGTTGCTCGAACTCGCCCTTCATGCTGGCGCCGGCCTGCAGCAGGCCGACGTCCAGTGCCAGCAGCTGCACTTCCTTCAGGCTCGGGGGCACGTCGCCGCGCGCGATGCGTTGTGCAAAACCTTCCACGACGGCCGTCTTGCCGACGCCCGCCTCGCCGATCATGATCGGGTTGTTCTGGCGGCGGCGCATGAGGATGTCGACCATCTGGCGGATCTCGTCGTCGCGGCCGACGATCGGGTCCATCTTGCCGCTTCGCGCCTGTTCCGTCAGGTCGACCGTGAATTTCTTGAGCGCTTCCTGCTTGCCCATCTGGGCCGGTGCCAGGGCGCCCGACGCCTCGCCCGGCGCGGCGGCCTGGAAGCCGTCGCTGGCCCCGAGCTTCGCTTCCACCGAATCCTTCAGCAGCGTGCCGAAGCGGTCGGACAGGTCGTCGGCCTTGACCCGCTCGAACTGGCGGCTGATCGCGTACAGCGCGTTGCGCAGGTTCGAGGTCTTGAGCATGCCGAACAACAGGTGGCCGCTGCGCACGGACGACTCGCCGAACATCAGCGTGCCGAACACCCATGCGCGTTCCACCGTCTCTTCCAGCTGCGACGACAGATCGGTCACCGAGGTGGCGCCGCGCGGCAGGCGGTCCAGCGCGGCCGTGACGTCGCGCGCCAGCACGGCGGCGTCCAGTTCGTAGTGGCGGATGATGCGGTGCAGGTCGGAGTCCTGCAACTGCAGGATCTGGTGCACCCAGTGGACCATCTCCACGTACGGGTTGCCGCGCAGCTTGCAGAACACCGTGCTGCTTTCGATCGCGCGGTAGCACAGCGAGTTAAGTTTTCCAAACAGTGCGACACGGGAGATTTCGGCCATGATCGGTTCTTTCGCGTGGGTCAGCCCGGACGGGCTGTCGGGTTGATCAAGAGTTGACGGGCATCGCGCGCGGCCGGGCCGCTCGCGAGATAAGTGGTCCAGCCGAGACGCCGCGCGCCCAGCTGCAGGGGTGGAACCTCGGGACGCTTGAGCACCAGGCGCACGTCCCAGTCGAGCACCGTGCCGGCATAGCTCTTCACCCAGTCGACCAGGCGCGTCATGCTGGCGCCGCCGGGCAGCATGCGCTCGTAATCGTCGTAGTCGACCGGGCCGATCACGAGGCGGAACTTGTGCTGGCAATCCCAGACCTTCTTGCCCAGCACGGCCGAGGTGCCGATCCGGTTGCCGCGGTCGTCCATGCCGATGCGGGTCTGGCCGTCGAGCGGGATCTTCATCCAGTGGCCGACGAACTGCTCGATCTCGACGGGCAGCTTGAAGTAGGCGCGCAGGATCGTCACGAGACCGGCGGCCGGGCGACGCTGGTTCGCCATCAGGCCGGCGAAGTGCAGCTTGGCGAAGTCGCCGATCTCGTCGCGCCCGCGCAGGCCCGGGGTGCCGATGCCGAACAGGCTGCCCACGTAGTCGGCGAAGCGGTCGCTGTCCGGGCGGTCCAGGCTGACGGCCGGATCGGCCGCGGCGCGGGCGCGATAGAACAGCGACACCATCCGGTGGTGGAACATGTCGAGGAACGCGACCATCGTGTGGTCGCCGTGGTTGCGGGCACGGTCGCGCGCATATTCCGTCAGGTGCAGCGGCAGCGGGCCGTTGGCGCCGAACATGCCGAAGAAATTCACGGCGAGGCGCGCCCTGGCGTCGCCGGTCGCCGGCTGGAATCCCGCCACGGCGCCGGGTTCGAAGCCCAGCGACGGGTCGCGGCCGAAGCGCACGGCGTCGTCGCGCGGACGCAGCGACGTGCCGATGCGCGGCTTGTCCGGATGGGCGTTCTCCAGCAGGCGCAGGGCCTGGAAGAAGTCCATGGCCGCTCCGGCTTCGCCCAGCTGGCGTTCGACGTCTACAGGATTGCGCATGCGCCCTCCGTTGCCGTCCAGCGCATGATCTCGCCGCGGCCGACGGTACGGACGACGGTCTCGGTGAACGAATTGATCGACACGTATTGCGCGAAAAAGTGGCTCAGCACACCGCCCAGCACGAAGGCGCCGGCGCCTTCGAACGCACCGTCGTCCATCGTCACCGTGATCTCCAGGCCGCGTCCGAACGTGATGGGCCCCGGCGCCGGCATGCGCCGCGTGATCGCTTGCGCCGCGACCGAGCGCACGCCTTCGACCTGGCGCTGGCTGGTGGCGTCGAGCGGATGGCAGTACAGCGCGAGCAGCTCGCGCAGCGCGCGCGCGCCCTGGTCCGGGTCGGTGTCCGCCAGCGACAGATAGTTCAGCGACAACTGGTTGATGAGGCGCCACGCCACGCCGCCCTCGGCGAACGAGGGGAACGGCTGGCTCGGTCCGCCCAGCACGCGCACCGACTGCACCGGCCCGCCCTGCTCGAGGATGAAATCGGTCTTGCCGACGCCGAGCGACATCGACAGCGGCAGGTCGCGGTTCGTGCACCACACGACGAGGCCGAGCTGGCGCAGGTTGTGGCGGTACGGCGCCTCCTGCGCGTCGACCAGCGTGATGAAGGTTTCGCTGCCGATGTACGAGGAGCGCGGTCCGCGCTGGCGCTGGCGCTGCGACAGCAGGCGCGGCTCGCGCCGGATCTGGTAGAACGCCTGGCCCGACAGGCTTGCCGCGCCCAGGTCGCGCGCGCTGTACAGCGGGTGGAATTCCTGTTCGGCGTCCGCACCGGTGCCGTAACCCGTCACGCTCTCGACCTGGTGCACCTCGAAGTCCATGGGACGGGTGCGGTCGGGCAGCACGTGGTATTCGAACTGGTCGCCGGACAGGTTGATGCGGTCGGCGCGGCGCTGGAACAAGTTCACCACGGGCGTGCAGTTCAGCGCGAAATTACTGTGGTCGAGCGCCTGTTCGAGGCGTGCGTCGCCGCGCGCCAGCAGCACGACGATCTCGAGTTCCTGCTCCGCGCAGGCGGCCACCGCGGCCTTCAGCCCGGTCAGCTCGACGAACAGGAAGCGCTGCGCGAACGCGAAGTATTCCTGCAGCAGGCGGTAGCCCTGGAAGCTGCGCTGGCCGCTGGGCAGCAGCGCGTCGTCCTCGGCGAAACCGCGCGGACGCAATGCCGCCTTGGGCAGCAGCGTGTGCTTGCCGGCCGGACGGCTGCCCGGCAGCACGAGCACCCCGAGGGCGGCGCCCAGCAGCTTTTCGTAGATCTGGCCGGGCATTTCGTCGCTGCCGCGCAGGTGCAGCGTGAGGCGGTCCAGCGCCAGCTTGGAAAACGGCGCGCCGTTGGTCGTGCGCAGGCGCAGGCGCAGGCCCGCCTTCACGTTCGCCGGCAATCTCGCCTCGACGCCGGCGATGGTGCCGCCGTGCGTGAAGAACTTCGCTTCGACCAGCTCGATCGGCCACAGGGTCAGGTCGTGCGCCGTGCGGTATTCGCAGGCGGTGGCGTCGTCCTTGCCGAGGACACTGCGCATGGCCGCGCCGCGCGCGATGCGATAGCCCACGTTCAGCGCCGGGTTGCCGAGGTCGGGCTGCAGCTGCACGATCGCCATCGACGGCGTCGGCGCCAGGAAGTGCGGGTAGACCAGCTCGGACAGGTGCTGGGTGAAGCGCGGGAACTCGGCGTCGATCTTCATCTGCACCCGCGCCGCCATGAAGGCGAAACCCTCCAGCAGGCGCTCGACGTACGGGTCGGCGCACTCGAAGCCTTCCAGCCCGAGGCGGCCGGCGATCTTGGGATACTGGACCGCGAATTCGCCGCCCATCTCGCGCAGGTGCTGCAACTCCTGGCTGTAGTAGCGAAGCAGGCGTGGATTGGTCATGACCGTGCGCCGGAAAATTCGGTGAGGCTGACCTGGGCCAGATCGAGATCCAGCTCGGTCTTGAGGAACAGGCGCTCGGGATAGGGCTGGGCCCACATGTCGGCCTGGATCTCGAACATGATCTTGCTGATCGACTCCTGCTGCGGCGTGACTTTCACCGACACGGACGAGCGGATCAGGCGCGGCTCGAAATCCCAGATGGCCTGGCGGATCGCGCGTTCCAGGTCGGCCGCGTTCATGTTCGCCAGCGACGCACCGGACATGTCGGGCATGCCGTAATTCAGGACGGTGTTCGCCAGGTGCGGCAGGCGCGGCACGTCGCTGACGGACAGCAGGTTGGTCGTGTTCAGCAACCACGCAAGGTCGCGCAGCACGCCTTCGCGCAGGCCGCGCACCGACAGCACGCGCCGTTCGCGCGACTCGACCTCCTGGTCGGGTTCATCGTCGGTGAGGCGGTCGAGCAGCGAAGGTTGCAGGCGCTCGCGCGGTGCCAGTTCAGCCATGGTCGAGGGCAGCGTCGTCGTCGTGCAGGTCGAATTCGATCAGGCGCGCGTCCATCAGCGGATAATCGGCCTCGCCGCTCGTGAACATGCGCTGGCCGACCGGATGCTCGCCGGTCCACTCGGTCGCGCGCGCCAGCTTGAGCGCGTCGGCCGCGTCGGTGCTGCCCGGGTAGCGGGTCGGGATCAGGCCGACGGTCTGGGCGCCGTTGGACCACGTGAACGTCGCGGCCGTCCACACGGCGTCGCGCAGGTCGGCCGGCGGCTCGATCTCGATGCGCGCGATGCGCATGAACGGCACCCACACGTAGCGGCCGTTGACGATCGCTTCCAGCACGGGGCCGAGGCGCCCGTCGGCGTCGGCCAGCCAGTCGAACGGCTGGTCGTCGATGCGGCCGGGCGACGCGGGCGCGGCGTCGAACGCGTCGGCGCGCAGCTTGCCGGCCGCGGCGGGGTCGGTGGCGTCCAGCTTCAGCGCTTCGGCCAGCTGGGCCATCCAGGGCTGCGGCTCGCCGAAGATCACGGGATCGCGGCGGCCGGCAAAGATCTCGGCGCGCAGGGCCTCGCACTGGATCGCCTCGCGATAGGTCTGCACCATCGGCAGCGCGCCGGCATCCAGTTCGCCCGCCACGTTCAGCTGCGTCAGGGCGCGGTTCCACTGGCCCAGCACGCACAGGAGCTGGAACAGGAACACGCGCTGTTTGGGGTCGGCGCTGTTCTTGCGCACCGCATCCTGCAACGCGGCGAGCGCGCCGGCCAGGTCTCCATCACGAATCAGCTGTTGCGCAAGCATTCGAACGCTCCCATCCAAAAAAAATTTTTACCTGCCTTACGGTGGCTCGCCAAACCGCAGCGCGCGGCAGATCCAGCCGGGAAGCGCAGGCTGAATCTGCAACGCGCAGCAGGTTTGGCGACGCTCCTTACACAGCAGCGTTTTCGGCGATGTTCCAGGCGAAGGTCTTGTCGCCGGCCACGGTGCCCTTGCTGTCCTGCGGCGTGTAGGCGAAGGTCACCTTGCCGAAGTTCAGGGTGACGTTTTCGGTCAGGCGATCTTCGCCGCCGCTGCCGCCGGTCGACAGCGAGGTGACCAGGACTTCTTCCATCGTGATCAAGAGGTACTTCTGCTGGCCTTCGCCGGCTTTACGCACCATCAGCACGCACTTCTCGATGTGCGTGCCCTTGGCCAGGGCGGTCATCAGCGCATTCGACGAGCTGTCGATGTACTTGGTGAACGAGATGTCCTGGAAGTTGGCCTTGCCGGCGCCGCCGCCACCACCCATGTGGGTCGTGCCGGACTGGCTCATGCCCCAGCTCCACGCCAGGATGTCGATGTCGCCCTTCGGACCCTGGACCTTGTCGCGCGACTCGCCCTTGATCTTGTCGCCCATGTTGATGAACATATCCAATGCCATGTCTTTTCTCCTTGTGTGCCGTTGCTGTGCGCGCGGGCGGTGGTTGAACTTCCGAATGCGCGCGGACCGGGTCCGCGCGGGACTTCAAAAAACGGTCAGCCCTTTGCCGACGGCAGCTTCGACACGAGGCGCAGCGACACGGTCAGGCCTTCGAGCTGGTAGTGCGGACGCAGGAAGAACTTGGACGTGTAGTAGCCCGGATTGCCTTCGACTTCTTCCAGCACCACTTCGGCCGCGGCCAGCGGTTTCTGGGCCTTGGTCGTTTCGCTCGAGCTGCCCGGATCGCCGTCCACGTACTGCATGATCCACTTGGTCAGCCAGCGTTCCATCTCGTCGCGTTCCTTGAACGAGCCGAGCTTGTCGCGCACGATGCACTTGAGGTAGTGGGCGAAGCGGCAGGTCGCGAACAGGTACGGCAGGCGCGCGGCCAGCGCGGCGTTGGCGCTGGCGTCCGGATCGTCGTACTCGGCCGGCTTGTGCAGCGACTGCGCGCCGATGAAGGCGGCGAAGTCCGTGTTCTTCTTGTGCACCAGCGGCATGAAGCCGTTGGCGGCCAGCTCCGCCTCGCGGCGGTCCGAGATCGCGATCTCGGTCGGGCACTGCATGTCGACGCCGCCGTCGTCGGTCGGGAAGGCATGCACCGGCAGGCCTTCGACCGCGCCGCCGGACTCGATGCCGCGGATGCGCGAGCACCAGCCGTATTCCTTGAACGAGCGGTTGATGTTGACGGCCATCGCGTAGGACGAGTTGGCCCACGTGTAGTTCTTGCTGCTCGGCGCGCTGGTGTCTTCCTCGAAGTCGAATTCCTCGACCGGGTTGCTCTTGGCGCCGTACGGCTGGCGCGCCAGGAAGCGCGGCATGGTCAGGCCGACGTAGCGCGAATCCTCGGACTCGCGGAACGAACGCCATGCGGCGTGTTCCGGGGTCTGGAAGATCTTCGTCAGGTCGCGCGGATTGGCCAGCTCGTTCCACGATTCCATCAGCATGACGGACGGCGCGGCGGCCGAGATGAACGGCGCGTGCGCGGCGGCGGCGACCTTGGCCATCGACGACAGCAGCTCGACGTCAGGCGCGCTGTTGTCGAAGTAGTAGTCGGCCACGATGGAACCGAACGGCTCGCCGCCGAACTGGCCGAATTCTTCCTCGTACATCTTCTTGAAGATCGGGCTCTGGTCCCAGGCGGTGCCCTTGAATTTCTTGAGGGTCTTGGCCAGGTCGTTCTTCGAGATGTTCATCACGCGGATCTTGAGCATCTCGTCGGTTTCGGTGTTGTTCACCAGGTAGTGCAGGCCGCGCCAGGCGCTTTCGACTTTCTGGAACTCCTCGGTGTGCATGATCAGGTTGATCTGCTCCGTCAGCTTCTTGTCGAGCGCGGCGATCAGGCTCTGGATCGTGCCCAGCACGTCGCCGGAGATCAGGCTGGTGCCGGCCAGCGCCTGCTCGGCCAGGGTGCGCACGGCGACTTCGACCGATTCCTTGGCCTTGTCGGATTGCGGCTTGAATTCTTTCTGCAGCAGCGAGCTGAAGTCGCTCATCTCGAGCGTACCGGACTCCTGCTGGGTTTGTGCGAGGGATTCGGACATGCCGTTCTCCTGTTCTCTCGTTCGTTATTCGGTGGGCTTCGGTGCGGACGTCAGCGCCTGCATCAGGGCCGGTTCGGCCAGCAGCTTGGAGATCAGCTCTTCCGCGCCGGTCTTGCCGTCCATGTAGGTCATCAGGTTGGCCAGCTGGCCGCGCGCCTCGAGCAGCTTGTTCAGCGAATCCACCTTGCGCGCGATCGCGGCCGGGGTGAAGTCGTCCATGCTCTCGAAGGTCATGTCGACGGCCAGGTTGCCCTCGCCCGTCAGCGTGTTCGGCACCTGGACGGCGACGCGCGGCTTCATGGCTTTCAGGCGCTCGTCGAAGTTGTCGACGTCGATCTCGAGGAACTTGCGCTCCGCGACCGGCGCCAGCGGCTCGGCGCTCTGGCCCGACAGGTCGGCCAGGACGCCCATCACGAACGGCAGCTGCACCTTCTTCTCGGCGCCGTACACTTCGACGTCGTACTCGATCTGCACGCGCGGCGCGCGATTGCGTGCGATGAATTTCTGGCTACTTTCTTTGCCCACGGTTTACTCCTCCTTGATTGAACTGCCGGCCTGCTGGATTCAATAATCGTCCGATCCGTTCGACTCGCCCGGCTGCGGTCCGCGGATCACGTTCAGCTGCTGCATGCTGTCCGGCGCGAGGTTCTCCATGACTTCCATGAAGCTCATCGGCGCCAGGCGCTTGGCCCGCTCCAGCAGCATCGGCACGGGGCTCGACGGCTCGTAGCGCTGGTAGTAGGCGAGAATCTTGTCGATCATGCGGATCACGTCGGCGCGGCTGGCCACGTCGCCCGTGATGGCCGCGGCACGCGGCGCGGCCGTGCCGCCGCCCTGCTGCTCGCCGTCGGCGTCGGACGATGCGTCGGCCGGCACGTCCTGCGCGGCGCCGGCGCGGCTGGCCAGCAGGTCGGCCATGCGCCGCAACTGGCGCGTCAGCGGGCCGAGGGTCAGCGCCTGCGCGCTGCCCACGTGGCGCACGAGGGCGGCCTCCAGGTTGGTCACGCTGTTCAGCGACCCGTTGACGGCGGCGGTGGCGGCCTGCATGGCTTCCTCGGACACGTCGGCCAGCGCCGCTTCGATCGAATCCGGGGTCAGCGCGGTCTGCCCGTCCGGCACCGGCGCCTCGCCGTTCGCCTGCTCCAGCACGCGCAGCGTCAGGGCGCCCAGGCCGGGCAGCATGACGAAGGCGGTCTCGCGCAGGTCGCGCAGGATGGTCGCGGGGTCGGTCAGCTGGGCCAGGGAATTGATGCGGAGCAGGGGGTCATTGTCGTCGTCCGGATCGAGCTCGGGGTGGACGCTGTCCCAGCGCTCTTCGACGAGGCGTTCGAGCAGGCGCACGCCGTCGGCGAAACCGGGCATCGCGTGCAGCGCCAGCAGCGCACGCACGAGCGGCATCGCCACGCGCAGGTCACGCGTGCGGGCGAACAGGTCGAGGGCCTGTTTCTTGACTTGCTTCCATTCGGGGGGGACGGCGGGGACGATGGTGTCCCCATACTGGACTTCAGGCTTGCCGAGCGCACTCTGCTCGAGCTCCATGAATGCGGGGTCGTACTCGAGATTCGGCCCGCACGGGGCGGCCTCCTCCAAATCCTCGAGCAGGACATCGACGTCGACAATACTCATGATTGTGCGCGTTCTTACTAGTTTTAGGACGGATTTCGAACTCATCGTCACGGCATCGAGTGCCGCGCGCGGTTTCATAATTAATAGCTTTTTTTCATGGAGATATTGCTCCACGAACCGCGCACTATACGCCATTTAACGGCCCCATCGTTAGCACGAGGCGTAATTTTTTTTACACTAATGTTTGTGCAAAAAGGTTGACAACAGTTTCAGGACGCGCTCGTTTTCGGTACTGCCGAGCCGAGGCGACGACGTCGATAGCGCCTGATGGAACGATGGCAGTAATATATTTACACGCACCGGGCAGCCCGCTCCAGCGCGCGCGCCAGGTCATCCACGCCGGCACGCAGGACGTCGGGCGTGAACGCGGAAAAGCCCAGCAGCAGCCCGGGCGCGACGGCGCACTCGGCACCGGCGGCCGGATTCCGGTAATAGCCCAGCGTGCGCACGTCGACGCCGAGTTCGCGCGCGTGCTGCGCGACGGTCTCCTCGTCGAGCTTTTCCGTTTCCATGAAGTGCACGCACAAGTCGAGGCCCGCGTCGGACGGCCCCTGGCGCAGCCGGCCCGCGAGGCGCGCGTCGAGCGCATCGACGAGGGCCTGCCGGCGCTCGCCGTACGCGTCGCGCGTGCGGCGGATGTGGCGCGCGAAGTGGCCGCCGGCGATGAAGTCGGCCAGGGTCGCCTGCGCCACGATGGGACTGTGGCGGTCGACGACGGCCTTGGCCCGCGCCAGCGCGGCGGCCAGCGCCGGCGGTGCCACCACGTAGCCCAGGCGCAGCGCGGGGAACAGCACCTTCGACAAGGTGCCCACGTAGATCACGCAGCCCGCGCGATCGAGGCCTTGCAGCGACGCGAGCGGCGGGCCCGTATGGCGGTATTCGCTGTCGTAGTCGTCCTCGACGATCCACGCGCGGTTCGCCTCGGCCCAGCGCAGCAGTTCGAGGCGGCGCCGCAGGCTCATGGTCACGCCCAGCGGCAGTTGATGCGACGGCGTCGCGAAGGCCAGGCGCGCATCCGGATAGTGCCGGGCCGCGTAGGCCACGTCCATGCCCTCGGCATCGACTGGGACCGGGCAGACGCGCGCGCCCGCCACCGTGAACGGCGCCACCGCGCCCTGGTAGCCGGGCGATTCGATCCACATCGATTCGCCCGGCGCGAGCAGCAACTGGGCCAGCAGATACAAGGCCTGCTGCGAGCCGGACGTGATCACGATCTGGTCCGCCGTGCACTGCACGCCGCGCGACGCCTTCAGATAGGCGCACAGCAGCTCGCGCAGCGGCGCGTGGCCGGCGGCGCCGGCGTAGCCCAGGCTGGCCGTCGAATGGCGCCAGTGGCGCGCCTCGAGCCGGCGCCAGACGTCGAACGGGAACAGGTCCAGGCCCGGCATGCTGGCGCGGAAGGCGCGCAGCGGCCCCGCGTGGTGCAGCACGCGCGCCATGCCGCCGGCGATGAGTTCCCCGCGCGGCGACAGCGGGCGCACCATCGTCGCCGCGGCGGCGTCGCAGCGGGCGCCGGCCGGCAGCGACGCGCTGACGAAGGTGCCCTTCCCGACCGTGCCCTCGAGGTAGCCTTCCGCCATCAGCTGCTCGTACGCGGCCAGCACGGTCTGGCGCGACACGCGCAGCAAGCCGCACAGCGTGCGCGTAGCCGGCAGGCGCACGCCGGCGCCGATGCGCCCGCTCAGGATCGCGGCCTTCAGGTGGACGTACAACTGGCGGAACAGCGGCGTGGCGGCATCGCGGTCGAGCGCGGCGGCGGCGAGGATGTCGTGGACGTGCACGGCGGCGTCATCGTGATTGGTACGCCCATCTTCGCGATAATTGGTCATTTGAGCAAGCCACCTGGCACCCTAAGATGGAGACTCGTTCACACACGGGGATACGATGAAACGATTCGAAGCCACCCTGGCCTGGCAGCGCGGCGACCAGGCTTTCACCGACCAGCGCTACAGCCGCGCGCACCGCTGGACCTTCGACGGCGGCCTGGACGTGCCCGCCTCGTCCTCGCCGCAGTCCGTGCCCGTGCCGCTGTCCGATCCGGCCGCCGTCGATCCGGAGGAAGCGCTCGTCGCGGCCGCCGCCAGCTGCCACATGCTGTTCTTTTTGTCGCTGGCGGCCGCGCGCGGCTACGTCGTCGAACGCTACGACGACCACGCCGTCGGCACGCTCGACCTCGACGCCGGCGGCCGCATGGCCTTCACGCGCATCCTGCTGCGCCCGGCCATCGCGTTCGGCGGCGCGCGCCAGCCCGACCGCGCCGCGCTGGCCGAGCTGCACCACGAGGCGCACGCGCGCTGCTACATCGCCAATTCGCTGAAGGGAGACATCGTCGTGGAGGGATTCGAATAATGTACGTGCCGACGCATTTCACGGCCGGCTCGCAAGCCGACATGCTGGCGCTCATCGCCGCGCACCCGCTGGGCGCGCTGGTGCGTGCCGGTGACGGCGGCTTGCAGGCCGACCACATCCCGTTCGAGCTGGCGCCGCCGTCCGACGCCGCGCCGCATGGCCTGCTGCGCGCCCACGTGGCGCGCGCGAATCCCCTCTGGCAAGCGGATGGCGCGCCGGTGCTCGTGCTGTTCCAGGGTGCATCCCGCTATGTGTCGCCGCTGCTGTACGACCTGGAGGCAGCCGGCGGCCGCGCCGTGCCGACGTGGAATTACGCCGTCGTGCATGCGCATGGGCGGTTGCGCGCGATCGAGGACCCGGCCTGGGTCCTGGGCCAGATGACGCGGATGACGCGACGTCACGAAGATGCCCGCGCCGGCTGGCAGGTGGAGGATGCGCCGCGCGACTACATCGACAAGCTCGTGCGGACGACCGTCGGCATCGAGATCGTCATCGAGCGGCTGGAAGCGAAGTTCAAGCTGAGCCAGAACCGCAGTGCCGGGGACCGGGCACGGGTGCTGCAGGCAATGGAATAACACCAACGCCGCGCGGACGGGCGCGGCGCTGGTGTGCCTCGCTACACCTCAGGCAGGCATCACTTGCCGGACGTCGTGCCCGACTTGGCCATCGGCATTTGCTCGGCCGATTTCAGGTGTTGTGCGACCACCGGCTCGGTCTTCTCGACCAGGGCCTTCAGTTCCGGGTCCTTGGCCTTTTTGGCCGCGGCCATCAGCTTGGCGTGGACGGCCTTGTGGTCCTGCACGCCGGCCTGCTTCATGTACGCCTTGTCGAAGGCGTCGCCGCTCATCTTTTCCAGCTTGGCGGCCATGGCCTTGTGCTTGGCGTCCGGCTCGGTCGGCAAGGTCACGCCGCGTGCCTGGGCCAGGGCCTTCACGTCGTTCAGGTTCGACGTGTGATCGTCGATCATCTGCTGCGCGAACGACTTCACGTCGCCGTTCTGGCTCTTGCTCTGGGCCAGCTTGCCGCCTTCGACTTCGGCCATGTCGGCCATCGCCATATCCTTGAGAATTTTTTTGTCGGACGCGCTCAGCTTGGCGCCGGTGCCCGCCGCCGACTGGCCGGCGCCGCTGGCGCCCATGCTCGGGCTGGCGGCGCTGTGGCCGGCCATGCCCGAGGAACCCATGCCGTTCGTCTGCTTGACGCGGTTTTCCATGCCGGTGCTGTTGCTGTTGTCGATGGTGCCTTCGCGGGTGGTCTTGCCGGACGTGTTCTGCTTGCCGACGCTGCTGGTGCCGGTCTGGCTCGGGGTCTGGCTGACCGCCGTCTGCGCCTGCACGCCGACGGCGCTGAACATGGCTGCCACTGCCGCGACGGCCAGCAGTGCTTGCAACGTTTTATTCTTCTGCATTTTGCTCTCCTGAACTCTGTTATGAAGTTGGCGCCTGGCGGGGACAAGCCGTGCGCAAGCTCGTATTCAAATGACAACGGCCGGCACAGTGTATCGCCGTGTTTTCTTGAACAGCGCGCGTTAGCCAACAGGAAAGTTTTATCGATATGCGAAGAACGGGCGACCGTCAGCGGAAGCTCAGCGCCCCCGTCAGGTCGCCCGGCGGACGCGCCCCGCGCGCCGCGAACGCCGCGTTGCGCGCGGCCAGGCCTTCCAGCAGCGGCAGCCCGTGCAGGCGCGAAATGAAGCGCAGGATCGACGTCGTGTCGTAGAAATTGTGGTCGACCGCGCCCCTCTTCGCGAACGGCGAGACGACGATGGCCGGAATGCGCGAACCCGGCCCCCAGCGGTCGCCCTTCGGCGGCGCCACGTGGTCCCACCAGCCGCCGTTCTCGTCGAAGGCGATGACGATGA
Organism: Massilia sp. Masssp93; assembly: GCF_059491295.1. NCBI lineage: Bacteria > Pseudomonadati > Pseudomonadota > Betaproteobacteria > Burkholderiales > Oxalobacteraceae > Massilia > Massilia sp. Masssp93. The sequence continues at coordinate 6,748,666 of NZ_CP168502.1, read as the reverse complement.
CCATGTCCTTCCACTGCGGCGACTTCTTGAGGTGCTCGATCACGTTGGCCACGTGGGCGTCGCCGGATTCGACGTCCGAGTAGCCTGCGTGCAGGTTCAGGTTCCCCTGCGGCTTGTAGAACGTCACGGCCGGGAGCTTGCCGGCGATGGCGTCGGCGATGAACCGGTTCGAGATCGGGCTGTCGCCCAGGCCGCCGTCGCGCAGGTGCGCGGCGCGCGCCGCGGTGCCGGGTCCGAACTGCCTGAAGTAATTGAAGGGCTGGTGGTGGAACTGGAAGTTCGGACGCTCGCCTTCGCCGCGGCCGTCCAGCGCCGCCTGCCAGGCGCCCGCATACCACGCCCAGCCGATACCCCGTTCGGACAGCAGGTCGCCGATCGTTCGATACGTCTGCGGCGGCAGCACGGCGGGGTCGTGCGGATCGGCCAGTTGCGCGTCGCCGCCCGGCGCCGGCCGCACCCAGCTCGGCTGGTACGGCGGCGCCATCGTGTTGACCGCGTAGCCGTCCGGCGTGATGGCGCCGTTGTTGACGAATGTCGGTTTGCCGTCCAGCGCCGACCTGGGCGAATCCGGCGCGGTCGCCAGGCGATATCCCGTCGGACCGTCGTCCAGCACGGCGATCTTCGCCGCGGCCGGGGTGGATGCGGCATCAAAGAATTCGGGCACGCGGCCGCTGATCAGGAACTGATGGTTCAGGTAGGAGCCGCCGAACGCGCCCATGAAGAAGTTGTCGCACAGCGTGAACTCGCGCGCGATCTGCCACAGGCCCAGGGTCTTCGACGTCTCGCCGTAACGCCCCATCGTCAGCGCGCCGCTGTCGGCCCAGGCGACGAAGCCGTCGTTCCTGCCGCCGTTGATCTGCATCTGGTTCTGGTAGAACAGATGCCACAGGTCGCGCGTGACGATCCCTTCCGGCAACGGCTTGCCGGCGGCATCCGCCAGCTTGAACGGCGCGTTCGGCAGATGCCGGATGTCGTCTTCCTTGATGAGGTAATCCTTGCCGCCCAGGTTCTGGCGCGCCGGCACCATGCCGCCCCAGATCTTCGGCAGTTCCGGCAGGACGCTGCCGTCGCGGTCCTTCTGCAGGACGGCGCTGGCGGGCAGCGCGGACAGCGGCTGCGCGAGGCCGGGGAAGTCGGCGAACAGGTTGTTGAAGCTGCGGTTTTCCAGGTAGATCACGACGACGTTTTTCACGTGCGCCTTGAGCTTGGCGTCCAGCGACCCGGCGACGGGTTTTGCACGCCGGGCCGGCTTCGCCTCGCTGGCCGGCGCCACCGACGCGCCCAGGCCCACGGCCGCCGCGGCCTGGAAGATGCGGCGGCGCGCCGGACTGGCGGGCCGGTCGTCCGCGTTGCGATCCTGGTCGTCGTCGTGATCCTGCATGGCGTTCTCCTGTCGCGGCCACCCGGCCGTAAAGCAACGATTATCTTTTCTTTTTGCCACTAGGAAAAGAAAAAAGTCCGTCAATACAGGCGCTTACAACTCCTTAACGCCGATTTACCCGGGTTTAACGGCGCTTAACACGCCGGCGCCTCAGAATTCCATGAACGAATCGACGAAAGGATCACCATGAAACGCACCGCGCTCGCCGTCTCCGGCGCCCTCTTCCTGGCCTGCGCGCCTTTCGTGCACGCCACGGAGCCGGAGGCGCCGGCCGCTCCGGCCGCGCGCCCGGCGCTCAAGCTGCCGCAGGCCGAAGTGGAACGCCTGCTGGAGGCCTATGCGATGATCAAGCGGAACTACGTCGGCCCAACCGACGACAGGACACTGTTCGACGGCGCCCTGTCCGGCATGCTGGCCGCGCTCGACGCCCACTCGCGCTATCTGGACAAGGACGCCATGCGCGACGTCGGCCGCGAGAACAGCGGCCAGTACGTGGGCATCGGCGTCGAGGTCGAAGGCAACCGCGACCGGTTGCGCGTCGTCGCCGCCACCGAGGGCAGCCCGGCCGAACGGGCCGGCATCCGGGCCGGCGACGTGATCGTCGCCGTGGACAACGCCCCCGTCTCCGGCATGTCGAACGACGACGTCGCCCGGCGCATGCATGGCGCGCCGGGGACGGTCGTCGCCATCGGCGTCGCGCGCCGCAACAAGATCGAGACGCTGCGCATCACGCGCGCCGACCTGCACAACGACACGGTGCACGTGCGCATGGCGGCGCCCGGCCTGGCCTGGATCCGCGTCGCGGAATTCGGCGGCGCCACGGCGGCCGACCTGGCGGCGGCCCTGAAAAAGCTGGACGGCAAGGACGCGCCGCGCGGCCTGATCCTGGACCTGCGCAACGATCCGGGCGGCCTGGTGTCGTCCGGCGTGGCCATCGCCGGCGCCTTCCTGCAGCCGGGCACCGTGTTGTTCTCGGCGCGCGGGCGCGAGCCGGGCGCCAACGCCACCGTCACCGTCGACGCGCGCTACTACCGCGCACCCGGCCAGCCCGACGTGCTGGCCGGCCTGCCCGCCTGGACCCGCACCGTGCCGCTGGCGGTGCTCGTGAACGGCGCGTCCGCCTCGGCGGCCGAACTGGTCACGGGCGCCCTGCAGGACCAGCACCGCGCCACCGTGATCGGCACGCGCACGTTCGGCAAGGGCTCGATCCAGTCCGTCATTCCGCTGACCGAGGACAGCGGCATCAAGTTCACGGTGGCGCGCTATTTCACGCCGGACGGCCACGAGATCCAGGCGCGCGGCATCACGCCCGACATCGTCGCGGCGCCCGCCGCGGCGGCCGACGACGACCTGCTGCTGCGCGAGACGGACCTCGCCCGGCACCTGCCCGCGACCCAGCCGCCGGACGCCGGCGCGCAGGCGCCGCGCGAACCGTCGGAATCCACGCGCACGTTCGGCACGCGCGCCGACACGGCCCTGCGGACCGCGGTGGCCGTCCTCACGCCCGAGGACAGGCGCACGTCCACGCTCGCCGGCCTGCTGCGCCGCTGGGGCGGCGCGCTGCCGGCAGGGACCGCGGGCGGCAGCGTCGTGGCGACCGGCGCGCCGTAACGGTGCCGTCACCGTGCGGTCACACGGACGTCAAACCGGCGTCATATTCGGCCGTCAGAATACGCATCGCTCCTGGGAAAAAGGGCACAAGGCGGCAAGGCCGCCCTACCGGCGCCGGCGGTCGGGAAACATACCGGCACCAAATTCCATGGTTCGTCGCTCCCTGTACATCTCGCGAGGTATGGGGAGCGGCGTTTTGGCGCATCATCACGGGATCGCCCACGATAGGAGTTGACGTTGGATTCGCACCTCAAGACCCTGCTCGACGAACTGGCCGCCTTCGGCGCGGCGCACGACGGCGATCCCGCCAACGGCGCCACGCGCATGCTCAACATCACGCCGGACACCGGCGCGTTCCTCGCCGTGCTGGCCAAGGCGACGGGCGCGCGCCGCATCCTCGAGATCGGCACGTCGAACGGCTATTCCACGCTGTGGCTGGCCGATGCCGTGGCGGACGTCGGCGGGGCCGTCACGACGATCGAACTGGCCCACGGCAAGATCGACATGGCGCGCGCCAATTTTGCGCGCGCGGGGCTGGACACCCGCATCACGCTGCTGGAAGGCGACGCCGGCGCGATGCTGGCCAGCCTGTTCGACGCCTCGTTCGAGCTGCTGTTCCTCGATTCGAACCGCAGCGCCTACCTGGACTGGTGGCCCGACATCCGCCGCGTGCTGCGTCCCGGCGGCCTGCTCGTCGTCGACAACGCGACGTCGCACGCTCAAGAGATGGCCGCATTCACGGCGGCCGTGCGCGCCGATCGCGCCTTCACGGCGAGCCTGGTCCCGGTCGGGAAAGGCGAATTCCTGGCCGTGAAGGCGTAAGGGCCCGCCCCGCCCCGCTCAGAAGCGCGCCTTGTCGCGCAGCCGGTTCTTGACGTGCCGGCGCGCGCGCGGCATCGCAGCGAGCGCGCGCGCCGCCAGCACACCCTCGATGAAGCCGAGCAGCCCCGCCTCCTGCGGCACCCGCTCGCGCAACCGGGCGACCAGCGTGCGCGCGACGAAGGCATCGTTGATCTCGCCCAGCTCGTCCTGCATGCCGCTCAGGAGGTCATGGCGCCTGGTCGCCTTGCGGTCGTGCGACAGCGCGGCGAAGAACTCGCGCGCATAACGCTCCTTCTTGGCCGCGATCCGCACCTTGTGCAGGCATTCCGGCCGTTCGAGGTCGAAGCCGCGGGCGCGCTTGCGCACGCGCGCGCTGGCGTGCTGCACCAGCCGCGGCGCGGCCTTCGCGATCTTTTGCTCGAGCGGGTCGGTCGGCACGGTCGTGTGGTGCCAGCCCTTGCCCGCGATCCAGCCGCCCAGCGCCAGCATCAGCGTCGTGTAGCGCGGGCTGCCGACGGCCGAGCGCACGCGTGCCCGATGGCGCCCGGCCTCTTCGCGCGCCGCCGCCTCCACGCGCGCCAGTGCCGCTTTCTGTTCTTCCGTCAGCGGCAGGCCGGGCAGTACGGATTCGAGGAACACATCCCAGTTGCGGGCGTCGCCCAGTTCGCCCGCGAGCCATTCGATGTCGGCGGCCAGCGGGTCCGGCAGGTGCACGAGGGTCCGCACCATCGCCTGGGCCGCGCGCAGGCGGCGCAGGCCCACGCGCATCTGGTGCAGGCTTTCGACGTCGCCCGCCAGCACGCCCGCCTCGTTGGCCTGCATCTGCTGCAGGCAGTTGAGCAGGATGCCGCCGAGGGCGTCGCCCAGCGTGGCCTTGCGCTTCAGCGGCACCGGCGTGGCCTTGACGGCATGCGCCTTGTCCTCGGTCGCCAGCGCATAGCCGCGTTCGGCCTTGCTGACGTTCTCGATGCGGACCGGCGTCGCCTCGTGCACCCGGCGCGCCAGATCGTACAGGCAGGCCGGGTCGCCGTCCTTGACTTCGAGTTCCAGCTCGCGCACCTGCGTCGTGCGTTCGCCGCGCTGCAATTCGCCGACGTCCAGCGCGCACTCGACGTGCGTGCCGTCCGGCAGGGCGAGCATCCACGTCGTGCGCTTCGTGCGGTTGACGAACACCGGCTCGGCGGCCAGCGCCTGGCCGTCCAGGCTGCGCGCCAGGTCGGGCAACGCTTCGCGTAATTGCTTGTCGAACAGGTCGTGGTCGGGCGTCCCGGACGGGATCTCGGCCTCCAGCTCGGTGCGCCGGTGCAGGCCGGCCACGGCACTGCCGCCGCCCTTCAGGGTCTGCACATGGCGCTCGCCGGCGCTGCGCACGCGCAGGGCGAAGCCGTGCTTCCACAGGTCGAAACCGCCGGTGTCGAAATAACGGTCGACGTGCTCCTCTTCGCGCGGCTTGGACACCGCGTGCTCGCGCAGCACGGCGGACTTCCTGAGCTGCGCGGCGCCGCCCGCGTCCACGGCCAGTTTGATTTCACACTCCATGATGGCTCCTCTCGCGACATCCTCCCACTGTAGCGCATCCCCGCGCCCGCGCGCGCCGCCATCCCGCCGTAATGATTCTTCGCGTCATCCATATGCGACTCTGCACGGCACGTACCCGCGCCGCGTCAAGGCCGTGCGCATGCACGACTGATGCAGAGCAGGCCGGCGCCGGTCGCGTACCGCTACCGTACATGGGCTGCGCCGGCATTCATGCAACCGGCATCACCAAGGAGACAGTCATGGCACGGTTCGGTGTCGAAGCGATCCGCTATTTCAGCCACGCGCGCGCGGCGCACGTGGACACGGCGGGCGACCTCACGTACACATTCAATCGAAGTAATGGCCTGGACAATAAACTGCGCGGCGCCGGCCACACACGCGCGTTCTACTGGGCCAATACGGATGTCTGGGAGAGCGACATCCGCGACAGCGACCAGGGCGGCGACGACCGCCACTGGGCCGACGACGTCGACCTGTTCTGGATCGAGACCCACGGCAACCACGACGACGGCGGCCACGCCGTGCTGCTGTACGACACGCCCGTCACCGAGTGGTATGCCAACTCCGCGCGCTGGCAGCTGGGCGAGGACTGGAACAACGAATGGGTGATGGCCTATTCCTGCGACACGGCCGCGCTGCCCACCGTCACCGGCCTGTGGAACATCTTCGCGCGCATGCACATCTATTGCGGCGCGTGGGACCTGATGTGGGACGGCATCACGACGGACGAATGCGGCGACGACGTGGGCGACAACCTCGTCCACGGCGACACCGTGTCGCATGCCTGGCACGACGGGGTCTCGGACTGGTGGGTCGACAACCACCCGATCACCGTCTGCGTGGGCGACGCCGCCACCTGGAACGAGGGCGCCATCCGCTGGGAGCTCAGCGCCATCAACCGCGATCACCTGTGGGGCCACGGCACCGTGACCCCGGACCTGGCGCCTGCCCAGCAGGCCTGCCTGCTGTGGTACTGGACGGAGGGCTGAACCATGAACGATCACACCCTGCTGCACACATTGGCCGGCGCCTGCGCCGACGCCCGCATCCCCGACCAGGCGGACGTCCTGCTGCTGCAGGCGCCGACACTGGAACAACTGCAGGCCCGCGCCCGGCGCTTCGTCGCGCAATTGGCGGAGCATGGCGACTGCCCGCACGACAACCGCGGCACCTGGCAGCAGCGCGACGACCACACGGTGATCTACCTGCCGGACGGCGCGCGCGCCATGGTCTACCACGCGTCCGGCGCCTTGCGCTACGTGTCCGGCCTCGCCCCGGCGGAGAGCCCGTTCGCGCGCGAGGCGGAGCGCGACGCCCTGCAACGCCTCGTCGAGGAACGCGCGCGCAAGCTGGCCCTGTCCGACTGGGCCGGCCCGAACGGAGAACTCCGCTTCGAACGCCTGTTCCGCACGCGCGGCCAGGGCGCCGACCCGACCGGCAAGGCATCCGCGACGACGCTGTTCCGCGCCCTGGGCGCCTGGCGCCAGTACGCCGGCGGCATCCCCGTGCTGGGCGCCGCATCGGCGGCGCTGCGGCTCGCCGGCGACGGCCGCCTCGACACGCTGTCCGTGCAGGTGCGGCCCGCGAACGGCGAAGTGCTGGACCGCGCCGCCGTCATCGAACCGCAACAGGGCGCGCGCCAGATCGTGGCGCAGCTGGGCACCCTGCTCGGCCAGCGCGAAATCGCGGGCGGCCTGGTGGAATCGGCGACCCTGCAGTTCGGCTATCTCGACCTGGGCAAGCGCAAGGCCCAGCGCGTGCTGGCGCCGGCCTACGTGGCACGCATCGTCCTGCGCCACAAGACGGTGCGCCAGGCATACGTGCTGGCCGTGCGCGCGACGGAACGGGCGTATCTCGAGCTGCCCGTGTATGGCGCCGAGGTCGTGGCCGGGCACGGGCGGACCGACATCGCGCGCTGCGAGGCGGTGCTGCGCTGACCGGCGCGATCAGGCGACGGCTTGCGCGGCCGGCCGCGGATGCAGGTCCAGGCGCCGCCCCGCCTTGACGATCTGGCTGGGCACGTCGTGGCCGACCAGTTCCTGCAGGCGCATCGCGGCGCGCAGCAGCAGGGCCAGGTCGACGCCGGTGTCGTAGCCCATCAGTTCGAGCGCATGCACGACTTCTTCCGTGCACACATTGCCGGTCGCGCCGGGCGCATAGGGGCAGCCGCCGATGCCGCCGAGGGATGCGTCGAAACGCTCGGCGCCGGCGTCGATTGCGGCCAGCACGTTGGCCAGGCCCATGCCGCGCGTGTTATGGAAGTGCAGCGTCAGTTCGATGCCGGGCCAGCGCGCGCGTACGGCCTCCGTGAGCGCGCGCACCTGCGTCGGATAGGCCATGCCGGTGGTGTCGCACAGCGTGATGCCCTGCACTTTCATGTCGTCGACGAAGCGCGCGCACCAGTCCAGCACCTCCCGCTGCGCGACGTCGCCTTCCATCGGACAGCCGAAGCTGCACGACAGCGACACGTTGACGCCGATGCCGTGGCGCCGCGCCAGCGCGGCCACGTCGGCAAGGCCGGCGAAGGAAGCCGCGCGCGTCATGCGCAGGTTGGACAGGTTATGGCTTTCGCTGGCCGACATGACGAGGTTCATCTCGTCGACACCGGCCGCGACGGCGCGCTCGGCCCCGCGCAGGTTCGGCACGAGGGCGCTGAGCACGACGCCGGGACGACGCGCGATGCCCGCGAACACCTCGGCCGCGTCGGCCAGCACGGGCACGGCCTTCGGCGACACGAAGGAGCTGGCCTCGATCTTGGCGAGGCCCGCGTCCGCCAGCGTGTCGGCCAGCGCGATCTTGTCGGCCGTCGGCACGAAGCGGCATTCGGCCTGCAGGCCGTCGCGCAGGCCCACTTCCTGGATGTGGATGCGGCGGCCGCTGCCGATGAAAGCGCTCATGCGACCACCTTGCGCGCCCGCAGCGCCGCGATCTGGTCGTCGGTCAGGCCGATCTCGCGCAGCACGGCGTCCGTGTCCTCGCCCAGCCGCGGCGCGGCCGAGCGCACGCTGCCCGGCGTGCCCATCAGTTTCGGCACGATGCCCGGCACCTCGACCTCGTAGCCTTCGCGCGTCTGCTGGGTGAGGATCATGTCGCGCGCCCGGAAATGCGGGTCTTCGGCGATGTCCCTGGCCGTGTAGACCTTGCCGGCCGGGACTTTCGCCGCGCCGAGCACGGCCATCACGTCGGCGACGGTGCGGTCCGCGGTCCAGGCGCCGATGGCGGCGTCGATCTCGTCCACGCGCGCGACGCGGCCGGCATTGTTCGCCAGGTCGGGCGCGTCGCCCAGGTCGGGCCGGCCGATCGCCTGCATCAGGCGCTTGAAAATGCTGTCGCCGTTGCCGGCGACCAGCACATAGCCGTCGACACAGCGGTAGGCGTTCGACGGCGCGATGCCCGGCAGCGCGCTGCCGGCGGCCTCGCGCACGGCGCCGAACGCGCTGTATTCGGGAATCAGGCTTTCCATCACGTTGAACACGGCTTCGTGCAGCGCGACGTCGATCACCTGCCCTTTCCCGCCGTTGACCTTGCGGTGGTACAGCGCGCTCAAGACCCCGATGGTGCCGTGCAGCGCGGCCAGCGTGTCGCCGATCGAGATGCCGCAGCGCACCGGCACCCGTCCCGGCTCGCCGGTCAGGTGGCGCAGGCCGCCCATCGCTTCGCCGATCATGCCGAAGCCAGGCAGGTCGCGGTAGGGCCCCGTCTGGCCATAGCCCGAGATGCGCAGCATCACGAGGCCCGGGTTCAGTTCGGACAGCACGTCCCAGCCCATGCCCCAGCCTTCCAGGGTGCCGGGGCGGAAATTTTCGATCAGCACGTCGGCCTCGGCGATCAGCTTGCGCGCGATGTCCTGCCCCTCCTCGCTCCTCAAGTCGAGGGCGAGCGAGCGCTTGTTGCGCGACTGGACCTGCCACCACACGGACGTGCCGTCCTTCATCATGCGCCAGTTGCGCAGCGGATCGCCCGCGCCCGGCGCCTCGATCTTGATCACGTCGGCGCCGAATTCGCCCAGCGTCTTGCCGGCGAACGGGCCGGCGATCAATTGTCCCATCTCGATCACGCGCACGCCCTGCAGGGCCGTGGCGGACATCGTGCTTGCAGCCGTCATGCTCATATTGTCCTCGTCAGTTGTCGGAGTGTTCGCGCCGCCGCAGCCGTTCGGGCATGCCGAACGCCAGGATCGCGGCGCACGCCACGCTCAGGGCCGCGATCACGTACAGCGCCGGCGTCGTGCTGCCGGTGACGTCCTTGACGCGGCCGACCATCACCGGGCTGACGATGCCGCCCAGCTGTCCCAGCGTATTGATCAGCGCGATGCCGCCCGCCGCGCCCGCCCCCGTCACGAGCTTCGGCGGCAGCGCCCAGAACGCGGGGATCGACGCTACCACACCCGCGCCCATCACCGCCAGGGCCGCCACCAGCAGGCCCGGGCTGTGGTCGAACAGGCCGGCGCCGCAAAAGCCCGCCGCGCCCAGCAGCACGAGGCCGATCACGAATTTCCGGCGCTCGCCGCTGGCGTCCGACAGCCGGCCCACGAGCACCATCGCGATCGCGCCGCACAGGTAGGGCACGGCGGTGAGCAGGCCGATGGTGGTCGGGTTCGTCGTGCCGGCGCTGCGGATCATGTGCGGCGTCCAGAAGTTCAGGCCGTAGGAACTCACCTGGATCAGGAAGTAGACCAGGCCCAGCGTGAGGAAGCCCGGCGTCTTGAGGGCGCCCAGCAGCGAATGGCTGCCGATCTGCCGGCTCTGCTCGGCGATGCGCGCGGCCAGCAGCGACCGCTCCTGCGGGGCCAGCCAGGACGCGTCCTCGACGCGGTCCTTCAGCACCACGAACACGACGGCACCCAGCACGATGCACGGCAGGCCGCCCACGAGGAACAGCCAGTGCCAGCCGGACATGCCGAGCACGCCGTCCATGTGCCCCAGCACCAGGCCGGCGGCGGGCGCGCCGACGAGGCCGGAAAAGGCGGAGGCGAGGAACAGCATCGAGGTGATGCGGCCGCGGTAGGCCGTGGGGAACCACAAGGTCAGGAAGTACAGCACGCCGGGCGCGAAGCCGGCTTCCATGGCACCGATCAGGAAGCGCAGCGCATAGAACTGCCATTCGGTCTGGACCAGCGCCATCAGCGCGGTGGCGATGCCCCACGACACCATGATGCGCGCGATCCAGCGCCGCGCGCCGACCTTGTACAGCATCATGTTGCTGGGGACTTCGAACAGGACGTAGCCGACCGAGAACAGGCCGGCACCCAGGCCGTACGCCGTGTCGGACAGCGACAGGCTGCTCTGCAAGGCAAACTTGGCGAAGCTGATGTTGATGCGGTCGAAAAAGGCGAACAGGTAGCAGATCATGATGAGGGGCATGATGCGCCATGCCACCTTCGCCACGATCCGCGCCATGTCGGGCACGGCCACGTCGGCCGCGCCGGACGCGGCGGAAAGAATCTTGCTCATGTGTTGTCTCCGGATAGGATTCGTCGAATGACCCGCACGCTCTTGCTGGCGTGATGGATGCGATTCTGGCAGCACCGTCCCGGGCGCGGAATGACCAAGGTGCGAACCCCGCTTTCGCGTTTCGCGAAAGCCCGCTCAGTGCGGCCTGCCCCCGGCGAGATGGTCGACCAGCTGGCGCGCGGCGCGCGGCAGGCTCTCGAGGTCGCGCACGCCGATCAGCAACTGGCGCCGCGCCCAGCCGTCCGTGAGCGGAATCTGGCGCAGGCTCAGCGAGCGCACCAGCGCGCGCACCGCGTCGGCCGGCAGCACGGCCACACCCAGCCCGGCCGCCACCATCTGGCACATCGCGTCGAAGCTGCGCACCTGGATGCGCACGCGCAGGCGCCGTCCCATGGCTTCCGTCTCGGCCTGCAGGCGCTGCGCCAGCGACGTGCCCTGCGACAGGCTGACGACGTCGAAATCGGTCGCTTCCTCGAAGCGCAGGCTGCGCCGCTTCGCGAGCGGATGGCCGGCCGGGACCACCAGCACGAGGCGGTCTTCGCGATAGGGCATCAGGTGCAGGCCGAGGGCCGGCGTGCGGTCGGCGAAGATGCCGATGTCGGCGCGTCCTTCGAGCACGCCGAGCACGATCTCGCCGCTGTTGAGTTCAGCCAGCTCGATCCGGATCGCCGGCGTGGCCTTGGCGAAGGCGGCGATGTCGGCCGGCAGGAACTGGGTGATGGCCGACGTATTGGCCCACAGCCGCGCCACGCCGACGATGCCGCTGGCGTGGTCGTGGAGCTCGGCCGCGAGCAGGTTCACGTCGCCGAGGATGCGCTGCGCGTGCCGGGCCAGCGCCAGGCCGGCCGCGGTGGGCGTGATGCCGCGCGAATGGCGCTCGAACAGGGCGGCGCCGACCGCGGCCTCCAGATCGGAAATGCGTTTGCTCGCCGCGCCGACGGCGAGATTGGCCAGCAGCGCGCCCTTGCTGATGCTGCCGGAGCGTACCACCTGGCTGAACAGGGAAAGCGAGACGAGGTCGAGACGGTGCAGGTTCATGGCGACATGCTACACTTGCCGCATGCGTAAACACTCAATCCACTTTGGAGCATGTCGCCGGCGGCCCTAGAAGCCTGCCGATTGCGTTTTCACATCCACAGTTTCTATGGCCACAGCGAGAACCGTCTCCTGTGGCTTTTTTGTTTTTGGAGCCCCGATGGCGTTGATGCTGTATGACACCTACGAGCGGCGCGTGCGCCCTTTCACGAGCCTGGAACCCGGCCGCGCCGGCCTGTATGCGTGCGGTCCCACCGTGTACGACTACGCCCACATCGGCAACCTACGCACCTACCTGTTCGGCGACACGCTCAGGCGCGTGCTCCGGCTGAACGGCTTCGAGGTCCGGCATGTCGTCAACATCACGGACGTCGGGCACCTGACCTCCGATGCCGACAGCGGCGAAGACAAGATGGAAAAGGGCAGCCGCCGCACCGGACGCACCGCATGGGACATCGCGGCCCACTTCACGCAGGCCTTCCAGCGCGACCTGGAGCGCCTGCGCATCCTCGCGCCGACCGTGTGGGCGCGCGCGACCGACCACATTCCCGAGCAGATCGACTTCATCGCCGCGATCGAGCGCGAGGGCTTTACGTACCGGACGTCGGACGGCATCTATTTCGACACGGCGCGGCTGGAACGCTACGGCCACCTGGCGCGGCTCGACATCGCCGGACTGCGGGCCGGGCACCGCGTGGACCTCGGCGAAAAACGCGCGCCGACCGACTTCGCGCTGTGGAAATTCAGCGGCGCCGAACGGCGCCAGATGGAATGGGACAGCCCGTGGGGCCGCGGCTTCCCCGGCTGGCACATCGAGTGCTCCGCCATGTCGACACGCTACCTGGGCGCGCTGTTCGACATCCACATCGGCGGCGAGGATCACGTGCCGGTGCATCACTCGAACGAGATCGCCCAGCACGAAGCCTGCCACGGCCATCCGCCGGCCCGCTACTGGCTGCATGGCGCATTCCTGCGGCTGCAGGACAGCGACAAGATGTCGAAGTCCGACGGCAGCTTCATCCGGCTCGACACGCTGCTCGAGCGCGGCGTCGATCCGCTGGCCTACCGCTACCTCGCGTTGACCGCCCACTACCGGTCGAAGCTGGTGTTTTCATGGGCGGCGCTCGACGCCGCGCAGACGGCGCTGGGACGTTTGCGGCGCGCTTATCATCGGCTGCCTCCGGGCGGCACGGCTGACGCGGCGATGCGGGAACGGATGCTGGCGGTGCTGAACGACGACCTGAACACGCCCCGTGCGCTGGCGCTGGCGTGGGAAACGCTGAAATCCGTCCTGCCCGGCGACGTGCAGAAGGCAACGCTGCGCTGGCTGGACGAGGCGCTCGGTCTCGGGTTGGACGAGTGGCGTCCCGACACGCCTACCGTGCCGGATGCCGTGCTGGAACTGCTCGACGCACGCACACGGGCGCGCGCGGAAAAACGCTGGGCCGACGCGGACGCGTTGCGGGCGGCGATCGAAGCCGCGGGGTTCGTCATCCGCGACACGGCCGCGGGACCGGTCGCCGAACCGGTGTCCGCGTGAAGCGGCTCAGTCGAACTTGCTGAAATCCGGCTTGCGCTTCTGGAAGAACGCCGTAAAGGCTTCCTTCGCCTCGGCGCCGGTCAGCATCGCGCTGAAGCGCTCGTTCTCCGCCGCGATGGTGTCGTTCACCAGCGCCGCGCGCGAACGCTTCATGAGGGCCTTGGTGGTGCGGATCGACGCGGCCGGCAACTTCACCAGCTTGGCGGCCTGGCCGTGCGCGAACGACAGCAGCTCGGCCGCCGGCAGCACGCGGGCCACGATGCCCATCTCGAACGCTTCCTGGGCGCCGAACGCTTCGCCGAGCATCAGCTTTTCCGCCGCGCGCGTGTAGCCGGCGGACTGCGCGACGAGCAGCGACGACGCGAATTCCGGGCACAGGCCCAGCTGGCTGAACGGCATCGAGAATTTCGCGGTGTCGGCGCAGTAGACGAGGTCGCAGTGCATCAGCATGGTCGTGCCGATGCCGACGGCGGCGCCGGCGACGGCCGCGACCACCGGCTTGGTGCAGCCTTCCAGCGCCTGCATGAACTGGAACACGGGACGCGATGCCGTCATCGCGCCTTCGCCCACGTTGTGCAGGAAGTCTTCGAGGTCGTTACCGGCCGTGAAGATCTCGGGCTTGCCCGTGATGAGGATGGCGCGGACTTGCGGGTCGGCGTCGGCGGCGCGCAGCGCGTCCGCCAGCGTGGTGTACATGGCGCCCGTGATCGCGTTCTTGCGGTCCGGGCGGTTGAATTCGAGGGTGAGGATGCCGTCGGCGGTGGTGGTCAGGATGTCCATTCGGTGTCTCGCTTATTCATATAAAAAAGGGTGGGAACGGTTGTGCCGCACCCACCCTTCCGTTCACGCCGTGTGGATTACACGCGTTCGATGATGCCCGCCGCGCCCATGCCGGCGCCGACGCACATGGTGACCATGCCGTACTTCAGGTTGTTGCGGCGCAGCGCGTGGACGACGGTCGCGGCGCGGATCGCACCGGTCGCGCCCAGCGGGTGGCCCAGGGCAATCGCGCCGCCCATCGGGTTCACCTTGCTGGTGTCCAGGCCCAGGTCGCGGATCACGGCCAGGGCTTGTGCCGCGAAGGCTTCGTTCAGTTCGATCCAGTCCAGCTGGTCCTGCGTGATGCCGGCGGCGGCCAGCGCCGCGGGAATCGCGACCTTCGGGCCGATGCCCATGATCTCCGGCGGCACGCCGCGCACGGCGAACGACGAGAACTTGGCCAGCGGGGTCAGGTTGTGTTCGCGCAGGATCTTCTCGCTGACGACGATCAGCGCACCGGCGCCGTCCGACATCTGCGACGACGTCGCGGCCGTCACGCTGCCCTTGGCGGCGAACACCGGCTTCAGCTTCGCCATGCCTTCCATGCTGGCGTCGGCGCGCGGGCCTTCGTCCAGGTCGACGGTGCGGCGCTTGACCTTGATCTCGCCGCTCGCCAGGTCCGGCGTGCGGGTGACGATTTCTACCGGGGTGATCTCGTCCTTGAACAGGCCGGCCTGCTGGGCGGCGATCGCCTTGCGGTGCGATTCCAGGCCAAAGGCGTCCTGGTCTTCGCGGCTCACCTTCCACTGGGCGGCGACCTTCTCGGCCGTCAGGCCCATGCCGTAGGCCAGGCCCACGTTCTCGTCCTTGAAGGTCTCCATGTTGATCGACGGGTGGTGGCCCATCATCGGCACCATCGACATCGACTCGACGCCGCCGGCGATCATGACGTCGGCCTCGCCGACGCGGATGCGGTCCGCGGCCATGGCCAGGGCAGTGATGCCCGAGGCGCAGTAGCGGTTGACGGTCACGCCGCCGACGGTGTTCGGCAGGCCGGCCAGCACGACGGCGTTACGGGCCACGTTGAAGCCCTGCTCCGCTTCCGGGAACGAGCAGCCGACGATGGCGTCGACGATCAGCGCCGGGTCCAGGTTCGGCACGGCGGCCATCGCGCCGCGGATCGCGTGCACCAGCAGGTCGTCCGGACGGGTCTTGTTGAAGAAGCCGCGCGGCGCCTTGCCGATCGGGGTACGGGTCGCCGCGACGATGTATGCGTCTTGAAGTTGTTTGCTCATGTCAGTAGTCCTTGTTGTCCGCGCCGCGATCAGTTACGCACTGGTTTACCGGTCTGCATCATGCCCATGATGCGTTCCTGGGTCTTCGGATTGTTCAGCAGCGCGACGAATGCGCGGCGCTCCATGTCGAGCAGCCACTGCTCGGACACGACGCTGCCCTGGTCGACGTCGCCGCCGGAGACGATCTCCGCGATCGTGTCGCCCAGCTGGTAGTCATACGCCGAGATGAAGCCGCCGTCGCGCATGTTGACCAGCTGGCCGCGGATCGTCGCCCAGCCGTAGCGGCCGGTCACGGTCACCGGACGGCGCAGCGGCGCGCGGTAGCCCGCATCGAACATCGAACGCGCGGTGACCTTCGCCACGTGCAGCAGCTCGTACGGGTTGAAGACGATGATGTCGTCGTCCTTCAGGTAACCCATCGCCTTCGCCTCCAGGGCCGATTTCGACACCTGCGCGGTGGCCGCGTTGGTGAAACCGGTCTTCAGGAATTGCAGGATGTCGTTGCCCTTCGATTCGTTGGCGGCGCGCACCGCGGCTTCCTTCAGGCCGCCGCCGGCCGGCACCAGGCCGACGCCCACTTCCACGAGGCCGATGTACGACTCGATGGCCGCCACGCGCTTCG
Source organism: Massilia sp. Masssp93 (assembly GCF_059491295.1). Lineage (NCBI taxonomy): Bacteria > Pseudomonadati > Pseudomonadota > Betaproteobacteria > Burkholderiales > Oxalobacteraceae > Massilia > Massilia sp. Masssp93. The sequence continues at coordinate 6,732,609 of NZ_CP168502.1, read as the reverse complement.
ACGCGTGCAGCGCCATTTCGCAGCCGCCGCCCAGCGCCAGGCCCGCCACCGCGGCCACGACCGGGATGTTCGAGTATTTCATCGCCATGAACGTGTCCTGCAGTTCCTTGACGATCGGGTCCATCGCTTTCGCGCCGCCCGCCATGAAGGCCGGCAGGGCCGATTGCAGGTCGGCGCCGGCCGAGAACGCGCCGCCTTCGGCCGCATCGGCGCTCCAGATCACGATGCCCTTGTAGCCCTTCTCGGCTTCGTCCAGCGCGCGCCTGATGCCCTTGATGACGCCGTCGCCGATCACGTGCATCTTCGTCTTCAGCGAGATGACGAGCACTTCGTCGCCCGAGTGCCACAGGCGCACGGAATCGTCTTCGAACACGGTGGTGCCGGCAGTCTTCGGATCGTCGCCGCCCGCGCCCACGACCGGTGCGCGGAACTGCTGGCGCTCGTACACGGCCAGATCGGACCGTGCTACGAACGCGTTCTTGGTGACGGAGTACGAACCTTCAGGCGTGTGCACGCCTTTCTCCGCGACCGGGGCGCTGAACACCCATGCCGGCAGCGGCGCATCGGTCAGGGCCTTGCCGGCCTCGATGTCTTCCTTGACCCACTGGGCGATGGTGTTCCAGCCGGCGGCCTGCCACGTCTCGAACGGGCCGACGCTCCAGCCGAAGCCCCAGCGCATCGCGAAGTCGACGTCGCGCGCGTTGTCGGCGATCGAGTCGAGGTGGAACGCGATGTAGTGGAACGCGTCGCGGAAGATCGCCCACAGGAACTGCGCCTGCGGGTTGGTCGACTCGCGCATCGCCTTGAATTTCTTGACCGGGTCCTTTTCTTTCAGGATGCGCGCGACGATGTCGGCGGCCTTGGCGCCGCCCGGCACGTATTCGCCGCTCGCGAAGTCCAGGCGCATGATCTCCTTGCCGACCTTTTTGTAAAAGCCGCCGCCGGTCTTCTGGCCCAGCGCGCCCTTTTCGATCAGCTTGGCCAGCACGTCCGGGGTCTTGTAGACGCTGAAGAACGGGTCGTCCTTCAGGTTGTCCTGCATCGTCTTGATGACGTGGCCCATCGTGTCCAGGCCGACGACGTCCGCCGTGCGGAACGTGCCCGACTTGGCGCGGCCCAGCTTCGCGCCGGTGAGATCGTCGACCACGTCGACGGAGAGGCCGAACTTCTCGGCTTCGTGGATCGTGGCCAGCATGCCGAAGATGCCGACGCGGTTGGCGATGAAGTTCGGCGTGTCTTTCGCACGCACGACGCCCTTGCCCAGGGTCGACGTCAGGAACGTCTCGAGCTGGTCGAGGATTTCCGGTTTCGTGGCCGCGGTCGGGATCAGTTCGACCAGGTGCATGTAGCGCGGCGGGTTGAAGAAGTGCACGCCGCAGAAGCGCGATTTCAGCTCGGCGTCGAAGCCTTCGGCCAGCTTCTCGATCGACAGGCCCGACGTGTTCGACGCGAAGATGGCGTTGGCGCCGATGTGCGGCGCGACCTTCTTGTACAGGTCGTGCTTCCAGTCCATGCGCTCGGCGATGGCTTCGATGATCAGGTCGCAGCCGGCCAGCACGTCGAGGTTGTCCTCGTAGTTGGCGACTTCGATCAGCGCGGCGTCGTCCTTGTTGCCCAGCGGGGCCGGCGACAGTTTTTTCAGGTTCTCGATGGCCTTCAAAACGATACCGTTTTTATTGCCCTCTTTGGCCGGCAGGTCGAACAGCACGACCGGGACCTTGGCGTTGACGCAGTGCGCAGCGATCTGCGCGCCCATCACGCCGGCGCCCAGGACGGCGACTTTCTTGACGATGAAGTTGGACATACTCGTTATCCTTTGATTAGTCGTCGTTCCCGCGGAGGCGGGAACCCAAGTTTGCATGCGCAGACACTGCGCTGAACTTGGATCCCCGCCTGCGCGGGGACGACGGGTAAGTGTGATGGTGCGTATTTAGAACAGGTCTGCGTCCAGCGCCAGCAGGTTCGAAGCGCCCGAACGTGCCTGGCGGATCAGCATCGCGGTTTCCGGGTACAGGCGGGCGAAGTAGAAGCGTGCGGTCGCCAGTTTCGATTCGTAGAACTTGTCGCCCGAATCCTTCTTGGCCAGCGCGATCTTCGCCATCTGCGCGAAGAAGTACGAGAACACCATGTGGCCCACGACGCGCAGGTAAGGCACGGCGGCGGCGCCCACTTCGTCCTGGTTCTGGAAGGCCTTCATGCCGATTTCCATCGTCAGCTTGCCGACCTTCTCGCCCAGTTCGCCCAGCGGGCTCACGAATTCGGCCATCTGCTCATCGAGGCCGTTCTCTTCGACGAACGCCTTGACCTTCTCGCCGAACGCGCGCAGCTTGGCGCCGTTGTCCATCAGGATCTTACGGCCCAGCAGGTCGAGCGACTGCACGGTGTTCGTGCCTTCGTAGATCATGTTGATGCGGGCGTCGCGCACGTACTGCTCCATGCCCCACTCGGCGATGTAGCCGTGGCCGCCGTACACCTGCATCGCTTCCGACGTGGCGATCCAGCCGTTGTCGGTGATGAAGGCTTTCACGATCGGGGTCAGCAGGGCGACTTCGTCCGCGGCTTCCTTGCGGACAGCTTCGTCCGGGTGGTTCAGTTCGCGGTCGATCTGCAGCGCGACGTACGACGTCAGGGCGCGCGCGCCTTCGGCATAGGCCTTGGCGGTCAGCAGCATGCGGCGCACGTCCGGGTGGACGATGATCGGGTCGGCCGGCTTGTCCGGTGCCTTCGGGCCCGACAGGCTGCGCATCTGGATGCGGTCTTTCGCATACACCAGCGCGTTCTGGTACGCGACTTCGGTCAGGCCCAGCGACTGCATGCCGACGCCCAGGCGGGCTGCGTTCATGAACACGAACATCGCGTTCAGGCCCTTGTGCGGCTGGCCGATCAGGGTGCCGATGGCGCCGTCCAGGTTCATCTGGCAGGTCGAGTTGCCGTGGATGCCCATCTTTTCCTCGATGGCGCCGCAGGTGATGCCGTTGCGGGCACCGACCGAACCGTCGGCGTTCGGCAGGAACTTCGGCACGAGGAACAGCGAGATGCCTTTCGAGCCTTCCGGCGCGTCCGGCAGGCGGGCCAGCACCAGGTGGACGATGTTTTCCGACATGTCGTGCTCGCCGGCCGAGATGAAGATCTTCGAGCCGGTGATGCTGTAGGTGCCGTCGGCCTGCGGTTCGGCCTTGGTGCGCAGCAGGCCCAGGTCGGTGCCGCAATGGGCTTCGGTCAGGCACATCGTGCCGGTCCATTCGCCGGACACCAGTTTCGGCAGGTAGAACTTCTTCTGGTCGTCGGTGCCGTGTTCCTTCAGGCACTCGTATGCGCCGTGCGACAGGCCCGGGTACATGGTCCATGCCTGGTTCGAGGAATTCAGCATCTCGTAGAACGAGTTGTTCAGCGAGACCGGCAGGCCCTGGCCGCCGTATTCCGGATCGCAGGCCAGCGCCGCCCAGCCGCCTTCCACGTACTGTTTATACGCTTCCCTGAAACCCTTGGGCGTGGTGACGGCCTTGGTGGCGGCGTCGTAGTGGCAGCCTTCGCGGTCGCCGCTGTGGTTCAGCGGGAACAGCACTTCCTGCGTGAATTTCGCGCCCTCTTCCAGCACCTGGTTGATGATGTCGGCGTCGATCTCCTGGTACGCCGGCAGGTTCTTGAATTCTTCGGTGACGTTGAGGAACTCGTGCAGAACGAACTGCATATCCCGAAGTGGCGCGACGTACTGACCCATGGTTGTTCTCCTGACAGGTGAATATTTTGTGTTGAATTACTGAGCGCGGACGGTATCCGCCTGGCTGCTTTGCTTGTTGGGGTTGCGGTAATCTTCGACCAGGCGCGCGAAGCCGCGGTGCGCGCGGTCGACGGCGCCCGGAATGCGCAGGAAGCGCGCATCGTGGTGCACCGCCAGCACGAGGCCGTACATCTCGTACACGAGTTGCTCGGGGTCCGTGCCCGTCTTCAGGTCGCCGATCTCGATCGCCTGTTGGGCGCAGCGCAGCAGGGCACCCTGCCACGTGCGGACCATGGCCACGAGTTCTTCGCGGATCGGGCCCGGACGGTCGTCGTACTCGACGGCGCCGCTGATATAGATGCAGCCGGACGCGATCTCGACCGACACGCGCTTGAGCCAGCGGTTGAACATCGCCTCCAGGCGCGGCAGGCCGCGCGCTTCCTTGAGGCTGGGGAAAAAGACTTCCTGCTCGAAGCGGCGGTGGTACAGCTTGAGCACGTCGATCTGCAGGTCTTCGCGCGAACCGAAGTGCGCGAACACGCCCGATTTGCTCATGTTCATGCGGTCGGCCAGCAGGCCGATCGTCAAGCCTTCGAGACCGTCGCGACTGGCGAGCTCGAGCGCAACGTCGAGGATGGCGGCCCGCGTCATCTCGCCTTTGCGCATGCTCATCGATTTTGCGGAAGTATTAATAATATGCCTCGCGTAAGAGAGGATTTCTTCTGGCCGAAAAAATCCGAACGCTCGTACTATTATCTACCGGCCGTGAAATGTCAAACGGGAACTTAGAGGCACCGTTCTAGTGCCCTGGTCGCAACGCGCGGCGGGCTGCTCAGCCCCCGGCGCGGGTGATGGCGCGGCGGTCGCGCTTGGTCGGGCGGCCCTTGATCGTGCTGCCCGGTTCGGGGAACAAACGGCGTGCTTCCTGATCATTTTCGCGGCGCACGATACTCTCTTCCGTCTCGCGGTACAGGGCCTGGGCGACGGGTGCCGGCCCGCGCTTGTCGGACAGGCCCTGCACGACCACTTCCCAGCGGTTCGAACCGTTGTCGATGAAAATCTTATCATCGACTCTCACGGAACGGGCGGGTTTGACGGGCTCGCCGCCGATCCGCACGCGTCCGCGGTCGACGGCATCCGCCGCCAGCGAGCGCGTCTTGAAGAAGCGCGCGGCCCACAGCCATTTGTCGATCCTTACGTTGTCATGTTCCGTCATATCACTCCACTCATGCATAGCCGATCGCAACGACGCGCATGGTCATTTTATAGAGAAAATAGGCCATTTCGTGGCCGCAGCGGCGCACCCAACCCAATTGTCTCAAATCATCCATGCAGACCTGCACGCCGTCGGCGATGCCGCGCTCGATCTGGCGGGCGAGGCTGGCGGCAAATTGCGCATCGCGCACGACGACGTTCGCCTCCTGGTTGACGAACAGCGACAGCCCGTCGCAATTGCTGGACCCGACCGTGGCCCAGTTGTCGTCCACGACCGCGACCTTGGCATGCAGCTGGGTCTTGCGGTACTCGACGATGCGCACGCCGGCCGCCAGCAGTTGCGGATAGAACGACGAGGCGACGGCATCCTGCATGCGGAATTCGCCCACGCCGATCATCAGGCAGACGTCGACGCCGCGGCGCGCGGCCTGGCACAGCGCCTCGCGGAATTTGCGGCCCGGCGCGAAATACGGCGTGGCCATCAGCACGCGCTTGCGCGCGCGGCCGATCGCCTGCAGGTAGGCGCGCTGGATGGTGCGGCGGTTGCGCAGGTTGTCGCGCACGACGAAGGCGGCGCGCATCGGGTGATCGCCGAGCGCGGCCGGCTGCTTGCGCATTTCGCGGAACAAATTGATCCGTCGAACAAGCGGCAAGTGGCCGGCCCGCGTCCACTGCGCCTGGGCTTCGCGGTGGATTTCCGTCACGAGCGGGCCGCGCACGCACACGGCGAAATCCCAGCGCGGCGCGGGCAGCGGCGCGTGCGGTTCGTAGTCGTGCAGGTTGTCGTCGTTCGTGTTGATGCCGCCGACGAAGGCGACCTGGCGGTCCATCACGGCGATCTTGCGGTGGCTCCGTGCGGCGCCGCGCCTGAACCACGGATTGAACATGCGGTAATGCACGCAGACCGCGCAGAATTCCGCTTTCAGGCGGCAGGCGATGCGGTTGCCGGTGCCGAACCAGTCGGCCAGCACGCGCACCTTGACGCCGCGCCCGGCGGCGCGGATCAGCGCATCGGTGACGGCACGCGCCGTCGCGTCCTCGGCATAGATATAGGTTTCGTACAGGATCTCGTGCTGGGCCGCATCGATCGCGGCCAGCAGCGCCGGGAAATAAGTGCTGCCGCTTTCGAGGAGGGTAACGTCGTTGTTGGCTACATAGGTGACGGTGCGCATTGCTATGCCAGCTGCAGATTGGCCACGATCGGTGCGTGGTCGGACAGGCGCGCCCACTGCGGGCCGTGCAGCACTTCGGCATGCTCGACCTTGAAGCCGCGCACATAAATCCGGTCGAGCCGGAACCAGGGCAGCGCGGCGGGAAACGTCCGCGCCGGGACCAGGCGTTTTTCGCGTCCGGCCACATTCCGCACCATATCACCAATCTTGACGCCGAGCCGGGCCGGCCGCTCCAGTTCATCGAATACTTCAACGACGCCCAGCTTCATGCGCAGGCAATCGCTGAGGGTATTGCGCCAGTCGTTGAAGTCGCCCGCGATGATGACCGGTTCGCCATTCGGCGCGGAATCCTGCACACATTGAATCAGCAGGTCGGTCTGGCGCCGGCGGCTGCCTTCGAACAGGCCCAGGTGCACGACGTAGCAGTGCACATTGCCGGACGGCGTCTCCAGCACGCAGTGCAGGATGCCGCGCTGCTCGTAAGCATGGTCGGACACGTCGTGGTTGCGCGTATTCGAGATCTCGAAACCGGACAGCAGCGCGTTGCCATGGTGGCCATGGTCGTACACGGCGTTCATGCCATAGGCGGAATGCAGGTTTTCGCCGGCAAAGAATTCGTGCTGGGCCTTCTCCGGCCAGTGATGGTGGGGGCTGCGTACCTTTTCACCGTAGCGCACCTGGTAGCGGTCGTGCCGGCCCTGCACTTCCTGCAGGAACACGACGTCCGCACCGAACGCGCCGATGGCTTTTTTCAGCGCCAACACGCGCGGCGTACTACGAAAGGAAGAGACGCCCTTGTGGATGTTGTAGGTCGCAACACGGATTTTCATGGGAACATTGTAACCCCATCAGTCCGTGCCCTTCCCGGGCGGGGAGCGCAATCGTGCGCGGGGAGCCTCTCCCGGCTCGTGGCCGGGAAAGGCGTCGGGGGACTGCTCAGGGGGCAACGGCGGCGTGCCTGAAATCGCCGTTCGGCAGAGGACGCGCTTCGGGTGGGATGACGGGGTCGCGGTAGACCGGATTGGTGCGCAGCGGGCCCATCAGGCGGAGACCGCTCAATAGCTCGATGCACAGGTAATCGTTATCAACGCCAACGTCCTTGACCTTCTGCTCGTGTCTGCGTTCGCTCATGATTCCTCCCTTTGTTGGACATTGCTAAAATGAAAAGTCGTCAAAAACGACTTGTTGACCTTAATAAAATCATTTCTCACTGTCAAACGAACGATTGTATTGTGCGAATTTAAATTGTCTAAATTAAATTCTGTGCATACAGTGAAGCAGAACCGCTCGTGAAAGAATCGAGCAGGATCGATCAAAGTAAATCTCTCAAATTATCACGTCGATTAATGTGTTTACGACGCGATCCGGCCCTCGGCGTGCCGGGCGGGGAGCGTCATGGTGCGCTTCGGACTTCAGTCCGCCAGCGCCAAATTTTGACCAGGGCGCCGTCCGGAAGTTCCGGGCCGGCGCGCAGCAGGGCGCGCGCACCGGTTGCTGCCGGCGCCAGGTCGTCGAGGGAGAAGATGGGCTTGCGCCCGGCAATCGTCAGTTGGCCGCGTCGGCGTCGGACGCCGGCCGGAAACGCGGCAAGACGACGCGGAACCGCGTGCCCTTGCCCACTTCGCTGTGCACGTCGAAGCGCCCACCGTGCTTTTGCACGATGCCGTACGACAGCGACAGGCCAAGGCCGGTCCCCTTGCCCACCGGCTTGGTCGTGAAGAAGGGTTCGAAGATGCGCCCCAGCTTGTCCTCCGGGATGCCGGTGCCGGTGTCCTCGACTTCGATCCATACCTGCGTCGCGTCGTGGCCGGTGCGCAGGGTGATGCGTCCGTGCTTTTCGATCGCATGCGCGGCGTTGACCAGCAGGTTCATGAATACCTGGTTCAGCTGCGACGGATAGCACTCGATCTGCGGGATCTGCGCATACTCCTTGGTCACTTCGGCCTTGTACTTGATCTCGTTCCAGACGACGTTCAGCGTGCTGTTCAGGCCAGCTTCGAGGTCGGCGTACTGCAGGCCGCCGCCGTCGACGTGCGAGAAATCCTTCATGTCCTGCACGATGCGGCGCACGCGGTCGATGCCGTCGAGGGATTCGCGCAGCAGCGGCTCCAGGTCTTCGCGCAGGTAGTCGGCGTCGACTTCTTTCTTGATCCGCGCGATCGCCGCGCGGTCGTCCGGACTGAACGAGCCCTCCAGCGCCTCGTAGCTGTCGAGCAGCCGGAGCATGGACTGGGCATACCGCTGCAGGCTGCCCAGGTTCGAGTTGACGAAGCCGATCGGGTTGTTGATCTCGTGCGCGACGCCGGCCGCCAGCACGCCGATCGAGGCCATCTTCTCCGATTGCAGCAGCTGGCTCTGGGCCTCGCCCAGCTTCTTGATCAGCTCCGCCTGGCGCGCCTTTTCGTGCTCCAGGGTCGCATTCGCCTCGCGCAGGTCGCGCGTGCGTTCGCGCACTTTCGATTCGAGCTGGTCGCGCGACTCGCGCAGCGCTTCCTCGGCCCGGTGGCGCTCGGTGACGTCGGTGTAGCCGAACACCCGTCCGATCACCCGCTCGCCCAGGAACTGCGGCCGCGAGCGGCATTCGAAGAACCGGCCGTTACGGAGCCGGAACAGGTCCTGCGTCTCGGTCGTATCGGCCACCTGGCGCAGCTGGCTGCGGATCAACTCGCCCTGCTCGACCTGGCCCGCGATGTATTCGACGATGCCGTCGTCGTCGCCGGCCTCCAGCAGCGCGGCCGGGATCTCCCACATCGCCGACAACAAGCGGTTCATGCTCGTGATCTTGCCGTGCCAGTCGATCACCAGGATGCCGTCCGCGGTCGACTCCAGCGTCGTGCGCAACTGGGCCAGGGTCTGCTCGAGCAGGTCCTCGACCTGGCGCTCGTGGCGGCAGTCGCGCGCCCGCACCAGCAGCAGCGGGCGGTCGCCGTCGCGGATCACGCGCATCGACTTCATCACCGTCAGCATCGCCGCGTCGGCGCACAGGTACTCGCCCTCCTGCGCCTCGACGTCGAGGTACTGGCCGGCGCGCACGTCCTCCCAGTAGAACACGTCCTGCAGCGAGCTTTCGATGTCGGTGATCAGCATCTCGCGCAACTGCGCGCCCGAGTAACCGAGCACCTGTTCGACCATGCGGTTGGCGACGAGGATGCGCAGGTCGGCCGGGTCGACCAGCATCACCATGTAGGGGCTGTGGTCGACCATCAGCTGGTGCAGGCTCATGGCTGGCTCCTCCGGCCCGGATCACCTGCATCGAAGTAGTAGCTGACGCGCTTGCGCGGGCTGAGGTAATTGTAGATGTCCTTCGGCACCTGGGACGGGCGGATCGACTTCACGATGTTCAGGTCCGGCTGCTGCTCGAGGTTGACCACGATCGCTTCCTCGCGCGGCACGCTGGCCTCGTAGATCATGACCTGCGGCCTGGTCGGCTTGGCGGTGTTGACGTTGACGACCATGCCGACGACACCGTTGCCCAGCTGGACGATCGTGCCCGGCGGGTACACGCCGAGGCAGCGGATGAACACCTGCAGCAGCTTGGGATCGAAGCGGCTGCGCATCTTGGCGAACATCAGCGACAGCGCCTCGTGCGGCGTGAGCGAATCGGCCGGATTGCGCGGGTTGCACAATTCGTCGTAATGGTTGGCGATCGACACGATCCGGGCGAGGATGCTGGTCGCCTCCCCTTGCAGGTGGCGCGGATAGCCGCTGCCGTCGAACATCTCGTGGTGGTCGCGGATGATGGCCAGCGCCGGTGCCGCCAGGCCCAGCTTCTGGCCGATCTCGAGACCGCCGTGGCAATGGGTTTCCATCAACGCCTGCTCGGCATGGTTGTAGGCATCGAGCTTGTTCATCACCTTGTCCGGGATATTCCGGGTGCCGACGTCATGGAACAGCGCGCCCATGCCGAGCAGGCTGGCCACCTCGTGCGGCAGCTTGATGTCACGGGCGATCATCATCGACAGCATCGTGACGTTGAGGGAATGCACATAGACTTCCTCGCCGCCCAGCTTGTCGCCCATCAGGTTGATCGCCAGTTCCGGCGCGGACAGGATCGAATCCGTGATCTGGCCGATCAGCTTGCCGGCCACGCGGACCGTCTCGGCCGGCTGGGAAAACAGGTTGCGGTCGATGTCGCGGATGGCGCGCGCGGTATTGACGAAGGCCTGCTCGATGCGCGCCGCGCTCTCGCGCTGCTCGCGGATGCGCTCCATCATTGCCCGTTTCGCCGCCATGACCGGCGAGTCGGCACGCGACTCCGGCGACACCGGGACCGGCGCCGCCGGTGCCGGCTGGGCCGGCGCCGCCGTGGGCACGGGGATGTCGCTGAGCGCGGGATCGACGCGGACCGTGGCCAGGCCGAGGCCGTGCAGGATGCGCAACTGGTCTTCGGTCTTGACCTTGAAATGGCTGAACGCGAAGGGGTGCTGGAACCACTTCAGGTCAAGGTAGATATACAGGCCGATCTGGACCTGGTCGATTGGAATGGTAAGCGTGTCGGCCATGATGCGCCTCGGTACGTGGGCACTTGTAGAGGGAAATCTTCAAGACCGAAAGTATCAAGTCCCACCATTACGGTCAAGAAACATTTGTTTCCACGTAGAATTTGTGACGTCTTGTGGCGGCGGCGGCACGATTCGACGGTTGGGTGTTTGCAACAGTCCCGTCTCAGGGGCCGGTCGCCACGCGGTCGCGCCCCTGCTCCTTGGCGCGGTACAGCGCCTTGTCGGCCGCCCAGAACAGCGCCTCGGCATCCTCGGCGTGGACGGGATAGGCGGCGACGCCGAACGACGCCGTGATCCGCTCCGGCCCTTCGCCCTCGGCGCTCGGCTTGATGCTGCCCAGCGCGATGCGGATCGCCTCCGCGCGCGCGCCCGCATCGAACGCCGTGCATTCCGGGAGGAGCAGGACCATCTCCTCGCCGCCGTAGCGGCAGGCGATGTCTCCTTCGCGGATGCCGAGGCGCAGTTGCTGGGCGATGGTGCGCAGCACGGCGTCGCCGACGGCGTGGCCGTACTCGTCGTTGACGCGCTTGAAATGGTCGATGTCGACGAGTACGAGGCTCACGGGCACGTCCTTGCGCCGCGCCCGCGCCAGCTCGCGTTTCAGGGCGGCGTCGAAATGGCGCCGGTTGAACAGGCCGGTGAGCGGATCGAGCACCGATTGCCGGCGCAGCGTTTCGCGCAGGCGCACATTCCCCAGCGCCAGCGCGAGCTGCTCCGCGACCGTCACCGCCAGGCGCTCCTGCTCGTCCTCCCCCGGGCCGCGCGCCAGTCCTTCGACGTGCAGCATGCCGACCAGTTCATCGTGCGTGACGAGCGGGATGCACAGGCGCCCCGCCGTCTCGTCCGCCGGCGCGCGGTAGTGGGCGCACGCCGGGTCATCGTAGCCGGCGGTCCGGTAACGCGCCCCGTGGCGCAGCGCCCAGCACGACTCGATGTCGATGGCCGAAGGCTGGTCGGACGGCGTGCCCCACTGCGTGTGGCGGTCCAGCATGTTGGGGTCGTCGTCGCGCAGCAGGAACAGCGTGCCCGCCACGCCGGGCAGCAGTTTCGGCATGGTGCGCGCGATCACCGGGCCGGCGTCCGGGATCGACGGCACGGCTTCCACGGCACGCAGCAGTTCCGCGACCAGTTTCAGTTCGCGGTTGTGGCGCGTCGTCAGGGCGACCGCCTCGGTGAGCTGGCCGGCCTGCATCTCCAGCTGCGCGGCGGCGGCGCGGCGCGCGCGCAGCATGCGCATCACGATCAGCAGCAACATGCCCAGCACGAGGATATTGCAGGCGGTCGCCGCGAGGCTCACGGTGAACGACCGCCCGGAGCGCGCCAGCAGGTCGACCCGCAGCGCGTCGCGCCTGGCCTTGCCGCGCGCATCTTCCGCGGCGACGAGCTGGCGCAGCTCGTCCATGTATTGCTTGCCGCGCAGCGAGCTGACCACACGCTCGGTCGCGTCGAAACCGGCGCGGCGGCGCAGCAGGATGGTCTCGTCGAGTTCGGCCATTTTGAGTTCCGCCACGCGCGCGATGCGCCACACGCTGGCCCGTTCGGCATCCGTGCGCGCCAGCTCCTTGGCGTCGTGCAGGGCCGAGGGCAGCGTGCGCCGGGCCCGCTCATACGGCTCGAGGAAGGCCTCGTTGCCGGTGATGACGAAGCCGCGCTGCGCCGTCTCGGCGTCGCGCAGGCTGGTCAGGACGTCGTCCAGGCGCTGCTGCGCGAGCAGGTCGGCGCGCGTCTGCGCCAGCAGGACGTTGACGGAGCGATTCAACCAGAACGGCACCGCCGCCACCAGCACCATGACGGTGAAGACGGCCAGGACGACGAATCTGAGATGTTTTGCGCTGCGCATGGGATGTCGATCGGAATGTCATTGCTACGAGGCAAGGCAAAATAGCACAGATTCCTTGGCGCACAGTTGAAATGGACGACGTCGGCCGCCTGGATCGTGTTTTTGTCTACGCCGCTTGGACGTGGCGCGGCAAATGCAGGATCGCTTCCGCGTTCGAGCTGGAAAAGCACCGGTCGGCCGCTTCCAGCAACGGCAGCCAGGCGTAGTGCAGGTGTTCGCGCGGCGCGAGGGTGATCGCGATGTCGCGGGGGACGCAGACGGAGAACACGTGCTCGGTGTTGTGGGTGACGCCGGGCGCGTAGCGGTGGCGCCAGGTCTGATAGATCTCGTAGACGTTGGACAGGTGCCAGTCCTTGAGGACGATGCGTGCGCCGTCGGCGACGATGCCCGTTTCCTCGAACAGTTCGCGCGCGGCCGTTTCCAGCAACGGTTCGCCGGGGTGGTCGAGGGAGCCGGTGACGGATTGCCAGAAGCCGGGGCGGTCGGCGCGTTCGATCAGCAGCACCTCCAGGTCGGCGGTGTGGATGACGACGAGGACGGATTCGGGGATTTTATGCGTCATGACGCCATTGTAGCGCCACATGAAAAGCGTCGTCCCCGCGGAGGCGGGGACGACGATTCATCCGTCTACAATAACGAAGGCTTACGCGACCTTCGGCTCGTTGCGCAGACGGATATGCAGCTCTTTCAGCTGCTTCTCGTCGACTTCCGACGGCGCGTTGGTCAGGAGATCCTGCGCGCGCTGGGTCTTCGGGAACGCGATCACGTCGCGGATCGACTCGGAACCCGTCATCAGCGTGATCAGGCGATCCAGGCCGAACGCCAGGCCGCCGTGCGGCGGCGCGCCGTACTGCAGGGCGTCGAGCAGGAAGCCGAACTTCAGCTGCGCTTCTTCGGCGTCGATCTTCAGCGCGCGGAACACCTTGCTCTGGACTTCCTCGCGGTGGATACGGATCGAGCCGCCGCCCAGTTCCCAGCCGTTCAGCACCATGTCGTAGGCCTTGGCAATGCAGGCGCCCGGGTTCGTCTCGAGCATGTCCTCGTGGCCATCCTTCGGCGCCGTGAACGGGTGGTGCGTGGCGTTCCAGCGGTCGCCTTCCTCGTCGTACTCGAACATCGGGAAATCGATGACCCACAGCGGCGCCCACACTTCTTCGAACAGGCCGGCCTTCTTGGCGAATTCCGAGTGGCCGATCTTCACGCGCAGCGCGCCCATCGAGTCGTTCACGACCTTCGCCTTGTCGGCGCCGAAGAAGATCAGATCGCCGTCTTGTGCACCGGTCAGTTCCAGCACCTTGGCCAGCACGTCGTCGGAGAGGTTCTTGACGATCGGCGATTGCAGGCCGTCGCGGCCCTTGGCCTTCTCGTTGACCTTGATGTAGGCGAGGCCCTTGGCGCCGTAGATGCCGACGAATTGCGTGTACGCGTCGATTTCCGAACGCGGCATCGAACCGCCCTGCGGCACGCGCAGGCCGATGACACGGCCGCCGGCCATGTTGGCGGCGTTGTTGAAGACCTTGAATTCGACGGTCTTCATCAATTCGGTCAGTTCGGTGAACTGCAGCTTCACGCGCATGTCCGGCTTGTCCGAACCGTAGAGGCCCATGGCGGTGGCGAAGTCCATCACCGGGAACGGGTTCGGCAGGTCGATGCCGGCGGCGTTCTTGAAGACCACGCGCATCATGTCTTCGAACAGGTCACGGATTTCCTGCTCGGTCAGGAACGACGTCTCGCAGTCGATCTGGGTGAATTCCGGCTGGCGGTCGGCGCGCAGGTCTTCGTCGCGGAAGCACTTGGTGATCTGGTAGTAGCGGTCGAAGTTGGCGACCATCAGCAGCTGCTTGAACAGCTGCGGCGACTGCGGCAGCGCGAAGAAGTTGCCCGGGTTGACGCGCGACGGCACCAGGTAGTCGCGCGCGCCTTCCGGCGTGGACTTGGTCAGCATCGGGGTCTCGATGTCGATGAAGCCCAGGTTGTCCAGGTACTTGCGCACTTCCATCGACACCTTGTAACGCAGGCGCAGGTTGTGCTGCATCTGCTGGCGGCGCAGGTCGAGCACGCGGTGCGTCAGGCGGGTCGTTTCCGACAGGTTGTCGTCGTCCAGCTGGAACGGCACCGGCACGGACGCGTTCAGCACTTCGAGCTTGGTGGTGTTGATCTCGATCTTGCCCGACTTCAGGTTGGCGTTGGCGGTGCCCTCCAGGCGGTTCACGACGGTGCCCGTCACGCGCAGGCAGTACTCGTTGCGCACGTGCTCGGCGACCTTGAAGACGTCGGCATTGTCGGGGTGGCAGACGACCTGCACGAGGCCTTCTCGGTCGCGCAGGTCGATGAAGATCACCCCGCCGTGGTCGCGGCGGCGGTGCACCCAGCCGCACAGGCTGACGGTTTGGCCCAGCAGCTCTTCGGTCACGAGGCCGCAGTAGTGAGTACGCATGGAGGACATAGTTTTTCGATCCTGGTTGGTTGATTCGGTGGGCCCGCTTCAATCGCGGCCCCTGGATTCTTTGCTGCCTTGTTCTTCTATTGCGCCGCGATGGCGGCGGGGGCGGTCGCCTCGGCCGGCGGCGGCGGCGCCACGACGCCCATCGAGACGATGTACTTGAGCGCCGCGTCGACCGACATGTCCAGCTCGACGACCCGGCTGCGTTCCATCATCAGGAAGAAGCCGGAAGTCGGGTTGGGGGTGGTCGGCACGTACACGCTCACGTAGTCGCCCACCAGGTGGTTCTTGACGTCGCCGCCCGGCACGCCGGTGAGAAAGGCGATCGTGTACGAATTCTCGTGCGGGTACGGGATCAGGACGGCCTTGCGGAACGCATTGCCCGACGACGAGAACAGCGTGTCGGACACCTGCTTGACGCTGCCGTACACCGAGTTCACGACGGGGATGCGCTGCAGCAGCCGCTCCCACATGCGCACGAACCATTTGCCGACCAGGTTATTGGTCAGCAGGCCGGTCACGAACACGATGGCCAGCGTGATGATGGCGCCCAGGCCGGGAATGTACGTCTGCGGCCGCCACTCGCTCGGCACGAGCACGAGCGACTGGTCCAGCGTGCTGATCACGAAGTTCAGCACCCAGGCCGTGATCGCGAGGGGCACCAGCACCAGCGCGCCTGTGATGAAATATTTACGCATCGATTGTCGTGACGGATCTCGTCCGGTGAATGTGTCGGGTGCTCATTATGCGCCGGCCGCGGGGCCGGTGCCGCGGTCAGGTGCTGCTGTCTTTCGCCGGCGCGGCGGCGGGTGCCGGCGCGTCCGACGACGCCGACGTGCTTGCGCCACCGTCGGACGACGTCGACGTCGACGCCGGCGGCGTCGTGCCGGTTGCCGGCGCAGAGCCACCGCGGAAGTCCGTCACGTACCAGCCGGTACCCTTCAACTGGAAACCGGCCGCGGTGACTTGCTTCTTGAACGATGACTTCCCGCACGACGGGCAAACGGTCAGAACCGGATCGGCAATCTTTTGCAGTACATCTTTGGCAAAACCGCATTCATCGCAGCGGTAGGCGTAAATCGGCATCTGAATACTCCGCAAAAATCATCAAAACCCTGAATTATAAAGCTTTTGCGGGAGATTTTGACTCTGGCCGGCATCCGGGGGCCGGATGGCCGCTCGGGCAACTTGCTGCAGCATGGAAACAGTGTTGTTTTTCGTCAGCGCACGGATGAGTTCCGTTTGCCGAACATCAACTTAACTGTTTAAATAGCATTCTCGACAGCGTCAACGCTGCACAGGATTTAAGAAACAGAAGTTTGCGCGACCGGTTTCCGGCCCGCCGCAATACCGAAGAAAAGCACTTCAAATCGGGGCCCGCTTGCGGGCCCTTTCTTTTTAGCGGCGGCGCCAGACCATCCAGCGTTCCTTGCCCGCGAACACTGGTATCGAATCCTCGACCGCCTCGTCGGCCACGCATTCAAATGCGCTCGCCAGCAACGCATCCAGTTCCCCGCGAGACATCCCGAACGGCGGCCCCTTGGCCACATCGTCGAAGAAGAAATACCCGGCCAATAAACCGCCCGGCCCCAGCAACGCCGCCCAGCGCCGCGCCACGTCCGGGCGGCGCGCGGGCGGCAGCGCGCACAGGAACGCCTGTTCGTAGATCAGGTCCAGCGGCCGCGGCGGCGCGTACGCGAAGAAATCGGCCTGCACGATGCGGTCCGCCCACGGGCCGGCCAGCGCGCGGGCGCGCGCGACGGCTTCAGGCGAGAAATCGATGGCGGCGGCATCCCAGCCGGCCTCGCACATCAAGGCCAGCTCGTGCGCCGAACCGCAGCCGGGCACCAGTACCGCCAGCGGACGATCGGCGTTTGCCACGAAACGGCGCAGTGCCAGCGATACGCCGCCCCGCTCCCACGGCGTGAAACCACGCTCGAAGCGCTCGTCCCAGAATCGCGGCGACAGCGGATCGCGGCTGGCGAACGCCGGCGGCGCGGCCATCATGGCGTCCAGTGCAAGTGCCCGGCGGCGAACATCGCGCCGACGAGCACGGCCACCACGCCCGTCGCGCAGGCGAGGAAGGCCAGCAGACGGGTGGCGCGGCGCTGCTCCTGCAACATCTTCGCCATGAGGTCGCCCATGTCGAGGTCGCTGTATGCACGCTTGTGCAAGACCTGGTGCATCAGGCGCGGCAGCTGCGGAAAGATCTGGCCGAAGCGCGGCGCCTCGGCTTTTAGACGCTCGGCCATGCCGCGCCAGCCGACCTGCTCGGCCATCCAGCGTTCCAGGTACGGTTTCGCCGTCTTCCACAGGTCGAGGTCGGGGTCGAGCTGGCGGCCCAGGCCCTCGATGTTGAGCATGGTCTTTTGCAGCAGCACGAGCTGCGGCTGCACCTCGACGTTGAAACGGCGCGACGTCTGGAACAGGCGCAACAGCACCTGGCCGAAGGAAATGTCCTTCAACGGCCGGTCGAAGATCGGCTCGCACGTGGCGCGCACCGCGGCTTCCAGTTCGTCGACGCGGGTCTCGCGCGGCGCCCAGCCGGATTCGATGTGCGCCTCGGCCACGCGCTTGTAGTCGCGCCGGAAGAAGGCGAGGAAGTTCTGCGACAGGTAGTCCTTGTCGAAATCGTTCAGCGTGCCGACGATGCCGAAGTCCAGCGCGATGTAGCGGCCGAACGTGGCCGGATCGATGGAGACGAGGATGTTCCCTGGGTGCATGTCCGCGTGAAAAAAGCCGTCACGGAAAACCTGCGTGAAAAAGATCTCGACACCGTCGCTGGACAATTTCTTGAGGTCGACGCCAGCCGCGGCGAGGCGGTCCGTCTGCGAGATCGGGATGCCGTTCATCCGCTCCATCACGATCACGCTGCTGGAACAGTAATCCCAATACATTTCCGGCACGAGCAGCAGATCGGAATTCGCGAAATTGCGGCGCAGCTGGCTGGCGTTGGCCGCCTCGCGCATCAGATCGAGCTCGTCGTGCAGGTATTTGTCGAACTCGGCCACCACTTCGCGCGGCTTCAGGCGGCGGCTGTCGGCCCACACTTTTTCGATGAGGCCGGCGGCCATCTGCATCAGCGCAATGTCCTCGTCGATCGTGGTCTTCATGCCCGGCCGCAGCACCTTCACCGCCACCTCCTTGCCGTTTTTAAGCGTGGCGAAGTGCACCTGGGCGATCGAGGCGGAAGCGACCGGCGTGCGTTCGAACGACGCGAACAGCAGGTCCGGCGCCGCGCCGAGCGAGCGTGTGATCTGGGCGATGGCCAGGTCGGAATCGAACGGCGGCACGCGGTCCTGCAGCAGCGACAGCTCGGCCACGATGTCCGGCGGCATCAGGTCGGGCCGGGTCGACAGCACCTGGCCGAATTTCACGAAGATGGGCCCCAGCTCTTCCAGCGCCAGCCGCAGGCGGATCGCGCGGGGCGAACTGATGCGGCGCCAGAAGAAGACGGTATTGATCAGGCGGGCGGTGCGCGGTACGTGCAGCCCGGAAATTGCGATCTCGTCCAGGCCATATTTGACGATGACGGTGAAGATCTTCAGCAGGCGCAGGAATTTCAGGATCATCAGTGGTCCGAAGGCGTGTCAGGGAGCGTCGGTACGGGCGCGGTGCCGTGCCCGGCGCGCTGTGCGAGCTGCTGTTCCAGCTTTTGCTCGAGTTTGGCGATGCGCTTGGCCGTGCGCTCGACGTCGTCGCGCAGGCGGCCGACGTCGTCCGCGAAATTGTCCACGGCCGCGGGACGCACGAGCACGCGGCGTTCTTCCAGCAGGAATTCGGCGACGTTCTCCGCCAGCCGGCGTCCGGCCGCGGCGGCGCCCGTCACGGCCGAGCGCGCCCCGCCGGCCAGGCGCACGGCGCCGATCGGCCCGAACAGGCGCTCGAGGTCGTGCTCGGCATCCCAGCGCAGGCCCTTGGACAATTGCGAGATCGTGTTGGCGAACTCGGCGTCGCCCTCGATGCGCACATAGGAAAACGCGCGGTCGCGGTTCTGCAGGATCAGCGGCACGTCGCTCAGCTTGACGTGGATGGTGACGCCGGCCGCATCGTCGGCGCCCGCCGTCTCGAGCATGCCGTCGCGCGCGACGCGCATGCGCAAGGCGACGTGGCCCGTATCGATACATGCGGTCTTGCCGGCGTGGCGCATGAGGGCGTCGCGTGCCCACGCTTCCTGCGCCAGCAGGTGATTGATCGTCGCCACGGCCGGGGCCGTCAAGCCGCGTTGCGGCGACAGGAAAGAGGAAGTCGAAGACATGAAGGATTCGTATTCACAAAATAAAACCGCCCGGCATCGTCGGGCGGTTTCGATCTTACCAGTTCACCAGAGCATAAAACCCGGAGCACAAGCTTTTTATTGCGAAGTGTTCAAGTAATTTGCTGGATGCCCGCCAGCACCCAGCCGCCATTGCCGTTCAGCGGCTTGGACAGGTTCCACACCTCGACGAACGGTTCCGGCTGCGCGCCCGGCGCATTGCGGATCATGCCGTTGAACTGCACGCTGGCCAGGTAATCGCGCTCGTTCGTCTCGATGCCCAGCAGCTGGGAATCGATGGCGACGACTTCCGTAAAGTCGGGCTGGCCGCCCCGCTCCTGGATCTGCAGCGACAGTTCGGCATATACCTCGGGCGACGTGAATTCGCGCAGGTCGGCGACGTCGCCGCGGTCCCAGGCGGCCTGCATGCGGATGAACGATGCCTTGGCGTGGCGCAGGAAGGCCTCCGTGTCGAAGCCGGCCGGCACGCCCCACTGCTGGTGCGCGGGCGCGGCCTTGTCGAGCGACGGCGCGCTCGAGAAGCCCGACTGGAAGCCGCCGGGGTTGCCCTGGTAGCCGCTGTTCAGGCCCGAGCCGATTTCCGGCGTGGCCGAGGCCGGCATGGGATTCTGGTTAAAGCCGGTAAACGTCGGGTTGGCCGGCGTGTCCTTGCGGCGGAACATGCGCACGATGAACATCACGGCAAACACGAGCAGCAGGATCATCAGCACCGACGACAGGGCGCCCGCCATGGCGCCGCCGATGCCGAAGTGCGAGAACAGCGCACCCAGGCCGAGGCCGAGCAGCGCACCGCCCAGCACGCCTTTCCACATGCTCGGCCGCTTCACCGGCAGCGCGGGCGGCACGGCGGGCGCAGGGGCGGGGCGCTGGTACGATGGCTGCTGGTACGACGGCTGCTGGTAAGGCGCCGGCGCCGGGGCGCGCATCCGGCTCACGGACTGCGACTGGCGGCCGAACGACCGGCTGCCGCCGAGCGGGCGCGCGTCGGCGATACTGGACAGCGCCGTCAGCGCGATCAACATGCTGGCCAAGAATTTTTTCATCTGCTCACCTCAGAGTTTGATGCCGGTGTGCAGTGCGGCCACACCGGCCGTCAGGTTGTAGTACTGCACGCGGTCCAGGCCGGCCGTTTCCATCATCGACTTCAGCGTGTCCTGGTCCGGATGCATGCGGATCGATTCCGCCAGATACCGGTAGCTTTCCGCATCGCCGGCGATGCGCTGGCCCAGCCACGGCAGCACGGAGAACGAATACACGTCGTACGGCTTTTGCAGCGGCGCCGCGACTTTCGAGAATTCCAGCACGAGCAGCTTGCCGCCCGGCTTGAGCACGCGGCGCATTTCCGCCAGCGCCAGATCCTTGTGCGTCATGTTGCGCAGGCCAAAGGCCACGCTGACGCGGTCGAAATAATTGTCGGGGAACGGCAGTTTTTCCGCGTCACACAGCAAGGTGGGGGTGACGAGACCCTTGTTCAATAGACGATCGCGGCCCACGCGCAACATCGACTCGTTGATGTCGGTCAGCCAGACCTCTCCGCTCGGCCCCGCCTGCCTGGCGAACGCCTTCGACAGGTCGCCCGTGCCGCCCGCGATGTCGAGCACCTTGAAGCCCGGACGGATGCCGGCCTGGGCGATGGTGAACGCCTTCCACACCCGGTGCAGGCCGGCGGACATCAAGTCGTTCATCACGTCGTATTTCGACGCGACCGAGTGGAATACCTTGGCTACTTCGTGAACCTTCTCGTCTTCCGAGACGGTCTTGTAGCCGAAATGGGTGGTGTTGGTCATGGTAGCAAGCCGTTTAGTCTTGCCACATTATACAAGCCGGGTGCTGTGCTCAGCTTAAAGGTGTCTTACCCGGAGCGGGCCCAGTGAAATCGTTGCCATGCGTACACCTGTCGTCTTTGCCACACGGGATAGCAATCGTGCATCACAACTGTTAAAACTCTGCTTATAATGATTTTCGCTTGCGCACAGTTCGGAACAGGGATGCCTTATCGCTTAACCATGTGTCGCCAGCAAAAACACATTATTTTTCAAAAAAATTTCTTGAGAGAGAGAAACATGGCGACTGGCACCGTGAAATGGTTCAACGACGCAAAAGGCTTTGGCTTCATCAAACCTGACGATGGTGGCGACGATCTGTTCGCACACTTCTCGGCCATCAATTCGGCCGGCTTCAAATCGCTGGCGGAAAACCAGCGCGTCAGCTTCGACGTCACGTCGGGCCCGAAAGGCAAGCAGGCAGCAAACATCCAGCCGCAATAATCCCCGACCGGGACACAGACCGGATAGCGCCGGCCCACCAGGCCGGCAAAGAAAAAAGCGCCGTGTATCGAACCGGCGCTTTTTTCGTTGATGCCGTCGGTTCCGCGACGGCTCAGTGGCTGCCGCAGCCACCGCCGCCCCCGCTCCCGCAACCGCCGCCCTTCTGGCCGGCCACCGGCACGGCACTCGCTTCGCGGCCGCTGTCGCCTTCATACCCCGCCGCATGCAGGCGAGCCAGGTAATCCTGCCACAACCGGTCGTGCTCGTTGCCCAGCTTGTACAGGTAATCCCAGGTATAGATGCCGGACTCGTGGCCGTCCGTGAACAGCGGCTTGACGCCGTAGTTGCCGACTGGCTCGGCGCCGCGGATGCCGACGTCGCGCTTGCCGACCTGCAGCACTTCCTGGCCCGGGCCGTGGCCCTTCACTTCGGCCGACGGCGAGTAAACACGCAGCAGTTCGAACGGGATGGCGAAGGCGGCGCCGTCGTCGAAGGCGATTTCCAGGACCTTCGATTGCTGGCGGATGGTGAGGTTGGTGGGCGTAGGCATGATGGGATCGGAAACGTTAATGACCGTCGCTCCCGCGGAGGCGGGAGCCCAAGTCCTGCGTGCGTCGCGTCGGCGCATACAAAATTGGGTCCCCGCCAAGGCGGACGGCCAGTCCGGGGACGACGTGGATAGGCGAATTTTACCGCTTAATGAAGCGGCGCTTGATCGCCTCCGCCAGCTGCGGCACCAGCGCCCGGCGCGCGGCCAGCACCGCCTCGTTCGTCGCGCGCACGGCCTGCGCCCACACGGGCGCCGGAAAATGCGCGTCGTCGGCGTAGCGCGGGATCACGTGCCAGTGCAGGTGCGGCACGACGTTGCCCAGGCTCGCCACGTTGACCTTCAGCGGCTGCATCACCTCGCGCACCGCCAGTTCGAGCTTGTACACGGCATCGTTCAGCAGCAGCCGATCCGCGTCCGCCAGGTCGCTCGCCTCGCGCACGTGGTCCTTCCAGATCACGCGCGCGAAGCCGGGGTAGTTGGCGTCGTCGACGAGGATGACCGCGAATTTATCGTTGTCGACGACGGTGGGCGCCGACAGCTCGCACAGCTCGCAGCCGGCCACACGCGTCATACGAGCACCCGCTCGATGCCGCCGTTGTTGGCGTTGGCGACGTAGTTCGGCATCCAGTTCTCGCCCAGCAGGTGGCGCGCGATCTCGACGACGATGTAGTCGGCCGTGGTGCCCGAGTCGTCGTTGTAGCGCGACAGGCCCTGCAGGCAGGACGGGCAGCTCGTCAGGATCTTGACGTCGCCCTTGAACCCGTCGGCGCGCAGCTTGTCCGCGCCCTTTTCCATTTCCTGCTCCTTGCGGAAGCGGACCTGGGTCGAGATGTCCGGACGGCTGACGGCGAACGTGCCCGACTCGCCGCAGCAGCGGTCGTTCTTTTCGATCGCGACGTTGTCGACGGTCTGCACGAGCGCGTTCACGGTCTTCATCGAGTCCTGCAGCTTCATCGGCGTGTGGCACGGATCGTGGTACATGTAGCGCGTACCGGTCACGCCTTCCAGCCTGACGCCCTTCTCCAGCAGGTACTCGTGGATGTCCATGATGCGGCAGCCCGGGAAGATCTTCTCGAACTCGTAGGTCGCCAGCTGGTCGTAGCACGTGCCGCACGAGACGAGCACCGTCTTGATGTCGAGGTAGTTCAGCGTGTTGGCCATGCGGTGGAACAGCACGCGGTTATCCGTCATCATCTTGTCGGCCTTGTCGTACTGGCCGGCGCCGCGCTGCGGATAGCCGCAGCACAGGTAGCCCGGCGGCAGCACGGTCTGCACGCCCACTTCCCACAGCATCGCCTGCGTGGCCAGGCCCACCTGCGAGAACAGGCGCTCGGAGCCGCAGCCGGGGAAGTAGAACACGGCTTCCGTATCGGCGTTCGTGACCTTCGGGTTGCGGATGATCGGGATGACCTTGTCGTCCTCGATGTCCAGCAGCGCGCGCGCCGTCTTCTTCGGCAGGTTGCCCGGCATCTTCTTGTTGACGAAGTGGATCACCTGCTCGCGGATCGGCGCCTTGCCCGTGGTCGGGGGCGGTGCCTTGGTCTGCTCTTTCGCGACGGCCTTCAGCACGCTCGCGCCCAGGCGCTGCGCCTTGTAGCCCCAGTCGATCATCCCCTTGCGCATCGCGTTGATGGTCGTCGGATCGGTCGCGTTCAGGAAGAACATGCCCGCGCGCTGCGCCGGCTTGAAGCTGCGCTTGTCCATCTTGCGCAGCAGGTTACGCATGTTCATCGAGACGTTGCCGAAGTCGATGTCCACCGGGCACGGCGTCACGCACTTGTGGCACACGGTGCAGTGGTCGGACACGTCCTCGAATTCTTCCCAGTGGCGGATCGAGACGCCGCGGCGCGTCTGCTCTTCGTACAGGAATGCTTCGATCAGCGCGGACGTCGCCAGGATCTTGTCGCGCGGCGAGTACAGCAGGTTCGCCTGCGGCACGTGCGTGGCGCATACCGGCTTGCACTTCCCGCAGCGCAGGCAGTCCTTGACGCTGTTGGCGATCTCGCCGATGTCGCTCTGCTGCATGATCAGCGATTCGTGGCCCATCAGGCCGAAGGACGGCGTGTACGCGTTGCGCAGGTCGGCGTAGCCGCTCTCGCCGTTCAGCAGCTTGCCCTTGTTGAAGCGGCCTTCCGGATCGACGCGTTTTTTATAGTCGCGGAAATCGCGGATCTCGTCCTCGGTGAGGAATTCCAGCTTCGTGATGCCGATGCCGTGCTCGCCCGAGATCACGCCGTCCAGCGAACGCGCCAGCGTCATGATGCGCTCGACGGCCTTGTGCGCATCCTGCAGCATCGCGTAGTCGTCCGAGTTCACGGGCAGGTTCGTGTGCACGTTGCCGTCGCCCGCGTGCATGTGCAGCGCGACGAACACGCGCGAGCGCAGCACGCGCTTGTGGATCGCGGTCGCCTCGGCCAGGATCGGCTCGTAGGCCGCGCCGTTGAAGATGTGGCGCAGCTGCGCGCGGATCTCTTGCTTCCACGAGACGCGCACGGTGTGGTCCTGCACGACGTCGAACAGCGTGGCGCCAGGCTGCTGCGCGAGGCGCGCCTGGAACGTGCCGCTCAAACCGTCGAGGCCGAAGTCGGCCAGCTTATCGAGCACGGCGCCCAGCGGCTGGTCGAGGTTGGCCATGATCCAGGTCCAGCGCGCGGACACGCGGGCCAGCAGATCGTCGGCCTGCTGCGGGCGGTCGCCGAGGATTTCTTCCTTCGACACGCCTTCGCCGGTCGCATCGTCGGCCTTCGTCACTTCCAGGTTCCCGGACGTGAAATAGGCGTGCAATTCCTCGACGAGCTGCAGCTTGTTCTTGATCGACAGCTCGACGTTGATGCGCTCGATGCCGTCCGTGTACTCGCCCATCCGGTTCAGCGGGATGACGACGTCTTCGTTGATTTTAAAGG
The DNA here is from genome assembly GCF_059491295.1 of Massilia sp. Masssp93. Taxonomy (NCBI): domain Bacteria; kingdom Pseudomonadati; phylum Pseudomonadota; class Betaproteobacteria; order Burkholderiales; family Oxalobacteraceae; genus Massilia; species Massilia sp. Masssp93. The sequence goes on along the minus strand of NZ_CP168502.1, from coordinate 6,707,720 downwards.
CGTTCGTGTGGCGCGCGATGGCCGCGGTGCGCGAGCGGTCGAGCCAGAATTTCTTGCGGGCTTCCGGGCTCACGGCGATGAAGCCTTCGCCCACGCGCGTGTTCGCGAGGCGCACGACTTCGGACGTGGCCAGCGCGACCGCGTTCTCGTCGTCGCCGACGATGTCGCCGAACAGCGCCATCTTGGGCAAGGTGCCGCGCTTCGATTTGGTCGCATAGCCGACGGCGCGCAGGTAGCGCTCGTCCAGGTGCTCCAGGCCCGCGAGGCGCAGGCTGGCGAATTCCGGCTTGCCGTTCTTCGGCAGGCTGTCCAGGTAATCCTTGATCTCGACGATCGACGGGATCGCGTCGCGCGCCTGGCCGAAGAATTCCAGCGCGACGGTGCGCGTGTACTTCGGCATCTTGTGCAGGATCCAGCGGCCGGACGTGATCAGGCCATCCGTGCCCTCTTTCTGGATGCCCGGCAGGCCCGCGAGGAACTTGTCGGTAACGTCCTTGCCGAGCCCCTCCTTGCGGAAGCGGCGGCCTTCGATCGCGAGCGTCTCGGTGCGGAACGGCTCGCCTTTCGGCGCCCCCTTTTCCGACGGGTGCGTCCATTCGAGCTTGAACGTGGCGACCGGCGCGTCGTGGATCTTGCCCAGGTTGTGGTCGACGCGCGTGACCTCGAGCCAGTCGCCGTTCGGGTCGACCATGCGCCACGAGGCCAGGTTGTCGAGCGCCGTGCCCCACAGGACGGCCTTCTTGCCGCCCGCGTTCATCGCGATGTTCCCGCCGATGCACGACGCGTGCGCGGAGGTCGGGTCGACGGCGAACACGAAGCCGGCCTTCTCGGCCGCCTGCGACACGCGCTGCGTGACGACGCCGGCGCCCGTGTAGATGGTCGCGTAGTCGCGGTCGACGCCCGGCAGGCGGGTCATCTCGACCTCGCTCATGCCGATCAGTTTTTCGGTGTTGATCACGGCCGACAGCGGCGACAGCGGAATCGCGCCGCCCGTGTAACCGGTGCCGCCGCCGCGCGGGATGATGGTCAGCCCGAGTTCGATACAGCCCTTCACGAGGCCGGCCATTTCGTCTTCCGAATCCGGCACGAGGACGAGGAACGGGTATTCGACGCGCCAGTCGGTGGCATCCGTCACGTGCGACGTGCGGTGCATGCCGTCGAAGCGGATGTTGCGCTTGTCGGTGTAGCGGCCCAGCACGGACTTGGCGCGCTTGCGCAGGTCGTAGGTCTCGGCGAACTCGCGGCCGAAGTCGTCGACGGCCTTGCGGGCGGCGACGAGCAGCTGTTCGACGGCGGCACTGCGACGGGCCGCGGTGGCCGGATCGGCCTCGCTGCCATCCACCGTCAGGCGGCGCTTGTCGACTTCCGCCAGGCGGTGATGCAGCGCTTCGATCAGCTTGGCGCGGCGCTTGGGGTTGTCCAGCAGGTCGTCCTGCAGGTACGGGTTGCGGCGCACGACCCAGATGTCGCCCAGGACTTCGTACAGCATGCGCGCCGAGCGCCCGGTCTGGCGGGCGCCGCGCAATTCGTCCAGCAATTGCCACGATGACTCGCCCAGCAGACGGATCACGATCTCGCGATCGGAGAACGACGTGTAGTTATAGGGGATTTCGCGCAGCCGGATGGGCGCGTTTTCTTCGAGCAGGGCGTGGATATTGGCAGGAGCGTTCATGGGGAGATCGACTGTCGTACTGACGCGTAGGACTCTCTATTCTAGCTTATTGCGATGCACCACGCTGGCGAAGGAATGATTTTTGCAACGGTCGAAAGGCAGAAACCAACAGAAAACTGACGCTATGCTCGAATTTGTTTTGGAAAAACAGATTTTTTCCGCTTAAAGCACGGCGTCCTGCGTAGAGATGCGTCTTATCCACGCCGGCCAGTCCGGTCTGCGTTACCGCCCGGGCTGGCCGATGCAATCAGGGCAACTTCAGGGCGACGGTTGCAGCTTCCAGCGCTGGCAATCCCCGCCCAGCCACTGCCATTGCTGGACATTGCCGCCCGGCGCGGTGGAACAGGCATCGACATCGAGCACCAGGCCGCTGTTCTTCGATACGAGGCGGAAGTAACCGCCACCGACCGGCTCCGGATGCCATGCCTGGCAAGGGGCGCCATTCGGCGTCCACTGCTGGACGTTGCCGCCGTTGGCCGTCGAACAGGCATTCACGTCCAGCGCCAGGCCGCTGTTTATGGACGTCAGCACGTAATCGCCGTTACCCTGGTTCTGCACGTTCCAGCGCTGGCAGTTGGCGCCGTTCGGCGTCCACTGCTGGACGTTGGCGCCGGCCAGCGTCGAACAGGCGTTGACGTCCAATGCCAAGCCGCTGTTCTTCGAGATCAGTGTATAGATACCGCTGGCGACCGGATTATTCATCGGGCCGGCGGCAAACTTGATCGAGCAGCCGACATTGACCAGTTCGTACAATTGCGCGCCATTCGCCGACGGCAGCAATTGCGTGGAATAGCCATTGCAGACATCGCTGCCGCCGTTGGTCACGGCCGCCTGCGGGGTCGCGCCTTCGGTCCAGAGTCCGGTGCCATTATTGGTGTTGTACATGAAGGTCTGGCCATTACCGGCGGCGATACCGTTGTCGGCATTGCGGCGCAGGACCATGCCGGTCACCAGCAGACGGCCGTTGGCGCTGCCATCGTTGTACCAGCGTACGGTCGGCGTCTGCGTGAAGTGATTGCCGGACGTGGATTCGATGCGTGTGCCCATATTCGACGGCACGCCCCAGCTCACGCCATCGGAAGACGTGCGGATGAAGGCGTCGCAATTCGACCCGCCGCAGACTTCGTACGTCATCACATAGCTGCCGTTCGGCAGACGCGCCACCAGCGGCATGCCGGGCCGCTGCACGTTGCCGTCGCTGACGCCGACGACGATGGTGTCGCTGCTCCAGGTGACGCCGCCATCGTTGGAAATGCGCTCGGCGATCAGCTGGTTGTACCCGCTGCTTTTATATTCTTCGCTGGAGTAATACATGACCAGGCGGCCGGCGCTGTCGGTCGCGAATTCCGCTTCCCACACGCCGGTGCCGCCCGTCACCGGGGTGGACAGCAGGTTCCAGGTATGGCCCTGGTCGGTGCTGCGATAGATCTTGATGGCGTGGACGCTGCCATTGGTGGTGGAGGTGGTCCACAGCAGCGCGCCTTGCGGCGTTTCGTACAGGCCGCTGCAGCAGTGGCCGGGTTCGCCGAGATTGATGGTGGCGATCTGGGTCCAGCTCGCGCCATTGTCGGCGCTGTCCCAGATCGTGCTTTGCGTATTGCCGTAATCGAAGCTGGCGACCAAATGCGCATTCGAGCCCAGCCTCAACATGCGCGGATAGAACGACGTCTGATTTCCCAGGGTGACGGCGGCACTGGCGCCACTCAGCCAGCACAGCATCGCGAACAGCACGGCATAGAAACGGATCTGCATGTTATGTCCTTTCGTATGTGCCAAAAAAAGGCGGGGGCAGGCCCCCGCCAAATACTCCAACGGAGCAAGGAGCCGGTATTACAGCTTGAAGCGCAGGCCGAGCGAATAGACGGCCGGGTCGTAACGGATATCGCGCGGGAACTGTTCGTAGCCGCTGTAGCTTTCGTAGGCGGCGTGGCTCAGGTTCCAGGCATTGAATTGCAGGGACAGCCGAGGATTGATCTCGTAGCCGACCGACAGGTCGACCTGGTTACGCGCACGCACCACATTGGTCGGCGGCAGCTGGATGCCGCCGTTGTTCAGCGATTCGACATAACGGTCGCGACGGGTGAACGCCAGCCGGCCGCTGACGCCGAACTTCTCGTAGATCAGCGCCAGGTTGGCGTTCCGTTTGGCGACGTTGGTCAGCGGCGTGACGGTATAGTCGCTGCCGTTCAGGGTATTCGCGGTTTCGGTGCTGCCACTGATCCACGTGTAATTGGCTTGCACGCCGAGGCCGGACAGCGCGCCGGGCAGGAAATCCATGAACTTCTGCGCCGACAGTTCATAGCCGTGCAGCTTGCCCTTGCCGGCATTCTGCGGACGCGTCACCGTGTAATCCAGGCCGTCGATGTTTTCCACCTGCGAGAACGGCTGCAGATAACCATCGATGCGGCGGTCGAAATAGGCCAGCGACGCGTAGCCGTTGTTGTCGAAGTAGCGCTCGAGGGTCAGGTCGAAGGACTTCGATTCCACCGGTTTCAAATCCGGATTGCCGGCGCTGCCGTAGCCGGGGCGGTTGATCGATGGCGGCGTCAGCGACAGCGCGGGGTTCAGCGACGCGAAATCCGGACGCGTGACCGTCTTGCCCCAGCCGACGTGCGACATCCAGTCGGCCGCCCAGTCGATCTTGGCGCCGATGCTGGGCAGGACGTCGGTATGCGAACTGCTCGAGTTGATCGTGCTGATGGTGTTGCCGATGCGGTTGTTGCCGGTCAGGTCGCGGTCCAGGCGGCTCACGCGCACGCCGCCCACACCCGAGACGCTCACCGAGCCCACATCGAACGCATAGCTGGCCATGCCGTAGACGCTGTAGTTCTTCTCGGTCTGCTTGAACAGGCGGTTCGGGTCGTCCGCCAGGCGTCCCGCCGGCAAGCCGTAGTACTGACGCACCTGGTCGCGGTTATCCAGCAGGAAGTTGGTCGATGGCGTAGCGAAGGCGCCGCCCAGCCGCTCCACGCCCGGCACGACATCGTCGAACGACGAGCCGAACACGCCGACCGGCACCGGACGCACACCGCCCGGCGTATCGGCGCCGCCTTCCGCGCCGTGGTATTCGGCATCGCGCGACGAAAAGCGGAACCCGGCCGACAGCTTCTCGATCAAGCCCGGCGCCAGGCGGTAGCTGACGTCGTTGCGCCACTGCGTCTGCCGGCCGCTGCTCTCGCTCCACGACTGGAAGAAGCCGCGCAGCACATACTGCGACGGATCGCTCAAGGCGTTCGGGTGGCCGGGCGTGGAGGCGGAAAAGCCGCCGTGCCCATCGCCGTCCAGGCCCGTCACGTGCAGCGTGGCGAACGGCACGCTCTGGTCGATGATGATGCGGTCGTCGACGGCCTTCGAATACGTGAACGCGAGGTCCGTCGTGGCTTGCCACGGACCGTCCTTGTACTTGGCGCCGATGCTGCCGTACGCGGTGTCGGTTTTCTGCTGGTGCGCCTGGGTGCTGCTGGCGGTGTAGGGCGCGACGCCGTCCGAGTCCGGCAGCACGTCGGCGGACGCGATCGGGCAGACGTGGCCACGGCTCGTGTTGCAGTAAGGGCCGTCCGGCACCAGCACCACATTGGTCGCCTTGTTGCCGTCACGCGCCACGGCGAACAGATAGTCTTCGGCACTGCGGCCGCGATAACCCATGTAGATCGCCTGGCTGTCCACTTCCAGCTTGTCGCTCGGACGCCATTGCAGCGCGCCGTGCAGCTGCTCGCGCTCGCGCTTCCCGGCGTTGTACACGCCGCCAGGGAAAGGCATCACGGCCGTGGTGGTGGTGCCGCCCTTGGCCCGTTCGGCCGCCAGGTTGGGATTGCCCCGATCGTCGCGATACGCGCTGCCGTCGGGACGCACCTGCCACGAGGCGCCGCCCGGTTCCGCGAACCACTGCACCGGATTGACGAAGCGGTCCTTGACGTAGGTGCCGTCCAGCAGCACGCCGACGTCGCCATGCGCGGTCTTCCAGCGATTCGAAATCAGGCCGCCGAGCTGCGGGTCGGTGTGCGCGTCGGCGCCGCTGCCGCGCGGATGGAGATTCACGCCGTCGATGAAGCCGGAGGCGGTGAATCCTTTCAAATCCAGCGGCTTGCGCAGCCGCACATCCATCACGCCGGCAATGCCGCCTTCCTGCTGGTTCGCGGTGGCGGACTTGTACATGTCCAGGCCGGCCACACCTTCGATCCGCAGGTCCTGGTAAGACAGGCGCCGTCCGTCGCCGGTAAAGATTTCATTGCCGTTGATCGTGGTGGCCAGGTCCGGCAGGCCGCGGATCAACACGTTGGTGACCTCGCCGGCATTGCGGCTCACCTGCACGCCCGGAATGCGCTGCAGCGCTTCGCCGACGGAGCGGTCCGGGAATTTTCCGATGTCCTCGGCATTGATCGAGTCGACCACCTGGTCGGCGGTGCGTTTGATGTCTTCCGCCTTGCGTACGCTCTGGCGGATGCCGGACACCACCACCGTGTTGGTATCGTTGATGGCATCGGCGGGCTGCTGTTGCGCCCAGGCCGGTGCGCCGGTCAATACGCCCAGCAGGGCCGCGGCGACCGGCGTCCTCTTGAACTGTTGCATGTGATGTCTCCACTATTGAACGAAGCTTCCGTGCCGATCCGGTATGCCCTGGCGAGCTACAGATACCGGATGCCGTGAGTACTGGCACGATGCGTCATCGCTTTAATTCTTGTTTGTTATGGGCGGGCACTACAACAAATTTATTTGCGATAGTGCCCCAGCAGCGATGCAATAGTGAATGTATTTCCCATTTATTTCAATAATATTTGCGATAAATATTGAAATTTTATGAACAACGGGTAAGAATGGGTCAACCCGACGCTAAGCAACAACAAAACTTGTTGGATAAGCGCTGTCTCAGCCGATTTTTTTGGAAACCGGCACCGGCACGCCACTCGGGAACTCGAAGCCGAGCTTCATGACGATGTCTTGCGGGTAGTTGCCGAACTTGCGGCCGAACAGGTTGAGGCCGCCCTTGTTGCGCGCGTCTTCCTTGACGCCGATGCGCACGCGGATGTGATTGGCCTGCCCCAGCTTCAGGTCGCCGATGGTCGTCCCGCCCAGCGAGACGCCGTCGATCATGGCGCCGCGCTCGTTGACGCTCCATTGTTTCAGCATGCCATACGTCGTGCCCTCCACCTGCCACCACGACGGCGTCAGCAGGGCCGGCTTGCCGCCGAAGTCGCCGGGCGAGGTCCAGGTGCCCACTTCCACCTCGTTGATCCACAGCGTAATGTCGGACGGCCAGTCGGGATTGTAGTTGGGCGCCTCCGAACACAGTTCCATGGACAGCGACAGCTCGGTGGTCACCGCGCCGTACGGCACATTGTTCGGGAAGGCATATTCCACATGGCCCGCGCCGAACCACAGCAGCTGGGCGTGGACGTGCTCCGGCTCGAAGAAGGAACGCGGATCGTCCAGCATGCCGATGATCTTGCTCTCGCTGACCAGGCCGCAGGTCGGACTGGCTTCGACGCTGCGATAGCTGCCGATCGGCATGCTGATGGTGACGGTATTCTGCTCCGCCTCCACCGCCGCGCCGGGCAGGCGGATGCGCACTTCGTCGTAGCGCTTGGAGCACAGTTTCTGGATGCCGCGCGTGCCCGGCTCGGTTTCCACCACCACGAGGCCCACCGCTTCCAGCTGGTTGACGTTGAAGCTGACGGTGGAATGCGGCAGGCCCATGGTGGCGGCCAGCTCCGACAGGTTCAGCACCTTGTGCGTCAACAGGCCCAGCATCGCTTGCCGCGTTTCCGACGCCAGTGCTTTTACCAGCGGCAGTACCGCGTCGCCCTCTACCAGCAAAGACCGATTCCCAGCATCCATGTTGCGCCCTATTCCTCTGAATAAATCTGTGAGTTCACCGCGTTGGGTGATGATGCCCTGCATCATACCGCGTGGCGAAAATGCCAGTAACGCAAATTTATAACAACTATTCTTGTAAGTAATGATGTATATTGCGAGAATAAACCAACGAAAATACTTGTGACTTAAGAACTCAACAACAGGAGACCAGCATGATCAACAAGACCGGCATGTTTGCCATCGCCACGCTGTGCGTGGGACTGTTCCTGAGCGGTTGCGGCGGCAGCGGCGCGATCGCGGCCGCGCCGGACGCAGTTGCCGCCGCCACGCCACCCGCCGCGGGCGCATCGAACCAGGGCACGCTGCTGGCCGACACGTTCGCGACCTATCCGCGCCTGATCCGCCAGAGCCATCACCAGAGCTCGGCGTTGAACGGCCGCCTGGTGGCCAGCGTCACCAGCAGGAACACCGACCAGCCGGTGGCCGCCATCTACGCCAGCAACGACGACGGCGCCAGTTTCACGCGCATTGGCACGGTCGCCGATCCCGATTTCAAGAACGGCCATTGCTGCGGCACCTTGTACGAGCTGCCGGTCAAGATCGGCGCACTGCCGGCCGGCACCTTGCTGTACGCGGCATCCGTCGGCCAGGAACGCGACGCGCCGATGGAAAACCGCATCTACCAAAGCGCCGACGGCGGCGCGACCTGGAACTACCTGTCCCTGTGCGGCACGGGGCGCGTTCCCAAGAACCCGAAAGCGCCGTCCGGCATCTGGGAGCCGGAATTCGCCATCGCCAGATCCGGGGAACTGGTGTGCTACTACTCGGACGAGACGCTGGCCGGTCACTCCCAGATCCTGGCGGAAGTCACCAGCCGCGATGGCGTCACCTGGAGCGCGCCGCGCACCATCGTCGCCGGCGACGATCCCAAATCCCGTCCCGGCATGGCCATCGTGCGCCAGCTGCCGAACGGCGCTTATCTGCTGACCTTCGAGAACTGCTATCTCGGGACGCTGGACTGCGCGCTGCGCGCCAAGCGGTCCAGCGATGGCCTCGACTGGGGCGCCGCCAACGATCCGGGCTTCCGCCTGGAGACCGCCAGCGGCCAGTTCTTCCGCCACGCGCCGACCTTCACCTGGGCCCCGGTGCCGGGCCAGCCCAACGGCATGCTGATCGCGATCGGCCAGATCCTCGTCGACAAGAACGGCATCCCGGATGCCAGCGGCAACGGCAAAGTCATGTTCACCAACACCACCGCCGACGGCAGCGGCCCGTGGAAGCTGGCGCCGGCGCCGCTGGCCATCGCTTCGCCGCCGCTGACGACCAACTGGTGCCAGAACTATTCCAGCCCGCTGCTGCCGTCGACCGACGGCAAGCGCCTGACGATGCTGCAATCCGACGGCGGCGCCGACCAGAGCTGCCGGACCCGCTTCGGCGCCGCCGCGCTGACGCCATGACGACGTCACCCCTTCCAACCTGATTTTAGAAAGACCATGATGACCACTGCACCCGCCACGCCCACCGTTCCACAAGTTCCGCTGTGGAGCCCGCAGCGCGCGCATGCCTGGTTCGCGGCGCAACCGCGCATCCTCGGTGCCAACTTCGTTCCCGCCAGCGCGGTCAACCAGCTGGAAATGTGGCAGGCCGCCACCTTCGATGCGGAGCGCATCGACCTCGAACTGGGCTGGGCCGCCGGCCTGGGCATGAACACCATGCGCGTGTTCCTGCACGACCTGCTGTGGGCACACGATGCGGAAGGCTTCAAGCGGCGCATCGACGTTTACCTGGGCATCGCCGCGCGGCACGGGATCCGTACGATGCTGGTGCTGTTCGACTCGTGCTGGGATCCGCGTCCCGAGCTGGGGCCGCAGCGCTGGCCCGAACCGGGCGTCCACAATTCCTGCTGGGTGCAGAGCCCGGGCGCGGCCCAGCTGGCCGATCCGTCCAGCTATCCGGCGCTGCGCGCATACGTGGAGGACATCGTCGCCAGCTTCGGCAACGACGACCGCGTGTGGTGCTGGGACCTGTGGAACGAGCCTGACAACCAGGGCGGCGGCCTGGGGTACTACCTGCCGTTCGAAGCCAAGGAAAAGATCTCGCTGGTGGCAAAGCTGCTGCCGCAGGTATTCGGCTGGGCCCAGGCCTGCGCGCCGAAGCAGCCGCTGACCAGCGGCGTCTGGTTCGGCGACGACTGGTCGCCGGCGTCCACGGTACTCAACGACGTGCAGAAAGCGCAGTTGGCGCTGTCGGACGTGTTAACCTTCCACGATTACAGCGGTCCGGAAAAATTCCTGGCCCGCGTCCACCAGTTGCAGGGCTACGGCCGCCCGCTGATCTGCACCGAATACATGGCGCGCGGCATGGGGTCCACCTTCAGTTCCGCCCTGGAGATCGCGCGCACGGAACACATCGGCATGATCAACTGGGGCTTCGTGGCGGGCCGCAGCCAGACCAACATGCCGTGGGACTCGTGGAAGAGACCCTACGCGGACACGCCGCCGCCCGTCTGGTTCCACGACGTGCTGCATGCCGACGGGACGCCCTATTGCACAGAGGAGGTCGAACTGCTGCGGCAGTACGGCAAAACAGAATGAAGATGGAACATGAACTGGGCGGCATCGAGTGGGTCAACGTCAGCAAGCGCTATGGCCAGAACGCGGTAATCCCGGACTTCAACCTGTCGATCGCGCCCGGCGAATTCATCGCGCTGCTGGGCCCATCGGGCTGCGGCAAGTCGACGCTGCTGCGCATGCTGGCGGGACTGGAGCCGGTGTCGGGCGGCCGCATCGCCATCGGCGGGCGCGACGTCACCACGCTGCCGCCGGGCCAGCGCGGCGTGGCGATGGTATTCCAGCAGTACGCGCTGTATCCGCACATGACGGTACGCGACAACCTGGCGTTCGGCCTGCGCAACATCCGCATGGACGAAGCGGACATCGCGCGCCGCGTGACCGATGCGGCCAACATGCTCGAACTGCAGGCGCTGTTGGAGCGCAAGCCCGGACAGCTGTCCGGCGGCCAGCGCCAGCGCGTCGCCATCGGCCGCGCCGTGGTCAAGGAGCCGCTGGCGTTCCTGTTCGACGAACCGCTGTCCAATCTCGACGCCGCATTGCGCACGCGCACCCGGCTGGAGCTCGCGCGCCTGCACAAGCGCCTGGGCGCGACCATGCTCATCGTCACCCACGACCAGGTCGAAGCCATGACCCTGGCCAGCCGCATCGTGGTGCTGAACCAGGGCCGCATCGAACAGTGCGCGGCGCCGATGGAACTGTATGAACGCCCCGCCACGCGGTTCGTGGCGGGCTTCGTCGGCAGCCCAGGCATGAACTTCCTGCCGGTCGTGCGCGCGCCCGACGTCGATGGCCGCTGCGCCGTCGCGCTGGCCGACGGCGCGACCGTGCGGACCGCCGTGCCCGCGTTCGCGGCGGAAGGCAGGCTGGAACTGGGCCTGCGCCCGGATGCCATCACGCCCGCCGCCGACGGGCAGCTCGAGGGCACCGTGGAGGTGATCGAACGCCTCGGCGACCGCACCCTGCTGCACGTGCAGTTGCGGGACGGCTTGCTGATCGTGGCCGACGCGCCGCCGCGCGCCGCGGAGCCGGCCGTGGGTTCCACCATCCGCCTGCGCCTGGACCTGCAGCGCGCCCACCTGTTCGACGCGGCCGGTACCGCGCACCATCCGGCATAAGGCGCGACCGATGAAACGCGACCTTCCCTCCTCGCTGCTCGCGCCCGCGCGCCGCACCGCCTTTGCCTGGACCGGCCTGCTGTTCGTCGCCCCGTTCCTGCTGTGCTACCTGGCGTTGCTGGTGTGGCCGCTGGCGAAGGGGCTGTGGCTCAGCCTCCACGCGATCGACCTGCTCTCCAACATCGGCCGCTGGGTCGGCGCCGTCAACTTCATCGACCTGCTGCAGGACGAGATGTTCGTGCGCTCGACGTTCAACACCGTGCTGTTCGCGGCGCTGTGCACGCCCGCCATGGTAATCACGGGCCTGGCGCTGGCGCTGGCGCTGAACCGGCCGGGCCGCGCCACCGCCATCCTGCGCGGCGTGTTCTTCGGCGCCGGCGTGCTGTCGGTCACCATCGTCACTTTGGTCTGGCGCCTGGTGCTGATGCCGGAACACGGCATGCTGGCCAACGCCGCGCATGGCCTGGGCCTCGATTCCGGCGCACCGCTGACCAGCGAATGGCTGGCGTTGCCGATGGTCGTGCTGGCCACGGTCTGGTGGGGCGTCGGCATGCCGATGATGCTGTTCCTGGCCTCGCTGCAGCAGATCCCGCACGATGTCTACGAGGCCGCCGCGCTGGACAACACCAGCCGCTGGCGCAGCTTCCGCCACATCACCCTGCCGGCGATTCGCCACAGCGTGATCCTCGTGGCGGTCACACAGCTGATCGCACAGTTGCAGGTGTTCGGCCAGATCCAGTTGCTGACGCAGGGGGGGCCGAACAACAGCACCCGCTCGCTGGTGATGTTCGTGTATGAAGCCATGTTCGAACAATGGCAGCTGGGGTATGCGGCCGCCGGCGCGCAAGCCTTGTTCCTGTTGATGCTGGCCGGGATCGCGCTGCAAGGCTGGCTGGAACGCCACGCACGAAAGGCGCAATCATGAATGCGAATCTGACCAACCGCTGGGGCAACCGCGCCATCTTCGGCGCCACCGTGCTGGCCGCGCTTGTCTGGGTGGCGCCATTGCTGTGGATACTGGCGCTGTCGTTCAAGCCCAATGAATTGCTGGCGCAGCGCACCGACATCCTGTTCGCGCCGCCCTACACCCTGAAAAACTACAGCGACATCCTCGGTACCTCGCTGGTGTTCCGCTGGATCGTCAATTCCTGCGTGGTGGCATTCGCCCAGACCATCCTGGTGCTGGTGCTGTCGTCGCTGGCAGGCTATGGCTTCGCCCGCACCGAGTTCCCCGGCAAGACCTGGCTGTACCGCCTCGTGCTGGCCGGGCTGGCCGTGCCGCAGACCGCCGTCGTCATCCCGCTGCACCGCATGTTCGCCGACTGGGGCCTGCACAACAGTTATCCGGGCCTGATCCTGCCCGGCCTGGCGGCGCCGTTCGGCGTGTTCCTGATGACGCAATACTTCAAGGCGATACCGCGCGACCTGGAAGAAGCCGCCCTGCTGGACAATGCCTCGCGCTGGACCGTGTTCACCCGCGTGATCCTGCCGCTGTCGCTGCCGGCGCAAGCCACGCTGGGCATCGTCACCTTTCTCGGCGCGTGGAACGATTACCTGTGGCCGCTGATCTCCGCCACCCAATCGGACCACTACACGCTGACCTTGGGCCTGGCCTCGACGCAGACCAACTTCGCACAGTCCGAAGGCCTGGGCTTCCTGATGGCGCAAGCCGTGTTCGCGGCGGCGCCGGTGCTGGTGCTGTACGCCTTCTTCCAACAATACATCGTCGCCGCGGTCGCCGGCACCCGGGTACGTTCAGCATGAGACTCATTTCTTTTGTCGCCGCCCTGGCCTTGACGTTCGCCGGCAGCACGGCATCGGCCACGCCGACCGACATCTCGTTCGCACGCTTCTTCGGTTCCTGCGAAGCGGAATACGGCAACTCGACCGATACTGCCAACGCCACCGGCGAATGCGGCATCATCACCACGCTGGTCAACAAGTTCAACGCCACCAACCGCGAGCAGATCACGGTGCACACGCAAGTGGTGGAGCATGGTTCGTACTACAGCCAGCTGGGTGCGCGGATCGTCGGCCGCGACATGCCCGCCGTCGCCATCCTGCACAGCTCCGCCCTGAACGACTTCGTCAAGCGCGGCCTGATCGCGCCGCTGGACGACGAGTTCCGCGCCGCCGGCATCGATGTCGCCGACTTCACGCCGCAAGCGCAGACCGCGGTCACGATCGACGGCCATCGGTACGCCCTGCCCTTCGACACTCATTCCTGGCTGTGGCACATCAATCTCAATTTGATGAAGCGCGCCGGGCTGGTGACGAAGGACGGCAAGCCGCTGCAGCCGCAATCGCCACAGGAGCTCCTGGCCCAGGCACGCCGGTTCAAGGCCGCCACCGGCAAGCCCTATTTCATCTGGCTGACCGATAACGATCCGGCCTTCTTCCCGCGCATCCTGCTGACGCTCGTACGCCAGCAGGACACGACCCTGTTCCCCAGGGACGACTTCCACATCGACCTGCACAGCGCGACCGTGCGCTCGTCCGTGCAGCTGCTCAGGACGATGTACGAGGAAGGGCTGACCACGCGCGGCCAGGATTATGGCGCCGCCCTGCAAAGCTTTGCCGCGGGCGAAGGCGCCGTGATGATCAACGGGACCTGGATCATCGGCGACCTGCTGCGCCAGTCGCATCAGGCGCACAGCGCCACCGCGGGAGGCTACACGGCGGTGCCGTTCCCGCGCCTGCATGGCCGCAGCGCCGTCTGGGCCGACAATCACGTGATGGTGCTGCTGAAAGGCGGCACGCTTGACGCGCGCAGCCGCCATGCCGCGCTGGCCTTCCTCAAGTTTTTATACGATGAAGGCGGCGTGTGGGCGCACACCGGCCAGTTGCCGACGCGCCGCTCGGTGATCGAATCGGCGTCGTTCACGCGGCTGCCGCTGCGCAGCGAGATTGCCGCCATTGCGCGTGACGGCGTGGCGCTGCCGATCGAAGTCGCGCGCCAGGCGATCGTCGCCAAAACGCTGGGCGATGCGATGATCGCGGTGATCGCCTACGGCGCGGACCTGGACCGCACCCTGGCGCGCGCCGAAACCAGCATCGACCGCATGCTGGCGCGCGACGCCCAGTTTCAGGGAGGGGCCATGGCGCCGCGCTGAGGGAAGGCATTCACCCGAACACCCTGTTCGTCAGCTCGCCGAGCCACTTCCACCACCCGTTCGGCACGTACAGCAGGGTCACGGTCATGAAGACATAGCGTCCGAACTTGCCGATGGCCATATAGATCACGCTGGGCCAGAACGGCAGGTGCAGCCAGCCGGCCAGGGTGCACAGCGGGTCGCCGATGCCCGGGACCCAGGACAGCAGCATCGTCTTGGCGCCGTAGCGCTTCAGCCAGTGGAACCAGCGCGACGAGCGCTCCTTCGCGAAGGCGACCTTGGCGCGGTAGCCGATCCAGTAGTCGACGACGCCGCCCAGCGTGTTGCCCAGCGTGGCGACGAGGATCACGGGCCAGAACATGGCCGGATTGGCTTTCACGACCGCGAACACGGCCGGTTCGGAGCCGAGCGGCAGCAGGGTGGCGGAAACGAAGGCGATCAGGAAGACCGACGTCAGCCCGACGGTGGGCACGGCGAGGAATTTCAGCAGCCACAGTACGGCGGATTCGATCATCGGCAAGAAGGGATGGACGGCGGACGGATGGGTTGATTACATTATAATGGGGAGAAACACCTCGTAACGACACGGTATGCCAGGCTCTACCGAGCCAAGCTGCCGCACTGCTCGCCTCGGTTACCCACCAAGCAGGACAGTCAGCGTCGCCCCGGAACCCGAACAGACCGCATCGATCATGACTACCGACTACCTCAAGAAAATCCTTACCGCACGCGTCTACGACGTCGCCGTCGAAACCCCGCTCGAATACGCTCCCAGCCTCTCCAAGCGCACCGACAACAAGATTTACCTGAAGCGCGAAGACATGCAGAGCGTGTTCAGCTTCAAGCTGCGCGGCGCCTACAACAAGATGGCAAACTTGTCGGAATCGCAACTGAACCGCGGGGTGATTTGCGCGTCGGCAGGTAATCACGCGCAGGGCGTCGCCATGTCGGCGGCCCGCCTGAACTGCCGCGCCGTGGTCGTCATGCCGACCACGACGCCGAGCGTGAAGGTCGACGCGGTGCGTGCCTTCGGCGGCAACAACGTGGAAGTCGTCCTGCACGGCGAGTCGTACACCGACGCCTTCAACCATGCGCAAGTGCTGGAGAAGGAGCAGAAGCTGGCGTTCGTGCACCCGTTCGACGATCCGGACGTCATCGCCGGCCAGGGCACGATCGGCGTCGAGATCCTGCGCCAGCATTCGGGCCCGATCCATGCGATCTTCCTGGCGATCGGCGGCGGTGGCCTGATCAGCGGCGTGGCCGCGTACGTGAAGCAGATCCGTCCCGACATCAAGATCATCGGCGTGCAGACCAACGATTCGGACGCGATGGCGCGCAGCCTGAAGGCCGGCGAACGCGTGACCTTGCAGGACGTCGGCCTGTTCGCGGACGGCACCGCCGTGCGCCTCGTGGGCGCCGAAACCTTCCGCCTGTGCCAGGAACTGGTCGACGAGATCATCATCGTCGACAACGACGCGCTGTGCGCCGCCATCAAGGACGTGTTCCAGGACACGCGCAGCATCGTCGAGCCGTCCGGCGCGCTCGCCGTCGCGGGTGCCAAGGCGTATGTCGAGCGGTCGCTGATGACGAAGAACCCGGTGCGCGGCGAGACGCTCGTCGCCATCGCCTGCGGCGCCAACATGAATTTCGACCGCCTGCGCTTCGTCGCCGAACGCGCCGAACTGGGCGAGGCGCGCGAAGCCGTGTTCGCCGTGACGATTCCCGAGCAGCGCGGCAGCTTCAAGCGCTTCTGCGCGCTGATCGGCCCGCGCAACGTCACCGAGTTCAACTACCGCATCAGCGACGAGCGCGAAGCCCACGTCTTCGTCGGCGTGCAGATCGGCAGCCGCAGCGAGTCGGGCACCGTCGCGCGCACGTTCGAGGAACACGGCTTCCGCACCCTCGACCTCACGCACGACGAACTGGCCAAGCAGCACGTACGCCACCTGGTCGGCGGCAAGAGCGGCCTGGCGCACGACGAGCTGCTGTACCGCTTCGAATTCCCCGAACGCCCGGGCGCGCTGATGCGCTTCCTGGACAGCATGGCGCCGAACTGGAACATCTCCCTGTTCCACTACCGGAACCAGGGCGGCGACGTGGGGCGCATCCTCGTCGGCTTGCAGGTGCCGTCCGGCGAGATGGACGAGTTCCGCCAGTTCCTGGCCACGCTGGGCTATCGCTACTGGGACGAGAGCGCGAATCCGGCGTACAAGCTGTTCCTGTAAAACGGTCGCGGATGTGCATGGTGGGCTCGGGGAGCCCACCCTACGCGCTACCCGAAGCGCCGTAGGGTGGGCACCCCGTGCCCACCGATGATATGCCGATAACGCATCCAATTGCGGAAAGGTGTACGATACGCCGCTTTGCCGCCGCCGGACCGGCATCGCCACGCACGTCACGAACGTGGCCGGCCTCGAGAAAACATCATGACCAATACCCCTGAACATTCGCCTCTCGGCAAGAACTCGGCCTACCAGACCCAGTACGCGCCGGAGCTGCTGTTTCCCATCCCGCGCCAGCAAAAGCGCGACGAGCTCGGCCTGACCGGCACGCTGCCCTTCTTCGGCGTCGACATCTGGAATGCCTACGAATTGTCGTGGCTGAACATGCGCGGCAAGCCGCAGGTCGCCATCGCGACTTTTACCGTGCCCGCCGATTCGCCCAACATCGTCGAATCGAAATCCTTCAAGCTCTACCTGAATTCGTTCAACCAGACCCGGCTGGCCAACACGGACGCCCTGCTCGCCCTGCTGCGCGACGATTTGTCGACCGCGTTCGGCGCGCCCGTGCACGCGGCGCTGACCCTGCCCGAAGACTTCGACAAGGTCAAGATGGGCGAGCAGGACGGCCTGCTGATCGACCGTCTCGACATCGAGGTCGACAACTACAGTCCGTCCCCGGAACTGCTCAAGGCCAATCACGACGAAGCCGCGGTCGAGGAAACCCTCGTGTCGCACCTGCTCAAGTCGAATTGCCTCGTCACCGGCCAGCCGGACTGGGGCAGCGTGCAGATCCGCTATGCCGGTCCGCAGATCGACCAGGAAAGCCTGCTGCGCTACCTGATCGGTTTCCGCGAGCACAACGAATTCCATGAGCAATGTGTCGAGCGCATCTTCACCGACATCCTGCGCCAGTGCAAACCGATCAAGCTGGCCGTGTACGCCCGCTACACCCGGCGCGGCGGCCTGGACATCAATCCCTGGCGCGCCAATTTCACCACCGGAAAACTGCCGAATTTGCGCACTGCGCGTCAATAAACAGTGTGGATGGGTGATTTTTCGTCGATCGTCCCCATCTACAGTGTACGTTTCCAACGACATTTGCGATGCCAACCCAGCCATATCGGCAGGTGTGCCGCCATGTCGCCGGATATGCAAAGCGACAAGTTTGCGCTAGAAAAATCGGTAAAAGAGGCCCCGGGACGATGTTTTGTGCGTAAACCCCGGGATTTCGCGGCGGAAATTGCGCATGTCCGATTGCCGGATGCGAGGTCTTTACGCAAAGGTTTGCGACAGGGATCACACAGGTGCCGAACGACATGCGAAATCGAATTACACGGCCATAAAACCGGCCTATAATTCCCGCTCGCAAGCATCCCAGGATGCACCGCAATAGAAGCGTGTTATGACTAATCTAAGCAAAATCCTCTCGCTCGAGAACGTGCAGCTCGATTTGGAAGTGTCGAGCAAGAAGCGCGCCTTCGAGCAGGCCGGCCTCATCTTCGAGAACAACTGCGGCATCGCCCGCTCCACCGTGTCGGACAATCTGTTCGCGCGCGAGCGCCTCGGGTCCACGGGACTCGGCCACGGCGTCGCCGTGCCGCACGGCCGCATCAAGGGCAGCAAGAGCCTCAAGGCGCCGCTGGCCGCGTTCGTGCGCCTGCTCGAACCGATTCCGTTCGAATCGCCGGATGGCCAGCCGGTCAAGCTGCTGTTCTTCCTCCTGATCCCGGACCATGTCACGCAACAGCATCTCGAGATCCTGTCCGAGATCGCGGAACTGTTCTCGGACGAGGCCATCCGCACGGCATTGACGACCGATACGGACCCGCGCGCCGTCTACGAACGCATCATCAACTGGCAGCCGAGCCTGCAAGCTCTCGGCTGACCTTGCGAAAGGGAACATGCTGCAGACTCCGCTGACCATCCAACGGCTGTACGACGACAACCGCGACAGCCTGCAACTGGGCTGGTTCGCCGGATTCCCGGGCGGCGAGCGCCAGATTTCCGGCGACGCCGTCTCGGCCGCGGACCAGGTGGGTCACCTGAACCTGATCCACCCGGGCCGCATGCAGGTGTTCGGTCACCAGGAACTGAATTACTACCAGCGTTTGAAATCCGGCTCGCGCAGCCACCTGATCGGCGAACTGATCGCGGGCGGTCCGCCGGCCCTGTTCATCGCCCAGGGTCTCGACACGCCGCCGGACATCCTCGCCATCTGCGACGAGCAGAACATCCCGCTGTTTTCGACGCCGCTGCCGGCCGCGCAGGTGATCGACTACCTGCGCGTGTACCTGTCGAAGAAGCTGGCGCAGCGCGTCATCATGCACGGCGTGTTCATGGACGTGCTGGGCGTCGGCGTGCTGATCACGGGCGACTCCGGCCTCGGCAAGAGCGAGCTGGGCCTGGAACTGATCTCGCGCTCGCACGGCCTCGTCGCCGACGACGCCGTGGAATTCTCGCGCATCGCCCCGAACATGATCGAAGGCCGCTGCCCGCCGCTGCTGCAAAACCTGCTGGAAGTGCGCGGCCTGGGCCTGCTGGACATCAAGGCGATCTTCGGCGAGACCGCGGTGCGCCGCAAGATGCGCCTCAAATTGATCGTCCACCTCGTCAAGCGCGGCGCGCTGGACGAAGAGGTCGAACGCCTGCCCTTCCACTTCCCCACCGAGGACGTGCTGGGCCTGCCGATCCGCAAAGTGGTCATCCCCGTCGCGGCCGGCCGCAACATCGCGGTGCTGCTGGAGGCCGCCGTGCGCAATACGATCCTGCAGCTGCGCGGGATCGATACGCTGCAGGAGTTCATGGAGCGGCAAAGGCAGGCGATGTCCAGCGACTAAGCATGCGAAATCGGATCCCCGCCTGCGCGGGGAAGACGTTTTTGAGGCGACGCGCCCCACATCGTCGTTCCCGCGCAGGCGGGAACCCAAGTTCCGCTGTTGCAAATACCTCAACAAGAAGCCTGGTGCACTGCGGTAAACATCGGCCGATGCTATCATCGCCGCATGCGCATCCTACTCATCACAGGTATCTCCGGCTCCGGTAAATCCGTGGCCCTGAACGTCCTCGAAGACGCAGGCTACTACTGCGTCGACAACCTTCCACCTGCCCTGCTGCCGGCCCTCGTCGGCAACATCGACGGCGGCGACACGAAACGCATCGCCGTCGCCGTCGATGCGCGCAGCGCCGAATCGCTGGCCGAGCTGCCGACGACGGTGGCGACCCTGCGCGACGAAGGCCACCAGGTCAAGGTGATCTTCCTCACCGCCAGCACGCACTCGCTCGTCGCGCGCTTTTCCGAGACGCGGCGCAGCCATCCGCTGTCGCACGAACTGCGTCCGGGCGAGAACCCGGCATCGCGCCGCACGCTGATCGAATGCATTTCGGAAGAACGCGACCGCCTCGGTCCGATCGAAAAGATGGGCCACGTGATCGACACCTCGGAACTGTCGGCCAACAAGCTGCGCGCCTGGGTCAAGGAACTGGCCGAGGTCACGTACGCGCCGCTGACGCTGTATTTCGAATCGTTCGCGTTCAAGCGCGGCGTGCCGCTCGACGCCGACTTCGTGTTCGACGTGCGCGCCGTGCCGAATCCGTATTACGACCTCACCTTGCGTCCGCTGAACGGCAAGGACGCACCCGTGATCGCCTTCCTCGACGCGCAGCCGCAGGCGGCCGAACTGCTGTCCGACATCCGCGCCTTCATCGCCAAGTGGCTGCCGTCGTTCAAGAAGGACAGCCGCAGCTACCTGACGGTGGCCGTCGGCTGCACGGGGGGACAGCACCGGTCCGTGTACATGGCGGAGCGCCTCGGGACTTATTTCGCCGACACGGAACGGGTCGTCGTGAGGCACCGCGAGCAGCCCTGAAGCGGCAGGCGTGACGGATGCGCTGTCGCGGGCACGGGGTGCCCGCCCTACGGCTGACGTCTCGTAGGGTGGGCTCCCCGAGCCCACGCGCAGACGCAGACGCAGACTGACGTCTCGCAGGGTCGGCACCCGTGCCCACCATCAGCACGATCACGCGTGACACAAGTCCGTAGGGTGGGCTCCCCGAGCCCACGCGCAGACGCAACCTGCCGGATCACAAGTCGCGCAGCGGATGCGCGTGCGCCGGCCACACCGGGGCGAAGAACCACGCGACCATCTCCGGCGTGACGTCGGCCAGCAGCGGCGGATTCCAGCGCGGCGCATTGTCCTTGTCGATCACGAGCGCGCGCACGCCCTCCAGCACCTCGCCATGTTCGAACGTGCGGCGCACGAGCGAGCGCTCCATGCGCAGGCAGTCCGCCACGCCGAGACTGGCGCCCCGCACGAGCATCTCGCGCGTCACGGACATCATCAGCGGCGAGCGCTGGCGCATCGTGGCCAGCGTCTTTTGCGCGAACGGGCTCGCGTCCGTCTCCAGCGACGCCATCACGGCCGCCACGGAATCCGCGCCGAAGTGGCGGTCGATCGCCTCGCGCTGCGCGGCCAGCTCGCCCGCGCCGGCCTGCGCCGCATACGGCGCCGCGAACGCGCGGATCGCGGCGGGCAATTGCGCGCCCGGCGTCGCCTCGACCAGCGGGCGCAGCGCATCCAGCTGCGCGGACGGCACGAACACGTCGGCCAGCCCCACGTAGATGGCGTCCGCCGCACCGACGGTCACGCCCGTCACGCCCAGGTAGTGGCCCAGGCGGCCCGGCGCATGCGACAGGAAATGGCTGCCGCCCACGTCCGGGAACAGGCCGATGTTCACCTCGGGCATGGCGATCCTGGAACGCTCCGTCACGACGCGCAGGCCGCAGTCCGGCCCGCCCTGGGCGATGCCCATGCCGCCGCCCATCACGACGCCGTCCATCAGCGCGATGTACGGCTTCGGATAAAAGTGGATCAGGTGGTTGAGGGCGTATTCCTCGGTGAAGAAATCTTCCAGCAGCGGGCTGCCCGTCTGCGGCGTGGCCCTGCCGGCCTCGTGGAAGAAGCGGATGTCGCCGCCCGCACATAAGGCCTTCTCGCTCGTGCTGGCGATGACGACGGCGTCGACGCCGGCATCCT
Organism: Massilia sp. Masssp93; assembly: GCF_059491295.1. Lineage (NCBI taxonomy): Bacteria > Pseudomonadati > Pseudomonadota > Betaproteobacteria > Burkholderiales > Oxalobacteraceae > Massilia > Massilia sp. Masssp93. Next base: position 6,686,178 of record NZ_CP168502.1, on the reverse strand, counting down.
CGCGCCAGGCGAGCAGGGTCGCGGTGAGCGCGCGGACCATGTCCAGCGACAGCGAGTTCAGGGCTTTGGGGCGGTCCAGGGTGATGATGCCGGTGCGGTTGGCGACCCGGGTTTGCACGTGTTCGGTCATGTCTCGTGTTATTGAAGTGTTATTGGAATAAGCAGAACCGCATTCTAACGCGCATGGGTGGCGCATAAAATCGAAAAGGGCGCCGATGCGCCCTTTGTCATTGATGCTGCTGCACGCGTGGCATCACGCGGCGGCGGGTTCTTCCTCTCCCCCTTCGGACATGCGCTTGATGCACGCGTTGTCATGATCCTTGAGCATTTGCTTGTACTTGACGACCTGGCGGTCGAGGCGGTCCATCAGCATGTCGATCGCGGCATATAAATCGTGCGCGGCACTGGCGACATGGACGATCTTGCCTGCGAGACGCAGATTGATCTCGGCTTTCTGGCGTTTTTCTTTCTCGGTGAGATTGTCGATGCAGAGGATGACGTGAGAGTCGATCACTTGATCGAAATGGCGGGTAATGCGTTCAAGCTTGTTCTGTACGTATTCTCGGATTGCTGGGGTTACATCGAGATGATGTCCGCTGATGGTGAGATTCATACACACTCCTTTGAAGATTCGCTGCCGTGCCGTGCGCGCATCCGGGCATGGAGGCAGCGTTGTTGCCAGAGCTTGCTGCAAGAGCTTGCTACTAGAGCTCGCTACAAGGATTTGCGGAGACTGACGGGAGGAATCTTCAGCGCCTCACGGTATTTGGCGACCGTGCGCCGCGCGATAACCATTCCCTGTTCCCCTAGCATCTCCGCGATCTTGCTGTCGGATAAAGGGTTCTTGGGGTCTTCTGCTCCTGTGAGTTGTACGATGAGAGCCCGTATTGCCGTCGACGATGCTTCGCCTCCCGCTTCGGTGGCAACGTGACTCCCGAAGAAATACTTCAACTCGAACATGCCGTGCGGGGTCAGCATGTATTTCTGAGTTGTGACTCGAGAAATTGTGCTCTCGTGTAGACCTAGTGTATCAGCTATCTCACGTAAAACAAGGGGCCGCATTGCGACTGCGCCATGCGAGAAAAAATTGCGCTGGCGATCCACAATGGCCTGGGCCACGCGCAGGATCGTGTCGAAGCGCTGCCGCATATTCTTGATGAGCCACTTGGCTTCCTGCAACTGCGCACCCAGCTGGGAGTCCGATTTCCCCTGCTTCATCAGCGCGGCATATACGCTGTTGACGCGCAGGCGCGGCATCACTTCCGGGTTCAGCTGCACGCTCCAGCCATCCTTGGCGCGGCGCACGATCACGTCCGGCACGACGAAGTCTGACACATCCGACGCGAACGCCGCGCCCGGATGCGGATTGCACTGGCGGATGACGGCCTGGGCTTCGCGCAGGTCTTCGTCGTCGCAGTCGAGCGCCTTCTTGAGCTTGTTGAACTCGCGCTGCGCGAACCACGTCAGGTATTTCTCGACGATGACCAGCGCCATGCGCCGCGTGACGAGCGGTACGCCCGGCATGCGGCGGATCTGCAGGGCCAGGCATTCGGCCGCGCTGCGCGCGCCCACGCCGGGCGGGTCCATGCTTTGCACGAGGGCCAGCGCCATACGCAATTCCTCGAACTCGATCTCCAGTTCGGCCGGCAGGCGCGCGTGGATGTCTTCCAGCGGTTCTTCCAGATAGCCATTGTCGTCCAGCGCGTCGACGACGAGCTCCACCAGCGCGCAGTCGCGCGCCGCGCAGCACGTCATGCGCACCTGTTCCATCAGGTGCTCGCGCAAGGTGACGGGGCTCGCTTCCAGCTGGGGGCGGCCGTCCTCGTCGTCGCCGCCGCTGCCGCTGCTGCGGCCGAATTCGCCCCAGTCCTCGCCGCCTTCGCTGCCGGCGCCTTCGCCACTGTCGCCGCCGGCATCGGCGCCGCTCTCGCCGTTGCCGTTCTCGGCGGGCGCGCCGCCCTCCGCGCTCGTCCCCTGCGCCGCCGGCGCCTCACCGGCCTGCATCGATGCCGGTGCGCTGTTGATGGCGCCGTCGGCCAGCAGGCGCACGGAGCGGTCGAGCGGATCGTCGAGCCGTTCGAGCAACGGGTTCTCGCTCAGGGCCTGCTCGATTTCCTGGTGCAGCTCGAGAGTCGACAGCTGCAGCAGCCGGATCGACTGCTGGAGTTGGGGCGTCAGTGCAAGGTGCTGGGAAGTCTTGAGTTGCAGCGTCTGTTTCATGACTACATTCGGAAGTGTTCGCCCAGGTAGACGCGCCGCACCGATTCATTGGCGATGATGTCGTCGGGACGGCCGGATGCCAGCACCGCCCCCTGGTTGATGATGTAGGCGCGGTCGCAGATGCCCAGCGTCTCGCGCACATTGTGGTCCGTGATCAGCACGCCGATGCCGCGCTCCTTCAGGAAGCGCACGATACGTTGGATCTCGATGACGGCAATTGGATCCACGCCGGCGAACGGTTCGTCCAGCAGCACGAAGCGGGGATTGGTCGCCAGGGCGCGCGCGATCTCCACGCGGCGCCGCTCGCCGCCCGACAGCGACAGGGCCGGGCTCTCGCGCAGCTTTTCGATCTGCAGCTCGGCCAGCAGTTCGTCGAGGCGCTCGGCGATGCGCGTCTTGCTCAGCGACTTGCCGTTCTCGCGCTGCAATTCCAGCACGGCGCGGATGTTCTCTTCGACCGTCAGCTTGCGGAACACGGACGCTTCCTGCGGCAGGTACGACAGGCCCAGCAGCGCGCGCCGGTGGATCGGCAGGCTCGTGACGTCGGTGCCGTTGATGTCGATGCTGCCGGCATCGGACGGCACCAGGCCCACGATCATGTAGAACGACGTCGTCTTGCCGGCGCCGTTCGGGCCCAGCAGGCCGACGACTTCGCCGCACGCGACCTGCAGCGACACGTCGCGCACCACCAGACGCTTGCCGTAGCTCTTCTGCAGGCCCTTGACGACCAGCGTGCTGCCGCCGCATTCGGCCGGCGGAATGTCGGTGCGGGCCTCCATCGTGCGCGCCTCCGTCATTGCTTGCCCGCCGGCGTGGCGGCCGGTGCCGCGGGCGCGGGCGTGCGGTGCGGCTGCAGCGTGATGCTGCCGCGGCCATTGCCGGGCTTGTCCGCGCCGCTGGCATCGTTGCGGCCGACCAGCACTTCCTTGCGGTTATCGTAGGAGATGAATTCGCTGTCCATTTCCTGCGTGACCTTCTGGCCCTCGAGCTGGCGGATCATGGCTTTCGAGAACAGCTTCACGAGGTCGTTGCGCTCGTCGTATTCGATGCGCTGGGCCTGGCCTTCGTCCCACAGGTCGGGGCCGCCGTCGCGTTTCTGGCGGAAGGTCGCGAGCTTGCCCGGATCCGCGGTCAGGATGAACGTGTGATAACCGTCCGGCGCTTCCTTGACTTCGGCGCGGTCCGACTTGAGGATCATGGTGCCGCGCGTGATGATCACGTTGCCGGTGACGACGTAGTTCTGCGTCACCAGGTCGCTGTTGGCCTTGTCGTACTTGATGTTGACCGGCTTGAGGGCGTCCGCCCTCTCGGCCGACGCGGCCAGCGGCACCAGCAGGAACATGGCGGCGGCGAGTATTTTCTTCATTCGTTTATCCTCTCAATTGGCTTCAGCGCGGCGGGCGCGGCGGATAGGTGGCCGAGCCGCGGCCGCCCAGCGCGATCTGCTGGGTGGCGTTGTTGGCCACCATGCCCACGGCGTCGATCGATGCGCTGCCGAGCGTCATGTGGACCGGCCGGTCGGTCTTGGCGATCTCGTCGTCGGTCAGCAAGGTCAGGGCCTCGGTGCGGATCCGCAGCGGCTGCGACGTCGCGTTGCCGGGGCGCTGGATGTCGACGTTGCCGGTCAGGTCGATCTGGTTCTGGTTCTGGTTGACGAGCGCGTGCTCCGCCGTCATCGTCATGGGCGGGTGTTCGGCCGTGAGGCTCTGCACCACGGGCTTGTCGACGAGGGCCGTGTTGTCGGCCGGGCGGTGCGTCAGGCGCTCGCCCGAGATCACGTAGCGCGGCTTGCCGGCCTCCGACATACGCACCCAGCTGAAGTTGTCGACGATGTAGTCCGGCTCGTTGCCCGCGTTGGCGCCCGGCGTGGTCTCCTCGCCCTGCATCACCTGCACGAGCCAGAAGCTGCCGAACGCAAAAAACACGGCGGTCAGCATCAGGGCCAGCAGGCGCCAGCGGTGCGCGGTTCGCTTGTAGTTGGCAGGGGCCATGGCTGCGCTTATCCCGAAATTAGCCGAAATACGGCGCAAGCGCCTGTTCGTAGGTGCCCTGGGCGCGCATCACCATGTCGCACACTTCGCGCACGGCGCCGCGGCCGCCCGGGTTCTGCGTGACGTAATGGGCGCGGTGCTGCACTTCCGGGTGGCCGCTCGGCACGGTCACCGCAAAGCCGACGCGCGTAAACAGCGGCAGGTCGATCACGTCGTCGCCGATGTAGCCGCATTCCTCGGCCGTCACGCCCGTCTTGTTCAGCAGGTCGGCGAACGCGAGGCGCTTGTCGTGCTGGCCCTGGAACACGTGCGTGATCCCGAGGTCGGCCGCGCGCCTGATGACGATGGGCGACGTGCGCGCGCTGATGATCGCGGTCTGCACGCCCGTTTTATTCAGCAGCTGGATGCCGAGGCCGTCCAGCACGTAGAACGTCTTCGTGACTTCGCCGTCGGGGCCATAGGTCAGGCTGCCGTCGGTGAGGACGCCGTCGACGTCGAAGATCATGACTTTCACGCGCGCCGCGCGCTCCATGTGTGCCAGCGGAGTCACCATCAGATCACCTTGGCGCGCGTGAGGTCGTGGATGTGCAGCGCGCCGACCAATACGTCGGCGGCGTCGGTGACGAGCATCTGGTTGATGCGGAATTCTTCCATCACGGCGACGGCATCCACCGCCAGCTGTTCCGGATGCACGCGGCGCGGGTCCGCATGCATGACGTCGCGGATCACGAGCTTGCTGAAATCCTGGGCCTTCTCGATCAGGCGGCGCAGATCGCCGTCGGTGAACACGCCGATCGGGCGGCCCGCGTCGTCGACGACGGCCGTCATGCCCATGCCCTTGTGCGAGATTTCCAGCAGCGCATCGGTCAGCAGCGCGTCCGGTTTCACTTTCGGCACGGCGTCGCCGCTGCGCATCACGTCGCGCACGTGGGTCAGCAGGCGCCGGCCCAGCGCGCCGCCCGGGTGCGAGCGCGCGAAGTCGTCCGGTTTGAAGCCGCGCAGTTCGAGCAGCGCGACGGCCAGCGCATCGCCCAGCGCGAGGGTCGCGGTGGTGCTGGCGGTCGGCGCCAGGTTCAGCGGGCAGGCTTCCTTCTCGACCGAGACGTCCAGGTGCACGTCCGCCGCCAGGGCCAGCGTCGATTCCGGCTTGCCCGTCATCGCGACCACGGGCACGCCCATGCGCTTGACGGCCGGGATCACGACGGCCAGCTCGCTGCTTTCGCCGGAATACGAGATCGCGATCAGCACGTCCTGCGCGGTCACCATGCCGAGGTCGCCGTGGGCCGCTTCGGCCGGGTGCAGGAACAGCGCCGGGGTGCCGGTCGAGGCCAAGGTCGCCGCGATCTTGCGGCCGATATGGCCCGACTTGCCCATGCCGGTGACGACCACGCGGCCGCGGCAAGCCATCATCAGCGCCACGGCGCGCGGCACGCTGTCGTCGCGGCCGAGGCGCGCGGCCAGCTTGCGGATCGCTTCGCCTTCGACATCCAGCGCCTCGCGGGCCAGTTCCAGCGCCCGGGCTGCCTGGGCCGCATTAAAACTTGTCAGCATTGTTTTTTCATCGGTTACACTCATAGTCAAAGTATAGCCGAATTGGGAAAGCAAAAAACTTGCCAGACGTAACAAACAACAACAATCCGCCGTCCCTCAGGGTCTTCACATGACGTCGGGCCTGGAACTCACGCTCCTGTTGCTGGGCAGCGCCGTCCTTGGCGTCGTCGCGTTCCGCATGCTGCACCTGCCGCCGATGCTGGGCTATCTCGCGGTGGGCGTGCTGATCGGGCCGCACGCCCTGGACCTCGCCGACAACGGTTCGACGACGCAGGCCCTGGCCGAATTCGGCGTCGTCTTCCTCATGTTCTCGATCGGGCTGGAATTCTCGCTGGCCCAGCTGCGCGCCATGCGCCGCATCGTGTTCGGCCTCGGGCTCGCGCAGGTCGTGCTCACCATCGCCGTAACGGTGCTGGCTTCGCTGCTGACGCGCTACCTGCCCCCATCGATGCACGTCGGCTGGCAGGCCGCGCTGGCGCTGGGCGGGGCGCTGGCGATGTCGTCCACGGCCATCGTCTCGAAACTGCTGACCGAGCGGCTCGAACTGGAAAGCGAGCACGGACGCCGCATCATCGGCATCCTGCTGTTCCAGGACCTCGCCGTCGTCCCGCTGCTGATCCTGATCCCGTCGCTGGCGCAACCGGCCGAGGAACTCGCGATGACGCTGGCCTGGGCCGGCATCAAGGCCGCGGCCGTGCTGGCGCTGCTGCTGTTCTTCGGCCAGAAGGTCATGCGCAAGTGGTTCAACGTCGTCGTCAAGCGCCGCTCGCAGGAACTGTTCATGCTGAACCTGCTCCTCGTGACCCTGGGCGCCGCGGCGATCACGGAACACGCGGGCCTGTCGATGGCGCTGGGCGCGTTCGTGGCCGGCATGCTGATCTCCGAGACGCCCTACAAACACCAGGTGGAAGAAGACATCAAGCCGTTCCGCGACGTGCTGCTGGGCCTCTTCTTCATCACCATCGGCATGCTCCTGAACGTGCAGCTCGTGCTCGCCAACTGGTGGATCGTGCTGGTGCTGCTCATCGTGCCGGTGATGCTGAAATTCGCGCTGATCGCGCTGCTGGCCAAGGCCTTCGGCTCGTCCGACGGCATCGCCATGCGCACCGGCCTCGCGCTCGCGCAGGCCGGCGAATTCGGCTTCGTGCTGCTGAACCTCGCGTCGGGATCGAAGCTGATCCCGCCGTTCGTGATCCAGCTGGTGCTCGCGTCGATGGTGCTGTCGATGCTGGCCGCGCCGTTCGTCATCGCCCACATGGACAAGCTGGTGATGAAGATCGCGGCCAACGAATGGATGCTGCAATCGCTGCAGCTGACGCAGCTCGCGAGCCGCACGATGGCCACGCAGAAGCACGTGATCATCGCCGGCTTCGGCCGCAGCGGCCAGTCGCTCGCCACCCTGCTGTCGGAAGAAAAGCTGCCGTGGTACGCGCTCGACCTCGACCCCGAGCGCGTGCAGGAAGCGCGCACGGCCGGCATCAACGTGTCGTACGGCGACTGCACGCGGCGCGAAGCCCTGATCGCGGCGGGCATCAACCGCGCCAGCGCCCTCGTGATCACGTTCGCCGACACCCGGCTCGCCGTGAAGGTACTGCACCTCGTGACCGAGCTGGCGCCCAAGCTGCCCGTGATCGTGCGCGCCCACGACGACCGCGAACTGGACGTGCTCAAAAAGGCCGGCGCCACCGAGGTCGTGCCGGAAGCACTGGAATCGAGCCTGATGCTGGCGTCGCACGCGCTGGTCGTGATGGGCGTGCCGCTGCGCCGCGTCGTGCACCGCGTGCAGGCCGCGCGCGACGAGCGCTATGCATCGCTGCGCGGCTTCTTCCACGGCGCCAGCGACGTCGCCGACGGCACGGAACACAACTACGTGCGCCTGCATTCGGTGACCTTGCGCGACGACGCCGGCGCCGTCGGGCGCTGCATCGCGGACCTGGAACTGGACGAAGTGGGGGCGGAAGTGACGGCCGTGCGGCGCGGGAACGAACGCATCGAGCCGACGCCGGAGATGGCATTGCGCGCGGGGGACGTGGTGGTGTTGCGGGGAACCGGCAACGCCGTCACGCGCGCCGAAGGACGTTTATTGCGGTAGGGTGGACACCCTGTGTCCACGCGAACGTTTGCGTCGTGCAGGCGTCACGCGTGGGCCCGGGGAGCGAACGTTTGCGTCATGCCGGCGTCACGCGTGGGCTCGGGGAGCGAACGTTTGCGTCATGCCTGCGTCACGCGTGGGCTCGGGGAACCCACCCTACGCCATCGCGACGACCTTGTTACGTCCGCTCTCCTTGGCTTGATACAGCGCCTGATCGGCGTGCGCGACGAGCTGCTGCGCCACGCCTTCGATCGCGTGATCGCGCTCGAAATCGTCGAGGGTCGCGACACCGATCGACACCGACACCGCCAGCGTCTGCCCCTCCTGCAGCAGGAACGGCCGCTCCGCCACGCTGGCGCGGATGCGCTGGGCGACCATGCTGGCGCTCTCCAGGTCCGCGTCGATCAGCAGCACGACGAACTCCTCGCCGCCGAAGCGGCCCAGCGCGTCCGTCATGCGCAGCTCCGCCTTGATGCGCGCCGCGACTTCGCGCAGCACGTCGTCGCCGGCCAGGTGGCCGTACGTGTCGTTGACCTGCTTGAAATAATCGATGTCGATGTACATGCACGACAGCCGGTACGACTGGCGCCGCGCGCGCGCGATTTCCTCGACGAGGCGGCGGTCCATGTAGCGGCGGTTGTAGACGCCGGTGAGCGCATCCGTCAGGCCGATGTATTTCAGCATCTCGTTGCTGATCACGTTCTCCAGGCAGATCGCGATGATCGATGCCATGTGCTCGACGAAGTCCGTGCCCAGCAGCGGCGTGAAGCGGTTCGGGTCGCGGCTGCCCAGGTTCAGGCTGCCGATCAGCCGCTTATTCCGCATCAGCGGCACCATGGCCACGCTCGCGAGGCCCGCCGGCGGATGGGGAAAGGCGTGGCGCTGCGTGGCCGCATCGAACGGCACCAGGCGCGGCCGCGGCGCACGGCCGCCTGGCGGGTCGAAGCCGAGCGCGTCGCCATCGTCGTGGAACAGCAGATTCGGGAACGCCTCGAAATCCACGCCCAGCTTGTGCATGACGGTGTAGATGTCGGCGCCCGTGTCGACGAGCGACAGCGTGAGCGCGTCCAGGTCGGAAATCACGGGCAGCAGGCGGAAGATGGTGCCGACCAGCTCCTGGAAGGTGCTCGCGCCGACGATTTCCAGGTCGAACGCCTGGTGCCGCATCATGATGGCGTGGTTGCCCTCGGCCTGGTCGATCAGGCTGGACAGCTGGCGGCGCAAGGCCTCGTTCTCGGCGATGAGTTCGCGCACACTGGCGCCGCGCTCGTGCATGTGTGGTTCCCCTTCAGCAAGATCCCTAATTTACGCGAATCTACGCGCCTTGGAAACGAAAATGATGAGGCAAGATCAATAACATTGCCAAGATGTCATGTCGATTGCCCGCCAGGCACGCTCCAGCAACGGCGGCGCCAGCAAGTGGACGGCGCGCGGCACGACGTCCAGCCGCACGTCCGCGCCCAGCGCGGCGAGGCGCTCGAAGGCGCGTTCGCTATGCTGCACGGGCACGGTACGGTCCATGCGGCCGTGCACGAGGGCGACCGTCGTGCGCCGCTCCCAGGCATCCGGCAGCGGCTCGCTGCGGCCGGCGATGGCGACGACGTGGCGCGCGAGGAAGCGGTCCTGGCACGCGGCCAGCGCCATGGCCGCCCCTTGCGAAAAGCCGGCCAGCACCGTCCGTTCCGGCGTCACGCCGTATTCCCGCTGTAAATCTTCGACGGTGGCGACGAACGCCGGCAGCGCCGCGCGGATACGGTCCCCGCGGTTCGCGTCCGTGATGCCGTCCACCGAAAACCATTGATAGCCCGCGCCGCCGCGGTCGCAGGGCCATGTGGCCGGCGGTACCGCCACGCGCGCGTCGGCATCGTGCGCGGCGATCAGGCCGGCCAGCGGCGCCATGTCGGCCGGCGTGCTGCCCACGCCGTGCAGCAGGACGATCAGGGCATTCATCGTGTCGGGGTCGTCGAAAACCGCACAGTCTAGCGCATCGGCCGCATATCGATATGCGCCGACCGGCTCAGGCGGTTTTCATATTTGTAAGCGCGAAATCATTCGTTCGCGCCGTGTGATCCCGTCGCTACCATCCTGGCAAGCATGACGACCTTCCGCGTCATCCACGACACTCACCCAACTGCTTCAGGAAGCCGACATGGAAACACATATTCAAATCGTCGACGTGCTCGTGATCGGCGGCGGCACCGCCGGCCCGATGGCTGCCGTCAAGGCCAAGGAGACAAATCCGCAGTTGCGCGTGCTGCTGCTGGAGAAAGCCAACGTCAAGCGCAGCGGCGCCATCTCGATGGGCATGGATGGCCTCAACAACGCCGTCGTGCCGGGCTTCGCGACGCCCGAGCAATACGTCAAGGAGATCACGATCGCCAACGACGGCATCGTCAACCAGGCCACCGTGATGGCGTACGCGCGCAACAGCTACGCCATGATCGAGGAACTGGACAGCTGGGGCGTGAAGTTCGAAAAGGATGCGACGGGCGACTACGCGATGCGCAAGGTCCACCACATGGGCACCTACGTCTTGCCGATGCCCGAAGGCCACGACATCAAGAAGGTGCTGTACCGCCGCCTGAAACGGGCGCGCGTCGAGATCACCAACCGCCTCGTCGCCACGCGGCTGCTCACGGCGGACGACGGTGCAAGTGGCGGCAAAATCGCCGGCGCCATGGCCTTCGACTGCCGCACGGGCGACTTCCACGTGATCCGCGCGAAATCCGTCGTGCTGGCGACGGGCGCCGCCGGCCGCCTCGGCCTGCCCGCCTCCGGTTATCTGTTCGGCACCTACGAGAACCCGACCAATGCGGGCGACGGCTACAGCATGGCCTATCACGCGGGCGCCGAGCTGTCGGGCATCGAATGCTTCCAGATCAACCCGCTGATCAAGGATTACAACGGCCCCGCCTGCGCCTACGTGACGGGGCCGTTCGGCGGCCACACGACGAATGCGAAGGGCGAGCGCTTCATCGAATGCGATTACTGGAGCGGCCAGATGATGCAGGAGTTCCACGACGAACTTCAGGGCGGCAACGGCCCCGTGTTCCTCAAGATGAACCACCTGGCCGAGGAAACCATCCGGACCATCGAAACGATCCTGCACACGAACGAGCGCCCGAGCCGCGGGCGCTTCCACGCAGGCCGCGGCACCGACTACCGCGAGCAGATGGTCGAGATGCACATCTCGGAAATCGGCCTGTGCAGCGGCCACTCGGCGTCCGGCGTGTGGGTCGACGAGCATGCGCGCACGACGGTTCCCGGCCTGCACGCGGCCGGCGACCTCGCCTGCGTGCCGCATAACTACATGCTGGGCGCCTTCGTCTACGGCCGCCTGGCCGGAGAAAGCGCGGCCGCGTACTGCGCCGCGCAAGCCCTGCCGGGCGTCGACGAGGCCCAGGTCGAGCGCGAGCGCGCCCGCGTGTGGGCGCCGCTCGCGCGCCAGGACGGGCTGCCGCCGAACCAGGTCGAATACAAGCTGCGCCGGATGGTCAACGACTACCTGCAGCCGCCCAAGGTCACGCGCAAGATGGAGATCGGCCTGCAGCGTTTCGAGATGATCCGCGCCGACCTCGACCGGCTGCAGGCGCGGAACCCGCATGAGCTCATGCGCGCGATGGAAATCCACGCGATCCGCGATTGCGCCGAGATGGCCGCGCGCGCCTCGCTGTACCGCACGGAGAGCCGCTGGGGCCTGTATCACAACCGCGTCGACTACCCGCAGCGCAACGATGCCGACTGGTTCGTGCACGTGCAGCTCAAGAAGCAGGACGGCGGGATGACGTGCTTCAAGCGTCCCGTCGCGCCATACATCGTGCCGCTCGACGACAGCGAGAAGGAGGCCTACCAGCGCCTGCGCGTGAAGACCGAGCCCCTCGCGGCCTGACCAGGAGAACCCATGCCGACCACCATCAACATCACCAGCGTTCCCGTCACCGTCGACGGCGACAAATGCATCGCACACAAGGGCTGCACCGTGTGCGTGGACGTGTGCCCCCTCGACGTGCTGGCCATCGACATGGTCCAGGGCAAGGCCTACATGCAGTTCGACGAATGCTGGTACTGCATGCCGTGCGAGCAGGACTGCCCGACCGGCGCCGTCCGCGTCGACATCCCCTATCTGCTGCGCTGAACGACACCACCCGGAGAATGACTCGATGAAGCTGCACCATGAACTGATCGGCCTGTCCCTGCTGCTCGCCTTCGGCAGCGCCCACGCGCTTGACACCATCCGCGTTGCCATCGGCACCCAGGACACGACCATCAACTGCGCCACCGGCGGCCTTCTGATCCGCGAGCTGCACCTGCTGGAAAAATACCTGCCGCACGACGGCAAGTACAAGGACGTCAAGTACGACATCGAATGGAAGAATTTCACGTCCGGCGCGCCGCTGACGAACGAGATGGTCGCGGGCAAGCTGGACATCGGATCGATGGCCGACTTTCCCGGCGCCTTCAACGGCGCCGCGCACGCCAAGGCGGGCAGGAAGAGCATCTTCGTCACCGTCCTGTCGGGCAGCACGCTCGGTTCCGGCAACGGCATCGTCGTGCCGAAGGGTTCGCCGGTGCAGTCGCTGGCGGAGCTGAAGGGCAGGACGATCTCGGTGCCGTTCGCGTCCACCGCCCACGGCATGCTGCTGCGCGCCGTGAGGGCGCAGGGCTGGGACCCGGACAAGGACGTGAACATCACGACGCAGGCGCCGGAAGTCGCCGGCTCCGCCCTGCAGGGCAACAAGGTCGACGCCCACGCCGACTTCGTCCCGTTCGCCGACCTGTTCCCGCACCGCGGCTTCGCCCGCAAGATCTACGACGGTTCGCAGGCCCGTTCCCCGACGATGCACGGCAGCCTCGTCGAGGCCGACTACGCGAAAAAATATCCGGAGATCGTCGTGGCCTACCTGCGCGCCGCCATCGAAGCGGACCGCCTGATCGCGGCCGAACCGGAAAAATACAGTGAGCTGATCGCGAAGGTGACCGGCATCGACGCCGAAGTCGACTACCTGTTCCACGGCCCGGTAGGCCTGCAGACGCGCGACTTCACGTGGAAGCCGGAATACCGGCAGGCCGTGAAAACCTCGATCGACACGCTGCGCCTGCTGAAGCGCACGGACTCGGACCTCGACGTCAACACCTTCATTGACGATACGTTCATTCGCACGGCCTTCAGGCAGGCCGGCCTGGACTACGACAGGCAATTGAAGAACTACGACAAGCTGCCGTTGAAGGCGCGGGACGCGGTGACCGGCAAACCGATCACGGACTTCCGTCACCTCACGCAGATCTGGGTGCGGGGCGAGCCGCTCGTGCGCCACTACGCGAGCGCGACGACCGCGATCGCCGCGCTGCGCCAGCTGGAACAGGCGGGCAGGAAGGTGCGCACCGTGTACGCCCACGATCAGGGCTCGGGCCTCAAGCTGCTGGCGGGCGACGCGTGGTTCGTCGTCGCCGCCGACGGCAAGGACGTCAGCGCGTTCCTGCTGAAAGCCGATGCGCAGGCCCAGGCGGCCAAGGTCAAGGGCAAGGTGGTCGATTTCGATACGCTCAAGAGCGGGAAGGCGATGTAAAGGCTTGAAAGCCACCGTTAGCGTCATCCCCGCGCAGGCGGGGGTCCAGGCTTTGCGTCCGTAGTCGAAACCCTTGGGTTCCCGCCTGCGCCGGAACGACGTGCAAATGCAGCGTTCCCTAAAAAATGCATCGATCCTCATCCAGTCACCCAGGAGCTTCATGGACACCACCGCCCCTCGCACACTCGACCCCGCCCTGCTGCGCCACGCGCGCCGCCTGGCGCTGCGCGTGCTCTCGCTCGTCGCCTGCGTGGCGGCCTGGCAGTGGGCCGCCGCGCACCACCTCGACCTCGGCCTCGTCACGTTCCGGAATGTGCCGTCGCCCAAGGACGTGTTCGATGCGGCCGCCGCGCTGCTGGAATCGCCCAGGCTGGTCCTGCATTTGAAGGCCAGCGTGGGGCGCGTGTTCGCCGGCTTTGCGGCGGCGGGCGTGGCCGGCCTCGTGCTGGGCCTCGTCATCGGCCGTTCGCGGCTGCTGGAAGACGTGCTGCTGCCGCCGCTCGAAATGCTGCGCCCGATCCCGGCCGTCGCCTGGATCCCGCTGGCGATCCTGATGTTCCCGTCATCCGAGTTGTCGATGGTGTTCATCACGTTCATCGGCGCGCTGTTTCCCATCTTGCTGGGCACGATCCACGGCGCGGAGGGCGTCGATCCGCGCCTCGTCGCATCGTCGCGCAGCCTCGGCGCCGGCCGCTGGACCATCTTCACGGAAGTCATCCTGCCGGCGGCCGCACCCAACATCGTCACGGGGCTGTCGATCGGCATGGGCACGGCGTGGTTCTGCCTCGTGACGGCGGAGATGATCGCCGGCCAGTTCGGCATCGGCTATTACACGTGGGCCGCGTACACGATCCAAAACTATCCGGACATCGTCGTCGGCATGCTGTTCATCGGCGTCATCGGCATGGGCAGCAGCGCGCTCGTGAAAAAACTGGGCGATCTCGCCATGCCCTGGTACCACATGCAAAGGACGAAGCCATGAACCAGACGACCAGCATCGAACGCGCACGGCTGGCGCAGGGCGGCGCCATCGAGATCGACCAGCTCGGCATCCGCCTCGGCGCCGGAGCGCAGGCGTTCGACGCGGTGCACGACGTCTCGCTGTCCATCGCGCCGGGCGAATTCGTCTGCGTGCTCGGGCCGTCCGGCTGCGGCAAGTCGACGCTGCTCGGCGCCCTGGCCGGGCATTGGACGCCCAGCCGCGGCAGCATCCACGTCGATGGCGCGCCCGTCGCGGGGCCGCATCCGGACCGCGGCCTCGTGTTCCAGCAGCACACGCTGTTCCCGTGGCGGAAGGTGCTCGACAACGTCGCCTTCGGCCTCAAGATGAAGGGTATCGGACGGGACGAGCGGCGCGAGCGGGCGCGCGAGCTGCTGGGCCTCGTGGGCCTGGCTGCCTTCGAGGACCGCTATCCGGTCCAGCTGTCGGGCGGCATGCAGCAGCGCGTGGAAATCGCGCGCGTCCTCATCAACCATCCGCGCGTGATGCTGATGGACGAACCGTTCGGCGCACTGGACGCGCAGACGCGCTTGAAAATGCAGGAGCTGCTGCTGGAGGTGTGGGCACGCGTGAACACGACGATCGTCTTCATCACGCACGACATCGACGAGGCGTTGTTCCTCGCCGACCGCATCCTCGTGATGAGCCCCCGCCCGGGCCGCATCATCGACGAGATCCGCCTCGACTTCGAACGCCCGCGCCATCCGGACCTCATGACCTCGAGCCACTTCACGCGCCTGAAACGCCACTGCCTGGACCTGCTTCACCCGCAAGCCAGCATCACGCCGCTGGCGCGCCTGAGCCCACTGGGCCCTCTCTGAACCCCGCCATGCAAGGACACACCGTGACAACCGATTACCACGACGCCCCCGAACTCGCAGCCCTCGCGCTGCGCCTGCAGGACGACGACCACACGGTCCGCCGCATCGCGCTGCTCGGCCTGGCCGACCTGGACGGCGACGCCCACGTGCCGCTGCTGCTGGCCGCGCTCGACGACGACGCCGCGGCCGTGCGCACGGCCGCGGCCCGCGCGCTGGAAGCCTTCGAATCGCCGGCCACCGTGCGCGGCCTCGCGCGCCTGCTGTCCGACGACGACGCCGGCGTGCGCGCGGCCGCCGCAGAAAGCCTCGCGGAGCTGAAACTGCCCGAGTCGGCGCGGGAACTGTTGCCGTTCATCGGCGTCGATGACGCCTTCGTGCGCGCGGCCGTACTGCGCGGCGTGCGCGAACTGCGGGTGCCGGACAGTTTTACGCCCGCGCTGGCGGCGCTCGGCGATGCCGATCCGCTCGTGCGGCGCGAGGCGGTGACCGTGCTGGGTTACCTGAAACATCCCGATGCGGTCGACGCGCTGGCGCGGCTGGCGATCCAGGACCCGGAGCCGGAAGTACGCCGCGCCGCCGCGGGTGCGCTGGGCTTTGCCGCCGCGCCGCAGGCCATATTGCCCGCCCTGCTGGCGGCCCTGTCCGACCAGGCATGGCAAGTGCGCGAGGAAGCCGCGACGACGCTCGGCAAGCTGCGCCTGCGCGACGCGGCGCCGGCTTTGATCGCCGCGCTGGGCGACGACTGGTGGCAGGTGCGCCTGCGCGCCGCCCGCAGCCTGGGACGCCTGCGCAACCCGGACGCGCTGCCGGCCCTGATCGCTGCGCTCGATCACAGGATCGGCAACCTGAGAAAAGAAGCGGCGCTGGCGCTGGGCGAGATCGGTTCGCCCGCGGCACTGCCCGCGCTGTGCGAGGCGGAAAGCGATTCCGACCCGGAAGTGCGCAAGTCCGTGCGCCTCGCGCTCCAGCAAATCGGGGCGCAAGCATGACGGTGCCGGAAGCGGTCGAGAACCACGCCGCGCAAGGCGTGCTGGCGCTGCGCTGGCCGGACGGGCGCACGGTGCGCGTCACGCATGCGCGCCTGCGCGCGGCCTGCCCGTGCTCGGCATGCCGCGCGCTGCGCCGGGCCGGCGCCGGCGTCGAAGGCGGCGATGCCGTACGGCTGGCCGCGATCGAACTGGTGGGTACATATGCACTGAACCTGGCGTTCAGCGACGGCCACCGGCGCGGCATCTATCCGTACGAGATGCTGGCGACGCTGGACTAGAACGCGATTTCCGTTTCCATCTCCTGGCCGAGATGCAGCTCGCTGCCGGCACCCGCCGTCACGATGCAGTTCATGCCCAGGCAGATGGCGCCTTCCATGCGCGGATTGGCGCGGTAGGTCTGCAGGATGTCGAGCGGGTCCGGGCCCGGGACGCCCGTCGCCTGGTCGATGGACGGGATCGGGCAGCGCGCGCACGGCTTCACGGGACGGATCTCGACGCCGCCCACCGTCAGCGTCGCCAGGAAATCCTCTTCGCAGGCGTCCAGGCCGTCGACGACGAGGTTCGGGCGGAAGCGGTCCATCGGCAGCGCATGGCGGCCGGCCGCGACGAGGCGCGCGTTGAGGTCGTCGAGCGACGCCTGGCCGATCAGCAGCAGCGGGTAGCCGTCCGCAAAGCGCGTCCGCGCTTGCACACCGTCCGTCCACTTGGTGCTCGTCGGCCGCACGACGTCGCGGTGGAAGCGCACGAGGCGGCACGGCGTGGCCAGCGCGGCCGAAAACCAGGCGGCCGCCGCGTCGCCGCAATCGGCGGCGTCGACCTTGTCGTCCCAGATCTGCACGGTGCGCGTGGCGGCTGCCTCGTCCCACGCGAGCGGCAGCGCCAGTTCATCCATGCCGGGCGCATGGACGCGCAGCCTGCCGCCGTCGGGCAGCGGCCGGATCAGCGCCATGCGCGGATGCTCGCGCTGCGTGAGGAACTGTCCGTCGGCCGTCACCAGCATCCATTCGCGGTCGTGCACGTCCAGCGCGGACAGGCCGGATTCGTTCACGACGGCCGACCGGACGGCGATGCCGGCGCAGGATTTGATCGGGTACAGCAGCAGGTGGGTCAGGATGGCCATGGATCGCGTGGGCGGAACGGGTTGGAATGACGCCGACAGTATCGCATCAAACGCCGTCCGTGCCCACCGTCGGGGCAAAGCGGGCAGCCAGGAAATCGATCAGCAGGCGCAGCTTCTTCGACATGTGGCGCTTGCTGAGGTAGAGGGCGTGGATGTCCAGCGCGGCGCCGGCGAAGTCCTCCAGCACGGGCACGAGGTCGCCGGCCGCGACGGACGGTGCGAGCGCGAACGCCGGACCGAACACGATGCCCGCGCCCGCGCGCGCCGCCTGGCATGCCAGTGCCATCGAATTCGTCCGCAGCGGGCCGTCGACCTTGACCGTCATCCGGCCGTCGCCGGCCTCGTACCACCACTCGCCCGGCGTCGTCACGCCGCTCAGGTACAGGCAGCGGTGGCCCGCCAGTTCGGACGGATGCGCGGGCGTGCCGTGGCGCGCGAGGTAGGCCGGCGCCGCGCACGTGATCATGCGGCTGGTGCCGAGCCGGCGCGCGACGAGCGCGGAATCCGGCAGGCGGCCGATGCGCAGCGCCAGGTCGAAGCCTTCGTCGATGAGGTCCGAAAAGCGGTCCGTCAGCTCGACGTCCAGCACGATGTCGGGATAGCGCGCGAGGAATGCCGCGAGCGCGGGCGCCAGGTGCTGCTCGCCGAACGTCACGGGCGCCGTCAGGCGCAGGAGGCCGCGCGGCACGGCCTGCAACTGCATCGCCTCGCGATTGGCTTCCTCGATGTCGGCGAGGATCTGCACGCAGCGCCGGAAGTAATTGTCGCCGGCCTCCGTCAGCGTCAGGCGGCGCGTGGTGAGGGTCAGCAGGCGCACGCCCAGGGTCTGCTCCAGGCCGCGCAGGTGCTTGCTCACCATCGCGTGCGACAGCCCGAAGTGGCGCGCCGCGGCCGCCAGGCTGCCGCCCTCGACGCTCTTCACGAACACCGCCATGCTCGTCATCCGGTCCATGCGATCTCCTACCCAAAGTCGTAAATGATGCCACGAAATACGGGATTATCGAATGAACCGATGGAAGTTACAGTCGTCGCCGTACCCCATCACCCAGGAACGGCAATGAAGATCAAGACCAATGGCATCGAACTCGACGTACAAATTTCCGGCAGCGGCGCGGTCACGCTCCTCTACCTGCACTACTGGGGCGGCGCGGCGCGCACGTGGCAACCCGTGATCCGCGCCCTGCCCGACGGTTACCGGCACGTGGCCGTCGACCTGCGCGGCTGGGGCGGCTCGAGCCGGCCCGACGCTGGCTACGCCCTGGCCGACATGGCGGCCGACATGCGCGGCGTCGCCGAGGCGCTGGCGCTCGACCGCCATGTCCTCGTCGGCCACTCGATGGGCGGCAAGCTCGCGCAATATCTCGCGGCGGACGGCCTGGCCGGGTTGCGCGGCCTCGTCCTCGTGGCGCCGTCGCCGCCGCTGCCGCTGCCGCTCGACGCGCGGCAGCGCGACGCCATCGCCCACGCCTACGACGACGCGGCCGCCGTCGGCGCCACGCTCGACCACGTGCTGAGCGCAGGCCCGCTGCCGCCCGCGCTGCGCAACCAGGTCGTCGAGGACAGCCTGCGCGGCGCGCACGCCGCGAAACGGGCCTGGCCGCATGGCGCGATGGCGGAAGACATCACGGAACGGGCGCGCAGGATCGCCGTGCCGGTGACGGTCGTCTCCGGCGAACTCGATCGCGTCGACCCGCCGGCGGCGCTGCTCACGCACCTGCTCCCGTTCATCCCGCACGCCGTGCTGGAGACGGTGCCGGGACGCGGCCACCTGCTGCCGCTGGAGGCGCCGGACGCGGTCGCGCATGCGATCCGGCGTTGCGTGGCCGACGTGTCACCGGGCTGAGACGGCGTTTGCCATTCCGAAAAAACACGCGTACACTCCGTCCCGTCGCTCCGACCACCGGGGCGGCACCAATGCTAGGGGTCCTGCGTCGTCATCGACGGCGTGGGTGAGAAATACCCTCCGAACCTGATCTGGATAATGCCAGCGAAGGGAAGCTACAGAGCTCCGCGTGCACGTTCGTCTGCCCGCATCTTTGCACCTCCTCCAGCTGGATCGCCGATCTCCCGGGGCACTTCTAAACCTGCTGCGCGTTGCATTTTTGCCCTGCGATGCTCGCTGTACTAGCGTACAGCTGCGCGTCTCGGACAAAACTGCTGCCGCTCGCGACGGTTTCGAAGTGCCCCTTAGTGACCAACAAGGAGTGCACTTGAACGCCGATCCGAAATTCCTCTCCGCCAGCGCCACCGTCGACGCCGCCGCCGTCGCGCCGCTGCCCAATTCGCGCAAGGTCTACGTGACGGGCAGCCGCCCGGACATCCGCGTGCCGATGCGCGAGATCCGCCAGTCCGACACGCCCGCGTCGTTCGGCCATGAGCCGAATCCGCCGGTGTGGGTCTACGACACGTCGGGGCCGTACACCGATCCCGAAGCCGTCATCGACATCCGCTCCGGCCTGGCGCCGCTGCGCGCCGGCTGGATACGCGAGCGCGGCGACACCGAAGAACTGGCCGGTCCGACGTCGCACTACGGCATCGAACGCCTGAACGATCCGAAACTGGCCGAGCTGCGCTTCCACCTGCAGCGCAAGCCGCGCCGCGCCGTCGCGGGACGCAACGTCACGCAGATGCACTACGCGCGCCAGGGGATCATCACGCCCGAGATGGAATACGTCGCCATCCGCGAAAACCTGCGGCGCCAGGAATACCTCGCCGCGCTGGAAGACGCGGGCCCCACGGGCAAGCGCATGGCGCAGGTGCTGGGCCGCCAGCATCCGGGCCAGTCGTTCGGCGCATCGGTCCCGCGCGAGATCACGGCCGAATTCGTGCGCGACGAGATCGCGCGCGGCCGCGCCATCCTGCCGAACAACATCAACCACCCGGAATCGGAGCCGATGATCATCGGCCGCAACTTCCTCGTGAAGATCAACGCCAACATCGGCAACTCGGCCGTCACGTCGTCGATCGGCGAGGAGGTCGAGAAGATGACCTGGGCCACGCGCTGGGGCGGCGACACCGTGATGGACCTGTCGACCGGCAAGCATATCCACGAGACGCGCGAGTGGATCGTCCGCAACAGCCCCGTCCCCATCGGCACGGTGCCGCTGTACCAGGCGCTGGAAAAGGTGCACGGCAAGGCCGAGGACCTGACCTGGGAGATCTACCGCGACACGCTGATCGAGCAGGCGGAGCAAGGCGTCGACTACTTCACCATCCACGCCGGCGTGCGCCTCGCGTATGTGCCGATGACCGCGAACAGGCTCACCGGCATCGTCTCGCGCGGCGGCTCGATCATGGCCAAGTGGTGCCTCGCCCACCACAAGGAATCGTTCCTGTACACGCGCTTCGAAGAGATCTGCGAGATCATGAAGGCCTACGACGTCGCGTTCAGCCTGGGCGACGGCCTGCGTCCCGGCTCGATCTACGACGCCAACGACGACGCCCAGCTGTCCGAACTGAAGACCCTCGGCGAACTGACGCAGGTCGCGTGGAAGCACGACGTGCAGGTGATGATCGAAGGTCCGGGCCACGTGCCGCTGCAGCTGATCAAGGAGAACATGGACCTGCAGCTGGAGCAGTGCCACGAGGCGCCGTTCTACACGCTGGGGCCCCTGACCACCGACATCGCGCCGGGCTACGACCACATCACGTCCGGCATCGGCGCCGCCAACATCGGCTGGTACGGCACGGCGATGCTGTGCTACGTGACGCCGAAGGAGCACCTGGGCCTGCCCGACAAGGACGACGTCAAGGACGGCATCATCACGTACAAGATCGCGGCGCATGCGGCCGACCTGGCCAAGGGTCATCCGGGCGCGCAGATCCGCGACAACGCGCTGTCGAAGGCGCGCTTCGAATTCCGCTGGGACGACCAGTTCAATCTCGGCCTCGATCCGGACAAGGCGCGTTCCTTCCACGACGAGACGCTGCCCAAGGATTCCGCCAAGGTGGCGCACTTCTGCTCCATGTGCGGCCCGCATTTCTGCTCGATGAAGATCACGCAGGAAGTGCGCGACTACGCGGCCGGCCAGGGCATCGCCGCGAACGCCGCGCTGGAACAGGGGATGCAGGTGAAGGCCGTCGAGTTCATGAAGCGCGGCGCCGAGCTGTATCACAAGGAGTGACGCCGTGCTGGAAATCGAACTGAACGGCGCGGCGCACGCGCTGCCCGCGCACGCGAGCCTGCACGACCTCGTCGAGTCGCTGGGCCTCGCGGGCCAGAAGCTCGCGCTGGCCGTGAACCGGCAAGTCGTGCCGCGCGAGCGCTGGCGCGACACGCCCCTGCACACGCGCGACCGCGTGGACGTGGTGCGCGCCATCGGCGGCGGCTGATCCTCGACATTGAAGGAACATGACATGACGAATACGACTCAAACGGACCGGCCGTTGACCATCGCCGGCAAGGCATACAACTCGCGCCTGCTGGTGGGCAGCGGCAAATACCGCGACCTGGAACAGACCCGCGCCGCGACGGAAGCGTCGGGCGCCGACATCATCACGGTGGCGATCCGGCGCGTGAACATCGGCCAGCACGCGAACGAGGCGAACCTGCTCGACGCGGTGCCGCCGTCGCGCTGGACGATCCTGCCCAACACGGCCGGCTGCTACAACGCGAAGGACGCCGTGTACACGCTGCAGCTGGCGCGCGAGCTGCTGAACGGCCACAAGCTCGTCAAGCTGGAAGTGCTGGGCGACGAGAAGACGCTGTTCCCGAACATGCCGGAGACGCTCGTCGCCGCGCGCGAACTGGTGCGCGATGGCTTCGACGTGATGGTCTATTGCAGCGACGATCCGATCCAGGCGCGCATGCTGGAAGACATCGGCTGCGCGGCGATCATGCCGCTCGCGTCGCTGATCGGTTCCGGCATGGGCATCCTGAATCCGTGGAACCTGTCGCTGATCATCGAGCAGGCCAAGGTGCCGGTGATCGTGGACGCCGGCGTCGGCACGGCGTCCGATGCGGCCATCGCGATGGAGCTGGGCTGCGACGGCGTGCTGATGAACAGCGCCATCGCGGGTGCGCAGGACCCGGTGCGGATGGCCGGCGCAATGCGCCTCGCCGTCGAAGCGGGCCGCGAAGCGTACCTCGCGGGCCGCATGCCGCGCCGGTTCGCGGCCTCGCCGTCGTCGCCGATGGCGGGCCGGATCTGATGGACACGCTGCTGCGGCCCTGCGTGCTCGTGTGCGCCGGGCTCGATCCGTCGGGCGGCGCCGGCATCCAGGCCGACATCGAAGCCGTCTCCGCCCAGGGCGCGCACGCGCTGCCGCTGGTGACGGCGCTGACGGTCCAGGACAACAACACCGTGCGCGAGGTCGTGCCGGTGGACGCCGGCCTGTTGCTGCGCCAGGCCGCGCTGCTGGCCGAGACGATGCCGATCCGCGCGGTGAAAATCGGCATCCCCGGCAACCGGGAGAACGCGGAAGCCATCGCCGCCATCGTGCGCATGCTGCGCGTGCAGCGGCCGGACCTGCCCGTGGTGCTCGACCCGATACTGGCCAGCGGCCGCGGCGACAACCTGTCGCGCGGCGACGCGCTGGCCGCGCTGGCGCCGCTGCTGGCCGTGGCCACGCTGGTCGTGCCGAACCTGCCGGAAGCGGCGGCGCTGGGAATCGCCCCCAACGGCAGCATGCCCCTGCCCTGCGCCCACGTGCTGGTCACGGGCGGCCATGGCGACGGCGCCGACATCGTCAACCGCTGGCTCTGCGCCGCGGGATCGCGGGAATGGCGCTGGCCGCGCCTGCGCGGCGAATTCCACGGCAGCGGCTGCACGCTGGCGTCCGGCATCGCGGCCCGGCTGGCGCTGGGCGACACGATGGCGCAGGCGCTGGAACTCGGCCAGCGCTGGTGCGACCGCACGCTCGCGCATGCGTACGCGATCGCGCCGGGCCAGCGCATCCCGCGCCGCATCCATCCATGAGGAGAGACAACGACATGCGAGGCTTGTACCTGGTGACCCCGAACTGGGACGACACCGACCGGCTGCTGGACGTGACGGAACAGGCGCTCTGCGCCGGCGCCGCGCTGATCCAGTACCGCCACAAGGACGCGGGCCCGGCCCTGCGCCGCGAACAGGCCGCCGCCCTGCTGGCCCTGTGCCGGCGCCACGGCCGGCCGCTGATCATCAATGACCATGTGCTGCTGTGCACCGAGCTCGATGCGGACGGCATCCACGTGGGCGGTCTCGATGCGCCGGTGGCCGCCGTGCGCGGCGCCGTGGGCCCGGACAAGATCGTCGGCGCGTCGTGCTACGGCGACCTCGAACTGGCGCAGAAGGCGCAGGGCGCGGGCGCGAGCTACGTCGCGTTCGGCGGCTTCTATCCGTCGCTGGTCAAGAAGTATGCGGTGACGACGGCGCCGGACATCGTCCTGCAGGCCAAGGCCAGCCTGTGCGTGCCGGTGGTGGTGATCGGCGGGATGACGGCGGCGAATGCACGGCCGCTCGTGTCGCGCGGCGCGGACATGGTGGCCGCCATCAGCAGCGTGGTGCAGGCGCCGGATCCGTTTTCGGCGGCGCGGGAGTTCGTCGGATTGTTTTGATGCCGGTCTGGCGGGCACGGGGTGCCCGCCATGCGTTCGCGTTACGCTTTCGCCAATTTGAACTGCGCCAGCTCGCCGGTGAGATACCCCACCGCCGCGCCGAACTTGTCCTTGTAGTTGGCCTTGACGAGCGGATCCAGCGTGCCCTTGACGTTGGCGTGGATGCCGATCCAGTCGCCCGGATGCTGGAAGTTGCTCATGACGTAGGTCCAGCCATTGACGTCGTCCACCGCGTGCAGGCCGGTCGACTCGGCGCCGGACGGTACCGACAGGACGCGCGACAACTGCTTCGTGTCGATGTTGTACGCCCACAGGAAGTTATTGACGTGCAGGTTGCTGTCCTCGCCGATGAACAGCGTGCGCATCTTTTCCGAGAACTTGAGGTTGTCCGGGTTGGCGATCTTGTCCGGATTCGCCGTGTTGCCGAGGGCGTCGGCGCCGATGTCCTCGCCGACCAGCAAGGCCTTGACGTCGGCCGGCATCCACTCGCTGTTGATGGCATTGCCGGCCGTGTCCTTCTGGCCGCCCTTGAGGCTCAGCGCCATCACGGCGCCCGCGTTCAATGCCTTGGGAATCGAGATGCCGTTCCCCGCCACGTTGGCCGCATTCCCGGCCACCATCGAGCTCTGGCAGTACGACAGCGCCGAATACGCGACCTTGTCCTTGAGGTTGACGGTCGTGCCTTCCATCTTGGTAAAGCCCAGCGAGGCGCCCAGCAGCGCGGCATAGCGGTGGGTTTCGAGGAAGGCCGCGGCCTTTTCCATGCCCGGTTTCAGCTTGATCCACTCGGCCTTGCCGCCGACCACGACCTTGGTATAGGTCGCATCCTGCGGGTCGGCGCCGGCGCGGTCCATGATGTCGGTCGCCTTGAGCGACGCGGCCAGCGCGCGGATCTCGGTGCTGGTGGCCGCGCCGAGCCTGATCCAGGTGAGCGGCGCCGGGCTGCCCGCCGGGTCGAGCGAGAAGCCCGCGCCGACCTTGGCCACGTACAGCGTGCCCGCCGACAGGTCCTTCTCCTTGTCGGCCACGAACACGAAGTAGCCGCTGTTGGTGGCGTCGTCGCCCATGATCACGGTGCGGTTGTCGCCCAGCACCTGCACCAGTTCGTGCGAGATACGGCCCATGCAGTAGTGCTTCTTGATGGACGCCGTGCCGTCGGTGTTGACGGTCACTTCCGGCAGGTGGCCGTAGTCGTACGGGTTCGCCTTCGTCTCGTCGCCGTACAGGTTCTTGCTGAAGGCCTTGAACTGGTCCTCGCCGGCGGCGGTGAAGGCGTTCGGCTCGTACTCTTCGCTCGACAGGTGCGTGCCCCACGGCGACAGGCTGGCGCCGCACGTGATCCACAGGCCGTTCACGCCGGACGTGTCGACGTTGTGGTACTTCACCAGCGTCAGCTTGCCGGTGGTCTTGTCCTGGTCGAGGGTCAGCACGGCGATCGGCGACGGCAGCTTGCCGTACATGTCGGTCTTGCCGTCCTGGGCCCAGCTCGTGTATTCGAACTGCACGACCGCGAACACCGCGTTGCCCTTCACGCCCGCCACGTTCGCATTCGGCACGGTCAACAGCGACGTGCCGTCCGGCGAATCCGAGAAGAACTGGCGCTCTTTACCCGCGACCGTCGTGTCGACGATCGCCTTGTTGTTGATGTCGTAATAGCCGCCGGCCAGGATGGTGCCGCCGCTCCCGTTCGGGACCATGTCGCCCGTGATGAAGAACGGCTGATACGACAGCTTGAAATCGAGCTTGCTGCTGTCGCTGAAGTTGACCGTCATCGTCGATGCGACCGACGTCTTCGCCATGGCCGCGGCATCGGTCAGCGCGGGCGCCGCCATCGACCCGAACGACACGCTCGCGAGCGTCACGGCCGGCGTCGGGGCGGTGGTCGTCGGGGTGTCGTTGTCACCACCGCCGCAGCCGGCCATCAAGGCGGCCACGCCACCGGCTCCCAGCGGCAGCATCGGGGTGGCGCCCATCAGGCGAAGCAGGCGGCGGCGGGACAGGTCGGGATTCGGGTTCATGCGTCAACTCTCCGGAAGGTCAGTAGGAATGCCCGGAGGTTAGTCGACGAGTATGTCACCTTCATTACAAAACTTTAATGCTTCAAACCCCGGCGGAAGCCGGCGCACCGCCGCGATGCCGGACGGTCCGGCCCCGGGCCGGCCACCCGCTGGGGGCAAAATCGGGAATCCTTGCGCTTCTTCAAGAATGTGACATTTCCGGCGAGTTAGTTTCCGAGAGCAATCAAAACATCGGGCCAGCCCGGTCCGGTATCGACATCGACGAAAGGGGACGCATCGCATGAAACTCGGATTCTTCGGCATTGGCCTGTGCCTGATCCCGCTGGCCGCGGCGGCCGCACCGGTTGCGACACCATACGCGAACAACAACGGCGCGCTGCCGCCGTCCAGCCAGTACACAGGACCGCTGTTCAAGCTCAGCCACGCGTACCCGGCCAAGGTCGCGGCACCGGCCATGCCCTGGCGCGACGCCATCCAGAACGGCAAGATCACGGTCCAGAACGCGAGCGCGTACGCCGAGGCGCTGAAGGCGGCGGTCGGCAAGGACATGCCGACCCTGCTGTTCGACTACGCGCACTGGGACGCCGCCGCGCGCGGCTGGTACAACGAACCCTGGCTGGGCAGCGCCAACGGCACGTACGGCGGCCGCGAAGCCATCCACGGCATGTACGTCGGCACCGACGAACTGGATGCGTCGCTGTTCGCCGCCAGCGGCCTGACGAAGCCGATCTCGACCTACGTGCTGACCTACTACGACAAGGTCGCGGCCCAGACCCTGAACCACGTGTGGTCGGCGAGCGCCGGCATGAAGCCGAGCGTGACGTCCACCAGCACGCAGTTCGCGGAGGGCTCGCTGATCGTCAAGGCCGCGTTCGTGACGGCCGGCCCGGACGTGTGGCCGGTGATGGCCGGCACCCAGGTCTGGCCGCTGTACATCACGACCAACGCCACGACCGGCGGCAGCACGCTGCCCAAGGTGACGAACACCTACCTGATGCAGTTCGACATCATCGTCAAGGACAGCCAGTCCGCACCGGACACCGGCTGGGTCTTCATGACGCTCGTCTACGACCAGAACGTCAAACCCGGCCCGAACGGCATCTGGGACCAGATGGTCGTGCTGGGCGCGCAGTGGGGTAACGACCCGCAGGCCAACAGCACGGTCAACCCGGCCGCGCCCCTGCTGCAGAACTGGAACAATCCGGCCGCGCCGGCCTATGGCGGCGCCACGTTCGGCTGGGGCAACCGCCTGTCCGGCCCGAACGACGGCGCCATGAACGACATCGCCTACAAGGACGGCGTCAGGCAGCAGTTGGTCAAGAATGCCCAGGACTCGTCGTGCATGAGCTGCCACAGCACGGCGCAATGGAATCCGAAGACGAACACCATGCCGTCCTTCCTGCTGCCGGCCACGTCGAACCCGCCGCAGATCGCATCGAAGCAGTACATCGTGTCGCCGCCGCCCGGCTCGCCGGACTGGCTGCGCTGGTTCCAGAACCGCAAGGGCAACGTGCCGATGGACGCGGGCAGCATCGCCGCCGACTTCGACATGGTGCTGGCCTTTAAATCGCTGCCGCTGTGGTACACCGCCACGACCGGCAAGACGCATGCCCTGACCGGTTTCGACCTGCGCGGCAAGCGGATGCCGCCGCGCGCCGGTAAATAAGCCGCGTCCAGCCTCGTACGCGGGCGCGGGTGCCCGCGACACGCCATCCTCATCCAGCAGGAGACACGATGTCATCCAACTACAAACGTTTCTACACGAAGGCCGGCAACATGCCGGCCGGGATCTCCGAAGGCTATCCGGTGCCGGGTCCGCAGACGGCGGACGCCGACCGCATCGCGGCCAGCGCCTTCTTCACGACCGACTGGGCGCAGGCGCAGGCGACCAGCTACGACTTCATCGTCATCGGCACGGGTCCGACCGCCGTCGCCTTCGTCGACCGCGCGCTGGCGCGCAATCCGCAGGCGCGCATCCTCGTGCTGGACCGCGGCGGCTACTGGCTGCCCGTGCATTACCAGATGCTGCCGATGGCCTTCCAGGCGACCAGTGGGCCGTGCACGACGTATCCGTGGACACGCAGCGCGGCAATGGCCACGACGGGCTCCAAATTCTTCCAGGCCGGCTACATCCCCGTGCTGGGCGGCCGCTCGACCTACTGGAGCGCGTGGTGCCCGACGCCGGAACCGACATTGATGCGCGACTGGCCGCCCGCGCTCGTCGCCGTCACGCAGCAGCCCGGCTTCTGGGAGGGCGCCCGCGCCTTCCTGCACGTGACGACGGCCGACCGCATCGACGACAGCGTCTACGGCAGCCTGCAGCGCCAGCTGGACACCAACCTGCGCGAAAACTTCAAACGCTTCGTGCCGTCGGCCGAAGGCGCGTTCCCGGCGCCGATGGCCGTCGGCCACAGCGAATGGCAGGGCGTGAAGTTCTACAAGTACTCGACGGTCGGCACGCTGCTCGGCCTGCAGCAGCGCCAGCAGGCGCTTGCGGACCAGGGCCATGGCCAGGCGCTGGCGCTCGTCGACCAGTGCATCGTCCAGCGCCTGCTGCACGACGGCGACGGCACCGTCACGGCGCTCGAAACGAGCCGCGGCCCTTTAAGCGTCGGCAACGCGCGCATCGTGCTGGCGATGGGCACGATCCCGCCCGCGACCCTGCTGATGAATTCCTTCGGCGACCGGCTGCCGAACATCGGCAAGCGCTACACGGGCCACTTCATGTCGCACGTCACCGCGCGCGTCAAACGGTCGGCATTCAAGGACCTGGCCGCGCTGGAACTCGGCGCCCAATACCTGCACGGCAAGGACGAGCAGGGCCTGCAATACCACGTGCAGGTGAGCGCCTTCGCGTCGGGCGACCCGGCGCGCGACGCCACCACCATCGCCTACGAAGCGCCCGACGCCGCGGCCGTCGCGTCGATGGCGCAGCTGGTGGGTTCGGAAGACTACGTGGTGTTCGTGTGCGCCACGCTGGGCGAGGTCGGCGAAGACAATCCCGACAACTGGATCCGCGCGAACGGCAGCCTCGATCCGACGACGAACATCACGGTGCAGCTGCAGGCCGGCCCGCGCGAACAGCACCTGTGGGACGTGCTCGACGAAGCGACCTACCAGACGATCGCCGCCCTGGCCAGCCGGGGCGCGGGCACGACGCCTTCGATCGAATACTGGATCGAAGGCGCGCCCGACGCGGGCTTCTGGCAGGCGCGCCGGCCGGGCAAGCAGCAGATCCGCCTGCCGATCATCGTGCACGAGGCGTCGGCGCTGTGGATCGGCGAGGATCCGGCCACGTCCGTCGTCGGGCTGGATTACCGGCCGCATGGGGTCAGGAATGTCTACGTCACCGGCGGCGGGTTGTTTCCGACGTCGGGGTCGTGGAATCCGACGTTGACCATGTGCGGGCTGGCGCAGGATCTGGCGGAGAGGCTGAACTGAGTTGCCGTAACCCCGCGGCGGCTAGCCGTTGACGCACGTCCCGGCCGACGCATCCATCGCACCCGCGGTTCCCGTCCCGACGCGCCGGAGGAAGACGTCGGGACGGATCCTCGGCAGCAGCGCCGGGGATGCGTCGGCAAAGTGGGGCAAGCCGCCCCACAGCCGCGCATCGCCGATGAGGAAAAAACGGTGCTGCGCCCGCGTGAGGGCCACGTTGAACAGGTTCGGCTTGCCGGCCGCCCACACGGCCGCGCCACGCGTCGCGGCGTCGCATCCCAGCACCATCCAGACCATGCTTTCTTCCTTGCCCTGGAAGGTGTGGACCGTGCCGATGCGGGTCCGGCACCACTCCCGCAGCACGCGCGGCGACGGCTGGCTGCCGGCCGGCCAGGCGGCGCCGTTCACGAGCCTGCGGGCCAGTGCCTCCTTGATGCGCCGGAAGGGCGAAATCACGTACAGGGCCGGCAGCTCGCCCGTGCGCAGGGTGAGCTGCACGATGGCCCTGCATACGAGCTCGATCTGCTCCGGCACCGCCTGTTTGTCCTGCGCCGCGCCGCCGACGTCGACCCACGCGCTGGGGCCTACGTCGAGGCTGTCGGACGGCGGCAGGCGCAACGCCGGGTCGTGCTGGTCGAAATAGATCATCTTGCCGCGATAGGCGATCTGGTTCGCGATCGTGAACATCGGATCGACGCAGCGCCGGTGCACCCGCAACGGGCTGCCGATCCACTGGTCCGTGCCGTCGACCTCGATCCGCGCGCCCAGCGCATTCGCCTCGTCGGCCAGGTTCTGCACCGACGCCAGGTGCGGCTCGACCGGTTGTCCGGCGGGCAGCTGCGCGGTCCGGGCCAGCGCCTCGATCAGCTTGATGGGCACGGTGAACACGGGCTCGATCTGCAATGGATCTCCCACCACGACGGCACGCCTGGCGCGCCACAGCGCGCCGACCGCCGCCTGCGGCACCGCCTGGCCCGCCTCGTCGATGAACAGCCAGCCGAGGCTGTCCGGGCCCAGGTCGCGGAACTGTGTCGCGATCGAGGCGAACGTGCTGGACACCACCGGCACGACCATGAACAGGCTTTGCCAGATGGCCTGCGCATGGTCGCGCTGCAGCAGCTTCTTGCCGCCCAGCAGGCGGGTGACGGCCACCAGGTTGCTGCCGAATCGGCCCCCGCTTTGCAGGACTTCGGCGAGCCAGGCCTCGTGCAGCGCCAGCGCCGCGACGAACAGCGCCGAGCGCAGCGCGTTGACCGTCTCGTCATGCCAGAGCCCCTGGATCTGCCAGCCGGGGTCCTCCAGCGTGGCCGCGCCGTCGGGCCCATTCATCTGCGGGAACTGCCCGGCCAGCGCGTCGCGTTCGCACTGGAGCGTCTCCCATTCCTGCGCCCGCTCGGCCAGCGCACGCTGCGCCCGGGCATCGCCGGCGACGGCGTCCTGCACACTGCGGCGACCGTCGGCGATCGCCGCCTCGACGGCGCGCCGGCGCGCCAGCCACTCGCGCTGCAGGCGCAGGTTGTCGGCCTGCTCGGCCTGGAACGCCTGCTCGCGTTCACGCCGCAACCAGCGCAACCACCATGCGGGGCGCGTCCGTTCGACCAGGCGCAGCTCTTCACGCAGCGAATCCAGCTGGCGGCCGCACAAGGCCTGCTCGTCGTCGAGCTGCGCGAGCGCCGCCTGCGCGTCCGCGCGGGCCTGTGCCGCCCGCGCCCGCCGTTCGTCGGCCTCGGCGCAAAACACGGCACAGGTCCGGCCGCGCAGCCGCATGCAGACAGCGGCATAGCGATCGAGCAGCGCAATGCGTTGCGCAACCGCCGCGTCGGCCGCCGCGAACGCCGCGCGCGCCTCGGCGAAACCCGGTCCCGCATATTTTTCGCGCCACGTCCAGATCGATTGATGGACGTCGGGATCGAATCCCTTGACGGGCCATTCCGCCCGTTTCGCATCGGCCGCGAGGCGGAACGCGAAGTCGGTGCGATTGCGCTTGCGGCCGAGCGCACAGGCGACCAGTCCCCAGGGCGCGTCGTCCGCATCGAGCTTCGCATAATCGCCCTTGGCGGTGCGTGCGGCGATGTTGTGCGCCACCGTCCGCAGGTAGCCCGCCTTCGCGCCGCCCTGTGCGTCGCGCCACGGGGTCTTGCCGGTTTTCCCCAGCGCCTTCGATTTGGGCAAGTCGCGCGAGAGGTTCTCGACGGCCGCGTTGTTGGACGACGCGACCACCATTTCGAAGCCGGCGAGCTCCGGGCGCAGGCGCGCGACGGCGCACCGCCCCTCGTTCTCGAAATCTACCTGCACGACGTCGGCAAATGCGTCGCCCGCGCGCGCGAAACCGGCCAGCACGCGGGCGCGCCGCGTGATCAGTTCGGCGAACACGTCGCGCAGCAGCGTCGTCTTGCCGGTGCCGGGCGGCCCGTTCACGGAAAAAACGCCGCCGGATTCGAGCCGCTCGAACAGGCTGTTGATGGCGAACTGCTGCATCAAGCTCATCGCGTGCGCGGGTTCGCCCGGCCAGTGGGCGGACGGCAGCCGCGCCGGCGCGAGTGCCGCAAGAATCGCCTCCCTGCCGGGCGCCGTGTACAGGTCGAGGCGCTGCTCCTGAGGCAGCGGCGCGAGATAAGCGCGCAGTGCCGGGCTATGCGTGCCGCGTTCCAGCGAGGCGATGGCGCGCTCGATGTCCTTGGCAAAAAAACTGTTGAGGATCTCGACTTCGATCTCGTCCGCGCCGCCGGCGGCGTCGTCATCGTCATCGTCGTCCGTTGCGACGCGCGATCCGCCGTTGCGCTCCGCGGCGGCCTTGGCATTCGCCTGCCGCTTCTTCGGGTTCTCTTCGACACTGCGGGCCCGGACGACGATCGCCGCGACGCCGTCGCGTCCGGCGCCGGGCGCGAATCCCGTCCAGTCCTCGAAGATCGCCTGCAACGCCAACAACTCTTGCGCGGAAAGGGGAACGGGCAGCTGGACAGGCTCGCCCGTGCCCTCCACCTGCGCCCAGGCGGGCGGCCGCGCGCGGCGAAATTCCAGCAGCGACTCCTTGAGATCTTCGATCCCGTTTTGGAAGGCATCGAAATCCAGCGCATCCAGTCGACCGGCGCGCTGTATGCGTCCGAGCGCCCACGGCGCGGTGGACACGGAAACATCGTCCAGACCGGGTTCGCCGGCCGGCCCGATCCTGAGTTTCGCCATGCACGTCAAGCCCTCCAACGCAGCGCGCTCGTCCTGCTCGACGGTTTCGTCGGCCGTCAGCGACGCCTGCAGCACCTGCCGCGTCACCTCGGCGAGGATCGACTTGTCGAACACGCCGAAATACACGTCGAAGCCGCTGAGTTCACGCCCCGGCGGCAGGCACGGCGTCCATAGCGGGCGTTCGGCACGGCGCAAGGCGGCCACGGACCAGGCCTGAACGGCCCATTCCGCATCCGGCGCCTCCATGACCTGCTGTTCGAGGTCGAACGGGATGAAAAACTCGACCTGGTGCCAGAAGCGCAGGATGCGGTCGGCGGGGTGTTGCTGCTTGGGATCGTTCATATCGCTTGTTTCCGGGCTCATAACGCTTATGTTAATTCATCGCCCGAGTATGTAACGTTGTGCGAGCCTGCACAATGGCGTGGAACATAGACAAGTAGCAAATTCCTAGACACAAAGTGGCGCCGTCGCCGGCACCGGAGGGGTAATCCCCCATTTTTAGCGCTCGCTAAAAGTCGAGGTTAGGCGGCAAGGGCAAGTCTTTGTTTTGGTGTGATACCGCCGAGGCCATGTTGGGCCGGTCGTGATTGTAGGTCCACAGCCATCGAGTGGCAAATTCCTGGATTTCGTCGAGCGTTTCAAAGAGGTGGTGCGCCAGCCAATCGTAGCGCACGGTCCTGTTGTAACGCTCGACGCAAGCGTTTTGCTGAGGCTGGCCTGGCAGAATGAAATCGATGCGGATGCCGCGTCTGGCGACCCAAGCCAATGTCACTGCGCGAATGTACTCTGGGCCGTTGTCGCAGCGGATCGCGTTTGGTTTGCCGCGCCATTCGATAATCCGGTCCAGTGATCTGACGACGCGGTCGGCGGGCAGCGAGAAGTCGACCTCGATTCCCAGTCCTTCCCGATTGAAATCATTGAGGACATTGAACAGGCGGATGCTGCGCCCGTCGGCAAGTTGGTCATGCATGAAGTCCATCGACCAGCTCTATGGCAACCTGCCCAGATAGGCCGATGCTCCAATAAGGTGTACATACTTTCGTCTTCGGGTATCAGGTGAGGAAGCTCAACCTTACTATTGACAATGTATTTTATCAATAGCACAAAGCATCTACCCTAATAACATTAACCATTTCTAAAATTCAAGTTAAATTTTTGTAATGTAATTTTTCCTATTTTGTTATAATTTGTGAGCATCTCAAGAAATAAATTAACTACATTGAAGCCTTCAAGAGAATTTACCAAGCTTCGATTTTCCGGTGATATCTTTTGATACTTATGCGGCCTTTATAATTTTTTTGTTTATGCAGTGATCTAAAGCAAAATATGGTTATTGGGCCGAAATTGACTTTGTTATTTTTTGAGAAAAATTATATGCAAACTTTGGCATTCGAAGAAATCGACATGGTATCTGGTGCAGGCATCGTTAGCTCGATGGCTAGTTGGGTTGTTGGCAACGGTACTGGCTATGCTGTTGGTGGCTAATTGCCGAAAAGAGGGGCGTTTTCGCCTCCTATTTATATGAAAATTTCTGAAGTTCGCGATGTGAGTCCGGTTTGGCAGCAGATTGTGCCAATTCAATCGATTTCGCAGTTGCTTTCATTTATTGCATTTTATGCACTGCTAATTGGGGTCGTGTACCTAATTACGAGGACCAGCACCGAACCTGAAGTTTTCGGAACTGTCTGTACCGGCGTCACACTTGGCGCTTTCCCAGCATTGTTTATTGCCCTGCCTCAAGAGTTTATTGCTGAGTTCAAGTCTGAGTTCGCTGCGGCGTCCACGTTGAAAAAGATTGATGAGCTACTCAGATTTCGAGGGTATAAAAAAAAGGACGATCTGGGCATGACAACTGCTTTATACATCTCTAAATTGCCTGCTGTTTTGTCTTGGAAAGAAAATAGCTTTTTTATACTTAGCTCTGAAAAATCAATTATTATTCGCGGCCCAAGAGGCAGCGTAAAATGGTTGCGGGATCGTTTGATCCGATAAAGCCACGGAATGCGGCCCGGCCCGTATCAGCATGATCTAATCGTGTCACGCAATAATGAAGGCATTTTGTATTTGCCATTAAAACAATAGAACATTATAGTTATTTTTAATTATTTTATTAATTATGTCTAGCCATCGGCTCTTCAGGGCAGGCGCCTTATCTTCTAGTCGGAACTCTTCTTTGGGCGAAATTACTTAATTCGCCCAATTTCTTTTTTATAATGACTTTTAGTCGAATGATCATCGCAGCGCTACTGATTGTTTTTTTATATTTGGAACATATACCAAGCGCAGCACTGTCGAAGGTCAAATTGTCCCGATATCTGGCGCGCCGCGCTTTACCGTCCTGGTAAGAATGTCGAGCACATGAGCCGAAGTGATCTGGCGAACAGGAAGCTTGCCGATGGAGGGCAATACGACGCGCTCCAGGCATGTCCAGCCGGCGTCTTGTGACCTCTTCCCAGTCCTTCATTGCGATGCTGGACCGGACTGATGCCTCCCTCACCAGCTTGCGCGCAACGTCACATTTCTCGCGTGCCTCGCCGAGAGTCACGCTACAGCCCTTGTAGTCATTGAGACGATAGGTACCTTCTTTGGGCTCTGCAGCGCGGCACTGAGCATCGGTGAGCATCGGTGAGCATCGGTGAGCATCGGTGAGCATGTAAGTGAGGTCGTTGTGGCAACGCGCTCATCATATACACCGCCGTATGCACTTGCGCAGCATATGCGCAAGTTGTTGCGTGCGACAACACGAAACAAGAAAGCCCCGATCTACGGGGCTTTCTTCAGAATTTTCAGGCAGGTTTTGCAAACTCCTGCCCCCCCCCTGAAATGGCTTGCTCGACTCACACGTTGAACAGGAAGTTCAACACATCCCCATCCTTGACGATGTATTCCTTGCCTTCCGCGCGCATCTTGCCCGCCTCCTTGGCGCCGCCTTCGCCCTTGTAGGCGATGTAGTCATCGAAGGAAATGGTCTGGGCGCGGATGAAGCCGCGTTCGAAGTCCGTGTGGATCACGCCGGCCGCCTGCGGGGCGGTGGCGCCGATCGGGACGGTCCAGGCGCGCACTTCCTTCACGCCGGCCGTGAAGTAGGTCTGCAGGCCCAGCAGCTTGAACGCGGCGCGGATCAGGCGGTCCAGGCCCGGCTCTTCCATGCCCAGGTCGGCCAGGAATTCGAGCTTGTCGGCGTCGTCCAGGTTGGCGATTTCCGATTCGATGGCGGCGGAGATCGCGACGATCGGCGCGTTCTGCTTGTTGGCGAATTCCGTCAGCAGGTCCAGCAGCGGATTGTCCTTGAAGCCGCTTTCGGACACGTTGGCCACGAACATGGCCGGCTTGGCCGTGATCAGGCACAGCGGCTTGATCAGTTCCAGCTGGTCGGCGTCCAGGCCCAGCGTGCGCGCGGGCTGGCCTTCGTTCAGGTGCGGCAGCAGCTTTTCCAGGATCGCCACCAGCTTGATGGCGTCCTTGTCGCCGGCGCGCGCCTTCTTCTGCTCGCGGTGCAGGGCTTTCTCGGCGGTGCCCATGTCGGCCAGCGCCAGTTCGGTCTGGATGACTTCGATGTCGTCGATCGGGCTGACCTTGCCGGCCACGTGGATCACGTTCGGGTCTTCGAAGCAGCGCACGACGTTGACGATGGCGTCCGTCTCGCGGATGTGCGACAGGAACTGGTTGCCCAGGCCCTCGCCCTTCGACGCGCCGGCCACGAGGCCCGCGATGTCGACGAACTCGACGATCGCCTTGACGACACGCTCCGGCTTGACGATGGTGGCCAGCTGGTCGATGCGCGGATCCGGCACCTCGACGACGCCGACGTTCGGCTCGATGGTGCAGAACGGATAGTTTTCAGCCGGGATGCCGGCCTTGGTCAGGGCATTGAACAGGGTGGACTTGCCGACGTTGGGCAGGCCGACGATGCCGCATTTGAGACTCATGGGAAGCTTTCTGGGTTCGGATTCACGAAACCCTGTATTTTACCTCCGCTTGCCGCCGAACACTGCAACTTCACGGCAACCGAGCGGAAATGCGGCGATTTGTCCTGCGTTCCTTGGAAGCGCGTCGTACGAAGCAGACGAACCAAGGCAAGCCGCAGCCGTCAGGAGCGCTGCATGCCCTATGTGTTGCCGGCCTCATCGTCGTCTGATGAGGCTTTGTCGGCATCGTCTTTTTTCGGTTTCGACGCATGTTTATTACTCTTGTCCGTCTTCCCTTTTTCTTCTTTTAACTTGCCATTTCCATACATCCAATAAGCAGCAATACCATACAGCCCAAGTACCGTTGCAGTCGTCGATGTCATGAAGGCGACGATGACCGTATCCGACAATTTGAACTTCAAGTAGAACTGGTTGGGCGTCAATGGAGGTGTTGGGAAGAACCACTGACCAAAACCTTGGAGAAGGATGACGAACCAAACAATGACCACCCAAGCCACCGTAAGGTAGAACAGCAACCACGCATGCTTGGTCCGGATGCCGTGCAGGTCTTTGCGCTCTTCATGTTGACGCTTGAGCTCGTTCAACTCGGCTTCCAGACGAGCTGTTCGATACTCATCCAGGCTCTTGGACGGATCTGGATCGTCCGTCTGAGTTGGCGCGGTCCTGCCACTCTCCCCCGTTAACTGAGGGTCAAGTCTGATCGTTATCTTTTTGGGGCGCGCCCGCGGCGTTGGTTTCGCCACGCCTTCATTTTTATCTGCCTTGGAACTATTGTTCAGTTGCTCATCAGTCGGCATTCGTCACATCCAAATGTCGCTGGTAATAGTCTCTGATCACATCGTTGGGAATGGGCGCGTACTTTCGTCTGCGCCATACTCGATCCCAAGGACTTCCCTCCAGATGAGAAATCCTTGACAGCTCCCATGCTCCTTTATCGCGATAAGTCTCCCACGTTGTACGGATCGCATCCATTTCCGTCCCATCAGGACCGAACGGCAGGCGATGACCAGGGGGCGTTAAATCATCAGCAATCTGGCCGCGTCCATATCTGCGGAGTTCTTCATACAACACAGGAATGACAGGCCCGAAATCCCAGGCCCGAACCTCGTCTTCGATCAGCGGTTCGCCTTCAAACGCACCTAAATGAACGCCATGAGCAATGAACACCAACTTCTGGAGTTGCATGTTCGTAAGTGTTCTGTCCTCGTTCCTCGCAAGATTGAGGAACGCTTGGGCCACCTCAAGCGCAGAGGCCATTGTGCTTTCCTTTCATTGCTGTCAGTAGATCTTTACTGTGTATTTGTACAGATGATAGCACAGGCATCAGGCCTCCTTTCGGCGTTGTATTCGGCTCTTGGAGAGTTTCGTAAGCCATGTGGCGCTCCCACGTCAGCTAAACCCTCGGCTCGCTTCAAATTAGATGGAACCGCCGGACGTCCGGCCGCTCGACGAAGGCCGCGAATTCGTCGCGCAGCCGTTCCCCCTCATCCATCGCCTGGCGCCAGGCGCGGATGCGGGCATCGTGGTCGAGGCCATAAAACTTGAAATCGCTGCGGTCGATGAGTTTTCCGCGCGGCATTTTGGCGAGGAATGCATGGCTCGGCGCCACGATCAGCACGTTGTCGAGCCAGCCGCGGTTCGGCCCGCGCGGCGCGGCGCCACGGCAGCCCCTTGTCCAGCCAGCCCGGCACGATGTGTTCAGAAAAATGGGGATACAGCACGATGTCGGCGGGCGCCTGCGCCGCCATCCGCGCATACGGCAGCGCCAGGTTGTAGTCGACGATGCCGCCGTCCCAGTAATGGCCGGGCGGCGCGCCGGCGATGTCGCGTACCGGTTTCATCAACATCGGCAGGGTGCCGGAGGCCAGCAGGCCGGCCGCCAGGTTGGCCGGCGTCAGCGCGGAGAAATGCGTGGCGAAGTTGTCGAAGCGGTCGCGCAGCCAGGGCGCGTGGGCGCGGCGGTCGGCGAGCACGACGCGGTCCAGCAAATGCGCCAGCTTGTCGCGCGAAAACAGATTGTGCAGGGCCGCCGCGGCGAATCCGCGCATCTCGGCGCGGCGGTGGCCGGGCGCGGCCAGGGCGCGCTTGCCGCGCACCGTCAGCACGTGCAGACGGTAGTGCGGGTGGTTGACGATGTCGTCTTCGTGGCCGCGCACGAATTCGTTCAGGAGACCCTGCACGACGGTGTCGATCTGGTCCTGCGAGGGCCTGGTCGACGTGTAGCGCTGGCCGCTGTAGAGCTCGCCCAGGCGCGCGAAAGCCGTCACGGGATCGCGCTGGCAGGCGGCCGCCATGCGCCAGGCGCCGATCGACGATCCGATCAGGATGCGCTCGCGCGGCGCGCGCGCGAACCAGTCGCCGAACACCCACTGGTCGAGGGCGCGGAACACGAGTCCCTTGGGCCCGCCGGCCGCGGCGGGCACGACGCCGATGTCGCGCGCACGCAAGCCGTGCGCGCGGATCTGGGCCTGGGCCGCCGGCCCCGCGTGGAAGGTAAGTGCGCTCATCCCGAAATTATCGCAGGAAGGACACGGTTGCGTAGCCTCAAGGGTCATCCGGCGGCCCTCCGTAACATGGTCCGGTCGCCCTTCCGGCCTGTGTGTCTGGAGCCCGCATGATCAATAGATATTGTGCCCAGCTAATCTGGATGATGGTTGCGCTGTTGACGACCGGCGGCCTCGCGCGCGCCGGCGCCGGCGCCGGCATCGATACCGGCACCGATCCCTCCGTCATCGTCGAGCGCCACGTCCGGCATTACGTCGTCGAGCCGGACGGCACGTACCGGCTCGCGGTGGACGACGCGCGCACCCTCGCCGCAGCGCGCGCCGTGCCGGATCACGGCCGGTTCACCATCCGCTCCAGCACGACGCTGGACGAGATCGTGTCCGTGGAGGCCTACACGCAGAAGCCCGACGGACGGCGGATTCCGGTGCGGTCCGGCGCTATCGTGAGCCAGAACGATGGCGCGGCGCGTGCGACGACCATCGTGTTTCCCGATGCGGCGGCGGGCGACCGGCAGGTCGTGCACTACGTCGTGCGGCGCCACACGCCGCCGTTTCCCGGCCAGTTCGACGACGTGGCGGTGATGCCATTCCTCGTCCACCGCAACACCGTGCTGGTCTACGACATGCCGCCGTCGATGCCGCTGCATGCGGATGCCGTCGGCTTCGTGCCGATGCCGGGCGACAGTCCGCCGGGCCGGCGGCGCTACCAGTGGCGCTACGTGAACGGGCCCAACGAACGCATCGAGGCGGACGCGGTCAGCGTCCTCGACTACGGCCGGCGCCTGGTCGTCTCGACCGTTCCCGATTACCCGGCCTTTGCCGCCGCCTTCCGCGCGGCGACGACCGGCAAGGCCCTGCCCTCCCCGGCCATCGCGACGCTGGCACACCGGTTGACGGCCGGACTGCCCGATACGCGCGCCCGCGTGCTGGCGCTGTCCGCATGGGTTCGACAAAATATCCGCCCGATGGACGCCAGTGCCGGCGCTGGCGCTGGCGCCCTCAGTGTGGTGCCGCATGCCGCCGCCACGGTGCTCGACACGCGCCGCGGCGACGACCGCGACCGCGCCGCGCTGCTGGAAGCGCTGCTGGCCGCCGCCGGCATCGCCAGCACGCCGGCGCTCGTCAACGGCGGCAACGTCTACACCTTGCCGGACGCGCCGGCGCTGGGCGTGCTCGACCACCTGATCGTGTACGTGCCGGATATCGCCCTGTTCGTCGACCTGGCGGCGTCCGTCAAGGCCGGCGACCTGCCGCCTGCCCTGCTGGGCAAGCCCGTGCTGTTGCTGAACAGCGGCACCTTCGCGATGACGCCCGTGCTGCAGCCGCAATCGGTCCGCACGGTGGCGGCCGTCGACATCGAACACGGCACCTCCACGGCGGAACGGACCGTGACAGGCGCGCTGGCCGAACCCGTGCGCACGGTAGTCCGCGCCGACGGCGGCGGCCTGTGGACGAACGGATCGCTGGCGACCACCGATCACGCCGGGAGCGCCGTGGACGCCGCCGTGGCCAGCCTGATGCGGGAACGCGCACGCCACCTGGACTTCGTCTGCGCAGCCATCGACGTCGAGGACGAGACCCGCCTGCGCCTGCCGCAGGGCCTGCGCGTCGCGGCGCTGCCCGGACCCGCCAGCGTGATCACCGGCGGCATCTTTTATCGATCGACCTACACCCGCGAGAACGGTGCCGTCCTGGTCAGGCGCCGCCTGACGGTCCGCCACGGCCGCGCGACCTGCACGCCGGCGGACGACCGCGCCATGCGGCCGGCACTGGCGCGCATCCGGCGCGACCTGCGCAGCCGGATCGTCGTCGCAGGAATTCCCTCTGCGCCGGCTTCAAGGGCGCGCGTCGCGGACAAAGGCGTCGCGCCACCCGCGCGCGCGCAGGGCGGCCACGGCCTCGTCCGTGAGGTCGAAGCGCAGGTCCACGCGATCGCGCCCCGAACGGTAGCCGCCGGGCCAGCGGGCGAGCTCGACGAAGCCGCAACGGCGGAAGAAGCCGGCCGTGTGCGGATGCGTGTCGACCGTCACGTAGCGCGGCCGCAGCTTGCGGCCGGCCATGTGCAACAGGCGGTAGGCCAGCAGCGCGCGGCCGATGCCGGTGCCGTGGCGATCGGCCCGCACCAGGCCGAACACGAGGGTGCCGAGGTCGTAAAACTCGGACAATTCGTAGCCGCCGAAGCCGACGATGTTACCGGCGTCGACGGCGACGAACAGCGGGCCGTCCGGATCGTCCAGCGCGGAACGCAGCCATGATGCTTCCGACGCGGGAAAGTGCGCCGGCACGTTGGAGCGGAAGGCTGCGAGCACGGCCTTCCGGTCGTCCGTGCGATAACGTCTGATCTGCAATTGCATGTCGGATGTGAATGGTTGATCGGCACCGCTATCTTCCCCCATCTGCCCTGATGCCGCCGGATCGCACCGGTGCGATCCGCAGCCGGGCAAAATAAATCCGACATCCAATCCGAAATGCTTAGGCGATCCGGCGCAACGCCTGTATATTTCACCCTGCACCTCATCAAGTCGTCGTTATTGTTGGTTTCTTTCCCGTCTCGCCCGTCCGGGCATTCCCGTCTGATACCCCTCGGTTACATCTCTTGGTTGCGATGCACATCGGGCATTCCGCTCTCAACATCTATTGAATGAAGGTATCTACATGACGACTCAAACCGGCACCGTGAAATGGTTCAACGATTCCAAAGGCTTCGGCTTCATCGCGCCTGACGCAGGCGGCGACGATCTGTTCGCGCACTTCAAGGACATCCAGTCGGAAGGCTTCAAGAGCCTGACCGAAAACCAGCGCGTCTCGTTCGAGCGCGCGCCCAGCCCGAAGGGCGACAAGGCAAGCAATATCCGCGCGATCTGACGTTCGCGCCTGCCGCATCCAGGGCCCGCTTCGAGCGGGCTTTTTTACGTCTGCTCATCACGTCGCGCACGCGACAGTTCGCGCGCCTTGTACGCCATGGCAATGGCCGTTACATTAGTGCCATGCAACCCGATGAAACCATTACCGTCGAGGACGCCGTGCAGGTGCTGGCGATGGTCGGCGACCTGTCCATGGGCTTGCCGCCGGACCACTCGATCCGCACGGCCCGCCTCGCCGCGCGGATCGCGGAGGAAAACGGCGACGGTGCGGATGCGTGCACGAGCACGCGCCTCGTCGCGCTGCTGCGCTGGTCGGGCAGCACGGCGACGGCGGCCGGGTTCGCGCACCTGCTGGGCGACGACGTGCGCGGCCGCCATGCGATGGTCACGCGCACGCTGTCCGGCCACAGCGGCCTCACGTTCGCCAATGTGCTGCCGCTGGCGCAGATGCAGTGCGAGGTGGCGGGCGACATCGCCGTGCTGCTCGGGTTGCCGGGCGACGTCGAGAACAGCCTGCGCCACCTGTTCGGCAGCCATCACCGCGGCGACATGCAGGATCTGCTGTTCGCCCCGAACATCCCACGCGCCGTGTTCCACGTGCGCCTGGCCGGCGACCTCGAAGTGCTGGCGCCCGCGCACGGCACGGCCGGGGCCCTGCGCCTGATCGGCGAGCGCGCCGGCGTCAAATATCCGGTCACGCTGGTGCAACGCCTGTCGCCGCACGCGCAGGACTGGCTCGACATGCTCGAGGAGCCGTCGTGCGCGGCCGACTACCCCGGCCACGACCGGCGCGTGCCGCTGTCGGTCGTGGCCGACGTCATCGAATTGAAACTGCCGTGGCTCACGGGCTATTCGCGTCGCGTCGCGGCATTGGCGCGGCGCAGCGCGTCACTGGCCGGCATGCTGGCGCTGGAAGAAAGTCCGCTGGTGCGGGCCGCGCTGCTGCACGGCATCGGCAAGGCGGCGGTGCCGAACGTCGTGTGGGAACGGCCGGCCAAGCTCGATCCGGCCGACTGGGACCAGGTGCGCAAGGTGCCGTTCTGGACGGCACGCGCGGGCTCGCAGATCCCCGCGATCCAGGGCGAAGCGACGCTCGCCTCGTTCATCTACGAACGCCTCGACGGCAGCGGTTATTTTCGCAAGGCGCGCGCGGAATCCATGGGCATGCAGGAACGCCTGCTCGGCGCGGCCGCCGCGTTTATATCGCTGTGTTCGGCACGCCCGTGGCGGCCCGCGCACGGCGCCGCCGCCGCGTCGACCCTGATGACGGCGCAGGCGGCGGCCGGACGCTTCGACCGGCATGCCGTCGAGGCCGTCCTTGCAGCGGCGCACGGCGCGGTGCCGTCCGCGCCGGTGCGCGACCGCCTGCTGTCCGAACGCGAGCTGGAAGTGCTGCGCCACATCACCCACGGCGAGACGAGCCGCGAAGCCGCCCGCGCCATGCGGATCAGTCCGGCGAGCGTGCGCATGCACGTCGACAATATCTTCCAGAAGCTGGAAGCGGGGTCGCGTCCCGCCGCCACGCTGAAGGCGCTGGCGCGCGGGCTCATCTGAGCGACCGGGTGCGCGTGCGCGTCAGTCCGTGTGCAGCTGCATCGTCGCGGCGTTCATCTTGCCTTCGCACACCATCGGAATGATGCGCAAGCTCTTGTCGATCGCTTCTTCGATGAGCGTCTGCTCTTCGCGGCGCGGACGATGCAGCACGAAGTCGGCCACGGCCTGCTGCAGGTTCAGCGTGCGCGGATGGCCGATGCCCAGGCGCAGGCGCCAGTAGTCCTGCGTGCCGAGCGCGGCCGTGATGTCCTTGAGGCCATTGTGTCCACCGGAGGAACCGCCGCGCTTGAGCTTGGCGGCGCCGGGTGGCAGGTCGAGCTCGTCGTGTACGACGAGGATCTCTTCCGGACCGACCTTGAAGAAGCGCGCCAGCCCGCCCACCGACTGGCCGGAGCGGTTCATGAACGTCAGCGGTTCGAGCAGCCAGACGTCCTTGCCCGAGATCGATGTCTTGGCGACCATGGCGTTGAAGCGCGACTCGCGCTGCAGATGGCAGCCGGGCAAGGAGTTGGCGAGGTTGTCGACCAGCCAGAAGCCGGCGTTGTGACGGGTTTGTTCATATTCCGGGCCGGGGTTGCCGAGGCCGACGATCAGGCGGATGTGCATAAAACATCAATCAGTGCGTGTAAAACTCCGATTATCGCGGAAATTCGCATGCGCTGATCTGTTAGATGACGGCAAACGCGGCGGCCGTGCAGCCGCCGCGTCATCATCACTTATTTACTGGCCGCCACCGCCTCCAGGATGACGCGGGCGACGTCCGCCGGACGCGACTGCTGCGGCACGTGGCTGGTCGGCAACTCCGTCGTCTTGGCGCCGATGGTTTTGGCGAACGCGCGCTCCAGGTCGGGCTGGATCATGCGGTCGTTCTTGCTGACGATGTACCAGCTCGGGTGGTTCTTCCACGCGGCGACCGTCGTCTTTTCACCGAAGGCCTTCACGGCGATCGGGCCTTGCGTGGCGGCCATCACGGCGGCGTGCTCGGCCGGCACGTCCTGGGCGAAATTCTCGTGCAACGCGGCCGGCGACAGGCTGGCGAAGCCGAACTTGTCGACCGTCAGTTTGGTGATGCCCGGCGCGGGCGGCAGGTCCTTGCCGAGGTCGCTGGTCGCCTGGCCGGCGTTCGGCGCGAAGGCGGCCACGTAGACGAGGCTCGCGACCTTGTCGCCGGCGCCCGCTTCCGTGATCACGGTGCCGCCCCAGGAGTGGCCGACCAGCACGACCTTGCCGGGCTGGTTGTCGATCGCGCGTTTCGTCGCGGCCACGTCGTCGGCCAGCGACGTCAGGCTGTTCTGCACGGCCGTGAC
This sequence comes from Massilia sp. Masssp93, assembly GCF_059491295.1. Lineage (NCBI taxonomy): Bacteria > Pseudomonadati > Pseudomonadota > Betaproteobacteria > Burkholderiales > Oxalobacteraceae > Massilia > Massilia sp. Masssp93. Next base: position 6,641,492 of record NZ_CP168502.1, on the reverse strand, counting down.
TTTGATGCCCTTGGCCTGCAGCAGCGGGATCACCTTGGCCCAGTCGGAGCCGTCGGCGAACGCGCCGTGGACAATGACGACGGACGGTTGCGCGGCGGCGGTGGCGGCGTGCGCGGCACCGGTGCCGGCGGCGGCGGCGATGGCGGCCGCAGCGGCCAGGTTGCGCAGGGTGGTGGAAATCGATGCTTTCATGATGGCTCCTTGGGTTCGTTGTCGGGGTGTCGATGGAAGCCAGTGTAGAGAATCGGCTCCGGCAGGAGTATCGGTCGATCGACCGACCCCGGCGCCTGCCGAAAGACCGGGCGGCTTGCGGGCACGCGTCATTGTCACTACAGTACCGGCATGCAAATCGACAACACCGTCTCCGTCGAAGATGCCGTCCAGGCCCTGGCCCTCGTCGGCGACCTCTCCATGGGCCAGCCGACCGACGGCTCGATCCGCGCCGCGCGCCTGGCCGCGCGCCTCGCGCAGGCCGACGGCGCCGCGCCCGATGCCTGTGCCCACGCCCGGCTCGTGGCGCTGCTGCGCTGGTCCGGCTGCACGGCCAATGCGTCCGGCTTCGCCACCTTGCTCGGCGACGACGTCGGCGGACGCGACGCCATGCTCACCCACACGCTGCCGCCGAACCACCCGCTGACCGTCACGAGCGTGACGCCGCTGGCGCGCATCCATTGCGAGGTGTCGGGCGACATCGCCGGCCTGCTGGGTCTGCCGGCGGAAGTCGAGGCCGGCCTGCGCCACGTCTGGGAACATTACGACGGCAATGGCTTGCCGGAACGGCTGAGCGGAGCGGCCATCCCGACCGCCGTCTATTACACGAGCCTGGCCGGCGATCTCGAAATCCTCGCGCGCACGCATGGCCTCGCGGATGCGCTGCGGATGATCGGCAACATGGCCGACCGCAAGTATCCGGCGGCGCTCGTGCGCACGCTCACCGGTCACGCCCAGGGTTGGCTGGACGAGCTGGACATGCCGGCGCCCGCCGCGGACGCCCCGCTGCTGACGCGGCAGGTGCCCTTGAGCATCGTCGCGGACATGATCGAGCTGAAGCTGCCCTGGCTGGCGGGCTATTCGCGCAAGGTGGCCGGGCTGGCGGAAGCGGCCGCCGTGCACGCCGACTTGTCTCCGGCCCAACGGCAATGCCTGGGCCGCGCCGCGCTCATCCACGGCATCGGCCGTGCGGCCGTGCCGAACACGGTGTGGGAACGGGACGGCCGGCTCAGCGCCGCCGACTGGGAAAAGATCCGGCTCGTGCCGTACTGGACCGCGCGTGCCGGCGTCCAGATCCCGTCGCTGCGTCTCGAAGCCGCGCTGGCGTCGCACGCGTACGAGCGGCTGGACGGCAGCGGTTATTTCCGCAACCTGGACGCCGATGCGCTCGGCCTGCCGCACCGCCTGCTCGCGGCCGCGTGCGCCTACGTGGCGCTGTGCATGCCGCGCCCGTGGCGTCCCGCACATGCCCCGCATGAGGCCGCACGAGTGCTGACGGAGCAGGCCGGCGCGTTCGATGCGGCCGCCGTGCGCTGCGTTATCGCGGCGGCCGGCGGTGCGGCGCCGGCGAGCACGCCGCGCAAGAACGTGCTGTCGGAGCGCGAGATCGAAGTCCTGCGCCGGATCAGCCTGGGAGAGAGCAACAAGGAAGCGGCCAGGGTCATGCGGATCAGTCCGTCGACCGTGCGCACGCACGTGGAAAGTATCTTCCGCAAGCTCGCGTGTTCGACGCGCGCCGCGGCCACGCTCAAGGCGCTGACCCTGGGCCTCATCTAAAACACCGGGCAACAAAAAACCCGCCGGACTCGCGTCGCGACGGGTTTGATGTGCACCGCCGGACGAGCCGGCGGCCAGCGCAGGAATTACTCTGCAGCGGCTTCGGCCGTTGCGGCGCCGCGCGGGATCGACGAGGTGGCGACGGTCTGGTCCTGGCCGTGGGCGACGACGGTCACGCCTTCCGGCAGGTTCAGCTGCGACACGTGGATCGACTGGCCGGCTTCCAGCGTCGACAGGTCGACGGTGATGAATTCCGGCAGCTGGCTCGGCAGGCAGGAGATTTCCAGTTCGTTCAGCACGTGCGACACGATGGCGCCGCTCAGCTTGACTGCCGGCGAGATCTCGGCGTTGACGAAGTGCAGGGCGACCTTGGTGTGGATCGACTGCGAAGCGTCGACGCGCTGGAAGTCAGCGTGCAGGACCAGTTGCTTGTATGCGTGCATCTGGAAGTCGCGCAGCAGGACTTTCTGCGCCTTGCCGTCCAGTTCCAGATCCAGGACGGAACCGTGGAAAGCTTCTTTCTTGAGCGCGTGATACAACGCGTTGCCATCCAGGGCGATCAGTTCCGGGGCAGCTGCGCCACCGTAGATGATGCCCGGGGTCTGGCCGGCGTTGCGCAGGCGGCGGCTCGCTCCGGTCCCCTGCTGAGTGCGTGCAAATGCGACTACTTTCATGGTGTTACTCCAAGTGTGGGCCCGAATGCCGGCACATGCCGGCCCGGTTGCCCGGGTTGTGATGTCCCCGCGACCAGGGACATCGATAAAGAGCGCGCTCGCGCACGCTCAAGAAATTCTGTACAGCTTGATGCGTCAACGGCGCGCCGGCTTTTTGCCGTGCGCGCCGTGTTGTACGGACCGTTTGCGTTCGACACGCAGGGTGGGCTCCCCGAGCCCACCATGCATACCGCGAAATTAATCGACGAACAGCGAAATGACCGAATCGCCCTTGACGATACGCTTGAACGTCTCGGCCAGCAGCGGTGCGCAGGTCAGCTGGCGGATTTTGCCGCACGCCTGGGCAGCCGGGCTCAGCGGGATCGTGTCGGTGACGACCAGCTCGTCCAGCGGCGAGTTCGCGATTCGCTCGATCGCCGGGCCGGACAGCACCGGGTGCGTGCAATACGCGACGACTTTCTTCGCGCCACGCTCTTTCAGTACTTCGGCGGCCTTGGTCAGCGTGCCGGCGGTGTCGACCATGTCGTCCATGATCACGCAGTTGCGACCTTCGACTTCACCGATGATGTTCATGACTTCCGACACGTTCGCCTTCGGACGACGCTTGTCGATGATCGCCAGGTCGCAGCCGAGGCGCTTGGCCAGCGCACGGGCGCGCACCACGCCGCCGACGTCCGGCGACACGACGAGCAGGTCGTCGTAGTTGCGCTTCTGCAGGTCGCCCAGCAGCAGCGGCGATGCGTAGATGTTATCGACCGGAATATCGAAGAATCCCTGGATCTGGTCCGCGTGCAGGTCCATGATCAGGACGCGCTCGACGCCCGCTTCCTGGAGCATGTTGGCGACGACCTTGGCCGAGATCGCGACGCGCGCGGAACGCGGACGGCGGTCCTGGCGGGCATAGCCGAAGTAGGGAATCGCCGCGGTGATGCGGCCTGCCGATGCGCGCTTGAGCGCGTCGACCATCAGCATGATTTCCATCAGGCTGTCATTGGTGGGAGCGCAGGTCGATTGCAGAACGAACACGTCCTTGCCACGAACGTTCTCGTTGATTTCGACCATTACTTCGCCGTCGGAGAACTTCGAAACGACTGCCTTGCCGAGAGGAATGCCGAGGTTTTTTGCGACCCCTTCTGCTAGCGCCGGATTGGCATTGCCGGTAAAAACCATCAGGTTTTCGTAAGCCATGGGAGTCCCAGAGATGTAAGCGTTGAAAGAAGAACTTGAAAAGCAGCTAATCGTCGGATGATTAACGCTGAACCACAAAAAAAAATGAGCCGCTCATTGGCGGCTCCATTTTTATCTGCCTGCTGGAGCACTCGTCATCGTCAGCTCAGGCAAAGAAACTTTGGCAGGGGAACAAGGATTCGAACCTTGGTATGCCGGAATCAAAATCCGGTGCCTTAACCAGCTTGGCGATTCCCCTACACTGAAACTTACAGCTCGTCGCTGCACTTGATTATTATATCGTCAAATGCGTCGACAGGCAAAATTTTATTCTACAACTCATTGATTTGCAAGAGCGATTTCATCGGATGTCGCTGCAGCGCCATTGCTTTCCACGCTCTCCACCGCCCCGGCACCTGCCTCAGTACCTGTTCAGCTTCCTGCTCTGTGGAAAATGCGCAAAACACGGACGATCCGGAACCAGTCATCCTGGCCGCCCCGTAACCACCCAACCATTCGATCGCCTCGGCTACCGGCGGGAACAGGCGGGCTGCCACGTCCTGCAAATCATTCTTTCCGAAGTCAATCAAATCCTTCGATTCGACATGTCGTCTGGAAAAGTCCGATATTGTGATGGCTTTCGTGTCTCTTGTCAAATCCGGGGCAGTAAAAATCCCGACAGTAGGCACGGCGACGCCGGGCTCGATGACGACGTACCAGCAATCCGGTCCCGGCACGGCCTGCAAGGCCTCTCCCACGCCCTCCGCGAATGCCGTCTCGCCGAACAGGAAGAACGGGATGTCGGCGCCCAGCGGCAGCCCCAGCGCGATCAATTCCGCATCCGTCAGGCCGGCCTGCCACAGGTGATTGGCCGCCATCAATGCCGTGGCCGCATCGGACGAGCCGCCGCCCAGCCCGCCCCCCATCGGCAGCCGCTTCTCGACCGCGACGTCGATGCCCGGCGGCAGGCGGCCGTGGCGGCGTGCGTATTCCGCCTGCAACGCGCGCAGGGCACGCACGATCAGGTCCTGCTCCTCGGGCACGCCGGGCACGTCCGTCGTGCGATTGACGCGCTCGTCGGCGCGCAGGTCGAAGTGCAAGGTGTCGCTGCGGTCGATGAGCTGGAACACGGATTGCAGCAGGTGGTAGCCGTCCGGCCGGCGGCCGACGACGTGCAGGAACAGGTTCAGCTTGGCCGGCGCCGGGCAGTCGTGCAGAGACGTCGCACGCATGTCACGCCACCGGATCGATGACGATGCGGATCGTCAGCGCATCGCCGACGGCCGTCGTGCTGCGCTCGGCATCGATGCGGCGCGGCATCGGGGCGCCCTGCGGCCCGTTCTGCCATTCCACGAAACGCAGGCGCCAGCCATCGTTCGTGACGACGCTGTCGTGCGCGGGCGACGCGGCAAACCGCTTGCCGCCCGCATCGACGGCATAGCCCTGCAGCCAGTCGCGCAGGCCGCTCACGGGCAAGGTCCAGCCGAGCGCTTTCGCGGTCAGCGTATCGATGTCCTTTTCCACGCGGGGCTGGCGGCCGGACTGGGTCAGCGTCGCGGTCTCGGGCGTGACCGTGATCTCGGCCACGGTCTGGCCCAGCGGCGAGAACAGCGCGACGTCGATGCGGCCCGGACGCTGTACCCACGTGAAATTGCCGTTGATCGATTGCGGCTGACCGTCTTTCGAGTAATTCGCGGCCAGCCGGCCGTTCAGGTCGATCGTGTCGCGGTAGGCGCCCACCTGGGCGGCCGGGTTGGCGAGCGGGACGTTGCTGGTGGTGGCGCATCCGGCCAGGGCGGAGGAGAAGGCGAAAGCGCAAGCGAAACGGGAAAGACGGTGCATCGGCATGGAATCAATCAGTGAACAGGATGGACTGACGGACGCCGCAGCGTCCGTCCATTGTCATTATTTCACAGAGTCTGGTGCAAGCGCGCGAGCGTGCTCTTCAGCGCATCGTTCTTGGGGTCCTTGGCCTGGGCTTCGCGCCACAGCTTGCGGGCATCGTCCTTCTGCCCCTTCTTCCACAGCACCTCGCCCAGGTGGACGGCGATTTCCGGATCGTTGCGCAGCGTATAAGCCTTGCGCAGATGGGCTTCGGCGTCGTCCAGCTTACCCATCCGATATTGCACCCAGCCCATGCTGTCCAGGATGAACGGGTCGTTCGGGGCCATTTTCAGGGCCTTGTCGATGAGCCGGTGGGCTTCCTTGAGACGCACGTTGCGGTCGGCCAGCGAATAGCCGAGCGCATTGTAGGCCTGCATATTGTCCGGCGACTTGGCGATCACTTTACGCAGCGATTTTTCCATGACGGCCGTCTTGCCCATCTTTTCGGCCATCAGGGCATAGTCGTACAGGAAATCCATATTGTCCGGGAAGCGCTTGACGCCCTGCTCCATCAGCTTGAACGCTTCGCGGCCCTTGCCCGCGTCGCGCAGGATCTGGGCGTCGACGAGCACGACCTGCGCCTGCTCCGTCTTGTCGTCCGTCTTCAGGGTGGAGAGCAGCTTGCGCGCGCCGGCGACGTCGCCCTGCTTGGCCGTCAGCTGGGCACGGCGCAGCTGGGCGCCGAACTGGACCTTGGGGTCCTCGCTGTCGAGCCGGTCGAGCCAGTCCGCCGCGGCCTTGTAATCGCCCCGTTCCTCGGCCAGCTGGGACAGGATCATCACGGCCTTGGACGGGTCGCGCTCGTCCTCCGGCGCCTTGTCCATCAGGTCGACGAAGCGGCTGAAATATTTTTCCGCGGCCGGACGGTCGTTCATCTGCATCGACAGGATGCCCAGCGCGTACAAGGTGCCGGGGTTGTCGGGCTGGGCCTTGTCGAGCGTGAGGAATTCCTGGCGCGCGGCCTCGTACTGCTTTTCGTTGACGAGCAGGCGCGCATAGGCCGAGCGGACTTCGCGCGCCTCCGGATGGGCGGCGAGGAAATCCTTCAGCACCTTGATGGCGCCGCCTTCGTCCTCGCTGACCTGGGCCACCGTCAGCGCGGCGATCTCGGAATCGGGCTTGATCTGCAGGGCGGCCTGGGCTTCGCGGCGGGCCGCGGCCTTGTCGTTTTTCGCCAGCGCGGCCTGGGCCAGCACGACGTGCGTTTCCATCAGGTTGCCGTACGGCGCGACGAGGCGCTCGAGCATGGCGACGGCGGCATCCTTGTCCTTGGCGCGCAGCAGCAGTTGCTGCATCTGGAACATCACGAGGCCGCGCGCGGCCGGCGTCGCCTCCGCCAGCCGCTGCTTCAAAATACTTTCGGCCTCGCCGAGGTTGTCGGACAGGACGATCAGCCCCAGATAGTACTGGCTGGCCTCCTCGGAGTCCGGCGCGTACTGGCGCCACAGTTTGACGGCGGCGAGGGCGTCGTCGGCCTGCTTGGCGGACAGCGCCATCTCGGCGGCGCGCTTGGCCAGGCGCGGGTCCTTCGTCTGCTGGGCCAGGCTCATCATCGTCAGGTACGGGCCTTGCCAGTCCCCGTTCTTGAATGCCATCTCGGCCTGCATCAGCTGGGCCATCATGGCCGGGGTCATGTTGACGTTGGGGAGCTTCTCATCGGCTTGCTCGCCCTCTTTCGTCTTGCCGGCGTCGGAATGGTCCCGCGCCTCGGCGGCGGCGAGCGGCTGGTCGGACAGGTCCTGTGCCGGCTGCTGCCTGGGCGCCACAGCGCAGGCCGACAGCAGTGCGGAGAGGGTTACAATGGCGAAAGCGTTTTTCAAGGCAAGTCCCACGTCGTCGAGATTGTCCGATTCTACGCCATGCACCCGAAGCGCGTGCGCCGCTGCAACACGAATTTACATTCCTCTCACGTTGTTAATCATTCATGCCTGAATTACCAGAAGTCGAAGTCACACGACGCGGGGTTGCACCTCACCTGGACGACCGCATCGTCGAAGACGTCGTGCTGCGCCGCGAAGGCCTGCGCTGGCCGTTTCCCCCGAATCTGCGCGAGTTGCTCGTGGGCCGCCGCATCCTCGGCACGGGCCGGCGCGGCAAGTATTTGCTGTTGAATTTCGAGCATGGCACGCTGATCGTCCACCTGGGCATGTCCGGCCACCTGCGCGTGCTGCCGGAAGGCGTCGAACTGAAAAAGCACGACCACTTCGACCTCGTCGTGCGCGGCTTGGGCGGCCGCCGCGTGCTGCGCCTGCACGATCCGCGCCGCTTCGGCGCCGTGCTCTGGCATGGTCACGACGACGGCGAGCTGGAACAGCACGTGCTGTTGCGCGGCCTGGGCGTCGAACCGCTCGAAGACAAGTTTTCCGGCGCCCTGCTGCACCGGGCCACGCGTAAGCGCAGCGCACCGGTCAAGCAGGTACTGCTGGCCGGCGACATCGTCGTGGGCGTCGGCAATATCTACGCCTGCGAAAGCCTGTTCCGCGCCGGCATCAACCCGAAGACGGCGGCCGGCAAGATCAGCCGGGCCCGCTACGACAAGCTGGCCGAAGCCATCCGCGACATCCTCGCGGCCGCCATCGTGCAGGGCGGCAGCACGCTGCGTGACTTTATTGCCGTAAATGGTCAGTCGGGCTACTTCCAGCAGACATATTTCGTCTATGATCGTGCAGGAGTGCCTTGCCGCAACTGTGGCACGCCGGTCCGCCAGATCAAGCAGGGCCAGCGGTCCACGTTCTATTGCGCGGTCTGTCAACGGTAAGGTCATCGACGAGGCGACGGGACGCACCACTATGCAGGATCTACAACAGTATGCCGACTGGCGCGCGCAGGTCGCACAGGCGCTGGAACAATATCGCGGCTGGGCCCAGGCGGCCGAGCTGCTGGACGGGGCGGCGGAACAGCGCGTCGCGCGCGCACTCGCGCGGCTGCGCGACGCCCGGCTGTCGGTCGCGTTCGTGGCCGAATTCTCGCGCGGCAAATCCGAGCTGATCAACGCCATCTTCTTTGCCGACTACGGCCAGCGCATCGTGCCGTCGAGTCCCGGCCGCACGACGATGTGTCCGACCGAATTCGCCTGGGACCCCGCGCTGGCGCCCTGCATCCGCCTGCTGCCCATCGAGACGCGCGCCGAGCGCCTGGCGACGGGCGATTATCGCGACGTGCCGGGCGCCTGGACCGCGCTGCCGCTGGACCTGTCCGCGCCCGAGCGCATGCACGAGAGCTTCTTGCAGGTGAGCCTGACGCGCCGCGTCAGCCCCGCCGATGCCCAGCGCTACGGCCTGTACGATCCCGACGACCCCGACCTCGCCGCCACGCTGGGCGCCGACGGCCTCGTCGAGATCCCGCGCTGGCGCCACGCGCTGATCAACGTGCCGCATCCGCTGCTGCAGCAAGGCCTCGTGATCCTCGACACGCCGGGCCTGAACGCGATCGGCACGGAACCCGAGCTGACCCTGAACCTGATCCCGAACGCGCACGCCGTGCTGTTCATCCTGGCCGCCGAGACGGGCGTCACGAAGAGCGACATCGACGTCTGGCGCACGCACATCAACGCCGGTCCGGGCCGCATCGTCGTGCTGAACAAGATCGACGCGCTGTGGGACGAACTGCGCAGCGCGCAGGACAACGACGCGGCCATCGCGCGCCAGCGGCACGACGCGGCGCGCCTGCTGGGCGTGGCCGACGCGCAGGTATTCCCGGTCTCCGCGCAGAAGGCCCTCGTGGGCAAGATCACGGGCGACCTCGCGCTGTTCGAAAAGAGCCGCGTGGGCGCGCTGGAATCGGCGCTGTTCCACGAACTGATCCCGGCGCGCCAGGACATCCTGCGCCGCCAGCTGCAGGACGACCTCGCGGCCCTGACGGGCGCCCAGGCCGCGCTGCTCGCCGCGCGCGGGCGCGACCTCGTCGAGCAGCTGCAGGAACTGCAAGGCCTGCGCGGCAAGAACCAGGGCGTGATCACCCACATGATGCGCCGCGTCGAGATGGAAAAGAAGGAATTCGACGCCAGCCTGTTCAAGCTGCAGGGCACGCGCGCCGTGTTCACGACCTTGTCGACGGAGCTGTACTCCAGCATCGGCATGGACGTCGTGCAGGACCACGTCGACGCCGTGCGCGCCGCGATGGAAGCCGCGCGCTTTTCCACCGGCATGCGCGCGCCCGTGCGCGTGTTCTTCGAGCAGGTGCGCGCCAGCCTGGATGCGGCCGCCGGCAAGATCGCCGAGATCGCCGCGATGATGGAGTCGATGGTGCGCCGCTTCTCCACCGAGCACGGTCTCGCGCTGGCGCTGCCGGCCACGCTGTCGCTGGAACGCTACCGCCGCGAGATCGACGCGATCGAAGCCATCTACCTCAAGCAGTTCGGCACCGCGGCCCTGCTCATCACGAGCCGCGGCACGCTGCTCGAACGCTTTTTCGATTCCATCGCGTCGCGTGTAAAATTCGCGTTCCGCGAGGCGAACGGCGACGTGGAGGCATGGCTGAAAGTGGTCAATGCGCCGGTCGAAGCGCAGATCCGCCAGCACCGCGACCAGCTGCGCCACCGCCAGGCATCGATCCAGCGCATCCTGGACGCCACCGAAAGCCTGGAACAGAAAATCGCCGCCTTCGAGGCGGCCCAACACGACCTGGAGCAGGTCAAGGCGCGGCTGGCGAGTCTGTCCGATCGGGTTGCCGATGCGCTGCGCGCCGACCTGCCCGAACTGCAAGCCGCCTGACGGCAGATCATCCACTTCATGAAACGCAGCACCGACACCGAAACCCTGTCCGACCCGAGCTTTGCGCGCGCCGTCATCGACTGGCAGCGCGCCCATGGCCGCCACGCCCTGCCCTGGCAAAACACGCGCGACGCCTACCGCATCTGGCTCTCCGAAATCATGCTGCAGCAGACGCAGGTGACGGCGGTGCTGCGGTATTACGCGCGCTTCCTGGAGCGCTTCCCGACCGTGCACGACCTCGCGGCGGCGGCGTCGGAAGACGTGATGGCCCACTGGAGCGGCCTCGGTTACTACACGCGGGCGCGCAACCTGCACGCATGCGCCAGGCGCATCGTCGCGGACTACGGCGGCGTGTTCCCGAGCGACCCGGCGCTGCTGGCCGACCTGCCCGGCATCGGCCGCTCGACCGCCGCCGCCATCGCCGCATTCTCCAGCGGCGCGCGCGCCGCTATCCTCGACGGCAACGTGAAGCGCGTGTTCGCGCGCGTGTTCGGCATCGACGAATACCCCGGCATCAAGCCGGTGGAGGACGCGCTGTGGCGCCGCGCCGATGCCCTGCTGCCGGAAGGCGACGGCATCGAAGCCTATACGCAGGGCCTGATGGACCTGGGCGCCACGCTGTGCACGCGCGGCAAGCCGGATTGCGGCCGCTGTCCGCTGCAGGCGCGCTGCGTGGCGTTTGCGACCGACCGCACGTCCGTGCTGCCCGTGCCGAAGCCGAAAAAGGCGACGCCGGAACGGCGCGCGCTGATGCTGGCCATCGTCGACAACGGCCAGGTGCTGCTGCAGCAACGGCCGGACTCCGGCATCTGGGGCGGCTTGTTGTCATTGCCCGAATACGACGGCCACGTGGCGCTGGATGAAGCGGACGACGTGCCACCGACGACGCTCGCCGGCGCCGCCGGCGAATTCGGCAACGTCGCCGACGTGGAACCGCTGCTGCCGCTGGTGCACGGCTTTACCCACTACCGCCTGCACATCCAGCCGTACCGCGTCGGCCTGAACGCGCGCGGCGCCACGCCGGCCGGCCACGTGTGGTGGGACCTCGCGACCAGCGCCGACGCGCCGCTGCCGGCACCGATCAAGAAGCTGCTGGGACAACTGGCAGCGCCGTCGCTGTTCAGCTAACACCGGGGTCAGAGCCCGATTTTTGGAAATTGCCCAAAACCGGGCTCTGACCCCGAATTGTCGGCTACTGACAGGAATTGACACGGGAGCTCCCTACACTGGCCGCACTGTCAACCAGCCAAGGAGAACCACCATGCTGACCCCAACCTACACCATCCTCTACGTCGCCGATCCGCACGCGAGCGCACGCCTGTACGCCACGCTGCTGGACACCCAGCACATCGAAGCGTCGCCCACCTTTGTGCTGTTCATGCTGGAAAACGGGCGCATCCTGGGCCTGTGGGCGAAGTCCGCCGCAGAACCGGCCGCCGACTTCCACGGCAGCGGCAGCGAGCTCGCGTTCCGTGTCGGGGACGATGCCGAGGTCGATGCGCTGCACGATAAATGGCGCGAGACCGGGCTGCGCATCCTGCAGGCGCCGACGCGGATGGATTTCGGTTATACGTTCACGGCCGCCGATCCGGATGGGCACCGCCTGCGCGTGTTCGCGCGCAGCGAGTGAGCGTCGCCCGCGCAGGCGGGGCCCAAGGCACCACCCACCGTCGCCCCCGTGCAGGCGGGGGCCCACGTTTGCGGAGCGGCACCGCTTCGAAATTGGATTCCCGCCTGCGCGGGAACGACGCATGCTCTGAAGGTATCGACGAACGCATGCTCAAAAGGCATCGACTGACGGATGTTCAGAAGCTACCGAGTGACGTATGTTCAGAACGTATCGAGCGAATAGATGCGCCGGTGTTCCTTGATCGCATACCGGTCCGTCATCCCGGCGATGTAATCGGCGATCTTGCGCGCCTGCTTGATCGTGTCGCCGGAGGCCGCCTGGTAATCCGGCGGCAGCAGCACCGGGTCGGTCATGAAGGCATCGAACAGCTCGTGCACGACGCGGCTCGCCTTCACGCGCATGCGATTCACCTGGTAGTGGCGGTACAGGTTCGCGTGCAGGAAGCGTTTCAGGGCCGTCGTCTCCGCGCGCATCGCCTGCGAAAAACGGATCAGCGGCGGCCCCGCGCGCACGTCCTCGATGCTCTGCGGCGCGGCGTCCGCCAGCAGTTCGGCCGACGTCGCGGCCAGGTCGGCCGTCATCGCCGTGATCATCAGGCGGATCGTCTCGTACAGCTCGCGCCGGCCCGGCAGGCCCGGGTACTGCCGCACGACCTCGCGGTGCAGGCGCGCGAACAGGTCCACCTCTTCCATCTGCTTCATCGTCAACAGGCCGGAACGCAGGCCGTCGTCGATGTCGTGGTTGTTGTAGGCGATTTCGTCGGCGAGGTTCGTCAGCTGCGCTTCCAGGCTCGGTTGCGTCCTGTCGATGAAGCGCTGGCCGAGTTCTCCCAGCTGGCGCGCGTTCGCCAGGGAGCAGTGTTTCAGGATGCCTTCGCGCGTCTCGAACGTCAGGTTCAGGCCGTCGAAGGCGCCGTAGTGCTCTTCCAGGTGATCGACGACGCGCAAGCTTTGCAGGTTGTGCTCGAAGCCGCCGTAGTCCTTCATGCAGTCGTTCAGCACGTCCTGGCCGACGTGGCCGAACGGCGTGTGGCCGAGATCGTGCGCGAGGGCCGTCGCTTCGACGAGGTCCTCGTTCAGGCGCAGGCTGCGCGCCAGCGTGCGCGCGATCTGGGCCACTTCGATCGAGTGCGTGAGGCGGGTGCGGAACAGGTCGCCCTCGTGGTTGAGGAAGACCTGGGTTTTATATTCGAGCCGGCGGAACGCGGTCGAGTGGATGATGCGGTCGCGGTCGCGCTGGAACTCGCTGCGCGAGCCCGGCGCGGCTTCCGGGTGGCGACGCCCACGGCTCTTCGACGACTGCGCCGCGTAAGGAGCCAGGTGGGCGTCGAAGTCGATCATGACGTGCACGCCCTCAAGGTGGCTTCCAGCAGATCGCGCGGCGCATTCGTGATGCTCGGGCTGCCCAGCGGTTTCAGGAGGATGAACTTGATGGCGCCGCCCTCGTTCTTCTTGTCGACTTCCATCAGCTCGATCCAGCGCTCGATGCCCAGGTCCGGCGCCACGACGGGCAGCCCGGCCGCCTGCACCAGCGCGCGCACGCGCTCGAGCGCGGCGGCGTCGATCAGGCCCAGGCGGCGCGACAGGTCGGCCGCCATCACCATGCCGCAGCCGACTGCCTCGCCGTGCAGCCATTCGCCGTAGCCCAGGCCGGACTCGATCGCGTGGCCGAAGGTGTGGCCGAAATTCAGCACGGCGCGCAGGCCGCCTTCGCGCTCGTCGCGTGCGACGACGTCCGACTTGATCTCGCACGAGCGCGCGATCGCGTGCGCGAGGGCCGCGTGGTCGCGTGCCATCAGCTTGGCGATGTTGGCCTCGATCCAGTCGAAGAAGCCGGCGTCGAGGATGGCGCCGTGCTTGATGACTTCCGCCAGGCCGGCCGACAGTTCGCGCGCGGGCAGCGTGTCGAGCGTCGCGGTGTCGGCGATGACGGCGCGCGGCTGGTAGAACGCGCCGATCATGTTCTTGCCGAGCGGGTGGTTGATGCCGGTCTTGCCGCCCACCGACGAATCGACCTGCGCGAGCAGCGTCGTCGGGATCTGCACGAACGGCACGCCGCGCATGTAGGTGGCGGCGGCGAAGCCGGTCATGTCGCCGATCACGCCGCCGCCCAGCGCGACGAGCGTCGTCTTGCGGTCGCATTTATTCGCGAGCAGCGCGTCGAACACCTCGTTCAGGCTCTCCCAGTTCTTGTATTCCTCGCCGTCGCGCAGGATGATGGACACGACCTCGCGCCCGGCCGCGCGCAGCGGCGCCGCGACCTTTTCCAGGTACAGCGGGGCGACGGTCGTGTTGGTGACGATGGCCACCTTGCCGCTGCCGCCGATGTGGCGCTGTAAAAGGGAGGAATCGTCCAGCAGGCCGCGTCCGATCGCGATCGGATAGCTGCGGTCGCCCAGCTCGACGTTAAGGGAAATGCATGTCTGTTCGTTCATTGTCGGTTTTGCCTTGGACCGTGCGTCCGCGGAAGCGGTCTCCGCGATCTGGTCCAGAATTGTCTGAACCATCGATTGTACGTTAGGTCGGCCCGTATCGATGACGATGTCGGCGATCTCGCGGTACAGCGGCTCGCGTTGCTCGGTCAGGTCTTCCAGTTTGCGGCGCGGGTCGGCCGTCTGCAGCAGCGGGCGGTTCTTGTCGTGCGCCGTGCGCTGCAGGATGCTGGACACGCTGGCGCGCAGGTAGATCACGGTGCCCCGCTCGGCCAGCAGCGCGCGGCTGGCCGGGTTCAGCACGGCGCCGCCGCCGGTGGCCAGCACGATGCCGTTCTGGGACGTCAACTCGCGGATCACGTCGGCTTCGCGGCGGCGGAAGCTGGCTTCTCCTTCGATCTCGAAGATCCACGGAATCGTGGCGCCGGTGCGCGCCTCGATCTCGTGGTCGGAATCGATGAAGGTCAGGTCCAGGCGCCGCGCCAGCAGCCGGCCGATGGTGGTCTTGCCGGCTCCCATCAGGCCGACGAGGAAGATGTTGTTGTTCTTACAGTCAGACACGTGTACGAGTTCAAATAAAAACGGCCAGGTATGTCCTGGCCGTTCTGTTGCAATCGGGCATCCCCTAAGAAAACTTACGGGCAGGTGAACGACAGTTTAAACGGAATAATGGTCGCCAAGCCAGCAGGCGTGGTAACCGACACGTTGAACGAGGCCTGGGCCGGCGAGCATTGGGTCGGATTCGTGCTCGAAATGCTGAACACGTGCGTGGAGCCCTGCGGGCCGCTGCCGACCGTCATGCCGGTCGGATCGTCCACGTTGACGTTCGAATGCGGCGCGATATTCGGCACGGTGCCGGGCATCACCGGGGCGGCGTTGCCGTTGAGCATGCTCGTGATCTCGACCTTGGAACCGGACGGCATCGGGTTGTTGTTGAGGTCGTTCAGTTGCAGTGCAAAGACCTTGGTCGCGCTGCCGCTGATGCTGCCGAGGTCGACGGGCTTGGTCAGGTCCAGCGGCGTCGCGCTGCCGTCCATGTACACGTACTTCACGCTGCTGCCGCTGAAGAAGATGGCCGTCCTGTCGAACACGGTGTTGGTGCCGTCCGTCGAGCTGGCGCAGATCGTGGCCAGGCCGGGGCGGGTCGCGTCCGGGGTCGCGGCATTGCACGGCGTGGCCGGCAGGCCCGGCGTCGCCGCCCGCGGCGCCTGCGTGCGGAACGCAACCGAGCACACGCCGTTGACGGTATTGCAGCCGCCCTTGTCGGACGAGCCGATGGCGCCCATATTCGTCTGGAACACGACCGGCGTGCCGTCCGGGACCGGGTTGCCGAAGGCGTCGGCCAGCATCACCTGCACGTTCGTGGCCGACGGATTGTCCAGGGTCCAGCCCTCGACGTTGAACGAGCCGGAGCTCAGCGAGAACGCGCGCTGCACCGGCAGGCCCGTCGTCACGACGATCGAGTCGGACAAGGTGGAGATGTCGGCGCCGCCGTTGGTGGCCGTGCCCGGCAGCGTGGCCTGGACGCGGAACGACGTGGGCACGCTGCCCGAATTCACGGTGGTCACGACCTGGCCGGTGGCGTCGGTCGTATCGCTCGCCTTGTTGATCTTGACGGACGTCGACGCCGTGGTGAAGTTCACCAGCTTGCCGGCGAGCGGGTTGCCGAAGATGTCGACGACCTTGAAGGTCAGCGTGGCCGTCTCGGTGCGGCCGTTGCCGCCCTGGCCCTGGATCACGATCGACTGGTTCGTGGGCGACGCGCCGACGAACTGCACGGACGCGGCGGCCGGCGGAGCGATCGTCAGCGTGGCCGATGCCGACTTGGCGACGCCGGCCGCCGACACGGTGATCGTATCGTTGTTGGCGCAGCCCTTGTCGCGGTACACCGTCTGGACGGTGCCGTTATTGGTCGGCACGGTCGCCGCCAGCGTCGCCTTGCCGGCCGTGACGCAGGCGGAGCTGAAGCTGACGTTGACCTGCTGGTCCGTGTACTTGCTCGATCCGTTCAGCACGTCGACGGACAGCACGGTCGAGCCATAGGCCTGGATGGCGGCGGGGCTGGCGCTCAGGGTGCCGAAGGTCAGCGTCGTGGCGCCGACCGAGTAGTTGGCGGTGCCGGTCGCGGTCGTGCCGGCCACGTTCGACGTGGCGGTCACGGTGCCCGCGCCGCCGGCGGCCAGGCTGGCGGCGCGCATGGAGATGCTCGCGACGCCGTTGACGTCGGTGAGCGCGGTGCCGGCGGTCGGCGAGAACACGGCCAGCGCATTGTCGGTGGCGAAGGTCACGATCGCGTTCGGGACCGGCTTCTTGCTGGCGTCCAGCACGGTGGCCTTGACGGTCAGCGGCGTGGCGCCGGTGAGCGCGGTGGACGAGGCGCCGGCGGCATTCGTGAAGCCCAGCGTGACGGTCGGCGCCGCGGTCGCGGTGGTGCCGGTGCCGGTGCCCGTGCCCGTGCTGCCGGAGCCCGTACCGCCGCTCACCGTCCCGGGATTGCCGCCGCCGCCGCCGCACGCGGTCAGCACCATGGCCATCATCAGGCCGGCCGCGCGCACGCCGTGGCGCGCCGCGGATTCAGTCGTGAAATTCTTCATGTGTTTGCTGTTATGGATGGTTCTGTCAATGGCCGTTCTGCAGGCGCTCGGCCACGATCTTCGGCGTGATGAAGACGAGCAGCTCGGTCTTGGTGTTCTCGCGCGACGTCGACTTGAACAGGTTGCCCACGACGGGGATGTCGCCGAACAGCGGCACCTTGCTGTCGTTGTGGGTCTCGGTCATCTGGTAGATACCGCCCAGCACCACCGTGCCGCCGTTCTCGACCATCACCTTCGTCTTCACGTGCTGGGTGTTGATGGCGAAGCCCGCCGTGGTCGACTCGCCCTTCGAATCCTTGGCGACGTCCACGTCCAGCACGACGTTGCCGTCCGGCGTGATCTGCGGCGTGACTTCCAGCTTGAGATTCGCCTTCTTGAACGTGACCGACGTGGCGCCGCTGCTGGTGGCCTGCTGGTACGGCAGCTCGACGCCCTGCTCGATGATGGCCGGGACGTTGTCTTCGGTGACGACGCGCGGGCTGGAGATGATCTTGCCCTTGCCGTCCGCTTCCAGCGCCGACAGTTCCAGGTTGAGGAAGCGGTTCGCGGCCGAGGAGAACAGCGAGAACGCGATCGTCGGCGCCGTCACGCCGTTGATGCCGGACGCCGGCAGATTGACCAGCGTGCTGTTGGTATAGCCGTCGCCCTTGTCCGGGGTCTGGCCCGTGATCTGGCCCACGCCCGTCAGGTTGCCGCCGATCGCCACGCGCTGGTTGCCGCTGACCTGATAGCCCGAATCGCCGCCGCGCAGGTTGCGCAGGTCGGCGAAACCGAGCTTGGCGCCGAGGTTGCGCGAGAAACCGTCGTTGGCTTCCACGAGGCGCGCTTCGACGAGCACCTGCTTGGTCGCGACGTCCGTCTTCTGGATCAGTTTGCGGATGTCCTCGATCTTGGACGCGATGTCGGTCACGAACAGCTGGTTCGTGCGCGGATCGATGATGGCGCTGCCGCGCTTGGACAGCACGCGGTTCTTGCCGCCGCCGTCGCTGCTCGCGCCGCCGCCCTGGTCCAGGCCGAACACGGTGCGGAACGCTTCCGCCTTCTGGTAGTTCAGCTGGAAGATCTCGGAATGCAGCGGCTCCAGTTCGGAGATCTGGGCGCGCTGTTCGAGCTCCAGCTTTTCCTTGGTCAGCAGTTCTTCCTTGGGCGCGATCCACAGCACGTTGCCGTTCTTGCGCATGTCCAGGCCCTTGGCCTGCAGGACGACGTCGAGCGCCTGGTCCCACGGCACGTCCTTCAGGCGCAGCGTGAGGTTGCCGGTGACGGAGTCGCTCGTGATGATGTTCAGGCCCGAGATGTCGGCGATCGCCTGCAACGCCTGGCGCACCTCGACGTTCTGGAAGTTGAACGACAGCTTCTCGCCCCGGTAGCCGGTGCCGCCGGCGCCGCCGGCCGGCCGGTTCGGATCTTCCTTCACGGGCTTGACGTCGATGACGAGCTGGGTGTCGCTCTGGTAGACGCTCTGCTCCCAGTTGCCCTGGGTGTCCACGACCATGTGCGTGTTCTCTCCCTGCGGCGTGGTCGTGATGCGCGACACGGGCGTGCCGAAGTCCGTCACGTCCAGGCGGCGGCGCAGCGAGGGCGGCACGCCGGTCTTGAGGAAGTCGACCAGGATCTGCGCGCCGACCTGGCGCACGTCGACGGCGACCTGGCCGTTCGGCAGGTCGACGACGATGCGGCCTTCGCCGTTACTGCCGCGGCGGAAATCGAGGTCGCGCAACAGCTGGGATGCCACCGGCGCGGCGGCCGGTGCGGCGGCCGGCTGGCCGGACGCGTCGACGGCACGCGCGGGCGCGCCCGAGCCTTCGACGGTGACGATGACGTCCTTGCCGTCGACGGCGGCGGCATAGTTCAGCACGCGCTTGAGGTTCAGCACGAGGCGCGTGCGCGCGCCCGCCTGCACGACGTTCACGCTGCGCACGTCGCCGAGGTTGATGTCCTGGGCGTTCTTGCCGGTGGCGTTGGCGGTGGCGCCGAAATCGAGGGCGATGCGGGCCGGATTGGTGATCGAGAAGCCGATCGGCGGCTGCTTCGGCGCCTCCTTCATGGCCACTTTGATGACGACGTTGCCGCCCTGCTGATTGGCGCTGATCGACTCGATCGCGTTGTCCTGGGCCCAGGCGCCCGCCGCGGCCAGCGCCAGCAGCAGTCCGCCGGCGACGGAAAGGAATCGGGTCATTTATGGTTCTCCTTGGTTTGCAGCTCCAGCTTCGTCACGCGGCCGGACCATTCTCCGGCGGCGTCCTGCACCACTTCACGGATGTCGATGGCGTCCTCGCCCACGTGCGTGACGACGCCGAAATTCTGGCCGATGCGCTGGCCCGTCTTCACCTGATACAGCGAGCGGTCCACCTGCAGCAGTGCGTAGCGGGTGCCGCCCTTTTCCATCGTGCCGACCATCTGCATGGTGTCGAGCGGGAAGGTCTCCAGCAGCTCGCGCGGCCGCTGCAGGTCCGGCTGGTTCGGGTTGTTCGAGGTCGCCGCGGTGCGGGCCAGTTCGCCCAGCAGCTTGTTCGGATCGAACGGGTCGACGGCGTCCTTCGCGCCATAGGCGTAGGGCAGGAAATCCTTGGGGGCGGCCAGCGGCTTCACGGTCGGATGGGTGTCGTGCTTCACCTGTTCCATCCAGTCGCGCACCTCGCGCACGTCGGAATCGCCGCAGCCGGCCAGCAGCGCGGACGCCAGCGCCATCCCCATCACGATGCGCGCGCTCATGCCTTGCTCCCCTTGCCGTCCTTGCCGTTCTTCTTGCTCTTGCGCGCCTTCGCCTGCGCGTCCAGTTCATCCTGGTCGAGGTAGCGGAAAGTCTTGGCGATGGCGTCCAGCGACAGCGTGCCGTCCTTGCCGGCCGTGAGGGCCAGGTTGTTCAGGGTGACGATGCGCGGCATCTTGGCCATGTCGGCCGCGAACTCGCCGATGTCGTGGTAGTGGCCCGTGACCTTGATGTCGATCGGCAGCTCGGCATAGTAATCCTTGACGACGACCTGGCCCGGCTTGAACAGCTCGAACTGCAGGCCGCGCCCGATGCCGGCCTGGTTGATGTCGGACAGCAGCGCCGCCATCTCGGCCTTGCTCGGCAACTGCTTTTCCAGGCGCTCGACGTAGAGGTTCACCTGCTGCTGCTGGGCCTCCAGCGCGTCCAGGTTGATGGCCTGCGCCATCTTGATCTTGTAGTCGTCGCGCAGCTTGAGTTCCTGCGCGGCGAGCGCATCCTGTTCCTCGAACTGGCCGCTCCAGTAAAAAAAGTAGCCGAGGCCCATGACGGCCGCCATCACGCCGGCCGCGCACAACAGGCGCGGCGCCAGCGGCCACAGGCCCGGATGGCGTCCCTGCAGGCCCTCGAACTGGGCCGCCAGGTCGGCGAAAGACTGTTTCAGATCGATGTTCATGACTTGGTGCCTGCCGTGGTTGCGGCGTTCGCGCCCTTTTTCGCGGCGGCCGGCTTGCCGTCGTCGTCGTTCTGGCGGGCGCGCTTGATCGCGACGTTCAACGTGAATTCGACGACCTTGCGTCCGGTCTTGCTCTGCGCGAGCGTGGCGGCGCGCACCTCGGTCAGGTCCGGGCGCTCGAGCCACGGCGAGTTGCCGGACAGGTTGCGCAGCAATTCCGCCACGCGCTCCTGCGACTGCGCATAACCGTTCAGCATCACGCGCTGGCCGTCCTGCTTGAAGCCCTTGAGGTACACGCCGTCCGGCGTCTGGCGCACCAGTTCGTCGAGCAGGTAGACGGGCTGGTTGCGGTCGCCCTGCAGGTCCTCGACGGCCTGCTGGCGCGCCTTCAGGCCCTCGATCTCGGACTTCAGGCTGGCGATCTTGCTGATCTTCTTGTCCAGGTCCGCGTTGGCGTTCTTGAGCACCAGATTGCGTTCGTTGTGGACCGCGATGCGGCTCGCGTTGTAGCCGCCCACGAGCAGCACGAGCGCGGCGCCGGCGACGCCGCCCAGGGCCAGCAGCGCGGCGAACGCGGCCTGCTTCTGCTTGCGCTTCGCTTCCCGGTGCGGGAGCAGGTTAATGCGGATCATCAGCCGAACCTCCGCAACGCCAGGCCGCAGGCGACGAGATAGCCGGGTGCGTCGTTGCGCAGCTGCTGCTCGCGCACGCTGGCGCCAAGCTGCATGCCGTGGAACGGCGCCACGACGGAAGTCGCGATGCGCGTACGGCCCGCGATGATGTCGGGCAGGCCGGCCAGCTGGGCGCTGCCGCCCGCGAGGCAGATCTGGTCGATGCGCGTGTACGGCGTCGACGTGTAGAAGAACTGGATCGCGCGCGTGACTTCCAGCGCGGCGTTCTCCAGCCAGGGCGCCAGCAGGTCGGCGCGATAATTGTCCGGCAGGTCGCCGGCCTTCTTGCGCGTTTCCGCTTCCTCGAACGAGAGTCCGTAGGCGCGCACGATGTCCTGGGTCAGCTGCACGCCGCCGAACGGCTGCTCGCGTTCGTAGACGGTCTCGCCGTTCTGCAGCACCGAGACGTGGGTGGCCTGGGCGCCGATCTGGAACAGCGCGACGATGCGGTCCTTCGGGCCGTTGTCGCCGTCGAGCAGGCGCTGCAGCGCGGCGCGCGCGGCATACGATTCGATGTCCATCACGGTGGCCGTCAGCCCCGCCGCTTCGGCGATGGCGACGCGGTCCTCGACCTTTTCGCGGCGCGCGGCGGCCAGCATCACTTCCATGTCCTCGGGCGAGTTGCCGGCCGGCCCGATCACGTCGAAGTCGAGGCTGACCTCGTCCAGCGCGAACGGGATATACTGGCTGGCCTCGGACTCGACCTGCACTTCGAGCTGGTCTTCCGGCAGGCCGGCCGGCAGGATGATTTTCTTGGTGATGACGGCGGCTGGCGGCATGCCGAGCGCCACGTGCTTGATGCGCGTGCCGCTCTTCTGCACGACGCGGCGCACCGCGTCCGACACCGCTTCGATATTCTCGATGTTGCCGTCGACGACGGCGCCGCGCGGCAGCGGTTCGGCCGCATGGCGTTCGAGCCGCAATTCGCCCTTGCCGCCATCGGACAACTCGACCAGGCGCACGCCGGACGTACTGATGTCGAGTCCGACCAATGGCGGGCTCTTCTGTCCGAACAAGGAACCTAGACTGATCACGAGCGCACTCCCTCTCTGCTACTTCTGCGTTCCTGAAATGTCGGAACGGCTTTGAACGCCCGCGTGGGGAACTATTGAAAAATCATGGATATAGTGCGGATATATCAGGCACTGCATTGAATCGTAGCAATACTGATGTGCAAGGACAAGAAATTTCTACACGGGAACATATCCAGGCGAAGCAGGAAAGCGACACTTCGTTACTCCCTGATATCGATCAATATTGTCACCGCTTCCACACCTGTTGTTCGCTTGTCTATCAGTGCCTCAAAAACGCCCCTGCCTTATAATGAACTGGATCAATAAAGCGACCCCACATCCCGCATGAAAGCATCCCAAAACGGGGGCAGCCCCGCGCCGCAGTCTTCTTTGCCCAAGCACACTCCCAAGCGCATCCTCCTGACCATCCTCGCCACCCTGGCGGGCCTGGCCGTCTGCGGCGTGCTGGTGGTCGTGTTCGCGCTGGCGATGGCCTATCCGAATCTCCCCGCGCTCGACACGCTCACCGACTACCGGCCCAAGATGCCGCTGCGGATCTTCACGGCCGACAACGTGCTGATCGGCGAATTCGGCGAGGAGCGGCGGACCCTCGTCCACTTCAAGGAGATTCCCGACGTGATGAAGAAGGCCGTGCTCGCGATCGAGGACGACCGCTTCTACGAACACGGCGGCGTGGACTACTGGGGCATCCTGCGCGCGGCCATCCACAACGCCACCGGCGGCGCGCGCCAGGGCGCCTCGACCATCACCCAGCAGGTGGCGCGCAACTTCTTCCTGTCGTCCGAACAGACCCTCAAGCGCAAGGCCTACGAGGCCCTGCTGGCCTACAAGATCGAAAAGAACCTCACCAAGGACCAGATCCTCGAGGTGTACATGAACCAGATCTACTTGGGCCAGCGCGCGTTCGGTTTCTCGTCGGCCGCGCAGATCTACTTCGGCAAGGACCTGAAAGACATCTCGATCGCGGAGGCGGCGATGCTGGCCGGCCTGCCGAAGGCGCCGTCGGCCTACAACCCGGTCGTCAATCCCAAGCGCGCGCGCGTGCGCCAGCAGTACATCCTGGTGCGCATGCACGACCTGCACTACATCACGGACGCCCAGTTCGAACAGGCGAAGAACGAGGAACTCAAGATCAAGACGGACAGCACGGCGTTCGGCGTGCACGCCGAATACGTGGCCGAGATGGCGCGCCAGCTGGTCTACGAACAGTTCAAGGAAGACACCTACACCCGCGGCCTGAACGTGTTCACGACGATCACCAAGGCCGACCAGGACGCCGCCTACCTGGCGCTTCGCCGCGGCGTGATGGACTACGAGCGCCGCCACCCGTACCGCGGCCCGGAAAAATACATCGAGATCCCGTCCGCCAAGGGAGAAGCCGACGAAGCCATCGAGGCGGAACTGGCCGAGCATCCGGATTCGGACGACATCGTCGCCGCCGTCGTGCTGTCGGCCTCGCCCACGCAGGTGAAGGCCGTGCTGGCGTCGGGCGAGGACATCACGATCGCGGGTCCGGGCCTGGCGTTCGCCAAGGACTGGCTGTCGCCCAAGGCGGCCGAGACCCGGCGCGTGCGCCGCGGCGCCGTCATCCGCGTGACGCAGGACGGCGGCTCGGCGTGGAACATCACGCAGCTGCCGGAAGTGGAGTCCGCCTTCATCGCGGTCAATCCGGACGACGGCGCGATCCGCGCGCTGGTCGGCGGCTTCGACTTCAACCGCAGCAAGTTCAACCACGTCACGCAGGCCTGGCGCCAGCCGGGGTCCTCGTTCAAGCCGTTCATCTATTCGGCATCGCTGGAACGCGGCTTCTCGCCCGCGACCGTCATCAACGACGCGCCGATCTCGTTCGACGCCGGATCGACGGGCGGCCAGGCGTGGGAACCGAAGAACTACGACAACAAGTACGAAGGCCCGATGACGATGCGGCGCGGCCTGACCAAGTCGAAGAACATGATCTCGATCCGGATCCTGAACAAGATCGGCGCCCGCTACGGCCAGGAATACGCGACCCGCTTCGGCTTCGACCCGGACAAGAACCCGCCTTATTTGACCCTGGCGCTGGGCGCGGGCGCGACGACGCCGCTGCAGATGGCCGGCGCCTATTCCGTGTTCGCCAACGGCGGCTACCGCATCAGCCCCTACATCATCTCCAAGGTGACGGATGCGGACGGCAAGGTGCTGTCGGAAGCGCGCCCGGACCGCGCCGGCGTCGACGCCAACCGCGTCATCGACGAGCGCAACGCGTGGCTGATGGACAGCATGCTCAAGGACGTGGCCCGCTACGGCACGGCGGCCAAGGCGCAGCAGATCCTGAAGCGCCCGGACATCGCGGGCAAGACGGGTACGACGAACGATTCGATCGACGCCTGGTTCGCCGGCTACCAGCCGCACCTGGTGGGCATCGCGTGGATCGGCTACGACCAGCCGCGCAACCTGGGCAACCGCGAGACCGGCGGCGGCCTGGCGCTGCCGATCTGGATCGGCTTCATGCAGAAGGCGCTCAAGAACGAGCCGGTGGTCGAGCGCCCGGTGCCGCCGGGCCTCGTGCAGTACGGCGACGAGTACTATTACGCCGAGAACCCGCCGGGCACGGGGGTGCAGTCGGTCGACGTCGGGCCGGCGCAGCCGGCGTCCGAGCAGAAATCGCGCGACGCGGTGCGCAACGAGTTGTTTTAATTTCCGACGCCGCGTCGTGCCGGCGTTACGGTCGTGCCGGCGTTACGCGTGGGCGGGGGCCGCCCACCCTACGGCTGGCGTTACGGTCGTGCCGGCGTTACGCGTGGGCGGGGCCGCCCACTGGCCGTAGGGTGGGCACCCCGTGCCCACCATGCGCACGCCGAGGAATTCAACGCAATTTGACGGGCGCCCCGCCCTGCTCCGTGGCGAAATCGGACAACGACGTGAAGAACTCCGTGTCGTTGCGCGTATTGCGCCACTCGTCGCCCACGCGCTTGTAATGGAAACCGCCGGCCCGCGCCGCGATCCACATTTCCTGCAGCGGCGCCTGGCTGTTGACGATGATCTTCGAGCCGTTGTCGACGAACTCGATCTCGAGGACGTTGCCGCTGCGCTTGCACTCGACGTCGACCACGTCCTGCTCGAACAGGCGGTCGAACGCCTGTTCGATCTCGTTCAGGGTGGACTCGGCCAGGGCCAAAAATTCGGATTCGGTCATGCTACACTCCAAGGTCTGCTAATCAAACCGTGATTCTAAACGTGAAGTCCCCATTTGCGCTCCTGACAAGCCTGGCGACCCTGATGGCGCTGTCGGCCTGCGGCCAGACCGGCCCGCTCACCATGCCGAAACCGCCCGCCCGGATCCCCGCCGCGAACACCAACGCGGCCGCGACCGGCACCACCAAGAACACGGCCACGCCGGCCATCCAGATCTCGCCCCCGGCCCCCGCCGCCGGCGTGACGGTCCCCGCCGCCGGCTCGAACGCGAACAATACCGAGGCGCCCAACCAGCCCCCGCCGGCCACCCAACAGTAAGCACCGATTCCATGTCTCACTTCACTTATCAAGACGGCGTGCTGCACGCCGAACGCGTTCCCCTGTCCGCCATCGCCACCGAACACGGCACCCCGACCTACGTCTATTCGAAAGCCCAGCTGCTGGAAAACTTCGCCGGCTACGCGCGCCCGTGCGCGGGCCGCGATGCGCTGGTCTGCTATGCGATGAAGGCCAACTCCAACCTGGCCATCCTCGACCTGCTGGCGCGGCAAGGCGCCGGCTTCGACATCGTGTCGGGCGGCGAACTGCTGCGCGTGATCGCCGCCGGCGGCGACCCGGCCAAGGTGATCTTTTCTGGCGTCGGCAAGACCGCGGCCGAGATCGCGCTGGCACTCGAGAAGGGCATCCTGTGCTTCAACGTCGAGTCGATCCCGGAACTGCACCGCATCAACGAAGTCGCCGGCCGCATGGGCAAGCGCGCGCCCGTCTCGCTGCGCGTGAACCCGAACGTCGACCCCAAGACCCACCCGTACATCGCGACCGGCCTCAAGGCCAGCAAGTTCGGCGTCGCGTTCTCGGACGCGCTGGCAACCTACCGCACGGCCGCGCAGCTGCCGCACCTGGACGTCGTCGGCATCGACTGCCACATCGGCTCGCAACTGCTGGACGACGCCCCGCTGCTGGAAGCGCTGGACAAGCTGATCGAACTGATCGACACGCTGGCGAGCGAAGGCATCCACATCCACCACCTGGACGTGGGCGGCGGCCTGGGCATCGACTACGGCACGGGCGAGTCGTCGCCGGTGCCGATCGCCCACTACGTCGAGCGCGTGTTCGCGCGCGTGGACGCCTGGCGCGCCGAGAAGCACGGCGGCCGTCCGCTCAAGGTGATCTTCGAGCCGGGCCGTTCCATCGTGGGCAATACGGGCGTGCTGCTGATGGCCGTCGAGTTCCTCAAGCCGGGCGAGGAAAAGAATTTCTGCGTCGTCGACGCCGCCATGAACGACATGGCGCGCCCGACCCTGTACCAGGCCTGGATGGACGTCAAGCCGGTCGTGCAGCGTGACGGCGCGGCCGTCACATACGACCTCGTCGGCCCGGTGTGCGAGTCGGGCGACTGGCTGGCCCGCGACCGCGACCTGGCCGTCGAGCCGGGCGACGTGCTGGCCATGATGGCGGCCGGCGCGTACGGGTTCACGATGGCCTCGAACTACAACACGCGCGGGCGTGCGGCCGAGGTGCTCGTCGATGGCGACCAGGTGCATGTCATCCGTCGCCGCGAAAATCCGGCGGACCTGTTCGCGCTCGAAACCATCGTCAAATAACCGCTTCTCCGCTGCGTGAAAACGTCGTCCCCGCGAAGGCGGGGACCCAAGTTTCCAGGTTCATTCCCTCCCCCTCGACCGGTCATCCGGCCACATCTGCGCCGCACACGCGGCCGCCTGGTCATTCCAGCGGCCGCCGAGGTCGAGACACCGTTCGAGCACCCCATAGCGCGGCCGCCCCATGCCGAAAACGAGCACGAGGGCCAGGACCACGACGATTACCAGCGCAAGGGGCCACTTCATGTCAGGCAGTATGCATCAGGGTCTCCGGTCACGATCGCACGGATGCAGGCGCAGGACGTTTTTCGGCGCGGGCTGAGGTGCGGCCCACGCTCCACCACACGCGCAGCAGCAGGAGCACGGCGACGACGCTGCCCCAGACGATGGGCTGCTCGAAGTTGTGCTTGCCCGCCTTCATCCACCAGTAGTGCAGGATCGCCAGCGGCGCGATCAGGTAGATCAGCTTGTGCAGCCGGGCCCAGTTGCGGCCCAGGCGTTTGATCATCGCGTTCGTGCTCGTCGCGGCCAGGGGGATGAGCAGCACGAAGGCGGCGAAGCCCACCGTGATGAACGGCCGCTTGAGCACGTCCTTCCACATGGCGGCCACGTCGAAGAAATGGTCGAACCACAGGAAGGTGGTGAAATGCATGAACGCGTAGAAGAACGTGTAGAGGCCGACCATGCGCCGCAGGCGGACGAGCCAGTTCCAGCCCGTCAGGCGCCGCAGCGGCGTGACGGCGAGCGTGGCGCACAGCAGGTACAGGGCCCAGTCGCCGCTGCCGTGCGTGAGGAACTCGACGGGATCGACGGGCACGCCGGTCGCTGTCAGCCACGCCATGCGCAGGAACGGCAGCAGCGCCAGCAAGAACAGGACAGCCTTCAGGGTCTTGAACTGCCTGGGGGTCGGATTGAACGCCATGGCCGGCCCGCTCAGAAATACTTCTTGAGGTCCATGCCCGTGTACAGCGAGGCGACCTCGTTATAGCCGTTGAACATCAGCGTCTTGCGCTTGGGCGTGAACAACCCGCCTTCGCCGATGCGCCGCTCCGACGCCTGCGACCAGCGCGGATGGTCGACGTTCGGATTCACGTTCGAATAAAACCCGTATTCCTCGGGCGCGATGCCGTTCCACGCCGTGCGCGGCTGGTCGCGCGTAAAACGGATCTTGACGATGGATTTGGCCGACTTGAAGCCGTATTTCCACGGCACGACGATGCGCACCGGCGCGCCGTTCTGGTTCGGCAGCACCTGCCCGTACATGCCGACCGTGAGCAGCGCGAGCGGATGCATGGCTTCGTCCATGCGCAGGCCTTCGATGTACGGCCACTCGAGCACGCGGCTCTTCACGCCCGGCATCTGGCTGCGGTCGGCCAGGCTCGTGAATTCGATGTACTTGGCGTTGCCGGTCGGCTCGACCTGCCGGATGAGGCTGGCCAGCGAATAGCCGACCCACGGGATCACCATCGACCAGCCCTCGACGCAGCGCAAGCGGTAGATGCGCTCTTCCAGCGGGGCCAGCTTGACCAGGCGGTCGAGGTCGAGCGTCATCGGCTTTTTCACCTCGCCTTCGATCTGCACGGTCCACGGCCGGGTGCGCAAGGTGTGCGCATTGGCGGCCGGGTCGGCCTTGTCGGTACCGAACTCGTAGAAATTATTGTAGTGGGTGGCGTCCTCGAACGGCGTCTGCTTCTCGTTCGTCGAGAACGCGGGATTGCGCGTGGCCGGCAGCTTTTGCACGGTGCCTTGCGCGAAGGCTTCGCGATTGGCCATTTCCCACAGCGAGGAGCCGGCCACGGCCGTCGCCGCGACCCTGGCGAGGAAGGCGCGCCGGCCTTCGTAGACCTCGCGCGGCGTGATTTCGGACGGGAACGGCAAATCGATGCCGTTCGGATTTTTTCTGATCAACATGGCGGCTCCGGCAGTAAATAGTGTTTCGCGCGACATATCAACGTTACACCATCTGCCGCCCCCGGGTCGTCCAGGCGGGCATTTGTTACCAAATGCCGCCTACCGACATAAACGGACATATTACAGCTTGCCGTACGAGTGCAACCCGGACAGGAACATGTTCACGCCCAGGAAGGCGAACGTCGTCACGACCAGGCCGATGAGGGCCCACCACGCCGCCGCGCGGCCGCGCAGGCCGGACATCAGGCGCATGTGCAGCCAGGCCGCGTAGTTCAGCCAGACGATCAGCGCCCACGTCTCTTTCGGGTCCCACGACCAGTAGCCGCCCCACGCCTCGGCCGCCCACAGCGCGCCCAGGATGGTGGCGACGGTGAAGAACGCGAAGCCGACGGAGATGGCCTTGTACATCACGTCGTCCAGCACTTCCAGCGCCGGCAGGCGGTCGGCGAAGATGCCGTGCGACTTCAGCAGGTAGGCCGCGCCGACCATCGCCGCGAGCGAGAACGTGCCGTAGCCGATGAAGTTGGCGGGCACGTGGATCTTCATCCACCAGCTTTGCAGCGCGGGCACGAGCGGCTGGATCTCGGCGGCGTCGCGCGCCACCGTGTACCACAGCAGGAAGCCGACGGCGGCCGAGATCACGAGCAGCACGAACGGCCCCAGCTGGCGCGTTTTGTAGCGCTGTTCGTAGTACAGGTAGAACAGCGCCGTGATCATCGAGAACAGGATGAACACTTCGTACAGGTTCGACACGGGGATGTGCCCGACGTCCGCGCCGATCAGGTAGGACTCGTACCAGCGCACCATCATGCCCGTGAAACCCAGGACGACGGCGGCCCAGCACAGCTTGGAACCGACACTGCCGCCGAACGGCGAACGCGTGAGCAGGCCGAGCCAGTAAAACGCGGTCGAGAACACGAACATCGCGCTCATCCACAGGATCGCGGACTGGCTCGAGAGCATGTACTTGAGGAAGAATTTCTGGTTGGCGGCGTCGAGCGAGCCGCCGTACAGCTGCACGGCCCACAGCGCCAGCAGGGCCACGAGGGGCATCAGCCAGCGCACCGGCTTGAAGGTCCAGCCGACGAAGGCGAACACGGGCGCTGCCAGCACGAGGATCGCCCGCTCGTAGACGTCCATGTAGGCGCCGAAGCGCTGCAGCGCGAACAGCGCGGCGGCCAGCAGGGCGGCGCCGAACAGCCAGTCGACGGCCGTCAGGCGCTTGAAGAAGCCGGGGGGCCGGGTGTACGCGCCGCGGTCCGGCACGCCGGCATGCGATTGCGATGGAATGTCCATGGATGTCTCCTTTGTTGCTTGCTTTTCGAAGCTTACGCCGATTGCGGCAATTTGTTCTTCAGGTCGTCGAATTCGCGCTCGAAATCGAGGGTCTTGCGTTGCGTGCTCATCGCCATCAGCGCGTGCGTGCCGCCGTCCGGCGCCGGCTTCACCCACACCCAGACGCGGCGCTCGCGGATATAAAACATCGAGAAAATGCCCAGCACCAGCAGCAGGCAGCCGACATACACCACTTTCTTGCCCGGCGAACGCGTCACCTGCAGCACGGAGGCCTTGATCTCCTTGAAATCGTCCAGCGCCAGGAACACGGGCGCGCCATAGAAAAAGCTGTCGGACAGCGCATTCGTCGCCTGTTGCAGGAAGCGGCCATGGGTCTCGGTCGGCGTCACGGGCGCCGCGCCGTCGCGCGCACGCGCAGCCTGCCACAGCTCCCACATTGCGCCGTTGAGCATCTTCATGAATACGGTCGCGGCCTTTTCCTGCTCGGCGGCGGGGATGCGTTCGAGGAATTTCGACACCGCGAGATAGCCGCCCTGGTTGCCGTCGCCGGCAAAGATCGCCAGCGTCTTGGCGGCCGATTCCTGCAACTGCGTGGCGAGGGTCCCGCTCGCATCGCCCGGCGGCAGCGCGCGCGCGGCGTAGCGGCGCGCGGCCTCCGCGCGCAGCGCCGGATCGGCCAGCGCGGCCCGCAGGCGCATCCATTCGCGCACGCCGTGCTCGTCGTCGGCCGGGATGCGCATGAAGCTGAACGGGTCGGACGGATTGGCGCGCACGCCGGCCAGGAACACCTCATGGCCTTCCAGCGTCACGGGCTGCATGTAGTTCAGGAATTCGCGCGCCTGTCCGGTCTTGTCGCGCAATTTGTATTGCACGCTGGGCCCGACATTTTTTAATTCCTTGTTGCCGGCGTTCTTGGCGGCCGAGCCCGTGTGCTGGGACAAGGTCTGGGCAAACTGTTCCTCGAAACTCTTGCCTTTGGCGACGGCGCGCGCATCGTTGTTCTGGCTCGTGTTCTCGACGTTGAACGGCCGGAA
The DNA here is from genome assembly GCF_059491295.1 of Massilia sp. Masssp93. Taxonomy (NCBI): domain Bacteria; kingdom Pseudomonadati; phylum Pseudomonadota; class Betaproteobacteria; order Burkholderiales; family Oxalobacteraceae; genus Massilia; species Massilia sp. Masssp93. The sequence continues at coordinate 6,610,523 of NZ_CP168502.1, read as the reverse complement.
GCCGGACCACTCGACGGCGTACGTGTCGGCGCCCTGCTTCAGTTCGGTCGAGGTGCCGACCTCGCCGTCGATGGCGAACGATTTGTCGCCCGTGCCCGTCATCGGCCAGCCCGTCAACTTGAGCTTGCTGCCGCCATCGTCGAAGCTGGACTGGTAGACGGCGACGCCGCGGTAAATCAGCGGCTGGTTGACCTTGATGGTGGCGGGGAACGTCTTGCCCGTCTCGTGGTCGCGGATCACGACTTCGCTGGCGAACAGCTTGGGCATGCCCGTCGTGTAGAAGTCGATGATGAATTTTTTCAGTTCGATCGTGAACGGCAGGTCTTGCACGAGCACGCCGTCGGCCTGCTGCAGGAGTGCCGTGTCGCTGGCCTGGCCTTCGGGAATCATGGTGTTGCCGCGGAACGTGGGGTTGCCGAGGCCGAGGCGGTGCTGCGGCGCGATGGCCGAGATCAGGCCCGTGCCGGCATATGGCGTCTTCCCCATGAACCATTCCTGGAAACGGATGGGCAGGTTCGAATCGAGCAGGCCGCCCAGCAGGATCACGATGATGGCCGTGTGCGCGAAGATATAGCCGAACTTGTTGGCGGCCCCTTTTTTTGCGGCGACGAGCACGCCGCCCGGCTTGTCGACCATCTTCGTCCGGTAGCCGGCGTCGACGAGGCGGGACGCCGTCTGCTGGGCCAGCGGGACCATGGCCAGCGGCGCCGTCCATTCGGTCCGATGGTGGAAGTTGCGCAGCGATTCCTCGCGCACGGCATCGCGCCAGCTGCGCATGTCGCGCAGGAATTTCGGCGCATTGCGCGCAATGCACAGGCTCGTCGAGACGATCAGGAAGCCGAGGATCAGCAGGAACCACCAGGCCGAATAGACCGTGTACAGGCCGATCTTGCGGAACACCTCGAACCAGAACGGGCCGAACTGGTTCACGTAATCGGGCATCGCCCGGTCCTGCTGCATGATGGTGCCGATGATGGCGGCGATCGCGATCATCACCAGCAAGGTGATCGCGAAACGCATCGAGGACATCAATTCGACCGCTTCGGCCAGGCCGCGCCGGCGCGTTTTCAGTTCAATTCCGGTGGTGCTCATCGACTTTCACTCTAGATACAACATTCAACGAGGATACAACAAAAGGGCGCCCCGCTTGCACGGTCGCCCTTCCCTGTTGTTTCCGCCGGTTGTTTTAGTTTAGGCCGATTAGTCGGCTCGATTATCCGGGACCAGCAATACCAGTCATTACTTCAGGCCGGCAATGTAATCCGCGACGGCTTTCATTTCATCGTCCGACAGGCGCTTGGCCAGCGTGGCCATCTGCGGGCTGTTGCTGCGCGCGCCGCTCTTGAACGCCTGCAGCTGGGTGACCGTGTAATCCTGGTGCTGGCCCGCCAGGCGCGGATACTGGACCGGCAGGCCCGCACCGGTGGCGCCGTGGCAGCTGGCGCAGGCGGCCACGCCGCGGTCCGCGATGCCGCCGCGATAAATCTTGCGGCCAAGTTCGAGCGTGTCCTTGTTGCGCGCGGCGCCCTGCTTGGGCTGCTGCGTGGCGAGCCAGGCGGCGATGTTTTTCTTTTCGTCGTCGCTCAGCATCTTGGCATACGTCGTCATCACGGGCTGGTTGCGGGCCGGCGTGGTGAAGTCGACGAGCTGCTTGTGGAGGTACGTATCGATCTGGCCGGCCAGCCTGGGATTGGTGTTGATGGTCGAATTGCCGCCGGCGCCGTGGCAGGACGCGCAGGCCGGCAGGCCGCGGGCGTTGTCGCCGGTGTCGTAGAGGGAACCGCCCTTGGCCGGATCGGCCTTGGCGGCAGCCGGGGGCGCATGGGCCGCGTCCGCTGCAAGAGCGCTGCCCACGAGGACGAAACTGGCCAGCAAGGACTTCACGATCGCCGCGCATGCGGCCGGTTGGAACACACGATTCATTCAAGCACCCTGAAAAAGTCGAAGATAATCAGGATCCGGAGATCCTTCTTGCAGTTGCAGTGCAGCGGTCATGCTCGTGCTCCCGCGCCGACGTTCCATCCTTCAGGCTCGCCGACGACAGGTAACTCCCTATTGTACAATAGCCTTTGTTTCCTGCCCTCACCTTCGTTGTCTTTTTCGCTTCACTTCCCTCATGTCCAAACTCTGGCAAGCCCGTTTCTTCACGACCGTCAACCAGTTGCGGGATCTTCCCAAGACGCAGGTGCCGGAAATCGCCTTCGCCGGCCGGTCCAATGCGGGCAAATCGACGGCGATTAATATCCTGACGAATCAGAAGGGCCTCGCATTCGCGTCCAAGACGCCGGGCCGCACGCAGCACATCAATTTCTTTTCGATCGGCGGCGCCCACGTCGCCATGCACCGCAAGGACCCGACCAACGTCGAGGAGATCCAGGGCCTGCTCGTCGACTTGCCCGGCTATGGCTACGCGGAAGTGTCGGGCGACGCCAAGCTGCATTGGCAAAGGCTGCTTGGCGACTACGTGCAGCGCCGCGAACAGCTGGCCGCGCTCGTCCTGATCATGGACTCGCGCCGCCCGTTCACCGAGCTCGACATCCAGATGCTGGAATGGTTCGCCCCGACGGGCAAGCCGATCCACTGCATCCTCACCAAGGTTGACAAGCTCAACCGCAACGAATCCGTCAACGTCCTGCGCCAGGCGCGGCAGGTGCTGGACAGCTATGTCGACGAGGATGGCAACGGCTTTCCGTTCACCGTCCAGCTGTTCTCGGCGCTCAAGCGCGTCGGCATCGACGAAGCCAACGACAAGATCATCGAACTGCTCGGCCTGGACGCGGACCCGGATGCGGATGCCGGCCAGGCCGACGCCGACGCCGACGAATAATTTGCTACGACCGCAGGATTAGACATGCCGATCATCACGCCTTCGCAATACCCCGCCGTGCGCATGCGCCGCATGCGCCGCGACCCGTTCTCGCGCGCCCTGATGCGCGAAAACGTCGTCACGCCGTCCGACCTGATCTACCCCGTGTTCATCCTCGACGGCCAGAACCAGCGCCAGCAGGTGGCGTCGATGCCGGGCGTGGAACGCGTGTCCGTCGACCTGCTGCTGAAGGTGGCCGAGGAAGCCGTCGCGCTGGGCATTCCCGTGCTCGCGCTGTTCCCCGTCGTCGACGCGTCGCTCAAGACCTATGACGGCGTCGAAGCGACGAACCCGGACGGCCTCGTGCCGCGCGCCGTGCGCGAACTGAAGCGCCACTTCCCGCAGCTGGGCCTCATGACGGACGTCGCCCTCGACCCGTACACGACCCACGGCCAGGACGGCCTGCCGGACGAGAACGGCTACATCGTCAACGAAAAGACGATCGCCATGCTGACGCGCCAGGCGCTGGCCCAGGCCGAGGCCGGCGTGGACATCGTGGCGCCGTCGGACATGATGGACGGCCGCATCGGCGCGATCCGCGTGGCGCTGGAAGAGAAGGAATTCATCCACACGCGCATCATGGCCTACTCGGCCAAGTACGCGTCGGGCTACTACGGTCCGTTCCGCGAGGCCGTCGGCTCGGCCGCCAACCTGGGCAAGGCCGACAAGAACACGTACCAGATGGACCCGGCCAACAGCGACGAGGCCCTGCGCGAAGTGGCGCTGGACATCGCCGAAGGCGCAGACATGGTGATGGTCAAGCCGGGCATGCCCTACCTGGACGTCGTGCGCCGCGTGAAGGACGAGTTCAAGGTGCCGACCTTTGCCTACCAGGTCAGCGGCGAGTACGCGATGCTGCAGGCCGCGTTCCAGAACGGCTGGCTCGATCCGGACAAGGTCATCATGGAGACCATGATGTCGTTCAAGCGTGCCGGCGCGGATGGGGTGCTCACCTATTTCGCGATGGACGTGGCGCGGCGGTTGAAGGCCGCGGCGTAAAAGAAAAACCGCGCCGAGGCGCGGTTTTTTGTTGGTTATCCGTGTTGAATTCGCGGTATTTCGTAGGGCGGGCTCCCCGAGCCCGCGCGCGACGTTCGCGGTTTATCGGCTTTACGCGTGGGCACAGGGTGCCCCCTCCCCCGACGATTCACCGGCTGCCGTAGGGCGGGCTCCCCGAGCCCGCGCGCGACTTTTGCGGCTTGCCGGCTTTACGCGTGGGCACGGGGTGCCCACCCTACGATTCACCGGTTACCGTATGGCGGGTCCGGTGCCCGCTCACCGCGGCGGTTTGTATTCCGGGAACATTTCCTTGAACAGGAAATTCGTCAGCTCCTGCGTATCCTGCGGCCGCGCCGACAGCGTGACGACGCGGTTCAGGCGATGCGATTCCCACTCGAAGTCGCCGCTCTTTTCCTTGCGGATCAGCTCGATCATCTTCTTGACGATCGCCGTCTCGATGTCCGGCTCGCTGCCGCGCTCGACCGTCACGGCCGTCAGCCAGCGGCGCTTGAAGTTCGGGTTCCAGCCGCGGAATTTCAGGTCGGCCGTGCTGAACGTCTTGTTCGTGACGCTGAACACGCCGCCCGTCTCGTTCGGGTCCTGGCCGCCGCGGCCGTTGATGGCGGCGATGTTGGCGAGCGCGTTGCGGTTGCCGCGCGCCGCTTCGCTTTCCTCGGCCTGATCGGTCTGGGCCGGCGCGCCGCGGCGCTTGCGCTGGGCGTCGATATAGGCCTGCATGTCGACTTCCTGCGGCGGCGCCTTGTCTTCCTTGGTCGGTTGCGGCTTTTCCTCGACCGGTTTTTCGTGCGGCAAGGTGATCGTGTTCGGCAGGCGTTGCACGTGCGTCACGCGCGGCGGGGTCGGTTTGGATGCGGCCGCCTTGGCGGTCTTCTTGGGCGCCTGCTCGGCCGGCTTGGCGGCCGGCTTGTTCGGTTTTAGCGGCGGCAGCCAGACGATGGCTTCGCCGGCCTTGGGGGGCGCATGGTGTTCGGGCTTGGGCTGGAACAGCCAGACGGCCACGAGCAGCAGGTGCAGCGCGATCGTGACCGCAATACCGGTGCGGTTCGGCCCCTTCTGGCCGTAGATGACCACTTTCCGTCCAGGCAGCGGCTGGCCGCAATGCACGCAGACATCGCTGTCTTCCATCGGAATGTGGGAATGGTCACGCAAGATAATGAACGCCCCTGGACAGGAGCCAGTAAAAAGATATTGACGAGGCGCAGTCTAACTTGTTTAGTTTCCCTGCGCACGCGCTGTTAAGCATCTGTAATGAGCTTACAAGCTGCCTGGCTTAATGGTTGTTACAGTGTGTATCAACCTTGCACTAAGGAATCGGTCGATGTGAAATGGATTTCGACCTCATTTCACATAATACGTTCGACCGTCGTTCCCGCGTTGGCGCACTGCTGTCCGGAATAAAATTCTTGACAGTTTCATCAGATGAGGCTCAGCTGGAGCTCTGCCATTTCTTGCTGAAGTCGCCGTCGTTGTCGATAGCGGGAAGCTTCGATCTCGGGGCGCTGAAACAAGGTGGCGCGTATCAGCACGAGACAGTCCCAGAGACTGATCTTGAGCGAGTGCCGCTGCTTGTAGAGCGCCACGAGCAAATAGCTGATCAACGCTGTAAGCACCTGGATGCGCACTGCGTTTTCGCTCCGCCCGAGGAATTTTTTGATTTTCAGGTGCTGCTTGATCCACTTGAAAAACAGTTCGATTCCCCAGCGCTCCTTGTAACGCTGGGCGATCTCGAACGCGGCGCTGTCCAGATCGTTGGTGGCCAGGACAAGCGGCGTGTCCTTTTCCGGGCGAGCGATCGTGATACGCCGTAGCGATGCCAGGTACGGGTTGTCTCGTCCTCCGGGACGCTTATGTTTGAGCCGGACGATTTCATCATTGAGCACGACCCCGGCGGCTTCGGCGGGAATGCTTCTTTCTTCGATTATCTGTAGGCCGGCATTGCGTTTGAACCGGGTAACGAACTGCGCCCCAGCCTGACTGATGGCGTTCCACCAGGCGTAGTCGCAGTAGCCTTTGTCGAAGACGTAAAGGGCGCCCCGAACCAGCGGTACGCTCCAGGCTTTCTCTACGTCGTTCACGTTGGCCGCGCTGAACGAAATCCAGTCTGGCGTCCGGGTCTCGGCATCGAGCAGGACATGGACCTTGATACCCTGGGTGTTGCGGGTGCGGTTTTCTTGTGTCCAACGCTCGAATTCCCGTCCCTTGAGCGTCAACGACGTCGAGTCGAGCAGATACATCAATTCAGCACTATCGCTGCGCAACTGACGCGACACCTGTCCCATCAGCCAATTGGCGACGTCACTGAACACGGTATCGGAGCGCCTGGCGTTCGCATCGGCCAGCGTCGTACGTTTGATCATCCCGGCGCCCAAATGGTAATGGTGAGAGCGGTGATGATTAAAGCCCGTCTCCAGCGCCCGCAAGCCCGGCGCTTCACTGAGCTGCCCGTACATCATTGCGATCAGGTGCTGCCAGTGCCCGAATTTTTTAGAGTACTTGTCGGCCTTGTGTCTTTTTACCAGCCGATCGAACTCCGAGCGGGGCAGGCCCTTTAATAATTCCTGAAAGGTAGCTATGCTGAACATGTTGCGGGGTTTTGGTTTTTTGAGTTTGGCGACTCGGGTATACGCCCGTAAACCAGTCCCTGCAACACCTTCAGCGATTTCCCCTCAAATTATTCCGGACAGCAGTGCGCGTTGGCGGGAACCCAAGTTTCAAGCGCCGTCGTGATCAGGCCACCTTGCTGAGGACGGCCTTGCGCCCGTGCTCCATCTCGACGAGCTGCGTATCGGTCATCGGACCGCTGCCGCTGTACTTGTCGAGGTACAGGTAGATCACCGGCGTGATGTACAGCGTGATCACCTGGGAGAAGATCAGGCCGCCGCACACGGCCAGCCCCAGCGGCTGGCGCAGCTCGGCGCCGGCGCCCAGGCCCAGGGCGATCGGCAGCGCGCCCATCAGTGCGGCCAGCGTCGTCATCACGATCGGGCGGAAGCGCAGGATGCAGGCTTCGCGGATCGCCTGTTCCGGCTTCAATCCCTGGTTGCGCTGGGCGTCCAGGGCGAAGTCGATCATCATGATCGCGTTCTTCTTGACGATGCCGATCAGCATCAGGATGCCAATGATGGCGATCATCGTCAGGTCGAGATTAAACAGGCGCAAGGTCAGCAGCGCCCCCACCGCGGCGGACGGCAGGCCGGCCAGGATCGTGATCGGGTGGATAAAACTTTCGTACAGCACGCCCAGCAGCACGTAGATCACGCCGACGGCCGCCACGATCAGGATCAGCTGACTCGACTGCGAACTCTGGAACACGGCCGCGTCGCCGCCGTACTTGGTGATGATGGACGCGGGCAGTTTCATGTCGCGGCCCATCTGCTCGATGGCGGCGGTGGCGGCGCCGAGCGGCGCGTCCGGCGCCAGGTTGAACGACAGCGTGATCGCCTGCAGCTGGCCCTGGTGGTTGACGGCGATGGGGCCGACGGTGCGCTTGACGGTGGCCACGCTGGACAGCTGCACGAGCTGGCCCGTCTTGCTGCGCACGGACAGGCGCGACAGCGCGTCCTCGAACTGGCGGTCCTCGTTCGCCGTTTCCAGGATCACGTAATAGCTGGCCGCGCTCGAGTAGATCGTCGACACCTGGCGCTCGCCGAACGCCGCGTACAGCGCCGTGCGGATGTCGCCCAGCTGCACGCCCAGCAGGTTGGCCTTGTCGCGGTCGATGTCGAGCTTCGCCTGCAGGCCCTTGTCCTGCGTATCGCTGGTGACGTCGCGGAACATCGGGTTGTTGCGCATGCGCTCCATGTACTCGTTGGCCCACTGGCTGATGTCGGCGCCGGACACGCTCTGCAAGGTGTACTGGTAACGGCTCTTGCTCTGGCGGCCGCCCAGCTGCAGGTTCTGCACCGGCGCCATGTAGACGTTCACGCCGGCGACATTCCGCAGCGACTTGCGCAGGCGGTCGACCACCTGCGGCATCTTGTCGCGCTCGGCGCGCGGCTTGAGCACGATGAACATGCGGCCGTTGTTGCCGCCGCTCGAGAACGACGTGACGTCCTGCACGGCCGGATCGTCCTGGATCACCTGCGCCACCTTCGTCTGCAGCACGACCATCGCGGACGACGAGATGTCCTCGGCCGCTTCCGTCGTGACGCGCAGTTGGCCGATGTCTTCCTCGGGGAAGAAACCTTTCGGGATGGTCGTGTACAGCACGACGGTCAGCGCGAACGTGCCGAACGCAATCATCAGCACGACGAACCGGTGCCTCAGCGCGACGTCGAGCGTCTTTTCGTAGGCGTTGCGCACGGACGTGAACGCGGCCTCGAAGTGGCGGCCGATGAAGCTTTTTTCTTCCGTGTGGTCATGGCCGTGCGCCGGGAGCAGGCGCGACGCCAGCACCGGCACGAGCGTCAGCGACACGGCGGCCGACACGAGGATCGCGAGGCCGACGATCACGGCGAATTCGTGGAACAGCAAACCAATCACGCCCGGCATGAAGAAGATCGGGATGAACACGGCGACGAGCGATACCGAAATCGACACGATCGTGAAACCCATCTCGCGCGAGCCGTCGAGCGCGGCGCGCATCGGCTTTTTCCCCATCTCGATGTGGCGCACGATGTTTTCCAGCACCACGATGGCATCGTCGACGACGAGGCCGACGGCGAGCGTGATGCCCAGCAGGGAAATATTGTCGATGCTGTAGCCGAGCCAGAACAACAGGCTGAGGGCACCCAGCAGCGAAATCGGCATCGTGACGGCCGGGATGAACGTGGCCGACGCGCGGTGCAGGAACAGGAAGATCACGAGCACGACGAGACCCACCGTCAGCGCCAGCGTGAAGTTGACGTCGTGGATCGCCTCGCGGATCGAGCGGGAGCGGTCGTTGACGAGGTTGATCTTGATGGACGCCGGCAGCTGCGACTGGAAGCGCGGCAGCAGGCGGCGCACGCCGTCGACCACCGCGACCGTGTTGGCGTCCGGCTGGCGCTGCACGAGCAGCACGATGGCACGCTCGCCGTTGTAGGCGCCGAAGGCCCGGGTCGACTGGTAGCTGTCCTCGACGGTGGCGACGTCCTTCAGGCGCACCGGCAGGTTGTCGCGCGTGGCGACGATCAGGTTCTCGAAATCGGCCGCCTTCATCATCTGCGCCGGGCCCTGGATGGTCAGGGTCTGCTGCGGACCGTCGAGGATGCCCAGCGCGGAATTCGAGTTCGCCGAGCGCAGCGCGGTCGCCAGTTCGTCCATCGTGATGTTGCGCGCATTCATGAGGTCGGTCTTCGCGCGCACGCGCACGGCGAAGCGCTTGCCGCCATGGACCAGCACCTGGGCGACGCCCGGCAACGTGGAAATCGCGGGCGAGACGAGGTTCTCGGCGTAGTCGTTCAGGTCGGACAGGTTCATCGACGGCGACGTCATCGTCATGAACAGCACGGGCGCGTCGGCCGGGTTGACCTTGCGGTACGACGGCATCGTCGTCATTTCCTGCGGCAGCTGGCGCTGGGCCGCGAGCAGCGCGGCCTGGACGTCGACGGCGGCGGCGTTGACGTCGATCGACGGATCGAATTCCAGCGTGAGCGACGTGTTGCCCTGCGTGCTCGTCGACGTGATCAGGTTGATGCCGGCGATGGTCGAGAACTGCTTTTCGAGCGGCAGCGCGACCGACGACGCCATCGTCTCGGGGCTGGCGCCGTCCAGGTTGGCGTTGACGTTGATGACGGGCGTGTTATAGCTGGGCAGCGCCGCCACCGGGATATGGGAATACGCCAGGATGCCGACCAGGATCAGGCTGATCGACAGCAGCACGACCATGACGGGCCGGCGGATGCACAGTTCGGACAGATTCATGGATCAGCCCTTGTCGGCGACGTGGACGCTCTTGGCCTTGCCGAGCTCGGACGCCAGGCGCACCTTGGCGCCGGGACGCACGTTCTGCTTGCCCTCGGTGATGATCTGCTCGCTGCCGGCGAGACCGCTGACGGCAGCAATGAGGCCGGCGCCGTACACGCGCTGCACGGGCACGAGGCGCGCGGAATGGTCTTTCTCGAGCGCGTACACGAACGTGCCCTGGGCATTGGTGATGATGGCGTTCTCCGGGATCACGACGGCATCCTTCAGCGTCTGCACGACGACCCTCGTGTTCACGTACTGGCCGGGCCACAGGTTCGTTTCGCGATTGTCGAACTCGGCCTTCACCTTGATCGTACCGGCCGTCGGGTCGACCGTGTTGTCGACGAAGCTCAGCTGGCCCTTGACCGGCGCCAGTCCCGCGCCCGGCAGGGCCTCCACGTCGACCTTGCCGCGCTTCTGGGCCGCCAGCAGCGCCGGCAGGCTCGCTTCCGGCAAGGTGAACGCGACGGTGATCGGGTCCAGCTGGGTGATCGTCGTGAGCGACGTCGCCGGCTGCACGAGGCTGCCCGGATAGACGTTGATGCCGCCCACGCGGCCCGCCATCGGCGCACGGATCGCCGTGTAGCTGGTCGTGACGCTGCTCGCGCGCGCGGCCGCGGCGTCGGCCTGCAAGGTGGCGCGGGCCTGGTCGACCTGGGCGCGCAAGGTGTCGACGGCGCTCTGGGCGATGAAATGCTGGGCGAACAAATCCTGGCTGCGCTTGAACTGGCGTTCGAGGTCGGCCAGCGACGCGCGGTCGCGCGCGACCTGGGCCTGCGCCTTGTCGAGGTTCGCGCGGTCTTCGCGGTCGTCGAGCGAGAACATCAGCTCGCCCTGTTTGACGAACTGCCCTTCCTTGATGTGGACCTGGCGGATCGTGGCCGTCGTCTGCGGGTGCAGGTCGACGGTGCGGATCGGTGTGACGGTGCCGTTGGCCTGCTGCACGACGGCCACGTCCTGGCGCTGCGGCGCCACCACGTTGACGATGGCCGGCGGCTGCGCGCCCTTGCCCTTGCCGCCCGCGGCGGCCCCGTCGGCATGCGAATCCGATCCATGGTTCATGGTCCACGCAGCGGCGCCGGCGGCGGCGGCGATGCCGACGATGATCGCGATGTTTTTACTTTTCATTCCATTCCCTGTGCCGCGGTTGGGCGGCCGATCTCTTTTAACCCTGCGCCGCCGACGGGCGGCCGGATCTCTTTTGTATTTATGCGATGAGGATGACGTCGGCCGGACAGGCCCAGTCTCCGGCAAGGATTGTCCCACACGGGTGTAACAGCATTGTTTCTGCCCGTGCGATTTTTTGGCTTACTTGCCCGGGTAATATTCCGGCAACATCAGGGTCGCTTCCAGCCCGCCTTCCGGGTGATTGGCCAGGCTGATGCTGCCGCCGTGCTGCTCGGCGATGTTGCGGGCGATGGTCAGACCCAGGCCCGTCCCGCCCGACTCGCGCGAGCGCGACGTTTCCACCCGGTAGAACGGATCGAACACGCGTGCCAGCTCGACGCCAGGGATGCCGGGGCCGGCGTCGCGGATGCGGATGCGCGCGGCGCCGTTGATGCGGTCGACGCTGACCCTGGCCGCGTGGCCGTACTTGACGGCGTTGTCGATCAGGTTGACGAGGCAGCGGCGCAAGTCCATCGGCCGGCCCAGCAACGCCATGCCGGCATGGCCGGACAAGGTCACGCGCTGGCAACTCTCGGCCGCGTCGGCGCACACGGAATCCAGCAGCGAGTCGAGATCCAGCATCTGCATGGCTTCGTTCGTGTCCATGCTGCGCGCCAGGTCGAGCCCTTCGCGCACCATCGCCTGCATCGCGGACAGGTCGCCGATCAGGCGCTCCTGCAGTTCCGGTTCGCTGACCTTTTCCAGGCGCAGGCGCATGCGCGTGAGCGGCGTCTGCAGGTCGTGCGTGATCGCGGCCAGCATCTGCGTGCGCTGGAAGATGTACTGGCGGATGCGCGCCTGCATCGCGTTGAAGGCGGCGCTGGCCTGGCGGATCTCGTCGGCGCCCGTGAGGTCGAGCGGCGGGTGGTTGATGTCGTTGCCGAGGTCTTTCGCCGCCTGCGCCAGCTGCTTCAGCGGCCGCGTCGTCATCCGTGCCACGAGGTAGGCGAGGAAGGCGACGCTGACGAGGAAGATCGAAATGGTCCACGTGTAGTCCGTGCGCTGGGGCGACGTGGCCGAGCGCGGGGGCAGCACGGACAGCACGAGCTCGTCGCCGTCGCGCAAGCGCACGCTGATGCTCTCGCACGTGCCGCGCCACTTCATGCGCATCAGGCCGAACACGACGGGCTGGTCGCGCGCCGTCGCGCACGCGGCCGGGCGCGCGGCCAGCGAGCGCATCACATAACCTTTCCCCATGCGGGCGGCCAGGGCTTGCGTGAATTCGGAATTGACCTGGGCCAGCGCGGCCGGGTGGATGTCGACGTCGACGAGCTGCATGCCGGGACGGTTGGCCACGTCCAGATAGGCTTTGCGCGCGGACTCGGGGACGATCTCGGTGGCCATGATCAGCTGTTCGGCGCGGTCGAGCATGTGCAGGTCGCGGAACTCGTCGATGACGCGCTGGCGCTCGGCGTCGGCCAGCAGCTGGGTCAGCGCGGCCGTGAGCAGGATGCCCAGCAGCAGGGTGGCAAACACGCGGCCCGTCATCGAGCCGAGGAAAGCTCTCACGTGCTCGGCTCCACCGTGACCTGGCCGGCCAGCACATAGCCGCCGTTGCGGACGGTCTTGATGATCTGGGGCATGCGCGCATCCTCGCCGAGCTTCTGGCGCAGGCGGCTGATCTGGATGTCGATCGAACGGTCGAACGGGTCGGCGTCGCGGCCCTGCGTGAGGTTCAGCAGCTGGTCGCGGTTGAGCACGCGGTTCGGGTGCTCCAGGAACACGCGCAGCAGGCGGAATTCGGCGCCCGACAGCATGATGATCACGCCCTGCGGATTGACGAGGTGGCGCGCGGTGAGGTCGAGCGTCCAGCCCGAGAATTTCATCTGCTGCACGTTCTCGGCTTGCGAGGTCGGCGGCATCGCGTGGCTGCGGCGCAGGACGCTGCGGATGCGCGCCAGCAGCTCGCGCGGCTCGAACGGCTTGGGCAGGTAGTCGTCGGCCCCCATTTCCAGGCCGAGAATGCGGTCCAGCGGCTCGCTGCGGGCGGTCAGCATGATGACGGGCATGGTCGAATGCGCGCGCAGCTTGCGGCACAGCGTGAGGCCGTCGTCGCCGGGCAGGTTCAGGTCGAGCACGATCAGGTCGGGACGCGACTCGTCCAGGAGTTTCCACATGGCGGTGCCGTCGGCCGCGGCAAGCGCGCGGTAGCCGTTCGCTTCCAGGTAATCGGCCAGCAGCGAGCGGATATCGCGGTCGTCGTCGACGATCAGGATGGTAGATGGATTGTCCATGGCGTCATTATCGCGACTTGGGGCGGCGCTGAACAGCCACTTTGTATCGGCGTGTATATGGATCTGATAGGGAAACAAATTGATACAAAGAACCAGAGAGCGGAAACGCTGCGCTTACAACTCGGGGCCATGATGAACACCATGCGAAGACGACGCGATAGACGCCGATCGGAGCACGATGACAACGTTTGGCTGTTTGTCAATTTACCCCCTGACTAGGATACGAGATGAAAACCTATCGCAAACACCTGATTACCGCCCTGTCCGCCCTGACCCTCGGCACCGCCGCGCTGGGCGCCCACGCACAAACGACGGACCAGGCCGCCCCGCCGGCCCGCCACGGCATGCAGCACCAGAAACCGACGCCGGAACAGCGGGCCGCGTTCCGTGCGAAGCGTATCGCCAGGCTGCACGACGAGCTCAAGATCACGCCGGCCCAGGAAAACGCCTGGAACGCCTTCGTCGCCTCGATGCAGCCGCAAGCACGCCGGCAGCACGACCGCGCCGCCTGGGCCAACCTGACGGCGCCGGAACGCATGGCGAAGATGATCGACATGCAGAAGCAGCGCACGGCCGCCCTGGAGCAGCGCCAGGCGTCCCTGAACACGTTTTATTCGGTCCTGAGCGCGGACCAGAAGAAGACGTTCGACGAAAAGGCCGCGCGCTTCGGCCACGGGCACGGCCACGGCCACGGCATGCGCCACGGCTGATCGGTAGGGTGGGCATTTGAGGCCGGGGGCCTCAAATGAAACGTGCCCACGCGGCGATACGCGACGTTCGAGATGCCGCCCGTGCCGGCGAACGTTGCGCGCGTGGGCGGGGGCCGCCCACCCTACAGCAACCTGGCCAGCGAGCCGAGGAATTTGTTCGTGTCCTGGTAGCCGATCACCCGGCTATCGGGAATCTCCGCACCCCGCTTGTCGAACATGATGATCCCCGGCGGCCCGAACAGGCCGAAGCGCTTGAGCATTGCCCGGTCATCCGCGTCGTTCGCCGTCACATCGACCTGCAGCAGCACCGTATTCGCCAGCCGCGCCTTGACGGCCGGATCGACGAAGGTCAGCTTTTCCATCTCCTTGCACGACACGCACCAGTCCGCATAAAAATCCAGCAGCGCCGTGCGGCCGCCCGTCGCGGCCAGGGCGGCGTCGAGCTGGGCCACGGTCTTGATACGCGTGAATGCGAGTGGCCGCGCCGGCGCGCCGCCCGTGAAGCGGGCCAGCGGCGCAATCGGATCGCGCGCGCCGCTGGCCGCGCCCACGAGCTGGACCGCGCCGAGCACGACACACGCCGCGCCGACGGCCGGGCCGGCCCAATGCCCGTTCTTGCCAAGACCGTGCAGCAGATAAAAGCCATAGCCCAGCAGCAGCGCGGCCCACAGCAGCATCTGCGCGAGGCCCGGCAGCACGGGCGCGGCCATCCACAAGGCCATCGCCAGCATCAGCACGCCGAAGAAACGCTTCACGGCCTCCATCCACATGCCGGCGCGCGGCAGCAGCGAGCCGGCCGACACGCCGACGAGCAGCAGCGGAATGCTCATGCCGATCGCCATCGCGAACAGGGCGGCGCCGCCGATGACGACGTCGCGGGTCTGGCTGATATACACGAGCGCGCCCGCGAGCGGCGCGGCCACGCACGGGCCGACGATCAGCGCGGAGATGGCGCCCATCACGAACACGCCGGCCAGCTTGCCGGACGCCTGGCGCCCGGAGGCGCTGGCCAGGCGGGTCTGCAGCGCGGCCGGCACCTGCAGCTGGAACACGCCGAACATCGACAGCGACATCGCCGCGATCAACAAGGCGAAGCTCGACAGCACCCATGGATTCTGCAGCGCGGCCGCGAGGCCTTCGCCGACGAGGCCGGCGGCGACGCCGAGCGCCGTGTAGACGATCGCCATCCCGAGCGAATACGCGAGCGACAGCACGAGGCCACGCGAGCGGTGCACCTGCCCGCCCTCCCCCACAATGATCGACGACAGGATCGGCACCATCGGCAGCACGCACGGCGTGAACGCGAGGCCCAGGCCCAGCAGGATGAAGGCGGGGACGATGGCGAGCAGGCGGCCGCCCTGCAGCAGCGACGCGATGCCGGACAGTTCGGATGGCGCGCCGCGCGCGGGCGCAGGCGCAGGCGCAGGCGCAGGCGCGGCGGGCGCGATGGACTGCGCGGCCGGTGCCGCCGCCGGTGCCATCGCAGCGGGCGTATCGACTTGCGGCGCCGGCTGGGCGGCTGTGCCCGGGAATGCGAAGGCGCCCTGGCCGGGCGGCAGCGACTGCCCCGGCGCGACGCTCATCTGCGGCTCGCCGCCGCCGCCCGGCGCGAGCTGGACCGACGTGTCCTGCGGCGGATAGCACAGGCCCTTGTCCGCGCAGCCCTGGCCGCTGGCGTTCAGCGTGAACGGCCCCGTGGCATCGACGGGGATGCGGATCTCGACGCCGTGGTGATAGGTCTCGACGTTCTTCTGGAACGTGTCGTCGAACTTGACCTTGCCCGGCGGGATGGCGGGCTCGCCCAGCCTGGCGCCGTTCGCGCTGAAGTGGAAGCGCTCGCGGTACATGTAGTAGCCGTCGGCGATCGCATAATTCACGACGATCGTGTGCGCATCCGCCATGTGCGCGGAAAACTTGAACGCCTGTTCGGGCGGCAGGAAATCGTCGTCCGCGTGGGCGACGGGGACGAAGGCGAGGCAGGCCAGCAGCAGCGTGCACAGCGCGGCCAGCAGGCGTGCGGCGGGCGAGGAGGAGAATCGGGACATGGGTCGGAAGATTGGTTCAACGCATCAGCATGGTACACCGGGTGTGCATCCGCTGCAGGCCTTCGACAGGCGAAAAAAAACCAGGCGCAACGGCCTGGTTTTTCATGAACGCCGAGTAGCGATTACTCTGCGGTCGGTGCTTCGTCAGCCGAAGTGACTTCCGGACGGTCGACCAGCTCGACGAACGCCATCGGTGCGTTGTCGCCAACGCGGAAGCCCATCTTCAGGATGCGGATGTAGCCGCCCGGGCGCGCGTTGTAGCGCGGGCCGATTTCGGCGAACAGCTTCTGCACGATTTCGCGGTCACGCAGGCGGGCGAATGCCAGGCGCTTGTTGGCCAGGGTGTCGCTCTTGCCCAGGGTGATGATCGGCTCGACGACTTTGCGCAGTTCCTTGGCTTTCGGAACGGTGGTCTTGATCGCTTCGTGACGCAGCAGCGAAACGGTCATGTTGCGCAGCATGGCGAGACGGTGGGACGAGGTGCGGTTCAGCTTGCGAAGGCCGTGACGGTGACGCATGGTATTTCCTTTCGAGTGTTTTAAATCCAGTTCTTCGATCGTTCACGCACACGCGTGACCGCGGACCGGTTCTAGGTTAAAAACTGCCCGGGCAACATTGCCCAGGCAGGTGGTGCAATTACTTTTCCAGACCTGCGGGCGGCCAGTTCTCCAGCTTCATGCCCAGGGTCAGACCACGGGAAGCCAGGACTTCCTTGATCTCGTTCAGCGACTTGCGGCCCAGGTTCGGCGTCTTCAGCAGTTCGTTTTCCGAACGCTGGATCAGGTCGCCGATGTAATAGATGTTCTCGGCCTTCAGGCAGTTTGCCGAACGGACGGTCAGCTCCAGGTCGTCCACCGGACGCAGCAGGATCGGATCGACCAGCGGCGCACGCGACGGCGCTTCCGCGGCGGCTTCGGTGCCTTCCAGGGCGGCGAACACGTTCAGCTGGTCGACGAGGACGCGGGCCGACTGGCGGATCGCTTCTTCCGGCGTGATGACGCCGTTGGTCTCGATGTTGATGATCAGCTTGTCGAGGTCGGTACGCTGTTCGACACGGGCCGATTCCACGGCGTACGACACGCGGCGGACCGGCGAGAACGATGCGTCCAGGATGATGCGGCCGATGGTCTTGTTCGTGTCTTCCGACAGGCGGCGCACGTTACCCGGCACATAGCCGCGGCCTTTTTCGACCTTGATCTGCATGTCCAGCTTGCCGCCAGCGGTCAGGTGGGCGATCACGTGATCCGGGTTGATCAGTTCCACGTCATGCGGCAGATCGATGTCGGATGCCAGGACCGGGCCTTCGCCTTCCTTCTTGAGGGTCAGCGTCACGGAGTCACGGTTGTGCACCTTGAACACGACGCCCTTCAGGTTCAGCAGCAGGTCGACGACGTCTTCCTGCACACCGTCCAGCGACGAGTACTCGTGCACGACGCCGGCGATCGTCACTTCGGTCGGCGCGTAGCCGATCATCGACGACAGCAGGACGCGGCGCAGCGCGTTGCCCAGCGTGTGGCCATAACCACGTTCGAACGGTTCCATCACGACTTTCGCGTGGCCGGCGCCGAGCGTTTCGACATCGATAATACGTGGCTTCAACAAACTATTTTGCATGAGTGTCCTCTTCAATACCCTCGGCTCGTTACACCGATAAGGCTGATGGCATCAGTAGAAACGCCTGCTTCTTCGAGCAGGCGGTACGGCGAATCTGGTGAGGCGCGACGGCAGAAAAACCGTCGTTCCGGCGGAGGCGGGAACCCAATTTCTGCAAGCGCAGTCGGCTGCTCGAAATTGGGTCCCCGCCTGCGCGGGGGTGACAAAGCGGGCGGCGCGCCGCCCGCTTTGTCAATTAACGCGAGTACAGTTCGACGATCAGCGCTTCGTTGACGTCGGCAGCGATCTCGTTACGCTCCGGGTACGAACGGAAGGTTGCTTCCATCTTCTTGGCATCGACCGACACCCAGCTCGGGAAACCAACCTGCTCGGCCAGCGACAGGGCTTCGAGGATACGGGTCTGCTTCTTGGCCTTTTCGCGGACAGCGATGACGTCGCCGGTCTTGACCTGGTACGAAGCGATGTTCACGACGTTGCCGTTCACGGTCAGGGCCTTGTGGCTGACCAGCTGGCGCGCTTCGGAACGGGTCGAGCCGAAGCCCATGCGGTAGACGACGTTGTCCAGACGCGATTCCAGCAGCTTCAGCAGGGTCTCGCCGGTGTTGCCCTTGCGGCGCGACGCTTCGGCGAAGTAGCGGCGGAACTGACGCTCCAGCACGCCGTAGATACGCTTGACCTTCTGCTTTTCACGCAGCTGGTTGCCGTAGTCCGACGTACGCTGGCCCGACTTGACGCCGTGCTGGCCTGGCTTGACGTCCAGTTTGCACTTCGAATCGAGCGAGCGGCGTGCGCTCTTCAGGAACAGGTCGGTGCCTTCACGGCGCGACAGTTTTGCTTTAGGTCCGATATAACGTGCCACGTTAAACTTCCTTTATTTTGATGATCACGCCCCGGATGCGAATCGATCGACGTTCGCAACAGGCGCTAGTCCGGTTCTTCGATGAGACCGGACGTGGCTTACAAAATACCCCGGACCGGGACGGCCCAAGGCGACAATAGCCGGGCAGTATAACCCATTTCGGGGTCAACTGCACCGGCGATCTTTGACACCACGGCGTGTGGCGTATCGATACTGCGACAGGCGGACGAGCCGCCCGGGCAGCAATTAGATACGACGACGCTTCGGCGGACGGCAGCCGTTGTGCGGAACCGGCGTCACGTCCTGGATTTCGGTGATCTTGATACCCAGGTTGTTCAGCGCGCGCACAGCCGACTCACGGCCCGGGCCCGGGCCCTTGATACGCACTTCCAGGTTCTTCACGCCGTATTCCTGAGCAACCTTGCCAGCCGCTTCAGCTGCGACCTGCGCCGCGAACGGGGTCGATTTACGCGAACCCTTGAAGCCTGCGCCGCCGGACGTCGCCCACGACAGGGCATTGCCCTGACGATCGGTGATCGTGATGATGGTGTTGTTGAACGATGCGTGGACGTGTGCGATGCCTTCGGCGACGTTCTTTTTGACTTTCTTGCGGATGCGAGCTGCAGCCGCCGAGCTTTGTTGCTTAGCCATGGTCAGTTCCTAGATTATTTCTTGAGCGATTGAGCTGCTTTGCGCGGGCCCTTGCGGGTACGAGCATTCGTACGGGTGCGCTGGCCGCGGACCGGCAGGCCCTTGCGGTGACGCATACCGCGGTAGCAACCCAGATCCATCAAGCGCTTGATGCTCATGGACAGCTCACGGCGCAGGTCGCCCTCGACGACGAACTTGCCGACTGCATCACGCAGCTTTTCCAGTTCGTTGTCGTCCAGGTCCTTGACCTTCTTGTTGGTCGCAACGCCGGTCGATTCGCAGATCTGCTTCGAGCGGGTACGGCCGATGCCATAGATTGCCGTCAGGCCGATGACGGTGTGCTGATGATTGGGGACGTTGACCCCTGCAATACGTGCCATTCGTTATTCCTCGAAATTAACCTTGACGCTGCTTGTGACGCGGCTCGACGCAGATCACACGGACCACGCCCTTGCGCTTGATGATCTTGCAGTTGCGGCAGATCCGCTTGACTGAAGCGTTAACTTTCATTTTGCACTCTCTTCCAGATTCGATAACTTGATTAGTTTTACTTGGTGCGGAACACGATGCGGGCCCGGGACAAGTCGTAAGGGGTCAGCTCCACCGTTACCTTGTCACCCGGAAGAATGCGGATGTAATTCATCCGCATTTTACCCGAGATATGTCCAAGCACCACGTGCCCGTTTTCCAGCTTTACGCGAAAGGTCGCGTTCGGGAGATTCTCCAGAATCTCCCCCTGCATTTGGATGACGTCGTCTTTTGCCATTCGGTCTATTCACTCCTGGGGGGCGCCAGCCGCTCAACGCGACGGGATACCGCCTTTGAAATTAGCCTTGCGCAGCAGCGACTCATATTGCTGCGACATGACGTAGTTCTGCACCTGCGCCATGAAATCCATCGTGACGACCACGATGATCAGGAGCGAGGTTCCGCCAAAATAGAAAGGTACTTTCCACTGGCTTTGCAGGAACTCCGGCAACAGGCAAACCAGCGTGATATAGACCGCACCGGCCAGGGTCAGGCGCATCAGGATCTTGTCGATGTAGCGCGCGGTCTGCTCGCCCGGACGGATGCCCGGTACAAACGCGCCGCTCTTCTTCAAGTTGTCCGCCGTTTCCTTGCTGTTGAATACCAGCGCCGTATAGAAGAAGCAGAAGAACACGATTGCCACCGCATACAGCAACGCGTGGATCGGTTCGCCCGGGCTCAACGAGGCAGCGAGGTCTTTCAGGAACCCGATGAACGGATTCGTGACGTCCTTGCCTTTCGTGAACCAGTCGACGATCGTGGCCGGGAACAGGATGATCGACGAAGCGAAGATCGGCGGGATCACGCCCGACATGTTCAGCTTCAGCGGCAGGTGGCTGGTTTGGCCACCATAGATCTTGTTGCCGACCTGGCGTTTCGCGTAATTCACCAGGATCTTGCGCTGGCCGCGTTCGACGAACACGACCGCGTAAGTCACCAGAGCTACCAGAATCACGATGATGATTGCGGAGAAGCTGCCGATCGAACCGTTCGACACCAGGGTGAACAAGCTACCCAGTGCGTTCGGCAGACCCGCTGCGATACCGGCAAAAATGATGATCGAGATACCGTTGCCAAGGCCACGTTCGGTGATCTGCTCACCCAGCCACATGAGGAACATGGTGCCGGTCAGCAGGGTCACGACGGTCACGAAGCGGAAAGCCACGCCCGGATCGATCACGAGGCCTTGCTGCGCCTCGAGCGCGACCGCGATGCCGAACGCCTGGAACAACGCCAGCACGACCGTGAAGTAACGGGTGTACTGGGTGATCTTGCGGCGGCCGGACTCGCCCTCTTTCTTCAGTGCCTCCATCTGCGGCGAGACGATCGACACCAGCTGCATGATGATCGAAGCCGAAATGTAAGGCGTGATGCCAAGAGCGAACACGGCAAAGCGGGACAGGGCCCCGCCCGAGAACATGTTGAACATGCCCAGGATGCCGCCCTCGTTCTGCTTGAACAGCTGGGCCATGGCGATCGGGTCAATCCCGGGGACCGGGATGTGAGCTCCGATACGATACACGACCAACGCGCCAAGCAAGAACCACAACCGACCCCAGGGGAAGCCGGACGCAGCACTTTTACCAAGTTGTGAATTAGTCGCCAATTTTTGCTCCGATCAGGCAGCGGCCGCGTTTAGGCGACCGAACCGCCAGCTGCTTCGATCGCTGCTTTCGCGCCAGCGGTCGCCTTGATGCCCTTCAGGTTCACCGCTTTGGTGATTTCGCCCGACAGGATCACGCGCACATCGCGAGCGACGACCGGCAGCACGCCGGCTTGCTTGAGCACCAGGACGTCGACGTCGCCGACGGCCAGGTTGTTCAGGTCCGACAGACGCACTTCAGCCTTGAACGTAGCGTTCAGCGACTTGAAGCCACGCTTCGGCAGGCGGCGCTGCAGCGGCATCTGGCCGCCTTCGAAACCGACCTTGTGGAAGCCGCCCGAACGCGACTTCTGACCCTTGTGACCGCGGCCGGCGGTCTTGCCCAGGCCCGAGCCGATACCGCGACCGACGCGGCGCTTGGCGTGTTTCGCGCCTTCAGCGGGTTGGATGGTATTGAGTTCCATTATTTTCTCCGTTGACCAAGCCGAGGCTTAGTCGACAATTTTCACGAGGTAGTTGACCTTGTTGATCATGCCGCGGATCGCCGGGGTGTCCTGCAGCTCGGAGACCGAGTTGACACGACGCAGACCCAGACCGCGCACGGTGGCGCGGTGATCCTGGCGGGTACCGATCAGGCCTTTGACCAGCTTGACTTTGATGGTGTTTGCCATAGTTATTCCCCTTAACCCAGGATCTCTTCCACCGACTTGCCGCGCTTGGCAGCGATGTCGGCCGGAGTGCTCATTTTTGCCAGACCGTCGAGGGTCGCGCGAACCAGGTTGTACGGGTTCGACGAACCGGTCGACTTGGCGACGACGTCGGTCACGCCCATCACTTCGAAGATTGCGCGCATTGCGCCGCCTGCGATCACGCCGGTACCCGGCTTGGCCGGCGACATCATCACGTACGACGCGCCGTGGCGGCCGGTGACGCTGTGCTGCAGCGTGCCGTTCTTGAGGGGCACCTTGATCAGGTTGCGGCGGGCTTCTTCCATCGCTTTCTGCACGCCGACCGGAACTTCCTTCGACTTGCCTTTACCCATGCCGATGCGGCCATCGCCGTCACCGACAACGGTCAGCGCTGCAAAACCCATGATACGACCACCCTTGACCACTTTGGTCACGCGGTTGATCGCGATCATTTTCTCGCGCATGCCATCATCCGGCTTGTCGCTTGCCATTTTCGCTTGCATTTTTGCCATGACGATTCTTCCTTAGAACTTCAGACCAGCTTCGCGCGCGGCTTCCGCCAGCGCCTTCACACGGCCGTGGTAACGGAAACCCGAACGGTCGAATGCGACTTCGGTGATCCCTGCTTTCAGTGCTTTTTCTGCGACGCGCTTGCCAACCAGTGCGGCTGCAGCGGCGTTGCCGCCCGCACCCGACTTGCCGCCCAGCTCGGCGCGCACTTCTGCTTCCAGCGTCGAAGCCGAAACCAGGACCTTCGCATCCGGGCTGATCAGGTTCGCATAGATGTGCAGGTTGGTGCGGTGCACCGACAGGCGGTTCACGCCCAACTGCGCGATCTTGATGCGGGTTTGGCGTCCGCGACGCAGACGCGATTCTTTCTTGTCCATCGTCAGCTCCGATTATTTCTTCTTGGTTTCTTTAAGCTTCACCACTTCGTCCGCATAACGGACACCCTTGCCTTTGTACGGCTCAGGCGAGCGGTAAGCGCGCACTTCTGCGGCAACTTGGCCGACCTTTTGACGATCGATACCCTTGATCAGGATCTCGGTCGGGGTCGGGGTTGCAGCGGTGACGCCTTCCGGCATCGCGTGCAGCACCGGGTGCGAGAAGCCCAGCGACAGGTTCAGGGCGTTGCCTTGGACGGCGGCCTTGTAACCCACGCCGACCAGGGTCAGGCGCTTTTCGAAACCTTTGGTGACACCGGTCACCATGTTGTTCACCAGAGCACGCAGGGTGCCCGACATGGCGTTCGATTCGCGGGAATCGTCGATCACGTCGAACGACAGCGTGCCGTTGTTGTTTTCCACTTTGACCAGGCCGTTCAGCGCCTGGGTCAGGGTGCCCAGCGGGCCCTTGACGGTGATCGACGACGCGTTGATCGCGACATCGGTACCGGCCGGGACGGCGATTGGCATCTTAGCTACTCGAGACATCGTCTACTCCTTAAGCCACGTAGCAAATCACTTCGCCACCGACACCGGTAGCACGTGCTTTGCGGTCGGTCATCACACCCTTCGGGGTCGAGACGATTGCCACACCGAGGCCGTTCATGACCTGGGGGATCTCATCTTTGCCCTTGTAGATGCGCAGGCCAGGACGGGAGACGCGCTCGATGCGCTCGATAACCGGACGGCCGACGTAGTACTTCAAACCGATTTTCAGTTCAGCCTTGCCACCTTCGGTGGACACGGCGTAATCTTCGATGTAACCCTCGTCCTTCAGGACGTTGGCAATCGCAACTTTCAGCTTCGACGACGGCATTTCGACGGTGGTCTTCTGCACGCCTTGCGCGTTGCGAATACGGGTCAGCATATCGGCGATAGGATCGCTCATACTCATTGCTTATTCTCCTATTACCAGCTAGCTTTGGTCATACCCGGGATTTCGCCTTTCATGGCGAATTCGCGGAGTTTGGTACGGGCCAGACCGAATTTACGGAAAGTGCCACGGGGACGGCCGGTGATGGCGCAGCGGTTACGCTGGCGGGTCGGCGCCGAGTTACGCGGCAGGGCCTGCAGCTTCAGGCGTGCTTCGTAACGCTCTTCTTCGGTCTTCGACTGGTCGTCGATGATTGCTTTCAGAGCGGCACGCTTTGCGGCGAATTTCTCCACCAGGTCTGCACGCTTCTGTTCGCGGTTAATCAGTGCAAGTTTTGCCATGTTCTTAGTTCCGGAACGGGAATTTGAATGCGGCGAGCAGCGCTTTGGCTTCTTCGTCGGTCTTAGCAGTCGTGGTGATCGAGATGTTCATGCCACGCAGCGCATCGATCTTGTCGTAATCGATTTCCGGGAAGATGATCTGCTCTTTGACGCCGATGTTGTAGTTGCCGCGACCATCGAACGATTTGCCGCTGACGCCACGGAAGTCACGCACGCGCGGCAGGGCCACGGTGATGAAACGATCCAGGAATTCGTACATGCGGGCGCCACGCAGGGTCACCATCGTGCCGATCGGGTAGCCTTCGCGGATCTTGAAACCTGCGATTGCCTTGCGAGCCTTGGTCACGACCGGCTTCTGGCCGGCGATCTTGGTCAGGTCGCCGGTTGCGTGCTCAATGATCTTCTTGTCGGCGACAGCTTCCGACAGACCCATGTTCAGGGTGATCTTGGTCAGGCGCGGCACTTCCATCACCGACTTGTAACCGAATTTTTCGGTCAGTTCGGCAACGACTTTGTCTTTATAAACTTGTTGGAGACGGGCCATTTCTCATTACCCTTTCACTACTTCGCCGTTCGACTTGAAGACGCGGACTTTTTTGCCATCCACTTCTTTGAAGCCAACGCGATCAGCCTTGCCGGTCGCTGCGTTGAACAGCGCGACGTTCGACACGTGAATCGGCATGGTCTTGTCGACGATACCACCAGTTACGCCGGTCATCGGGTTCGGCTTGACGGCCTTCTTGGCCAGGTTCACGCCTTCGACGATGACGTGCTCAGCATCTACGCGTTGCTGAACGACACCGCGCTTGCCCTTGTCTTTACCGGCCAGAACGATGACTTCGTCGTTTTTACGAATCTTATCCATTGCGACTCCCTTACAGAACTTCAGGTGCCAGGGACACGATCTTCATGAACTTTTCGGTACGCAGTTCGCGCGTCACCGGTCCGAAGATACGGGTACCGATCGGCTCCAGCTTGCTGTTCAGCAGGACAGCGGCGTTGCCGTCGAACTTCACCAGGGAGCCGTCCTGGCGGCGCACACCTTTAGCGGTACGCACGACCACGGCGTTGTAGATTTCACCTTTCTTGACGCGGCCGCGCGGAGCAGCCTGCTTCACGGTGACTTTGATCACGTCGCCAATGCTGGCGTAACGGCGCTTGGAGCCGCCCAATACCTTGATGCACAGTACTTCTTTCGCACCGGTATTGTCGGCCACTTCGAGCCGGCTTTCAGTTTGAATCATGATATTTTCTTTCCCAACTTAAGCCGAAGAAACCCCACGGAAAACCGTAGGCCTGCGGTCAGTCTTGGTCCCGCCGGCCGCACTCATTGCAAGCGCGTACGTTTGGGTGATTGGACTTTCCAATGTTCGTTGCAGGCCGCAGTTACCGAAGGACAAACTGCGGCAACACATGAACGAAGCCCGCTAGTATTCCACATACCAGCGGGCCACGCAAGACAAATTTTTGGGAGGTGTTGTTAAACCTCCTACAGGCTTTACAGAACCTGTGCGACCTGCACAACCTTGGTCAGGGTCCAAGCCTTCGTCTTCGAGATCGGACGACCTTCCGTGATCTCGACCGTGTCGCCGGTCTTGGCCTGGTTGGTCTCGTCGTGCGCGTGATACTTGTTCGAGCGCACGATGATCTTGCCGTACAGCGGGTGCTTGACGTGACGCTCAACCAGCACGGTCACCGTCTTGTCCATCTTGTCGGACACGACTTTGCCGACCAGCGTACGCTTCAGCGCCGTTTTAGTGGTGTCGTTCATTTGGCTTCCTTCTGGGTCATCACGGTTTTGACACGCGCGATATCGCGGCGCACCTTCTTGAGCTGGGCGGTATTCGTCAGTTGCTGCGTAGCGATTTGCATGCGCAGGCCGAACTGTGCCTTCAGCAGCTCATTCAGCTCTTGTTGCAGAGCTGCCTGGTCCTTGCCGCGGAGTTCCGTTGCTTTCATTCTTAACTCCTGTTATTGGCCGACTTGACGCACGACAAACGTCGTCGCCAGCGGCAGTTTGGCGGCAGCCAGGCGGAATGCTTCGCGCGCCAGTTCTTCGGCGACACCGTCCATTTCGTACAGGACCTTGCCCGGCTGGATCTCGGCCACGTAGTACTCCGGGTTACCCTTACCGTTACCCATACGGACTTCAGCCGGCTTGTTCGAAATCGGCTTGTCCGGGAAGATACGGATCCAGATACGGCCGCCACGCTTGATGTGACGGGTCATGGCACGACGTGCAGCTTCGATCTGGCGTGCGGTGATACGGCCGCGGGCAACTGCCTTCAGGCCGAACTCGCCGAACGAGACCGCGGTGCCGCGGGTGTGCGAAATGCCGGTGTTGCGGCCTTTCTGCTCTTTACGATACTTTCTGCGGGATGGCTGCAGCATGCTTATTCTCCTGCTTTCTCAGCAGCCGGCTTGGCAGCGCGGCGGCCTGCTGGTGCGGTACCTGGCTTGGCGCCCGGACGGCCACGGCCGGCCGGTTTGCCGTCGTCACGACGCGGACCGCGCGGCTTTTTCTCGTCGGCCGGAACGTCGATCACCGGTGCTTCGCCGGTCGGCGAACGGTCGCCCTTGTAAACCCAGACTTTCACGCCGATGATGCCGTACGTGGTCGAGGCTTCGCTGGTGCCGTAGTCGATGTCGGCGCGCAGGGTGTGCAGGGGCACACGGCCTTCGCGGTACCATTCGGTACGTGCGATCTCGATGCCGTTCAGACGGCCCGACGACATGATCTTGATGCCGACGGCGCCCAGACGCATCGCGTTCTGCATCGCGCGCTTCATGGCGCGGCGGAACATGATACGCTTTTCGAGCTGCTGGGCGATCGAATCGGCGATCAGCTGCGAGTCGATTTCCGGCTTGCGGATCTCTTCGATATTGACGTGCACCGGCACGCCCATGATCTTCGCCAGCGAAGTCTTCAGGACTTCGATGTCTTCGCCTTTCTTGCCGATGACCACGCCCGGACGCGACGAGTAGATCGTGAAGCGCGCGTTCTTGGCCGGACGCTCGATGACGATGCGGCCGACGGAGGCGTTCTTCAGTTTCTTCTTCAGGAAAGCGCGGGCTTCCAGGTCTTCCTTCAGCATGTCGGCAAAATTGCCGTTGCCAGCGTACCAGCGCGATGCCCAGTTACGGGTGACCGCCAGGCGGAAGCCGGTTGGGTGGATTTTCTGACCCATCGTGTGACTCCTTAGTTACCGACAGTCACGAAGATGTGACAGGATTGTTTCGAAATGCGATCACCGCGGCCTTTGGCACGTGCCGTAAAGCGCTTCAGGATCGGGCCCTTTTCGACATAGATCTGAACGACCTTCAGTTCGTCGATGTCGGCACCATCGTTGTGCTCGGCGTTCGCGATTGCGGACTCCAGCACTTTCTTGATGATGGTCGCGCCTTTCTTCGGGCTGAACTGCAGGATGTTCAGCGCGGCGTCGACTTTCTTGCCGCGGATCAGATCGGCGACGAGGCGGCCTTTCTGTTCCGACAGGCGGACGCCTTTGAGGATAGCTTTAGTTTCCATTATTTCTTCGCCTTCTTGTCAGCGGCGTGGCCCTTGAACGTGCGGGTCAGGGCGAATTCGCCCAGCTTGTGACCCACCATGTTCTCGGACACGTACACCGGCACGTGCACTTTACCGTTGTGGACGGCGATCGTCAGACCGATGAAGTCCGGGGTGATCGTCGAGCGGCGCGACCAGGTTTTGACCGGCTTTTTGTCTTTGTTCGCTTGCGCGGTCTCGACTTTTTTCACCAGGTGGGCGTCAATGAACGGCCCTTTTTTCAATGAACGAGTCATGTCTTATCCTTATTTCTTGCCGCGGCGCGAGACGATCATCGACGACGTGCGCTTGTTCGAACGCGTCTTCTTGCCCTTCGTCTGCTGGCCCCATGGCGACACCGGATGACGACCGGCAGCCGTACGACCTTCACCACCACCGTGCGGGTGGTCGATCGGGTTCATCACCACACCGCGAACGGTCGGGCGGACGCCACGCCAGCGCATTGCACCGGCTTTACCGATCTTGCGCAGGTTGTGCTCGCCGTTGCCGACTTCGCCAACCGTCGCGCGGCACTCGATGTGCACGCGGCGCACTTCACCCGAGCGCAGGCGAACCTGAGCGTAGGTGCCTTCACGGGCCATCAGGACCACGCCGGCGCCTGCGGTACGGGCCATCTGAGCACCCTTACCCGGCAGCATTTCGACGCAGTGCATGGTGGTACCGACCGGAATATTACGGATCGGCAGGCAGTTACCCGACTTGATCGGCGCTTCCGAGCCGTTCATGACGGCATCGCCCACGGCCATGCCCTTGGTGGCGATGATGTACGCGCGGTGACCGTCGGCGTAGCACACCAGAGCGATGTGCGCGCTGCGGTTCGGGTCGTATTCAATGCGCTCGACCTTGGCCGGAATACCGTCCTTGTTGCGCTTGAAGTCGACCACGCGGTAGTGGTGCTTGTGACCACCGCCGATGTGGCGGGTCGTGATGTGGCCGTTGTTGTTACGGCCAGCGGTCTTCGATTTCTTCTCAACCAGGGCTGCGAACGGACGACCCTTGTACAGGTCGGCATTCACAACCTTCACCATGCCGCGGCGGCCTGGGGAGGTTGGCTTCATCTTAACGAGTGCCATTATTTAGCCTCCTCGACAAAATTGATTTCCTGGCCCGGCTTCAGGGCCACGAAAGCGCGCTTGGTGTGGTTGCGACGACCGGTGAAACGGCCCGAACGCTTCTGCTTGCCTTCGCGGTTCACGGTCTGGACCGATTCCACTTCGACCTTGAACAGCAGTTCGACGGCGGCTTTGATTTCCGGCTTGGTCGCGTCCGGCAGGACCTTGAACACGATCTGTTCGTTCTTTTCCGCGACGAAGGTCGCCTTTTCGGAAATGACCGGAGCCAGCAGCACCTTCATCAGGCGCTCTTCGCTGAATTTGATTGCGGCGCTCATGCGTACATCTCCTCGATCTTGGCCAGAGCAGCTTTGGTGACCAGGACTTTCTTGTAGAACACCAGCGACATCGGGTCGGCATGCTTCGGCTCGACAACCAGCACGTTCGGCAGGTTGCGCGATGCCAGCAGCAGGTTTTCATCGATGGTGTCGGTGATCACCAGGACCGAGTCCAGACCCATGCCCTGCAGCTTTTGCGACAGCAGCTTGGTCTTCGGTGCTTCGACGGTCAGGTTCTCGATGACGCTCAGGCGGTCTTCGCGGGCCAGTTGCGAGAAGATCGAGCAGATACCTGCGCGGTGCATCTTCTTGTTGACCTTGTGCGAGAAGTTCTCGTCCGGCGAGTTCGGGAAGATGCGACCACCGCCACGCCACAGCGGCGACGACGACATACCGGCACGGGCGCGGCCCGTACCTTTTTGACGCCAGGGCTTCTTGGTCGTGTGGGAGACTTCTTCACGATCCTTCTGCTTGCGGTTGCCGCTGCGCGCGTTGGCGGCGTAGGCGACCACGATCTGGTGGATCAGGGCTTCGTTGTAATCACGGCCGAACACGGTGTCGGCGGCGTTGACTGCGGCGCCAGCTTGACCTTGCTCATTCAGGAGCTTGAGTTCCATCGCTTATGCTCCTTTCTTGGCTTTGACCTTGACTGCCGGCTTGACGATCACTTGACCGTTCTTGGCGCCAGGAACGGCACCCTTAACCAGCAGCAGTTGACGCTCGGCGTCGATACGGGCGATTTCCAGGTTCTGGGTGGTGACAGTGACATCACCCATGTGACCGGTCATGCGCTTGCCCGGGAACACGCGGCCCGGATCCTGCGCCATACCGATCGAGCCCGGCACGTTGTGCGAACGCGAGTTACCGTGGGTCTGACGACCCGACGCGAAGTTGTGGCGCTTGATGGTACCGGCGTAGCCCTTACCGATCGAGGTGCCTTGCACGTCGATTTTCTGGCCCACTTCGAACATCGAGACATTGACTGCGTCGCCAGCCTTGAAACCAGCGGCTTGAGCGGCTTCGACGCGGAATTCCTTCAGCATCGTGCCAGCTTCGACGCCAGCTTTGGCGTAGTGACCGGCAGCGGCCTTGTTCACGCGGGAAGCGCGACGTTGACCGAAGACGACCTGAACTGCGGCATAGCCATCAGTTTCAGGGTTTTTGATTTGCGCAACACGGTTGTTCGACACGTCCAGCACGGTAACGGGAATCGAATCGCCGTCGTCCGTGAAGATGCGCATCATGCCAACCTTGCGACCGAGAAGGCCCAGGCTCATTTTTTCTCCATTCCCACCTGCGATTGGGCGGGGGTAGTTGACTTTCGGAAGTTGTGAAACTTCCTCTTAAACGCATGGGCCAAAAAAAGATAGACCCATACCGAAGCCGGCTAGTATAGCGCGCGCCACGGATAGACGCAACAGGATAATGCGAAGCTGACGCGGCCTGTTGCGTTTTACGCTAGTGTCTTGGAGATCAGAGAATCCGTTCAGGCTGAACGGCACAGAAAAGATACCGCTGCATCTTTTCTCTACAGGCTCGAGGCCTGCGATATGGAGGAATTCTGGTGGGCGGTGCAGGATTCGAACCTGCGACCCCTTGGATGTCGACCAAGTATTCTAACCAGCTGAACTAACCGCCCGGGGAGCCGCATTATACGAGCATGTTTTAGCAAAGCGCAATACCCATCCGAAAAAACTTGTGCACCGCACCGCACCCTTACAATAGCGCCCGTCAAGGACAAGGAAAGGATGATCGGATGAACCTGGTGTTCTTCAACAACACGACACTGGCCTGGCTGACGGCCTTCGGTATCGCCGCCGGGGTGGCGCTGGCCCTGTACATCGCCAAGAAGGTGGGCGTACACCATATGCGGACGCTGGCCGCGCGCACCGAGACCCGGCTCGACGACATCGCCGTCGAGGCGCTCGACGGCACCCGGCTGCTGGCCATCGTCATCATGGGCCTGTTTGCCGGCAGCAAGGCGCTGACGCTGCCGCCGGCGGTGCACCTGTTCGCGACGCGCGCCGCCATCGTCACCGGCCTGATCCAGGCCGCGTTGTGGGGCAACCGCGCGCTGCGCGCCTGGCTGACGGATTACTACCAGAACCGCGCCGGCGATCCGGCCCGCGCCACGTCGGCGGCGGCGGTCGGCTTCATCGCGCGGACGGTGCTGTGGGCCGTGCTGCTGCTGATGGTGCTGGACAATCTCGGCGTCAACATCACGACCCTCGTCGCCTCGCTCGGTATCGGCGGTATCGCAGTGGCACTGGCCGTCCAGAACATCCTCGGCGACCTGTTCGCGTCGCTGTCGATCGTGCTCGACAAGCCGTTCGTGATCGGCGACTTCATCATCGTCGACAAATTCCTGGGCACCGTGGAATACGTCGGCCTCAAGACGACCCGCCTGCGCAGCCTGGGCGGCGAGCAGCTGGTGTTCTCCAACGCCGACCTGCTCAAGAGCCGGCTGCAGAACATGACGCGCATGACCCGGCGCCGCGCCGCGTTCACGGTGGGCGTCACCTACGACACGCCGACGGCGAAGCTGCGCCTGATCCCGGCCATGCTGACCGAGATCGTCAAGGCGCAGGAGCCGGTGACGTTCGACCGCGCGCATTTCAGCGGCATGGCCGCGTCGTCGCTGAACTTCGACGTCGTGTACTGGGTGGAGACGGCGGATTTCGTCCGCTACGCCGATATCCAGCAGGAGATCTACCTGCAGATCATGGACCGGTTCGCCGCGCTGGGCATCGAGTTCGCGTTCCCGACGCAGACGCTGCTCGTGCGCGACGCGCGCGAGACGGAGCCGTCCGCTGCAGCGCCGTAGGGTGGGCGGCCCTCCGCCCACGCGTGACGCCGGCAAACCGCACACGTTACGCGTGGGCACGGTGTGCCCACCCTACGGCTGATCCGGCTCAGTGCCGCGGCGCCGTCGGTGGGCGGCCCTGCGCCCACGCGCGACGGGGCCTTATTGCGGCGGCGCGGTCGACGCCCGCACGACCAGCGCGCTGGCCAGCGCCGGGGGGCGCTGCGGGGCGGGGCCGCCGCGGATGCGATCGGCCAGCAGCTCGATGGCGAGCCACGCCATGTCGTGCTTGGGCGGCGCCACCGTCGTCAGCGGCGGGAGCGCGTAGCGGGCGGCGGCGATGTCGTCGTAGCCCACGACAGACAATTGCGCCGGCACACGCACAGCGGCCGCGCCGGCCGCGCACAGGCCGCCCAGCGCCATCAGGTCGCTCGTGACGAACACGGCCGTCGGCCGCCGCGACCGGGCCAGCAGGCGCGTAAATGCCGCGTGGCCGCCGGCGCTCGTGAATTCGTCGTGCACGATACGGTCCGGCGCCAGAGTCAGGCCAGCCTCCGCCATCGCGCGCATGAAACCGCCGACGCGTTCGCGCGTGCGCGGCAGGTCGGCCGGGCCGGACACGCAGGCAATGTCGCGGTGGCCCAATTCGATCAGATGGCGCGTGGCCGCGTACCCGCCCTCTTCCTGGCCGGCCTGGACCAGGTCGGCGTGCAGGCCCGGCAGCGCGCGCTCCAGCTGGACGACGGGCACGGTCTCGCGGCGCAGCAGCAAGTCCTGTTCGTCGTCGGCGCCGCTGGCGACGAGCACCAGCCCGTCGATGCGCTTTTCCATCAGCAGGCGCAGATTGGCCGTCTGCTTCTGCGCGCCGCCATGCGCGTTGCACAGGATGATGTTGTAGCCGAGCTGGAACGCCGCGTCCTCGATCCAGCGGATCAGTTCGGCGAAATAGGGATTCGACGAGTTCGGCACGAGCACGCCGATGGTATTCGTCTTGTCGTTCTTGAGGCTGCGGGCGACGGCACTCGGAATGTAGCGCATCTCGTCGATGATGCCCAGCACGCGCCGGCGCACGTCGTCGCTGACGACGCGCGTGTTGTTGATCACGTGCGACACCGTGGAGATCGACACCCCGGCGCGCTCCGCTACCTGCTTCATGGTCGCCATCGCGTTCCCTCCTGAGGCGCGATTATCACCGATGTGTTTCAGTAATTACAACAACCGCTTGCGACCCGGCGAGCGCGTCGGGGCCGCTGTCTTTCAAGATCAGGACGGTATCCGGCTTATCAAGAGGTGCCGGCGCAGCGCGGCCATCTGATATTTCCACGCAAAAGCGTCGTGAAAAATTGTATACAGCGGACGGATAAATACCCCGCTCTCGCTCTGTGACGCGGTGAAATCCAGGCGTTCTAGACGAACGGAAACTGTATACAAATTCGTTGACAGTGCTGTCTTGCATGGGCATCATGAATTCATGAAATGCCGCCGCAGAGTGGCACCAAGCTTTGTGGAGACGTCATCGCGTTCCCGGCCACATCCCGGCCCCCAGGCGCCCTTCGGTTGCATCCGGATCACGGATTGCCTGCCGTGGTTGACTGTTCTCCACTGCCCTGCATCACTTCGAAGTACCCGACGCGCTTGCGGTACGCGCCGTTCAGGACACCATTCGACGGAGACACACACATGAACAATCTGCTGTACCAGGTCGACGACCGGCCACCCCTCATCACCACGACCCTGCTGGCGGCCCAGCACATGCTCGCCGCGCTCGGGGGCATCATCGCCGTGCCGCTCGTGGTCGGCGCCATCCTCAAGCTGCCCGCGGACCAGATCGTCGCCCTCGTCAACGCGGCGCTGCTGGGCTCGGGCATCGTCACGATCATCCAGTGCAAGGGCGTCGGCCCGATCGGCATCCGCCTGCCCTGCGTGATGGGCACCAGCTTCGCCTTCGTCGGCGCCGCCATCAGCATCGGCTTCGAACACGGCGTGGCGGGCATCCTCGGGTCCTCGCTCGCCGGCTCCGTCGTCATGATCGTCGGCAGTTTCTTCATGCCGCAGATCCGCAAGCTGTTCCCGCACCAGGTGACGGCCGTCGTCGTCACGATGATCGGCCTGTCGCTCGTCCCCGTCGCCGTCGACTGGGCGGCCGGCGGCAAGGGCGCCGGCGACTACGGCGCGCCCACGAACCTGGGCATCGCCCTGTTCGTGCTGGCCGTCGTCGTCGCGCTGGTCCAGTTCGGCAAAGGCATCATCTCGGCGTCCGCCATCGTGATCGGCATCGCGATCGGCTACGCCATCTGCCTGGGCCTGGGGCTCGTCGACTTCTCGAGCGTGCACCGGGCCACCGTGTTCGCCCTGCCGCAGCCGCTGCACTTCGGCATGACCTTCCCGCTCAGCGGCATCCTCGCCATGGGTCTCGCCTACATCGTCACGATGGTCGAAACGACGGGCACCTTCATGGCGCTGGGCGCGGCCACGGAGACAAAGATGCGCGGCACCCTGCTCAAGCGCGGCGTGCTGTGCGACGGCGTCGGCTCCGCTTTTGCCTCCACCCTGGGCGCGCCGCCGATGTCGACCTTTGCGCAGAACGTGGGCGTCATCTCGCTGACCGGCGTCGCCAGCCGCCACGTCGTCGCGCTGACCGGCGTGATGCTGGCCCTG
The DNA here is from genome assembly GCF_059491295.1 of Massilia sp. Masssp93. NCBI lineage: Bacteria > Pseudomonadati > Pseudomonadota > Betaproteobacteria > Burkholderiales > Oxalobacteraceae > Massilia > Massilia sp. Masssp93. The sequence goes on along the minus strand of NZ_CP168502.1, from coordinate 6,576,073 downwards.
GCCGGCCTGTTCCCGGTGCTGGGCGCCGTCGTCGTCACGATCCCGCAGCCCGTGCTGGGCGGCGCCGGCCTCATGATGTTCGCGATGATCCTCACGGCCGGCGTGCAGATGCTGGGCAAGGTCGAGCACGACAAGCGCACCGGCCTCATCATCGCCGTGTCGATCGGCTGCGGCCTGGCCGTCAGCGTGCGTCCGGAACTGCTGGCCAAGCTGCCGGCCTTCGTCAACGAAATCTTCGGCTCGGGCATCAGCACGGGCGCCATCATGGCCGTGCTGCTGAACCTCGTGTTGCCGAACCGTCCCGTCGAAGCCCATGACGACGACGAGGACGTACCCCAGCCCCTGCTGGTGAAAGACCTGGAGGTGGCGTAACGGAATACTGCCCGCGTTTGGTATCCCTGACCGGCAGTCGGTGCCGCGCCGGCCATGTCGCAAGACATGCGCCGGCGCGGTGTTTTTATCCCGACATTGTTTCCGCAGTGCCCGTGCATTGTTTCCGCAGTGTTGAACATTAAAAGTGGAAAATTCATGAGCAAGACTCTCCTGATCAAGAACGCGCGCGTCCTCGTGACGATGGACGATGCGCGGCGCGAAATCGCCGATGGCGCCGTCTTCGTGCGCGACAACGTGGTCGAGCGCGTGGGCCCGACGGACGAACTCCCGCAGGACGCCGACGAGGTGATCGACGCGCGCGGCCACGTCGTCATCCCCGGCCTCGTCAACACGCATCACCACATGTACCAGAGCCTCACGCGCGCGATCCCGGCCGCACAGGACGGCGAGCTGTTCAACTGGCTGACGAACCTGTATCCCGTCTGGGCGAACCTGACGGGCGAGATGGTCCACGTGTCGACCCTCACGGCGATGGCGGAACTGATCCTGTCGGGCTGCACGACCAGCAGCGACCACCTGTACATCTATCCGAACGATTGCCGCCTGGACGACAGCATCGAGGCCGCGCACACGATCGGCATGCGCTTCCACGCGGCGCGCGGTGCGATGAGCGTGGGCCGCTCGCAAGGCGGCTTGCCGCCGGACAGCGTGGTGGAAGACGAGGCGGCGATCCTGAACGACACGCAGCGCCTGATCGAGACCTATCACGACGCGGCGCGCCACGCGATGCAGCGCATCGTGGTGGCGCCGTGCTCGCCGTTCTCGGTGTCGCGCGACCTGATGAAGGAGGCGGCCCTGCTGGCGCGCAGCCACGGCGTCTCGCTGCACACGCACCTTGCGGAAAACGTCAACGACATCGCCTACAGCCGCGAGAAATTCAATATGACGCCGGCCGAGTATGCGGAAGACTGCGGCTGGGTCGGCCACGACGTGTGGCACGCGCACTGCGTGCAGCTGGACGATGCGGGCATCGGGCTGTTCGCGCGGACCAGCACCGGCGTCGCGCACTGCCCGTGCTCGAACATGCGCCTCGCGTCCGGCATCGCGCCCGTGCGCAAGATGATCGACGCGGGCGTGCCGGTGGGCCTGGGCGTGGACGGCAGCGCGTCGAACGACGGCGCGCACATGCTGGGCGAAGTGCGCCAGGCGATGCTGCTGCAGCGCGTGGGCTTCGGCCCGGACGCGATGACGGCGCGCCAGGCGCTGGAACTGGCCACGCGCGGCGGCGCGAAGGTCCTGGGCCGCGACGACATCGGCAGCATCGCGCCGGGCATGTCGGCCGACATCGTCATGTTCAAGCTGGATGGCGTGGGTTTCGCGGGCGCGCTGCACGACCCGGTCGCGGCGCTCGTGTTCTGCACGCCGGCCAACGTGAATCACAGCGTCATCAACGGTAAGGTCGTCGTAAAGGATGGCGTGTTGCGGACGGTCGATTTGCCCGTCGTGCTGGAGCGGCACAACCGGCTGGCGGAGGAGCTGGCGCTGGCGGCGAGGTAAGGCGCGCTTAAACACCCGGAACGTTTGAACCGTCGTTCCCGCGCAGGCGCACTGCTGTCCGGAATAATTTGAGGGGAAATCGCTGAAGGTGTTGCAGGGACTGGTTTACGGGCGTATACCCGAGTCGCCAAACTCAAAAAACCAAAACCCCGCAACATGTTCAGCATAGCTACCTTTCAGGAATTATTAAAGGGCCTGCCCCGCTCGGAGTTCGATCGGCTGGTAAAAAGACACAAGGCCGACAAGTACTCTAAAAAATTCGGGCACTGGCAGCACCTGATCGCAATGATGTACGGGCAGCTCAGTGAAGCGCCGGGCTTGCGGGCGCTGGAGACGGGCTTTAATCATCACCGCTCTCACCATTACCATTTGGGCGCCGGGATGATCAAACGTACGACGCTGGCCGATGCGAACGCCAGGCGCTCCGATACCGTGTTCAGTGACGTCGCCAATTGGCTGATGGGACAGGTGTCGCGTCAGTTGCGCAGCGATAGTGCTGAATTGATGTATCTGCTCGACTCGACGTCGTTGACGCTCAAGGGACGGGAATTCGAGCGCTGGACACAAGAAAACCGCACCCGCAACACCCAGGGCATCAAGGTCCATGTCCTGCTCGATGCCGAGACCCGGACGCCAGACTGGATTTCGTTCAGCGCGGCCAACGTCAACGACGTAGAGAAAGCCTGGAGCGTACCGCTGGTTCGGGGCGCCCTTTACGTCTTCGACAAAGGCTACTGCGACTACGCCTGGTGGAACGCCATCAGTCAGGCTGGGGCGCAGTTCGTTACCCGGTTCAAACGCAATGCCGGCCTACAGATAATCGAAGAAAGAAGCATTCCCGCCGAAGCCGCCGGGGTCGTGCTCAATGATGAAATCGTCCGGCTCAAACATAAGCGTCCCGGAGGACGAGACAACCCATATCTGGCATCGCTACGGCGTATCACGATCGCTCGCCCGGAAAAGGACACGCCGCTTGTCCTGGCCACCAACGATCTGGACAGCGCCGCGTTCGAGATCGCCCAGCGTTACAAGGAGCGCTGGGGAATCGAACTGTTTTTCAAGTGGATCAAGCAGCACCTGAAAATCAAAAAATTCCTCGGGCGGAGCGAAAACGCAGTGCGCATCCAAGTGCTTACAGCGTTGATCAGCTATTTGCTCGTGGCGCTCTACAAGCAGCGGCACTCGCTCAAGATCAGTCTCTGGGACTGTCTCGTGCTGATACGCGCCACCTTGTTTCAGCGTCCCGAGATCGAAGCTTCCCGCTATCGACAACGACGGCGACTTCAGCAAGAAATGGCAGAACTCCAGCTGAGCCTCATCTGATGAAACTGTCAAGAATTTTATTCCGGACAGCAGTGCGTGCAGGCGGGAACCCGAGTTTGCCGGCTGCGCAACGGACTTGGATCCCCGCCTTCGCGGGGACGACGCCTGAAGGTCTTCGCGGGGCGACGGGTGAAGGCCTTCGCGGGCGACGGCTGAAGGCCCGCGCGGGGACGACGTAGTAAAGACGTAGTAAAGCAAACGGCCCATCTACCGCAAAGTAGATGGGCCGTTTTGCATGCGCCGGCGGCAAGGCCGCCGAGGCGCTGAAACTGATTACTGCAGCTTGATTTCGACGTCGACGCCAGCCGGCAGGTCCAGCTTCATCAGCGCGTCGACGGTCTTGTCGGTCGGGTCCACGATGTCCATCAGACGCTGGTGCGTACGGATTTCGAACTGGTCGCGCGAGGTCTTGTTGACGTGCGGGGAACGCAGCACGTCGAAACGCTGGATGCGGGTCGGCAGCGGAACCGGGCCCTTGACGACTGCGCCGGTGCGCTTGGCGGTGTCGACGATTTCCAGGGCGGACTGGTCGATCAGCTTGTAGTCGAACGCTTTCAGGCGGATACGGATTTTCTGATTCGGAGCGGACATGCTATTTCCTTAAAAAAGAACGAACCGGCACGCGGCCGGCAATCAATGTGTCAGGTACTGCGTGTACTGCGGAGGGGACGGCAGTATAACACCGTTTCACCCTAAACTGCACAGACTACTCGGTAGGGTGGGCTCCCCGAGCCCACGCGAACGTTTGCGACAATGTCGGCGTTACGCGTGGGCACGGCGTGCCCACCCTACCGATCAGGCGATCAGGCGATCAGGCCAGGATCTTGGCAACCACGCCGGCGCCGACGGTACGGCCGCCTTCGCGGATTGCGAAGCGCAGACCTTCTTCCATCGCGATCGGAGCGATCAGCTTGACGGTGATCGACACGTTGTCGCCAGGCATGACCATTTCCTTGTCGGCCGGCAGCTCGATCGAACCGGTCACGTCAGTCGTACGGAAGTAGAACTGCGGACGGTAGTTGTTGAAGAACGGGGTGTGACGGCCGCCCTCATCCTTCGACAGCACGTAGATCTCGCCGGTGAAGTGGTTGTGCGGCTTGATCGAACCCGGCTTGGCCAGAACCTGGCCACGCTGGACGTCTTCACGCTTGGTGCCGCGCAGCAGCAGACCGACGTTGTCGCCGGCTTGACCCTGGTCCAGCAGCTTGCGGAACATTTCCACGCCGGTGCAGGTGGTCTTGACGGTGTCGGTGATGCCGACGATTTCGATCTCTTCGCCGACCTTGATGATGCCGCGCTCGACACGACCGGTCACCACGGTACCGCGGCCCGAGATCGAGAACACGTCTTCAACCGGCATCAGGAAGGCGCCGTCGACGGCACGTTCCGGAGTCGGGATGTAGGTGTCCAGGGCTTCAGCCAGGCGGGCGATGCACTCTTCGCCCATCTCGCCCGGCTGGCCTTCCAGTGCCATACGAGCCGAACCCTTGATGATCGGCAGGTCGTCGCCCGGGAACTCGTACTTCGAGAGGAGCTCGCGCACTTCCATTTCGACCAGTTCCAGCAGTTCCGCGTCGTCGACCAGGTCGCACTTGTTCAGGAACACGATGATGTACGGAACACCCACCTGGCGAGCCAGCAGGATGTGTTCGCGCGTCTGCGGCATCGGACCGTCAGCGGCCGAGCACACCAGGATCGCGCCGTCCATCTGGGCAGCACCGGTGATCATGTTCTTGATGTAGTCGGCGTGGCCCGGGCAGTCGACGTGAGCGTAGTGGCGGTTGGCCGTTTCGTACTCGACGTGCGCGGTGTTGATCGTGATGCCGCGCGCTTTTTCTTCCGGCGCCGCGTCGATCTGATCGTACGCCTTGGCTTCGCCGCCGAATTTCTTCGACAGAACGGTCGCGATTGCGGCCGTCAGGGTGGTTTTGCCGTGGTCAACGTGACCAATGGTACCGACGTTCACGTGCGGCTTGGTCCGTTCGAATTTACCTTTTGCCATTTCGATCTTCCTTTAAAAGAGCAATTTATTTTATTTGCGGGACAGAGCAGGGCTCATCGCTTTCTGCTCTGTCCTCAACTGATTATGACTGACTAATTACTTGGATTTTGCCGTCACGATGGCGTCCATCACATGCTTCGGTGCTTCAGCATAGTGCTTGAATTCCATCGTGTAGGTCGCACGACCCTGGGTTGCCGAACGCAGCACGGTCGAGTAACCGAACATTTCCGACAGCGGGACTTCGGCCTTGATGATCTTGCCGCCACCGCCCGGGATCTCGTCCATGCCCTGCACCATACCGCGGCGGGACGACAGGTCGCCCATCACGGTACCGGCGTAGTCTTCCGGCGTCTCGACTTCCACGGCCATCATCGGCTCGAGGATGACCGGGTTGGCGCGACGGCAGCCTTCCTTGAATGCCATCGAACCGGCCATGCGGAACGCGTTTTCGTTCGAGTCCACGTCGTGGTACGAACCGAAGGTCAGCGTCACTTTGACGTCGACCACCGGGTAGCCGGCCATCACGCCGCTCGACAGCGTCTCGCGCACACCCTTCTCGACCGCCGGGATGAATTCACGCGGAATCACACCACCCTTGATGGCGTCGATGAACTCGAAGCCCTTGCCCGGTTCCTGCGGCTCGATCGACAGCACGGCGTGGCCGTACTGGCCGCGACCACCCGACTGCTTGACGAACTTGCCTTCGACGTCGCTGACCGACTTGCGGATCGTTTCGCGGTAGGCAACCTGCGGCTTGCCGACGGTCGCTTCCACGCCGAATTCACGCTTCATGCGGTCGACGATGATCTCCAGGTGCAGCTCGCCCATACCACCGATGATGGTCTGGCCCGATTCTTCGTCGGTACGCACGCGGAACGACGGGTCTTCCTGAGCCAGACGGTTCAGTGCCAGACCCATTTTTTCCTGGTCGGCCTTGGTCTTCGGCTCGACGGCCTGCTGGATCACCGGCTCCGGGAACACCATCTTTTCCAGGATGATCGGTGCCGACGGGTCGCACAGCGTTTCGCCGGTCGTCGCTTCTTTCAGGCCGACTGCAGCGGCGATGTCGCCGGCGCGGACTTCCTTGATCTCTTCGCGCTGGTTCGCGTGCATCTGCAGAATACGGCCGACGCGTTCCTTCTTGCTCTTGATCGGGTTGAACACGGTGTCGCCCGACTTGATGACGCCCGAGTACACGCGGAAGAAGATCAGCTGGCCGACGAACGGGTCGGTCATGATCTTGAATGCCAGCGCGGCGAATTTCTCATCGTCCGATGCGCTACGGGTGACCGGCTGGTCGTCCTCGTCGGTACCGCTGACCGGCGGGATGTCGACCGGCGACGGCAGGTACTCGATGACCGCGTCGAGCATGGCCTGCACGCCCTTGTTCTTGAAGGCGGTGCCGCACATCATCGGAACGATTTCCGAAGCGATGGTGCGCTGGCGCAGTGCGGCCTTGATCTCGGCTTCCGACAGCTCGCCTTCTTCGAGGTACTTGTTCATCAGGTCTTCGTTCGCTTCAGCAGCGGTCTCGACCAGCTTCTCGCGCCATTCCTTGGCCGTTTCCAGCAGCTCGGCCGGGATTTCGCGGTAGTCGAACTTCATGCCCTGCGACGCGTCGTCCCAGTAGATCGCCTGCATCTTGACCAGGTCGACCACGCCGAGGAAGTTGTCTTCGGCGCCGATCGGGATCTGCAGCGGGATCGGGTTGGCCTTCAGGCGGGCGCGCATCTGCTCGTACACCTTGAAGAAGTTCGCACCGGTACGGTCCATCTTGTTGACGAACGCCAGACGCGGAACCTTGTATTTGTTAGCCTGACGCCACACGGTTTCCGACTGCGGCTGCACGCCGCCGACTGCGCAGTAGACCATGCAGGCGCCGTCCAGGACGCGCATCGAACGCTCCACCTCGATGGTGAAGTCGACGTGGCCCGGGGTGTCGATGATGTTGAAGCGGTGCGGCTCGAAGTTGTTGGCCATACCCTTCCAGAAACAGGTCGTCGCTGCCGAGGTAATGGTGATGCCGCGTTCTTGCTCCTGCTCCATCCAGTCCATGGTGGCTGCACCGTCGTGCACTTCACCGATCTTGTGGTTCACACCGGTGTAGAACAGGATGCGCTCGGTGGTCGTGGTCTTACCGGCGTCGATGTGAGCGGAGATACCGATGTTACGGTAGCGCTCAATAGGGGTAGTGCGTGCCATAAATTTTCCTAACTTTTGAATGGACAAAACCGAGCAGCATTCTGGTGATCAAAATGAGCTCGGCCTGAACAACTGATACTGCATGGCCGCACGACCCCGGAGGCGTTCTGCCCCCAAGGAAGTAGGCCATTCGCTTAGAAGCGGAAGTGCGAGAACGCCTTGTTCGCTTCAGCCATACGGTGCACCTCGTCACGACGCTTCATCGCGCCGCCGCGGCCTTCTGCTGCTTCCATCAGCTCGCCACCCAGGCGCTGCTGCATGGATTTCTCGCTACGCTTGTTTGCGGCTTCGCGCAACCAACGCATAGACAGGGCCATACGGCGGACCGGACGCACTTCAACCGGCACCTGGTAGTTGGCGCCACCGACGCGGCGGGACTTCACCTCGACCATCGGCTTGCAGTTGTTGATCGCGGTTGCGAACACTTCCAGCGGGTCCTTGCCCGATTTGGTCTGGATGTAGTCGAATGCACCGTAGATGATGTTTTCTGCAACCGACTTCTTGCCGGACAACATCAGAACGTTGACGAACTTGGCGAGATCGATGTTGCCGAATTTCGGATCCGGCAGAATTTCGCGCTTGGGTACTTCACGACGACGTGGCATTTCAATTCCTTCCTGTCTTCAGTTGAGTGCTTGCGCACTCGCGAAAGGTCATCATGACCCTTCACTTACTCGGCCTTCCGGCCGCCTCAACTAACTCAATATTAATTTACCCGGATTGCAAGAAGATTACTTCTTGGCAGCCTTGGCACGCTTGGCACCGTACTTCGAACGGGCCTGCTTACGGTCTTTCACGCCCTGGGTATCCAGTGCACCGCGGACCATGTGGTAACGCACACCCGGCAAGTCTTTCACACGACCGCCGCGCAGCAGCACGACCGAGTGTTCCTGCAGGTTGTGGCCTTCACCGCCGATGTACGAAATGACTTCGAAACCGTTGGTCAGGCGAACTTTGGCGACCTTACGCAGTGCCGAGTTCGGCTTCTTCGGGGTCGTCGTGTAGACACGGGTGCAGACACCGCGCTTTTGCGGGCAGTTTTCCAGTGCCGGCGACTTGCTCTTCACAACCGCGGCTTCACGCGGCTTGCGAATCAGTTGATTGATGGTTGGCATCGTTCTAAATCCAACAAAATTACTGCTACGTTGATGACCCGGGAGCTCTTGCTTCCCGGGGACTGAAACCGAGTCCCGACACAGCCTGCACAGGCGACGACAGCCACTCACCAGCGGGAGCGGCTGTTATGCGTAAACCATGCGCAGAATAATTCGAGAACTCGCGAGTATAGACCTGAAGCCGGGCCGGGTCAACAAACTTGCTGACCGGGCACCGCGACAGCGGCGGAAGAATGTGTAAACCCGAAGTGATTGTCGTGATAACGACACAACCAGTGTACGCCGGATTTCATCCATTGTGCAGAGGGAATAGCGTTACCTGTAGCAAAAAACGGATAATAGCGGACTTCGCCCCTGCCCTTGCCGCCCAGGCACGCTTCGATGTCATTTCTGCTACGCCCGCGCAACCTGTACGTCGCGCTCACTTATCTGCTGTTCTCCTGCGTGCCCTACGTGGCGCCACTGTACGGTACGCCGCTCGCGCATCCGGGCCAGGTGGCCGGCCTCGAACTGCTGGCCTGGCTCGGCGTGTGGTCCGTGTTCAAGCGTCCCGCTTATTTCCACTGGCTGCTGCTGCCCGCCTTCCTGGGCCTGCCCATCGAGCTTTATTTATATGCGTTCTACGGCCAGGGCATTTCCACGCACCACCTCGGCATCATCGCGGAGACGAGCCCGGCCGAGGCAATGGAATTCCTCGGCAACAAGGTCTGGCTGCTGATCGGCGTGCTCATCGGCATGCTCGCGTGGTTCGTCACGAGCTGGATCGCGGCCTGGCGCACGCGCGACCTCGACTGGGCCGACGTCTCCCGTCCCGTCGTGCTGGCCGTGCTGGCGCTCGTGGCCGCCGTGTTCGGCTACGGCCTCAAATACGGCGTCGCCCCTCCGCTGGCGGGCGCCGCGGCCCCGGCCGCAGCCGGCGTGCGGCTGGTCAAGGCGCAGCCGGTGCCGTCCGACAGCGTCGAGGCCGCCAGCGAAGAGACCGCCCCGCCGCACCCATCCAGCATTCCCCGCCCCGCCTCGCTGCCGCCGCTGGCGCACTGGATGCAGTTGCCGTTCGACCTGGACACGTTTTCCCATTCCTGGCCGTTCGGGCTGGCCGCGCGCGGCGTCGATTTTTACAAGGAACGGGTCTATCTGGCGGACCTCAACCGGAGAAGCGCCAATTTCCACTTCCACGCCCACCTGGCCGAGCCGAACGACGCGCCGCAGATCGTCGTGATGGTGATCGGCGAGTCGTCGCGCTACGACCGCTGGAGCATCAACGGCTACGACCGCGACACGAATCCGCTGCTGTCGCAGGAAGCCAACCTCGTCCCGCTGCGCGACGTGATCACGTCGGTGTCCGCCACGCGGCTGTCGGTGCCCGTCATCATCTCGCGCAAGCCGGCCACGCAAAGCCTCAAGGATGGGTTCTCGGAAAAATCCTTCCTGACCGCCTTCAAGGAAGCGGGCTATAAAACGTTCTGGCTGTCGAACCAGATCTCGTTCGGCAAGTTCGACACGCCCGTGTCCGTGTTCGCCAAGGAAGCGGACGTCATCGACTTCCTGAACCTGGGCGGCTTCACGGACAATTCGAATTACGACGAGGTGCTGTTCGGCCCGCTGAAACACGCCGTGGCCGACCCGGCGCCGAAAAAACTGATCGTGCTGCACACGCTGGGCAGCCACTGGAACTACAGCCACCGCTATCCCAAGCAGTTCGACAAATGGCTGCCGTCGCTGTACGGCGTCGACAAGCCGGCGTACACGGACATCCGGATCAAGCAGCAGCTGAACAACAGCTACGACAGCTCGATCCTGTACACGGACTGGTTCCTCGACCACGTGATCGGCACGCTGAAGGACGCCAACCAGCCGGCCGCCATGGTGTACGTGGCCGACCACGGCCAGACCCTGTACGACGGCAGCTGCCGCCTCGCCTTCCACGGCCACAACACGCAATACGAATTCCACGTCCCCGCGTTCGCCTGGTATTCGGACGCGTACGCGGAACGCTTCCCGGACAAGGTCACGCAACTGCGCCGCCACCGCAAGGCGAAGCTCGCGACGGAAAACATGTTCCACACCCTGCTCGACCTGGGCGACGTGCGCTACCCGGACGAACATCTGGACTGGAGCTTCGTGAACGCCGCGTTCAAGCAGCACAAGCGCTACGTCGACAGCTATGGCTGGACCGACTACGACAACGCCACCATCAAGGGCGATTGCCACGAAGTGATCGCGAAGGGCAAGCCGCTTCCGCGCGACTGATGCGCCCCCTCAAACCGGGGTCAGAGCCCGATTTTGAGCAATTTCCAAAAATCGGGCTCTGACCCCGGCCATGCTGACCCCGGCCATGCTCCCAGACTACGGGGCGAGCAGCTCGGCCCCCGCGTCGCTGCGGCGCTGCCGCGCCAGCCAGGCCGCCACCTGTTCGGCCTTGCGCTGGACGGCGGCGTCGAAGCCATGCTCGGCCAGCAGCGCGACGCCGTTCGTGCGATCCAGCACGCCGGGTTCCATCGTCAACCCGTCGGCGCCGCGCACGATGCGCCACGGCGCCAGCGCATGCGCCAGCACGGCGGCCAGCACGAGGTTGTGCGACGAGACGACCACCAGCGCGTGCCGGGCCAGTTCGTCGACGACGGCCGCCGCGGCCGATACGGATTCCTCGTGATTCGTGCCGCGGAAGATTTCGTCGACGAGGCAGAAGACGGATCGCTCGCCGCGCGCGCGCACGAGCAGCGCCCGCGCACGCGCCAGCTCGGCGACATATAAACTCCGGCCGCCGAGCAGCGAATCCTCGTTCTGCATGCTGGCGACTACCGGCAGCGGCGGCAGGCCGGCGCTGCGCGCATAACAAAAGCCGAACGCGCGCGCGACCACGAGGTTCAAGCCGAGCATGCGCAGGAACGTGCTCTTGCCGACGCCGTTCTGGCCCGACAGGAACGCGCCCTTGCCGTCCAGCGCCACCGACAATCCCCGCGCCTCGTCGAGCAGCGGATGCGCCCCGCCGTCCAGCGCCAGCGTGCGTGCGCCCGTCCGCGTGGCCCAGCACCACGTGCAGCGCTCGCGCAGGTGGCGCGCCAGCGCGACGTCGGCTTCCAGTCCGGCGCACAGCAAGTAGCATTCGCGCAGAAAATCGCGCTGGCCGAACACGAGACCAAGGGTGCTGTAGTAATGGCGCACGTCGGCCGCCGCGAACCAGTCCGCGTAGTCGCGCGCGCCCGGCACGCCGGACGCGGCCAGCAGCGAGCGGTCGAGCGATCGGCTCAGGCGCCCGGCCGGCGCGCCGCGGCCCGTGAACGGGGCGGCCAGCGCGCCGCCGCTGCCGTCCAGCAGCGAGCAGGCGCGCAACAGCACCTGCAGCGCGCGCAGCGTGCGCGTCCAGCGGCCGATGCGGTCCTGGTGGCGCATGTGCACCATGACGAGGACGTACATCGCGACGCCGACGCCGACCCAGCCCCACGGCGACACGAGCAGCGCGGCCGCGATCGACGCCATCAGCAGCACCGGCAACCAGAGCAGCGCGCCGACCCAGCGCGGACGCGCCGGCTGCGCGTCCGCGAACAGCAGCATGGCCACGTCGATGTCCGCATGGCGCAGGCAGGCCAGTGTGTGCCGCAGGGTGTCCAGCTGCGCAGGATCGTCCAGCAGCGCCTCGATGCGTGCGCGCCGCGCCGCCACCGCCGCGTCATCCGCGCCGCCGCGCAGATCGCGCTCGAGCACCTGGCGGCCGAAGATGCTCGTGCCCGGCGCGAGCATCTCCATGTAGCGCGGCAGCAGCAGGTCGCGCCAGGTCGCGTCGTCGATGGTATCCGCGGCGTCGGGCGGCACGGCCGCGCGCAACGCCGCCACCTCGTCCGGCGTGAACGGCTGGTCGCCCGGGTCGGGCTCGGGCGGCGCCATGAGCCGCGCGCCGCGCGACACCAGCGGACGCAATGCGTCACACAGACGAGACAAAAAAGGAGGCATGCAGGACTTTCCACGGCGTCGCCGTATCATTGTTAGCAAGAAACTGTGGCCGCTTTCCAGAATATCAAGACCGTCCGCACTGTCCGGCCAGGCCGCGCGCGGACAACTGCGGACGCCACCGTATCCGGCGCGCACCCAATGAAATCAACGGGTTAGCGTCTGGCACGGATCGTGCAAATACGACACTGTCCACAACCCGTGTCCACATCATGATCCGCGATACATCACAACAAGACGCCGCCATCGCCCCGCCGCCAGGTTACAAACTGAAGCGCCGCGCGCTCTGGGTCGGCAGCGCCGTCATCGTGGCCGCCCTGTGCGCCGGCCTCGTGTCCACCTGGCGCGGCAGCGAGGCGTCCGTCAGCGCATCGCGCCTGCGCATCGCCGAGGTCACGCGCGGCACGCTCGTGCGCGACGCATCCGTCAACGGCCGCGTCGTCGCCGCCGTCAGTCCGACGCTGTACGCCAAGGCGCCGTCCACCGTCAACCTGAAGGTCGCCGCCGGCGACACGGTGAAAAAGGGGCAAGTGCTGGCCGTGCTGGAATCGCCCGACCTCACGGACGTGCTGAAACGCGAGACGTCCGCCTACGAGGGCCTGAAGGCCGAGGTGGCGCGCCAGGGCATCCTGTCGCGCAAGCAGAAGCTGCTGGCGCAGAAGGACGCGGACACCGCCGAGATCGACCGCCTGTCCGCCCAGCGCACGCTGGAACGCTACGACAGCGTGGGCCAGTTGGGCGTCATCGCCAAGATCGATTACCAGAAGGCGAAGGACGCGCTGCAGTCGGCCCAGATCCGCGCCAGGCACGCGGCGGAGGCGTCCGTGCTGGAAGGCGAGGACGTCGCGCTCGCGCTCAAGACCAAGATGAACGACCTGGAACGGGCGCGCCTGTCGATGGAAGAGGCGCAGCGCCGCGTCGACGAACTGACGGTGCGCGCGCCGGTCGACGGCTTCATCGGCACCTTGAACGTGCAGGACCGCATGGTCGTCGCGGCGAACGCGCCGCTGATGACGCTCGTCGACCTGTCGAAACTCGAGGTCGAGGTCGAGGTGCCGGAGACGTATGCGGCCGACCTGGGCCTGGGCATGAACGCCGAGGTCACCCTGCCCTCCGGCACCGCGACGGGCAAGCTGTCGGCGCTGTCGCCGGAAGTCGTCAAGAGCATGGTGCTGGCGCGCGTGCGCTTCGACGGCGCGCAGCCCAAGGGCCTGCGCCAGAGCCAGCGCGTGACGGCGCGCCTGCTCATCGAGGAAAAGCCGAACGTGCTGATGGTGCCGCGCGGCCCGTTCGTCGAAAGCGAGGGCGGACGCTATGCCTACGTCGTGCGCGACGGGATCGCCACGCGCACGCCGATCCGCATGGGCGCCACGAGCATCTCGGCCGTCGAAATCCTCTCCGGCCTGAAGCAGGGCGACAAGGTCGTCGTCGCCGGCACCGACACGTTCAACAACGCACAACGCATCTCGATCAATCAATAACGAATCCAAAGGACCCGCCATGCTGCGCATGACCAATCTCTCCAAGGTATATCGCACCCACATGATCGAGACGCACGCGCTGCGCGGCTTCGAGATCGAAGTCAAGGAAGGCGAATTCGTCACCGTCACCGGCCCGTCCGGGTCGGGCAAGACGAGCTTCCTCAACATCGCCGGCCTGCTCGAGGAATTCACGGCGGGCGAATACATCCTCGACGGCGTCAACGTGAAGGGCCTGGACGACAACGCCCGCTCGCGCCTGCGCAACGAAAAGCTGGGCTTCATCTTCCAGGGCTTTAACCTGATCCCCGACCTGAACCTGTTCGACAACGTCGACGTCCCGCTGCGCTACCGCGGCTTCAACGCGAGCGAGCGCAAGAGACGCATCGAGGACGCGCTGGCCAAGGTCGGCCTGGCTTCGCGCATGAAGCATTATCCGGCCGAGCTGTCCGGCGGCCAGCAGCAGCGCGTGGCGATCGCGCGCGCGCTGGCCGGTTCGCCCAAGCTGCTGCTGGCGGACGAACCGACCGGCAACCTCGATACCCAGATGGCGCGCGGCGTGATGGAACTGCTGGAAGAAATCAACGCGGCCGGCACGACGATCCTGATGGTCACGCACGATCCGGAACTGGCCGTGCGCACCACGCGCAACGTGCACATCATCGACGGCCAGGTGTCGGACCTCGTGCGCCGCGGCCCGACGCTCGTCGACAGCCAGGCCACGACGGTCACCGCATAAGGAGCGCGCCATGTTCGGCTATTACTTCAGGCTTGGCGTGCGCAGCCTGCGCCGCAACCCCGCCCTCACGGCGCTGATGATCCTCACGCTGGCCGTGGGCGTCGCGGCCAGCGTGTCGACGCTGACGATCCTGCACATGATGTCGAGCGACCCGATCCCGCAAAAGAGCAGCCGCCTGTTCGTGCCGCTGCTCGACCCGGGCCAGGCCGACGACTACACGCCGGGCGACGAACCGATCGACATCCAGATCACGTACCAGGACGCGCAGAACATGCTGAAAAGCGGCCAGGGCGTGCGCCGCACGGCGCTGTACGGGCTGCAGGCGCCGGTGCAGCCGCCGCGTACCGACATCGCGCCGTTCAACATGACGGGCCTCGCGCCCACGCGCGACTTCTTCGCCATGCTCGACGTGCCGTTCATCCACGGCCAGGCCTGGACGGAACAGGACGATGCGCGCGGCGCCGACGTCGTCGTGCTCAGCCGCGACATCGCCGAAAAACTGTATGGCAGCGCCGATCCGGTGGGCAAGCGCCTCACCTTGCTGGGCGCCCCGTTCACCGTGGTGGGCGTGACCGACAAGTGGATGGCGCTGCCGCGCTTCTACCGCCTGGCCGGCGGGGTGCGCTACGGCGACGGCGAGGAATTCTTCATCCCGCTCGCCACCGCCATCCGCCACGAGGTCACGCACAACGGCAACATGAGCTGCTCGAGCAATTCGGGCGCGGGTTTCGCCGCCCGCCTCACCTCCGAATGCACGTGGATCACGGCGTGGTTCGAGACCGCGGCAGCAAGCGACCGCGCCGACCTGCAGACGTGGCTCGACAACTACGCGGCCGAGCAGCGCAAGCTGGGGCGCCTGAAACGCAACGCGCCGAACCGCCTGTTCAACGTGCCGGAATGGCTGGAGTACACGAAGGTCGTCGGCAAGGACAGCAAGCTGCAGACCTGGCTCGCCTTCGGTTTCCTCGTGCTGTGCCTCGTGAACACGGTCGGCCTGCTGCTGGCGAAGTTCTCCGTGCGCGCCTCCGAGATCGGCGTGCGGCGCGCGCTGGGCGCCTCGCGCGCCGAGATCTTCCGCCAGTTCCTCATCGAGACGGGCGTCGTGGGCCTCGTCGGCGGCCTGCTCGGGCTCGTGCTGGCCTTCGGCGCGCTGGCCCTCATCGCCATGCAGGGCAAGCAGACGGCCGCGGTGGCGCACATGGATTGGCAGATGCTGATCCTCACGTTCCTGATGTCGGTCGGCGCCGCCATCCTCGCGGGCCTGCTGCCGACCTGGCGCGCGTGCCAGGTCACGCCGGCCATCCAGCTCAAATCGCAGTAAGGAGAACCGCCATGGAAATCCGCCCCATCGTTTCCGCGCTGTTGCGCAACAAGACCGGCCCGATCCTCGTCGCGCTGCAGGTCGCACTGAGCCTGGCGATCCTGTCCAACGCCGCCCACATCGTCAACGAACGCCGCGCCGTCGCCGCGCGCCCATCCGGCCTGGCGGACGAACATTCGACGTTCTACATCTCGGTGCGCACCCTGTCGAACGACACGCCCGAACAGGAGCTGGCCACCATCAAGCGCGATACCGCGCTGCTGCGCGCCGTGCCCGGCGTGGCCTCGGTCGCGCACACGACCCAGATGCCGATGGGCCGCAGCGGCAGCAACACGAGCGTGGCCGTCGACCGCCGCCAGACCCGCGCCAGCGCCATCGCATCGACCTATTTTTCGGGCGATTCGCTCGTCAAGACGTATGGCCTGAAGCTGGTCGAAGGCCGCGACTTCCTGCCCGCGGAACTCGTCGACGTCAACCAGGACACGAGCACCGAGGCGCCGCCGCAGGTCATCGTCACCAAGGCGCTGGCCGAGAAGATGTGGCCGGGCCAGTCCGCGGTCGGCAAGACGATGTTCTTCGGCACCGGCACCGATGCCCAGCCGGCGCAGGTGGTCGGCGTCGTCGAGACGCTGATGAGCACCCAGGCCGAGGTCGGCGAATCCGGCATGTATTCCGTCATCAGCCCGGCGCGCCTGTACGGCGGTGGGCCGGTCGAGCTGTACGCGATCCGCGCCGAGCCGGGCCAGCGCGACCGCGTGATGAAGGAAGTCGAGGAAGCCCTGCGCAAGTCGTCGGCCACGCCGATGATCACGAAAATGAAGACGTCCGACGAAGACCGCAAGGAGCGCTACCGCGCCGACGTCGCGCTGCA
The DNA here is from genome assembly GCF_059491295.1 of Massilia sp. Masssp93. NCBI lineage: Bacteria > Pseudomonadati > Pseudomonadota > Betaproteobacteria > Burkholderiales > Oxalobacteraceae > Massilia > Massilia sp. Masssp93. The sequence continues at coordinate 6,559,184 of NZ_CP168502.1, read as the reverse complement.
GTGGATGCTGATCACGGTGGGCGTGCTGCTCCTCCTGATCACGGCCAGCGGCATCGTCGGCATGGCCAGCCTGTGGGTCACGCAGCGCCGCAAGCAGATCGGCGTGCGCCGCGCGCTGGGCGCCCGGAAGACCGACGTCCTGCGCTACTTCATCCTTGAAAACTTCATGATCACGAGCGCCGGCGTGTTCGGCGGCGTGGCGCTGGGTCTCGCGTTGAACCAGCTCCTCGTGAGCAAGCTGGAGATGGCGCGCCTGCCGGCCGGCTACCTCGTGTTCGGCGCCCTCGGCTTCTGGCTGCTGGGCGTGCTGGCGGCCTACGGCCCGGCGTGGCGCGCGGCCGGCATTTCGCCGGCGACGGCCACCCGCAGCGTCTGACCCGGCAGTGATATGCTAGCGGGCATGCCTACCGTATTGATCATCGATGACAACGCCGCCGTCGGCATCGCACTCGACGTCCTGTTCTCGCTGCACGACATCGCCGCGCTGCGTGCCGCCTCGCCCGAGGAGGGCCTCGCCATTCTCGCGCGCGAGCCGGTCGACCTGGTCATCCAGGACATGAACTTCACGGCCGACACCACGTCGGGCGAGGAAGGCGTGGCGCTGTTCCGGGAGATCCGCGCGCGGCATCCGGACCTGCCCGTGATCCTGCTGACGGCGTGGACGCACCTGGACGCGGCCGTCGACCTGATCAAGGCGGGCGCCGCCGACTATCTGTCCAAGCCGTGGAACGACGACCGCCTGCTGGCGACCGTGACGAACCTGATCGAGCTGGGACAGGCCAACCGCGCCCTGGGCCAGCGCCTGCAGCGCGAACGCCGCGCGCGGCGCGAACTGGAACAGAACTTCGACCTGCGCGGCCTGGTGTGGGCCGACCCGGCCACGGAACGCGTGCTGAGCCTCGCCTGCCAGGTGGCGCGCGCCGACGTGCCGATCCTGATCACGGGGCCGAACGGCACCGGCAAGGAACGCATCGCCGAGATCATCCAGGCCAACTCGATGGTCCGCGACGGCCCATTCGTCGTGCTGAACTGCGGCGCCCTCCCCTCCGAACTGATCGAAGCGGAACTGTTCGGCGCCGACGCCGGCGCGTACACGGGCGCGTCGAAGGCGCGCGAGGGCAAGTTCGAGGCGGCCGACGGCGGCACGCTGTTCCTCGACGAGATCGGCAACCTGCCGCTGGCCGGGCAGATGAAGCTCCTGCGCGTGCTGGAGACGGGACGCTTCGAGCGCCTCGGTTCCAACCGCGAGCGCCAGGTGCAGGTGCGCGTGATCAGCGCGACGAACGCCGACCTGGGTGCCATGATCCGCGCCGGCACCTTTCGCGAAGATCTGTACTACCGCCTGAACGTCATCGAACTGAAGCTGCCGGCGCTGGCCGCGCGCCCCGGCGACATCCTGCCGCTGGCGCACGGCTTTCTCGCGCGCGGCAAGAACCTGCACCCGGGTGCGGAAGCCGCGCTGCTGGCCCACGCCTGGCCGGGCAATGTGCGCGAGCTGAAAAACGTGATGGCGCGCGCGAACCTGCTGGCCCAGGGCGACACGATCAAGGCGGCCGACCTCGGCCTGCCGCTGCCGGCGGGCGGCATGCCCGATGCGGAGCCGGACCGCGACGCCATCATCCAGGCGCTGGCGCGCGCCGGCGGCGTGATCGCGCAGGCGGCCGCCGAACTCGGGCTGTCGCGCCAGGCGCTGTACCGGCGCATGGAGCGGCTGGGTATCGCACGCGCGGCATGAAATTCCGGCTGTCCCTCGTCACGCGCTGGTCGGCCCTCGTCGCCACCTTGCTGGCGGTCGGGATCCTGATCGCGCTGGCGCTCGACCACCTGCTGCCGGGCCGGCCGCTGGCCGTGCTGGGCATCTGCCTGCTGTGCGTCGTCCCCATCTCGATCATCACCCTGCGCTCGCAGATTCAACCGATCCTGTCGCTGTTCCGCGCCCTCGAAGGGACCGTGGCCAGCTACCGCGACGGCGATTTTTCGTTCAGCCTGCACTGGCCTCAGAACGACGAACTGTCGGACCTCATCGCCGCCCACAACGCGCTCGGCGAAGTCCTGCGCGAACAGCGCCTGGACCTCGTGCAGCGCGAGCTGTTGCTCGACACGATGGTGCAGAACACGCCCGTCGCCATGCTGCTCGTGACGGAACCGCCCGGCGCGTCCGAGCGCAACGCGCGCGTGATCGTCTACGCCAACGTGGCCGCGCGCCAGCTGCTGTTCGCGGGCCACAAGCTGGAAGGCCACGCGCTGCACGAGGTGCTGGCGCAAACGCCGGCGCTCGTCGAAGCGCTGGCGCGCGGCGGCGACGGCCTGTTCACGGCCGGCGACGGCGAAGAGGAAGAGGTGTATCACCTGGCGCGCCGCAACTTCAGCCTGAACGGCCGCCGCCACGAACTGCTGCTGCTGCGCCAGCTGACGGCCGAACTGCGGCGCCAGGAAGTGCAGACCTGGAAAAAAGTCATCCGCGTCATCAGCCACGAATTGAACAATTCGCTGGCCCCGCTCGCGTCGCTCGCCCATTCCGGCACGGAGCTCGTGCGGCGCGGCCAGACCGAGCGCCTGCCGCAGATCCTGCAAACCATCGGCGAGCGCACGCGCCACCTGGAGAGTTTCATTCTCGGCTATGCCCGTTTCGCCAAGCTGCCGGCGCCCCGGCTCGACACCATTCCCTGGGCCGACGTCGTCGCCGGGCTGGTGGAGCAGGTCGAGTTCCGGATCAAGGGCGACCTGCCCGAATCGCCGGCCCGCATCGATCGCGCGCAGATGGAACAGGCCCTGCTCAACCTCCTCAAGAATGCCCACGAATCCGGCTCGCGCCCGGAAGACGTCGAACTGCACGTGCGGCGCGTGCAGGACGTGGTCCGCATCGACGTGCTCGATCGCGGCAGCGGCATGAACGACGCCGTGCTGACCAACGCCCTGGTCCCGTTCTACTCCACCAAGCGCAGCGGCACGGGCCTGGGCCTGGCGCTGGCGCGCGAAATCGCCGAAGCCCACGGCGGCCGCATCACGCTCGGCAACCGCGACGGCGGCGGCCTGGCCGTCACCCTGATCCTCCCCGCCTGAAGTCGACACTTCGGGGTCAGAGCCCGGTTTTGGGCAATTTCCCGCCGAAGCGCACGATCGTGCGATACTCCGGGTTTCGTCGACTTTGGAGTATTCGAAGGATGATGCGACTTCCCTTGTTTTGCATGACCGCGCTGGCGCTGGCCGGCTGCGTCCAGTCCCCGGCCACGCGCACGGCCGCCGCGCAGCCGCAGCCGCCGCAACAGCAGCAGCCGGGCCAGGACTGCGCGCCTCCCGTCTATCCGCCCGCGGCGCTGCAGGCGCGCATGAGCGGCGTGTCGATGATGGCCTTCCTCGTCGGCAGCGACGGCACCGTGCGCGAATCGCGCCTGCTCAAGTCGAGCGGTTACGCCATCCTCGACCAGGCCGCCGAAGCCGCGCTCCGGCTGTGCCGCTTCAAGCCCGCGCTGAAGAACGGCCACACGGTCGCGGCGTGGCAACCCGTCCAATACGCCTGGTCGCTGCCGTAATGTCGAACGCCAGGGATCCCCGCTTTTCCCGGCCCGGCCATCCGCCGGCCACCATCACCGAGTTCGAGGGCGTGCGCTCGCTGCACCTCGGCACCTCGTGGGTGCAGGGCGCGATGCGCCTGGCGCGGCCGGATGCGATCGAGCTCGAATACGTGCAGATGATGATGATGTGGATGCTGTTCCTGCCGGACCCGCGCCGCATCGTGCAGCTGGGCCTCGGCAGCGCCGCGCTGACCAAGTTCTGCCACCAGCGCTTTGCGCAGGCGCGCGTGACGGCCGTCGAACTGAATCCGAACGTGATCGCCATCTGCCGCGAGCATTTCGGCCTGCCGCCCGACGGCGACCGCCTGGACGTGCGCGAGATGGACGCCCTCGACTTCGTGCTGGACCCTGCCAACCACGGCACGGTCGACGTGCTGCAGGTCGACCTGTACGACGAGGAAGCGCGCGGTCCCGTGCTCGACACCCCCGAGTTCTACGCGGCCTGCGCCGCCTGCCTCAAGATCGGGGGCATCATGACCGCCAACGTGTTCGGCGATTTTTCCAACTACGACAAGAACCTGGAGGCGATGGAGGACGCGTTCGACGCCGTCGTCTGGCTGCCCGAGGTCCACGACGCCAACATCGTCGTCATCGCCTTCAAGGACGCGCCGCAGATCGATTTCGCCGTGCTGTACGAGCGCGCCGGCGACATCAAGCGGCGCTACAACCTGCCGGCCAAGAACTGGGTCAACGGGTTGAAGGAGTGGATGCGCGATCACCAGGGCTGAGCGCCGGCGCCGGCGCCGGCATCGCCTCGTGCCACCACGCGCCGCCCTCCTGCGGCTGCAGCAGCGACAGGCGTTCGCCCATCAGCGGCGTCGCCACCTGCACGCCGGCCGCGCGCGCGAGGCCGCGGATACGCTCGAACGGTTCGTACCACGGATGCAGCGCCAGGTCGAAGGTGCCGTTATGGACCGGCACCATCCAGCGCCCGCGCAGGTCGAGGTGGGCCTGCAGCGTCTGTTCCGGCAGCATGTGCACTTCCGGCCACATCGTGTTGTACGCGCCGTTCTCGAGGAACGTCACGTCGAACGGGCCAAAGCGCTCGCCGATGGTCCTGAAATCGTCGTGATAGCCCGTGTCGCCGCTGAAGAACAGGCGCAGGCCGCCCGCCTCGATCACCCACGACACCCACAACGTGCGGTCGCCGTCGCGCAGGCCCCGGCCCGAGAAATGCCGCGACGGCGCGGCCGTCAGGCGCATGCCGTCGACTTCCGTCGTCTGCCACCAGTCGAGCTGGCGCACCTTCGCGCGGTCGGCGCCCCAGCCGACGATGCGGTCGCCCACGCCGAGCGGCGCGACGAACAGATCGGTCCTGGGTATCAAGCGCACGATGCTGTCGTGGTCCAGGTGGTCGTAATGGTCGTGCGACAGGATCACGCCGGCGAGCCGCGGCAGCGCCTCGATGCCGATCGGCGGCGCGTGGAAGCGCTTCGGCCCCGCCCATTGCACCGGCGCCGCGCGCTCGGAAAACACGGGGTCCGTGAGCCAGTAGCGGCCATCCAGCTTGAACAGCATGGTCGAATGGCCCAGGCGCCACAGGCTCGCGTCGGGCGCGGACTCGATGTCGGCCGTCGTCAGCGTGCGTACGGGCAGCGCCTGGTCCGGCACCGCCGTCTTCGGCTTCGCGGTCGCGAGCTTCCAGATCAGGGACAGCATCTCGGCGATGCCTTGCCGGCGGCGCGGCACGACGTTGCGGAAACGGCCATCGGGGAGACGGGGCGCGGCGGTGGCGGCAGGGAGTTCGGACATGGCGGTGGCGGTTCGTTGGATCGACGATCGATCATCGCACGTTCCGGACAAACGTGCCGGGGTGGTCGGACTTATCGATCCCCCGCAACCAGAACGTCGCCCCCGCGCAGGCGGGGGCCCAAATTTAATGTGCGTTACGGCGACGCTGGTTGAAATTGGGTTCCCGCCTGCGCGGGAACGACGGGCGTTAATGCGGAAACGACGGACTTTGTCGCCGGAACGGAGGACTTTATTGCGGGGCGCTGCGCCGTCAGTCACATCGCCCTAGCGCCGCTCCCGCCACCACAGCCCGAGCATCGCCAGCGCGAACGCGACGCCGAACGGCCACACGGGCAGCGGCCGCGCGCCCGCCTTGCGCGCCACCGGCGTGCGCGCCGCGTAGTGCGCGGTCGCGGTGCGGCGCTCGCTGCGCTGCCACAGCGGCCAGTCGCCCGGCGCGTACACATAGATTTGCCCCTCGCTCGCATGCGCCCGCAGGTGCAGCCAGCCGCTGGCCGCCGGCCACACGGCCACGCAGGACGCGTCCACCCGCTCCGGGCGGCGCTGCCAGGACAGCGTCTGCTTCAGCGCCGCCACGGTCACCTCCCCGCTCACACCGCGCGCGCACACGGCCAGGCGCTGATGCGGCAACGGCATCTCGTCCGGCGCCAGCCAGGCGACGTCCGCGCGGCGCTGCACGCGCAGGCGGTCGAATATCCCCTGCCACCACAGCGCCAGCTGGCGCGGCTGCGCGATCGCGTAGCGGTGCCAGTCGCCCACGCCCAGCCAGGCGATGCGGCCGTGCTTCCAGTCGCGCGTCCACAGGCCGTCCGCACCGGACCAGTCGCCGGCGCGCTCCGCGTCCGGATTCAGCCCGGCCGATGCCATCGGCAGCGCCGTCCCGAGCGTCCGGTTGGCCGGCTGCGGCGCCAGCGGCAGTTGCAGGCTGTTCGTCCACACCGCGGCGTCACGGGCGTTCGTGCCCAGCACGAGCAGCGGCGTGCCATCCGCAACGCGCGCCAGCAGCGCGCCGCGGGCGGCGGCGCCGGCCTGTTCGAACCAGGCCGCGTCCACGATTTCCAGGTCCGGCGCCGCCATGTCCGCACGGGCCGTCTCGGCACGTTCGACACCCTTGCCCAGCGCGACCTGCCAGTCGATGACGGCCTGGCTGTGCGCGAGCAGGTCGTCCAGCACGCGCAGGTCGAACGATGGCGCGCCGAACCGGCCGCGCACCCGCAGCGGCGCCGGCGCCGTCACCGTGAACGGCACCGGACCTTCGTCGACGACCTTGCCGGCCGCGTCCAGCAGGCGCGCCTTCAGCACCAGCCGTTCGGCCACGGGCGGCAGCCATTGCACGGAAAGGTCGCCGGCGTCCTTCGCTTCCGCGAGCACCTGGCCGTTCGCCATCGACAGTTGCAGGCGCCCGGGCGCCGCCCACGAGCGGTGCACGGTCAGCGTGAACACGCGGCCCAGCGCGAGCGTAGATGGGAAGTCGAGGCCGATGGCCGGCGTGTCCGGTCGTTGCCAATCGAGCGGCCTGGCCGGCAGATCGTCCCATTCGGCCGCGCGCAGGCCGTCGCCGGACAGGCGCAACGTGCGCACGCCGGCATCGACGGGCACGGTGAATTCGCCGACGGTGCCCGCCAGCGCCACGCCGGCGGCCAGCGCCAGCGCGGCGTCGATCCAGCGCCGGCGCGCGGCATACGCCAGCGCGGCCAGCAGGCCGATGACGGCAGCGGCAACGGCAGTCGTCATCGACCGTCTCCCTTCAACGCCTGCACGAACGGCGTCTCGACGACGGGCCGCGCCTGCAGCAGCACGGGCGCATCCGCCACCCCGCCGCGCAGCCACGCCGCCAACGGGGCGCGCGCGGCCGGCTTGCCGTCGGCCACGTCCTGGATCGCGCGCTGCGCCGCGAGCCGCTGCTCGTCGCCGCCGATGCGCGCGCGTACCCAGTCGTGCGCGGTGCGCGTCCACAGCGCGGGCAGCGGGCCGTCGCCGCCGAGCGCTTGCACGAGGCCGCGCACATTCTCCGGCACGATTTCGCCGGCCTCGGACTGGGCGCGTTGGTAGCTGGCGCTGCCCGCCATGTCGCCGCTCATGCGCTTGTCCTCCTTGATCGCCGGCGGGGCGAACGCCGTTTTATGCAGGTAGATGCGTTCCGCCTGCTGCAATTCCTTGATCGCGTCCAGCGCCTTGTACTCGGGCGGCAGCGCCGTCTTCGGCGTGATGGCGCGCAGCGCCTTTTCCGCATCCCACATCGCGGACAGCGCGCGGCGCAGCAGCTTTTTCGTCGCGTCGTCGAACAGGGTTGCGTTCTCGGCCTGGTCGTGCGCATGGCCGAATTCGCGCAGCACGTCGACCTTGCCGCCGTGTGCCCCGTGCTCGTCGTGGTCGTCGTCCTTGCCAAACAGCGTGGACTCCTCGCCAAGGAACTGGCCGTAGCGGCGGCGCAGCGCGGCCTGGTCGGACGCGATGCCTTCGCTGCGCTCGCGCACCTCGTCCGCTCGCAACTTTTTGACGCGCAGGTCCGCCACCAGCTGCTCGGTGTCGATGATCACCTGGCGCTGGCTGCGCAGGCTTTCCGACTTGACGAGCGTGGGCAGCGCCGTCGTCTCGTCGTCCTGCGCCGACGGCGGCACGGGCAGGCGCAGCGTGTACGTGGGCGACTGCACCATGTGCGGCTTGGCCGCGTTGTCGCCGGCGCGCACAAAGAAATACAACTCGTCGCCCGGCTCCATGCCGAGCTCCGTCAGCAGCCAGTTCCTGCTCCAGCTGCGCCGGCGCGGATCGCTCGACGCGGGCAGCGGCAGTTCGCGGTCGCTGAAGCGGATGTTCTCGCCGCTGCCGCGCGCGAGGGTCAGGTGCAGGGTTGCCTGGCGGACGCGGTAGTCGTCGGTGACGGTCACCGCGACGGCCGCGTTCTGCGCATCGCGCGGCAGATCCTTCGTCATCCCGTTCGGCTGCGTGACGGCGATTTCCGGTGGCTGGTCCGGGATCACCTTGAGCGTATAGCGCGTGCCGCGCCAGCGCCAGAAGATGGATTCCGTCGCCGTCCAGCGCGCGCATGCTCCGGCCGCGTGCAGCGTCTGGCCGTCACTGAGTTCGATCGTTTCGCCCGCCGCCCGCGGATCGTCGAGGCACCATTCGACGGCCGTCTGTTCCGGCACCTGTACATCCTGCGGGGCGGACGACGACGGCGCCATGCCCGTGTACGCCGGCGGGGCCAGTTTGACGACCAGCCCCGCGTGCGGCGCGGGCGCGGGCGCATGGCGGCCGGCGGCGCGGACCGCGGCGGCTTGCGTGCCGGCCGCATGCGGCAGCAGCGCGGCGCCCCACGCCAGCCCGGCCAGTAACAGGTTCGCGCCCAGCCACGGCAGGCCGAGGGAAATGCGTTCCGCGGCGATGGCACGCAGCCGGCGCGGCGTCAGCGCGGCATCGATGCGGGCGATGAGGCGCCGCCGCTGCAGTTGCGCGACGGCCCCTGCCGGTTCCTGCGCCAGCAGCGCGGCGCTGTCTTCCATCTCCGGCACCGCGCCGTCGATCCAGTTCGCCCAGCCGTGCGCCACGCGGCGCTGCAGGTGCAGTCCGTCCCAGGCGCAGAACGCGGACCAGGCCAGCAGGCCGGGACCGGAGCGCAGCAGCAGCCACGGCACGGCGCCCACTGTCCACAAGGCGGCCCGGCGCAGCATGGCGGCACGCGCCAGGCGCCGCGCGAGGTCAAGGTCGCCGGGCATGGGTCACACTCCTCTCCAGGGCAAAGAGCACGACGAGCGCGAGGCCCAGCCAGCGGCGCAGCGCGCCGGATGCCGCGTTGGCCGAACCTGCGTCCGGCGCGGCGGCATCCGCAACGAGCACCTGCGCCGGCGCCGTGTACGGCAGCGGCCCCACGTGCAGGCGCTGCCATGCGGCGAACAGGGCGCGCGCGCCGTCCGGATCGCGCGGCGGCCAGCCGAAAGCCTGCCACAGGCGGCCGCGCGGGCTGTCGGCCCAGCGCATGCCGTCAATGTTCGCGGCCCCGGCCAGTTCGGGAAACGCGTCCGCATCCGCTACCCACCACAGCGGCGCACGCAGGCCGGCGGGCGGCGCGTCCGGACGATCCCAGACGATGACGTCCGTGCGCGGCCCCGGCACGGCATCGACGACGACATGCCACGATCCTTCCGCCGCCGCGAACAGCCGGCGCCACGCATCCGGACGCTCGCTGAATACCGCGACGTGCCGCTCGGCCGGCGGTGCCTGCATCGAGGAAGTGCGCAGCAGGACGGCGTGGCGGAAGCGCGGCAGCACGGCCGGCATGACGGCGTCGCCCACGACGAGCAGCCGCGCGCGCGGTGCGAATTCGCGCTCGTGCGCATGCAGCCACGCGGCGAAGTCGCGGTCGGGCAGGTCGATACGCGGCGCATCCTTGAAGGCGGCGGCCTCGCGCGCGACGACGGCGGACGGCGTGCCCGGCACCACGAGCACCGTGTCGCCGCGCCACGCCAGCACGAGGTCGGCCAGCAGCGCGATCAGGGTCACGAGCAGCAGGCAGCGCAGCAGCAACAGGACCACGTCGTGCCAGCGCCACACGCGCTGCTGTTGCGGCGTTGCGTCCGGCAGGAAGCGCGCGGAGGCGAGCGGCGCCGTCTTCGTCTGCGCACGCTTCCGGCGGTGCCACAGGATGGGCAGCAGCACGACCGGCAGCGTCCACCACCAACTCGTCTGGATCATGCCGCCCGCACTCCCGCCACGTGCGCGCGCAGCCAGGCACGCAGGACGTCACCCGGCGCCTGCTCGATGCACGCCTGGATCAGCGGCACGTCGTACCGGCGGCACTCCCGCGTCACGGCGTCGAAGTGGCCGGCGCGATTGCGCGCGTAGACGTCGCGGTCGAAACGGTGGACGGTGCCGCCGTGCTCGGGGTCGCGGTACGACGGCGCCGGATCGAACGCGGCATCCGCTTCCGCCTGCGTGTGCAGGCACAGGGCGCGCACGTCATGGCGCATGCGGCGCAGGCGCAGCAGCGCGTCCGACAGCGCCGACGGCCAGTCGAGGAAATCGCTCGCGGCGCACACGACGCCGGGCGCGCGGCCGAAGCGCAGGCTGGCGCGCAAGGTGTCGGCGCCGGGCAGCACGCCGCCCGCCTCGACGCCGTTCAGGCGCGCCAGCACGCGCTGCAGCTGGCGCGGTCCGCGCGCGGCCGGCAGGAAGTCGGCGCGCTCGCCGTGGCACACGACGAGGCCGAACGCGTCGCCCTGGCGCTGGGCGACGGCGGCCACGCAGGCCAGCAGCACGCGCGCGTACTGCAGCTTCGTCAGCCCGTCGATGGCGCGGCTGGGCTCCGCCATCGACGCCGTCGCATCCAGCACGAGCCAAACGGCCACGTGGCTGTCGCGCTCGGCCTCGCGCACGAAGTACCGGTCGGCACGCGCCAGCAGTTTCCAGTCGACGCGGCGCCACTCGTCGCCGGGCACGTAGGCACGATACTCCGAGAACTCGACGCCGGCGCCGCGCTCCCGTCCCGCGTGGATACCGTGCCCGAGCCCCGCCAGCACATGGCGTACCACGAGGTCGAGGTTCGTCGTGTGCGCGATCAGCGCGGAACCGGCCAGCACGTTTTACCCTGCCTGGACATCGGCGCACAAGGCGGCGAGGATGTCGGCGATGGCGACGCCGTCCGCCTCGGCCTCGAAATTACGCAGCACGCGGTGCGCCAGCACGGGCAGCAGCATGGCTTTGACGTCGTCGCGCGTGACGGCGAGGCGGCCGCGCATCAGCGCGCGCGCCTTGGCCGCCAGCACGAGGGCCTGGCCGGCGCGCGGGCCGGCGCCCCAGCCGATATGCTTGCGGATCGCCGCCACGGGCGAGTCGCCCGGCCGCGTCGCGCGTACGAGGCGCGTGGCATAGCGCAGCATCGCGTCCGATATCTCGATGTCGCGCACGAGCTGCTGCAGGCGCAGCAGGGTGTCCACGTCCAGCGCCGGGACGGCGTCGGCCAGGCCCGCGTGCGTCGTCGCGCCGACCATCATCATCTCTTCGTCCTCGGTCGGGTAGCCGACGTCGATGCGCAGCAGGAAGCGGTCGAGCTGCGCCTCCGGCAGCGGGTACGTGCCGGCCTGCTCGATCGGATTCTGCGTGGCCAGCACGAAGAACGGCTGCGGCAGCCGATGCGTCTGGCCGGCGAACGTCACGCTGCGCTCCTGCATCGCTTCCAGCAGCGCCGACTGGGTCTTGGGCGGCGCGCGGTTGATCTCGTCGGCGAGCAGCACCTGCGTGAACACGGGGCCGCGCTGGAAGCGGAACACGCGCTGGCGCGTGGCCGGGTCTTCTTCCAGGATCTCGGTGCCGACGATATCGGACGGCATCAGGTCGGGCGTGAACTGCACGCGCCGGAACTGCATGTCCGTCGCCTGCGCCAGCGACTTCACGAGCAGCGTCTTGCCGAGGCCAGGCACGCCCTCGACGAGCGCATGGCCGCCGCCCAGCAGGCACGTCACGAGCAGGTCGATCACGTCGCGCTGGCCGACGATCACGCGGCCCATGCTCTCCTTGAGCGCGTTCACTTTCGCCACCAGGTCGGCGATCTCGTTCTCAGTCCATGCCGCTTCTGCCACAGCTCATGCTCCCAATGCGTATTGAATGATGTTCACTGCAAAACGGGTGTTGTCGACCGCGAGCCAGCGCTTGTTGCGGAAGTCGTAGTCCCACTCGCAGCCGTAATCCTTGTTCGAGTACAGCACCCCGATGCGGCCGTTCACCTCGATCGCGCGCAGGTATTCGTGCACGAGATCGTCGCCCCAGCCGTTCAGCTCCACGGCCGTGTTGGGCGGGCCGTCGAAGTGGAAAAAGGCGGAATACAGGCGGTGGTCGTTGGGGACTTTATGCAGCGCCTTCGGGCCGAAGATGCGCGCCATCTCGGCCTCGAACGATTTGGCGAACAGGCCGTCGATGTCGTGGTTGCAGTCGTCCACGAACACGAAGCCGCCGCCCTTCACGTAGCGTTCGAAGTTGCGCCGCTCGCCCGGCGTGAACTGCACGAGCTTGTGCCCGGCCAGGTAGCAGAACGGCGCTTCCAGCATCTTCGGGTCCGACAGCGCGACGATGCGCTCGGCCGTGTCCACCCGCAAGGTCGTGTACTCGACGAGCGAGTTCAGGACGTTGCTGGGCATGCGCTGGTCCACATCCCAATCGCCGGATTCGTAGGTCAGCCGCGTGAAGTAGAAATCGTACGTCGCCATGCGCTCAGCCGATCCTGCGGCCCGTGTTGAAGAAGGTACGGCGTTCCATTCGATGCTCCGATTACACGTGGTTTGCATATTGCTGATGTTCGCGTGGGCTCGGGGAGCCCACCCTACGTCAGCACGCGCCGTTCCGATTACACGGCGTCCGACAGCGACGTGAAGTTGAAATCGCGTACCCGCATCGGCGGAATCAGCATCTGGAACGGCACCTCGTCGCCCGCGATGACGACCGGCTTGCCGATCTCGTCGATGTTGTTGAGCATCGTGACGGGGCTCTCGTTGAAGCGGAAGTTCTTGATCGGATACTTGATCTTGCCGTTCTCGATGTAGAACGTGCCGTCGCGCGTGAGGCCCGTCAGCAGCACGGTCTGCGGGTCGACGGAGCGGATGTACCACGTGCGCGTCACGAGCACGCCCTTCTTGGTATTCGCGATCAGCTCCGCCGTCGACTTGCCGGTACCGGCCATGATGATGTTGCCCGGTGCGGCCGTCGGCTGCACGCCCTTCTTCTTCGCCCAGTACTGCGAGTAGTTCAGGGCGTTGACCTTGCCGTCCTTGATCAGGTCCATGCGCCGGCGCGCGATCAGGTTCCCGGTGTCCCACGGCAGCACGGGCACGTCCGGGTTCCACGGGTCGGCCCAGATGTTCACCTGCTGGTCGAACAGCTTGTCGCCAAGGCGCGAGGCGCCGCCCTTCTTCGACAGGAAGCTGCGGCCTTCGTCCGTCTCGCGCGCGTCGAAGGCGGACAGCATGTAGCCGAGCAGCTCGGACGTGGCGGCCGGTTCCAGGATCACGGTGTAGCGGCCCGGTTCCAGCGCTTTGGCGTCGACCGAACGCAGCGCCTTTTCGATCGCGACGTCGGCCGCTTCGCGCGCGTCGAACTTGTTGGCGTCCGTGGCCGAGCGCTTGACCCAGCCGGAGCCGCGGCCGTCTTCGGTGCGCACGGTGCAGGTGAAATCGAGGCCCGTCTGTTCCTGGTGGCCGAACACGCTGTTCGAGTTGGCCACGCTGGAGAACGACGTGACGTCCGAGAAGAAGCCGGCGGCGACGAGCTTGTTCTTCTTGCAGGCTTCGATCGCATACGCGGCCGTCTGGGCGCGGAATTCCGGATCGATGGCGGCCGTCCTGGCGTTGAAGGTCTGCGACGCCTTGTAGTCCTGCTTGCCGACGGCCGGCATGAATTCCGGATTTTCCGGCGCCAGGCGCGCCAGGTCCTCGGCGCGGCGCACGACTTTTTCCAGCGACTTGTCGTCGAACTCGTTGATGGTGGCGGTGCCCTGGCGTTTGCCGAAGGCGACCGTCACGGCGATGTTCGTGTCGTCCGCCAGGCCGGCCGTGGAGACCTGGTTGCGCGCGAAGCGGATGTTGCCGTTGCGGCTGCCGTCGACGGTAACGATGCATTCGTCCGCCTTCGAGAAGGACAGGACGCGGTCGCAAATGTGCTTGGTTTGTTCCTGGGTCAGGATGGTCATGGTATGGGGTCTCCTGCCTTAGCCGATCTTGCGGGCGGTGTTGATGACGTTGATGCCGTTGAAGCGCGCGGTCGATGAACCGTGCGACACGATGCTGATCTGCGGAGGCTGGCCCTTGCCGTCGAAGAAGGAGCCGCCCATGCGCCAGTCGCGCTCATCGCAGACCGCCGTGCAGGCATTCCAGAAGTCCTGCGTGTTCGACTGGTACGCCACGTCTTCCAGCATGTGGCCGATCTTGCCGTTGTTGATCTCGTAGAACAGCTGGCCGCCGAACTGGAAGTTGTAGCGCTGCTGGTCGATCGAGAACGAGCCGTCGCCCACGATATAGATGCCCTTCTTGATGTCCTTGACCATCTCGTCCGGCGTGAGCTTCTTGCTGCCGGCCTGCAGCGAGACGTTCGGCATGCGCTGGAACTGCACGTTGCTCCAGCTGTCCGCGTACGAGCAGCCGTCCGATTCCGTCTTGCCGATGATGTGCGCCTGGTCGCGCGTGGCCTGGTAGCTGACGAGGATGCCGTCCCTGATGAGGTCCCAGCGCTTGGTCCGGACGCCTTCGTCGTCGTATCCCACGTTGCCCAGCGAGCCCGGCGTCGTCTTGTCGGCGACGATGTTCACGTGCGGCGAACCGTAGTTGAACTTCTTCGATTCCCATTTATCGAGCGTGGCGAAGCTCGTGCCGGCGTAATTGGCCTCGTAGCCCAGCACGCGATCGAGTTCGGTCGGGTGGCCGACGGATTCGTGGATCGTCAGGTACAGGTGTTCGGGCGACAGCATCAGGTCGTACTTGCCAGGCGTGACCGACTTTGCCGCCAGCTTGCGCCTGGCGTCGCGGCCCGCGGCGCGCGCGTCCTCGATGATGTCATAGGACTTCGTGTACAGCGTGGCGACGCCGCCGGCCGCCTTGAGCTTGTGTTCGGGCCTGGCGTCCAGGTATTCGTAACCCATGCCGACCGGCGCCGACAGGCCATTCCGCGAGCGGAACTTGCCGCTGGCCTTGTCGACCGCCGTCGCGGAGAACGGCGCCCACAGGCGCTGGATGTCCTGGTCGATGTACGAACCGTCGGTGGACGCGAAGTACTTCTGCTGGTGTACCTGGAACAGCATCGACTGCATGAAGCTCGCGCCGGCGTCCATGCCCGCCTTGTTCGCCGCGATCAACAGTTCGGCCTTGTCCTTGATGGGCACCGTGCGCCAGTCCCGGGCGACCGGGGTCGCCCACGCCACGTCGCCCACGCCCTTCACGGGCGCCAGCCGTACCGGTTCCGACTGCAGCCTGGCGTTCGCCTTCGCGATCGCCACCGCCTGGCGCGCGGCGCCCGCGATGCCGTCCGGCGTCATGTCGTTGGTGGCGGCGAAGCCGTACGCGCCATTGCACACCACGCGCACGCCGACGCCGGCCGATTCCGTGTTCGTCACGTTCTCGACGTTCAGGTCGCGGGTGACGACGTACTGGTTCAAATAGCGGCCGATGCGCACGTCGCAATAACTCGCGCCGGCCTTGGTGGCGGCATTCAGCGCGGTGTCGGCCAGCGCCTTCTTGGCCGCGACGGACATCGAGGTCAGCATCTCCTCGGCCGCGATGGCGTTGCCGAACACGGGCACCAGCATGGCGCCGGCGGTGCCGGCACCGATTTTAAGGAAGGTACGGCGTTCCATGGGGTCTCCTGAAATCACACAACATTTTTTTTGACTGCGGACCGGATGGCGGCCCGCTCGTTCTTTTTGACTGCTGCGGTGCGAGGAAAAGCGCAGCCACCTTAGCAGCAAGTTGACGTTTTATACAGGCAATCTTCATGCCATGGACGAGGCCGCGGATTTGGCGGCGTTGCGGCCGTTCGCGGTGTCCGCGGCTGTCCGGCCGGTGTCCGCGAGCGGCGACCGGACACCGCATATATGCATGGCCAACATTACGGAATGGTTACGCGTGACATTTCGTGCATTTTTACAGTTACTCACCGTGTATATTGCGACGGCAACGCTTGCATGTCACATTTCGCATACCGGAATAGGGAATCCATGAAGATCGTCCGCCTCGCCGCGGCCGCCGCGCTCGCGCTGGCCGGCTGCACGCTCCACGCCCAGGAAATCAGCCAGGCCACCGCCCCGCCGACCGCCGCGCCGTCCGTTTCCCCTGCCGTCGAGAACTCGGTGGTCAAGATCTTCAGCACGCTGCGTCGTCCGGACCCGTTCAAGCCCTGGACCAAGGCCACGCCGCAGGACATCACCGGATCGGGCGTCGTCATCGAGGGCAAGCGCATCCTGACCAACGCCCACGTGGTCGGCTACGCGAGCCAGGTGCAGGTGCAGG
Organism: Massilia sp. Masssp93; assembly: GCF_059491295.1. Lineage (NCBI taxonomy): Bacteria > Pseudomonadati > Pseudomonadota > Betaproteobacteria > Burkholderiales > Oxalobacteraceae > Massilia > Massilia sp. Masssp93. The sequence continues at coordinate 6,542,875 of NZ_CP168502.1, read as the reverse complement.
CGAGCCAGGACGGCGACAAGGTCGGCGCCACCGTCGTTGCGATCGCGCGCGGCATGGACCTGGCCCTGCTGAAGCTGGATGACGAATCGTTCTTCGACAAGCACCATCCGGTCAAGCGCGCGAGCGTGCTGCCGGACGTGCGCGAGGCCGTGATGGCGTACGGCTACCCGCTCGGCGGCACGTCGCTGTCCGTCACCAAGGGCATCGTCTCGCGCGTCGAATTCGTCCACTACGGGTACGGCAGCGCGGGCCTGCGCGTGCAGATCGACGCGCCGATCAACCCCGGCAACAGCGGTGGCCCCGTGATCGATGGCGACAAGATGGTCGGCCTCGCGTTCTCGGTGGCGGCGAACGCCCAGAACATCGGCTACGTGATCCCCAACGAGGAAGTGGAACTGTTCCTGCGCGACGTGGCCGACGGCCGCTACGACGGCAAGCCGCTGCTGCTGGACGACGTCCAGACCCTGGAAAATCCGGTCCTGCGCCAATACCTCAAGCTCGACAAGTCGGTCGACGGCGTCGTCGTGCACCGCCCCTACCGCAGCGATGCCGCGTATCCGCTGAAGGAATGGGACGTCATCACGCGCATCGGCGAGTACCCGATCGACGACCAGGGCATGGTCAAGCTGGGCCCGAACCTGCGCGTGCGCTTCCAGTATCGCGTGCAGCAGGTCGCGAAGGACGGCAAGGTGCCGCTGACCATCGTCCGCGACGGCAAGACCATGCAGGTGCAGGTGCCCGTCGGCGGCCCGCGTCCCCTCCTGATCCCGCCGCTGGAAGGCACCTACCCGTCGTACTTCGTGTACGGCCCGATCGTGTTCTCGCGCGCCACGGCCGAATACCTCTCCTTCATCACCGCCAACGCCCAGCTGCAGAACGCCTACGGCTTCAACGCCAGCCCGCTCGTCACGCGCCGCGGCGACGAGCCGGACGCGCAGCACGAGGAACTCGTCGTCGTCAGCTCGCCGTTCTTCCCGCACAAGGTCGTCGCCGGCTACAGCAACCGCTTCGGCTCCGTCGTGGAATCCGTCAACGGCGTGCCCGTGCACAGCCTGCGCCACCTGGTCGCCCTGCTGCGCGACCTCAAGGACGACCTGGTCGTGCTGCGCTTCGACCAGCGCATCGGCGAGACGATGGTCTTGCCGCGCAAGGCGATGGTCGACGCGACCGAAGGCATCCTGCAGGACAACGGCATCCGTTCGCAGGGCTCGCCCGACATGATGGCCGTCTGGAACGGCAAGAAGATCTGATGGGGCGCGCGACTTCCTGGCGCAGCGCGGTCCGCGCGGTCGTGGTGGCGGCCTGCGCGCCGGCCCTGTGTCTCGGTGCGGGCGCGTCGCCCCTGCCCACGCCGGCCCAGCTGGCCGCGCTGGCCTTCCCCGGCTGGAGCGACAGCGCGGCCGGGCGCGTGCACAGCGCCACGCTGCCGCCCCTTCCCGGCATGGCGCATGGCATCTACGCCGGCTGGAACACGGGCACGAACCGGGTGCTCGTCGAACCGAAATTGGTGCTGCGCACGGACGCGACGCACGTGACGCTCGTCGCGGGCCTCGTGCCGGCCGGCGACGACGGGCACTCCACCGCCGTCCATGCGACGCCGATGGCGCTGGCGGCCTACCAGTTCGAGCAGCGCCGCGGCACCTGGGGCGTGAGCGCACGCCAGGGCATCTTCGCGCTGCGCGGTTTTTCCGGCGCCGCCGCGGTGCGCGAAGTCGCGCTGGCCGCGCGGCACCCGGCCTTGGCCGTCGAATACGGCAGCTGCTGGCAAGGCTATTGCGGCACCTGGCTCGCCGTGTACGAAGTGGGCCGCGACATGATCCGGCGCGAACCGGCCGTGGAGCTGGCGCTGTCCGGCATCAACGTCGACAGCGCGACGGATTGCCAGCGCCGCCTGGCGCCGCTCATCAAGCCGCACGCGCAGGATCCGGCCGCGCACGACGATGGCGGCGGGCCGGAGCCGCACGACTGCTACGCGATCGAGGGCAGCTGGACGATCGACGCCACGCACGACCAGCCCGGCGACCTGACCGTCCACTACCAGGGCGCGATCAGCCGCGCCGAGGCGTTCGCTGGGCCGCCGGCCGCGATCGACCAGCGCCAGGTGCTCCGCTACGGCAACGGCAAGTACCGGGCGATTTCCGGGTTCTCGCCGGTGCCGGCGATCTGACGTGCGGCTTTCAATCTGACCCGCGGCTTTAATAACGTCGCCCCTGCGAAGGCAGGGGCCCAAGTTTTTGCGCGGCCACGCACGCGAAATCAGGTTCCCGCCTGCGCGGGAACGACGGATCAAGGGGATTTTTTCTTCACCGGCGTGAAGTTCAAATCCTGGAAGTCGTAGCTGAAATCCGTCTCGGTGGAAATCGGCTGCATCTTCATGCGCTCGATGCTGCCGTCCGGGTTGAGCGCGAACGTCACGTAGGCGTCCGCGTTGAAGTTGCGCTCCTTCCAGCGCACGATGAACGTGTCGTGCTGGTAGTGTTCCAGCTCGCCCGTGAGGTCGGGCGTGCGCGACAGCGTCAACACCTGTTTGCCGCCGACGTGCCTGATCGTCGCGATGCCGTACCACGGGTCCTGGTAGTCGCCGTCGTACGCCGTGCGCGCCAGCGACGGTTGCGACTTCGCCGCGCGCGCCGCGCCGGCCGTGCCGAGGCGCGCCAGTTCCTTCGCGTGCTTCTCGTCCTCGACGGCCTTGACCGCGCCGATCCAGTCGGTGCCGGCGGCCGGGTTCAGCATGCGGTCGAGCAGCTGGTACTGCAGCGCATTCAGCGCGCCGCCGCTTTCGGCATTGGTCAGGATCGCGATGCCGATCTTCGCTTCCGGCACCAGCAGCACCTTCGAATAAAAGCCCTGCAGCGCACCGCTGTGCATGGCCAGGAGCCGGCCCTGCCAGTCGCGCAGCTGGAAGCCGAGGCCGTAGGCCAGGAAGTTCGGGCGCGTGCCGGCCAGCCTCGGATCGGGTTCGCTGATGCGCATCGGCGTCTGCGCCGTCCACATCTCGCGCGCCTGCTTCGCGCTGAACAGCCGCACTTCCTTGCCGTCGGCGCCCATCCCGACGCGGCCTCCGGCCAGCAGCACGTTCATCCAGCGCGCGATGTCCTCGGCATTCGTGTTGATGCCGACGGCGCCCACCGCGTTCGGCACGGGCATCGCCTTCACGGCCGCTATCTTGTCGTTGATCTTGCTGTGGGCATTCGCCACGTCCGGATTGCCCGCGTTCTCGAGAAGGCTCGTCGTCGTCGACGCCATGCCCACCGGCGCGAGGATGCGTTCGTGGATCGTCTCGCCCCACGTCTTGCCCGACTTCGCCGCGACGATCTTGCCGGCCACGATGTACAGCAGGTTGTCGTACGCATAGCTGCTGCGGAAGCTCGTGGCCGGGCGGATGTAGCCCAGCTTGTGGATGATTTCGTCGGTCGAGAAATTCGTCGTCGGCCACCACAGCAGGTCGCCCGCGCCGAGACCCAGGCCGCTGCGGTGCGTGAGCAGGTCGCGCACCGTCATCTCGTGCGTGACGTACGCGTCGTACATCTGGAAGTCCGGCAGGTGCTTCGTGACCGGATCGTCCCACGCCAGCTTGCCTTCGTCGACGAGCATCGCCAGCGCGGCCGCCGTGAACGCCTTGGAGTTCGACGCGATCTCGAACAACGTCTTGCCGTCGACCTTGCCGGGGGCGCCCAGCTTGCGCACGCCGAAGCCTTGCGTGGCCACGACCTTGCCGTCCTTGACGACGGCGATCGCGATGCCGGGCACGTCGAACGATTTCATGGTGCGTTCGACGTCGTCCGCCAGGTGCGCATTCAGGGCGGCGGCGGCGTCGAACGCGGCGGCGGAAGCGGTGGAAGCGGTGGAAGCGGGAGGTGCGGCGGGGGCGGCGGGGACGGCGGGCGCCTGCGCCAGTGCGGCGCCGGAGAAAGCGAGCAGGATCGCTGCTGCGATGCGGTTCATGGATTGCACTCTTGGGTTCCTCGAATGGTGATTGACCCCGGATGACGGGAGCGCCGAGCAGGATAGCATTTTCGCCCGGGGCTCTGCTATGATCCGCCTTTCACCGCTCGACCTTCCGCGCTGCGCCGCGGTTCCCAGATGGACGCATTCCTCGTATCCACCGGCATCGTCGCCCTCGCCGAAATCGGCGACAAGACGCAGTTGCTGGCCTTTTTGCTCGCCGCGCGCTTCCGCCGCCCTTTGCCGATCGTCTGCGGCATCCTCGTCGCGACGATCGCCAACCACGCCTTCGCGGCCGCCGTCGGCGCCCTCGTCGGCAGGCTGCTGGGCCCCGACGTCATGCGCTGGGTGCTGGGCATCGCCTTCCTCGGCATGGCCGCCTGGATCATGGTGCCGGACGAAGTCGATGACGACGCGCCCCCGCTGGCGCGCTTCGGCGTCTTCCTCGCCACCGCGATCGCGTTCTTCGTCGCCGAGATGGGCGACAAGACGCAGATCGCGACCGTCGCGCTGGCGGCGCGCTACAGCGCCGCCGTGTCCGTGGTCGCCGGCACGACGCTCGGCATGATGATCGCGAACGTGCCGGCCGTGTACTTCGGCGACCGCATCGCCGCGCGTCTCAACGACAACCCGGGATCGCTGAAACTCGTGCACGGCCTGGCCGCGCTCATCTTCGCGGTACTCGGCATCGCGACCTTGCTCGGCGCGGGGCGCAACCTCGGGTTCTAAGGCTGCGCCGCCTGCGTGATCCACACGGGCGCCGACCACAGCACACGGCCGTCGTCCTGCGTCACCTTCGCGTAATAAAAATGCGCGCCGGGCGCCGGCACGGTCGTGACGTCGGCCTTGTCGGACAGCTGGCTCACGTCGCCGTTGCGGCCCGGGACGCCTTCCACGATCGCCACCGTCGCGGCCCGCCGGTCGGACGCGCTGGCGTACGCCACCTGCAGGCGCAGCGCTCCCGTGTTGTCGAAGCGCTCGCCCATCAGGTGTCCGTTCGCGGTGAAGACCACCTGCGCATCCTTGTCCATCGTGGCGAACACGCGGCGCGCGCGCACGGCGTCGAGAAAGCTGGCGCGATCAAGCGGCACGCCGTTCGGGATCAGGACGGCGCTGCGGTTGCTGTACGACGCGCCCCAGTTGGCGCAGTGGTTGTCCTGGTTGCTGCTGAACGCGACGTGGTAGCCCGCTTCCAGCAGCTTGTTGCAGGCCTGTTCGAAATTGCTGCGCCGGGTTTCTCCTTCGTTCTCGCTGCTGGAAAACGCCGAGCTGTTGACCACTTCGCACAAGGCCATGACGGCGTCGCCGTCCGCCGTGTACGCAAGCGGCGTGCCGTTCACGGCGAACTGGCCCGTCAACGCCGGATGATTGAACTGGCCCGTCAGGCCGCGCTGGCGCATCAGCGCATACAGCGCGGCGTAGTCGCTCTTGGCCGTTTCCGTGTCGGCGATCAGCTCGCCCTTCGCGTTCTTCTCCCAGCCGAGCAGCTCGTCGCTGTCGAAGATGTTCAGGTGGCCGCCGTTGCCGATCACGCCCCACTCCATGCCGTACAAGGCCAGGAAGCCCGGATTCGCACCGGTGTAGTCGCGCGCCGTTTTCAGGCCCGCCTGGTACATGGCCTTCGCTTTCACGGGATCGGCGTCCGGGTTCGTGCCGTCCGAACCGTCGTACATGTGGTTGTGCTCCGAGACCATCAGGATGTCCAGGCCGTGGTTGCGGGCGTACGGGTAGGCGGCGTCGGGGCCGTAGGGCGCCGTCTGCGGGTCCTGCGCGCCGTGGCAGGTGGCGACGGGGCCGCCGCCGTCGCTGTCGCGCGTCTGGCTGTGCAGGTTGCCGTAATAGACCGTGTACGGCAGCGCGCCCGGCGCCGGCGCGGCCATCATGTGCGCATGTCCCGTCGCCAGCGGCGCAAAGGCCGGCAGCGCCGGTGCCGGCAGCGTGCCCACGGCGATGTCCCAGGACTGGTCGGCCGTCTCGCCCCCGGCGGCGGCATGCAGGCGCACGTGATAGATGCCGGGCGCGGGCCGGCGGCCGGCCAGGCTGCCGGTCCAGCGCACGACCACATCGACCGGCCTGCCGGTCAGCGCCAGGTGCCCGTGCCACTGCGCGACGCGGCGGCCGGACGGCGCGACGAGGTCCACACGCCACGTCACGGGGACGCGTCCGCGCAGGCCGGGATAGTCGAACGACAGCGCGAACGCGCGCGCATCCGGGCGCGCGCCGGCGTCGCCGCGGTACGGCGCCAGCAAGGTCGCTTCGAATTCGCGGTGTTCGCGCGTGGCGGCGGCCGCGGGGTTGAACACGCCGGCCGCAGCCAGCACCAGGGAAAGAGTGGGGATTAAGGTTTTCATGATGCAATTTTTGCAATTGCATGCATTTCCGCCTTGATCCAAGGCTCATAAAATTGTCAGATAGATATTAATTTATTGACAAATTTTAAGGCCGCATCTGTTCGAACGCCGTCCTGCCCGCATGCGGCGCGCTGGCGGCCGCGTCGTGGCGGGAAGTCACGTGCAGTTCCACCTCGTGCGTGCGGCCGTCGTCCGCCAGCGCGATCGTGCTGCCCTGCTGCGCCACGCCGTCCACCCGGAGCAGCGGCGCGTCCGCGCGGCGCACGGCGATCGTGTAGTGGCTGCCGCGGTAGCGATAGTGCAGGCGGAAGCCCTCCCAGCCGGCGGGCAGGCGCGGCACGAGCGTCAGCGTGTCGCCCGCGCGCGTCACGCCCAGCAGGGATTCGACGATCAGCCGGTACATCCAGCCGGCCGACCCCGTGTACCAGCTCCAGCCGCCCCGTCCCACGTGCGGCGCGGCCGCATACACGTCGGCCGTCATCACATACGGTTCGGCTTTATACACGTCGCAGGCTGCCTCCGTGCGCGCGTGGTTGAGCGGGTTGATCATGCGTGCCAGTTCCCACGCCCGTTCCGTGTCGCCCAGCTGCGCGAACGCCATCGCCGTCCAGATCGCGGCGTGCGTGTACTGGCCGCCGTTCTCGCGCACGCCCGGCACGTAGCCGCGGATATAGCCCGGGTCGAGCCGGCCCTGGTCGAACGGCGGATCGAGCAGCTGGACCAGTGCCGCGTCGCGCCGCACGAGATGCGCATCGACGGCATCCATCGCGATGCGCGCCCGTCCGCGGTCGGCGGCGCCGGACAGCACGGCCCAGCTCTGCGCGATCGAATCGATGCGGCACTCGTCGTTGTCGCGCGAGCCGAGCGGGGTGCCGTCGTCGAAATAGGCGCGCCGATACCATTCGCCATCCCACGCGTTGTCCTCGATGTTGTGCGCGAGGACCTGGGCCGCGCTGCGGCAGGTGGTGCAGAAACCGTAGTCGCCGCGGCGGTCGGCCAGGTCGGCGAAGCGGCACAGCACGTCGTACAGGAAGAAGCCGAGCCAGACGCTCTCGCCGCAGCCGCCGTTGCCCACGCGGTCCATGCCGTCGTTCCAGTCGCACGTGCCGATCAGCGGCAGGCCGTGCGGGCCGAACGCGAGGGCGCGCCGCAGCGCGCGCACGCAATGTTCGTAGATGCTGGCCTGCTCGCGCGACTGGCCGGGTACGTCGAACCACGATTCCTCGTCCTGCTTGAGCGCGCGGCCTTCGATGAACGGCGCGACCTCGTCCAGCAGCGAATCGTCGCCGGTGACGCCGACGTAGCGATGCACGGCGAGCGGCAGCCACAGATAGTCGTCCGAGCAGCGCGTGCGTACGCCGCGTCCGGTCGGCGGATGCCACCAGTGCTGCACATCGCCTTCGACGAACTGGTGGCCGGCGAACAGCAGGATGTGGTCGCGCAGCAGTTCCGGCCGCGCGTGCACGGTGGCCATCGCATCCTGCAGCTGGTCGCGGAAGCCGTAGGCGCCGCCCGACTGGTAATAGCCGCTGCGCGCCCACATGCGGCAGGCGATCGTCTGGTACATCAGCCAGCCGTTGGCGAGCGCGTCGAATTCCGGTTCGGGCGTCTCGATGCGTACGGCACCCAGCGTCTCGTCCCAGAAGTCGCGCACGCGCGCCAGGTCGGCGGCGGCCGTCGCCGCGCCGCTGTGGCGCTGGACCATGCCGGAAGCGTCCAGGTTGCGGCGGCCGCCGACGCCGAGCATGAACACCAGTTCCTGCTCCTCGCCCGGCAGCAGCTCGACGACGGTCTGCAGCGCCGCGCAAGGATCGTGCGCGGCGCCGGCGCGGCCGGACAGGGTCGCGCGTCCGAGCGCGGCCGGATCGGCCAGGCTGCGGTCGCGGCCGATGAATTCGGCGCGGTCGCACGTGAAGGCCACGTGCTCGGCGTCGAGGTGGAAGAAAGCGACGCGGCCGGAGAAGTCGGCGTTGTAGGCATTGCGGGCGAACAGCGCGCCGCTGACGGGGTCCTGCTCGGTCACCACGTGCAGCGCCGATTTCGCACGCAGGTCGCCCAGCACCCATTCCACGTAACCGGTCACGGACAGCCGGCGCGCGACGGCATCGTCGTTGCGCAGCTTGACGACGACATGCTTGAGCGGCGCGTCCAGCGCCACATACGTCAGCAGCTCGCTGTGGATGCCATGCGCCGCGTGCTCGAACACGCTGTAGCCGAAGCCGTGGCGCGTGACGTACTCGCCGCCCGACGGCGCCGGCAGCGCGGTCGGCGACCAGAACACGCCGGTCTGTTCGTCGCGCACATAAAACACTTCGCCGCCGCGGTCGGCCACCGGATCGTTGTCCCACGGCGTCAACCGGAATTCATGGGCGTTCTGGTTCCAGCTGTAGGCCTGGCCGCTTTCCGACACGACGCTGCCGAACATGGGGCTGGCCAGCACGTTGGCCCACGGCGCCGGCGTGGGCCGGCCCGGACCCGTGCGGATGACGTATTCGCGCCCGTCCTCGCTGAAGCCGCCGATGCCGTTGTCCAGCACCAGCGCGGGCGCCGCCGGCCTGGCCGGCGCGTGCTGCCGCGCGGGCAAGGCCGGCACGAACGCCGGCGGCAGCTCGACCTTGCGCGCGGCCGCGCGGCGCAGCTGTTCGGCCAGGCCGCCATGCTCGTCGGACAGGATCACGCGCGCCACGGCCTGCATCAGCACGCGGTCCTCGTTCGGGATCTGGTCGGGCATGCGCACGAACACGCCGCCCGGCCGGTCGATCGACTGCGCGTCGAGGCCGGAGGCGATCAGGCTCATGATCTGGTCGTGCAGCGCCTGGCGGTAGCCGCCCGTCTTCGACTCGCCGTCCTCGCACCAGATCACGAGGTCGACGACGAGCCCTTTCAGCCGCCACCACGCGTGCGCCTGGACCAGCTGGCGCGCCAGTTCGATGTTGGCGGCGGCGCGCATGTGCAGCAGTACGATCGGGTAGTCGCCCGAGATCGCGTAGGGCCACAAGCCCGACTGGCCGCGCTGGTTGCGCGCGATGATGGCGGGGTCGGCGCGCAACGCGGCCTGCGGATGGAGCACGCTGCCGGCCAGGCGCGCATACAGCTGGGCGTCCGCCTCGCTCGCGTTCAGCTGGCGCAGCACCACCTGGCCGTGCGTCCACGCCAGTTCGGACACACGGTCGGCCAGGTGGCGGTCCTGGTATTTGTCGATCAGGCGCAGCGCCTGTTCGCGCGTATCGGCCGCGCCCAGCACGATATCGACGCTCACTTCCTGGTGCGGGGCGAGGCGCACGACGCGGCGGATCGCCACCGCCGGATCGAGCACGGCGCCGGCCGATCCGCCGAGCGGCGCGCGTCCTTCCAGCGCGGCCGGACGCGCATTGCCGCGGCCGCGGCCGATGAACGCCGCGCGGCTCGTTTCGAATTCGGGCAGCGACGCGTCCACGTTCTCGCCATGCACCGTCATCAGGTTCAGCAGCCACGGCACGGCTTCTTCCTTGTGGCGCGGGCGGCGCGCGCACAGGATCGCGCCGCGCTCGGCCAGGATCTCCGTCTGCACGAACAGCTTGGAAAACGCCGGATGCGCGGCGTCGGCCGCGGCCGGCGCCAGCACCACCTCCGCATAACTCGTCAGCTCGATCGTGCGGGTCGCCCCCGTCTTGTTGGCGATGCGCAGGCGGCGCAGCTCGATGTCGTCCTCGGGCGAGACGACGATCTCCGTGTGCAGCTCGATGCCGCGGTCGCGCCGGCGGAACTCCGCGCGGGCCTCGGAGAACACGGCCTCGTAATGTTCGGGCCGCGCCAGGGTGGGCTGCCACGTGTTCGACCACACGGCGCCGTCGTCCAGGTCGCGCACGTAGCAGAAGTGGCCGCGGTCGTCGACGGTCGGGTCTTCGCGCCAGCGCGTGACGGCCAGGTCGCGCCAGACGCTGTAGCCGCCGCCGCCGGCCGTCACCATCACGTGGTAGCGGCCGTTGGACAGCAACTGCACTTCCTGCGGCGCCGCATCGGGCCGCGCCACGGTGCGCGCCGTCATGCCTGCGTCCGGCGTCGGCAGGCGCAGTTCCTCGGCGTCGGCGCGCGCGGACGCATGCGCGCCCGCGGCCGGCACGCGCTCCTGCAACAGCAGCAGCGTGGCCCGGAATTGCGGGTCGCTCTCGAAGCGGCGCTGCATGGGCCGGTCGTGCAGCAGGTACGACAGCGCGAGGAATCCCATGCCCTGGTGGTGCACCATGAACGAGCGCACGATGGCGCAGGCCTGCCCGTGCGGCAGGCGCGCCGGCGTATAGTCGACGGCCTCGTAGAAGCCGTAGCGGCCCATGAAGCCCAGCTTCGCCATGCGTTCCAGGTTGGCGCACGCGCGTTCCGGCTCGACCATCAACGCCATCATCGTGGCGTACGGCGCGACGACGAGGTCTTCGCCGAGGCCGCGTTTCGCACCCGTGCCGGGCACGCCGAACGCGCGGTACTGGTAATTCAGCGCGGCGTCCACCGCGTTGTAGCCGGACTCGGAGATGCCCCACGGGACGTTGCGCCGGCGGCCATACTCGGCCTGGGCGCGCACGATGCCGCGACAGGTCTGGTCGAGCAGCGTATCGCGGTACGTCGGCATCACCAGCAGGGGCATCAGGTATTCGAACATCGATCCGCTCCACGACAGCAGCAACTGCTGGCCGTGCACGAGGCACAGCTGGCGGCCCAGCGCGAACCAGTGCTCCTGCGGGAACTGGCCTTGCGCGATGCCGACGAAGCTGGCCAGGCGCGCTTCCGACGCGAGCAGGTCGTAGCTGCCGGCGTCCAGCCGGCGCTCGGCGACGTGGTAGCCGATCGCCAGCAGGCCCGTGTCTTCGTTGTACAGGAAGCAGAAATCCATGTCGGCGCACGCGCGCGCGTCGCGGACCAGCTGCGCGATCTCCTGCAGGCGCGCCCGCGCGTTGACGCAGCCTTCCGCCACGAGGCGCGCGAGCAGCAGCTGGCGCGTGCGCTCTTCCGGCGCCAGGTCGTCGCCGGGCGCCTTCATGCCGAAGCTGGCCAGCTCGCGCAAGGTCGGGATGCGCGTGAGGGTCGAATCGATCACGTATTCCTGCACGACGCGCATCCACGGCGCCATCAGGAGCAGGTCGTCCCGGGCGGCGGCCGTTTGCGCCGCCAGCTTGCCGGCCCAGTCGCGCAACTGCGGGTCGGCGTCGAGCGGCACGACGGTGCACAGCGCCTCGGCCTGGCGCGCCAGCGCCTGCAGGCACTCGGCGAGACCCGGCAGCGTGCCCGCGTTGCGGCAGCGCTCGGGCGTCAGCTGCTGGCGCAGCGCGGCGATCGCCTCGCGTACGGCGGGCATCGCGGGTGTCGCATGTTCCTCGACGACGTCGAGCGTGTCGCGGATGCCGTCCAGCGCGCGGCTGGACGCGATGGGCTCGTCGGCCAGGCCTTCCAGGCCGGCGGCGAGCGTGAACAGGTGCCCGGCCAGGTTGCCGCTGTCGACGGCCGACACGTATTGCGGCGGCAGCGGCGCCAGCGTCCGCGTGTCGTACCAGTTGTAGAAATGGCCGCGGTGGCGTTCCAGCCGGGCCATCGTGCCCAGGGTCGCGCGCGTGCGCGCCAGCAGTTCGCTCGTCGCTGCGTGGCCGAAGTCCCAGGCCGTGACGTTGGCCAGCAGCGCCAGCCCCAGATTCGTCGGCGACGTGCGGTGCGCGACGACCGGCGCCGGATGCTCCTGCATATTGTCCGGCGGGAGCCAGTTGTCCTGCGCCGTGACGTGGTCCTCGAAGAACGCCCAGGTGCGGCGCGCCAGCACGCGCAGGAAGCGGCGCTGGCTGCCCGAGAGATGCGGCACGGGACGCGCGGCCGGCAGGCTGACCCACCACGCCACGACCGGCGACAGGAACCACAGCAACAGCAGCGGCGCGGCGGCGAACAGCGCGAACGGATTCGCAAAGCTGAGCAGGACGGCGGCGCCGACCGCGAATGCGGGCGCGAACCACATGTTCTGCCAGTTCGATTCCATGTCGGTGCTGGAGCGCGACAGGCTCGACGCCCGCCACTCGAGCCGGCGCCGTTTCGACACGCGCATGCGCCACGCGGCGCGCGCGATCGCGTCCAGGCCGTAGCTGGCTTCGTGCGGCAGGAAGGCCGTGTTCAGCAGCGCGTGGCCCAGGCCGATGCGCGTGGACTGCGCCCAGTTCAGCAGGTGCTGGCCCAGCGGGAGGTCGTGCGGCTTGTCGGCGAGGCCGATCAAGGCGCCCAGCGCGAACGGCAGGAAGAACACGGCCAGCACGGCCGCGCTCCAGAACGCGGGTGCCGCCAGCAGGGTCCAGCACAACAGCAGCGCGACGGTCAGCGTGGGCGCGACGAGGCTGCGGCGCAGGTTGTCGAACAGCTTCCAGCGCGCCAGCGGCGGCAGCGGATTGGGTTCCGTGCGGCCGTCGGCCAGCGGCACGCGCGCGCGCAGCCAGCCGGCCAGCTGCCAGTCGCCGCGGATCCAGCGGTGCCGCCGGCTGACGTCGTCGCTGTAGCGCGCCGGGCAGGCTTCGACGAGCGCGGCGTCGCTGAGCAGGCCGGAACGCGCATAGCAGCCTTCCAGCAGGTCGTGCGACAGCACGCGGTCGTCCGGAAAGCGTCCGCGCAGCACGCGCTCGAACGCTTCCAGGTCGTAGATGCCCTTGCCCGTGAACGAGCCTTCGCCGAACAGGTCCTGGTAGACGTCGGATACGGTGCGCGTGTACGGATCGATGCCCGGCTCGCCGCCGCACAGCCGTTCGTAGCGCGATGCATCCTCCGGCGGCAGCGCCGCCGTCACGCGCGGCTGCAGCAGGCCGTAGCCTTCCACCACGCGCCGGCCATCGGCCGAGAACACGGGATGGTTGAGCGGATGCGCCATCGCGGCGACGAAGGCGCGCGCGGCGTCGCGCGGCAGCTGGGTGTCGGCGTCGAGCGTGATCACATAGCGGATCTCGTCCAGGCCGTCGACCGGGCCCTCGATGACGGCGAACGGCGCGCGCTCGCCGCGCAACAGGAAAGTATTCAGGTCTTCCAGCTTGCCGCGCTTGCGCTCGCGGCCGATCCAGGCGCCCTCGCCTTCGCTCCACACGCGCTGGCGGTGCAGCAGCAGGAACGGGCCCGCCTCGTCGTACTTCGCGTTCAGCGCGGCGATGGCGGCGCGCGCCTGTTCGATCAGTTCGGCGTCGCCGTACACCTCTTGCCGCGGCGCGTCGACCAGGTCGGTCAGGAGGCAGAAGCGCAGGTGCGGATCGCGGTTGGCCAGGTAGCGCACCTCGAGCGCGTCGACCAGCGCCGCCACGTTGTCGCGGCTGTACAGCAGCGCCGGCACGACGACGATGGCGCGCGCATCGGGCGGGATGCCGGCACTGAAATCCATGCGCGGCAGCGGCGCCGGCGCCACCAGCCGCGTGGCCATCAGGTTGACGAGGGTCTGCGCCAGCTGGCTCGCGCCGAGCACACCCAGCACCCCGATGGCGACGAGCAGGCCGGGGCCGGCGCCCTCCTGCATCGCATGCACGACGGCCGCCGCCGCGAACAGCGCCGTGAACGCGCCGATGGCGCCCAGGTAGGACAGCAGCGGACGCGCGCGCGCCGCGCGGCGCAGCGCGGCCTTGAGGCCGGGGCGCATGTTCAGGCGCGCTTCCAGTTGGGGCAAGCCGTTGCCGGCCAGGTAGTAACCGACGTGGCGCAGGCGCGCGTCCAGGCCGCCCTCGCCGACCGTGCGCGGTTCCGCCGCCAGCGCGAGGGCCTCGGTCGCGATCTCCGTCTCGCTGCGGCCGCTGGCGCGCGCGAGGCGTTCGACCACGTGGCGATAATGGTCGCGCGTGGCGAAGTCCATCCTGCCGTAGACGCCGGCCGGGTCGCCGCGCAGCGCCTGCTCGACGGCGCTCATCGTCTCGACGAATTCGCGCCAGTCGGTGCTGCCGAGCAGGCGCAGGCTGGCGATCGTGTTGGAGACCGAGACCTGGTCGGTGGCCTGCTGCGTGACGTCGGCCTGCACGGCCTGGTCGATCGTGCGGCCTTCGTCGGCGAGACGCGTGGCGATCCATTGCAATGCCTGCGTGAGCGGGCCGCTGCGGCCCTGCAGCCGGCGCGTGAGTTCGGCCACGAAGCCCGAGCCCATCGGCTGCACGTCGCGCGCCATGTCGGCCACGACGAGAATGAGGTCACCGGGGCGCTCGTCGGCCTTGGCCGTCATGCGGTCGGCCCAGCGGTTGGCCTGTTCGCGCTGGCGCCGGCTGTCGGCCTGGCGCGCGGCGATGCGGCGCAGGTTGTCGATCAGCGCGAGGCGCAGCATGATCGGGATCGCCCACAACTCGCCCAGTGCCAGCGGCGTCCCCTCCTGGTAGGCGGCGACGAAGCGCGCCAGGCTTTCCGGCTCCAGGCGGCCGTCGCCATGCGCGATCAGCTCCAGCGCCAGCTGGTACACGCGCGGGCTGTCGCACGCATCGGCATCCTGCAGGCAGGGCAGCTCGCGGCTGTAATCCCTGGGCAGGTGGCTGCGCGCGAGGCGGATCTGCTCCTCGATCAGGTAGTAATTATCGAGCAGCCATTCGGCCGCCGGCGCCAGGCGCACGCCGGCCTTGGCGGCGAGGGTGAGGCCGGCGCAGGCGTCGGCGATGACGCCAGCGTTGTCGGCCAGGCGCGCCAGCAGGCGGTCGCTGCCCGGTTGGCTGCTCAGTTGATGGCGCGCGGCGAGGCGGCGGCCGTGCACGGCCATCTGGGCGGCGGAAAACAGTTCGGCGCGCAGCGGTGCGTCGTCGTTGGCGAGGCCGCGGGCTGCGGGTGGATGCGCTTTTTCTTCTTTCAACAGGAACCTCATGGTGGCGTGCGCAACCGACCGCCGGCTGACGCGGGACGCGACCATTCGGGTGAGAGCGAAAAGACTCGAGGGCGCACGGCTTTTGCCATGCTAAGAGATCATGTGCCTGAAAACTGTGCGGTAGCGTACACAGGTTGACAATCGGTATGTTCAGGCCAGCGCGACACCGCCCACGAGGGTCCATGCCTGCGCATGTCCGGCCCGGCGCAGGCATTGGGCCGCCTTCGCGCTGCGATTGCCGCTGCGGCACACGAAAACGACGGGACGCGCCGGTTCCGACAACCACGCCGCCACGTGTTCCGCCAGTCGCGACAGCGGCACGTTGTGCGCCGCGCGGCCGTGCAACGCCATCGCGCCGGCCGCCGCCTCGAAGCCTTCGCGCACGTCGACGAGCAGCGCGTCTTCGTGGCGGCGCAGGAAACCGTCCAGCGCTTCCGGATGCAGCTGCCAGGCCGCACCGGCAGCGCATTCGCGCGGCGCGGCCAGCGTGGTGCAGGCCAGGCCGTCGACGTCGGCGCCGTGGCACTGCACGGCGCCGTCCTGCGCGACGCGCGCCAGGCGCGCGACGTCGACGGTGCCGAAGACGTGGCGCACGTTCGTGCGCGGCAGGCGGCCCGCCTCCGCGGCGCCCAACAGATAGCCGTCCGGCAGTCGGGCCAGCACGGCGCCGCCGATGGCAATGCAGGGCGCATGACTGCCGTCGTCCAGCGCGACGGCGGCGCAATCCGCGTCGTCGAACGTGTGCATGCGCAGGCCCGCGTCGCGCACGAGCGCGGCGATGCGCTCCGCCTGCCCGCGCGGCGGATCGAGCACGACGCACGTGGCGGCATCGAACACGATCCAGCCGTGCCGCCCTTCGCCGCTGACCTGCATGATGCCGGGATTCCCGCCGCTGAGCGGTGACGTGCGCAGCGCCTCGCCGCAGCGCCGGATGCGCGCGCAGGCGGCGTCGATGAAGGCGTCGTCCGCGAGCGGCCCGATCGACAGGCGCACGGCGGCGCCGCTGCGCGACAAGGGCAGGCCCATCGCGTCCAGCACATAACTGGGCGTGGATTTGGCGGCGGAACAGGCCGAACCCGCGCTGACGCGCACGCCGGCCGCGTCGAACAGGTCGAGCAGGTCCTTGCCGGACACGCCGGGCACGGAGAAATTCAGCGTGGTCGGCAAGGTGTGTTCGAACGGCGCGTTGAACGCGACGGCGGGAAAGGCATCGCGCAGGGCGGCCGCCAGCCGGTCGCGCATGGCCGCCAGTTCAGCGTGGCCGCGGAACGTCGTCCCCGCTTCCAGCGCGGCCAGCACGGCGCCGAGGGCGGCGATGCCGGGCATGTTCTCGGTGCCGGACCGCTGCCCGCCTTCCTGGCCGCCGCCGATCATCAGCGGCGTGTAGGGCGCGCCGTCGCGCACGTACAGGATGCCGATGCCCTTCGGCGCATGCAGCTTGTGGCCGGAGAACGGCGCGTAATCGATGCGCGTGTCCGCCAGGGCGAGCGGCAGCTTGCCCAGCGCCTGCACGCAATCGACCATCCAGTAGGCCTTCGATCCGCCCTCGCGCAGCACGCGCGCGATGCCGTCGAGGTCCGAGATCGCGCCCGTCTCGTTGTTGGCCGCCATCGTGCAGACCATGGCGGCGCGCGGCGCCAGGTCGCGCAGGACGTCGAGGCGGTGCCGTCCCGTGGCGTCGACGGGCAGCGGCTGCAGCGTCAGGCCGGTGCCGAGCAGGCGGTTCCAGTGCGCGAGGCTTTCCGACACGGCCTTGTGCTCGGTGGCGCCGTAGACCAGCAGGTCGCCGCACGCCTCGCCGGCCGCGCGGCGTTCGCGCACGGCGACGAGCGCGGACAACACGGCGGTCTGGATGCCTTCCGTGGCGCCGCTGGTGAACAACACCCGTCCCGGGCCGGCGCCGAGCACGCGGCGCGCACGCGCGCGGGTCGTGTCGAGGATGCGTTTGGCGCGCAGGCCGGTGGCGTGGCTGCTGCTCGGATTGCCGAACGAGGCCTGCATCGCGTCGACGGCGGCGGCGATTGCGGAAGGCAGGACCGGCGAAGTGGCGTTTGCGTCGAGGTAGATGTCGGGGGCCATGAAATAATTGCTAAAAGTCCAAAAATAAATGCGCCATGAGCGCGATTGTTGAGTAATATGTTACGGTTTAGTGCCGAAAATGACGTACTAAAGAATCTTTTCTTTTTCCTGGGCTGAAGAACGAACATTCTAGATACCGCGACATGGACAAGATGAATTCACTCGACAAATACGACTGCGCGATTTTGGCAGCCCTGCAGGCGGACGCGACCCTGTCGATCTCCGGCTTGAGCGAGAAGGTCGGGCTGTCCAGCACCCCGTGCTGGAAACGGGTCAAGCGCCTGGAGGAAGAGGGATACATCGAAAGCCGGGTCAGCATCGTCAACCGGAACAAGGTCGGCCTGCCCGTCACCGTGTTCGTCAGCGTGCGCACCAACGAGCACGACGAAAAATGGCTGGAGCGCTTCGCCTCCGCCGTCGTCGCGCTGCCCGAGGTCCTGGAATTCCACCGCATGAGCGGCGACGTCGATTACCTGCTCAAGGTCGTCACCACCGACATCGACGGCTACGACCGCTTCTACAAAAAGCTGATCAGGACGGCCCAGCTGTCCGGCGTCTCCTCCGCGTTCTCGATGGAGCAGATCAAGTGCACCACCGCGCTGCCGCTGGAACTGATCTCGCACGGGCTGCCCGCCTGACCTGTTTGCATGCCACGCCGATCATGCGATGATGGCGGCCGTTGCACAACAACGGAGACATACAAATGGCATCAACGATGAAAACCGTGGCGCTGGCGGCGATCCTGCTGGCGACCGGGACCTCCGCGCTCGCCCAGGACCAGGTCGTGCGCATCGGCGTGAGCGGCCCGCTGTCGGGCGCCAATGCCTTCGCCGGCAAGGATGACGAGAACGGCGTGCGCCTCGCGGTCGAGGAACTCAACGCGCACAAGCTCAAGGTGGGCGCCAAGACCCTGAAATTCGAACTGCTGTCCGAAGACGACCAGGGCGACCCGAAAGCGGGCGTGAACGTCGCGCAGAAATTCGCCGACGCCGGCGTCAAGTTCGTGCTCGGCCCGTACAACTCGGGCGTGGCGATTCCCGCCGCGCGCGTCTACAACGATGCCGGCATCCTGATGTCGACCGTGGGCACGAGCCCCAAGATCACCCAGGCGCGCTACCCGAACGTGTTCCGCATCGTCGCCAGCGATGCCCAGGTGGGCGCGTCGATGGCGTCGTACGCCGCCAAGGCGCTGAAACTCAAGACGGTCGGCGTGATCGACGACCGCACCGCGTTCGGCCAGGGCATCGCCGACGAATTCGCGAAGCAGGCGCGCGCCGCCGGCGTTGCCGTCGCCGGCCGCGAGTTCACCAACGACAAGGCGAGCGACTTTTCCGCCATCCTCACCGCGTTCCGCGCGAAGAAGGTCGACGCCATCTTCTTCGGCGGCTATGCGCCGCAGGGCGCCCCGATGGCGCGCCAGATGAAGCAGCTGGGGATGGCGAACGTGCGCCTGCTGGGCGGCGACACCCTGTGCAGCCCGGAGATGGCCAAGCTGGGCGGCGACGCGGTCGGGGAAAACGTGATGTGCGCGCAGGCCGGCGCGATGCTCGACAAGCAGGCCGGCGGCCCCGCGTTCAAGACCCGCTACAAGCAGCGCTTCCAGCACGACCCGGACGTGTACGCGCCCGCGTTCTACGACCAGACGATGTTCATCGCCCGCGCCATGCAGGCCGCGAACACGACGGACGCCGCCGCCGTCGGCAAGCAACTGCACGCGATGAGCTACGACGGCGTGTCCGGCACCTACGGCTACGATGCGAACGGCAACCTGAGGAAGACGGCCGTCACGGTCTACACCTTCAAGGGCGGCCAGCTCGCGCCGCTGGCCAATTATTGAATCCCGGTAGGGTGGGCGGCCCTCCGCCCACGCGTGACGTGCGCGATCCGCGAACGTTCGCGTGGGCACCGTGTGCCCACCCTGCCCGCACTTCTTTCATCTCCACCAAGCAGACACACACATGAAACCGATCCTCAAAATGGGCACCATCGCCGCCGCCTGCCTCATCGCCTGCGCGCCGGCCGCGGTTGCAACTGCCGCCGACAACGCGACCAAGCCTACGGCCACCGCCGGCGCCACGAACGCCGCCGCAAACGCCGCCACCACCGCCGAATCGAAAAAGCTGAACAAGCTGGCCGACGAATACTGGGACGCGCAGGCGCGCTTCGATCCGGTCTCCGCCGGCGAGAGCGGCGACAACCGCTTCGCCGACCAGATCGGCATGTCGATCGCGCCGAAGAACCGCGCGCACCAGTTCGCGCTGTACAAGGGCTACCTGAAACGCCTGCACACGATCCGCCGCGACGGCCTCGCCCAGCGCGACCAGACCAGCTACGACATCCTCGACTATGAGCTGAAGACCGCGCTGCGCTTCGAGCCGTTCCCCGAGCACCTGCTGCCGCTGAACCAGATGGACGCCCTGCCCGTCACGCTCGCGAACTACAGCAGCGGCCAGCAGGCGCAGTCGCTGGCCACCGTGAAGGATTACCGGGCCTACCTGAGCCGCCTGAACCAGCTCGGTCCGTGGATCGACCAGGCCATCGCGAACATGCGCGAAGGGATGAAGCGCGGCGTCGTGCAGCCGAAGGCGATCATGGAGGCCGCGCTGCCCCAGTTCAAGCAGCTGGTGGCCGCCAGGGCCGAGGACAGCATCTATTACACGCCGGTGAAGAACTTCCCGGCGGCCTTCTCGGACGCGGACAAGAAGACGCTGACGGCGAGCTATCGCAGCACCATCGACAGCAAGCTGAATCCGGCCCTGAAGCGCCTGGCCGACTTCATCGAGCACGATTACCTGCCGGCCTGCCGCACGAGCACCGGCTGGAGCGCGCTGCCGCAGGGGATGGACTGGTATCTCGCGCGCGTCGCCAGCCAGACGACGACCGACCTGCAACCGGAGCAGATCCACCAGATCGGTTTGCGGGAAGTCGCGCGCATCCAGGGAGAATATGCGCGCATCGGTCCGAAGATGGGCTACAACGGTCCGGCGGCCGGCCTGCCGGTGTGGGTGTCGGAACAGGCGAAGTACAAGCCGTTCAAGACCGAGGGCGAGATCATCGACGTCTACCGCAAGCTGAACGCGCAGCTGCAGACCAAGCTGCCGGCGCTGTTCTCGCTGCGTCCCAAGACGCCGCTCGACCTGCGCCTGGAGCCGGAACTGTCGCGCGCGACGGCTTCCGACCACTACACGCCGCCGGCCGCGGACGGCTCGCGTCCGGGCGTGTTCTGGTCCGTCGTGAACGATCCGACGCAGTACGGCAGCACCGGCATGGTCACGCTGTTCCTGCACGAAGGCCAGCCGGGCCACCACTTCCACATCGCGCTGATGCAGGAGCTGGGCCTGCCGAACTTCCGCAAGTTCGGCGGCAACAACGCCTTTACCGAAGGCTGGGCCCTGTACGCCGAGACGCTGGGCACGGAGATGGGCCTGTACGACAAGCCGGAAGACTGGTTCGGCCACCTGAACGACGAAATGCTGCGCGCCGTGCGCCTCGTCGTCGACACCGGCATGCACGCGAAGGGCTGGACGCGCGAGCAGTCGATCAAGTACATGCGCGAGACGCTGGGCTATTCGGAAGCGGACGCACGCAACGCGACCGAGCGCTACATGGCGTGGCCGGCGCAGGCGCTGGGCTACAAGATCGGCGCCCTCAAGATCCAGGAATTGCGTGCCCGCGCGGAGAAGGCACTCGGGCCGAAATTCAGCCTCCCCAAATTCCACGAGATCGTGCTGGGCGAAGGCACGCTGCCGCTGGCGCTGCTGGAGAAGAAGGTGGATCGCTGGATCGCTGAAACCAGGTAAAGCGCGTAGCACGTAGGGTGGGCTCCCCGAGCCCACCGAACGTTTGCGTGACGCGGCGGTTTGGCGGGCACGGGGTGCCCGCCCTACGGCATCATTTGTCGTGTGTGATCCGCCACGGTTCGACAGCGCCTGACTGGATCGCCGAAACCAGGTAAAGCGCGTAGCACGTAGGGTGGGCTCCCCGAGCCCACCGAACGTTTGCCTGACGCGGCGGTTTGGCGGGCACGGGGTGCCCGCCCTACGGCATCATTTGTCGTGTGTGATCCGCCACAGCACGCCGCCGCCGTCATCGACGACCAGCAACGCCCCATCCGCCGCCACCGTCACCGCGGCCGGACGTCCCCACACGTCACGGTCGGACAGCACCATGCCGGTCATGAAATCCTGGTACTGGCCGGTCGGCGCGCCGTTCTTCATCATCACGCGCACGACCTTGTAGCCGGTGCGGATGCCGCGGTTCCACGAACCGTGCAGCGCGAGGAAGATGTCGCCGTCGTACTCTTTCGGGAACGCGTGCCGCGCGCCTGCCGGGGTGTGGTACACCGTCATGCCCAGCGGCGCGGAGTGCGCCTGGATCAGCGTGTCGGGCACCGTGACCTTGTCCTTCAGGTCCGGCCGGATGCCCTTCAGGCGCGGGTCTTCGTGCGCGCCCAGGTAATACCACGGCCAGCCGTAGAAGCCGCCGCGCTTGACGCGCGTGACGTAGTCGGGCGGCAGGTTGTCGCCCAGTTCGTCGCGCTCGTTGACGCTGCAATACAGGTCGCCCGTGTCCGGATGCACGAACATGCCGACGCAGTTGCGCAGGCCGTTGGCGTAGTTGCGGCGGTGCTTGCCGTCGGGGTCGAACGCGAGCACGGTGGCGCGGTCGGTTTCTTCGCCCCACGCGGCGCCCATGCCGTGTTCCGACTCCCATTGCGCCAGCGGCTGCGGCGGCTTGTTGCCGATGCCCTGCGCGACGTTGGTGGCCGAGCCGACGGACACGAACAAGGTTTTTCCGTCCCGCGAAAACGCCAGCGTGCGCGTGATGTGGTTGCCCATGCCGTCGACCAGCTTGTCGACGATCGTCTCGGCATTCCCCTTCGCTTTCAGGTCGCCCGTCGCGTACGGAAAACGCACCACGGAATTCGCATTTGCCACGTACAGGTATTTGGGATTCGCGGCCGGCCACAACGCCAGGCCGTAGGGGCGCGACAGGCCCGTCGCGAACACGCTGCTTGACGCCACCGTGTCGCCGCCGCTGCCCAGGCGCAGGATGCGGACTTCGCCCTTGCCCGAGTCGGCCAGGATGATGTCGCCGTTCGGCGCGCGCAGCGCGTAGCGCGCCTTGCCGGATTCCGCCAGCACGCTCACCTTGAAACCTTTCGGCACGGCCGGCAGCACGCCGTCCGGACGCTTCGCGAGCTTGGGACCATTCCCCGCGCTCTCGCTGGCGAACGGCGCGACCAGCTGGTCGACCGTGATGTGGTGCACGTCGCCCGGCTTGTCGTCGGTCCAGGCGCCGGCGCGTTCTCCGCTCGCCGCCTTCGCCGCTGCCGGCGCGGCGGTCTTGCCGCTCTGCGCCGCGAGATAGTCGATCACGGCGGCGCGCTGCTTCGCATCGGCCACCGCGACCGGCATCGCGGTGCCCGGCACGTCCTTGCCCGGGTCGCGCAGGAAGATGTCGAGTTCCGCGCGCGTCCACGTCTTGCCGGCGGCGCCGGCCCTGGTCAGCGCGTCGGTATAGTTATAGCCCGGCGCCGACGCGGCCTTGCGGCCGACGACGTTGAACAGCGGCGGGCCCGCGCGCGAGCCCATGCCGGCGTCCGCCGTGTGGCAGCTGGCGCAGTTCTGCTCGAAATAGGTCTGGCCGGCGGATGGCGCGGCCGTTGCCATCGATGCGGCACCCAGCAGTGCCAGCGCGGCGGCAATCTTGTTGTTCATGTTTCCCCCTCCCGTGGGTCGTTCAGTCGATACAGTCGATTCAGTCGATCATGAAAACCGGATAGCGGCGCCACTCCGGCTCGCGCCAGCGCGCGCAGTTGGCGAAGATGAAGTCGAGCACCACGCCCTGGTCCTGCAGCAGGTCGGGATGCGCGGCCTTCCACGCGTCGAACTTCGCCGCGAGTTCGGGTTCGGCGGCCAGCATGCGCTCGGCCTCGTCCTCGAACACGTAATCCGAATACGCTTCCTTCTTTTCCAGCACGCTGTTGAAGAAACCCCAGCGGAAGAAGCTGTCGTGGGCCTGCGGTTCCAGCGTCTCGACGGCATAGCGGGCCTGGTCCTGCGCCAGCGGGACGATGTAGTCGCCGGCGCGGATGACGACCGTCGCGCGCACGCGCTCCAGCTGCACCTCGTCGTGGAACATGTGGCCCTCGTACGCGTGCGCCCGCGACGCCACGTCCGCGATGCGGTACACGGACACCTCCTGCGTGCGCTCGGCGTCGACGCGTTCGAGCTTGACGCCGTTCCAGCGCAGGCGCTCGATCGCTTCGCGCCACTGCTGCGGCACGACGTAGGCCTTGGGCGCCGGGACGACGACGTCGGCCGGGAAGCGGTTGTAGTGCGCGATGTCGCGCTCGAACGGTTCGTTGCGGTCGTAGTACAGGCGCTGGTAGTCGCCCAGCACGCTCGCCTTGTACTTGGCCGCATAGCCCTTGAAGCGGAAGGTGGACGGATGCGCTTCGTCCATCGCCCAGTGCACGGGCCATTCGCGGCGCGTGCGGCCGGCCGCGCGCGCGGCACGGCGCAGCGCGACGATCCTGTCGCCGTTGGCGGTCGTGAAGTCCAGCGCCGTCTCGACGAGCGCGCGCATCGAGTGGTAGCGGTCGGCGAACGGTTTCAGCATGTGCGTCTCGGGCATGAAGCCGATCGTGTCGTGCAGCGCCGCGTAGCCCGTCGAGAAGCGCGCCGTCTCGAGGAAATCGGCGATGCCCTCGTCGGGGCTCGTCTTGACCGGGTTCACGTACGGGCACATCGGCCAGCCGCGCTTGTCCATGTCCGCGTACAGGGCGGGCAGCATGGTGTCGCGCAGGAAGGCGCCGAGATCTCCGCCCAGTTTGTCGGCCTGGGTCGGGATCAGGGTCATCGTGTAGCTGTAGTCGGCGCCGTTGGACGTGTGCGTGTCGACCATCACGTCCGGGTCCCATTCCGTGAACAGTCTATTGAAAGTCTGCGCCGTCAGCGTGTCGCACTTGACGAAGTCGCGGTTCAGGTCGAGGTGGCGGCTGTTGCCGCGAAAGCCGAACGCTTCCGGGCCGTCCTGGTTCACCCTCGACGTGTTGGCGCGGTTGAAGGCGCCGTCCACGTTGTACAGCGGGACGAACAGGAACACGGTGCGGCCCAGCGCGGCCAGGCGGTCCGGCTGCTGGCACAAGTCGCGCACGAGCGCCATGCACGCATCGACGCCTTCCGGTTCGCCCGGATGGATGCCGTTGTTGTTGAAGAAGACGGGACGTTGCGCCGCCTTGATCTGCGCGCGGTCGAACACGCCGTCGGCCGAGATGACGCCGGCGTGGATCGGCACGCCCGCGTCGGAAGTCCCGACCACGGAAAAGCGCAGCACCTGGGGGTATTGGTGTGCAAGGTCATCGTACCAGGCGATGCAATCGGACCAGGTCGTGGTCTGATTCTGGTTGCCCTTCTCGAAAGGCGTCTGCAATGCGTTGAGCATGGTGGTTGTTTTGCTGGCGAGTGGAAGACTGAGGTCGCTACTGTACCCCAGAAGACTGCTTTCAGGCAGTCGTCACGTCGTTCAGCGGCAGGGTGATCGCGACGAGGGTGCCCTCGCCGGGGCGCGACTGCATGTGGATGCTGCCGCCGAGGGCGAACACGCGCTCGCGCATGCCGATGATGCCGATGCCTTCCGACGCCACGGCCGGATCGAAGCCTTCGCCGTCGTCCTGCACTTCGATGTGCAGCGCCCCGTCCTCGTCCGACAGCGTGAGGCTGACGCGCGCGAAGCCGGCTTCCGAATGCTTCATGATGTTCGACAGCGCTTCCTGCACGATGCGGTAGGCGGAAATCGCCAGCTCGTTGCCGATCCTGGAGAAGTCGCCCTGCGATTCGAATTCGAAGTGCACGCCGGAGCTGCTGCGGTAGTGGCTGACCATCTCCTCGACGGCGCCGTGCAGGCCGAGCATGTCCAGCACTTCCGGACGCAGGCGGCGCACCAGGCGGCGGCCGTTGGCGTACAGGTCCAGCGCCAGCTTGGTGATGGCTTGCGCCTTGGCGCGCACCTGGTCGATCTCCTCGCTCGGCGTGGCCTTGGCCGCGAGCTGCTGGATCGTCTGCGATTCCAGGCGCACCGCGATCAGCGATGCGTTCAGTTCATCGTGGATCTCGACCGCGATGGATTTCCGCTCGTCCTCGATGATGCTGTTGACCTTCTGGATCAGCTTGCGCTTGTCGGCGTCGGCGCGCAGCGCCTCGTTGCGCGACGCGAGCAGGTCGCGCGTGCGCTCGGCCACCTTGTTTTCCAGGTCCTGCTTCGATTGGTCCAGCGCCACCGACATGTCGCCGATCGACGCCTGCAGCTCGCCCACCTCGCCGCCCGTCGTGACGGGCAGCTGCACGCGGTAGTTGCCGCCGCGGATGCGCCGCAGCACGGAAATCGCCTCGCGCAGCGGCACCGTCAGGCTGCGCGCCAGGATGTACGCGAGCGCGCCGCTCGCGGCCAGCGCCAGCGCGGCCATCGCCAGCTCGACGCGGAAGCGGTGCAGCTGCTTGGCCAGCATGTTCGTGGGCGACATCGTCACGCGCACGAGGCCCACGATTTCCGTGGTGAGCGTCGGCGGGCGCGTGTCGCTGGAGGCGGAGACGTGCGGCGTGCCGTTGTCCGAGAACAGGTTGATCCACACGACCTGCTTGCGGATCGGCGCCTCGAACGAGCGGCCCTCGGCCTCGATCGGATGCTCGGACACGACCGACACCTGGTTCTGGCCGTTCATGTCGACGACTTCGATGCGATACACGCTGCTGTCCGACTGCACGAGGCCATTGATGGTCAGGCTCAGGTCCGACAGGTTGCCGGAGATGACGTTGTATTCGCTCGTCTCCGCCAGCGCGCGCGCGAGGATGCGGCCGCGTTCCGCCAGTTCCTCGTCGACCTGGGCCCGGTGCGCGTACCACGAATACCAGACGAAGGACGTGAACAGCAGGGTCACGGGCAGCATGGTGATGAACGCCATGCGCAGGCCGATGCTCCAGCCGCGCCAGAACTGCAGGGCGCCGGGCCGCAGCTTCGCGGGCCGCAGTTTCGCCGACCGCAGGGCGGCCGCGCGCAGCGACGCGTCGCGCAGGGCGGTCGGCCGCTTCATGGCTGGTGCGCCGGCATGGGCCGGGCGAAGTTGCGCACGTTGTCCGGCACCTCGACGTCGAGCGAGTGCGCGACGCCCTCGTTGACGATGGTGTGGAAGTAGCGCGGGAACTGGGGCGGCGGCAGCTCGCCGCCGGCCACGTAGCCGGCCACGATCTCGGCCAGCTGCGCATTGATGTCCTCGACCTCGGAATACGTCGTCGCCAGCGCGCCGGCCTTCACCATGTCGGCCGAGAAGCCGATCACGCCCTGCTTGTGGCGGTAGGTCGAGAGCAGGATGTTGCGGAAGTTTTCCGTGTTGTAGACGGCGCTGTCGGGCAGCGCCAGCAGCACCTCGGTCTGGGCGATCTGGGTCAGCAGGCGGTTGATGTCCTCGTCCGGGTCCGGCTCCAGCACGTTCACGTGTTCGCTTTCCAGCAGCGGCTTGAGGAAGGCGGTGTCCGGACCGAGGATGGCGGCCACGCGCACGGGACGCCGGTACAGCAGCGCCACGAGGCGCAGCTGGTCGGCCGGCGCCGGTTCGGCATACACGGCCGTGAACGACGCGGCGCGCGCCGCCGGCAAGGTGCCGACGATGGAGCGCACCACCTGGCTCGACGTGAACGTGGAAATGACGACGCAGTCGCAGCGGCGCTGCGCGACCTCGCGCAACGCGGCCGGGCCGACGGTCACGTACAGCATGCGCCGGTGCTGGGCCAGCTCGGTGCGGAACACGGCGAACACGGGCACGAGGCGGCGCACCATGTCGTCCACGATGCGGCGCGTGATGGCGCTGTCGTCGGTGGTGACGATCTGGTAGCGGTAGCCCTGGATGGGTTCCGGCCTGATCTCGTGGGTGGTGGTGGCGTGCGCGGTGGCGGTCAGCGCCAGGGCGGCCAGAAACAGGCCGCGCCGGATGCGCGCGCGGAAACCGGATCCCCGCCTGCGCGGGGACGACGCTCGATACCCGTCGCTCCCGCGCAGGCGGGAGCCCAAGTTTGCAAACCGGATCACGGACGACAGCACGGCGACGAAACGGTTCAGGGCTCGATCAAGCCGTGCTTGACCGCGAGCTTGGTGATGTACGCCTGCCGGTGCACCCCCAGCTTTTCCTTCACGGACTGGCTGATGTTGCTGATGGTCTTGGTCGACAGGTTGAGGCGCTCGGCGATCTCCATATTGGTGAGACCTTCGGCCATCAGCTTGAAGATCTCCAGGCTGCGCTCGTCCAGCTGCGATTGCGGAGAAACGTCGCCGCGCACGGCCAGGCTGGCCAGGCGCTCCGCGATCTGCGGCAGGAAGTACAGCTTGCCCGCATGCGCGTGGCGCACGGCGTCGGCCAGGTCGGCCGGGTCGCAATCCTTGGTGACGAAGGCGTGCGCGCCCAGGCGGTAGGTTTCCTTGATCAGGCTGTCCTGGTCGAACTGGCTGAGGAACACGATCTTCGCCTTGGGGTCGTTCCTGAGGATGTTCTGCGCCGCGTCCATCCCCGTCAGCTCGGTGCCGAAGCGGATGTCGAGCACCGCGACGTCCGGCCGGAATTCCGCATACATCGCGGCCGCTTCGCTCGGGCTCTTGGCCTGGCCTACCACTTCCATTCCCTGCGCCGACAGCGACAGCGCGAACCCGGTCATCACGATCGGGTGGTCGTCCGCCAGCATCACGCGGATCGGCTTTTGCTCTTTCTGCACGTTTGATTCTCCAGGCTACTTCTGCTTTCAAGCGAAAGCACAAAGACGATTATTCCACACAACAGCAATGGGCGCGAGGCGGGTTGCGACCATTTTCCTACAGGCCCGGACGGGGGCGGCGCACAAGTGGAATTACAAACTGCTACGAAATCGCTTTACGTATTGCTATGACATAGCATATATTGGTTCTGTTCGTTGGATTTTCCGCTTCGCTCCGATTTACGTCCGGCAATGCCGGCAACAACAAGAAGGAGGATGGCCATGCAATTCACGAGTCTCTCGAGCGGCAACCGCCCCGACGGCAAAGCCGCGAAAATCGCCCTCGTCGCCGGCCTGCACGTGGTCCTCGGCACGCTTTTCATCCACAGCCTGAATACGAAGAAGATTTCGCTGTCCAGCCTGCCGGAACAGGTGCTCGTCATGATCGAGCCGGACCGGCCGCCACCGCCGCCGCCCCCCGAGCCGCCGAAGCCGGCGCAGCAACTGGCGCCGCCGGATATCGTGGTGCCGAAGGTCGAGGTGGACGTCGCCCCGCCGCCGGTGCCGGACCCTGTCCAGGCGACCACGGCGTCGGATCCGTCGCCATTCCCGGCCATGCCGTCCGACCCCGTGCCGGAAGCGCCGGCCACGCCCAGCGCCAACCCCGGCCAGATGCGCACGGCCGTCTTCGCGGACGCCAACGGCTGCGCCCTCCCCGACTATCCGGCCGCCGCCGCGCGCCGGGGCGACACGGGCACCACGACGCTGGCCCTGCTGGTGGGCCCCGACGGCCGCGTGAGTTCGGCGCGCATCGACCGGTCGAGCGGCTCGCGCGACCTGGACCGGGCCGCCATCAATGCGCTCAGCCAATGCAAGTTCAAACCCGCCACGAACAACGGCGTGGCGGAAGCCGGATGGGCGAAGCTCGCCTTCGTCTGGAAGCTCGACTAGTTGTTGTCCCCTCCTTGGCCCGCTCCCTCCGGCGGGCTTTTTTTTGTATAAAACCATAAGAACGACGGGAGACGCGCGATGCGTCACGCACCATCATTGGCCGTCTGCGCGGCCTGCGGCCTGGCGCTGCTGCTCGCCTGGCTCGCGCTGCAGCCGTATGCGGCGCCCGTGCCGACCGGCCCCTTCCTGCCGGGCTACGGCACCGGTCGCGCGCTGGCGCACGTGGGGGCGCTCGCGCAGGCGCCGCGCCCGGCCGACGTGCTGCGCTTTCGCTGATGCCGGTGCGCCGACGGTGCGTCACCCGGCGCGCTGCCATCCCTTTCCGACCGAATAGCCCAGCAACGACAACCCCACGACGATCAACGCCAGGCTGGCCGGTCCTGGCGCCCGCGATGGGTCCATCAGCGCATAGGCGGCCAGGACGCTGGACAAGTTCATGATCGTTTCCCGTTCGTTCGTATCGTAAAAGAAGCAGGCAAGGGCCCCGGCCTGTGCCGGGCCCCTGCTTCGAGCCTGGAAACATGATACGAAGGCGACGCGCGCCGGCCCAGCCCCACCCGGGGGGTGAGTCACATGCGCGCGGCGGCGGGGCGCAGCTGCTCCAGCAAGCCGGCCTCGGACGAGCAGCCGAATTTTTCGTAGACGGCCTTGACGCAGTCGCGCAGCACGGCGTCGCTGACTTCCATGTTGGCGCGCGCCGATTCGCGGCCGCCGCCGACGCCCATCCAGAACGCCACCTCGGCCTGCTGCGGCGACAGCTCGACGGCGCCGAGCGCGCGCCAGATGCGCAGCGGCAGCGGCACGACAAACTTCATGAAGATGCCGACCGTGCGGATATAGGCCGGGTCGTCGGCATGGAGGGCCGCCGCGCCGCCGGCGCTCATCCACTGGGCGCGCGCTTCCAGCACGCCGCCGGCCATGGCGAGCGTCCCGAGCGGCAGCAGCCACGGATAACGGTCGCCGTGCGCCACGGATTCCACGAGGCGCAGGCAGAACGGCGGCAAGGTGCGGCGATTGAACACCTGGCGTTCCTGCGCGGCCAGCTGGTCGAGCAGCGCGCCGGCCGAATCGCTCAAATACAGGATCTGGCCGTCGACGGTGGCCAGCAGCATGGCCTCGTCCTCGACGACGCCGGCGCCGCCGGTCGCCAGTTCGGGCGCGTTGCGCAGCACGTGGTCGAAATACGCCGCCACGCGCTGCAGGTCTTCCTCGTCGTGGCGGCCGAACGGCGGCTCCTCGTGGCGCCACAGCGTGATGTCTCCTGCCTGGCGGCCGTCGTGCGCGAGCGGCACCTGCAGCGTATGCAGCGCGGGCGTGCCCGGCGCGGTGAAGCCGGCGTAGTCGCGGAACGCATAGCCGCTGGGCGGCGGCAGCACCGGCACATAGGCCGCATCGCTCCCGGCCAGCGGCGACGTTGCGGCCGGCGCGACGCGCAGCGCCAGCTCGGCGCAGCCGTTCGGAATGAGCTCGCGCACGAGGGCAAATGCATCCTGGACGATCGTCATCAGGTCCAGGCCCGCGTAGCACAGGATGCGCAGGCGGGCCCATTGACGGCTGTTCTTTTTGCGGGCCACGGGTCGGCTGTCGGCTGAGTGAAAGGACGGTAACGTAAAGCGCGGCCAATACTGATCGTTATGACAATGGATGTCAACCTGCTGCGCCATCTTGCGCCGGGACGGCGGCCGGACGATCGCCCGGGATTGTCCGGCCCGGGCTCGCGAGTCGTCCGGTTACTGGATGACGCCGCAGGCGATGCGCTCGCCCCCGCCGCCCAGCGGTTTCGGTTGATCCGAGAAATTATCGCCGCCGGCGTGGATCATCAGGGCCTTGCCCTTCACCTCGGACAGCCTGGTCAGGCGCGGCGCCGTCACCGCCGTGCGTGCCCCGCCGTTGTCCGACACCACGAGCGCCGGCAAATCGCCCAGGTGACCGTCGCCGGACGGGCCGGCATGGTGCTTGGACGCCGTCGGATCGAAGTGCCCGCCGGCCGCACCGGCCGCGACCTTTTTCCCATCCTTTTCGTTGGCGCCGCAACTGGCGATTTCGTGCACGTGGAAGCCGTGCGCGCCCGGCGGCAGGCTCGTCAGATTGGGCGTGAACACGAGGCCGTTCGAGGATTCGGTAACCGTCACGCTGCCGATCATCTTGCCGGTGCCGTCGGCGCTTACCAGGGTCATCGGGGCGTGCAACTGGTCGGCGGCGTGGGCGCCGGCGGCTGCGGTGAGCGCACATGCGAGTGCGATGAGCGATTTCAAAGTCATGCCGTCTCCTTTCAGGGTTCTTTCAGGTTGGGAATGTGTCGCGGGGATAGTGTATTCGATAAAAATTGATCAAGGTGAACGGGATCGGAAGCTTGAGGTGACGCAACGAAGATCGGGGGCTCTGCGGGAACAATGGCGGGTCCGTGGCTGCTGCCACGACGGTGAGGAGACAACATGCTTGAGCCCGCACAACCGGACCTGCCGGACGAACACCAGTACATCCAGGAAGTTCACAACAACCTCATCGAGGCGCATCCCGAGCTTGCCGCCGACGGCGGCCTGCTGGACCGGCTCGAGCGCGCGTATGCCCATGCCGTGGTATTGGGGTTCACGGACAGCGAGGCGATCATGCAATTCCTCCGCTACGAAACATCGGCCCCGAATTTTTATCGCCAACCGGCGATCGACGCCTGGCTCAGGACGCCGGGTCAATCTGTCGAGCAGCGGTTCGCGGACGTGATGGCGCGGGTCAAGTCGCGGTTGCGGCGGGACTGACGGCCAGGACGTCATCGGTCGCGCGCACCTCGGCATACTCGCCGTGCAGGTTCGCCAGCGCCATCAGGTGGACATCCTCGGCGCTGCGCAGCGTGCCGCCGAAGTCCGCCTTGTCGAACGTAAAGCAGGCATCCGCCACGACGGTCGTCGAGAACCCCAGGTTGCCCGCCGTGCGCGCCGTCGCCTCGACGGAATTGTTCGTGCTCACACCCGCGATGACGACGTGGCGGATGCCGCGCGCATGCAGCCACCGTTCGAGCCCGGTATTGATGAAGGCATCCGGGACGTTCTTTTCGACGACGTGTTCGTGCGCCAGCGGCATAAAGCGTTCCTGGAATTCGGCGCCGCTCTGGCCGGGCGCAAAGACCGACGTCGGCGCGCGGCTGATGTGGCGCACGAGCACGACGGGTTGATCCCGCTCCCGCCACGCGGCCAGCAGGCGGGCGATGTTGTCTTCCGCCTGCGGGTTGTTCCGGGGCGGCAGGGTCGGGCTGAGCATGCCTTTTTGCATGTCGATGATGAGCAGGGCGATCATGGCGTTCTCGCGTAATCGGTGGCTGGCACCGCTTCGCCGAAATGCGCCAGAATAACATCGATGAAGCTGCGCAGCCTGGACGGGCGGTAGCGGTCCGGCAGTTCGTAATCGGCAAGCACCTGGACGTGGCGTGCATGAAAAACGCTCTAGTGTTATCGTTGTCGGTCCAACAACACTACCCGCGGTGCCCAAGGACCTTCATGCTTCTCTACGTCGACGCCCAATACGCCAGTCCCTACGCGATGTCCGTTTTTGTCGGACTCAAGGAAAAAAATATCTCTTTCGATATGCAAACGCTCGATCTGGGAGCGGGCGCAAACCACATGCCCGATTACGCCGTCACGTCGCTGACGCAGCGCGTACCCACTCTGATCGAGGGCGACTTTTCGTTGTCCGAGTCCTCGGCGATCACCGAATATCTCGATGAGATACATGCGGGTGTTGCGCTGTATCCCGCCGCTCCCAAAGCGAAAGCACGAGCCCGACAAATCCAGGCGTGGCTCAGAAGCGATCTGCTGCCGATACGGCAGGAACGTTCGACGGAAGTCCTCTTTTATCGCCCGTCCGATGCGCCTCTTTCCATCGCCGCCGGGCAAGCCGCGCAAAAGCTGTTCGACGCTGCGGACAGGCTGCTGGCACCGGGCCGCGAACACTTGTTTGACACTTGGTGTATCGCGGACGTGGATCTCGCATTGATGTTGAACCGTCTTGTCCTGAATGGCGATGCCGTACCGGTGCGGCTCGCTGACTATGCGAAAAGGCAATGGGAACGAGCGTCGGTTCAGGCATGGGTGAACCTGGCGCGTCCTCCGCTCTGATCGAACGGCATCTCAAAAAAAAAACGGCACCCCTCGAGGTGCCGTTTTCATCAGCTGTTTACGCTACGACTGAAGCAATTACTCGCCGTCGCCGTGATGCTGCTCGACCGAAGCCGCAGCCTGCTGCTGGTCTTCCATCGCCTGCAGTTCGGCAGCCATGTTGGCCTTCTCCTGCTGCAGCAGCGCTGCGCGCTCTTCGGCTTCCCACGCTTCTTTCTCCTTGCGGGCGCGGTGGAAGGCG
Source organism: Massilia sp. Masssp93 (assembly GCF_059491295.1). Taxonomy (NCBI): domain Bacteria; kingdom Pseudomonadati; phylum Pseudomonadota; class Betaproteobacteria; order Burkholderiales; family Oxalobacteraceae; genus Massilia; species Massilia sp. Masssp93. Next base: position 6,509,648 of record NZ_CP168502.1, on the reverse strand, counting down.
AGACCCGTACCGCCCGGGATCAGGCGGCCGACGATGACGTTTTCCTTCAGGCCGCGCAGACCGTCGCGCTTGCCCATGATCGCCGCTTCGGTCAGCACGCGGGTGGTTTCCTGGAACGATGCGGCCGAGATGAACGAGTCGGTCGACAGCGATGCCTTCGTGATACCCAGCAGGACGTTCTCGTAGGTCGCCGGCAGCTTGCCTGCGGCCGTGACGCGGTCGTTCTCTTCCAGCAGTTCCGAACGCTCCACCTGCTCGCCGACGATGTAGTCGGTGTCGCCGGCTTCGACGATCTGCACGCGGCGCAGCATCTGGCGAACGATCACCTCGATGTGCTTGTCGTTGATCTTCACGCCCTGCAGACGGTACACGTCCTGCACTTCGTCGACGATGTAGCGGGCCAGCGCTTCGATACCCAGCAGGCGCAGGATGTCCTGCGGATCGGCCGGGCCGTCCACGATCATCTCGCCCTTGTTCACCACCTGGCCGTCGTGCACCAGCACTTGCTTGTCCTTGGTGATCAGGAACTCGTGCTTGTTGCCGTCCATGTCGGTGATTTCCAGGCGCTGCTTGCCCTTGGTCTCTTTACCGAATGCGACCGTACCGGTGACTTCCGCCAGCATGCCCGCATCTTTCGGCGAACGGGCTTCGAACAGCTCGGCAACGCGCGGCAGACCACCGGTAATGTCACGGGTCTTCTGCGATTCGGTCGGGATACGTGCGAGCACTTCACCCACCGATGCCTGCTGGCCGTCCTTCACCATGATCAGCGCGCCGACCTGGAAACCGATCGTCACGGCGTGTTCCGTGCCGGCGATCTTGACTTCCTGGCCTTGTTCGTTCAGCAGCTTGACCTGCGGACGCAGGACCTTGCTGGCCGAACCGCGGCGTTTCGGGTCGATCGCCACCAGGGTCGACAGGCCGGTCACGTCGTCGACCTGGCGAGCGACGGTGACGCCCTCTTCCACGTTCTCGAACTTGATCGTGCCGCCGTATTCCGTGATGATCGGACGGGTCAGCGGGTCCCACGTCGCCAGCGGCAGGCCGGCTTTCACCACCATGCCGTCCTGGACAGCCAGGGTCGCGCCGTACGGCACCTTGTGACGCTCGCGCTCGCGGCCGTGGTCGTCCGTGATCAGCACTTCGCCCGAACGCGAAATGACGATCTGGGCGCCCTTGCCGTTGGTCACGTAACGCATGGTCGCCGTGAAGCGGACCGTACCGTTCGACTTGGCTTCGACCGACGATGCCACCGCCGCACGCGATGCCGCACCACCGATGTGGAACGTACGCATGGTCAGCTGGGTACCCGGCTCACCGATCGACTGCGCAGCCACGACGCCGACGGCTTCGCCGGAGTTGACCAGCATGCCGCGGCCGAGGTCGCGGCCGTAGCACTTCGCGCACAGGCCGTAACGGGTGTCGCAGTTCAGCGGCGTGCGGACCTTCACCTCGTCGATGCCCAGACGCTCGATCTCTTCGACCATGTCTTCGTCCAGCAGCGTGCCGGCTTCGTACAGGGTTTCCTGCGTTTCCGGATTGACGATGTCGTTACCGGCCACGCGGCCCAGGATACGGTCGCGCAGGGCTTCGATCACTTCACCGCCTTCGACCATCGCCTTCATCAGCGTGCCGTTGGAGGTGCCGCAATCGTCTTCCGTCACGACCAGGTCCTGCGTCACGTCGACCAGGCGACGGGTCAGGTAACCCGAGTTCGCGGTCTTCAGCGCGGTGTCGGCCAGACCTTTACGGGCGCCGTGCGTCGAGATGAAGTACTGCAGAACGTTCAGGCCTTCGCGGAAGTTCGCGGTAATCGGCGTTTCGATGATCGAGCCGTCCGGCTTCGCCATCAGGCCGCGCATACCGGCCAGCTGGCGGATCTGGGCTGCGGAACCGCGGGCGCCCGAGTCGGCCATCATGTAGATGGCGTTGAACGACTCTTGCGTGCCCTGCGTGCCGTCGCGCTTCGTGACCGGCTCGACTTTGAGCTGGTCCATCATCGCCTTGCCGACTTCGTCCGAGGTCTTGCCCCAGATGTCGACGACCTTGTTGTAACGCTCGCCGGCCGTGACCAGACCCGACGAGTATTGCTGTTCGATCTGCTTCACTTCCGCTTCGGCGGTCGCGATCATGCCCTTCTTGACGTCCGGGATCAGCATGTCGTCGACGGCGATCGAGATGCCGGCACGCGTCGCCAGGCGGAAGCCCGACTGCATCAGCTTGTCGGCAAACACGACGGTCGCGCGCAGGCCGCACTTGCGGAACGACGTGTTGATCAGCTTGCTGATCTCTTTCTTCTTCAGCGCGCGGTTCAGCACCGAGAACGGCAGGCCTTTCGGCAGGATCTCGGACAGGATCGCACGGCCGACCGTGGTCTCGTAGCGGGTCAGCGTCTGGTCGAAACCGCCTTCGGCGTTACGCGGGAATTCCACGATACGCACGGTGATGCGGGTTGCCAGTTCGACTTCCTTGTTGTCGTACGCGCGGATGACTTCCGACACGTCCGGGAACATCATGCCTTCGCCCTTGGCGTTGATCGCCTCGCGCGACGCGTAGTACAGGCCCAGCACGATATCCTGGGACGGCACGATCGACGGTTCGCCGTTCGACGGGAACAGGATGTTGTTCGAGGCCAGCATCAAGGTGCGGGCTTCCATCTGGGCTTCGATCGACAGCGGGACGTGGACTGCCATCTGGTCGCCGTCGAAGTCGGCGTTGAACGCCGCGCAGACCAGCGGGTGCAGCTGGATCGCCTTGCCTTCGATCAGGACCGGCTCGAACGCCTGGATACCGAGACGGTGCAGCGTCGGCGCACGGTTCAGCATGACCGGGTGTTCCTTGATGACTTCTTCCAGGATGTCCCAGACGACCGGTTCCTGCTGCTCGACGAGCTTCTTCGCGGCCTTGATGGTGGTCGCGAGACCCATCAGTTCCAGCTTGTTGAAGATGAACGGCTTGAACAGTTCCAGGGCCATCAGCTTCGGCAGGCCGCACTGGTGCAGTTTCAGCTGCGGACCCACCACGATGACCGAACGGCCCGAGTAGTCGACGCGCTTGCCCAGCAGGTTCTGACGGAAGCGGCCGCCCTTGCCCTTGATCATTTCAGCCAGCGACTTCAGCGGACGCTTGTTGGCGCCGGTCATCGCCTTGCCGCGACGGCCGTTGTCCAGCAGCGAGTCGACCGCTTCCTGCAGCATGCGCTTTTCGTTGCGCGTGATGATCTCCGGCGCGCGCAGTTCCATCAGGCGCTTCAGGCGATTGTTACGGTTGATGACGCGGCGGTACAGGTCGTTCAGGTCGGACGTCGCGAAACGGCCGCCATCCAGCGGGACGAGCGGACGCAGCTCCGGCGGCAGGACCGGGAGCACTTCCATGATCATCCAGTCCGGCTTGATGCCCGAACGCTGGAACGCCTCGAGCACTTTCAGGCGCTTGGCGTATTTCTTGATCTTCGCTTCCGACTTCGATTCCTTCAGCTCGACGCGCAGGGCTTCGGCCTCGCGGTCGATGTCGATCGAGCGCAGCAGTTCACGGATGCCTTCGGCGCCCATGAATGCGGTGAAATCGTCGCCGTACTCTTCGTACTTGGCGGCGTAGTCGTCTTCCGACATGATCTGGCACTTCTTCAGCGGCGTCATGCCCGGATCGGTCACGACGTACGCTTCGAAGTACAGCACGCGTTCGATGTCGCGCAGGGTCATGTCCAGGACCATGCCCAGACGCGACGGCAGCGACTTCAGGAACCAGATGTGCGCGGTCGGCGAGGCCAGCTCGATGTGGCCCATGCGCTCACGGCGCACCTTGGCCAGGGTGACTTCGACGCCGCACTTCTCGCAGATGACGCCGCGGTGCTTCAGGCGCTTGTACTTGCCGCACAGGCATTCGTAGTCCTTGATCGGACCAAAGATCTTGGCGCAAAACAGGCCGTCGCGTTCCGGCTTGAACGTACGGTAGTTGATGGTCTCCGGCTTCTTGACTTCGCCGAACGACCACGAACGGATTTTCTCGGGCGACGCCAGGCCGATCTTGATGGCGTCGAAGCTCTCGTTTTGCTGAACTTGCTTGAATAGATCGAGCAGTGCTTTCATTTATCACTCCGGGTGATTGAATTCTGTATCTACTTCTACCGCCAGCTTCTCACTGATTTTCGCCAGTGCTTGCTGGAACCACATTCCTTAAAACCGTCATCCCCGCGCAGGCGGGGATCCAAGTTTTTCGGCTGATCCGCCGAACTTAGGTTCCCGCCTGCGCGGGAACGACGATGTTGAGGTCGCGGGCCAGCCCGAAGGCTGGCGGCCGTGCTGCTGTCTTAGTTACGCTCGAGATCGATGTCGATACCCAGCGAACGAATCTCTTTCACCAGCACGTTGAACGATTCCGGCATACCCGCGTCGATCACGTGGTCGCCCTTGACCAGGTTCTCGTACACCTTGGTACGGCCGTTCACGTCGTCCGACTTGACGGTCAGCATTTCCTGCAGCACGTACGATGCGCCGTACGCTTCCAGTGCCCACACCTCCATCTCACCGAAGCGCTGGCCGCCGAACTGGGCTTTACCACCCAGCGGCTGCTGCGTCACCAGCGAGTACGGACCGGTCGAGCGCGCGTGCATCTTGTCGTCGACCAGGTGGTGCAGCTTCAGCATGTGCATGAAGCCCACGGTCACCTTGCGTTCGAACGCTTCGCCGGTGCGGCCGTCGAACATCGTGACCTGGTTCTTCGACGGGGTCATGCCCAGGTGCTTCGCGATCGGGTCGGGGAAGGCCAGGTCCAGCATGCGGCGGATTTCTTCTTCGTGCGCACCGTCGAACACCGGGGTCGCGAACGGCACGCCGTTCTTGAGGTTGTTCGCCAGTTCGACGATTTCCTCGTCGCTGAAGTTGTCCAGGTCTTCCTTCTTGCCCGTTTCGTTGTAGATCTTACCCAGGAAGGCGCGCAGTTGCTCGGTCTCCGCCTTGGCCTTGATCATTTCGCCCAGGCGCAGGCCCAGACCCTTCGCTGCCCAACCCAGGTGGGTTTCCAGGATCTGGCCGACGTTCATACGCGACGGCACGCCCAGCGGGTTCAGCACGACGTCGGCCGGGGTACCATCGGCCATGAACGGCATGTCTTCCACCGGCACGATACGCGAGACCACACCCTTGTTACCGTGGCGGCCTGCCATCTTGTCGCCCGACTGCAGGCGGCGCTTGACGGCCAGGTAGACCTTGACCATCTTCTGCACGCCCGGCTGCAGCTCGTCGCCCTGCGTCAGCTTCTTGCGCTTCTCTTCGAAGGCCAGGTCGAACTGGTGGCGCTTCTCGTTGATCGACTCCTTCATCGCCTCCAGTGCGTTGGCGGTTTCGTCGTCGGCCGGGCGGATGTCGAACCAGTGGAACTTGTCCAGGTCGTCCAGGTAGGCCTTGTCGATCACGGCACCCTTGGCCAGCTTCTTCGGACCGCCGTTGACGGTCTTGCCGACCAGCAGACGCTCCAGACGCTGGAACGCGTCGCCTTCGACGATACGCAGCTGGTCGTTCAGGTCCAGGCGGAAGCGCTTCAGCTCGTCGTCGATGATCTGCTGGGCGCGCTTGTCGCGCACGATGCCTTCGCGGGTGAACACTTGCACGTCGATCACCGTACCGACCATGCCCGACGGCACGCGCAGCGAGGTGTCCTTCACGTCCGACGCTTTTTCGCCGAAGATCGCGCGCAGCAGCTTCTCTTCCGGGGTCAGCTGGGTTTCGCCCTTCGGCGTCACTTTACCGACCAGCACGTCACCGGCCTGCACTTCGGCGCCGATGTAGACGATGCCCGACTCGTCCAGGCGAGCCAGCTGGTTTTCCGCCAGGTTCGAGATGTCGCGGGTGATTTCTTCAGGGCCCAGCTTGGTGTCGCGCGCGACGACCGACAGTTCCTCGATGTGGATCGAGGTGTAGCGGTCATCCTTGACGACGTTTTCCGAGATCAGGATCGAGTCCTCGAAGTTCAGGCCGTTCCACGGCATGAACGCCACCAGCATGTTCTGGCCCAGTGCCAGCTCGCCCAGGTCGGTCGAGGCGCCGTCGGCGATGACGTCGCCGCGTGCCACGCGATCGCCCACTTTCACGATCGGACGCTGGTTGATGTTGGTGTTCTGGTTCGAACGGGTGTACTTGATCAGGTTGTAGATGTCGACACCGACTTCGCCAGCCTGCGCTTCGTCGTCGTTCACGCGGATCACCACGCGGCCGGCATCGACGTAATCGACGGTACCGCCACGGGTCGCCTGCACGGTCGTGCCCGAGTCGACCGCCACGGTGCGCTCGATGCCGGTACCGACGAAGGCTTTTTCCGGACGCAGGCAAGGCACGGCCTGGCGCTGCATGTTGGCGCCCATCAGTGCACGGTTCGCGTCATCGTGCTCGAGGAACGGAATCAGCGACGCTGCGACCGACACGATCTGGCCCGGGGCCACGTCCATGTACTGGATGCGTTCCGGCGAGACCAGGATCGTTTCGCCGGCTTCACGTGCCGACACCAGCTCGTCGACCAGCGTGCCGGTCGCGTCGATCGCGGCATTCGCCTGGGCGATGATGTAGCGGCCTTCCTCGATCGCCGACAGGTATTCGATCTTGTCGGTGACCTTGGAGCCGTCGACCTTGCGGTACGGGGTTTCCAGGAAGCCGTATTCGTTCAGGCGGGCGAACAGTGCCAGCGAGTTGATCAGGCCGATGTTCGGGCCTTCAGGCGTTTCGATCGGGCAGACGCGGCCGTAGTGGGTCGGGTGCACGTCGCGGACTTCGAAGCCGGCGCGCTCGCGGGTCAGGCCGCCCGGGCCCAGTGCGGAGACACGGCGTTTGTGCGTGATTTCCGACAGCGGGTTGGTCTGGTCCATGAACTGCGACAGCTGCGACGAACCGAAGAATTCGCGGATCGCGGCCGAGATCGGCTTGCTGTTGATCAGGTCGTGCGGCATCAGGTTGTCCGCTTCGGCCTGGCCGAGGCGTTCCTTGACGGCGCGCTCCACGCGCACGAGGCCGGCGCGGAACTGGTTTTCGGCCAGCTCGCCCACGCAACGCACGCGGCGGTTACCCAGGTGATCGATGTCGTCGACTTCGCCGCGGCCATTGCGCAGCTCGACCAGGATCTTGATCACGGCCAGGATGTCTTCGTTCGACAGGGTCATGTCGCCGACCAGCTCGTCGCGGCCGATGCGGCGGTTGAACTTCATGCGGCCCACGGCCGACAGGTCGTAGCGCTCCGGGCTGTAGAACAGGCCGTGGAACAGCGCTTCCACCGACTCCTCGGTCGGCGGTTCGCCAGGACGCATCATGCGGTAGATCGCGACACGTGCCGCGGTCTGGTCGGCGGTGTCGTCGGTACGCAGGGTCTGCGAGATGTACGCGCCCTGGTCCAGGTCGTTGGTGTACAGCGTCTGGATCGCGTCGATGTTGGCATCGCGCAGCTTGCCCAGCAGCTCGTCGGTCAGCTCGTCGTTGGCGTTGGCGATGATCTCGCCGGTGTCGCCGTCGACGACGTTCTTCGCCAGCACGCGGCCGATCAGGTAGTCTTCCGGCACCGAGATGTGGGTGATGCCGGCGGTCTCGACGTCGCGCACGTTCTTGGCGTTGATGCGCTTATCCTTCGTCACGAGCGTCTTGCCCGACTTCGGATCGACGATGTCGAAGCGCGCGACTTCGCCGCGCAGGCGTTCGGCCACGAATTCCAGCTCCGCGCCTTCCGAGCGCAGGTTGAAGTTGTCGAACACGAAGAAGTTGGCGAGGATCTGCTCCGGCGTCATGCCGATGGCTTTCAGCAGGATCGTCACCGGCATCTTGCGGCGGCGGTCGACGCGGAAGAACAGGATGTCCTTCGGGTCGAACTCGAAGTCCAGCCACGAGCCGCGGTAAGGAATGATACGTGCCGAGAACAGCAGCTTGCCCGACGAGTGCGTCTTGCCGCGGTCGTGCTCGAAGAACACGCCCGGCGAACGGTGCAGCTGCGAGACGATCACGCGTTCGGTGCCGTTGATCACGAACGAGCCGTTGGCGGTCATGAGCGGCAGTTCGCCCATGTACACTTCCTGTTCCTTCATTTCCTTCACGACCGGCTTGGTCGGCGATTCCTTGTCCAGGATCACCAGACGCACCTTGGCGCGCAGCGGCGACGCGAAGGTCAGGCCGCGTTGTTGGCATTCCTTGACGTCGAAAGCGGGGTCACCCAGTACGTAAGAGAGGAATTCGAGGCGCGCAAAACCGTTGTGCGACACGATCGGGAAGATGGAGGTGAAAGCCGATTGCAGACCTTCGTTCTTGCGTGCGGAGGGCCCAGCGTCCGCCTGCAGGAAATTCTCGTAAGACTCCAGCTGCGTAGCGAGGAGGTAGGGAACGTTGTGAACGTTGGCGCGCTTCGCGAACGACTTGCGAATGCGTTTCTTCTCAGTAAATGAGTAGTGCATGGACACTCCGTGAGTGACAGAAAGGATGAGAATTCAGGAATTGCCAGTGGTTAAGCAACCACATGCAAGGCCTCAAATCTCGCCGCATTCCGCCGGGTGATTAGGAACCGGTGCTGCTGTGTTACGATAATGCTGTGCTGCGGTGCTTCTAAAACAGGGGTGCCGCGTAGTTGTCGTAGGGACGACAAAAGAGCCAAAGCCGCATACCCCACCTTCCGGCGGGGATCTGCGCGCTTTGACTCCGGCGCCGGGCGCTGTTTCCAGCGCCCTTTGCATATGTATTACTTGAGCTCGGCCTTGGCGCCAGCTTCTTCCAGCTTCTTCTTGGCGGCTTCAGCGTCAGCTTTCGGCAGGGCTTCCTTGACGGTCTTCGGTGCACCGTCAACGACGTCCTTGGCTTCTTTCAGGCCCAGGCCGGTGATTTCGCGGACGGCCTTGATGACGCCGACCTTGTTCGCGCCGACTTCGGTCAGCACAACGTTGAATTCGGTCTGCTCTTCAACAGCTGCTGCAGCGGCGCCGCCGCCAGCTGCCGGTGCCGACATTGCAGCTGCCGACACGCCGAACTTCTCTTCGAAAGCCTTGACCAGGTCGTTCAGTTCCATGACCGACATTGCGCCAACTGCGTCCAGGAACTCTTCTTTGCTAATTGCCATTTGAAACTCCAAATATATGTTGTGTAGTTAGTACTTGACCAAAAAGGCAGGGCTTATTCAGCCGCTGCGGTTTCCGCTGCCGGAGCTGCGGAACCTTCGCCTTTTTGTGCTGCCACGGCAGCCAGAACGCGTGCAAAGCCGGAGACCGGAGCCTGCATGACACCCAGCAGCTGGGCGATGAGGACTTCACGGCTCGGGATGCTTGCCAGTGCCGAAACACCAGCGACATCCAGATTCTTACCAGCGTAGTTACCGCCCTTCACGACCAGCTTGTCATTGGTCTTGGAGAAGTCGGCCAGCACTTTGGCTGCTGCGACGGCGTCATCCGAGATCGAGTAGATCAGCGGACCAACCATCGAATCAGCCAGCGGTGCAAACTGGGTGCCTTCCACAGCGCGACGTGCCAGCGTGTTCTTCAGAACACGCAGGTACACGCCCTGCGAACGAGCGGCTGCACGGAGTTTCGTCAAGTGACTAACCTGGATGCCACGGTACTCGGCGACGACGATGGTTTGCGCAGTTGCTACTTTTGCGGAAACTTCTTCGACGACGGCCTTTTTGTCATTCAGATTAAGACCCACGGTCAATCTCCTTAAATGATGTGGAGGAAATCCCCCGCATCGGTTCGAACACGGCGTCCGAAGTTAAGAAGCGAGACTAACGAATACAACTACGTAGCATCGACTACAAAACTTGCTCGGGTTCGCCATCTGCGTTGGGTGATCTATTAACCTCCAGCTCAACCTCTGCCTTTGGCCCAACGGTCTTTGATTGCCTGGCAGCTTGACGCCGCCAGCCCAAAGATCTGCCCCACGATAAAACCATGAGGTCTAAACTTGGATCCCCGCCTTCGCGGGGAGTCGTTCTCGGCAGTGCCGAGAAGGACGAGAACGAGTTCTCGTCGCTTTATTTTTTACTTAAGCAGCCAGGGTGCCGTGATCGACACGGACGCCGGCGCCCATGGTCGACGAGATGGCGACCTTGCGCAGGTAGATACCCTTCGACGAAGCCGGCTTGGCCTTGTTCAGGGCATCGATCAGCGCGACCAGGTTGGTCTTGAGCTGTTCGTCGCTGAACGACTTGCGGCCGATCGTGGCGTGGATGATACCTGCCTTGTCGGTACGGTACTGGACCTGACCGGCCTTGGCGTTCTTGACGGCGCCAGCCACGTCCGGGGTCACGGTGCCGACCTTCGGGTTCGGCATCAGGCCGCGCGGGCCCAGGATCTGGCCCAGGGTACCGACGATACGCATGGTGTCCGGCGAAGCGATCACGATGTCGAACGGCATGTCGCCGGCCTTGACGCGTTCTGCCAGGTCTTCCATGCCGACGATGTCGGCGCCGGCGGCTTTAGCCTGCTCGGCCTTGTCGCCCTGTGCGAAGACGGCGACGCGGACGGTCTTGCCCGTACCGGCCGGCAGGACGACGGAACCGCGAACGACCTGGTCCGACTTCTTCGGATCCACGCCCAGTTGCACGGCGACGTCGATCGACTCGTTGAACTTGGCGGTTGCGAATTCCTTGACGATTGCGACGGCGTTGTCGAAAGCGTAGGCCTTGTTACGGTCTACTTTGGCTTTCATTTCTTTGACGCGCTTGGACAGCTTAGCCATTTAGATACCCTCCACCGTGATGCCCATCGAACGTGCCGAGCCGGCGATGATGCGCACAGCGGCATCCATGTCGGCAGCGGTCAGGTCCGGCTGTTTGGTTTTTGCGATTTCTTCAGCCTGGGCACGGGTCAGCGTGCCGACCTTGTCGGTATGCGGCTTCGGCGAACCCTTGGTCACGCCAGCGAATTTCTTGATCAGGTACGTTGCCGGCGGGGTCTTCATCTCGAAAGTGAAGGACTTGTCCGCGAAGGCGGTGATCACGACCGGAATCGGCATGCCCGGTTCCATGCCTTGCGTCTTGGCATTGAAGGCCTTGCAGAATTCCATGATGTTCAGACCGCGCTGGCCGAGGGCCGGGCCGATCGGAGGGGAGGGATTTGCTTTACCAGCCGGCACTTGCAGCTTGATAAAACCGACGATTTTCTTTGCCATGATTGGCTCCTTTGTCGATTATGAGTGGTAGCGCTCCACCGATACCACTTATCCGGCGGAGCTCCTCTTATCGGATTCCGCCTTGCTGCTGCGACGCTCCGATTCGGCGTTTTAGACTTTCTCTACCTGCCCGAACTCCAGTTCCACCGGAGTCGCGCGGCCGAAGATGGTGACAGACACCCGCACCTTCGATTTTTCGTAGTTGACTTCCTCGACGCTGCCGTTGAAGTCGGTGAACGGGCCTTCCTTGATGCGCACCTGCTCGCCCACTTCGTACAGCACCTTGGGCCGCGGCTTCTCGACACCCTCCTGGACCTGCTGCATGATCTTGTCGATCTCGCGCGCCGGAATCGGGGTCGGCTTGTTGCTCTTGCCGCCGATGAAGCCGGTGACTTTCGGCGTGTTCTTCACGAGGTGCCAGGTCTCGTCGGTCATTTCCATCTCGACCAGCACATAACCCGGGAAGAAGCGACGCTCGGACACCGATTTGCTGCCGTTCTTGACTTCGACCACTTCTTCGGTCGGAACCAGGATGCGGCCGAACTGCTCCTGCATGCCGCCGCGCTCGATGCGATCGGTCAGGCCGCGCATCACGCTCTTTTCCATGCCCGAGTAGACATGCACGACGTACCAGCGCTTGTTGCTGACCGGGACACTCAGCGGCGCAGCAGCGTCTTGTGCCGGAACGCCGGCCGCCGGGACTTCACCCGGCACGTTTTCAGCGTTTTCGCTCATTACTGTTTCCACCCAAGGATCACGTCGTACATCAGGAACTCAAGAATCTTATCCGTGCCCCACAGGAAAATTGCCATCACCAGCACGAACCCGAACACCACGGCGGTGATCTGGGTCGCTTCCTTGCGGGTAGGCCATACAACCTTCTTCGTTTCACGTACGGATTCCTTCGCGAAGCTCAGGAAGTCGCGACCGGTGGCGGAAGTCCACAACAGCAGGACGGCAATAGCCAAACCAGCCACGAGTGCGCCTGCGCACATCAGGGCTGGTTTGTTCTGGCCTTTCAGAATGAAAAAGCCGACCACGCCTGCAATCGTAGCAACCACTGCCAGCGCGACCTTGAACTTGTCGTTCGCGGTGCCGACGGTTTGCACGGATTGATTAGACATACTTAATTTACTTTCGGGTGCCTGGCACCGAATTCGGTGGCAGGGGCGGAGGGCATCGAACCCCCAACCTTCGGTTTTGGAGACCGACGCTCTGCCAATTGAGCTACGCCCCTACAAAAACTTCTAGTTGAATCGAGCATTATACGCGAGGTGGATACTTCGCGCAACACTCTATTGTTGGGCGGAACAGAAACGTTCCGCCCGGAGGTACTACCTTACTGCGATCAGGCCAGGATCTTGGCAACCACGCCGGCGCCGACGGTACGGCCGCCTTCGCGGATTGCGAAGCGCAGACCTTCTTCCATCGCGATCGGAGCGATCAGCTTGACGGTGATCGACACGTTGTCGCCAGGCATGACCATTTCCTTGTCGGCCGGCAGCTCGATCGAACCGGTCACGTCAGTCGTACGGAAGTAGAACTGCGGACGGTAGTTGTTGAAGAACGGGGTGTGACGGCCGCCCTCATCCTTCGACAGCACGTAGATCTCGCCGGTGAAGTGGTTGTGTGGCTTGATCGAACCCGGCTTGGCCAGAACCTGGCCACGCTGGACGTCTTCACGCTTGGTGCCGCGCAGCAGCAGACCGACGTTGTCGCCGGCTTGACCCTGGTCCAGCAGCTTGCGGAACATTTCCACGCCGGTGCAGGTGGTCTTGACGGTGTCGGTGATGCCGACGATTTCGATCTCTTCGCCGACCTTGATGATGCCGCGCTCGACACGACCGGTCACCACGGTACCGCGGCCCGAGATCGAGAACACGTCTTCAACCGGCATCAGGAAGGCGCCGTCGACGGCACGTTCCGGGGTCGGGATGTAGGTGTCCAGGGCTTCAGCCAGGCGGGCGATGCACTCTTCGCCCATCTCGCCCGGCTGGCCTTCCAGCGCCATACGAGCCGAACCCTTGATGATCGGCAGGTCGTCGCCCGGGAACTCGTACTTCGAGAGGAGCTCGCGCACTTCCATTTCGACCAGTTCCAGCAGTTCCGCGTCGTCGACCAGGTCGCACTTGTTCAGGAACACGATGATGTACGGAACACCCACCTGGCGAGCCAGCAGGATGTGTTCGCGCGTCTGCGGCATCGGACCGTCAGCGGCCGAGCACACCAGGATCGCGCCGTCCATCTGGGCAGCACCGGTGATCATGTTCTTGATGTAGTCGGCGTGGCCCGGGCAGTCGACGTGAGCGTAGTGGCGGTTGGCCGTTTCGTACTCGACGTGTGCGGTGTTGATCGTGATGCCGCGCGCTTTTTCTTCCGGCGCCGCGTCGATCTGATCGTAGGCCTTGGCTTCGCCGCCGAATTTCTTCGACAGAACGGTCGCGATTGCAGCCGTCAGGGTGGTTTTGCCGTGGTCAACGTGACCAATGGTGCCGACGTTCACGTGCGGCTTGGTCCGTTCGAATTTACCTTTTGCCATTCTAGACTCCTAAGATCCTAACGATATTGAAAATTACCAGGCACACCTGACAGTCGAGACAGCCGACAGCCGTTTAAATTCTGGTGCCCTTGACGTGGATTGAACACGTGGCCTCTCCCTTACCAAGGGAGTGCTCTACCACTGAGCTACAAGGGCTTATTTGAAACTGGAGCGGGTGAAGGGAATCGAACCCTCGTCATAAGCTTGGAAGGCTTCAGCTCTACCATTGAGCTACACCCGCGCGAGGTACTTCTTAGCTTCAACATTCGATTCACAACACGATCAACGCATTTGGTGGTGGGGGCTGGATTCGAACCAGCGTACTCAGAGAGGGCAGATTTACAGTCTGCTGCCTTTAACCACTCGGCCACCCCACCGCGAAGAACCGCAGAGTATGAAGCAACGTATAAACTTCGTCAACTGTTTTTGCCTGAACTGATCAAACTCAAACAGTGTCGCTGCTTCGGGGCGTGATTGTAACGGCCGAAGTTCAAGTCCGCAAGGGCTGTTTGCAATAAACAATCCGTGCCGGTCCCCGCGGACGTTTGCGCGTACACTGTATTGACGTCAGAGAGCCTCTCCATGGACCTGAATCGCAGCGGCAACCACGAACGCCACGGGCCCCGCCTGTGGCTGGCCAACCTGACGACCATTGCCGTCTACCTCGGCACCGGCCTGCTCAGTCACGCGCTGGCCTTGCCGGCCGGCTATGCCACGCCCGTCTACCTGCCGGCCGGCGTCGGCTTCGCGCTGACGGTCGTGCTCGGCTGGCGCGCCCTCCCCGGCGTCGCCATCGGCGCGATCCTGATGCATCTGCCCGACGGCTGGATGGCGCCCGACACCGCGCCCTGGATCGCCGCGGCGGCGACGACCGTCACCGCCCTCGGCGCGCTGGCCCAAGCCTGGCTCGGCGCGCAATGGTTCGGCCGCCTCGTCGATCCCGCGCTCGGCACGTCGCGCGACGTCGCCCGCTTCCTGGGGCTCGCGCCGGTGTTCTGCCTGATCAACGCGACCGTCAGCGTGGCCGTGCTGTATCGGCTGGGCGTGGTGACGGCTGCCGAGCGGGCGCCGACCTGGATCAACTGGTGGGCCGGCGACACCGTCGGCGTCCTGCTCGCCGCACCGCTCGTTTGGATCGCGTGCGGCCGGCCGCGCCGGCTGTGGCGCAGGCGCGCCCGCATCGTCGCCGTGCCGCTGCTGCTGGCGGCCGCCGTCGTCATTGCCGCCTACGAACAGACCGTGCACTGGGAACACCAGCAATACCTGCAGGCCTACCGCCTCAAGGCCCAGCAGGTGGCCGACGAGCTGCAGGCCGAGCTGCGCGAGCACGAGCGCTTCGTCGACACGTTCGCGCGCGCGCTCGGCACGGACGACCGGTTCATGGACCGCGCCCGCTTCCTGCGCACGACCAGCGGCTACGTCGGCGGCCGGCCGGAAATCTCCGGCATCGACTGGATGGTGCCGGTCACGCACGCCGCACGCGCGGCCTTCGAGACCTGGGTGCGCAGCAACGTCGATCCCGATTTTCCCGGCGTGCGCGACCTGGGCCCCGACAACCGGCTGCGCCCGGCCGGCGTGCGGGCGCGCTACCTGCCCTTGCTGTACACGTGGCCGCCAAGCAACCAGGCGCTCCGCGGCCTGGATTTCCTCGCGGCGCCGGGACGCGCCGACGCGGCCGCGCGGGCCATGGCCGGCACGACCGCCGTGGCCACCGGGCCGATCACGCTGGTGACGACGGGCACGACCGGGATCGCCCTGTTCCGCGTGGTCGGGGAGCCCGGCCAGCCGCCGCGCGGCATGCTGGCGCTGTTCCTGAATGCGCCGGTGTTCATCCAGCAGGTGGTGCACCGGGCAGGCTTTGACGGCTTCGACATCAGCCTGGCCGACGTCACGCCGGGCACCGCGGCGCGCGCGCTGGCGGGCGATCCCGGGCGGCGCGCGGTCAGCGGCGACTACACCGTCCTGCTGGGGTTCGGCGGCCGCACGCTGCAGCTGCGCTTTTCACCGACGGCGGCCTACATGGAGGGCGAGCGCGGGCTGGCCAGCTGGATCGTGATCACGACGGGGCTGCTGCTGGCCGCGCTGCTGGGCGCGCTGATGCTGATCGTCAGCGGCGAGCGCGCCCAGATCGAGGCGCAGGTGGCGGACCGCGCGGCGCGCCTGCAGGCCATCCTCGACAATGCGGCCGACGCCATCGTCACCGTCGACGCGCACGGCCAGGTGCTGTCCGCCAACCACGCCACGGCGGCACTGTTCGGCTACCCGCCGGCCCACCTGCCCGGTCTCGCGTTCACGGCACTGGTGCCGGGCCACGGCGACGAGAACGGCCCCGACCTGCTGGCGCGCCTGGCCGGAAACAGCCCCGACGACCGCCAGCTGGACGGCCTGAACGCGCGCGGCGAGCCGATGCCGCTGGCCGTGTCCGTGTCCCTCGTCGACCTCGCGGGGGAGCGCCTGTTCGTGTGCATCCTGCGCGACCTGACGGAGCAGCAGCGCGCCCAGGCGCGCATCCACCGCCTGGCCCACCACGATCCGCTGACGGGCCTGGAGAACCGCCATGCGCTCGGCATGCGCCTCGAACGGCAGCTGGCGCAGGCACGCCGCACCGGGCAGCCGCTGGCCGTGCTGTTCATCGACCTCGACCACTTCAAGAAGATCAACGATTCGCTCGGCCACCAGGCCGGCGACGAGCTGTTGACGGGCGCGGCGGCGCGCATGAAGGACCTGCTGCGCGACGTCGACACCCTCGCCCGGCTCGGCGGCGACGAATTCATCATCGTGCTGGGCGGCCCCCTGTCTCCGGACAGCGTGAGCGCCGTGGCGGTGCGCCTCGTGGAATCGCTGCAGCAGCCCTACCGCCTGGCCGGCACGACGGCGCACAGCGGCGCCAGCGTGGGCGTGGCGTTGTTCCCGGACGACGGCCTGGATGCCGACACGCTGCTGCGCCACGCCGACATGGCGATGTACGCCGCCAAGCGCGAGGGCCGCGGCAATTTCCAGTTCTTCTCGTCCGCCATGAACGCGGCCACGCACGAGCACCTGATGCTGGAGAACCGCATGTGGGCGACGCTGGAAAGCGGCGGCTTCGACGTGCACCTGCAGGCCCAGGTCGAACTCGAGACGGGGCGCGTGATCGGCGCCGAGGTGCTGCTGCGCTGGCACGATCCGGAACTGGGCAGCGTCGATCCCGGCCGCTTCATTCCCATCGCCGAGGAATCGGGCCTGATCCTGCCGCTGGGCGACTGGGTGCTGGCGCGCGCCATGGCCCTGCTGGCCGAGTGGCAGGAAGACGGCATGGGCCAGCTGCGCCTGGCCGTGAACCTGTCGGCGCGCCAGTTCAACGGCGGCGCGCTGCTGTCACGCCTGGACCAGCTGCTCGACGAGCACGCGATCGATCCGGCGCGGCTGGAACTGGAGATCACGGAAACGGCCGCGATGCGCGACCCGGAGAACACGCGCAAGCTGCTGCTGCAACTGCGCGCGCGCGGCTTCAAGCTGGCGATCGACGACTTCGGCACGGGCTATTCGTCGCTGGCCTACCTGAAGCTGTTCGCGATCGACCGCATCAAGATCGACCGCGGCTTCGTGCGCGACATCGAGACGAATCCGAACGACGCCGCCATCGTCGGCGCGACCATCGGCCTCGCCCATGCGCTCGGGCTGGGCGTGATCGCGGAAGGGGTCGAAACGCAGGCGCAGCGGGGATTCCTGCGCGACCGCCACAGCGACGAGGCGCAGGGTTTCCTGTTCGGGCGGCCGATGCCGGTGCGCGAATTCCGCGACTTCGTCAGGGCGCAAGCGCAGCCAGTACCTGGCCCTTGAGCGCCTTGATGAGGGCCGTCTCGTCGGGCGGCACGCCTTCCGGCGCCGTCGCCGTGCGGTCCGCGTAGAACAGGCCCAGCTGGGCCTTGCCGACCACCAGCGGGAGCACGATGAAGCTCTGCGCATCCGGCAGCAATGCCTTGTGCCAGGCCGGCAGCAGGTCGCGGATCTTGGCGCCGCGCGCGTCCGAGATCATCAGGTCGGCGTCGTTTTCCATCGCCAGGTAAAACAGGTCGCGCGCGCCCTTTTCGCCGCTCGCCGCCAGCGGAAACGTGAAGCCTTGCTGCACGTGCGCCTGCGTGAGGCCGAACGAGACGCGGGCCCGGTACTGCCCGGCGCGCACGTCCTTGAGCACGACCGTCGCGAAACGGAAGCCCAGCGCCGTGTACAGCGTTTCCAGCACGGCCAGCACCACGTCGTTGACCTTGTGCTGGCCCGAGGCGCGCATCTGCGTCACGTCCTGCACGCCGGCCAGCAGCAGGTCGCGCGCGTTCTTCGGCTTGCCGCTCGGGTAGGCGCCCTGCTCTTCCTTCCCGCCGGCGCCGAGGGTCGCCAGCACCAGCACGTTGGGCAGCCCGCCCACGTCTTCCGGCGCACGGCGCGGCACCGGCTGCAGGTTCATGCTCTCCAGGAGGCTCTTCATCTCGAACGCCACCGCCTCGAACAGCTCGTCCAGCTCGGCCGCGCCGATGTTCAGCGCGGTGCCGTAGCGCGCCAGCATGGCTTGCGCTTCCGGCGCGTCGGACGGCGTCGCGGTTTTCCCCATCAGGCGCGCGACGTCCAGGCTGAACGACGCCACCTGGCGCATCCACTCGCCGCGGTTGACGGCCAGCTTGAGCGTGCCGGGCTCCAGCGGGCGCTGGGCGCGCATGATCACGTCCGGAATCTTCCACTCGCCCAGCACGGCCTCGGACAGCGCATCGAAGCTGCAGCCGAGGATCATCTGCGCGGCCTGCGCAAGCGCGTGCTTGCCGGTCGCGAACAGGGCCTGGACCTCGAGGTAGCGGTCGTGCTCGTGCGACGCCACCAGCAGCGCGCCGAGATTCTTGAACAACGCGCCGATCGACGCTTCCTCCGCGCCCTGATAAAAGCTGTGGCGCGCCATTTCGCGTCCGACGAGGCTCGCGCACAGCGACGCTTCCAGTTCCACGCGCACGCTGTACGCATGGTCGCTGCTGGCCAGCGCGTCGACGAGGAGCATCGCCAGCGCGACCGTGCGCACGTTGTCGAAGCCCAGCAGGGAGATCGCGCGCGAAACCGTCGTGACGGCCGTGCCGGCCGCGGTGCGGTAGCGGACCGTGTTCGCCAGGCGCAGGATGCGCTGGGTGAGCGCGACGTCGGACAACACGAAGTGCGCGAGGTCGTGCGTGCCCTTGTCGTCCGACGTGGCCATCTGCACGACGCGCGCGATGGCGCTGCCGAGCGCGAACATGTCCTCGTCGCCGCCGACTTTCTGCAGCAGCGCGGCACGCACGCGGCGACCGTCCGGCGGCGGGCCGGGATTCGGGTTCGGATTCGTCATGTCGCCTCAGCCGGCCTTTTTCAGGCGCGGGCCCTTGTCGTATTTCTTGAGGATCTGCTGGTGCATCCCGGCCAGCGCGGGCAGCTTGGGGTTGACCGGATCGAGGCGGCGCACGCCGGCGATATAGCCGAGGGCCTGCTGGCCGAGGCGCTCGTCCCAGCCGTCGTGGTCCAGGCATTTCAGGGTTGCCAGCGCGGCGTTGAACACGACCTGCGGATTGTCCGGCAGCTTGGTCGCCGCTTCCTGCATCAGCACGAGGGCGCCCTTGTAGTCGCCGCCCTTGGCCTTGGCGGCGCCGGTGGCGACGAGGTCGACGACCTGCTGGCGGCTTTCCAGCGCCAGCTTCTGCGCCGTCTCGGCCTGGCCCGCGTTCTCGAACACGGCCATCGCGCGCGCCACCGCGGCGCCGTTCTGGGCATTGCGCATCACCTCGCGCACGACGTCGGCGGCGCCTTCTTCCATGCCGTTCTCGATGCAGGTGCGGGCCAGTTCCAGCTTGAGCTCGGGACGCAGGTCGGGCGCCTCCTTGTTGGCCGCGAGGGCCGCCGCCAGCGCTTCCGCCAGGCGCGCGTCGTTGCCCGTGTATTCGTGCACGAGGCTCGACGCGATGGCGCTGCACAGCGGCGTGTGCTTCTGGAAGGCCATCGATTTATCCAGGTCGCGGACGACGGCCGCGGCCTGCACGGGGTCGCCCTTGCGCACGAGGGTCTGCACGAGGAGCACGTGGTCCTGCGGGTCCTTGAACTCGGAATACTTGGCCTTGCTGACGACCTGCTTCAAGGTCTTCTCGGCCGTATCGTGGTCGCCCGCCTCGAGCGCGGTCTCGCCCAGCTTGCGCAGCCGCCGCACGGCGTGCGGCGACACGGCCACCGCTTCCATCAGCACGGCCTTAGCGTCGTCCAGCGCGCCGGCCGCCTCGTGGGTGCGCGCCAGCCAGTCGTAGGCGTCGACGAAGTTCTTGTTGCTGTCGACGAGGTCCTCGAGCATCTCGCGGGCCTCGTCGTAGCGCTCGCGCAGGAACAGGGTCTTGGCCAGGCCCAGGCGCGCCCAGGCGATGGCCTTGGTCTCGACCAGCTGGCGGTAGACCGGTTCGGCCTCGTGCGGCTCGCCGAGGAACATGTGCAGTTCGGCGCGCAGGCGCAGGAAATCGACGAGGTAGCGCGGATGGCGGGCCTCGCCCTCGACGCAGGCGGCGATCGCCTCGCGCTGGTTGCCCGCCTCCATCAGCTCGTACACCGGCAGCAGCGCGTTGCGCCGCTCCAGGCCGCGCGCGATGCGCTCGAGCAGGCGGTCGGCCGTGAACGGTTTCAGCACGTAATCGGTGGGCCCGAGTTCGGCGGCGCTGACGACCTTGCCGTAATCGCCCTCGGCCGTGACCATGAAGAACATGGTCGACAGCGGCATGAGCTTGTGGTGGCGCACGTCCTCGAGCAGTTGCTGGCCGTCCTGGCCGCCTTCCAGCGCGTATTCGCACAGGATCAGGTCGTAATGCTTCAGGCCGAGGTGCTTGACGGCCTGGTTCGAGCCGCCGACGTGGTCGATCTTGCTCAGGCCGCACATGTTCAGCATGTTGTGGATCGTCGACCGCATGCCGGCATGCGGCTCGATGATCAGGGCGGTGAGGCCGTCAAGTTCGTTCATATCCGGTTTTCCGTATGTGCCTGCGATGGGCAGTGGGCTGCATGGGCCCTTGGTCTACCGAGTATATTACGTCCAGGGAATAGAATTCTTGAATTTCACCCGCGCTCAACCGGGCGAAATGTCGCAAAAAACCACACTCAGGCGCCAGGCTGGCGCGCGGCGGCCTGGCGCAGCGGCGCGCGGTGGCCGTTGACGCATTCCGGACGGCCCCCGCCGATCATGATGTTCTGGTAACGGACTTCGTACTTGCCGGCCGCAAGTTTCTCGATCAGGAACTTGGCCCGGCCCAGCACATACGCGTGGCGCACGTTCGAGCGGCGGTCCAGGTCGTAGATCTTGACCAGCACGGGCGAAGGATTGTTGCTGTTGTCGACCAGCACCTGCATCTCGTCACCCTGGTTGCCGAGCGGATAACCGTCGATGTAGCCGGACTGCGCGGGCCACGGATCGCCCGTCGGCGCCACCTGGGCCTGCAGATCGGTATCGCAATCGGGGGCGCGCGCCGGCACGACCAGCTGGGTCACGGCGAGGGCCTTGATGTCGGGCGGCGCATCGGGCTGTCCGGCCGGACGCGCCCAGCCGTCGGCGCTGGCGTCGGTGCCGAGCGGGTCCGGCGGCGTGTTCGGCACCGACGCGGACGACGCGGCGGATGCCGCCGCGGATGCCGGCGCCGCGGCCACGGCGGCAGGCTGGGCCTTGGCAGGCCAGGCCAGCGCGCTCGGCAGATATCGGGGCGGATCGAGCAGCACGAGGGTCAACGCGCCGCCGCCCGCGAAGGCGGCCAGCATGACGCCCCACCAGCGCGGGTCGCGCAGCACGCGCCAGCGCGACGGCGCCGGGACCTGGCGCGGTTCCCAGTGCGGGTCGCCCCGGGGCCGCTCGCGCCCGTCCTCGCCGTGGGAGCTTTCCAGCCACTCCACTTCCCACTCTTCCGACGCGATCCATTCGTCGTGCTCCTTGCGGCGCACGGGATCGGACAGGATGTTGTAGGCCGTATTGACGATCGCCATGATCCGCGCGGCACGTTCGTCGCCCGGATTCTTGTCGGGGTGGTATTTCTGACTCAGCGCCTTGTAGGCCGCGCGAATGACTTCCTGCGGTGCGTGGCGCGACACCTTGAGGTTGTCATAATGGGTGTGGATCTTGGCCATGGTCGGGAGTCAGGTTGCACGGGCGCCACGCAGGATGTCCGCGCTTGCCGGTGCGGATATCCTGCTGCATCAATATTAGCCGATTCGTTCAGTAACGGCAGAGGCAAGAGGCAGCCTGCCGTACGGGCGGCAGTACAGGATAGCCGGGTTTGTATCCACGACGCAAGATGTCAGTATCACAACTTATGGCTGCGATCGGCGCGCTCGATGGCCGGATCGGCGTCCACGCCGCTGCCGACGATGAGCACCTTGAACAATTCCCCCATCTCGGCCGGCGACACGAGCTTTTGCACGGCCTTCGACTGCGGCAGGTAGCGCAGCGCATCTTCCGGATCCGTCCGCAGCAACAGGTCGCCGATGCCCGCCGCCAGCAGGAACGCGGCCTGGCTCATGTAGCCGAGCACGTCGAGCCCGGCGCCGTGGGCCGCCAGCGCCATCGCCGTGAAGTCGACGTGCGCCGTGATGTCCTGCAGGCCGAGCAAATAAAACGGGTCGGGGTGCGCGTGGTGGCGGTAATGGCACATCAGCGTGCCGCTCGTGCGCTCGTCGAAATAATATTCGTGGGCGGGAAAACCGTAGTCGATCAGGATCGCGGCGCCCTTGCCCCCCTTGAACATCTGCGCCAGCGAGCGCATGAAACCGCAGCCGACGGGGTGGATTTCGGTCAGATAACCGTCCTGCAGCGTGTCGGCGTCCGGGATCTGGCGCGCGATCTGGTCCAGCAGCGCCGCATCGGGCGCGCCCGGCGCGAACGCGAAGCGGCCCGCGTCGACCGTCACCATCTGGCGCTGCCAGCGGCCGCCGTCGCGCAGGACGAGCTCGACCGGCATCGCATCCAGCACCTCGTTGGCGAGGACCACGCCGCGGAACGCGTCCGGAAAGTCGTGCGTCCAGCGCACCTGCGGGAAATCCTTCAGCGCTTCCTGCTGGCGCGCGCGCAATTCTCCCGACAGTTCGATGATCGTATAGCTGTCGATGCGCACGCCCAGTTCACCCAGCGTCGTCAGGACGTCATGGGCCAGTTTGCCGGTGCCGGCGCCGAATTCGATGATGTTGGGGCCACTTTGGGCCATAATAGCGGCGGCCGCGCGCGCCAGCGTGGCACCGAACAGCGGACTGATCTCGGGCGAGGTGGTGAAATCGCCGTCGCGGCCGAGCTTGGCAGCCCCGCCGCTGTAATAGCCGAGATTCGGCGCGTACAGCGCCAGCTCCATGAAGCGCGAAAACGGGATGGCGCCGCCCTGGTCGGCGATCTCGGCAGCGATCATGCGCTGCAAGGCTTGGGACGCGGCCAGCGCGTCGCTGGAGGGGAGAGGTAAGGACATCCGGCCATTGTAGCGAGAATCGGCAGGGACCAACAAACGGCCGCCATCACGATGACACAGACATATACGAACGACGAGCAGGGCCGTACCGACCACGGCCCCGAGACCCACGCCGCCAACGACGATGCCGCGCCGCACGCCCGGCGCGCCCGGGTGGCGCTGGTCACGGGCGCCGGCCGGCGCATCGGGCGCGCCATCGCGCTCGGCATGGCCGAGGCCGGCTGGGACATCGCCGTGCACTACCGCCAGTCCGCCGCGGACGCCGACGACGTCGTGACGGCGATCCGCGCGCTGGGCCGGCGCGCCGTCGCGCTGCACGCCGACCTGGCCATTGACGCCGCGGTGCGCGCCCTGCCGCGCCAGGCCGTGCACCTGCTGGGCGGGCTGGATTGCATCGTCAACAACGCTTCGTTGTTCGAATACGACAAGCCCGACGCGTTTTCTCCGGCCCTGCTGGCCGCCCACATGCAGTGCAATGTGGCTGCCCCGCTGCTGCTCGCGCAGGAACTCCACGCGCTGGTGCCGGACGGTGGCCAGGCCGTCGTGATCAACTTGCTCGACCAGAAACTGTACAATCTCAACCCGGATTTTTTGTCGTACACGTTGTCAAAGGCGGCATTGCAGACGGCCACCACCTTGCTGGCCCAGGCGCTGGCGCCGAAACTGCGCGTCGTCGGCATCGCGCCCGGCATCACGCTCGTGTCCGGCGACCAGAGCGCGGACGGCTTCGAGCGCGCGCACCAGGTCACCCCGCTGGGCCGGTCGTCGACGCCGCAGGACATCGTCGACGCCGTGTGCTACGCGGCGAACGCGAAGGCACTGACCGGCACCACCCTGCTCGTCGACGGCGGCCAGCACCTGATGCCGCTGGCGCGCGACGTGATGTTTTTGACTGAATGATTTTTACATTGCCCCCTTACCTCGAAGGTTTCCTATGTTGTCCGCCCTGTTCTACCCGCAGCTGCGCGATTGCCGCAGGCTGTTCCTGCGCAATTACGAAGTCATGATCAACATCGGTGTCCATGAGTTCGAAAAGAAGGGCGAGCAACGCGTCCTGATCAATGTCGATCTGTACATTCCGCTCGGCCTTTCGACACCCAAGGACGACCAGCTGCACGAAGTGGTCGACTACGACTTCATGCGCGAGACCATCGCCAGGCGCATGGCGCAAGGCCACGTGCAGTTGCAGGAAACCCTGTGCGACGACGTGGTGAAGGCGATGCTGGCCCACCCCAACGTGCGCGCGGCCCGCGTGTCGACGATGAAGCCCGACGTGTATCCCGACTGCGAAGGCGTCGGCGTCGAAGTGTTCCAGATCAAGGATGAAGCATGAATGAAGTGACGATGGCGCGTCCGGCGGACGTGCTCGACCCCGCCGTGCCGGCCCCTGCCGTGCCCGACGCCGCCGACAAGAAGGCGGACAAACAGGCCTACGAGAACAACAAGCTGCACAAGCGCCTGTGCCGCCTCGTCGGCCAGGCGATCGGCGACTTCAACATGATCGAGGACGGCGACAAGGTCATGGTCTGCCTGTCCGGCGGCAAGGACAGCTATGCCCTGCTGGACATCCTCATGACCCTGCGCGAGCGCGCGCCGATCCACTTCGACATCGTCGCCGTCAACCTCGACCAGAAACAGCCGAACTTCCCGCCCGAGGTGCTGCCCGCCTACCTGACGAAGCTGGATATTCCGTTCCACATCGAGAACCAGGACACCTACAGCATCGTCAAGCGCCTGATCCCGGAAGGCAAGACCACGTGCTCGCTGTGTTCGCGCCTGCGCCGCGGCATCCTGTACCGCGTCGCGGACGAGCTGGGCTGCACGAAGATCGCCCTGGGCCACCATCGCGACGACATCCTCGAAACCTTCTTCCTGAACATGTTCTTCGGCGCGAAGATCAAGGGCATGCCCGCCAAGCTCGTGTCGGACGACGGCAAGCACGTCGTGATCCGCCCGCTCGCGTATGTGAAGGAAGCGGACACCGAGCGCTACGCGGAAGTCAAACAGTTCCCGATTATCCCGTGCGATCTGTGCGGCTCGCAGGAAAACCTGCAGCGAAAACAGATCAAGGCCATGCTGCGCGACTGGGAAAAGAAACACCCGGGCCGCGTGGAAAACATCTTCTCGTCGCTGTCGACCGTCGTGCCGTCGCACCTGATGGACCGCGACATGTTCGGCTTCGCGGACCTGAAGGCCGACGGCGTGGCGAACCCGGCCGGCGACATCGCCTTCGACGAAGAACCGTGCGGCGTGCCGGCGACGGGCACCATTCCGCTGCAGCCGCTCTGAGCCGTCTTGCGCCGCGCTGCCCGGCGCCGCCATGTCCGACCAGGCATGGCGGCGGCGCGGCATGCGTTATGCATTTTTTAACGTTGTCTATGTAATACAGTTTCTTCGCAATGGATGGCTCCGCCTTAGTGAGATCGATTTCACTCTGAAGACTGCCCGGCAAACCCCACAACAGCCCGGCAAGGCGATGTAATATTCCTACCTCGCCTGCGACGTCGTTTGGCGTACGCATCGTCCAACCCACCGGGATTCCTCATGCAAATCGGCCAACCCGCCAGCGCCGCCCAGACGAGCGGCGCTTCTGCCAACGCCAATACCCAGGTCGCGAGCTTGCGCATCTTCGTGTTCGCCCTGTTCTTCACGTTCGGCGGCATCACGAGCCTGAACGACGTCATCATCCCGAAACTGAAAGACCTGTTCACGCTGTCGTACGCGCAAGCGATGCTCGTGCAATCGGCCTTCTTTGCGGCCTACTTCATCGTGTCGCTGCCGGCCGCCGCCATCGTGCAGCGCATCGGCTACATGCGGACCGCCGTGGTCGGCCTGCTGACGATGACGGCCGGCTGCCTGCTGTTCATCCCCGCGTCCTCGTCCGGCATGTTCATCACCTTCCTGCTGGCGCTGTTCGTGCTGGCGGCCGGCATCACCATCGTGCAGGTCGTGGCGAATCCGCTGATCTCGATGCTGGGAGCCCCCGCCACCGCATCCAGCCGCCTGACCTTCGCCCAGGCCTTCAATTCGCTCGGCACGACCGTCTTTCCCTACGTCGGCGCCATCCTGATCCTCGGCTCGCTGGCCCACGTCGACCAGGCCACGCTGTCGGCCGACGCCCTCGCCGCCTACCGCGCCGCCGAAAGCCAGGTCGTGGTGCACACCTACCTCGGCCTGGCCGTCGCACTGGCCATCGTCGCCTTCCTCGTCTGGACGAACCGCAAGAAGCTCGTCGAACATCCCCATCCCGAAAGCAGCATGTGGGGCGCTTTCGACCTGCTGAAACAGCCCCGCTTCGCGTTCGGCGCCCTGTGCATCTTCCTGTACGTCGGCGCCGAAGTGGCCGTCGGCTCGCTGATCGTGAACTACCTGATGCAAAACGACGTGCTGGGGCTGGGCGCGGAAGCGGCCGGCAAGCACGTGCCGCTGTACTGGGGCGGCGCCATGGTCGGCCGTTTCCTTGGCGCTTACGTCCTGCGCATCTGCTCGCCCGGCAAGGTGCTGGCCGGCGCCGGCGCCATCGCCGCCCTGCTGCTGCTCGTCTCGGCCGCCACGCATGGCGCGGCGTCCGGCTGGGCGCTGCTGGCCATCGGCCTCGTCAATTCGATCATGTTCCCCACCATTTTCACCCTGGCGTCCGAAGGCCTGGGCGAGCGCGCGGCCGAAGGCTCGGGCCTGATCTGCGTGGCCATCGTCGGCGGCGCCATCGTGCCCCTGATCACCGGCTTCGCGGCCGACGCCGCCGGCCTGCGCCTCGCGCTGGCCGTACCCGCGCTGTGCTACCTGCTGATCCTCGCCTTCGGCTGGTACGCGCGCCGGCCGCTGGCGCACGGCTGAGGCTTCCCGCGTCCGCTCACCGGGCCACGTCGGTCCCGGCCGGGCTCACGCCGTCCAGCCGCCGGCGCGCCGGCTCCAGCTGGCGCAGCGCACGGGCATTGATGCGGTCGCGCTCCGCATCGCGCAGCCAGCCCCATTTGTTGAAGTAGCGGCAGGCCGACACGCACCGCCGCCAGCACGACGCCGCCCGCATGCGCCAGCCGCGCGCGCCGACGCGGGCGGGATCGCGCACGGCATCGCGCACGACCGTCACGTGCGGCAGGAAGACGGTGCGCGCGATGCGAGACGTACGGCGCGCCAGGTCGACCGTATCGAAGCGCAGCAGGAAGCGCTCGTCGAACATGCCGACGCGCAGCACCGTCTCGACGCGCATCAGCAGGCAGCACGAAGGCGGCACCGGCACGTCCATCACCCGGCTGTAGCCGCTCGCGTGCAGCTGGTAGCGCGCCAGCCTGCCGCTGGACCGGTGCAGCAGCGGAAAACAGCGCCCCAGCAACAGTTCCACGGGCCCCGGCAGCAGGCTGCACAACGGTTGCAGCCGTCCGTCCGCGCCCTGCACCCGTGGCGCCAGCAGGCCCACGTCGGGATGCTGCTCCATGTAGGCGATCATCCGGGCCACCGCGTCGAGCGGCAAGCCGATGTCCGGACCAAGCAGCAGGTGATACGCACTCCCGGCGCCGGCCGCCTCGCTCAGGACCCGGTTATGGGCGCGCGCGTGGCCCGGCGAGTCGGACTGCGGGCGATAGTGCGCGCCGTAGCGTCCTGCCAGCACGGCCAGGCCGGGCTGCCGCGCATCGTCGACCACGTACACCGGCAAGTACGGGCACGCGGACGTGAGACTCAGCAGCAGGCGCGCGATCCGGTCGTGCGGCGCCGCGCCGCAGACGATGCAGCAACTGGCCCGCGCGGCCGTGGCGCACATGTCAGCCCCCGCCCCGCGTGCGTGCTCGCCGGTGTGCACGCGCAAAATACAAAGCCTTGTCCATGACGCACACCTCCAATCGACACCACATGGATTGAGAGCGGCGCCGCGCGCGGCGGTTGCAGCGGAATCGACGGCGATTGCGCAGGATCAGGCAGCGTGCATGTGCCGCCGCCAAACGGATACGGAAGAGGTCCAACGATGCATGGCCCGCGTGCGCATGCGGACCCTATGATGGACTGCGAGAGGACTGCGGTATTACAGCGCCACGTCGGTGCGCAACACCGGGTACAGGTTCAGCCGCTCATCCCAGGACGGGTGGCGGCGCGCGAAAAATTCGAGGCGTGCATGGGGGTTCTGCGCGAACGCCGGGTCGTGCTCGACCCTGTCCCGGAATGCCGCGGCCAGCGCCGGATCGCGCGCCATCTGCTCGCGCGCCACGTCCTCGGCCACGTAGTCCTCCATGTATTCCTTGCGCTCGAAGGCGTTGTTGAACTCGCCCCAGGCCAGCAGCGAATCCGGGGCCTGCGGCTCGAACAAGGCCATCACGAGGCGGGCCTTGGGCTGGGCGATCGGCACGAACAGCGCGCCCCTGGCGAGGTGACGCGGCTCGGGTTTCCACGCGCCGATCACCTTGAGGCGCTGGTGCGACTCGAACGACGTCGCGGCGAACGTGGCCTGGTCGGCGCGAAAGGTCTGCACGGGCGCGGCGTCGATGGCCTTGTCCAGCTTGCGGAACACGATGCCGTGTTGCGTGAGCTTCGTCGCGACCATCTGCGCCCAGGCGGCCGGCACGACATAGCCTGCGCCAGGGGCCTGTACCTCCAGGTCCGCCACGACCTCGTCGCGCAGCGGCACGTGCCAGACCTGCGGCTTCGTTTCGTCGTAATGCGTCATCAGCATGCCGGACACGTCGGACATCGTGCGCGTGTACGCATAGCCCTGGAAGTCGACCATCGTCGTCCTGTCGGTCGTGCGGTACGTCAGGGCCACCGGCTGGCCGGCGATGCGCGTGGCGCGCACGTCGGCGGCGCGCGCCGCCTGCGTCCATTCCGCACCGTGGGCCGCCACCTGCTGCAGCACCGACACGACGGCATTGTGCGTGATGCGCACGCGGGTCGGGTAATCCTTCCACGAGTGCGTCTCGACGAGCATGGCCATCCGGTTGCGCAGCGGGAAATAGCCGGTCGAGAAGCGCGGATCGGACACGCCGTCGACGAAGCCCGAGGCCGGATCGTCCGTCTCCTTGAACGACATGTAATAGGACTGCGGCATCGAACCCTGCTTGCCGATGTCGGCGATGACGTTCGCGCGCAGCGCCTGGCCGGCCTTGCGGAATGCCGGATCGCCCGAGTACACGGGTTCCACCTGGATCGAGACGTCGTGCTGGAACTTGGCGCCGTCCGTCACGTGCAGGTCGACGCAGGTCAGCGGGTCCCATGCGTTGACGAGGGCCAGCATGGCCTGCATCTCGGGCGCGTCGGCCTTCACGTAGTCGCGGTTCAGGTTGAAATTCTGCGCCGTCGTGCGCCAGCCCATCTCGACCGGACCGCGCTGGTTCGGACGGTTCCATTTGGCGAAGCGCTCGTGGCCGTCGACGTTGAACACGGGGACGAAGAGCAGGACCTGCTTGTCCAGCACGCCGGATGCGAGCCTGCCTTCCAGGAGCTCGCGCAGGGCGAGGAAGCCGGCGTCCTTGCCGTCGATCTCGCCGGCGTGGATGCCGCCCTGGATCAGCGTCACCGGCAGGTTCACCTTGCGCGCCGCGGCCGGGGTGAACACGCCGCGCGCGTTGACGGCCAGCGCCAGCATGGGCCGGCCTTCCGGCGTCGTGCCGAACTGCACGCATTTCACCTGCTTCGGATAGGCCTGCTGGAAGGCGCCGCACAGCTTGATGACTTCATCGTAGCGGCCGGTGACCTGGAAGCCGGAGCGCTCGGACACAGTGACCAGGTCGGGCGCGGCGTGCGCCAGGGGCGCGGCCAGCAGGGCCAGCACAGCCAGCAAACGGGCGGTTCGGATCATCGATGGCACTCCGGCAAAGTTGAAGAAGATACAAGCCGGAAATTATAGATCGGTGATAACGGTTTATCGCGTCCTGGGCGGATAAATCGCGATCTCTTTCAGCTGCGGCCGCGCCAGGTGCATCGGCACCGCGCGCGCACGTGCCGTCGATGCCGCCGGACAGGCATTGGTGGTGCGGTAGGACAGCGCCGCGGCCAGCATGCCCTCGGCCGGGTCGCCCAGCGCATGCGCCATGTCGTCGGAGACGGTGCAGGTCGGTGCGAAGCCGTCCGCGAAATCGCCGAAGCCTTTCGCGTTCACGCCCTGGAACTGGATCGTGAAGTACGTCGTGCCGCAGTTGTCCGTCGGGATGAAGCCATAGGGCTTGCCGCAGGTCGTGCCGCCGATGAGGTCGACCTGGACGTCCAGGCCGCGCAGGCCATTGATCACGGCTTCGCTGGCCGAGCACGTGTCGGACGTCGTCAGCACGGTCACGCGCCTGAGGCCCAGGTACGGCAAGGCGCCGCCGGCCGGGGCGGAAAAGCCGTAGGCGGTGCTGCGGAACGGGATCGGCGCGTCGGGCGCCGTCTTGTCGTTGTACACGGCGCGCTCGAACGTCTTGCCGGCCGAGACCGGTCCCGCAACCATATAGGCCAGCTCGCTGGCGATGTACAGCAGGCCGCCGCCGTTGTAGCGCATGTCGAGCACGAGGTCCGACGCGCCCTGGTTCTTGAGGGTCGTGAATGCGTTGACCAGTTGCAGTTCGGAGACGGCGTTATGGTCCTCGAAGCTCAGATAGCCGACCTTGCCGGTCGGGGTGTCGATCACCTTGACGTTTTTCACCGGCGTCGTGGTGACGACGGCCGACGTCAGCGCGACGTCGAACGTCTTGTCGCCGCGCCGCATCGTGAGCGTGTGGTGTTCGCCGGCGGTGTCCGGCGACAGGCCGGCGTTCAGCAGGGCGATCTGCGCCTTGTCGGTGGTGTCGATGAAGTCGATGCCGTCGACGGCCGTCAGCAGGTCGCCGCGCTGGATGCCGGCCGTGGCGGCCGGCGAACCCGGCTCGACGATCGCGGCCAGCCAGGTGCGCGGCGCCGTCGTGGAATTGATCGACCAGGTCAGGCCGTAGCCCGTGTCCTGGCTCGCATTGCTGAGCGCATCCCATTCCGCCGTCGTGTAGGTGAAATGGAAACGGTCCTTCGGTTGGCCGGACGCGGTCGTCGCGGGCGTCTTCAGGGCGTCGAAATAGTCGAGCGCATTCGTGTAGTCCGCCATGTGGACGGTGGCCGGGATTTCCTTGTACCAGAGATAAGTCGCGTCGGTCCAGCCGCGCAGGAATTTCATTTCGTCCTGCAGCGTGCCCTGGCGGTCCGGGAAGGAATAGCCCTCGGCATCGACGCCCGTGCGCGGCGCGGCGCACAGGTTCCGGTAGCTCATGTAGTCGGCCGCGATCGGGTCCGGAACGTCGGCCGGCGTCGGCGTCGGCGTCGGGGGCGTCGGCACGGTCGGCGTGCCCGGATCGCTGGCGACCGGCGTCGATGCGCCGATGGACGGATTGCCGCCGCCGCCACCGCAGCCGGACAGGGCGACGAGTGCCGCGCAAGCGCAGGCAATCAGACGGGAGCAGGCGGCGGAGGCGGAATGCGAATTCATGCGTCCGATTATAGACGCGGCCGTCTCGCGGATTACATCCAACTGTAACAGTCGGCAGAAAAAGACAACGCCGCCTGCCGGGCGTCAATCCGGCAGGCGGCGTCGTGCGGGATGCCGTCGTTCAGGCGGCGCGGGTGACGCCGGCGCCGGCGTGGAAGGCGGACACCAGTGCCGCTTCCTTGCGCTTGGCCGCGTCGAGGTGGCGCTCCTTGACGTGGCCGAAACCGCGGATGTCTTCCGGAATGCTCGCGATCGCGACCGCCTGCGCCAGGTTCTCGGCCGTCAGCCTGGGCAGCAGGCCGTCGACGGTCGCCCGGTATGCCTGGATCAGGGCGCGTTCCATCTTGCGCTCGGCCGTGTGGCCGAACGGATCGAGCGCGCTGCCGCGCAAGCCTTTCAACTTTGCCAGCACGCCGAACGCTTTCATCATCCACGGGCCGAATTCCTGTTTGACCAGGTGGCCGTCCTTGTCCTTCTTCGCGAACAGCGGCGGCGCCAGGTGGAACTTCAGTTTGACGTCGCCTTCGAACATGCCGTCGATCTTGGCCATGAACGCCGGGTCGGTGTACAGGCGCGCCACTTCGTACTCGTCCTTGTACGCCATCAGCTTGTGCAGGTAGCGCGCGACGGCTTCCGTCAGGCGCGTGCCCTTGCCCAGCTTCTCTTCGGCCGCGCGGACCTGGTCCACGAATGCCTTGTACTGCCGGGCATACGCGGCGTCCTGGTAAGCGGTCAGCAGTTCGACGCGGCGGTTCACGAGGTCGTCGAGCGATTGGGTACGCTTGAATTCGATCACCTTCGCGGGCGTCACGAGTCTTTGCACGGACGGCAGGTCGTGCGCGGCCGTGCGGCCCCAGTTGAACGCGGCCTTGTTGAAGGCGACGGACACGCCGTTCAACTCGATCGCCTTCACGATCGACGCTTCCTGCAGCGGCACGTGGCCCTTCTGGAACGCATAGCCCAGCATGAACATATTGGTGGCGATAGCGTCGCCCATCAAGGTCGTCGCGATGTGGCCGGCGTCGATGAAGTCGACGTTGCCTTCGCCGCAAGCCTGCACGATGGCGCCGCGCGAGCCCTCGGCCGGGAATTGCCAGTCCGGGTTCTTGATGAACGCCGCGGTGGTGGCGCCGCTGCCGTTCACGGCGGCCCAGGTGCGGCCTTCTCCCATGCGCGACAGGGCGTCGCGGCTGGCGGTGACGATCTGGTCGCAGCCGATCACGAGGTCCGCGTTACCCGTGCCGACGCGCGTCGAGTGCAGGTCGGCCTGGCGGTCGGCGAGGCGCACATGCGACATCACCGGTCCGCCCTTTTGCGCGAGGCCGCTCATGTCCAGCACCAGCGCGCCCTTGCCTTCCACGTGCGCGGCCACCGCGAGGATCTGCCCGACCGTCACGACGCCCGTGCCGCCGATGCCGGTGACGAGGATGCCGAACGGCGTCGTCGTCGCGGGGATCGCAGGCATCGGCAGGACCGGCGGCGCCGCTTCATTGGTGGCCGCCTTCTTCGGCTTCTTCAAGCCGCCGCCTTCGACCGTGACGAAGCTCGGGCAGAAGCCGGTGACGCACGAAAAATCCTTGTTGCACGAAGACTGGTTGATCTGGCGCTTGCGGCCCAGTTCCGTCTCCAGCGGTTCGACCGACAGGCAGTTCGACTGCTTCGAGCAATCGCCGCAGCCTTCGCACACGGCCTCGTTGATCACGGCGCGCTTGGCCGGGTCCGGGTACGCGCCCTTCTTGCGGCGGCGGCGCTTTTCCGACGCACAGGTCTGGTCGTAGATCATGGCCGACACGCCCGGCATCTCGCGCAGTTCGCGCTGCACGTCCATCAGTTCCGCGCGGTGGCGCACGGTGACGCCTTCGGCCCACGGATAATCGGCCGGATATTTTTCGGGTTCGTCGGTCACGACGATGATCGGCTTCACGCCTTCGGCCGCGAGCTGGCGGCTGATCCTGGCCGGATCGAGCGGACCGTCGACGACCTGGCCGCCCGTCATCGCGACGGCATCGTTGTAGAGGATTTTATAAGTGATGTTGACCTTGGCCGCGACCGACGCGCGGATCGCCAGCACGCCCGAGTGATAATACGTGCCGTCGCCGAGGTTCGCGAACACGTGTTTTTCGCCCGTGAACGGCGCCTGGCCGATCCACGTGACGCCTTCTCCACCCATGTGCGTGAACGTGGACGTCTCACGGTCCATCCACAGCACCATGTAGTGGCAGCCGATGCCGGCCATCGCGCGCGAGCCTTCCGGCACCTTCGTCGAGCTGTTGTGCGGGCAGCCGGAGCAGAAATACGGAATGCGGTCCGTTTCCGGATTCGCCTTCGGGATGTTCTTGAGGATCAGCTCTTTCGCTTCGAGGAAGGCGATGCGCTCTTTCACGCGTTGCTCGACCGGATGGCCGGCGCAGTAGTGCGAGATGCGCGACGCGATCGCGCGCGCGATCTGGGCCGGATTCAGCTCGTAGTTCGCCGACAGCAGCCAGTCGCCCTGGCCGGAGCGGCTCTTGACGCTCCATTCGCCCGTGTCGTCGAACTTGCCCACGACGCGCGGCCGCTCGCCGTCCGGCAGGTTGTACAGCTCTTCCTTCAGCGCGTATTCCAGCACCTGCCGCTTTTCCTCGACGACGAGGATCTCGTCCAGGCCGCGCGCGAATTCGTGCACGCCGACCGAGTCGAGCGGCCACGTCATGCCGACTTTATAGACGCGCAGGCCGATGTCGCGCGCCGCCTGCTCGTCGATGCCGAGGTCGGCCAGCGCCTGGCGGGTGTCGAGATAGGATTTGCCGGCCGTGATGATGCCGATCTTCGGTGTCGGGCTGTCCCACACGATCTGGTTGAGTTTATTGGCGCGCGCATAGGCCAGCGCGGCATACCACTTGTAGTGGTTCATGCGCACTTCCTGGTCCAGCACGGCGTCCGGCCAGCGGATGTTCAGGCCGCCCGCCGGCATCTCGAAGTCGGTCGGGAGGACGGTCTGCACGCGGTCCGGATCGAGGTCGACGACGGCGCCCGACTCGATGATGTCGGTCACGCATTTCATCGATACCCACAGGCCGCTGTAGCGGCTCATCGCCCAGGCGTGCAAGCCGTAGTCGATGTATTCCTGCACGGACGACGGATACAGCACGGGGATGCCGCAGTGGTGCAGGATGTGGTCGGACTGGTGCGCCGTCGACGACGATTTCGCCGCGTGATCGTCACCGGCCAGCACCAGCACGCCGCCGTTTTTCGCGCTGCCCGCGTTGTTACCGTGTTTGAACACGTCGCCGCAACGGTCGACGCCCGGGCCCTTCCCGTACCACATGGCAAACACGCCGTCGTACTTCGCGTCCTTGAACAGATTGGTCTGCTGCGTGCCCCAGACGGCCGTCGCGGCGAGGTCTTCGTTCGTGCCGGGGTGGAAGTGGACGTGGTGCGCTTCCAGGTGTTTTTGCGCCTTCCACGCGGTCTGGTCGACCTGCGTGACGGGCGAGCCGCGGTAGCCGGTGATGTAGCCGGCCGTATTCAGGCCCGCCGCGAGGTCGCGCTCGCGCTGCAGCATCGGCAGCCGGATCAGGGCCTGGGTGCCGGTCATGAAGGCGCGGCCGCGTTCCAGCGTCCATTTGTCGTCGAGCGTGATCTCGTGGGGCGGTAGCGGTTCCAGCTGGCTGCGGTCCAGGGGGGCGTTCATGCGGGTCTCCGATTATGTTTGTCGTGTTTCGGTTGGGGCCAGTATAGACCTGCACCCCCAGCATTAAATTTCAATGAATTCCCCCCGTTAAACGATTTGCGCAATAAAATTGCGACGTACGCGACCGCCGTGGAGAATTCATGTCAAAAATAGAGCTGGATAAAACCGACCGTAAAATCCTCGCCATCCTCCAGTCGGATGGCCGCCTGTCCAACCAGGACGTGGCCGAGCGCGTCAGCCTGTCGCCGTCACCCTGTTTGCGGCGCATCAAACGTCTGGAAGAGGCCGGTGTCATCCGGCAATATGTCGCCCTGCTCGATCCCGACAAACTGGGCCTGGGCCTGCTGGCCTATGTGAATGTCCGCCTGGAAAAACACAGCGAAGGCGCGGCGAATGCGCGCGTGCCGGCCACGTCGCCGCGCTTCGACTTCGCCCAGGCCGTGTCGACCTGGCCGGAAGTAGTGGCCTGCTATGCGATGACGGGGGAGATGGATTTCCTGCTGCGCGTGCACGTGGAAGACATGGACCACTTCTCGCGCTTCATGATGGGCACCCTGCTGCGCCACCCGGCCGTGCTGGATGTGAAATCGAGCTTCGCCCTCCAGCGCATCAAGGAAACGACTGCGCTTCCCATCGTTTGACGGCATTTCTATCCCGGTAGGGTGGACACCCCGTGTCCACGCGTGACGCCGGCAAGCCGTGAGTCTGCTGTTTAGTAATAAGCACGAAACACGCGGGCCGCCATGCCCGCACGTTTGACCCGTCACGGCATCGCCGCTAATCTCGATCTGGTCTCGGCCCGGCCACCGCGACTCAGGGAGCGGCGGCCGGTTCGTCTCCAGCCGGAGTGGTCCGGCTCTTCTTTCCGATGTACCAGGCGCAGCCCGGTCCGTCGGTTTTTTTTGGGCCGTGTTCGCGGACATGGTCGCCATGTGCAGTTCCTTTGCCAGACCTCTGGCTTGTCAACCAGTCCCCCATATCCATTTGAGTTCCGTCAAGTACAACTCAATCGATCCGGCACGTTTAATCTAAGCTGCTAGGTTGGTCTGCAGGTATCCGGCGCCGCGCATCCGGGCGGCGCCGTGATTTGCGCACCACACACCGGCCCATGGCCGGCAGCGGAGGACCGAACCATGAATGGAGAACCCGGAGCCCTCGTCCTGGGCGTCTTTGCCGATCTGATCGGCCGCATCAAGCAATGCATTCCAACCGACTCCAACGACCGCCCATTGGGCACCATGGTGTATTCGCAGCTTGTGCTCGGTATGCCGGTTATCAAGGCGGACTACTTCGATCCCTGGAATCCGCAAGGCGACATGATCGAGGTACCGCCGCCCGATCCTCAGGCGCAGGGTAGCGAAGAAGCGCAACGCAAGGCGCGCCGACAGAACGCCGCAGCATGGAAAACCTGCCTGCTGGCAAACACGCTGCTCGAAGTAACCAAGGATGGCAAATACCGGCAGTATCCGATCGGCCGCAACCTGGCATTCGCCTATGACAAGATTATCAACGGCATGCAGGCCGACCCGCCCCCGCCGATGCCTGATGACGTCAAGGCAAGGATGGATGCGGCTACACGAGTGCTCTACAAGGTCAACGCCGACGGCGTGAGGATGGGGCGCACCGAGCTTTACGACAACTATTTGAAACTCGCCCGCGCCTACGCCAAAGCCAAAGGCGACTACGCCGTCGCCGCCGAAGCGGCGATTCGCGAGGGCCGGCAAAACGAGTGGGCAGTGACCGCAGGAACCTACCGCCAGGACGTCGATGACGCGCGCGATGCCTTGTCGGCGGCCGGCGAAGCCGAGATCCAGGCGGCGCTGGCCACCTTGGGCTCGGTGGCGCTTCCTGTCAACGAGATGGCCATCAAGGCGGCCCGCGACAAATTCAAGGCTTGGCAACTCGACGGTATTGCCGGCGTCGTCGCGGAAGCGACGCCGTATTCTCTAGTGTTACCAAGTAACTGGTGCGATCCGGCCAACCCGGAGGGCTTTGAAGGGCTATCGGTCACACAGAGTCAATATCAGCATATCGCGAGCACCAATTGGAGCTCCGCGGAATCCGATAGCTGGCATAGCGAGGCGCAGTCCAGCAGCGGCGGCGGCGCGGTGTCGTTCGGATTCTTCGCCGTCGGCGGGGAGCACAGCGAGGCAGAGACCAAGGACAGCTACCAGAACTCGCAGAGCAGCGGCCTCCAATCGGTCTTCCATAACACCGCGAAGAACCTGACGATCAAGCTCGAGTACGCGCTGTGCAGCTTCTACCGGCCGTGGCTGGTGAGCGACATCTTCTACCTGCAGAACTGGAAGATCCCGCAACTCGGCGGTCGGCACTGTATCAGCGACGGCACGATCGACGGCCAGGCCGACTCGCAGGACAAATGGCTGCCGATGATCCCGCAGCAGGTCCTCGTGGTGCGCAATGTCGAGGTGTCCAGCACGGATTGGGGAAGCGATGGGGCCGTGCTCAGCGAGTTCTATGCGTCAGCCGAGGGCCAGACCACCACGCAGACTTCCGAGACGGCCGGCATGGGCGGCGTGGCGCTGGGCTTTGTCAATTTCGGGGGGCGGGCCGGCAGCCAAAGCGCTGAGTCATCGGGATCGAGCGGGTCGCGCGCCGCGGCCTCCTCGCATAGTTACTTCGGTACGACCTTCGACAAGGGCGTACTGAAAATTCCCGGTGCCCAGATCGTCGCATTCCTGAGCGACATCGTCCCGGCTTGCCCAAACGCCTAGCGAGGGCGCCATCATGTCGGCCAACTTCGCTGATATCACCGAGGCGATGCGCGGCGCCCTGCTTGATCGTTACCAGGCAACGAGGGCGTCGGGTGTCGGCGTGCCGTTCCTGGCGTTCCAGCTCGGGCAACCGATCCCGGACTCGACCTTCGAGACCGTGCAAGCCCAGCCGCAAGGCACTTCACGACTGCTCGCGCTCGAATTCATTGCCCGGCAAGCCAACCGCGTGGGGCTGGTATCCAATGCGATGTACTGCGCCACCGGCCTCGATATCGACGCCCTGTACCAGCAACTGGTCGACGGGAGCGCGGCTAACGGCGACGGCGTGGCGCTCTTCGAAGCCGCCAGGCAGACCGCCGTCGCGGCACTCGACGACTGGCTGTACTCCGTCGACCCGCCGGCCGCGGCGTCGCCGGAGGCGCGCTACCGGCGCATCGAAGTCGACCCGATCGACTGGTTCGAGAGCACATCCGATGCGTGGGCGGACATCCACGTTGAAAACCGAAGCCAAACGGAAAGCGGGGCACGCCCCCCGATCTCGTACGGAAGCCCGATCTCGAAGTGGCGCACGGCGCCCTTGCAACTACACGCGGTACTGCACCAACAGCCAAACCTCGAGACCATCAAGCAGCTCGCCGACGGCGTGGCCGGGCAGTTCTCCGTGGGCGTCGCGGGCGACGCGCCTGCCATGCCGCCGAACGTGGGCCGCGCATTTGCCCTGGGCAGCCCCGCAAACGTGGCCGGGCGGCCAATCAGGATACATCCTGCCGGCGCCAACTGGTCCCATGTTGTACCGGGCCCGCAAATCAACAATGATCCAGGCATACGGGATGCCAGTTTCCGGCGTTTTCGCGACCAGTTGCTTTCCATTCGGCTCAACGTCGATCAGGACGGCTACGAGGCGAATTCCAGCGGGTTCAGCCTGGAACTTCAAACCTGCCTCCTCAGCATCCGCCGGCCGTGGCTGTCCACGCAGTTATTGAATTTGGAAAACTGGTTTGTACCGACCTTTGCCAAGGGATCGCTGGCCAGCGGAACGGGAGAGGACGAGAACAAACTGCTGGAGGTATTGCCGATCGCATGCGTACTGGTGCGCAATGCAACAATCCGGGCCACGCAGTGTTCCGAAGAGGACCGTCGCCACGCAAGCATCGCCTCCCACATGGGGCCAATTGCGATGCTCGGACGGTCGATCGACTCATCGTCGGACGAGGTGCTCATTCGTATCCCCGGCAAGCAATTGGTTGGTTGGATTTGCCAAGTGATGCCGGCTCTCCCGCCATCCGATGCCCCCACGACTTGAGGAGGAATATGATGTTCCCGACGCGCCCTTACGAACGTGACCAGCTCGATTACTACTACCGCGGTTTTGTGTCCGCCTACTTGGCCGATCTTTACTCGCCGGCGGCCGGCGACATTCCAGACGAGTATCTCGAGCCGTACCGGGTCGGTGTAGAAGATGGTCAACGCTTCGCAATCGACGGTATTCCGCTGGACGAGCCTTGCGTCGACTTGGGCATGGAAGAGACCGACGCGTTCGCGGCCGGTGAAGCCATCCATTACGGCGCCGCGGCAATCGAGACGAAGGATGCGCTGTTGGCTGGGACCGGCCTCCTGAGGGTGCTCTTGCGCTTCAGCTTTATCGCGACCGCCCTGATGGTGATAACGCACACGCGCGATTACCGTTGGGTGGATGAGTCCGTCTCCACTGATGATCTGTACGCCCTGCAGGATTTGCTTGCGCAGGCGGAAGATCCAGTCCTCGTGGATTTGTACATTGGTGGCGGCGTCGATTACAACGTCGACGCGTGCCAGATGCAGTGCACGAACATCTACAAGAACGAGGAAGACGTGCGTGCCGCACTCGTCCGTATGGGACGTGCCACGTGGATCATCGGTAAGATCCAGTCGAACATGAGCGGTGGGCTGGAGATTATCGAACGCAACGGGCCGTAAACGAAGACAAATCGGCCCGCTTTCTCCGAAGCGAATCAGAGCGGGGCGACGATGCGCCGCAGCTGCGGCAGCAGTTCGGCCGCCATGGCCGCATGCTGGGCCGTCGTCGGGTGGCCGTTGACGGCGTCACCGGGCTGGTACGCCACCGGTGCGAGCAGGTGGACGCGCGCGGCGCCGACCCGACTCACCGCTTCCTTGAGATAGCCGATCAGCGCCGTCTTCTTGTCGCCATTCAGCAGCACGCCTTCCGTCAGCGCGATCTGCGCGTGCGGATGGTCGCGCAGCACACGGCGCAGCAAGGCCGTGTACGCGTCGACATAAGGCGCGCGCTCCGGAATGCCGGGGTTGAAGTCATTGGTGCCGATCGCGATGACAATCAGATCGGCATCGTAGCCGGCCTGGTTCCATTTGACCGGATGCGCGGCATCGGCAATGGCGAGATCGTAGAACGCAGGCAGCTGGAATTCGTCGGTACGGCCGTTCCAGCTGCGCACCAGGCCCCGGCCGCCGTAGCAGACCAGCTGCACTTGCGCATCCAGCGCGCGCGCGGCCAGCATGCCGTACGACAGGCGCGGGTTCCACCAGTCCGGCGTGTCCTTGTTGCCGGCGCCCCGCTCCATGTCGGCGCCGCACGTGACGGAATCACCCAGCACGAGCATGCGCCGCGCCGGCAGCGCAGGCGCGGCGAGAAAGGTGCCGTCGGCCGTGAAGCGCGCGATGGACGCCACGCCCAGCCACGTCTCGCTGCGGTGCACGAGTTCCACGCGGTGCGGGCCGGGCGCCGCGTCCGCGAACACGTCATAGCGTTTCGTTTGCGGCGCGAGATGCAGCGTGGTGGCGAGCCTGCCGTCCACGATCACGTCGACGAGGCTGTTTGCGCTGCCCGCCGCATCGACGGCGAGGCGGGTGCCGTCGACGGCCAGCAGCAACGTCACGCCGGGATAGCCGAAGCGCACCGACCCATCGGCTTGCGCGACCGTGCGGCCCATGCGGGCCACGTGGGCATCGCTGGCGGCGATCGTCTGTTCGGCGGCCGCCGGCGCCGCCGCGCACAAGGCCAGCAACGCGGCGACGAGCGGCCTGACCATCACGCGCCTTTCTTCAAACGCAGCAGCACGACGCCGTGCGCAGGCACGGTCGCATCGAGGCGGCGGCTCGTGTCGCCCGTCTTGCCGGTCCAGGCATCCGTCCAGTGCCACGTCGCCTGTTTGAAATCGGCTTCGCGCTTGCTCATGTCGTCGACGATGACGTTCTGCTTCCAGTCGTAATGCAACGGCAGCGCCGCCTCGCCGCGGTTCAGCACCATGAAGGCCCACTCGTCGTTGGCGAGCGGCTTGGCCCACAGTTCGACCTGGCCCTGTTTCCAGAAGCGCAGCGCGGGCACGCCCAGCGGGTCCTGGTTGAGCGCGATGACCTGCTTGTTCCCGATGATCTTCTTCACCGAGTCCGGCATCGAACGCAGGTCGTTGCCGAGGATGAGCGGCGAATCCAGCATCGCCCAGATCGAGAAGTGGGCGCGGTCTTCGTCTTCCGTCATGCCCATGCCGACTTCCAGCATGTCCATGTCGTTCCAGTGACCGGGACCGGCGTACTTGCGCAGGCCGGCCTGCATGTCGAGGATGCGCATCACGCCCCACGCGGACCACGAGCCGGCACTCTTTTCGCAATCCCAGCACGGGTAGATGTCGCCCGTCGTACGCCACGAGTGGCCGACGTCGGCCGCCCATTCCCACGGCTTGTTGTCGCCCCATTCGCAGATGCTGAACAGGATGGGACGGTTGGCCGCGCGGATCGCGTCGCGCATCGTCGTGTAGGCGCCGACGGCATTGAGACCCTTGCTCTCGCACCAGTCGTATTTCAGGTAGTCGATGCCCCAGGCGGCGTACGTCTTCGCATCCTGGTATTCATGGCCGCGGCTGCCGGGACGGCCGCCGCAGGTCTTGTCGCCCACGTCCGAATAAATGCCCAGCTTGAGGCCGCGCGCGTGCACGTAGTCGGCCAGCGCCTTCATCCCGGACGGGAAGCGCTGCGGGTCGGGACGGATGTCGCCGTGTTCGTCGCGCGTGCCGTGCCAGCAGTCGTCGATGTTGATGTACTGGTAGCCGGCATCCTTCAGGCCCAGCTTGACCATCGCGTCGGCCGTCTCGCGGATCAGCTTTTCGTCGATGTTGCAGGCGAATTTGTTCCAGCTGTTCCAGCCCATCTGCGGCGTGGCCGCGAGGCCGTCGAATTTCTGTGCCCAGGCGGCGGCCGGCGCGGCCGCGATCGACGCCGCCAGCATCAGGTTCACGGCACGTTTCATTGCTTCGCTCCGATCGCCTTCAGGCGTTTATTATGCTCGGCGATCAGCTCGAGCGAGCTGGCGTCGCTGTCGAACACGGAGTACAGGCCCTGCTCTTCCTGCGGCGGATCGCCGACGAAATCGTTCCCCGGCTTCCACCAGTAATCCGCATTGGCCGCACGGCCCGCGCCGCCCCACGCCCAGAAATTCCAGCCGGCGACCGGATCGCCGGCCGCGGCGCGCTTCTCCAGCGTCGAGAAGACCGCGTCATAAAAACGGTCGCGCACCTTGGTCGAGGCCTTGATGTCGAACGAGCCGCCGTCGCGATTCAGGCCGAACTCCTCCAGCACGATCGGCTTGCCCAGCTGCTTCGCGTAGTCGACGTGCACGTTCAGGTAGTGGCTGGCCTTTTCCATCATGCCGTCCCACGTGGCGTCCGGCTTCTTCGGATCGAACCAGCCCCAGTTCGTCGGCCACAGGTGGTACGTGAGGTAGGCGATGTCCGGCGTGCGGTGCGCGTCCAGGTACAACTGCGCATCCTGCGCGGAGCCCGCGAGGCCTTCGCTGCCCGTGCTGACCATATGGTTGCCGTCGAGCGAGCGGATGTAGTGGGCCGTGTCCGCGACCCATTTTATGTAGGTCGCCTTTTCCTGCGGCGTCGATTTGCTGTTGCCGGGACGCGGCTCGTTCGCCAGCTGCCACGACAGGATGGTCGGGTCGGCGCGGTACGGCTTCCTGGTCACCGTGTTCGTGCGCTGGACGATCTTGGCGATCACGTTGCGGTATTCGTCCTGGGCGCGCGCGTTCGTGTAGAACGTCGCGTTCTCCGCCATGTAGCGCTCGTAATCCTTGCTCACGTTCGGATCGTGCGCGGGCGAACCGGTGAACCAGTTCAGGTACTGCGTCATCCCGCCGGACCACTGCCAGAAATTATTCAGGTAGAGCACGGCCGTCATGTCGCGCTTCGCCAGTTCGGCCATCAGGAAGTCGAGGCCCTGCAGCAGCTGTTCGTCATAGTGTCCGGGCGCGCTCGTCGTGGCGGGGCTGACGGCGCTCTTCATCGCCGTCTTTTCCGACACCGCCAGCACGCGCACGTTGTTGATGCCGAGCGCCTTCAGGCGATCGAGTTCCTTCACGAGCCTGGCGCGCTGCCCGACGCCCGACGGCGCGCCGAGATAGCCGCCGTACCAGAAATTGGCGCCGGCGATCATGTAGCGCTGGCCGTTGCGTTCGAAATGGCTGTCCTTCACGGCCACGAAGCCATTCTTGTTCGCGTTCGCCGCGTGGGCGATGCCGACGGCACCCGCCGCCAACAGGGCGGCGGCCAAAGCGATCTTGCCGAACTTGCCGAACTTGCCGAACTTGCGTTCCATGTAGTCTCCTCGCGCCCCTCAAGAAGCGTCGTTGTGGTTGGTCATGCGCCGCCCGCCGGCCGGCGGGCGGCAACAGGTAAAACTCAGCGCTGCGGGCGGCCGCGCACGTCCAGGGTGGACGCCGGCAAGTCGACCGTCACGCTGGTCGCGTTCATGCCGGCGGCGTCGTCGGCCAGCACCAGCTTGTACTTGCCCTTGGCGATGCGCCAGGTCTTGCTCTTCTCGTCGAACATGCCGAGGATGCGCGGCTCGACGACGACGTCGACCTCTTTCGATTCGCCCGGCTGCAGCGCGACCTTGTCCCAGCCGGCCAGGCGCTTCGGCGCTTCCCACTTCGCGGCGAGCGGCGCCACGTACACCTGCGGCACGTCCTTGCCGGCGACGTTGCCGGTGTTCGTGACCTTGAAGCGCACGTGCACGCGGCCATCCTTGACCTGGCTGGCCAGGCCCGAATAGCTGAACGTCGTGTACGACAGGCCGTGGCCGAACGGGAACAGCGGCGTCATGCCCTTCTGGTCGAACCATTTGTAGCCGACCGCGGCGCCTTCCTTGTACTCGACCGTGAAGCGCTGCTCCGGCTGTTTCGGATCGCCGTCCAGTTTCGGGCGCGGCAGCTGCTGCTCGGAGACCGGGAACGTGGCCGGCAGGTGGCCGGACGGATTGACGGCGCCGAACAGCACGCGCGCGATCGCTTCGCCGCCGCTGGTGCCGGGATACCACGCTTCCAGCACGGCCGGGGTTTTGGCGACCCACGGCATGGCGACGGGACCGCCCGTCTCCAGCACGACGACGGTGCGGGGATTGGAACCGGCGACGCTGTCGATCAGCGTGTCCTGGTTGTCCGGCAGGGACAACGACGCCGCATCGTTCGCTTCGCCGATCCACTGCGTCGCGAACACGAGCGCGACGTCCGCCTGCGCGGCCACGCGCGCGGCGCGCGCGGGGTCGAGGCCGTCGTCGTACACGACCTTCGCATTCGGCGCCAGCGCCTGAATATGACGCAGCGGCGAAGACGGGTGGTACACGACCGGACCCGGCCAGACCTTCGGCTCCAGGCCCGGCACGGCATTGCCGCCGAC
Source organism: Massilia sp. Masssp93 (assembly GCF_059491295.1). Classification (NCBI taxonomy): domain Bacteria; kingdom Pseudomonadati; phylum Pseudomonadota; class Betaproteobacteria; order Burkholderiales; family Oxalobacteraceae; genus Massilia; species Massilia sp. Masssp93. Next base: position 6,465,015 of record NZ_CP168502.1, on the reverse strand, counting down.
CGGATACACCTGCGACGAACCGCCGCCCGACAGCACGCCGACGTCGGCATGGCCGCCGATGACGGCGATGGTCTTCACGTCCTTCGACAACGGCAGGAGCTTGTTGTCGTTCTTCAGCAGGACCATGCCCTCTTCCGCCGTCGCGCGGCTGACCGCGCCGTTCTTCGCGAAGTCGATGGTGCCGCCCTGCGCGACCGGATTGTCGACGACGCCCTTGGCGAACATGGCGCGCACGATGCGCGTGGCCATGTCGGTAAGGCGAGCTTCCGACACGTGGCCGTTCTCGACGGCTTCCGCCAGCGCGCCGCCGAAGTACGGCGACTTGTCGAATTCCTGGCCCGACTGGCGATCCAGGCCGTGATTGGCCGCTTCCACGGTGCTGTGCGTCGCGCCCCAGTCGGACATCACATAACCCTTGAAACCCCAGTCCTTCTTGAGGACCTCGTTCAGCAGGTAGTCGTTCTCGCACGCATAGGTGCCGTACACGCGGTTGTACGAGCACATGACGGAGCCGGCGCCGGACTGCTCCAGCGCGATCTGCATCGCGAGCAGGTCGGACATGCGCGACGCGGCCTTGTCGATGTGGACGTCCAGTTCATTGCGGCCCGTTTCCTGGTCGTTCAGCGCGTAGTGCTTGACGGTCGAGATCACGTGGTTCGACTCGATGCCCTTCACCGCATGGCCAACGATGGTGCCGGCCAGCAGCGGGTCCTCGCCCGCGTATTCGAAGTTGCGGCCGTTGCGCGGATCGCGCATCAGGTTCACGCCGCCGGCCAGCATCACGTTGAAGCCGGATGCGCGCGCCTCGGAACCGATCATCGCGCCGCCGGCATAGGCCACCTGCGGGTCCCACGTCGACGCGGTGGCCAGGCCCGACGGCAGCTGCGTGCGCTCGCGCGGGGTCGGCGTGGCCTGGGTGGCGACGCCGAGACCGGCGTCCGTTTCCAGCAGGTCCGGCAGGCCGAGGCGCGGGTTGCCCGGCACGAAACCGGCCGAGAACGGGATCGCGGCCTTGGGCGGCGTGGTGCCCTTGGGGGCGAACGAGGTGCCGAAATAGCCGAACACCCAGCGCAGTTTTTCTTCGCGGGTCATGGCCTTGACGGCCAGTTCGGCGCGCTGGTCGGCGCTCAGGGAACGGTTCATCCACGGTTTCTGGGCCGGGGTTTCAACCTTGTCGGCGGCGGTTGCGAACAGCGGGAAGGCGGCGGCGAGGGCCGCGACGAGGGTCAGGTGATTCAGGCGCATGGGACGAAACTCTCTTTGGGGTGAAGCGTTATAGGTATGTGCCGCCGCCGCGGCACAAACACGCGGCGGCAACGGGTTCGGAGGTCAGACGGCCTTGACGTCCACGTACATGCGGGCGTATTTCGCGCCGAAGTACAGGATGAACGCATAGCACGCGGCCGGGATCAGGAACGACGTCTGCAGGCCGATGGCGTCCGCGGCCTGGGCCTGGATGACCGGCACGACGGCGCCGCCGGCGATCGCCATCACGAGCAGGCCGGAGCCCTGGCTCGTCAGCGGGCCCAGTTCATGCACGGCCATGCTGAAGATGGTCGGGAACATGATCGAGTTGAACAGGCCGACGGCCAGCACGGCGAACAGCGCGACGTGGCCATGGCCGAGGACCGTCGCCACCAGCAGGGCGATGCAGGCGGCGGCGTTGAACGCGAGGACCTTGCCCGGGCTGATCGAGCGCATCACGGCCGAGCCGATGAAGCGGCCGACCATCGCGCCGCCCCAATAGTAGGCCACGTATTTGGCGCCCGTTTCGGCCGTGAAGCCGGCGATGCTCGGGTCGCCCATGTAGTTGATCAGGAAGCTGCCGATGCTCACTTCGGCGCCGACGTACAGGAAGATCGCCGTCACGCCCAGCATCAGGCGCTTCTGGCTGAAGATCGAACCGCGGGCGGGACCGGCGTCCTCGTCGCGGATGATCGGCAGGCGGATCACGGCGAACAGGATGGCCAGGACCGCCAGCGTGGCGGCCAGGCCCAGGTACGGCCCCTGCACGGCCTGCGCCTGCGCGAGGCGTTCCGCGGCCGACATGTGGGCCGGATCGGCCGCTTCCGTCATGTGCGACAGGATCAGGATGCCGCCGATCGGCGGCCCGACGACGGTGCCCAGCGAGTTGAAGGCCTGGGTCAGGTTCAGGCGGCTCGACGCGGTGGCGGGCGCGCCCAGCACGGTGACGTACGGGTTGGCCGCGACCTGCAGGATCGTGATGCCGGCGGCCAGCACGAACAGGGCGAACAGGAACAGCGCGTACACGCTCGTGGCGGCCGGATAGAACAGCGCGGCGCCGACGGCGCACACGGCCAGGCCGGCCACGGCGCCGGCCTTGTAGCCGATGCGGCGGATCAGCGCGCCGGCCGGGATCGACAGCAGGAAGTAACCGCTGAAGAAGGCCAGGTTCACCATCATCGCCTGCACGTACGTCAGGTTGTAGACCGACTTCAGGTGCGGGATCAGGATGTCGTTCAGCGACGTCAGGAGGCCCCACATGAAGAACAGTGCGGTGACGACGGTCAGGGGGAAGGTGTAGCTCGTGGGCTGGGCCCGGTTAGCAGGCTCGAGTGCGGCCTGTGATGCGCGTTCCATGCAAGTCTCCTTGAGATGTTACCGCTAACTTATAAACCAGTAACTTTTTTGTAAAAAATATTCTGCATAAGCAGAATGGAAGGGTCAAACGCGACGACCGATTCGCGGCCGAGTTTAGTCAGTCGTCACTAAACAACTCCCTCCCTCTTATGAAATCGGTTTCTTAGATTGAGAATATACCGGGCAAACGGCTGTTTAGTAAAGCCGACTAAACTTGACTTGAAGTGCAGCTTCGCGTTTGACCAAGGCGATTTCGATATGCAAGACTCCATCCAGAAGAGCGACGCCCCAGGCGATCGCGGCAACGATTTCGGAGACAGTGTGAACCCCATCACCTCACGCACCCCAGCGGGCGGCAGCCCGGCGCCGGTCACGATCCGCGACCTGGCCAAGTACGCCGGCGTCTCGGCCGGCACGATCTCGCGCGCCCTCAAGAACGAGCCCGGACTCACGGAGAGCACGCGCCAGATGGTGTTGTCGGCAGCCCACGAATTGGGCTATGACTTTTGCAAGCTGCGCCGCAAGCGCATCCGCCGCCTGACGTTCCTGCTGCACCGCCAGCACAACACGGCCGCCAGCAGCCCGTTCTATTCGCCCGTGCTGCACGGCGCCGAGGAAGCCTGCCGCAAGCAGGGCATCGTGCTGTCGTTCATGGCGGTCGGCCCGGCCGACGGCGTGACGGAACAGCTGCGCATGCACGCGCCGGACGCCATCGTGTGCGCAGGCTTCTTCGAGCCCGAGCTGCTGAACGCCCTGCGCGCCAGCGGCAAGCCCCTCGTCCTGATCGACATGAAGCTGCGCGGCTACAGCTCCGTCAATCCGGACAACCACATGGGCGGCTACCTCGCCACCAGGCACCTGATCTCGCTGGGCCGCGAACGCATCGGCATGATCTCCGGTTCGCTGGGCCACTACAGCATCCGCGAACGCAACCGCGGCTACCGCCAGGCCCTGTTCGAAGCGGGCATGCTGGCCGATCCGCGCCTGGAAACGTGCCTGCCGGACGGCGTCGACCTCGAGACCGGCGCCTACGAGGCGATGCAGTCCCTGCTCGACCAGCCGCACCCGCCCGACGCCGTGTTCTGCTACAACGACGCCGCCGCCCTCGTCGCGATGCGCGCCTGCCTCGCGGCCGGGAAGACGGTGCCGCACGATATCTCGATCGTCGGCTTCGACGACATCCCCGGCGCCGTGCTGGGCCACCGCCCGCTGACGACGCTGCGCATCAACAAGAAGGAACTGGGCGCGCTGGGCGTCGAGCTGCTGCTGCGCGGCCCGCAGGACCCGCCGCTGGAACAGGTGGCGGCCGTGGAACTGGTCGTGCGCGCCAGCACCGTGTGCGAGGACTTCCGCATGCGCAAATAATCCGCCCCGCTCCCCCAGGCGCCCGCGTTCGCACGACGCGGCGCGATTCACCGATTCACTCACCACGACCGACCAATGCTTCCCGATTTCCAATCCCGCGCGACGCTGCTGCAGCACATCCGCCACACCCGCCAGTTCTACGATCCCCGCTGCACCGACCCGAGCGGCGGCTTCTATCATTTCTACAAGGACGACGGCACGGTCTACGACGCGCACACGCGCCACCTGGTGAGCAGCACCCGTTTCGTCTTCAATTTCGCGATGGCGTGGCGCCAGTTCGAGGAACCGGCCGACCGCGAACGCGTGTTGCACGGCCTGCGCTTCCTGCGCGACGCGCACCGCAACCCGGCAACCGGCGGCTACGCCTGGCAGCTGGACTGGAACGATGGACAGAAGCGCGTCACCGACGACACCAACCACTGCTACGGCCTCGCCTTCGTGCTGCTGGCCTACGCCCACGCGGTGATGGCCGGCGTCGCCGAAGCACGCCCCTGGCTCGACGAGACGTACGACCTGATGGAACGCCGCTTCTGGGAACCGGCACACGGCCTGTATGCCGACGAGGCGAGCGGCGACTGGTCCACGCTGTTCCCGTACCGCGGCCAGAACGCCAACATGCACACGTGCGAAGCCATGCTGGCCGCGTTCGAGGCGACGGGCGACACCAAGTTCCTGTGGCGCGCGGAGACGCTCGCCCACAACATCACCGTGCGTCAGGCCGCCCTGTACGGCAATCTGGTGTGGGAACACTACAACAGCGACTGGTCGGTCGACCCGGACTACAACCGCGACGACAAGACGAACATCTTCCGCCCGTGGGGCTACCAGCCGGGCCACCTGACGGAATGGGCCAAGCTGCTGCTCATCATGGAACGCCACAAGGACAAGATGGCCGGCCCGTCCGGCTGGCTGCTGCCGCGCGCCAAAGAACTGTTCGACGCGGCGCTGTCGAAGGCATGGGACCAGCAGCACGGCGGCATCCATTACGGTTTCGGACCGGAGAACGAAATCTGCGACGCCGACAAATACTTCTGGGTGCAGGCCGAGAGCCTGGCCGCCGCCGCGCTGCTCGGCGCGCGCACCGGAGACGGTGCGTACTGGACCTGGTACGACCGCATCTGGGCCTACAGCTGGGAACATTTCGTCGACCACGAACACGGCGCCTGGTACCGCATCCTCGGCCCGGCCAACGACAAGTTCACCGACGAAAAGAGCCCGGCCGGCAAGGTCGACTACCACACGATGGGTGCCTGCTACGAAGTGCTGACCGTTCTCGCGAAAGACTGACATGGCCGACTTTCCCGTATTCGTCGCGGCAGGCGAAGCCCTGACGGACATGATCGTGCTCGACCCCGCCGCCACGCGCTGGCACAGCGTGACGGGCGGCTCGACGTGGAACGTGGCGCGCGCGATGGCGAAGCTGGGCGCGCCCAGCGCCTTCGCCGGCGCCGTCAGCCGCGACGTGTTCGGCGACCAGCTGTGGCGCGCCACCGTGGGCGCGGGCCTGGACGAGCGCTTCCTCCAGCGCCTGGACAAATCGCCGCTGCTCGCCATCGTGCACCGGCTCGACCCGCCCAGCTATTTCTTCGTCGGCGACGACAGCGCCGACCTGCACTTCGACGCCGCGCAGTTGCCGCAGGGCTGGACCGGCGGCTGCCGCTGGGCGCACTTCGGCGGCATCAGCCTCGCGCGCCAGCCGCTGGCCGGCAAGCTGGTCGCATTGGCGGAGAGCCTGAAGGCGCAGGGCGTGCGCATCAGCTACGACCCGAACTTCCGCGCCCTGATGGACGAGCGCTACGACCCGACCCTGCGCCGCATGACCGCGCTGGCCGACGTCGTCAAGGTGTCGGAAGAAGACCTCGTCGGCCTGCTGCGCACGAGCGACGCGGACGCCGCCTTCGCCACGCTGCGCGGCTGGAATCCGGATGCCAGCTACCTGTACACGAAGGGCGCGGCCGGCGCCTCGCTGCATACGCCGGACGGGTCCTGGGACGTGGCGGCACCGCGCATCACGCCCGTGGACACGGTCGGCGCGGGCGACGCCAGCATCGCGGCGCTGGCCTGGAGCATGCTGAACGCGCCCGAGCGCGACGGCCTCGCTCATGCGCGCTTCGCCGTCGCGGCGGGCGCCGCGGCCTGCCTGGCGGCCGGCGCCACGCCGCCCACGCTGGCGGCGATCGATACGCTGCTGGCGGCGATGAACACCTGACCGTCCGTCACCAGCAGTTCTCGAACGTGAGGCCGACGGTATAGCCGGACAGCGTCGTGCCGAACATGCCGTTCGCGGCCAGCGGATCGTTCGTCCGCGCGGCCGCGCGCGCGGCCTCGTTCCAGTGCGCGTGCGTAAAGAACAGGCGCAGTTCGGGACGGTCGAAGTAACCCGGCGCGGACGTCAGCGCGACGGCGCCCGTGAACTTGGTCAGGCGGCGCACGTCGCCGTTCTGCGGCGCGACGCGATCGTGCCCCACGTCCGCCAGCAGCTTCACGCGGTCCGTGAGTCCGTACGACATGCGTCCGCCCGCCGAGGCCCACGTCTTCGCCTTGGCGGCATCGTGGGCCGTATCCCGCTGCCAGACCGCGACGAGCTCTCCGCCGAAGCGCCGCGTGACCTGCGCATACCAGCTTTCGACGACGCGCAGCCGGTGCACGTCGCTGCCGTTGCCGATGTCGCCCGTCGCGCCGTTGTCCGTGCCGGCGCCCGTCCCCCATTGCACCGCGAGGCGGTTGGCGCCGGCGCCGGACAGGATGTGCTGGCGATGCTGCACGGTGAGCATCGAACCGCCGTGGTGGCCGGGTTCGCCGTCGCTGCGGATCAGGGCCAGGCCCAGCTCCAGCGTGCCGCCCGGGTTCACGGGTACGCCGCGCAGTTGAAAATCGTGGCGGTTCGCCGTGTCGCCGACGCGCATGATCGGCATCGTCTGCTGGTCGTCGTGCAGATAGGCGTAGCTGAACTGCATGGGGCCCAGCGGCACGTTCTCGATGCCGACACCCATGCCGGACGGATTCCAGTACAGGAAGTCGTTGGCGTTCACGCCTTCGCGCTTGTAGTAGCGCCGCCCGATCCACAGCGCGGCGTCGCCCAGGCCGCTCACGTGTTCGATGGCGAGATAGGCCTGCGGCAGGCCGATATTCCAGCCGCCTTCCGGCCGTTTCGCATTGTTGGACGCGGCCTCGTTACCCAGGTTGAGCATCGCATAGGCTTTTACGTGTTCGCCGGCGTCGCCCTCCACCAGGTGCTGGCCCAGCATCATCTCGCCATAGACGCCGCATTCATTCCCCAACCGGTATTTGGCCCCGGCGCCGGCCAGGCCGAAGCACGTCTGGCCGCCGCCTTTGCTGTTGGCGGCCGCGTTGGCGCGCAGGTAGTTCTGGACGTCCACGGCGGACGCGGAAAAGCAGTACGCGAGCGCGAGCAGCGCCGGCGCGATGACGGGCATGCGCATGTTGTCTCCTGAATTTTAGGCAAAGTGAACCCCGTCCGGCCGCGGCGCGATGCCGCGGCAGGTCAATGGAACAGGATCGGATTACGGCAGGGTGGGCGGCCCTCCGCCCACGCGTAACGCCGGGACATCGCACGGGTCACGCGCGGGCACGGGGTGCCCGCCCTACATCAAGGCGTCGACTTCCTGCGCCGTCGGCGCATACGGCCCGGCGTGCATCGCGGCCGTGGCGGCCACCGCCGCGATGCGCGCGAGCTGGCGCGCGGCCGGCATCTCCGGGTGGAGCAGCATGCCGCTGATCCATCCCGCCATCGATGCGTCGCCGCAGCCGACGGTATCGGCCACGTCCACGCGGCGCGCCGGCGCGTGCAGCACGTGATCGCCGCGGATCAGCGACAGCCCGTCGGCACCGCGCGTGAACAGGATCTCGGCGTCGGGCGCGAGCGCGCGCAGCGCGGCCAGGGCATCGTTCAGCGCCAGGCCCGGAAACAGGCCTTCCAGGTCTTCATCCGACACCTTGATGTGGCTGGCGATGCCCGCGATCAGTTCGAACGTGGGCCGGTACGACGCGTCGCGCATCGCGTTGCGGAAGTTCGGATCGAAGGCGATGCGCTTGCCGGCCTGGCGCGCCATCAGGGCCTGCTCCACGAGCCGTCGCGCCAGCGGCCGGCGCGCCAGCGCCAGGCTGCCCACGTGGATCACGTCGGCCGCGTCGAGCCAGCCGGCGGGCAGCAACTCGGGCCGGAAGTGCAGGTCCGCGCTGTTCTCTCCGAGGAAGACGTAACGGGGCGGATGGCGCGACGTGACCATCGCGATGAACGGCGGCGCATCGACGCGCTGCAAAAAGCGCGCGTCCAGGCCGGCCGCGCCGCTGGCGTCCGCGGTCTCGTCGCCGAAGGCATCCATGCTCACGGCGCCGGCATAGCCCGTGTGCAGGCCCAGGCGCGCGCCGACGCGCGCCACGTTCCAGCAGGAGCCGCCGGGGAGCGAGCGCCAGCTGCCGTCGTCCTGGCGGATCATGTCGGTCAGCGCTTCGCCGAAGACGACGTAACGGGGGAGTCGTTGTTCTTGCATGGTATTAGTTCGCCTGTTGTTGATAACGCCATTTATCGAGCATCACGGCCAGCACGATGACCGTGCCCTTCGCCACGTACTGCCAGAACGACGACAGGCCGAGGATCGTGAGGCCGTTGTTCAGCAGGCCGATGATCAGCGCGCCCGTGACGGTGCCCCAGATCGTGCCCACGCCGCCCATCAGGCTCGTGCCGCCGAGGACCACCGCGGCGATCGCATCGAGCTCGTAGCCGGAACCCCAGTTGCCGTTCGCGCCGTACAGCCGGCTCGCGGACATCGCACCCGCGGTGCCCGCGCACAGGCCGGAAAACGCATACACGAACACGAGGACGAGGCCGACCTTGATGCCGGTGAGGCGCGCCGCCTGCGGATTGCCGCCGACCGCGTACACGTGCATGCCGAGCACCGTGCGGCGCAGGATGAACCAGGCGGCCAGCACGAGCGCGACGGCGACCCACACGAGCCACGGCAGGCCCGCGAACGAATCGTTGCCGATCCACTCGAAGGTCGGGATCTCGCGGTTCAGGATCGTGGTGCCGTCGGCCAGCAGGTACGCGGTGCCGCGCAATGCGGTCATCGTGCCGAGCGTGACGACGAATGGATTGATCTTGAAGACGGCGACGAGCAGGCCGTTCAGCAGGCCCATGCCGAGGCCCGCCAGCAGGAAGACGGGCAGCGCCAGCGCCGGCGCGTGGCCGGGCAGCGACGCGATCATGCCGAGCACCGCGGACACCGCCAGCACCGAGCCGACCGACAGGTCGATGCCGCCGGTGAGGATCACGAACGTCATGCCCGTCGCGAGCACGAGGTTGATCGAGCTTTGGCGCAGCACGTTCATCGTGTTGGCCAGCGTCGCGAAATTCGACACGCCGTCTTCGGCGAAATACCCGGTCAAACAATAGAACACGACGTACAGTGCGACGAGCACGGGCAGCATGCCCATCGTCGCGAACATGCGCGACAAGGCCTGCCTGGCGCCGCCGTGCGTGGCCGCGGGCCGCGCCGTGGGGAGGGAGGATTTCAGAGTTTGCATGATGGAGTCTCCTATGCGGCCTGGGCCTGGGTGGCCAGCGCCATGATGTTTTCCTGGGTGATGTGTGCGCCGGAGAGCTCTCCGGACAGCCAGCCTTCGCGCATGACGAGCACGCGGTCGCACACGCCGATGATTTCCGCCAGCTCGCTCGAGATGCACAGCACGGCCACGCCGGCATCGGCCAGCTCGTGGATGATCCGGTAGATCTCGTGCTTGGCGCCGATGTCCACGCCGCGCGTCGGCTCGTCGAGGATCAGCACGCGCGGCCCGATCTCCAGCCAGCGCGCCAGCAGGAGCTTCTGCTGGTTGCCGCCCGAGAGGCCGCCGATGATGCCGTCCGGCCCCGCGCCGCGCGCGGACAGTTTGACGATCGCATCCCGCGTCACCTGCAGCAGCTCGCCGCGGCGGAGCACCCCGCAGCGCGCATGCTTGCCGAGGACGTTCATGGTCACGTTCGCCAGCAGCGACTGTTGCAGGAACAGGCCCTGTCCCTTGCGGTCTTCCGGCACGTAGGCGATACCGAGGCGGATGGCGTCGGCCGGCCCGCGGATGGCCGCCGCGCGGCCGTCGACTTCGACCGTGCCGCCGGCCATCCGGTCGGCGCCGAAGATCAGGCGCGCCAGCTCCGTGCGGCCCGCGCCGACGAGGCCCGCGAGTCCGACGATCTCGCCGGCGCGCACTTCCAGCGATGCCGGATGCACCCTGGCGCCGCACACGTCCGTCAGCTTGAGACGCACGGGGCCCGGCGCGCGCCGCCGCGCGTGCTCATAAAAGCCGCCGAGTTCGCGGCCGACCATCATGCGCACGACCGTGTCCGGCGTCGCTTCGTCGCGGGTCAGTTCGCCGATCCACGTGCCGTCGCGCAGGACACTCACGCGGTCGGCCAGCATGCGCACCTCGGCCATGCGGTGGCTGATGTAGATGATCGCGATGCCGCGGTCGCGCAAGGCCCGCATCACGTCGAACAGGCGCGCCGTCTCGCGCTCGGACAGCGCGGCCGTCGGCTCGTCCATGATCAGCACGCGGCTGTCGTGCACGAGGGCGCGGGCGATTTCGACCTGCTGCTGGTCGGCGATCGAGAGGCCGCTCGCGATGCGCGTGGGAGAAAACGTCGCGCCGAGGCTTTTCAGCACGTCGGCCGCGCGCCGGTTCATCTGCGCCGTGTCGACGATGCCGAGGCGCCCGCGCGGCTCCGCGCCCATGAAGATGTTCTGCGCGACGGTCAGGTTGGCCGCGACGGACAGCTCCTGGTAGATCAGGTTGATGCCGCAGGCGCGCGCGTCGAACGGACAGGTGATGCGCACCGGCTTGCCGCCCACGCGGATCTCGCCCGCATCCGGCTGGTACACGCCGGCCAGGATCTTCATCAGCGTGCTCTTGCCCGCGCCGTTTTCTCCCATCAGCGCGTGGATTTCGCCGGGGCGGACGGTCAGTTGAACCCCGTCGAGCACCGTGACGGCGCCGAACCGCTTGCGGATGCCGGATACCTCCAGCACGGGTGGTGGATTGATTGTTGCCATGTCTCCTCCTGTGAGGTTTAGTGGCTGGCCCAGCCCTTGTAGGCCGCCACGTTGTCTTTCGTGATCGCCGGCGTGGGAATCAGCACGACCGGATTGGCCGGCCGCTTGCCGTTCATGATTCCGTAGCCGATCTCGACGGCCATCGTGGCCATCTTGTAGGGGTCTTGCGCGGTGGTGACGGCGAAGATGCTGTTCTTCGACCTCAGTGCCGCTTCCGCATCGGGCGCGCCGTCGACGGACGCGACCATCTGCACGTCGGCACGCCCGGCCTGCTTGACCGCGAGTTCGGCGCCGATCGCGGACGGATCGTTGATGGCGAACACGGCGTCGATGCGGCGGTGCGCGATCAACAGGTTCGTCATGACTTCCATGCCGCCGTCGAGGCTGCCCTTCGCATCCTGGTTGTCCGACACGATCCGGATGCCCGTGCCGGCGAACGCCCGCCTGCAGCCGGCCACGCGCGCGGTCACGGCGGTGACGGGCGGACCGTTGACGATCACCACGTTGCCCTTGCCGTGCAGGCGATCGACGATGCGCTTGCACGATTCGGTCCCGGCCATCGTGTTGTCGGACATGATCGTCGCATCCGCATTGTCGGCGCCGACGTCGACGGCGATGACGACGATCCCGGCGTTTCTCGCCTTTTGCAGCACGGGCGCGATGCCCTTTGGATCGGACGCGTTGACGATGAGGATGTCGACCTTGTTGGCGATGAAGTTTTCGACCTGGCCGACCTGGGTGTTGAGGTCGTATTTGCTGGAGACGGTCGTGACCCGGACCTTGTCGCCGCCGACCTTTCGGGCGGCATCGGCGGCGCCCTTGCCGATGGCGACAAAGTATGGATTGGCGAGGTCGCTGACGGCGACGCCGACGGACCTCAAAGGGCCCGCTGCCTGGGCCGATGCGGCCAGCGAGAGGGCGATCGCCGCGATGCAGGCGAACATGGCTTGTCGTTTCATGACGATGTCTCCGAGCTGTTTTATGTGTCTTGATGCTTCGTTATGAAACAACTTTACACGTGTCGACTTTTTGTCGTCAACAGATTTTTTTAAAGATTTTTTAATAGTTGAGTGATCACAACGACATGTGCTCCGCAGTGCCGGAACGGTGCCCGTGCCGGGAGAATGTGCGCTCTTATTGCATGCAAGTATTTTTGCTATGATGGTGACGTGCCTGCCGGTGGCGAGCGAACTTTACACGAGTAAACAAACTGATGAAAACTGCGCAGAATGCCCATGTCTCCCGTGGCGGCCCGGTCACGATGCACGACGTCGCCGCGCGTGCCGGCGTATCGCGCGCGACGGTGTCGAAGTATTTCAACGACCGCGAAGGTTTGAAGGCCGACACGCTGGCCCGCATCGAACAGGCATGCCGCGAGCTCGAATACGTGCCCGATCCGCACGCCGTCACACTCGTGCGCGGGCGCTCGCGCATGGTCGGCGTCATCCTGCCGGTCGTGAACGAGCCGTTCTTCGCCGAAGCCCTGCGCGCGATCGAAGAGAAGGCCAAGTCGCTCGGCATGGACGTGATCATCCAGTGCTCGTACAACGACCCGGCCGAGGAAGCGGCGGCGCTGATGACGATGCGCTCGATGAAGGTGGCGGGCGTGATCCTCACCGCCGTCGCATCGAAGGCCAACCTCGACCTGCTGCTGCGGCTGGAGCAGGAAATGCGCATCGTCTACATGGACAGCTATGTGCACGAAGACTGCAACTACGTGATGAACGACAACCGGCAAAGCATGGCGATGCTGACCCGCTACCTGCTCGGCCGCGGCCACCGGCCGGCCTATCTGGGGGCGCCGCCCGTCGCGCATCCGTCGCCGGAAGAACGGCTCGCCGGCTATCTGGACGCGATGGCGGAAGCGGGCGTGGAACCGCACATCGTGCCCGCCAGCACGCAGCCGTCGTGGGATTTCGAAGCGTATGCGTTCCGCCACGTGCTCGACTGGCTCGCGAGCGGCGCCTGGAAACGCGCCGGCGTCACGGCGCTGGCCTGCGGCACCGACAGGCTCGCGATCGGCGCGATGTCCGCATGCCGGCGGTTCGGCCTCGTGCCCGGCCAGGACCTTGCCATCGTCGGCCACGACGACCTGCCCATTTCCGCCTATCTGCACCCGCCGCTGACCACGTTCCGGCAGGACGTGGCCGCCATCGGCGTGGCCGCGATGGCATGCCTGCAGGCGCAGCTCGACGGCACCGACGCGGCGCCGTACCGCAAGCGTTTTACGGGCGGACTGGTGCCGCGCGAGTCGGCCTGAGGACGTTCAGCGTTTCGGCAGGAACCACCTGGCGGCGGCGCGCGCGTTCGCCTTGACCGTGTAATCGATCTTGGCGATCTGCTCTTCCAGCGCCTCGGCCAGCACGCTGCCCGGGCTGGGCGGCGGCAGGTGCAGGTGGGCGTCCGCCTCGCCGTAGTCGCGGCGGATCTCCATGCCGGCCTTTCTGGCGATGTGCATCATCGTGCGGTTCGACGACAGGCACTGCATGTACAAGGTGTCGACGTCGGAATTGCGGCAGTGGATCGCCGCCCGTTCGAACAGGCGCGTGCCGACGCCCTGCCCGCGCGCCGATGTCGACACGGAGACGCCGAACTCGGCCACCTTTTCCTTGTCCGTGTAATGGATGCTGTCCGGATGCGCCTCGCGTGACGTGAACGCAAGATGGCCGACGCCGACCAGCTGGAACACGCGGTTGTAGACGCCGAACACGATGTCGTTCGTAAAATCGAGCTTCGCGACATACGCCTCGACCTGCTCGTCCGGCAACACGCTGCCGAAGCGCAGCAGGCGGTCGTCCCGGTCGAGGGCCAGGAAGTGGCGCAGCACGCGCCGCCGGTCGCGCTCGCGCAGCGCCTTGACGAGCACGGTCTGGCCGTCCTTCTTGCCGAAGAAGGTTTTCAGCCAGTGGCGGAGGGGATGGTCCTGCATGATGATCGATTGTGCACCGCAACAAAAACTCACCCATTGTAACGGATGCGCGACGTATTTCAACGTCCGCCGACGCGGCTCCAGTCCACCATGGTGTCGTCCGGCGCCAGCAGGCGGCCGTCCCGGGCATGCACCTCCAGGGGCCGCACCGGCTGCCCACGTTCGCGGTCGACCAGCCGGACATGCGCCTCGCCGGGCGCGAAAAAATAATCCTCGCCCCACTGGCGCAGCGCGACGAGCAACGGGAACAAGGCCCTGCCCTTGTCGGTCAGCCGGTATTCCAGGTGGGCGCCGCCATCGGCGGCCGGCACGGCATCGAGAATCCCGTGATCGAGCAGGTTGCGCAGCCGCGCCGCCAGGATGTTCTTGGCCAGCCCCAGGCTGCGCTGGAATTCGCCGAAGCGCGTCAGGCCGCCAAAGCAGTCGCGCACGATCAACAGCGACCAGCCGTCGCCGATCGCATCCAGCGGGCGCGCCACGCCGCACGGCACGTCGTGGTGACTGGTGCGCTTGACCATCGTCCCTCCCTGCTGTCTTGATGGTTGCATATTAAAACCACATGGCGTATAAAGCAAATGGTTTCATTTTAAAACCATTCAATTTTGAACTGCGAGACAGCCATGATCCGATCAGACGACACCTTCGACGGCACGTTTTCCTACCGCCCCCATTTCAGCGACGCTCCGGGTTTCCGGATGCACTACGTCGACGAGGGGCCGCGCGACGGGGAAATCATCCTGTGCCTGCACGGCGAACCGACCTGGGGCTATATGTTCCGCCGCCTGATCGCCAGCCTGTCCGGGACGTACCGCGTCATCGCGCCGGACCACATGGGGTTCGGCAAGAGCGATACGCCGCCGGATCGCAGCTATTGGCTGCAAGACCACATCGACAATCTCGAACGATTCGTGCTGGCGCTGGACCTGCGCGGCATCACGCTGCTCATGCACGATTTCGGCGGTCCGGTGGGCATGGGCCTGGCGGCCCGGCATCCGGAGCGGATCGCGCGCATCGTGTCCGCCAACGGTCCCACGCCGTTTGGCCAGGAGAGCCTTGCGGCGCGGCTGGCGGCGAACGCCCGGGAATCCCCGTGGTTCCAATGGATACTGAAAGCGCATGAAGAAAAGCGGCTGGAGACGGTGCTCGGCGAACTCGGCTTCAATATCCTCAGTACGCTCAAGCTCAACGGTTTCGAGAACCACGCATTGATCGACGAGACCTGGCTGCGCGCGTATGCGGCGCATTACGCCACGCCTGCCAACTGCGCCGGCGCGATCGGCTGGGCCAAGGGATTCGCCACCGGCGCACACCGGTTCGAGACGCCCGGCACGGCGGCCAGGCAGGCGATCGGGCTCAAGCCCGCTCTCGCGATCTGGGGACTGGCCGACCGCACGCTGCATGCACAGCACTTCCTGCCGCTGTTCGGCGAACTGTTTCCACAGGCGGAAGTACACACGCTACCGGGTGTCGGACATTACTGCATCGAAGACGCGCCCGATACGATCGGAACGCTCGTCGCACAGTTCCTGCGCAACACCTGAGGGCGGTATCGGTCCGGGGATCAGTCGCGCGCGTCGCGCAGCTCTGCCTTGACGGCACTCACCCGCGCCGCATGCACGGCTTCCGGAATCTTTTCACGGTTTTCCACATGACGCGCCGCCACCTCGCCCGCGTTCACGGCGCGCGCCGCGTCCAGCGCGCGCAGCAGGTACGGCGCCTGCGGATACGCGCGGCTGCGCATCTCGTGGTGTTCGTCCCCGCGCCCGCGCGCGTCGCATTCGGACGCCAGCAGCATCTGCGCGAAGCGGTCCGGCTTGCGGAAGGCGTCGCAGCGTTCGAACAAGGTGACGATCGTGTTCGGGCGCAGGTCGAGCGCGCGGCTGACGTTGCCGTGCTCGCGCGCCGTCATGACGGCCAGGTCGCGGCATTCCGTCGGCACGCGCAGGCGCCTGGACAGTGCCGTGATCAGCTCCGGCCCCATGCCTTCGTGGCCGTGGTGCTTCGGCCAGTGTTCGGACGGCGTCGCACCCTTGCCCAGGTCGTGCATCAACGCGGCGAAACGCACGGGCAGGTCGTAGCCCCGTGCAGCCGCGTAATCGATCACGAGCATCATGTGCACGCCCGTGTCGACTTCGGGATGGTGCAGCGGCGGTTGCGGCACGCCCCACAGCGCATCCAGTTCGGGCAGGATGCGCGCCAGCGCGCCGCAGTCGCGCAGCACGGCCAGCATGCGCGACGGCTTTTGCTCCATCAGCCCGCGCGACAATTCCTGCCACACGCGCTCCGGCACGAGGGCGTCCACCTCGCCCGCGTCGACCATCTGCCGCATGAGCGCGAGCGTCGTGTCGGCCACGGTGAAATCGGGGAAGCGCGCGGCGAAGCGCGCCAGGCGCAGGATGCGCACCGGGTCTTCGGCGAACGCCGCCGACACGTGGCGGAACACGCGGTCGCGCAGGTCCTGCAAGCCGCCGTACGGGTCGACGATGGTGCCGTCCTCGGCGCGGGCCATCGCATTGATGGTCAGGTCGCGGCGGATCAGGTCGTCTTCCAGCTTGACGTCGGGGGACGTATGGAACACGAAGCCGTGGTAGCCCGGCGCCGTCTTGCGCTCGGTGCGCGCGAGCGCGTATTCCTCGTGCGTTTGCGGGTGCAGGAAGACGGGAAAGTCCTTGCCGACCGGCCGGAAGCCCTTGGCGATCATGTCCTCGGGCGTGGCGCCGACGACGACCCAGTCATGGTCCTGGACGGGCAGTCCCAGCAACGCATCGCGGACGGCGCCGCCGACCACATAGGCCTGCATCGTCAGTCCGGCAGTTCGTCTTCGTGGGCGCCGGCGATCTCGGTTTCCGCCATCGCCTCCTCGATCCAGCGCGCCACGGCCGGATGCGCCAGCACGCGCTCGCAATACGCCTGCAGCGCGGGCGCGAGCGCCACGCCGTACGTCCGGAAGCGGGACACGACCGGCGCATAAAAGGCGTCGGCGATGGAAAAGTCGCCGAACAGGAAATGATGGTGGCCGAAGCGCGACAGGCACTCTTCCCAGATCTCGCAGATGCGGCCGATGTCGGCCTGGGCGCCCGGCGTGCGGCCGCGGCCCGGCAGGCGCGCCTTGATGTTCATCGTCATCGCGGTGCGCAGGTCGGCAAAGCCGGAGTGCATCTCGGCGACGACGGAACGGGCCAGCGCGCGCGCCGCCACGTCCTGCGGCCACAGGTGCTTGTCGGGGAATTGCTCGGCCAGGTATTCGCAGATCGCCAGGCTGTCCCAGATCGTCATCTCGCCGGCCAGCAGCACGGGCACGCGGCCGGATGCCGAGTAGCGGGCGATGTCCGTGGCCGTGTCCGGCTGGTCGAGCAGGACGCGCACTTCCGTGAACGGGATGCCGGCCGCCGTGGCGGCCACCCAGGGGCGCATGGACCACGAGGAATAATTCTTGTTGCCGATGACCAGGGTCAGGCCGGCCTGGCGTGCGTTGTCGAGAGTCTGCGTCAAAGTCGGATCGAGGTCGAGAGTCTGCATGGTGTGGCGTGATCGTTGAGGTCAGCGCCCGGCACGGGCGCGCAGGACGTCGAGTCCGCCGGGAGGCGCCAGGTACTGCGGCGCGACGGCCTCGAGCGCCGTGAGCTTGATTCCCAGCGCCGCTGTTGTCAAGACTTTATTGTCCGCGGACGGGTGAATGACGTTGTCGACCTTCATCGAATCGAGGTTGTCGCGCGTGATGACGGGCTCGCCGGGCAGCAGTTCGAAGAACAGCGCCTGCAGCCGCGCCAGCGCATCCGGCAAGGCGACGATCTTGCGCTCGTGGCCGGCATAGCGGCCGGCCAGCCGCACCAGTTCGCCCAGTTCGTACACCTGCGGCCCGCCCAGTTCATAAGTGAGACCGGCCGTGTGCGGGTCGAGCAGCGCGCGCACGAACGCTTCGGCCACGTCGCCCACGTACACGGGCTGGAAGCGCGCATGGCAGCCCGCGAGCGGGACGATGGGCAGGTGGCGCTGCAGCCGCGCGAACATGTTGAGGAAGTGGTCTTCGGGACCGAACACGACGGAAGGGCGGAAGATCGTCGCCGCGACGGTCGCCTGGCTCGCCGCGGCCGCTTCGCCATCGGCCTTCGATCGCTGGTACATCGACGGCCCGTGCCGGTCGGCGCCCAGCGCGCTCATGTGCAGGTAGCGCGGCACGCCTTCGGCCGCGCAGGCGCAGGCGATGCGGTGCGGCAGGTCGACGTGGACGCGGCGGAAGTCCGGGCCGTACGGATCGCCGCGGCGCGAATGCAGGATCCCGACCAGGTTGATGACGGCATCGTGCCCGGCCACGAGGCGGCGCAGCGCCGCCTCGTCGTGGAGATCGGTCTGCACGATGTCGACGCCCAGCGGCATCAGGTGCATCGCGTGGCTTTCGTGCCGCGTGGGCACGACGACGGACACGGCGTGTTCGGACAGCCTGGCCGCCAGGTGGCTGCCGATGAACCCGGTCCCGCCGAACAACACTACCGACTGCTCGTGCATGATGTCTCTCCGATGCGTGTCCGGCATGCCGCGGTCACGGCAGGCCGATGCCGCTCGTGCGCGGCGTGATCGTCCCCAGGCGCGCCTTGAGCGACTGCGGACGCTTCTCGAACAAGGCGGCGTAGTTCGTCGCGTTCGACATCACGTTGCGCACGTAGGTTCTTGTTTCGTCGAACGGGATGGTCTCGACGAACACGGCCCCTTCCATCGGCGCCGTCAGCAGGCCGCGCCACGTGCGCGCCCGGCCCGGACCGGCGTTGTAGGCGGCCGTCGCCAGCACCTGCGACCCGTCGGCATTGTTCAGCACCATGTTCAGGTAATTGGTGCCGAGTACGATATTCGTCCGGATATCGCTGAGCATGCCGTGGCCATAGTCCGTCAGGCCGATCTTTTCCGCCACCCACTTGCCGGTCGACGGCATCACCTGCATCAGGCCGGCCGCGCCGACGCCGGACTGGGCGTCGCTGACGAAGCGCGATTCCTGGCGGATGAGCCCGTAGACCCAGGCCTGGTCCAGGCCGAGGCCCTGCGCCGTCGGATGCAGGATGTCGTTGTGCGGCGCCGGAAAGCGCTGGGTGTAGTCGAACTCGGTGCGCGTGCGTTCGGAGGTGGACAGCATGCGGTCGAGGATGTCGTTCTGGCGCGCGAACTCGGCGGCGGCCAGCAACTGGCGCTCCGTAAAGCCGTTCAGTGCCCAGTTCCATTCGCGCGTGCCCTCGAAGCGCATGCGCATCGAAAAGAATTTCAAGGCGCGCCTGAACCCGGGATTGGCGGCCACCTGCGCCAGCTCGGCCGGCGTGGGCGGTACGGCGCTCGGGGGGATGCTGATCTGCATGCCCAGCTCTTCCATCGCCAGCTGGCCATAAAAACTGTTCTGGTCGGCGATGCGGCGGAACAGCGCCTGCGCATCCTCGCGCCGGCCTTCGGCCAGCAGGGCGCGGCCCAGCCAATAGGTCCAGACGGGCTCGTCGTGCTGCTGCGTGGACATCGACTCGATCGTCGTGCGCACCGTCTTCCAGTCGCCGCGGCGCAGCGCGATGCGGGTCTTCCACTCCAGCTGGTTCCACGTCAGCGGCGCCCTGGCCGCCCGCTTCCAATCGTCGTACGCCTCGGGCGCCAGGGCGAGCGAGGCGGCCAGCGCAATGTTCGACCAGCCGATCGCGCTTTCCTCGGCCGACAGCCTGGACGCGTTCCTGTTCAGCGCCACCGTCGCCAGTTTCAGGCTCGTGCGCGCCATACGGCCGATGGCGACGAGGTAGATCTCGTGCTCGGCGCGCGTCTTGCCGACGCCGCGCGCCATCGCCACGGCCGGCAGGTCGACGGCCTGGGCGGCGCGCGTGTCGGACGCGCCCAGCAGCAAGGCCGTGCGGCGCGACGGTCCCGTCGCGTGCATTTCGCCGGCGAGGCGCAGCTGGGCCAGCAGGTCGTTGTTCGTCAACTGCCCGGACTGGACGAGCTGGTTGACGAGCGCGGCGCAGGCTTCGCCGTACATCGGCGGATTGTCGAGCAGCAGACGGGCCTCGGCCGCGACGTTCTGGCCCTTCGCGGCGCGCGACAGCAGCGCGTAGCATTTCACCTGGTAATCGTCGTTCTTGACGAACAGCGGCAGCTCGCGGTCGAAGTTGGCCCAGTCGCGCTTGCGGCCGAGCTCCAGCAGCCAGTCGTTGCGCAGGCGGTCGGCGATGGCGCTGCCGTCGTAGCGCTTCAGGAAATCCTGGATTTCCTCGTTGGCAGCGTCGCGCAGACGCGGTTTGAGCCGATAATAGTCGACGTAAGACGGAATCGCGTAGTTCGGCAGGCGTGCCGCCAGCGCCGCGGCCTTGTCGGCATCGTTCTTGCGGGCGGCGTCGCGCAGCTGCATGAATATCTCGTCCTGCTCGCGACTCGCGTCCGACTGCGGTGCCGAAACGGGCGCGATGACGGGCGGGGTAGGCGCAGGCACGCCGGGCGCGGTGGCCGCGGCGGGGGTGGGCTGTGTCGTGCCGGGCGAGGCGGCCTGGGCCGCGACGCCGGGCGACGCGAGGAAGAGCAGGCTGGAGGCGGCACATACGGCGCCGGCAAACAGTTTCTGCGACATCAACAATTCGATGTTCAATGTAGGCTTCATTTCATCCATGACCGGCGAATCAAGAATACCATGCCCCTCGAGCCCAAGCGTGGCGGACGAGAAACAGGCGGCGAAGACGGCATTGCGCAAGGCGCTCAGAACTACACGTGGGGCGCTTGACTCCGCAATCAAGGTCCAATGGGATGCGCACATCGGCGCCCAGGTCGTCGCGTGGTGGCGCCTGCGCCAGGTCGACACGATCGGCGTGTACTGGCCGCTGGCCGGCGAACCCGACCTGCGGGCAGCGTATTCCGAGCTGCACCAGGCCGGCGTGCGCCTCGCCTTGCCCGTCGTGATGGAGCGCGACGCGCCGCTGACGTTCACGGAATGGACTCCCGGCGAACCCATGCTGCCGGACGAAGCGGGCGTGCAGGTGCCGGCCCAGCTGCGCTTCATCGAGCGTCCGCCGGCCCTGCTGATCCCCTGCCTCGGTTTCAATGCCGACGGATATCGCCTCGGCTATGGCGGCGGCTATTACGACCGCACCCTCGAACTGCCGCCGCGCCCGCACACGTTGGGCATTGCCTACAGTAACCAGGAAGCCGTGTTCTCGCACGCGCCGCACGACGTGCCGCTGGACGTGATCGTGACGGAAACCAGCAACGTCATCTGAGATTAACAATGCAGGCGCAGGGCGGGCTCCCCGAGCCCGCGCATGACGTTCGCGTAGCGCCGGCGTTGGCGTAGCGCCGGCGTTCGCGTGGGCGGGGGCCGCCCACCCTACGGCAAAACAAAATGCCCCGGACGAGCGCCGGATCAGGAAGCGGCGATACGCTGCCAGATCGCGGTCGTGGCCGCCGCCTGGTTCATGCTGTAGAAATGCAGGCCGGGTGCGCCGCCGGCGAGCAGGCGCTCGCACAGGCCGCTCACCACGTCCAGGCCGAACGCCTTGATCGACGCGGAATCGTCGCCGAAGCTGGCCAGTTTCAAACGGATCCAGCGCGGAATCTCGGCGCCGCACATGTCGGAAAAGCGCATCAACTGGGTGTAATTCGTGATCGGCATGATGCCGGCCACGATGGGCACGTCCACACCGAGCTTGCGCACATTGTCCACGAACTGGAAATACGCGTCCGGATTGTAGAAATACTGCGTGATCGCGGCATTCGCACCAGCCTGCACCTTGCGGGCGAACGCCTGCAGGTCGTCCTGCGGGGACCTTGCCTGCGGATGCATTTCCGGATACGCGGCCACTTCGATGTGGAACCAGTCGCCCGTTTCCTGGCGGATGAACTCGACGAGATCGCTGGCATAGCGCAGTTCACCTGCGCCGCCATAGCCGCTCGGCAAGTCGCCGCGCAGGGCCACGAGGCGGCGGATGCCCTTGTCCTTGAATTCCTGCAGGATCGCGCGGATCGATTCGCGCGTGCCGCCGACGCACGACAGGTGCGGTGCGGCATCGTGCCCCTCGGCGAGGATCTCGAGCACGGTGGACAGCGTGCCGTGCTGGGTACTGCCGCCGGCGCCGAACGTCACGGAGAAATATTTCGGATTCAGCTCGGCCAGCTTCTGGCGAGCCACGCGCAGTTTTTCCGCGCCCTCGGACGTCTTGGGCGGGAAAAACTCGATACTGATGTTAGGGGTTTCCATCTTTATTGAGAAGTAAGGTAGAAAGCGCCCACGAAATGACACTGTACAGGATCGCCGCCAGGAAGGCGGACCAGAACCCGGCCACATGGAAGCCCGCGACGAGGTGCGCGACCAGCCAGAACAGCAGCGCATTGATCACCAGGATGAACACGCCGAGCGACACGACCGTCACCGGCAGGGTCAGCACGACGAGCACGGGACGGATCACCGTGTTTACGAGTCCCAGGACGAGCGCGGCCACGAGGGCGGCACCGAGATTGTCGACCGATACCGAATGCATCAGGTAAGGCAAGGCCATCAGGGCTGCCGCATTGATCAGCCAGGTCAGGAGCAAACGCATGGTTGTGTCTTTCGTGAGAGGTTGTCCAGCACGCCGGCACCCTCGACGATGGAATCCGGGGGTGCGCGGCGTCAATTCACGGAAGAGCTTACCAGATCAATAACGGTAGTGTTCCGGCTTGTACGGGCCTTCCTTGCTCACCGTGATATAGGCGGCCTGCTCGTCCGTCAGCTCGGTCAGCTGGGCGTTGAGCTTCCTGAGCTGCAGGCGGGCGACTTTCTCGTCCAGCTTCTTCGGCAGCGTGTACACGCCGACCGGGTAGGCGGCGGTATTGGAGAACAGTTCGATCTGGGCGATCGTCTGGTTCGCGAACGACGAGCTCATCACGTACGACGGGTGGCCCGTGCCGCAGCCCAGGTTCACGAGGCGGCCTTCGGCCAGCAGGATGATGCGCTTGCCGTCCGGGAAGATGATGTGGTCGACCTGCGGCTTGATGTTTTCCCACTGATACTTGCGCAGCGCGGCGACTTCGATCTCGTTGTCGAAGTGGCCGATGTTGCAGACGATCGCCTGGTCCTTCATGCGCGCCATGTGCTGCTCGGTGATCACGTGGTAGTTGCCGGTGCAGGTGACGAAGATGTCGCCGTGTTCGGCCGCCATGTCCATCGTGACGACGCGATAGCCTTCCATCGCGGCCTGCAGGGCGCAGATCGGGTCGATCTCGGTGACCCAAACCTGGGCCGACAGCGCGCGCATGGCCTGGGCCGAGCCCTTGCCCACGTCGCCATAGCCGGCGATGACGGCGATCTTGCCGGCGATCATGACGTCGGTCGCGCGCTTGATGCCGTCGACCAGCGATTCGCGGCAGCCGTACAGGTTGTCGAACTTCGACTTGGTCACGGAGTCGTTGACGTTGATCGCAGGGAACGCCAGCTTGCCTTCCGCGTGCATCTGGTACAGGCGGTGCACGCCGGTCGTGGTCTCTTCCGTCACGCCCTTGATTTCCGGCAGGCGCTTCGAGTACCACTGCGGATCGACGGCCAGGCGGCCCTTGATCGCGTTGAACAGGCAGATCTCTTCTTCCGAACCCGGCTTGTCCAGCACCGAGATATCTTTCTCGGCGCGCACGCCCAGGTGCAGCAGCAGCGTGGCGTCGCCGCCGTCGTCGAGGATCATGTTGGCGTGGTTGTCACCCGGCCATTCGAAGATGCGATGGGTGTATTCCCAGTACTCGTCCAGGGTCTCGCCCTTGACGGCGAACACCGGCGTGCCGACCGAGGCGATGGCGGCGGCGGCGTGGTCCTGCGTCGAGTAGATGTTGCACGACGCCCAGCGCACTTGCGCGCCGAGCGCTTCCAGCGTGCGGATCAGCACGGCGGTCTGGATGGTCATGTGCAGCGAACCGGCGATGCGCGCGCCCTTCAGGGGCTGGCTGGCCGCGTATTCCTCGCGGATGGCCATCAGGCCCGGCATTTCGGTTTCGGCGATGCGGATTTCCTTTTCGCCCCACGAGGCAAGGCCGATGTCGGCCACGAGGAAGTCCTGGGAAGTGTTTTTGAGTACGGCGCTCATCACGCCCTCCTTTCAAGTTAAGAAAAAAGTAACGTGAGCGCGGTGTTGATATCCGAGCCTGGCGAAAGAGAATCTTTCGTCGCAACGCTCCTCGGAATTCATTAGTTTAACACGGTGTGGCGAACTTGGGCCCCGTCTGCGCTGGGACGACTGCATAAAGCAACACGCATCGAGCCGTCGCCCCCGCGCAGGCGGGGGCCCAAGTTGAGCCGGCTTTACGCCAGGCCGGCTTCGGCGCGCAGCAGCGCGGCCTTGTCGGTACGCTCCCAGCTGAATTCCGGCTCTTCGCGGCCGAAGTGACCGTAGGCGGCCGACTTGGTATAGATCGGGCGCAGCAGGTCGAGCATCTGCACGATGCCTTTCGGGCGCAGGTCGAAGTGTTCCATCACCAGTTCGGCGATCTTCTCGTCCGAAATCACGCCGGTGCCTTCCGTGTAGACGGTGATGTTGATCGGACGGGCGACGCCGATCGCGTAGCTGACCTGCACCTGGCACTGGCGCGCCAGGCCGGCGGCCACGACGTTCTTGGCGACGTAGCGCGCGGCGTAGGCGGCCGAGCGGTCGACCTTGGACGGGTCCTTGCCGGAGAACGCGCCGCCGCCGTGCGGTGCCGCGCCGCCGTACGTGTCGACGATGATCTTGCGGCCGGTCAGGCCGCAGTCGCCCTGCGGGCCGCCGATGACGAAGCGGCCGGTCGGGTTGACCAGGTAGCGGGTATCCTGCAGCCACTCGCGCGGCAGCACCGGCTTGATGATCTCCTCGATCACCGCTTCCTCGATCTGGCTGTGGCTGACTTCCGGCGCATGCTGGGTCGACAGCACGACGGTGTTCACGGACACCGGACGGCCGTTGACGTAACGCAGTGTGACCTGCGACTTGGCGTCCGGACGCAGCCACGGCAGGCGGCCATCCTTGCGCAGCTGCGACTGGCGCTCGACCAGGCGGTGCGCATAATAAATCGCGGCCGGCATCAGTTCCGGCGTTTCGTCGCAGGCGTAGCCGAACATCAGGCCCTGGTCGCCGGCGCCCTGGTCGAGGTCGATGCCCGCGCCTTCATCGACGCCCTGCGCGATGTCCGGCGATTGCTTGTCGTAGGCGACCAGTACGGCGCAACCCTTGTAGTCGATGCCGAAATCGGTGTTGTCGTAACCGATGCGTTTGATGGTGTTGCGCGCAACTTGAATATAATCGACGTTTGCGTGCGTCGTGATTTCCCCGGCCAGAACCACCAGACCCGTGTTGCACAGCGTTTCCGCGGCAACGCGCGCGCGCGGATCCTGCTCCAGGATGGCGTCGAGAATGGCGTCGGAAATCTGGTCGGCGACTTTGTCCGGGTGGCCCTCCGAAACGGATTCGGAAGTGAAGAGGTAGTCGTTGGAAGACATTAAGGCTCCTGATACTGTTATGAAAATTGCCGCAGCATCAAAGCCTGCGACGCTTTAGCGATATTTATATTCCGCTTCGCAAGTTGTCATTAACTCCGCGGATGCTACAAATGGT
The DNA here is from genome assembly GCF_059491295.1 of Massilia sp. Masssp93. NCBI lineage: Bacteria > Pseudomonadati > Pseudomonadota > Betaproteobacteria > Burkholderiales > Oxalobacteraceae > Massilia > Massilia sp. Masssp93. The sequence goes on along the minus strand of NZ_CP168502.1, from coordinate 6,439,498 downwards.
ATTTTACGCTCCTCTAAAAATTCTGGCACAGCAACTCGTCGGTTCTCTACCCTAAATCAATAAATGCTTGTTCTTTTGTTTCGGATCCTGTCGTTTTTTCCGCTACGCGCGCTCCACGCGCTCGGCGCGGCGCTCGGCTGGATTGTCTATCTCCTATCGCCGTCGCACCGCCGGCGCCTGCGCGACAACCTCGAGCGGGCCGGCTATGGCGGCCATTTGCACGCAGCGATCGCCGAATCCGGCAAGGCCATCGCCGAGCTGCCCTTCGTCTGGTGCGCGCCGCAGGAACGCGTCACCCGCCACGTCATCATGGAAAACTGGGAACTGGTCCAGCGCCAGCTCGACGCCGGCCGCGGCATCGTCTTCCTCACGCCGCACCTGGGCTGCTTCGAGCTGACGGCCCAGCAGGTGTCGCTGCGCGTCGAACTGACGGTCATGTACCGCCCGCCGCGCCAAAGCGCCCTGAAACCCCTCGTCGAGGGCGCGCGCGCACGCCAGCACATGCACCTGGCGCCGGCCAACCTGTCCGGCGTGCGCATGCTCGTCAAGGCCCTGCGGGCCGGCCAGCCGGTGGGCGTGCTGCCGGACCAGGTGCCGCAGGAAGGCGAAGGCGTGTGGGCCCCCTTCTTCGGGCGTGACGCCTATACGATGACACTGCCCGCCAAGCTGGCGCAGCTGGGCAAGGCCGACATCCTGACCGTGTACGCGGAACGCCTGCCGCGCGGCCGCGGTTTCGCGATCCGCTTCGTGCCGTTCGACGGGTCGCTGGAGGGCGACGCCGCCCAGCAGGCCGCCGGCATCAACCGCCAGATGGAAAAACTCATCGCCTTCTGCCCCGCCCAGTATTTCTGGAGTTACAACCGCTACAAGAAGCCGCAAGGCGTTGCAGCACCGCAAGCCGAGACAGTCGCATGAGGTTCCTGATTTTCCTGTTGTGGCTGCTGCACTTCCTGCCGCTGCCTGTCCTCGGCCGCATCGGCAACACCATCGGCTGGCTGATGTATTACGCGATCCCCAAGCGCCGCAAGATCGCCCTGATCAACCTGCGCCTGTGCATGCCGGAACGGAGCGAAGCGGAACGGGTCGACATCGCCAAGCGCCACTTCATGGCGTATTCGCGCAGCATCCTGGAGCGCTCGCTGATCTGGTGGGCGCCGCTCAAGCGCGTCCACGGCCTGATCGACATCGTCCCGGCCGTGCCGAAAGCCCAGCTGGAGACCGAACCGGTCATCCTGTTCTGTCCCCATTTCGTCTGCCTGGACGTGGCCGGCGTGGCGTCGCGCGTCGTGCCGCTGTCGAGCATGTACGCGCCGCAAAAGAACAAGGCGTTCGACGACCTGTTGCGCTACGGCCGTGAACGCTACGGCCCGGTGCGCCTGTTTACCCGCAACGACGGCATCAAGCCGATCATCCGCGCACTGCGCGAAAAAATGCCGTATTTCATGCTGCCGGACATGGATTTCGGCGAGAAGGATGCCGCCTTCGTCCCATTCTTCGGCGTCCCGGCCGCGACCTTGACGGCACTCGGCCGACTGGCGGGCGCGACCGGCGCCAAGGTCATCCCGGTCGTGGCCACGTTCTTGCCCAACTACAAAGGCTATCGGGTAGAGTTCTATCCGGCATGGGACGATTTCCCGGGCGACGACATCATCGCCGCCACCCGCCGCATGAACGCCTTCATCGAGGACCGCGTGCGCGAACATCCGGCCGAGTATTTCTGGACGCACAAACGCTTCAAGACCCGGCCGCCCGGCGAACCTTCGTTCTACGATTAATACCGCTAGCAACATCAGGAATACCATGAAACTCAAGTTCACCAAGATGCACGGCGCCGGCAACGATTTCGTCGTGATCGATGCGATCAACCAGCAACTCGACCTCGGCCCTGAACAATGGCGCCGCCTGGCCGACCGCCGCTTCGGCATCGGCGCCGACCAGATCCTGATCGTCGAGCGCCCGGCCGCGGCGGACAGCGATTTCCGTTACCGCATCTACAACAACGACGGCGGCGAGGTCGAGCAGTGCGGCAACGGTTCGCGCGCCTTCGTGCGCTTCGTCAGCGACAAGGGGCTGACGAATAAACGCAGCATCCGCGTCGAAACGATGAGCGGCATCATTACCCCGCGCCTGGAAGACGACGGCAGCATCACGGTGGACATGGGCGCCCCGATCCTGGAACCGGCCCGGGTGCCGTTCGATGCCGCCGGCCTGGAAGGCGTCGCCGAAGGACGCGACACCCTGTGGCCGATCACCGTCTCGCACAAGGGACAGGACAAGACCGTGCTCGTGTCGACGGTGTCGATGGGCAATCCGCACGCGGTGCAAGTCGTCGACGACATCGACGCGGCGCCCGTCCTCGAGACCGGCCCGCAGATCGAACACCACCCGCGCTTCCCCCGGCGCGTCAATGCCGGCTTCCTGCAGATCGTGGACCGCGGCCGCGTCAAGCTGCGCGTCTACGAACGCGGCGCCGGCGAGACACTGGCCTGCGGCACCGGCGCCTGCGCCGCCGTCGTGGCCGGCATCCGGCGTGGACTGCTGGATTCGCCTGTGCAGGTACAGGCGCGCGGTGGCCAGCTGACCATCCGCTGGGCCGGCGAGGGCCAGCCCGTCTATATGAGTGGTCCGGCCGAGACCGTGTTCGAAGGCGAGATCGAAATCTGACGCAGGACTGGCCGCTTGCCCTCAGGCGGCCAGTGAATAATTTCCATCGTCGGCGCCCGGGTCGACGCCATCCGTGTCGGGCAACAGGCTGCGCAACCGGTACAGGCGCTGGCGATAATTCCCTTCCGGACCGCCCGGGCCGCAATCGACGCTCTCGAACACGAGCGCCGCGCGGTCGAGCAGTTGGCGCTCCGGCGCCGTTTCCACCGAGATCAAACGGCGCCGGCTGCGCCCGTAGCTGGCGCGGATGTCGATCACCAGGCAGTGGCCGCGGTCGGCATTGCGGATATCCAGCAGCAGCGCCTCGGCCCGGCTGAGGCCGAAGGCCACGGCCAGCTCCAGGCGCACGGCCAGCAGCGGATGGGCCGCAAGGTCCCGTCCCGCCATCAGCGCCTCCATGTCCGCCCAGGCGCCGGGCTGGCGCGGCGCCAGCTTGCGCAAGGCGGCCACGGCCTTGGGGCAGCCCTGCGCCGCCGCCTTTTGCAGCCAGAACAGGGCACGCACATCGTTGTTCTCGTTCTCGCGCCGCGCGCGCCACGCCGCGTTCCCGCATTCGAGCTGGGCATCGCGATAGCCCATCTCGGCCGCACGCTCCAGGTATTTCTGCGCTTCCAGGACGTTACGCTGCGAAAATTCCGGTTTTATATAGATGCGCGACAAGGCGTACCAGGCCTCGGCCAGGCCCTGCTCGCCGGCCTGCGTCAGCCAGCGCACGGCCTTCTTGAAATTGGCCGCGCCATGGCTGCCGGGAATGCGCTTGCCGTCAACCCGCATGCGGGCGCACCACAGGCCGAGCGCGAACTGGGCATGGCGGTCCTGCTCGGCGGCAGCGATTTCCCAAAACCTGAGCAATTCGTCCTGGCTGACGTCGTGCGGCGCCTCGTTTGCTTCGGCCAGCCGGGCGCAGCGCGACAGCAGCTGCACCTCGTCCGGCGCCAGCCGGGCCGCCGCGTGGTCCTGGGCGGCGTCGGAACCGGCCAGGACACGCGCCAGCGGGAGCGCACGCTCCAGCCACGCGGACCAGCGGCCGGCTGTCCAGTCCTGTTCCAGCAGCGCGAACTGCGCGGCGCCGACGCCGCTGTCGGCCGCCTGGCGCAACCACCGCTGGCCGGCCGGGCTGGCCACGGGCGCGCGGACGGCCGGCTCGTCCGTCTCGGGCGGAGCAGCGCCATGTTCGCGCGCGAGCAGCCACTGCGCTTCAGGGAAGCCGGCACGGGCCGCGTCTTCCAGGGCCTGCAGGGCCTTGGTGCGCTCGGCCGGCGTGCACCGACCGGCGCGCGCCGCGCCCAGGACCAGTTGGGCATAGGCGAGCCCGGCGCGCACGAGCCCGCCGTCGTACGCGCGTTCGTACCAGCCGGCGACCGACTGTGAATTGTTACGCGCGAGATCGACCGGAATATGGTTGCCGATCAAATTCCATGCTTCTGCACAACCTTGCTGCGCGGCACGGTCGAGCCAATGGAGGGCTGTGGGCAGGCTCCTGGGCAGCCCGGCGCTGCCGAACAGATAGAGCCGGCCCAGGGCCAGTTGCGATTCGGCGCGTCCGGCGCGTGCGCCGCGGATGACCGCCAGTTCTTCACGATTTGCCATCGTTCTCTTCTGATGTTTGAGACGCCTAGGAAATGTACGCAACACAATGAACGCAGATGCGCACAAGATCGCCTACGATGCGCTACCGATGAGCTCATGTGGCGCGCACTGCGGTAGCAATGGGCGTCGGATGGGCCAGAGTCTAAAGCCGCGTCGGCACGATTCGCCTGCGATTCCAAAGGCCTTTGAGCCCGCACAAACCCTGCCGTGGTACGGGGACCGAATGATGGTGTTTGGAAACTTAAACGAGGCTTAAGGTGCGCCCCTGCCGCCACCACGGCCGTTTCGAAAATACAACAGCACGATTGGATTTATTGGCTTTCGACCAAGTGCAACAGTCATAATTGACAAATCAAACAATCTTGACGCATTAAGCATTTAAGGTTCACACATCCGAGTGTTCAGCAACTAATAAAAATCTCAATGCTCTCTGGATTCCTTCGATTCACTTTTTAGGACAAAAATAGATGAAAAAAACCCTCGTCGCAGCCGCTCTGCTGGGCGCATTCGCTAGCGTGGCGCAAGCTCAAACCGCTGTGCAAATCTACGGCACCATCGACGTCGGCATGGTCAAGCGCACCGACCAGACCCTGAACATCGGCAAGCGCGCCTCCAACACCCTGGGCTTCAAAGGTACTGAAGACCTGGGCAACGGCCTGAAAGCACTGTTCCAGGTCGAAATGCGTTACGACCCGGACACCGGCACCAACGAAAACAACGGCCGTCCGCTGTTCCAGGGCCAGACCCGCGTCGGCCTGCAGGGCGACTTCGGTATGGTCCGCCTGGGCCGTGGCCTGACCCCGTTCCAGGAAATCGTCGGTTCGTTCGAGCCGTGGCACGGCCTGGCATCCCCGGCCGGTTTCTACACCGACATCAGCGTCGCCGGCTTCAACTCGGCTCCGCTGGACGTCAACACCGGCGGCGGCTCGCCGAACAGCAACCGTATCTCGAACGCGATCTTCTATAACTCGCCGGTCTCGAACGGCTTCCAGGTGAACGCTTCGTGGGCCTCGAAAGAAGCCAACGGCGGCAGCCTGACCGGCGTCGGCGCCGGCGCTGCCAGCTACACGGCAGGCCAGCAGGCTTCGGCCAACCCGTTCTCGATCGCTGGTACCTACAACAACGGTCCGGCCGCCGCGATGCTGGCTTACGAGCGCAACGCCGTCGAATCGAAGGTCTGGTCCGTCGCAGGTTCGTTCTCGGTGACCCCGGAACTGAAACTGATGGGTACCTACTCGCACCAGAACATGGAGCACACCAACACCCAGCGTCCGACCATCAAGGGCGCCGAGATCGGTGCAACCTACGCTGTGGGCCCGGGCAAAGTCCTGGCCGGCTTCGGTATCAAGAAGCAGGACGAGAACTTCCGCCTGCACGACCTGATCACCCGCCAGTACTCGCTGGGCTACGAATACAGCCTGTCGAAGCGTACGTACCTGTACGTCGATGCTTCGCGCAAGACGAACATCTTCAGCCAGGCGACCGGCGCGGCTTCGGGCACCCCGACCGTCAACCACTACGACGTGGGCCTGAACCACTCGTTCTAAGCTGACCACGCGGGGGCAACCCCGCTGTGTCGCACCGCAAGGGCGGACCTGGGCAACCGGGTCCGCCCTTGTTGCATCCGGCGCCGCTTCGATGATGCGGCTGCGGTACAGTGCCAACAGGAAATCCGTGACGACCCATTGCTGTCGGTTAAAATGAATGGTCTACCCATCTCGCAAGCCGCACATGACCGCATCACTGGATTCCACCGCCATCGCCCAATACCTGGTCGACCATCCGCAGTTTTTCGTCGAGCACGCCGCCCTGCTGGGCGAAGTAAAACTGTCGAGCCCACTGACGGGCCGTGCGGTATCGCTGCAGGAGCGCCAGATGGAAGTCATGCGCGACAAGTACCGGGTTCTGGAACTGCGCATGTCCGAGCTGGCGCGCCACGCCGAGGAAAACGCGGCCATCGCGAACCGTTTCCACGGCTGGACCCAGCAATTGCTGCGCACCCGTGCACACGATGAGATCCCGAGCGCCGTGGCCGACGGCCTGGTCAAGCATTTCATCGTGCCGCAAGCCACGCTGCGCCTGTGGAAACTGACGCCCGAGCACGCCGGCACCTGGTATACGAACGGCGTGTCCGAGGACGTGCGCCTGTTCGCCAGCAGCCTGCGCGCGCCCTACTGCGGTCCGAACAAGGAATTCGAAGCGGTCGGCTGGCTCGCAGGCGCCGAGCCGGCCGAGGCGGACGCGGTGCGCTCGACCGTGCTGTTGCCGCTGCGCGCCGGCGGCAGCGCCTTCGGCCTGCTCGTGCTCGGCTCTCCGGATCTGGAACGCTTCAGCGCCTCGATGGCGACGGATTTCCTCGTCCACATCGGCGAGACGGCCAGCACCGCCCTCGCCCCACTGCTCGCCTGACATGGACACGCCGGCCGACGACTGGACCGGCCGCTACCTGGCGGAGCTGAAAACGCAGCGCCAGCTGTCCGGGCACACGATCGCCGCCTACGGCCGCGACCTGGCCGAACTGGCCCGGCTCGCCAACCTGCCGGGCCAGGCCGACTGGCCGACCTTGACCCATTTCGACATCCGCCGCTTCGCCGCGAAACTGCATGCCGAGGGACAGAGCGCCGCGTCGATCGCGCGCAAACTGTCCGGCTGGCGCGGCTTCTTCGACTGGCTGTCGCGCCAGCTTCCGTTGGCGGCCAACCCGGCCGACGGCGTGCGCGCGCCACGCCGCCCCAAGCGGCTGCCCAAGGCACTGGCCGTCGACGATGCCGTGCAACTCATGGAAAAGACGAGGCCCGGCCATGCCGAACCGGCGGAGTTGTGCGACCGCGCCATGTTCGAACTGCTGTACTCGAGCGGCCTGCGGGTGTCCGAACTGACCGGACTCGACGTCCACCACGTCCCCGCCAGGGATGGCCAGCCTGCGTCGCTCGGCTGGCTGGAACTCGAAGCGCAGGAAGTGGTCGTGACCGGCAAGGGCAACAAGATGCGCCGCGTGCCCGTCGGCGGTCCGGCCCGCGCGGCGCTGGCGGCGTGGCTGGCCGTGCGTCCGCCGGCACGCGACGGCAGCGCCGCCCTGTTCCTGTCGACGCGCGACACGCGCATCAGCCCGCGCGTCGTGCAAAACCGCCTGAAGATCCATGCGCAGAAGGCCGGCATGCCCGTCCACGTGCACCCGCACGTGCTGCGCCATTCGTTCGCCTCGCACCTGCTGCAATCCTCGGGCGACCTGCGCGCCGTGCAGGAACTGCTGGGCCACGCCAGCATCACCTCGACCCAGATCTACACGTCGCTCGACTTCCAGCACCTGGCCGCCGTCTACGACAAGGCCCATCCGCGCGCCAAGCGCAAGTAAGCCGTACCCCGCCTGGCAGGCGCGGCATGGCGGGTGGTGACGATTCGCAAATTCCGGCATAATCTTCCGATTCTCCGCAGCCGGAACGGCTCACACCCTTGGACAGCGACATATGGAATTGATCCCCAGCACCATCCTGACCGGCTTCCTCGGCGCCGGCAAAACCACGTTGCTCAATCGTATCCTGCAGGAAGAGCACGGCCTGCGCATCGCCGTCATCGAAAACGAGTTTGGCCAGGAAAACATCGACAACGAAATCCTCGTGCAGGATTCGAGCGAGCAGATCGTCGAGATGAACAACGGCTGCATCTGCTGCACCGTGCGCGGCGACCTGATCGTGGCGCTGACCAATCTGGCGCGCAAGCGCGAAGCCGGCGAAATCAACTTCGATCGCGTCGTCATCGAAACCACGGGCCTCGCCAATCCGGGCCCGGTGGCGCAGACGTTCTTCGTCGACGAGGAAGTGGGCGCCCACTATCTGCTCGATGCCGTCGTGACCGTCGTCGACGCGCGCCACGCCATGGACCAGCTGGACCGCCACGAGGAAGCCCAGCGCCAGGTCGGGTTCGCCGACAAGATCCTGCTGTCCAAGACCGACCTCGTGGATGCCGCCGCCGTCGACGCGCTCAAGGCGCGCATCCGCCGCATCAATCCGCGTGCACCGATCAGCACGTCGGATTTCGGCCGCGCCCCGATCGGCGACGTGCTCGATCTGCGCGGTTTCAACCTGAACGACAAGCTGGAGCTGGACCCGGCCTTCCTCACTTCCGACGAAGCGCACGAACACGGCCACGATCATGGCCACGATCATGACCACGTGCACACGGAAGCCTGCGACCACAGCCACGACCACCATCACGGCCACCACAGCGACGACATCGCGGCCTTCGTGTTCAAGAGCGAGCGCGCCTTCGACCCCGAGCGCCTGGATCAATTCCTCGGCAGCATGGTCCAAGTGTTCGGCCCGAACATGCTGCGTTATAAGGGCGTACTGTCGATGGCCGGCGCCGACCGCAAGGTCGTCTTCCAAGGCGTGCATCAAATCATGGGCAGCGACCTCGGTGCAAAGTGGGCGGATGGCGAAGCGCGCGGGAGTAAGATGGTGTTTATTGGTAAAAATTTACCGAAAGATGTCTTTATTCGCGGATTGGAACAGTGTTTGGTATAAACTACTCCGGTTCTATGGTGCTCTTTGCGCGGTCCGCCCTTCGCTCGGTATAGTTGACCTGCATGCACCCTGTGGTGAACGACTGGACAGCCCCGCCCGCACGGTCGGGCATGGGGCAGGCCCGGGAAACCGGGCCGTTACGGCAGCCGGCCGGCGCGCACCGTAACAACGGTAAGCGCTGAGTTAGCTGATAAAATGGAAACTCTGTCGTATCAAAGGTAAGTGAAGTCATGACTAAAACAACGAAACCGAATACCGTTGCGCAGCCCGAAGAACGCCTCCTGACGGAAGAAGAAATTCGGGCCATGAGCGACGACGACTACATGAACCCGGCCCAGCTGGCGTTCTTCAAGAACCGCCTGCAGGAACTCGAAAAGGAACTGCTGAAAAACGCAGGCGAAACGACGGAACACCTGCGCGAGACGGTGCTCGTTCCCGATCCGGCCGACCGCGCCACCATCGAGGAAGAGCATGCGCTGGAACTGCGCACCCGAGACCGCGAGCGCAAGCTGCTCAAGAAGGTCCAGCAATCGCTGGCATCGATCGACTCCGGCGAGTACGGCTGGTGCGAAGAAACCGGTGAACCGATCGGTATCCCCCGCCTGATCGCCCGCCCGACGGCGACGCTGTCGCTGGAAGCCCAGCAGCGCCGCGAGCTGAAGCAGAAACTGTACGGTGACTGATCGCCGTGCGCGCCAATGAAAAAGCATGCGCTCGCCGCATGCTTTTTTGTTTTTGGGGCCCGTGACGGGCACGGGTTTGTGCGCACGAGTTATTTCCTATCAGATACACTGGAAGGATCGCCGACAACTTGACACAGCTCAGGCGTGCGCACCGTGTCATCCGCGCCGCCATGCTAATGTCTCGACCGGCAAATGACCGGGCGCCGCTGCGCGGCAGACAAGGACGTAATGGGGCTCTTCGATTTCCTGAAGAAAAAAGGCGACGCGCCGCTTGCGGGCGCGGCTGTACGTCCGCGCCAGGACAATCCGCTCGCGGCCGGCCCCGTCACCCGGCTGGCGCTCGACACGGAAGCGGAACGCGAACGCCAGCGTGAAATCGCCCGCGCCACCGCCGCCAAGATCGACGAGATCGAACTGGAGATGACCTCCGCCATCTTCGACGACGACGCCTGGAGCGGCATCCGGCGTCCCCAGGCCGCCGGCTCGCCGCAGGCCGACCAGAATACCGACTTCCTGCTGGGCCCCGATGACTTGCCGGACGCGGCCGCCGCGCCGTCCAGCGCCCTGGTCGTCGAGGAAGCCGCGATCCTGTACGCCAACGACCAGCTGGACGCCGCCGCCCTGCTCCTGCGCACGAGTGTGCGGGACAGCAATGGCGGCGCGGGCGAACGCCTGCCGTGGTGGATGCTGTTCGACCTGTACCAGATCATGGGCCAGGGCCGCGAGTTCGAAAGCATCGCGATCGACTACGCCAGCCATTTCGAGACGTCGCCGCCCACGTATCACCCGTTCGCCGAAACGTCGCGCGCGCTCGCCGGGCCCGCGCTGGACGACCAGTTTTCCGGCGCGATCCCGACCGCGAGCCTGTCCGGCCGCCTGGACGACGGCGACGGTGCCCGCGCACAACTCGCGCGCGCGCAAGCGGCCTCGCCCAGTCCGCTCGTCCGGTTCGAATTCCAGGCAATTACCCAGGTGACGCCGCCAGGCTGCGCCCTGCTGCTGGAGGCGCTGCAGGCCCTGCGCAAGACGGGACGCGAGCTGGTGCTGGCGGGCGCCGACCACCTCGTCGCCGTACTGCGGCCGATGCTGGCCATTGGCGACCGCGGCGCCGGCGAAGCGCCCTGGTTGCTGCTGCTTGAATTGCTGCTGCTGACGAACCGCGAAAAGGATTTCGAGGAGACCGCAATGGATTACTGCGTCACCTTCGAAGTGTCGCCGCCGTCGTTCGAGGCGCCGCCGCAGCTGGCCGTCAGTCTGGCGGCCGCGAGCCTGCCCCCGCATGTGGCGCAAGGCGCGGCGGCGCCAAGCGACCGCTTCCTGCTGCCGGCCGTGATCCGGGGCTCCAGCGCCGCGCTGCTGGCCGCCATCGCCGACCACGTGGCGGACCGACCTGCCCTCGTGCTGGACGGCTCGCGGCTGGCACGCATCGATTACGCGGCCGCGAGCGCCCTCGCCGTGCATTTACGCACCTTGGCCCAGGACGGGCGCGACGTCGTGCTGCGCGACCTGAACCACCTCGTCGCCGCCTTGCTGCGCTTGCTCGGCGTTGGCGACCGGGTGCGCCTGTACGCGCACAAGTACTGACATCGCCGGCGTGTGTGCCGGATGTCAATTGATCGTTGGATATGATCCAGTCTTGCAATTTGATCTGACATCCCCACTTGCGATGAGCAGATCAACCACGAGGCAAATATGGAACAATTTCACGGCACGACGATCGTCAGCGTACGGCGCGGCAATCAGGTTGCGCTCGGCGGCGATGGACAAGTCACCCTGGGCAACGTCGTCATGAAGGGCTCCGCGCGCAAGGTGCGCAAGCTCTACCAGAACAAGGTGCTGTGCGGCTTTGCCGGCGGCACGGCCGACGCCTTTACGCTGCTCGACCGCTTCGAAGCGAAACTGGAAAAACACCAGGGCAATCTGCTGCGCGCCTCGGTCGAACTGGCCAAGGACTGGCGCACCGACCGCGTGCTGCGCCGCCTGGAGGCGATGCTGCTCGTGGCCGACCGCGAAAAAACCCTGATCATCACCGGCAACGGCGACGTGCTCGAACCCGAGGATGGCATCGGCGCGATCGGCTCGGGCGGCGTCTACGCCCAATCGGCCGCCAAGGCCCTGCAGGAAAACACGGATTTCGCGCCGGCGGACGTGGTCAAGAAAGCGCTGACCATCGCAGGCGAACTGTGCATCTATACGAACATGTCGCACATCATCGAGACGCTGGACTGACCGGTCTCTCCCGCAAGCAAGCATTCATGAGCACACATATGAACATGACTCCGTCCGAAATCGTCTCGGAACTCGACAAGCACGTCGTCGGCCAGGGCAAGGCCAAGCGCGCGGTATCGATCGCGCTGCGCAATCGCTGGCGCCGCCAGCAGGTCGAGGAACCGCTGCGCCACGAGATCACCCCGAAAAACATCCTCATGATCGGCCCGACCGGCGTCGGCAAGACCGAGATCGCACGCCGCCTGGCCAAGCTGGCCGATGCGCCGTTCATCAAGGTCGAAGCGACCAAGTTCACCGAGGTCGGCTATGTCGGCCGCGACGTCGACACCATCATCCGCGACCTGATCGACATCGGCATCAAGCAGACCCGCGCCAGCGAAATGAAGAAGGTACGCCAGCGTGCCGAGGACGCGGCCGAAGACCGCATCATCGACATCCTCGTGCCGCCGGCACGCGACTTCGGCTTCAACGTCAGCGGCGACAACAAGGAAGGCGGCGACGTCACGCGCCAGACCTTCCGCAAGCGCCTGCGCGAAGGCGCCCTGGACGACAAGGAAGTCGAGATCGACGTAGCCGAGGCATCGCCCCAGATGGAAATCATGGCGCCGCCGGGTATGGAGGAAATGACGGAACAGATCAAGTCGATGTTCGCCGGCGTCGGGGCGGGACGCAAGAAGCCCCGCAAGATGAAGGTGAAGGAGGCCATGAAACTGCTCGTCGACGAGGAAGCCGCCAAGCTCATCAACGAAGACGAGATGAAGCAGAAGGCGATCACCAACGTCGAGCAGAACGGCATCGTGTTCCTGGACGAGGTCGACAAGATCGCGTCGCGCTCGGAACACGGCGGCGCCGACGTCTCGCGCGCGGGCGTGCAGCGCGACCTGCTGCCGCTCGTCGAAGGCACGACGGTGAACACGAAATACGGCATGATCAAGACGGACCACATCCTGTTCATCGCGTCGGGCGCGTTCCACCTGTCCAAGCCGTCGGACCTGATCCCCGAACTGCAGGGCCGCTTCCCCATCCGCGTCGAACTGGAATCGCTGTCGATCGAGGATTTCAAGAGCATCCTGACCTCGACGGACGCCAGCCTGACCAAGCAGTACGAGGCCCTGCTGGCGACGGAAGGCGTCAAGCTGGAATTCGCCGACGAGGGCATCCTCCGGCTGGCCGAGATCGCCTATTCCGTCAACGAGCGCACCGAGAACATCGGCGCGCGCCGCCTGTACACGGTGATGGAAAAGCTGCTGGAAGAGATCTCGTATTCGGCCACCGACAAGTCGGGCCAGACGCTCGTCATCGATGCGGCCTATGTCAACGAACGGCTCGATGCGCTGGCGGTCAACGAAGACCTGTCGCGCTACGTGCTGTAAGGTCGGCACGGGTCGGAAAGGAGGCGGCGATGGCAAACAAGGCATTGGCAACCCGGCAGAAGATGCGCCTGCGCGTCGAGCCGACGCCGCCGATCAAACCCCGCAACCCGTTCGCCGGCTTCGCCAAGGCGCGCGCGGCCGGGTCGCACGAAAAGACCACGGCCAGCGAACGGCTGGCCGCCAAGCGCGCGCTCAAGAAGGCCAAGCTGGAGCCGGACGAGGACTGACCGGCACCGGCGATCCGGCGGCCGGCGATCCGGCGGCCGGCGCCCGGCGGCCGCTATTTCGCCAGCTTGATCAGCGGCTTGCCTTTTTCGACGATATAGGTGGCGATGCCCGCCCCGTCCCCCGTGCCGGGGTTTCTGGCCGCATGGATCGTGCCGGCCGGGATGAATACGGATTGCCCGGCCTTGAGCATCACCGGTGCCTGACCGTCGGGCATGTACTCCAGTGTGCCCTCGAGCACGTAAAGCACTTCGTCGCCCGGATGCGTATGCCTGGGCACGCCATGGCCGGGATCGACGTCGACGCGCACCTGGACGACTTCCCGCCCGGGCACCACGCTGTCGTGCCGCAGCAGGTCGGTGCGCCGCACACCCGCAACCTGGGCCCATGCGGCCGCGCCCAGCAGCGCCAGCACAAAGACCGGCGTCGTTTTCATGCTCATTTCCGCCTCCGTCGTCACGCATCGATGTCTGTCGATTAGACAGTAGCGTAGCGACGGCGCTGCATGGATTCCGGCATGTTTTGATGCGCATCAGGACGCTAAGCGGCCCCATCAAGCGGTCCTGCTTCCGCGCGGACGGCGATCTCAGCGTGGACTCGACATTTCTTGAACTGGCCTGCCTTCTTCTGTACATTCGTTAGCGCCGAGTTGACGAACAAAAGAGAGAAACGACACCCCCATGAGCTCCCCCGACATGCTGCTGGACGTCCTGCGCGCCGAACTGCGCGCGGCCGGAATCACCTACAAGATGCTGGCCGACCGCATCGCGATGAGCGAATCGAGCATCAAGCGCATGTTCGGCCAGAAGGACATGACCCTGTCGCGCCTGGCCCAGATCTGCCAGGCTGCCGGCATCGCCATGGAGGATGTGCTGCGGCGCGCGGCCGACGCCAGGCCGCAGGCCGACACGCTGACGCTCGTCCAGGAAAACGCGCTCGTGGCCAATCCGCGCCTGCTGCTCGTCGCGATCTGCTGCCTGGGGCACTGGAGCCTGGAGCAGGTGGTCGAAACCTATCGTTTGACCGAACCCGAATGCATCGGCTTACTGGTGGAACTCGACCGGCTCGGCGTGATCGAACTCAAGCCGCTGAACCGCTACACGCTGCGGGTCTCGAACGCCTTCCGCTGGCTGCCGGACGGGCCGGTGCAGCGCTTCTTCCGCACGCACGTCGTCGAGGATTATTTCGCCGGCCGCTTCGACGGCGCGGGAGAAACCCTGATGTGCCTGCCCGCACGCCTGTCGCTGGCGAGTGCCGCCGAGCTGGCGGAAAAAATCCATCAGCTGGCCGGCGAGCTGGCGCGCATGCATCGCAACGACCGCCGCCTGCCGCCGCAGGAACGCGACGGTTTTACGTTGCTGGTCGGATTTCGTTCGTGGGAATTTTCCGCGTTCACCGCACTCAGGCGTTGAACACGGGCGCCGCTCACTGCGTGTTCGTCTGGCCGGCCGGATTGCCGGTCGCGCGGGTCTGCGGCGGCATCTGGACCGGGTTCGGCGGCGGCGGATTGATCGGATTCGGATTCGCGGGCGGCGGATTGTCGTGCGCGCCGACGTCGCCCGGATTCGTCATCGACGGCTGAGGCTGCACGGCGCCCGGCGCCATCGGCGGCTCGGGCACGGCAGGTTCAGGCACGGCCGCGCCGTTGCCCTGCGTCGGCTGCTCGGCCGGTGCGACCGTGATCTGCTGGGGCTGCGGGAAATTCGGCTGGACATTCGCCTGCGGTGCCGCGGCACCCGGCCCGCCCATCGGTGCCGCGGACTTCGTATCCGTGGCGAGGTCGACGCGCTTCATCACGCCGCCGTCGGACAGCATCACGTAACGCGGATGGACTTCCGCCAAGGTGATGCCCGGCGCCACTTCCTTGCCCACCTTCAGGGCCTTGGGCGGCGAACCCTCGGCAACGATGATCGCCACGCTGCTGCGCCCATCCGCCACGACGCCCGTCAACTGGTAATTGGTCGCGCTGGCCACGGCGACCTGGCCGCCGAACAGCGTGGCGGCCGCATCGATCGCCGGGTCCGGCAGCGCAGCCTGCGGCACCGCCGCGAGCGGACGCTGGGGCGGCTGGTACAGCTGCAGGATCCAGTACGCGAGCGACGCCGCCAACAGGATCATGCCCAACAGGCTCAAGAGTAAGGGCAAGCGCTTGTTCATCGGTTTCCTTGTTACTGCACCAACTGGTTGATTTCAATAATCGGCATCAGCACGGCCAGCACGATCAGCAGCACGACGAGGCCCATGGCCAGGATCAGCACCGGCTCCAGCAGGCCGGCGATGGTCAGCGCGCGCCGCTCGAGGTCGGCCTGCTGCGAATTCGATGCCCGTTCGAGCATGGCCGGCAACTCGCCCGTGATCTCCCCGGCGCGGATCATGTGCACCAGCATGGGCGGAAACAGCTTTTGCGCCGACAGCGCACGCGCGAGGCCGACGCCTTCGCGCACGCTGGCCGTCGCCTGCTCCACCAATTCCTTCATCGCCACGTTCGACAACGTGTCGCGGCTCGTTTCGAGCGCGCGCAGGATGGGCACGCCCGATCCGGTCGTGATCGCCAGCGTGCTGGCGAAACGGGTCGTGTTCAGGCTGCGCTCGAACTTGCCGTACACGGGCGCGTTCAGCAGCCACGTATGCCAGCGGCGCTTGAGCACCGGGTTCTGCAGCGCGCGGCGCCACGCGAACCAGGCGGCGATGACGATCAATGCGACATAGATCCCGTAAGCGCGCGTAAAGTTCGACACGCCGAGCATCATGATCGTCAACACGGGCAGCTTCTGCTTGGTGTTGGCGAACACCGACACGATCTGCGGCACGACATAGGTCAGCAGGAAGATCACGATCGCGAACGCGACGACGGTGACGATGGCCGGATAGGTGAAGGCCAGGCGCACCCGCTGCACGAGGGCGTTGCGGCGTTCGATGTAGTCGGCCAGGCGCGACAGCACGCGCGACAGCTGGCCGATCTGTTCGCCGGACGCGACGAGCGCGCGGTAGATTTCGGCGAAGTCGCGCGGATGGCGCGCCAGCGCGCTGGAGAACGACGCGCCGCCCATCACTTCCGAGCGGATCGACGCGATCAGGTCGCGCACGTAGGCACGCTCGGCCTGTTCCAGCAGCGCCGTGAAGGCTTGCTCGAGCGGCAGGCCCGCTTCCAGCAGGCTGGCGAGCTGGCGCGTAAACAGCGCGAGCTCGATCTGGGACAGGCGCTCGCCGAAGCCGCGCGCGCGCGCCGCCCCGCTCTCGTCGAGCTGAGACGCGATGGCTTCGACGGTGAGCGGCGTCAATCCCTGCAAGCGCAAATCGGCGCGCGCGGCACGGGGGCTGTCGGCGTTCAGGACGCCCTTGCGGGTGACGCCGCCGGCGTCGACGGCTTCATAGCGGAAGGCTGGCATCGATCAATCCGCCTTGGTCACGCGGACCAGTTCAGCTTCGGTCGTGATGCCTTCGTGCACCCACCGCGCGCCGTCCTCGCGCATCGTCTTCATGCCGACTTTCAGCGCGGTGTCGCGGATCTCGGCCTCGGCGGCCTGGTTGTGGATCTGCGAACGGATATGTTCATTCGTCTCGAGCAGCTCGTACACGCCCACGCGGCCGTGGAAGCCCGTGTGGCCGCAGCGATCGCAGCCGACCGCCACCCACTGCCCGCCTTCCTGGCGCTTGCAGTGAGAACACAGCTTGCGCACGAGGCGCTGCGCCATCACGCCCAGCAGCGACGACGACAGCAGGAACGGCTCGATGCCCATGTCCAGCAGACGGGTCACGGCCGAGGCGGCGTCGTTCGTGTGCAGGGTCGCCAGCACCAGGTGGCCGGTCAACGAGGCCTGCACGGCGATCTGGGCCGTTTCGAGGTCGCGGATCTCGCCGATCATGATCACGTCGGGGTCCTGGCGCAGGATCGCGCGCAGGGCTTTACCGAAGGTCATGTCGATACGGGCATTGACCTGCGTCTGGCCGATGCCGGGCAGGTCGTATTCGATCGGGTCCTCCACCGTCATGATGTTGGTGGTCGTCGAGTTCAGGCGCGACAGCGATGCGTACAGGGTCGTCGTTTTACCGGAACCGGTCGGGCCCGTGACGAGCACGATGCCGTGCGGCTGGTTGATCAGCTTGTCGAACTGCGGCAGCATCTGCTCGCTCATGCCCAGGTGGCTCAGGTCGAGGCGGCCCGCTTCCTTGTCGAGCAGACGCAGCACGGCGCGCTCGCCGTGGCCGGTCGGCAGGGTCGAGACGCGCACGTCGACGGGCTTGCCGCCGATGCGCAGCGTGATGCGGCCGTCCTGCGGCAGGCGTTTTTCGGCGATGTCGAGCTGCGACATGATCTTGATACGCGAGATCAGCGAGGCATGGATGGCCTTGCGCGGACGCACGACGTCGCGCAGCGCACCGTCGATGCGGAAGCGCACGACGGACGTCTGCTCGAACGGTTCGATGTGGATGTCCGACGCGCCTTCGCGCAGCGATTGCGTGAGCAGCGCGTTGATCATGCGGATGACCGGTGCGTCGTCGGACGATTCCAGCAGGTCCTCGATCGCGGGCACGTCCTGCAGCAGCTTGGTGAGATCGAGGTCGGCGTCGAACTCGTCCGCGACCTGCGAGGCGTCGCCGCCCCCGCCCTGGTACGCGGCGGCGATGGCCGACTCCAGTTCGGCGCGTTCCATCCGCCGCAGGGTGATGCGCCCGAAACGGCGCGAGATCTCGGCGATCGCCGCCGGCCTGGTCGCGTTCGAAACCAGCACTTCGACGGCTTGCGCCGGGTCGCCGTTGGAACGCGCCAGCACGCCGTAATCCCGTGCGAATGCGAAGGGCAGCAAGTTGTTCATCGTCTGTCAGTTCGTTGGGGTCGGTGGCACCGGCCGATACTCGGGTTGCGCCGGCTGCACCGGGCGGAATTCCGGCACGGCCGGCTGGACGCCCGGCTGGCCCGGGGCCTTGGGCTGGAGCGTGCCCGGGCCGGTGCCGGCGCCGGGACGCGCCGCGACGGGTGCCGGCGGCGGCATCGCGGCCATCGCGCCGCCCGTCGGCGGCTGGCCGTTGATCAGCTTGGGCAACATCGGCGCGCCGAGGTTCTTCAGCAGCACGGTGTCATTGGCCGGCTGCGCCATCTCGCCGGCGGCGTGCATGTATTCGTAGCGGTCCATCGAGATGCTGTCGTTCTGCTCCTTGCTGCGCACCACCACCGGGCGCAGGAACACCATCAGGTTGCGCTTGGCGCGGGTCCGCGTGCGGTACTTGAACAGGTTGCCGATGATCGGAATATCGCCCAGTCCGCGCGTCTTTTCGTTGTTCTCGGATTCGTCGTCCGAGATCAGGCCGCCCAGCACGATGATCTGGCCATTGTCGGCCAGCACGTTGCTTTCGATCGCGCGGACGGTGGTCACGATGCCCGACGCCGAGCTGACGGAATTGTCGATTCCCGAATTCTCATGGTAGATCGACAGCTTGATGGTACCGCCTTCGGAAATCTGCGGGCGCACCTTCAGCAGCAGGCCCACGTCCTTGCGGTCGACCGTCTGGAACGGATTGCTTGCCCCGCTCGCGCCCGTCGTGAAGGAACCGGTGATGATCGGAATGTTCTGCCCGACCTTGATGGTTGCCAGCTCGTTGTCCAGGGTGATCATGTTCGGTGTGGACAAGATGTTGGCGTGTCCCGTGCTTTCAAGGGCATGCGCGATCGCGCCCAGGCCCAGCTCGCCGTTCACCTGCTTGAACAGGCCGATCGACAGGCCGGTCGGCGTCGGGATCGAACTGCCGGTGGTGCTGCCGGACGTGCCGCTGATGCCCGTCGCCGCGGCCAGCGCCAGGTTGACGATGTTGTTGTTGCTGCCGCCGAGGCTGAACGACTGCAGGCCACCCACGCGGTAGCTGCTGTTGTTGTTGCCGGTCAGGCCCACCCACTGCACGCCGAACTCGGACGCATCGGTCGACGTGACCTCGACCACCAGCGCCTCGATGTAGACCTGGGCGCGGCGCACGTCGAGCTGATCGATGACGGCGCGCAGGTTGCGGTACACGGCGTCCGGCGCCGTGATGATGAGGCTGTTGGTCGACGCATCGGCCTGGATGAAGCCGGAACCCTGGCCGCCGCCGGCACCGCCGGACGTCGCCTGGCCCTGCTGGGCGAAGCTGCCGCCCGTGCCGCCCATGCCGGTGCTGCTCTGCTGCCCTTGCTGGCCGCCGAGCGAACCGGCGCCCGTGCCCGTGCCGCCCGTGGTGCTGGACTGGATCGAGCCGCCCGACGTGCCCTGCTGCTGCACCGGCACGGCCGACGCATCCTGCGACACGACGGCGCGCAGCGTCTGCGCGACCTTGCTGGCATCGGCGTTCTTGAGGTAGACCACGTGGATGTTGCCGAGTTCAGTCGTCGGCTGGTCGAGCTTGGCGATCAGGTTCTTGGCCATGTTCGCGCGGGCCGGGGACGGCGCGCGCACGATGACGGTATTGGTGCGCGGATCGGCCAGCACGGTGACGCGGCCCGCATCGCCGCCGGCGGCCGGCTCCATCAGGCGCGTGACGAGCGTGGCGACGTCGCTGGCGATGCCGTTGCGGATCGGGATCACGTCGAGGTCGCCGGTGGCCGGGCCATCGAGCGCGGCGATGATCTTCGACAGGCGGCGCAGGTTGTCCGCGTAATCCGTGATCACGAGGCTGTTGTTGCCCGGATCGGCCATGATCGAGTTGTTCGGCGAGATCAGCGGGCGCAGCACGGCCGTCAGGTTGGCGGCCGATTCGTGCTGCAGGCGGTAGACCTGCGTGGCGATCTGGTCGCCCCTCGCCTTCGAGCCGCTGATGCCGACCTGCGTGGGCGACGATTGCAGCTTCGCTTCCGCTTCCGGCACCACCTTGGCATAGCCGTCGCCGGTGACGACCGCATAGCCCTGCAGGCGCAGCGCCGAGGTCAGCAGGGCAAACGCCTGGGCCTTGGTCAATGTCTTTTCCGACACGAGGGTCAATGTGCCCTTGACGCGGGGGTCGATGATGAAGGTCGTTCCCGTGTAATGGCCGACCGCCTTGATGACGGATTCCATGTCGGCGTTGACGAAGTTGAGTGCGGCGCCGCCGCCGTCCTGGGCGAAAGCGGGCACGACAGTGACGCTTGTTCCGACGAGGCAGCACACCATGGCGGCGGCCACGATGCGGCGCAGGGCTGGAGGTTGCTTGGTGCTACGGAGGTTTGTTTTCATCATCTGAACTCTAACGCGATTATGTTCTTGCCGTTCACCATACGCCGTTGACCCAGCAGGTTGAGCAGGTTGCCCAGCGTGTCTTCGTATTTGTCGGCCGCCGCTGCCTGTCCCGAGAAGTGCAGGCGGCCGTTTTCCAATGCTCCACTACCAGACAGCAAAAGTGCTCCGCTCACGGTACGCAAGATCACGTCGGCCCGCTGGCCGTGCCAGTCCATGGCCATCTCGTAGGTACCGAGCGGTTTGATCGGACTCATGCGCGATCCCATGTCGGTCATCGCGAGCACCGTGCGTCCGCTCACCGCGACCGCATTGCCCTGGCGCGCGATGTCCAGCAGGTTCCAGGACAGCTTGATCGTGCCCGACAGCGCGAGCGTGTTCAGGGGCGCTCCCAGGCCGGCCAATCCTGCCGCCGGCAACAGCAGCTGGCCGGCGCTGACCTGCCATTGCGACCAGCTGCCGCTGACGTGCACCGGCTGCGCCAGCGCCTGGTCGTTGGCCAGGTCCATGCTGACATCCCCGAACAGCGCGAGCGGCGACAGATGCCACGTAAAGCGTCCGGGCAGCAGCGGCGTGACGGAACCGCCCTCGCCCGGGGCGCCGCCCACAAAGGCTGAGCCGCGCCAAAGCGTACCCTGCGCATCCCCCAGAGTCAAACGGCCGCCGGTCTGGCGTTCGACCATCGGACCGAGCCAGGCGGCCGGCAGGAACGCCAGCACGGTGACGAGCACCGCCAGCGCCGTCAGCGCGATCCAGACGAGCGCGCGCCTCATTGACCGCTGCCGGTGTTCTGGCGCAGCGTCAGGCTGGCGTCGACCTGGCCGGCGGCGGGCAATGCGGTAACGGTGGCGTCCTGCACCAGCAAGCGGTTGGCGCGGCGCTGCTCGTCCAGCCATGTGGCCAGGTTGGCGAACGCCACGTTGTTCAGCTGCAGCTTGATGTATTCGCCGTTCATCGACAGCGATTGCGGCGTCAGGCCGCGGCTCGACAGGCCGCTGTTGACGGCTTCGCGCGTGAGCGGCACGACGTGCGTTTCGGGCGCCTGCGCGAGGGCGGTCGCTTCCTGGGCCATGGCCTGCAGCTCGGCGGCCTGCTGGCGCAGCTGCGGCAGCGTGCGGCGCAACTGGGCGCGGCCTTCGATGGCCGGATCGACCAGCAGCAGATACAGCAGCGCGGCCAGCACGACGGCGCCGCCGACCGCCAGGAAGCGGCGTTCCTGCTCGGTGCGCGCGAGCCAGAGCGCCGTGGCGCGCTCGCGGTACTGGGCGATGGTGGTGGCGATGCTCATGGTTTGGCTCCCGTGCTGCGGATGACCCAGTTGCCCGGCGTGCCTTCTTCCAGCGTGAGCCGGCGCGTGGCCAGGGCCGTGCGCAACTGCCCGGTCAAGCCGGGGTCGACCGTTTCCGGTTTGACTTTGACGATCAAGGCGCGTTCGCGGTACTCGATTGATGTAATTCCAACCGGGCGGCCGAGCGAGCGCGTCGCTTCGCCCAGCGCCGATGCCAGGTAAGTGAATTCGTCGGGCGCCACGTCGCCCGTGTTGGCGCGTGCCCGCGCGATGTTCTGGCGCATCTGCAGCACCGGATCGAGAATCGCCGTCTCGCGCGGATAGGCGTTGCGGAAGGTCAGCGTCATCGACTGGCGGATCGTGTTGGCTTCGCGGCGCAGGCGCAGCCAGTCGACGTTCAGGCCGATCAGGTTGACGGCGATGGCCAGCGCGGCGAGAGCGATCGGCCAGCGCCAGCGGCGCCAGTCGCGTGTCGGGCTGCCGGCCGCACCGAGGCCGCTCACGAGGTCCAGCGCGGTGGTCTTGGAGCCGGCGATCCAGTGCGTCCAGTCGTCGGCTTCGAGCGTGATGCCGGGGCCGGCGTCCTGCGCCAGCGCCTGGTATTCGCCCAACTGGGCGGGCGGCACGTACAGCACGAGCGGGGCGTCGCCGCTGAAGGCGCGCGCCGTCTGCAGCACGACGGCCGGGGTGGCGTCGAGCGCGAGACCGAAGCCGTGGAACAGGCTCTGGCGCAAGGTCAGTTCGACACCGGAAATTGCGGCCGCGACGCTGCCCGGCTGCAAAGGCAGGCACAGTTGCGCGGGCACGGCGGTGACTGAACGCGCGCCCTGGGCCAGCAGGCTCTTGACGATGGCTTCCAGCCAGTCGCGCTCGACGACGGCGATCGAGCGCGTGCCGTCGGGCTGCTCGGGCGCGGCCACGAGCACGGCATCGAGCGGATCGCCCAGGATGTGTTCTTCGACGAGGCCCGGCAGCGCGGCTTTCAGGCGCGCGCCGGACAGCGGCGGGGCCTGCACCGACAGCAGGCTGACGTCGGCGGCGGCCAGCAGCAGCACGATGCGGCGGCTCGTGCCGACCAGGTCGCCCAGGTTGCGCAACGATCCTTCGCCGTGCTGGTCGATCGCGCCGCCATCGGTGACGAGGGCGAAGCGGCACAACGCATGTTCACCTTCGGCACGCGCGGGATGCCGGATATAAAGTGTGCTCAAACTGTCTCGCTTTCTCGATCTCTTGTTGGTCTTTTTAACATGCCCTGCGCTGTCCCTCGAGACTTCTTTAACGTTTTTTTAATACTGGCGAATCCACACCACCTTCGGCCCGCCACCCGCTACCAGCGCCGACGACCGGTGGATCAGCGCCTGCGCGTCCAGTGCGGCCCGGTCCAGGCGGATGCGCGTGTCGACCAGGAACCAGTCGCTTTTCACGGCGTACGAACCTTCCGTCAGCGGACGGCTTTCGCTATGGACCTGGTCCGCAAAATAAGTCGTCTCACGCCACGCCGCCTGCTTGCGCCGCACGATCAGCGTGTTCGCCTCCGACACCGACATGTTCGGCACCAGGGCCGCCAGCACTTCCGCGGGCGCCGTGTTCACGTTGACCGGCGTGGCCTGCGGCAGCACGGTCACGAACGGCCGCAGGCGTTCGACGACGGCCGGCGTCACGCCCTTCACCGTCAGCAAATCCTCCACCTCCAGGATCTTCACCGGCGCCCCGATCACCGGGGTGGCCTGCACCTGCTTCGCCGGATCGTCATTCTCTTCGCCGGCCGTGACCGGCAACCCGGCCGCCACGAACGTCGCGATGCGCCGCGCCAGTCCCGTATCCAGCTGCAGATTACGCAGCAGGCGCTCGAAAATCTCGATCTGCGATTCGCTCAGCTGCCCCTTGCCCAATCCGAGGTTGCGCAAATTGTAACGCGAGCATGCGTCGGTAATGCTACCGGACAGGCTTGCATCGAAACTTTCTCCTTCGACCCGCTCGCGCTCGACGTACTGGTCGAGACGCGTGTCCGCCAGCGGCGTCGCCCACACCTGGTCGAGCGACGTGTACTGGCGGTGATCGACGCCGTCCTGGAACAGGACCAGGGTCGCCCAGTCGAGCGCGCCGCGCAGGATCCACTTGGTCTGCAGGTGCAGTCTCTGGTTTTCCATCGAGCGCACCTGCACCTGCTGCTGCCAGAACAGGCTGGCGACGATGGAGATCGCCAGCGTGGTCAGCAGCAGCGCGGTGATCACGGCCACGCCGCGTTCGCGCCCGGGAGGTTGCCGCCGCAATCTCATGGCTCCCCCAGCAGGAAGGATTTGACCAGCGGCGCCTGCAGGCCCTGGGCCAGCAACGCCACCTGCATGCCGGTCGGTTCATTGTTCGCCTGCTGCGGCGCCACCTGGTCGGGTTGCTGCAGCGGCGCGGGCGCGGCCGGGGCCTGCACCGTGCCCGCCGCATTCGCGCCGGGATCGACGCCGCCCTGGCGCCACGAATTATTCAGCCAGGTCGCGACCTGCATTCCCGTCACGCCGGTCTGCAAGGCCACGGCCGCGTTGCTGTCGGTATCGCTGGTGACGGCCTGCCACAGGGCGTCGAGCTGGATCAGGTCGCGCGTCGGCTGCGATTCGCGCCGGATCAGCGTGCCGTTGACGATGCGGTAGGCCACCACCTGCAGGCGCGACGGCTGGTTTTCCGTGAACACTTCGCGCACGAGCGTGAAGCGGTCGGCGCCGATCAAAAGATAAGGCCGCTGGTCGACGACGTCGCGCTGGGCGATGTGCTCGCAGTCGCTCTGCATCTGCGCGAACGCCAATTGCATGCCGCGCGTCGTCTCCATCTGCTGGGTGAGGGCCACGCGCGCGCGCACGATGCTGTCCAGGCCGCGCCAGCCGAGCACGGCCACGATGGCCAGGATGCTGATCGCCACCAGCAGCTCCACGAGGGTGAAGCCGCGCGCACGGTCGGCACGTCGCGTCAGGGTCGTCATCGCCACGGTTTCAATACCAGTTGCACCAGCTTGACGATACGCCGGTTGGGGTTTTCGATGTCGAACACGGAGACCTCCACGCGGCGCAGGCGCGGGTTCGGGCTGGCGATGACTTCTTCCTGGCACACGAGGTGCAGGTCGCCCTGCGGGCAATCGAAACCGTGCTTGCCGATGTCCGGGAATTCCTTGCCGAGGCGGATCTGCACGAGGCGGTTCTCGGCCGACCACGTCGCCATCATCGAGGCGCGCAGGCCGCTGCTGTTGGCGGTCAGGCTGCCGACCGCGCGCAGGCCCGCGCCCAGCGCCGTGCCGACGATGACGAGGGCCACGAGCACTTCCAGCAGCGTGAAGCCGCGGTGCCGGCCCGGGAATCGCATGCGCATCCTGTCGCTCATCGGCTCGCTCATTCCACGGTGAAGTGCCCGACCCCGTCGGCGCGGATGGCGACGCGGTCATTGCCGCTGGCGAGGGTAAGCACGAACGGCTTGTCGACCGGTTCGTTGCCGAACGTGATGCGCAGCGGATTGAGGGTCCCGGCGCTGGTGGGATCCAGCAGCAGGGTCAGCGGGGCATTCTTGAAGTCGCGCTCGCGCAGCAGGTCGTCCTTCACGATCGGTTCCCAGCGCGTCTCGGTGCGCACGAGGAAGTGGTAGCGCTCGGGCGTGGCCTCGAAGGCGACGAGGCGGTTGCGCACGATCGCCTCGTCGCGCGCCAGCTGGAGCAGCAGCGCGAGGCGCTGTGCCTCCTTCTGCAGGTCCTGGTGCGGACTCGGAATGGCGTTGAGGCTGGCCAGCCCGAGCGTGATGCCGATGATGACCATCACGACCATGATCTCCACCAGGGTGAAGCCGCGGTGGTCCGGCAATCCGGGCCGGCGCGGCAGGCTGCGCGCGCGCTTGGTCATCGGCGTATCGGGATTATTTGTTGTCCCACGAGCCGATGTCGGCATCCTCGCCGGTGCCGCCAGGCTGGCCGTCCGCGCCCAGCGAGAATATGTCGACCTCGCCGTGCAGGCCGGGCGACAGGTACTGGTAAGGCGTACCCCACGGATCCTTGGGCAGCTTGTCGAGGTAGCCGCCTTCCTTCCAGCCGTTGGCGGCCGGGCCGCTGGTCGGCTTCTGGACGAGCGCCTGCAGGCCCTGCTCGGTGGTCGGATAGCGCTGGTTATCGAGCTTGTACAGCTTGAGCGCCGACATCAGCGTGGCGATGTCGACACGGGCCGCGGCCACGCGCGATTCGCCGGTGCGCCCAAGCAGCTTGGGCACGACGAGCGCGCCCAGGATGCCGATGATGACCACGACGACCATGATTTCGACGAGGGTGAAACCACCCTGGCGGCGCTGCCGTGCGAAACGATGCTTTGAGTTCTGCATAGATGTGAAGGTTATGGTCGAAAAAGCAGTATAAGGCCGAACGAGACCGGATGCCGTCAAAACTATTTTGGAAAATTTTCCAACTCGTTCGGAAAATTGTCCAATTGTAAGATACCCGACACAAAATGGACACCTTCGGCGCGTGACCGACCGACGAGGCGGCCTATTCTACGCCAGGGCGTCCCGCGCATACGGGACAGCACGGGTTGCGCGCCACGCCGATCTCGGTCCATTCCATGGCGCGCGCATCCAGCATCTGCAGCCGGCCCGCCAGCGAACGGCCGCTCCCGGCCAGCACCTTGAGCGCCTCGGCCGCCTGCATCGCGCCGACGATGCCCACCAGCGGCGCGAACACGCCCATGGTGCTGCACGCGACTTCCTCGAACTTGCCGTCCTCGGGGAACAGGCAGGCATAGCAGGGCGACGCGGGGTCGCGTACGTCGTAGACCGAGATCTGCCCGTCGAAACGGATCGCGGCGCCCGCGACGAGCGGGACGCCGGCGGCAACGCAGGCACGGTTGACGGCATGGCGGGTGGCGAAGTTGTCGCTGCAGTCGAGTACGACATCGGCAGCGCGCACGAGTTCCCCTAAACGCGCGGCATCGGCGCGCTCGCGCAAGGCGACGACCTCGACGTCGGGATTGATCTGATGCAGGGCTTCACGACCGGACTCGACCTTGGGCTGGCCCACGCGCGCCGTCGTGTGCATCACCTGGCGCTGCAGGTTCGTCAGGTCGACGGTGTCGTCGTCGACGAGGGTCAGGCGCCCGACGCCGCTCGCGGCAAGATACAGCGCGGCCGGCGAACCCAGGCCGCCGGCGCCGATCACGAGCGCGCGCGCGCGCAGCAGGCGGTCCTGGCCTTCGATGCCGATCTCGTCGAGCAGGATATGGCGCGAATAGCGCAGCAGCTGCTGGTCGTTCATCGCCAGCCTCTTTCCATCGTCGCGGCGCGCATCATTTCTTCGGCACGGGCGACTTGATCTCCAGGGCCGGCGGCTTCGCGCCGTCCTTGATGTCGGCCGGCTTCGGTTCCTGGCCCGGCAGCCTGGCCGGCGCCGGCTTGTCCTCGTCCGGATCGGCCTTGGCCAGTTCCACCTTCAGGCCCTTGAAGTGATTGAGGGCCTGCGCAAGCTGGAAATCGTCCTTGGCGCCGAATTCGAGCGGCTTGGCGTTCTTCATCGCAGCCACGGTGAACTGTTCTTCCTCGAGCTCGTCGCGGCGCGACTTGGCGCTGGCGCTCTTGCTGTCGGCTGCCTCGTTCGTCAGGTGGTGATCCAGGTCGGCTTCGCGCACGCGCACGGCGTTCAGGCCGTCGCCTTCCGGCGTCTCGTCGACCTTGAGGTCGGGCACGATGCCCAGCGCCTGGATCGAGCGGCCTTTCGGCGTGTAGTAGCGCGCCGTCGTCAGCTTGACGGCCGTATCGGGCGTCAGCTGGCGCAAGGTCTGCACGGATCCCTTGCCGAAGGTCTGGCTGCCCATCACGATGGCGCGCTTGTAATCCTGCAGGGCACCGGCGACGATTTCCGAGGCCGATGCCGAGCCCGTGTTGACCAGCACCACCATCGGCACGGTTTTCAGTGCGGCCGGCAGCTTGGCGAGCGGATCGGCGCCCGGCTTGACGGCATAGAATTCGCGCCGCCCGTAGAATGTGGCGTTCGAATCGGACAGCTGGCCCTTCGTCGAGACGATCACGTCGTTCGCCGGCAGGAACGCGGCCGAGACGCCGATCGCGCTCGGCAGCAGGCCGCCCGGGTCGTTGCGCAGATCGAGCACGAGGCCCTTGATGTTCGGGTTGCGGGCGTATAAATCCTTCAGCTTGTCGGCGACCTCGTCCAGGGTCTCTTCCTGGAACTGGTTGATGCGCAGCCAGGCATAGCCCGGCTCGATCATCTTCGCCTTGACGCTGGCCACGTGGATTTCCTCGCGCACGATGGGCACGACCCAGGGCGCGTCGGCGCCGCGGCGGGCGATGGTCAGCATCACCTTGCTGTGCGGCTCGCCGCGCATGCGCTTGATGGCGTCGTCCAGCGACAGGCCTTTCACCGGCACGTTGTCGATGCGGGTGATCAAATCTCCGGCCTTGATGCCGGCGCGGTAGGCGGGCGAATCGTCGATGGGAGAGACGATCTTGACGTAGCCGTCTTCCATCGCGATCTCGATGCCGAGGCCGACGAAGCGGCCCTGCACCTCTTCGCGCATCTCGGCGAAGTCTTTCTGGTCGAGGTAGACGGAGTGCGGATCGAGCGAGTTCACCATGCCGGCGATGGCGTCGGACAGCAGCTTCTTGTCGTCGACCTTCTCGACATAATCGCTCTTGATCAGGGCATACACGTCGGCCAGCTGGCGCAGCTGGTCCAGGGGCAGCGGGGCGTCGCCGCCCTTTTGCGCCAGCGCCGAGTACTGGACCGAGGCGGCCACCCCGGCCACCATGCCGAGGCCGATCAGACCGAGGTTCTTGAGTTTCTTGCCCATGCTTGTTCCTGGATTATGCTTCCGGAAATTAGAACCTGACCCAGCTCGACGGATCGAACGCTTTTCCGAGATGCCTGAGCTCAAAGTATAGCCCCGATTCCTCGTTGCCGCCGGTATTGCCCGCACTGGCGATGACGTCGCCCGGCTTGACCGCGTCGCCGGCCTGTTTCATCAGCGTCTGGTTGTTTCCATAGATCGACAGGTACTCGCCGCCATGATTGATGATGATCAAATTACCGTAGCCGCGCATCCAGTTGGCGAACACGACACGTCCGGCCGCGATGGCGCGCACATCGGTGCCTTCCGGCGCCTTGATGAACATGCCGCGCCACGTCGGCCCGTCGCCGCGCTTGGCGCCGAAACGGGCCGCGATCTTGCCGGAGATCGGGGCCGGCAGGCGACCGCGCAGGCTCTCGAATGCGCCGCTCGGCAGGTCGGCGGCGAGCGCGGTGTCGGCGCTGCGCTGCGGCGCTTCCTGTTTCGGCGGCTCCTCGGCCACCCGAGTCTCTTCGGGTTCCGGTTTCGGCGGCGGCAACGGCTTGACGGGTCTGCCGGTCTTGGCTGCTTCCCTTGCCGCTTCGCGCGCCAGGCGTTCGCGCTCTTCGCGCCGGGCGTTCGCCCGCGCCAGCGCGCGTTCCTTCGCCTCGGCGGCGGCCTTGGCGCGGGCCGCCGCGAGTGCCTGCTGGCGCTTGCGCTCGGCCGCGGCCGCGATTTCCTGTTCGCGGATCAGGCGCGTCAGGCGATCGACGAGGCCGCTCATGCGCTGCTCGTCCTGCTCCAGGCGGCTCGCCTGCTTGCGCTGGTCCGTCAACTTGCTCGACAAATTCGCCAGCAGCGTGGCGCGCTTGCCCTTTTCTTTTTCGAGCAGCGCCTTCTGCGACTTCTGCTCTTGTGCAATTTCTTCCAGCTCGTCCCGGGCGTTCTGGGTCTGGGCGTGATTCGCCTCGACGGCCGCCAGGTTGGCGCGCAGGGAATTCAATAATCTGGCTTGCGCCTGCGACACGTAAGCCATCATCTGCAGGTCGCGGTTGATGCGGTTCGGGTTATCGCCCGACAGCAGCAGCTTGATGCGGTCCTCGTTGCCGGCAACATAGTGCTCACGCAACAGCTTGGCCAGTTGGCGCTTCTGGGCCGCGATGGTATTGCCGAGACGCTCCTCTTCCGTCGCGAGATCCTTGAGCTTGGCATTGGTGGCGGCCTGCTCGTCGGCCAGTTCACGCAGCGAGCGGTTGGCGTCGGAAATCGCTTCTTCCGACTCGGCCAGCTCGTCGGCCGCGTCTTCCTTTTCGCTCTCGGTGCGGGTGATGTCCTTCTTGAGAGCACTGAGCTTTTGCTGGATACCGGCGCGCGCCGCCTCGGCGGCGGCTTTCTGCTTGCTGCGCGCGGTCTGGCGCGGCGCCGCCTGCGCGCTGCCGAAGGCGAACACGCAGGCCAGCAGGCCGCACAACAGCTTGCCGCGGACGGACAGGCCCGCGGACGTCGACTTCACGAAGGAAAGCAAGACTTACTTCGCCTTCCCTTGGTTGGCCACGGCGGCCATGGCGGCCGCGATCGCGTCCTGGTCGCCCAGGTAGTAATGGCGGATCGGCTTCAGGTCCGCGTCCAGCTCGTACACGAGCGGGGTGCCGTTCGGGATGTTCAGCCCGACGATGTCGCTGTCGCTGATGTTGTCCAGCATCTTGATCACGGCGCGCAGGCTGTTGCCGTGGGCCGAGATCAGGATCTGCTTGCCGGCGCGGATGGCCGGGGCGATTTCCTCGTCCCAGGCCGGCATCACACGGGCGACCGTGTCTTTCAGGCATTCGGTCAGCGGGATCTGCGCCTTGTCCAGGCCGGCGTAGCGCGGGTCGTTGAACGACGTGCGCGGATCGTTGGCTTCCAGCGCGGGCGGCGGCGTGTCGTAGCTGCGGCGCCACACCAGCACCTGCTCGTCGCCGAACTTGGCGGCGGTCTCGCCCTTGTCCAGGCCCTGCAGGGCGCCGTAGTGGCGCTCGTTCAGGCGCCAGTCGTTCTTGACCGGCAGCCACATCATGTCCATCTCGTCCATGGCCAGCCACAGCGTGCGGATCGCACGTTTCAGGACCGAGGTATAGGCCAGGTCGAAGGTGAAGCCGGCTTCCTTCAGCAGGCGGCCGGCGGTCTTGGCTTCGTTGACGCCTTTTTCGGTCAGGTCGACATCGGTCCAGCCGGTGAAACGGTTCTCGAGGTTCCAGGTGGACTCGCCGTGGCGCATGAATACGATTTTGTACATAGGTGCTTTATAGAAAAAAGTGAGCAGGAAATACCGATCCGACTTCTATTTTATAATGCGATGATTCAGTTCAACCAACGGAACCTTCGTGAAATTCATCATCGACCATTTCATCACTGTTGCGATCGCCGTCCTGTCGGGGGGTGCGCTTCTGTGGTTATCGCTGGCGCCGCGTGGCCGCCAGGCCTCGCCGCTGCAGGCCACCCAGATGATCAACCGCGGCAAATCCACCGCCGTGATCGATGTGCGCAGCGCCGACGAGTTTGCCGCAGGGCACCTGCGCGACGCAAAACACATTCCGCTGTCAGACTTGGGCAATCGTACCGGCGAGCTGGACAAGTCGAAAGTCAAGACCATCATTGTCGTCGATCAAGACGGCAAACACGCCGATAAAGCGGCGCGCCTGTTGAAAGCGGCAGGGTTCGAAGATATCTATGGCCTGGAAGGCGGCACTGCGGCCTGGACGGCTGCCGGCCTGCCCCTGATCAAATAATTTGAAAGGATACTGCCATGACAGCCCATGTTGTTCTCTATCACACCGCCAGCTGCCCCTACTGCGTACGCGCCGAGCGCCTGCTGGAAGCCAAGGGCGTGACCGACATCGAGCGCATTCGCGTCGACCTTGATCCGGAACAACGTGCGATCATGATGCAGCGCACGGGCCGCCGTACGGTGCCGCAGATTTACGTGGGCAATACCCATGTGGGCGGCTTCGACGATCTGTATGCCCTCGACCAGGCGGGCCGGCTGGACCCGCTGCTCAACGGCGCTGCGGCCTGAGCCTGCGCAGGGGCGCCGGCCCGCTGCTATTGAAACCGAATTGGTTTTGATACAATTGCCGGCGCCTTGACAAGTCAAGCACCTCGAATGGCAGGATGATGCCGTTCTTCTTAAAAATTACACGAAAGCGTTCCATGGCTGACGAAAACCTGCAACCCGTATTCCAAATCCAGCGTATCTACCTGAAAGATCTGTCGCTGGAACAACCGAATTCCCCGGCAATCTTCCTGGAGCAGGAAGCCCCGACCATCGAGGTCTCGCTGGACGTCGGCGCCGAGGGCATCGCCGATGGCATCTACGAATCGACCGTCACCATCACCGTGACCGCCAAGGTCAAGGACAAGGTTGCTTTCCTGGCCGAAGGCAAGCAGGCAGGTATCTTCGAAGCTCGCAACATCCCGGCCGACCAGATGGATCCGCTGCTGGGCATCGGTTGCCCGAACATCATCTATCCGTACCTGCGTGCGAACATCGCCGACGTGATCACCCGTGCCGGTTTCCCGCCGGTCCACCTGGCCGAGATCAACTTCGAAGTGTTCTACCAGCAGCGTCGCCAGGCGCTGGCCGAGCAGGCTGCCGCAGCGGGCACGCCGGCTGGCAACCAGTAATATCCCGGGCGTCCCGCACCGCTCCTCCCGGGCGGGGCCGGACGCCTCGTTTCATTGACGCGCTTTTGCCGACACGCTTCGTGCCGGTCGATCCAGCCCGGCCTCAGCGTGTACCGTCTTCAAAGGCCCACATGCGCCCCATCCGTTTCCGCCATCGACTCATCGCAGGCAGCATGCTGCTGCTGGCATCGTGCGCGGCCGCCGCGTTCGATTTCAAGACAGTCGGCGCGCATTCCGTGATCCTGTACGAGGCCCCGTCCACCCGGAGCGGCAAGCTGTTCATCGCTCCCAGCGGCATGCCGGTCGAGATCGTCCTCAGCTACGGCGACTGGGTCAAGGTACGTGACGCCACCGGCGACATGGCCTGGACCGAGGCGAGGAACCTGTCGGCCAGGCGCAACGTCATCGTGCGCGTGGCCTCCGCCAAGGTGCGCGCCGCGCCCGACGACAACGCGCCCGTCGTGATGATGGCCGAAAAGAACGTCCTGCTCGAGCTCGTCGATCCGGAAACCGGCATCTGGGTGCGCGTGCGCCACCGCGACGGCATCAGCGGCTACGTCAAGGCGTCCGACATCTGGGGCATCTAGCCCGTCCTCCCATGCACGAACCGAAATCCCCCCAAAAAATCACCGTCCTCGGTGCCGGCGCCTGGGGCACGGCCGTGGCGATCGCGCTCGCGGCGCGCCACGACGTCCTGCTGTGGGGCCGCAACCCCGCGCAGATGGCGCAGGCTGCCGACGCGCGCGAAAACACCCATTACCTCCCCGGCTTCCCGCTGCCGGCCGGCCTGGACGTCACGGCCGACTTCGACGCAGCCGTCGCGCACGTAGTCGACGCCGCGGCCCAGCCCGGCGCCGAGCCGCTGCTGATCGCGGCCTGCCCGGTGGCCGGCCTGCGCCCGCTGCTCGAGCAGCTCAAGGGCCGCGCCATCCCGAACATCGTCTGGCTGTGCAAGGGGTTCGAATACGAGACCGGCCTGCTGCCGCACCAGGTCGTGCGCGACGTGCTGGGCGCCGCCGTACCGGGCGCCGCGCTGTCCGGCCCGTCGTTCGCCCAGGAAGTGGCGCGCGGCCTGCCCTGCGCGCTGACGGTCGCGTCGACCGACAAGACGCTGCGCGAACGCGTCGTTGCGCTCATACATGGCGGCAATATCCGCGTGTATTCCTGCGATGACATGGTCGGCGTGGAAGTCGGCGGCGCCGTCAAGAACATCCTCGCCATCGCCACCGGCACGGCCGACGGCCTGGGACTCGGATTGAACGCACGCGCCGCGCTGATCACGCGCGGCCTCGCGGAAATCACCCGCCTCGGCACGGCGCTGGGCGGCCATGCCGGCACCTTCATGGGCCTGACGGGGATGGGCGACCTGATCCTGACGTGCACGGGCGACCTGTCGCGCAACCGCCGCGTCGGCCTTGCACTGGCCCAGGGCAAGCCGCTCGACACCATCGTCCGTGAACTCGGCCACGTGGCCGAAGGCGTGCCCTGTGCCAAGGCCGTGCGTGAGCTGGCGGCCAGGCTGGGCGTCGACATGCCGATCACCAATGCGGTGGCCGGGGTGTTGTTCGATGGCGATTCCGCCAGCGACATGGTGGCCAGGTTATTGGCGCGGGATCCGCGCGACGAGCTGGCCTGATTGCAGGACGCGATTACGCAACGTGATGGCGGGCTCGGGGAGCCCACCCTACAATACGATGCGCTTGGATGCGTATCCCGGACCACGATACGATGCGGTTGGGTGAGCATCCCATTCCACGATACGATGCGGTTGGGTGAGCATCCCATTCCACGATACGATGCGGTTGGGTGAGCATCCCGTTCCACGATACGATGCCGTAGGGTGGGCACCCCGTGCCCACCAAACCGTTGCCGAGATCAGGCGCTCGGCGCGTTCCGCGTCGGCCCACCCGAGTTATCGCCCGGATGCAGCAAAATGGTCAGCAGCGCGACCGCGTCCTGGTTGGCATGGATCGCATGCGGCTCGCCGCCGGCCAGGTACACCATCTCGTTCGGCTGCAGGATGGTCGTGCGGCCGTGGGCCTGGAACGCGATCTCGCCCTCCAGGCACAGCAAGGTCATCTCGCCTTCGACCCAATGTTCCGGCAGCGGTTTTTCCTTGGGTATCACGAGCCGGATCAATTCCATGTGATCCGTCTTGATCAATGCGATCGACGTGAAATTCGCGATGTCGTCTTCGCCCCGCTGGAGTGCGATCCGCTCACCCGATACTGCGTGGTGCAACGCCATGTGTGACTCCCTTTACTCTTCGAATGTCTGCGGCACCGCGCGCAACCAGTTGACGAGCGCGGTGGCGTCCTTGAATCCCTGCGCGAGCTGCGGCACGAGCTTGTCCGGGGCGTTGATGTCGAGCTTCGCTTCGTTCCAGACAAAATAACTCTTGAGCTTCAGGTATTCGACCAGCGGATGGTTCGCATCGAATCCCTTCGGCGGGCGTTGCAGCTTGTCTTCCGGCTGCAGGTCGCCGTACGCCTCGCGCAGATGTTTATTCTTCAACATTTTGGCGAAGCCTGTCGCATCGTTGACGACGTGCTCGCGGATCGCCTTCAGGCGCGCCGCCGGCGGCAGGTATTCGCCGGCGCCGTACAGCAACGTACCGTCGGCTTCGATGTGGAAGTAATAGGTCGGACCGCCGCCTTCGCTGGGGCGGCGCTTGTTGCCCGGCGCGATGCCGGCCGAGAAATGCGTTTTATAGGGCGTCTTGTCGTGCGAAAAGCGGGTATCGCGCTGGAAGCGGAACATCGCCTTCTTCGGATCGCAGGCGATGATCTGCTTGTCGAACCGGCCGATCTCCTTGATGAGTTCCGTCAGCACCTCCAGGAATTCGACCCGCAGGATGTCGTAGCGGGGCTTGTTCATGATGAACCAGGGCCGGGTGTTGTTCTCTTTGAGCTCGGAAAGGAATTGCGTGAGGTCGCGCAGGTGCATGGAAAGTCCGGATAATCAGGGGGTCTGGCGCGGACGGCGGCCGACGGTGACGTCGAAGGTCGTCTCGCGGTTCTTGCGCATCACCGTCATCGCCGCCTTGCCGCCGGGCGGCAGCGCGGCGATGAGGTTCATCATGTCGTTGGTGCTGCCGACTTTTTTACCTTGCACGGCCAGCAGGATGTCGCCCGGGCGCATGCCGGCACGGTCCGCCGGGCCGCCGCGCACGACACCGGCGATGATGGCCCCGCGGTCGCGCGCGAGGCCGAAGCTGTCGGCGATTTCGGGCGTGATGTCCTGCGATTCGACGCCGATCCAGCCGCGCACGACCTGGCCGTGCTTGATGATGGAATCGAGCACGGTTTTCGCCGTCGACACGGGAATCGCGAAGCCGATGCCCACCGAGCCGCCCGTCTGCGAATAAATGGCCGAATTGATGCCCAGCAGATTACCGCGCGTATCGACGAGCGCCCCGCCCGAGTTGCCGAAGTTGATGGCGGCATCCGTCTGGATGAAATTCTCGAAATGGTTGATGTGCAGGTTGTTGCGGCCCAGCGCGGAGATGATGCCCAGCGTGACGGTCTGCCCGACGCCGAACGGATTGCCGATCGCCAGCACGACGTCGCCCACGCGCGCCTGCGCCGGGTCGCCCAGCACGATCACGGGCAGTTTGTCCGCCTTGATGCGGATCACGGCCAAATCCGTTTCCGGATCGGTGCCGACGACGCTGGCGGCGGCCTTGCGTCCGTCGGCCAGGCCGACCTCGATCTCGTCGGCGCCTTCGACGACGTGGTAATTGGTCAGGATGTAGCCGTCGCCGCTGACGATGACGCCCGAGCCCAGGCTGGCCATCTGTTCCTGCGGCGGCGTCTTGTCGCCGAAGAAGCGCCGGAAGAACGGGTCCTTCAGCAGCGGATGGGTTTCGCGCAACGCCTTGCTGGTGAGAATGTTGACGACGGCCGGCATGGCGCGGCCGGCCGCGTCGCGGTAACTGGCCGGGGCGAGACCACTGCCCGGCGCCTGCAGCACCGGCACCGCGCGCCCCGGTCCACCGATGCCCATCTGCGTCGGCGCGCGTCCGATCCACGCCGGCTGCAGCGCCGCGATCACGACATAGATGCCGAGGGCGATCGTGACGGTTTGTGCGAACAGCAGCCAGTAGCGGCGCATCGGGCGACTCCGCGGCTAGCGCTTCAGCGTCAGCGCGTCGCGGATTTCACGCAGCAGAACGACTTCTTCCGCCGTT
Source organism: Massilia sp. Masssp93 (assembly GCF_059491295.1). NCBI lineage: Bacteria > Pseudomonadati > Pseudomonadota > Betaproteobacteria > Burkholderiales > Oxalobacteraceae > Massilia > Massilia sp. Masssp93. The sequence continues at coordinate 6,403,099 of NZ_CP168502.1, read as the reverse complement.
GCCACCACAGCGGCCGCCTGCTGCTCTTCCTCGGCCTTGGTGAACGGCGCGCGCATGCGATTCATCAGCCTGACCATTTGGAAAATGACGAACGCCAATATCAGGAAGTTCAGCAGGATCGTGAAGAAATTCCCGTACGCCAGCACGGCGCCGGCCTTCTTGGCTTCCGCCAGCGGCAGGCCGTAGGGCTGGCCGTTGAGCGGGAGGTAGTAACTGGCGAAATCGAGGCCGCCGAACAACTTGCCGATCGGCGGCATGATGACGTCCTGCACGAGAGAATCCACGATCCGCCCGAACGCGCCGCCGATGATCACGCCGACCGCCAGGTCGACGACATTGCCCTTCAGCGCGAATTTTTTGAACTCTTCCAGCATAGCCATCCCACGCCCTCCTTTGTGTTTTTAAAAACCTTGCCAGGTTCACAGCGATGATACAGGAAACGTGCAGTGCACCCGATGGTCGAGATGAGCATGTGACCCGGGGCGCGAACACAAAAATGCGCATTTGGGAAGGGTCGCGACAATGCAAACGTTTTTTCTTTAATTTGCAAAACTGTTCACATATAATCGACCGTTGCATAAAAGGTTAATACCGTATTGCAACGTATTGCATTGCAACATTTCGCATTTGACGAATGGAGTTGGTATGAGTAATGAGAAGCAGGTCGATTCAGGCCGGCGAGGCTTGCTCGTGGCTACATGCGCGGCGGGTGGCGTTGTCGGTGTTTCAACGGCCGGGGTGCTGGTCAGTACGTTGCAGCCCTCCGAACGAGCAAAAGCGGCCGGCGCCCCGGTCGAGGCGGATATTTCCGACATCAAACCGGGCGAGTTGAAAGTCGTGGAGTGGCGCGGCAAGCCCGTGTGGCTCCTTCGCCGCACCCCCGAAATGCTGGCCAGCCTGCCGAAGAACGACAGCCTGGTCGCCGATCCAAATTCCGATAAATCGTATCAAATGCCGGTGCCGGCCTATGCGAAGAACGAATTCCGCGCATACGAGAAACACAAGGATCTCCTTGTCGTCGTCGGCATCTGCTCCCACCTGGGCTGCTCTCCTTCCGCCCGCTTCACCGAAGGCCCCCAGCCGAACCTGCCGGACGACTGGCACGGCGGCTTCCTTTGTCCCTGCCATGGATCGACGTTCGACCTGTCGGGCCGCGTCTTCAAGAACAAGCCGGCTCCGGCCAACCTTGACGTGCCTCCGTACATGTACCTGTCCGACAACAAGATCCTGATCGGCAAAGACGAGAAAGGCGAGGCATAAGATGGGCGCAGCGTTCAAGGAAACCAAACTCCCGGCCGACGCGCCGAAAAGCCACCGGGCCCTGGCCTGGGTCGACGACCGCTTCCCGCTGTCGAAGCTGTGGAACGACCAGTGGGGCCGCTACTACGCCCCGAAGAACTTCAATATCTGGTATCTGTTCGGCTCGCTGGCCATGCTGATCCTGGTGATGCAGATCGTCACCGGCATCTTCCTGACCATGCACTACAAGCCGGACGCCGGCCTCGCGTTCGGCTCCGTCGAATACATCATGCGCGAAGTCCCGTGGGGCTGGCTCGTGCGCTACATGCACTCGACGGGCGCCTCGGCGTTCTTCATCGTCGTGTACCTGCACATGACCCGTGGCCTGCTGTACGGCTCGTACCGCAAGCCGCGCGAGCTGATCTGGCTGTTCGGCTTCGCGATCTTCCTGTGCCTGATGGCCGAGGCCTTCTTCGGCTACCTGCTGCCGTGGGGCCAGATGTCGTACTGGGGCGCCCAGGTGATCGTCAACCTGTTCAGCGCCATCCCGTTCATCGGCCAGGACCTGTCGCTGTGGATCCGCGGCGACTACGTCGTGTCGGACGCCACCCTGAACCGCTTCTTCGCCTTCCACGTGATCGCGATCCCGCTGGTGCTGCTGGGCCTCGTCGCGGCGCACCTGATCGCCCTGCACGAAGTGGGCTCGAACAACCCGGACGGCATCGAGGTCAAGGAAAACCTCGGCCCGGACGGCCACGGCGTCGACGCCATCCCTTCGCACCCGTACTACACGACCAAGGACTTGTTCGGCGTATCGATGTTCCTGCTGATCTTCAGCAGCGTCGTGTTCTTTGCGCCGGAAATGGGCGGCTACTTCCTGGAATACAACAACTTCCTGCCCGCCGACTCGCTCAAGACCCCGCCGCACATCGCCCCGACCTGGTACTTCACGCCGTTCTACTCGGTGCTGCGCGCGACGACGTCGGACTTCATGTGGGTCGTGATGGCCGGCGTGGCCGCCTACGTCGTGTTCATCTGGCTCCGTTCGCGCCTGTCGTACAAGACGAAGATCGCGGTGACCGCGGTCGCCATCCTGGCCGAGATCGGCATGCTGCCGCAGGTGCTGGACGCGAAATTCTGGGGCGTCGTGCTGTTCGGCTCGGCCGTCGTGATCCTGGCGCTGCTGCCGTGGCTGGATCATTCACCGGTGAAATCGATCCGCTACCGTCCGGGCTGGCACAAATACGTGTATGCCGTATTCTTCCTGGCGTTCCTGACGCTCGGCTACCTCGGCACCCAACTGCCGACCCCGGCCTACACGCTGGTCGCCCAGGCCTGCACCCTGCTGTACTTTAGCTTCTTCCTCCTGATGCCATGGTGGAGCTCGATGGGCCGGTTCAAGCCGGTGCCCAATCGCGTCACGTTCACCCCGCATTGATCCCGGAACCAAAGCCAAAGGACAACCATGATGTTTTTTTCGAAAAAACTGCTCGCGGTCCTGGCCCTGCTGCCGGGATTCGTGTTCGCGAACGAAGGTGCGTTCCCGCTCGACCGCGCGCCCGAACGCACCGATATCGCCTCGCTGCAAAACGGCGCCAAGCTGTTCGTCAACTACTGCCTGAACTGTCATTCCGCATCGTCGATGCGCTACAATCGCCTGCGTGACCTGGGCTTGACCGAAGACCAGATCAAGAACAACCTGCTGTTCTCGGGTGAGAAGGTGGGCGACATGATGACGATCGCGATGCGTCCCGCGGATGCGAAAGCCTGGTTCGGCGCCGTACCGCCGGACCTGTCGGTGATCACGCGTGCGCGCGCCTCGGCCGCCGGCTCCGGCCCCGACTACATCTACACCTACCTGCGCACTTTCTACAAGGACGATACCCGCCCGACCGGCTGGAACAACATGGTCGTGCCGAACGTCGCGATGCCGCACGTACTGTGGCAGCTGCAGGGCGTGCGTACGGCCAAGATGGTCGAGGAACCGGACCCCCACGAGCATGAAAAAACCGTGCACCGCTTCGCCGGCTTCGAGCAGGTGACGCCGGGCACGCTGAGCCCGCAGGAGTTCGATGCCCAGGTGGCCGACCTGGTCGCATACATGGACTGGATGGCCGAACCGGCGCGCGACTTTCGCAAACGTCTGGGTGCGATCGTCGTGATTTTCCTCGCTTTCTTCGCCTTCCTCGCCTGGTCTTTGAATGCTTCTTATTGGAAAGACGTAAAGTGAGTTGATTGCCCGGTTATAATGCGGGCAATGTCTATTCGGGGTGAGCCGCCTGGCGCTTCACCCCTTTGTTTCTTGAAGGAACTATAAACCATGATGGTTCTCTACTCCGGCACCACGTGCCCGTTCTCCCAGCGCTGCCGTCTGGTCCTGTTCGAAAAGGGCATGGACTTCGAAGTGCGCGACGTGGACCTGTTCAACAAGCCCGAGGACATCTCGACGATGAATCCGTACGGCCAGGTGCCGATCCTGGTCGAGCGCGAACTGATTCTGTACGAATCGAACATCATCAACGAATACATCGACGAGCGCTTCCCGCATCCGCAGTTGATGCCTGCGGACCCGCTCATGCGTGCCCGTGCCCGCCTGATGCTGTTCAATTTCGAGAAGGAACTGTTCGTCCACGTCAACACGCTCGAAAACGAGCGCAACAAAGTGGGCGACAAGAGCCACGACAAGGCGCGCGCCGAAATCCGCGACCGCCTGACGACGCTGGCCCCGCTGTTCCTGAAGAACAAATACATGCTGGGCGACGAATTCTCGATGCTCGACGTGGCCATCGCCCCGCTGCTGTGGCGTCTGGATCACTACGGCATCGAACTGTCGAAGACGGCGGCGCCGCTGATGAAGTATGCCGAGCGCATCTTCTCGCGTCCGGCCTACATCGAAGCCCTGACCCCGTCCGAAAAGGTGATGCGCCGCTAAAGCGCCACCTCCGTTGCACGCCAGTTTACGACGCCACAGGCGAATCGAAGTACACTGGCGTGTAACATCTCGCATCATTTCGATCACACCATGCCAGACATCTCCACCAAGCCGTACCTGCTGCGCGCCATTTACGAATGGTGCACGGACAGCGGCTATACGCCTTACCTGGCCGTCAAGGTCGACGCCGCCACCACGGTTCCGATGGAATACGTGAAAAAGGGCGAAATCATCCTCAACATCAGCTACGGCGCGACCTCCGGGCTGAAAATGGACAACGACGCGATCACGTTCCGGGCACGTTTCAACGGCGTCTCGCGCGAGCTGTACATCCCGGTGCACAACGTGCTGGCCATCTACGCCAACGAAAACGGCCAGGGCATGGCCTTCGACGTCACGACGATGGCCGCCGACCTGCCCCCGCCGGCACCTGAACCGGCAGCAAGTCCGGCCCCCGGCCTGGCCGCGGTCCCGGCCAAGACCGCATCCGAGGTGTCGCATGTACCCGACGACGACGACGAACCACCCAAAAAAGGTGGCCGCCCGACGTTGACCCGGATCAAATAAGGGTATAATTCTGGCCACATTGCCGGCTTAGCTCATCAGGTAGAGCAGTTGATTTGTAATCATCAGGTGGCGGGTTCGAGTCCTGCAGCCGGCACCAAGAATATGCAGCAAGAACAAAGGGTTACGAGCTTACGCTCGTAACCCTTTTGTTTTATCCGCTCAGCGCAGCTTACGAACGCTTGCGACGCCCCGCCATCGCCAGCGCACCAATGCCCAGCAGCATCAGCGACGCCGGTTCCGGCACATCCGCCGGCGGCGTCACGACGGCCGTGTCGACGTTCAGAATGTCGAACGCCCAGTGCGCATCGCGTTTGTCGCCGGCAGCATCCACGAAGCCGTTGCGGAAGTTCTGGTTGGCCACACCGTCGAACGCGAAGCCGTCGGACAGGTTGGCGCCGAGGGCGAAATTGTCGAATTGCTGGATCGTTACCGTGTAGGTGCCTGCCGCCAGAGCGTTCATGTAGTTGACGTCATAGCAGCGCCCCGTCACCGCATCGCTCGCGACGTCCGGGCAGTGGGCGTCGTCCTGCTCGTCCAGCTTGGCGCCCGTCGAGTCGAACAACGCCAGGATCGGATCGAAGCCGCCACGCGCGATCGTGTCGCCACGGGCATTCACGCCGCCGGCATACGACCAGCTGCGCAACGTTACCGTCGACGTGCCGCTCACCACGAAGGTGAAGCTTTGCACGTCATTGTCATGATTGAAGTGACCCGTAAACGACAGGTCGGTCGCCTGTGCGCCCGTTGCAAAAACAGCCAATGCCAGCATGGCGGCAGCGGTCTTGAATTTCATTCTCGGTTCCTGGTTAATCTGAAACGTTTATCAAAAGTACCCGAGGCCGTTATAGCAAAACCTATGCCAGTAACAAAAAGCAATTGATTTATATAGATAATTTCATTTATGCAATATAAATGTAAAATTATTCGACACTATTGTGCATATCTGTAAATTGCTTGAGCCAATATAATTGTTTTGCGAGAAATAAATACGGCATCAGCGCAACGTCACCGTGCAGCGATCCAGGCCATCGCGCCGTTCGAAACCGAAACGTACGGGGAGGAAGGTCTCGATCACCTGTGCATTGGTGCGCGCATGCATCGACACCTCGTCCAGCGTGAAGCCGCCACTGCCCGCCAGCGCGAGCGGAAGCATCATCTGGTCGGCCAGGTATTCGGCAAACGCCGCTTGCGACGCAAGATACCGGCGCGCCCGCTGCACTGCCTGGCGGGCCACCTGCTCGGCCGGGACGGTTTTTTCGCCAAATGCCGTGAACACCTCGGTCGTGTGCTCGTACTCGAGGGTCAGCATCAGGACATTGCCCGGTCCCTGGTCGCCCGGCAAGCCACGCACGAGTAATTGGTCCTCGCTCCAGTGCAGTGCCTTGCCGACACATTCCAGTTCGCGCCGCGCGACGCTTTCCGGGATCGCGGCCACGATGGCCTCGGCACAGGCGGCACGACGCTCGCCGCGCGCCATCCACGTGCGTGGCTGCAGTGCCGCGCATGGCTCGACCCGGGCCTCGACCACGCCGCCGCCGGTCGGATAAAAGCCGCAGCGTTGCAGGCGGATGTCGATGTGCGCGCCCATCTCCGCCAGGCGCGGACACCATGCGCGCTGCAGGAATTGCACGGGTGGCGCCATCGGATTGTGCGTGCCGCCGCCGAGCCGCAGGGTCGACGGCCGGTCCGCTTTCAGCAGCGCCGGCAGCACGGTTTGCAGCACCAGCGTGCAACTTCCGGCCGTGCCGATGGCGAACGCGTAGTCGCCACTCTTGACCGGGCCGGGTACGAACGTCAGGTCCTGGCTGCCGAGTGTGGTGCCCGCGGCGTCGCCGCCGCAGACCTGCAGCGCGGCCTGCACGGCCACGAGGTGCTGACGCATCAATCCCGGCCTGGCGCGGTTGGCGCGAATGTTGCGGATGCGGAAGGGCTGTCCCGTGATCATGGCCAGGGTCAGGGCGCTGCGCAGGATCTGGCCGCCGCCCTCGCCGGCCGCGCCGTCCAGTTCGATCATGCCCGCTCCCTCACCCCTTCACGCAGACGATCTGTTTCAGGGTGTGCACGACTTCGACGAGGTCGCTCTGCGCCTGCATCACCGCGTCGATGTCCTTGTACGCCATCGGGATCTCGTCGATGACGGCGGCATCCTTGCGGCATTCGACGCCTTCGGTGGCGCGCACCTGGTCCTCCACTGAGAAGCGGCGCTTGGCCTCGGTGCGGCTCATCGTGCGGCCGGCGCCGTGGCTGCAACTGTGGAAGCTTTCCGGATTGCCCTTGCCGCGCACGATGTAGCTCTTCGCTCCCATCGACCCCGGGATGATGCCCAGTTCGCCCTCGCGCGCCGACACGGCGCCCTTGCGCGTGACCAGCACGTCCTTGCCGAAATGGTGTTCCTTCTGCACGTAGTTGTGATGGCAGTTCACGGCTTCCACATGCGTCTCGAATGGTTTTTTGATGACCGTGCGCACGGCCGCGATCAGGTTCTGCATCATCACTTCGCGGTTCATCCGTGCGAATTTCTGGGCCCAGCCGACGGCCTCCACGTAATCGTCGTAGTGTTGCGTGCCTTCCTTGAGGTAGGCCAGATCCTGGTCTGGCAAATTGGCGAGGTGCGTGCGCATGTCCTGCTTGGCGAGCTCGATGAAGTGCGTGCCGATCGCATTGCCTACGCCGCGCGAGCCGGAGTGCAGCATGAACCAGACGAAACCCTGTTCGTCGAGGCAGATCTCGATGAAGTGGTTGCCGCTGCCCAGCGTGCCCAGGTGCTTGTAGTTGTTCGTGTGCTTCAGCTTGGGGGTCTTTTGGCAGATGACGTCGAACTCGTCCTTCAGTGCCATCCAGGCCCGGTCGACGGCTTGCGGCGGCGTATCCCACGATCCCTGGTCACGTCCTTTAACACCGCGCGTTCTGGGCGACATCCCGTGCGGCACCGAGCGTTCGATGGCGCTGCGCAGCAGGCCCGGATTGTCGGGCAGATCATGCGCGCTCAGGGTCGTCTTGGCAGCCATCATGCCGCAGCCGATGTCGACGCCGACCGCGGCCGGGATCACCGCACCCAATGTGGGAATCACGCTGCCGATCGTCGAGCCCTTGCCCAGGTGAACGTCGGGCATGGCCGCCATGTGTTTATAAATGAACGGCATGCGCGCCGTGTTGGCCAGTTGGCGCTTGGCTTCTTCTTCCACCGGGACGCCGCGCGTCCACATCTTGACGGGACGGCCGCCGTTCACGTCCAGCACATCGTAGTGTTCGTCTTTCATCATTGCTCCCTCATCGTCCGGCATGCGGCGCGCCACCGCCGACAGAACATGGCGGCGGGATGGGTGAATCCAAGTGCGATCGAACGGTTTGCGGGGCAATGCGGCGATTTCGCGGCCTGTACCGCCAATGCTGCAATCCGTCGCAATCGACGGGTTTCGTCCAGGGCGATTGCCTATAGTACTTTCAACAGTGCTTTCAACAGCAAACCAACGGAGACCCGACATGAACAAATTGATCAAGAGCGCCATCCTCGCCACCACCCTGGCAATCGGCGCACATGCCGCCGTGGCCGACGATCTCGTCCGCGAAAACCGTAATGTCGATGCCGGCGTGTCGAAAGTGCACCTAGGCGGCGTGATCCGCCTGAACCTGCACCAGGGACCGACGCCATCGCTCGTGGTGTCCGGCGACCGCCGTTACGTGGCGAAGGTGACGACCACGCAGCGCGGCGATACGCTCGTGATCGACATGGAAAACAATACCCGTTTCGACGGCAACAGCAAGAACGAGTTGCGCGCCGACCTGACCGTGCCGAACCTGCAGGAATTCGTGTCGCAGGGCGTCGGCTCGAGCGACGTCTCCGGCTTCAGCGGCGACAAGCTGAAACTCGCGCTGGACGGCGCCGGCGCCGTGCGCTTCACGGGACAATATCGCGACGTCGACGCGCGCCTGGGCGGCGTCGGCGGTCTGACGCTGAATCCCGGCCAGGCCGAGCGCATCGAACTGCATCTGGGCGGCGCCGGACATATCACCGTGGCCGGCCAGACGAAATTACTGCGTGCGCAACTGGGCGGCGTCGGTGGCCTGGACGCTCAACAACTGCGCGCCGAAACAGTCGACCTGGACATGACCGGCCTCGGTGGGGCCAGCGTGTACGCGAAAACTGCCGCCAACGTCAATCTGAGCGGCATGGGCTCGGCCACCGTCTACGGCAAGCCGGCCACGCGCAATGCCACGACGAACGGCTTCGGCAAAGTCAGCTGGCAATAAGCGCGCACGCACCGGCACACGACGTGCCATATGCCGGTGCGGCGTAACGTCCTCAGCGGATGACTGTGTCGTTCTTGACGGACTTCACGCCTTTTACGCTACGCGCGAGTTCGACCGCCTTCGCGGCGGATTCACGTGAATCGACAAAGCCGCTCAGCTGCACCGTCCCCTTGAACGTTTCCACGTTGACCTGGGTCGCCTTGACCATCGGATCGGCGGCAAAGGCGGCCTTGACCTTGCTGGTAATCAAGGAGTCGTCGACGTATTCGCCCGTGCCTTCGCGGGTCGGCGTCGGGGCGCAGGCCGCGAGCGAGACCAGCAGCGACGTCGCAAGCACAGACTGAGCAATAGCGGACTGGAAACGAGTGAGCTTCATGGCGGTTCTCCCGAATGGTCAAGTGACCATTATTCCGAATTTCGGGACAGCCTGTCGCCCGCTACTGTTGTGAAATCGGCACTGGCCGTTCAGGGCGTGTCGGTCCGGCCTGCCTGCGCCACAAGCGGACCCGACGGCGGCCGTGCAGTGATGCGTTGCAGCGGCAGGTCGTGACCGATGACGAGGCGCACGTCGGCATGCCCGGCCATACCGACCTCGACCGGTTCGCCGCTGCCGACATGCCGGGCCAGGCGTTCCGCCGTCGTCCGGAAAGCCGGCTGGTACTCGACACGCGTCTGACGCACGCCGAACCCTTTTTCATTGGTCAGGCGTACGACCTTGAGCCCGGGATCGCGCAACTGGCGCGACACGAAGCGTGCCAGCCCCTCGCGGCCGTCGCCGTTGCTGATCTCCAGTGTGGCGACCGCCTCCGGCACGGACGAGCTGCCGGAAGCGGGGTCGACCGGTTCGCTGCGCAGCGCCGCGGCTTGTGCCGGCACGCGCCGCAACTCGAGCAGGCCGTCGTCCCTGCGGATCACTTCGACGGACGCCCATTCCTCGTCGTCGGGGTGCTGGTCGGTCTTGACCGCCTGCTCGATGGCCGGCAGCCGCGTGCCGCCGTTCGCCGTCGCATAGTCGGCGCGGAAATCGTGTTCGCGCAAGGCCTCGGCCTGGCGCAGCATCTGCCGGCCGCGCGCTTCCTGGCCCAGCTTGAGCAGGGTTTCGCCCAGGTATTGCCAGCCGCGCTGGCTGAGCGGATCGAGCAGGCAGGCTTTTTCCAGTGCGACCTGGGCCGCATCAAAATCGCCGCTGAGCAGATAGGCATAGCCCAGGTTGGCAAACAGGAAGCCGGACGCCGGGCCGGACGCCATGGTGACGTCGCGGGTCAGCTCGCGCCAGATCGGAATCGCGCGGGCGAAATCGCGCTGCTCGGCGTAGGCGATCGCCAGCCCGTTGCGCGCATTGACGTGCGTGCCGTCGATGCGCAGCGCGGCCTCGTAGGCGGCGATCGCTTCGTCGTAGCGGCGCGCGAGGTACAGGTTGCGGCCGCGCAGATAGCTGTCGTCCGCCGTCGAAGACACGGTCGTGCCGGCTTCCGGCAGCGGCGACGGGGTGCTGCAGGCCAGCAGCAGCACGCCGCTGCACAACAAAGGCATGGTATAGAGCCGGATACGCGTGCGCATGACTATCTCCATCGAATCAATTGGAACCGCCCAGTGCGGTACCGAAGAGCTTGGTGAGCTGGATGCCGGCAGGCCCGAGCAACACCATCAACAAGGTCGGGAAGATGCAGAAGATCAGGGGGAACAACAGCTTCAGGCCGATCTTGGCGGCCGCCTCTTCCGCCACGATGCGGCGCTTGCCGCGCAGCGTTTCCGAATACACGCGCAAGGCGTCGCCGATGCTGGTGCCGAAGCGCTCGGACTGGATCAGCATCGCAACGAGCGAATCGACGTCTTCCAGCCCGACGCGCAGCGCGAAATTGCGCAGCGCCTTTTCCTTGCTGAAGCCGGCGCGCATCTCCATCAGCACCAGCTGCAATTCCTGGCCCAGCGTCACGCTCTTGATGTGGATCTCGGCGGCGACCTTGACCAGCGCGCGCTCGAGGCTCAGGCCAGCCTCCACGCAGACCGTGAGTAGGTCGAGCGCATCGGGAATGTTTTCGAAGATGTCGCGCTTGCGGCGCTTGATCACGCGCTCGAGGATCACGTTCGGACAATAGTAGCCGCACGTCGCCGCGAGCAGCAGCAGGGACACCGTCCCGAAACCGGCGACGTTGGCGGGCACGAAGGCCAGCACGAGGCCGACGAGCGCGGGCAGGCCCAGCGCCAGAGACGTTTTGGAAGCGAAGTACAGTGTCGGCGCCGCCGGATTGCGCCAGCCGGCGTTCATGAAACGGGTGCGCAGCGCCGATTTTTCCCAGCCCTCGTCCGGCACCGACAACTTGGTCAGCGGTTTGGCGGCGCGCGCCACGCGTTCGACCCACCCGTTGCGCTCCGCCTGACCGTCGTCCCTGCGGCCCATGAAGCTCGCCAGCCGGGCGCGCAGCGCGGCGGGCGCGAACAGCACTGCCGCGATCCACGCGAGGCAGCAGACGATCGCAAAGACGATCAACAGGAACAGCAGCTGTGCGCTAGACATCGACGTCTCCTCAGATGCGGATGCGGATCACCTTCTTCAGCCAGATCACGCCGATGATGATCATCACCAGCGCGGTCCAGAGCAGCTTGACGCCGAACGGATCGGTCCACAGAATCATGACGTAAGTGGGATTCGCCAGCACCAGCATGGCGCCCACGGCGAACGGCAGCAGGCCGAGGATCCAGGCCGACATGCGCCCTTCGGCCGACAGCACGCGAACCTGCGCCGCCAGCCGCAGGCGGCCGCGGATGATGTGGCTGATGTTGCCGAGGATCTCGGCCAGATTACCGCCGGTCTCGCGCTGGATCAGGATGGCGATGACGAGGTAGCGCAGGTCGGTCAGCGGAATGCGCGATGCCATGTTGTGCAGCGCTTCGCCCAGCGGCACGCCATAATTGATTTCCTCGCGCGCGATGCGGAATTCGCCGCTGAGCGGCTCCGGCAGTTCGTTGCCGACGATTTGCAGCACGTTCGAAAACGAGTGGCCGGCGCGCAGCGCGCGCGCGATGAAGTCGGCCGCGTCGGGCAACTGCTCCTCGATGTGCGCGAGGCGGCGCATGCGCGCGCGCCGCACCAGCAGCAACGGCACGTGGGCACACAGCACGACGATCCCGACGCGCACCGGCAACGGCATCGGCCACTGCATCACGACATACACGGCCACCAAGAACACTGCGCCGGAGCACAGCAGGAAGCGCTCGACCGACCAAGCCATCCCGGACTGCACGAGCAGCCGGTCGATGCGGTGCGCGAAGCGCCAGCGCTGCAGCAGCCGGTCGGTCAGGTCGTGCTGGCCGAAGCGGCGCAGCTTGAGGATCGAAATGCGTTCGGCGTTCCGGCCCTGGTTCCCCGACATCAGCTGCAGCCGGCGCGCGATCCGTTGGGCGCTGGCGCCGTGCGTGCCCACCCACCATAGATAAACGCCCTCGATGCCGAGGATGACGGCGGCGAACAGAAAGACGATGAATCCGTAGAAGAGGATGTCCATGCGAGGCTTTCGCGGCTGTGCGGTTCAGGTGAACACGCGGTCGGGATCGAACGTGTCTTCGGGTACCGCCGTGCCGAACATCCGCAGGCGGTCGGCGAAGCGCGGGCGCACGCCGGTGGCGCAGAAATGGCCCTGCACCTTGCCGTCGGCGTCGATCCCAGTCTGCTCGAAGCGGAAGATTTCCTGCATCGAGATGATCTCGCCTTCCATGCCCGTAATCTCCTGCATGCTGACGACCTTGCGCGTGCCGTCGGCCAGGCGCGACGCCTGCAGGACCACGGTGATCGCGGAGGCGATCTGCTGGCGAATGGCGCGCGGCGTCAGGCTCACGCCGGCCATGCCGACCATGTTCTCCAGGCGCGCGAGCGCGTCGCGCGGCGTGTTCGCGTGGATGGTCGCGAGCGAACCTTCGTGACCCGTGTTCATGGCCTGCAGCATGTCCAGCGCTTCCGGTCCGCGCACCTCGCCCAGGATGATGCGGTCCGGGCGCATGCGCAGCGAGTTGCGCACGAGCGCGCGCTGCGTCACTTCGCCCTTGCCTTCGATGTTCGGCGGGCGCGTCTCGAGGCGCACGACGTGCGGCTGGCGCAGCTGGAGTTCGGCCGCGTCCTCGATCGTCACGATGCGCTCGTTGCCGGGGATGAAGCCGGAGATCAGGTTCAGCATCGTCGTCTTGCCGCTGCCGGTACCGCCTGAGATCAGGATGTTCACCTTGGCGAGACCGAGGCTCTCGAGCACCTTGATCATCGGCGGCGTGACGCTTTTGTAGTCGAGCAGGTTCTGCACCGTGAGCGGCGTCGCGCCGAAGCGCCGGATCGACACCAGCGGTCCGTCGACCGCGAGCGGCGGGATGATCGCGTTGACGCGCGAACCGTCCGGCAGGCGCGCGTCAACCATCGGGCTCGACTCGTCCACGCGGCGGCCCACGCGCGAGACGATCTTCTCGATGATCTTCATGAGGTGCGCGTTGTCGTGGAAGCTGACGTCGGTCAGTTCCAGGCGGCCTCGCCGTTCGACGTAGATCTTGTCGTAGGTGTTGATCAGGATGTCCGAGATGGTCGGATCGTTCAACAGCGGCTCGAGCGGGCCGAAGCCGAGCATTTCGTGCTGGATGTCGAGCACCAGGTGATGGCGCTCCTGCTGGTTCAGCACGATCCGTTCTTCTTCGATGATGCGCTGGACCAGCAGTGCCAGCTCGTGTTTGAACTGCTCGCTCGTCAGGCGTTTCAGGCGCTCCAGGTCGATCCGGTCGAGGATCATCTGGTGCATCGTCTTCTTCAATTCCTGATAGGCTTGTTGCGCCGCCGCCGGTACCGGCTGGGATTGGCGCTCCTCGTCCGTCACGGACAGGCGTTCGCGCAGGGACATGGGTCGGCTCCTCGAAAAAATCAATCGTCTTCGTTGCGCCCAAACAGGCGGTCGAACAGGCCCTTGGTCTCGGGAATGCGGCGTGCGGTCACCATTTCGACCAGGTCGGCCAGGCTGCGCGCGGCGGCGCTGCCGCGCGCGAGCTGCAGCACCGGAATGCCCTGGTTGACGGAATCGGTGACGGCGATGTAATCGTTGGGGACGGTGTGCAGCACTTCCGCGCCCAGCGCCGCGTGCAAATCCGAAAGGCGCAGCTTGCCGCCCTTTTCGTAGCGGTTGACGATCAGGCGAATGTGGTCGGTGACATAACCGAGCGAGCGGAAGATGTCGAGCAGGCGGCGCGCGTCGCGGATGTCCGGCAGCGCCAGTTGCAGCACCGGATAAATCGCGTCCGTGCTGTCGAGCGCGCGCAGCGACACCGCGTCGATCTGGCGTCCGACGTCGAGCAGGATGTAATCGTAGTGCTGGCGCGCGACGCGCAGGATCGTGTCGATGTGTTCGGGCTTGGCCTCGGTGGTCTGGCCCGGATCGTCGGCCGCCGCCAGCACGCCGAACCCGGGCGCCACGTGCACAAGGCACGATTCCAGGAACGGTCCGTCGATGCGGGCGATCTGCTGGCACACGTCGGACAGCGTCATGCCCGGCTTCTGGTCCGACACGTACAGCGTGGCGTCGCCGAACTGGCGATGCAGATCGATCAACAGCACTTTCTTGTCCGCCAGCGTGGCCAGCGCGTAGCCGAAATTGGTGGAGATGAAGGTCGCGCCGCTGCCGCCCTTGCAGGCGATGAACGCGAGTATCTTCCCGTCGCGCATCGCGGCCACGCCGGCGCTGGCCGCGATGCGGTCGATCGCCTCGTGCAGCGCGCGGTGCACCAGCGGCAGTTGCAGCACTTCGCGCACGCCGGCGCGCATGGCGCGGATCAGGAGATCTGGATGATGATTGTCGGTCAGCAGCATGAAATGCGCTGCCGAGTAGTGACGGGTCAGGCGCTCCAGCAGGTCGCCGTCGGCGGCATCGGCGTCGCTGATGTCGACGATGATCAGGCTCGGACCATCAGACAGCGGACGCTCGAGTGCATCGCGCAGGCTGGCGCGGCTGGCGGCGACATTCAATGGCGGTACGCGCGCCGCGCCTTGGGAGGCGATCTCCGCGTAAAGCTGGGTGTCGCGGCTGATCAGCAGGGCTTTCATCGGACTCCTCGGATCGGCTTCTGGTCATCGGGATGAGTGGGCGCAAAATGTTCAGTTCGACCCGGAGCGTCGCATCATTTGCTGCCCGCCCCGCTGATGATCAACGGCCTGATGGGGGGCTCCGTCGCCTTGAACGAATCCTGGTAGCGTCCCTGGGCGATGACGGCGGTGGAGCCTTCCATGCCGGTCGCGGGATTCGTGTTGGCCGCGGCGGCCGGATCGAGCACCTGCGCCGCCGCGTTGGCGCGCACGGACGTGCCGAAGTTTTCGTTGAAGCGCGGCGTCGTGCTGCATCCGTACAGCAGCATGCCCGCCAACGCCGCGCACGCCATTCGCTCGTATCTGATGACCATCGCTTTCTCCTATTTCAATTCGAAGCCGCCCGCGCTCTGCGCTGGCGGTGCCGTCGGCGCCGGGGTCGACATGGCCGCCGTCGTCGCCGCCGGCGGCGGCCCTTCCAGGCGCCCACCCAACATCAGTCCGGCACGCGACGGCTCGCCCACCTTGTCGGTCGGGAGCGTGTAGGCATTGCCGGACAGGGGCTTGACGAGGTGGGCGGTGATCACGAAGACCAGTTCCGTGCGGTCCTGTTGATAATCCGTGCTGCGGAACAGGGCGCCCAGCACGGGCAGTTCGCCCAGCACGGGCAACCCTTTCAGGTTGGCGACCAGATTGCTCTTGATCAGGCCGCCGATCGCGAAGCTCTGGCCGTCGTACAGCTGGACCGTGGTCGTGGCGCGGCGCGTCGTCACGACCGGCATGATGGCGGTACCGGAAAACCCGGTGGCCGACACGCCGATGCCTTCGCGCGACAATTCGGAGACTTCGGGCGCGACGCGCAGGTTGATGCGTCCGCCGCCCAGCACCGTCGGTGTGAAGCGCAGGCCGACGCCGAATTCCTTCTCTTCCAGAGTGACGCGGTTGTTGTCCTGCGCGACCGGAATATAGAACTTCCCGCCCACGAGGAACGTTCCCTCCTGACCGCTGATCGCCATCACGTTCGGCTCGGCCAGCACGCGCACGAAGCCGTCCTGCTTCTCGGCTGCACCGGCCACGCTGCGGCCGGTGCCTTTGGTCGCCTGGAACGACGCGTTGGCGGTGCCGCTGATGAAATTCGACAGCAGCGTGGCCCCCCAGCTGCCGGAACCGAAGCGCCAGGTGACGCCGGCTTCCAGGCGGTCGAGCAGGGTTTTCGACACTTCGGCGATCTTGACTTCCAGCTGGACCTGCTGCGGCGCACGCACGGACAGCATATTGACCACCCGCGCCGCGGCTGCCGCAGCACCGCCCTGGTTCTGGCTTTCCCGCTGATTCTGGCTGGCGGCGTCCTCCTTGTCGGGCACCGTCAGCCCGCGCAACGGTCGCCGTACATAAGCGGCCGCCAGTTCGACGGCGCGCGCCGCCGCGGTGGCATCGCTCACGGTTCCGGTCAACACGAGGGCATCGGCCGCGGCCAGCACCTTGATGTCATGCTCGTCCGGCAAGGCGGCGGCCAGCGTGGCCTGCACGGCCGACGGGTCCATGGCGACGGTGATGTCGAGCACGCTGCACAGGCCGCTTTTACCCTGGATGATCATATTCGTCGTACCGACGTCGACGCCCGCGATGTACAGCGTATCGGGCGCCACCATCAGGGCCTGCACGACGAGCGGATTGCCGACGCTGCGGTGCTGGACCGGCTCCGGCAGGCGCATCAGGCTGGACTTGCCGATCTGCAGCGCCAGCTGGGCCGGCCGCGCGGCCTCGCCCTTGCAGTTGGGGCCGACCTCGGCGCGCGGTGGCGCAGCCTCGGCCGGATTGTCCGCGGACTGGGCTTTCGATCTGGCGGCCGCGCCTGCGGGGCCAGAGGCCGCCAGCGCCAGGCCGGCGGCGAACAGGCAGCGAAGCATCGGTGATGGCGTCAAGCATCCGTTCATGGCTTTACCCTGAATGAAGTTCAGAAGCACTCCTGCGACGCGCGCAGGCCGTTGAGCACGCTGACGCAATCGCGTCGCACCGGGGCCGCCACCTTGACCACCACCGGCGCCGGACGTACCACCGGTGCCGGCTTGGGCGCGGGCTTGCGCGGTGCCGGCGGCGGCGCCTCGGGCAGCAGGGTCAGCTTGGTCGCGCCTTCGGTGCTCGCCGACTGCGGGTCGACCTGGTTGCGCAGGGCCAGCGACAGCGTGCCGACGCTGCGCGCCAGGTCGAGCTTTTCGGCCTGCTCCGGCGTCACTTCCAGCGTGACCGCATTGACGACCTTGGGTTTGGTCTCATCGCGGTTGACTTCCTGGGCGACGGCCAGCACGAGGATCCTTTCCAGCACGATCTTCGAGATGTTCTGCTGGCGGGCGTCGGCGCCGGGCGGCACGTCCTTCTGGGTACTGACGATGATGTCGACATAGTTGCCGGGCAGTGCGAAGCCCGCCACGCCGATCACGTCGTTCACGCGCACCGTGATCGCGCGCTTGCCTTCCGTGATCAGGGCCGACAATCCGCCGAGCGTACCGGCCGGCGCCAGCTTGGCTTCGCTGACCGGCTCGCCCATCAGCAGATTGGTCTTGAGGACGCGGCCACCCAGTTTCTGCGGATCCGTGAAGGCGCCTTTCGGCACGCTGTCGGCCGGCCACTCGGCCAGCTTGAACATCTCGGGCGTCAGGCGCTGGCCAAGGTTGACGTCGGTGGCGGCCACGAGGATGCGGCCGCTGCCCGGCTGCTTCAGCAACCAGCGCGATGCGAACACGACGGCCGCGAATCCGAACAGGATCGCGACAGCCATGACGAGGATGGCACGCTTGTTCTTCATGTCAGGCCTCCGTCGCGCAAGCGATGAACATGCTGCGCCAGGCCTGCTCGACCGCCGCGACGGTAAGGCGCGGTTCGGCCCCGGCGAACCCGGCGAAATCGGTGACCCGGTCGAGCAACTCGCCCGGATAGCAGGCCAGCAGCGCGCGTCCGGATTGCGGGTGCAGCCGCTCGACCAGGTGATCGACCGCGGCATCCTCGTAATCGATGCGGCGCAGCCGGCACTGGCGGCGCAACAGGGCGCGGTAGGCGTTCGGCGCCCACGCGCCGATGTCGGCCTTGTAGCCGATGCGGCGCAGCGCGGCGTCGTCGAACACGCCGCCCGGGGCCAGGTTGGTCGCAAACACCACGGCGGCGTCGAACGGCACCAGTTCGGCCTGGCCGCCCTGCAGCGACAGCTGGTCGCACCCGGCATCCAGCGGTCCGATGAAGCGGTTCAGCAGCTCGGCGGCGGCAATGCGCTGGCGGCCGACGTCGTCGAGCACCAGCATGCCGTTGTTCGCCTGCAGGTGCGGCGGCGCGTGGTACACGCCCTCTTCTGCGTCGAAGCGCAGGTCGAGCATGTCGCGTCCCAGTTCGGCGCCGACGTGGACGAGCGGGCGCTGGCACACGGTCCAGCGCGCATCGCAGCTGCGCCGTTCTTCCTGCTGGCGCGCAGTCGGCGGCGGCGCCACGTGCACGGCCGGATCGTACAGGCGGATCACCTGGCGCCCGACCATCAACGCATACGGTACGGCGATGGGACCGGGCAACAGGCGCCCGAGCTTGCGCGCCAGCGTCGTCTTGCCGCCGCCCGACGGTCCGTACAGCAGCAGCGAACGGCGCGCGTACAATGCCGCGCCCAGCACGTCGCGCGCGCCTGGCGTCAGGCCATCCTCGCCGAGCGCGCCCGCCAGTTGCGCGGGCGTGATGCGCTCGGCGTCCGCGTGGCGCAGCGCCTGGCGTTCGACCACGGCGCGATACGACGCCAGCGTGACGGGCGCCGGGCCGACATAGCGGCAACGCCCCAGGGCGTCGGCGGCGCCGCGCTGGCCAATCGCCGTCAGCTGGTATTGCATGTCGATGTCGGACTCGCCGCACCAGGCCACTTCCACCTGCTGTTCGGCGATCAGCGGATTGAGGATTTCGCGCAGCACGCTGATCGACAGCCGCAGCTTGCCGGCCAGATGCGTCAACGGCGTCTTGCCGCCGGTCTGGATCGCCTTGAGCACCAGGTCCGTCAAGAAGCGCGGTTCGAGACCGGTGTCGCGCACGGTCTTGGCCTGGCGCGGCAGCACCGGCGCGATCTCCGGACCGCCCGCTGGCGCCGCCTGTGCGGCGCGCGGCGGCGTCGCGGTACTGCCTGTCGATAGCGTTTCAAACATCGGAACCCCCTTGCCGTGCATGTTTTCCGAAACAGGTCAGAATCATTCTAACGACCGGTCTTTTGGCCACCCTTGAGCTTCGCCAAGAGCGGGCTCATCCATAATGAGTGACCAAAACCACGATCGTGCCAAACGCAATTGCCAGTCCGTAAGGCATGGAACCGACGCTCTGCGCGGGCGCCGTGTCAGATAATTTCGTGCCGGGAACGAAGATTCCGAACAACATGTGACCGATGTTGACGAGGGCCGCCTTCACCCGGCTGCGCAGCACCACGAGCAGCAACGCCATCACGCCGCCGGCGCACCACGTGAGGACGATGATCTGGAACGCGTCGGCCGGACCGGTGAAGAAGCCGACCACCGCCATCATCTTGACGTCGCCGGCGGCCATGCCGCGCACCAGGTAAAACGGCAGGAAGATGGCCAGGCCCAGCAGCATGCCGCCGAGCGCGGAGAGCAACGCGGCGCCCGGATCGACGGACAGCCCGTGCAGGACAAGCGCGCCGGCCAGGCCGACGAGCAGAAGACGGTTCGGGATACGCCGCGTCGCCAGATCGTTGATGGCGGCAATGCTGACCATGAGCAGCAGCAGCGCATCGAGGTATTGTTCGATTTGCATCACAGCCCCCCAAAAAAAGCCCTCCGGGCCCGGAAACCCGGAGGGCAGCTCCACTACATCACGCAGCCGGGGTGACCAGCTGGCTGGCGACGTAGTCGAATACCCCTTTCACCTTGCTGCCCACGGTTGTCGCCGAGGCCGCCATCGCCACGCCGATCAAGGCAGCGATCAGGCCATACTCGATGGCCGTCACACCGTTCTCGTCAGCAGCGAAGGCTTTGACTGCGGAGATGAAGTTGCTCATGACAAACTCCCATATGGTAGGTTAATAAGAACTGCTACTAGCCGGGGGCGCTGGTCAAGTCCCTTTCTTAGCTGGCTTGCCGCGTTCCGTGCCAGTAAGTTCACTATAAGTGTTGATGCCACGCGGCAACTTGACGACAGACAACTTTGCTGCGCGGAACTATTTTTTGTTCCATGGAATCGAAATCCCCCTCAATTGGGGCAGCACAGTGCGATTAAGCTTTGAGAAAATTCACTCAGGCTAAAAAAATTGCATTTGCATAATTGCTTAGAATACAAAAACGCTATATCCTGTTTCGCTTGCTCTTTGTGAAACACCTGATACCTGCGAACGCGACGGCGGCTGTGCCCAGCCTGCAGGTCGGTTGATTACATTGCTGAGAACGACATGGACTCGCTTCTGAAACACATGGTGGACATGACCGGCCACCGCGATCACGCGATGCTCGATATCTCCGTGATCTCGGCAGTGCAGGAGCTTGCTGGTGCGGCGCAGACGCGCATCTTGGCCATCACGACCGTCTCGGGACAGCAATATCTGCGCGCACGCGCCAGCATCGCGAAAGGTGGCGCGGCGCATCTGGAAGAAGGGATCGACGGCGCGCTGGGCGATCCGGTGGCCGCCCTCCCCGAACTGAAACGCTGCCTGGCCGAGCACCAGGCCAGCGCGGAAGCAATCGCCGCCGACGGCATGCGCGTACTGTGGCTGCCGATCTGGTTCGGCGACAAGGCCACGACCTGCCTGGAAATCCGCGACGACAAGGCGTTTTCGCACGACACCGTGTATGTGATCGGTGGCATCGTCGGCGTGTACCGGAATTTCCAGAACCTGCTCGACTACAGCGAGCGCGATTCCCTCACCGGCCTGCTCAACCGCAAGACCTTCGACGACCAGCTCGCGCGCATGCTGCAGCATTCCCACGACCAGGACCCGCGCCTGCCGGGCCTGCCCGAGCGGCGCCAGCACTACGGCGAAGAAAAACAGTGGCTGGCCGTCGTCGACGTCGACCACTTCAAGGCCGTGAACGACAAGTTCGGCCACCTGTACGGCGACGAAGTGCTGATCCTGATCGCGAACCTGCTGCAATCCTCGTTCCGCGCCCAAGACCGCGTGTTCCGCTTCGGCGGCGAGGAATTCGTCGTGCTGCTGCGCTCGACCACGCTGGACAATGCCTGGAAGATCATCGAGCGCTTCCGTACCAACGTCGAAAGCCATGACTTCCCGCAGGTGGGACGCGTGACGGTCAGCGTCGGCTTCGTCAGCATCAGCGCCTATGAATCGCCGGTGGTCACGCTGGGCCACGCCGACCAGGCGCTGTACTACGCGAAAAGCAACGGGCGCAACCGCGCCTGCCACTACGACGACCTCGTCGCGCACGGCCTGCTGCAGACCGTCGCCTCCAACGACACCGCCGAATTCTTTTGAACGCCGCCGGACGGCTCAGGCCGCGCCGGCTTACGCCACCGCCATGAAACGCAGCGGGTCGACCTGCCATTTTTCGGGCGATTCGTGGCGCACGATCTTGTCGCCGCCGCCGAAGCCCACGCCACGCGCCAGATCCACCGTCTGCGGCTTGATATAGGTCTGACTCTTGGTGCTGTAGAACACGTTGACCTTGGGCGTGAGCAAACTCGTTTCGTGCGGTTCGACGACCACGGCCAGACGGCCCGATTCCAGCAGGACGAGGGTCCCGACCGGATAGATGCCGACGCAACGCATGAACTCCTGGGTCAACGCCGGATTGAAATGGAATTTGCTCCACTCATACATCTTGCGCAGCGCCTCGGCCGCCGGCATGCCCTTGTGGTAGCAGCGGTCGGCCGTGATGGCGTCGTACACATCGACGATCGCGGCCATCTGCGCCAGTTCGCTGATGTCCAGTTCGCCCTGGCGGTCCGGATACCCCGTGCCGTCGCGGCGTTCGTGGTGGTGCAGCGTGATGTCGAGCGGGATGGCGCCGATTTCGGGCGAACGGCACAGGATGTCGTAGCCGTCCCTGGGGTGGCGGCGGACGATCTCGAATTCCGCGTCGGTCAGGCGTCCCGGCTTGTTCAGGATGTCGTCCGGGACCAGGGCCTTGCCGGTGTCGTGCAGCAGGCCGCCGATGCCGGCCTGGTAGGTGGCCTCCGCATCCATCGCGCGCGAACGGCAGAATGCGACCAGCAGCGTGCACACACTCACCGAATGCAGGAACGTATAGTCGTCCTTGTTCTTGATGACGGACAGGCCGAGCAATGCGGACGCATTGCGCAGGATCGACGCCGTGATGTTCTCCACCACCGGCGACACCTTGTCCATTTCCACCGCCTTGCCCAGGCGCGCATCCTGCATCACGGTCCTGACGAGCCCGGCCGCCTGGCGCCGGATCGCCATGGCACGGTCGAATTCCTCGGCCAGCGTCGTGCGCAGCGGCGCCACCGGCCGGGCCGCGATCGCGGCAAGCTCGGCCTCCGTCGCAGCGTCGGCTTCGGCGATCGTGGGGGCATCGGTCACGTCCAGCCCGCGTGCGCAGTCGATCGTCACACCGCGGATGCCCGCCGTCAGGATCTTGTGGATCTCGTCCTCGCTCGTGATGACGAAGCGGTTGCGGACGAACGGATGCTCCATCCAGCCGCAATCGAGATCGTGGATGAACATCCCTACGCGCAGCCGGGAAGAATCGACTTTCTTGAGCATGAAAGGGTCTAGGGGTGTGTTAATCTCGCCGCACTTTGGCAGCCCTCGGGCGACTCCGAGTATAACAACTTGATGACAAGATAGTTTCCATAAATAAACTTCTGGTTATTTTTTGTAGCCATAAAGATACAAGTATTTACATCATGGAACTTCGCCAGCTGCGCTATTTCGTCGCCATCGTGGACCACGGCTCGCTGTCGCGCGCGGCCCTGGTGCTGCATGTGGCGCAACCCGCGCTGACCCAGCAATTGCGCCAGCTGGAAGAAGAGCTGGGCGTGCAATTGCTGCACCGCTCGGCCCAGGGCGTGCTGAGCACCGACGCCGGCAAGCTGTTTTACGAACATGCCCTGGCCATCCTCAAGCAGGTCGCGGATGCGCAGGCGGCCGTCGTGCAATCGGCCGAGCGGCCGTCGGGCAGCGTCACGCTCGGCCTGCCGCACAGTATTTCGGACGCCCTCGCGCTGCCGCTGCTGACCGCCATCCGCCAGCGTTATCCGGAAATCACGCTGCAGCTGACCGAGGAAATCACCGGCAGCCTGGCTGAACAGTTGCGCGCCGGCCGCATCAACCTGGCCGTGCTGTTCGACGACGGCCAGCTCGGCGGCTTCGTCGCCACCCCGCTCGTCGAGGAAGAACTGCGCTTCGTCTGCCGCGCCGACGCACCCGCCGCCGCCGGACGCGACAGCCTGACCTTGCGCGCCGCCCTGGATACGACCCTGATCCTGCCGGGCCTGCAGCACGGCGTGCGGCCACGCATCGAAAGCACGGCACGGGCCGCAGGTCTGGCCACGCACGACGTCATCGAAATCAATTCGATCGCGATCCTGAAGTCGGCCATCCTGGCGGGCATGGGCGCCACCATCCTGCCGGTGGCGCCGGTCCAGGCCGAGCTCGAACGCGGCGCCATGCGGGCCCTCGCCATCCGCGATCCGGCCATCGCGCGCACCGTTGTCCTCTGCACCTCGCGCAATATCCCGCTCACCAATGCGGCGGCCGCCGTCAGCCGCCTCGTCGTCCAGGTGGCGCACGGGCTGTGCGCCGAGGGTCTCTGGGTCGGCGCGCGTTCCCTCGACGGCTGATCCGGGCGCGGCCGGGCTGGGCCATCATTTTTTCTTATGGCTCCATCCCCAATCCGTATTTCCGTATACGTCAACTTGTCTCTACACTTGCTGTAACAGCCGCCAAAGCGGCATCCGGGCCCGATCCGGCCAGCGCCTACCCGGCGCACCACCGGCACGGGTCCATCTGAAAACACAAAGTTTGGAGACTCCATGCCTGACACCGTCCTGGGCCAGGGCGCATCCGCGTCCATGCCTGCCGCGCCCGCCGTTCCCGTTCCCCTCAAAGACGTCAGCCTCGACGACAAGTACACCGCCACCTCCGGCAAGATCTTCCTGTCCGGCATCCAGGCCCTCGTGCGCCTGCCGATGATCCAGAAGCTGCGCGACGAACAGGCGGGCCTGAACACGGCCGGCTTCGTGTCGGGCTACCGCGGTTCGCCGCTGGGCGGCCTGGACGAGAACCTGTGGAAGGCCAAGGGCCACCTGGAAGCGAAGCGCATCCAGTTCGTGCCGGGTGTGAACGAGGATCTCGCGGCGACCGCCGTCTGGGGCACGCAGACCGTGGACCTGATCGGTCCCGCCAGGTACGACGGCGTGTTCGCGATGTGGTACGCGAAGGGTCCGGGCGTGGACCGCTGCGGCGACGTCTTCAAGCACATGAACCACGCCGGCACGGCGAAGAACGGCGGCGTGCTCCTCATCGCGGGCGACGATCACGGCGCGTATTCGTCGACCCTGCCGCACCAGTCCGACCACATCTTCGCCGCCTGCATGATCCCCGTGCTGTACCCGTCGAACGTGCAGGAATACCTGGACCTGGGCGTGCACGGCTGGGCGATGTCGCGCTTTTCCGGCCTGGCCGTCGCGTTCAAGGCGCTGGCCGACACGGTGGAGTCGAGCGCGTCGGTCGACGCCGATCCGTTCCGCGTCGAGGTGAAAATTCCGCAGGACTTCGCGATGCCGGAAGGCGGCCTGAATACGCGGCTCTCGTCCATCCCGCTGGGCCAGCAGGCGCGCAATCAGGAAGCCCTGATGCAGGACTACAAAATCTACGCGGCCCTCGCGTACGCGCGTGAAAACAAGCTGAATCGCACGACGATCGACAGCGCGGATGCGAAGCTCGGCATCATCGCGTCGGGTAAATCGTACGTGGACGTGCTGGAAGCGCTGGAAGAACTGGGCATCGACGAAGCGATGGCCGCCGAGGTCGGCCTGCGCCTGTTCAAGGTGACGATGATCTGGCCGCTGGAACCGGAAGGCGTGCGCGAATTCGCCCAGGGCCTGGACGAGATCCTCGTGGTCGAAGAGAAGCGCCAGGTCGTCGAATACCAGCTCAAGGAACAACTGTACAACTGGCGCGACGACGTGCGCCCGCGCGTGATCGGCAAGTTCGACGAAAAGGGCGAGTGGGTCGCGCCGCGCGGCGAATGGCTGCTGCCGCCCAAGGCCGACTTTTCCGTCGCCCAGGTGGCGCGCGTGATCGCCGGCCGCATCACCCGTTTGAATCTCGATGACCGCACGCGCGACCTGATCAAGGCGAGATTGGCCTTCCTGGAAGCGAAGGATGCCGTGCTGATGAAAGCCGTGACGACGCCGTTCCGTCCCGCATTCTATTGCTCCGGATGCCCGCACAACACGTCGACCAAGGTCCCGGACGGCTCGTTCGCGCTGGCCGGCATCGGTTGCCACGTGATGGCCACGTCGATCTACCCGGAGATGAACAAGCTGACGACGCATATGGGCGGCGAAGGCGCTCCGTGGATCGGCCAGGCCGCGTTCTCCGACGTGCCGCACGTGTTCCAGAACCTGGGCGACGGCACCTATTTCCACTCCGGCTACCTGGCCGTGCGCGCCGCCATCGCGGCCAAGGTCAACATCACCTATAAAATCCTGTACAACGACGCCGTCGCGATGACGGGCGGCCAGCCGGTCGACGGCACGACGTCCGTGCCGCTGATCGCGCGCCAGATGGCGGCCGAGGGCGTCAAGCGCATCGCGCTCGTCACGGAAGATCTGTCGCGTTATGAGGATCGCTCGGCGCTGCCGGCCGAAGTCACGCTGTACGACCGCAGCAAGATGGACGACGTGCAGCGCGAACTGCGCGAGATCCCGGGCGTGACGGTCCTGATCTACGACCAGACTTGCGCGGCCGAGAAGCGCCGCCGCCGTAAAAAGGGAGAGTTCCCCGACGTGGCGAAGCGCATGGTGATCAACGAAGCCGTGTGCGAAGGCTGCGGTGATTGCGGCGTCCAGTCGAACTGCGTCTCGATCCTGCCGAAGGAAACGGAATTCGGCCGCAAGCGCGCCATCGACCAGTCGGCGTGCAACAAGGATTATTCGTGCGCGAAGGGCTTCTGCCCGAGCTTCGCCACCGTCGAAGGCGGCACGCTCAAGAAGAACAAGGCCGGCGCCAGCAAGAAGGACGGCGACGATGGCTGGGGTCCGCTGCCGACGCCTGCGCTGCCCTCGATCGCGGCGCCGTACAACATCCTGATCAACGGCATCGGCGGCACGGGCGTCATCACCGTCGGCGCGCTGATGGGCATGGCGGCCCACCTCGAGGGTAAAGGCGCGTCCGTGCTGGACATGACGGGCATGAGCCAGAAGAACGGCTCCGTCACGTCGCACGTCAAGATCGCCGCAACGCCGGAACGCCTGCGCGCCCAGCGCATCGCCACCGGCGAGGCGGACCTCGTGCTGGGCTGCGACATGCTGACGGCCGGCGCGGCCGACGCCATCTCGAAGATGCGTCCGGGCCGCACGATGGTCATCGTGAACCTGCACGAGCAGCCGACCGGCACCTTCGCGCAACAGAGAGACTGGGAATTCCCGGCCGACCAGGTCCGTTCGCTGATCGTGGAAGCCGTCGGCGGCGAAGCGGGCGCCGACTTCCTCGACGCGACGAAGCTGGCGACTGCGCTGATGGGCGATTCGATCGCCGCCAACCTGTTCATGCTGGGCTACGCATGGCAGAAGGGCCTCGTGCCGCTGTCGGAAGCGTCCCTGCTGCGCGCCATCGAATTGAATGGCGTGGCCGTCGCGTCGAACCAGCGCAGCTTCCTGTGGGGCCGCCGCGCCGCCGTCGACTTCGAGCGCGTCGAACGCACGGCGATGCCGGCGCAACCCGTTCTGATCCAGATGCCGCAGAGCCTCGACTCGGTCGTCAAGAAGCGCGTCGAGTTCCTGACCGGTTACCAGGATGCGGCGTACGCGACGCAATACGAGACGCTGGTCGCGCGCGTGCGCGAACGCGAGGCGGCGCTCAAGCTGGGCACCAGGCTGTCGATGGCCGTGGCGAAGTCGTATGCCAAGCTGCTGGCCTACAAGGACGAGTACGAAGTCGCGCGCCTGTACACGGACGGCCGCTTCGTCGAACAGCTGCAAGGCCAGTTCGACGGAAAGTTCAGCGTGAAATTCAACCTGGCGCCGCCGCTGTTCGCGAAGAAGGACGCCAAGGGCCACCTTGTGAAAGCCGAATTCGGGTCGTGGATGTGGAACGCGTTCAAGCTGCTGGCCAGGCTGAAAGGCCTGCGCGGCACGGCGTTCGACGTGTTCGGCTACACGGCCGAGCGCAAGATGGAGCGCGCCCTGATCAAGGAATACCGTGACATGATCGAAGCGCTGCTGCCGTCGCTGGATGCGGCGAACCACGCCGTCGCCGTCGAGCTAGCGGCGCTGCCGGAGCAGATCCGCGGCTTCGGTCACGTCAAGGAGCAGGCCGTGGCCGAGTATCGCGTGCGCAGGCAGGAACTGCTGTCCGGCGCCGTGAAGAAACGCGCGGCCTGATTTACGCCGGCTGAACGCGTGGGCGGAGGCCGCCCACCCTACGTAGGGTGGGCACCCCGTGCCCACGCGGAGCACATCAATGCGCCATTCTTGACGTTTACGTTAACGTCATATACCGTACAAAGAACCAAAAGTTCGCTTCCGTTTTCCAGGGAACACCATGAACGACATCACGTCCGCCGCCAAGCTCGACCTGCCGGAACACGCCAAACTGTCCAACAAAGTCCGCTTCGTCACCGCCGCCTCGCTGTTCGACGGCCACGACGCCTCGATCAACATCATGCGCCGCATCCTGCAGACGAATGGCGCCGAAGTCGTACACCTGGGCCATAACCGCTCGGTCGACGACGTCGTCACCGCGGCGCTCGCCGAGGACGTGCAGGGCATCGCCATCTCCAGCTACCAGGGCGGCCACGTCGAATATTTCAAATACATGATCGACCTGCTGCGCCAGCGCGGCGGCGCCCACATCAAGGTGTTCGGCGGCGGCGGCGGCGTCATCGTCCCGCACGAGATCGAAGAGCTGCATGCCTATGGCGTCACGCGCATCTTTTCGCCGGAAGACGGCCAGCGCATGGGCCTCGTCGGCATGATCCGGGCTATGCTGGAAGCCTGCGACGTCGACCTGTCGCCCTATGCGCCGACCACGCTCGAGCCGCTGCAGACGGGATCGATCGAGCAGCGACACCGCCCCCTCGCGCAGCTGATCACGGCGCTGGAAAACGGTAAAGCCAGCGCCGAGCTGCGCAAGCGCATCATGGACACGGCCGAAGGCCTGCAAGTGCCCGTGCTGGGCATCACGGGCACGGGCGGCGCGGGTAAATCGTCGCTGACGGATGAACTCATTCGCCGCATCCGCCTCGACCAGGGCGACCGCCTGAACATCGCCGTGATTTCGATCGACCCGTCGCGCCGCAAATCCGGCGGCGCCTTGCTGGGCGACCGCATCCGCATGAATGCGATCAACCCGTGGAACAAGGATGGGGAAATGCGGGCCCGCGTGTTCATGCGTTCGCTCGCCACGCGCGAAGCGGGTTCGGAGATTTCGCAGGCGCTGCCTGGCGTGATCGCCGCGTGCAAGGTCGCGGGCTTCGATCTCGTCATCGTCGAGACGTCGGGCATCGGCCAGGGCGATGCCGCCATCGTGCCGCACGTGGACGTGTCGATGTACGTGATGACGCCGGAATTCGGCGCCGCATCGCAGCTCGAAAAGATCGACATGCTGGACTTCGCCGACTTCATCGCCATCAACAAGTTCGACCGCAAGGGCGCCCAGGACGCGCTGCGCGACGTGGCCAAGCAGGTCCAGCGCAACAAGGAATCGTGGAGCAAGTCGCCGGACGAGATGCCCGTCTACGGCACGCAGGCGTCACGCTTCAACGACGACGGCGTAACGGCCTTGTACCTCGGCCTGTTGCCGGCGCTGGCCGGCTTCGGCCTGAAAACCGAAGCATCCAGGCTGCCCCGGCCCGCCACCAAATACTCGAGCGGCAAGAACGTGATCGTGCCGCCCGCGCGCACGCGCTACCTGGCCGAGATCGCGGACAGCGTACGCGGCTACCACCGCAACGTCGGCCGCCAGGTGAAACTCGCGCGCGAACGCCAGCAGCTCACGGAAACGAAGCGCATGCTGGCCGCCGCCAACCGTGAAGTGGTCCTCGACGACCTGATCACGGAACGCGACGACGCGATGGACGGCGAAGCGAAAAGACTGCTCGCGTCCTGGCCGCAGCTGCAGGAGACCTATGCCGGCGACGAGCACGTCGTCAAGATCCGCGACAAGGAAATCCGCACGAATCTCACCTACACCACCCTGTCCGGCAACAAGGTGCGCAAGGTCGCCCTGCCCCGCTTCGAGGACCACGGCGAGATCCTGCGCTTCCTGATGCTGGAAAACGTGCCGGGTGCCTTCCCGTACACGGCCGGCGTGTTCCCGTTCAAACGCGAGGGCGAGGACCCGACCCGCATGTTCGCCGGCGAAGGCGACGCGTTCCGCACCAACCGCCGTTTCAAGCTGGTCTCGCAAGGGATGGACGCGAAGCGCCTGTCGACCGCGTTCGACTCCGTCACCCTGTACGGCGCCGACCCGGCGCTGCGGCCGGACATCTACGGCAAGGTCGGCAACTCCGGCGTGTCGATCGCGACGCTGGACGACATGAAAGTGCTGTACGACGGGTTTGATTTGTGCAGCCCTTCCACGTCCGTGTCGATGACGATCAACGGCCCGGCGCCGACCATCCTCGCGATGTTCATGAACACCGCGATCGACCAGCAGATGGACCGGTTCGAGCGCGAGAATGGACGTCGCCCCGCGGCCGAAGAAGCGGACAAGATCCGCGCCTGGGTGCTCGCGAACGTGCGCGGCACCGTCCAGGCGGACATCCTCAAGGAAGACCAGGGCCAGAACACCTGCATCTTCTCGACGGAGTTCTCGCTGAAGGTGATGGGCGACATCCAGGAATACTTCGTCCAGAACCAGGTGCGCAATTTTTATTCCGTGTCGATCTCCGGCTACCACATCGCGGAAGCGGGCGCGAACCCGATCTCGCAGCTGGCCTTTACGCTGTCGAACGGTTTCACCTTTGTCGAAGCCTATCTCGCACGCGGCATGCACATCGACGACTTCGCGCCGAACCTGTCATTCTTCTTCTCGAACGGGATGGACCCGGAATACACGGTGCTGGGCCGCGTGGCGCGCCGCATCTGGGCCGTCGCGATGCGCGACAAGTACGGCGCCAACGACCGCTCGCAAAAACTGAAATACCACATCCAGACGTCCGGCCGCTCGCTGCACGCGCAGGAAATCGACTTCAACGACATCCGCACGACCTTGCAGGCGCTGATCGCGATCTACGACAACTGCAACTCGCTGCACACGAATGCGTACGACGAGGCGATCACGACCCCGACCGACGAGTCCGTGCGCCGCGCGCTGGCCATCCAATTGATCATCAACCGCGAATGGGGCCTGGCCAAGAACGAGAATCCGAACCAGGGCTCGTTCATCCTCGAGGAATTGACCGACCTCGTCGAGGAAGCCGTGCTGCAGGAATTCGAACGCATCGCCGAACGCGGCGGCGTGCTGGGTGCGATGGAGACGGGCTACCAGCGCGGCAAGATCCAGGAAGAGTCGATGCTGTACGAACACCGCAAGCACGATGGCTCGCTGCCCATCGTCGGCGTCAATACGTTCCGCAATCCCAAGGGCGCCCAGGCGCCGGCGACGATCGAACTGGCGCGCTCCACGGACGACGAAAAGCAGTCGCAGCTCTCCCGCCTGCAAGACTTCCACCAGCGCCACGCGGACGCGGCACCGGCTGCCCTTGCTGCGCTGCAGCAAGCCGCCATCGACAACGAGAACGTGTTTGCACGCCTGATGGATGCCGTGCGCGTGTGTTCCTTGGGGCAGATCACGACGGCGCTGTTCGAGGTCGGCGGACAATATCGTCGCAATATGTGAGCCCCCGGTAGAATGGTTCCGGGACCACCACGGAGCCATTCATGCCGATCCAGCCGCAACAACTCGCCGCCCTCATGCGCGAAGTCGAACAGGAAGATCCGATCGACTTCGCGGACCTGCCCTTCCCCGACGACGACCTGCGCCAGCTGGTCGCCAGCCACCTGTGCGAGATGGCTGCCTCGATGGAAAATTTCAGTACCGAAGACCGCCTGATGACGCTGCTGGCCGTGTCAGCCAAGCTCGTGCTCGAGAATCTGGTATTGCACGTGCAATTGTTACGTCGCCATGGCTTGCCCGTCGGGGACAATGTCGAAGCCCTGCTGAGCCGCCTGCGCAAGGGCGGCAGTGGCCCGGAGAAGTAAGATGAGCGTCATATCGACGAGATATCGCGTCAAAAGGGAGCGACTTCTACCACTTTGATGGGGGGATTTGCAACAAGACGTCCAACTTGTACGGCTTTGTTACTATTCCTTCAGGTATTATTGTTGAAGAGGAATCCGCACATCAATGCGGACACGAACCATATCTCGAGGAATCCAGATGCCGCGTCACCCGAACAAGCTCAAACTCACTGCTGCCATCCTGTCCGGCGCTTTCATGGTAGCAGGGCTGTCCGCCTGCGGTCGCTCCACGCAGTCGACCGAACAGCTGCTGACCGATGCCAAACAGTACCAGCAAAAGGGTGACCTGAAGTCGGCGATGATCCAGCTCAAGAATGCCGTCGAAAAGAGCCCGGAAAACGGCGAAGCGCGCATCGAGCTGGGCAGCCTGGAACTCGGCATGGGCGATTTCGCCTCGGCCGAAAAGGAATTCCGTAAAGCCCGCTCGGCCGGTATCGCGGCCGACCGCGTGCTGCCCCTGCTGAGCAAGGCGATGTCGCAGCAAGGCAAATTCAAGGAAATCCTCGACGACGTCACGCCGGAGGCGGCCGCCAAGTCGGCGCCGCTGCTGGCGCTGCGCGGCGAAGCGCTGCTGGCAACCGGCAAGCTCGACGAGGCCAAGCAGGCGTTCGACCAGGCCCTGGCGCTGAACGCCAATTCGGGCGATGCGCTGCTCGGCCTGGCGCGCTATGCCATCGCCAAGCACGACAGGGATGCCGCCACACACTATATCGATGAGGCGGTGGCCAAGGACCCCAAGAATCCGGATGTCTTCATGGCGCGCGGCACCATGCTGCGCACCCAGGGCAAGGCCGACGAGGCGATCGCCGCCTTCGATCAGGCGCTGGCGTTGAATCCGCACCATCGTACCGCGCATATCGAAAAGGCGTACATCGACATCACCCGCGGCAAGTTCCCGGATGCAAAAACGGAAATCGATGCCGCCGAGAAGAATGCTCCGGGCAATTTGCTCGTGACGTACACCCGTGCGCTGTACGAATTCTCGCAGGGTAAATACCAGGCCGCCCAGGATGCCCTGCAACGCGTGCTGAAAGTCGCCCCCGACCACATGCCCAGCATCCTGCTGACCGGTGCATCCGAACTGAATCTCGGCTCCCTGCAACAGGCCGACCAGCACCTGCGTAAATATCTGGAAAGCAATCCAGACGACGTCTATGCCCGCAAGCTGCTGGCCCAGGTCCAGCTCAGGAGCGCCCAGCCGGCCGATGCGGCCGCCACGCTGGCACCGGCCCTCAAGAGCGCGGCGGACGATCCGCAGGTCCTGGCGCTGGCCGGTGAAACCTATATGCAGGTACATGACTTCAACAAAGCCAGTGCCTACCTGGAAAAAGCCGCCGTGCTGGCGCCCAAGGCGGCCGGCTTGCGCACTTCGCTCGGCCTGTCCAAGCTGGCCCAGGGCGACCAGGCACGCGGCCTTTCCGAACTGGAAATGGCCACCGAGCTCGATCCGAAATCGGCGCACGCGACGATGGCGCTGGTCCAGACAGAAGTCAGCCTCAAGCACTACGACAAGGCCCTGGCCGCCATCGACGCCCTCGAAAAGCAACAGCCCGACAATCCCCAGGTGCTGACGCTGAAAGGTGCGGTCAACATGGTGAGGGGCGATGTTCCCGCCGCCCGCGCCGCGCTCGACAAGGCCGTGGCCATACAGCCGACCTTCATTCCGGCCGTGCAGAACCTGGCGCGCCTGGACCTCGTCGAAAAGAAACCCGACGCCGCCAAGCAGCGCTACGAAAAAGTCCTGCAGAAGGAACCGAACAACGCCGACGCCATGCGCGCCCTGGGTGAACTGGCGATGATGCAGAATCATGCCGCCGAGGCGACGACGTGGTTCGAGAAAGCCAGCAATTCGAATCCGAATTCGGTGGTCCCCGCGATCACGCTCGGCCGGCACTACCTGCGTACGGGACAGCCGCAAAAAGCGCTGACCCTGGCACGCAAGTTCCAGACCGCCAACCCGACCAATCCCGAGCTGGTGGAACTGCTGGGCCAGGCCCAGATCGCCAACAAGGACACGGCCGGGGCGCTGGAAACCTACAGCAAGCTGGTGAACCTGGTGCCGAAATCGGCCGCGCCGCACCTGCGCCTGGCCGGTGTGCACATGCTGATGCAGAACAATAATGCCGCGGTCGAGGACCTCAAGCGCGCCGTCGACCTGCAGCCGGACCTGATCGCCGCCCGCCTGGCCCAGGTCGAGCTGGCCATGCGCATGGGCCACGCGGACGAGGCCCTGGCCTTTGCCCGCGAGATCCAGAAGACCAACGCCAAGTCGCCCGTCGGCTACGCGACCGAAGGCGACGTGCTGATGGCGCAGAAGAAGCCGGCGCAAGCGCTGCCGGCCTACGACAAGGCATTGACGCTCGACAAGGCGCCGCAAATCTTCGTGAAATCCCTGCAGGCCATGACGCTGGCCGGCAAAGGCAAGGAAGCGCAGGCACGCGCGGCCCAGTGGCTCAAGGAACACCCGGATGACGTCCTGACCGGCATGTACGTGTCCGAGAACAGCCTGGCCGCCAAGGATTACAAGGCGGCGATCGCGCGCCTGGAAGACGTCGTCAAGCGCATCCCGAACAACGCGGCCGCACTGAACAACCTGGCCTACGCTTACCAACAAGAAAAAGATCCGCGTGCCCTGCCGACTGCCGAGCAGGCGTACAAGCTGGCGGACAACAACCCCGGCATCATGGACACGCTGGGCTGGCTGCTGGTCGAGCAAGGCAATACGAGCCGCGGCGTGCCGCTGCTGCAGAAGGCCAGCGGCCTGGCGCCGAACTCGTCGGAAGTGCGCTACCACCTGGCGGTGGGCCTGAGCAAATCCGGCGACAAGGCGGGCGCGCGCAAGGAGCTCGACAAGCTTCTGGCGACCGATAAATCGTTCGCCCAGGCAGATGAAGCGCGCGCATTGCTAAAGGCTTTGTAAGAAGCTAATATACATTAATAAATAAATAATAATCCGTGCCCGGCAGCGCCAGGGCCGGGGTCCGGAACTTCCGTCCGCCGCACGCGGGCGTTTTTAAACAATTGGGGAATCCTGCGATGACGACTTTCGACGATTTCAAGGATCCAGAGGGTAGTTCGGCCGCATCCCTATCGGACGCTCATGATTTCAGCGATCGCGATAATATGACGCCCTCGCAATATGAGGATGTCATCGTGAACCACGATTCGTATGGAATCCGGCTTACCGATACTGCGGACGGGCGAAATTCGGCAAGTATGCTGATCAACAAGATGTATGCCTGGCGTGGTTACTCCGGCACGCACCAATTCAGCGACGACCCGAATCGCATTACCCTCACCGCCACCGACAAGGGCGACGTGGTCGGTACGCTCACGATCGGTATCGACTCGCCGATCGGCCTGATGGCAGACCAGATCTTCAAGGAGGAGCTGGACGCACACCGCAACTATGGCGCGCGCCTGTGCGAGTTCACGAAGCTGGCGTTCGACCCATCGGTACGTTCGAAGACTTCGCTGGCCAACCTGTTTCACCTGGCTGTGATCTACGCCCGCGACATCCACCAATGTACGGATATCGTCATCGAAGTGAACCCGCGCCATCGCCGTTTTTACGAACGCATGCTCGGTTTCCAGCAGGAGGGCGAACTGAAAATCAACCCGCGCGTCGAGGCACCGGCCTACCTGTTGCGGGTAAATCTGGAATTTGTAACGGAACAGATCCAGAAATTCGGCGGCACATTCAGCGCCGATAACAACGTGTCCGAACGTTCGTTTTATCCCTATTTCTTCTCGCCGCGCGAAGAACGAGGCATCATCAATCGCCTCCTGCGCATGGACGAACAGCACGCATAAAAGGGCTGTGCGTTGCAGATCACGTCGCCGCGGCCCTTTTATCGATAAAACCGTTTTTCCTCATCAATGACAAATCCGTTCCGCTATGAACAGGCGTTTTCGCGCAATATCGGCTGGGTGACGCCGGCAGAACAGCAGACCCTGCGCGGCAAGCGCGTCGCCATCGCCGGCGGCGGCGGGGTCGGGGGCGTACACCTGCTGACCCTGGCGCGCCTGGGCGTGACAAAATTTCATATCGCCGATTTCGACACCTTCGACATCGTCAACTTCAACCGCCAGGTCGGCGCCATGATGTCGACGGTCGGCCAGCCCAAGGCCGAGGTCCTGGCCCGCATGGCCAAGGACATCAATCCCGAAATCGACATCAATATCTTTCCTGATGGCGTCAACCAGGGCAATCTCGATCAATTCCTGGACGGTGTCGACCTGTACGTCGACGCGCTCGACTTCTTTGCCTTCGACGCCCGCCAGCAGACGTTCGCCGCCTGCGCCCGCCTCGGCATCCCGGCCACGACGGCCGCGCCGCTGGGCATGGGCGCCGCCCTGCTGAACTTCATGCCGGGGCAGATGACGTTCGAGGAGTATTTCCAGTGGGGCGAACTGCCCGAACTGGACAAGGCGATCCGCTTCGTCGTCGGCCTCGCGCCGGCCGGCCTGCATCGTCCCTATCTCGTGGTGCCGGACGCCGTCAACTTCGTGGAGCGCCGCGGTCCGTCGACCTTCATGGCGTGCCAGTTGTGCGCCGGCATCGTCGCCACCGAGGCGCTCAAGATCCTGCTCGGACGCGGAAAGGTCCTGGCCGCACCGCACGGCGTGCAGTTCGATGCCTATCGCAACAAGCTGGCCCATACCTGGCGCCCGGGCGGCAACGGCAATCCGCTGCACCGGCTGATGATCGCCGTCGGCAAGCGCCAGATGACACGCCAGCTGGCAGGGAAAGCGGTACAGGCATGAACCTCCCGCAGACGATCCACGACATCCTCGACCTGGCACGCTGGGCGCCGAGCGGCGACAACACCCAGGTCTGGCGTTTCGAAGTGCTCGGCCCCGACCACGTCGCCGTGCACTTTTACGACACGCGCGAGGATACCGTGTACGACTTCCGCGGCCGCCCGAGCCAGCTGTCGCACGGCACCCTGCTGGAAACGATGGCGATCGCCGCCACCGCCCACGGCCTGCGCACCGAGATCACCCGGCGTCCGGACGATCAGGATCACCTGCCCGTGTTCGACGTGCGTTTCGTGCAGGATGCGGCAGTAACGCCGAGTCCGCTCATCGCCGCGATCACGACCCGCAGCGTGCAGCGCCGCGCGATGAGCACGCGCGCCCTGCTGCCCGAGGAAAAACGCGCCCTCGAAGATGCCGTCGGCGACGGCTACGACGTGCGCTGGATCGAAGGCTTCGGCGGCAAGATGGCCGCCGCGCGCCTGATGTTTTCGAACGCCAAGCTGCGCCTGACCATGCCGGAAGCCTACGAGGTGCATCGCCGCATCATCCACTGGAACGCGCGCCACAGCCCCGACCGCGTGCCCGACCAGGCCCTGGGCGTCGACGCCGCCACCTTGCGCCTGATGAAATGGGCGATGGTCAGCTGGGGCCGCCTGTCCACGATGAACCGCCTGATGGGCACCTGGGCGCCGCGCCTGCAGATGGACCTCGTGCCGGGTCTGCGCTGCGCTGCGCACTTCGTCATCATGGCCAAACGCGCGCCGGAGACCGTCGAGGACCACGTCGCCGCCGGCCGCGCCGTGCAGCGCTTCTGGCTCACGCTCACCCACCTGGGGCTGGCCATGCAGCCCGAGATGACGCCCCTGATCTTTTCCGCCTACGTGCAGCACGGCGAATCGTTCTCGACCGTCGAGAAACTGCATGGCGCGGCGCGGCAATTGCAGCAGCGCCTGCACAAGCTGATCGGCACCGGCAACGGTCATCCGGTCTTCATGGGCCGCCTCGGCGCCGGTCCCGCACCCCAGGCCCGTTCGCTGCGCAAGCCGCTCGAAGAACTGATGAAATAAACCGGCGGCGCGGGCCTTCCCGCACCGCCGGCGTCGTTCGCCCGGCACGTTCCCGCAACCCTTTCACGATCAACGCCCCTATGGAACGTATCAAAATCCTGTTCTTTGCGGAAGCCGTGACGCTGGCCCACGTCGGACGTCCCATCGCGCTCGCGCAATCCCTCGATCCGGCACGCTTCGACGTGCATTTCGCCTGCGCCGAAGGCTATGACTTCTGTTTCAACGGGACGCAATTCACCCGCTGGACCATCCACAGCATTCCCAGCCAGCAATTCCTCGACGCGCTCGCGGGCGGAAAGCCGGTGTACAACACGGCGACCCTCACCGGCTACGTGGAAGATGACCTGCGCGTGCTGGACGCGGTCCGCCCCGACATCGTCGTCGGCGACTTCCGCCTGTCGCTGTCCGTCAGCGCGCGGCTGCGCCGGATTCCGTACGTGTCGCTGATGAACGCGTACTGGAGCCCGTACGTCGTGCAGCATTACGCCGTGCCGCACATCCCGCTGACGCGCCTCCTGCCGATCCGCATCGCGAATGCGATCTTCCGCATGGCGCGTCCGGTCGCCTTCGCCTCGCATTCCGTCCCGCTCAACCGCGTGCGCCGCAAATATGGGCTGCCCTCGCTGGGCGCCGACCTGCGCAAGGTGTACACGGATGCGGACTACAGCATGTACGCCGACGTCCCCGACCTGTTCCCGCCAAAAAGCCTGCCGCAGCAGCATGCGTACATCGGCCCCATCATCTGGGCGCCGCCGCTGGCCAAGCCCGAGTGGTGGGACAGGGTGCCGGAAGACAAACCCATCGTCTACGTCACGCTCGGCAGTTCCGGCCAGGGCCGCCTGCTGCCGCTCGTGCTGGAAGCGCTGGCGCCGCTGCCGGTGACGGTCATCGCGGCCACGGCCGGGACGATCGACGTGGCGAGCGCGCCGGCGAACGCGTTCGTCGCGCCCTACCTGCCGGGCGACCTGGCGGCGCAGCGCGCCAGGCTGGTCGTGTGCAACGGCGGCAGTCCGACCAGCCAGCAGGCCCTGGCCGCCGGCGTGCCGGTGCTGGGCGTCGCCGGCAATCTCGACCAATTCCTGAACATGAGCGGCGTCATCAAGGCCGGCGCCGGTGCGCTGCTGCGCGCCGATCGCTTCCGCGCCAAGAAACTGACGCGCCAGGTGCGCGCGATGCTCGACGATCCGGCCATGACGGCCGCGGCGCGGCGCGTGGCCGATGCGTTCGCCGCTTATCCGGCGCCGCAACGCATGGCCGCCTTTCTGGAAGGCGTGCGTGCTTTCCACCGGTTTGCGCCGGCGCACAGGGTGGGCGACGACAGCGCTGCGCTGTCCAACGTCGATTAATTGGCTGTCGGAATTTTTTACACCGCGCGTCTGGCGACTTACGATTTCTCTTGTTTTACTGCTTAAGTCCTTGATTCTAAACAGAGCAAAGTGATCTGGCATGGGGATTGCTTTAGTGTAGGTATAAGCCCGCAATTACAACGGGCTACTCCCCCGACAAATTTAACCAGCAGATTACTTGGAGCCAATATGAAGAAGTCGTTTCGCAAGCTGATCCCGGTCGCAGCCGCCCTTGGTTTCGCACTCGCCGCGTCGTCGGCACAAGCTTTCACCCTGAAGGATGGCACCAATGTCCTGGCATCGGATGCCACGACCCTGGACTGGAACACGACCGGTAGCGGTGTTGCGAAAGGCGTCGGCCCGTTCGGCTCGCCGCTGAGCGTTGGCCAGAGCTTCCAGTTCCTGTACCAGTCGAACCTGGCCAGCATCGACGGCAACACGACGAACACGTTCGACTCGGGCCTGGACTTCAACGCCAACGGCACCAAAGGCGCCGGCAAGGCCTTCGAATTCACGATCGTCGCCAAGCTGACCGAAAAAGTCACGAGCCTGGCAGGCACGACCGCTACCTTCGGTCTGGGCGGCACCGCTGCCGACAACAAAGTCGCGATCTACTACGACACCGCCGCCAACGCCTCGACCACCGGCGGCACCGGTTTCGACGACGGCCAGCTGATCGCCCTGCTGACCATCGTGCCGACCAACACCCAGTCGAC
Organism: Massilia sp. Masssp93; assembly: GCF_059491295.1. NCBI lineage: Bacteria > Pseudomonadati > Pseudomonadota > Betaproteobacteria > Burkholderiales > Oxalobacteraceae > Massilia > Massilia sp. Masssp93. The sequence continues at coordinate 6,363,758 of NZ_CP168502.1, read as the reverse complement.
CTTCACGATCGCTGGCGCCGGCGGCCAGGGTTCGACCAAGCTGAACGCAGACATCGTCCAGGCTGGCGACTTCATCGACCCGGCCTACCTGCAAGGCGTGACGCACCTGCTGTTCGGCATCAACTTCGAATCGAACCTGAACTTCCCGGCTGGCAACTCGGCTACGCTGAACTTCCAGAAAGGCGGCAGCGCCCTGTTCCCGGATTACACCGTTGACACCGCGCACGACATCGTCTTCAAGGTCGACGGTTCGAACACCTTCGCCCTGCCGGAACCGGGCACCATGATGCTGCTGGGCATGGGCATGCTGGGTCTGGTCGGCGCACAGCGTCGTCGTCGCGCTCCGAAGGCCTAATCCGCCTTTCGGACCGGCCTCATGAAAAAACCGCGGTTTCGACCGCGGTTTTTTTATTGCCGTTTCACTTGCCTTCGGGCGGCTTGAACATCTTGCCGACTTCGCGGATGACCATCGCGTGCGGCGCCAGCCCGGCAAACACGCGCTGCTTGTACGTCCCCTTGGCCGCGTTCACGACGGGCACGTCGCGCTCCAGTCCCGCCAGCGATGCCCGCACGACGTCGGCCGGCGCATCGCGCTCGACGAGGGCGCTCTCGTAGGCGCCGGCCTTGGCGTCGAACTCGGTGGCCGTCGGGCCCGGCACGAGCGTCTGCACGAGGATCCCGCGCTCCTTCCACTCCCCATGCAGCGCCTGGCTGAAGCTCTGCACGAAGGCTTTGCTGGCCGCGTACACAGCCATGTACGGCACCGGCTGGTAGGCCGCGGCCGACGAGACATTGATCACGGCACTGCTCGGGAACGAGGACAGATGGTCGAAGAAGCGGCGGCACGTCGCGACGAGCGCGGTCGTGTTGAGCGTGTTGAGTTCGTCGTAGACGCTCGCATCGGTCGCCTCGAACCGTCCCCAGCGCCCTGCCCCAGCGTTATTGCACAGCAGACGCACGCGGATGCCCGCGCCGTCGAGTTCCGCACGGATGCGCGCCACGGCGGCCGGATCGGCCAGGTCGGCCACGATGGCCCGCGCCTCGACGCCGTACTCCGTCTGCAACGCCTTGACGACGGCCAGCAGCCTCTCTTCGCGCCGCGCCACGAGCACCAGCCGCATGCCGGCCTGCGCCAGCTGGCGGGCGAATTCCTCGCCGATGCCGGACGACGCGCCAGTCACCAGCGCCCAATGGCCTTTTAAGTCGGAAAGCCGCATGGGCGATCTCCTTGTCGATGAATGATGAATAAATAAAGCCGCATCAGGCCTGCGCCAGCAGGTGATCCGCTACGCGCAGGGCGTTCGCCGCGATCGTCAGGCTCGGGTTGGTGCCGCCGGACGACGGGAAGAACGAGCTGTCGACGACGTACAGGTTGGCGAGCCCGTGCGCGCGGTTATTGCGGTCGAGCACGCTCTGCGCGGGATCGTCGCCGAACCGGCATGTGCCGCACACGTGGGCGATGCGCTGGTTGTTCTCGGCCTGCTTGATCAGTTTGACGCTGTAGCCCGCGAGCACCGCGCGCATCCGCGCGCGAAACGCCGCGATGCGCGCGCGGTCGGCGTCGCGCACGCGGTATTCGATGGCCAGGCGGGCGTTCTCCGCGTCGTCGCGCGCCGGTTCGACGCGGTTGTCGGCATACGGGAAATCCTCGAGCGTCGCTGCCAGGATCATGCGCCGATGCACGAGACCGTCGAGCACCGGCATGACGAACGGCTTGGCCAGCTTGAACAGCGGCGCCACCCACGGCAGCGGTCCCTGGCGCAGGTCGTCGGCCACGGAGGCCGCCAGGGTGGCCGCCGGCGGCAGGCGGCCGAAGGACTGCACGGAGCCGAGTTTCTGTCCGTCCAACAAATAAAAATCGTTGAAGGCGAGCTCTTTTTGGCGATTGTCGAACTCACCCTTGAGTTTCGGCTCGACCAGGTAGAGGTCGATGTGGTGGCGCATCAGGTATTTGCCGACGAGGCCGGACGCGTTCGCGAGGCCTTGCGGCCACGCGCCGGACGCCGAGCCGAGCAGGATGCGCGGCGTCTCGAGGGCGCCGGCGGCCAGCACCACGATGGGCGCGCGCACGGTGAAGCGCGTGCCGCGTCGTTCGCACACGACGCCCGTCACGCGGCTGCGGTCGGCTTCCAGCGCCACGACCTCGCAATCGTCGAGCAGGCGGGCGCCGTGGTCGCGCAAGGCCGGTTGCAGGCAGATCCGGCCGGCGTCGTTCTTGCAGGCGCGGCCGCACAGATAACCCTGGCAACCGCTGCAGCCGTCGACGAATTCGCAGGCCAGCGGCAACCGGTACGGATGCAGGCCGCGGCCTTCGAACAAGCCGAACAGTTCCGCGGACCCCGGCGTCAACGGTGGAGACGGCAGCAGGTGCTCGCGCGGCCCGTCCGCGCGCAGCGGGTCCGCCGTGCCGCGCACCCGGAACAATTGCTCGGCCTTGTCGTAGTACGGTGCCAGCTCGTCGTAGGCGACGGGCCAGCGCGGCGGCAGATCGGCGCCGGGCGGCGCTTGATAGTGGTCGGCGACGGCGAAATCGGATGGGAAGAAGCGTTCCAGCGCCATGCCGTACAGCGCACTCGAACCGCCCGCCCCGGAACCGATGAAGGGCACGAAGCGCTGGGTGCGCGGACCCGAGCGGTCGACGATCTGGTCCGGATAGCGGCCGGCGCGCGCGAGGATGTCCCGGTGCGCCGGCTGCGGGACTTCCGGCCGCGGGAAGTCGTCCTCGGCGTAGCGGCCGACGAGGTCCGGGTGGGCCGCGCCCTTTTCGAGGAACAGCACGCGGCGGCCGGCGCGCGCCAGCGCGTAACCGAGCGTGGCGCCCCCCATGCCGGTGCCGACGACGACGGCGTCCCAGTCCTGGTCGATATCAAACGGTTCCGACATATTCCCCCGGCAGTGGCCGCTCCAGTTGGGGTCGCCGGGCGCGCCTAAAAGGTTCAGGCCGCCTGCGACTCGTCATGCTTCGTGATAAACGCTTTATGAAACAGATGCCGCGCCAGCAGCAGCGGCGGCATGCGCAGCCAGTTCCCGCGCACGTACAGCGCAAAGCGCGCCAGGCTGCTGAACGTACCCTCGCAGCTCACATGCAGCGGCAGCAGCGCGCGCCCGAACAACCGGTCCATCAGCCACAACAGGACCGGATTCGGCCCCGCCGGGGCCACGGCCGCCTGCACCGCCGGCGGCACGGCCGTGCCGAGCAGGCGCGGGCAATAGCGTAACGCATAGAACAGCGGCCGCCCCAGCTCGAGTTCGCGCGCGCGCGCCGGCAGCGCGTCCCAGAACCCGGGCTGCGCGCCGAATTCCCGCAGCAGCCGGTGCATGTCGACGAGGTCGCGCAAGCCCTTGTCGAATTCGCCGTCGAAGAACAGGTGCACGGCGCTGTGCAGCACCATGTCGGCCGGGGCCAGCGTGGCCAGGCCGGGCGCACCGGCGATCGGCCTGGCCGCGGCGCGCAGCTTGTCCGGGTCGGGGCGCACCGGCGCCGTCTCCGGCAGGATCGCGTGGTGCACGTCGATCGAGTTGCCGCGCCGCGCGTGCTGCATCGGCGGCAGCTCGTGCATCCATTCACGATAGTAACGCTGGTCGTAGGTATCGTGGTGGGTGGTGATCCAGCCGTGCATCATGAGGGCCGCCTCGACCTCGGGCAGGCGCGTCTTGGGCACGAGGATGTCGATGTCGGAAAACAGCCGTCCGCGGCCCGCGTCCAGGCCGGCCATCGCATACGCGGCGCCCTTGAGCAGGATCAGCGGCAATCCCAGATCCGCCAGCGCCCGGCCGATCTGGCGGACTTCGTAGCGCGCGGCCCGGGCATGGCCGGATGCGCCCGCGCGCGTCCACTCCAGGTGCGCGCGCGGCGCGGCGGGAACCGTGTCGAGCAGGCCGGCATCTTCCAGCAGCACGAGCAGGAACGCATCGAGGTTGGCGGCGTCGGCCTGGCGCAGCAGCAAGTCCCAGCCGGCCGCGTCCAGGCCGCGCACGACGGCCGGATCGCGCAGCACGCGCACCAGTACCGGCAGGCGCGTCATGCCGTCCCCAGCGCCAGGCGTTCGAACAGCGCCATCGCGTCGGGCAGGCTGCTGTAGCGGAACGTGTACGCGTCGCTGGCGTCGATCAGCCGGCCGAGCGCCATGAAACCGCGCGCGCCGAGCACCTGGTAATTGAAGCTGTTGTCGGCCACCTGCATGAAGGCGCGCGCTTTCGGCAGCGGTTCCAATGCGACGGCGGCGCCGGCCTCCCAGCGCGGGAACACGATGCAGGCCGGCCGGGCCGGTTCCAGGGCACGGGCGATGCTGTCCCGCGGCGCCTTCAGGTGGGCGATCGTCCCCTTGGTGGTTTCTTCCACGGGACGGCTCAGCACGGCGTCGGGACGGAAGGCGCGGATGATGTCGATCGAGGCATTCTTGAGGCTGACGGGGCGCGGCAGCGGCACGAGCACGCCGTCGTCGAGGTGCACGAGGGTCATCTCGTCCGACAGCAGCCGCCAGCCGTGTCCCAGCAGGGCGGCCGTCAGGGTGCTCTTGCCGGAGCCGGGCGGCGCCGGCAGGATGATCGCGCGGCCATGTTTTTCGAGCACGGCCGCGTGGATGATCAGATAGCCGTGGGCGCGGTGCGAGACGCACCAGTTCATCGTCCATTCCAGCATCGGATACGCTTGCCCCAGCGGCAGCGGCTGGAACGGCGTCGTGCCGTCATAGGCAAAATGCACCTGGGAACGATACCAGCGGCGCAGGCCGCCCGAGCGCCGCAAATCGAGGTGGAAGTCGACGAAGCCGCCGTCCGGCTCGACCGGATAATCGGCATACATCAGCGCGAGACTGTCGATCAATGGCGGGACGTCGCTGCGGATGCGGTTGGCGAAGGGGCCCGTACGCAACACGAGGCCGTCGCCGGACAGGCGCGCCCGCAGTTCGGCGCGCGACAGCGAACCGACCGTCAGCATGGTTCGATCAGGTCCAGCCCGGCCAGCGCGGCCAGCATGTCGTCGATCAGGGACACGAGGTCGTCGTCGCCGGCATCGAAGCGTTCGGCCAGGCGGCCGGCCAGCGTGGCGGCATCGGCGGGTTCGTCGCGCAAGGCGAGCAGCAGGTCGAGCGCGGCGCCATCCAGCAGGTGGGTACTGCCCGACAAGTCGTTGTACAGCACGGCTTCCCCATCCCATTCCCGGCAGGCCAGCGCCTGCCCAGGCGTCAAACGCCACATGCGTGTCGCCGCCCGTCAGTCGTGAATCGAGCTGAGGTAGTTAGCGACCTGGGCATTGTCCCAGTACACGCCGGCGGTCGGGCTGTAGCGGCCCGTGGTCTGCAGCTCGCTCCACATGGTCTGCAGGTCGGTGAGTTCGATGAAGTCGATGTACTTCGCCTGCAGGTTGAGGTAAGCCGCCACCAGGTGCATGCCGACATTGTTGTTGTCGAAGTCCTGCGGGTTCAGCATGTCCGCCAGCTTGGCGCAGTAGTACGAGCCCGGCTTGTAGCAGTCGCCGTTCTTGTACGAATCGGCCCGGACCGGGCAGGCCGTGCCGTTGCCCACCGCGTAGAACACGCTGGTGAACATCAGGTCGCGCGACACCGGCCATGCATGTTGCGGCTGCTTCCAGTAGCCCGGCGATAATCCATTGCAGGCAGGCGCCTTGCCGTTCGCGTAATGGCTGGCGGCCAGGCCGTTCGACAGCGAGCCCGAAGGCGCCCGACAGACCATCGACGCCATCGCCGACTTGCTTTCCAGCGTCGCGAGAACCCCGGCGCCCATGCCGATTTTGGCCAGGCGACGACGGGCCGCCCCGCGTTGAGTCAAGGACGGCGCCGTTTCAATCTTGTCGTTATTTTGATTTTCGGTAGCCACGTGCGTTCCCCAAAATGTTGTCGCGCTCACTGAGGGCGACCAGTACCTGAACAAGCAAGTTTTGCGCCAGCGTGGTGCCAGGAAGAAAAACTTACATTAAAATCAGGTGCTTATTTTGGTGCCGTACCACCCAGCAACTACTATTGTATGTTGGAACGCCGGGTGATGTAAAAAATATCGACGGACGTTGTTGTCAGAAGAAACTTTCCGGAATGACCAGAACGTCACCCGGTCGCATCGGCACGTTGGCCGAAATGTCGCCCTCTTTGATCAGGTCGTCGAGGCGAACGTTGAACCGTTGTTGTTTACCATCCACGTTACGGATCAGGCTGGCGCGATTGCCCGCCGCGAATTCCGTGGTGCCGCCGACGGCGATCATCACGTCCATCAAACTCATGTTCCGGCGGTAAGGCAGCGCCTGCGGCTTCGTGGCCTGGCCGATCACACGGATCTGCTCGTCGTAATTGCCGACGAAGGTCGTCACGACGACGGTGACGACGGGCTGCTGGATGTACTTGGACAGGGCTTTTTCGATATCGCGGGCGAGCGCGGTCGAGGTTTTGCCGGCGGCCGGCAGGTCTTCGACGAGCGGCGTCGTGATCTTGCCGTCCGGACGCACCGGCACCGACATCGACACTTCCGGATTGCGCCAGACGATGATGTTCACGGCATCTCCCGGCCCGATCAGGTATTGGCTGTCGGTCACCTGCGTCTCGATCGGCTGTTGGCCGCGCGTTGCGCAACCACCCAGCGCCAGCGCGCATGCGGCGGCGAGCACGATCGCCGAATGTTTCACCAGGTTCGCCTTGTACTTGCCCACGTCAGATCCCTTTCGGTAAAGCCGTTGTTATAAAGCCATTAACAGCTTCGTATTGTATAACATAGTGCCCAACGAAAAGACTGCGCACAATAGAAATTGTGTTTGATCATGACGCGCTTGCCGCTTTTCTGCTTACTTCTTCTGCAACAGCGCGCGCACGTAGTTGGCGGGGATGGCATACGTGATCCCGCTCGGCGCCGTGATCGCCGTCTCCTTGAGCCCTTTCACGAACACGGCATTGATCACGCCCAGCACCTTGCCGGTGGCGGGATCGTACACGGGGCTGCCGCTGTTGCCGGGATACGCAGTCCCGTCGAGCTGGAAGATATTGAAGGGTGCGCGTTGCAGGGCCGCGATCTGGCGCGGATCGAGGCTGCGGGCGCCGAGCGAAGGACGGACGATGGGCGTGATGGCCGCCAGGGTCGCCCGGTGCGTGGCCGCGTGCAGGCCCAGCGCCATGGCGAGCGGGAAACCCGTCAACGCCAGCTCCTGCCCTTCCTGGGCCGTATCCGAATCGCCCAGTTCGAGCGCGGGCAAGGGCGTGCCGCTGAGACGCAGGTGGGCCAGGTCGTGTTCGTTGTCGCGCGCCACCAGCGCGGCCGGCCGGAAGCGCACCCCTTCGCCATCCGGCAGCACGATGCCGAGCTGTTCGATGTTGCCGTCGGCCGGCGTGGCCGGGACGACGTGGGCATTGGTGATGACGTCCAGGCCGTCGCCGACGACGAAACCGGTGCCGACGAAGACCGTCGACGGGCTGCGGGTCCGCTCGAACGTGCCGACACCCACGACGGAACGTTTGATGGTCGGGACGATCGTCCTCAGGTCGGTTGCCGCGGCCAGCCCCGGCAGGGCGCAGGCGGACAGCACAAGTACGCCCAGCACGGTCGCCACACGGCGCCGACGGGGGTGGGAAGACGGGTTGACGGGAGCACGCTCCCTATTTCGAAGCGGCATCAACCGTGCACCCCCTTTTGCATTTTAGACATTACAATAAAGCGCTTGAACTTGAGCAATTGCTGCGCCGCTAGTCTACGCGATGAGATCGCTCAACGCACTGCGCTGGCGTTGAAGGCATACAACGGTTTAACGGATTTTTATTAAATCCGTGCTAATAATTCACGGATGTTAAGCAAAAACCCGCATGGTCCTCAGATTGCTTGGCGGCATTAGTGTTGCAGATGAGGCACTTCCGAATGGGCTCACCATATTTTTCTCGCGTGTAATTGCAATTGCTCGGGGTACAAGCGATCATGCGAGGTATTTGATTATTTTTTGGCCCCCTCCCGAAAGGTAGCGGGCCGTTCATGGCGAGACTGACGAGATGGCAGAGATCACAGCCGTACTTCTTAACTTCCTCAAGGCGATTGGCAAATACCGTTGGCATGCCGTCGTCATTACCTGGGTTGTCGCACTGATCGGCTGGGTGGTGGTGTTGCGCCTGCCCAATCAGTACGAAGCATCGGCACGCGTCTATGTCGACACGCAGAGCATCCTGAAACCATTGCTGTCGAGCATGACGACCGTGCCCAACCTGGAGCAGCAAGTGATGTTCATGCGCCGTACGCTGATCAGCCGCCCGAACGTCGAGCGCCTGATGCGCATGGTCGACCTCGACGTCAAGGCCAAGGACAGCAAGGAACACGACAAGATCGTCGATGAACTGATGTCGAAGATCAAGGTCTCCGGCACGGAGCGCGACGACATCTACACGCTGACCTATGTCTCCGACAGTCCCAAGCTGGGCAAGGACGTCGTCCAGTCGCTGCTGACGATCTTCGTCGAAGGCAGCTTCAGCGGCAAGAAGCAGGATTCGGAAAAGGCGGTCCAGTTCATCGACGACCAGATCAAGACCTATGAAGAAAAACTGGCCGCGGCCGAGAATTCGCTGAAGGAATTCAAGCTCAAGAACCTGGGCATGCTCCCGCGCGAAGGCGGCGGCAGCGGCGACTTCGGCGGCCAGTTGCTGCAGGCGAACGACCAGCTGAGCCAGGCCAAGCTCGAGCTGGCCGAAGCGGAACAGGCACGCAACGCGATCCGCCACCAGATCGACGGCGATCCGGCCAAGCCGGGCACCGTGACGGTCGACCCGGCCCTCGTCGACCCGGAACTGGAAGCGCGCATCGCGACCGCGCAAAAGAACCTGGACATGCTGCGCCTGCAGTTCACGGAACAGCATCCGGACGTGATCGCCAACCGCCGCCTGCTCGACCAGTTGCTGGCGCAGAAGGCCGACCTGGCCAAGCACAAGAAGCGCAGCCTCGACCCGGGCGCCAGCTACAGCCCGATGCTGCAGCAGCTGAACGTGGCGCTGTCGCAGGCCGAGGCGCGCGTGGCGTCGATGCGCGCCCGCGTCGCGGAATACGAGAACCGCGCGGCACGCCTGCGCAGCCAGAGCACGACGGCGCCGGAAATCGAGGCCCAGTTCGCCCAGCTGAACCGCGACTATGCGGTCAACCGCGAAAACTATCAGAAGCTGGTCGAACGCCGCGAATCGGCGCGCCTGTCGGGCGACCTGTCGTCCGCCACCGACATGCTGACGTTCCGCGTGATCGATCCGCCGACCGTGCCGAACCATCCGAGCGGCCCGAACCGCCTGCGCCTGTTCTCGCTGGTGTTCGCCGGCGCCCTCATCGCCGGCCTGGCCGTCGCGTTCCTGATGAGCCAACTGCGTCCGACGTTCCTGAGCCAGAGCACGCTGCGCGACGTGACCGGCCTGCCGGTGCTCGGCTCGATCGGCATGAACTGGACGCCGGAGCAGACCGTCAAGCGCAAGCGCCGCCTGGTCGCGCTCGGGGGATCCGTGTTGCTGCTGTTCAGTGCCTATGGCATCGGGATGGCCGCAATCCTGGTCCGCCCCACGCTTTAAGATTAAGGAGTACACCGTGAGCATCATCGAAAAAGCGGCAAGCCGGATCGACCTGCAGCGCAACGCGCCCGCCGTCGCCAAGCCAGCGGAAACGGCCGCGGTCGACGCCATCGAGGCGGCCGGCGCAGCCGCGCCGAACGCGCCCGTGGCCCTGGCACCGGTCGTGGCGCCGGAATCGGCCAAATCCGCGGCCAAACCCGCGACCGCACCCGCAGCGGCGCCCGCGGCAGCCGAGGCCGATTCGCGCCCGGCGCAGAAATTTTCGACCCGCCGCGTCGAACTGGACCTGAACCGCATGCGCGACCTGGGCATGGTCACGGCGGCCGGCGGCCGCACGCGCCTGCTGGAAGACTTCCGCGTCATCAAGCGCCCGCTGCTGCAGCGCGCGTTCGCCGAACGCGCCGCGGGCGAAAAGCCGGGCAACCTGATCATGGTGACCAGTTCGCTGCCGGGCGAAGGCAAGACCTATTGCGCGATCAACCTGGCGATGAGCATCGCGATGGAACTCGACCACACCGTGCTGCTCGTCGACGCCGACGTCGCGCGCCCGTCGGTGCTGCGCTCGCTCGGCCTGCCTGCGCACCGCGGCCTGATGGACATCCTGCTGGACGACAAGATCGACATGGCCGACGTCATGCTGCGCACGAACGTGGACACGCTGTCGATCCTGCCTGCCGGCACCAGCACGCCGCGCGCGACCGAGCTGCTGGCCAGCTCCGCCATGAGCACGCTGGTGAACGAGATCGCCAACCGCTATCCGGACCGCGTCGTGATCTTCGATTCGCCGCCGCTGCTGCTGACGAGCGAATCGCGCGTGCTGGCCTCGCACATGGGACAGATCGTGATGGTGGTCGAAGCGCAGACGACGACCCAGCACGCGGTCAAGGAAGCCCTGCACCAGCTGGAAGGCTACCCGAACGTCAATCTCATCTATAACAAGACCAGGGACTTCCCAGGCATCGAAGAAACGTATGACTATCACTACGGCTAATTTGTCCGCTCACCGGTTGGTCAAATGGCCTGGCAGCGCCGCGCTCCGGCTCACGCCGCTTGCGCTGGCGGCGATGCTGCTGTCGAACGACTGCCGGGCAGAATGGAAAGTCACGCCCGTCGTCCAGTTGCGTGAATCGTATTCCGACAACGTCGGCAACGTGGCCGACGAACAGGCGCGCGGCAGCTTCATCAGCGAGGCGGCGCCCAGCCTGACCGTCACCGGCCTCAGTCCGCGCCTCAAGTTCAACGCCAGCGCGGAATGGCGCAAATACGCGTACAGCAACACCGATACGACCAATGCGCGCAGCAATGACCGCCGCTACTCGATGACGGCCGAGGCCATCGCCATCAAGGAATTGCTGTACGTGGACGCCAGCGCCAACGGGTCGCGCCAGGCGGTGTCGGCGTTCGGCCCGCTGCCGAACAATTCGTTTGCGGCCAACAACGGCACGAACATCCGCACCTGGAGCATCAGCCCCTACCTGCGCCACCGGTTCGGTTCGACGGCCACGCTGACGGCCCGCCTGGCGCGCGACTCGGTCGAGGGCGGCAGCGGCAACGGCTTCGGCAACAGCCTGGCCAGCACGCGCGCGATCGACCTGGTCAGCGGCCCCGCATCCCCCGATCTCGGCTGGAACGTGCACTATTCGCACCAGGACATGAGCGCCCAGCGCACCGGCAATACGACGACCGAGAACAGCCTGGCGGGCCTGCAGTACCGCGTCGCGTCGCACCTGAGCCTGACCTCCACCGTCGGCTACGACAAGTACGAATACCACGCGCTCTCCGAAAACACGAGCGGCCCCAGCTGGTCGGGCGGCTTCATCTGGCAACCGTCGACGCGCACCAAGGTCGAGGCGTCGTTCGGCCACCGCTACTTCGGCAAGACGGGATCGTTCGACGCCAGCTACCGCACCCAGCGCAGCATCTGGGCGCTGACCTATGCCGACATCGTCACGACGACGCGCTCGCAATTCCTGCTGCCGGCCGCGTTCGACACGGCCGCCATGCTGAACCGCCTGCTCGCCGGGAAGTACCCGGACCCGGTCGTGCGCGAGCAGGCCGTGCAAGCGGTAATGGCGCAGGCGGGCCTGCCGCCCACGCTGGTCGACAGCATCAACTACCTGAGCAACCGCTACATGCGCAACAAGCGCTTGCAGGGCTCGGTCACGTTCAAGGGCGCGCGCAGCAGCCTGCTGCTGTCCGTGTTCAAGGAACGTACGGAAGCCCTGTCGCTGCAGCAGGAAGACAGCACGCTGCTGCCGACGCAGCTGAGCTCGCTGAACGAAGACACCGACCAGCACGGCGCCAACGTGAATGCCGACTACAAGCTGTCGACGCGGACCTCGGCGCACGCCAGCCTGTACGGCGCGAAGGTGAAATCGCTGCGGACCGGCATCACCAACGACATCCGCCAGCTGAACGTGGGCATGAGCAGCCGCTTCAACACCAAGATCAACGGATCGCTCGACCTGCGCCACTCCAAGGGCCGCATCGGCGTGTTCGACAACCGCGACTACCACGAGAATGCCATCGTGGCGACGCTTTCCGTCCAGTATTGAGCCCGCGGAGGCATACGATGTACGAGTCTTTCTACGGATTTTCCGCCAAACCTTTCCAGCTGCGTCCGGACCCGCATTTCTTCTTCGGCAGCAAAGGCCACAAGCGCGCCATGGCCTACCTCGAGTACGGCCTGTCGCAGGGCGAGGGTTTCATCGTCATCACCGGCGAAGTCGGTGCGGGCAAGACCACGCTCGTGCGCAACCTGTTCAACCGGCTGCCGTCCGACCAGATCCTGGCCGCCCACATCGTCAACACGCACCTCGACCCGGACGACACGCTGCGCATGGTCGTGTCGGCATTCGGCCTGCCGTATGAAGGCGCCAGCAAGACGGACCTGCTCACGCGCCTGGAAAAATTCCTGTGCGACGTCGACCACCAGGGCAAGCGCGCCCTGCTCGTGATCGACGAAGCGCAGAACCTGTCCGCGCGCACGGTCGAAGAACTGCGCATGCTGTCGAACTTCCAGACCGACGACAAATCGCTGCTGCAGACCTTCCTGCTCGGCCAGCCGGAATTCCGCGCCACCCTGCACAGCCCCGGCATGCAGCAGCTGCGCCAGCGCGTGATCGCCAGCTACCACCTGGGCCCGATGGATGCGCAGGAAACCCGCGCCTACGTCGAACACCGCCTGGCGACCGTCGGCTGGAAGGGCGACCCGTCGTTCGACGACGGCGCCCACGCCGCGGTCTACGCCTACAGCGGCGGCATCCCGCGCAAGGTCAACACGCTGATGGACCGCGTGCTGCTGATGGGCTATCTGGAAGAGATGCACGCGTTCGGCGAGCAGGACATCAACACCGTCGTGAAGGACATCAGCGAGGAATTCGACGTGCCAGATCCGGTCGGCACGCCGGCGCCGGACACGCTGCCCGACGCCGCTCCCGGCACCGACCTGGACACGGGCTACCGGACCGACCTGCATCCGGCCGGCCTGCGCACCATCGACCAGCGCAACGGCGAACGCCGCGCCAGCAGCGTCGAAGTGCTCGACGAACGCATGATGCGCCTGGAGAAGTCGATCGTTTCCGTACTGTCGATCCTGAAGAAGATCGTCGCCACGCCCCAGGGGGCGGTAACCCAGCCTATGGACAACCAAGAATGAACATGGTCGAACTCGCCCCGCGGCCCGTGCCGGCCCCGGGACAACGCATCCGCAATGCGATGACCTGCGACGTCGAGGATTACTTCCAGGTCTCCGCGTTCGCGCCCTACATCGATCGCGCCAGCTGGCCGAGCCGCGAATGCCGCGTCGAAGCGAACATGGAGCGCATCCTCGCGCTGTTCGAGCGCCACGATGTGCGCGCCACCTTCTTCACGCTGGGCTGGATCGCCGAGCGCTATCCGCAACTCGTGAAACGCATCGTCGCCGCGGGCCACGAACTGGCCAGCCACGGCTACGGCCACCTGCGCGCGTCGGACCAGACCCGCGCCGAATTCGCCAACGACATCCGTTCCGCGAAAGCGCTGCTGGAAGACATCGGCGGCCAGGCCGTGCTGGGCTACCGCGCGCCGAGCTTCTCGATCGGCCGCGACAACCTGTGGGCGCTCGACGAACTCCTGGACGCCGGCTACCGCTACAGCTCGAGCATCTACCCGGTCGTGCACGACCACTACGGCATGCCGGAAGCGCCGCGCTTCGCGTTCTACCCGAACGGCACGGACGGCCTGCTGGAAATCCCGATCACGACCGTGCAGATGATGGGCCGCAACCTGCCGGCCGGCGGCGGCGGCTATTTCCGCCTGCTGCCGTATGCGCTGTCGCGCTGGATGATGGCCAAGGTCAACCGCGATGACGGCCAGAGCGCCCTGTTCTACTTCCACCCGTGGGAAGTCGATCCCGGCCAGCCGCGGCCAGAAGGCCTCGGCGCCAAGGCGCGCTTCCGCCACTACATCAACATCGACCGGATGGAACGCCGCATCGAATCCCTCGCGCGCGACTTCGCGTGGGATCGCATGGACCACATCTTCCTGAACCGCCCATGAACTCGATCATCGAAGCCGCCGCCGCCAAACGGGCCGCCCCCGTCCTGGCCACCTCGCCCATGACGCTGCACACGCTGCAGCCGCACGAATACGGCCGCTGGGACGCCTTCGTGCGCGCCTGCCCGGACGCCACCTTCTTCCACCTGTCCGGCTGGCAGAAGGTGATCGAAGGCTCGTTCGGCATCAAGACCTGGTTTTATTACGTGCAGCAGGACGGCCAGATCCTCGGCGTGCTGCCGCTCGCGGAGATCAAGAGCCGCCTGTTCGGCCACTCGCTCGGCGCGATGCCGTTCTGCGTGTACGGCGGCCCGGCCGCGACCAGCGATGCGGCCCGCACGATGCTCGACGGCGCCGCGCACGAACTCGCGCAACGGCTCGGCGTCGGCCACCTGGAATACCGCGGCATGCAGCGCTTCCACCCGGACGACGCGGCGTGGCACACGAAGGAGCTGTACGTCACGTTCAGAAAAGAGATTTCCGGCGACGACGAAGCCAACATGAATGCCATCCCGCGCAAGCAGCGCGCGATGGTCCGCAAGGGCATCAAGCTGGGCCTGCGCGGGGAAGTCGATGCGAACGTCGACCGCCTGTTCGAAGCGTATGCGCGCAGCGTGCATCGCCTGGGCACGCCGGTATTCCCGAAAAAATACTTCGCCATGCTGCAGGAAGTCTTCGGCAACGAATGCGAAGTGCGTTCCATCGTCACGGAAGACAACCGCCTCGTGGCCGCCGTGCTGTCGTTCTACTGGCGCGACGAAGTCGTGCCCTACTACGGCGGCGGCACCGACCTCGCGCGCGAAGTGGCCGGCAACGACTTCATGTACTGGAACTTGATGCAGGCAGCGGCCGCGCGCGGCTGCCGCCTGTTCGACTTCGGCCGCAGCAAGCTGGGCACCGGCGCCTACGACTTCAAGAAGAACTGGGGCTTCACGGCGCAGCACCTGCCGTACGAGTACAAGCTGTATGGCGCGAGCGCGCTGCCGGACAACAATCCGCTGAACCCGAAATACCAGCTGTTCATCAAGATGTGGAAGAAGCTGCCGCTGCCGGTGGCGAACTTCATGGGTCCCTACATCGTCCGTAATCTGGGGTGACAAGGAAGACATCGTGGAAGACCTGCTGCTGCTGATCCACCGGATCCCGTACCCGCCCAACAAGGGCGACAAGATCCGCTCGTACCACCTGCTCAAGCACCTGGCGCGGCACTATCGCGTGCACCTGGGCACCTTCGTGGACGATCCCGACGACTGGCAATACGTGCCGCACGTCGAGGCGCTGTGCGCCAGCAGCCACTTCGCCGGCATGAAGCCCCTGCTGGCGCGCGTGCGCAGCCTGCAGGCGCTGGTGAAGAACCGCTCGCTCTCGCTCGAATACTACCGCGACGCTTCGCTCGCGCGCTGGGTCGACGACACCGTGGCGAAACATAAAATCGAGCGCGTGCTCGTGTTCTCGTCGGCGATGGCGCAGTACGCCGACCCGTACCGCTCGGCGCGCCGCGTCGTCGACTTCTGCGACGTCGACTCGGACAAGTGGCGCCAGTACGCCGACCAGAAATCGTGGCCGATGAACTGGCTGTACCGCTACGAGGCGCGCCAGCTGCTCGCGTACGAACGCCGCGTGGCGCGCGACTACGACGCGTCGCTGTTCGTCTCCGCGCCCGAGGCGGAGCTGTTCCGCCAGCTCGCGCCGGAAAGCACGGCCAAGATCGGCCACTTCAACAACGGCGTCGACACCGATTACTTTTCGCCCGACCAGCCGCATGTGAATCCGTATGCGGCCGGCGAGCGCGCCCTCGTGTTCACGGGCGCGATGGATTACTGGCCCAACGTGGATGCCGTGCAGTGGTTCGCGGCCGACATCTTCCCGACGCTGCGCGAGCGCTTCGCCGACGTCAAGTTTTATATCGTGGGCGCCCGTCCGGCGCCGGCCGTGCAAGAACTGGCGAAGCTGCCGGGCGTCGTCGTGACCGGCACCGTGCCCGACGTGCGGCCGTACATCGCGCACGCCGCCGTCTCGGTCGCACCGCTGCGCATCGCGCGCGGCATCCAGAACAAGGTGCTGGAAGCGATGGCGATGGCGACCCCGGTCGTCGTGTCGCCGCAGGCGCTGGAAGGCATCGACGCGGTGCCGGGCAGCGAACTGGTACTGGCCGAGGATGCCGCCGCCTTCGTCGACGTCGTCACGACGCTGCTGGCCGGCCAGGACAGCGCCGCCGCCGCGATCGGCGCGGCCGCCCGCGCCAAGGTCCAGCGCCGCTACAGCTGGTCCAGCAACCTGGCCTGCATTGGGGAGAGTCTCGAATGTTCCTGAAACCGCCGCCCGGTGTGATGAACGCCACCGCCACCCCCATCTCGCGCCAGGCTACCTTCCTGATCGTGCTGGCCCTGCTCGCGCCATTCCTGCTGTACCTCGGCACGGTGCGCTCGATCATCTCGGTGTGGAACAGTTCCGAAACGTTCGCGCACGGCTACGTGATCCTGCCGATCAGCCTCTGGCTCGTGTGGCGCCGGCGCGAGAATTTCAGCCTGTATCCGCCCAAGCCGTGGCCGCCCGCGCTGCTGCTGCTGGCGGTGCTCGGCGCCGGCTGGCTGGCCGCGCAGCTGGGCGAGGTGCAGGTCGTGTCGCAATACACGTTCGTCGCGATGTTCCCCGTCGCCGCGCTGGCCCTGTTCGGCCCGCGCCTGGCCGGCTCGCTCACCTTCCCCCTGCTGTTCCTGCTGTTCGCGGTGCCGTTCGGCGAGATCTTCGTCGCCCCGCTGATCCAGTTCACCGCCGACTTCACCGTGTGGGCGGTGCGCGCCACCGGCATCCCCGTGCTGCGCAGCGGCACCCGCTTCGAACTGCCGACCGGGAGCTGGTCCGTCGTCGAGGCCTGCAGCGGCGTGCGCTACCTGATTTCCTCGATCACCCTGGGCAGCCTGTACGCCTACCTGACCTATCGCTCCACGGCGCGGCGCGTGCTGTTCGTCGCCCTGTCGATGGTCGTCCCGGTCATCGCCAACGGCCTGCGCGCGTACATGATCGTGATGATCGGCCACCTGTCCGGCATGGAGCTGGCGACGGGCGTCGACCACATCATCTACGGCTGGCTGTTCTTCGGCCTCGTCATGTTCGTCATGTTCTGGATCGGCAGCTTCTGGCGCGAGGACATCGTCGCCCCATCGATGCCGGCGCCGACGACCATGCCCGCATCGGTCGCGCACGGCGCGGGGACGCCGCGCCGCCTGCCGGCGATGGTGGCCGGCGTCGTGCTCGTGTGCGCGTTCTGGCCGGCGCTGGCGCTGCTGGGCGAGCGCGCCAACCACAACCCGGCGCCGGTGCGCCTGGCCGACGTCGCCGTCACCGCACCGCGCACCGCCGACTTCGCGGACTGGAAGCCCTTCTACATGACACCGGACGCGCGCTTCCACCAGGCCTACCAGGCAGGCAGCCTGCCCGTCAGCCTGACCATCCTGTACTACCGCAACCAGGACCCGGAAAAGAACCTGATCAGTTCCATGAACCGCCTGAACGGCTACGAAGACGCCTGGCACGAGGTCGAAAGCGCAGCGCGCAGCGAGACCGTGGCCGGCACGCCGCTCACGCTGCACGAAGGCGTCCTGCGCACGCCGCAGGGCGCGATCATGGTCTGGGCCTTCAAATGGGTCGGCGGGCACTACACGGGCAGCGACTACGTCGGCAAGCTGTGGCAGGCCGCGAACAAGGCCATGCTGCGCGGCGACGACGGCGCCGCCGTGATGCTCGCGGTCCCGTACGACAACGACAAGGAACGCGCGCGCGCCGCACTGCACCGCTTCCTGGCCGATCAGGGCACCGCGCTGGACCAGGCGCTGAACGCGACCCGAACTCACCAATAACGCGACCACAAAAACGGAAATCCAGACCATGCGAGTCCTGCACGTCCTCGACCATTCGATCCCGCTGCACAGCGGTTACACCTTCCGCACCCGTTCGATCCTGCGCGAGCAACGCGCGCTCGGCTGGGAAACCTTCCACGTCACCGGCGCCAAGCAGAATGCCGGCGACATGCTGGAAGAAACCGTCGACGGCCTGCACTTCTACCGCACGCCGGAATCGAAGGGCGCGCTGGCGAAGATGCCCGTGCTGAACCAGGTGAACGTGATCGACGGCCTGGCCAAGCGCCTGGCCGAGATCATCCCGCTCGTGAAACCGGACGTCCTGCACGCGCACTCGCCGTCGCTGAACGCGATCGCCGCGCTGCGCGCCGGCAAGCGCTTCAACATCCCGGTCGTGTACGAAGTGCGCGCGTTCTGGGAAGACGCCGCCGTCGATCACGGCACCAGCACGGAGAACGGCCTGCGCTACCGCCTCACGCGCGCGCTCGAGACCTATGCGCTGAAGCAGGCCGACGCCGTCACCACCATCTGCGAGGGCCTGCGCAAGGACATCGTCGCGCGCGGCGTCGCGGCCGAGAAGGTCACGGTGATCCCGAACGCGGTCGACATCGAAAAATTCTCGATGGGCGGCACGCCGGACCTCGCACTGAAACAACAACTGGGCCTGGGCGACGCGCGCCTGGTCGGCTTCATCGGCTCGTTCTATGCCTACGAAGGCCTGGACGTGCTGCTGCGCGCCGTGCCCAAGCTCATCGCGCGCATGCCCGACCTGCGTGTGCTGCTCGTCGGCGGCGGCCCGCAGGACGCGCCATTGCGCCAGCTGGCGAAAGACCTGAACATCGCCGACAGGGTCGTGTTCACGGGCCGCGTGCCGCACGACCAGGTCAACAAGTACTACGACCTGCTCGACGTGCTCGTGTACCCGCGCCTGTCGATGCGCCTGACCGACCTCGTCACCCCGCTCAAGCCGCTGGAGGCGATGGCGCAGGGCCGCATCCTCGCCGCCTCCGACGTCGGCGGCCACCTCGAGCTGATCGAGGATGGCAAGACCGGCGTGCTGTTCGGCGCCGACGATCCGGATTCGCTGGCCGACAAGGTCGGCGCCCTGCTGGCCGCGCACGACACGTGGCCGCAGCTGCGCCAGGCCGGCCGCCGCTACGTCGAGACGGAACGCAACTGGAAGGTCAGCGTCGGACGCTATCCGGCCATCTACGGCCGCCTGACGCAAAAGGCCCTGGCGGCATGATGGAACGTCGACGATGAACGCGCCCGCACCTGCGCTCACGCCGGCCGGCGTCGACACGCGGCCGCTGGTCGTGCACCTCGTGTATTCGCTCGGCGTGGGCGGCCTGGAGACGCTGCTCGTCGACTGCATCAACCGCATGCCGGCCTGGCGCCACGCCGTCGTCTGCCTGACGACCTACACGTCGTTCGCCGACCGCATCGCCCGGCACGACGTCGAGCTGCATGCGCTCGGCAAGCCGCCCGGTCTCGGCCTCGGCACGCACCTGACGTTCTGGCGCCTGATGCGGCGCCTGCGCCCGACCGTGCTGCACACGTATAACCTGGCCGCGCTGGAATACGCTTTTACCGCCACGCTGGCCGGCGTCCCCGTGCGCATCCACGCGGAACACGGACGCGACGCGAGCGACCCGCACGGCCTGAACCCGAAACACAACTTCCTGCGCCGCCGCCTGGTCCCGTTCGTCGACCGCTTCATTCCCGTGTCCGAAGACCTGAACCGCTGGCTCGGCGACGTCGTGCGCATCCCGACCGACAAGACGCTGTTCATCAAGAACGGCGTCGACACGGACAAGTACGCGCCCGGCGGCACGCCAGCCGCGGACGCGCCGTTTCAAACGGGCGACATCGTGATCGGCACCATCGCGCGCATCCAGGACGTCAAGAACCACCGCGCCCTCGTCGACGCGTTCGCGCAATTGCGTGCCCGCCTGCCCGACCTGGCGCCGCGCCTGAAACTCGCGATCGTCGGCGACGGCCCGCTGCTGCCGGCCGTGCGCGACCAGGTGGCACGCCTCGGCCTCCTTGATGCCGTGTGGCTGCCCGGCGCACGGTCCGACATCGCCGCCATCCTGCACACGTTCTCGGTCTTTGCGCTGCCCTCGCTGGCCGAAGGCACGCCCGTCTCGATGCTGGAAGCGATGGCGTGCGGCCGGCCCGTCGTCGCCTCGCGCGTCGGCGGCATTCCGGAAGTCGTCGACGACGGCGAACAAGGCCTGCTGGTGCCGGTCGGCGACGTCGGTGCCCTGACCGACGCGCTGGCCCGCTACGCGCAGGACCCGGCCCTGGCACGCACGCACGGCAGCGCGGCGCGCGCGCGCGTGCTGGACCGTTTCAGCCTGCGCGCCATGGTGGCCGCATACGGCGTCCTGTACGACGAACTGTGCCTGAACAAGGCACACTGACGCGTTACCGTTTCACCCATATACAAGCAAGAAAGCCAACATCATGTGCGGAATAGTCGGAATCTTTGACACCCAAGGCAACCGGGAGATCGACCGCGAAGCGCTGCGGCGCATGAACGAAAGCCAGCACCACCGCGGTCCCGACGAAGGCGAGCTGTATCTGGAAAAAGCGCTGGGCATGGGCCACCGCCGCCTGTCCGTGATCGACGTGGCCACCGGCCAGCAGCCGTTCCTGAACGCCGCGCGCGACGTGGCGCTCGTGTTCAACGGCGAGATCTACAACTACCGCATCCTGCGCGACGAGCTGATCGCGCTGGGCCACGTGTTCCGCACCAAGTCCGACACGGAAGTCGTCATGAACGCCTGGCTTGCGTGGGGCGAGGACTGCGTGCGCCGGCTGCGCGGCATGTTCGCGTTCGGCGTGTGGGACCGCAAGAAGCAGACGCTGTTCCTCGCGCGCGACCACGTTGGCGTAAAACCGATGTTCTATTCGCTGCTGCCCAGCGGCCTGTTCGTGTTCGGCTCGGAACTCAAGTCGATCATGACCTTCCCCGAACTGTCGCGCAAGCTGAACCCGCGCGCCGTCGAGGATTACTTCGCCTACGGCTACGTGCCGGAGCCGAACACGATTTTCCATAACGCTTATAAACTCAGCCCCGGCCATTCGATCCTGCTGAAGGTCGGCGACCGCGCGGTGCAGCCGAAGCGCTGGTGGGACCTCGCCTTCAACGTCGCGCCGGCGCGGCCGGAGGCGGACGTCGAGGCCGAACTGATCGACCGCGTGCGCGAAGCGGTGAAGAGCCAGATGGAATCGGAGGTGCCGCTGGGCGCCTTCCTGTCCGGCGGCGTCGATTCCAGCGCCGTCGTCGCGATGATGGCCGGCGCCAGGGACGGCACGGTCAGCGAGGGCGTCACCACGTGCTCGATCGGCTTCGACGATCCCGAGTTCGACGAAACCCAGTACGCCATGCAGGTGGCCCAGCGCTACCGCACGCACCACCACGCGCAGATCGTCGACAAGGACGACTACGGCCTGATCGACACGCTCGCGCACCTGTACGACGAACCCTTTGCCGACAGTTCCGCGATCCCGACCTACCGCGTGTGCCAGCTGGCGCGCCGCCACGTGACGGTGGCGCTGTCGGGCGACGGCGGCGACGAGAACTTCGCCGGCTACCGCCGCTACCGTTTCGCGATGGCCGAGCACAGCGTGCGCTCGAAGGTCCCGGAAGCGATCCGCAAACCGCTGTTCGGCACCCTGGGCAGCCTGTACCCGAAGGCTGACTGGGCGCCGCGCGTGTTCCGCGCCAAGACGACGTTCGAGGCGATCGCGCGCGACCTCGTCGAGGGCTACTTCCACGGCGTGTCGCGCCTGACCGACCGCCAGCGCAACCAGCTGTTCTCGGATACGTTCAAGAGCGACCTGCAGGGCTACCGCGCGATCGACGTGATGCGCGCGCATGCCGCCCAGGCGCCGACGGACGATCCGCTGTCGCTGATCCAGTACCTCGATTTCAAGACCTGGCTGCCGGGCGACATCCTGACGAAGGTCGACCGCGCCAGCATGGCCCACTCGCTGGAAGTGCGCGTGCCGCTGCTGGATCACGAATTCTGCGAATACGCGGCCACCCTGCCCCCGAGCCTGAAACTGCGCGGCGGCGAAGGCAAGTACATCCTCAAGAAGTCGCTGGAGCCGCATCTGCCGCACGACATCATGTACCGGTCCAAGAAGGGCTTTTCGATCCCGCTGGCGGCCTGGCTGCGCGGCCCGCTGCGCGAGGCGGTGCGCGAGGCCGTGCTGGGCGCGCGCCTGGTCGATACCGGCATCTTCAACCGCCGCTACCTGGAACAGCTGGTGTCCCAGCACCACGCGGGCACGGCCGACCACAGCGTGGCACTGTGGTCGCTGATGATGTTCGACGCGTTCCTGCGCGTCAGCGCCGGCGCTTAGAGCCTGCCCAGGCAGGGTGGGCTCACCGAGCCCACGCGTGACGCCAACCCACCGCATGCCTCGCGCGTGGGCACCGGGGTGCCCACCCTACACCAGCACTTCCAGCGCCGCCGGGTGCCCCAGGAAGGCGCCCGGGCTGGCGGACGGGCCGTAGGCGCCCGACTGGAACACGACGACCAGGTCGCCGACCTGCGCATGCGCCAGCTCCATCCGGTCGGCCAGGATGTCGAGCGGGGTGCACAACGGCCCCGTCACGCTGGCCGGGCCGCTGTCGACCGGCGCCACGCGGTTGCCCACGGCGACCGGATAATTCTTGCGGATGACCTGCCCCAGGTTGCCCGAGGCGGCCAGGTGGTGGTGCATGCCGCCATCCGTCACGAGGAAGACTTCACCGCGCGAGACCTTGCGGTCGACGACGCGCGTCACGTAGACGCCGCATTCGCCCACGAGGTAGCGGCCCAGCTCCAGCGCCAGTCGCGCCCGCGGCAGCGCCGTGGTCAGCTTTTCCAGTTCGGGCGCCAGGCGCGCGGCGATGGGCGCCACGTCGAGGCGTTCCTCGCCCGGAAAATACGGGATGCCGAAGCCGCCGCCGATGTTCACCTGGCGCACCGGGACGGGCGCCGCGTCGGCCAGGCGCAGCGCGAGTTCGATGCTGCGGGCCTGCGCGTCGATGATGGCGTCCGCACGCAGGCTCTGCGAACCGGCGAAGATGTGGAAGCCCTGGAAGTCGACGGCCAGCCCGGCCGCGACGCGCAGCAGGCGCGGCACCTCCTCCGCGTCGATGCCGAAAGGCTTGGCGCCGCCGCCCATCTTCATGCCGGACGATTTCAGTTCGAAGTCCGGATTCACGCGCAAGGCGACGCGCGGCGCGATGCCCAGCAGGTCGCCGATGCGCGCGAGGGCCATGAGCTCGCGCTCCGATTCGACGTTCACGCACACGCCGGCGGCCACCGCCTGCGTCAGTTCGGCGTCCTGCTTGGCCGGGCCGGCGAAGCTGATGCGCTCGGGCGCCATGCCGGCATCGAGCGCCGTTTTCAGTTCGCCGCCGGACGCGACGTCCAGGCCGTCGACGAGGCCGGCCATGTGCTGCACGAGCGCCGGCATCGGATTCGCCTTGATCGAGTAATGCAGCAGCACGCCTTGCGGCAGCTGGGCGCGCAGGTCGCGCACGCGCTGCGTGCACAGGGCGCGGTCGACCGCGAAGAACGGCGTGCGGCCCACGCGCTGCGCGAGCCGGGTCAGCGGGATGCCGCCGACCTGCAACACGTCGTCGACGACGGAAAAAAGGATCTGCGGCGCGTGGCGCGCGCGGTTACTTGCTGTCATGATGCGTCGTTCGTTTGCAGGGTAAGCCGCAACAGGTTGCGGTCGATCTTGCCGTTCGGGTTGCGCGGCAGCGGGCCGGCGCGCAGGTCGATGTGGGCCGGCACCATATAGGCCGGCAGGCGGCGCTTGCATTCGGCCAGCAGCGCGGCACCGTCGATGACGCCTTCCTCGACGGGCACGGCGATCACGGCGATCGCCTGGCCCAGTTGCGGATGGTCGATGCCGAAGGCGGCCACCTCGGCGACGAGACCGGTCGCGTGCAGCACGGATTCGATCTCGGTGGGGCTGATGCGGTAGCCGGACACCTTGATCATGTCGTCGCTGCGGCCGATGAAGTACAAATAGCCGTCGGCGTCGCGGCGCACCGTATCGCCCGACCACACGGCCAGTTCCGGCACGGGCAGGCCAGGGTCCCGGCCGGGCGCGGGACGGAACCGCTGCGCCGTGCGCGCCGGATCGTTCCAGTAGCCGAGCGCCACGAGCGCGCCGCGGTGCACGAGTTCTCCCGGTTCGTCGGGGTCGCACGGGCTGCCATCCGGACGCACGACGAGGATCTCGGCGTTCGGGATCGCGCGGCCGATCGAATCGGGACGGCGCGCCACTTCCGCCGGCGGCAGGTAGGTGGAGCGGAACGCTTCCGTCAGGCCGTACATCAGGAAGATCTGCGTGTCCGGCAAGACTTCGCGCAGCGCCTGCACCGTCGGCACCGGCATGGCGCCGCCGGAATTCGTGATGAAGCGCAGCGTGCAACCCGCCGGCCACGCCAGGCGCGCCAGCGCGATCCACAGCGGCGGCACGGCGGCCAGGCCCGTGATGCGCTCGCGCGCGACCATCGCCACGATATCCTTCGGGAACAGGTAGTTCATCAGCACGACGCTGGCGCCGCGCATAAAGGCCGTCGTCAGCTGGGACAGGCCGTAGTCGAAGCTGAGCGGCAGCACGGCGAGCAGGCGGTCGTCCGCGCGCAGGTCCAGGTAGCTCGCGACGCTCTGCGCACCCGCGACCATGTTCCGGTGCGACAGCACGACGCCTTTCGGCTGCCCCGTGCTGCCCGACGTGTACAGGATCGCGGCGACGTCGGTGTCGATGCGGCGGTGCGGCGCGACGTCCACGTCCACGTCCACGTCCGCGGGCCAGGCCAGCACCGGCAGCGCGGCGGATGCGGGCGCCGCATCGCCGTCGGCCAGCAGCACGGCGCGCACATCGGGGCAGCGTTCGAGCACGGGCGCCAGCTGCGCGAGGCGCTCGGCCGTCGTGGCCAGCAGGCGCACGTTGCAATCGGCGAGGATGTAGGCGACCTGCTCGGGCTTGAGCAGCGGATTGACGGGCACGAACACGCAGCCGGCGGCGGCGGCGCCGAACATGGCGGCCACGTTCTCGATGCGCTTTTCCATGTACACGGCCACGCGCGCGCCGGGTTCCAGTTTCGCATCCAGCAGCAGCGCGGCGACGGCGCGCACCTGCGCGGCGAGCTGCGCGTAGCTGCAGCGCTTGTCGCCATAGGCGAGAGCTTCGGCGGCGGGCGTGCGCGCCGCGCTGTCGAACAGGGAGTCGTGGATCAGGTGGTTCATCAATGCCATGGGTTCTGCCGGCGGGCGTGGTCGGGCAAACGCCAATCTTACCAGTTCGTCTCCGTCAAGTCGTAGAGGAAGCGCTCGCGTCGTCGTCGCCGGCGCGACAAGGTCCATGTTGACTTGGCATGGGAAAGGTGCTCTCATTCGTGGCTCAGCTCACCGCTTCACGATTGCCGCGCCGTGCACACGCTTCCTCGCGCCATCGACCAAGGATCGACAACATGAACAAACCCCGCGCGAACGAAATCGATCTGCTGCGCTTCCTGGCGGCGCTTGCGGTCGTGCTTTTCCACTATGCGTTTCGCGGGTATGCCGCGCACAGTTCCAGCATGCCCTATCCGTTGCTGGCACCGGTCGCCAAATACGGGTGCTATGGCGTCGAACTGTTTTTCCTGATCAGCGGATTCGTGATCCTGATGAGCGCCTCGAGCGGAAGCCTGAAGCATTTCGTCATCTCGCGCATCGTGCGCCTGTACCCCGCCTTCTGGGTCTGCTGCACCCTGACGTTCCTGATCCTGCTGTTCTTTGGCAGGAACGCGCCCACGCTGGTCCAGTATGCATCGAACATGACGATGCTGAGCGGTTTCAGCGTCATGCAGAAGATCGCCCCGGTCACGCAGATCGACGGCTCGTATTGGTCGCTGGTCGTCGAGATGCGCTTCTATGCCCTCGTGGCGGTGCTGCTCCTGCTGCGCCAGATCCATCGCGCGGAACTCTTCCTCACCGGCTGGCTGGTCGCGGTCGTCCTGTTCGAACTGACCGGGATGGAACACCTGCGCGAGGTCCTGATCGTCGACTATGCCGCCTATTTCATCGCCGGCGCGATGATGTATCAGGTCTGGTCGCATGGGATGTCGTGGCTGCGCCTGGGCGTGATCCTCGGAAGCTGGGCGCTGGCGCTGTACGAAAGCGCGATCCGCGTGCCGAAATTCGAAGCCGCCTCGCACACGACGATGGACCTCGGTGTCGTCCTGTTCCTGGTCTCCGCATTTTTCGTCGTGATGCTGGTGGTGGCGCTCAAGAAGTCCGGCTGGTTCGGCCGCCGCAACTGGATGGTGGTCGGCGCCCTGACCTATCCCCTCTATCTGGTGCACCAGGCCATCGGCTACGTCGTCTTCAACCACTTCTACCCCGGATTAAATCCCCATGGGCTGCTCTGGGGGACGGTGGTCGTGATGATCGCCGTCGCCTACGCGATCAACGCCCGCGTCGAGCAGCCCGTCGCGGGCGCGTTCAAGCACCGGTTGAACCGCTGGTGGGATGCGGGGCGCGCCGTTTTCGTGCCCGTCGTCCGTCCCACGCTGGATTGACACCGGCGTTCGCACGACGCCGAACAGCGGCGCAAGCAGCGACCGGTACCGCTTCGTGCGCCGCTCCGTCAACTCGCCCATGCCCACGACGCCGAGCAGCAGCAGGCCACAGAACGGCAGCGCCGCCTGCACGCCCAGGCCGTTCCAGATCAGGACCGCCAGCGGCATGTGGAACACGTACATCGAGAACGTGAAACTGGACAGGTAGCGGATCGCCGCTTCGCATTTCAGCAACAGGCCCATGCCGAGCGAGCCGGCCGCCAGGAAGTTCAATGCGACGATCAGGCCGAGCAGGAAATCGCCGACGAACTGGTTCGATCCGCGCGTAAGATCCATCGCCTCGGGCCAGATGCCGCGCATGGCTTCGCGGATGCGCGCGCCGACGTCGATCCAGAAGAACGCCAGTCCGGCGCCGAGCGTCAGCCCGAAGATCCACAGTGCCGTCCTGCGGTCGATGACCGTCATCTTCCGGTGCAGATACACGCCGAGCAGCCACACGGGCATCAGCAGCAGGATCTTCGGCCCCGCGATCACGGCGGCGCACAGCAGCAGCAGCCGGCTGGGGTGATAGCACCAGATGCCGAACAGGATGTAGTACCAGACTTCGTAGTTCAGCGACCAGAACGGGCCGTTGTACGGCAGCGCGACATTGGTCCACGTCTGCGCGAAGAAGGTCATGTTCAACGCCACGTCCAGCGCGTCCGACCCGCGCGTGCCCGCGTACTGCATCGCGTGCACGCCGAATGCGGACAGCAGCACGGACAACGCGGCCGCGCCCAGCACGACGGGATAGATGCGGGCGGTGCGATGGTGCAGGTAGCCGCGCAATCCGAGTTCCGGACGGGACGCATGCGAGATGACGAAGCCGGACAGCACGAAGAAGATGACGACGGCGGCATGGCCGGGCCACGGCAATGGATGCCTGGGGAAGGCGAGCACCCACAGGTGGGACAGCACGACGAGGGAGGCGGCGCCGAAGCGCACCAGGTCCAGATACACCGAGAGCCCGAGCGGGATGTCGCGTTTCATGATGGAGGTGGCTGGTTGTGGAACGGTTGAATACCCGCGGCTGCGGCGCGTTACGGATTAAATCCGCCCGTACGTACAATCCAACAAATTGTAGCATTGAAATTAACTTAATTAATTTTGTTGCAATTTAGCCGCAATTAGCCGGCACCGGCCCCGGAAACGTGCGTGTTATATTAAGTGCATGCCGTCAACAACCGCTCCACCGTCCGCCCGCCGCGCCATCCCTCCCGTGCCCGTGCTGTCGCTTGCCGCATTCACGGGCGGGCGTCGTGCCGCGCTGCCGTCGCTGCTGGACGGCGCGGACGTGCGTCTCGTCACGAGCGGCCGGATCGCGATCGGTCTCGCGCTGCGCGCGCTCGGCGCGGGCGCGGGCGACGTCGTGCTGGTGCCGGCTTACCACAGTCCGTCGATGGTCCCGCCTGCGCACTGGTGCGGCGCCGACGTCGCGTTCTACCGCATCCGTCCGGACACGGCGCCCGACCTGGCCGACATCGAAGCGCACCTCGCCAAAGGCCGCGTCAAGGCGATCCTCGCCACCCACTTCTTCGGCATCCCGCACGACCTGGGGCCGCTGCGCGCGCTGTGCGACCGCCACGGCGTCGGCCTCGTCGAGGATTGCGCGCACGCCTTCTTCGGCGCGCGCGACGGCGCCGCGGTCGGCAGCGTGGGCGATTATGCGATCGGCAGCACGATGAAATTCTTCCCGATCTATGAAGGCGGCTGCCTGGTGTCGCACCGGCACCGGCTGGACGTGGCCTTGCACGGCGCCGGTGCCGGTTTCGAGATGAAAGCGGCGCTCAACGCGCTCGAAGCGGCCTTCGCCTACGGCCGCCTGCCCGTGCTGCGGCTGCTGCTCGCGCTGCCGCTGCGCCTGAAAAGCGCGCTGTGGAACGCGCGCAAATCGCGCGCCGCGAACGGCACCGCCGCGGCAGCGCCGGCGTCCGCGCTGGCCCCGTCGTCGTCGGACAGCAGCTTCGAGTTCGATGCGCGCTGGGCCGACAAGCGCTCCTCCTGGTTTTCGCGCGCGGTACTGCGCTGCGTGTCGCCCGCGCGCATCGTCGCGCGGCGCCGGCGCAACTACCAGGAACTGCAGCGCGCGCTGGACGGCGCGCCCGGCTGCCGTCCCCTGATGACGCGCCTGCCCGACGGCGCCTGTCCGTGGATGTTCCCGCTGCTCGTCGATCGCCCGCAGGCGGTATTCGACGCGCTGCAGCGCGCCGGCGTGCCGATGACGCGCTTCGGCGCGACCTTGTGGCCGGGCGTGGACGCGAGCGTGTGCGCCAACAGCGCGGACCTCGGCCGGCGCCTGATCGCCTTCCCCTGCCACCAGGCGCTGGACGACGCGGAACGGGCCTGGCTGCACGCGCAGGTGCGGCAGGCGCTCGAAGCCTGCGCGGCGGTGCCGGCATGAGCCCGACCGCCGCGCATTGGACCGTCGTCCCCGCGCGCGACTTCGCGCGGCACGCCGCACGCTGGCAGCGCCTGCACGCGGCCGGTGCCGCGTCGCCGCTGCTCGCCGCCGACTTCGTGCAGGCCCTGCTCGACGTGTTCGGCACGGGCCGGGAATTGCTGGCCTGGCACGGCGACGACACGGACGCGATGACGATCGTGACGCCCGGCCGCCGCGGCGTCTGGAACACGTTCCAGCCGGCCCAGGCACCCGTCGGCCTGTGGCTGCAGGCCGACACCCGTCCCGCCGACGGCCTGCTCGCGGGCCTGCTGCAAGCCCTGCCCGGCCCCGCGCTGATGGTCGGCCTCACGCAGTGCGACCCGATACTCATGGCGCGTCCCGGCGGCGCGCGCAGCTTCGATTACATCCGGACGGCGCGCATCACGGTGCAGGGCAGCTTCGACGACTACTGGCTTGCGCGCGGCAAGAACCTGCGCAGCAACCTCAAAAAGCAGCGCAACCGCCTGCGCCAGGACGGCATCGCCACGCGCCTGGAAATCGTGCGCTCGCCGGACGACATGGCGGCCGCCGTGGCCGACTACGGCAAGCTGGAGACGAGCGGCTGGAAGGCCACCGAAGGCACCGCCGTCGATGCGGCCAACGACCAGGGCCGCTTTTATCGCACGATGCTGGAAGCGTTGGCGCGCCGCGGCGCGGCCAGCGTCTATCGCTACTGGTTCGACGGCCCCGCCGGTCCGCATCTGGCCGCGATGGATCTGTGCGTCGAAGGCGGCGGCTGCATCGTGATCCTCAAGACGGCCTACGACGAAGCGCTCGGACCGCAGCTGTCGCCGGCCCTGTTGATGCGCGAGGAAGCGACGCGCGGCCTGTTCGACGAAGGACGTTTCGAGCGCATCGAATTCTATGGACGGGTGATGGAGTGGCACACCCGCTGGACCGACGAGATCCGCACGATGTACCACCTGAACGGCTACCGCTGGCCGCTGCTGGGCCGCTTGCACGCGCTGGCCGCGCGCAAAAAGGGAGACAGCGCGCGCGTCAGCGCTGCGCCGCCAGCGCCTGCCGCAGCTGCGCCAGGCTCATGAATTCTCCGCCGACCTCGTCGCGGAACCACGCGCAGTAATCGTGCACGTTGGCGATCAGGCGTTCCAGGTCTGCCTCGCTGCGCACGTACGGCGTATGGCCCGGCATCAGCGACGGGCTGTGATACGTCAGCGAAAACACCTGGCAGCCGCCGGCGAGCAAGGCATCGGTCAGGCGCCGCATCTCGGCGCCGCTCGCCACTTCGGGACTCAGGCGCACGCGTTCGAGCGCGCGCGAACGCGCCAGCACGCCGCCGAGACGCGCGCGCCGCGCCCAGGGGCCCTGGGCGACGTCATATAAACGCTGGCCGAAACGGCGCAGCCAGCCGCAATACCCCGTGGTCACGGGCAGTTCGAGCAGCTCGCGCTTCCCGGCCTGGAACCAGTACGGATGTTCGTCGAATGCGCGGAAATCCGGCCCGCCGTCGGCCGTGAAGGCGCTGTACGGGACGACGCTCGCATCGACGTCGTAGCCGAGCGACGCGATCGATTCCGCGGTGTGCGGACCGAGGCCGTAGCGGCCCGCCTTGAACGCGAGCGGCTGCTTGCCGAACGCGTCGACGATGGTCTCGGTGAGGAGGCGCAGCTTGTCGTATTCGAGCTGGCGCGGCAGGTTGCCGCCATACGAATTGAAATCCGACAGCGCCTCTTCGTAAGGCGGCGACACCCACGGATGCAGGTGCGCGCCGATCTCGCAGCGGCCGGCATCGAGCAGGCGGCGCAAGGTGGCGACGGCGGCCGGCGTCGTCGCGACGGGCCAGTCGACCATGTACGTGGGGATGATGCCGAACTTGTCGAACACGCGCGCATGCATCAGCGGCTGCCTGGCGATGGACGTGGTCCCGATGGCGCTGCGGTTGAACGGTTGATCCCAGGCGAATTCGCCCTCGGTGTCGACGATTACGAGCAGGACCGGACGCTGTCCGGGTGCCAGTTGCGCCGGCACTTGCTGAGCTTTTTCTAACATTACTTGGGCCGTTAAAAGTATTGCAATCCTAGCACAATGTGTTTGTCGCCCGGAAATCAATCGTGTGGCAATCCGCCCCTGCTGCACGCACGAATACGCTGCACTGCAACATGCAGAATTAATTGATGAGCTATAATTTTGTGCTAAATATTGCAACTTCGCACCAAAACCGGAGTACAGGGTGACAACAGCGGAAAAGCCAGGAGTCGTGTTCACCATGCGCTATCCCGACGATACGGGTTACGTATGGAATTTCACCGCCGCCGTGCGCGACCGGGCAAGCAGCGACCTGCTCGACCGGGCGAACGTCTACATGGCGTTTCCCAGGCTGACGGGCAATCCCAGCTACCAGCCGAAACACCTGCAGCCCGTGGAATTGGATTGCTACGACACCACGCCGGCCGGCCGGGCCGCGATCGAACAATTCGTGCTGACCCATAACGTGAAGGTCATGGTGTTCATGAGCGCACTGTCGAACACCGTGTGCCTGGATCTGCTGCGCCGGCTGGGCGTGCGCACGATCAACACGGAAAACGACAGCTTCGACCCGCGCCAGCGCGACGGTGCACTCAAAAAGATCGCGAAATACCTCGTGCGGCGCGTGCTGCGCAAGCAGCAGCACGACCTGCACCTGGCCAATTCCGTCGCCCAGGAACAATTCCTGCTGAATTATCAGAAGCTGCCGCGCGACAAGGTCATCCTGATGCGCAATTCGGTCGATTCCGTGAAATTCCATCCCGGCGACCGGGCCGACGCGCGCGCGCGGCTGGGCCTCGACCCGGACCGCTTCTGGATCCTGGCCGTCTCGCAGGCGCGCCCGGAAAAGCGCGTCGACCGCCTGCTGCAGGTGGTACGCGACGTGGTCGCCGCGCGTCCGGACCGGCGCATCGGTTTCATCTACGTGGGCGACGGCCCGCCGGCCGTGGAATGGAAACGGCTGGCGACGGAACTCGGCCTCGAAGATATCTGCGTGTTCGCCGGCCGCCAGAACGACCTCGTGCCGTACTACCGCGCCGCCGACCTGCTCGTGCACGCGGCCGAGCGCGAAAGCTTCGGCAATGCCATCGTCGAGGCCATGGCCTGCGGCATCCCGGTCGTCGCCAGCGCGGCGCTGGGACCGAAGGAAACCATCCTCGACGGCAAGACCGGCGCGGTCATCGGGCTGGACGACTTCGCCGGCTTCACGCAGGCCGTTCTGCGCTATGTCGACAGTCCGGAAATAGCAAAAATGCATGGAAACAACGCGCGTGCGCACGTCGATACCGCATATAATGTTGTGCGTCAAAGCAAGGAATTCGCCGCACACATCGCGCGGTTTCTGTGACCGATGCTTTGAATTTGAACAGCAGAAAAGGGAGTCCTGAGGAATGTCTTTAGTCGAGAGGGTGGTCCAGCGCGCAAGGCGAGACTATTTCCGATGGCAGTACCAGAAAGTCGCACGCCAGATCCTGGGCACCCGTCCCGTGCAGCGCGGTGACCTGCCCTTCACGCTGCTGTCGATGGTGCACCAGCGCGACGTCCATTCCTACCTGGTCGCGGTCAAGTCGTTTACTCATTTCCTGAATCCGTCCCGCATCGTCGTCGTGTGCGATCCGTCGATCGACGAGAACGACCGCGCCGTGCTGAAACATCACCTGCCGCACGTGATCCTGCGCGAAGCGCACGAATTCACCCATGCGGACATCCCGCGCGGCGGCACCTGGGAGCGCCTGTTCGCGATCTCCGGCTATGCGCTGGACAGCTACGTCATCCAGCTGGATGCCGACACGCTGACCATGCAGCCGATCCCGGAAGTGCTGCAGGCCATCCAGGCCGGCGCCGGCTTCGTGCTGGGCGAAATCCCGGACACGCCGATCCGCCCGCTGGACGCCGTGCGCGCCCACGCGCTGCCCAAGATGAAACCGGGCGCGCACATCCAGACGCTGTCGGAAGCCGAGATGGCCAACGTCGGCCTGCCGGGCGACGCCCGCTACGTGCGCGGCTGCTCCGGCTTCACGGGCTTTCCGCCGTCGACGACGATGCGCGACAACCTGCTCGACTTCTCGCGCCGCATGACCGGCAAGCTGGGCGAGGACTGGAAACGCTGGGGCACCGAACAGGTGACGTCGAACTACCTGGTGGCGAACGCGTTCGCCACGAAATCGCTGCCGTTCCCGAAATACGGCACGCCCGACTGCGCCACGGCGGAGACGGCGTTCTTCCACTTCATCGGGCCGATGCGCTTCATCAACAACAAGTACAAGACGACGTCGCGCCAGGCCATCCACCTGATCTCCAACGCGCCGGCCTGATTCTCGGCGCGTTTTTCTCCCCGGTTGCCCTGTCATGGCAGATTTGCGTCGTTCGCTCGTCATCAACTTCTTCGCGACTTCGGGCACCAAGGTCCTGCAGTTCATCGTCAGCATCCTGCTGGCGCGGATCCTGAGCCCGAGCGAGATCGGCATCTATTCGATGACCGTCGTGTTCGTGAACTTCGCCCAGGTGTTCCGCGACTTCGGCGTCAGCTATTACCTGCAGCGCGAACCGGACCTCGACAACGACAAGATCCGCTCGGCCACCGGCGTCGTGTTCACGACGTCGTGGGTCATCGCGGCCGCCCTGTTCGCGGCCAGCGGCTGGCTCGGCATGTGGTTCAAGGAACCGGGCATCGTGCCGGTGATGCGCGTGCTGGCCGTCGGCTTCGTGTTCATCCCGTTCGGCACCGTCACGGGCGCCCTGCTGGCGCGCGGCTACGAGGCCGAGAAGCAGGCCGTCGTCCACGTCGTCGGCACCGTGTGCTTCTGCGCCAGCACGCTGATCCTCGGCGAGATGGGCTACGGCGCCATGTCCATGGCGTGGGGTAACCTGATCAACATCCTCGCCTGCGGCATCGCCTACATCCCCCTGCGCCCGAAAGGCATGCCGTGGCTGCCGGGCTTCCGCCACTGGAAGAGCGTCGCCCATTTCGGCGTCGGCTCCCTCGTGACCAACTGCGCGACCACGTTGAACAACTCGATCCCCGACATCTTGCTCGGCAAGCTGGGGTCCGCGCGCCACGTGGGCCTGCTGAGCCGCGCGAATTCCACCGTGTCGATCTTCAGCTACGTGGCCGGTTCGACGATGAACTACGGCGCCGTCCCGTACATGGCGCAGACGTACCACCGCGGCGAATCGCTGGCGCCGATCCTGGCCCGCTCCACGCTGCTCTTGACCGGCGTCGGCTGGACCGCGCTGGCGCTGACGGCCGTGCTGGGCCAGGACATCGTCGTCGCGCTGTACGGCGCCAAATGGATCGAATGCGTGCCCGCGATCCTGCCGCTCGTGCTGGCGGCCTTCGTGACCCTGGCCTTCAACTATATCCCGATGGCGGTGACGGCGATCGGCCGTCCCTACCTGAGCGCCTTCCCGGTCGTCGTTACCTTGGCGACCCGCATCCTGTTCGGCGTGCTGCTGTATGACGGCAGCCTGAACGGATTTGCGTGGGCGCTGTTCTTCGCGACCGTCGCCAGCGCGCCCGTCACCGCGATCCAGCAGAGCCGGTATTTCGGCTTCACGACCGCGATGATGATCCGCGCCCTGCTGCCCAGCGCCGTCGTGGCGTTGGGCACCGGCGCCGTCGCCTGGCTGCTGGCGGCGCTGCTGCCGGCGACGCTCCCCGCGATGGCGCGCCTGCTCGTGATGCTGCTGCCGCTGGCCGCCGCCTGGTATGTGCTGCTGCGCGCCACCCGCCACGAACTCGTGGGCGAAGTGCACCGCCTGGCCGCGCCGTTGAAGGCCCGGCTGGCGCTGCTGCTCCCGAATGTATAATCGACCGCTCGCTTGCCAAGCGGGCGCTCACCGAACCGAATGACCACCATGACGTATCTCGACGAAGTCAAAGCGACCCTGATCGACGTGCTGAGCCTGGGCGACGCCGGCCAGCGCCTGCACGCCGATTCCCCCCTGCTGGGCAGCCTGCCCGAACTCGACTCCATGGCCGTCGTCAGCCTGATCGGCGCGCTCGAAGAACGCTTCGGCATCGCCGTCGACGACGACGACATCAGCGCCAGCACCTTCGAAACCCTGGGCAGCCTGGCCGCATTCGTGGCCGCGAAACGCGCCGAATGACGCCAGAGCGGGCCGAGGTGGACACGGAACCGTTCTTCCTCGGCAGCGGCGCGGACCGGCGCTTCTGCCTGTTCCACCGGCCTGCGGGCGCATGCCGCGGCGCCGTCCTGTACGTGCCGCCGTTCGCCGAAGAACTCAACCGCACCCGCCGCATGGCCGCCCTCGGCGCACGCCGCCTGGCCGCGCACGGCTATGGCGTGCTGCAGATCGACCTGCTCGGCACCGGCGACAGCGCCGGCGACTTCGCCGATGCGCGCTGGGATGCATGGAAGCGGGACCTCGACCTGGGCGCCGCCTGGCTGCGCGCCCGCATCGATGCACCGCTCACGCTGTGGGGCCTGCGCCTGGGCGCTTTGCTTGCGCTCGACCATGCGCGCACGGCGGCTTACCCGCTCGCGCCGCTGCTGCTGTGGCAACCGGTGGCCAGCGGCTCGGCGTACCTGACCCAGTTCCTGCGCCTGCGCACGGCGGGCGCGATGCTGGGCGACGACGCCGCGCAGTCGGGAACGAAAGCCTTGCGCGCCGCGTTGCAGGCCGGAGAGACGCTGGAAATCGCCGGCTACGACCTGTCTCCCGAACTGGCGCGCGCGATCGACGGCCTGCCCGCGCCCGATGCCATGGTGCCGCCCGCCCCGGCGCACTGGTTCGAGGTGCTCGGCGCGCCCGGGCAAGCGCCGGGACCGGCCGCCGCGCGCGTCAAGGCGGCGTGGGACAGTCAGGGCGCGGTGCTTCACGTGCACACGGTGACGGGGTCGCCGTTCTGGGCCACGACGGCGGTGTCGACCTGCCCCGCGCTGCTCGACGCCACCGACGGCGTCATCGGGGAGGGCGCCCATGTCGTATGAAGAACGCGCCCTCGCCTTCCGCTGCGGCGGCGATACGCTGGTCGGCATCGCCAGCGTGCCCGCGGCGCCGTGCGCGCGCGGCGTGCTGATCGTCGTCGGCGGTCCGCAATACCGCGTCGGCAGCCATCGCCAGTTCGCCCTGCTGGCGCGCCACCTGGCCGCGCACGGCATCGCCGCCATGCGCTTCGACTACCGCGGCATGGGCGACAGCGACGGCGAAGAACGGGATTTCGAAGTCATCCAGGACGACATCCGCGCCGCGCTCGACGCCTTCGTCGGCGCCGTGCCGGGCCTCGCCGACGTCGTGCTGTGGGGACTATGCGACGGCGCCTCGGCGGCCGCGATGTATGCGCCGGGCGACGCGCGCGTGCGCGGCCTCGTGCTGCTCAATCCCTGGGTACGCACGGACGACGGCGTCGCCCGCACGACCTTGAAACACCACTACCGCGACCGCCTGCGCGACCCCGCGTTCTGGCGCAAGCTGGCACGCGGAAAATTCGACTACGCGGGCTCGCTGGCATCGATGCTGAAACTCGTGCGCACCGCGTTCGCGGGCCGCGCAGCGTCGTCGGAAGACGCCCCCGCTGCGCTGCCCGAGCGCATGCGCCAGGGCCTGCACGCATTCGGCGGCCACACGCTGCTCGTGATCGGCGGCGCCGACCTGACGGGGCGCGAATTCTGCGACGTGGCCGGATCGACGCCGGCCTGGAAACGCCTGCTGTCCGCGCCGCGCGTCACCTGGCGCCGTCTCGACGGTGCCGACCACACGTTCTCGCGCCGCGCCTGGCGCGACCAGGTCGCCGAGTGGACCCGCGAATGGGTCGTGTCGTGGTGACGTTCAGGACGCCGGCCGACAATCCGTAAAGCGGGCAAACGCCCCATACACCGCGGCCGCGGCGCGCGGTTTGCCGCACAGGTCGCGCGCATCCGCCGGCCGCCCTTCGCTCTCCGCCCCGGCGCGCAACGGCGGCGCGCCGCGCCAGGAAAAATCGCCCGTCTCCGGTGCGCGGAACAGGCGGCGCACGGGATGGCTGCCGACGTACGCGCGCCAGAGCGGCGTTGCGCGATTGTCTCCCAGGTGCACGATGCCGCCGTCGCGGGCGCGGATCGAACCGTCGACCAGATTCCCGTCCACCACCGCGCTGCTCGTCGGATAACGCACGTCGATGCCGCTCGTGTCGACGAGCGTGTTGTCGACGACCTTGCTGGCCGCCGCGCCGTTCAGGTAGATGCCCACGTCCGAACAGCCGACGATCAGGTTGGCGCGCACGACACCTCCATCCTGCTCGGTGATGCAGCGGCCGTCGCGGCAGAATTCGCGGCCCGTGCCGCCGCCGCCCAGCGACAGCCCGATGCGCTGTCCCGGCTGGCCGCGCAAGGTCTGCTCGCACCAGACGACGTTGCGTTCGAAAACGTTGTTTTTGCCGCCGCCCTTGGCGAACGCGCCGTAGCTGACCTCGTTGCCGTCGCGCTTGACGAAGTCGGTGATGACGTTCGCGCGCACGGTCCAGCCGCTGGCGGTGACGAGATCGATGGGCGTCACCGGCTTCGTCGTCGCGCGCACGTGCGTGGCGGCCAGTGTCGTGTGGTCGATCAGGCCGTCGTCGGGGTAGCGGCCGTCGTGGCCATTGATCTTGATGTGCGCGTTGAAGTCGCGGATCGTGTTGTTGACGCTCTCGAAGTGATGGCCGCCGCCGATGACGTGGAAGGCGTGCTCGCAGTCGTCGTCCGCCGGGCACACGCCGCGGATATCGAGGTTCTCGAAACGCCAGTACGGCGCGTCGACGACGAAGCCCTCGAGCGTCTCGAGTTCGACGTGCACGGTACCCGGCTGCGCCGCGCGCACGACGATGCGCGCATCCGCCCGGCCCGCGCGCGCAATGCCGATGCCCTTGCCCTGGAAGCGGTAGGTGCCCGGCGCCAGCGTGATGACGTCGCCCGGTGCCGCTTCCTTGAGCGCGGCACGCAGGGCATCGGACGTGGCGACCTGGATGCCGCCGCCATCCTGTCCGGCGGCCCGCGGCTGCGAGCCGACGTTCAGGGCCAGCCGGGGCGGCGCCACGCCGGCCGGGCCGCGGTCGAGCGTCGTCAGGATGGCGGCGACGCGGCGGCCGCTGCCGACGATGAACGGGTTATGGCCGCTGGTGCGCTTTTCGATGTACGGCGCGAGCGTGCGCGGGGCGATGCCCACGTGGTCGACGATGGCCGGCAGCGCGGCGGCAAGCAGCAAGACGACAACGCCCGCCGCCAGCAGGCCGCGGCGCGCCAGCCGGCGCACCGTCACGCGCTGGCCTTGATGCCGTGGCGTCCCATCAGGTCATACAACGTGGGACGGCTCACGCCCAGCATCTCGGACGCCTTGACGATATTGCCGTCGGTGCGCGCCAGCGCACGGGCGATGGCTTTGTATTCGGCCTCGTCGCGCACCTGGCGCAGGTTCAGCGGTTCCTCTTCGGCGCCCGTGTCGGGCAGGCCCAGGTCGTCGGCGACGATGGTGTTCGCGTCGGCCATGATGACGGCGCGCTTGATGCAGTTTTCCATCTCGCGCACGTTGCCGGGCCATTGATACGCTTCGATCGCGGCCAGCGCGTCCGGCGCGAAGTGCAGCGACGCGCGCGACTCCTGCGCGCAGAACTTGTTCTTGAAGTGATGGGCCAGCAGCGCGGCATCGCCTTCGCGCTGGCGCAGCGGCGGGATCGTCACGACGATTTCCGACAAACGGTAATACAAGTCTTCGCGGAAGCGGCCCTGCGCGCACAAGTCCTTCAGTTTCTGGTGCGTCGCGCAGACGATGCGCACGTCGACGGGGATCTCCTCGTGGCCGCCGATGCGCTCGATCACGCGCTCCTGCAAAAAGCGCAGCAGCTTGGCCTGCAGCGCCATCGGCAGGTCCCCGACCTCGTCGAGGAAGAACGTGCCGCCGTGGGCCAGTTCCACCTTGCCCTTGGTCTGCTTGGCGGCACCCGTGAAGGCGCCCTTTTCGTAGCCGAACAATTCGCTTTCCAGCAGGTTTTCCGGGATCGCCGCGCAGTTGATCGCCATGAAGCGCTCCTTCGCGCGCGGCGACAGCGCGTGGATGGCGCGCGCCAGCACCTCCTTGCCGGTGCCCGATTCGCCCAGCAGCATGACGGAGGCGGACGTCGGCGCCACCTTCTCGATGGTGCGGCAGACTTTCAACATGCCCGGATCGCGCGAGATCACGCCGGCCAGCGGCGAGTCGGCCTGCGACTGCTGCATGCGGCGGTTTTCCTGCTGCAGGTTGTGCAGGAAGAAGGCGCGCTGGATCACGAGATTCAGCACTTCCGGGTCGACCGGCTTCTGATGAAAATCGTAGGCGCCCATGGCGATCGCCTTGACGGCGTTGGCATGGTCCTGGTTGCCCGTCAGGACGATCACGCGCGTGTCCGGCGCCAGCGCCAGGATCTGCTGCAGGGTCGCGAGGCCCTCGGTGGAGCCGTCCGGATCGGGCGGCAGGCCCAGGTCCATCGTGCACACGGGCGGTTCGTGGCGGCGGATCTGCGCCAGCGCCGCCTCGCGGTCGCCGGCCACCACGACGTCGTAGGCGTCCAGGCTCCAGCGCAGCTGCTTCTGCAGGCCCGGGTCGTCTTCGATGATCAACAGCTTGGGTTTTTGTTGGGTCATGGTGTCTTCTTTCAGGCGATCGTCGCGGCCGCGGCGACGCGATGCAGCGGCAGGACGACCTTGAATGTGGTGCCGAGCGCGGGTTGGCTGGTCACTTCCAGCGCCCCGCCCAGTTCAGTGATGTATTCCCGGCTCTCGAACACGCCGATACCCATGCCGGCCGACTTGGTCGAATCGAACGGCTTGAACAGGCGCTCGCGGATGAATTCCTCCGTCATGCCTTCGCCGGTGTCCGTGATCTCGACCTCGACGGCCTCGCCGCGCCCGCCGGCCGCCGGGGCCACGCGGACCATCACGTGGCCGTCGCGCGGCGTCGCCTCGATCGCGTTCTGGATCAGGTGGCCGATCACGCGTTCGAGGCGCTCGCGGTCGGCCAGCACCAGCAGGCCGGCCTGCTCGACGAGCAGCTGCGGATGCGGTTCGAACGCGCTTTTCAGGGCCAGCGCCTGGCGCGCGACCTCGTCGACCGCCAGCGGCTGCGGCTTCTCGGCATTCTCGCTGCGCGACAGCTTTTGCAGCAGCAGCTTCATCTTCTGCACGGAGTGGTTCAGCGTCTCCAGCATGTCGCGCTGGAATTCCGGATTGTCCTTGTGCCTCTCGGCGTTGGCGTTCATGAGCGACAGCTGGGCGACGAGATTCTTGAGGTCGTGCACGACGAACGTCGACATGCGGTTGAACGACTCGAACTGGCGCGCCACCATCAGCGCATTGGCCGCGTCTTCCTGCGCGAGGTAGCTGGCGGCCTGGCTGCCGGCGATTTCGAGCAGGTCGATGATTTCCCAGTTCAGTTTCAACGGGCTGCGCGCGCGCTGCAGCACGACGAAGCCGAACAGCTTTTCCTGCAGCATCAGCGGCACGACGAGCCAGCGGCGCGGCATGTCCAGCAGCCAGTCGGGCAGCGCCAGGCCTTCGTACTTGTCCGGGCGCTCGACATATTCGTCGACGTCGATCACCCACTGCGTGCTTTCCAGGAAGCGGCAGAACGGCGCGTTGGCCGGTTCCGCCACGTGCATATCGGGCGCCTGCCAGCCCGCCATCACCGTGAAGCGGCCGCCGGCATCACGCTGCCACAACGTGCCCCCGGGGCTTTCGACGAGGACGGCCAGCGCCTGGATCGCGCGCTCGCCCAGGTTCGGGCCGCGCTCGGACAGCGTGCGCGTAAAACGCATCCACTCTTCGCGGTAATCGTAGTTGTAGCGATAAAAATGCTTGCTGATCGAGACCCTCAGCCAGGAGCGCGCCGTGCCGGAGAACAGGATCACGCCCAGCAGCGAGATGGCGCCGAACAGGAAGCCGGTCTGCATCACCGTGCCCCAGCTGCCGCCGACATAACGCAGGTAGTAGCCGACCGATCCCATGGCCAGCAGGTAGATCGCGGAACCGAACAGCGCGGCCGAATGGAACACGACGCGGCGCGACACGGCGAACGACGTCGTCCACGATTTACGGCGCGTCATCGACACCGCCACCAGCGGCACGGTCAGCGCGTTGACGAAGCCGCGCGCCGTCCACAGGTCCGGACTCAGTTTGCGGAACAGCAGCGCATTGCTGTACATGTAGAAGTCGTAGGCGAACATGCCGCCGATGCCGAGGCAGGCGAACTTGATCGCCCAGCGTTCCTCGATGGTCTTGTTGCGGTAGACCTGCTCGACGAGCAGCATCCCGTACACCGACAGGCCGACGTAGCCGATCAGGAGGGGCAGCCCGAGTTCGGGCAGCAGGTCGTTGCGCCAGTGGGCGACGCCGACGCCGGCCAGCAGCATCAGGTAGACGCATCCCGCCGCCAGCAGCGACGTGCGCGGCGCGTGGAAGCGACCGAGGATGAGACGCGTCGGCGTTCCTTCCGATTCCTGTTGCCAGTGGCCGAGCAGCGCTACGAGGAACAGCGACCAGGCGCCGTCGCGCAGCAGTTCAAGCGCGGCCGTGCCCGTATTCCACAGGATCTCCTGCGCGGCGTCCCAGCCGAGCGCCGCGGCCCACGCGGCCGTGGCCAGGCACGCGGTGCTGAGCGTGCCGCGCTGGGCGCGGCCGCGCCAGCCCGACAGGACCGACAGGCCCAGGGCGAGGAAGCCGATGGCGGCCAGTGCGTAGCTGGAAGCAGCGATATTGATCACGTTACTGGGCAGGATTCGGTGGTCATCCACGGCCGCCCGCCGGCCTTGCCGGCAGCCGCGGGCAGCATCAGCGTCCGCTGCGGAACAGGACGACCTTCAGGGTATCGATCAGGATCAGCACGTCGAGGAACAGGCTGTTGTTCTTGACGTAGTACAGATCGTACTGCAGCTTCTGCAGCGCGTCCTCGGCCGACGAGCCGTAGCCGTAGCGCACCTGGGCCCAGCCGGTGATGCCCGGCTTGACGCTGTGGCGCACGTTGTAATACGGGACCACTTCGATCAGCTGGTCGACGAAGTACTGGCGCTCGGGACGCGGGCCGACGAACGACATGTCGCCCTTGAGCACATTGAGCACCTGCGGCAGCTCGTCGATACGCGTCTTGCGCATGAAATTGCCGACGCGGGTGATGCGCGGATCGTTCTGCTGCGCCCATTGCGGCTTGCCGCCCTTTTCGGCGTCCGTGCGCATGCTGCGGAATTTGTGGACGAAGAACGTGACGCCGTCCTTGCCGACCCGCTCCTGCGAATAGAACACGGGGCCGCGGTCTTCCAGCTTGACGGCCAGCGCCGCCAGCAGCATCAGCGGGAGCGTCAGCACCATGATGATCAGGCTGCAGACGATGTCGAAGCTGCGCTTCATGAACGTGCGCACGAAGCTCTGGTCGAAGCCGCCGCCGAACACGAGCCACGACGGCTGCAGCGAGTCGACGCGGATCTGGCAGGTCTCGCGCTCGAAGAACGTGGCGGCGTCCGTGACCTTGAACCCCTGCAGCTTGCACTCGAGCAGATCCTTGATGGGGAAGCCGCCGCGGCGGTTCTGCACGGAGACGACGATTTCCTCGACGTTGTACTGGCGTGCCAGCGCGACGAGCGATTCGCCCTCGCGCGACTTGAGCAGGTTCGTCGACGGCACGCACAGTTCTTCGGTCGGCGTCGGCACGAAGCCGGCGATGTTGTAGCGGTGATAGCTGGCGCTCTGCACGGCCAGGTCGCTGCATTCCTTGGCCAGCGGACCGCTGCCCAGGAACAGGATGCGGGTTTCCAGGAAGCGCAGCTCGGACGACTTGAAGAACACCATGCGCGCCAGGAAGATACCGCTGGCGGCGATCCCGAACACGAGCGCC
This sequence comes from Massilia sp. Masssp93, assembly GCF_059491295.1. NCBI lineage: Bacteria > Pseudomonadati > Pseudomonadota > Betaproteobacteria > Burkholderiales > Oxalobacteraceae > Massilia > Massilia sp. Masssp93. Next base: position 6,320,951 of record NZ_CP168502.1, on the reverse strand, counting down.
ATGATGCCGCGTCCGAAGTACAGGTCCGGCGCCACGTAGAACACCAGCGTCAGGATCAGGAAGCCCATCAGGAACGAGGGCATCAGCTTCATGAAGAACGGATGGCGCAGGCCTTCGTTGAAGTCGAGCTGGTACATCCCCATCGCGCTCATGCTGAAAATGATCGCTGCGGTAAAGGCGATGGCGGACGTGAAGAAATGATCAAGATGGCCGATGCTGGGCAGGCCGGCATTCTGGCCCACTTCCATGAATCGCACCGCCGCGCCGATGTAGACTGCGCCGAGCAGTACCAGCACTTCGACGAACAGCAGCACGAACACGATCTTCGACACATAGTGATTAGAGATCCTAAGCACAGTTGCCTCCGGAGTAGCTGTTATTGCTGACTTGCACAACCAATAGGGTAAGCGGGAGACGCACGGGCGTTCCCGAAAGCTTTTGACTCGAGGAAAGAAAATAAGGCCAAGAATAGCCAGGAACTGTCATTGTCATCATTGCATGCGAAACGGCAAGGCTCGGGGACCAAGCGGCCTGCCCTCGGCACGACCTGTTGAATAGTCATGGCAGCCGCGACCGGAATCGCGGCTGCCCGCATTACATTACAAACGCCAGACGCAGTAGCCAGCCTCGCGGATCCCGTTTGGATCGAACTGGGCCTTCACGTCGACGAAGCAGCCGCCGTCGTTCAGCTTGGACTGGATGTCCGTCAGCGAACGCGCCAGCACTTCCTTGTGCGGGACCGCGACGATGAGGGCATCGGCCTTGGGCAGGTCTTCCCAGCGCTCCAGCTTGATGCCGTACTCGTGCTGCGCTTCGTCCGCTTCCGCCACCGGGTCGTACACGTGCACGTCGACACCATAGGACTGTAGCTCGTACACAATGTCGGCAACCTTGGAATTGCGCAGATCGGGGCAATTTTCCTTGAACGTCAGGCCGATCACGTTGACTTTCGAGCCCTTGACGTGGAAACCGGCCGAAATCATCGACTTGACGGTTTTCTCGGCAACGAACTTGGCCATGCCGTCGTTGATGCGGCGGCCTGCCAGGATCACTTGCGGGTGGTAGCCGATCATCTCGGCCTTGTGCGTCAGGTAGTACGGGTCGACGCCGATGCAGTGGCCGCCCACCAGGCCCGGGCGGAACGGCAGGAAGTTCCATTTCGTGCCGGCGGCCTTCAGCACTTCCAGCGTGTCGATGCCGATCTTGTCGAAGATGATCGCCAGTTCGTTCATCAGGGCGATGTTCAGGTCGCGCTGCGTGTTCTCGATGACCTTGGCCGCTTCCGCGACCTTGAGGCTGGACGCGCGGTGCACGCCGGCCTTGACGACGGTCTCGTACATGGACGCGACGCGGTCCAGGGTTTCCTGGTCGTCGCCGGAGACCACTTTCATCACGTTGGTCAGCGTGTGTTCCTTGTCGCCCGGGTTGATGCGCTCGGGCGAGAAGCCGACGTGGAAGTCTTCCTTCCACTTCATGCCGGAGAATTTTTCCAGGACGGGGATGCAGACTTCCTCGGTCGCGCCCGGATAGACGGTCGATTCGAAGATAACGATCGCGCCGCGCTTCATGTGCTTGCCGACGGTCTCGCTGGCGCCGATCAGCGGGGCGAAGTCGGGAACGTGGGCGATGTCGACGGGCGTCGGGACGCCGATCAGGATGTAATCGGCCTGTGCCAGCGCGGCCGGGTCGGTCGTGACGCTCAGGTGGCGTGCTGCACGCAATTGTTCAGTCGAGACCTCACCGGCGGGATCGACAAATTTCTTGTAGCTTTCGACCTTTGCCACCGATAAATCGAACCCGATCGTCGGGCCGAGCTTGCCGAACTCGACAGCCAGCGGCAAACCTACATAACCCAATCCAACTACTGCGATGACCTCGTCTGGCTTCATATTGATTCCGTTCCGCAAATTTGCTATTACGATAACTTTTGTTTAGCACGGAAACATCTGCATGCTCGACAAGCCGCCCCCGTCCCGCGGACGGCGACGACCCATGTCATCGACAGTTACAGAGCATCGTTCATGCCGCGGTCGTCAACCCAATCTTCACGAATCCTCACCGCCGTGCTGATGAGATAATAACATTTTATCGATTACAAGTTAGCAACAAGACATACCGTGCGCATGAAACGAACGCTCCAAGAACAGCAGAATAAGTTGCTGCAGTCAAAAGAGGCAAGCACTACCTTGTGCTGATTTACCGGAGTGTTGTAAGCATGGTTATTGAACGGTCGTAACTTGTCGTAATGCTATGCTTTCCGGGTAAATCGCCCATTCCGCCAGGCGTTTGTCAGCCGGGCTGGTGTTCGACCGCCAGGCCGGGCGCCGCGTTTGAAATCCGTGCGCTGCCGCCGGCATCCAGGTTCAGGAATGCGCCGCGGCCGGCCTTGCTGCGCTCGCGGTTGGCGGCGATTGTCGCCTTGTCGATGCCGGCCAGCAGGCGGACCTTGGCCAGCTGCAGCTTGACGTCGTGCATGTTCAGGCGTGCCAGCGCATAGCCGAGGTGGGCGAACACGGACACCCATTCGCGGCCGAAGGAAAAATGCGTGTTCGGGTTCGAGCTGCGCGCGATGACTTCGCGCCGGAAGGTTTCGCCGGACTCGAAGAACTTGCTGGGCGGGCGCTGCTCGCGGTCATGATAGATGCGCGACGTGGGCAGGACGCCCAGCTTGAGCTTGTGGAAGTGCAGGCGCTGCGTGTAATTGTCGTCCTCGCCGTAGTGGAAGAACGACGGACTGAAACCGCCGACGCGTTCCACGCATTCGCGCGTCATCGACCAGGCGGCGGCATTCACGAAGCCGACGTCGTACACGTCCTTCACGCGTCCGAGGTAGATGTCCGAATACAGGCCCCTGCACTTGTTCGGCCCGATGTAATTGGAAAACCCGTAATCGAGGCCGTCACCCGCGCCGTTCAGGTGCATCGGGCTGATGACGCCGTAGCCCGGATGGCGCTGATGCGCATCGACGAGCTTTTCGACGGCGTCCGGATCGATCCAGGCATCCTGGTTGAGCAGGAACACATAATCCGCGCCGCGCTGGTACGCCAGTTCCATGCCGATGTTGTTGGCCTTGCCGAAACCGAGGTTCTGGCCCGTATTGACGATCTCGACTTCAGGATAATCGGCGGCGATGCGCGCGAGCGTGTCGTCCTGCGACCCGTTGTCGATCACGATCGTCTGCAGCGGCACGGTCGACTTGCGCAGGCTGGAAAAGCATGGCGTCACCCACTTGGATCCGTTGTAGGTCACTATGACCACATAAACCTTGGCGCTCATCATCGTCCTCTGTGAAATGAAAATCGGCGCCGGACGGCGGTCGCGGCGCAGTGTCGAATGTTGACACATGTGCAGCCAATCCGAAAGGCAACGGACACTATCATGTGCATCGGCGTTGCAGCGCACAAACGGTAGCGACGTCGATAGAACGTGGTTTGACGGGTGACGTCCCGGGAGAGGGGCAGGGGGAGACTGACGTGGCTGAAAAAATAATGGGAAGAAAGTCAGGCAGTTTTCTCCCCGATTTCAAAGTTAGCGCTTCACGCGAACAGCGTCGAAGAACCATCCTTTCCAAGCGATGACAAGTGTGACCGCATTCTTGATGAACACAGACGTGCAGCTAAGATCAACAACTGTCACAGGGCTGGGCAGGTGTAGCTTAGCAGCATCGGCATGAAACTGTTCACGAACAAACATCCGAGGCTCGACGCTTTCTGCTTCAAACTCAGACGGACCGCACTTGCGGTCGCCGAACGTTATCGCATCTGTGCGGATCGTAAACACTCGGCCGACCAGCCGCTGAGCCTCTTTCTCATCAAGAGACGTAACGTCCGCACCATCCAAGGCTGCGGTCAGGCGCCACTTGCCAACGACGGCTTGCTCGTAGTCGGCAGGCGCATCGGCCCAAGCAGGCAAAGCAGCCAAAGCCAGCGTGGCAATGACGGGCGCCGTCACTCGTCGGCGCAAGATTGCGTAATGACGAAGAGCCATAATTATCTCCTTATTTGCTGTCAGCATTTTTCTTGTCGTCTTTAACGCGGAAAGGGGCAGCTTCCTCTTCCCGCCGTTTGATTAAACCCGGCGCGACAACATATTTCTTCTTACCTTTTTCCATTACCCCAACCTTAATCATCGAAGAGATATTTTTCGCCGCACCTGTAAAATCTCCTCGATTTACGAAATCAAAGGTATCTCGTGCACCCCGGCCACCAGAATTATATGTTAGGCTGACCAACGCGTCGAATTGATCCTGATTAACAGCCTTGATGGTGTTTCGTTGAACAATTCGTTCCGCCTCACCCACTCGGCGTTCAAATTCTTGATCGACCATCGTCGCACTAACTTTTTTCTTTAACTCGTCTTCAGTGCAAACACCCTTGTGAGAAAGAATACCCGCACCCCAAGTGCAATTCCCTTTATTCTTGCCCAGGTCGTTGTAATAACGATAAATTGCTTTCTCGGTCGCGCGCATCCGAGCCCGTGCTTCCGGGCTCATCTTCATTGAAGCGTTCGGCCCGCTCGTCGTGGCCTGGCCATGCTTACCAGTCATGTTGGCTCCGCAGTTTATAAACATCCGACAAATCTAGCACTACGACAACGTGCCTTCTTGCGCGGGCACAAGCGATCTCGGCCGGATTGCGCCACCATAGCCAACCTACTCTTTCATCAATATACGGAGGAACTATGGCAATCGACGTCTACCTGCAGATCGACGGCATCAAAGGCGAATCACAAGACGATAAGCATAAAGACTGGATAGAGTGCGAGTCTGTAAACTGGGGGCTTCATCAGCCTCGTAGCGCAACGTCGTCGACGGGTGGTGGGCATACTGCGGAGCGAGTCGAAATCGAAGAAATCACATTCAGCAAACTCGCCGATCTGTCGTCGCCGATATTAATGCAGACGTGCGCGATGGGGAAAACTATTCCGAAAGCAAAATTCGAATTCATGCGCGCGGATGGGAATGGTGTGCCAATCAGGTATTTCGAGATTGAACTGGAGAACGTTTTGGTCGGTGCCATCACGCCGGGCCTCGAAGCAGGATCAATTCTCGGCGAACATGTCTCCCTGAAGTTTTCGAAGGTCAAATGGCGATATACCCAACAAAAGATCGGCGGCGGAGCAGGTGGTTCAACCGTTGGCGGGTGGGACTTGGCTGCCAATAAGGTTGCGTGATAATGTGGGCGGCTTGGCCGCCCTTCCCAAGTTACCCTCTTGCTTCACAGTCGGGCTCCTTTTTTGGAACTCCAAGATGCAAAAATCGGCTTCGGCCGGCGTATCGTTGTGTCAGTAATCCGTCTACAGCTAACCTTCCGGGCACTCTCCACACCGATATTATCCTTGTCTGGATATGGTGCATACTTCTCTTCAAGGATTTCGAGGACATCGGCTGCTAACTCCTCGTCGATACCTGCGGCTTCTCGCATCGCCTCGTTGACTGGTATGCCCTCCCGGTTCCAGTCGTAGTGCGACTCCCTGTCGGCCATGAGGCGTTCCTGCCATGACTCCGGCTGGTCCGGGATACGTCTGTAGTGCTCGGGAAACGCTGCTTCGATCCGTTCTGCTAGCTCATCGATACCAATCGACGGTGTGCTTCTGCCGCAACAGTCGCACTCGGCCTCGTCGCCGGAGGTTCGGATTTCGCTAGCGCGATAGGTCTCGTCGATGTAGCAATGACAGATGTGTTTGATCGTAGTCTCGTCATTCTCGATATCGCGCATGGTGGCTGCTTCCTAATGACATGAACTTTACCAATGTGGCGTCGACTCGTTGCACTCATCCGAGTTGCACGTCGCTGTGTGAAGCCGGCTAACGAGCCAGTGCTTTCTTTATACGAGCGGCCAATTGCTCCTCGTGATACTCAATCAGGTTATTTGCAACATGCCTTGCAAATTGATTTCCATGAAAGAAGGTCATGAGCATCTGTCCCATGGAGCCGCGCGATATTTTGAACTTGGTGTAGTCCTGCCCCGATTCGCGAGTAAAGTAAATCTCACCTTTTGAAACGGCGCACCCGAATTCGTCTCTATGATCCTTCGCTGCCTTGGTGTCCTGCCATTTGTAAGTGCCAAAAAAGCTGTTGAACAGACGAAAGTCCGCCCAAAAATCTTTATCCGTCGCATACTCAAAACTCATCGCTTTCCTCTCATCCTGTGGAAGGCTTAATCGATTGCACGGCTATTGTAGCCTGTGATAAACGCACCTAATTAGTGTGCGCCCGCTAACGTTTGGAAATATTGCTGGTTTCGTATGATCGCGGTTAGCTCAATGCGGTGAATTCGCGGCTATAACGTCGGAAGATTGTTTCAGCGGCCTCTAACATGCCCGGGTAACGAACAATGGTACCCTCGTCTCCCTTTCTGGTCCATGGAAGAGCGGCGATGGAAAGCACGCCCGAGCCGAGGCTGTTCCCGCAAACATCAACACGCCCATGATCAAGAGCGCGGAACGTACATTAGCTGACCTATTTGCCATGGAAGATTATTTTCATTTTTACATTGGTATTTGGGCGTGGCAATTTTTGATAGCGCCAGCTTCTAACTCAGGGCTAATTCGCAATTGGTGGCGCAGTGTGGCCATAACGAAAGGCCATATCGCGTTGAGACGAACTTAATGCTGGCCATATCACGTGCACGCGACTCAATTCCATTTGCCTTAGTTGGGCCTTGAACTTATCGTGCTTCAGGTCGATTTTGAAGAACGACGGGCTATGATCGATTCGATTCTTGTTCAGTCGCCAAAGGACAACGAAAGCTTGCTTAGGAGATAGGTATTTGTTCTTTTTGAAGTAATTCAGCGCGTTGGTAAGAATGTCGTTGTCCTCAGCCTCAGCCACCTTCTCAAGCGCACGAATACAGGCATCTTGTCGCATCTGATCCATAATGCGATTGACTTTCTTCTGGGCATCCTTCGGCGAAAGGACACGCCCATTCTCAAAGACGGACAGGCCGAACCTGAGAATGCACTGCGATCCGACCCATAGCGTGTTCCTGTTCAGGCTGTTCCGAATCTCGAAGTGATACCGCAATGATTCCTGACCGCACAATTCGCAGGTTTCCTGGGGTGTTTCATGGTCGATGACTTGTTCAGTCACAGACCATTCCTCAAAAGCTTTCGGAAGCGTGTCCCCAACAGACAGGGGAAGGATGCTGTCTTTAACCCGTTGGCTGTAGTACTGCATGTTCCCCCTTGGTCGTCCCTAGATGTAGGCCATGCTCGTCCGCAATATAGTGGACTTCCTTGCAATCTTTTTCAAGGGGGCAACACTGAGTACAGCGAACATGCGGGTAGCCGTCGACTTACCTTTGCAGTAACCAAGGCACTTCACTGCGAAAGTTCACGGGCCGCGCCTGGGGTAGACGCTGCGACATACCGAACCTGAGCACAATTTGAGCACGGTGACACGGTAGTAGGCGGATAAAATGGTTGCTGGTTTGCATCAACGCGGTCTGCAAACCTATCAACAACTCATTGATTTCCAACGTTTAACGCTTGGAAGGAGTGGCGCGGCTGGCGGGGATCGAACCCACGACCCTTGGCTTCGGAGGCCAATACTCTATCCACTGAGCTACAGCCGCGCTGGTCGGAGTGATGCGAAGGATACAGACTTTCCCGACCGTCGTCTATGGGGAACCGGCCATCACGGCCGGAAATTGCGTTTCCATTAAAAGTCTTTGCGTCTATAATCGGCCGGCGGCATTGCATTTAGATAAGCATTCCGTAGGGCAGAAGCAGGTTTTTTTAATTTGTATTAAGGAAATCATGAGCGACGCACATACCGAACACACCTCCTTCATTCGGACTCCCAAGCAACTGATCATCGCAGTGGCTGGTTTTTTCCTGGTCATCGTCATCGGCATCATCCTGCTGGTGATCTTTGCCACCAACAAGCCCCTCGGTGGTGCCGGGTCCGAAAGCCAGAGCGCGCAGGCCATCGCAGCGCGCGTGCGCCCGGTGGCCGAGGAAGGGTTTGCGCTCAAGGATGCGAACGCGCCGAAGATCCTGCAATCGGGCCAGGCCGTGTATAACGCCGTGTGCATCGCCTGCCACGGCACGGGCGCGGCCGGCGCACCGAAAGCCGGCGATGCCGGCGCCTGGAGCGCCCGCATCGCCCAGGGCTACGACACCCTCGTCCAGCACGCCGTGCAAGGCATCCGCGCCATGCCGGCCAAGGGCGGCAATCCCGATCTCGACAATATCGAAGTCGCCCGTGCGGTAGCCTTCATGGCGAACCAGGCGGGCGCCAAGTTCAAGGAACCGGAAGCGCCGGCCGCAAGCGCCGCACCGGCCCAGGCCAATGCTGCAGCCCCGGCGGCGAACGCCGCACCGGCACCGGCAACGCCGGCAGCAACGCCAGGCACGCCGCCCACCGCGGGCGCGCTGGCAACCCCGGCCGTGGCCGGCAACAACGAAGCCGGCAAAGCCCTGTTCAATGCGACCTGCACGGCTTGCCACGGTGCCGGCATCGCCGGCGCGCCGAAATTCGGCGACAAGGCCGCGTGGGCGCCCCGTATCGCCCAGGGCACCAGCATGCTGTACCAGCATGCCATCAAGGGTTTCCAGGGCGAGGCCGGCATGATGCCGCCGCGAGGCGGCTCGACGGCACCTGATGCCGATGTGAAAGCGGCCGTGGACTACATGGTCGCGGCAGCGAAATAAGCCGAAAAAGCCGTCCTGCGGGACGGTTTTTTCATTGTATGAATCAAGCAAGGAATTGACGTGTCACCGTTGTACATCCCCGTAACGCGCACACGGGCCCGCTCGCTGGCCGGCCTGTCAACCCTCCTGCTGGCCGTGGCAGGCACCGCAGCCGGCGCCACGCTGTCGGTCGGCCCGGGCAAGACTTATGTTGCCCCCTGCGCCGCCATCACCGCCGCCAAGGATGGCGACACCATCGAGATCGTCGGCGACTGGACGTACAGCGGCGACGTCTGCGCCATCGCCCGCAACAACCTGACCATCCGCGGCGTGCAGGGCCGGCCGACCATCGACGCCGCCGGGCACCACCACGGCGGCAAGGGCACCTGGGTCGTCACCGGCAACAACATCACGGTCGAGAATGTCGAGATGCTGGGCGCAAAAGTGCCGGATGGGAATGGCGCGGCGCTGCGTCTGGAAGGCACGAATTTCACGCTGCGCCAGGCTTTTATTCACGATAACGAGAACGGCGTGCTGAGTAATGCCAATAAAAACAGCAATATCGTGATCGAGCACAGCGAGTTCGGCCACAACGGCAGCGGCACGGGCCAGACGCATAATCTTTACATCGGTAACGCCAGGAGCCTGACCTTCCGCTACAACTATTCGCATGACGCCGTCATCGGCCACGACCTCAAGTCGCGCGCGATGTTCAACATGATCGCGTACAACCGCTTCTCGAGCACACCCCCTGGCCGGCCCGGCAGCACGGCCAGCGGCAAGCCGTCGTACGAGATCGACCTGCCGAGTGCCGGCACGTCCTATCTCATCGGCAATGTCATCGAGCAGCCGGCCGTGAACGACAATTCGACCCTCGTGGCCTATGGCGAAGAAGGCGCGACGAATCCGGGCCAGGATTTATATGTCATCAATAACACGTTCCTGAACGATTTCACCGGCGGTACGTTCGTGTTCATCAGCGGCAAGGTGTCGACGCCGGCCCTAATCCAGAACAATGTTTTCGGCGGCCCAGGCACCTTGACCTCGCAGGCCGGCGCGATCCAGAAGGACAACCGCCGCCTGGACAAGCCGGGGTTCATCGACCGTGCCGGCTTCACGCTGCGGCCGCTCGTCAACGACATGGTCGTGAAAGCGGGGCCAGCGGCAGATCCGTGGTCGAGCGGTACCGATCCGAAAGCCGCCGCATATAAAGGCCGCTGAGCCGGTTGCTGCCGCGCGTGCCGGGCGGCGTCGACACCCTGCTGTCGCGCCGCAATGCCGCATCCCTCCGTGACGGCCACGAAGTTGCCGCCCGCGCGCGGCAACTTCCATTGACGCTTCCACGCAACATTTCGCGCTCTGTCGCGTTTTTTCCGCTGATTTTTCTCAAAAAAGTGCGTGCAGCCGTTTCGTGCATAAACGCTACGGCCCCTTGCATAAATTTAACTGTTAACTTTCTGTATTCAAAACTTCATGTTTCAGAGGGAGAATTTAAATTGGCCTGAGGAAACACAAACAGGCGATGCCCGAATATAATGTTCAGGAAGTCATCAAGATGGAATTTTTGTTATGAATAATCCTGAACAAGACGTCAATCCTCTTGATCCAAGTCTTTTTACTTGAGCAATTGCTGTTACACGTCGTTACAAAGCGCGGATCGCAAACCTCGTATTCTCCAACTTGCCCGTGGGAATTACTTCCCGCACAGAAACTTTACGAGGAATCTCCATGCACACTCTGCGTACCCATTCACTCCTGGCTGCCACCATTCTGATGGCCTTCGCAGGTGTGACCTCCGCTTCCGCAGCCACGCTGTCGGTCGGCCCGGGCAAAACCTATGCCAAACCGTGCTCTGCCATCGCTGTCGCCCAGGACGGCGACGTCATCGAAATCACCGGCAACACCACCTACAGCGGTGACGTCTGCAGCATCAACCGCAACAACCTGACGATCCGCGGCGTCAACGGCCGTCCGAAAATCGATGCGGCCGGCAAGAGCGCCTCCGACAAAGGTATCTGGGTCGTCAACGGCAACAACCTGACCGTCGACAACGTCGAAATGTACGGCGCTAAAGTCATGGACGGAAACGGTGCCGCCTTCCGTCTGCAGGGTACCAATTTCACGCTGCGTAACGCGTTCCTGCACGATAACGAGAACGGCATCCTGGCCAATGCCAACACGAACAGCGACATCCTGATCGAGTACAGCGAATTCGGCCATAACGGCCGCGGCGAAGGCCAGACGCACAACCTGTACATCGGCCACGTGAAGAGCCTGACCTTCCGCTACAGCTTCTCGCACGACGCCAACGTCGGCCACAACCTGAAATCGCGCGCCGATACGAACATGATCGCGTACAGCCGCTTCTCGAGCACGCCGCCGGGCCAGACCGGCAGCACGGCCAGCGGCCAGCCGTCGTACGAGATCGACCTGCCGAACGCCGGTACGTCCTACATCATCGGCAACGTCATCGAACAGCCGGCCGCCAACCAGAACCCGACCATCGTCGCCTACGGCGAAGAAGGCGCGACCAATATCGGCAGCGACCTGTACGTCATCAATAATACGTTCCTGAACGATTATGGCGACGGCACGTTCGTGTTCGTCAGCGGCAAGGTTCCGACCCCGGCCCTGATCCAGAACAATATCTTCAGTGGCATCGGTACGCTCACCTCGCAAGCCAGCGCCATCCAGAAGAGCAACTACCGTTCCGTTGCCCCGGGCTTCATCGACCGTGCCAACTGGGACCTGCATCCGACCGCCAGCGCGCTCGTGATCAATGCCGCTACCGACCCGGGCAAGTCCGTCAAGGGCGTGTCGCTGCTGCCGGTGGCGCAATATAAATCCACCGCTTACGGCGAAGCACGTCCGGTGGCCGGCCTGATGGATATCGGTGCCTATGAAGCGACGGGTCCGGATGCGAGCGCGGCGGCAGTCACCTGGACGACCTGCGCCAACGAAGGCGCCACCTGCACGTTCAGCGGCACCCACGAAGTCCGCTACGGCGCCAACGGTATCTATACGTCGAAAGTGATCACCGGCTCGACGCCGTGCACGTCCGCCGTGTTCAGCGATCCGATCCACGGCGTCGCCAAGACCTGCAGCTACTCGAGCGCGATCAGCGTCGCGATCGCGGCCCCGGCAGCGGACACGTCGTCGTGGATCGCCTGCGCCGGCGAAGGCGGCACCTGCACGTTCAGCGGCACCCGCAACGTCCGCTACGGCGCCAACGGTTCGTACGCGACGAAGACGTTCACCGGCTCCGTCGTCTGCTCGAACACCGCGTTCGGCGACCCGGCACACGGCCTGCTCAAGAACTGCAGCTACTCCAGCAACACGGTCACGACCTCGGGTACGACCGGCACCACGGCGACGGTCTCGGCCGACGCGGGCTGGACGACGTGTGCGGCTGAAGGCGGTGTCTGCTCGTTCTCGGGCACGCATCAGGTCCGTTACGGCGCCAACGGCTTCTACGCGACCAAGACGGTCACCGGCTCGATCGCCTGCACGAACACGGCGTTCGGTGGCGACCCGGCTTACCGCGTGGTCAAGTCGTGCACCTACTCGACCATGTAACGACAGCGCAATCGTCGGAGTCTCACCCATCGGAAACGCGGCCTTGTGCCGCGTTTTTTTATTTGTCGTCCGGCCTGTCCTCTGCGGATCAATCGAAGTTGATTGCCCGCAATTACCCCGAAAACAACGTTTTCTCCGAAAATAGTTTCCAGGCCTGAACTTTTTCGGTAAATTCCTCGTAGGTGTTGGACGTTGGCATAAATTTTTCCGAAAAAAATGCAGCGTGAACGCAACATCGACTTGATTTCGAAAAATTTTTTTGAAGTCATTCCGACAACGGCCGCGGCGCCGGCATTTACCAGACAGATATGCATGTTGTTACTCTGGCTCTGTCGGTAAATTTTCCACCGGAAATTACATTCCATAGGGAAAGTCGGTATCTGGACCGTTTTTTCTTGCAGCCAGTGCTAGAAAGAGTGACCAGTACATGTTCTTTAGCTCTACTAAATAAGGCTAAAAGGAACATTAATTACCTTCTTTTCAGGGTTATCGTTTAGCCATTTTCGGTTACACTTCGTTACAAACCGTCGATCTTAAACCTCGTATTCTGCAACTTTCCAGCAGGAACAACTGCTGACAGGCAATCGCTTACGAGGACATCGACATGCAACAACTGCGTCAAATCGCATCGCGCAACACCCAATTTTCCGCATCGCGCCTGACTGCTGCCGTTCTGCTGGCATTCGCAGGCATGACCGTGGCTTCCGCAGCCACCCTGTCGGTAGGTCCGGGCAAAACCTACGCCAAGCCGTGCGCCGCGTTCGCAGCCGCCAAAGACGGCGACGTCGTCGAAATCACCGGTAACACCACTTATAGCGGCGACGTGTGCACCATCGTGCGCAGCAATTTGACGATCCGCGGCGTCAACGGCCGTCCGAAAATCGACGCGGCCGGCAAGAACGCCGGCGGCAAGGGTATCTGGGTCGTCGACGGCAACAACATCGTCGTCGATAACGTCGAAATGTACGGTGCTAAAGTGCCCGACGCGAACGGTGCCGCCTTCCGCCTCGAAGGCACCAATTTCACGCTGCGTAATTCGTTCCTGCACGATAACCAGAACGGTATCCTGGCCAATGCCAACACGAACAGCGACATCCTGGTCGAGTACAGCGAATTCGGCCACAACGGCGCCGGCGACGGTCAGTCGCACAACCTGTACATCGGTCACGTGAAGAGCCTGACCTTCCGCTACAGCTTCTCGCACGACGCCAACGTCGGCCACAACCTGAAATCGCGCGCAAACACGAACATGATCGCGTACAGCCGCTTCTCGAGCCTGAAGGCGGGCGAAACCGGCAGCACCGCCGCCGGCAAGCCGTCGTTCGAGATCGACCTGCCGAACGCCGGTACGTCCTACGTGATCGGCAACGTCATCGAGCAGCCGGCATCGAACTCGAATTCGACCATGCTGGCCTACGGCGAAGAAGGCGCGACCAACATCGGCAGCAACCTGTACGTCGTCAACAACACGTTCCTGAACGATATGGGCAGCGGCGGCACGTTCCTGTTCGTCAGCGGCAAGGTCCCGACCGCGGCCCTGGCCCAGAACAACATCTTCGCCGGCGTCGGCACGTTCAGCACCCAGGCGACGACGATCGACAAGACCAACTACCGTTCGGCGTCGCCGAGCTTCGCGAACCGCGCCGCTTACGATCTGCATCCGACCGGCAGCGCGCTGGTGATCGATGCCGGTTCCGCGCCGGGCGTGTCCGCCACGGGCGTGTCGCTGGCACCGGTCGCGCAATACAAGGCCGTCGCCAACGGTGAAGCACGTCCGGTGATGAGCCAGATCGACATCGGCGCGTACGAAGCGACCACCGCGGCCACGACCGGCACCGCGACGTCCTGGACGACCTGCGCGAACGAAGGCGGCGCCTGCACGTTCAGCGGCACCCGCGAAGTCCGCTTCGGCGCCAACGGTGTCTACACGTCGAAAACGGTCACGGCATCGACCCCGTGCACGACCGCCGTGTTCGGCGATCCGATCCACGGCGTCGTCAAGAGCTGCAGCTACGCCGGCACGACCACGACGACCGTGGCCCCGGTTGCGGCCGCGCCGACCTTTACGGCATGCGCCAGCGAAAACGGCACCTGCTCGTTCAGCGGCAAGCGTGAAGTCCGCTACGGCACCGCCACGATCTACACCTCGAAGGTCGTGACCGGTCCGGTCAAGTGCACCAACGCCGTATTCGGCGATCCGGCGCACGGCCAGGTGAAGTCCTGCTCCTACTCGAGCGTGACGCAGTAATCGTCCCGCACGAAAAAAAAGGCCGCGAATTCGCGGCCTTTTTTGTTTGCGGTGTCCCGTCCTGAAATACGGTCAAGCGCTTACCAGATGATCACGCGATCCTGCGGCGCCAGATACATCTTGTCGCCCTGCTTGACCTTGAAGGCGTCGTAGAAGCCCGGCTGGTTGCGCAGCGTGCCGTTGGCGCGGAACTGGCCCGGCGAGTGCGGGTCGACCTTCACCTGGACGATCTGCTGCTGCTCGCGCATCTTCGTGCGCCACACCTGCGCCCAGCCCATGTACAGGCGCTGTTCGCCGGAGAGGCCGTCGATCACCGGCGCCTTCTTGCCCTTCAACGAGATCTTGTAGGCCTTGAAGGCGATGGCGAGACCCGAGTTGTCGGCGATGTTCTCGCCCAGCGTCAGTTCGCCGTTCACGTGGTAGCCCTTGATCGGTTCGAACTGGTTGTACTGGTTGACCAGCATCTGCGTCTTGGCCTTGAAGTTCTTGTGGTCGGACTCGGTCCACCAGTCGCGCAGGTTGCCGTCGCCGTCGTACTGGGCGCCCTGGTCGTCGAAGCCGTGGCTGATCTCGTGGCCGATCACGGCGCCGATGCCGCCGTAGTTGACCGCGTCATCCGCGTTAGCGTCGAAGAACGGCGGCTGCAGGATCGCGGCCGGGAACACGATCTCGTTCATCTCCGGGTTGTAGTAGGCGTTGATGGTCTGCGGCGTCATGCCCCACTCGTCGCGGTCGATCGGCTTGCCCAGCTTGTTCAGCTCGCGGTTGTATTCGACTTCGTGCGAACGCATCACGTTGCCCACCAGGTCGTCACGCGACACCATCAGGGCCGAGTAATCCTTCCACTTGTTCGGGTAGCCGATCTTGGGCATGAACTTGGCCAGCTTGGCCTGCGCTTCCTTCTTGGTAGCCGGCGACATCCAGTCCAGCTTGTCGATGCTCTGCTTGTACGCGGCCAGCAGGTTCTTGACCAGCGCTTCCATGCGCGCCTTGCGCGCCGGCGGGAAGTATTCGGCGACGTACAGCTTGCCCAGCGACTCGCCCTGCGAACGCTCGATCGCGCCCACGCCACGCTTCCAGCGCGGTTCCATCTCCTTCACGCCCGACAGGGTCTTGCCGTAGAAGTCGAAGCGCTCGTCGACGAAGGCCTTGTTCAGGTAGTTGGCGTAGCCGTCCACCAGGTGCATGGTCAGATAGGCCTTCCAGGTGTCCAGCGGCGTCTTGTTCGAGATCTCGGCGAAGCCCTTCAGGTAGGTCGGCTGGCTGACGATCACATACGTCGTCTTGCCGGCGATGCCGGTGGCCTGCAGGTAGCCGTTCCAGTCGTAGTCCGGGGCCATCTTGGCCATGTCGGCCAGCGCCACCTTGTTGTAGGCCTTGATCGGATCGCGTAGTTCGACCTTGGTCCACTGCGCCTTGGCCAGTTCCGTCTCGAAGTCGACGATGGCCTTCGCGTTGGCGGCGGCGTTCTTGTCGCCGGCCATGGCCAGGACCTTCTCGACGTGGGTCAGGTACTTGGCCTTGGCGTCGGCCAGCTTGGCATCGTCGGTCTTCAGGTAGTAGTCGCGGTCGGGCATGCCCAGGCCGCTCTGCGAGATGTCGGCGACGTACTTCGTCGAATCCTTGTTGTCCTGGTGGATGCTGAAGTCGTACGGCACGTTCACGCCGATCTTGCCCAGGTGCGCCAGCAGCGCGGGCAGCTCGGACTTGTCCTTCAGCGCGGCGATTTTCGCCAGCTCGCCGTTCAGTGGGGTGATGCCCAGCTGCTCCAGCTTCGCTTCGTCCATGAAGCTGGCGTAGTAATCGCCGATGCGCTGGGCGTCGGTGCCCTTGGCCGGGTTGCCCGCGGCGGATTTCTCGATGATGCCGCGCAGCTGCGGCAGCGTGTCGTCGCGCAGCTTGGCGAACGAGCCCCAGCTCGACTTGTCGGCCGGGATCTCGACCGTCTTCATCCACTTGCCGTTCAGGTAATCGTAGAAATCGTCCTGCGGACGCACCGCCGGATCGATGTATTCGGTGGCGACGCCGGCGGCCAAGGTCTGGCCCTTCTTGACGGCCGTGTTCTTCGCAGCGGCGCCTTCCGCCGCATGGCCGGCGTTGGCAAACAGCGCCAGGGTCAGGGCGCTCAACAAATAGTGCTTCTTCATCTCTTCATCTCCCTCGGGTTGTTATGGGTGGGATGGGGGGCCGGCGGGGATACCGCCGTCCCGGATTATCGCTGATGGCGATGCTTTTGTTACTGAATCGTTACCAGATCGTGACGCGCTGCTCCGGCGGCAGGTACATCTTGTCGCCTTCCTTCACGCCGAACGCCTCGTAGAACGCGGCCTGGTTGCGCAGCGTGCCGTTCGCGCGGAACCGGCCCGGCGAATGCGGATCGGTCTTGACCTGCACGATCTGCTGGGCCTCGCGCATCTTCGAGCGCCAGACCTGGCCGAAGCCCATGAAGAAGCGCTGGTCGCCGGTGAAGCCATCGATGACGGGCGCCGGCTGGCCGTGCAGCGAGATCCGGTAAGCCTTGTAGGCGATCGTCAGGCCGGAATTGTCGCCGATGTTCTCGCCCAGCGTGAGGGCGCCGTTGACGTGATAGCCCGGGATCGGCTCGAACGCGTCGTACTGCTTGACCAGCATGTCGGTCCTGGCCTTGAAGCGCGCCCGGTCCTCGGCCGTCCACCAGTCGCGCAGGTTGCCGTCGCCGTCGGACTGGCTGCCCTTGTCGTCGAAACCGTGGCCGATTTCGTGGCCGATCACGGCGCCGATCGCGCCGTAGTTCGCGGCGTCGTCCGCCTTCGCGTCGAAGAACGGCGGCTGCAGGATCGCGGCCGGGAACACGATCTCGTTCATGCGCGAGTTGTAGTAGGCGTTCACCGTCTGCGGCGTCATGCCCCACTCTTCGCGGTCGATCGGCTTGCCCAGCTTGTCGACGTTGCGGTTGTACGCGAAGACCGCGGCCCGTTCGACGTTGCCGACCAGGTCGTCCCGCTTGACCGCCAGGCGCGCATAGTCGCGCCACTTGTTCGGGTAGCCGATCTTGGACGCGAACTTCGCCAGCTTGGCCTGCGCTTCTTTCTTCGTCTCCGGCCCCATCCAGTCGAGGTGGTCGATCGATTCGCGGTAGGCGGCCAGCACGTTCTTGACCAGCTCCTCCATGCGCGCCTTGCGCTCGGGCGGGAAGTACCTGGCCACGTATTCGCGGCCCAGCGCTTCTCCCATCGCGCCTTCGACGACGGACACGCCGATCTTCCAGCGCGGACGGTTGACGTCCACGCCCGTCAGCGTCCTGCCGTAGAAGTCGAAGTCCTCGTCGACGAACGCCTTCGACAGGTACGGCGCGTATTCGCGCAGCAGCTGCCATTCGAAGTAGGCCTTGACGGTCTCGAGGTCCGTGTTCGCGAGGAGCCGGTCCAGGCCTTGCAGATAGCCCGGCTGGCCGACGATCACGTAATCGACCTTGTTGCCCACGCCGGCGGCGCCCAGCGCCGTCTTCCAGTCGTAGCCCGGCGTCAGCGCGGTGAGCTGGGCCACGTCCATCTTGTTGTAATTCCGGTTCGGGTCGCGCAGTTCGACCTTCGTCCACTGCGCCTTCGCCAGTCCGGTCTCGAACGCCACGATGGCCTCGGCCTTCGCTTCCGCATCCTTGTCGCCGGCCAGCTGCAGGATCTTCGCGACGTGCGTCCGATACTTCGCCTTGGTGGCGGCCAGTTTGGCGTCGTCGGCCTTCAGGTAGTAGTCGCGGTCCGGCATGCCGAGGCCGCCCTGGCGGATGTAGACGGCATATCGGGTGGATGCTTTCGCGTCCTGCGACACGCCGATGCCGTACGGGGTCGCGACGCCGATCTTCGACAAGTGCGCGATCAGGCCCGGCACGCCCTTCTTGTCCTTCAGCGTGCGGATGCGGGCAAGCTCGCCCGCCAGCGGCTTGTAGCCCAGCGTCTCCAGCTTGTTCTCGTCCATGAAGCTCGTGTACAGGTCCGCGATCTTCTGCGCGTCGGTGCCGGCCTTCTTGTGCGGATCCTTCTGGTCGGCCTCGATGATGCCGAGGAGTTGCGGCTGCGTGTCCTCGCGCAGCTTCATGAAGGCGCCCCAGCTCGCGCGATCCGCGGGGATCTCGGTCGTCTTGAGCCACTTGCCGTTCAGGTAAGTGAAGAAATCGTCCTGCACGCGTACGCTCGGGTCGATGTATTGCGTGTCGATGCCGGAACGGTCGGTCGACGCGGCGGCCGCGGATGCGCAGGCGGCCAGCATGGACAGGGTCAGGGTACTCAAAAGGGATCGTTTCACGGAAGTCCTTGGTCGGGCGGGAACAGGGAGGCTTGTGGCCATCGGCGAATGTAACACAGCCCGGTTTGCCAAATCCGGACCGGTTGGGCATCTGCTACATCTTCATGTCGCGGCGCGCAAGGAAGTCGGTGACGGGGGGAAGATTCCGGCCGGACCCGGCCGATGCATGTCCCGCCGTGCCCGGCAAAGCCAGGCAGGCGGTCGGGATCGGTGTACTCATGACTATCGTTGTGATCGGTTTCGGCAGCAGCGGCTGCTGCATTGCTGCCTAGATAAAACCAATTCTAGCGGGGAAGGATAGCCAAAATACAGATCGGTGAGGAATTTTACTTAACGATACATGGTATGCATGTCAGCCGCCGAGATTGATCGACGCGCCGCCGGGACCGCCCATGCCGCCCATGCCGCCTCCCATGCCGCCGCGGCCGTGGCCGCCCGGACGTCCGCCGCTGCGCTCGCCGCCACGCTCGCCGCCGCGCTCGCCGCCCGGATGGCCGTCCGGCACGACGCGCATCAATTGTTCGCCGACGAAGGTCACCACTTGCGCGCGCTGCTTGTCGTCGAGCGCGTCGTTCACTTCCAGCCAGGCTTCGCGCAATTGCTTGTCCTCGGCATTCGTCGCCGCCGCTTCCGCCTCGACGGCCCGGTTCAGGTCGCGCAACTCGACGTCCGGTTTGGCCAGCAGCGTCCTGGCCTGCTCCTGCAAGGCCTCGCGGCGGCGCTGGCGCTCGCGCAGGATGGAACGCGAACGTCCTTCCATCTGATTCCACAGGGTCTGCTGGTTCGGCGTCAGGTTCAGGGATTTCTTGACGTCGGTGGACATGAACAGCAAGTCGTCGACGCGCATGTCCATCAGGGGCACGGCGAACGAAGGGGCGGCGCTGCCGATGGCAAGCGCGAACAGACAGGCGCGGGCAAACCGAGGCGTAATCATCAAGCACTCCAGGCATAAAAAAGCCCACGGTGGGGACCGTGGGCGAAGACCACTTCAAGAGTGGAGAGAGAGAAAAACTGATAAGGACTATATGCCCGTCTCCCCACCCTGTCCGGGCACTTTACAAATACTTACCTGCCGTTTGGCGCGGGATACAAGGATTTACAGGAACCTCCAAGTCGTATGTACGCGCCCCGGAACACGTCAATAAAAAAGGCTGCCGAAGCAGCCTTTTCAGGATCGATACGGGTCCGGGATCAGGTATTGAGCTGTTCCGCGTCGCCCAGCTTGTCCTTGTACGAATCGAAGATCTTGACGAGCGCGTCGCGCATCGTGACCTGCGGCTTCCAGCCCAGTTCGGAGACCGTGTTTTCGATCTTCGGCACGCGGTTCTGCACGTCCTGGTAGCCGACGCCGTAGTACGCACCCGAGCTCGTCTCGACCAGTTTCACTCGCTTGGCCGTGTCGCGGTATTCCGGATACTCGGCGGCCAGGTCCAGCATCATGCCGGCCAGTTCGCGGATCGAGTAGTTATTGGTCGGGTTGCCGACGTTGAAGATCTTGCCGGTGGCCTTGCCGTCCTTGTTCTCGATGATGCGCATCAGCGCGTCGATGCCGTCGTCGACATAGGTGAACGATCGCTTCTGCTGGCCGCCGTCGACCAGCTGGATCGGTTCGCCGCGCACGATGTGGCCCAGGAACTGGGTCAGCACGCGCGAAGAGCCTTCCTTCGGCGTGTGGATCGAATCCAGGCCGGCGCCGATCCAGTTGAACGGACGGAACAGCGTGAAGTTCAGGCCTTCCATGCCGTAGCCCCAGATCACGCGGTCCATCAGCTGCTTGGCGCAGGCGTAGATCCAGCGCGGCTTGTTGATCGGGCCGTAAACCAGTTCCGAATTCTCCGGGTCGAATTCCGAGTCCGGGCTCATGCCATAGACTTCCGACGTCGACGGGAAGATCAGGTGCTTTTTATACTTTGCGGCCGAACGGACGATCGGCAGGTTCGCCTCGAAGTCCAGTTCGAAGACGCGCAGCGGCTCCTTCACATAGGTCGACGGCGTCGCGATCGCCACCAGCGGGAGGATCACGTCGCACTTCTTGACGTGGTACTCGACCCATTCCTTGTTGATGGTGATGTCGCCTTCGAAAAAGTGCATGCGCGGATTGCCGAGCAGATCGGTGATCCGCTCGGAATTCATATCCATGCCATACACTTCCCAATCGGTCGTCTCCAGGATGCGCTTGGAGAGATGGTGGCCGATAAAACCGTTGACGCCGAGGATGAGGACTTTTTTCATTTCAGGTAGGAAACATTTTCACGTATCGCCCGATTATACCACTGCGCAAATTCACGCAAACCCGCCTCCAATGTCGTCGTGGGTTTGTAACCGACCCACGCCTGCAGCTTGCTGGTATCGGCGTGCGTCGCCGGCACGTCGCCCGGCTGCATCGGCTGGAAATCCAGCGTCGCCTTGACGTCGAGCGCGCCTTCCAGCGTGCGAATGAAATCCAGCACCTGCACCGGGGTCTGATTGCCGATGTTGAAGATGGCGTGCGGCGGTTTGCCTTCGGGCGTGGTCGGCTTGAACAGCAACCGTACGACGCCTTCGACGATGTCGTCGATATAGGTGAAGTCGCGGTACAGCTTGCCTTCGGCGAAGACGGGGATCGCCTCGCCGGCCAGCATCTTGCGCGCGAAGCTGAAATACGCCATGTCCGGGCGGCCCCACGGACCGTACACCGTGAAGAAGCGCAGGCCGGTGGTCGGAATGCCGTACAGATGGCTGTACGAATGGGCCATCAGCTCGTTCGACTTCTTCGTCGCGGCGTACAGGGACACCGGCGCGTCGGTCACGTCGTCCTCGCTGAACGGCGTCTTGGCGTTGGCGCCGTAGACGCTGCTGCTGCTGGCGTACAGCAGGTGCTCCACCTTGTGGTTGCGGCAGGCTTCCAGCATGTGGCCGAAGGCGACGAGGTTCGCCTGGACGTAGGCGGCCGGGTTCTTCAGCGAATAGCGCACGCCGGCCTGGGCGGCCAGGTGCACGACGAGCGCCGGTTTGACACGCTCGAACAGCGCGGCCACCTGCTCGCCATCGCTCAGCTCGACGGTCTCGCACGGCACGCCGGCCGGTTTCAACAGGGCCTCGACGCGGTGATGCTTCAGTGCCGGATCGTAGTAATCGTTGAAATTGTCGCAGCCGACCACGGTATGACCCATGGCGCTCAAGCGCACCGCCACCGCGCTGCCGATGAAGCCGGCGGCGCCGGTGACGAGGATCGTGCCTTTGTTACTGACCGCTGCCGTCATTGCTCGACTTTCCCGGAACGGCGGCCGATGCCTTCATACACGAGGCCGGCGTTGTGGAACGCTTCCGGATCATAGATGTTGCGGCCGTCGAACACGGCCTTCATTTTCAGGTTCTCGGCCAGGAACGGCAGGTCCGGCGCGCGGAATTCCTTCCATTCCGTGACCAGCACGAGCACGTCCGCGCCTTCGACGGCCTGGCGGGCCGACGGGACGATGCGCAGGCGGGCGTTGCACACACTCTCGCCGTGCTCGGCCAGCAGCACGCGCCTGGCTTCTTCGCTGGCGACCGGATCGTAGGCGATCACGTTGGCGCCGGCGTCGAACAGCGACTTGATCAGGATGCGGCTCGGCGCCTCGCGCATGTCGTCCGTGTTCGGCTTGAACGACAGGCCCCACAGGGCGATCGTCTTGCCGTTCAGGCCCTGCGCGCCGCCGAAGAAACGCGCCAGCTTCGTGAACAGCACGTTTTTCTGGGCGTCGTTGACCTTCTCGGTCGCGGTCAGCATGTGCAGCGGCTGCGCGTGGTCGGATGCCGTCTTGATCAGCGCCTTGACGTCTTTCGGGAAGCAGGAACCGCCATAGCCCATGCCGGCGTACAGGAAATCCGGACCGATGCGCGGGTCCATGCCGATGCCCAGGCGCACGGCTTCGATGTCGGCGCCCAGCAGTTCGGACAGGTTCGCCAGCTCGTTCATGAAGCTGATGCGGGTGGCCAGCATCGCGTTCGCGGCATATTTCGTCAACTCGGCGCTGCGGATGTCCATCTCGACGAATTTCTCGTGGTTGCGGCTGAACGGCGCGTACAGCTGGCGCATCTGCTTGCCCGCGTCGACATCGTCGAAGCCGACCACGATGCGGTCCGGCTTCATGAAGTCGTCGATCGCGGCGCCTTCCTTCAGGAATTCGGGGTTGCTGACAACGTGGAACGCGACGTTCACGCCGCGCTTCTCGAGTTCGCCGGCGATGGCGCGCTTGACCTTCTCCGCGGTGCCGACGGGCACGGTCGACTTGTCGACGATCACGGCCGGCTTCGTCAGGCGTTCGCCGATGCTGCGCGCGGCCGACAGGATGTGGGTCAGGTCGGCGCTGCCGTCTTCGTCCGGCGGCGTGCCGACGGCCAGGAAGATGATGTCGGCGTGGCTGACGGCGTCGTCGTAGTTCGACGAGAACAGCAGGCGGCCGGCGGCGGCGTTGCGCTGGACGAGATTGTCCAGGCCGGGTTCGTGGATCGGGATGATCCCGTCCTTCAACATCGTGATCTTGCGCGTATCGACGTCCAGGCACAGCACGGTGTTGCCGACGTCGGCGAAGCATGCGCCAGACACCAGTCCGACGTAACCAGTCCCGATAACTGAAATTTTCATAATCTCTACAGATTGAGGTGTTGGGCCATGGGACGCCCGCGCTGCATGCCGGTTCGCCTCATGAGGGAGTGGGCCGGTGGACTTGCCGCCGGGTTAAAAACTAGACGAATTTATCATAGATTTCTGACGAGCACGCTACGCGAGTTACATTTTTGCCATTAAACTATGGCATGTTCCGCTAGAAAACACAGGTAATTGCAATCTATTACATAATAGATGCTACGCTCTGCCCTTCCGCTCCGCGAAGATCGTCGATGAAGCTCCTTACATTCAGTTCCCTGTTCCCGAATACGGTCAAACCCAGCCACGGCATCTTTGTCGAGACCCGCTTGCGCTACCTGCTCGCCAGCGGCCAGGTCGAATCGAAGGTCGTGGCGCCGGTGCCCTGGTTCCCGTCGCAGAATCCGCGCTTCGGCGACTACGCGGCCTTTTCCAAGGTGCCGGCGTCGGAAACCCGCTACGACATCGACGTCACGCACCCCCGCTACCTCGTCATTCCGAAGGTCGGGATGACGGCGGCGCCGTGGCTGATGGCCCAGGCCTGCAAAAAGGAGATCGGGCGCATCATCGACGAGGGTTACGACTTCGACGTCATCGATGCGCACTACTTTTATCCGGACGGCGTCGCCGCGGTCATGCTGGGCAAGTATTTCAACAAGCCCGTCGTGATCACGGCCCGTGGTACCGACATTAACCTGATTCCGCAGTACGCGCTGCCCAGAAAGCAACTCATGTGGGCGGCAAACAACGCCGCCGGGATGATCACGGTGTGCAACGCGTTGCGCGACGAGATGATCGGCCTCGGCATTTCCGGCGAGCGCATCGTCGCCCTGCGCAACGGCGTCGACCTGCAGCGTTTCGTGCCGATGGACCGGGCCGCCGCGCGCACCCAGCTCGGGATGGACGGCTTCACCGTCATCTCCGTCGGCGTGCTCGACCCGCGCAAGGCGCACGACCTCACGATCGGCGCGCTGCCGATGTTGCCGGACGTAAAGCTGCTGATCGCCGGCATCGGACCGGAGCGCAAGAAGCTGGAAGCGCTCGCCGCCAGCCTGGGCGTGACCGACCGCGTGAAATTCCTCGGCGCGGTCCCCCAGACCGAACTCAAGCATTACTACAACGCGGCCGACGCGATGATCCTCGCTTCCAGCCGCGAAGGCTGGGCCAACGTGCTGCTCGAATCGATGGCGTGCGGCACGCCGGTGGTGGCAAGCAACGTCTGGGGCACGCCGGAAGTGGTGGCCGCGCCGGAAGCGGGCGTGCTGATGAAGGAACGCACGGCCAAGGGCATCGCCGACGCGCTGACAGCATTGCGCCGCAACTACCCGGACCACGCCGCCACCCGCCGCTATGCCGAGGGTTTCAGCTGGGACGACACGACCAACGGCCAATTGGCGTTGTTTTCGCGCATCATCAACAGCCGCGGCGCCTTGCCGGCCGGCCGGCGCGCCGTCGCCTGACCGTCTTCCTGCGCACCCGGGCACCACGCCCGGGCCGCGGGACGGTTATACTGGACCGCAGTTCCCTTCTCGCTCCATCCACATGCGCTCCAGCTTCAAGAACGTCGCCCTGGTCACCCTCGGCGTGGTCCTCGGGATCGGCGTCACGATGCAATACTCGGCCCTGGCGAACAAGCCGGTCGCCGGCATGCCCATCGAGGGCCTGCACCAGCTGGCCCATGCCTACAACACGATCAAGGCCGACTACGTCGAGCCGGTCGAGGACCGCAAGCTGCTCACGCAAGCCATTTCCGGCATGGTCGGCGCGCTCGACCCGCACTCGGCCTACCTGGACCGCAAGGCCTACCGTGAACTGCGCGAAGGGACCGAAGGCAAATTCGTCGGCCTGGGCATCGAGATCAACCAGAGCGAGGAAGGCTATGTGCGCATCGTCACGCCGATCGAGGACGCGCCGGCCGCCCGCGCCGGCATCCGGGCCGGCGATCTGATCACGCACGTCGACGGCGCGGCGGTCAAGGACATGGACCTGGACGAGGCCATCAAGCGCATGCGCGGCGAGCCGCACACGAAGGTCGTGCTGACCGTGCTGCGCAAGGACGCGCCGGCGCCGCTGTCGTTCACGATCGTGCGCGACGAGATCGTACAGAAGAGCGTCAAGGGCAAGATCGTCGCGCCCGGCTACGCCTGGGTGCGCGTCTCGCAGTTCCAGGAACCGACCGTCGACGACCTCGCCACCAAACTGGCCGCGCTGGCGCAGGAAGAACCGAACCTGAAAGGCATCGTGCTCGACCTGCGCAACGACCCGGGCGGCCTGCTGCAGGGTGCGATCGGCGTGGCCGCGGCCTTCCTGCCGAAGAATGCCGAGATCGTCTCGACGAACGGCCAGCTGGAAGATTCGAAGGCGCGGTTCTACGGCAGCCCCGAGTACTACCTGCTCAGCCGCGGCAACGACCCGCTCGACAAGGTGCCGGACCTGTATAAGACCATTCCGATGGTCGTGCTGGTGAACACGGGCTCCGCCTCGGCGTCGGAAATCGTCGCCGGCGCCCTGCAGGACCATAAACGCGCGGCCATCGTCGGCAGCCAGACGTTCGGCAAGGGCTCGGTGCAGACGATCCGCCCGCTGGCCGGCGACACCGCGGTGAAGCTCACGACGGCGCGCTATTACACGCCCAGCGGCCGCTCGATCCAGGCGCGCGGCATCGTGCCCGACATCCCCGTCGACGAGAACGCCGACGGCGACGGCCTGAACGCGCTGCGCATGCGCGAGGCCGACCTGCAGCACCACCTCAAGAACGACACCAGCCACGCGCCCGAGGATGCGACGAACCACGACGACATCGAGGAGCAGATGCGCATCCTGGCGGCCGAGCGCACCCGCAAGCCGCTCGAATTCGGCAGCGCCGACGATTTCCAGCTGGCCCAGGCCCTGCATCACCTGCAGGGCTTGCCGGTGCAGTTGTCCAAGCGCGCCCAGCCACCCGCCTCGCTCGCACAACAAGCCCACTGATTTCCCACAACGCCTGTACTGACGGGCTTCCTGTCGAGTAGGCCCTCGGTTCCCACCGTCAGTACGATTGTGTAGAATCGCCTGATTCCCGGGGTGTTGCCTCCCGTTATTGTCTATGAAAGTCTGTCAACCATGAAACCTGTCGTCATCAGCGGCACCGGCCTGTTCACGCCACCGAATTCGATTTCCAACGATGAGCTGGTGACGGCCTTCAATGCCTACGTCGAGCTGTTCAACGCCGAGCATGCCGATAACATCGCGGCCGGCGAGGTGGCCGCGCTGGAGCCGTCCAGCAGCGCCTTCATCGAAAAGGCGTCCGGCATCAAGTCGCGCTATGTGATGGAAAAGGCCGGCATCCTCGATCCGACCCACATGACGCCGCGCATCAAGGAGCGTGCCGACGAGGAACTGTCGCTGCAGGCGGAGATCTGCATCGCCGCGGCGCGCCAGGCCCTCGCGCGCGCGGGCCGCACGCCGGCCGATATCGACATGGTCCTGGTCGCCGCCAGCAACATGCAGCGCGCCTATCCGGCAATGGCCGTCGAGGTGCAGGACGCGCTCGGCATCGAAGGCTATGGCTTCGACATGAACGTGGCCTGCTCGTCGGCGACCTTCGCGATCCAGACCGCGGCGGCGGCCGTGCAGACGGGCCAGGCGCGCGCCGTGCTCGTGCTGGACCCCGAAATCACGAGCGCCCACCTGAACTTCCGCGACCGCGACAGCCATTTCATCTTCGGCGACGCGTGCACGGCCATGGTCATCGAGGCGGCCGAGACGGCCACGAGCGCGCACCAGTTCGAAATCCTCGACTCGAAACTCAAAACGAAGTTCTCGAACAACATCCGCAACAACTTCGGCTTCATGAACCGTTTTGACGAGGACGGCGTCGGCCAGCCCGATAAACTGTTCCGCCAGCAAGGCCGCAAGGTGTTCAAGGAAGTGTGCCCGATGGCGGCCGCGATGATCCGCGCCACCGTCGAAGGCGTGGGCCTGCAAATCGAGGACATTTCTCGCTTCTGGCTGCACCAGGCGAACCTGAGCATGAACCAGCTGATCACGCGCACCCTGCTGGGCCGCGACGCCACGCCGGAGGAAGCGCCAGTCATCCTCGACACGTACGCGAACACGTCGTCGGCCGGCTCGATCATCGCATTCCACGCGCACCAGGACGACCTGGCCAGCGGCAGCCACGGCGTCATCTGCTCGTTCGGCGCCGGCTATTCGATCGGCTGCGTCGTCGTGCGCAAATTGTAGGGTGGGCGGCCTCCGCCCACGCGTTGCGCCAGCACGGCGCGAACATCACGCCAACACGGTGCAAACGTCACGCGTGGGCACGGCGTGCCCACCCTACGGTAGTTCCAGTCCTACAAAGGTGCGCTCCCTGTTCCTCTGGAATAGCGCGTTCCCCGCGCGCATGATCCTTCTGTCAGCGCATCAGCATGCGCAGCTCACAGGAGGATCAAATGTCGAAACAAAAAGGGCCGGACACCACGCATTCCCGCGGCATTGCCAAGGAAAAAACCGTCACCGTCGCGGAAAACAGCCAGCAGCCGCGCGCACCGGGCTGGGTGGCGCCGGGCAGCGCCAACGTCCAGTCGGCCAATGTCGAACAGCTGGGTGCGGCCCTGCGTTCGCGCGGATCGCTGCAGGGCGGCCTCGACAACGCCAACGTGGGCAGCCAGCGCGGCGGCGCCGGCGGCCAGCAGGCCGGCTGGAGCGCCCGCCAGAGCGCCCAGCGCATGCAGGCGCGCGGCGAGGAAGACCGCCTGAACGCGGCGCGCCAGTCGGGCTACGGCGGCATGGAACAGCAGCAGAAAGGCGGCGCGCTGGAATCGCCGACGGGCTCCATGCAGAGCGATGCCAACACCCCACGCCAGGGTGATCAGACGGCGCAGCCGGCATCGGATAATCCCAGCAGGAAGAGCAAGAAACGCAGCAGCGGGGCGGGACAATAAACCTCGAAGCCTGTTACGTCGTCCCCGCGCAGGCGCACTGCTGTCCGGAATAATTTGAGGGGAAATCGCTGAAGGTGTTGCAGGGACTGGTTTACGGGCGTATACCCGAGTCGCCAAACTCAAAAAACCAAAACCCCGCAACATGTTCAGCATAGCTACCTTTCAGGAATTATTAAAGGGCCTGCCCCGCTCGGAGTTCGATCGGCTGGTAAAAAGACACAAGGCCGACAAGTACTCTAAAAAATTCGGGCACTGGCAGCACCTGATCGCAATGATGTACGGGCAGCTCAGTGAAGCGCCGGGCTTGCGGGCGCTGGAGACGGGCTTTAATCATCACCGCTCTCACCATTACCATTTGGGCGCCGGGATGATCAAACGTACGACGCTGGCCGATGCGAACGCCAGGCGCTCCGATACCGTGTTCAGTGACGTCGCCAATTGGCTGATGGGACAGGTGTCGCGTCAGTTGCGCAGCGATAGTGCTGAATTGATGTATCTGCTCGACTCGACGTCGTTGACGCTCAAGGGACGGGAATTCGAGCGCTGGACACAAGAAAACCGCACCCGCAACACCCAGGGTATCAAGGTCCATGTCCTGCTCGATGCCGAGACCCGGACGCCAGACTGGATTTCGTTCAGCGCGGCCAACGTCAACGACGTAGAGAAAGCCTGGAGCGTACCGCTGGTTCGGGGCGCCCTTTACGTCTTCGACAAAGGCTACTGCGACTACGCCTGGTGGAACGCCATCAGTCAGGCTGGGGCGCAGTTCGTTACCCGGTTCAAACGCAATGCCGGCCTACAGATAATCGAAGAAAGAAGCATTCCCGCCGAAGCCGCCGGGGTCGTGCTCAATGATGAAATCGTCCGGCTCAAACATAAGCGTCCCGGAGGACGAGGCAACCCGTACCTGGCATCGCTACGGCGTATCACGATCGCTCGCCCGGAAAAGGACACGCCGCTTGTCCTGGCCACCAACGATCTGGACAGCGCCGCGTTCGAGATCGCCCAGCGTTACAAGGAGCGCTGGGGAATCGAACTGTTTTTCAAGTGGATCAAGCAGCACCTGAAAATCAAAAAATTCCTCGGGCGGAGCGAAAACGCAGTGCGCATCCAAGTGCTTACAGCGTTGATCAGCTATTTGCTCGTGGCGCTCTACAAGCAGCGGCACTCGCTCAAGATCAGTCTCTGGGACTGTCTCGTGCTGATACGCGCCACCTTGTTTCAGCGCCCCGAGATCGAAGCTTCCCGCTATCGACAACGACGGCGACTTCAGCAAGAAATGGCAGAGCTCCAGCTGAGCCTCATCTGATGAAACTGTCAAGAATTTTATTCCGGACAGCAGTGCGCGCAGGCGGGGACCCAATTACCTGGCGCAGCAAATCCGATCTTTCGACTCCGGATACTTAACTTGGGTTCCCGCCTGCGCGGGAACGACGGATGATGACTGCCGGCGCGAAACGACGTATTGGTCCCCGCCCGGACGAAACGAGGTATGGTTTCCGCCCGCGCGGTAACGCCGTGTTCTTGTTCCGGGTTTCCGGGTCATAAACGCGCCGCCAGCTCAGCGCCTTCCCGGATCGCCCGCTTCGCATCCAGTTCCGCCGCCAGCGCCGCGCCGCCGATCTTGTGAAACGCCGGCCCGCCGCGCTGGTCGTCCGGCGGCATCAGCTCCGCCAGGCTTTCCTGCCCGGCACAGATCACCACGTTGTCCACTTCCAGCAGTTTCGCCTGGCCCCCGACCGTGATGTGCAGGCCCGCGTCGTCGATGCGGTCGTACTGCACGCCGGCCAGCATCACGACGCCGTTGCGCGCCAGGGTGGCGCGGTGCACCCAGCCCGACGTCTTGCCCAGGCCCGCGCCCGGCCGCGTGGTCTTGCGCTGCAGGAGCCAGATGCTGCGCGCGGGCGTCGTCCCGTGCGGCTTCGCCAGGCCGCCCGGTGTGGCCACGCGCAGGTCGACGCCCCATTCGCCGGCCCAGTCCTCGACCGGCTGCGGCCGCGCCGCATCCGCATCGTGGATCAGGTATTCGGCCGTGTCGAAGCCGATGCCGCCGGCACCGATGATCGCCACGCGCCGGCCGACAGGGGCCCGTTCGCGCAGCACGTCCAGGTAGGACATCACCTTCGGGTGCTCGATGCCCTCGATGCGGGGACGGCGCATGGTGACGCCCGTCGCCACGATCACGTCGTCGTAGCCGGCTGCGACGAGTTCCTCGCGCGTGACGCGCCGGCCGAGGCGCAGCTCGACGCCGACGAGCTCCAGCTGGCGGCCGAAATAACGGATGGCTTCCGCGAATTCTTCCTTGCCGGGGATGCGCATGGCGATGTTGAACTGGCCGCCGATGCGGTCCCACGCGTCGAACAGCGTGACGGCGTGCCCGCGCGCCGCGGCCACCGTCGCGGCGGACAAGCCGGCCGGCCCGGCGCCGACGACGGCGATGCGCTTGCGGCGCACGGCCGGCCGGTACACGAGTTCCGTCTCGTGGCAGGCGCGCGGGTTCACGAGGCAGCTCGCGCGCTTGTTCGCGAACGTGTGGTCGAGGCAGGCCTGGTTGCAGGCGATGCACGTGTTGATGCGGTCGGCCTGCCCCGCTTGCGCCTTGTTCACCCAGTCGGGATCGGCCAGGAACGGCCGCGCCATCGACACGAGATCCGCGCTGCCCGTGGCCAGCAAATGCTCGGCGTCGGCCGGCATGTTGATGCGGTTAGACGCCACCACCGGGATACCGACCGCGTCCCGCAGCCGCGCCGCGATGGATGCGAACGCGGCACGCGGCACCGACGTGACGATGGTCGGAATTCGCGCCTCGTGCCAGCCGTAGCCCGTGTTGAGGATCGTGGTACCGGCGTTTTCCAGCGCCTGCGCCACCTGCACGATCTCGTCCCACGTGTTGCCGCCGTCGACGAGGTCCAGCACGGAGTGGCGCACCATGACGATGAAGTCGCGCCCGACGGCCGCGCGGATGCGGCGCACGATCTCCACCGGCAGGCGCATGCGGTTTTCGAGCGATCCGCCCCACGCGTCGGTGCGGAGGTTGGTGCGCGCGCACAGGAACTGGTTGATCAAATAACCCTCGCTGCCCATCACCTCCACGCCGTCGTAGCCCGCCTTCTGCGCCAGGCGCGCGCAGCGGACATACGATGCGATGGTCGACTCGACCCCGCGCGCCGTCAGCGCGCGCGGGCGGAACGGAGAAATGGGCGACTTGACGTTCGATGCGGAGACGACGAGCGGCTGGTAGCCGTAGCGTCCCGCGTGCAGGATCTGCAGCAGGATCTTGCCACCCTCCTCGTGCACGGCGCGCGTGACGCGGCGGTGGTTGAACACGTCGCCGCGGAAGTTCAGCGTGCCGCCGAACGGCAGCAGCCAGCCCTGGCGGTTCGGCGAAATGCCGCCGGTGACGATCAGGCCGGCCCCGCCGCGCGCCCGCTCGCGATAGAAGGCGGCCAGCTTGCCGTAGTTCCAGAAGCGGTCTTCCAGGCCCGTGTGCATGGAGCCCATGATGACGCGGTTCTTCAGCGTCGTGAACCCGAGGTCGAGCGGAGCGAGGAGATTCGGATAGGCGTTACCGGGCAGCGAAGCAGTCATGGGGGCGGCGAAAGTGGGAATCCCGGCATTACACCGGGATTTCCTGGAGCCGTGGTTCTAATCGCGCGCGCGGCCGGACGTCAGGCCGGATAACTCTCCGGCGTGCGCAGTTCGGCGAACTGCTCGATGCTGCCGATGCGCACCGTGACGGGATTCAGGCTCGTATGCGGCGCCAGCGAACGCCAGGCGAATTTCCACTCCTTTTCGCGGGCGTCGGCCGCCGTGTGCGAAAACGCCTGGCCGAGGCGCGAACGCACACCATATTCGACGGGACCATCGATGCCGGCCCAGTTGGGCAGCGTGCGCTGGACGGCGCGGTGCAGGCGCTCGCCGAATTCCTCCGTGTTGTGGATCACGAGGCAGCTGTCGGCCGGGCCGAGGACGTCGAACAGCTGCCGGTTCCACGCGGTGGAAAACGACAGCGTCAGGAACCCGTTCTCGGGTTGAAGCTTGAACTGGCCGGTCGACAGCGCCAGTTCCAGCTCTGCGCGCAGGCCATAGCGGTGCAAGGTGGGGGGACGTTGATAGTCGTGCATGATGGTCTCGATTCGTGAAATCTAGTCCGGCCGGGCCGGATCGTCGTGACGGTGGATGCGCATGTAGCGGAACGAGACGGACACTTCGCGCAGCAGGAAGATGAAGCTGGCAATCAGCGCGACCATGGCCACCACGAACAGGCCGGCGATGTAGCGGTCCAGCGGCAGGTTCGTCGTATCGCCGAGGAACAGGCAGGCGATGATCACGCAGATCAGGAAGCCGCAGCCGGTGCTGGACGTGATCGCATAATTGATCAGCCGCCAGCGCAGGTACAGCACGTCGAGCTCCTCGCTGCATTCGGGGTCGGGGCCTTTGCGCAACTCGATCTTGAGGTCGCGGGTACGGTCGATGATGCGCGCGAGGCGGTTCATCAGTACCGTCAGCTTGGTCGCCACGCCCGTGAGCAGGAACACGGGCGCGATCGACAGCTGGATGACATGGCCGATGTCGTTGGTCTGGATATTCATGCTGCGTAGCTTGTCGTTATTGTAAGAAGCTGGGGACAGTGTAGCAGGCGGCGGCCTGTGTCCGGATTACCATCGTTTCAATCGAAGCGGCCGTGGCGCTTGAACTGTTCCGTGGCCGCGACGAGGGCGCGGGCGATGCCGACTTCCAGCGCGCCGTGGCCGGCGTCCGGGATCATGCGCAGGCGCGACCCGGTCCAGGCCTGGTGCAGGCGGTACGCGGACAGCGGCGGGCAGATCACGTCGTAGCGGCCCTGCACGATCACGGCCGGCAGGTGGGCAACGCGGCCGACGTCGCGCAACAGCTGGTCGGGCTCGAGGAACCCGCCCTGCGCCATGTAGTGCGATTCGAGCCGGCCCACGCCCAGGTCGAGCGTGTCGGACGAATGTTCTTCTTCCTGCGGCAGCAGGAATACGCGGCGGCCTTCGAACCGGCTCCACGCGCGCGCGGCGGGCCAGTACTGCTGCGGGTCGTCGGACAGCAGGCGCTTCGTGTACGCCGCCAGCAGGTCGCCGCGCTCCTCGAGCGGAATCGGGGCGATGAATTCGTCGTACAGCTCCGGATAGAACCACTGCACGCCGTACAGGAAGAATTCGATCTCGGCCGGCGTGCACAGGAAAATCCCGCGCAGGATGAAGCCGAGGCAGCGTTCCGGATGCGCCTGCCCGTAGGCCAGCGCGAGGGTCGACCCCCAGGAGCCGCCGAACACGAGCCAGCGCTCGATGCCGAACATGGCGCGCAGGCGCTCGATGTCCTGGATGAGCAGCTGCGTCGTGTTGTTGCGCCATTCGCCCAGCGGCGTCGACTTGCCGGCGCCGCGCTGGTCGAACAGGATCACGCGATACGTGGCCGGATCGAAGAAGCGGCGGTGCTGCGGCGACAGGCCCGCGCCCGGGCCGCCGTGCAGGAACACGACGGGGATGCCGTTGGGGTTGCCCACCTCTTCCCAGTAGATCGTATGCAGGTCGTCCACGGCCAGCATGCCGTGACGGTTCGGGAGGATGGGCGGGAACAGCGACGGCGGGGTAACGGGCATGGCGGATCGGTCTGTGAAAAAACGACAACCGATTGTAGCCTACCGCCCGGCCGATCTAGAAGAAAGTGTTGAGCGCGAAGCGCACGGCGTAGTCGTCGTCCACGGCCAGCAGCAGCGGCCAGCGGTCGAACGTCGTGCACGGATGCGAGATGCCGCAGCCGACCAGGTCACCCACCGCCAGCATGTCGCGCACGGGTCCTTCCGGCAGGCGCAGGTACGCGTGCTGGTCGTTCATCTTGACGATCTCGCAGCCGTCCGGCAGCACGTGCGCGGCGCCGGGGCCGGGCCGGTGGTGCCACAGGGGCAGCGGCAGGCCGGCGTCGTGCGACGCGTCGCGCTTGCCCATCGTCAGGATCGCGAGGCCCGGCTCGGGACGCGACTGTACGACGCTCCAGATCTCGAGCGCGGCCCGCAATCCCTCGCCCTTTGCCGTGCCTTCGCGCGCGTCGAGCGCCTCGATGTGGCGCTGGTACATCCCGTGATCGCTCGTCAGGTAGCAGCCGCTGCGCAGCACGGGGACCAGCGGCAGCGACAGGCCGTGCAATTCCTGGAAGCCGCGCGCGACGAGGTCGAAGTACGACGACCCGCCGGCCGTCACGAGGATCTCGCGCGTGCCGAACAGGCCTTCATCGTCGGCCTCGCGCACGAGCGCGCACAGGCGCGCGACGAAGCTGGACACGGCGCGCAGATCGGCGTCGGAGTCGTCCGATACGAGCAGGCCCTCGTAACCCTCGAAGCCGGCCAGCACGAGGCCGGGCGCGCGCTCGATGGCGCGTGCCACCGTCAGCGCCTCCTCCGGCGTGCGGCAGCCGGCGCGCTTGCCCGACAGGCCCAGTTCGACCAGCACGGACAACGGGCGCGTGAGCGGATGGGCCTCGACTTCCTCGGCCAGGCGCGCCACGCCGGCCAGCGAATCGGCCAGCACGACGCATTCGAAGCCCGCGTCCTCGTGCAGCAGTTGCAGCACCATGC
This sequence comes from Massilia sp. Masssp93, assembly GCF_059491295.1. Classification (NCBI taxonomy): domain Bacteria; kingdom Pseudomonadati; phylum Pseudomonadota; class Betaproteobacteria; order Burkholderiales; family Oxalobacteraceae; genus Massilia; species Massilia sp. Masssp93. The sequence goes on along the minus strand of NZ_CP168502.1, from coordinate 6,286,083 downwards.
GCACGTCGCCGCGCGCGACGAGCTGGTTCGCGACGAGCACGCGGCGCACGCCGAAACGGTGCGCCACCCGCACCTGCACGGCGTTCGCCAGCGTGATGCCCCAGGCGCCGTTCGCCAGCTGGGCGCCGAACAGTTGCGGGCACATCGTCGTCTTGCCGTGCGGCGCGATGCGCACACCGTGGCGCGCGCAGAAGTCGCGCATCCACTCGAGGTTGTGGCGCAGCGCGGACGTCTTGAGCACCGCGACGGGGTAACTCGTGTCGCCATGCAGCACGTTCCATCCCTGCACGCCGATGGCCCCCTGGCGCAGCGGCGCGATCAACGGCAGGCCCTTCACACCGGGCAGCAATACCTGTTCTTCCAGGCTGGACAAGGCGAGTGCGCCGTGCGGCAATGCGTTCATGTGGTCTTCTCCCATCAAGCGTCGAGGCTGCGCAATTCGTCCTCGAGGTCGACACGCAGCAGGCCCGGCGTCGGCATCACGCCTTTCGAGCCGGGGGTGCGGAAGATGCCCGGCACGAGGCCGTCCTGCTGCAGCTGGGGCAGCAATTCTCCCAGCAGCTCGTCCAGCGCAAAGGCGTGCGGCTCGTAGCCGTCCCACTCGAATTCCGCACACAGCCGGGCGAATTCACGGTCCGGCCACATGGCAAACACGAGCGTGCCATCGTCCTTCTTCGCCAGCGCCCAGCCGTTGCGGTACAGGCCCCACACGGTGCCCGTGGCAGCGACGCGCTTGACGAAATATTCATAACGCTGCGGCGCCGGCAAGCGCACCACGGCCTTCACTTGTTCAGTATCGATCATTGCCCTCTTCCTCGCACGCCCGGCGGCGGCCGTCGGGACGAGGATACGACACGTTGGCCCCATCACGGCGCGCAGGCCGACACCGGGGTCAGAGCCCGGTTTTAGGAAATTTCTCAAAATCGGGCTCTGACCCCGGTTCGTCCTGACCCCGGTTCGTCGTCGAGAGCCCTTCGTCACGCGCAGGAGCCGGTGCAGCGGCGACACCTCCTGCTGTGTCCTGGAAACGTTCTTCGTGCCTCCTTCGGCCGGCAAGCCCAGCGCCACCGCGATCGCTTCCAGCACCGTCGACTTGCCGGCGCCGTTCTCGCCGACGAAAAAAGTGACGTCGGGATGCGGCTCGAGCACGCCCAGTGCGCGCACGGCGGGAATGGTGAACGGATAGCGATCCAGGTCGATCGCGGCCCGCGGGTCGACCTGGACAGCGCGCAGATATGGCTTGGCGGTGAGTGGCGGCGCGCTGCTCCGGAAAGAAAAACACCGCCCGGGGGCGGTGTCGATGCGTGACGGCGCGACGGCCGCTTACTGCATGTGCTGGCCGCCGTTGATGGCGATGTTGGCGCCGGTGACGAAGGCTGCCTCGTCCGACGACAGGTAGGCGACCAGGCCCGCCACTTCTTCCGGCTTGCCCAGGCGGCCCATCGGGATCTGCGGCAGGATCTTCGATTCCAGCACTTCGGCCGGGATGTCGGTGACCATCTTGGTGCCGATGTAGCCCGGCGAGATGGTGTTCACGGTGACGCCCTTGCGCGCCACTTCCAGCGCCAGGGCCTTCGTGAAGCCGTGGATGCCGGCCTTGGCCGCGGAATAGTTGGTCTGGCCGAACGCGCCTTTCTGGCCGTTGACGGACGAGATGTTGATGATGCGGCCCCAGTTGCGCTCGACCATGCCGTCGGCGACGGGCTTGGTCATGTTGAACACGGAATCGAGATTGGTCTTCATGACCGCATCCCAATTAACCTTGTCCATCTTCTTGAACGTCATGTCACGGGTGATGCCGGCGTTGTTGACCAGCACGTCGACGGGACCGACTTCCTGCACGACCTTGGCCACGCAGGCCTGGGCCGAGTCGTAATCGGACACGTCGCATTCGTACGCCTTGAAGTCATGGCCTTGTTCGCGCATCGCAGCAAGCCAGCCTTCCGCTTTCTTGCTGCCCGGCGAGTACGTCGTCACGACCTTGTAACCGAGCGCCGCCAGCTTGATGCAGATCGCTTCACCCAGGCCGCCCATGCCGCCGGTCACTAATGCCACTCTAGCCATCGTCTTCTCCTCGTTTTTCGCTTAAATATAGCGCACACACTTGTTGATTACAGAACCGGCATGGCGCCCCAGCGGTGGCGCCGTGCCGGATTACTTCAGCGCTCGACCGCCAGGGCAACGCCCATGCCGCCGCCGATGCACAGCGCAGCCAGGCCCTTCTTGGCGTCGCGGCGGATCATTTCGTGCAGCAGGGTCACCAGCACGCGCGCGCCCGAGGCGCCGATCGGGTGGCCCAGCGCGATCGCGCCGCCGTTGACGTTGATCTTCGACGTGTCCCAGCCCATCTGCTTGTTGACGGCGACGGCCTGGGCGGCGAAGGCTTCGTTGATTTCCATCAGGTCGACTTCTTCGTGCGTCCAGCCGGCCTTTTCCAGCGCCTGGCGGGCGGCGTCGACGGGGCCCATGCCCATGATGGCCGGGTCCAGGCCGGCCGACGAATAGGCCTTGATGCGGGCGATCGGGGTCAGGCCCAGTTCCTTGGCCTTCGAGGCCGACATCATGATCACGGCGGCGGCGCCGTCGTTCAGGCCGGACGCGTTGCCGGCGGTCACGGAACCCTCCTTGTTGAAGGCCGGACGCAGGCTGGACAGGCCTTCCAGGGTGGCGCCGTGCTTCGGATACTCGTCGGTATCGAAGACGGTCGGGCCCTTCTTGGACGGGATCTCGATCGGGATGATCTCGTCCTTGAACTTGCCGGCTTTCATGGCCGCTTCCGCCTTCAGCTGCGATTGCAGCGCGAACTCGTCCTGTTCCTGGCGCGAGATCTCGTACTTGCGCGCGACGTTCTCGGCCGTCACGCCCATGTGGTACTGGTTGTAGACGTCCCACAGGCCGTCGACGATCATCGTGTCGGTCAGCTTGGCGTCGCCCATGCGGAAGCCGTCGCGCGAACCGTTCAGCACGTGCGGCGAGGCGCTCATGTTTTCCTGGCCGCCGGCGATCACGATCGATGCGTCGCCGCACTTGATGGCCTGGGCCGCCAGGTGAGTGGCGCGCAGGCCGGAGCCGCACACCATGTTGAGGGTGAACGCCGGCACCTTGTCGGGCAGGCCGCTCTTGATGACGGCCTGGCGGGCCGGGTTCTGGCCGACGCCCGCCGTCAGGACCTGGCCCATGATGACTTCGCTGACGGCGGCCGGATCGATGCCCGTCTTCGTCAGCAGGTGCTTGATGACCTGGGCGCCTAGCTCGGCAGCCGGAACTTTTGAGAGCGTGCCGCCGAACTTGCCGATTGCAGTACGGCCGGCGGCCACGATTACGACATCTTCCATATCAATCTCCGGTATCCCGGCCCCAGTGGCCGGGGTTCAATGAGTGGACAGCCCTGCTGTCGGCCTTTTTCTGACCAGGCCTGGAAGAATCCGAAAACCAGCGCAACGGTTGCACTGAACGGCGGCATCCGCATGCATGGGGTGCATCGGATGCGGGAGACACCGGTGTGCGCGGCAGGTCGACCATGTCGTGCGCTTGATGAATCACAATCTCCGCATAGGCTTGGACAGAAAGCCAACAATATTAGTGACCTTGCTTAAAGTTTGTTTAAGCAAAATCAATCTTATCAGCTTATTCATCGGAAAAAACAGTCCTTTTCTTCATTTTGCTCATGGCTGAGCATCTTTATCAGACATTATTTTTGTTCAGGAAACAGGGGTTGCCGCCTGTATAAACCGGACCAAAACCCTTTTCCGTTGGGTGAAATTTCACAGTAGAATGCACGGGCTAAGCCAACCACATTGATTTATGCCCAAAAGCTCGAGCTCCCTGCCCATCGAAATCAAGATCTCCACGGTCGTGGCCATTTCGACCATCCTGCACTCGGCCGATCCGATCGCGATCGATGCCGCGCTCAAGCAGATGACCGGGGGCGTCTCCGATTTCTTCGAGGATGAATTCGCCGTCATCGACGTCGCCGGCATCGCCGAGGAGGCTGCGCACATCGACTGGGAGGCGCTGGTCGCGCTGCTCAGGAAGTATCGCCTGAACGCCGTCGCCGTGCGCGGCGCGCCGGCCGCGCTGCACGACGTGATCCGGGCCCACGACCTGTTCCTCGACGACGGTACGAGCGGCCTGCAGGCCGGCCCCGGCCGCGAACGCGACATGCCCGCCGCCGCGCCGGAAGAACCGGCCGCCCCTGCGCCCGCACCGGTCCAGGCGCCGGCACCGGCGCCCGCCCAGGCGATGATCGTCGACACCCCGGTGCGCGCCGGCCAGCGCATCTACGCGCGCGGGACCGACCTGATCGTGACCGCCGTCGTGAACAATGGCGCCGAGCTCATCGCCGACGGCAGCATCCACGTGTATGCGCCGCTGCACGGCCGCGCCCTGGCCGGCGCCTCGGGCAATGCGGGCGCGCGCATCTTCGCGCTGCAGTTGCAGCCGGAACTGGTGTCGATCGCGGGCGTTTACCGCACGTTCGACGAAGGTTTCCCCCCGGAAGTGGCACGCCAGCCGGCACAAATCCGTTTGGTCGGCGATCGAATCGATATATCATCGCTGGGTTCGGCGACCCGCAACTGAGCGCGCCCTGTACCAGCATTGACCAGATACTGAATAGGACACATTTTTTTCATGGCAAGAATTATCGTTGTAACGTCCGGTAAGGGCGGTGTGGGCAAGACCACCTCGAGCGCAAGTTTCTCGTCGGGCCTCGCGATGCGCGGCCACAAGACGGCCGTCATCGACTTCGACGTCGGCCTGCGCAACCTCGACCTGATCATGGGTTGCGAACGCCGCGTCGTCTATGACCTGATCAATGTCGTCAACGGCGAAGCGAGCCTGACCCAGGCCCTGATCAAGGACAAGCACTGCGACAACCTGTTCATCCTGCCGGCGTCGCAGACGCGCGACAAGGACGCGCTGACCGAAGAAGGCGTGGAAAACGTGCTGAACGAGCTGGTCAAGATGGACTTCGAGTACATCATCTGCGATTCGCCGGCCGGCATCGAACACGGCGCCCTGATGGCGCTGACGTTCGCCGACGAAGCGCTGATCGTCACCAATCCGGAAGTGTCGTCCGTGCGCGACTCCGACCGCATCCTCGGCATCCTGCAGGCCAAGTCGCGCCGCGCCCAGAGCGGCGGCGAGCCCGTCAAGGAACACCTGCTGATCACCCGCTATTCGCCGCGCCGCGTGGAAAACGACGAGATGCTGTCGTACGAGGACGTGCAGGAAATCCTGCGCATCCCCCTGCTCGGCATCATTCCGGAATCGGAAGCCGTGCTGCACGCGTCGAACCAGGGCAATCCGGCGATCCACTTCAAGGACACGGACGTGGCGCAAGCCTACCAGGACGTCGTGTCGCGCTTCCTCGGCGAAGAAATCCCGCTGCGCTTCACCAACTACGAGAAGCCGGGTTTCCTGCAGCGTCTGTTCGGAGCAAAGTGACATGCCTCTGCTCTCATTCCTGTTCCCGAAGAATCAGAAAAGCGCGACGGCGGCCAAGGAAAGGCTGCAGATCATCATCGCCCGCGAACGCAGCGGCCGCGGCGGTCCGGATTTCCTGCCCGCCCTGCACCGCGAGCTGATCGAGGTGATCTCCAAGTACACCAAGGTCAACGCCGAGGACATCAAGATTTCCCTCGACCGCCAGGGCAACCTGGAAGTGCTCGACGTCAACGTCGTCCTGCCGGACGCGTAGGGTGGGCTCCCCGAGCCCACGCGCAACGCTCGCATATTGCCGGCGTCATGCGTGGGCGGGGGCCGCCCACCCTACTCGCCTACGCCACGTTCCCCACCTCGCGCGCCACGCGCGTACAGGCTTCCACGTGCTGGTATCCCATCTGCCGGAACAAGGCGAAGCCGATCGCCGCGGAGGCGATCTGCCCCGCCAGCGGCACGATCTTCGCCGCCGACTTGGCCGCCAGCTTGGCGCCCGACTTGCGTAACAGTTTCAGCACCAGTTCCTTGGTCACGATCTTGCCCACCAGCGTACCGCCCAGCGCCGCCACGGCCTGGTAAGCGGCGATGCGCATGCGCGGCTGCAGCCGGTCGATCTGGTCCGGCGACAGGCCGAACGCCAGGTTGATCTCTTCGACCATGACGGCAAAGCTGGACAGGTCGGCCACGACGTCAACTCCCGGCAGTGGAATCACGGACACGCCCGCCGAAAAGGCGGCGCGCTTGCGCACGATGCCGCGGCAACGCTCGCGCACGCGTTCGATGTCCTCGCCGGAAACCGGCAGCAGGGCCTGGTCGTCCTTACGCTTTCTCTTGAACATGTTAGCTCCTCAACCACAGTTTTGAGGACAGTGTAACCGGGAGTTTGTCCACGGTTTGACACAACTATGACGCAATTTCCCAACGAAAATGTGAATTTATCTGAGGCATCGGTAGCTTTGCGTTTTAAAAGTCTGATATATTTAGTGACATTGTAGGAATGTTCCTACAGTGATGTCCTACAGTCCCACAAGCCGAGACAGCTGAAAATCATGAGAATATCCGTACTGGACAACGACACGACCCAGGCAGAACTCATCTGCCAAGTTCTGAACGGCGCTGGGCACAGCTGTCAAGCGTTCGACAGCGGCAAAGACTTGCTTGGGCAACTCCGCAAGGACAGCACCGATCTGCTGATCGTCGACTGGCAAGTCACCGACGTCCCGGCCGCGGAACTCCTGCGCCGCGCCAAGGAAAAGCTGGCGCCGAATACCCCGACCATGTTCCTCGCCGGCAGCGCGGCCGAAGACGACATCGTGGCCGGCGTCACGGCCGGCGCCGACGACTACCTGGTGAAACCGCTGCGCCGCGGCGAGCTGGTCGCACGCACGCAAGCGCTGTTGCGCCGCGCGTATCCGTCGCAGAACGGCGCGGAGCAACTGCAATTCGGCCCTTATGTGTTCGAAACCCGCCCGGGACGCCTCATGATGGACGGCGAGCAGATCGACGTCACGCACAAGGAATTCAACCTGGCGCTGCTGTTTTTCCGCAACCTCGGCCGGCCGTTGTCGCGCGCCTATATTCACGAGTCGATCTGGGTACGCGAAACGGCGGTCCCGTCGCGCACGATGGACACCCACGTCTCGCGCGTGCGCAACAAGCTGCGCCTGCGTCCGGAAAACGGATTCCGCCTCGTGCCGGTATACAGTTACGGTTATAGGCTGGAAAAGCTGGGCGCGTGAAACCCTGCCGCGGTAGGGGTATAATGGGCGCGCTGCCCAATTTTTGATCACCCATGCAACTGCTCGCCGTCGGCCTCAATCACACCACAGCACCGGTCTCGCTGCGCGAGCAACTGGCGCTGGCGCCCGAGCAGTTGGGCGCCGCGGTGCAGGCCGCACGGGGGTGGTTCTCCCGTTTCAATACCCAGGGCGAGGACGAAGCTGCGCTGCTCTCGACGTGCAACCGCACCGAGATGTATGCCGCCAGCTGCGCGCCCGACCCGCTCGATGCGTCGGCGCGCTTCCTGGCCGATTATCACGACCTGAATTTCGCCGAGCTGCGCCCGCACCTGTACATGCTGCCGCAGCATGACGCCGTGCGCCACGCGTTCCGCGTCGCCTCCGGGCTCGATTCGATGGTACTGGGCGAGGCCCAGATCCTGGGCCAGATGAAGGATGCCGTGCGCGTCGCCGACGCGGCGGGCGGCCTCGGGACCTATCTGCACCAGCTGTTCCAGCGCAGCTTCGCCGTGGCGAAGGAAGTGCGCACGACCACCGAGATCGGCGCGCACAGCGTGTCGATGGCCGCCGCCGCCGTGCGCCTGTCGGAACGCATTTTCGACCGCGTCAGCGAGCAGAACGTGCTGTTCATCGGCGCCGGCGAGATGATCGAGCTGTGCGCCACGCACTTCGCCGCCCACAATCCCAGGTCGATCACGATCGCCAACCGCACCCTGGCGCGCGGCGAGATCCTGGCCGCGCGCTTCAACGGCCGCGCGATCGGCCTCGCCGACCTGTCCGAACGCCTGCCGGAGTTCGACATCGTGATCGCATCGACCGGATCGACCCTGCCGCTGATCGGCAAGGGCCTCGTCGAACGCGCCGTCAAGGTGCGCCGCCACCGGCCGATGTTCATGGTCGACCTGGCCGTCCCGCGCGACATCGAGCCGGAAGTCGGCCGCCTCAACGACGTATTCCTGTACACGGTCGACGACCTCGCCGACGTCGTGCGCAGCGGGGTCGAGAGCCGCCAGGCGGCCGTCGCCCAGGCCGAGGCCATCATCGAAACGCGCGTGCAGTCGTTCATGCACTGGGTCGGCGACCGCGCCGTGGTGCCCGTGATCCGCGACATGCACGAATCGAGCGAAGCGATGCGCCTGGCCGAACTGGAACGGGCGCGCAAGCTGCTGGCCAGGGGAGAAGACATCGACACGGTGCTCGACGCCCTGTCCAAAGGTCTGACCGCGAAATTCCTGCACGGCCCGCAACAGGCCCTGCACCGCGCCCAGGGCGACGAGCGCGCCCGCCTCGCGAGCCTGCTGCCCCAGTTGTTCCGCGGCCGCCGTTAGCGGCCCGCACTCCGTCGTCGTACCCGCGTGCCGCTCCCGCGGCCAGTCCGCTGTCACTCCAATAAGAACACTATGAAACCATCCATGCTGGCCAAGCTGGACCAACTGGCCAACCGCCTCGTCGAACTGGACGAACTTCTCATGTCCGAAGGCGCCACCGCGAACATGGACAGCTTCCGCAAGCTGAACCGCGAACACGCCGAGCTGAGCCCGCTCGTCGCCGTCTATCGCCAGTACCAGACCGCGCAGGCCGACATCGACGCCGCGCAGGAGATGCTGGGCGACCCGGACATGAAGGATTTCGCCCAGGACGAAATCGACGATGCCAGGGCGCGCATGGCGGCACTGGACATCGAGCTGCAGAAGATGCTGCTGCCCAAGGACGAGAATGACGAGCGCAACATCTTCCTCGAGATCCGCGCGGGCACGGGCGGCGACGAATCCGCGCTGTTCGCGGGCGACCTGCTGCGCATGTACACCCGCTACGCCGAGCGCAACCGCTGGCAGGTGGAGATGGTGTCGGAATCGCCGTCCGACCTGGGCGGCTACCGCGAAGTCATCGTGCGCATCGTCGGCCAGGGCGCCTATTCGAAGCTGAAATTCGAATCGGGCGGCCACCGCGTGCAGCGCGTGCCGGCGACGGAAACGCAGGGCCGCATCCACACCTCCGCCTGCACCGTCGCCGTGATGCCGGAGGCGGACGAAGTCGAGGACGTGCAGATCAACCCGGCCGACCTGCGCATCGACACCTATCGCGCCTCGGGCGCCGGCGGCCAGCACATCAACAAGACGGACTCGGCCGTGCGCCTGACGCACCTGCCGACCGGCATCGTGGTCGAATGCCAGGACGACCGCAGCCAGCACAAGAACAAGGCGCAGGCGATGAAGGTACTGGCCGCGCGCATCAAGGACGTGCAGTTGCGCGAACAGCAGAGCAAGGAAGCGGCGACCCGCAAGAGCCTGATCGGCTCGGGCGACCGCAGCGAACGCATCCGCACCTACAACTTCCCGCAGGGCCGCCTGACCGACCACCGCATCAACCTGACGCTGTATAAGCTGGACATGATCATGGACGGCGACCTGAACGAGCTGACGAACGCCCTGTCCGCCGAGCACCAGGCCGAACAGCTGGCCGCGCTGGGCGACTGACCATCGTCAAACCGGGGGCAGAGCCCGGTTTTGGGCAATTTCCAAAAATCGGGCTCTGACCCCGGTGTTAAGACGGTTATAAGTTGCTAGACTGAAAATATCATCTTCGACAACGCCACCAGGAAACCCATGTCCTCATCCCGCAATCTCCTGCTCGCCATCGCCGCCGTCAGCATCGCCCTGGTCGGCGGCGCCCTGTACCTCCAGCACGCGAAGGACATGCTGCCCTGCCCGCTGTGCGTCATCCAGCGCTACCTGTACCTCGGCATCGCCATCTTCAGCCTGATCGGCGCGTTTGCCGGCAAGATCAAGGCCGGCGCCGGTCTCGCGCTGCTGTGCGCGCTGGGGGGCCTCGGCTTTGTCGGCAAGCATTTGTATGTGCTGGCGCACCCGGGCTTTTCGTGCGGGATCGATCCGATGGAGACGGTCCTCAACAAGATCCCGACCGCGACCCTGCTGCCCTGGCTGTTCCGCGCGGACGGCCTGTGCGAAGCGGCCCAGGAAACCGTGTTCGGCCTGAACGTGCCGCAGTGGTCGGCCGTCTGGTTCGTGATCCTCACGCTGGCCCTGATCGGGGTGCTGGCGCGGCGCGCGCGTTGATGCCGATCGCGCCCGGCGCCAGCATCGCCGCGGTGCAGGCCAGCCTGCCCCTCGATCCGCTGGAAAACCGCATCCTCCTGTGCCACGCGACGGGCCTGTCCCGCGTCCAGCTGATCACGCAGGGCGACCGCGCGCTCACGCCGGACGAGGCGCAGCGCCTCGGTGCTCTGGTGGCGCGCCGGCTGGGCGGCGAGCCGATCGCCTACATCGTCGGCAGGCGTGAATTCTTCGGCCTCGATTTCCAGGTCGGCCCCGCCGTGCTGATTCCCCGTCCCGACACGGAGCTGATCGTCGAACTGGCGCTCGAACGCCTGCCGCAAGGCCCGTCCCGCCTGCTCGACATGGGCACCGGCAGCGGGGCGATCGCCGTGGCCGTCGCGCACACGCGGCCGGATGCCGACGTCACCGCGCTCGACGTCAGCCCGGACGCGCTGGCCGTCGCGCAGGCGAATGCGGCCGCCAACGGCGCGCGCGTGCGTTTCCTGCACAGCAGCTGGTTCGATGCGCTCGCCGCCGACAGCACCTTCGACGTCATCGCCTCGAACCCGCCCTACATCGCGGCCGGCGACGAGCACCTGGCGCAGGGCGACTTGCGCTTCGAACCGGTGGGCGCGCTCACCGACCATGCGGACGGGTTGTCGGCGCTGCGCATCATCGTCGAGGGCAGCCCGCGCCGCCTCGTGCCGGGCGGCTGGCTGCTGCTGGAACACGGCTACGACCAGGCCGCGGCCGTGCGGGCGCTGCTGCTGGACGCCGGTTTCACGGACGTGCAAAGCTGGCAGGACCTGGGCGGCATCGAACGGGTCAGCGGGGGACGGTTCGGCCGCTAGGGTCCATCTGACTGATACGACGTGAAAAGCGCTGTTTCCGGCATCCTTAGCACGTCGTCATTAGCACGTCGTCCCCGCGCAGGCGGGGACCCAATTTTGCGCGGGCGGCCTCTCAAACTTGGATTCCCGCCTCCGCGGGAACGACGTAAAGATTGATGCCGCTGGCCTTAGTCAATCAGATAGGCCCTAGCACCCCGGCGCGGCACGCCTGCCCGCTTTGTTACAATGCCCGGTCCACCACCCGGAGCCACACGATGCGTCGACTGTTCGCGACCCTCATCCTGCTGGGGCCCCTGGTCGCACTCGCCGCGGACGTCGCCACGCCCGCCCCGGCCGGCGCCGCCGAACAGGCGCAGGCCCTGTTCGAGCGCGACTGGCAATGGCGCCTCAAGCACCAGCCCGAATTCGCCACCAGCGTCGGCGACCACCGCTACGACGCGTTACTGGCCGACACCTCGCTGGCCGGAAGTAGCGCCGCCGGCGAACACGCGCGCCGCATGCTCGACCTCGCGCGCCAGATCGACCGCGCGCAACTGACGGGCCAGGACCGCCTGTCCTGGGACCTGTTCACGGGCGACCAGGAACGCCTCCTCGCGCGCGCCGCCTTTGTGGCGTTCGACCCGCAGCCGATCAGCGCCCAGGACGGCCTGCAGATCCGCTTTCCCCAATTGGTCGCGCAAATGCCGTTCTTTACCGAGGACGATTACCGCAACTACATCGCGCGCCTCAACGCGCTGCCGCGCCACGTCGACGGCATCATCGAGCAGATGCGCGAAGGGATGCGTACCGGCTGGACGGCGCCGAAAGCCATCATGGCCGGCCTGCCCGCGCAGCTGCGCGCGATGCGTGAGCACATGCAGGACGGCGCCCTCGCCGCGCCGTTCCAGCGCCTGCCCGCCACCATCGACGAAGAAGCGCGCAAGCAGCTCGCCCTGGACGGCGCGGCCGCCCTGCGCACGGCGGCGGGCGCGCTGCAAAAGCTGGAAGACTTCGTGCGCACCGACTACCTGCCGGCCGCGCGCACGACGATCGGCGCGGCGAACCTGCCCGGCGGCGCGGCGTGGTACGCGTATCTCGTGCAGGCCGCGACGACGACGGCGCTGACGCCGGCCGAGATCCACGCGCTGGGCGAGCGCGAAGTGGCGCGCATCCGCGCCGAGATGGAGGCGACGGCCGTGCGCACCGGCTTCAAGGGCAGCTATCCCCAATTCGTCGCGTTCGCGCGCAGCGATCCGCGCCTGTTCCCGACCAGCGCCGACGCGCTGCTGGAACGCTACCGGCGCACCATCGCGCGCGTCTACGCCCAGCTCCCGCTGCTGTTCGGCGTCATTCCGCAAGAGGAGCTGGCGGTAAAACCCGTGCAGCAGGAAGGCGCCGACACGCAGGGCGGCGCCTACTACGAAGCCGGCACGCCGGCGCGCACGGCGGCCCTCGTCGTCAACACCAGCCGCCTGGACACGCGGCCGCTGTGGGAAGTCGAGACGCTCGCCCTGCACGAAGGCGTCCCCGGCCACCATTTGCAGGTCGCGCGCGCCCACGCCATCGAGGGCCTGCCGGCATTCCGCCGCCACGCCTGGTATCCCGCGTTCGGCGAAGGCTGGGCGCTGTACGCCGAGGGCCTCGGGCCGGAACTGGGGCTGATGCGCGATCCGTTCTCGCAGTTCGGCCGCCTGGCCGACGAACAGCTGCGCGCCGCGCGCCTCGTCGTCGACACGGGCATCCATGCGCTGAACTGGTCGCGCCAGCAAGCCGTCGACTACCTGGGCGCGAACACGGCCAATCCGCGCGCCGACAACGAGGTCGAAGTCGACCGCATGATCGCCCGGCCGGGCCAGGCGCTGGCGTATAAAATCGGCCAGCTGCGCATCGTCGCGCTGCTGGCGCGCGCGCAGGCGGCGCTGGGCGCGCGCTTCGACGTGCGCGCCTTCCACGACGCCGTGCTGGAGAACGGCGCGCTGCCGCTGGACCTGCTGGAACGCCGCATCGACCGCTGGATCGCCACGCAGAATACGCCCTCCGCGCCCGCGCCGGCGGCGCCGGTTTCATCGGAGCCGGCGCTGTTCCATTAACCGGAATGTCATATTGAGGGGCGCCCGGCGCACTCGGCCAATTTCGGTTACTCTCTGCGTTTGAAGGCAGTATAAGAAAGGAAACCTCGTGTCGAACCAACTGACCCGCCGCCTGGCCCTGCTGGACGACGATGCCCACCGCGGCCTGCTCCTGCAAGGCTTGCGCGGCATCGAGCGCGAGACCTTGCGCGTCGATGGCCAGGGCCACCTGGCCCGGACGCCGCATCCGGTCCGACTCGGCTCGGCCCTGACCCATCCGCAGATCACGACGGATTACGCGGAAGCGCTCCTCGAATTCATCACGCCGGCCGAGCACGACATCGGCCTGGCGCTGCACCGCCTGGACGCGATCCACCGCCACGCCTATTCCAGGCTGGACGGCGAGCTGCTGTGGAGCCAGTCGATGCCCTGCGAGCTGCCGTCCGAGGAAGACATCGAGATCGCCTGGTACGGCAAGTCGAACATCGGCATGCTCAAGCATGTGTACCGCCGCGGCCTGGCCCTACGCTACGGCAAGGCCATGCAATGCATCGCCGGCATCCACTACAATTATTCGCTGCCGGAAGCGCTGTGGAAGCTGCTGGCGGAGAACGAAGGCATTCCGGAAGAACGCCGCAACGCCCTGCGCGACTTCCAGTCCGAAAGCTATATCGCGACCATCCGCAACTTCCGCCGCTACAGCTGGCTCCTGATGTACCTGTTCGGCGCGTCGCCCACGCTGTCGACGGGCTTCCTGCGCGGCCGCGAACACAATCTCGACACGCTGTCGGACGACACGCTGTATCTGCCGTATGCGACCAGCCTGCGCATGAGCGACCTGGGTTACCAGAACGACGCGCAATCCGGCCTGCGCCCGCACGAGAACAGCCTGGAAAGCTACGTCACGTCGCTGATGGACGCCGTCAAGCGCCCGTATCCGCCGTACGAGGACATCGGCACGAAGAAGGATGGCGAGTGGGTCCAGCTGTCGACCAACATCCTGCAGATCGAGAACGAATACTATTCGACGATCCGGCCCAAGCGCGTCATCCGCACGGGCGAGCGTCCCGTGCAGGCGCTGTGCAGCCGCGGCGTGCAGTACATCGAGGTGCGCTGCCTGGACGTCGACCCGTTCGAACCGGTCGGCATCGCGCTCGAGACGGGCCGCTTCCTGGACGCCTTCCTGCTGTTCTGCGCGCTCGAGGAAAGCCCGATGATCAATGCGATGGAGGGGCAGATCCACGCGCGCAACTTCGCGCGCACCGTGAAGGAAGGCCGCCGCCCGGGCCTGACCCTCACGCGCAACGACCACGACGTGCTGCTCACGGATTGGGCGGACGACCTGCTGGAACGCATCCGCCCCATCGCCGAACTGCTGGACCACGAGCACAATTACAAGGGCGCGCACATGGACGCCCTGAACGCGCAGAAGGCCAAGGTCCTCGATCCCGACAAGACCCCGTCCGCGCGCGTGCTGCAGGAAGTGCGCGCGCTCGGCTCCTTCGCGCAGTTCGGCCTGCGCCAGAGCGAGCTGCACGCCGAGGCGTTCCGCGCCGATCCGCTGATGCCGGCGGAGACCGCCCTGTTCGACGAGATGGCGCAGGCGTCGCTGGCCGAGCAGGCGCAGATCGAGGCGACGGACACGGGGTCGTTCGACGACTTCGTGGCGGCGTACAACAGTAGTACACTGTGCCGTAACAGCTGACACGCGGGCGTCGACATTTCAACATGCACGTCGGTGGATGACTGAACCGAGGCGCCCCTTGCTCACTTTTTTCAACGAACACCACGCCCAGCACGCGAGCGCATCGGAGCCGCCCCAGCGCATCGACCTCGTCGCAAACGAGTTCACGCGGCGCGGCCTGGGCCGCATCGTCACGCCGCACGGCGTGCCCCTCACGTCGCTGGAACGCACGCACACGCCGCGCTACCTGCACTTCCTGCGCAGCGCCTGGAACGCGTGGCTCGCACTCGATCCGCGCAATGCCGAGCGCGACCCGTTGCCGTCCGTGTGGCCCGTGCAGGGCATGCGGCGCGACGTCGAACCGGACGATTTTGCGGCCCGCCTCGGCCTGTATGCCTTCGACGGCAGCACGCCGCTGACGGCGGGCACGTGGACCGCGGCCAAGACGGGCGCCGACTGCGCGATCAATGCGGCGCACGCGCTGCGCCTGGGCGAACGCGGCACGTTCGCCCTCACGCGCCCGCCCGGCCACCACGCCGGTGCCGATTACTTCGGCGGCTACTGCTTCCTGAACAACGCGGCGCTGGCGGCCCAGCACCTGCTCGACGACGGTCTGCAGCGCGTGGCCATCCTCGACCTCGACCCCCACCACGGCAACGGCACGCAGGACATCTTTTATCGGCGCAAGGACGTGCTGTTCGCGTCGATCCACGCCGACCCGCGCACCGACTATCCGTTTTATGCGGGACATGCGGACGAGACGGGAGAAGGCGCCGGCCTGGGCTGCAACCTGAACGTGCCGCTGCCGCGCGGGACCGGCGCGGCGCAATGGTTCGCCGCGCTCGAAACGGCCTGCATCAAGATGGCCGGCTTCGCGCCGCAGGCGCTCGTCGTGTCGCTCGGCGTCGACCGTTTCGACGGCGACCCGCGCTCGCACTTCGGCCTCGGCAGCGGCGACTTCCTGCGCATCGGCGAGCGCATCGGCTTCCTCGGCCTGCCGACCGTCTTCGTGTTCGAAGGCGGCTCGGTCGTGCCCGAGCTTGGCGTCAACGTGGTCAACGTGCTCGAAGGTTTCGAGACGGCGGCCTGAACCTGGAAATGATGATGATCGAATGGCAGTGGAGCGGCTTCGCCGACCTGACGGCGGCGGCGCTGTACGAGATGCTGGCGCTGCGCCAGCAGGTGTTCGTGCTCGAGCAGGCGTGTCTTTACCCGGACATCGACGGCCTCGATCCGGGCGCGCACCACCTGCTCGGCTGGAAGACCGTCGCCGGCAAGCGCGAGTTGGTCGCCACCCTGCGCTGCCTGGCGCCGGGCGCGAAATACGACGAGATGTCGCTGGGCCGCGTCGTCACCAGCCCGTCCGCGCGCGGCACGGGACTGGGCCGCGAGCTGGTCGCGCAAGGCATCGCCTGCGCCGGCCGCCTGCATCCGGGCCACGCGATCCGCATCGGCGCCCAGGCCCACCTGGAAGCGTTTTATGCGGGCTTCGGCTTCCGCACGGTGTCCGCCCCGTACGACGAGGACGGCATCCTGCACATCGACATGCTGCGTCCGGCCGCCGTCATTTGAGCAGGCCGGACTTCGCCGGGTCGGGCATGCGGATCGCGACGAGGCAGGCCAGCGCGCACATGACGCTCACATACCAGTAGAAATACGGCTCGTGGCCGGCCTGCTTGAACCACAGGGCCACGTATTCCGCCGAGCCGCCGAAGATCGCGTTGGCGACGGCATACGACAGGCCCACGCCCAGCGCGCGCACCTCGATGGGGAACATCTCGGCCTTGACCAGGCCGCTGATCGACGTGTAGAAGCTGACGATCGCCAGCGCGCAGATGATCAGGGCACCGGCCGCCAATGGGCTGGACACGTGGCGCAGCGTCGTCATGATCGGCGTCGTGAAGATGGCGGCGAGCGCGCCGAACAGGATCATCGACGTGCGCCGGCCGATGCGGTCGGACAGCGCGCCGAACGCCGGCTGCAGCAGCATGTAGATCAGCAGGCAGACGGTCATGATCCGGCTCGCCGTTTCCGTGCTCATGCC
Organism: Massilia sp. Masssp93; assembly: GCF_059491295.1. Lineage (NCBI taxonomy): Bacteria > Pseudomonadati > Pseudomonadota > Betaproteobacteria > Burkholderiales > Oxalobacteraceae > Massilia > Massilia sp. Masssp93. The sequence continues at coordinate 6,269,219 of NZ_CP168502.1, read as the reverse complement.
GGCCGTGTTGACGAGGTATTTCTGCATGTACGTCGTGAACGCGTAAAAGATCAGCGAGCCGCCGGCCGTGAATCCGAGCACCGTGACGAATGCGCGCCGGTGGTTGCGCAGCAGCGACGCGACGCTGCCGGCGGCCTCGCTCTTGCGCTCGCTGGCGGTGGTCGTCTCGTGCAGCGAACGGCGCAGGTACAGCGACACGAGGGCGGCGCAGGCGCCGACGACGAACGGGATGCGCCAGCCCCAGGCCTTAAGTTCGTCGTGCGTGAGGAATAACTGCAGGATGCCCAGCACGAGCAGCGCCGCCAGCTGCCCGCCGATCAGCGTCACGTATTGAAACGACGCGAAAAAACCCTTGCGCCCCGCCTGGGCCACCTCGCTCATGTAGGTGGCGCTGGTGCCGTATTCGCCGCCCACGGACAGGCCCTGGAACAGGCGCGCCACCAGCAGCAGAAACGGCGCCGCCGTGCCGATGGTGGCATACGTCGGCAGCGCCGCGATCATCAGCGAGCCGCCGCACATCATGAGCACGGAGATCATCATCGCATTGCGCCGGCCGTAGCGGTCGGCAACGCGGCCGAACAGCCAGCCGCCGATGGGCCGCATGAGAAAACCGGCCGCGAAGATGCCGGCCGTGTTCAGCAGCTGCGTGGTGGGATTACCCTTGGGGAAAAAGGCCGACGAGAAATACAGCGCGCAAAACGAATAAATGTAGAAGTCGAACCACTCGACCAGGTTGCCCGACGACGCGCCGACGATGGCGAAGATGCGCTGGCGCGGTGTGAGGTTGTCGATGGCATGCGAGTCCGCCGTATCCGCTGTATCCGTCGTGGTCATTTGTCGTCTCCGAGAGTGCACCGATTGCCCTGGCCGCGGCTGGGCGAATCCCGGAAGGGTTCACGGAGGGTCCGCCTGCCCGGCACGGCCGCAAACCGAAGATAACAGTTTCCCGGTTTTGCCGGCGCCACGGATCAGCGCCGCATCCCCCTGCGGCGCCACAGCAGCGCCGCGCTGCCCGCCAGCAGCATGAGGGCCGCCGGCGGTTCCGGCAGCGGCGAGAGCAGGACCGGTGCGCAATAGCCGAATTCGTTGCAGCTGTTGGCCACGATCTGGCCGGCGTCGTTGATCCCGACCGCGTCCATCAATACCTGGATGCCGAGGCCGTCCGTGACGGTGTTCAGGTCGGTCAGGCTGCCGCCGGCATACACGAAGGCATGCGAAAAACCGTACTCGACAAAACTCGAATAGCCGACCACGACACCGGCCGCATTGATGGCGTGGGCTTCGCCGTACTCGCCGCCGAACGAGCCGAGGTCGTGCATCGTGCCGTCGCTGTACAGAAAGGGATGCCAGGCCGCATCGCCGCTGGTCAGGCTGTAACCGGCCACCTGGCCCGCATCGTTGATCGCTTCGGCCCAGCTGAAGCCGCCGCCCAGCGTGCCGAGGTCCTGCATGGTGCCGCCGTGGTACAGGAAGGCGTGCGCCCCGTCGTTCGGGAAACCCGGGCCCGGCTGGGACCCGCCGACGATCATGTCGGCATCGTTGATGGCGCGTGCCCGGGCGTCCGTCCCGCCCAAGGTGCCGAGGTCCGTCAGCGTGCCGCCGCTGTACAGGAACGCGCGGCTGTTGCCGGACGTATCCGTGGAATCGCCCACGACCTGCCCGGCCGCGTTGATGCCGTAGGCGACGCTGTCGCCGCCGTACAGCGTGCCGATGCCCTGGATGTCGCCATTGCGATAGACGAAGCCGCGCGTGACGTCGCCGGACAGGGACGCGCCGATCACGGCGCCGTTGTCGGTGGCGGTCGCATAGGCGGACGGGCCGCCCAGGGTCGGCAGGAACATCGTCGCGCCGTCCTGCCAGACGAAGGCGCGTCCCACGCCGTCCGCATTGGCGCCACTGCCGACGACGCTGCCGTCGTTGCCGATGCCGTAGGCCGTGAAGTTGGAAGGCAGGAAGGTCGCGCTGTACAGCGGGTCGGCCAGCGCGGCCGGCGCGGCCAGGACCAGGCCGCACCCCAGTGCCGCGAGCGATCGCGCGCGGCGCCGGCGCAGGCGCCAGGCCAGCAGGGCGAGCCCGGCGGACAGCAGTGCCCGACTGCCCGGTTCGGGCACGGCCGGCACGAGGTCCAGGCGAACGTCCGCGCACGTGCCCAGGCGGCACGCGCGGCCCAGGACCTGGCCGGCGTCGTTGATGTCAGTGGCGTCGATGATTTCCCAGCCGTTCGCCCCCGCCACGAGCGTGTTCAGGTCGACCATGTGGCCGTCGAGATAGATGAACGCATGGTAGCCCCAGCCGACGTCGGTGATGAGGTCCGACGCGCCGACGACGACGCCGGCATTGTTCAGCGCCCGCGCATAGCCCCAGGTGCCGCCCAGCGAGCCGAGGTCGACCAGGTGGCCGTCGCGGTATTCGAAGGGCCGCGACAGCGCGGTGTTGTCCGGGTCGACGTTCGTTTCCGACCAGCCGACCGCCAGCCCGGCGTCGTTGATGTCGTAGGCTTCGCTGCGCAGGCCGCCCAGCGTGCCGAGGTCCTGCATCGTGCCGCCCTGGTAAATGTAGGCGTGGCGGTCCGGGTCGACCGGGGTTTGCGTGGGGACGAGCGTGGCCGTGCCGGTCACCGCGCCGGACGCGTTGATGGCCGCGGCATAGCTCCAGTCGCCGCCGAAGGTGCCGATCAGGTGGATGCCGCCGCTGTCGTACAAAAAGCCGCGCTGCGCCTCGCCGACGAAGGGCTCGGCGTTGCCGGCGACCATGCCGGCGTCGTTGATGCCGCGCGCGTTCGAGGTCGGGTACATGTCGGCGGGCAGGCCCGATGCGACCGGCACCACGGTGCCGCCCACGTAGGCGAAGGCATTGCCGTTGTACGGACTGTATTGCGAGCCCGCGACGTCGCCGCGGTCGTTGATCGCGCTGCCGTAGCTGTCCGGCACGACACCGCCCAGGCTCGTGATCGTGCCGCCGGACAGGATCGCGGCCGCGCCAGCATAGGTGCCGACGATCTGGCCCGCATCGTTGAGCGCCGCCGGCGCGAAACCCGCCGGCAGGAAGTCGACGGTGTACTGCACGACGGTGTACTGCGCGACGGTGTACTGTGGATCGGCCCACGCGTGCGCGCTGGCGCACAACGACAACCACAAGGAGAACAGGCAACGGCGTATCGACATGGCAGGCTCCGGATGAAATACAGGCGTGCCAACGATAAGGGCCGATACGTCGCGCGGGCCTGAGCGAAATCAGGCGTGCGCGACTCCGTGCCGGATCAGCAGGCGGCGCTGCCGCAGACTTTCACCAGCTCGACTTCGAACACGAGGCCGGTGTTGCCCGGGATGACGCCCTGCACGCCCTGGGCACCGTAACCCAGGCTGCTCGGCATCACGATCGTGCGCTTGCCGCCGACCTTCATGCCCTGCACGCCCTGGCTGAAACCGGGGATCACGGATTCGCTCGTGCCCGTGGCGCCGACGACGAACGTGAACGGCTTGCCGGGCTGCGACGCGTCGAACTTGGTGCCCTTGAAATCGGCGGCGGCGGCGCTGTACAACCAGCCCGTGTAATTGACCTGCACGCGCGCGCCGCTGACGGCTTCGGTGCCGGTGCCGATCGCACTGTCCGTCTTGGTCAGCGCGGCGGGATTGTTGACGACGGCGGGGCTGCCGCCCGAATCGCCGCCCCCGCCGCCGCACGCGGACAGGGTCAGGATGGCGGCGAAGGCGGCGGCCAGCGGGAAGGACAGTTTCATGGGACTCCTACGGGACAGGTTGGGTTAGCGGATGGAAACCCGCACCTTACCAACCGGTCCCGCAAGCGTCTGTCGAGGATTTGTATGCTTTTGTAATGGCGTCAGATCTCGACCTGCGTGCCGAGCTCGATCACGCGGTTGCTCGGAATCTGATAATAGTCGGCGGCCGTGCGGGCATTGCGCTGCATGGCCACGTACAGGTGCTCGCGCCACGGCGCCATGCCCTGGCCCGGCACCGAGATCACGGTCTGGCGCGCGATGAAGAACGAGGTCTCCATCATCTCGAATTCGAGCGCCTTGGCCGCGCACAGGCGCAGGATGTGCGGGATGTCGGCCTCGTCCTTGAAGCCATAGGTCACGTTCAGCTGGTAGCAGTTGTGGCCCAGCGGGACGACGTCGACCTGCTCGTTTTCCGGCACGTACGGCTCTTCGCGGATGCGCACCGTGAGGAACACGACGCGCTCGTGCAGCACCTTGTTGTGCAGCAGGTTGTGCAGCAGCGCGTGCGGCACGCCGTCGGTTTCGCCGCGCAGGAAGATGGCGGTGCCGGCGACGCGGTCGGGCGGCGCCACGAACAGCGATTGCAGGAAGTCGTCGAGCGGGATCGCGTGCTTTTCCAGGTTCTCGAACACCAGTTCGCGGCCGCGCTTCCAGGTCAGCATCGTCGTCAGCAGGATCGCGCCGAGCAGCAGCGGGAACCAGCCGCCGTGCAGCAGTTTCAGGGTACTGGCCGAGAACAGCATGATGTCCATGATCATGAAGAAGCCGGTGGCGCCGAGGCACACCAGCAGCGGCAGGTGCCAGCGGTAGCGGATCACGAAGAAGGTCAGGATCGTCGTCGCGAACATGGTCGCCGTCACCGCGATGCCGTAGGCGCCGGCCAGCTTGTCCGACGAACCGAAGCCGACCACCGCGATCAGCACGACGATCAGCTGCAGCCAGTTCACGGCCGGGATGTAGATCTGGCCGATCTCGCTCTCGGAGGTGTGCATCACGCGCATGCGCGGCAGCAGGCCGAGTGCGATGGCCTGCTTGGTCATCGAGAACGTGCCGGAGATCGTCGCCTGCGACGCGATCACGGTGGCCATCGTCGACAGCAGCACGAGCGGCAGCACGCTCCAGCTGCCGAGCTGGTGGAAGAATGGGTTGTCGAGCGCTTCCGGATGCGTGATCAACAGGCCGCCCTGCCCCAGATAGTTCAGGGCAAGCGCCGGGAACACGACGATGAACCAGGCGGAGCGGATCGGCTTCTTGCCGAAGTGCCCCATGTCCGCATACAGCGCCTCGGCGCCCGTAAAGGCCAGCACGACGGCGCCCAGCGCGACGAAGGCGATCATGCGCTCGCGCAGCATGAATTCGAATGCGTGCAGCGGGTTCAGCGCCTGCAGGATCACCGGGGCCTGCACGATGTTGATGACGCCCATGACGGCCAGCGCGGCGAACCACACGACCATGATCGGACCGAACCAGCGGCCGATGCCGGCCGTGCCGTGGCGCTGCACGCTGTACAGCCCGACCAGCACGACGATCGTCAGCGGCACCACGTATTTTTCCAGGCCGGGCGTGGCCACTTCGAGACCCTCGATCGCGCCCAGCACCGAGATCGCCGGCGTGATCACGCTGTCGCCGTAGAACATGGTGGCGCCGAACACGCCCAGCACCATCAGCACGTAGTGCCAGCGCGACGTGCGCGTGACGGAGTTCAGCGCGAGCGCCATCAGGGCCATGATGCCGCCTTCGCCGCGGTTGTCGGCGCGCAGCACCAGCGTGACGTACTTGAGCGAGACGATCATCGTCAGGCCCCAGAAGATCAGGGAGACAATGCCGAGGAGGTTCGGCGTGGACAGTTTCAGCCCGTGGACGGGATCGAAGATGGTCTTGAGCGTGTACAGCGGGCTGGTGCCGATGTCGCCATAGACGATACCGACTGCGGCCAGCGTCAGTGCCGCCAGGCTGCTTTTATTGTGTTGCGCCGTCAAGGTTTCACCGTTTTGTTGTTCTGATGCGTTGCACAATAGAATAATTGACAAGGAATGGCAAGAGTGCGTCCTTTCTGTCCGGGTGCCATTTCTCAGAGTCTGCATCAACGATGACGGGCTGAGCGCACGTCAGAAACGGGGGGGCCTCCAGCACGGCCGCGCCCGTTCAGGGATAATGTCGAACCACTCACCTGCTCCACTTTCCCATGAACACCGGCATCCTGTCCGCCGTCCTCGCCTTCCTGTGCTGGGGCCTGTTTCCGCTGTATTTTCATGCGATCGGCGAGGTGCCGCCGCTGCAGATCCTCGCGCATCGGATGCTGTGGTCGCTGCTGTTCCTCATGATCGTCCTCGCCGTGCGGCGCCAGTGGACCTGGCTGCATACCGTGCGCCGGCCGCGCGTGTTCGGCAGCTTCGTCGTCTCCGCCGTCCTGCTCAGCGTCAACTGGCTCATCTATATCTGGGCCGTGAACAACGGCCACGTCATCGAAGCCAGCCTGGGCTATTTCATCAATCCGCTCGTCAACATCATGTTCGGCTCGGTGCTGCTGAAGGAGCGCTTGCGGCGCGCGCAGTGGATGGCGATCGCCGTGGCGGCGCTGGGCGTCGCATGGCTGACCTGGCAGGCCGGCAACGTGCCCTGGGTCGCGCTGGCGCTGGCGGTATCGTTCGGCGGCTACGGCCTGCTGCGCAAGACGGCCGCGCTCGGCGCGCTGGAGGGGCTGTCGTTCGAGACGATGGTCCTGTTCCCGCTCGCGGCCGCCTATGTCGCCTGGCTCACCGTGCACGGCGAGAATGCGTTCCTCAACACCGGCTCGAACACGACGCGCCTGCTGCTCGTCGCGGCCGGGCCGATCACGGCGATCCCGCTGCTGCTGTTCGCGTCGGGCGCGCGCAAGATTCCGCTGTCGGTCGTGGGCCTGCTGCAATACCTGTCGCCGACCCTGCAATTCCTGCTGGGCGTGTGGCTGTTCCACGAAGCTTTTACGCCGGACCGCCTCGTCGGCTTCGTCCTGATCTGGCTGGCGCTGGCCCTGTTCGCGGCCGAAGGCCTGCTGAACCGGCCGCAACCGGTGGCCAAGCAAGCTTGAACCGGGGTCAGAGCCCGATTTTTGGCAATTTCCTGAAACCGGGCTCTGACCCCGGTTTAGGGAAATTTCCTGTTTTCGGGCTCTGACCCCGGTTGCGGGCGCGACGGGCGCGCCGTTCTACAGTATCCTGTCGTCCTCATTTCACATCGAAGCACTAGAACATATCAATGGCCAATTACGTCTACACCATGAACCGCGTGGGCAAGATCGTCCCACCGAAACGCCAGATCCTGAAGGACATTTCGCTGTCGTTCTTCCCGGGCGCGAAGATCGGCGTGCTGGGCCTGAACGGCTCCGGCAAATCGACCCTGCTGAAGATCATGGCCGGCATCGACACCGACATTCAGGGCGAAGCGCGCCCGATGCCGGGCCTGAACATCGGCTACCTGCCGCAGGAACCGCAGCTCGATCCGGAAAAAACCGTGCGCCAGGAAGTGGAAAGCGGCCTGGGCGAAGCCTTCGAGGCGCAGGCGAAACTGGAAGCCGTGTACGCCGCCTACGCCGAGGAAGACGCCGATTTCGACGCGCTGGCGAAAGAGCAGGAGCGCCTGGAGTCGATCATCGCCGCCTCCGACGGCGGCAACCTGAACCTGCAGCTGGAAATGGCCGCCGACGCGCTGCGCCTGCCGCCGTGGGATGCGAAGATCGGCGTGCTGTCGGGCGGCGAAAAGCGCCGCGTGGCGCTGTGCAAGCTGCTGCTCAGCAAACCGGACATGCTGCTGCTGGACGAGCCCACCAACCACCTGGACGCCGAATCGGTCGAGTGGCTGGAGCAGTTCCTGCTGCGCTTTCCGGGCACCGTCGTCGGCATCACCCACGACCGCTACTTCCTCGACAACGCCGCCGAGTGGATCCTGGAACTGGACCGCGGCCACGGCATCCCCTGGAAGGGCAATTACTCGTCCTGGCTCGACCAGAAGCAGGCACGCCTGAAGCAGGAGGAAGCCACCGAATCGGCGCGCCAGAAGGCACTGCAGAAAGAACTCGAATGGTCGCGCCAGAATCCGAAGGCACGGCAAGCCAAGTCAAAGGCGCGCCTGGCCCGCTTCAACGAACTGTCCGAATACGAATACCAGAAGCGCAATGAGACGCAGGAGATCTTCATTCCCGTCGCGGAACGCCTGGGCAATGAAGTCATCGAATTCAAGAACGTCTCGAAAGCCTTCGGCGACCGCCTCCTGATCGACAACCTGTCGTTCACCGTGCCGCCGGGCGCGATCGTCGGCATCATCGGCCCGAACGGCGCCGGTAAATCGACCCTGTTCCGCATGATCGCCGGCGTCGAGCAGCCGGACAGCGGCGAAGTCGTCATCGGCAAGACGGCGCAGGTCTCGCTCGTCGACCAGTCGCGCGACAGCCTCGCGGCCGGCAAGACCGTGTTCGAGGACGTCAGCGGCGGTGCCGACATGCTCAGCGTCGGCCGCTTCGAGATGCCGTCGCGCGCCTATCTCGGCCGCTTCAACTTCAAGGGCGCCGACCAGCAGAAACTCGTCGGCAACCTGTCCGGCGGTGAACGCGGCCGCCTGCACCTGGCCAAGACGCTGCTCAAGGGCGGCAACGTGCTGCTGCTGGACGAACCGTCGAACGACCTGGACGTCGAGACCCTGCGCGCGCTGGAAGACGCGCTGCTGGAATTCGCGGGCAGCGTGATGGTCATCTCGCACGACCGCTGGTTCCTCGATCGCATCGCGACCCACATCCTGGCGTTCGAAGGCGACTCGCAAGTCACCTTCTTCAACGGTAACTACCAGGAATACGAAGCCGACAAGAAGAAGCGTCTGGGCGAAGAAGGCGCCAAGCCGAAGCGGATCCGCTACAAGCCGCTCAGCGCCTGATCCCGTTCCGCCCGGCCTACTCCTCCAGGTAGCGCTGGGCGTCCAGCGCCGCCATGCAACCGCTGGCGGCGCTGGTGATCGCCTGCCGGTAGACGTGGTCCTGCACGTCGCCGGCGGCGAACACGCCCGGCACGTTGGTGGCCGTCGCGAAGCCGTGGCGCCCCGTGCGCGTGACGATGTAGCCGTTCTCCATGTGCAGCTGACCCGCGAAGATGGCCGTATTCGGCTGGTGGCCGATGGCCACGAACACGCCGTGGACCGGCAGCACGCGCGTGCCCGCCGCGCCGCGCAGGCGCAACGCCTGCACGCCCGCATCATCGCCCAGCACCTCTTCCAGCTCGTGGTTCCACAGGATGTCCACCTTGCGCTCTTCCACGCGCGCCAGCAGGCGCTCGACCAGGATCGCCTCGGCGCGCAGATGGTCGCGGCGGTGCACCAGCGTCACCTTGGCCGCGATGTTCGACAGGTACAGGGCTTCTTCCACGGCCGTGTTGCCGCCGCCGATCACGGCGACTTCCCTGCCGCGATAAAAGAAGCCGTCGCACGTGGCGCAGGCCGACACGCCGCGGCCCATGAAGGCCTGCTCCGACGGCAGCCCCAGATAGCGCGCGGAGGCGCCGGTGGCGATGATCAGCGCGTCGCACGTGTAGTCGCCCAGGTCGCCGGACAGGCGCAGCGGCCGCTCGTGCAGGTGCGCGGTGTGGATGTGGTCGAGGACGATCTGCGTTTCGAAACGCCGGGCGTGCAGTTCGAAGCGGCGCATCAGATCCGGTCCCTGCACGCCGTCCGGGTCGGCGGGCCAGTTCTCGACGTCGGTGGTGGTCATCAGTTGACCGCCCTGCGCGACGCCGGTGACGAGCAGGGGATTCAGATTGGCGCGCGCCGCGTACACGGCGGCGGAATAGCCTGCCGGGCCGGAACCCAGGATCAGGACGTTGGCATGTCGGTTCATGGGCAGGTATCAGGAAGCGAAGTGGCGGGACAGGTGGGCGGCGAACTGCTCGGGCGCCATGAAGCCGATCACGCGGCTTTGCGGCACCTCTTTCCCCTGCCGGAACAGGATGATGCCGGGCGGCCCGAACAGGCCGAATTTCTTCATCAGCGCGCGGTCGTCGTCATTGTTGGCGGTGACGTCCACCTGCAGCAGGCGCACCTGCTTCATCTGCGCTTCCACCTGCGGTCTGGAGAAGGTAAAACGCTCCATCTCCTTGCACGACACGCACCAGTCGGCATAGAAATCCAGCATGACGGGCGTGGCGGACGACGCCAGCACGCGATCCAGTTCGGCCAGCGTGCGGATGCGTTCGAACCGCGTTTCCTTGCCCTGCTTGCCGTCCGGCGCCGCGGCGGCGAGCGCCGTGCCGCGCAGGTGGGCGAGCGGCTGCAGCACGTCCTGGCCCGCGCTGGCCGCGCCCACCAGTTCGAACAGGCCGCCCGTCAGCAGCACGAGGCCCAGCGTCTTGCCGGCGTAGCGGCCCAGTCCCGCGCCGGCGGCGACGGGTTCGAACACGCGCAGGAACACGGCGCACAGCACGGCGAACGCGCCCCACAGCAGCATCGCGACGGCGACCGGGAACACGGGCGTCACCATCCAGATGGCCACCGCCAGCAGCAGCAGGCCGAACACGCGCTTCACGTGGTTCATCCAGGCGCCGGCGCGCGGCAGCAGGCTGCCCGCGGAGACGCCCGTCAGCAGCAGCGGCACGCTCATGCCGGCCGCCATCGAGAACAGCGCCCAGCCGCCCGTCCACACATTGCGCGTCTGGCTGATGTACAGCAGCGCGCCCGCGAGCGGACCGGCCACGCACGGACCGACGATCAGCGCCGACAGCGCGCCCATGACGAACACGCCGGCGAAACGGCCGCCGCTCATGCTCCCGCTGGTCGCGGAGAGGCGGCTCTGCAGGCTGCTGGGCAGCTGCAGCTGGTAGACGTCGAACATCGACAGCGCCAGCACCACGAGCAAGCCGCCGAACGTGAGCAGGACCCATGGCTTCTGCAGCGCGCCGGCGAGACCTTCGCCGGCCAGGCCCGCCGCCACGCCGAGCGCCGTGTAGACGAGCGCCATGCCCAGGCTGTAGGCCAGCGCCAGGATAAAACCTTTACGGCGCGTGGCATTGCCCTCGCCGACGATGATGGACGACAGGATCGGCACCATCGGCAGCACGCACGGCGTGAACGACAACAACAGGCCGAAGGCGAGGAACGCGAGGCCGATGCGCCAGGCGCTGCCCGACTGCAGCGTGCGGCGGGCCAGCGAGCTATCGTCTTCCTGCGCGGGCGCGGCCTGCGGTGCCGGTGCGGCTGCGGCTGCGATGGGTGCCGGTGCGGCGGCGGCATCCGGCGCCGCGGGCTTCAGCGCGCCCGGCGTCGCCGGGTCCACCATGAACGCGACTTCGGCGGGCGGGTAGCACAGGCCCGCGTCCGCGCAGCCCTGGTAGCCCACGCGCAGCACGAACGGCGTCTGCGCATCCGCCGCGACCGGCAGGTCGGCCGCCAACCGGCCGGCATAGGTTTCCATCTCCTTATTAAAATTGCTGTCGAACTTGCGCAGGCCGTCCGGCAGCGCGGGCTGGCCGACCTGCGGCGCCGTGAACACGAGGCGGTCGCGGTACAGGTGGTAGCCGGGCGCGATGGCCCAGGCCAGGTGCACGGTGCCGCCGGCGCGCAGCTCGGCGCTCAGCTTGAACGCCTGTTCGGGCGGCAGGAAATCGTCGGCGGCCATGGCCGACTGCCCGGCCGCGCAGATCATCAGAGTGAGCGCGGCCATCCATCGAAAGAGGTGCTTCATGATGCGTAATCTCCTGAAATACTGTGGTGATGCGTTTGTCCCGCGCCGTCGATGGCGAAGTACGCGAGGCCGCTGGCGGCCAGGAAGGACAACCCGTCCGCTTCCTTGAGCATGGCGATGGTCGACACGCTGCCGCCCAGCACGGCCAGCGGCGCCAGCACGCTCACGGAGCGCCAGTACGACACCGGCATGCCGGTGCGCGGATTCAGTACATGGCAGTAGCGCGTGCCGTCGATGTCGAAAAATCGCTCGTAATCTCCGCTCGTCGCCAGCGCGCCCTGGCTCACGGCGATGCTGGCGACGATGCCGTCCGGCTTGCGCGGGTCCTGGATGCCGATGGCCCAGGGCCGGCCATCCGGTTGCGGCCCGACGAAGCGCATGTCGCCGCCGAGGTTCACGTAGCCATGCCGCACGCCGCTTTGCAGGAGCAATGCGCACGCGCGGTCGGCCGCGTATTCCTTGCCGAAGCCGCCGAAGTCGATCTCCATGCCGGCACGCGGCAGGAAGATGCCGCCGTCCTCGCGGCGCACGGCCGGCCAGTCCACCAGCGCCAGCAGCGGCGCCAGTTCGTCCGGCGCAGGCACGCGCGGATGGCGAAAATCCCAGGCGCGGCGCAGCACGCCCGAGGTGATGTCGAACAGGCCGTCGCTGGCGCGATATAAATGGTCCGCGTAGGCGAGCAGCTGGGCCGTCTCGGCGTCGCATTCCACGCGATAGCGCCCCGCCGCGGCGTTGATGCGGCTGACGATGCTGTCGGTGCGGTAGCGCGAATACGTCCGCTCGATGCGCCGCACCTCGGCGACGGCCAGCTGCGCCAGTTCGTCCGCCGCACAGCCGTCCACCGCGGCGAGCCGGATTTCGCACCGGCTGGCCATCGCGTCGAACGGAAAGCGGTAGACCTGTTCTACCATCGGCGCGTCAATCCGACCTGGAAGATGCGGGCGCGCAGCGGCGCCAGGCCCGGACTGCCGTCGTGGAACAGGCGCCAGCTCCCGCGCTGTTCGTAACCCTCGACCTTGACGTCGACCGTCCACAGCTTGCCGATCTCGCGCACGACCTTCAGCCCCACCGTGACGGCGCCGAAGCCGGACAGCCGCTGGTCCGGCGACGACAGGCGGTCGACACCCGCGCCGCTCGAAAAGCCCGGCGGGAATGGCGGGCCGAGCGTGCCGTCGTACACGGGATCGTAGTAGAACGAGGCCGCGCTCTGCGTGTAGAGACGCACTTCCGGCACGACGCTCCAGCCGCCGGCGAGCGGCTGCACGTACTCGCCGGACAGCGTGTGCGCGCGGATGCGGTACGAATCGCTGTAGTAGCGGTAGCCCAGGCGCGTCGTGCCGCCCGTGCTGTCCAGGTAGTGGTTCCAGCGCAGCAGCACCGTGTTCTGGCGGCGCGAACGGGGCCGGTTATCAAACAATTTATACGGATCGTTGAAATAGCCGTCGCCGTTCGTGCGCGTGAGCGTCAATTGGCCGATGTCGTTCGGCGTCAGCACCCGCGTCACGCCGGCCAGCACGCTGACCGTTCTCTTGTGCTCATCGACGACGACGTGGTTGACCGGGTCGATGCTGTCGCGGCTGCCCGCGAGCCCGAACGCCCACGTCGTGTCGTTGTCCTCGCTGGACAGGGTGCCGTTCAGCGACAGCGCGCGCGACACGTAATCGTGCTCCGTCGAATACGCCGCACCGGCCGTCAGCGTGCCGCGCCGGAAGTAGCGCGTGACGGCGACGTCGCCCGCTTTTCTCTCGTCCTGCATGTGCGAGGCGCCGGAGACGGCCGTGTGGTAGCGCGGCGACGCGCCGGACACGTCGTCGGCCGTCAGCGTGCCTTCGATGGACCAGTCGCTGGCGACGGGTGCCGTCACCGCGATCGACGGCGAGTGCGCGCGGATGCGGTCCAGGCCGGACTGGCGGTCGGCGTAATCGAGATAGCGCAGGCTGATGCTGCCGTTTTGCGGCGGCTCGTCGGCCAGTGCCTGCACGCCGGGCAGCAGCAGCGCGGCGGCGAGCAGGGAGGCGGCGAGTTCCTGCGGAGGTTGCATGGGTTTCGTCATGTGTTCCCCTTCAGTTGCAGCCGCAGCCGCCGCCGCCGACACCCGCGCCGCCGGAAGCGGCTTCACGGCTCGTATAGATATGGTCGGCATAACGGGTTTCGAGCTTGTCGCCGCCGAACGTCATCTCCGGCTTGGCCAGGTTGCCTTTTTCCCAGGGCTGGACGGTGGCGCAGCCCGCCAGCGCCAGCAGCGCCGGCGCGGTCAGGAAGAGGACAAGGAAGCGCGCCCTCATTTCGCACCTCCCAGCGCTTTCTGGATCACCTGTTCGAGTTGCGCGCGGTCGGCCTCCTTGAAGCCGGCGTGCTCGTACAGGACCTTGCCGTCCGGGCCGACCAGGACGCTGCTCGGCATGCCCTTGATGCCGTAGGCGCGCGGCGTGGCGCCGGCCGGGTCGAAGGCGATCGTGAAGCGCGCGGGCGTCTCGGCCAGGAAGCGGCGCGCGTCGTCGCTCTTCGCGTCGAGGTTCACGCCCACGACCTGCAGCCCGCGCGCGCCGTAGCGCGCCTGCATCTCGTTCATCCACGGGAAGGACTGGCGGCACGGGCCGCACCACGAGGCCCAGAAATCCACGTACACGAGCCGGCCCTGGAACTTCGCCAGCTGCACCGTGCCATCCTTGCCCGGCAGGTCGAACTGCGGCGCCGCGGCGCCTTTATCGAGCGCGGAGGCGGTCGATGCCTCCAGCGCCGCGGCCAGCACCACCGCCATGCGCAGTACGCGCGTCGTACGGGCGCCCATTACTTCACCTCCTTGCGGACGACGCGGCGCCATCCCAGCACGCCGAACGACAGCACCACCAGCAGCGCCAGCACCGGATCGTTGCCGTTCCTGATGGAAGAGCAGCCGCCGCCGCCGGCGTTCTGCGGCGCTTGCACGGTCTGTACATTGCCCTTGCCGCTCAACGCGACGTTCCAGGTGCCGCCGCCGTCGGCCGCGAGCGCCAGGCTGCCGGCCGCGTCGCCTGCGCCGACCGGCGTGAAGCGCACCACCAGGTCGCAGCTCGCGCCCGGCTGCAAGGTGAACGGGACGGCCGCGCAACCCGATGCATCGGCCTGCAGCGCGAACGGACCGGAGAACGTGGCGGCCGTCACCGTCGCCACATTACCGCCCGTATTGGTCAGCGTGATGTGGTGCGTGGGTGCGGTGCCGTTGACGTCCGCGGCGCCGAAGTCGAAGGATTGCGGATTCACCGTCAGCATCGGCACCGGCACGGCGACGCCGGTCCCGCCCAGGGCCACGGTGAACTGGGTGCCCGCGTCCGTCATCAGCACGAGGGTCCCGGCGCGCTGGCCGGCGGCCGTCGGCTTGAAGCCGATGTCGATGGTGCAGCTGGCCGCTGCGGCGACGGATGCGTTGGTCGCGCAGGTGCCGCCCAACACGAAGTCGGCCGCCTGCGCGCCGTCCAGCACGAGCGAGGCGATTGTCATTGCGGCCGTACCGCCGTTCGACAGCGTGATGGTGTGCGCCGCGGCGCTTTTACCCACTTGCGTGTCGGCGAAGGCGACCGGTCCCGCTTCGGACAGCGCGGGCTTGGCCACGGGCGCCGTGGTGCCGGTGCCGCTGATCGTCACTTGCAGCGGCGCCGCGTTCGACGTGACCGCCAGCGTGGCGGCCGCGGCGCCTGCCGCCGTCGGTGCGAAGGATAGGGTCACGGTGCAGCTGGCGCCCACCGCCAGCGACGTGCCGCAGGTTTTATTCGCGATGGCGACGGTGGTCGCGCCCGAGACGGCGATGCCGTTCAGCGCCAGCGCCACGTTGCCCTTGTTTGCCAGCGTGACCGTCTGCGTGGCGGCCGGGGCGCCGATCGTCTGCGAGCCGAACGACACGGCCGACGGGCTGGCCGTGACGGCCGGCGCGGCCGCGGCCACGGTGCCGGACAGCGGCACGGATACGGCGCCGTTGGAGGCGTTCGACGCCAGCGCGAGATTGCCGCTGAACGCGCCGTTGCCGGAAGATTTCGCGGTCACGGTCACGGTGCAGCTGCCGCCCGCCGCGACCGGTGCGGCGGTGCTGCAGCTGCCGCCCAACGTGAACACGCCGGCGTTGGCGCCGCCGACGGCGATGCTGCTGAAGGTCAGCGCGGCCTGCCCCGTGTTGCTGACGGTGACGTTCTGCGCGGGCGATGCGGTGCCGGCGACGAGGGCGCCGAAGTCGATGGCATTGGCCGACAGCGCGATGGTCGGCTGCGCCACGGCGTTGCCGGTGCCGGAGAGCGCCACGGTGCTGGAACCGCCCGTGGCATTGTGCGCGATGACGAGCGACGCGCTGCGCGCACCGGCGGCGCCAGGCTTGAAGCCGATCTGCACGGTGCAGCTGGCGCCGGCCGCGAGCGATGCGCCGTTGGCGCAGGTGCCGCCGCTGATGGCGTAGTCGCCCGCGGCCGCGCCGGAGAGGCTCAACGTGCCGACGGTCAGCGCCGCGTTGCCCGTATTGGACAGTGTGGTGGCGAGCGGCGACGCCGACTGGCCGATGGTGGTGGCCGCGAAGCTCAGCGAGGCCGGATTGACGGCGGCCGCCGGCGCGGCGGTCACGGTCGGGTTGCCGATGAAGGCGGCGAGATCCGCGATTTCCGCCGTCGTGAAGTGCCCGTTGAACAGCGTGCCCATGCCGCCCTTGTTGGCGGCGAAGGCGTTGCTGATCACGCTCGGATTATTCGCCGCGGCGAGGATGCCGTTGACGTTCGCGGCGGGCGAAGCGCCGTGGCACGACGAGCAGCTGGTGCCGCCGCCAACCGACCCGTTCAGGTACAGGTTCTTGCCGTTCAACGCATCGGCGGCGTGCACGGCCGGGACGATGGCAAGCAGGACGAGTACGGAGGAGAGACTTCGATGCAGCCCGATCATAGGGGACTCCCAAATTCGTTCAAAGGACACAGCCACCGAGGGCCAGTGCATTCATCCCGCAGTGCGCCAGTGCGCACAGGCGCCAGTCGCGGCTGCGCTGGTAGAGCAGCGCCAGCGCCAGTCCCGGCGCCAGCACCAGCCCGACCGCGCGCCAGCCGGAACCGGCATGCAGCAACGCGAACGCGGCCGCCGACAGGGCCGCCGGCACGGGCGCCGCGCGTCGGATCAGCCACTCCTGCAGCCCGGCCCGCACCACCCATTCCTCCAGCACGGGCGCCAGCAACAGCAGACGCACCAGCGCAGCGGCGTCGGGCGCGACGAGCTGGCCGGTGCAAACCAGCTGCTTGGACATCAGGGCAATGGATGGCATGAACGACACAGCGGACCCGATCGGCTACCGGTAGCGGTTGCTACTACGGAAATCGTCCGGTTAATACCGATGGGGGCGGAAAGGTTCAGGCGAATTGAAAAAAAATTATGGACAGCGCACCAGTGGCGCCTGCACGGTGTCAAAACGGCAGGTTTGTCACATCCACCATGCCGCGTAACGCGCGGAAATGGATCGTCGTCAAACAAACATCGTAGGTAGAATCGATGTGGTTGAGGTTCTTCAACTCGTGCGCGTTTGCGCCAGATCGACACGGCATGGCTGCGCCGCTTGGCAGACTACGTTCATGACAAATTACCGCGACAACCGCGTCCCGGGCGGGACTTTTTTCTTTACGGTGCGTCTGCTGGATCGGGACAGCACCCTGCTGACGGACCATTTCTCCGCGTTCGGCGAAGCGATGCGCCAGGCGCGCGTGCGCAAGCCGTTCCACGTCGACGCCTGGGTCGTGCTGCCGGACCACGCGCACGCGATCTGGACGCTCCCGCCGGGCGACCACGACTGCGCGTTGCGCTGGCGCGCGGTCAAGATCGCCTTTTCCAAGGCCCTCCATAAAGCCTGCCTGCCGGGCGGCGCGAAGGCGAAGGGCGATGCGGGCACGGGCGACGGCACCATCTGGGAGCGCCACTACCGCGACTACCGCGTGGGCGACGACGAGGAATATTCGAGCCTGATCGACTACGTGCACAGCAATCCGATGCGCCACGGCTTTTGCCAGCATCCGGCGGAATGGCCGTGGTCGTCGCTGCACCGCTTCGTCGCCGCCGGCTTCACGCCGCCCGCGCGGCCGCTCGCGCCGCCGCCCTGGATGCGGCCGGCAAATCAGCCGACACGGAAAATCCGCAGGCAGACCACTTTTTAATGAACGACTTTTTGCGGCAAGCGCGTTCGGCTGGACTACCGGCGGGCTCGTTGTACGTCGAGAAAGTGCCCAAAACCGGGCTCTGACCCCGAATTGTCGATTTATCGGGCGAAAAAAAGGGCCCGCAGGCCCTTTTTTCTTGGCTCAACCGGGACGCTTAGAAGCTGTAGCGCGCACCCACGGTCCAGGCGTCGGCCTTGGCGCCGAACGACTTGCTCTTGCCGTAGCGCTCATACTCGGCGGTCAGTGCGACCTGCTGGTTGAGGTTGTACTGGAGGCCGACCGCGCCGTAGGCACCGGTGTCGGTGTCCTTGAGGTTCAGGGCGGCGCTTTCCAGCTTGCGCTCGCTGTGCTGCAGGCCCAGCTTGCCGTACACGGCGAACTGGTCGTTCACTGGCATGTTGTACTTGCCGGCGATGTAGTAGCTGGAGCCCTTCGTGCGGCCGCTCGCGTTGGTGCCGTTGGCGCTGTAATTGAAATCGGAGTTGCGGAAGTCGGTGTAACCCGCTTCGGCGCCCCAGTTCTGGTCGAATTCATAACCACCGAAGATCTTGCCCGAGGCCTTGTAGCCGTCGCTGTCGAAGTTGGTCAGGCCGCCGACCGACGAATTCTCGTGGTCCGCCGTCGCAATGCCGACGCCGACATAGGCGTGCGGTTGGGTGGTTTGGGCTTGGGCCGCGCCCATGGCGGCAGTACTTGCGATCAGTGCAACGATGAGCTTTTTCATATTGCGGATTCCTTTGCGTTGTTTGACTGGTTCGCAATTCCAGCGAATCGCGATGTGGTCAAGATAGCACCGCAAATTGGTGAAGTCCGTCCAGAAGTCGTAAGACTTGTAATCGAATGTAACTTAATGACCCCAAGTTCATTAGTGATTTAAAGAAAATTGAGTCTAGATAAAACCAATTTAACTCACGTAACGAAAAGTTAGGTTGAGCCGTGGTCCAACCAGTTTGGCCGTCTTGTTGATGCCGTGCCGCCAGTGCGCCTGCAGGGTCCCTGCCATCAACACCAGGCTGCCGTCCGTCAGGTCGAGTTTCACGGTGCGTTGATTGCGCCGATGGCGCAGGATAAAAGTGCGGGTGGCGCCATAGCTGAGCGAGGCGATGACCGGTCGCGGGCCCAGCTCCGGCTCGTCGTCGCTGTGCATGCCCATGCTGTCGGCGCCGTCGCGGTAGTAATTCAGCAGCACGCTGTTGTAGCGCTGTCCGGTGACGCGCTCGACCGCCGCGCGCAACTGCGCCAGCAGCGGCGTCAGCGGCAGCGGTTGCAGGGTCAGGCCGGAATACGTGTAGCTCGCCTCGCCATACCAGGCCGTCAGGCGCGGCTGCAGGTAGCGCTTGCCGTACACGACGACGGTGTCGGCGCGCCAGGGCGTTTCGTCAAGGAGGCGCGCCAGGATCTCGGCATTGCCGATCGGCATGGGAAGCTGGGGCAGCATGGACAATTCGCCATCCTCGATGGGGATAGTGACCAGTTCCATACCTGTGGAAAACAAATCCATTCGACAATATTGCTATGATGGCGACATCCCATCGACCAGGCATTTTCTCATGAACAAACGCCAGTTCCTCGGCGCCGCGGCGGCGGCCGGCGCCTTTCCCATCGCCAGCCAGGCAGCACAACCGTCCGGGCGCGGCCCGACCCTGCTGACGGTCACCGGCGCCATCGCGCGCAGCAACCGCGGTCCGCTCGACCCGGCGCTGGACCAGATGATGCACAAGCACCAGGTCACTTTTACGAAGGCGTGGACCTTCGATTACGCCAGCCTGCTGGCGCTGCCGCAGCAGACGATCCGCCCGACGCTGGAATACGACGGCAAGCCGCATACCCTGCGCGGTCCGCTGCTGCTGGACGTGCTGGCGCATGCCGGGGCGACATTGAACGACAAGGGTAGCGTGGTGCTGCGCGCCGTGGACGGCTACAACGTCGAACTGCCCGTCGCGCAGGCGCGCGCGCGGCGCTTCATCGTCGCGACGCACATCGACGGCAATCCGATGCCGCTGGGAGGCCTTGGGCCGCTATGGGCCGTGTACGACGCCGACCGGGTCCCGGAGATGGCGGCGCTGCCGTTGCCGCAGCGCTTTCCAGCCTGTCCGTGGGCGCTGTATCACGTCGAAGTGAGTCACGCCGACGCGAAGGGGTGACCTGGATCAGGCGTAGGCTTCGGCCAGGCTCATCACGCGCGGCGCGATCTTGATGCCGACGTTGCCGAACAGGGTGTCGATCGCGGCCAGGTTGGCCGCGCATTCGTCCGTCTTCCAGCCGTTGAAGAGGTCGGTGCCGTTCTTCTGGAAGTGCATGTCGAGCACCTTGCCCTTATCCTTGTGGATATAGTTCTGTTGGTAGATGTTCTCGAACCCGAGCTCGGCCAGGGCGGTCAGCACGGCCTGCGGCGGATTGTCGGGGTCGGTCGCCAGGAATACGCCAAACGTCTTGCCGGGCGGCTTGGCCGCCACGTCGACTTCGTAAATGCCGGGTGCCTTGGTGACACTGGTGCTTTTCAGGAACAGCATGCTGTCTTCCTCCACGCATGGCGGATCGGGCCGCCATTCAATAAATTGAAATCAGACACAGCTTATTGCAGTATGGGAACTTTGTCGACCAATGGTTTTCGAGATTTTGCTCTACTGCAACAGCGCGCTGTGCACTCATTGTGACAACAGCCCGACCGCGCTGCCCGCGACGAGCGCGCCGCACGCGACCATGCCGACGATAAAGCCGAGCTCGCGCTTGGACGGATCGCGGTAATACCCCAGCGCATACAAGATCCGCCCGACGCACCACAGCAGCCCGCCCGCGGCCGCCCAGCGGTCGCCCAGGTAGTGGCCGCACAGCCACAACGGGCCCAGCACGAGCGGCAGCTGCTCCAGCGTGTTCGCCTGCACCCGTTGAAAGGTCTGGAACGGCAGCGGCCCGTCCATGGACGGCGCCGGGACCTTGTATTTGTTTCTCGCCCAGCCGGCCATGATGCCCGTCCAGAAATAGACGCCGAGTGCGGCCAGCGTCGCCCATGCGGTCAATACCATTGTGTTCTCCATAACAACAAAAAAGCCCATCTGTCCCCCACAGATAGGCTTTTTACAACATGGCGCCAAATGGCGCAATAAGGCTGACTTATGTCTGCTCAGCTCGGGCGGCGGCGGCGGCGCAGACCCAGCGCCAGCACGCCGGCACCTAGCAACGCGAGCGAGGCCGGTTCCGGCACGTCAGTCGTCGAGCCGGCGCCATTCACCCGAATAGCCGGTAAGGCGTAATTGTTGCTGAAACCTTGCCCTTGCATGCCTTCCAGTCCACGGTAGACGCCCTGATCCCAAGTCACGTTTCGATTGGTGTATAAAAAATTCTGATTCGACAATCCGTCGAACGAGAACTCGATCAGGTAATTCCAACGTTCGGTCATGTAAAACTCGGGAAATTGAAAGTCGATCCAGGCGAGGCCGTTGGTCGTGACGTTCGCACTGCCGGATGCGACCGTCCCGGTCTTCGCGTAACCATCGCCCAGGGTGTCGATCACGTACAAGCCCCAGTGCAGATCCACATTGGTCAGGTCTTGATAGATGCCGATGCTCGATATGCCTTCCTGGGTAATCACGGTAAAACCGATACCGCGGCCGCTCCAATACCCGTCATTCGAATGCGTCGAATACACCCTGCCCGTCGGGTCGTTGGGTGGAACGAACGTCACAGGCGTGGCGGCCGCCAGACTGCTCGCGAAGAACGTTACGCTTGCCACAACGGCTTTCCAAAATTTGTTAAACATCATGACTCCCTCTCTAGGTTGTTGTAACGCGAGAGAGAGCAAAAGTGATGCCTAAATATCGTTTTTTTGTAAAAACAAGGGGTTACGATGCAAGCGAAAAGGTGTCGTCGTAAATTGTAAATTTTCTCGACAATCATCACGACACACGCGCGCTTCGCGCACGGACGAGTCGCCCGGTCGTGACCCCGCACGCGCCGGTTGCCCTACGTTCTAGGCGCGTGCGGAACCCTTGCGCCGCGCCACGTCCCACGTCGCCGTGGCGAGCGCGTCGTACAGGGCTCCCGTCGGGCCGTCCCAGGCCGCGACGGCTGCATGCTGGCGCGCCACGGTCGCCGCGTCGCCGCGCGCGATCGGTCCGGACAGCGCCGCTTCCGGCCCCAGCCTCAGCACGTTCGACAACGTTTCGGTGGCGAGCGGCCGCGCCAGTTCGCGCGCCACGTCGGCCGGGATGCCGGCCGCCTGGTAGGCGCGCAGCGCGGCGTCCATGACGGTCACGAGGTAGTTCGACGCGAACACGGCGGCCGCGTGATAAACGGTCTTGGCGGTCGGGTCGATCGGCACGGGCCGCGCGCCGATCGCCTCGAAGGCGGGCAGCAGGACCGCCAGCGCGGCGGCATCGCCCTCCACGCCGCAGAACGTGCCGTCGAACGCCGCCGCGACCGCGGCCGGATCGGCGAAGCTGCGCACCGGATGCACGCTGGCCACCGAGGCGCCCGCGCGGCGCAGCGCATCCAGTTCGCTTGATGCTTTCGCGCCGCTGCAGTGGAACACGACCGCGCCCGCCGGCGATGCCGATTGCGCCAGCGCGGCGGCGACGTCGGCGATCGCGTCGTCCGCCACGGCCAGCATCCACACGTCGGCCGGCCGCAGCGCGCCGGCGACGGGCGTACCGGCGCCGATGAACGCGGCGGCCGCGCGCGCGCTGTCGCTGCTGCGCGTTTTGATGTCCTGGACAACGAACACGCCGCGCCCCGCGAACAGGCGGCCGAGGGCGCGCCCCACGTGGCCGGCGCCGACGATGTTCAGGGTTGGCGGCATCAGAAGCGCGAACCCGGCTGGCGCAGGAATTCCACTTCTTCCGGCGTCGACGCGCGCCCGAGGATCTCGTTACGGTGCGGGAAGCGGCCGAAGCGCGCGATCACGCCACGGTGGCGGTGCGCGTAATCGAGCATCTCGTCGAAGCCCGGATGTTCGGCCGCCAGCACGCCGAACAGTTCGACGGCGCGCTCCTGCATGGAGGCGTCCTCGGCGTGCTCGAACGGCATGTAGGCGAAGGCGCGCTGCAGCGGCGCGAGCGCGCGGTCGGCGCCGCTGTCGACGAGCGCGCGCGCCGCCGCCAGCGCCAGGGAATCGCCGGCGAACGACAACGGCGTGTTGCGATGCGCGTTGCGGGTGAACTGGTCGAGTACGAGGATGCGCGCCAGCTGGCCTTGCGGCCCCTGCGCATCCCACTCGCGCAGGCCGCCGGCCAGCGCCTGGGCGATCGCCGCGCCGAAGCGCGTGCGGATGGTGTCGTCGAATGCGTCCTGCTTGACGAACCATTCGCGGCGCGGCTGGCCGGCCTCCGGGCTGCCGGGGGCGCCGAACCAGAAATCGAGAACGTCCTGGGCTGTCATCGTGGTCCTTTATTGTCCTTGTCAGTTGCGTGCGTGCGAAAGCTGGAAGCCGTCCACGCCCTCGAACGTCGCCAGTTCGCTGGCGAGCAGCGACAGCGGCGCGCCCGGCTTGCCGGCCAGTTCCAGCGCGACGAAATGCCATTCCTGGCAGCCCTTCTCGCTGGAGATCGTCAGCGAGCCGCCGGCGATTTCGTAGCCGCGGTCCAGCGCCGCCTGGCGCAGCGTCTCTTCCTGCGGATAGACGCCGGGCTTGAAATGCAGGGTGACGGCCACCGCATGGCGCGAGGGCAGCAGTCCGATCGCCTTGTTCAGGTAGATCATGATCATCGCGGAGAAAAACGCCAGGCCCATCGCGGCCATGTAGAAACCGAGGCCGACGAGGATGCCGATCACGGACGACGACCAGATCGACGCCGCCGTCGTCAGGCCGCTGATGTTGAAACCCGAGCGCATGATCACGCCGGCGCCGAGGAAGCCGATGCCCGTCACGACGCCCTGGACCACGCGCGTGGGATCGACCAGCGCGACGGACGAACCGTGCCCGCCGAACCAGTGGCTCGGATAGCCGGCGACGATGGTCAGCGCGCACGACGCCATGCACACGAGGCCATACGTGCGCATGCCGGCCGCGCGGCCGTGATAGGACCGCTCGTAGCCGACCATGAGGCCCAGCAGCAGCGCGCCGAACACGTTCAGCAGGATCAGGCCGTTGGTGGCCAGCTCCGCCTGCGACCAGTAGGCGCCGACCAGGTCGGGCAGGGTCAGGCCCAGGTCATTCGACACGGGGCCCGTCAAGGCTTTTTCCTGACCAGCTGTTTTTCGAATTCGACGTCGTGCTTGCTGACGCGTTTTACTTCTTGCGGACCGAGACCGTTCACGAAGGCCACGAAGTCGTCCAGTTCGAGCGGCGCGCACAGCGGCGGCGCGCCCGGTTTCTCGGACAAAAAGAAATGACCGTCGCCGGTGCGCGCCATCGAATACGAGGTCACGCCGGTGCGCCGTTTGAGCCGCTCGACGGCGGCGCTGGCGCGGGTGGAACGTGCGCTCGCCATGTCAGATCTCCCGGGTGCGCAGTTCGAGCCAGTCGCGCGCGGCGCCGCTCACGTGCGGCAGCAGGCGCGCGCGCACGCTGCGGTGGTAATCGTTCAGCCACGCGACCTCGTCGCCGCGCATCAGCGAGATGTCGATGCAGCGCGTGTCGATCGGGCACAGGGTCAGCGTTTCGAAGCCGAGGAATTCGCCGAACTCCCCGTTGTCGACGACGCGCGTGAGCACCAGGTTCTCGATGCGGATGCCCCACAGTCCCGGGCGATAGATGCCCGGTTCGTTCGACGTGATCATGCCCGGCTCCATGGCCGTATGCGGCTCCGGCGGCGCGGACGGCGAGATCACCTGCGGGCCCTCGTGCACGTTGAGGAAGTAGCCGACGCCGTGGCCGGTGCCATGGCCGTAATCGATGCCGGCGGCCCAGATCGGGGCGCGCGCCAGCGCGTCGAGCATCGGGCCTTTCGTCCCGCGCGGGAAGCGCGCCATGGACAGGGCGATCATCCCTTTCAGCACCAGCGTGAAATCGCGCTTCTGCGCGGCGGATGGCGTGCCGACGGGGACGACGCGCGTGATGTCCGTCGTGCCGCCCAGGTACTGGCCGCCGGAGTCGATCAGCAGCAGGCCGTCGCCTTCGATCACGGCGCAGTGTTCCGCTGCGGCCCGATAATGCATGATCGCGCCGTTGGCGTTGAAGCCGGCGATGGTGCCGAAGCTGGGGCTGACGAAGCCGCGACGGCGTGCACGCGCGGCCGTGATCCGTTCGTCGATGTGCACTTCGTTCAACGGCGCCCGATGCGCATCGGCCAGCGTCGCTTCGAGCCCGGCGAAGAATTCGCACAGGGCCGCGCCGTCCTGCTCCATCGTGGCGCGCACGTGGTCGATCTCGGCATCGAGCTTGCGCGATTTGGCGAACGTCGTCGGGTTGATGGCCTCCACCACGCGCACGCCTTGCGGCACGGCGGCGCGCATGCCGGCCGTGATGCGGCGCGGGTCGATCAGCAGACTGCTGTCGGCCGGCAGCGCGGCCAGCGCCTGCTGCGCCTGTTCGTACGGGGCCACGCGCACGCCATCCTGTTCGAGACGGGCGCGCAGGCCGGCGTCGATCTTGCCGTCGGCGACGAACAGCGTGGCGCCCGTCGCTTCCACGAGCGCGTGCGCGAGGAACACGGGATTGAAGCTGACGTCGGCGCCGCGCAGGTTGAACAGGTAGGCGATGTCGTCGAGGGTCGAGATGACATGGCGCTCGCCGCCCAGCTTCGCCATCGCATTGCGCGTCGCGTGCAGTTTGTCGGCGCGATCGAGCACCGCGTACGGCGCCGCGTGCTCGTACACCGGCTCGGGCGGCAGGCCGGGGCGGTCGCTCCAGATCTCGTCCAGCAGGTCGAGGTCGGTGCGCAGTGTTACGCCGCGCGCGGCGAGCGCATCGCCCAGCAGGCGCGCCACGGCCAGGCCCAGCACGCGCGCGTCGACGGCGACGGTGTTGCCTTCGTCGAGGTTGTCGGCCAGCCAGTCGATGTGCAGCAGGCTGGCGCCGGACGGGATCTTCATGAGCCTGATGTCGGTGCCGGCCAGTTCCTGCTCCGCCTGCGTGTAGTAGCGGCCGTCCGTCCAGACGCCGGCGAAGTCGTGCGTGGCGATGAAGGTGCCGACGGAGCCCGTGAAACCGGACAGCCATTCGCGGCCCTTCCAACGACCGGGCAGGTATTCGGACAGGTGCGGATCGGCGGACGGCACGATGACGGCGTCGACCCGGTGGCGCGCCATCGCGGCGCGCAGCTGGGCAAGGCGCGCGGCGCGCACATTGGAGGTGTCAGGTGCTGGCATGGTGCTCAATTGGATGTTCGGTTCGTCAAATCGGTATGATACGCCCTCCGCACCGGCATCGCGAACGCGGCCGCCGCCCCCAAGCTGACCGGAATCGCGCGCGGACGCAATCTGGCGGATAATCGCCTACCCAAGGATCATCCGAATCCTACAACCGACTCCGAAATATCATGCAAGACTTTCATTACAACCGCGCCCGCGCACTATTGGCCAACGCCGAGGAAATCGTCAGCGCGGACCAGGTGCAAGCGGCCGTACGCCACGTCGCCGACGTGCTGAACCAGCGTTTCGACAACGACGAGGCGAGCGATTTCCCGCTCGTGCTGGGCGTCATGGGCGGCGCGGTGGTGTTCACCGGCAACCTGCTGCCGCAGCTGAGCTTTCCCCTCGAATTCGACTACATCCACGTGACCCGCTACGGCGACCTCGATCGCGGCGGCGAAGTGGTGTGGAAAGTGATCCCGCGCCAGGACGTCACGGGCCGCACGATCATCATCGTCGACGACATCCTCGACGAAGGCGAAACGCTGGCCCACGTGAAGCAGCGCCTGCTCGACATGGGCGCGGCGGAGGTGATCCTGGCCGTGTTTGCCGACAAGGACCTGGGTAAAGTGAAACCGGTGCAGGCGGACATCGTCGGCCTGACGGTGCCGAACCAGTTCGTCGTCGGCTTCGGCATGGATGCGCACGGATACTGGCGCAACCTGCCGGGACTGTGGGTGATCCGCGACGCGGACAAGGTGCTGCAGGCGTAAGCGCCGATTACACCTGGCCGGCTCAACACTTGGGCCCCCGCCTGCGCGGGGGCGACGTTGTTACGCGAACCCTGAAAACACTCAGGCCTTCAGCCCCAACCGCTCCCGCGCGGCCTGATACTGCTGCGTCAACCGCGCCACCATCTCCGCCACGGTCGGCACGTCATCCATCAGGCCGACGCCCTGCCCGGCACCCCAGATATCGCGCCACGCCTTCGCGCTGCCCGAGCCGAAACTCATCTTGCTCTTGTCCGACACGGGCAGGTTGTCCGGGTCCAGCCCCGCCGCCACGATCGATTTTTTCAGGTAATTGCCATGCACGCCCGTGAACAGGTTCGTGTAGACGACGTCGGCCGCCGTCGATTCCACGATCGCGTCGCGGTAGGCGTCGGTGACGTTCGCTTCGCGCGTGGCCAGCCAGCGCGAGCCGATGTAGGCGAAGTCGGCGCCCATCGCCTGCGCGGCGAGGATGGCGTCGCCCGTGGCGATCGAGCCGGACAGCGCGATCGGGCCGTCGAAGAATTTACGCACTTCGCCCACCAGCGCGAACGGCGACAGCGCGCCCGCGTGGCCGCCGGCGCCGGCCGCGACGAGGATCAGGCCGTCCACGCCCGCTTCCAGCGCCTTTTCGGCGTGGCGGATCGAGACGACGTCGTGCATCACGATGCCGCCGTACGCATGCACGGCATCCAGCATTTCCTTCGGCGGCGCGCGCAGCGACGAGATGATGATGGGCACCTGGTGCTTCACGCACACGGCCACGTCGTGTTCCAGGCGGTCGTTCGACTGGTGCACGATCTGGTTGACGGCGATCGGGCCGACCTTGCGGTCCGGATGCGCTTCCCGGTAATCGGCCAGCTCGTGCTGGAGGTCCGTCAGCCACGTGTCGAGCTGCGCGGCCGGGCGCGCGTTCAGGGCGGGAAAGGAACCGACGATGCCCGCCTTGCACTGCGCGGCCACCAGCGCGGGACCGCTGGCGATGAACATCGGCGACGCGATGACGGGTAAGGACAGGTTTTGCAGGACGGGAGGCAGCGCCATGGATTTCTCGCGATAGTTGATCGGACCCGTCGATTATGGATTAGAAAAGCACGACCGTGCTAGATCGCTGGCTCTAATTCTTTGTCAGGGCTCGGCGAGTGTAGCGCCCTCGACGCGCGCCGCACCCGCTTTCACGAGCGCATGCACGAGCCGGTCGGCCAGGTCTGCGCTGCTGCCGTGCAAAAAACGCTCACGCGCCAGCACGAGCAGCGGCACCGTGGCGCACAGCGTTTCGACGTCGGCGAGCAGGATGCGCCGCCGTTCCAGCAGCAGAAATTTTAATAGCACCCTGGCGGCGTTCTCGGCATTGCGCACCGGGTCGGCCGCCAGGTAATCCAGGCGCGAATACGCGCGGTCCAGCGCGGCCGCCACGTCGGCGAACGGCGCCCCATGGCCGGGGATGACGGCGCGCGCGTCGAGCGTCGCGATCAGGTCCAGCGTGGCGCGCACGTCCATAAAACCGGGTTCGCCGGCCAGTTCCGGGAACACGACGCCGAAGCCGTTCTGCCACAGGGCGTCGCCGGATATCAGGACGCCTTGCTCGTCGCACCACAGCAGCAGCGCGTGCGGATCGTGGCCGGGCGCCGCGAGCGCCTGCCAGTCCAGGTCGCCCATGCGCAGGCGCTGGCCGGGTTCGAGGGCATCGTCGTACGCAAAGCGCGGGCACTGCTGGGACGTGGCGCGGAAACTCAGCGCGTCCTCGTCCCACGCGTCGACCTTCGCGCATTCCGCCCCGGGGATCGCGATGCGGCAGCGGTAGGCATCACGCAAGGCCGCGTTGCCGCCGCAGTGGTCGGCGTGCAGGTGGGTGTTGACGATGCGGTCCAGCGGACGCTCTTGCAACGCGTGGCGCACGAGGGACAGCGTCTGCGCCGCGTGCGTCACATAGCCCGTGTCGACGAGCGTGGCGCCGTCTCGTCCCGTGATGAGGATGTTGTTGGACGACAGCCAGCCGCGCTCGAACACCCGGATCGCTGGCGGCAGGGTCGGCATCAGTCGAACGGGATGTGCGCTTCGCGCCGGCGGATTTCTGACCATACGGCGCGTTTATAGTCGTCGTCGGCGCGGCTCCAGGCGACGATTTCGTCGATGGTACGCAAACAGCCCTCGCACAGGCCCGACACGGGCGACATCTTGCACACGTTGATGCAGGGAGACGGGACCGGCGTTTGCCGTTCCGGCGGAAGAGATGCGTCGCTCATGCCGCAACCCGCGCAATCTTGCCGATGAGATATCCGGCGGCGAGCACATCCGGCATGTCGAGACGAAATGGGGTATCGTGGTACGGCAGCGAGCTCCACTCGAGACAGATGCCGGGTTGGAATATTGGACACATGGAGCGCAGATTAACGTATCCGGACGAATCGCGCTTGACCGGCGGGACGACCTGCGTAGACTGAACTCGTCCGTTGCGCTTATCCCATCTGTAAGGTTCGCGCAAGCTTCGCCATCAAGACTGAACCCTCGCTCGATGCCTCAGCCACGCGCCGGCGGCATTGCCGACACACCCCACAAGGAGTGCCGATGACCCTGAATCACAAGTTCCTGGCGCAAATGCGCGCCGCGACCCGATCCCTGATACGCCGCGGCCCCGCCGTTGCCCGCACCGTCCTCCGGGAATCCGTCAAAAACGCCACCGCCATGCAGGCCGCGGCCGTCAACAGCGTTGAGCCCGTCGCGCCGCCCGCCTCGAACCAATCGACCTACGACGCCTTTTCCGACATGCTGGCCGACCTGTCCCGCCTGGGCCAGAGCGCCAACCCGTTCAACGTCCCGCCGCTGTCGACGGGCGCGGCGGCCATCGGCCTGCCCGGCCACTTCGTCGACGCCAGCTATACGAACGACGCGGGCACCCGCGACTACAAGCTGTATATTCCGAGCACGTATGCCGGCCAGCCGTCGGCGCTGCTCGTGATGCTGCACGGCTGCTCGCAGCATCCCGACGACTTCGCGCTCGGCACCGGCATGAACGCGCTGGCCGAGGAATACGGCTGCCTCGTCGCCTATCCGGCCCAGTCGCAGCAGGCCAACGCCACGCGCTGCTGGAACTGGTTCAGCGCGGCGGACCAGCAGCGCGGCCAGGGCGAGCCCGCCATCATCGCCGGGCTCACGCAGGACATCATGGCGCGCTACGTGATCGATCCGGACCAGGTGTTCGTCGCGGGCCTGTCCGCGGGCGGCGCGATGGCCGCCATCATGGGCACGCTGTATCCGGACCTGTATGCGGCCGTCGGCGTCCATTCCGGCCTGCCGTTCGCGGCCGCCCACGACCTGGCCTCGGCGATGGCCGCGATGAAAGGCGATTTCCGCACGCACCACAAGCCGGGAAAAACGCTGCCGATCATCGTGTTCCACGGCGACCGCGACACGACCGTGCACCCGGCCAATGGCGACGAGCTGATCAAGCGAAGACGACGCCATCCGTCGGAAGACGTCGTCGTCGAACCCGGCGCCGTGCCGGACGGCCACGCCTACACGCGCACGGTGCACCGCAAGCCGGACGGCAGTATCCACGCAGAACACTGGGTGATCCACGGTTCCGGCCACGCCTGGTCGGGCGGCGACATGCGCGGCAGCTATACGGACGGCCGGGGGCCGAACGCGAGCCGCGAAATGATGCGTTTTTTCCGCACCGCGCGCTGAGGGTGCTCTATGTGGCCGGCGTATCCGGCGCCCTGGCTGTCCGTTGCGCGATATGCTGCTCCAGGCAGGCCGGGCACCAGCACCCGGCCGCTTCGCCCGCGGGCGGCAGCGCGACGAAGGGCGGCAGGCGCGTGCACCAGCACGGTGCGCCGTCGTTGCCATCGACCATCGCGCAACCGAACGCGGCGCCGCAGCGTGTACAGGTACTCATGTGAAAGATTACCGTCGTGTATCCATATGTAAGGCACCTTAACGGCGGGCGCCAGAAAATACAACATGGAGCTTCTAAAATGATCACTGCGGCAGGCTAATGCCTGTAAAATCTCGCAAATTCTTTTTCGGACCCCTAATGAACGCTACGCTGACCTCGATGACGGGCGACGACCAGAATAATGACCTGACTGCGGTCTCGCCGCAGATCAAGGCGCAGATCCTGGCCGAAGCACTCCCCTACATCCGTAATTTCCACGGCAAGACCATCGTCATCAAATACGGCGGCAATGCGATGACCGAAGAACGCCTGAAACACGGCTTCGCGCGCGACGTCATCCTGCTGAAACTGGTCGGCATGAACCCGGTCGTGGTGCACGGCGGCGGCCCGCAGATCGACAACGCGCTCAAGAAGATCGGCAAGCAGGGCACCTTCGTGCAAGGCATGCGCATCACCGACGAAGAAACCATGGAAGTGGTGGAGTGGGTGCTGGGCGGCGAAGTCCAGCAGGACATCGTCATGCTGATCAACCACTACGGTGGCCAGGCAGTGGGCCTGACCGGCAAGGATGGCGGCCTGATCCGCGCACGCAAGATGGCGATGCCGGACAAGGACAAGCCGGGCGAGTTCCTTGACATCGGCTTCGTCGGCGACATCGAGGCGATCAATCCGGCCGTCGTGAAAGCGCTGCAGGACGATGCCTTCATCCCGATCATCTCGCCGATCGGCTTCGGCCAGGACGGCCAGGCGTATAACATCAACGCCGACGTCGTCGCCGGCAAGATCGCGGAAATCCTGAAGGCCGAAAAGCTGATCATGATGACCAACATCGCCGGCGTGCAGGACAAGCAGGGCAACCTGGTGACGGACCTGTCGGCGCGCGAAATCGACGAGATGTTCGCGGACGGCACGATTTCCGGCGGCATGCTGCCGAAGATCTCGTCGGCCCTGGACGCCGCCAAGTCGGGCGTGAACACCGTGCACATCATCGATGGCCGCATCGAGCACTCTTTGTTGCTGGAAGTCTTGACCGAACAGGCTTTTGGCACTATGATCCGCTCGCATTGAATTTTTGTGGCGTCTCAACAGCGCCACAAACGTTGTTTGCCCTTGTAGCTCAGTGGTAGAGCACTCCCTTGGTAAGGGAGAGGCCACGTGTTCAATCCACGTCAAGGGCACCAGGATTTGTTCCCATTCCCGCCTGTTGTGGTATCCCCGATGCCTGACGTAACGGATAAGACAGACTCTTGTCCACGCTGCGCGTTTGCCCGTCGCAGCAGGAAATGAGGAACACTCGCGGCGCGATGACAAGCGTCACATGAGCGAGACAGCAGGAAAGCTGGAGCGGTAGTTCAGTTGGTTAGAATACCGGCCTGTCACGCCGGGGGTCGCGGGTTCGAGTCCCGTCCGCTCCGCCAGAATTCAGAGAAGGGTCCGATTCGTCGGACCCTTTTTTTGTTTTCGGAGCGCCCTTCCCCCGTCCCGATATAATCGCGAGTCCCCTTGTCCGTTTGACTTTCCCGTGCCCACGCCCTCCTCTCCCGTCTGGCTGTTCGACCTCGACAACACATTGCACGACGCGTCGCACGCGATCTTCCCGGCGATCAGCGCCAACATGAACACGTATATTGCGCGCGTGCTCGGCGACGGCACCACGCCGGCGAGCCAGGAAGCCGTCAACGCGGCCCGCGTCGGCTACTGGAAGCGCTACGGCGCCACGTTGCTGGGCATGATCCGCCACCACCGCGTGGATGCGGCCGACTTCCTGCGCCAGACGCACGACATCGGCGCGCTGCAAGACCTGGTGCGTTACGAGCGCGGCCTGGAGCGCATGCTGCGCCGCCTCCCGGGCCGCAAGATCCTGCTGACGAACGCGCCGACGGCGTATTCGACCGGCGTGGTGCGCCACCTCGGGCTGCAGCGCCAGTTCGCGCACCACGTCTCGATCGAAGACATGCGCGTGCACGGCCAGCTACGTCCGAAACCGTCGAAGCTGATGCTGCGCCGCCTGCTGCGCCGCCAGGGTCTCGCAGCCGGCCGCTGCATCCTCGTCGAGGACACGCTCGTGAACCTCAAGCGCGCCAAGCAGCTCGGCGTGCGCACGGTATGGGTCACGCAATACCTGCGCTACGCCGATCCGATCGGCAAAGCCCCGCTGCCGAAGATGGTCAAACGCCCCGGTTACGTCGATGTCAAAGTAAAATCCGTTCTTCGGCTGCCCGCGCACCTGCGTCGGCTCGCACATCGATCACATACGGAAAACGTCTAACAACATGGCAAGCACCAAGCCTGGCCAACGCAAACAGCAGATCCTCCAGGCCCTGGCGGCCATGCTCGAACATCCGAAGGGCGAGAAGATCACGACGGCGGCGCTGGCCGCCCGGCTGTCGGTGTCGGAAGCGGCCCTGTACCGTCATTTCGCCAGCAAGGCGCAGATGTTCGAAGGCCTGATCGAATTCATCGAGGCGACCGTGTTCACCCTGTTCAACCAGGCCGCGGAGCGCGAGGACAACGGCGTCACCCGCGCGCATGCGATGCTGCAGATCCTGCTGTCGTTCGCCGCCAACAATCCCGGCATGACGCGCGTGCTGATCGGCGACGCGCTCGTCGGCGAGGACGATCGCCTGGTCCTGCGCATGAACCAGTTCTACGACAAGGTCGAGCTGGCGTTCAAGCAGGCGCTGCGCGTGGCCGCCACGCAGGGCCATGGGCGCGAGGAAGACGTGGCCGCGCGCGCCACCATGCTCGTCGCCTACGTGACGGGACGCTGGCACCGCTACGCCAAGAGCGGCTTCAAACAGCACCCGACCGAGAACAGTCCGCTGCAGCTGGCCCTGCTGCTCGCCGCCTGAATACCATCATGGACGCCACCGTGTTCGCCCTGCTCGACGACGCGAGCCCCGAAGGCCATGCGCAGGCGCGCTCGCGCCTGTACGGCGGCTATGCGGGCATGCTGGCCTGCCAGCGCATCGAGGACTGGCCGCGCCTGCTGGACGGCATGCAGGATGCCCTCGCGCGCGGCCTGCACGCCGTCCCCGTGCTGACCTATGAGCTGGGCGAGCAGCTGGTCGGCATCGCGCCCGCGCGCGAACTGCACGCGCCGCTGGCCCAGGTGCTGCTGTTCGAACGCTACGACATGCTGGACGCGGCCCAGGTCGACGCCTGGCTGGCGGCGCGCGCGCAAGAACAGGGGAACGGCCCGGCCGGCATCGGCGCCATGCGCGCCAACGTCGACGAGACCACGTTCGCGCACGCGATCGAACGGATCCGCGACTATATCGCGGCCGGCGACACCTACCAGGTCAATTACACCTATCGCCTCCGCTTCGACGCCTTCGGCCCCGTGTGCGCGCTGTACGCGCGCCTGCGCGCACGCCAGCCGGTGCCCTATGGCGCCCTGATCGGCCTGCCGGACGGACGCGCCGTGCTGTCGCTGTCGCCGGAACTGTTCGTGCGCCATGACGCCGGCCGCCTGCTGGCGCGGCCGATGAAGGGCACGGCGCCGGCGCACGGCGACGACCTCGTGAACGCCGTGCGCGCCCAGCATCTGGCGGCCGATCCGAAGAACCGCGCCGAAAACCTCATGATCGTCGACCTGCTGCGCAACGACCTGGGACGCATCGCGCGCACCGGCAGCGTGGGCGTGCCGGCGTTGTTCGAAGTGAAGCGCTACAGCAGCGTGCTGCAGATGACGTCGACCGTGCAGGCCCAGCTCGCGCCCGGGATCTCGTTGCGCGACATCTTCGCCGCGCTGTATCCCTGCGGTTCGATCACGGGCGCGCCCAAGCGCCGCACGATGGAAATCATCCGCGAACTGGAACCGGCCGCGCGCGGCATCTACACGGGCGCGATCGGGTGGATCGATCCGCCGCCGCCTGGAACCGGATTCGGCAAGCAGCAGGATGCGCGCGCCGGTGCCCGATTTGGCGATTTCTGTCTATCGGTCCCGATCCGCACGCTGACGCTGCAGCCGGAACAGAACGGCGTGCGCCACGGCGAGCTGGGTGTCGGCGCGGGCATCGTGTACGACAGCGACGCCGGCGCCGAGTATGCCGAATGCCGGCTCAAAGCGAGCTTCCTCACGGGACTGCCGAACGACTTCGAGATCTTCGAGACCATCTACGCCACGCGCGCCGGCGGTTGCCGCCACCTGGAGCGCCACCTCGCGCGCCTCGGCGCGTCGGCGGCGTATTTCGGCCATCCATTCAACCCCGGCCTCGCACGCAGTGCCGCGCAGGAGGCTTGCGCCGCGTTGCCGGACGATGCGCCGCACCGCGTGCGCCTCGCGTTGCGGCCGAATGGCGAGATCGTCGTGCAGACGGGCGCGCTGGCGCCGCTGGACGAGCCGGTGCGGCTGCTGCTGGCGGACGAACCGACGCACGCGCACGACGTGTTCCTGCGCCATAAGACGAGCGTTCGAAGCCGCTACGACGCCGCCTGGCGCGCGGCGGAAGGCGTGGGTGCCTTCGACACGCTGTTCTTCAACGAACGCGGCGAACTGACGGAAGGTGGACGCAGCAACGTGTTCGTGCGCATCGGCGGCCGCTGGTACACGCCGCCGCTGTCGGCGGGCGTCCTGCCCGGCGTGATGCGCGGCGTGCTGCTGGACGATCCGGCCTGGGACGCGATCGAGTGTCCGCTCACGCGCGAAAGCCTCGCGCGGGCGCAGGAGATCGTCGTCTGCAACGCCCTGCGCGGACCGCTCAGGGCCGTGCTGCATCGATAAGGATCAGCCGCCGAGCGCCTGCTCGATCTTGCCGACCAGGGTCGGATCTTCCGGCGTCACCTTGCTCGGGAAGTAGTCGATGACTTTACCGTTCCGGTCGATCAGGTATTTATTGAAATTCCACTTGGGCTGGTTGCCGGTGGCCTTGATCAGCTCCGAATACAGCGGATTGGCATTCGTGCCCGTCACGACGGTGCTGGTGAACATCGGGAATTTCACGCCGTAGGTGTTGTAGCACAGGTCGGCGATCTTCTTGGCGTCGGCGTCTTCCTGTTTAAAATCGTTCGACGGGAAGCCCAGCACGACGAGGCCGCGCGGCGCGTACTTCGCATACAGTTTTTCCAGGCCTTCGTACTGCTTGGTAAAACCGCAGTAGCTGGCCGTGTTCACCACGAGGACCACCTTGCCGCTGTACTGGCACAGGTCCTGCGGCGTTTCGTCCTGCAGGCGGTTGAAGGTGTGCTTCAACACGGCCGGGCAGCTGGCCGGATGGGCGGACGGCTGGGCAGCGGGCGTCTGCGCCAGCGCGGGCGTCGCCATCGTGGCGGAAAACGTCGCGGCGGCGCCGAGGGTGAGCAGCAAAGCGGTGGACTTGAGCATGATCGGAGAGTACGCGGGTTGGTGGATCTTCATTCTATGACAATCCGCGCGGCCCCGTGGGGTTCAGTCGTCGATCTTCACCTTGGACATGTCCGCCCTGGGCGCCGGCCACTCCAGCTTCATGCCCCGCATCGTTTCCAGCAGCAGATGGGCGATGATCAGGTTGCGGTGGGTTTTGGAGTCGGCCGGGACGACGTACCACGGCGCGTGGTCGCGGTCCGTCGCGTTGATGGTGTCGGCGTAGGCGCGCTGGTAGACATCCCACTTCGTGCGCGCGGCCAGGTCGGCCGGATCGAACTTCCAGTGCTTCTCCGGATCGTCCAGGCGCGCCTGCAGGCGCGTGCGCTGTTCGGTCTTGGAGATGTGCAGGAAGACCTTCATGAGCGTCGTCCCCGTCTCGGCCAGCATGCGCTCGAAGTCGCGGATCTGGGCGAAGCGGCGCTCGCGCGCGTCGTCGTCGAGATCGCCCGCCACGCGCGGCACGAGCACGTCTTCGTAATGGCTGCGGTTGAAGATCCCGATCTCGCCCCTGCCCGGCACGCGCGCATGCACGCGCCAGAGAAAATCGTGCGCCTTTTCCTTGTCCGTCGGGGCCACGAAGCCGGTGGCGTGCAGGCCCATCGGGTTGATCTGCGAGAACAGCGCGCGGACCGTCCCGTCCTTGCCGGAGGTGTCCATGCCCTGCAGGATCAGCAGGAGTTTCTGATCGCGCGCCGCGTACAGTTTTTCCTGCAGCTTGGCCACCTCGGCCGTCAGCTCGGTCGTCAGCTCGCGCTCGCGTTCCTTGATCTCGCCGTTTTTGAGCTTGCCCTTCTTGTCGTCGCGCAGCGGGGTATCGCCGGCATCCTTGTCGCGCAGTTCGAGGTTCTTCGGCGCGCGGAAGCGTTCCAGCATCGACGTGCTCATGCGGCCTGCTCGCCCAGCTTGCGGTGCTCGATCAGCATGCAGCGGTTCATCACGACGTCCAGGCCTGCGGCGCGGGCCAGGTCGGCGGCGACCTGGTTCTCGATGCCGAGCTGCATCCACAGGCAGCCGGCACGCACGTCGATGGCGTCCTTGGCGATGGGCGGGATCTCGTCCGGCTTGCGGAAGCAATCGACGACGTCGATGCGCGCCCCGCCGGGCGCGAGCGCGTCGGCCGCTTCCTGCAACGTGGCGTACACGGTCTCGCCGAGGATCTCCTCGCCGGCGTAGGCGGGATTGACGGGAATGATGCGGTAGCCCTGCGCCTGCAGGTAGCTGGCGACCTCCAGGCTGGCGCGCCCGGGCTTGTTCGAGAGCCCGACCACGGCCACGGTCCGGGCGGCGCGGAGGATTTGTTCGATGGTTCGCATGGCGTTGTAACTCGTCGTCTTGTCGTTGATGCCAGCTTATCAGGTTTGCATCATCGAACGGCGCCAGCTAGCACCGGGGTCAGAGCCCGAATTTTGGCAATGTACTGCAAGCCATTTCCAATAACTGGGCTCTGACCCCGGTTTTTGGAAATAAAAAAGCAGCCCGCAGGCTGCTTTTTCGGAGCGCTCGGAAGAGCGATCAGCGTCCTTTATGACGCAGCTTGGCGATGGCCGCCAGCTGGGCGATCGCCGCCGCCAGTTCGGCTTGCGCCTTGGCGTAGTCGATCTGCGAGTCCTTGTTCAGCATCAGCTCTTCGGCACGGCGCTTGGCTTCCTGGGCTTTCGCTTCGTCCAGGTCGGCACCGCGGATCGCGGTGTCGGCCAGGACCGTCACGCCTTTCGGCTGGACTTCCAGGATGCCGCCGGCGACGAACACGAACTCTTCGTCGCTGCGGCCCGGCATTTTGATGCGCACGGCACCCGGGCGGATGCGCGTGATCAAGGGGGTGTGCATCGGGTAGATACCCAGCTCACCCGATTCACCCGGCAACGCGACGAACTCGGCTTCGCCCGAAAAGATCTGCTCTTCGGCCGAGACGACGTCAACGTGAATGGTATTTGCCATGTGTGTCCTTTGAAGAGGCTAAGCTATCAAGCAGCCAGCTTCTTGGCCTTTTCGATCGCTTCTTCGATGGTGCCGACCATGTAGAACGCCTGCTCCGGCAGATGGTCCAGCTCGCCCGACGCGATCATCTTGAAGCCCTTGATCGTGTCCTTCAGCGAGACGTACTTGCCCGGCGAGCCGGTGAACACTTCGGCGACGTGGAACGGCTGCGACAGGAAACGCTGCATCTTGCGGGCGCGGGCGACGACCAGCTTGTCGTCCGGTGCCAGTTCGTCCATGCCCAGAATCGCGATGATGTCGCGCAGTTCCTTGTAGCGCTGCAGGGTGCCCTGCACGGCGCGCGCGGTCTCGTAGTGTTCCTGGCCGACGACGAGCGGGTCCAGCTGGCGCGAGGTCGAGTCGAGCGGATCCACGGCCGGGTAGATACCCAGCGAGGCGATGTCACGCGACAGCACGACGGTCGAGTCCAGGTGGGCGAAGGTGGTGGCCGGCGACGGGTCGGTCAAGTCGTCCGCAGGGACGTACACGGCCTGGATCGACGTGATCGAACCGGTCTTGGTCGACGTGATGCGCTCCTGCAGGCGGCCCATCTCTTCGGCCAGGGTCGGCTGGTAGCCCACCGCGGACGGCATACGGCCCAGCAGTGCCGACACTTCGGTACCGGCCAGGGTGTAACGGTAGATGTTGTCCACGAAGAACAGAACGTCACGGCCTTCGTCACGGAAGGACTCGGCGATCGTCAGGCCGGTCAGCGCGACGCGCAGACGGTTGCCCGGCGGTTCGTTCATCTGGCCGTAGACCATCGCCACTTTCGAGTTGCCCAGGTTTTCCAGGTCGACGACCTTGGAATCCGCCATCTCGTGGTAGAAGTCGTTACCTTCACGGGTACGCTCACCGACGCCGGCGAACACGGACAGACCCGAGTGCGCCTTCGCGATGTTGTTGATCAGTTCCATCATGTTGACGGTCTTGCCGACGCCGGCGCCGCCGAACAGGCCGACTTTACCGCCCTTGGCGAACGGGCACACCAGGTCGATCACCTTGATGCCGGTTTCCAGCAGGTCCTGCGACGGCGACAGCTCGTCGTACTTCGGCGCTTCGCGGTGGATCGATGCGGTGCGCTCCAGGCTGACCGGACCGCGCTCGTCGATCGGGTTGCCCAGCACGTCCATGATGCGGCCCAGCGTGGCCGGACCGACCGGCACGGTGATCGG
Organism: Massilia sp. Masssp93; assembly: GCF_059491295.1. Taxonomy (NCBI): domain Bacteria; kingdom Pseudomonadati; phylum Pseudomonadota; class Betaproteobacteria; order Burkholderiales; family Oxalobacteraceae; genus Massilia; species Massilia sp. Masssp93. The sequence continues at coordinate 6,230,239 of NZ_CP168502.1, read as the reverse complement.
CTTGCCGGTGTTCTGGATGCTCATGCCGCGACGCAGGCCTTCGGAGCTGCCCAGCGCAATGGTACGGACCACGCCGTCGCCCAGCTGCTGCTGTACTTCGAGGGTCAGTTCCGAGCCTTCCATTTTCAGTGCGTCATAGACCTTCGGCATCGCGTTACGCGGGAATTCCACGTCGACCACGGCGCCGATACACTGAACGATTTTGCCATCAGCCATTTTCGTTCCTTCAGATATAGTTTTAATTCGTTAAGATCTTTGGAGGCGACGTCAAGCGCGCCCGCGCTCGCCACCGCCCCGCGATCAAAGAGTTTTCGTCAGGCGCTGATAGCAGCCGCGCCGGAAACGATCTCGGAGAGTTCCTTGGTAATCGCAGCCTGGCGGGTCTTGTTATAGACCAGCTTCAGTTCGCCGATGACGCTACCCGCGTTGTCGCTTGCCGCCTTCATCGCCACCATGCGTGCCGATTGCTCGGACGACAGGTTCTCGGCGACCGCCTGGTAGACCAGCGCCTCGACGTAGCGCACCAGCAGTTCATCGATGACGGCAGCCGCGTCCGGTTCATAGATGTAATCCCATCCATAACCGCCCTTGTCGGCTTCGAGGGCCTTGGCCGGCAGCGGCAGCAGCTGCTCGACGACGGGCTCCTGCTTCATCGTGTTGATGAACCGGGTGTAGCACAGGTAGACGGCGTTCAGCCTGCCATCCTGGAAAGCGTCCAGCATCACCTTGACCGGGCCGATCAGCTTTTCCAGGTGCGGCGTGTCGCCGATCTGGGTCAGGCTCGACACGACGTTCACGCCGATACGATTGAGGAAACCGAGGCCCTTGTTGCCGATGGCGACCGCTTCGATCCGGGTGCCTGCCTGTTCCAGCTCGCGCGTCTTCTGCGTCACCTGGCGCAACACGTTGGTGTTCATGCCGCCGCACAGACCCTTGTCCGTGGTGACGACGATGAAGCCGACCGCATTTTGCTTCGCATCCTTGGCCGTGGCCATGAACGGGTGCGTGTACTCCGGATTAGCGGAAGCAAGATTGGCGGTGATGTTGCGAATCTTCTCACTGTATGGACGGGCGGCACGCATCCGTTCCTGCGCCTTGCGCATCTTGGACGCGGCGACCATTTCCATCGCCTTGGTGATCTTCTTCGTATTCTCTACGCTTTTGATCTTGCCACGTATCTCTTTGCCTACTGCCATGAGTCCTTACTCCTTTGGTTTGAGGGCCGCAGCCAGCTTCCAGCGGCCCTCGCCCTGATGGACGGGACGGGGGCGCCGTCTCGGCGGCGCGCCCGTCCCCGATCGATCAGAATGCTTTCTTGAAATCAGCAACGGCGGCGGCCAGCGTAGCTTCGCCGTCCTTGTCCAGTTGCTTGGTTTCTTCGATCTTCGACAGGAGGGCAGCTTGCTTGGTCTTCAGGTAGCCGTGCAGGCCGGCTTCGAAGGCCAGCACTTGCTTGACGTCGATGTCGTCGAAGTAGCCCTTGTTGACGGCGAACAGCGACGCGGCCATCAGCGAGATCGGCAGCGGCGAGTATTGCGGCTGCTTCAGCAGTTCGGTCACGCGGGCACCGCGGTCCAGCTGCTTGCGGGTCGATTCGTCCAGGTCCGATGCGAACTGCGCGAACGCGGCCAGCTCACGGTACTGCGCCAGGTCGGTACGGATACCGCCGGACAGGCCCTTGATGACCTTGGTCTGGGCGGCGCCACCGACGCGCGACACCGAGATACCGGCGTTGATCGCAGGACGGATACCGGCGTTGAACAGCGAGGTCTCCAGGAAGATCTGGCCGTCGGTAATCGAGATCACGTTGGTCGGCACGAATGCCGAGACGTCGCCCGCTTGCGTTTCGATGATCGGCAGTGCGGTCAGCGAACCGGTCTTGCCCTTGACGGCGCCGCCGGTGAAGGCTTCGACGTAGTCGGCGTTGACGCGTGCGGCACGCTCCAGCAGACGGCTGTGCAGGTAGAACACGTCGCCCGGGTAGGCTTCGCGGCCCGGCGGACGGCGCAGCAGCAGCGAGATCTGGCGGTAGGCGACTGCCTGCTTCGACAGGTCGTCGTACACGATCAGCGCGTCTTCGCCGCGGTCGCGGAAGTATTCGCCCATCGCGCAGCCCGAGTAGGCCGAGATGTATTGCATGGCGGCCGATTCCGAAGCGGAAGCGGCGACGACGATCGTGTACTCCATCGCGCCGTGCTGTTCCAGCGAACGCACGATGTTCTTGATGGTCGATGCTTTCTGGCCGATCGCAACGTACACGCAGGTCATGTTCTGACCCTTCTGGTTGATGATCGCGTCGACTGCCACGGCCGACTTGCCGGTCTGGCGGTCGCCAATGATCAGCTCGCGCTGGCCACGGCCGATCGGCACCATCGAGTCGATTGCCTTGAGGCCGGTCTGCATCGGCTGCGACACGGATTCACGCGCGATCACGCCCGGCGCGATCTTTTCGACGGCGGCGGTCAGGGTGGTGTTGATCGGACCCTTGCCGTCGATCGGCTGGCCCAGGGCGTTGACGACGCGGCCGCGCAGTTCCGGGCCGATCGGCACTTCCAGGATGCGGCCGGTGGTCTTGACCACGTCGCCTTCCGAGATGTGCTCGTAGTTACCCAGCACCACGGCGCCGACCGAGTCGCGCTCCAGGTTCATGGCGAGGCCGAAGGTGTTGCCGGGGAATTCCAGCATCTCGCCCTGCATCACGTCCGACAGACCATGGATGCGGCAGATACCGTCGGCGACGGAAATGACCGTGCCTTGATTGCGAACTTCAGCGGAACCCTCGAGACCCTGGATCCGGCTCTTGATCAGTTCACTGATTTCAGATGGGTTAAGTTGCATGAGTGCTAACTCCTAATAGTTTCTTGATGCGTAGGGCAAGGGCGTCGGGCGCCGGCGTATCGTGCGAATTCCTCAGGCCGTGAGCGCAACATGCATCTGTTGCAGCTTGGCACGCACCGAGGTATCGAGCACTTCGTCGCCAACGACCACGCGCACACCACCGATCAGCGAAGGATCCACTGTCACCGTTGGGTTCAGCTTGCGGCCAAATTTCTTTTCCAGCGATGCGGCCAGCTGCGCCACCTGCGCCGGGGCGAGCTCGAACGCGCTGAAGACATGCGCGTCGGCGGCGCCTTCCTGCGCATTCTTCAGTTCGTTGAACTGGGCGGCGATTTGGGTCAGCAGGACGACGCGGCCGTTTTCGGCCAGCATCGAGATAAAGTTCTTCGCTTCAGCGTTCAGCGGCGACTTGACCAGGGACGCAATCGTGTCGGCCAGCTGGGCTTGCGTAACGTTCGGGTTATTGGCGAACGCTTGCACGTCGGCACTGGCACCGATCTGGGCCAGTTCCGACACGACGGCCGACCAGGCGTTCATGTCGCCGGCTTGGGCGACACGGAACAGCGCTTCGGCGTAAGGGCGGGCAACGGTTGCGAGCTCAGCCATGATTACAGCTCGGTCGCCAGTTGGTTCAGCAGGTCGGCGTGGGCCGCTGCGTTCACTTCGCGCTTGAGGATCTGCTCGGCACCCGCGACGGCCAGCGTGGCCACCTGGGCGCGCAGTTCTTCGCGGGCCTTGCTCATTTGTTGCTCGGCTTCGGCACGGGCCTGGGCGATGATGCGGTCGGCTTCGGCCTGGGCATTGGCCTTGATCTCGTCGGCGACCATCTGGGCGCGCTTTTCGGCGTCGGCGATGCGCTTGGCGCCTTCGTCGCGGGCGCTGGCCAGTTCGACCTGCACGCGCTTCTCGGCAGCGGCCATGGCCTGCTTGCCCTGGTCGGCCGCGGCCAGACCTTCAGCGATTTTCGTCGCACGTGCGTCCAGGGCCCCCATCACCGGCGGCCACACGAATTTCGCGACGACCCACGCCAGGATGAGGAACACAATGGACTGCACAAACATTGTGGCGTTTAAGTTCACAGCTTTTTCCTTCTCAGAATGAAGTACGCCGGGCCGGCGCTAGGTGCGTCGATGGCCCGGCTATTCGAAGAATCCGGGATTTAGGCGCCGAACGGATTTGCGAAGGCAAACATCATCGCGATACCGACACCGATCAGGAATGCAGCGTCGATCAGGCCGGCCAGCAGGAACATCTTGGTCTGCAGCGTGTTCATCAGTTCAGGCTGACGGGCCGAAGCTTCGATGTACTTACCGCCCATCACACCAATACCGATACATGCACCGATGGCGCCCAGACCAATGATCAGACCGCAAGCCAGTGCTACGAACGCGACGTTAGTCATCAAAAACTCCTTAGATAATCAAAAAAAGTAAAAAATAAAATTACTGGATACTGCAAAACGAGAATGCCGCTTAGTGACCTTCATGCGCCTGGCCGAGATACACCAGCGTCAGCATCATGAAAATGAAAGCTTGCAACAACACGATCAGGATGTGGAACACTGCCCAGATCGAACCGGCGAAAATGTGCAGGCCCGACAGCAGGACACTCTGGGTCGTGAAGCCAACCCACTGTGCACCCAGCAGCGCGATCAGCAGGAAGATCAGTTCGCCAGCAAACATGTTGCCGAACAGTCGCATTGCGAGCGAAACAGTTTTTGCAGCGAATTCAATGAGGTTCAGGCCAAAATTGGGGATCCACAGGGCCGGATGGGCGCCGAACGGTGCGCAGAACAACTCGTGCACGAAACCGCCTGCGCCCTTGATCTTGACGTTGTAGTAGAGCATGAAGAACAGCACGACCAGCGACATGCCCAGCGTACCGTTCAGGTCAGCGGTCGGGACGACGCGGAAGAACGGCTCGTGGCCTTCTGCATTATGGATGCCCAGCGCACGGAAACCGCTGGCGAACAGGTCGACCGGCAGGAAGTCCATCGAGTTCATCAGGATGACCCAGATGAACACGGTCAGCGCGAGCGGCGCGATGAAGCTGCGGTTACCATGGACGATGGCCTTGGACTGGTCTTCGACCATCTCGACGATCATTTCGACGAAGCCCTGGAAACGGCCCGGCACGCCGGTGGTGACGCGGCGCGCGGCGGCGATCAGGACGATCGAGGTAACGACCGCGAGCATGATCGACCATAAAATGGTGTCATAGTGGATGACGGAAAAGTCGATCGGTCCGTGCTGGACGCCGGACGCGTTGTGATGCAAGTGGTGCTTGATATATTCGCCAGCAGTGATGACGTGCTCACCCGCTGGTTGTGCTGCTCCCGCCACGTTTTCAGTAGTCATTTACGGTGCCTAAACAATAAGATGATGTAACTTTTGAGCGCCACGATGAAGCCGCCGAGGAGCGCCGGCCAGTTCAAATCGTGGTACAGCCAGACAGTCGCCCCTAGGAAAGCGAGTGTCGACGCAATCTTTATAAATTCGCCGATGAAAAACGACATCGGGTTTGCGGCGCCCGGTCGGCGCGCGCTTGCGAACAGGCGCAGCGCGAACAGGCCGTTGGGGACGACACAACACAATCCACCCAGAACCGCGGAAAACATCGCAGCCCCGCCCCACAGCAGTCCGGCGATCAAGCCAGCGACTGTTGTTGCTATTAATTGCAGGGAGACTATGCGCAGCATATTTTTATTTTCGCGCTAGCCGTCGGGAAACGAGTTACGGCGTGGTAATTACAGAAATCCCCGAGATTATAAGTGGTTGTACTAAGTGGAGTCAAACGATTCTGCCCGGGTAAAGTTGCTTGATTTGATAACAAAAGCACGGAAAACGAGACATCGGGATTGTGACGCGGCAGCGCCTGGCGTACGTCTCGGGATGCGGGATAACGCAGTATGCGCCATGGGTTGTAACCCTGGAACGGCGGCGCAGCGACGCTTTTTTGACCCGCCGTGCATGGGTCGACGGCGCGCGCCGCCGTTGTGCCCAAATTACAACATGCGTCGTGGTGACGGCGCCGCGGGGTGCGGCGGATGCGGCGGATGTGGCTCAGGCGCTCAGGCGCGCAGGCGCGCGAGCACGGTGTCGAGAATGTCGAGGTCGGCGAAGTCGATGATCAGCTGTCCCTTGCCCCGCGGTCCCATCTTGAACGCGACGGGCGTCGCGAGGCGGTCGGACAGTTCTTCCTCGAGGCGCACGATGTCGCCCGACTTTTCTTTCTGGCGCGCGGCGGCCGGCGGCGCGCTCTGCTCTTCGAGCGTGCGTGCCACCATCTTTTCCGTCTCGCGCACGGACAGGCGCTTGGCGATCACCTGGTTCGCCAGCGCGATCTGGCTCGCCGCATCGACGGCGAGCAGCGCGCGCGCGTGCCCCATGTCGATGTCGCCAGCCATCAGCATCGTCTGCACGGGTTGCGCGAGATTCACGAGGCGCAGCAGGTTCGACACGGCGCTGCGCGAACGGCCGACGGCCTGGGCCGCCTGCTCGTGGGTAAAACTGAATTCCGAGATCAGGCGCGCGATGCCCTGCGCTTCTTCCAGCGGATTGAGGTCTTCGCGCTGGATGTTCTCGATCAGCGCCATCGCGGCGGCGTTCTGGTCGTCGACGTCGCGCACGAGGACCGGGATCTCGTCCAGGCCCGCCAGCTGCGCCGCGCGGAAGCGCCGTTCGCCGGCGATGATCTCGTAGCGGGCGCCCGAGGCGGCACCATCGATCGGACGCACGAGCACCGGCTGCATGATGCCCTGGGATTTGATCGACGCGGCCAGTTCGGACAGCGAGCCGTCGTCCATGCGCGTGCGCGGCTGGTATTTGCCGGCCTGGATCTGCGCGACGGGAAGCAGGGACGGCGTACCGCTGGGCGTGGCCGGCGTTTCCGGGGCGTCCCCGCCGAGCAGCGCATCGAGGCCGCGGCCGAGACCTTTGAGTTTTTTGGTTGCCATGACGTTTTTATGTTCTGGTTACATTGTCTTGATGCGCTCGACCATCTCCGCGCCGAAGGCGATATACGCCTGCGCGCCTTTCGAGGACGGATCGAACGTCACGCCCGGGATGCCGTACGACGGCGCTTCCGCCAGGCGCACGTTGCGCGGGATGATCGTCTTGAAGACCTTGTCGCCGAAATGCTGTTCGAGCTGGCTTGACACCTGCTGCGACAGCGTCATGCGCGGATCGAACATCACGCGCAGCAGCCCGATGATGCGCAGGTCATGGTTCAGGTTCGCGTGCACCTTCTTGATCGTGTTCACGAGATCGGACAGGCCCTCCAGCGCGTAATACTCGCACTGCATCGGGATGATGACGCCATGCGCCGACACGAGGCCGTTCAGGGTCAGCATCGACAGCGCCGGCGGACAGTCGATGAGGATGAAGTCGTAGTCGGCGTCGACCTTGGCCAGTGCTTCCTTCAAGCGGCGCTCGCGGTTTTCCAGCTCGACCATCTCGACTTCCGCGCCGGCCAGTTCGCGGTTGGCCGGCAGCACGTCGAAGCGCCCTGCTTCGCTGCGCAGGCGCGCCGCGGCCACCTCGGCCTCACCCAGCAGCACCTCGTAGATCGACGAAGTCAGTCCCGCCTTGTTGATGCCCGCGCCCATGGTGGCATTGCCCTGCGGGTCGAGGTCGACCAGCAGCACGCGCTGGTCCAACTTGGCGAGACCGGCGGACAGGTTCACGCTGGTGGTGGTCTTGCCGACCCCGCCCTTCTGATTTGCTACGCAAAAAATTTTCGCCATGTATGCCCTTGTCAGTCATACGGTTAATACCATTAAAACGATTTATACGATTTATATGGTAATAACGGTATAAACTGGTTATACGGTTTATCTGCTTGTGCGTCGTTGCGGACGTTTCTGCGGATGTTTCACGTGGAACGTTCGATGAATACCAGGTGACGCTCCGCACCCAGCCTGGGCACTTGCAGCGGTTCCAGCCCGGCCACCTTCCATTCCGGCGGCAGCCGTTCCTGCTCATCTTTTGGCGCCACCCCTTTCAGGGCGATATAGCGTCCGCCATCGGCCAGCAAGTGACAGGACCAGTTGACGAAATCCGAGAGGTCGGCAAACGCGCGCGACGTGATGACGTCGAATTTATCGCTCACCTGCAGTTGCTCGACCCGCGCCGTGTACACCGTGACGTTGACCAGCCCCAGCTCGGCTTTCACCTGCGTCAGAAAAGCCGTCTTTTTATGGACGGTATCGATCATCGACACGTTCATGTCCGGATGCACGATTGCCAGGACGATCCCCGGCAGACCGCCTCCCGACCCCACGTCCAGCACATTGCGCGCCGTCGCGAATGCCGGCACGGCGGCCAGCGAATCCAGCAAGTGGTGGGTGACCATCTGCATCGGGTCGCGCAAGGACGTCAGGTTGTAGACGGCGTTCCACTTGAACATCAGGGCCAGGTAATCCATCAGCTTGTCCTGCTGGGCCGGGCTCACGTCGAGGTGCATCGCGGCGATGCCCTCGCCCAGCACGGCGGACAAGGCAGTACGATCAAAATTCTTCATGCGGCCGATTCCTCATTCGGCACACCGGTAAAACCCTTGGCGCCGCGCTTTTTGAGGTGCACGAGCAGCAGAGAAATTGCCGCCGGCGTCACGCCAGAAATCCGCGACGCCTGGCCCAGCGTCTCGGGACGCTGCTTGTCGAGCTTCTGGCGCACCTCGATCGACAGCGCCGTGATTTCCAGATAGTTCAGGCTCTCCGGCAATTTGAGGTTTTCGTAGTAATCGTGGCGTTCCACCTCGCGCGCCTGGCGGTTGATATAGCCCGAATATTTCAACTGGATTTCGACCTGCTCCCGCACGGCCGGGTCACTCACGCCCGGGCCGCCCAGTGCCTGGCCGTCGACGCCCTGCAGGCTCACCAGCTTGTCGTACTCGACGCCAGGACGGCGCAGCAGGTCGGCCAGGTTGTATTCGCGCTCGATAGCCTGCCCGATCACGCGCTCGGATTCGGCGGCGGCGACGATGCGCGGGTTGACCCAGGTCGAACGCAGGCGTTCCAGTTCGAGCGCGACGGCGTCGCGCTTGCGCTCGAACGCTTCCCACTGGGCATCGCCAACGACGCCCAGCTTGCGGCCGATCTCCGTCAGGCGCATATCCGCATTGTCTTCGCGCAACGACAGGCGGTATTCGGCGCGGCTCGTGAACATGCGGTACGGTTCCGCCACGCCCTGCGTCGTCAGGTCGTCGACGAGCACGCCGAGATACGCTTCGGAACGGGACGGCGTCCACGCTTCCTCGCCCCGGGTCTGCAGTGCCGCATTGATGCCGGCCAACATGCCTTGCGCGGCCGCTTCCTCGTAGCCGGTCGTGCCGTTGATCTGCCCGGCAAAGAACAGGCCTTGAACCGCCTTCGTCTCCAGCGACGCTTTCAGGCCACGCGGATCAAAATAATCGTATTCGATCGCATAACCGGGGCGCAGGATGAACGCATTCTCCAGACCGCGCATCGACCGCACGAGGGCCAGTTGCACGTCGAACGGCAGGCTCGTCGAGATACCGTTCGGATAAAACTCGTTGGTCGTGAGGCCTTCCGGCTCGAGGAAAATCTGGTGCGATTCCTTGGCCGCGAAGCGGTGAATCTTGTCTTCGATCGATGGGCAGTAGCGGGGACCGACGCCTTCGATCACGCCCGTGTACATGGGGCTGCGGTCGAGGCCGTTGCGGATGATGTCGTGCGTCTGCGCATTCGTGTGCGTGACCCAGCACGGCAACTGCTTCGGGTGCATGGCCGCATTGCCCATATACGAAAACACGGGCACCGGATCCAGATCGCCCGGCTGTTCCGTCATGACGGAAAAGTCGATGCTGCGCCCGTCGATGCGCGGCGGCGTACCGGTTTTCAAACGGCCCTGCGGCAGTTTCAACTCCTTCAGGCGCGCCGACAGGGAGACTGCCGGCGGATCGCCCGCACGGCCGGCCGAGTAATTCTGCAGGCCGACGTGGATCTTACCGTCCAGGAAAGTACCGGCCGTCAGCACGACGGCGCGCGCACGGAAGCGCAGGCCGATCTGCGTGACGGCACCGACGACGCGGTCGCCTTCGACCATCAGGTCGTCGACGGCCTGCTGGAACAGCCACAGATCAGGCTGGTTTTCGAGGCGCGAACGGATCGCCTGCTTGTACAGCATGCGGTCGGCCTGGGCACGGGTGGCGCGCACGGCCGGGCCCTTCGAGGAGTTCAGGATGCGGAACTGGATGCCGGCTTCGTCGGTGGCGATGGCCATCGCGCCGCCCATGGCGTCCACTTCCTTGACGAGGTGCCCCTTGCCGATCCCGCCGATGGACGGGTTGCAGGACATCGCGCCCAGGGTCTCGATATTGTGAGTGAGCAACAGGGTCTTTTGGCCCATGCGCGCAGACGCAAGCGCCGCTTCGATGCCGGCGTGGCCGCCGCCAACGACGATCACGTCGAATTCTGTCGGAAATAGCATGATGGAATGTGTTGCGAGGAGGATTAAGGGTCGATTATAAATTCTTTTTTCCACATCGCTTCTGCGCGGCCACGAAAACGACAGATTTTGTTTCACGTGAAACAGCGAATGCGAGCTCATGTTAGGCTTTTGCCACGCCAACCCATCCCTCGCCGCCATGCCGACATCTCGTTTGCTGACCTTCGCCCTGCTCGCCGTCACCGCCACGGTCGGCGCATATCCGCGCTCCGACCTGCCATCCATCTCGTTCGATTACAAGGATTGGCAACTCGCCTGCGATAACACGAGGACGTGCCGCGCCGCCGGCTACCACCAGGAAGACGACGAGGCGCCGAACGCCACCATCCTGCTGACACGCGCCGCAGGCCCGGACCAGCCCATCACTGTCCAGTTTCAGCCGGCCGATGATCCGAACCACCCCGCACCCGACCAGCTCGCGATGACAGTCGACGGCCGGGCGCTGGGCACCGTCCACATCGATGCGAAGTCGAATAGCGGCAAGCTGTCCGACGCGCAGGTCAACGCCCTGCTGCCGGCACTGCTCAAGGACGGCCAGATCGCGTGGTCGGCAAAAGGTAAGACTTGGACGATCTCGACGGCCGGCGCCAATGCCGTGCTGCTTAAAATGGATGAATTCCAGGGACGGCTGGACACGCCCGGCGCCCTGGTACGCAAGGGCACAAAACCGGAATCAAATGTTCTACCGCCACTCCCAGCGCCGGACATCGCCGCAGCGCCGGTCAGCCACGACAAGCAACCTGTCACACTGACGCCCGCGCAAGCCCGCGACTTGATGGCCGCGTTGCGCAAAACCGTAAAGGATGGCAGTTGCGAACTCGTGGACACAAAGGCCGACGAGACAGACGAGCCCGTGGTCCGCCGCCTCACGAAGGGCAAGCTGCTCGTCTCGCATGCCTGCTGGACGGCCGCCTACAACACGGGCGACGGCTATTGGGTGGTCGACGCCAGGCCGCCCTATTCCGCCGTCCTGGTGACAACCTCCGCAAGCGACTACGCCGATGGCGTCATCCGGGCAACGCAAAAGGGCCGCGGCATCGGCGATTGCTTCAGCGCCGCGAGCTGGACGTGGGATGGCCGGTCGTTCGCGCAGACATCGGCGACGACCACCGGCATGTGCCGCGAAATTACCGCCGGCGGCGCCTGGGATTTACCGACCATCGTCACCCATGTGCACAAGGCGCGCTGATTGTTTCACGTGAAACAATCACCACGCAAGGTGCTTAAAGGTGTCGAACGCTGTCTTTACGATCAACAGCCCGACGACAACGAGGAACAGCTTGCGCACGAAACCACTGCCGTGTTTCAGCGCCAGCCGGGTCCCGACCAGTGACCCGGCAATCTGGCACACGGCCATCAGCAAGCCGAGTTGCCAGATCAAGTGACCGCTGTATCCGAACCACATCAGCGCCGAGATATTGCACGCGACGTTGACGATCTTCGCCGCCGCCGACGCGCTCAGGAAGTCGAAGCCGAAGAAGCGCACGAACAGGAAGATCAGGAAGCTGCCTGTGCCCGGGCCGAAGAAACCGTCATAAAAACCGATCGCGGCACCGGCGCATGTCGCCAACAACTTTTCCGTCATGCCGCTGTGGACCGGCGCGTGCACGGCGCCCAGGTTCTTTTGCTTGAACGTGTACACGGCCACCGCGAGCAGGATCAGCGGCAGCAGGCTGCGCACGAAGTCGGCGGGCACGCGAGTCACGGTCCAGGCACCGATGAAGGACAACGCGAACGCGGCGACGGCGGCCGGCGCCGCCGTGCTCCAGGCAACCGTCACGCGGCGGCTGTACCTGACGGCAGCGACGGCCGTCCCGAACATGGCCGCCAGTTTATTTGTTCCCAGCAGCGTCGCCGGGACTTCCCTGGGGAACACGGCGAACATCGCCGGAATCTGGATCAATCCTCCCCCGCCGACGACAGCATCCACGAGACCGGCAACGAAGGCCGCGACGGCCAGCAGGGCAAAATCGAACATGGTCAATCACGCGTAAAAGCGTCATTGTACGGCACGCCTCTTGTTGCGGCGCAACAAATCACCGCGCTTCAGACGGCGGCCGCGCGCCCTTCTTCAAAGAACTGGAGCAGCAGGCGGTTCACCTCATCGGCCGCCGTCAATTGGAGCCAGTGGTCGGCGCCGCGGATCCGCTCGAAGCGGAATTCGCCGTCGACGTAGTGCGCCGAATCGCGCATCTGCTTTTCGCCGAGCGCCGGGTCGCGGTCGCTCCACATGCCCATCACGGGCACCTTGACCTGGCGATGTCCGCGCGGCAGCGCCAGGCTCAGGTTGGCGCGGTAATAGTTCAGCGCGGCCGTCAGGCGGCCCGGTGGCGACAGATCCCGCTTCCAGTGGTCCGCCTGGCCGGGCTCGTCCGTAAACTGGCGCATGATGAACCAGTCGGCCGCGCGCAGCGTATGCTCGGCTAGGACCGGCACGATGAAGCCGAGGATATAGGTCATGCGCAAGCGCTGCATCATGCCCGCGTGTGCGATGGCATACGGGTGGCCCGTCGACATCGCCACGTAGCGGTGCACGCGTTCCGGCGCCAGCGCCGCGATCTGCCAGCCGATGATGCCGCCCCAGTCGTGCCCGACGAGAAAAACCTTGTCGATGTGCAGGGCGTCCAGCAGGCCGAGCACGTCGCCGCGCAATTTATCCATCGTGTAGTCGAAGACGCCGCCCGGCGCGTCGCTGCGGCCATAGCCGCGCAGGTCGGGCGCGAGCACGCGAAAGCCGGCGGCGGCCAGCGCGGGGACCTGCTTGCGCCAGACGAGGTGCGTGTCGGGAAAGCCGTGCAGCAGCAGCACGGCCGGTCCCTGCCCCGTCGTCGTCGTGTGGATGTGGATGCCGTTCACGTCCAGCATGAGGGATTCGTCGATCACGTGCGCCTCCTTGAAAGCCAGACCGGGACACGGCCTTATGCGGCCTCGCGCCGGCGTCCTGCGCGGGCCAGTGCCGCCGCGATCTCGCCGACGATGCCCCGTCGGAACAACAGCACACAGGCAACGAAGATGAGGCCGGTGACGATGCCCACGGATTCGCCGAGCGAAGAAAACCATTCTACATGCGTCGTCTCGGCCAGGAAGTTCCCCAGGTCGCCCAGCTTGTTTTCCAGCGCGACGATGAGGAAGGCACCCAGGATCGGCCCGGCCAGCGTGCCCATGCCGCCGACCAAGGTCATCAGGATGACGAGGCCGGACATCGTCCAGTGCACGTCCGTCAGGGTCTCGAAACCGAGCACGACCGTCTTCGTCGCGCCGGCCAGGCCCGCGAGGGCGGCCGACAGCACGAAGGCCACGAGCTTATAACGATCCACGTCGTAGCCCAGAGAGATCGCACGCGCTTCGTTTTCCTTGATCGCCTTCAGCACCTGGCCGAACGGCGAGTGCACGGTACGCACGATCAAGGCGAAGCCCGCGGTGCAAATTGCCAGCACCACGAAGTACAGGGTGACGTCGTTGCCGAGATCCAGCACGCCCAGCAGCTTGCCGCGCGGGACGCCTTGCAGGCCATCCTCGCCGTGCGTAAACGGGGCGCGGAGCGCCGCGAAATACACCATCTGCGCGAGGGCCAAGGTGATCATCGCAAAATAAATGCCCTGGCGGCGGATGGCCAGCAGCCCCATCACGAGGCCCAGCGCCGCGGACGCCAGCACGCCCAGCACGAGCGCCGCCTCGAACGGCAAGCCGAGCGTCGTCAACGCGTACCCCGTGACATAGCCGGCACCGCCGAAGAACGCGGCGTGGCCGAATGACAGCAGGCCCGTGTAGCCGATCAGCAAATTAAACGCGCAGGCGAACAGGCCGAAGCACAGCAGCTTCATCAGGAAGACGGGGTAGCCGACGAACGGCGCCGCCAGCGCCACGATCAATGCGAGGCCATAGGCCAGCTTTCGGTTCATATCGCTTCCTTATCGTTCTTGGCCGAACAGGCCGGCGGGACGCAGCAACAGCACGATCACCATCACGACGAACACGACGACTTCCGACGCTTCCGGATAAAACACGCGCGTGAGACCCTCGATGACGCCCAGCGCCAGGCCGGTGACGATGGCCCCGAGGATGGACCCCATGCCGCCGATCACGACGACGGCAAACACGACGATGATGAGGTTCGAGCCCATCAAGGGCGTGACGTTGATGACGGGTGCCGCCAGCACGCCCGCGAAGCTGGCCAGCGCGACGCCGAAGCCATAGGTCAACGTCACCATCAGGGGCACGTTGACGCCGAACGCTTCGACCAGTTTCGGGTTCTCCGTGCCGGCGCGCAGGTAGGCGCCGAGGCGCGTCTTTTCGATCGTGAACCACGTCGCCAGGCACACGACGAACGACGCCAGCACGACCCAGGCGCGGTAGTTCGGCAGGATCATGAAGCCGAGGTCGGTGGCGCCGGACAGCGCTTCCGGCACGTCCAGCGTCTGGCCGGACACGCCGAAGAACGAGCGGAACACGCCTTCCAGCAACAGCGTGATGCCGAAGGTCAGCAGCAAGCCATAGAGATGGTCGAACCGGTACAGCCAGCGCAGCATCGTCCTTTCGATCAGGATGCCGAACGCCCCCACGACCAGCGGCGCCAGCACGAGCATCGCCCAGTAGTTCAGGCCGAACGACGTGACGCCGATGTAGGCGGCGAACGCGCCCATCATGTACAGCGCGCCGTGCGAGAAATTGATCACGTTGAGCAGGCCGAAGATCACGGCCAGGCCGAGCGACAGGATCGCATAGAACGAACCGTTGACCAGGCCCAGCAACAGCTGGCTCATCATCGCCTGCAGGGGGACGCCGAATATTTCCATGGGATCAGTCAGCAAACTGCGATTAAAAACGACGGCGGCCGGCGCCGGCCGCCACGCGCCGACGTCGTGCTCACTTCCAGGCCGCGCACTTCGTCTCGGCCTTGGTCGTGTACGCCTGGGCGCCCGGGATCGTCGCCACGACCTTGTAGTAATCCCAGGGCGCCTTCGACTCGGCCGGCGTTTTCACTTGCATCAAATACATATCGTGCACCATGCGGCCGTCCGGACGGATCTCGGCATTCTTCGCGAACATGTCGTTGATCCTGGTTTTTTTAAGCTGGGCCATGACCTTCTCGCCATCGTCCGTGCCGATCGCCTTGACGGCGTTCAGGTAGTTCATCGTGGCCGAATAATCCGCCGCCTGCAGCATCGATGGTTCCTTCTTCATCCTGGCGACGTATTTCCTGGCCCAGGCGCGCGTATCGTTGTTCAGGTCCCAGTACCAGCCGGTGGTGAGATACAAACCCTGCGTCGTCGGCAGGCCGAGGGTATGGATATCGTTGATGAACACGAGCAGGCCCGCGATCTTCATCTTGCTCGTCAAGCCGAATTCCTTCGCCGCTTTCACCGAGTTGATAAAATCGCCGCCGGCGTTCGCCAGGCCCAGCACCTGCGCCTTCGATGCTTGCGCCTGCAGCAGGAACGACGAAAAATCGGACGCGCCCAGCGGGTGCTTGACGCTGCCCAGCACCTTCCCGCCGTTCGCTTTGATGACGTCGGTCGTGTCCTTTTCCAGCGACTGGCCGAAGGCGTAGTCGGCGGTGAGGAAATACCAGGACTTGCCGCCCTGCTTGACCATCGTCGCGCCCGTGCCGCGCGCGAGCGCGACCGTGTCATAGGCGTAGTGCACGGTGAACGGCGAGCACTGTTCGTTGGTCAGTTGCGCACTGCCGGAACCGATCGCGATGAACACTTTTTTCTTTTCCGCCGCGACCTTGGCCATGGCCAGTGCGGCGCCGGAATTCGTGCCGCCGATCAGCATGTCGACGCCTTCCCGGTCGAACCATTCGCGCGCCTTGCTGGCGGCGATGTCCGGCTTGTTCTGGTGGTCGGCGACGATGAACTGGATCTTCTTGCCGTTGATCGCGCCCCCCATGTCGGCGATCGCCATGCGCACGGCTTCGGCGCCGCCATTGCCGTCGATGTCGGAATACACGCCCGACAAATCCGTGATCAGGCCGATCTTGACGGTGTCGCCCGAGACCTGGGCCTGGGCGGATAGGGACGAACCGGCCGCCAAGGTGGCAACCGTAAAGGCAATCGCTGTGCGTGTCGTGCGTTTCATGTGGTCTCCGTTATCGATGATCAAACGCCCAGCAGCTCGGTCAGGGCCGGCATGCTGGCCTGCAGCTCCGCGGCCGCGATCGTCGTGACGATGCGGCCGTGTTCCATGACATAAAACCGGTCCGCCAGCGGTGCCGCGAACCGGAAATTCTGTTCCACCATGACGATCGTGTAGCCCTTTGCCTTGAGCGTCGTGATCATGCGGCCCAGCGCCTGCACGATGACGGGCGCCAGCCCTTCCGAGATCTCGTCCAGCAGCAGCAGGCGCGCGCCGGTGCGCAGGATGCGGGCCACGGCCAGCATCTGCTGCTCGCCGCCGGACAGCCGCGTCCCCGGGCTGTGGCGGCGCTCGTACAGGTTCGGGAACATCTCGTAGATCTCGGCCACGGACATGCCGGCGTCCCGGCCGGCCAGCCGCGGCGGCAGCATGAGGTTTTCCTCGGTCGACAGCGAGGCGAAAATGCCGCGCTCTTCCGGGCAATAGCCGATGCCGAGGTGGGCGATGCGGTGCGTCGGCAGACGGATCGCCTCGACGCCACCCACGCGGATCGACCCGGTGCGCGCGCCCGTCAGGCCCATGATGGCGCGCAAGGTGGTCGTGCGGCCCGCGCCATTGCGTCCCAGCAGGGTCACCACTTCGCCCTGCTGTACCGTAAAGCCGACGCCGTGCAGGATGTGCGATTCGCCATACCAGGCTTGCAGGCCGTCGATTTCCAGTGCCGGCGTCATCCGTGCGCTCCCGCCAGGTCGCTGTCGGCGCTGCCCATGTACGCTTCGATCACCTGCGGATTGCGCGCCACCTCGGCATAACTGCCTTCCGCCAGCACGGCGCCCCGCTGCAGCACGGAGATGCGGTCGCAGATGCCGGACACGACATTCATATTGTGTTCGACCATCAGGATCGTGCGCCCGGCTGACACTTTTTTGATCAGTGCCGTCACGCGGTGCACGTCTTCGTGGCCCATGCCCTGCGTGGGCTCGTCCAGCAGCATGAGTTCCGGCTCCATGGCGAGCGTCGTGGCGATCTCGAGCGCACGCTTGCGGCCGTACGGCAGGTCGGCCGTGACGGTGCCGGCAAAATTCTCCAGGTCGACTTCGGCCAGCAACTGCATGGCGCGATCGTTGAGCTGCATTAAAGTCCGTTCGCTGCGCCAGAAATAAAAGCTGGTGCCGAGCGCGCGCTGCAGGCCGATGCGCACGTTTTCCAGCACGGTCAGGTGCGGGAACACGGCCGAGATCTGGAACGAGCGGATGATGCCGCGGCGCGCGATCTGCGCCGGTTTCAGCCGGGTGATGTCGGCGCCGTTGAAGAGGATGCGGCCGGCGGACGGCGCCAGGAATTTCGTGAGCAGGTTAAAACACGTCGTCTTGCCGGCGCCGTTCGGCCCGATCAGCGCGTGGATATGGCCGCGCTGCACCTGCAGATTCACCTGATCGACGGCCGTAAAACCCTTGAAGTCCTTCGTCAGATCACGTGTTTCCAGAATGACGTCCGGCATTGCGTCTCCTCGCTGTCGTGATGCAAGCTTTACAAATCATACACACTTTTGGAACTCGTCAAGATACAGCACGCGGCAGGTGAATCGCCCTGCGCTTAGTCATGACGGCGCGCAAACCTGTTGTGCAAATATGCCCAGCTAGCGCCAGTCGCGAGAAATCAGCTGCGCCGTCTTTTCGGCGATCATCAAGGTGGGCGCGTTCGTATTGCCGGACGTGATCGTCGGCATGATGGACGCGTCGACCACGCGCAATCCGTGTATGCCTTTTACGCGCAACGCGCTGTCGACGACGGCAAGTGGATCGTCCGTTTTGCCCATGCGGCAGGTGCCGACCGGGTGAAAGATCGTCGTGCCGATGAGGCTGGCGGCCTCCGCGAGCTCGTCTTCCGTGCGGTAGTGCGGGCCCGGCTTGAATTCTTCCGGGCGGTATTTCGCCATGGACGGCGCGGCCACGATGCGCCGCGTGAGCGCCAGCGCATCGGCCGCCACCTTGCGGTCTTCGGGCGTGCTGAGGTAGTTCGGCACGATCTTCGGCGGAGAATAGCTGTCGTTGTCCGCGAGCCGGACGTGGCCGCGCGCCGTCGGACGCAGATTGCACACGCTGGCCGTGAACGCGGGAAAACCGTGCAGCGGATCGCCGAATTTTTCCAGGGACAGCGGCTGCACGTGGTATTCCAGGTTCGGTGTCGCCTGGCCGGGATCGGAGCGGGCAAACGCGCCCATCTGCGACGGCGCCATCGACATCGGCCCGCTCTGGAACAGCAGATATTGCACGCCGATTTTCAGCTTGCCATACCAGGACGCGGCACTCGTGTTGAGCGAACGGGCACCCGTGGTGCGGTAGACCATGCGCAGCTGCAAATGATCCTGCAGGTTTTCGCCCACGCCCGGCGCATCGACGACGGGAACGATACCGTGCCGGTGCAGCAGGCCCGCCGGCCCGATGCCGGACAACTGCAGGATGTGCGGCGAACCGATCGCCCCGGCGGCCAGCAGGGTTTCGCGCCGCGCCGTGGCCGAAAAAGCGCGCCCGCCGCCCGTGAATTGCACGCCGCGGCAAGCGACGCCCTGCTCGGTTTGTTCGAGGATGAGCTTTTCCACATGGCAGCCGGTCATGATCGTCAGGTTCGGCCGCGCCGACGCCGGACGCAGAAACGCCTTGGCCGTGTTCAGCCGGATGCCGCGCCGCTGGTTGACGTCGAAATAGGCGCACCCTTCGTTATCGCCGCCATTGAAATCGTCGACTTTCGGGATGCCCGTCTCACCGGCGGCGTCGCGGAACGCGTCGAGGATCTCCCAGGACAGCCGCTGGCGCTCGACTCGCCACTCGCCGCCGCTGCCGTGAATGGCGCTGGCGCCGCCGTGATGGTCTTCGCTTGCCTTAAAAATGGGCAGGACATTGTCCCAGCGCCAGGACGGATCGCCCGCGATATCGGCCCAGCGGTCGTAATCGCCGGCCTGGCCGCGCATATAGATCATGCCGTTGATCGACGAACTGCCGCCCAGGACTTTTCCGCGCGGGTAGATCAGCGATCGCCCTGCGAGGCCGGGGTCCGCTTCCGTCTTGAACAACCAGTCCGTACGGGGATTGCCGATGCAATACAGATAGCCGACGGGGACGTGGATCCACAAGTAATCGTCCTTGCCGCCCGCCTCGATCAGCAGGACCTGCACGTCGGGCTTGCGACTGAGGCGATTGGCCAGCACACAGCCGGCCGTGCCGGCCCCCACGATGACGTAATCGAACGCGCCGGCAGATTCCATGGAACCTCATTCGTGATTCGGTTGAGCAAGCTTACCAGATGATCAAGTGTAAATGAGGTCTCCAGGCTGTGGATAAGCATATGAATATCCACAGGTACGGAATGTGGGGAAACCCGACTTTTCGCATCAGCGGATTTTTTATCCAGTTTTGCCTCCAGGCACATACAAGACCAGCCCACCGGCTTATGCGAACCGTAAACGTTTGATGTTGTGGACAAAACCCGGCTTATCCACAGAAGAGTGCCACCGTTAACTACTATCATCATTCTGTATACAAGCTTTTGGTTGTAAACCTGGGGATTCGTTTCGAACGCAGCGGCCGTGCCCGAAAAGATCGTCGAGCTCGACCATGTCGCCTCACGACTTCCTGCAAGCGTTCTTGAAAAAAAAAGCCCGACTCCGGACGCGTTCGCGACCCGACAGCGGCGCGACGTCGACCTGATCGGCCGGGCTTTGTGGATAAACTGCTGGATATCCACAGGATCGAATGTGCGGAACTGCCGTGTTTTACGCGCGCCACTTTTTTGTCCAGTTTCGATCCGGTCCAGACGCAAGGTTTGTCCGACCGGTAGCACAGCGCGTAAACCCTTGAGCATGTGGAAAAAATCCCGGTTATCCACAGTTCGCCCGGCGTTTACTATCACTACTATTCTTATCTTTCTCTCCAAGTTAACTAAAGAAGGAAAACGAGCCGGTTCGACGCGAACGCGCTTTTGTCTGCAAAAAAAAACGTCGCGACGCCACGGCATCGACGCCAATGCTCGCAACAGCATGAATGCCGACGCAGACACTGCTCGACTTCTGTCTTGTCTACAGAAAGAACGAGACGCACCCGTCGCATCCGGAACAGGGATCGCCTCACTGCTCGCCTCGGAGAAGTTGCGAACGCACTTCCTGCATGCAAAAACTGCAAGCAAAGCGTCCAGATCGGCTGCAAAACCAGCCCGACTGTGGAAAACCGCCTGCATATCCACAGGACTGGATGTGCAAAAAAGCCGTTTTGCCGACTTCCGGATTTTTTGTCCAACATCGGTTCAGCATCGATACAATGCTTTTCCAGCCGATCCGTGATCGCGTAAACCGTTGACGCTGTAGACAAATTCCTCTTTATCCACAGACAGAAGCGCGTTTACTATCACTATCAATTTTTTATATACATTTATGTCTATAAAACAAGAAGACCGGGAACAGCGTGCACAAACCGCCAACCCGTTGCCGCTCTATCAACAAAAACAGGCTGAAACATGCGATTAGGGATCATCAGTGCGTTGCACGAAGAACAGCAGGGGCTCATAGAAGCCATGGAAGGGCCCTACAAGCTCATGCATGGCATGCGCGAGTACTTTGTCGGACGACTGTGGGAAATCGACGCAGTGTGCGTTTTATCGCGTATAGGCAAGGTTGCCGCAGCACTGACGACCGCAACGCTTGTGGAGAAGTTCGGTGTTACCCACATCCTCTTTACGGGTGTGGCTGGCGCCGGCGACATGGCTGTCCGCGTCGGCGACATCGTGGTGGCCGAATCCCTCATCCAGCACGATATGGATGCGAGTCCTTTGTTTCCCCGCTACGAAGTACCGCTGACGGGCTTGACGCACTTCCTGTCCGACCGCCGCATCGCCTCGCAACTGGCGGATGCGGCACGCCGTTTCCTGGAAGACGATTTTGCTTTTGCCATCGATCCCGCTGAAAGGGCCGTATTCGCGCTCAGCGGGCCGCGGCTGCACCTTGGTCTCATCGCCAGCGCCGACCAGTTCATGAGCGACAAGGGCCGTCTGAACGCGTTGAATGAGGCATTACCCGGTCTGCTGGCGGTGGAGATGGAAGGCGCCGCGGTGGCGCAGGCCTGTTTCGAGCTGGGCATCCCGTTCGGCGTGATCCGGACGATTTCCGACAACGCCAACGAAAACGCGGCCACCGATTTCATGCGCTTCGTGAAATCGGTGGCCGCGCGTTATGCTTTTCACATCGTCAGGCAGTTCTGCCTGGGCTGGCAAAAAGCGGAGGCAGCTCAGGCCAGCAGCGTGTCGGCCGGCACATAGTCGTAGCCAAGATCCTGCGCGACGGCGGCATACGTCACCTTGCCTTCGCAGACGTTCAGGCCATTCTTGAGGTGAGGATCGTCGCGCAGCGCCTGCCGCCACCCCTTGTTGGCCAGCGCCACGGCGTGGCCTATCGTCGCGTTGTTCAGCGCGAACGTCGACGTGCGCGCCACCGCGCCGGGCATATTGGCTACGCAGTAATGCACGACGCCATCGACGACGAAGGTCGGATCCGCGTGCGTCGTCGGATGCGACGTTTCGAAGCAGCCGCCCTGGTCGATCGCCACGTCGACGACGACGGCGCCCTTTTTCATCCGCGACACCATGTCGCGCGTCACCAGCTTCGGTGCCGCGGCGCCGGGCACGAGCACGCCGCCGATGACGAGATCGGCCGACAATACCGCTTCCTCGATCGCATGCGTGTTCGAATACAGGGTCGAAATACGGTTGCCGTAGACGAGGTCGAGCTGGCGCAGGCGGTCGACGTTCTTGTCGAGAACGCTAACGCGCGCGCCGATGCCGACGGCCATTTGTAACGCGTTCATTCCTACCACGCCGGCGCCGATGATGACGATGTGCCCCGCCGCCACGCCGGGCACGCCGCCCAGCAGGATGCCGGCGCCGCCCTTCGATTTTTCCAGGTGGCTGGCGCCGGCCTGGATCGACATCCGCCCCGCCACCTCGCTCATCGGCGCCAGCAGCGGCAGGCCGCCGCCCGGACCGGTGATGGTTTCATACGCGATGCACACGGCGCCGGATTTCACGAGGGCCGCCGTCTGTTCCGGGTCCGGCGCCAGGTGCAGATACGTGTACAGGATCTGTCCCGGACGCAGCATCGCGCATTCCTGCGGCTGCGGTTCCTTGACCTTGACGATCATCTCGGCCTGCGCAAAGATCTCTTGCGCCGATGGCACGATCGTCGCGCCGGCGGCCGTGTACTGCTCGTCCGTCAGGCCGATGCCGGCACCCGCGCCGGTTTGCACGACGACACGATGGCCGCGCGCGACCAGTTCGTGCACACTCGGGGGCGTGAGGCCCACCCGGAATTCGTTGTTTTTGATTTCTTTTGGTACGCCTACTAACATGTCTGCCTCCAAGTTGTACTTCAAAAACAAAACGCCGCGGCGTAGAGTGGGCACCCCCGTGCCCACGCGTGACGTGTGCGGTGTGTTGGCGTTACGCGTGGGCACAGGGTGCCCACCCTACCAATAGCACCGTTGACCTGGCTTACAGGCCCAGTGTCATGAGGCTTGCGTTACCGCCAGCCGCGGTCGTGTTGACGCACAAGGCGCGCTCCGCCACCAATCTCCACAGGGCGATCGGTTCGCCCGCGCGGGTGTCGACGATGCCGACGATGGCACCGGGACGGGCCGCCAGTTTCGCCCGCACATCCCCTGTTACATCCTGCTCGACGAGCGCGAGCGCGACATCGCTGCCGTCCAGTTCTTGCGCGTCGATAAAACGCACGCGTTCCTTCACCGCGGCCGGCAACGAGACGTTTGATTCCATCAACACGAGCGCGCGGTTGCCAGTCGCGAACGCGGCCGCGAGCTGGTTCAACAGGCTGGCCGTGCCGTTCGGTGCGCACAGGACGGTGCCGCGCGGGACGAAATCGAGCTGGTTGCGCTCGCCGGTCGGACCGGGCAGGTCGATGCGCACGCCGTCCAGCGTCGTTTCCATATAGCGTTCCGCCAGGGGCGCGATGTCGCCGTGGCCATTGGCGCGCGCCCAGCCGAGCAGCGCGTCCAGCGCGGGATTGCCGCGCCGCGCATGGTTTAACGACAGCGGCGGCGCATCCTTTTGCAGTCGTTTGAGGTACAGCGGACCGCCGGCCTTGGGACCGGTGCCGGATTTTCCTTCTCCACCGAACGGCTGCACGCCGACGACGGCGCCGACGATGTTGCGGTTCACGTAGATGTTGCCGACGTGGGCACGCGTCGTGATGAAGTCGATGGTCTCGTCGATGCGCGAATGCACGCCCAGGGTGAGGCCGTAGCCGGTGGCGTTGATCGTGTCGACGACCTTGTCCAGGTCGGAACGGCGCCAGCGCACGACGTGAAGCACAGGGCCGAACACTTCACGTTTCAGTTCGCTCATCGAGCCGATCTCGAGCACGGTCGGCGGCACGAACGTTCCCTGCGCCTGCAGCGCTTCCGGCAGGGTCAGCGAAAAATACTGCTTCGCCGTCGCCTTCATGCGCTCGATGTGGCCGAGCAGGTTTTGCCGGGCTTCCTGGTCGATGACGGGACCGATGTCGGTCGCCAGGCGGTCCGGCACGCCGACGCGCAATTCCTGCATCGCGCCCTTGAGCATCTTGATCGTTTTATCCGCGATATCTTCCTGCAGAAACAGTACGCGCAGCGCGGAGCAGCGCTGGCCGGCGCTGTCGAACGCGGAACTGACGACATCCTGCACGACCTGTTCCGGCAGCGCGGACGAATCGACGATCAGCGCATTCTGGCCGCCCGTCTCCGCGATCAGCGGAATATCGGCGCCTTCCTTGGCGGCGCGTGCGGCCAGCGTGCGGTTGATCAATTGCGCGACTTCCGTCGACCCCGTAAAAATCACGGCTTTTACGCGCGCATCGGCGGTCAGTGCGGCGCCGACAATCTCGCCGCGGCCCGGCAGCAGTTGCAGTGCGCCTGCCGGCACACCCGCCTGGTGAAACAGTTGCACGGCGCGGTGGGCGATCAGCGGCGTCTGCTCGGCCGGTTTGGCGAGCACGACGTTGCCGGCGGCCAGCGCGGCCGCGACCTGGCCGGTAAAAATCGCCAGCGGGAAATTCCACGGGCTGATGCACGTCACGGCACCCAATGCGTGGGCGGCGGGCGCGCTGCGGATCTCGGCCGCGTAATAGCGCAGGAAATCGACGGCTTCGCGCACTTCGGCGATCGCGTTCGGCAGCGATTTGCCCGCCTCGCGCACGGCCAGGGCCATCAGTTCGCCGTGGTGCTGCTCGAACAGGTCGCCGACGCGGGCGATGAGGTCGGCGCGGGCCGCATTGCCGATGCCTTCCCAGCCCGGCGCGGCGGCGGCTGCCGCCTGCAGCGCGGTGTCGACGTCGGCCGTGGTGGCTTCCGTTACTTGGCCGACGATGTCCGCCGACTGCGCCGGATTGACGACGTTCAGCGCGCCGGCGGCTTGCACGGCGCCGTCGATGAGGGGCGCGGCCAGGTAGCGGCGCGGCGTGCCGAGGTCGGCGGCGAGCCCGGCCAGCACGTGGTCGTCGGTGAGATCGAGGCCGGCCGAGTTGCGGCGGCCGTCCGGGAACAGGTCCAGCGGCAGCGGAATGCGCGGATGCGGCAGGCACTGCGCCGCGCGCGCGGCCTCGAACGGATCGGCCAGCAAGGTGTCGATGGGCACGTTCTCGTCGACGATCTGGTTTACGAACGACGAGTTGGCGCCGTTTTCCAGCAGGCGCCGCACGAGGTAGGCGAGCAGCGTCTCGTGCGAACCGACCGGCGCGTAGATGCGGCACGCCTTGTCCAGGTTGTCCTTGCCGACGACCTGGTCGTACAGCGTCTCTCCCATGCCGTGCAGGCACTGGAATTCATAGTTGGACACATTGTCCGCCTTGGCCCACGTGTAGATCACGGACAGCGAATGCGCATTGTGCGTGGCGAACTGGGGGTAGATGACGTCCGTCGCGCTCAACAGCTTGCGTGCGCACGTGAGGTACGAGACGTCGGTGTACACCTTGCGCGTATAGACCGGATAGCCGGGCAGGCCGTCGACCTGGGCGCGCTTGATTTCCGCATCCCAGTACGCACCCTTGACCAGGCGCACCATGAACTTGCGGCCGCTGCGGCGGGCGAGATCCACGACGAAATCGATCACGAACGGGCAGCGTTTCTGGTACGCCTGCACGACGAGGCCGATGCCGTCGAAGCCGGCCAGCGCCGGATCGAAGGCCAGCGCTTCCAGCATGTCGAGCGAGATTTCCAGGCGGTCCGCTTCCTCGGCGTCGATATTGATGCCGATGTCGTACTGTTTCGCGAGCAGGATGAGGTTGCGCACGCGCGGCAGCAGTTCTCCCATCACGCGGGCGTATTGCGCGCGGCTGTAGCGAGGATGCAGGGCGGACAGCTTGATCGAGATGCCCGGACCGTCCTTGATGCCGCGGCCATTGGACGCGTTGCCGATCGCGTGGATGGCCGCTTCGTACGAGGCATAGTAATTGTCGGCGTCGGATTCCGTCAGCGCGGCTTCGCCCAGCATGTCGTAGGAATACCGGTAGCCGCGGGTTTCGTTTTCCCGGCTGTTTTTCAGTGCTTCGTCGATGGTCTGGCCGGTGACGAACTGGTTGCCCAGCATGCGCATGGCGAGGTCGACGCCTTTGCGGATCAGCGGTTCGCCGCCCTTCGCGATCATGCGCGTCAGCGCGGCGCCGAGACCCGTCTCGCTGCTGGACGACACGAGCTTGCCCGTGATGAGCAGGCCCCAGGTCGCGGCGTTCACGAACAGCGACGGCGATTCGCCCAGGTGTTTTTTCCAGTCGCCCCTGCTGATCTTGTCGGCGATCAGGCGGTCGGCCGTTTCCGTGTCGGGAATGCGCAGCAGCGCTTCGGCGAGGCACATGAGCGCGACGCCTTCTTCGGACGACAGCGAGAATTCGTGCATCAATGCATCGACACCCGACGAGCGCGTGCGTTTTTCGCGCACGGCCGACACGAGGCGGTGCGCCAGCATGTAGGCGTCGCCATTGGCGCAGGCGCCCTGGGCCAGCAGCCATTCCACGGCGCTGGTTTCCGCACGGCGGTAGGCAGCGGTGATCGCGGCGCGCAGCGGCGTCTGTTCGCGGCGGGCTTCGGTCTGCAGGGCGTCGAAGGGGACGTAGGTGGAAGCCGGGAAGGCGGCAATGTTCATGGACGTTCGGTAAAAAGTGGAATGGCCGACAGCTAGCAAAACGCGCCGTACCGTAGCCACGGCCGGCGCGTACTGAAGTGCGGATCAATGATTCGATTGTAGAAGGAAATCTTCTGGATTAATTCTGTTTTTACAGAAGACTAGCAATAGATAGTTTTTGGTGAGAGAATTTCACCAAATAATATTTATGGTGGAGAGAGAACAAGATGCTGGACAAGATCAGCAAGAAAATCCTGGCCGAACTGCAAAGCGACGGGCGTATCAGCAACGTCGAGCTGGCGGCACGGGTCAACCTGTCGCCCGCCGCCTGCCTCGAGCGGGTGCGCAAGCTGCACGAGTCCGGTTACATCATGGGCTATACGGCCCAGTTGAATCCCCAGCTGCTGGATGTGTCGCTGCTGGTGTTCATCGAAGTGGTGCTGGACCGCACGACGCCGGAAGTCTTCGACGCCTTCAAGCAGAGCGTCCAGTTGATTCCCGAAGTGCTCGAATGCCATATGGTGGCCGGCGGCTTCGATTACCTCGTCAAGGCGCGTGTGAAGGATATGGCAGCTTACCGCGAATTCCTCGGCAAGACGTTACTGCAGAAAGGCGTGCGCGAGACGCACACTTATGCGGTGATGGAAGAGGTCAAGAACACGACAAAGTTGCCTATTAAGTAAGCATCAAACAACGTCGCCCCTGCGAAGGCAGGGGCCCAAGTTCTGTTCGCGTTATTCATACGGTCGCAAAATTGGGCCCCCGCCTGCGCGGGGGCGACGGTCGTGATGCGCGCTCCAACTTTCTTCAGGCAATCTTTTCCATTTTTTCCGACGTTTCCGATCGCTGCGGCAGCATTTTTTGCGCCGACGCAGAGAGGTTTTCCAGGTTCTTGCGCAGCCAGCGGTGCGCCGGGCTGCGGCCGTCGCGTTCGTGCCACAGCATGTCCAGGTGCACGGCCGGCAGCTGGAACGGCAGCTCGCGCCAGGTGAGCTGTTCCGCCGCGCCCGTCGAGGCAATCAGGTGTTTGGGCAAGACCGTCACGAGGTCGGAATTGGCGACCACGCGCCCCGCCGTGAAGAACTGGTTCACGGTCAGCAGGATGCGCCGCTCGCGGCCGATCTGCGCCAGCGCTTCGTCGACGAGGCCGTGGGCGCGGCCCGAGAAGCTCACCAGCAAGTGGTTCGACTTGCAATAGGCGTCCAGGTCGAGCTCGCCCTGGGCCAACGGGTGGTTCTTGCGCATCACGATCACGTATTCGCCCGAATACAGGCGCTCGTGGCGGATCGGCGAGCCGGTCTCGTACGACAGCTGGGCCGCGACGCCCGGGAAGAAGCCGACCGCCAGGTCGATGTCGCCGCGCAGCAGCATCGGGCGCGGTTCGCGCGTGGTCAGGGGCACCATGCGGATGTTGACGCCCTGCGCCTCTTTTTCGATCGACCGCACCAGCGACGGCAGCCACAGCGCGGCCGTGGCGTCGGCCATCGCCATGCGGAAGGTCGCCTGGGCCTTGGAGACGTCGAACGTTTCCGGCATCACGGCCGCTTCCAGCGCGGCCAGGGCCTGGCGCACGGCCGGCCATAGCGCTTCCGCGCGCGGCGTCGGCTTGACGCCGTAGGCTGTGCGGATCAGCAACTCGTCGCCCAGGCTTTCGCGCAAGCGCTTGATGGCGTTCGAGACCGCTGGCTGGGTCATCGCAAGGTGACCGGCGGCGCGGGTGAGGTTTTGCTCGGTCATGACGGCGTCGAAGACGCGGAGCAGGTTCAGATCAAGCGTGAGGAAGCTCATGGGACTCCGTTCAGGACTGGCAATAAATGGTTCATCGGTATGGCAAGTGTACCCGATTTCCATTCACAATCAATATAAGAGCTATCAGTAAGCGTAATTAGATTTATATGTTGCGTTGCACTATAGTGACATTGAACAATAGATCAGATTGCCACTCCGAGACTTGCCATGTCCTTCTCAGCGACCCTTTTCCAGACACCGGTGATGGCCCTGCCCTTCACCCACCTGCTGCTCGTGATGGTCCAGCTGACCCTGCTGGGCGGCGTCGTGATGTTCTTCCGTCCCCTCCTGATCGGCATCGCCCGTGCGCTGGTGCTGGTGGTGCGCCCCCGTCCGACGAAGGATGAGCTGGCCGCGCGCCGCACGCAGCGCACGCTGGCTGCTACCGTCCAGGCCGCTCCGGCCGACGTCGGCGTGCTGGGATCGCACTGATTTTTACCGTTTAGTCTACACAGCTTCCTCTGCGAAAGCGGCGCCCGGTTATCCGGGCGCCGTTTTTTTTCGTCCCTGCCCCCGGACCCGTCCGGCCCCTGAAACGTAAGCCATTCTCACCTGTCGCGGGTAACTTGAGGTCGCTCGGGTTATCAAGCGTTTTTTTGCCGATTTTATTTAACAATCAGTAGACATGGAATAGAGGTGTCAAAAAATCGAAGATGCGTTCATTGATGAGTTATCGGCATGTTGAACGAATATCGCGCGACGTTGATGGCATATGGTGGATGTCTTATGTGTTCCGCAAGAACGTATCGAGAACGTCATGAGAATCGAAAAAATGGAAGAAATGGCCGAATATATCTATTTTTTCATCTGATATGTTCGAACAATAGCCGAAGTTCATGATTGGTTATGGCATATGGATGAATTATAGTAAACGTCGATTTTATCGAAAGGATGCGGCGCCAGAGGCGCCGGCGCGGCGGCTGGCCTCCCCCTCCATCCAAAAAACCGGGCAGTACGCAGTCAAAAAATCGAGGGCGAAAAAAAACGCGGCCGCCGGTTGCCCGGGGCCGCGTTTCGGGGAAAACAGGGGTTACCTGGCTTCGCCCAGGAGCGCCGGCTTGAGCGAGCGGTCGACCGGCTTGTCGCCCAGCCAGATGCGCAGGATCGCGTTGTAGAAATTGATGTCGGGGATAGGGCCGCCCAGCTTCTGGCCGTTCAGTTCCGCTTGTGTGCCGGTGCCCGGGATCCAGTCCAGGTGCAGCACGTCACCCTTCTTGAGACCGTCGACGGAGGCGAACAGTTCTCCCATCTTGCTGATCTGGGCCACGATGCGCTGCTTCTCGGCCTTGTCGATGTTCTCGTTCAGGCCATCCATGAAGGCTTTGCCGAAATCCTCCGACGAGATGTCGCGCGCCATTTGCAGCGTCACGCGGCGCGGGCCCTCTTCCTTCAGGACCTCGGCCGTGTTGTTCTTCTTTTCGGGCAGGTACAGGCCGGCCGCGTAGACCTTGATGATGAACTTGGTGCGCATGCCGGCGCCGTTCAGCTTCAAATCCTTGCCGGCGACCTTGGTCGTGTCCTCGAACTTGTAGCCGCCGACGTCGACCGTGGCAAAGGCCGGCAGGCTGGCGGCCAGGGTCAGGACGGCGCCGGCGAGCAGGCGTTTGATGACGGATTGATGGGTAGTCATAGTGTCTCCTTTAAGTAGGCTGTCGTTGTGAAAATCGGCGGCCGCGGTTCAGGCCGCGACCAGTGCCTGGGGTGAGCGTGCCAGGCGCGGCGCCGCGTGCGCATCCGTGCCGGCATTTTGCAGCTTGAACACGCTGACGGCGCGCGCCAGGTGCTGCGCCTGTTCCTGCATCGATGCGGCCGCCGCGGCGGCCTGCTCGACGAGGGCGGCGTTCTGTTGCGTCGTCTCGTCCATCGCGACGATGGTCTGGCTGACCTGGGCGATGCCGGCACTCTGCTCGAGGCTGGCAGCCGTAATTTCTCCCATGATGTCGGTGACGCGGCGCACGCTTTCGACGACTTCTTCCATCGTCACGCCAGCCTGCTCGACGAGGGTGCTGCCCTCCTTGACCTTGTTCACGGAATCGCCGATGAGCAGCTTGATTTCCTGGGCGGCGGCGGCCGAGCGTTGCGCCAGGCTGCGCACTTCGGCCGCCACGACGGCGAAGCCGCGTCCCTGCTCGCCCGCGCGCGCGGCCTCGACCGCGGCATTCAGCGCGAGGATATTCGTCTGGAAGGCGATACCGTCGATCACGCCGATGATGTCGACGATTTTCTTGGACGAGGCCGTGATCGATCCCATCGTCTCGATCACGTGCGACACGACGGAACCGCCGCGTGCCGCCACCTCCGACGCCTGGACCGCCAGCTGATTCGCCTGGCGCGCATTGTCCGCGTTCTGCTGCACGGTGCCGGTGAGCGCGCGCATCGAGCTCGACGTTTGCGCCAGCGACATCGCCTGGGATTCCGTGCGCGTCGACAGGTCCTGATTGCCGCTGGCAATTTCTCCGGAGGCGCAGGACATCGAGTCGGTACTCGTGCGCACTTCGCCGACGATGCGGATCAGGCTGGCGTTCATGTGGCGCAGCGCTGCCATCATCTGGCCCGCCTCGTCGCGGCTGTCGACCGCGATGTCGCTCGTGAGATCGCCGTCGGCGACGCGCCGAGCGATCTCCACCACCTGTCCCAGCGGGCGGGTGATGCTGCGCGTGGCCAGCCACGCGACGCCCAGCGACAGCCCGGCCGCGATGGCCGTCAGCGCCAGGATCAGCATCTGCGTGCGCTGCGTGACGGCGGCCGTGTTCTCGCCGGCCTGGTGCATCGCGGCGTTCTGCCAGGCGACGAATTTGTCCAGCTGCTCGAAGTAGCGCGTTTGCTGGGGACGCAGCGAGAACATGAATTTCATCATCGCCTCATCCTTCTTGTCGTCGTTGACGAGTTGGATGAAGGTCGTCTGCGCCGGCAGGAATTTGTTCTGGATGGCAGCCAGCGCTTTCAGGATACCGGCGGCCTCGGCGTCGCCCGTGCTCCTTGCCAGTTCGGCGACCAGGGCGGTGGCGTTGGCGCTGCGCGCTTCCGTGTTGGCGAGTTCCTTTTTGATCTGGTCCGGATCGGTCATGATGAGGACGTTGAGCATGCTGCGCGTCGCTTCGCTCACGTCTTCCTTGATGTGGTTGGCCGCTACCGTGTTGGCGTAGCGCACCTTGACCAGGGTGTCCATTTCCTTGTTCAGGTTGGCAATCCTGACATAAGAAAGCCCTGCCAGCAGGACCAGCAGGGCGATCACGACACCGAACCCAATGGCCAGACGCTGGCCGATACTCATATTTTTAATCATTATGTCGAGTCTCTCCGTCCAAAAAAAAGAATGGGCGTGCTAATTTTGCAAGATAAATATAGCACCGATGTGTTGGCAAAATTAGAGACTCAAAACTATTTCGATGCTGCGATAGCACAATCCCGGACCCGGGTGTCACGGCGCGTGAATGACGACGGGGATTTGCTGCGCACCAAAGCAGGGCGCTGGAGTGTTGTGTTTTGGAACAAGGCTGGCCGATCGACGGCCGCTCGGGACCGCTTGCGCCAAAAGAAAAGCCGGCGCGAGGCCGGCTTCGGAGATTCAGGCCGCGTTGGCCTTGTCTGCGGTCAGGCGATCGTATTTCGCCTGCAGTTGTTCGCGCGTTTCGCGCCATTCCGGATTGAACGGGATGCACGCGACCGGGCACACTTGCTGGCACTGGGGCTCAGCGAAATGACCGACGCATTCCGTGCATTTGTGCGGATCGATCTGGTAGAACTCCGCGCCCATCGAGATCGCGTCGTTCGGGCACTCGGGCTCGCACACGTCGCAATTGATGCAGTCGTCGGTAATCAGTAATGCCATGACAAACCAGTCTCAGGATTGCGGGGCGGCCGCCAGCTCGGCGATTTTCTTTTGCAGCCAGCGGTCGACCGAGGGGAACACGAATTTCGACACGTCGCCGCCCAGCATCGCGATCTCGCGCACGATGGTGCCCGAGATGAACTGGTACTGGTCGGACGGGGTCAGGAACAGCGTTTCGACGTCCGGCAGCAGATAGCGGTTCATGCCTGCCATCTGGAACTCGTATTCGAAGTCGGACACGGCGCGCAGGCCGCGCACGATCACGCGCGCGTCGTGCTGGCGGACGAAATCCTTCAACAGGCCGGAAAAGCTTTCGACCTTCACGTTCGGATAATGGCCCAGCACTTCATTGGCGATTTCCAGGCGCTCGGCAAGCGAGAAAAAGGGGCGCTTGTTCTTGCTGTCGGCGACCCCGACCACCAGGGTGTCGAACAGACCCGATGCGCGACGTACCAAATCTTCGTGACCGCGGGTCAGCGGATCGAAAGTTCCTGGATAAACGGCTACAACCATTGCGGCTCCCTGGAGAATGCACCTGAATAGACGCGCATTATGCCTGAAATTTCGGCAGCCGCCCCGGTGTGGGGCGCCATTTGCTTATTCTTTAAGCAGTTTTAGGGTGAAAATCGGTGTTTTAACGCAACTTTAGCAGGTGGTAATGCACCATGCCGGCCTTGTCGGCACGCATCAACTGCCACGGCTGCAGCCATTCCGGCACGTCGCCGGCCGCATCGACCGTCTCCGGGAACGGCAGGCGCTCGCCCGATTCCGCATACACGAGGCCGCCTTCGTTCAGCAGTTGCGCACACAACGGCAGGGCCTGGACGAGGAAATCCTGCTGGTACGGCGGGTCGAGGAAGATCAGGTCGAAGCGCTGGCCGCGCTGGATGAAGTCGCGCGCCACGGCCAGGGCGTCGGCGCGCAGGACGCGCACGTTGTCGGCCTTGAGCTTGTCCTTGATCAGTTCGAGCTGGCGCACGACGGCGCCGACGGTGTCGATCATCGTGACCGACCGCGCGCCGCGGCTGGCAGCCTCGAAGCCGAGGGCGCCGCTGCCGGCGAACAGGTCGAGGCAGTCGGCGCGGTCCCAGTCGCCCGTCGTCTGGTGATTGATCCAGTTGAAGACGGTTTCGCGGACGCGGTCGGGCGTGGGCCGCAGGCCGAAGGCGTCGAGGACGGGAAGCGGGGTGCGTTTCCAGGCGCCGCCGATGATGCGGACCTGTTGCGGCGGGCCGGGACGGCGCGCGTAGGTGGGGGCGGACTTCTTTTTTTGCATGGGCGGGAATATAGCACGGCGTCCGGCAGGGACGCCGTGCTTGGCTACCCATCACTTTCCAGTCGCCAGCGCGTTGAAATCGTTGATCCACCCCTGCATGCGTTTCTGCGCATGGGCTTTCTGTTCCGGCGTCGTGATGCGGATCGCCGTCAGGATGAATTTCGACGTGCTGTCGACATAGGCATCGAAGAATGCCTTGCGGTCCGGCGCGTCCATGCGGTCGAAGAGGTCGCGCAGCAGGTCGTGGACCGCCGACATCGTCTGTTCCTTGTTCAGCTTATCCTGGTGGATGCGCTGCAGCAGCGCGATGATTTTTTTCTGCCGCGTCACGCGCTCCTGCAGCCAGATCTCGTTGTCGAGCGGGCGCGCGTCGGACGCTTTACGGAGTGCCGCCTCCTGGTCGCGGCTGAAGCTGCCGAACCACAGTTCGAGCTGTTCCATCGCCTTCTTATAACGGGCCTTATGCTGGTCCTCGACGCTGCCGCTCATGAATTTCTTGCGGAAGTCCTCGTTATTCTTGGCGAATTTCTTTTCCATTTGGGCGATCTGGTCCGGCTTGATCGACATCGCCAGGTCGGCCAGCTGCGGCAGCGCTTTAAAGGCCAGCAATTCCGTTCTCGCCTTGATGTCGCGGTAGTCGCCGAGCAGTTCGTCCTGCGTCACGTTGCCGTCGCCGAGCTGGCGCTGCATTTTGCTCAGCAGGCCGGCGTAATCGCGCAGCTGCGTCGTGCGGTGCCACTGGAACAGGTTGTCGATGTCTTTCTTGACCCAGTCGGACTGATCGCTGTCGAGATCGAGATAAGCGTTCAACCACCAGTACAGAAGCGTGTCGCCATGGTTGTAGGTGAAGCGGATCGCGCTGCATGCGCTCAGCACCGCCACGAAGGCGATCAGGAACAACATACGTACCCGCAAGAATGCGGCAGGGGGCGTGTTAAACTTTTTCATCTTTTTTAACTTGTTTGAGAACGGCTTATGAACGTAGTCATCCTCGCCGCCGGCATGGGAAAGCGCATGCAATCCGCACTGCCGAAAGTCTTGCATCCATTGGCCGGCAAGCCGCTGTTGCAGCATGTTATCAACACGGCGCGCAGCCTGCACCCGAGTAAATTATGCGTGATTTACGGGCACGGCGGCGCAGCGGTGCCGAGTGCGGTTCAAGCCTGGTCGGCGGAAGGCGGCGTCGCCATTGACACTGCCCTGCAGGAACCGCAGCTGGGGACCGGTCATGCCGTCATGCAAGCCCTGCCGCAAATCGACGAGAACGCGCCGACGCTCGTCCTGTATGGCGACGTGCCGCTGACGACTTCGGTCTCGCTGCGCCGCCTGGTCGAGGCCGCCGGCGACGACAAGCTGGCGATCCTCACCGTCGAACAGGACAATCCGTTCGGCCTGGGCCGTATTGTCCGCGAGAACGGCAACATCGTGCGCATCGTCGAAGAAAAGGATGCCAATGAAGCCGAGCGCGCCATCAAGGAAATCAACAGCGGCATCATGGTCATCCCGACCCGCTTTTTGACCGGCTGGCTCGGCGCGCTGAAAAACAATAATGCCCAGGGCGAATATTACCTGACCGACATCGTCGCCCAGTCCGTAGCGGCCGGGGTGCCGGTCGTGTCCGCGCAACCGTCGGCCGAATGGGAAGTGGCGGGCGTGAACAGCAAGGTGCAGCTGGCCGAGCTCGAGCGTCGTCACCAGCTGAACATCGCCATCGCCCTGCTCGAGAAGGGCGTGACTTTGATGGACCCGGCGCGCATTGACGTGCGCGGCGAGCTCGTGTGCGGACGCGACGTCACCATCGACGTCGGCTGCGTGTTCGAAGGCCGCGTGGAACTCGGCGACGGCGTCACCATCGGCGCCAACTGCGTGCTGGTGAACGCGACCGTCGCGGCAGGCGCGCAAATCAAGCCGTTCTGCCACCTGGAAGGTGCTGCCGTCGGCGCGAAATCCGTCATCGGCCCGTACGCGCGCCTGCGCCCGGGGACCGAATTGGGCGAGGACGTCCACGTCGGCAATTTCGTCGAGATCAAGAACAGCAAGGTCGCCGCCCACAGCAAGGCGAACCACCTGGCCTATGTGGGCGATGCCGACGTCGGTTCGCGCGTCAACATCGGCGCCGGCACGATCACCTGCAATTACGATGGCGCCAATAAATTCCGCACGATTATCGAGGACGAGGCCTTCATCGGCAGCGACAGCCAGCTCGTGGCCCCGGTCACGGTCGGCAAGGGCGCGACGATCGGCGCCGGCACCACGCTGACCAGGAATGCGCCGGCTGGCAAGCTGACGATTTCGCGTCCGAAACAGCTGACGATCGAGAACTGGACGCGCCCGGTCAAGGTCAAGAAGTAAGCTGTCCACTGCATACGCACAGGTAATCCAGAATAAATTCACAGCCTGGTCCACTGCCTGTGCACAGGGATGTCAACCGGCCGTCCACAATATAGTCCACAGAGTCATCCACAGGCCCGCCGCGTTCTCCCGGCGGGCCTGATCGTTTCAGAAACGCGGTGAAATGCGCATGTGGCGGGAGATGGGGGCACACGCGCGGCAATGCAGCGGGTGTAAGTGCACAGAGTTATCCACAGGTCGTCAGATCGCGATGCGTGTTTCAAACTTGCTGCGGAACGTAGAAAAATATGCTTTTACGTTGCGCACATTGCTGTGCGTGGTGAACAGGCGGTGCGCCAAGGCGTGATAGGCGGGCATGTCGGCCACCTGCACGACGAGCACGAAATCCGGCCCGG
The DNA here is from genome assembly GCF_059491295.1 of Massilia sp. Masssp93. NCBI lineage: Bacteria > Pseudomonadati > Pseudomonadota > Betaproteobacteria > Burkholderiales > Oxalobacteraceae > Massilia > Massilia sp. Masssp93. Next base: position 6,194,059 of record NZ_CP168502.1, on the reverse strand, counting down.
GCGACACGCGGTAGCACTGCAGCACGGCCGCTTCGTCCGCCACCACGCGCTCGAATTCCTCCATGCGGTCCGCGGCCTGCACATCCAGCGTGATCTCGACGATGGCGGACAGGCGCGCGCCCACCTTGTCCGGCGCGACGATCGCGACTTGCCGCTCGATAACACCGTTTTCCCTGAGCTGTTTGACACGGCGCAGGCAAGTCGGCGGTGAGACGTGTACCAATTCCGCCAATTCCGCATTGGTCTGAGAAGCGTCAATCTGCAGGATATTCAAGATGCGACGATCCAGATCGTCAAGTATTGGGCCGTCGGGCGACATATGCGTAAAATTTTTACTGAAAAGTGAAAGGATATTTCATGTTGAAAGAGTCGTGAAATAATCTATCAAAATGCAGCGTACTTAGAAAGCTTATTTCGTCGTCTCTGCTCTACAGTGCGTGCATCAACCAATTTCGGAGGTTTTATCCATGTGTGGCATCGTCGGAGCAGTCGCCCAGCGCAACATCACCCCTGTGCTCATCGAAGGCCTGAAGCGCCTTGAATACCGCGGCTACGATTCCTGCGGCGTCGCGCTGCACGTGGATGGCCACCTGGCGCGATCGCGCAGCACGTCGCGCGTGGCCGATCTGGAATCCCAGATCCAGGAAACCCATCTGCAAGGTTTTACGGGCATCGCCCACACCCGCTGGGCGACGCATGGCGCGCCGGCCACCAGGAACGCCCACCCGCACTTCTCGCCGAACAGCGACGACGCGCGCATCGCCCTCGTCCACAACGGCATCATCGAAAACCACGACGAACTGCGCGCCGAACTGACCGGCCTGGGCTATGTATTCCAGAGCCAGACCGACACCGAGGTCATCGCCCACCTGGTCGACCACATGTACAACGGCGACCTGTTCGACACCGTGCAGCAGGCGGTCAAACGCCTGCACGGCGCATATGCGATCGCCGTGTTCTGCCGCGAAGAACCGCACCGCGTCGTGGCCGCGCGCCAGGGCTCGCCGCTGATCGTCGGCCTGGGCAAAGGAGAAAATTTTGTCGCCTCCGACGCGATGGCGCTGGCCGGCACCACCGACCAGATCATCTACCTGGAAGAAGGCGATGTGGTCGACCTGCAACTGGCCCGCTACTGGATCGTCGACGTCGAGGGCCGTCCGGCCGAGCGCGAGGTCAAGACCGTGCACGCGCACACGGGCGCCGCCGAGCTCGGCCCGTACCGCCACTACATGCAGAAAGAAATCTTCGAACAGCCGCGCGTCGTCGGCGACACGCTGGAAGGCGTGACGGGCATCATGCCGGAACTGTTCGGCGACCAGGCTTTCCGCGTGTTCAAGGAAATCGACCGCGTGCTGATCCTGGCATGCGGCACCAGCTACTATGCGGGCCTGACGGCGAAATACTGGATCGAGTCGGTGGCCAAGCTGCCGGTGAACGTCGAGATCGCCAGCGAATACCGCTACCGCGACAGCGTCCCGCACCCGAGCACCCTCGTCGTGACGATCTCGCAGTCGGGCGAGACGGCCGACACGCTGGCCGCGTTGAAACACGCGCGCAGCCTCGGCATGACGAATACGCTGACGATCTGCAACGTCTCGACCAGCGCCATGGTGCGCGAATGCAAGCTGGCCTACATCACCCGCGCCGGCGTCGAAGTGGGCGTCGCGTCGACCAAGGCCTTCACCACCCAGCTGGCCGCGCTGTTCCTGCTGACGCTGACGCTGGCCCAGGTCAACGGCCGCCTGAGCGACGAGCAGGAAGCGAACTACCTGAAGCAGATGCGCCACCTGCCGGTCGCGCTGTCGTCCGTGCTGGCGCTGGAGCCGCAGGTGATCGCCTGGGCCGACGAATTCGCGCGCAAGGAAAACGCCCTGTTCCTGGGCCGCGGCCTCCACTACCCGATCGCCCTGGAAGGCGCGCTGAAGCTGAAGGAAATCTCGTACATCCACGCCGAAGCCTACCCGGCCGGCGAGCTGAAGCACGGCCCGCTGGCGCTGGTGACGGAAGAAATGCCGGTGGTGACGATCGCCCCGAATGACGCCCTGCTGGAAAAACTGAAGTCGAACATGCAGGAAGTGCGCGCCCGCGGCGGCCAGCTGTACGTCTTCGCCGACGTCGACACCCAGATCACGTCGGGTGAAGGCCTGCACGTGATCCGTCTGCCGGAACACTACGGCCTGCTGTCGCCGATCCTGCACGTGGCGGCGCTGCAGCTGCTGGCGTATCACACGGCGCTGGCGCGTGGGACCGACGTCGACAAGCCGCGTAATCTGGCGAAGTCGGTGACGGTCGAATAAGCCTGATGGGTAATCCCCCCGCAAATGCAGTGCGAGAACAGAAGCGCTTCGGGAACTCTATCCGAAGTGCTTCGCAAAGGGGGGAGATTTGCCCTGAAACCCTGATATTTGTTGGGTAGAAGCGCTTATACCATCGGACCGAAAGGCCTCCAGTTTAGCGCCCCAACAAACCCCCCGGTTTTTCCAAGGTTGTCTTCATATCAGGGCCATTTTTTCGTGGTGCAACAGCCGACACCTCGACCAATAGGCTCAAACCTTACTCTTCGTTAAGCGCTTTTGAGGGGACGGTTATCGTCACCGTCCCCGCCTCCAAAGCCGCCATGCATTGCAGGAAAAACGCGAGCTGAAATTTCCCTCGAGAAATTTTTACCGCAAGAGACTTCGGCGACTCAACCATCCCCAGCTGAGCAAGCTTGCCTGCCAATTCCTCGACCGAGACCCCTCTGCGAACTAATTCAGTTCGCAGCAGTCGCTTGGCTTCGACTTGCCAATCCATCTGATTTTCAATCACCTTGAGTTGGACCAATACTGTGAGCTTGAGTTAACTAAATTATCATTTATGATAATTGCAGTGTAACGAACTGGAGCGTTCATCTTACTGGAAAGGAGGCGGTACGTTGAGCTGTTTGCGTATGAGAATAAAAGGTGAGGAGATGCAAATTCGAAAATAAGTCTCCTACATTATTACGCTATGCTTGCACCGGTAACCAAGCTCGACTAGAATCCCGATTTGTACGTAAGTAACTGAAAATAAAAGAGTTTTTTACAGTTGCTACAGTAAACTACACAAAATAAACAAAGTATCTCTGATGGAGGCCCGAACAGGACTGCCTTAAAAAAGTACTGCTTAAAACGAAAAAAGGCAGGGTTGCCGCCCTGCCTCTTTTCCCGGCGCGTCATGATGACACCCCGCTCATCGAGGAGTGTAGTGTTGCATGAGAAGCGCCGGGCGTCAACTGCCGCCTGTATGAGTCTACAGCCGCGGCTTGGACCAACTCGCACGTTCAAATCATGCACTCGACATCGTATACCCTGCCGCTTTTTTCCTGCCCTATAAACCCCGGTCAATCCGTGACTGACTCGCTGTTGGCGCACTGGGCCAATTCAGTTCTTCGCTCGTCAAGCTACCTCAGGCGTGAGCGAGGTGAAGACCGGTATTCGCCATCAAAGGCTGGTCTTGGCCCCTGTGTAAAGCTAAGCCTGGTAGGAGGTGGCGTTGAGCTCAGTTGACCTCTCGGAGACGCTGGCGGTCACCGAACACCGGCATTCCCTCAACAACGTGCCGCAACAAGAACGTGTTACTGCCCAGCTGTCGAACTCGGTTCTTGTCGATAATCCCTTGTTAGCTAGACTACGCCCAGTTCTCTCCGAGAAGGAGACTCGGACAATCTTAAAAAACCGAGGTGTTCCCGAACTGCGGTATCCGGAGTCAGCATCAGTCGGTCAAAAAATAGCCGGGCTTGCAAATATCGCGACAGCTTACTGGCCGACTAGCTATGCAGTTCGATTCGGCCAACGCGTGCTAGCCCAAGTACATGCTTCGCTTGCGCTACGAAATCCAGAAGATGTGCGGTACGTGGAATTCGTTTATGAGCAGTCGAATGTGTTACGCGGAGGAAAGCTGAGGTCGGCTCCTGAATTCCTAGGCAGCATGACCGGTTCTGGCTTCATTCTTGCCGGACCCTCTGGCTCGGGCAAAACTGCATTTTTGCAGCGGCTGCGCGTTCTCATCGGCAATGAGCCCTGCATGATTCAGACAGGTAAAGGTCAGTTCAGCTTCTTACCGGTTCTCATTCTTCGATGGCCGGACTGCGGGACGTTAGCTGGACTGCTCTCCAACCTTCGACACGCACTGATAGGTGAGCTCGGCATCGCACGCGCGAACGATGGCATCTTCTCCAATATTGTCGGCACCAACGGAACGAATGCAGCCATCGCTACTTGCATTGTTCTTAGCTTGGGATTGCTTGTAATAGACGGGTTTTGTCTTCGCTCAATAAGAGCCGAGTACCGCGAAATCCTGGATTTTATCTCTACGTTTAAGGAGCGCACGGGGATACCTACCCTTCTAACCTGCACCTACCCGGCATTGCAAGTGATTGCTCGAGGAGGTAGCAAGCAGGCTCACTTAGGCTCTACGGGCCAAGAGTACTGGGACTTGGAGCCCCCCGGAAGTGGTTGGGAGGAAATTTGCTCATCGTTCTGGAAGCTGGGATATCTTGACCCGCGCATTTCGATGCCCCAGTTTCTTCCTGAGCTCTTGTGGGACGTGTCGCGCGGCAATATGCGTATTCTGACCGAGGGGTATGCCGGACTTCACCAAGAATTCGTTTACGACCCAATGCTGGTTGAGCGAGCTACGAAGGGAGACTTGCTGAACGTTCTCGACGCAAAACTGCGTCTTTTCAAGGAGCCATTGACGCTCATGGCTCAAGTTCAGAAAAGCAGAGACGACGTGGCCCCCGACGATTTAAGGGCTTACGGGGACTACCTTCCTTACGAAGTTTTCAGTGACACGTACAGTGCGGAATTCGAGAGGCTGCTCAAGCTGAAATATCGTGGTGGGAGCCGGCGATGATGAGCGAGCGCTTTCTACTAGTGCCGCCTTTCCCAACAGATGAGACTATCAATAGCCTGTTGGAGAGAGTTGGCGGATGTAATTACGGAGGCACATTACGTGCGGAATGTGTCCGTCTTCTTAACCGGAATCGTCCATCGCTGGATACCATTCCATGTTCGGTAGCTCGGTTCTGCCAAACATTTTGCAACGCATATGGAGACGTGAGCCGAGTCATCCATGAACACACGTTGTACGACTTTTACGCCTGCGGGGTCGCGGCCGAGCTAATTTCCGCGTTCCGAAATCGGGTTATCAAAGATTCACGCGGTCCGCTTAGGCCTTCACGCCTCCCCCTATTCTTCAGCTGCAGTGAGCAGGAGTGCCTGCATTGCATCCACTGTGATGAGCAGAATCTCCGCAGCCACGGCTTTGCTTTTACTTATCGCCAGCACGCTGCGCCGTTCCTTGGGGTTTGCCCGTGGCACGGGACAGCGCTCCAGGCGAAGAAAGGAATGTCTAAATACTACGGTAACAGGTGTCGTGCCAGTGAATGTGGTAATCCAGAGGACATAGCCGAATTTTCGCTTCGTACCGCAAATGCTATATGCCTTTCCTGGGAGAGGTCGTGTTACCGGCGAGACCTGCTTACTCGTCAATTGACTGAGGCGCGGTGGATTTCTGAGGGGGGCCGATGTGCAATGGCCGCACTTTTACTCGCCTTCCACAAGAGGTTCGATAAGGCTTTCAGGGATGAACGACTTCGTCTGCTATGTTCAGAACCGCAGTACGCTGCCGCGGCACTTCGGGCTGTACTACGGCCCGACCGCAATGTTCATCCAGTCTGGTGCGTGCTGTTCAAGTGGCTCGCTGACGTGGCGGAAAATACGAATGTGACGCCCCAACGCACAGTCAGGGCAGGACAACCGAAGGTAAGAGTGGGCGCTGAGCACGAACTCTCTGTACTGAGTTCCGCACCGTCGATGCGACAGGCATCGGTAACGCTAGGTATCAGCATCAATACTTCTCTTCGACTTGCTCGTAAATTTGGCATTTCTTACAAAGAACGTCCCAAAAGCATATCTGAGTCGGACAAACAACGAATTATTAACTCCTTAGAGACCGGCCGCCCGGTGTCAGAGGTTGCTGCCGTATTCAAGGTCTCGTTGTCTACCGTCTATAGACTATTGCCGAGCGCTAATGAATCTAGAGCCTCGGCACGCGGATTGCAGTCAGAGGAAAGACTGGGGGCGGCACGTGAGAACTGGCTCACAACACTCGAGAACCATCCCGATTCCACAGTAACGCACCTTCGTCGTAAGGTTGCCGCAGACTGGGCATATCTCTACAGGCATGACAGGACGTGGCTTCATGCGCACTCACCGCACCGGCAAACGACGGAACGGCAGCGCAGCCGGGAGCCCCATGCAGTTTTGTTAGCGGTAGCGGCCGGGGCCGTGGCTGACGCCTCGGAGAAATGTGGGCGTGCAGAATCCGCGCCCATTAGGCGAAGTGCGTATCGACTTCAGACGATGAGTGGCTTATCCGATTACCAGCTATGCAAGCTCATATCGTCGCAAGGTGTTCAACAGCTCGGCACCGCAACTGAAACCCATTCGTCTTTTGTTGCACGTCGTATGCAGTGGGTCGCCGCAATCGACCACGATGCAGTTCACGCTACGGTTTGGCGCGTAGCCCGGCGAGCCGGACTCCGACCTTGTTCGGTTGCCTCTCTGATTAACAACCGAGAATCTTTCGAAGTACCTGCAGGAGATTAAGAAGGAAGATGTCCTCAGATTCATCGCTAGCACAATATTTCATCGCTAAACCGAAGATTTTGACCGGAGAGCTTATCAGTGGCTATATCGCTAGGATATCTCCGTTCGCTGCCCAAGGCGGTATCGACATGACATTAAGGTACCAAAACAAACCAGGACATCGCCTATCTTGGCTTTTCCCATCAGGTCTACAACAATTGGCACAGTTGTATAGTTCATCCGTTCCTTCCGCCGAAGCTTTGCTCGAAGGCCATACAGTATTCCCTTTGCTTCGTCCCTTCTTGCCAGAAGATGTCGTTGCGTCTCTACGGGGGCATTTTTTAGCAAACCCAGTACCAGGAATCGCGGCAACCTGTGGATTTTCTTCGATGGGCTTATCAGGTCGTTGGGCGCTGGCAATTTGCGCACAATGCGTGGCAGACGACACTAGGCAAGGGATAGGGCGTTGGCGAACCGCACACTTCGTTCCGGGACTTGCACTTTGTCCTTTTCATTTCGAACCCCTGCTCTCCTATTGCAACCAGTGCAAATCTGGCTTCCGACATTCAAGGGAAGCATGGCTACCCCGCTTGAAATGTCTCTGCGGTCAGGAGCTACAACAAGTACGTCCATTGGCTACCGAAATGGAGCGCAGGGTTGAAGTAGAAATAGCCAAAACGGTTCGCCAGATACTGACCGGAGAAGTATTAAGCACGGTGAAGAATGCCGAATTATTGTTGGCAATCTCCCGACGTGCAAAGCTACTCGGGCATGGTGGGCCTGGAGGCGTTATTCGAATTATAAACTTAATTGAAAAGAAAGTCGGAAGAAAAACATTGCATACTTACCAACTCTCTACTGGCGTAAAAACTCTCTTCCGTCAGTGTCTCGCGGGTGTTCGTCTGCCGAGAAACCCTATACAAAATTTGCTCCTAATTTCCGCTCTGTTTGATGGAATGGAAGACTTGGCGGATTCGCTCTCGAGCAATACAGCTACCTTGCCAGACTTGCACTTTCATAAGAATGTCGTTCAAGTGATACGGAGACGGCAAAGACCTGACCGTTACAGACACTGGCATTTAAAGACAGAAGAAGAACTTCAGGAGCTGCGATGCAAATTCCGCAGCTTGTTGTTAAGTATGAAAATTAAAACGCCAAATCTTAAGAGATATCAGTTGAAGTCCCTTGGTGCAAGGGAAGCTTATGCTTTCTTCTGCCGCTTTGACAAAGAGTGGCTTGATAAGACTCTCCCATGTTCTCCTTCTTTCCTAACATCGTCAGCAAGTCGCAAAAGTTTACAGGCTCGTCGAGACCACCTTTTGGCAACACACATTCGTATCCGCCACGAATTACTGATGTGCTCGTCATCACCCTTTCGAGTAACTCATCGTCGGTTACTGGAGGGGCATTCACTCCAGGCCGTAGCGAAGAAGCATTTCGAACAACTCCCGAGCACAAAGTTGGCCTTAGCCGAGTGCACCGAGTCACTTGAGGATTGGAGACTTCGACAGGTCCAAGCGCTCTTAAAACAGGCTTTTGATACGTCATCAAACGCCCCGTTTCAAAGGAACCTCGACCTCTCTCATTTGTCATTTAATCAAATAAAGAAACTCAAGGAAAAGGTACGGAAATGGCTAAAACGACAACTGTTAGAATCCTGACTGATGGGGGGCCTCTGCCATTTATTAAGCAAAGGCCGACACGCCGCAGATTAAAACCCACTAAATGCGAAAGTTCGCCATCAGAAGCCTGCACCTCATCTTCTCCTTCACTGGAGCGGCCGTCATTTTGTCTGCGTCAACTGAACGGTAGGCCAACACTTGACTGGCCGATTCGTTTGCCTGCGAAAGACCCGCGTGGCATCACGATGGGCCGCGGCTTCGAGTCATGGAAGAAAGCTAGAGAAGGTAAGACCGGTATTTCAGGCAATTGGTACAGCATAAAAACGGGGCGTATGCATGCCTGCCACTCGCTGCTAGAGGCCAGGTTACAAGCGTATTTTGATATGTGTCCGTTCGTTTTGGAATGCAGAACCCAATACCCATCTTGGAACCGCGACGAATACGAACGTTACTACTTTGCAGGTCAACCCTTTCCTAAAACGAAGGTGATGACGATTGATTTCATGTTGACGTTATCAATACCTGGGGTTCCTCATCTGGTGTACCACGGTGTCTCGGCAAAACCTAGGGCTTTCATTTCCAAGGAAAAAACTATAGCGCGACATCAACGAGAAGCAACAGCAATCCGGAGTTGGGGTAGTACTCACGAGGTCATGGATGAATTCACAGTTTCCGATGTGGAGTATAAAAATTACTTGCTCTTGAAGTCTTGGTTTTTATGGGCTGACATCGAATTTTACATGGGGGCCGCATTGGACCTCGCCGTTGCCATTAAGAAGACAAAAAGCCAAGGACCGCTCGACAGAGTCCTACCAATGATGGGGAGACGTCTTGGCTTCAGCCGTGACGAATCGTATCGCCTATTCGGAATTGCCGTGTTTCTCGGATATTTGTGGCTTGACCATCGATTTCCCTTGCACGTTACAGAACCCTTAGTTCTGCTCCCGTAGACTGCCGTAATGGAATACGTGGCGACCACATATACCCGGATAGTTGTCAACCATGATAGTGATTTAAAATGCAAGAGGAACCAGTTCCAATTCTAGGGTTTCGTCGGTCCGCGTTAATTTAGCGTACTGGACGCGGCGGATACGTAACATACTGGAGACATCTCCTTTCGGATGATAGATATATGTATGTTATGCAAGTTCAAGTAGGAAAGGCGCCGAAGAACTCTCTGCCCTACGAGCGTTGGGAGCTACGAAAAAACTTTGGGCTTTTTGGAACAGTCATTCAGGAAATCGAGGAAATAGTTTGCCCAAAATGGATGCTTAATGCCGAGCCGGATTCCGATGCGCGCAACGACATCGCTTCGAAATGGAACAAGATTGCCTGGGTAGTTGCCGAGGCGGGCGATTTATTAATCACCGATAGCCGAGTACGGGCCCACTACATCAAAGAAGCGGCGAAACTTGCTGAAGTTAAGGAGCCGAGAATTCGTTCCTTGCTTACTCGTTACTTCTACTATGGGCAGTATAAGTATGCCTTGATGTCTTTGAACCCTTTTAAAGGAGCACCGGGGGTTGAACGTTTCAATATTACAAAAGTGAAGATGGGCAGGCCAAACGACAATGTGGTCTTGGATTCAAATACCAAGTTCACCGGACGGAACATGACGCCCAACTATTATCGACGTTGGAAAGAGGTACTTTGGGAAGCGTATGTCGGTGGTAACAAGAACGTTTCCGAAGCTTACGAAGTGTTGTTACTTCGTCTGCGAGCGTTCAACCGAGGTGCAGACGGCCAAATTACTTCTTACGCCATTGCCCCCGAGAAGCTGCCTGAACGCGCGCTCTTTCTTAGGTATGGGGCAAAAATTGTTAAAGAATTTGATATGAAGCGGGCGAGAGTCGGCGAACTAGAGTGGGGGAACAAATACGCGGCCTTAAGAGGTCATTCAGAAGACCTGACGAATCGAGTCATTGATATATATGACTTCGATGGAATGGAATTTAACTTCGAGGTGGTTTACGGCGCCATGCCGGCTGGAAAGCCTAATGTTTTACTCGCAGTCGATAGGAGGAGTCGCGCTATTGTTGGTTGGTATGATTGGTTAGGCAAGGAGAGCGGCTACGCGTACAAACATTGCCTGTTCAATGCGTTCACTTCGAAGGAATCAAGATTGCTGCGCTATGACGTCTCGCATCTTACTGGTTTTGTTTACGGCGTCTGTGAGCAGGCGATGTTTGACCGCGGTCCGGGTATTTCGTTAGCAGTTACGAAGGCCGTTACAGAAGAAATTCGCGTGGACGGATTGATGACTAGGCCTCGAGATGCTAAAGGTAAGGGAGTTGTGGAAAATGTAAATGGAATTTTGCAAAAGAAGTTGGCTAAGTTGCCTGGGGCGTATGAACGCACAAGTTCCATTCGAGACCAAGATAAAAAAGAGAACGCAGCGGCGTGCGCCAAAATCGAGTACAAAAAATTTGTGCAGTTGTTGCTTTGTGCGATTAGTGATTACAACCTTTATACACCCGTGAGCCATTTACTCACTGCTGATATGATAAAGGCGAAGGTAAAACCCAATCCAAAGGCGATTTTCCTCTGGAATAGGAATCAAAGACGCGGCGACGCGACATATGACTGGCCACCGGGCGCTATCTACAAAAATCTCTTGGAAAGGCACGAGCTAACCGCGACAAACGGCGCTGTGACAATAGGCAAGGCAAGTTATAAGTCCGACGAGCTGACTCAGTATTATGAGCAATGGAACAGCGGACCTAGCAAGAAAAAGCAGGAGCCATCGATAACAGTGTATAAATTTGCGGAGACCGATAAAATATTAGCATGGGAAAGACAAGACGGTTCGTTTGTATTTCTTGAAATGATGGAAAGGTGTAAAGAGCAATATAAAGATTCTCCTAGTTGGCTACATAATTTTGTTAATAAGCAGAGTAACGCTCTTTTGCGTATCCAAAGAGCCGAACAGGCAAAGAAAGCGATGCTGCCGATTGCAAAAGAGAAAGCAATCAGAGAGGTTGACGGACTTCCAAAAAATCGCGTCATCAAAGGCGAAAAGTTTGCGAACCGAGGTAAAGGCAACTCAGAAATCGTCGGCGAAGATTTTAGAGAAAATCGGGAACTTCTAGTACCTGATTCCAAAACGTCTACCAAGAAATCTGATAAAAGGGACAACGTTACCGTTGAGGTAGGCTTGGTCGGTTATCGAAAGCCTAATCGAAACAATATGTCTGAGGACCCCGATTGGTAATTTCGTGCCCGGTTGGTACTGCGATTAGGAAACATGAATTGACCGCAGTGCATGTGTATTATTCGATTTTCGCTATTTTCTATAGCAACTGTAAAGTTAGTCTTTGATTTTCGTCAAATATTCTATTTTCGTCTCTTGAGCCTTGGCGTGATGCGGACTACCTTAGCGTAAAGGAGGATGCATGGACAATGTGGATAAAAGCCCGAAGTCGGGAGATGACAGTTCCCCAGACTATTCCAAAGTTCCAACGGATTTCCCTCGTCCTGATGTTCATGGAGCAGTTAGTGGCTTTCATCCCAAGCTGCTACTTGTGCAATATGAAGGACGATTTTACGCACCGGGCTGTACACCTCCAGAACTCTACTTGCGGTGGGATGCTTGCGAAGACTTAGCAAATAAACTTGCGGCAAAGGCTTTAGAGTCGAAGCGGGGAAAGCGCATGCACATGTCCGAGCCCGCGATACTTGGCCAGTACTTGCCGAGGCTCATAGCTACAAAATGGACTTCCGAAGCGGAGGCCCGTTACATCATCCGGCGTGCTGCTCAAATTCTCAATTGGCCTGTACCTGATACGGCACAGCCATGAAATATTTCTTGAGTCAGAAAGAAGTGATTCGAGAATTTTAAATTGAAAACTGCGCGGAAAATACTTAAGGCGAGAATATACCTAAAGAGGCTTTCGTGAGAAAATTACTTCGCTACATCGAGACGCCAGAAGGTCGCAGTAAAGTTGTCCACGTCCTGGGGACGTATGTCCCGCTCGTTGGCATTCTTGTTGCTCTTCTCCTGCTCGCCGACAGATTTCTCTAAGCCCGACGGACCATCATCCTTTCTTCGTTGCATCTCAGATGGTTCGGGTTTCGCAGCGACCTATTTCGGATTTTCGGGCTATCCGGATTAACGTGTGGAGTGGCTGCTCGCTCAGGCGATGGGCGTTCAGCTGGTCTTTGCGACCGCCATGCTGGACTACGACACGTTGGAAGAGTTCTTCTTCTTCGCGCTTGCGCCGTGCAGGCCTGCCCTGCCCTGCCCTGCCCTGCCTCAGTTCGCAGCCCCAGTTGCTGCAGGCATAGACTTGCTTCGCAAGGATTCATACAGTTGCGCTGGCCCAAGCAGGATGTCGCGCAGACCTTCGCGCACACGTTCCGAGCCCAATGCCTGGGTGCTCATGGTCTGGTGGGCGTCGAGCGCATCCATGATGGCGTGCAATAGTGCATCCTTGAGGTCCGGCGAATTGGCAAACTGCTCCTTAGTGTTGCTGACGGCCTGGAGCATCAGAGTTTCATTCTCGAGCAGTTTGCCCTTGAGTACGCCATTGACGTAGACGAGCTGGTCATCATCGGTAAGTTCTCCCTCGAACAGGCCGTTCACTTTCTCGATGATTTCGACCAGGTAAGCCTGCTGCTTTTCCTGCACGCTGCCGCTCCCTATCGCGTCCATTGGCGGCAGCTTGTACGTGCCGTCCGCGCTCAACCCCAGCGGCTGCTTGCCCCGGCTTTTCAGCGTGTGATGGGTCAACACTACCTTGCTGAGGTCCACCGTGTCGCGTTCTCGGCCGAAGTCCAGCAGCGGGATTAGGCGCTTGTAGAACAGGAAGCGCTTCTCGATATCGGTATTGCCGTAATCGAAAATCTGGCTCAGGAACGCGTAGAGCCGCACGTAGGCGCCCATGTCGTTCTTGAACAGCAGCAGCGCTTCCAGTTGGTCCTTCGCGGCGCGCGCGGCTTTGTCGTCTTGCTTCTCCTCGGCCACCAGCTTGTCCTGCTGCGCGGCCTTGTAGCGCTTGAGAAGCCGGTCTGCCACGGGGGCGATGGCAGCGTCGAGCTGTTTCTGTGTGCCGTTCGGGGCCAGGTCGACCTTGGCGACGCGGTCCACTTCGTAGTCGTCGTAAAAGCCGGTAGCGTCCAGCTTGGCACGCAGGTCGTAGACCAAGTGCGGGTCAGTGACCGCTTCCATCTCCGCGGTCTCGTAGTAGGTCTTGAAGGCTTTGAGGATGTCCACCGGCTCGTTGACGAAGTCGAGCACATAGGTCGTGTCCTTGCCGGGATAGGAACGGTTCAGGCGCGAGAGCGTCTGCACGGCCTGGATGCCGCCGAGCATTTTATCTACGTACATCCCACACAGCAGCGGTTGGTCGAAGCCGGTCTGGAACTTGTTGGCCACCAGCAGCAGGTGGTAGTTGTCGTCTTTGAACACTTCGCGGATGTCCCGGCCACGCAGTCCGGGGTTCAAAGCCTCACTGGTCTCGGTTACGGCCTCGGGGAAGCTGTCCGTGTCGTTCACCTCGCCCGAGAAAGCGACCAGCACGCCGAGCGGGTAGTTCTGCCTTCCGATATAGGCGCGGATGGCTTTCTGCCAGCGTACGGCCTCCTTGCGGCTGCCGACCACGACCATCGCCTTGGCCTTACCTTCCAGCAGCGGTTGCACGTTCTCGCGATAATGCTCTACAACGATTTGCACCTTGCTCGCAATGTTGTAGGGGTGGAGCCGAACCCACTGCATCAACCCCTTCATTGCCGTGCTGCGCTCGACCTCCTTGTCGTCCCACTCCTGTCCATCGTGAGCCAGTCTGAAGGCGAGCTTGTAACTCGTATAGTTCTGCAGTACGTCAAGGATGAAGCCTTCCTCGATGGCCTGGCGCATCGAGTAGACGTGGAAAGGCTGTGGCAGCCCGTCAGGGCCCTTGCGACCGAACAGCTCCAGCGTCTTGGCTTTTGGCGTCGCAGTGAAGGCAATGTAAGTCAGACCCTTCACCCCGGCGCGGGCCTCCATTTGCGCAGCGAGCAGCGCCTCAGTGTCTACCTCGCCGCCGTCCTGCAAGTCAGCCCATTCCTGTGCCGAAAGCAGTTGCTTGAGCTTGGCCGCAGCTTCTCCAGTTTGCGAGCTGTGTGCCTCGTCGGCAATCACTGCGAAGCGCTTGCCTTCGGTGGAAGCCAGCTCCTGCACCGCCTGCAAGGCGAACGGGAACGTCTGGATTGTGCAAACAATGATTTTCTTGCCGTCCTTGAGCGCTTGGCCGAGCTGGGCGCTCTTGCTGCCGTGCTCGTTGGTGATGCTGGCCACCACGCCGTGGATACGTTCGAAGTCGAAGATGGCCTCTTGCAACTGCGCGTCCAGAACCGTGCGGTCGCTGACCACCAACACGCTGTCGAAGAGCTTGTTGTGGTGGGTGTCGTGGAGGTCGGCCAGGAAGTGCGCCGTCCAGGCAATTGAGTTAGTCTTGCCTGAACCGGCCGAGTGCTGAATTAGGTAGCGCTCTCCGGGCCCCTTGTCCAGTACATCGGCCACCAAAGCGCGAGTCGCGTCGAGTTGGTGATACCGCGGGAAGATGACGGCCTGCGGCTGTTTCTTGTTGTTGCGTTTGCAGATGAGATAGCGGTGTAGGATGTCCAGCCAGCTATCAATCGCCCAAACTTCTTCCCACAAGTAGGCCGTGGTGAAGCCGTCTGGGTTCGATGCGTTGCCGGCGCCGCCGGCGTTGCCCCGATTGAAGGGAAGGAAGGTAGTTGCGGGCCCCGCTAGGCGCGTGGACATCATTACCTCGCTCTGGCTCACCGCGAAGTGCACTAACGCACCTCCTGGGAAGCTCAGAAGTGGTTCTAGCATGCCGCCTTTGGGCTGCGGAAGACGGTCGAAGCGGTACTGGTCGACGGCGTCGTGTACGCTCTGCGTGAAGTTACTTTTCAGCTCCACCGTAGCTACGGCGATACCGTTGAGGAACAGCACGAGGTCCAGCTCGTCCTTGGGATTGTTGGGCGAGTGGCAGACTTGACGCACCACGCGTAGCCGATTGGCAGCGTACTTCGCCTGGATGGCCGGATTGATGGCCAGCGCTGGTTTGAACTGGGCCAATTCCAGCGGCTCCTTGAGTCCCAACATTTCTACGCCCCGGCGCAGTACGTCGAGGGTGCCGCGTTCGTTCATGTTCTTGCGCACGCGCTCGGCCAGCACTTGGGGCAAGGTGGTGCCGTGGGTTTTGGTCAGGCGCTTCCAGTTCTCGGGCTGCGTCGTCTCCACCCAGGCCAGCAGGTCGGGCAGGAACAGGCCGCTGGCGCGGTCGAACCGGGTAGCGTCGCCATCGGCGTACAGCCAGCCGTTAGCTGCCAAGTGTGTGCAGATTTCGGTTTCGAAGTGGTGTTCCTGGTGCAGGTTCTGGCTCATGCTTTTCTCTTATTCGTCTTTTTGTGCGAATGCTTGAGTAGCGCTTAGTTCTCGGCGTAGCTACGCTCCAGCAGTACTTGGGCCTTCTGGAGGTCGGCAGGGTTGCGCACGCACAGCTCCACGTTGCCTGTACCCCAATGACCCACCTGACTGATGTCGCGACTGAAACCTTCTTCGAGAGTGACTGTTGCTGGGTCGAGTTTGAGTGTGATAAGCAGGCGGTTTGGGTACGCAATGATGCAGGCGAAGTTTTTTAGCCGGCGGAAGGCCGTGTAGAGCTTGAGGGCCTTCTGTTGCACGTCGTCGCCCAGCGACAGCAGTACCGAGGTGGTCCGCTCGTAGAGTGCTTGAATTTCTGGCGTGGCCAGCCCCAATTGCTCGACCAGCGACTTGTCTTTCCCAGCGGGCTTTGGAGTGCCTAGCTGGGTGGGCGGTGCATCGATGGGGGTTGGCTTGACGGCCGTGGCGTCCGGCACGCTCTGCGCGTTGACCAGTTCCAGCAGCAAGAGGTCGTCTCCGAACAGCTTGTAGCGAATGAGCTCGATATTGCGGGGTATCTGCTGCACCGCGTGCTGGTCATAGCGGGTAAAGTCGGCCGCAATACACAACAGGCGCGTGCCCGTCCATTCGATATGTTCGGCCGTTTCCTTACCGAGCTTCTCCATCACCAGCCAACGGAATTCGGCCTGGTGGTCCAGCAGCCAGTCGAGATAAAACAGGCCTTGGTTGATGACGTTTTCATTGCTGTAGCGCTTGTACTCGACGATGACCGGGCAGCCGTTCTCGTCCAGCCCTAGCGAGTCGATACGGCCTTTGTGTGTTTTGCCGGTTGCGTACTCGCTGGCGAGGAAGCGCACTCCCAGGAAAGTCTCCATTTGTCCCTCGATAAGGGTTTGAAGAGTCTTTTCCAGTGGCACCGATTTGCTAGCGAGTTCAGTGACCGTGCCGCTGCCGTGCAGATGAAAAAGTTGAATGTCACTCATGCAGCAAGTTCCTGTCCGATGTTGGCGTATTGCATTGCCGTGCCCCGCACGTTGATTTGACCAGTGACTGCAGCAGTGATGAGGGCGATTCGGCGGTCTTTGAGAAGAGTGATAGCCCGTTCTGTCTCGCCACATAGCGCATCTAGCTTCTTCGCTTCAGCATCTAGGAAGGCTGCGATGGCATGCTGCTCATCCAGAGGCGGCAGCGGAATCTGCAAGTTCATTGCGGTGCCGATATTGAAGTGTTGCTGAATCGCGCCACCCGAACCGGAGGCGAACTGTCGCAGAGCCGAATCAGAGGCGAAAAACCAGCAGAGGAATCTCTCGCAGTTATTGAGTGGTTTGCGGATAATGATGAGGTCGATACAGTTGCAGCCGTCGAGATGCTGAGGTACAACAGAGGTGACGCCCGTTTGTCCTGAGCGAACGGACACAAGGTCACCTGCTCGTAGTCGCGATTTTGCGAGTGTTTCGTTAGACTCGGCAGAGATGTATACGAGGTTATCTGTAGAAATCTGACCTGGGAAAACATTCAGGGAACGAAGCGCGGGCACACCGTCATCAACATAGTATTTGGATGGTTCGACAACGATGCCGACGGTGATTTCTGGACTTATGGTTTTTAGCCGCCGCACCTCCCAGTGCGCTGGCACCTCCTCCAGCCACGCCACGCCAGAAACCTTCATTGGGGCGTCTGGGTTGAGGCCTTTGGTGACCGCATGAGAAATGGTGGCCTGGCGCTTTTCGGCCAGCAGGACTAGAAGCTTTTCCTGCTCGGCAATCAAGGCGTCGATTTTGGCGGTTTCGTGGTCGAGGAAAGCGGCGATGGCTGTTTGCTCGTCAAATGGAGGGCAAGGAAAACGGCACTTTCGCAGTTGCTCCCCAGTCAAATGCGCAATCGTTGATTGACCATTGTTAGTAAAAACCCCTGCATTCACTGCCCAACAAAATACGTAGAACATGTACTTCGGCACTTCGCCAGGCTGAATTGCTCTTAGACGGTGTAGCGCCTTTTGAAATGCAGTTGGCCCAAGTAAGGAATCTACAACAGCTGCACGGCCAACTTCTCCGCCTTCACAAACCAAGAGGTCGCCAACTCGCACTGTATAACGAGATAGTTCGCTCGGTTCGATGTCTATCTCAGGTAAATCTTCAAGATTAATGTTGTCCCACTGTACATCAACGTTCCGCAGGTACGGCAATAAGTTCTTACCCGTAATACGGCTTGTGTCTAGCATCTTCCCCAACTCAGCCTGATAACGCAAGTAAAGCGGTGGCAAACTCCAATGCGATGGGATTAGTCCAAGCCATTCCATCTGGACGTTCACGTACTCCTTATAGCTCGATAAGCTCATTCCGCCAGCTCCTCCAGCATCTTCATAATTTTGGCCGAGACAGCTTTTAACTCTTCGTCGATGGCATGCAGGCTACGCGGTGGCTCAAAGACGTAGAAGTGGCGGTTAAACGGAATCTCATAGCCAACCTTGCTCTTCTCCTTGTCAATCCAGGCATCAGGCGCATGAGGCAATACCTCGCGCTCGAAATAGGCTTGAATGTCCTCGGTCAGTGGTACATTCTCAGTGTCGCGCAGTGCACTGTCTGGCTGCAGCTTGCCCTTCTGCTTGCCCTTCATACCAAGCACCACGTTGCCACTTCCATCACGCAGAGGGCGCTCGACGGTGATGGTGGTGTAACCGAATTCCTCGTTATGGAAAATACGCGAGATGGGCACGCGCTTGACCTTTCCGCCCTCCGGAGGCACGGGCGCGTTGTCGGTGCCGGTGACGAGTTGCGGCTCGCCCAACGCAACGCCTGCAGCATCGAACACGGTAACGAGTTCTGCCTCGGTGAAGTCGCCGAACAGGCGCGTGACGGTGGCGATGTGGGCATCGCTCATCTCCTTGCGCTTGCTGCCCAGGCTCTTGCGCATCTTCTGCCAGAAGCCGCTGGCGTCGATGAGCTGCACCTGGCCTTTGCGGTCCGCCGGCTTCTTGTTCGACAAAATCCAGACGTAGGTGGCGATGCCAGTGTTGTAGAACATGTCGGTGGGGAGGCCCACGATAGCCTCCACTAGGTCGTTCTCAAGTACATAGCGGCGAATTTCACTCTCGCCGCTACCCGCTCCACCGGTGAACAGCGGCGAGCCGTTGAGCACGATGCCGAAGCGGCTGCCACCGTCCTGCGCCGGACGCATCTTGGAGAGCAGGTGCATTAGGAACAGCATGGAGCCATCGCTCACGCGCGGCAGGCCTGGGCCGAAACGGCCATCGAAGCCTTTGTTCTCATGCTCTTGGCGCACGACCTTCTCGACCTTCTTCCATTCGACGCCAAAGGGCGGGTTGGAAAGCATGTAGTCGAACTTGCGCCCACCATGGCCATCATCGCTGAGCGTGTTGCCGGGAATAATGTTCGCTACGTCTTGGCCCTTGATGAGCATGTCGGCTTTGCAGATGGCGTAGGACTCGTCGTTGAGCTCTTGGCCGAACATGGTCAACCGGGCCTGAGGATTGTGCTCCAGCAGGTACTCGCCTGCGACCGACAGCATGCCGCCAGTTCCAGCCGTCGGGTCGTAGATGGTGCGGACCACGGCATTGCCGGGGGTGAGCACATCGTCATCCTCGATGAACAGCAGGTTCACCATCAGGCGGATGACCTCACGCGGAGTGAAGTGCTCACCTGCCGTCTCATTCGAGATTTCGGCGAACTTGCGAATTAGTTCCTCGAACACGAGGCCCATGCTGGCGTTGTCCACGACTTCAGGGTGCAAGTCGATGTTGGCGAATTTCTCGGTCACCAGGTAGAGCAGGTTGGCCTTGGCCAAGCGCTCGACCTGCGTATAAAAGTCGAAGCGTTCAAAAATGTCGCGCGCCGCCGGCGAGAAGGCCTGGACGTAGGCGTAGAGATTCTGGCGAATGTGGTCCTGGTCGCCCAGCAGCTTCACGAGGTCCAGGGGTGAAGTGTTGTAGAAGCTTTGGCCGGACTTGCGCAGCAGGAACGGCTCGGGATTCAGGCCAGCCTTGGTCTTAGCATCGAACTCGACCAGTACCGCCGGCTTAGTAGCCTCAAGGACACAGTCAAGACGACGCAGAACGGTAAAAGGGAGGATGACGCGGCCGTATTCGGACTGCTTGTAGTCTCCGCGGAGAAGGTCGGCGACAGACCAGATAAAGGAGGACAGGGCCTGATGATTCATATGCAGCCTGGTCAATGTTATTTGCTGAAAATAAACATCCTACCATCGGTGTAGTCAGCCTCGGTAGCGGGATGCGAACTTTACAACGGAACGAAGAAAACCGGTGTTAAGGGTGGCGTTGGTCAACAGTGTCTTCGTTTAGTCTGCTCGAGGCTGGGATGTTATGCCTGACGTCCGGCGTCATCCAAGCGTCTGGCTCTAAGAAGCTGGCGCGGCTGTTCCTATTCCGCCCCTAGCTGAACCCAATCAATACACGAAATATTGCCAGGCGGATACTCCTGCAAACCAAACAGATGTGGGTGTCCAACCGTTGGTGTGACTGATGGGAGCGCGGCACAAATCGTGTAGGTCCTCGTAATAAGCCGAAGCGCTCGGTCTACTTGCCACATGAGTCTGATGCAATTTGCAGCGGCGCAGTATGCCGCACCGCTCGCACAACAATAATTTGTTTTTCTCAAGCAGGAACTGTAGAGCGAAGGTGATGTTTTTCTTAAAAAAGAATAAACGTAATCAACCTATTTTCGTGCAGTAAAGAACTGGAGCCCCTAGCAGAGGACAACATATGGCAGAGTTTGACAAAGTTCAAATCTCCAACTTGGCTCAGTACCTCCTTTCGACGAGTAACAGGCCACTTCGGCTTGTACTGGACCGCGTTGACGGGAACGCGGATGGCCAGCTCCTCCCTCAGAAAGTAGTGGGACACGAAGCAATATGCGGCGGCTTCGAGCATCGAATCCTTTGCGTCGCGGAGAGTGTCAGCCTCGCGCTCAAGAACTTCATTGGCCTACCCGCTGAACTGCAAGTCGTCACCGACCGCGGCGAGATACGTCGTCTTTGCGGCATCGTTACCGGAGCCTCGTCTGGCCAGAGTGACGGCGGACTTGCGACGTATCAGTTGGTCATGCGCGACGCACTGTCCGTGATGGAAAACCGCGTCAACACGCGCATTTTCCGGGATATGAGCGAGCTAGACATCATTGAGACGCTCATCAGGGAGTGGCGGGCAAGTAATCCGCTTCTGGCGGCCACGTTCGACCTCGACGTCGATGCTGGCCTAATGAACGCGAGGCCACCGCGACGCGAATTCACCATGCAGCACAACGAATCGGACGCCGCGTTCATTCGCCGCCTGATGCAGCGGCTCGGCATCGCATGGTTCTTTCGTCCAGGGCTCCCGAATTGGTCGAGAGTCCCGGGCAACCAGGTGGACCGCGTCATCGGCCACACACTCGTCCTCTTCCAAGACCCGTATTGCCTTCGCCAGAATTCCGCAGGTGCAGTGCGCTTTCATCGGGACGCGGCGACCGAAGAGCGTGACGCGATTACGTACTGGGGCGCGGAGCGCAGCTTACAGCCCGGCAGGGTCGCCCTGTACAGCCCCGATTACAAGAACCCCGATGCGGCGCCGTTTACGACGGTCCAGTCCACATCCCAAATGAACCAGGGTGTACGAGGAAACAAGCTTGCCGCGAACCTCGAGGACTACTACGTCGCGGCACCGCACCTGGGCGACACGATACTTGATTTGGCCGCGCTGGGTGACACGCAGATGGCGCGTTTCGAATACGCTTCCAAATCCTTTCATGGCGAAGGCGGCGTTCGTGACCTGGCTGCGGGTGAGTGGTTCAGTCTTGTGGGGCATCCAGAGATTGACACGCACGCGGAGGAAGAGCGGCAATTTGTCATCACCGAACAGCACATAGTCGCCCAGAATAACCTCCCCGTCGACATCAGCACGCGTGTCGAGCGGCTGTTCAACCGGAACGGCTGGACGCACGAAGATGACGCCGTTCTCATGGCAGACAACGGAGAGCAAACCCGCTACAAGACGCGGTTCTCCTGCGTGCGGCGCGGGGTGCGCATCGTTCCACCACGCCGGGTCCTGCGGCGCCCGCAGGTTCAGACTGCGATTGTCGTTGGCCCACCAGGCGAGCAGGTGTGGTGCGACAAACTGGGGCGGGTCAAAGTACGTTTTCCGGCAGTCAGGCCGCAGCCTAACGCCCATGGGAACGGAGCAAACGCTTCCAATCTTGATGGTGTTTCGGCCTGGGTTCGAGTGGCCTCGAACTGGGCGGGAAACGGCCCCGGTAGCAGCGCGCAATGCGGCGCGCGCTTGTTGCCCCCGGTTGGAACGGAGGTGCTCATCGAATTCGCCGGCGGGGACCCGGACAAGCCCATCATTGTCGGACAGCTCTACAACGCCGACGCGCTTCCCCCAGCCTTCCGACATGAAGACGCGCTGCCAGCCACCCGGTATCAGTCGGGCCTACGCAGTCGCGAAGTGCATGGCCACCGCGGCAACCAGCTCCGTTTCGACGACACACAAGGACAGATTAGCGCCCAACTGGCGAGCGACCACGCCACGACCGAACTGAATCTGGGCTACCTGACCGAATTCCGGCAGGACGGTCAGGCGACACCGCGAGGCGAAGGTGCGGAGCTGCGCACCGACGAGGCAATCGCGCTGCACGCCGCGCGAGGCATCTTCCTGAGTGCCTGGAAGCTGTTCGGTGGGGCAGGCACTAAGGGCAAGCAGCTCGCTCGCGACGACTTCGTTGGCCTGCTGCGCGAGTGCGGCGAACTGTTCTGCGCACTCGGGAACTATGCGGCCGAGCACAATGGTCTGCCAATCGATGCCAAGGACCAGGACGAACTGCTGACCCGCTTCAAACGATGGGAGGACGGCAGCAATACTGCCCCCGAGCCTACCGAACCACGAGAACCTGTTATTGGTATCACATCGCCGGCCGGAATCGGATTTGCCAGCTCTAGGGCCATCGTCAGTTACTCGGCCAGGAACATCGACACTGTCGCACAGCAGCATCTGCAGCTCGCGGCCGGCCAGCGCTTCACCGTCAACGCCGGTAAGGGGCTCTCATTTTTTGCGCATCACGGCGGGCTCAACGCAATCGCTCATTTCGGCAAGCTCGTTCTCCAGAGCCAGCACGACGACACCGCTATCGATTCGGCCAGGAACATGCAGCTTACGGCCAGCGATGGCGTGGTGACAGTCTCCGCGAAGGCCTTACACCTTGTCGTGGAAGACGGCTCATTCGTCAGGATGGGCAATGGGGAATTCGTCATCGGCAGCAAGCATCCCATCCAATACCATGCGCCCGATTACCTGTACGACGACCCGGAAACCATGACGCCACTACGTCCGACATTCGGTAGCGGCGGAGCGGACCAGAAGGCCGAACTGCGTTACCCGCGTGCCGCCACGGCCGACGAGAAGCTGGTCCAGGGCGGCATCGTCAAGGATGCGGGCATGAACATAGAGCTGAGCGATGGTACCGGCACGAAGACCCGGAGCGGCGCAGACGGCAAGTCCGAACTGCTCGCGCGGGACGCGATGCATATGGCCGACATCGATTTGCTACGTGGCGGTGGAGACAAGTAGCCTTCAGGGAGAAGACATGGCCGAAAAGCCTTATCCGAAGATTGAGTATGTCGTCAAACGCGAGAGCACTTTACTTCAGTGCAATCGTCTCCGGGACAAAGTCATCGAGGTGCCACGCGACCTGCCGGGCAACATCATCCTGGTCCACGGAGTCAACGATGTTGGCACCTCATATAGCGCGGTGGAGGAAGGCCTTTGTGCGGGCTTGCAGGAGCGCCTTCTACGGTATTTCAAGCCGGCCGAATACAAGATGCCGAGCGAGGCGGACAAGGACAAGGTGGGCGATGACCCGGATGCGGTGTTCTTCAAGCGCCAAGTGAAATCGGACACCGACAGCCCTGTCATCCCGTTCTACTGGGGCTACACGGAGCCCAAAGTCGAAACAAAGACCGTGCACGGACAGAAAACCGACCGTTACGGTACACGCCTCGACAAGGACCTCTCAAAGGGCGGAGGCCCGTTTGGCAATGCGACCAGTAGCCTGCCGGATATGTGGAACCGCGGCGTCTACGCTCCCCTCGACCCAGTAGGTGACCCGCTCAGGCCTATCAAGACAGGGCCGGGCCGCATGTACATGGTATTGGCCGCGCTGCGCCTGGCTGCCCTCATCGCGATGATTCGCAAGTTCGAGCCGAAGGATACGGTCAGCATCGTCGCGCACAGCCAAGGATGCCTGTTGAGTCTTCTGGCGCAGGCGCTCCTGCTTGAGAAAGGCGAGCGGGCCGCTGACACGTTAATCCTGACTCATCCGCCGTATAGCCTGGACGAGGAAATGGGTATTGAGATGAAAGGCTTGACCTATTTCCAGGGGGGCTCGGATGCGGCGATGAGTAAGTCGCAATACGACCTGCTTGATGGCCGCCAGAGCCTGCATGCCAGGCTGCAGACGCTGGTGAACATCGTGTCTGGCGTTGTGAAGTCGAAGGCGACTGAGCCGGCGTTTGCGAAGATTAACGAGTACGACTGCCGCGGTATGGTCGCGGGCTGCTGGAAGCCTGATGCCGACCGCGACAACCGCGGCAAGGTCTACCTCTACTTCTGCCCGGAGGACATGACGGTCGCCCTGGATAACATGCGCGGTATCGGTTGGCAGGGCGTGCCAGATTACGCCAGGGGAAAGCAATTCAAGTATGTGGCCGAGCACGAAATCGGCGACCTTGGCTACGTGTCCCATGCGCGTCCTCAACGGTGGAGCCCCAGCACAGTAATCCGCAAGCCCTTAGCCGAACTTGGGGCAAGCTTCTTTCAGCGCGTATTCACTGCTAAACGCCGGCTGGACCCACGCACGGGGAAAGTGCTTCCTGTCCTGGTCGGCCAGCCGCCGCACGATTTCGCGTTAAGGGTTAGGGGCGAAGACGACCATGCGCACGTCGCAGCAACGGTGCGCAGCCTGCGCGACTCGCTTCCGGTTGCGACATGGCCCATCGACGCAACAGACAAGCCAGAGATGCAGCGGCAGGGCATCCGCGCAATCAACGGCGAACCGCTTCACCCGCCGTGCGAGGCGGACCTGCGCGGCAACCAGGTGGATGCCAACAAGATTCCGGCCGGCTCGCGCTTGGCCAAGGCGGCGCCGCAGGAGCGAGGGCCGTGCGAGGAAGTGGACCCAATCACCGCCGCGATTGCGGTGACGGCGAGCCCGCTGCTCGCCAGGAGCGTGGAAGTGCCCGACCCGGTCGGGCAAGCCCGCTATCCGGGCACGCCGCAAGACCTGCCGGCGCACGAACGCGCTCAGGTTGAGACCGCCTACAACCGGGCCCAAGGCCGCAACCCCGACGACCCGAACGACAAATTCACGGTCGTGCGCGCGGTCCGCCAGCCGGATGGCAAAGTGGTGGCCGTGGTGCAGGAAAGCCCCAACGACGCACGGCGGCGCTGGCAGCACGAGCTGGGCGAGAAGTCGTTCCACAGCGCGATTTTCGACAGCCGCGAGAACCATCGACGCGTCACCGCCTACGACGTGGCAATTGGCAGCGGTCAGGCGTCTAGCCATCGGCTGTTCTACTCCTACCTATGCGCGGTCGCGGACTGGCGGTTGAAGAAGTCGGAAAAGCGTACTGAGCGACAGCGCCCAGGAATGCCCACTTGGGACGATTTCACAGACAAACACGGCGCCTACTACAACTGCGAGCCCGATTGGCGCAAGCAACTCATCGAGGGCAACGTTGACTACTACAGCACGGGCATATTGCCGTCTTGCCTGCCCATGTTGTCGGGTAAGCTTTGGGACATCGTCGTCTCGGAAACGACGTCGGGCAGGCGCGTGAATCAGCCAGGCGCACCGAAGGGATAATCATGAGCAGCCACACCGTCACTACGACTGTGGACATCACGCGTCCCAAGGCCTGGAAATATATCTTGGGAGCGGTAAGCGCGTTCCCCTTCCTGTTCCTGTTGTGGCTCGTGTTCGATTTTCGGGTGTGGCACCCGGAGCTTGCTAACGTTAACGTGGAGACGACGATGGACAGAGTACGCTGGTTCGGCGTGCCGCTGCTGGCGGTCGCGGTCCTCTTTGGCGGCAAATGGATAAAGGACTCATTCGCCGCGAACGCGCGCGAGCAGGCGTGGCAGCAGAAGACGCAGCAGTTCAAGGAGCATGAAGCCGCCGCGCGCACTGAGAAGGCACGTCGCGAATACGTGCTTGAAGTGCTGGGCCTAGGCATCACGTACGAAAAGTACCGGCAGGGCAAGCTTTGGGATGCACTACAACGAGGTAATCCGCACGCTAGCATCCGCGAGCGCGACCCGAAGAAGTATGAGTGGGCAGACACTGACAAGATTGGGGTTTCAGGCGGTCGCGCCTGCGACGCACTGGAGAACGGCGCCGAGCCGTCTCCGATGTTCTGGGGCGTGCCGACGATGTATGCGGGCGCTCCAATCGAATATCTCCCCTATCAGCCGAGTGAGATTTCACCGGAGTCAGGACTGGCTGCCAGCGCCGAAGGCACCGGCATGGCGTGGCACCTGTTCGTGACCGGTCCGTGGCGGCTCGGCGAGCGCCCGGACCAGTTACTGGAACAGGCATTCGAGCTCTTCGACAAATATCCTGATTTGCCTTACGTCGTCCTGCTATCTAACGACGACATGGCGGTACGCAATAGCATTAGAGTCCCTGGCACGCCTAGGCTTGTGAAGGATGGCTACTACATTCCCGAGCGGCCGGATGCGACCGCCGTGTTCTTGCTGGCCCGGCGCGAGAGGGTTGAGCCGTTGCGGCCTTACGTGTGGGACGACCCGGACAACGACTACTTGCATGAGAACCTGCGGAGGATGTACTACCAACTGAAAGACGATGTCCCTAATCCCGAGAAGCTCGCTCACCCGGGCAAAGTCAATATCGGCCGCCAGCCATCGGTCGCGGAATGGCTGCAGGCCGCCGCCGCCTTCGCGGAGCACCCGGTCTACGTCAAGAAGGACGGCAGTCCGCTGCTCGACGCATTCAAACGCTGGGCGAACCATCCGCCGAAGGACTGGAAACCGACCCCGTGGTTCCCGATTCCTTGGAACAGCGAGCAGATGAAGGCGTTCGACAACTTGCCGTCGCTGGGTTTCATCCATCGCCCGGTGTTTGTCAAGTTCGAGGACGAGCACGGCAAGCCGGTAACGCGGCGGGACGCTCGCCAAAAGCTACTGGAGGCCGGCTGGCAGCAGGCGCTGCAAACCCTGCCGGACGCCGAGCGCGCGAAAGGTCCTGCCAGGATTGTCGCCGCCTTCGACAACAACGTCGACCACTTGGTTGCGATGGAAGGCGTGCTGCACCAGTACGCGGCGCAGGGCGGGCCGGAAATCGACAGCAGCAAGACAGCGCAGTTCATCAACACCGACTGGCGCCTGGGCAACACTGGCGCGGCCACTTTCTTCGTCCAGATGGCGTTGGGTGTCATGGGCAGCTACATCGAAGGTGGGCCGTCGGCCGCCATCAACCTGCGCGCCCCGGCCGGAGCAAGCATTGTCTTCATCAGCCCTCCGAACGACGAACGACGCAAGGCGCAGGAAGGCCGCGACGTCTTCAAGCATCAGGTCAAGCCTGCTATCGACCCTGACAACTACAAGCCGCCAACGGTGGGCGCCGTCTTCGGTAAAGACGAGGCCGTCAACGCGACCGCCGCAAGGCCGTAATCGATACAAGAGACAGAGGAGCAGACGTAATGCGAAACGTCATCCGGTTGGGCGATGCCACCTCACACGGCGGCAAGGTCGTCAGCAGCAGTGCCACGCATTTCAAGGTTCACGGTGTGCCGGTGGCGTGCGTCGGCGACGCCTGCAGTTGCCCCATCCCTGGTCACACGAACTGCACGATTACGACCGGGTCTTCGCACCACCTCATCAAGGGCAAAAAAATAGCTTTCGACGGCGACAAACTAAGCTGCGGTGCAAAGCTCATCTCAAGTTTCAAGCACTTCAGTACTGAATAGTTCGGTAACTGCATAAAACATGCTTGTGAGGGTTCTGGCTCTACCCAACCGCCTTCGAACCTAGGCTGCCGCTCTCAGGCAAGACGACCTCGCGGCGTTGCATACCCTGGTGCAAGAACAGCACTTTCGACACCGTGTAATGCTAGAGGGTCACGTAGCCACAAAGGATATTCAAGAGCTGGCAATGAGTGCGTAGGGGAACAATCGACGCGCCAAAGCTGAAGTAGATATCCCAGGTTAGTGGCTCTGGCACGAATTTTCAAAATGCCTTCTACCATGGGGTAGTCACGCTTTACAACTTCCGGACGCGGATGGTCGGGGTGTATAGCCAACTCCAGTTGCACAATGCGGCTCCATTGAACATCGCATTCAGGTGTCTCTTCACGGCTGACAGTTGAGTTCTCAAGAATTTCAGGCGACTCTATCCGAGTGAATACGAAGTCACGAAAATCCGCAGACTTTCTGTCATATGCTCGAACGTGCCAACGTACGCCATTGCTCACCAGGCCAAAGGGCACAATCTCACGACTTCCTGTGCCACTGCTTACCGAGTGATACGTAATTCGGACGGGTTTACTCCTGTGGATTGCACGAGTTATGGCTGCAAGGACAACCAAATCCGGTTGGTTTAATGGGAAAGGCACTTCGCACCTGACGAGAGCATCGCCTACCTCTATCCCTTCGCCGAATCCTCTCGAGAGCGCGGTAAGCGCACGTTGCGGTTCGTGTTTAAACACGGGCTCGAACCGTGATGTCGACAGATAAACCTTGGTTGCACCATTCAAGTCCAAGTTGTTTGGCGCAATTTGCTTGTACATCGCGATGTCCCGAGTTGCACCGGCTGGACCGATGCCAAACCGCTCCATCAAGTCACTTCGCCTTAACTCACCCAAGAAAAAAAGCCGAAAGTCGATGTACGACAGACGCTCGAGCTGAGCCCGAGGGACCTCTGGCACTTGACCAGCATGGTGTTGTGTTTGAAGTTGATTCATCTTGACATTCTAACACAGACGAGTACA
The DNA here is from genome assembly GCF_059491295.1 of Massilia sp. Masssp93. Lineage (NCBI taxonomy): Bacteria > Pseudomonadati > Pseudomonadota > Betaproteobacteria > Burkholderiales > Oxalobacteraceae > Massilia > Massilia sp. Masssp93. The sequence goes on along the minus strand of NZ_CP168502.1, from coordinate 6,165,444 downwards.
TCATAGAATCGTAACGATTGATTGACATCATCAAAATGATTTTATAATCTCGCAACACTAACACTTTCTGAACAGGAGAAAGACATGGCGAAAAACAACCCACCTGGCGACGGTCATCGTATCGGCGCAGTGAAGAACCGCAGTCAGACCCAGACGTCGTCGGGCAACTGGGTTAAACGTGACACAGGCACCGGGCGCTTCCTCGATGTGAAGACGTCCGACAAGACGCCATTCAAGGGTGTGCGCAAGGAAAAATAAGGAAACTCGGACGAGACTAAGCCACGCCCGTCGCCGAACATAAAAGCGACGGCGTCCACATCCACGGCCAGATGCCCATGAACGACAACGTCTCCCACCATCACGTCAAACAACTCGAGACCCAGATGGCTGCCCCCGCGTCGGGGCTACTGGACCTCTCCCGGCAGCAACGCAACCTGCTGTTGCTGCGTCCGCTCTACGCGCTCGAGTTATACAAGCAGCGTATTGGTGAAGAGACCAAGCTGTTCCAGAATATCGACACGCACTATCTGGTGCTGAGCGCGCTTGACCAGATGATGGAAGGCACGACGGTATCGACGGGCTGCACGAGCGACGAGATGCTGGAACACATCGAGATGGCTGCGGCCGCGATGAAGCCCGGATTGTCCAAGGCCGAACTCGCAAAGGTCGCGGACACGGTCTTGGCAACCCTCGACAACAAGGCTGAGGGCTATCGCGAGTTTTCGTACGAATATTTCGACGCGCCCCGCAGGACGACAGGCACATTTCGTTTTCGGCTCGTCACCTACGAGCCCGACTTCGAGGATGTCTATCGTTATCGTCCCACGTCCGAGGGCTACCTGGTCTACCTGGGCATGCTGGACCTGGCTCCGGAAGACGCGCAGGAGCTGATGGAGAAGATGCTCGACATGCTGGTGCAGCGAGGCCGCTTCGAAGCTGCGCTGGAAATCGCGCGCCGGGCTAGAACGCTGTCCATCGAGTTTCGTCAGCACATCCGTGACCGTCTGCACCAGGCATACCGCGCGCCGGGGACAGTCAACTGGGCGCGCGACATGGGACCGCGCCTCGACAGCGCGCGGCAGCACGTGCGGCTGCGCCAGAAAGAAGACCAGCGCATGGAGGAGGCTGTCCGTGACGCCCTGCGCCACGCCGAGGAGCCCAAGTCGCGCGAAAACCTCGCGCTGCTCCTGAAGACGCTGCAAGGAGCAAGCACCCTGCGCACCAAGCTCGTGGGCGACATCAGTGGCGCGAACGACCGCTTTTTGGAATCGCAACGGTCGGTCTTTCGCGCGCGCTCCCCGACCGGATTGCCGGACCTCGAAACCAGGCTGTTCCCGCAGCTCATGGAATTGTCGACCGAAGAGCTCGCTCAAGAAGCGGAAGCTACACTGGGAACAGTGTACCCGCCGGTACCGCCGCGTTTGTATGACCTGAACTCGTTGTTCGCCTTGCTGCTCGAGCAGCGCGGCGATGACGGCGAGCTGGACGATGACGACGGCGAAATCACGCCGTTCGAGCCGCCGCCTTTGCAGTTTGAAGAAAGCACCATCCAGTTGGTCACCAGTTGGCTGAGGACCAAGTTCGCTTCGGGGCAATCCTGGCAGTTGGATGAACTGCTGGTCGAAGCGGACGACGCGGGTTTCGACTGGTTCACGCTCCGTTGCATGGTGCTCATCCTTTACCGCGCCTACTCGCATTCCGAATCGGAGTTTCCGAACATGACGGCCGAGGCATTGAACGAGTTCATCTCCGATGTCGCTCGCGGCACTAACCTTCGCTTCAGTCCCAAGGGGGGACAGACATGACTGACATGCAACTGGGAGCACGGCAAGCCGCACGGCTTGTCTACAAGGCCTTACATACGAACCTCGTTCCGGGCAACGACCAGGAATACCGACAGCTGCTGGCTTACTACCGGGCTAATCCGGGCTTTGCCGCTGAGGTCCAAGACGTCGCGGAGGGCTTCGAGCTTGTCATCCTGGACGTCAGCGAGCGCGGTCTCATCGTCGCGCCCGCATCGCGTACCAGTCGATTTGCCATCCGCATGGCCGACATTCGGGTGAATCTGGATGCTGAACAGAAGGCGTGCATGCTGCTCGCGCACGTCGCCATCGCCGCGGCGTTCTTCCCGACGACGGACGGGCTGGACTCCGATACCTACACGCCCCCGCCCACCGCGGTGTCGACATTCCGGGACACCCTACACGCGCTGGCGCGGCGGTTGAAGGAATCCAGCAGCTTGCCTGCGGACATACCGCCGGAATTGGCGCCGGGCTGGGAAGCCATCTGCGCCATGCCGCTCGTGCTTCCGGCCGGCCAGCGCGCTTCCGCCAATTCACTCGTGGGCGTCCTCAAAATCAGCCTGACCAACATGCACAACAACGGCTTGATTCGGCAGGACCGGAAAGCCGACGACGACGTCTCGGCGACTTACACCCCCACCCACCGGCTCCGTGTGCAGCTACGCGAACTGGCGTTGCGACGCTTATTCGAAATCGCTCAAGAAGTCGCTCGACCAACTTAAACTTTATAGGTGTGACATGCAGCGCATTACCCGGATTTACTTGGGCAACTGTGGTTATCTCATGGCGTGGTATGACGGCACGGTCCTCGACCTGACCGACCCGGAAACCAACGAGCCAACGGACACCATCTTCAACCTGGAGAATGGCGGCGGCAAGACGTCGCTCCTCGCGCTCATTTTTTCCTGCTTCGATACTAGCCTGGACCGTTTCCTCAAGCACCTGCAGAACAAGAACAACCACTTTTCGCAGTACTTCTCGCAGGACGGGCTGCTCGGTTTTATTCTGGTGGAATGGGAGATGCCAGCGCGTACCGCCGGTGGTGCGCCCTATCGGCTGGTGGTCGGTCAGACGGTTTCCATCAAGCCCGGCGCGGACGGGCCCGAGGCCGAAAGGCAATTCTTCAGCTTCGAAGCAGTGAACGGTTTGACCTTGCAATCGGTCCCGGCCCCGAAATTGGTGTCCAACCCCGTCAACACAATGGCGGAGTTTTCGCGCTGGATTCACGAAGAGCAGACGAAGCACCCTGACGTCTACTTCACCCGTAAGCAAGTGGACTGGCAGCGGCACCTGCGGGAAGAGCGGCTGATTGACCTCGAGATGCTTCAAATGCAAGTCAATTTCTCGGTCCAGGAAGGCGGGTTCGACACTGGCTTTCTGAACTTCACGAGCGAAAGCGCTTTCCTGCAGAAGTTCTTTCACCTAACGCTGGACGGTCAGCGCGCATCCGCCGTGCGCGAGGCAGTGGCCATTGCCTGCGACAAGCTGCGCCGCAAGCCGTCGTATCAGGCCAGGCTCGAGGAACTCGGCAAATTCTCCACCGTGCTAACTACGTTCGCCGGCAAGGCGCAGGACTATCACCGCGCCCTCGCGGAGCAGAGTGCACAAGCCTTTGACGGCGCCCGCATGGTGCTGGCGCTTCAGGCACGCTCTGCCGAGCAACGTCAAAAGCAGCAGCGCGAACTCGGCTACGAAAGCGACCAGCGAAAGCTTGCGGCCAGCGCCGGTGCCGACGTCCTGAGCTATTCGGGTCAAGCCGACAGCATGACATCGCTGGTGTACGTGCGCGCCGCGCGCGCTACCAAAGCGCGCGCGACTCATGCTGAAGCTACGCTTGAGACCATCAAAAACGACATCCAGCTCGTGCGCGGGGCCCGTGCATTGTCGGGCGTGCGGACGCAGGAAGCACATGTGGAGGAACTCGAGACGCAGGCCAAGCTTGCCGAGGAAGGACTGCTGCCGTTCCGGACCCGGGTCGACTTGCAGGGCGCGCTGCTGCGCACCGCCCTGAAGCACGGCGAGCAGGTGGAGCGGAATACGTCCACCAGGATTGCGCGCGAGACCGCCGAGCGGGAGCAGGCCGCCGCTGCACATCGAAGGGCCCTGGCCGAGGACGACAAGCGCCACAGTGACACTAACATTGCGCTGGCGCGCCTGCTCAGTCAGGAAGATTCGTACGGCAAGGAACTCAACCGTCATGTGAGTGCCGGACGACTTGCTGATAAGCGCGAGCCCGCGCAAGCCGGCATGGACCGCTGGAAGGAATCGCACGACAAGCTGCGGCGCGAGGAAGCAGCCTACCGCACGCAACAAGTTCAGCACGAGGCGCACGCGCAGGACTGGCAGCGCAACGAGGTTCTACTGGGCGCGGACATTGGTCGGCTCAAGGGAGAAATCCAGAACGCCGTAAACTTCCTCGGCGAAGGCGCGGCCGCGCAGGAGGAACTGGAGCAGCTGCCGGTCGCCCAGCTGGCCATCGAATCGGACACTGTTGACTCCGATTCTCCCGCGCTGCCAGTCGCATTGGACGAGGTAGCCCGCGCGTCCGCGGTTGAGGTATCAATCTGCGACGCTCGCCTGCGCGATTTGCGAACGACTGCGGAGGCCATCGAGGAAACCGGCGTTGCCGGCCGGAGCCCGGATGTCACGCGCGTCGTGGCACGGCTGCGTGACGCCGGTGTGCGTTCGGCGCGCGCTTTCAACGAGTACCTGGCTGATGCACTGGACGATGCGGACGCCGCGCGTGCGCTCGTCGTCAGCGACCCCGCCCGGTTCCTCGGCGTGTCTGTCGCGCCGAGCGAGATGGAGAAGGCGCGCGCAGTCGACTTGCAAGCACAGAAGCTCACGCATCCCGTGGTGGTCTCGCCGATTGCGCTTGCGGCCGCACCCGCGCCCAACGACCGCTTTGTCGTCGCCGGCGACAGCGATGCGGCCTACAACAAACAGGCAGCAGCGGCCTTGGCCAAGACGCTGAACGAGAGCATTGCCGACGAAGAGCAACGCCGCAAGGAGTACGATGCTCGACGTACTGAAGCACTCGCGGCGCTGGAAAAACTGGCCGCGTACAAAAAACGCTTTGGTGATGGCCAGTTGGCCGCGATGTTCGTCAAGCACGCGCAGTTGTCCGCCGACTTTGAGCTGGCGGTCGCGCGCCAGAATGAAGCGAGTATGAAGGGTCAGGAGGAAGCGGAGCTGGCCAAGCAATGCCAGGTGAACGCGGCCGAGCGTGCACGCGCCGCTACGACGGCGGCTGGGCATATCGAAGAACTGCAGCGATTCCTGAGCGAGCACGAAGCTGGTCGTGCCGAGCGCCTGCACCAAATCGACGAGCTGGGTGCGCAGCTGGACGAGCTGGCAGAACGTCGCGAAGCCGCCCGCGGTGCGATTGAAGCACTCACTGACCAGACGCTGAAAGAAGGCCGCGTTGCAGCCGAAGCCGACGCCAATGCAGGCACGCTCGCGCGTGAGCACGCAGCGGTCGAGTTTTACGACGATTCCGTGGCTGCGGAAGAAATGCTTGAGTCCCAGCCGCGGGACCTCGACTTCCTGCGCAGGGCTTACCGCGAGGCCATGTCTGCCTACCACGCAAAGGAACAGGACAAGCTTGGTGTGCTGCAGGTGCAGCTGCAGAGCGCCCGCGACCTGTGCAAGGATAAACGGGGTGAATTTTCCCGGGATTTCAGTGCACTCTCGGAAGAAGAGCTTTCCCAGTATGTGGATGCGGACCATGCGGCGCTGCTCGGTGAGCTGGAGGCCAAACTCGACCCTGCGCAGGTCGAGTGTATTGGGGCGATGTCCGCACAGCAGACCGCCAAGAATGCATCCGAAGCGTGGCACAAGAAGAATCCACAGGTGAAGCCGGCGACGCCGGACCTGGAAGCGCTTGATGACGTGGCGCTGGAAGCCAAACGCGACGAAGCAGTTGAGCTCAGCAAGGTGGCGAGCGAAAGACAGGCGCAAGCGGAGCAGGAAGCGGACCGCGCGAAGGACCTCGCCAAGGAGCTGGGCGAAAAGGCGGCCAACGATGCCCGCTCGGCCGACATGCTGCTGAACTTGATGAAGCTCGAAGACCCGCCACAGGTTGAACTGCTCGCGCTGGAAGCCGCGAAGCTCTCCGGGCAGGAGCCGGTGGACCTCGACCAACTGCCGCCGGTGGTGCTCGCCGAGGAATCTGGCGAGGACGTCAAGCGTATCATGGGCCTGTACTCAACGAAGCAGAAGTCATGCGATACGGCCTTGGGCCACGCCCGGACTGCATTCGAGGGATTGGGCAGGGCCGCGGCCACCCCGGAATTGCAGAAAGTCGAGCCCGAACTGACCGCGGCCATGCTGAGCAACGACTTTTACGCGGCGTGCAGTGATGCGGCGCGACTGCTCGAAAGCTTGGCCGACCGCATCCAGACGACCCAGGATAACGTGGACAAGATGCAGGCCGACTTTGATGCCTGTGTCGAGGAGCTGCTGGTGTTATCGCGTGTGGCTATCAGCCTGCTGCACTCCGCAGTTGACAAGCGTGTGCCGGCAGCTGCGCCCTACGTGGCCGGCAAGCAGGTCCTGAAAATGCGTGCGAACTTCAATGCCATCAACGCCGAAACCCGGCGCCAGGCGCTGACGAATTACCTGGACGGGCTCATCCAGAACCAGGTGGTCCCGGCGAAAGGCGCGGACTTAGTAGCCGAAGCCTTGCTGCGCATGTGCGGCGGCAGGTCGCTCGGGATTCAGGTGCTGCGCATGGTCGTCGACGAGAACCAGCAATACACCCCGGTCGACAAGATTTCCAACTCTGGCGGCGAAGCGGTGGTGATGGCGATGTTCCTGTACGTTGTTATTGCCCAGCTGCGCGCCGAGACCCAGGCGAAGCTGCACAAATTGGCGGGCGGGCCGCTCATCCTGGACAACCCGTTTGCCAAGGCCACGTCGCCGACCATGTGGAAGGCGCAGCGGCTGCTCGCCCAGGCGATGGGCGTGCAGCTGGTCTTTGCGACCGCCATTCAGGACTACAACACCTTGGGCGAGTTCTCTTCCTTCGTGCGCTTGCGCCGTGCCGGCCGGAATAGCAAGAGCGGTCGCTGGCACCTTGAGTGTGTGCGCTACCGGCTCAATGAAGAGCCGGCTGCCGATATAGCCAGTGCGGAGCCTGCATGATAGCCCCACAATTTGTTGAGCGACTGACCACTTTGCCGAGGAAACGCATCCCACTGGCGCAGCTGCGGCAACTGTACTTCGAGTCCCATCCCGAGGTGCAGAATCATCCGGAGCGCAGCGCCAGGTTGTTGCAGGCGCTCCAATCCTTGGCCGGCGACGGCGTTCTCACGCTGCCGGGACCGGACAGCTGGGAACGCGTCGGGCAGCCGGTACTGCCCAAATGGGTCACCTTGGTGCGGGCGTCCAGTTCCGCCCCTACACGCGATTTCTCGCGGGTGCCTTGGGTGCCAGAATTGGGTTTCTGGCCCGAACTCAAGCCCAGCCAGTTGGAAGCGGCTGTTGTAATCAACGAATTTCTGCTTCGGAACCGGAATTCCTTGTTCCCAGTGCCCATCAAGGAGCGTTCGCTGGAAATTTTCGGGGATGAAAAGCGGCTGGACGTCATGCGCCTGTCGAACACGCTTTTCTCCGGCCGACTGTCGCTCGAGACGTTGGGTGCTTTTGTGGTTCCGCCTCCCCTTCCATATCGCGCAGCTGCAGCACGCGGCAACCCGGTTCTTGTGGTCGAAAATCACAACAGTTACTGGACCTTCGGAGAGTGGAATCAGTCCGCACGCCGGTATTCGGCCGTTGTCTACGGTGCAGGCGAGGCGTTTCGCAGCAGCGGTGCCGCACTGGGAGAGGTTCTGCGCGAAGTCGGTGGAACCGGTGCCGTCTACCTGGGGGACCTGGACCCAAAGGGCGTATCCATTCCACTTGACTACAACAGTGCGACGCGCGACGACATCAAAGTGGCGCCTGCAGTTGAATGGTACGAGTGGCTCTTGCTCAACGGGCGCCGGCGCGACCGGCCAGCCTGTCGGGACCTGACTCCGCTGGCAACTCAATGGCTCGGCCTCGAACTGGGAACGGCACTGAGCGAGCTCTGGGGCGAAGGTCAGTGGATACCGCAAGAAGCGCTGGGTTTCAGTTATTTGCGATTTTTGTGATGCCGTCGGGCTGTGCACAGACCATCTCAAGTTTTCAATTAGGGCCCGCTGCAACTAACTCCACGTCTGAAAACTGCTTGAAACCTTACTGCGCACAGCTTGCTTTTGCTTCACACCGTCTGCCTTATGAAGCATGTCCAGCCATTGTCGGGCGAGCTCGTCGCGATGCGCTTAATCAGCTCCGTCGGAAACTGATAAAGACCCAAAGTTTTGCAAGCAAGCAAAATAATGTATAGTTCTGTTAAGACCGGGAAGAACTACAAAATTATGTTTGCAACTGCATTTGGCGTCTTCGATGGGACCAGTTGGGAGAACCTTTGTCAGTTGGTCTTCAAGAGGAAGTATGGTGCTGACGGCTATCAGCACATTCCAGTGAGTCCAGGTGATTACGGGTTGGAAGGCTATACTTCGATAACTGGGTATGGTTTCCAATGCTATTGCCCTGAGAAACAATACAATCGCGCAGAGCTCTACGAAAAGCAGCGGGACAAGATTACCGCTGATATCAACAAGCTTCAAGATAACAAGGACGACCTTGCGGCGATTTTGGGCGCTGTCAAAATTAAAAACTGGATTTTTGTCACCCCGCAATTAGCTTCGAATGCGCTCTTAAGGCATGCTCGAAAGAAAGAGCGTGAGGTAAAGGCAGCGGGATTGTCCTATGTGGATGACGAATTCCGAATCATGCTGCATGACGTCGAGCACTACTTAGTTGAAATCCGCCAAATTCAATCGGCGCAAGGACAGGCGCTGGATTTTTTCTCAACTCCGCCAAAGCTCGAGGAGCTGACAGCTCCTCCAGAAGAATACGAAGAAAATCTTCGAAGAAAGAGCGTCTCACGTCTTGAGCAGAAACGTGATTCACCTTCGTATGACCGGTTACTGTCTGCCTTACTGGATTCGACGTTCAAAAATTTCTTAGAAGCGGACAATTTTCTTCACAACATTGAGAAGAGCGCACCTCTGCTCCATGCTCGACTTATCGCGCTCATCAATGAATACGAAAATGAGGTACGAGAAAAGGCAATCGTGTGGTGTGGTTCGGCTGATGAACTTACCAGTCACGTCTCCAACGGATTGATTGCACGAATCGTACATGACCTGAAGCCGGAATTCAATCAAACTAGCGCCAGCCAGGTTGCGCGGCACATTGTTGCGCGATGGCTTGCCATATGCCAGCTAGATTATGAGTGAACATACGAAAACATTGCGGTTTGTTCGACGGGCGGCCCCGGTTTTTCCCGAGCATCGACCGCTCTACAAGATTGCTCAAATTCTTTTGATGCTTGAGCTGGCCTCGCGAGGAGGAAAGTCTTCACTGCCGCGACTTCAGTTACTCAACTGGGCGTTGAAGACCGCACCACGCCGGGCACGGTTGGTTGAAGCCGTAAAGAAGGGACAGCTTAATCTTGCCGCATGGGGCTTTGACCCTGTGGTGGCAATCGCATTGCGGTTTGCTGAAGCTGAGAAATTGATAAAGCAAACGGCGACCGGCTATCAAATTACGAACCTCGGAAAGAGCTTTACGCAAAGCGTTTGCGAAGACACAGAGAACCTTGAAAGCGAACGTAGTTTTCTGACCTCGCTCGGCAAGTCGCTTACCGAAGGGATGGTTTCGGCAGTGTCGGATAAGTGGGGAGAAGTATGAAAATCAGAGCTGTAAAGTTGCACATTTCCACATCAACAGGGAGCTACGGCTTCGATTTTGAGTTCGGACGTCAACTGACTGTTGTGCGTGGCCGAAATTCCGCAGGTAAGAGTACGCTGTTCAACACTATCCTTTATTCTCTCGGCATGGAGGAACTCGTCGGCGGGCGAGATGAGCATGTACTTCCATACGGCGTACGTGACCACTTCCTGTACAACGGAAACCGCCTCGATGTGCTCTCGTCTGAGGTGTTTGCTGAGATTGAGAATAATGCCGCGCAGGTCGTGACTATTCGCCGTGCCATCAAGCATCAGCAGCGCCAGCCCAAGCTCATTGAGGTGTTCGATGGTAGTTGCCTTACTGGCAACGTGCCTTTCGAAAATGCAAAGCCGACCTACATTCATGATGCCGGCGCTGCTCAGAAAAATGAGGGCTTCCATCGCTTTTTCGAGACGTTTCTGGGCCTACGCTTGCCTACTGTCCCCACTTCGTCTGGCGGTGAAGCGAAGCTCTATCTACAAACCATTTTCGCGGCGCACGCAGTTGAACAGAAGCGTGGATGGACTGACTACATCGCAACGATTCCATTCTATGGAATTCGCGAAGTCCGGACCAAGGTAGTTGAATTTTTGCTTGGCTTGAAAGTCTTCGATACCGATGCATTAAAAAACAGATTGAACAGCGAGTCGGTCCAAATTCACGAAGACTGGACAAAAATTGTCGGTGATTTGACCAGAGCTGCGGCCAGCGAAGGATTCACTATCGTGGGGCTACCCAATCGCCCTGAATCGTCGTTCAATAAGGAGGCTGTTCATCTTTTTAGAAAATCAGCCGATGGTCAGATGACTCTTTCCCAGTATCGCACGCAGCTTAGAGACGAATATCGAATTCTGGAAGAGAAAACTGATAACTATGCCAAGGTGACGAGCGAAGAAGCATTGTCCGACCTTGAAGCCACAGCTACGCAACTGCGTGAACTAAACTTCTTACATGAACAGAGCATCACGCAGCTAACCCTTAAACGAGCTTCTCTCAAGGAATACGAGGAGTTGCTTGCCGAGACACGGGAAGACCTGGCGCGGAACCGCACGGCACAGAAGCTTAAGGGCCTCGGCGGCGAATATTCGCTGGAACTAGCCGATAATCGGTGCCCGACCTGCCTTCAAGGCGTGTCCGAATCCCTCCTTGGCGGCGCGATTACAGGTCCGGTTATGAATCTGGACGAGAACATTGCATATTTGAAGAAGCAATGTTCGATGCTCGAGCGTCAAATCGCCGGTTTTAGGGAGGACATCGAGCAGGCGGAGCAAATTTCTGCGGAATTAGGTCGTCGGCTGGTTGCCAAGAGCGACTATTTGAAAGCGCTCCGCGGTGACGTCAGCACCGGTACCGTTCAGTCCAAGGCTATGATTCGCAGGCAGGTGCAACTCGAAACGCAAGTCGACAGGTTGATTGGAATCGACAATTTGATACGCGAGCGCCTGCCGGTCATTGAGAGGCTCGCGCTTCAGCTTAAAGAAAATCAGAGGCAGCGAGCATTGCTTCCTAAAGAACGGTACGCCGAAGCCGACCAGGAAAAAATCGCCTTATTTGAGAAATGGTTCCGAGCAAATGCAGGCTCGTTCGGCTACGAGAGCGCGCCTATCCGAGACGTCGAGATTAGCCGTGACACCCTTACCCCGGTGTTGGGACAGCTTGAGCTTCGTGAAATTAATAAGAAAAAGAATGACAAGACGGACATTAAGGCAGACTCCAGTGCTAGCGATTTTGTGCGCCTGATTTGGAGCTACTTGCTCGCCATCTATCAAACCTCAGCCGGCAGTGAGGTGAATGGTAACCATCTTGGGATTTTGCTGTTCGACGAGCCGGGCCAGCATTCAATGCGGGTTGAGAGTCAGCATGCTCTCCTCCAGCTTTTAGCATTGGAGCCCGGCCTTCAAAGCATCGTCGCCGCCTCCTTTGATGAATCGGAGAGCGTCTTTAATCAAGCCACTTTGAATGTGAAGTTCAAGCTCATCGAGTGGGAAGATAAGCTGATTCAGCCGTTAAGAGCGGCCTAATTGAGGCATGGGCCAGAAGCAGAGTGTGCCGCTTGGCTGACCCCCGGGTCTTCAAAAGTGACGTAGACTTACACGAGTGCCTGACCGATACGACGCAGAAAGGTCCGCACGACTCCCGTTGGGTCCGCGAGGGAGAGCCGAGCTGGTGTCATGCGCGCCGCCACATCGCGATTGAGTTTAACTTTGATGCCCAGCTCGGCCTTTCCACGCGCTTTGTCGTCTAAGTTGGCCCAGCTTCCACCGCCGGCATTAACACACAGGGGCGCAAGCGTTTTTGGCACATCAGTGAAGGCGGCGTGGTTCTGCCATTGAATCAAGGGCCATTGTTCTCGAATCGCGTCTGGATGAAGATAATTCTCGACCTCCCGCATATCAGTGTGCATTGCGATGCATCCAGGCTGGTTATTCACTTGGTCGGCAGCCGCTTCGTATCTGGGCGCCGCTGGCGGAATGGTATCCCTATCGAACAGATGGAACTCCGGACGGTTAAGCCTGGCAAGCCGACCTATCCAGTTTTCGAGATTTGACCCCCCAAGAGGGATGAAGATGAGTTGGCCCGATTCCTCGGCTTTTGCTAAGTCGGGAATATCTGCCTCGTGAGGCGCAAGTACAGCTGATATCGCTTTTAAAAAATTAATGTCGTTCGTTCCTTCGACGCCGACGAACGCCTTGACAGAGTTATCTGGCAGAACGCCGAGCTCTTTCGCCGCTTGATAATACACATCCTCATTGCCGACCAAGACACGGCGCGTGTTGTCTTGGGCACGTGTAACGAGCCGAAGAGATTGCACGGGCAGATTGCGGGCTAGCGCCGGGTTGTGCGTGGTGATTAGAACCTGACATCCCGGCTGTTCGGCCAGTTCAAAGAACGCTCTGAGTAAGAGCTTCTGATTCGCTGGATGCTGGCTAGTTTCTGGTTCCTCAATGGCGTAAATAACGCCTGGCCCAAGAGCAGCATCATTTCGGCGCTCGGCCTGTGCTCTGAAGAAGTTCAGAAGAATCATTCGGCGAACCCCACTACCGCGCTTATTGACGGGGACCTCAGTTTCGTCCGTTAGTGCAATTTTAAAGGCCGTGGCCCAGTTGGGGCGCTGCACCGTGGGCTTCAACTCCCGAGCCAAATTCGGGTCGATTTCCGCTAACTTAGAAACCGTTAGCTTGGCAACCTCTAGTACAGACGACTCTACAGCAGCACGAAGTTCCTCTAGCTTGTCCTCATGTGCCTTTAGCGCCTGCTGTACCGCCGTTTTCATCGGGTCCTGTGCTTCGGAATCCTGGTCGGTGCTCGGCCTATCTGCCTTAAAAAGCGCGAAGATAGGAAGGGCTTCCTTGAGTTGAGCCCATACCTGTTTGGTACCCTCCTCAGTAACGTCGAGGAGAATCTCCTTACACTCAAGGTCTTTAGCGACTGCCCGGATAGCTTGGCGAAGGGCGGCGTTAATGTTCTTCGGTACCTTGTCCATATCAACGCCAACTTTTACTGCACGCTCCTTCAAATCTTTGTTTTTAAGCTTCATAAGGTCGGCGAAGCCGTCGGCAGTCGGGTGGTTTGCCAGCACAAAGGTCCCTTTGAGTTTCGGAGCTTTTAAGGACCCATCATAGACCTTGTGAATCGCCAGCCGGCCGTTCGCTCGTAGAAGAAACTCTTCATCGAGTGACGTTGGGTAATCTGTGTCCAATACGACCGTTTGCGGAAGTTCACTGAACTCGCAAACTATATGCACCTCTTTGTCATCTGAGTTCATGTTGACGTCCCCAGCATCCGGAGCGGAATCATCAAAGAAAACTTGAAGTGCCTCGAGCAAGCTAGATTTTCCGACGTCGTTTCGTCCCAGAATTGCATTGAACTTATCCACCGAGAGTTCGGTTTCCTGTCCAAAACAGCGAAATCCCTTGATTCGTACGGTTTCCAGTCGCATGTCTGCCTCATGTCGATTGTTATAGTTGCGAGCGCCCGGCAACTTCAAGTAGATGCCGGCGAGCAACAACTTTACGAGAATGTGTACGACTTGGCTAGGAAAATCGAGCAGATTTAGGCTTCTCGATGAGCCTTTATTCACCGTGCATTTAATCACGCTGTGGTCACGTGACTGCCTCCACTCGCCATGCTTTAGCGACTATCTGGGACATTGCGCCCGCGACCTAGTTGCGGTCAACCTATAGCCTCGGTTAACAATTTCCGCAGTGTCCTTGACCAGACGTCGGGCTCGCTCCAGCTCCGCAGACGGCCGAACCAAGTTTCAAATGAAAACACTTTACAGAGTGATTTTCAGTGTATATAGTGAAATCACTTTAATGAAATTTGGAGCGCGCATGCAGGAAACTACAGAACAAAAGGATTTGCTCAGGCAACTTTATGCTGACAAGCCAGCATTTCGGCCCGTCTTCGACGCGTTGGCCACTTACGTGTACGGCCGTAAGTCCGTCAAAATCGACCGCATTCATCGTATTGTGAAAGGGAAGCGGGTCAATGTAGTCGCCGCCTTTAAAGCGGTGGAGGAAATCGGCTTGGGCGACTACGTCAAGGGGAGCTGGGGGCACGCCTCTCGATTTGATTTCGCGGGCACGACCCCACGGCGTGTCGGTCTGCTCGCCCAAGGTGTGGACGACGAAGAAGAACTGGATGATGTCGATACTGAAATAGAGGCAGAGTTGGACGAGGACGATTCTGCGGACGGAGAGCTGAGTGGCGCCGGCATCAGCGCACTCAGCATTGAAGAGCTGATTGCTGAAATCAAACGCCGCGGTGCGCGAGAAGTGACGGTACTGTTCTAAGCATTCTGTCTACGATAACCGACGGGTTGCGGCACGCTTAGAAGCACGTTGTGTTCGCGGTCCGTCGACACTGGTTCGCAATCTTGCAAAGCGCAGGGAGATGTCGAAAGGCAGATAGTTGAAGGGCCGAGCTGCTTTCCGTCCGATGACGCTGATGCCGCCTCTTACTCTTATGTTTCGGAGGGGTATTGCCGGGCTGGAAGTTCGATTCGATGCGAGCCGAAGCGCTTTTACCGTCCTTGGTAGTGTTGCCGTCACATGCGCGAAAAGCCAGGGGTTTTTCGGCAAGTAAAACAACAAAACAAAATCGACCTGCCGATGCTGATGTTTGTCTTCTCAATCAACAGGTTGTCGAAGGGCGCACGACGTGTCGAAGCACTTTGGGAAGCACTTCTGTTTTCGCACTGCACAAAAAGAGCGCGTTTGGAAGTAGAATTTTCTACCTAAGACAGAAAGCTCTACATAAAGACATCCCGATTTACCGACAGCCAGATCATCGCCATCCTCAAGCAAGCCGAAGCCGGCAGCCCTGTACCGGAGCTGTGCCGCGAGCACGGCATCAGCAACGCCACGTTCTACAAATGGCGCGCCAAGTACGGCGGGATGGACGCGTCGCTCATGGCGCGCATGAAGGAGCTCGAGGACGAAAATCGGCGACTGAAGAAAATGTATGCCGAAGAACGTCTGAAGGCCGAGATCGTTGCCGAGGCGCTGACAAAAAAGTGGTAGCGCCATCTCAGCGGCGAGAGATGGCGCAATGGGCCGTGGCACAGCGGTCAGCCACGATTAACCTGGCATGTCGGGCGTTTGGCATCAGTCAGACCTGCTACCGCTACAAGGCAAAGCTGGACGCGGAAAACGCCATCATTGCTGATTGGCTGGTTCGGCTAACGAACAACCAGCGCAACTGGGGCTTCGGTCTGTGCTTCCTGTACCTGCGCAACGTCAAAGACTTCAAGTGGAACCACAAAAGGGTCTACAGGATTTATCGAGAACTCGAGCTGAATCTGCGGATCAAGCCGCGCCATCGCCTAGTACGCGAGAAGCCGTTGCCGTTGGCTGTGCCGACCGCAATCAACCAATGCTGGTCGATGGACTTCATGCATGACCAGCTTGCCGACGGGCGCAGCATCCGCCTGTTCAACGTCATCGATGATTTCAATCGGGAAGGCCTGGGAATCGAGGTCGATTTCTCGCTGCCCGCCGACCGCGTCATCAGATCACTGGACCGGATTATCGAATGGCGCGGCAAACCGGAGGCGATCCGTTGCGACAACGGCCCTGAGTACATCAGCGCCGTGACCTTGGCGTGGGCCGCCAGACGCGGCATCCGCATCGATTTCATCCAGCCAGGCCAGCCTCAGCAAAATGCCTACGTCGAGCGTTACAACAGGACCGTGCGCTACGATTGGCTGGCGCACCACCTCTTTGAAACGCTCGACGAAATCCAGGAATTTGCTACTCGCTGGCTGTGGACCTACAATCACGACCGGCCCAACATGGCACTCGGCGGCATCACACCAAAACAGAAACTTGCCCTTGCCGCTTAACCTCTACTTTTAGCTCGCTCTAAACATGGGGGGATTACCGACGCAAACAAGGAGTTTCAATTCGCGCAGGTCCCGGCGGACTTCCCTCAACCACACTACCCAGGCGCTGTCGGTGGCGCCCAGCCGAAACTGCTGATGACCCGGTACAACGGTCGCCTTTACACATCGGGTTGCACTCCGCCTGAAATTTTCCGGCGTTGGGACGTATGCGAAGACCTCGCCAAGCAGTTATCAGTCAAATCCTTAGAGTCGAAGGCTGGGAAACGTTCGCACATGTCCGAGCTTGATATTCTCGCACAGTATCTACCGCGATTGATTGCGACACGGTGGACTTCGGAATCGGAAGCGCGATGGGTTATTCGACGTGTGGCAGCGATGCTCCACTGGCCCGTGCCCTCGGCAGCTGAGGAGCCCTGCGGAGTCTGATTCTATGGCTGCGTTCAAAAACTAATCAGTGGCCACTGATGCTCGGCCGTGGTCTAGACTTTACACGTTGACCGTTCCAAGCGCCTCTGCAGGCGCATTAGAAATGAGAGATTCCGCCTCCGCCTGCACTCGCGGCCAATGTTCAAGAAGATGCTGTACACAATGTTCGACGCCTTCGATGTCGACTTCGAAATCCTCTATATCCGTGAGGCCAATCGAGGCCAAATCAGTTGCGGATATTTCGTCGTAACATATTCTCAAGTACAGGTTCCCAGCTATAAATTCAACCTCCACCTCGCCACACAGAATTTGCTCGGCGACTACGCCCGCCATGCCGAATATCGCACGCCAGTTCGAAGGGAGTGGAGGGACATCCAGTCCTGCGCGGGCCCATACTTCATGCATTTGCTCCGCGCAAGTGCGGGGTCGGAACTGCCCTAACCACGCCACTTCATCAGGGCTTCCACTTTCGTTCTTCCAGACAACCGCGTCGCCGGCGCCGCCGAAGAGTTCATAGATGATTTTGTGGCCGGCTTCATGGTAGGCCGCTTTTCGAAGGTCGACGTCGGCCATTCGGTCTTGCGTAAGGTCAGGCATAGAGCTAGAGGTGTCAATGTCGGGCAGAAGTATAGTTCCGAACGACCGACATGACGCCACCAGCAACTACGCTATATTGCCCGCACATCGTAGCCAATAAGGAAGTCAGCCGTATTGCGATCTTCAAGCCACCTGGGCGCCCGGCCTGGACCAGTCCAAGTCTTACCGGAGACTGGTCCTTGTATTTAGCGGGAACCGCGCCGCGCGGCTTTGGCTCTCCTTTGGCTTGCGCCAGGTGAGCAGCGGTAATCCCATGGGCTTCCATCAGCTCCCGGATTTTGTTTCTCGCTTCAGCGAGCTCTCGCTGGCGAGCAGCTTCAGCCTGATTTTCCAATTCTTGCATTTGCGCTTTTAACTCAGCATAAGCAGGCATCTATCATTTAAGCCAACTCACACTGTTTCCTATTCAACTTCAAAGTTTGTAACGTCTAGGTAGCAGTGCAGTGCAAGAGGCGGGATTTGTGCAACAAAGCCCTAGTCGACTCGTGAATTCAATTCATCGGTAAACCTTGACCCGTGGGCGATTGACACCCAAGGCAAAGCGACCACCGCTGATACGAGAAACCCAAGACGATACATACATGAGCAATGAGTCTTTCGAACTAACCGACCGCGGCAAAACATAGATTCGACCGGTGGCAAGTTGGATGCAAAGCCCCACCGAATCATCAAAGTCCGGGATATCCCTCCACGTATTCATGTAGACCTCGAAAGTCGACCGTGCTTTGACAACAAACGGGCAGTCCATAGGCTTATTCGTAGTATTGTTACCGATTTGGCCGCCGAGCCACGTAACCTCGCCGAAGTGACGGAAATACCCGATTGAACGCACTTCCGTATCAATTCCACTATCGTTACTAATACCAAGCACTATGCCACCATTCTTTACCAGGAAGAACTCAAGTCTTATACGATGCGCTTCCTTACGATATGTAATGGCAAGAGCGGCTCCAGAAAATGCTAAGGCGAAAATAGAAACGCAGAATGCGGCGATTGCAAGCATGAAAAGACCTTGATTTTTATGTTTGGTAGCGTTTGACCCGAACTGGCCTGTCAGTGGCGACAAAGGCGGGAGGTTAGCTGAACTTTAGTGACAACCAAGCAGCATACGTCGCAATTCGTTTCCGGAAACGGATTGTTAACGAGGATTTTCGTCTCTTTGGAAACTCAACGTAAATTCCCTACCTGAATTGCCAGATGGTGAAAAACCAGGCCGAAGGAAACTACTATTCTGCGGTCTGCTTTGTGACGAATACATTACCTCAAACAATGAACCCCGCGCAACTTTTCTTAGCTCATAGACGAGTTGCGGTCTGCTATATATGTAGCTTTCCTTTAGCTCACCACTAAGAACGTGATTGTCATTGCATGCACGACTATCGCGCGACGATATTAAGTTTTCGAGCTTGGTGAAGCGATAGTTCTCATCGCGCTCGCCGACTTGAAAAAGCCGACTAATTGACAAAATTGTCTGGTCTAGCTCGGCAAGAAACTCACGAGAGGCAATTACTATGTTGTAACCTGGAGGAAGGTCGTCTGTATATCTGAGAGAATAAACCTTTTTGTTAAGCTCAAGAAATTCCTGATTTAATGAGCCATATAACTCTCTATCGAAATTCTTTACCGCATTCCAGTGAGCCTTCTGCAAATGTCCGTGAGATTCGTTACCATTGAAAGCAAGGATTGCCTTAAAGCACTTTTCAATGGCCGTGCTCGACAAAATTGCCGCCTGTTGTGGGAGACTAGATAGAAATAGCACTCGAGCGGCGATGTAGTCATCGGCGCTACCACTTAAGAAGCTTTGAACCTTCTGCACTCGTTCCGGGTCGACAGTCGTTTTAATTTTTTTCATACATTATGCAGCGAGAATCGGATTAAATATGGGTGAATTCAATTGTTTTTAATTATTGGCTTATCCTTACTGCAGCAGGACATCTGAGTTTATGGCTTCAAAGAAATTGAAATAGCTAAAGGACCTGCGCTGATGGTCGAACTCACCAAAGCGAGCTTTGGCTTTCTCAACTCTGGCCTTTAACTCCGCGCCCGAGGTTACACCGATGGCGTGATATATGCCGTTGCGCGTTTCTTCGTCCACTGCGCGCATGAAAGTTGGGAATCTATTGCCATAAGAGGAATAAACGGTGGTTCGAGCTCGCCAAATGCTCGGCCATTGTTCAGACGCAGCTGGGGAAAAGGACCTTGCAATCGAACCCAACATCAAAAAAACATCCGCTTCTATAAGCTCTGGGAAGGAGGTCTTATCCAACGTGGAGCGCTCTTTCAGTATGTCTGCGGAAACCGATACTCGGTTTAGCTGCAAACGGCGGTTCCTATGTTCATCCAACGATACGACGTTTGCGTCGAACGCCATATAGCTCTCAGCCTGCGATTCTCTTCGTTGTGGTTGTTGAACTATATACGTTGCGCTTAACAGTCGCCGTAGGGTTTTCCAGCGGTGATGGTGCAGAAGTACGGCAGTTTGAATGAGGAACGCCTCGAGTGCAAAAAATGAAAAAAGGTCTGCCCACCCAGGGTAATAAGTACCTTGGTTGATGGGTAACCCAAAGTGTTCGCCCAGGCCTTCCATTAACTTATGGAAAGGGGCCAACGAATTGGGGTCATCTGCGGAAAAAGCCGCGACAACGTCCACATATTCCGCGAGTTGGTCGCGGAGAACTTTAGTTGATGAGATTGCCTGAAATACCTCTTCGTCATAACCTTCTCCAGTTGGGGTAACGTAAAGCCTCGCAACCTCGGCTAGCAAGCTTTTAACAAAAAGCGACTCAAGTCCCTGTCGATTGGGTTTCCCGTCCTGTATCGCCCTAAGAGCGGCAGCAAGTTCCTTAACATAGCTTGCCCCCGGACTAGCAACGAACGATGGCAGTCCCCCGAGCTTAGGCTTTTGATGGTACGGTTGTTCATAGATGAGGCGAAGCAGTTCGTCCAATCCTGCGCCGTACCGTTCTTCAGTCGACAAGTCGATGTAGATGAGGCCCTTCATGAAAACAGGAAGACAAGGCTGTTCGTCATCGCCGTATTCGCACACAATAGGAACGAACTTCGTTTGCTTCACGCGCCCGTACAGTTCCTGAGAAATAATTTGCGACTCGGTGCCGACTCCGCCAGCGCGTGCATTGGCCTTTTCCTGATACTTTCGGTCGCAAATTACAAGCACTTTCTGGACAGTCGGGTCAACAACCATTGACTCCATAAACACGTACTTGTCGTGCCCTGGCTTCAAGTCCCACTTGTCGAGTACTGCGTCAACACCGTGGCCGCGTAATGTAGTTGCGAGGTCAACGACGAATTGCTCATGCTCAGGGCTGGTCCAGCTGTAGGAGATGAAAACTTTCGGATGCTCGGTAGATGTGCTCATGTTAATACTATGTGAAAAATTTTTGATTTTTTAGATTATCAGCCTTACTGGGTGCTAAATATTAATAGATAAGCCAACCCTCAGGAAATTCTTTTCATTCCACTCACTTTTTCAGCCTTAATAAAGGGTGATAGTTAAAAGGAGTCTAGGCGTAATTTATTAGTTAATGGCCAGCAACTTTGAAATGTTAAATCAATAAATTGCGCGGACGTTCGCATGCCAACTTCACCAAGTATTACACGATTGCATGGTTATAAAATTTCGCGTTTTGTTCTTCTCCGACACCCGCAGCACAATATTATCTCAGCCAAAGGAGGAAATGGTAGGAAAATAAAAAGCGGAGCTATATCAATAGCTCCGCTTGAACCGCTCACGCTTACACGTCACATAAAAAGACGGTAGGGATAAATCTTCCCTGGTAAGTCTGGAGCATTCGCTATCGTCCTGGCCAGCCGTTGGGAGTAACGAATGCTAACTGGCACAGGGTCGTAGAGAGCATCGTTGTTCCAGTCCATCTTTGTCAGCGCCAATGCCTCCTGTGCAACCGTCTCCAGGGGCCCCCGTCCGGCGTGCCTGGTCAACTGTAGCGGCTTTGGAATACTTTTCCCGCCTTGGTAAAAGTCACCCTTTGTCGAGACACTCGGCGCATTGCCGGCTGCCCAGAGTAAGGCAGATGGCCCAGAGCGCACGACGACTGTGCCCCGCGGAACCGGGTAGCCCGACGGGATGCTACGCGGAGAGTCTTTCTTGGAATCCAACAGCCAAACACCTCGCCAAGTGGAATGTGTTCCAACCTCTATGCACTCAACCTCCTGGATTCCAGCAAGCGCATCATAAGCACCATCGAGCTCCTCTTTCTTGAAGGCAGTCGTTTTGTGGATGACGAGCCGTCTGGGGAGTTGACCTGCATTTCTCTTCTGATAGAGTTCCAGGCTTCTTGCGATTACGGCACGCATGTCAGCCCGGCTCAGGAATGGATTGCGCCGGGCCTCCTTCACATCGGCCACAGGGTCGCGGGCCTCGAAAGCGACGAACTGCATTCCCCCACCATCCATGTCAAACACTTGGGAGCAGCACGTGACGTAGTGTGCATTTGTTGGGTCGCCGCGGAGCGCATAGGCAAGGCCAATATAGGCAGTGTCGTCTGGAACGCTCTTCATGCGTGCTAGTTTCCAAGGGATGCCCCCGGCTTTTACATAAAGCGCGGTGGAAAGACGCCAGGCAAGCGACGCTCTATATTGGAAAGTGAAGGCCCTGTCGTTAAGTACCTGTGTCGGGATGTTGTACTTGGCGCCCAGTGCCTTCAGCGCATCGTGCGCATCAAAGAACCTTGTGCGTGTGGCCGCAGCCCAAGAATCTGGGAAGTGCACGAGAACAACGTCGAAATAATCGCGCACGTTATTCAATCTGGCCAGTGCGTTGTCCATGGCGATGAACAGGCGCTGCTCCGCTGTGCCGTCTCCTGCCAGCTGACCAATAGACTCAGGCCACTTTACGTGCGCATCACTTGGAGCGGATGCTAGCTCGACGTGGAATAGGTTCTGAAAGCCAGGGAAACGGGGCACATATTCTTTTCGCTCGGCCGCATCATGTGTGCGGAGTAGCTCCTTCATCAGGTCACCGCGCCTTATGAATGTGCTTGCGGGGCCAACTGTGGCAATTCTGATTCGCGGTGTATAGCCGCCGAACGAGCCCTTCGAGAATGGCCCGAATCTCACCAATCCGCGCAGCGGGTGTTCGTCGACCTGATTATCGTTCGGTGCAAAAGACAGATACGGCTCGTCGAGCAACGTAAAAGGTGGCAGTTTCGAATCTTGAGCGGTACTTGCCATTATTTGCTCCGATTGAAATATTGATGGGCATTTGAAGGACGGCTCCACCCTGTCACTGGAGAAACCTTGAATACCGCATCAACTCCTTCTCCCGCCTGAAGCCCAAGGGCTGAAACTGAATTATCTTTACAAGAAGTAAGCAGCCCGGCCCAAGCATCGATGATTTGCGCCCAGTTGCTGTTGTATTTCCGGGCCCACCGCTCGCGCCGCCAATCGGCCGACGGGTCAAGCGTTCGCATCATCGGCCTGCCAAGCTCGTCACTCGTGTCGTTTTCAGGTTTCGCCTTAACTTCACGTGGAATGTCGACGAAGGTGGACGGTTCAAATCCGCACCACCATCGGTCCTGGACCTTCTCTAACTTGAGATAGATACCTTCAGCGAAACCGTAGCCCAGTCCTGGGACCTGACCTGTCAACGACCCGTAGGTGGCCTTAAGTTTGGCTAGCTCCTCATTTTTGCGCCGGCGAAGTTCGTCACTATCCTCTTCGCGCTGACCAGCTACCACTAAGACATGGCCATTGTGCTTGAACCGAGGAAGCAGCGGACGCTTACGTGCAAGCGCCCGGATAAGTGCATCATATTGAAGGCCCAAGGCCCAACTATCTCTTTCTGGATTGAGCGCGATTGTGCCTTCTAGTTTTGCGCCATATTCCGCAAACACCTTGAGAACTTCCTCGTCTCTTCCAAAAATAGCCAGCTCCTTACCGCGTGCGGCGACCACGGCCCGACACTTCTGGTCTTTCAGGAGTCGTCGAGCATCCTCCGTGGTGAGTGGTCTGTTAAGTGATAACCGTCTAGCTTCGACGGGAAGTTTCTCAACTAGAATGGCTGAATACCGCAATACTGGGAACTGCAGAGCCTCGACAGCCAACGGAACGACTGGCCGCAGACGCTCGGTGCCCTTGTGGACGTCTACATGGTTTCGCAGTGTGTCGGGAAGCTGAACTTGGGCAACCAAGTCGCCAGCCAACTCGTCGAAGGTCTTTGACTCAACCACAACGGCATTGATGCCAGCAATGATGGCATGCTCTAGGAGTTGTTTTACCGCTGGCAATAGCCGGTTCTTCGAGGACGTCACCCAGTACAACCCACCAGGATACGCGTACGGTTCCCGTAAGACTTGCTCTAACGCCTCTATGATGGATGCGTCTCGGCCGCTATATCCTACGACGACCAAGCCATAGCGTTTGCATGTTTCTACAAGAACCGACCGCATGTTTGCGTCCTGCGTCTGCAGTTCAGCATTGGTGTTCTTGATTTTGACAGAGGTATAATCGCCGTGGAGTTTAGCGATGAGTGGCCAATCGCTCTCGTTAATGCACCGTAGGGCACGCTCGGCTGAATCTATCGCGGCAACGGTCGGCCTTTTCTGGCTCTCGACGGGCAACAATGCGTTGCTCAGGGTCACCGATTCCTCGACCAGTGGGTCGAAGTTGGTAGTGAATACGCAATCTGTCTGCCGACTAGACATTAATGCCGCAAGCGCTCGATGCGCGAAGCATGGTGTGCCCTTGCTAACGGCGTCATCTATATATTGGCGCCGGTGCAATTCGTGCGGATAGACCGCCTCGAAAGCTGCCGAGTATTCTTCCGGGTGGCCATCGGGTGGAAGGATGCTCGTGCGCTTGAAGAACTCGTCAATGCGTTCCGACCAAAGTGGGTCCCCAGAGTCGACTTCCTGAGGCGAATAGTTGTTCTTCTGGCAGAAGATTTTCTTCTTAAAGTCGCGAATCATGGCGTACCCAGTCGGGATACCAGACGCGGCGGAGGCGCCGGCACCGAGAAACCACGCCAACCGATTCGGCCGCAACGCGAACGCGGACGCGAACTCTGCTCCCGACAGAGTCGGTATTTCTACATCCAAGGCCCCTCCTTGATTAGTAGTTAACATCTTTTAAATACTTGGAAGTTATCACAGTCTGAGAAGCTCGTCATCGGATTGATAGCGGTCGAAAACAGCGGTAAAGAATTGCACGCACCGGAGTCAATGCGTCTCCGTAGTAAATAGAAACTGCACATGCCCGAGCTCGATAATTCTCTGAATCACATGGTCAATTTCGACGGCTTGGCGAACGCCAACTAATACACCGGTTTCAAGATTCCGTAGCAGCGCGTTCCCGGTCAGGTTGGCAGAACCGACGATGGCAGTAGTTCCGTCTGCCACAACAAGCTTCGAATGAAGCAGCACGGGAGCGGAGGCACGCGCTGTGTACACGCGAAGAGCTCCTGGCAGGCCACGTGCTTCGCGCCTCAGGGATTCAAGTGAGGCCGAGGCACATGAAGGCAATGCGTTTGCGTTTTGCGTAATTAAGACGATAGATACACGGCGGGCCAAGGCGAGGAGGAGCCCCTCTTGCAACTGGCCTATACCTTCGGCCTCCAGATATGGCGCGAGAAGCATCAGGCGTTGTTGAGCGCCTCCAATGACTCTTAGCACTCCATCGGCGTAGCCAGAGGCGTCGATTCCAGGAACACTGAGTTCATCTGGCAGTGTCCACAGCAGAGACACATCCGGCTCATCTGGTGCCTGCCAAAGCGTACACAGGAAGGCTGCAAGTGGACGTGCTAGGAGCCGGTTGTCTAGTCCGATGCAACCAGACTCTAGCAACGCCTCAAACAAAATGCGTTCCCCGTCAACTCCGAGCAATGCACAGGCCCACAGCAGCTCTGCCGATGAATCCAAGCACTCACCGACCATCATCCAAAGTGCCTGGCCGAGCCTTCTAACACCGTCCGGTCGTTGAATGCGAGCCGAAACCTCAGAAATTTGTCTCACTTTTCCGGCGCCACCTTCCACGCGTCCTGCCAGTACCCGTGGGCCAAACTGGCGCCTTCAAAGGCACTGGTTTGAGGTGCCGGCCCCCCATACACGGTTGCCCTTGAGAGCTCCCGGTTGAAGCTGACGCAGTTATGTTCTCGATGAGTGCATCCAGCGCAGCTGCCCCCCTCGTCCTCGCAGATTGGGTCATAGACACACTCGCGTCCTGACTGCACTGCGTCCCATAGCCAAGTGTTCAAACGTTGTTCGAACAGGGTAGTCAAACCACCAATCTTTGTTTCAGCGTGACGATTAGCGTAAAGGATGAACGACAGTGAGCCAGGGATGAGGTATTCGCCAACGCTAGAGGGTGCAAAGCCACTCCACTCAATGCGCCGCAAGAAGAGATGGCTCATGGTATGCAAGAGCGACCGGACAGCCACTGCCTCCAACTGGCCATACGAAGGCTCATGTGGTGCTTGGCGCAGGCCTGGCACCTCAGCATACAATCGCGCCCACGCCTGCTCTCGAGAAGCCGGTATGGTGCCGGCAGCCACACCGTTCTGAATCAGCCAGCTATAGACCTTCACGGGGTCAAGCTCAAACCAAAGCGCTTCCGTTTCGGCAGTAATGGCATAGACGGGGATGCGTCCGCGCTCATCCACGGGAAACGGCGTAATAATCGTGCGCGAGGGGTCTCGCGCAGTACGGGTGTACCCATACGCGCAAAGAGCGAGAGGAAAGTCGTTAATCACTCGAATACTGTTGATTCCGAGCAGTTCGGTCGCCTTACGGTGCCCCTCTTCGATGTCGTGCGCACCAGCCTCATCCCCGGAACCCCTAAGCATTCTGGCCACGTCCGCAACGGTACCGATGTCCGATTTATCGAGGAGGGTAGTGTGTTCGATTAACCAGCGACGAGGAGCACCGGTTGCTGTTACCTTGCAAGCCTTGAGCAACTCGTTGACTCGGTCAATCTCGGCTTGGCCCTTTGGCTTGCGCTTCTTGGTGTCATATTCGAGTACGACCGGATTGTTCGGGTCGAACTTGCGAAGCTGCTCTACAAGTGAAGCGGTCATGTCCGCATCCTCCTGCGTACCTAAACTCGCGCGCTCGCGCATCGTTTCAGGGACACTGTCGCGCAGAAGCCCCCACGTCCTCGCAAGCATGAGTTGCAATGAGTCCGGCGCCTCACGAAGCTTCTCCTGGCTGTCCTCAGGGAAGTTTACAAATGCCACAGTGTGTGGAATGTACAGTGACGGGTCTCCCGTCGGAACGACACGAAGATATTTCTCAGCGCGCGGGCCCGGAGGAAGAGAATTGTTGTAGGCGCATTTGCAGGGGGTCATACGCAGCGCTTGGACGTCCGTCTTACACTTCGCACAGTACCACCGTGCCTGCTTAACTCGACCAGGGTCGTAAAACGCGAGGTCCGTGGTGCTGCCACAACCGGCACAGCGTTGCGAGGGAACGTGGAGCTCCTCAAGTCTGCCACAGTTGTGTGCTTGGACGTAGCGCATCTGGTTCAGATAACCGCCGCAGCTACAGCGTCCCGAGGCGGAGGCTCCGCGTTTCAAAAGGTCCGTGAACTTCCCAGTACGGGCACATGTTCGGCAACGAAATACCTGAGGATAGGGTGTGAAACGCACCTCCCTCGGGGAACCAACAGCATAGAAGGACCGACGTGACACGTCGCGCGTATCCGGAAATTTTGTGGCAAACGCCGCGGGCCACATGGCTAATGCGTCCGCCATCGCGTCGAAGAGAGCGTCACGGTTAACGTCAGTGTCGCCGAGTGCTACTTGCGTTACCTTGCAAAGACCATAATCGTCGTGCTCAAAAATCGCTTCCGGCAAGTGGCGGAAGAGGACTTGCGTCTGACCTCGTGAGAATCCTTTGTTAGCCATATTCAGTCCTTGGTCTTTTGAACGAATGTAAGCAGCCGCGAGTCGCAGTGGTCAGGCCAAAAAGGGACGCCTGCCTCGACGTCGCGTAGGCTTGTCATGGGAGCAGGCCGTACGGCGTCTTTGACCTTTCTCTCAGTGCTGTTTCGAATCGACATCTCTACACGGTCGAGCTGCTTGGCCAGCACCTCGGTCAGCGACCTCTCGAGCCGCTCGTCGTAAATGCCGTCTCCAAGGGAGTAGGCCTTCCTGAGCTCATTAATAAAGTCTTTGCCCAATACGTTGAGCAGGTCAACCACATCGGTTCGGTTGTTCAGTTTAGAGTTGCCGGTCTGAGCCGTATGCACTCCATAGATGACGCCGAGGGCAACGCCGGGTAAGGTTCGCTCAGCCGCGTACTTAGCGAATCTGTTAACCGGCACAGGAGACACCATTCGGTCCAGGTGCTGGTGGTACTCAATGAACCTGTGGTAGATGCTGTTGGCTCGCAACGAGAATCCGCTTAAGACGACCACGACTAAGCCAATATGTCGCCGACCGCTTCGACTGGAGGCCTGAATGTATTCAGCAGTTTCCTCGGGAACACCGTCCATCGTCATTAAGTTGACCCGCTCGAGGTCGACGCCGTGGCTAATCATGTTCGTCGCGACCAGAGCATCAAGGAAACCGTCATCGGTCCAATTGGGAGGACTTTCAACTCGGTGGACAACGTCAGCGACCTCGGCACTTGATGAGCGGCTGGAATGGTATTCGACATTAAGGTCTCGAGCACCAGGCCTAATCTTCGACGCCACCTCTTCCAAGGCCTGCCGAACCCGGGAACCCTTGGCCAAGCTCCCGACGTAGTTCAAAGTGGTCGAGTAATGGCGCAGGAGCGCATCGACATCCTCCGATGTCTTTGCGTCTTTTAAAATTGCCAAGGCGAGATGCGGATTTGCAAACAGCCGGCCAATTTCAGTGTGCAGAATTTCGGTGCTCAACGCGGACGCGTCAGCTGGCGATAGCGATGGACTCTTGAACGCAACAAAGATTCGAGCGGTCTTTGGTTGACCTTCCGTGTCCTGGTCAGGGGCAGCGTAAAAACTGCGCATGCGGTCGTAGCCCCTACCTGGAAAGCGTCGTGCAGCTTTTACGCCATAGAGGTGCCGCACTTGATTTTCGAAGCCTTCGATAGTGGCCGTCGCTGCAATGACCTTCGACGGCAACCCCCCTACCGTTTCTTCACAGTAGCGGATGAGCGTCTCGTAGTGCCCAGAAAAGGCTCCGAGCTCCTCTTGCAATAGGTGTAGCTCGTCCTGAATGTGAAGTGCGGGCGCAGGGTCATAAGGCTTGACTTTCCTGCGAAGCTTCTTGTCTATCTTGCAGCCGTACGCTGAGCACCATTCTCCAAAGCCATAACCGTGCTCTGGACACTTCCACTTGGCCCCGCCCCACAGCAGACCGAACTTCGGCTGCTGGCCGACGGTCGCCATCTTGTCGATAGTGCCGACTACGAGCGCAGGCAAGTGTCGATACACCTCATCGTCGGACACATCCAAGGGCAGTTCCGCAGTACAGGTCGTGCAGATATGGCGGAAGCGGATTGCCGCGACATCTGCCTCGGTTTTGACTGTGCCGCGCCCACCGCACGCTGGGCAATCGGGTACAGCGCGAACGCGCTCGAGGCTATCTTCCGCGGTGAGGTTGCTCAGATATTCAGCCGTTAGACTGTTGGGGGTCGTTGTGCTACCGACAAAGTAACCGAGGCGCAGCGGTGCTGACTGACTGGCTTCATCGCCGAGGATTAGTTTGCGCTCCGTCTCCGTCTCCCAGACGACACGCATGGCCCGCTGAAGTTGTTGGATGCTTAGCATGCGCAACGGAAAGCGCAGCCAGGCCGTCATGCCGAAACGCTTGGTCCGCAGCCGGTCGTAGAGCATGGCACAGCATGCTAACCCCAAGTATGCTTCCGTCTTACCGCCGCCAGTCCGGAACCAGAGCACATCGCCCCAATCCAAGGCGTCACTCCAGTCTCGCTTCGTTCCAATCGGAAACTCCCCTTGGACGTGGTTCTCGCGGACTGCGAGCGCCGGAAGTTGGGTGACGATGTAGACAAGCTGGAAGAGCCGCCATGCGTCATAGCCGTTCGCCAGCTTGCCGAAGACACGATTCGCCGCTTGGAAGGCACGAAGCAACCGCTCATCGGCCTGTAACGCCGCGATACCGCATGCAAAGCGACGAATCTCGTCCTTGAAGCCGGCATGGTCACGGCGACATTCGGCCAAAGCTGCGTCATCCAGCGTGAGCTCGTTGTCATCGATAATGCGCTTTTGCCAATCCCGTTCGTATTCGCACATCGAATCATAGACAGCCTGGAGCGTTTTGAAGGGCGCTTCGTCGAGAGCCGCAAACTTTGCCGGCACCACGTCGCGCGTCATGATGCGAGGCTGTTCGAAGACAGCCAAGGCCGCCGTGCGAATCGAGCCATCCTCAGGCTTCGTAACTACGCTGGTGTTGTGGCCCACAGCCCACACGCGGCGGTCGTATTGGTAGTCTTGAGGGACTGGCAGGATTTCTATGGGATGAAGCGCTCCACCACTGACCTTGGCTTCGATGCGGACGTCGCTGATAACCTTGAATGCATCTTTTAGTCCTTTACCTTTCGTCAATGGCGGCGTTTCGGGTGTCTCGTTCTTGAAGTAACAGCCAATGCGAACCTTTCCGTCGAGGCGCGCGACTGCCCGCACTTCCAGCGAGGCCTGCAGCTGCCATTTATCGACATCGAAACTGTGGACTCGCGCTGCCAAAAATGCTTTGAACGCTTCGGGCGTCTTGATGTCGGCCTCTGACACCTTTGGTCTGGTGGCCGGCAGGACGCGTTCTGCATCGGGACGCTCAAAGGCACGTTTCATGGCCTGGTCCAACACGTGTTGTACCGCGCCGTTGTCGTTGAATATGCCGCCCGTCGCCGGAATCTTCAGTTTGATGTCACACAGCTCTAGGGGCCATCGCTGCACTACCTCGGCAAGAGGCGCCCCAGCAGACGCTCCCGCGTCCAGAACATTGGTCTGTTCAGCGAAGTCAGGGAGGTGCTTTGTAAAGATGCAGAACTGAGTGCTGAGGGCCAATTCGACAATTCCTTGCGCATCGGGCTGAACCAGAGCTTCAAAACCAATTGCCGACGGAGGACGTCGTGTCCCCTCCCGGTCGTCGTTCTTTTCACTGGCCTTCGGGTCTTCCGGCTCAGCAGGAGCGTTGTTTGAAAGCGTGCTCACCTTTGCGTTGGCAGAAGTCACTGAAGCCGGTCGCGCCTCGGCAGAGGAGCCGCCAGAGGACTTTGTTTCAACGACGCTATCCGGCAGGGCCTCAGCTTCCAATGCTGCGGCATCTATTTCAACAGGGGTGTGCTGCTGCTTCGCGGGCCCGATGACCCCTAAATGGCACCAGTCCAAGGGGTGCACATTCGTCCTTCGGACGCTATCGCGTCCGGCAAGCCTCTGCTCTAGCACTTGTACAAAATGCCGCGAGATGGCGAGCTCGTCGCGGTACGTGGGGCTGTAGCCGTTCTTGTTAGCCATCGTGACTCCTTTAAATATCGGAAACTGAACTAACCTCTAACACTTCTACGGCAGCGAACACGTCCCCAATGGCTGCATCTAGGCTGCGTGCACTAGCGAGAGCTTCTTCGTACCCAGAACCGGTCACAACCGCACGGAGGAATTTTCGAAGAGCACGGCCGAGCTTTCGATTTCGTCCTCGTTCGTGCTGGACTGCCTTGAAGGCACTGTTCATCATCAGCGTCGAGTTTGCGTAGGCGTCGATTTCAGCCGCTAAAATCTTGAACTCTTCGAATTGCTGTGGGGCAATGACGTAGTCTTCACCGTCTCCGAACCAACTGATGAACGTGCCGTAACTTGATGTAAGACCCTTCGATACCAGCCTGTCGAACAACTCGCGTTTACTATCGAAGCGCGCGAGGAGATGCTCTTTGGCCTTGCGCCAAAGTTCTAGGGCGGCACGTTCACTTTGCGGTAGCCGCAAATTAACAGCGTCGGAAAGTCGCTGGAAAAGCCCTTCATACTCGCCGTCGACAAAAGTGATGACTTGCCATCCGACACGGACGTCCTTCGCCGAGTGACGTTGAATGGTTGACGTCTCAGATAGATAGACGTCCACCTTTTGGGTTCCGTAAAACTGACGCCGCTCACCGTTGGTGAAACGTATTTCGGTAGTCCCTCCCACTTGTCCTGAGGATGCGTAGACTGTAGGCGCGTGTCCGTCGAACAGACCAGAACCTGAATCACTTGCCAGCGCGTCGATGTCAATTTCACCGGAGACTTCTGCTGGCATCACCAGTGAAACCGGTTGCCCGTTGGACTTACGCACGATGATGGCAGGCGGCCGCGCGGCAACTCGTGCTCGTGAAGACTTCATGGGACGAAACCCATATGGCTCGAGAAACCGCACTCGCTCGTCGTCTGTTAGCCGAGGAGCCCAAGCAGCATGAAGCCTGAACTGGTTACCGCGCTCAATATCGATTTCGTGCGGATAGAGCAGCTCATCAATGCGCGCCGCCGGAAACACATCGAGGTAGCGGAATTGATTAGTTCTCGGAGCAAGTAGTACCGTAGGACAGACATGACCTTCGGCGACCAGTCGGGCCTCACGACTGCCAGTCACGAACTCAACTCTGCCCGAGGCAACCGCTTCCGAGAAACCGCCGACAACGGCCTCCAACGCAGGCACGAGAAGCGTCATTTCCGCTTCTGAGCTCGTGACCACACGGAGAGGTGCTGGCGACACGAGGAACGTCTCCAAATTGGAAGCTAAAGCCCAGAACTTTGCGGTTTCCTCGCGACGTAGCAGCGTTTCGTATGCAGCTTTGAGCGTTGTCACAAGTTGGGGCCAGGTAGTGTCCCACGCAACGTTTCCATGTCCGCTGATTGCGTTCAATTCGTCTATGCGCCGCCGCAAATTGCCAGACCAGGTACGACCCGCCACCTCTTCCAACTGTCCAAGAGGGACGGCAACCTGGCGCAGTCTGTTGTAGACTCCCCAGCACTGGCGAAGACCCGGATAGCTTCGCCCATCGGCCGCTCTTGCCGCAGTGCAGAGCCACCTATAGACGTCCGCAAGTGCCTGAGCGGATTCGTCGTCGGAATCACATATCCAAAGGAACCGGTCAGCGGTCATATGCGGCGCCGGGTCCGCGGCCTCGACAACCGTTTCAGCGTCACATTTCGCCTGCGGGTCCCACATCCACAACTGCAGCTTTGAAGGATAACCACATGCTGTTAGTGCAGCGTCGGTGGGCGGCGGAGACACAGCTATCCGCAAAGACGTGCATCCCGAGGCTGCACGCATCAATTCTGGCAGCTGAGCGAAAGTGTTGGGGTGAGAAGCGTCGATGACCACCGCACCAAATCGTCGTCCCTCCATTGCCTTTTCTAGCCAGCCTGGATTGGCCAAGAATATCCTTGGCTTCGACGACTTGGCTGCGGTATATCGGCTAAGCGTAGCCACTTCCCAGATGTCAGTAAGGCGGAGCCCCTTGCCAATCTGAAGCTGTTCAAGTTTTGTTTTGCCAACAGAAATCGCTTGCGTCACTAGGACGATGTCGCCGCGCAGGAGGTGGTGGACTTCTAGCGGGGGTAGGGCACTTTGCCCGTTTGCGTGTGCATGGTCACCAATGAGCAGTGCGGCGACGACGTGACGGGCAATCGAAGCGTTTGCCTCCGGCACGGCGAACAGCAAGTTTTGCTCGCCTGGTCGCAAGGCTGCTCGAACTGCAATGGCCCCGGTGACCTTTTCGAATGCCTGGGCCTCCTGCGGGAGAACGGCTCGATGCAAAAGCGCGTCAGTAACGCGCTGTGTGGATAACTGAATCGCGCCGTCCCACATTGCTACTTTATGAGGCGAGTGCGGGTACCAAGCCTGTCGAGATGACTGCGGTACTTGGCGCCGATGTCTATCGAATCGCAGGCCGCTACGCAATCGGCAAGCGCTAAGCCCATGGCTGCGAGGTTCTTTTCTGCAGTCGACTTCGGAGTGAACTCTAGGGAGAGGCTAGGTAACAAAGGGGTGTCTGCTGGCGCGCACTCAATGACTAAATCGTGAAGCATCGCCTCAACGTTACGTTTGCAATGGTCAGCATCGTTTTCAGACAATACGGCGGCAAGTGCTGTCACCTTCAACCCCGCTGTTGCAATCGCGCCAGCCAGTGCGCGCCAAGCAACAATCTTCTTGTTGTGAAAGGTAAGAACAACCCGACCTTCTGTTTTTAGTGTACGGCGGCTTTCGGCCAAACATGCAGCAATCGTCGCCTCGTACCCTGCAGTGGACGTACCTCGTATGCTGTTCGGCACAGCTTCGGCGTCTTCATTGACCGTAACATTAGGGTCGTAGACCGACAGCCAAACGTGAAATAGTCTTGCCAGTTCACCATACTGCACGTCATCGAAATATGGCGGGTCGGTCACCACGACGTTAATAGACCCAGTCTGAAGGGCCTGTTTCGCGCTACTTCCAGTGGTGACAAGCACGTCCCAATCAGTCTTCATGCGTCCCCTCCGGCCCGGCACTGTCGTGACCACTCTAGGCGGATGGGCGCGGGACTCGATGAGCCACTGCAGTGCTTGACCAGTTGCTTCCAATCGACGAGGAATCGTGCCCCGGCCAACCGGGGAGAGAAGGTTAGACTCAACTGCTAGTGTTGTTTGAGTGTACCGATGATTGGCCATTCCTTCGAATGGCTTCAGGTGGAATCGGTCCCATCTGCTGAGGAACGCCGGCATCTCGGCCGCGCCAAGCAACGCGAAGGCGAGGCGGTCCTTTACAGCTCCAGAGCATTCCAATGTGGCAATTGCGCGCAATCCGTCGATAAGAATGTCGGCCTGTCGACGCGTGTACAGGTCACCCCAGGTCTTGAAGTCGTTATCTAAGAGTCTGTTTGTCTCTTTTCCCGGAGGAATGCCCGTCGCAAGTGCAGGATGGGCTGCCGATGCCAGCTGGATTTCGACAGGGTCCCCCTTTGACACTGGTCTGAGGACAGCGCGCAGGTGCCCCTTAATCGTGGTCAATTCCTGTACGAGCACAGCACGCCATCCACATGGAGACAATTCAGCATTTGAACAGTGCGGACAGCCCACAAGCTTTTGGTCCAACTGCCAATGATGGCTACAGCCATCGCAGGTGAACGAGGCGATGTTTTTTTTCCGTAGCGTGAGGGCGCCGCATGCTCTGCAACCATAATAGGCGCCGTTGTCATGGACCCCACGACTCGTCAATGAGACTAGCGCATACGGGAACTCATGTACCTTGCGCTTGCAACCTTTGCACTCTGCAATACGGACTCTGAGCACGTGTGAGAGCTCGGCCCCGTTCTGTGTCCGGTAGGCTTCTCGGTGGTGCGCAAGTGCCGTTTGCACGGTACGTGCGGCATTTGTGAGTTCATCCGCGTTGCAAATACTCAGCGCGGCAGCCAACCCTCTCGCAGGCCAAGGGTACAAGTCCTGAGCATACGCCTTTACCCCGCGCCTCGTGGCCTCAAACGTAACCGTGCCCCCACCGCTGAAAGGGTCTGAAACTGTGAGAGACGGTCCGTACTGTGCAATGGCTGCGTCCAGCAGCGCTCCCATCACGCTATGTGGGCGCCTTGCCCACCAGCGGTACGTGGACACTACGGGTGCATGAATCTCGCGGTTTCGAAGTTCCTTAGCAGTTCGATTGCTGATGGCACGCCAATTAACCCGCGACAAAAGGGAGGACTGTGGGGAACATCCCGGCGATATGGACCCATAGCTCATAAGCAACCTTGAAGTTGTGTTGCGGCACGCTATTGTTCTCCAATTTGTTTCCGCTAGTAGGTTGCCCTAACAGACATCTTCGGTCGAGCGCGTCTAAATATTTTACAACACGCAACTAAAAATATCCGTAGGCCATAAGAAAAATATAACGCCTCGCGCACTAGGTCGCAGCTATTGATATTAAAAAACCACAGGCCATTAAGGGCGTCGTATTTTTCGTGGCACACGCAAGCGATTACCTGTTCTTAGGCCTAGCTACTTGGGGGGCCAAACCAATTTGGGATAGCGCTGTGAGCCAAATCCATGTCGCCAGCGTTTGGGTAATGGCGAAGTAGCGCCATCGCGCGCTGACGTATGGGTTCCGGCACATCGGGCGTGTGGCTTGGACGAGTTAGTGCTAGTAGGAACTCTCGAGTCTCTAGTACAGCACGAGTACGTTCATATGGCATGGTCATGTTTGGAGCCTGACTGCGCTTAGCGCTCTGGTTCGTTGAGGCTTTCCACTCTACTTGGGCGTTACGTGGCTTGGTTCGGTCAGTGTCAACGCTAGGAGCTAGTTTGCTTGCCAGTCCAAAATTCACGGTTGATGCTCAACTGGCGGCTTCGCGAACTTGAGCGCCACGCCACGTAAGTGCGGAGTTACTTGAGAGACAGTGCGAGGTAGCCAGCTTTGCCGCTACTGGGACTGGTCTTTACCCGCAGCCCGGGAGAATTGCAGTGCTGAACAGGCCGAGCAAGCCGTTGTGAATGGCCAAGTTCGATTGTAAAGACGGCTGGGCTATGCTTGGCAATAGCCTTGGAGCCGTGGGGTCTGCTGAGCGTAGAAGGCAGCGCGCATGCGGGCCGAAGCGCTTTTGCCGGCAGAACCGGACGTGACACCAGTTGTGGCGCCGGGCGCGGGTCTGCGGCCATTGAAAACGTTTGGTAAAAATTTGACCAGCCAATAAAATTCTTTTGTGTTATCAGAGGGTTACCAGGAGAGGCGTGGTCTCAAGAAGCGCTTCCCGAAGCGCTTCTATTTACTTATCCCATTATGTGGCGTGAGCAAATAATAAAGTGTGACACTAACTAATAGAGTGTGACACTGCTCAGTAGGCCTCAGCGTTACGCGCTGAGGCCTTCATTCTAAATGAGCGTAGCAGCAAGCAATAGTACGAAGATCTCCGCGTCATCGGTACGATCGACTTGGGTGGCTTCCGATATCGCCGATTGAAGATCCGCTACGAGCGCCGCGCAGATATTCATCAAGCCTTTCTTTGTTGGCCTGCTCGCTCATCTGCTGCACGTACGTCGAACGGTTTTTAGACGTACTTGAGGATGGGGCGTCAGTATGAGCTTGCAGCTGTCCTGTCTCCTGTAGCGAACTTTCTTATTGCGAGAAGTTGTCTTCGGTTGTGACAGCCGGATTCTGTGGCAAACTTTCTTCAAAACTAGGCCGTTACACTTGGTGTAAGCCTTTGATTTATTAGGAAAGCGGTGGCCGACTTTTTATCGGTGCACACCTTATCAAACCCCGCCAGCTTGCCGGCCGTACCACTGGCCTGCAAGCTGGGCGCCCACATCGGGGTGCCAGGTTTACAGCACCATGGGCCCGCCGATGTTCCCTTTGAATATTTCCATATTCAGCGAGAAATCGTCCACGACGCCGCCGGACCTGCCGTCAACCAGCACGCTGATCGCCCGGCCGCCGCATACCCGCTTCATTTCTTCGGGCGACAGTGAGCGCACCCCTTCGACGGCTTTTGCCGCGTCGTTGAAGGGCAGGTCTTCGATAGTCAAGGTCTTCATGATAGTTCTCCTCAAGTGGTCGGAAATGGGATGGAGCGCATTTCACGCGCCCACTTGTGGATATGCATGGAGCATGCCTGTCGCGGCGTAACCGGTAGTCCGGCGTTTACACTGCTGTATGTTGGTTCCAGTCCAACAGATCGTCGAGAGTGTTGG
Source organism: Massilia sp. Masssp93 (assembly GCF_059491295.1). Lineage (NCBI taxonomy): Bacteria > Pseudomonadati > Pseudomonadota > Betaproteobacteria > Burkholderiales > Oxalobacteraceae > Massilia > Massilia sp. Masssp93. The sequence goes on along the minus strand of NZ_CP168502.1, from coordinate 6,128,853 downwards.
ATTCGTCGTCCTTGGCGATGTTGTCCGCTCAGTTCTTGCCGGACAGTTTGAGTGCCGCTGCGTTGAAATTGGCTTCCGCCTCGGCCTGCAATGCGGCGGCCGTGATGAGTACCGATTTCATTGCAAACCCTCTCCAAAAAAAAAACGACCCCGGATACCGGGGCCGCCCTTGCTGCGACATCACGCACGGCGCCGACTCGCGCCGGCGCGTCGCCTCAGGTCAGAACACGTACGCCGCCTGTACCCGGAAGCTGCGGCCCGGATCGAACCAGGAACGACCCATATTGCCGGGGAGCTGCTCGTTCGTCTGCTTCGTCACGGTACGCGTCAGATTGCTGGCATTGAAGCTGCCCGAGAAGTGGTCGCTGAAGCGGTAGGTGATACCCGCATCCCATTGGCCCACAGGCTCTTGCCAGACCGGCAGGCCCCAGCCCACGTCCGTCGGCTCGTTGCCGTTGGCATCCGCGCGCGCCGGATCGGCGCTGGTGCCATTGCTGCCGCTGGCGCCGTAGACACCCGTCGCCAGCAGCGTGCGGTCACGCCAGCTATAAGCCAGGCGCGCCGACACCGGACCGTGGTCGTACATGAACGCCAGGTTGAATGCGCGCTTCGACATGTACGGCAGCGGCATATCCTTGAATGGCATGCCGTTGGTGTCGCAACCAAACAGCATGGCGCTACCCGTCAGGGCGCCGGACGGGCAATAATCCGACTTGAACGGGTGATACAGTTGCTGCTTGCCGTCGATGTAGGTGAAGTTCGACGACACGCCGAAACCCTTCGCCCAGTCGGGCAGTTTGTCGCTCAGGCCAGGCAGGTGATCGAGGTAGGTCATACCGGCCAGCTCGACGCCGCGCACCCTGGCCTTGGCCGCATTGGCCGGCCCGGTGATCGTGAAGTCCATATCCTCGCCGGCGAGATCCTTATAGGTCCTCGTATAGGTTTCGGACAGGATGATGTCCTTGACCTGTTTGTAGAACACCGCGGCGGTCAGCGACTGCCCCGGATTCGGATACCATTCCAGCGACACGTCGAAGTTGTTCGACTTGAGCGGCTGCAAATTCACGTTACCGTCATTCTTGCCGGTGTAGGTGATCGTGCTGATCTTCTTGCTGTCGTTGGGGTCGTTGATCACGTTCTGCGACAGGGTGATGTATTCCTGCATCTGATCGAAGCCGGGACGGGAAATGCCGCGGGACAGCGCCAACCGCGCCTGCAGCTTGTCCGTCAGGTTCGCCTTCAGGTTCAGGCTGGGGATCACGTCGACGTGACTGGCCTTGAGATCGAGCGGCTCGTCGACCTCGCCAAACCGGGGAACGTTCGGATTGGTGGTCTGGCTATATTGTGGCTTGAACACCGTGTAGCCGTGGGCCGTCGTGCTGGTCCGGACCACGCGGGCGCCCACATTGCCCTCCACCGGATATTTCCAGTCGTCGAAGGCGAAGCGCAGGGTGCCGTGCACGGCCTGGGTGCCTTCGTTGTGCTTGCTGACGTATTGCGGATCGTTGCTGTAGCCATCCGGTTTCCAGTCACTGCCGGCCGTCGAACAATCAGTACTGCCGCCCTTGATCGCATTGTCGTCCATGCAGTTATATTTCAGCGCGGTCAACAAGTTCCGGTACGCGGCCGGTTTATCCATGACCATCGCCATGGCAGGTACGATGACCGTTGGCGGCGCGGACATCCTGCCATTGAAGAAGTCGGGGAACGTGTAGGGGACGACGGTGCCCAGGGCCGCATACTTCGGGTCGCTCATATAGCCGAAGTTACTGCGCTGCCAGCTCAAATCGGAGACGTTCGGCAACTGCCCCGCCACCTTGGTGGGCAGCACGGCCCAGTCTTCGGCGTAGGATTTCCAACCCGTCCCGGCATTCTTGTCCTTACGCGAAGAACGTTCCGTCACGCGTAAGCCAAAGCGGAAATCGCGCAGCACCGGATGATCGAAGCTGTATTTGCCGTCCACCTTCCACGCATACAGATCCGCCTTGGCCTTGTTGACTTCAGGCTGCGAAATACCCCAATAGTAGTTGCCCGCATCGGCCAGGAAAGCGCGCGTCTTGTCATCGAAAAAGTACGAGGGCCGCGAGCCGGATTCATTGATGCCGATGCTCGGCGCGAAGGTGCCGAGGTTGATCATGCCGTAATCGCCGGAATTGGTGGCGTGAACCCATTGCAGATCGTTCTGGAACGTCCAGCTTTCATTGACCCGCCACTTGAAGTTCCAGGCCAGTTCGCGCGTGCGTCCATGCACATCGCGGTAATTCTGCGTGACGTTCGTGCCGATGCCGCCGTCCGCGAACTGGTTCGCGCCCCTGCCGCCGAGCGGATGGCTCAGTACGCCCGATTGGAAGACGCCGTTGCTGTCGAACTTGGCGTCCGTGTACACGACCTTGTAGGGATCTTCGGGATCGCCGTAGTTGGAGCTGGCGGAAATGCCGATCTCGCTGTTATACGTCGTTTCGTGGAAAGCGGAATCGAAGTATGTCAGCGATGACTCCATGCTGCTGTTTTTCCACTGCAACGCCCCATAGATGCCCGTACGCTGGTTTTGTCCGGTGGTGGTGCCCCAGTCAGCGCCGACCGGCACCCACGCCGTCTGGCCTGGAATGAGACCGCTCCTCGGATAATAGACGGATTGGTTGAGCGTATCGAAGCGGTTCCTGGTTTTGTTAAGCGACAAATCCACCAGCGCGCCAAATTCGCCCATGGAGGTCTTCCACCGGTTCGAATACAAGCCGGAGAAGCCTGGCGATTTGGTCTTGCCCAGCTCGGCATAATTGCCCGAGGCGGTCAGCGCGCCATATTGGCCCTTGGCGTCGAACGGCAGCCGCGTGCGCAGGTCGACCTGGCCGCTGATGCCGCCTTCGATCAGTTCGGCCGAGGGGTTCTTGTACACGTCCACGCCCGCCATCAGTTCCGGCGGCACGTCACCCCAGCTCAATTCACGTCCAGGCCAGCCGGCCGAGAAGGATTCACGCCCGTTCAGCGTGGACGATCCCCAGGACAGGCCGCGCACCTGGATGCCCGAGCCTTCGACGTTGAATTCCAGGCCGTTCGCGGCCAGATTGGCGCCCTGGCGCGAGCGGTTGCGGTCCATCGTGACCCCCACCACCCGCTGCAGCACTTCGGTGATCGACTTGTCCGGCAGCTTGCCGGCCTCGTCGGCCACGACCGAATCAACGATCTGGTCGGAATTCCGCTTGATCGCCGCCGCGGTCTCCAGCTGCTTGCGCTGGCCGGTCACCACGACGGTGTTGGTTGCGCCGTCCTTGGCACTCTGTTCCGACGCCGGCGTCTCCGTCTGCGCGTGCGCGGCGGAGCCGCACAGCAGCGCGACCTGCGCCGCGGCCAGCGCCAGCGCGGTCATCTTGATCGGTTTCCTCACGATCTTCGTCTCAACTCTTGTCATTATCTGTGTCCTCTTGTGTATGCCTTGGTTGCCACCGTGCCGTGCGGCGGCTGTAAAAATCAGCCTGCTGTCACTGGAAGTAGATCGGGCCCGTCAGCTTGAACTGGGTCACGTATTTGCCCGATGCATTGGCCACCTGCGCGTTCGGCTGTACTGCGGTGAACCTGAGCTTGACGACCGGGTAATGCTGCAGCTCATCCCAGAGGTCCAGCCCGGTCAGGTCACACGTCTGGCTGATCGTGAACTGATCCTTGAGGCCAATGCTGTAGTCCGCGGCGGCGGCGGCGGCTGGCTGCACCGTGGCCTGCAGGGCCACGGCGCATGCGTTGCCATTGGCGTCGACCTTGTTGAGGTTGAAGTGACCGAGGGTCAGTTCGACGTTGAACTTGTTATTGGCCGCACCGAACCATTCGGGGTTTTGCGCGAGATTGAAATGCAGACCCGACTGGATGTCGATCTGTGTGCCTTTGGGCTTGGAAGGGTCGCTGAGAGCGGAAGCCTTGACGCCGAACTGGTACGTGCCGTCGGGCGAATAGAGATCGCTGGCGTCCAGAATGCCGGCGCCGAACATCCAGAACGACGCCGAGTTATAGTTCCAGTCCGATGGTTGCGGAGCCGAATCGAAAGACGTGGTAAAGGTGAGGCTGCTACCGTCACCGGGAACGGCGATGTCGCATTGCTGGCACCACCACTGATTACCCAAGTGCCCGAGGAGGCCTTCCTTGGTGCTCGTGTTGTCCTTGTAGCCGCTCGCGAAATTCAGCATGGCCGGCTTTTCGGTGCCGACCGGAATGTTCCTGTCCACCGCCGTCGCCGCATAGACATCGTCGCCGGCCTGCTGGGCGGTGACCGTGCACATGCCGTCGGCGAGCGTGGTCATCGTCGTTCCGCTGACCGAGCACACATTCGGCGTCTTGCTCGTGAAGGTGACCGGAAGACCCGAGTTGAAGCTTGCGGCCAGTTGCACCGGCGCAGCACCGACGGGCTGCCAACCCGGGTTGGGGAACTTGGCCACAACCTGAGGATTCTTGGGAACGACGATAATCTGGCGCTGCGAGACCGGCGCATAGCCGTTCGAACCGGCCTGGGTGGCGGTCACCGAACACTCACCCGCTTTCAGCAGCGACAATTGATCCCCGCTGACGCTGCAAATAGTCGGCGTGTTCGACGTATAGGTCACGGTCGCGCCCGAACTCGCCGTCGCTGTCAGCGTGGCCGTCGCCGTATTGGGCGGCACGCCGATCATTGCCTGGCCCGCGAACGGGAGTGGGAAGGTCATGGTCTGGTCCAAGCCGCCGTTGCTCGAGCCGCCGCTACCGCCGCCGCAGCCGCTCAGCAGCGCGACGCAGCCAAGCGCAATCGCTGATACCTCGAACTTCATCGCTGGTCTCCTCATGGTGGTATTCCTTTCTGCTTTCTGTTGTGTTAACTCGTTGTTCATGGATCTCGCGACACCGTGCCGAAGCGCGGCGTCAGAGTCGCCGCGCCGCACGGGATGCGCACGCCAGGGTGGATGCGTCTGAAAGGGGATGTACGCGACTGGTAACGGGACGGCTGGTTCCCCGGCGTGCAATCCTGGCGCCGAGGCAGCATGGGGACTCCGATCGGAATCCTTGCGAACTTCAGCGTTATTGTTTTTTATATATAGCAGACATTTGCGTAGTTTATGATGCCATTGGCCGGTGGCATGCCGCAATTACAATAACTTTTAATGTAGGACATGAAATTTACTAGCCGACAGGAGGCCCCTCGGCGCAGAAGGGGCCCGCGGTGGCGATCGTTGCTAATCGGATACATCAGTCCGAGAATTGCCCGTCGATTTCAGTACGTACGTTGTCAAGTACATTTCTACAAATTAGAATAATTCTCATTTAGATTCTTATTATCGTTTGCGTATGCGTCGCCCTTCGTCTCGCCGTGCTCCCCTGTTCCTGGCAATCCTTCTTGCGGCTGGCGTCACGGCTTGCGGCGGCGGCGCCGACGGCACGCCCCGGTCTCCCACGTCGACGGCCGGGACCATGTCGTCGTCGTTCAGCCCGAGCGCCGTCCTGGGCGAGCGCATCTATAACGACGTCTCACTGTCGGCTTCCGGCCGCCAGTCGTGCGCAACCTGCCACAATCCCGACAACGCGCACGGTCCGACCAACGATTTCGCCGTGCAGCTCGGCGGCCCGAACGGCGACGTCCCGGGCTTCCGCGCGTCGCCGTCGCTGCGCTACATGCAGCAGACGCCGGCATTCCACTTCGAGGCGGACGGCACGCCCGTCGGCGGTTTCGATCGCGACGGCCGCGCGCGCACGCTGGAGGAGCAGGCCGAGCGGCCGTTCCTGGCGGCGCACGAGATGGCCAACGCCAGCAAGGCGGATGTCGTCGCACGGCTGCAGCGCGCGTCGTATGCGGCGCAATTCCGGGCCACGTTCGGCGACAACATTTTTGATAACGTCGACCAGGCGTTCAATCGCGCCCAGTTCGCCTTGCAGCAATTCGAGAACGAGGACCCGCGCTTCCACCCGTTCGACTCGAAATACGACCTGTTCCTGGCCGGCAAAGCGACGTTGTCCGATGCGGAGTTGCGCGGCCTGGCGCTGTTCAACAATCCATCCAAAGGCAATTGCGCGGCGTGTCATACGAGCGCGCGCGGTGCCGACGGCAGCGCGCCCCTGTTCACCGATTTCAGCTATGACAACCTGGGCGTGCCGCGCAATGCGCGCATCCCGGCCACGCGCGATCCCGCCTATTTCGACCTGGGCCTGTGCGGCCCCGACCGCACCGATCTCGTCGCGCGCATCGACCTGTGCGGCGCCTTCAAGGTGCCGACCCTGCGCAACGTGGCGACGCGCAAGGTGTTCTTCCATAACGGTGCGTTCACCAATTTGACCGACGTCGTCCGCTTCTACGTCACGCGCGATACGAATCCGGAGCGCTGGTATCCCGTCAATGCCGATGGGACCGTGGACAAATTCGACGACCTGCCGCCGGCGCTGCGCGCGAACGTCAACACGACCGAGGTGCCGTACAACCGCCGGCCGGGCATGGCCCCGGCACTGAACGAGGCCGAGATCGCGGATCTGGTCCAGTTCCTCGGCACCCTCACCGACGGCTATCCACACTAACTTCATCCAAGGACCTCCATGAAACAACGTGTCATCAGTGCGGCACTGGCCGCCGCATTCCTTGCCGCCCCGGTCGCGGCCATGGCCCAGCAGACCGACCTGGCGAAACGGGTCGAGCAGCTCGCCGCCGAACTGGAACAGGTGAAGGCCGAACTCGCGGCGCAGCGTGCGCAGGCGGCGGCTGCCGCGGCCCCGCGCGCCGAGGCGCCCGCGGCGTCGACCGCGCCCGCCGCACCCGCCGCAACCTCCCAGCCGGCAGTCGCGGCGCCGGTGTCGATGGCGAGTGTCGCCCCGGCCTCCGACACGGTCTTCTCCGGCTACGGCGAAGTGAACTACAACCACCCGGTGCGCAATGCCAGCGGCGCCCAGACCGACCTGCGCCGCGCCGTGATCGGCATCCAGCACCGTTTCGACGACAAGACGAAGGTGGTCGCGGAGTTCGAGTGGGAACACGCGATCGCGTCGGCCACGGACAGCGGCGAATCGGCCATCGAGCAGTTATATGTCGAGCGCGAGTTCGGCGCCGGCCTGCGCGGCAAGGCCGGCCTGTACCTGATGCCCGTCGGCCTCCTGAACCAGAATCACGAGCCGACCGCCTACTACGGCGTCGAACGCAATTTCGTCGAGACGGCGATCATCCCGACGACCTGGCGCGAAGCGGGCGTCGGCCTGTCGGGCGAGTTCGGCGACGGTTTTACCTGGGACACCGGCCTCACCACCGGTTTTGACTTGACCAAGTGGGACCCGGCATCCGACGAGGGCCGCGAATCGCCGCTGGGCGCCATCCACCAGGAAGGGCAGTTGGCCAAGTCGCGCGACCTGTCGCTGCACGGCGCGCTCAACTGGCGCGGCTACCCGGGGCTGCTCGTCGGCGGCTCGGTGTTCACGGGCAAGGCCGGTCACGCGACGCCCGGCTTCGCCGGCGACGACGCGCGCGTGACCATGACCGAGCTGCACACCCGCTACACGCCGGGCGCGTGGGACCTGTCGGCGCTGTGGGCCTACGGCCACATCTCGAATACGGAGGCGCTCAACGCCACCTTCGTCGGCAATCCGGTGCCAGTCCCCAGCAGCTTCGCCGGCTGGTACCTGCAGGCCGCCTATCACCTCTGGCAGAACGCCGACTATGCGCTCAGTCCGTTCGCCCGTTTCGAAAGTTTTAATACGGCCCGCACGTATGCGTCGCAGCCCGCGGGCCTCGGCGTGCCGACCACGCCGTACGAACGCGTCGCGACCGTCGGCGCCAACCTGATGGTCGCGCAGGGCGTCGTGCTCAAGGCCGATTATCAGAAATTCCGCCAAGATAAGTCGCTCGACCGGGTGAACCTGGGCGTCGGCTTCTCCTATTGATCGGCCTTCCGGAGGTATCGTCATGCGCTATGTTCCCTTGATCGTTCTCGGCGCCGTCGCCGTCGCGGCGCCGGCCTTCGCGACGCAATACCTCAGCCCGGAGCAGGCGCAAAAGCTGATGTTCCCGGAAGCCGACGCGTTCCGTTCCCGGCCGCTGTCGCTGGACCTGGCACAGATGCGCCAGGTCGAGCAGATCGCCGGGCTGCCGGCGCGTTCGGTGCAATGGCGTGTCGTCGGCGCCTACAAGGGCGAAACACTGCTCGGCTATATGGTGCTCGACGACGTGATCGGCAAATTCGAGCTGATCTCCTACGCGGTCGGCGTCAACCCGGACGCCAGCGTGCGCCAGGTCGAAATCCTGGCGTACCGCGAAAGCCACGGCAGCGAGATCCGGCTGCCCGCATGGCGCCGGCAATTCGTCGGCAAGAGCGCCAGGAGCGGGGATTTGCGCATCGGCGGCGGCATCAACAACATCAGCGGCGCCACCCTGTCCTGCACGCACGTCACCGACGGCGTGCGCCGCATCGCCGCCGTGGCCCAGGTCGCGCTGGCCAGATGATCCGCCGCGCGCAGCCCTGGCTCGGCACCCTCGTCGACATCAGCGTCGAGGGAACGGCGAGCCAGGACGCGGTCACGGCGGCCTTCGCCGAGATCGCGCGCCTGCACCGGCTGATGAGCTTTCATGACGGCGCCAGCGACATCGCGCGCATCAACCGTGCGCTGCCGGGCGACGTGGTGCGCGTGGATGCCGCCACCTGGAACGTCCTGCGGCTGGCCGGCGAAATCGCCGACCTGTCCGGCGGCGCCTTCGACATCGCCTGCGCGCCCTGGCTGGTCGATCGCCAGATGTTGCCGTCTCCCGCGCCGGAGCAGGCACGGCCGTCCGCGCGCACGTCGGCCGCCGTGTTCGCGCTCGACGACGAAGGCGACGTGCGCAAGCGCGGCGCGGGCTGGATCGACGTCGGCGGCATCGCCAAGGGGTATGTCGTCGATGCCGCGGTCGCCGTCCTGGAGGAGGCGGGCGTGCCGGGCGGCTGCGTGAATGCCGGCGGCGACCTGCGCGCCTTCGGTACGATGCAGGTGCCGGTCGCGGTGCGCGCGCCCGGTGCCCCCGGCCAGGCGGCGCGGCATATAATGCTGTGCGGCGCGGCCCTGGCGACGTCCGGCAGTTATTTTTCGGCGCGCGGACATCGCGGCGGCGTGGTCAGCGCCCTGCTCGACGCGCGCGACGGTCACCCGCTGGTATCGACCGCCAGCGCATCCGTGCGCGCCGGCCGCTGCGCCGTGGCGGACGCGCTGACCAAGGTGGTGCTGGCGACCGGCGATTGCGCCCACCCGGCCCTGGCCGCGCTCGGCGCCACCGCATTCCTGATCTGAGTTATTTATGACCCGTATGCCCGGCACGACCACCGGCCGCCTGTTATCCTTCAAGCTCGAACGCTGGCATCGCCGCAGCGTCTACGCGACCGGCATCCTGCTGCTCTTGTCGGGCGCGGCCTGGCTGGTGCTGCATTACTTTTTGCGCCCCGTGACCGAGTTCGGCGAATCGGTCAATCCGCTCGAACCGTGGGCCATGAAATTGCACGGCGCGGCGGCGATGGCGGCGTTGTTCTTCGTCGGCAGCCTGCTGCACCATCACGTGCGCCGGGCGCTGCGGGCCGGGCGGAATGCACTCACCGGCTGGGCGATGATCGCGACGCTGTCCTTCCTGACCCTGACCGGCTACGGCCTGTATTACGTGGCCGGAGAAGGCGACCGTCCAGTGTGGTCGCTGCTGCACTGGAGCGTCGGCTTCGCGGTGGCCGTGCTGTTCGTCGCGCACGTGCTGGTCGGACGGCGCAGCGTGCACGACTGATTCCCTCAACGGCGGAACAGCCCGCCGATCCCTTCACATTTGCTGGAACGAGCTTAGCCGGCTGTTCTTGTCTAAAAAAAAGAATCTTGGAAAACTACATTCCAGGCGTCTCGTCTATTCTTCGCTTGCCCGTTGTTTCTACGTTGTCGCACTCAAAACGGGTTAAATGTAATGTTAATACATAACATACATTTTTCTTTCTGAAACTAACTATTTGTCACTTAACAACAAAAGTACAAAAAAATATATTTTTGACACATCTGGATACAAGATCGTAAAGTTGTCTAGATCACCCGGGCACGCCGTGGGCTGCGCTTGGGATTCACGCATTTCGGCAAGTAATCGCACTCGAATCTCGGCCTATGTCGCAAAACGAAATACAGCAATCGTCCCTGTTTCGCCCCGAGGTCACAGCCTCGTTGAGTCATCAATGGATGGGTTCCATTCGTCTCGCCCAGCAAATCTCGTCGTGGCTCGTTTCCGGCGTGGCGATCGCGATTTCCGCCGCCTTCCTGGCCTTTGTCTGCCTCGGCAGCGTCACCAAGAAAGCGCACGTGACGGGTATATTGATACCAGCGAAAGGTACTGTCGGCATCAGCGCGGCGAGCGCCGGCGTCCTGGTGAGGAATGTCGTGAGCGAAGGCCAACACGTGCGGGCCGGCGCGACATTGTTCGAGTTGTCGACCGAGCGCCAGGGCAGCAATGGCGAGTTGTCGTTCCTGATTGCCCGGCAACTGGCCAGCCGGGCGCATGGTCTCGAGGCAGAGCAGCGCCTGCGTACGGCACAGTATCGGGAAAAAAAAGCGGCGCTGACCCAGCGCTTGCAAGCGCTCGATGCCGAAGGCACCCAGCTGGCGCAGGAAATGGAACTGGCCACACGCCGGCTGCATCTGGCGCAGCAAAGCCTGGGCAAATTCGAAACCTTGCAGGCCAGCGGTTATGTCTCGTCCGCGCAAACCCAGCAAAAGCAGGAAGAATTGATCGACCTGAGCGCCCGCCTGAGCAATCTGGGCCGGACCCAGGTGCAGTTGCGCGCCAGCCGCCAGGACGTGGAAGCGGAACTGGCCGCGCAGCCAACCAGCCTGGAAAGCGACCTGACGCAGCTCCAGCAGGCCAAGGCGCTGCTCCAGCAGGAAGTGGCGGAAAACAGCAATCGCAAATCGTTCCTGATCACGGCACCGCAGGATGGCGTCGTCACGACCATCACCTATCAACCGGGCCAGGCGGTCGGTACGGGCCAGGTCCTGGCGACGCTGATTCCGGAACAGGGCACGCCGCCCGGCGCGGCACCCGAGTTGGAGGTGCAGTTGTATGCGCCCAGCCGGACCGCAGGTTTCGTCGCACCCGGCCAGACCGTGCTGCTGCGCTATCAGGCCTTTCCTTATCAAAAATTCGGCTTGCAGAAAGGCGTCGTCACGGACGTCAGCAAGACCCCGTTCGCGCCGAACGAGCTGCCGCAAAACCTGGCCAGCACCATCCTGTCGAATGCCCAGCAAAACCTCCTGGGTTTCAACAGCAACGAGGCGCTGTACCGCATCAGGGTGCGTCCGGAAAAACAGTACATCGACGTGTACGGGCATCCGCAAGTCCTCAAACCCGGCATGACCCTGGAAGCCGACGTTCTCCAGGACAGCCGCAAGATCTGGGAATGGATCGCCGAGCCCCTGCTCGCCATGCGTTCCTACTGAATCCGTACCAACGTTTTTATGCGCGTCATACTTCAAACCGAATCCAGCGAATGCGGCCTGGCCAGCCTGGCCATGATCGCCAACCACCACGGCCATCGCATCGATCTCGTCGATCTGCGCCGGCAGTTTTCCGTCAGTCTCAAGGGGGCCACGCTGGAGCATCTGATGCGCCACGCCGCCGCGCTGCAACTGGCGGCGCGGCCGCTGCGACTGGAGCTGGAGGAACTGGATCAATTGCAGATGCCGTGCATCCTGCATTGGAACCTGAACCATTTCGTCGTCCTCACGCGGGTCAGCCGCACACTGGGCGGAAAACGCATGGTGACCGTGCTGGATCCGGCCGTCGGCGAACGCCGGATGGCGCTGGACGACGTCTCCCGGCATTTCACCGGCGTGGCGCTGGAGTTGACGCCCAGTGCCGATTTCGTCGTCAAGGATGAGCGCAAGAAGATCGCCATCCGCGACCTGACGGGCCATGTCGCCGGCTTGCGGCGCGCACTCGTCCAGGTGATCGCGCTGGCGCTGGCGCTGGAAATCTTCGCGATCGCGTCGCCGCTGTTCAACCAGTTCGTGGTCGACGAGGTCATCGTCAGCGGCGACCGCGACCTGCTCAAGATCCTGCTGCTCGGTTTCGCTCTTCTCACGGTGACGCAGACCGCCATCGGCCTGGCGCGCAGCTGGTTCCTGATGCGCTGGAGCGTGGACATCGGCCAGCAGTGGGCAACGCGCCTGTTCACGCATCTGACGCGCCTGCCCGCCGCCTATTTCGAGAAACGCCACCTGGGCGACGTGGTGTCGCGCTTCGGCAGCATCGGCGCGATCCAGGGCACGTTGACGAGCCTGTTCGTGGAAAGCCTGCTGGACGGCCTGATGGCTTTGTTCGCACTCGGCATGATGCTGATGTACAGCCTGACCATGTCGGCGCTGGTGCTGGCGGCCGTCGCCTTGTATGCGCTGCTGCGCTGGGCGTTCTATCACCCGCTGCGCGAAGCGTCGCAGGAGCGCCTGGTCCTGTCGGCGAAGGAGAACAGCCACTTCCTCGAAACGCTGCGCGCCATCACGCCGCTCAAGCTGTTCGGCCGCGAACCCGAGCGCCGCGCGCGCTGGCAAAACCTCAAGCAGGACGTGATCAACCGCGACGTCGAGACCCAGAAGCTGGGCATCGTGTTCAAGGTCGCCAACACGGCCATCTTCAGCGGCCAGGGACTGGCGCTGTTTTACTACGGCGCGGACGCCGTCATGCGCAACGCCCTGACGGTGGGCATGCTGATGGCGTTCACCAGCTATGCCGGAACGTTTTCCGGACGCCTGTTCAACCTGATCGACCTGTTCGTCAACCTCAAGATGCTGAGCCTGCATGCAGAGCGCCTTGCCGACATCGTGCAGGAACCGGTGGAGGAGGAAGCGGCGCCGGAATCGGACCTCGGCCGCCTGCGCGGCGATATCACGTTGAGGAACATCAAGTTCCGCTACGCCGAAGGCGAGCCGTGGGTGCTGAACGGGATCGACCTGCATATCCCGGCCGGCCAGAGCGTCGCCTTGACCGGGCCCAGCGGCTGCGGCAAGAGCACGCTGTGCAAGATCATCCTGGGCTTGCTGAAACCGGACGAAGGCGAGGTCCTCGTCGACGGCATCCCGATCACCCAACTCGGCTTGCGCGCCTACCGCCAGCTCGTGGGCACGGTGATGCAGGAAGACGTCCTGCTGGCGGGCTCGCTGCAGGACAATATCGCGTTCTTCGACGCCAGGGCGGACCAGGCCAGGGTGGAAGAGTGCGCCCGCCTGGCCGCCATCCACCACGAAATCGCGGCCATGCCGATGGGTTACCAGACCCTGGTCGGCGACCTGGGCAGCAGTCTGTCCGGCGGCCAGAAGCAGCGTGTGCTGCTGGCCCGCGCAATGTATAAACAGCCGAAGATCCTGGCGCTGGACGAGGCGACCAGCCACCTCGACGTCGCCAACGAACACAAGGTGAACCAGGCGCTTGGCCACATGCGCCTGACACGCATCATGGTGGCGCACCGGCGCGAAACGATCGAGGCCGCCGAACGGGTCGTCGCCCTGCAAGGCGGCAGGATCGCCGACGTGCGCATCGATACCGCCATGGCCGCGTGAGGCACGACATGACGCATCCGACCTTCCACGACAACCCGATCGTCTATCACATCCTGACGGACCGCTTTTGCGATCCCGCCAGGGAACACGGCCTGACGCGCGTCGATGGCGACGCCATCGGCACCTTCCACGGCGGGAAACTGGCCGGCATCACCCGTAAAATCGAAGAAGACTGGTTTTGCGCGCTCGGCGTGAATGCCATCCTGATTTCGGCCCCGTACGAACAGATCCGCGGCTGGGTGCCGGGCGAAGGCGGATTCCGGCATTACGCCTATCACGGCTATTACGCGCTCGATTACACCGTGGTCGATGCACGCCTCGGCACGGCGCAGGACCTGAAAAACCTGGTCGACGCCGCGCATCGCCGCGGCATCCGCGTGTTACTCGACATCGTGCTGAACCACCCGGGCTATCCGGACCTGGACACCATGCACGCGCTGGACATCCCGGTGCTCAAGGCCGGCTGGCGGGACGCGACGCCCGCGACCTATTTCGATTATCTCGACAAGACCAGCGCCGGCTTTGCCGCCTGGTGGGGCCCCGACTGGGTGCGCGGCGATTACCCGGGTTATCCCGCCGGCGGCGGTGACGACCTGACGATGCTCCTCAGCGGCCTGCCGGACTTCCGGACCGAGAGCGAGGCATGCGTCCGCCTGCCCGCGTTCCTGGCCAACAAGCCCGGATCGAAAGCGCGCGACCTGCCCGGCACGACGGTGCGCGGCTACCTGGTCGAGTGGCTCACTGCCTGGGTGCGCGACTTCGGCATCGACGGCTTCCGTTGCGACTCCGCCAGGCACGTGGAACTGGACGCCTGGTATGCGCTCAAGGAAGCGGCAACGACGGCGCTCGCCGACTGGAAGCGCGCGCACCCGGCCGAAGCGATCGACACGGCACCGTTCTGGATGACCGGCGAGGTGTTCGGCCACGGCATCGAGCGCAGCGATTATTTCGATTTCGGATTCGATAACCTGATCAATTTCCAGTTCCCGGCGCACCTGGCACGGGCGCCGGACCTGGACACGCTGTACCGCGCCTACGCCAAGCGCCTGGCCGGCCGGCCCGACCACGACGTCCTGTCCTATGTATCGTCGCACGACACCCGGCTGTGCGACCGCGGCAGCCTGATTGCGGCCGGAACGGCGCTGTTGCTGGCGCCGGGCGGCGTGCTGATTTTATATGGCGACGAAACCGCCCGCCCGCCTGGGCCTTGCACACCGGCAGACCCGGCGCAGGCCACCCGTTCGGACATGAACTGGGACCGCATCGACGTCGACGTGCTTGCCCACTGGCGCAAGCTGGGCCGTTTCCGTGCGCGCCACGTCGCGCTGGCCCGCGGCACGCATGCGTGCCTGCAGAAAGCGCCCCATGTCTTCGCGCGCATCGATGCCTGCAGCGGCGACCGGGTCATCGTCGCGCCGGAGGTCCGCAGCCCGGTGTCGATTCCGGTATCCGGCGTGTTCGCGGAGGGCGAACGGTTGTGCGATGCGTATTCCGGCCGGCAGCTCACGGTGCGGCGCGGGCGGGTCGACGTCGAGTCGTCGGGGTGCGTGCTGCTGGAAAGCGCAGCCGCCGGGGAGCCGCGCCCATGAATGTCCTGATGCTGGGATGGGAATTTCCGCCGCATATCACGGGTGGCCTCGGCACGGCGTGCCAGGGGCTCGTGCGCGGTTTGACGGAAGCCGGCGGCGTCGACATCGCCTTCGTCATGCCGCAGTTGCGCGGCGGCGAGCGCCAACGCGGCGTGTCGTTCCTGTGCGCCCGAAGCCTGGCGGGCGATGCACCCGGCCGCGCCGCGGGATCGGATCCGGAACGGCGCCGGCTGGACGATTTTTTCGCCGGTTTCGTTCCGCCCGACGTTGCGGCCGCATTCCATGAGGACGACGAAGACGCGCTCTGGATGGCCGCACCGGGTGTCGACGGACGCCTGTCGGGTGCCTACCAGGGAATGTCCATCGCGGATGCGCTGGCCTATGCGGACAGTGCGCCGCACCTGCTTGCCGCCGCGCAGCCCTTCGATGTCGTCCATGCGCACGACTGGCTGACGTTTCTGTTGGCGGCCCGGGTCAAACAGGCGAGCAACAGGCCACTGGTCGTACACGTGCATTCGGTCGAGCCGGACCGTGCGGGAAATTCCAGGAACGGGAATATCGGCGCGATCGAACGGTTCGGCATGTATATGGCCGACAGGATCATCGCCGTCAGCGAATATACGCGCCAGGTCCTGGTACGCGAATACCGGATTGCCCCCGGAAAAATTGAAGTGGTCCACAATGGTGTAGAAAAAATCGAGAATGCCGCGCTGCCGGCGCAACGCGATATATTCCGGGTTTCCTTTATCGGCAGGATCACGCACCAGAAAGGTCCGGCATATTTTCTGCATGCCGCAAAAAAAATACTGGACCGGCAGGACGACGTGCGTTTCGTCATGGCCGGAACCGGCGATTTACTGCCGGTGGCGAAAGCGCTGGCCAATAAACTCGGCATTTCCCGTCAAATCGATTTTCCCGGATTTCTGGATCCGCCGGGCGTGAAAGCGCTCCTCGCGGCGTCCAGTGTGTATGTGATGCCATCGGTATCGGAGCCCTTTGGCATCGGCGCGCTGGAAGCCGCGCAATCGGGCGTACCCGTCGTCTTGTCGCGCAATAGCGGCGTGGCGGAAGTCATGCGGGACGCCATTTGCGTCGATCCGGCGGATACGGATGCGATCGCGGAAGCGGTGCTCCGGACGCGGAACAACCCTGCGCTGGCGGAAATGACGGCGCGCGCGGCAAAAGATGCGGTCGCGGAACTGGAGTGGAAAGTGGCGGCGAGAAAAATTAAAACGATCTACCGTAATTTTTTGAATTAAAAAAATCGCGTATTCGAATAAATAATGCCTTGATCGGCAGGGTTATTTACGCGCTTTGAAAACGTAAAATAACAGGATAATTTTTTCGAAAAAAAATCCCGATTTGCTATTGATTGTTCAGATTGTTTTAAATAACATGCTCGCAGATTAAAGAATATAAATGATTATCTTTGATTGCGCAGTGCGGGTTTTTGGGAAGATTTCTGGAATGGCGCCGGACGGCGAATTCCGCAGGATTCACCGGTACGGCCGGAACCGGCCGTACCAGCGAAAACCGCAGGTCGTGATGTCAGCACGGCATGCGGGGCAACGTCGCATTCGGAAACGAATGCATTCATAAACCATGTATAGGAATAACAGATAATGCGTATTATTTCAAGCGCGGAAGTGGCGGCAGTTTCGGGTGGCGACGGCTGGGTCGATGCGGCCATCGGCGCGATCGAAGACCTGCTCGGCATCGGCGGCGGCAGCTCCGGCTCGTCGTCGGGCTCGTCGTGCCAGCCGTACAGCAACAACAACGGCAGCACCTCCGTGACGCAGACCTGCGGCGCGGGCGGCGTGTCGACCGTCGTCACCACCTCCCCAGGCGTGGTCATCACCCAAACGGTCACTCCGGCCACGGGCGTTTCCGCATCGGGCAGCTATGGCCCGGGCAGCGTCAGCGGCAGCTACAACGGCGCGCCGACGGTGACCACCGTCACCTGCATCAACGGCAGCTGCAGCGCACCTGTCGTGTCGCGCTAAGCCGTCATCGCCGGACCGGTGTGCGCGCTTGAGTCCCCTCGGCGCGCATGCCGGCCCGGCATCGTCTTTTTCAATACGCCATCCACATGACATTTTCCATTCGCCGCCTCATCGCGGGCGCCGCGGCCTGCATGCTGGCGGGCGCCGGTGCACATGCCGCCGATACCTTCCTGCCGCGTGCCTGGCTGGTCAGCAACGGCAAGACCCAGGCCGTGCTCGTGGCCGAATCGCATTTCGGTACGGCCGTCGAGCAGGACGGTTACTACGACGCCGTCGTCCAGCCCAGCTATCAGGCGGCCGACGTCGCCGTGATGGAAACCTATATGGGGCCGGAGGAAATGCGCAACGAGACCTTCGAGCGCGGCGCGCCGTGCATGAGCGGTCCCGGTGACCGCCGCACCGGGCGCCTGGCGCCCGCTTTCGACGCCCTGATCGCCGCCACCCGCGCGAACGGCCTGGAAGTGCCGAACTGGCTCGATAGCTGGCAATTGATTCCGGAATTCCTGTTCACCTCGACTTACCTGACGCGCTTCACGATCGATGCCCTCGGTCCGGACTACGACAAGGCGCTCGAAACGCACCTCGGAGCCGGCACATCGTTCCGCCTGCGCGCCCTGGGCGGCAGCGCCAAGAAGACGGTCGGCCTGAACGTGCTGAAGGACCAGCGCAACGATTTTTGCAGCGCCAGCGCGGCCGACCGCCAGGACTTCCTGGCCGATAACGTGCTGCAGGCGGCACGCCTGCTGCGCATGAAGCAGGCCGATCCCACCTATGCGAAAGTCGGCGAGCTGGCCGCGCCGATGGGGCGCGTGTTTGCCGCCGGCGTACGCTGTATCGACCGTGCCGAAGCATGCCCGATCGACATGCTGCCCGCCGATACACGCCTCCTGCGGGACAAAGGCATGATGTTTGACTACAGCCCCGGCATCATCGACGTGAGCCTGAGGCGGCGCACCCGCGCGTGGGTGCCCGTCATCGTGCGCGCCATGACGGAACATCGCCGGACCTTCATCATCGCCGGTGCCCTGCACCTGCCCGACCTCAGCATCGCCGGCAAGCGCGAACCCGGCCTGATCAGCCAGTTGCGCCAGCGCGGCTATACCGTCACCGCGATCCGCGGCCCGGCCGACATCGCCGGCTTCCTGAGGCCATCCTGGACCGACCGCCTGCGCGCCCTCGTCGGCCGCCCCTGAAAACCGGCTTGCACCGATGAACGTGTTTCCCTTGACCGACCTGGCCGACCGGCTGGGTATCGCCGCCGACGCGACCACGCGCCAGGCGCTGGCGCTCGGCCTGGCCGTAAACTTCCTCGGACCGCGCTGGGGCGGCGCCCGGCTCGGCCGCTGCCTGCAGCCGACCTTCGCCGCGCTGGACAGCGGCCGCTACGTGTTCTATGTCGACGCGATGGGCCGCGGCATCGGCTTCGTCAACTGGACGTTGGCCAGCGCCCAGGGCACCGCCGCCCTGCTCGCGCACGGACCGGACGCCGTCGCCACCCTCTCCCACGAGGCCGAAGGCGCGCTATGGATCCTCGATTTCTTTGCGTACGGCCGCGGCCTGCGCGCGATCCTGGCCGACTTGCGCGACCGCGTCCTGCGCGACCACGACGAGGTCACCTATTTCCGCTACCGGGGCACGCGCCGGATCGCCAAGCGCATCGCGCGCGCCGACCGCACCGCGTTCTTCCGCGCCCCCGCCGCGCGTCCCGATGCTGCCCTTGCCCTGGCCGCGAACGCGTCCCTGCTGGACAAGCACCGCGACCACCTGCACAACGCGATCGCGCTCGGATCGTCCCTGCTCGCGCTGCGGCGCTGCGATCCCGGCCTGCGCTCGCCCCTGTGGCACGGCGCCGTGCTGCGCGACCTGGCCGTGCTGGAACAGGTGCGCGTCTATCGCGCCGCGGACGGCACGCCCGCCGGGCTGCTGACCTGGGCCTGGCTGTCGCCGCACACCGTCGCGGGCCTGCCCGCCACGCCGCTGCACGCGGCGCACGTCTCGGAGTGGAACGAAGGCCGGATCCTGTGCCTGTGCGACGTGCTGCTGTCGGCGCCGGTCCGTGCGCAGGTCATGGACGACATGTGCGCGGACCTGTTCCCGCACCAGCGCCACATTTTTCTGTACACCCCGCCGCGCGACGGGCGCGCCGCGTCCGTGCAGCGGGTCGGACGCGACGCGGGCGCCGCGGCGATCACGCGCTGGGCCGCGCGTAACGCGTTCGAGGAGGCACGATGACCGATCTTTCATGGCTCGACGCGCACGACGGCGCGCAGCTGTTCGGCGCGCACGGCCGGCACGTGCCGGTGACGTTGCAGCGCCTGCGCCACGCGCGCGTGCTGTGGCTGAACCGGCGCGCCGCGGCGGCCGATCCCGTCCACGCGGCGCCGGGCGGCACGTCGGAAGCCTATGAGGCACACCTGCTGGCCACGTGCGCGTACGCGATGGCGGAGCCGGACAACGCGGCGTGGGCCGATGGCTTCGATCCCGCCGACCGCATCGTCGCCCACGCCGACCGCTACGGCGGCGCCGGCATCGGCCTGAACGGCGGCAGCGGCCGGGCCGCGGTCATCGGCGCTTATCTCGTCAAGGGCGTGGGCCGGACCCCGCTGGTCAGCGTGCGCACGGACGCGGCGCACGCGTCCGGCGGCGCCTACCTCGAGGAAGCCGTGCGCGAGACGATGGTCGCGGAAGTCGTCCGCGCCGAGTTCCCGCACGCCGCCGTGCCCGTGCTGGCGATCATCGATACGGGCCTGGTCCAGCATTGGGCCCACGACGGCAAGATCGAGCGCCGCGTGCTGGTGGTGCGGCCCTGCTTCGTGCGGCCGGCCCACTACGTCCGCGCCACCGCCTATATGTCCGGCAATCCGGCCGAAGGCGCAGCGGACAGCGAACGCGTGCTCCACATGTTCCGCGCCAGCGAGCGCCTGCTGGGCAAGGCGGACTTTCACGCGCGCTACCGCATGCTGTGGGTCCGCTGGGCCGAGCAGCTCGCCTACGGTTTCATTCACCGTATCGTCCACGGTAGCAACACCATGTCGAACATCTGCTTCGACGGCAAAATGCTGGACTTCGGCGCCACGTCGTCCGTGCCGTCCTGGGCGGATGCGGCGACGGTGCTGGCGCGCCAGTCCTTCGACGACCTGCGCCGCCTCGCGCCACAGCAACTGCGCACGCATGCCTATTTCTTCGGACGTTACCTCGATGCCGGCCTGGCGGCCCCCGCGACGCTGGACGCGCTGCACGGCGACATCGACCACGCATTCCGCACCGGGACGGTGACGGAAATGCTGCGCCTGGCCGGCATCGACCGCGCTACAGCCGGCGCCCAGGCGCGCGCCGGGGCGCACTGGTGGCCGCTGGCGCACCGGCTGATCGGCATCTGCCAGCGCGAGCGGCTCGACCTGATCGACGCCGTCCCCGCGGGCGCCGCACCTTGGGACATCGACAAGGTCTGGCAGAGCGACGTGCCGCCCCATCTGCATCCGCTGCGCGACGCCCTCGAGCGCATCGTCCCGCCCGGCGCGCGCGACCTGGCCGCGCGCCGCAGCGTCCTGCTGGCCACCGGCCGCCCCGGTCTGTATCGCGAAACGGCGCGGCGCGCGATCTTCCGCGCACTGGATCCGTCGGCCGCGGGACGGGAACCGGAACGGGAGCGGATCGAACGCTTCATCGCTTCCGGCGTGGCCGCCAACCGGCGCGATACGCATTGCGAGCTGCCGGATGCGGCATGTGTCGGCTTCGCCGTCGGCGATGCGGCGTCGTACGCGTTGTTCCGTCATGAGGACGGGACCTTGTGCGCGGTCGACGAAGACGCCGCCGGCGCAAGCCATGCGATCGCCGGCCTGACACCGTCGTCGCTGCGGTTCGTCGATGCGGAGCGCGCGCCGTTCGAAGGTGCCGTCGCCTTGTCCGGCGCATATGATGTGGAGGAGGATCACGCATGCGTCTGATGCGGCTCGACGAATGGGCGCGCGCGCTGCGGCCCGGCCTGGATGACGCGGCGCTGCGGTTCGCGCGCCAGGGATTCGCCTGGATCTGCCTGGGCGACAAAGTGGCATCGTTCGACGATCTGGCGGCACGCTACCTGGCGCTGGTATCGGCCGGGCAGTGCGATGTGCTGTTCGACGGGTTCGGCCGGGTCGCCGCGTGCGTCTCGTTCGCCTGGCTCGACCTGCACGCCGAACAGGCGGCGCTGCGCCATGGTTTTATCCGCATGCCCGCGGCGGCGCTGTGCGGCGGAGAGCGGCCGTGGATCGTCGACTTCGTCGCTTTCAACGGCCACGTGACCGGCGCGCTCGACGCGCTGCGCAGCGCGATCCTGCCGCAGGCCGACAGCGTTACCTATTTCCGCTACAAGCACGGGCGGCGCATCGCCAAGATGGTGGGGCGCGCCGAGCTGGCGGGCCGGTTGCGGCATGTGGGCCCGCCGCCGGACGCCGCCGCCGTCGTGGCGGCCTATCCGAATTTTGCCCACGGTGCGCGCGGCATGCTGCACATGGCCATCACGCTTGGCAAATGCATGACGCTGGCCCACGCCGCCGGCGGGTTCGCGGGACTGGGCCCGAACGAGGTCCAGCACCGGTTGTGGACCCCGATCTCACTCGGCCAATACCATTTTCATGACGATGCCGGCGGCACCCCGGCCGGCCTGGCGACGTGGGCGCTGCTGGACGACGACGGGCTGGCGCGGCAACCGGCCTTGCATGCGCTGCCGCCCGAGACCTGGAACGCCGGCACCGTGCGGTGCGTGACGGACATCCTCGCCGCGCCGCACCGCCGGGCCGATATCGAAGCCGAATATGCCGGTGCGCGCCGCTATCGACGGGAGGAAGCTGCATGAACACGACGACCGATCCGCAGTGCCACGCATTCGACGGCGCGACCGCCGCGCGGCTGTTCGGCGCGGCGACGGGCCAGGTGCCCGTGACGCTGGCGCGTTGCGCGGACGCCGGCATCGTCTGGCTCAATCCGCGCGCCATGGTCGACGATCCGTCCCGGCCGGCCGGCGTGGACGACGCGCGGGCGTATGGCGCGCACTTGCTGGAACGTGCGGCCTGCGCCGATGCGCCATCCGGCGCGGCGGTGACCGGCTGGGCCGATCGCTACGGCGGCACCGGCATTGGCTGGAACGGCGGCAGCGGCCGCGCGGCGGTCGTGGGCGGCTATCACGTGAAGGGAACGGGCCGCACTGCGCTGATCGGCGCCGGCACCGACCAGGCGCATGCCTCGGGCGGCGCCTACCTGGAGGAGTGTCTGCGCGAAGCGATCCTGTCCGAACTGGTCGCCGCCGAATTTCCGCACGGCGCCGTCCCGACCCTGGGCATCATCGACACCGGCCTGGTGCAGCAGTGGGAGACACCGGACGGCCCGTTCATCGAGCGCCGCACATTGCTGGTCCGACCGGTGTTCCTGCGGCCCGCACATTTCGAACGCGCCTACCTGTTCGACGACGGCACCCCGCTGACCGGGGCGCGTGACCAGGAACGCGTTGCCCGTTTCTTCACGCAGGCGAGCCGCGCCATCGGACGGGCGGGGCTCGACCGGCTGTACCGGGACGTGTGGTGGCGCTGGGCCGAGCAGATGGCGTACGCCTGGGTGCATCGCCTGCCGCATTGCGGCGACAGCACCTCCAACATTTGCCTCGACGGCAAGCTGGTCGATTTCGGTGCGATGGCCGCCATGCCGGGATGGGCCAGCATCGGCACGATCTGGGGAGATTTGCCCTATGGCGAAGAGTTGACCGTGCTGGCGCGCGGTGCGGCGGCGTTGGCGCGGCACTGGGGTCGCTACGTCGATCCGCGTTACGCGGCGCCGGACGAAGTCGGCCGGCTGCTCGACCAGGCGTATCGGCACTACCGGTTCGTCGTCGACCGCGAACTGCTGCGCCTGTGCGGCCTGGACCGCGCCCGCGCGCTCGCGGTGCGCGCCGCCGAGACATCGTCCCACGAACGCGACGGCCTGGAGGCCGTCGTCGCGCGCCTGCTCGCGCACTACCGGCGCGAACACACGACCATTTTCGGCGGAACGCCCCGCCTGCGCATCGCCTGGGACCTGGAGCGCGTCTGGGAAACGACGCCCCCATCCCATCTGGCCGGCCTGCGCCGGGTGCTCGACCGCCATGTGCCCGACGCCGGCACGGCCGTACGCGCCCGCTGCGTCTTCCGTACGCGCGGCCGTCCCGCCCTGTACCGCGAGGCCCTCAAGGCACGGCTGCACGGCGCGATCGCGGACGGCCTCGCCACGCCGGCGGCGCGGGAGACGGCCGATGCGTTCATCTGCCGGGCCATCGTCGACAACCGGCGCGACGGCCTCGACGATCCGGCGGACGCAGTCCCGATCGGCCATGCACGCAACGGTCACGCGGGCTATGCCTTGTTCGAGGACGCGCGGACGGCCCGGCGTTTCGCCATCCGCGAATGGGGTGGCGCCAGGGTGCGCGTTCCGCTGGCGGAGGTGGCGCCGTCCACGCTGACGTTCGCCGACGGCACTCCGCCGTTCGAGGGCGCGGTGGCCGTCCGGGAGATAATGCGCTGAACCGCGCGATGCGGCGCGAACCTTCACCCCGCCGCACGCTCTAACACCTGCCCCGGACTTCACCCGGCGGCAGGAGCGTGACCATGGCAGGCATCGTGCGCATCGACGACGAAGTGATCACGACGGACGACTTCATCCGTACGCTGAAGCTGGGCGGGCAGTTCGAGGGACTCGTCGAGCAGATGGTGCGCGACCGGCTCACGGCGCGCGCCGCGCGCCAGGCGGGCCTCGTGCTCGCGCCCGAGCAGATCCAGGCGCGCGCCGACGAATTCCGCCGCGCGCTCGGCCTGCACCGCGCCGCCGACACCAATCACTACCTCGACGCGCTCGGCGTCTCCCTGGACGAATTCGAGACCTACATCACCGACAGCCTGTACCAGGACAAGATGCTGGAGCAAGTCTGCACCGAGGCCGCCGTCGCGCAATATTTCAAACTCAATTCGCCGCGCTTCGACAGCGTCGAGGTCAGCCACGTCGTGCTCGATTCCGAGGGCGCCGCGCGCGAGATGATGTCCGTGCTGCAGGAAGAGCCGGGCGCGTTCGCCGAGATGGCGCGCGAGCATTCGATCGACGAGGGCACGCGCCAGCAGGGCGGCCTCATCGGCAAGGTATTGCGCGGTTCGCTCAAGGGCGACATCGAGGCGCGCGTGTTCAATGCGCGTGCGGGCGAGCTGCTCGGGCCGTTTCCGTCGCCCGACGGCGCGTGCTACGAAATCTTTTGCGTCAACGCGAAGCACCCCGCCACGCTCGATGCCGACACGGCCGCCGAGGTGCGCCGCCTGCTGCGCGAAGAGTGGCTGATGGCGCGCGCACAGGAGCACGTGATCGAAGCGTGTCCGGTGCGCTGAGCGTGGCCGCGCATCATGGCCACGCCGTCCGCCGTGCAGTTGCCCGCCGACTTCCTGTCGTCGGTCGAGATCCTGTCCCCGCTCGGGCGCGACGAACTGGAACGGTTGGCGGAAGCGGTCCAGGTGCGCCATTACGCATTCGGCGACACGGTCTGCAAGGCCGGCGAGCCGGCCGAGGGACTGTATGTGGTGAAATCCGGTTCCGTGCGCGTGTTCTCAGACGAGCACGGCAAGGAGCTCAGCATCGGCGTACGTAAAACCGGAGAAACGTTCGGCGACATCGCCATGCTGCGCGACGCGCACCACGAATTGTCGGCGCGCGCCTCGCTCAAGACGGAGCTGTGGCTGATCCCGCGCGCGGCCATCGAGCCGGTGCTGGCGCGCAATCCGGAAGCGCTCGGCTTCGTCACGAGCTATGTCGCGATCGGCTCCGCCGGCGGCCTCGTGGCGCGCCTGTTCGACCTGCGCGGCAAGGTCGGCAAGGAAGAACTGGAAGACGTCGTGCGCAGCGTCGGCGTCAAGCGCGTCGCGGCCGGCAAGGACATCCTCACGCAGGGCGGGCGCGACGACCACCGCCTGTACGTGCTGCGCCAGGGGCAAATAAAACTGGTCTACCACGACGGGGCCGAGGCATTCACGCTTGCCACGCTGCAGCCGGGGGACACGTTCGGCGAAAAAGCATGCCTGATGCGGCAGGAACAGATGGCATCGGCCGTGGCCGCCACGCCAGTCACCCTGCTCGTCATCCCCGAAAAGACGGCGCACATGATCCTCGAGCGCAACGCCGGCCTGCGCGAGGTGCTGGAAGACCGCATCCGCGCCAATGAGCGCGAGCTGGAGCGCCAGAAGAAGCTGGCCGAACGCCGCAAGCGCCCGCTCAAGCTGGACCTGGAGTCGCAGCCCGAGTTCGGCGAGCGCGTGATCCGCCGCTTCGCCCTGGTCGAACAGGCCGAGGAGATGGATTGCGGCGCGGCCTGCCTGGCCATGCTGTGCCGCCACCACGGCCTGTCGGTCACGCTCGGCAAGCTGCGCGAACTGGCCAACGTCACCACGCAGGGCGCGACCCTGGACAGCCTCGCGCGCGCCGGCGAAACGCTCGGTTTCTCGGCGCGCGGCGTGCAATGCACGTTCGATGCATTGCAGGGTTTCGAACTGCCCTTCATCGTGCACTGGGAGGGCTATCATTACGTGATCGTGTACGGCATCTCGGCGCGCCAGGTCTGGGTCGCGGACCCGGCGGTGGGCTTCCGCAAGCTGTCCGTCGAGGAATTCGAACGCGGCTGGAGCGGCACCTGCCTCGTCTTCACGCCCGGCCAGGACATGGTGGCGTCCGCCGTCGAACGCTCGCCATGGCTGCGCTTCGTCGGCTATCTGCGGCCGTACCGGAAGATCCTGCTGCACCTGTTCCTGGCGACATTCGTGATCCAGATGCTCGGCATCGTGCCGCCCTTGATCATCCAGAACATCCTCGACGGCGTCATCGTGCACCAGAACGTCAGCCTGCTGCACGTATTGATTGCCGGGCTCGTCATCGCGAACGTGTTTTCGCAATTGATGGCGACCGTACGCGCCTACCTCGCCAACTACATGGTGCGCAACCTCGACTTTTCGATGATGGCGGGCTTTTTCAAGCACACGATGTCGCTGCCGTTCTCGTTCTTTGCCAAGCGCAAGACAGGCGATATCGTCGCGCGCTTCCAGGAAAACCAGACGATCCGCGCCTTCCTCACCGAGTCCACCGTCACGACGATGCTGAACCTGCTGATGGTGTTTATTTATTTCACTATCCTGTTCATCTACAACGTCAAGCTGACCTTGTTGCTGATCGCCTTCATCGTCCCGATCATGGCGCTGACCCTGCTGGCGACGCCGCACATCAAGCAGTACGCGCGCGACGTGTTCAACGCCTCCACCGACGCGCACGCCTTCCTGATGGAGGCGCTGGGCGGCGTGGAAACGATCAAGGGCATGGGCAGCGAGCGTCCCGTGCGCCTGAAATGGGAAAAGAAATACGTCAAGGCGCTCGACACGCAATACCGCGCCCAGCAGTTCAACATCCTCGTCGGTCTCGCGAGCCAGTTGCTCAACGCGGGTACGACGATCGCGATCCTGTGGGCCGGCGCCAGCCTCGTGCTCGACCACGAATTGACGATCGGTCAGCTGATCGCCTTCAATGCGCTGATGGGCAGCGTGCTGGCGCCGTTGATGGGGCTGGTCGCGCTGTGGAGCCGCCTGGCGGACGCGGGCGTCGCGATGGAACGCCTCGGCGACGTGCTCGACATCGAACCGGAACAAAAGCCGAGCGAGGCCGCCAGCCGCGTCGTGCTGCCCGACCTGCGCGGCGACGTCAAACTCGAGAACGTGTATTTCCGCTACGGCGGCAACGACACGGCCTACGTGCTGGAAAACATCAGCATCGACATCCGGCGCGGGGAACTGGTCGCGATCGTCGGCCGCAGCGGTTCGGGCAAGACGACGCTTGCGAAGCTGCTGGTCGGCTTTTATGCGCCCACGGACGGCAAGATCCTCGTCGACGGCTACGACATGAGCGCGATCGACAAGGATTATTATCGGGCCCAGGTCGGCTACGTCATGCAGAGCAATCTGCTGTTTTCCGGCACCATCTCCGAAAACATCGCCAGCGGCGACGAGAGCCCCGACCGGCGCCGCATCGAGCAGGTCGCCAGGATGGCGGACGCGCACGCATTCATCAGCAAGATGCCGCTCGGGTACGAGCAGGTGGTGGGCGAGCGCGGCGTCGGGCTGTCCGGCGGCCAGGTGCAGCGCCTGTGCATCGCCCGCGCGCTGTACCAGGACCCGCGGCTGCTCGTGTTCGACGAAGCGACCTCGGCACTCGACACCCAGTCCGAAAGCAATATCATCGCCAACATGCACGATATCCTCGCGGGGCGTACGGCCGTGATCATCGCGCATCGGCTCAGCACGATCATGCGGGCCGATAAAATCGTCGTGCTGTACGAAGGCGGCATCGTCGAGCAGGGCCGGCACGACGAGTTGCTGGCGGGACGCGGCATGTATTACGAGCTCGTGCAGAAGCAGCTGGCCGCGGCGTGAATGTCATGAAACTGTTTAACCAGGATCTGCCGCGCGGCTCGTCGATGTCGTATGCGGGCTTGCTGGAACGGCTCGAGATCCTGCGCTCGACCCTGCGCTGGGCGAACAGCCTGGACCGGCCCGACATCGAAAAACTGCTGCGCCAGGCCAACGCCGTGCGCGACGAGGTGATGCAGCTGTCGCACAAGGAGCGTTTCATCCAGGCGCTCGGCAGCGAGCCCGCGCCGCAGCCCGAGCAGACGCAGGGCGACCGGCGCCAGGCGCTGCTCGCACGCAGCTTCGTGTTCGAAGGGACGTTCGGCGACAACGCGCGCCTGCTGGACGCGCTCGAGATCGCGGAAAAGGCGGCGCCCACCGATTTGCCGGTCTTGATCGATGGCGAAAGCGGCACCGGCAAGGAATTGATGGCCAAGGTGATCCACGCGAACGGCACCCGCGCCGACAAGGCGTATATCTCCGTCAACTGCGGCGCGATTCCCGAAAGCTTGATCGAGTCGGAACTGTTCGGCCACAAGCGCGGCGCGTTCACCGGGGCGGCAACGGACCGCAAGGGCAAGTTCGAAAGCGCGCACAAGGGCACGATCTTCCTGGACGAGATCGGAGAATTGCCGCTGCAGGGACAAGTGAAACTGTTGCGCGTGCTGCAGTCGCACGAGATCCAGCGCGTCGGGTCGGACGAGACGATCGCCGTCGACGCCCGCATCGTCGCGGCCACGAACAAGAACCTGCGCAAGCTGATCGAACTGGGTCAGTTCCGCGAAGACCTGTTTTATCGGCTCAGCGTGATCCACGTGACCTTGCCGCCGCTGCGCGAGAGAAAGGACGAAATCCCGCTGTTGCTGGCGTATTACGGCGACGAGGCGGCCGAGGTCTTGAAGCGCAGGCCGGTCGCGATGACCTCCGGATTGCGCGCCTTCCTGCTCGACTATACCTACCCCGGCAACATCCGCGAATTGCGCAACCTGGTGTACCGCCTGGCCTGCCTGGCCGGCGACACGGCGGACATCGCGCACCTGCCGGAAGACATTCGCCCCACCGCGGCGCCGTTGCGGGCACAGGACGCATCCGACGGGCAACCCGCCGCATCGTCAACGCCGCCGGCCTCCCTGGCCGAGGTCAAGCGCGCCGCCAGCGACGAAGCCGAGCGCGCCTGCCTGGAGCGCGGCCTCAAGGACGTGGGCGGCACGGTGGCCGAGCTGGCGCGGCGTTGGGACATGAACCGCTCGCATTTGCAGATCCTGCTCAAGAAGCACGGCCTGCACTCGAAGGATTTCAGGCGCCACTGACGGTTCACAGGGATGGATTGAGGATGGTCTGGTCGGGCTCGACGTCATCCGCCCGCACGACGATGACGGAGATATTGTCGCGCCCGCCTCCGGCCAGCGCGAGCCGGATGAGCGCATCGGCAGCCCGGTCGCAGTCGCCGCCCGCCAGCGCGCCGAATATATCGTCGGGGCCGACTGCATTGCTCAGGCCGTCGCTGCAGAGCAGGAACACGTCGCCGTCGCTGACCTGCACCTGCACTTCGTCCAGTTCCAGCGTCGCGGCCGCGCCGAGTGCGCGCGTGATCATGGTGGCGCCCGGATACGCCGATGCGTCCGCGGGGGACATGTGGTTCCTGATCTGCAGTTCCTCGAACTGGTTGTGGTCGCGCGTGAGCTGGTGCAGGCTGCCGCCGCGGCACAGGTAGATGCGGCTGTCGCCGGCCCAGACGCAGACGCCGGTGCGGCCTGACGCCAGCAGCAGCACGAGCGTCGTGCCGATCACGGGAACGTTGCGCGCGGCGGCTTCGGCCACCAGCGCGCCGTTCACGCCGAGCAGGCATGCGCGGGCCGCGGCGACGGCCTGTTGCAGGGGCTGGTCCGCAGGCAGCGCGTCCAGTGCATCCACCGTCATCCGGCTCGCGATTTCGCCGTACGCGTGCCCGCCCATGCCGTCGGCGACGGCCCACAGGCGCCGCGCCGGCCGGTCCAGCACGGCATCCTCGTTATTGCTGCGCACCAGTCCGGTTTCGCTGCGCGCCGCCGAGGTCCAGCGAAGTTGAAGCGCCTCGCCCATCAAACGTGTCCGTTGTTGGTGCTCCGTTCGTCGACGCCGACGGTCACGACCGAATTCGGCGCCGTATTGCTCACGCTGACCGTCTGGAACTGGTTGATCATCTGGTCCGCGTAATTATTGATCTGGTAAAAATTGATGACAGGCGCGCCGCGTGCTTGCTCGGGCAGGTAAGGCTGGATCCAGCCGAAGCACCACGCCGCGCCGTCGCCGCCGCGCACGCGCGCCATCGCGCACGCATCGAGCGTGCGCTCGCAGCGGAGGTCGTCGATCCTGATGTGCGCCATGTACATCTCCTCGGTAAACAGACATCTCGACTGTCGATTTGGTTCCCTTGGTGGAGGCCGGGATGCGGCCTCCACCGTCGGGCTGGTTACCACGCGTGCCCGGCCACCGCGATATTGTTCTGGCCGAACTGGCTCGTGTTGTTGTTCGCGGTCACGCCTTCGACGAAGGCCGATCCGTTCGCGGTCGCGTTGACGACGTTCTGGAACTGGGCCAGGTTCTGCGTCGCATCCAGTGACGAACTGAACTTTGGCGATGCCGACGGCGGCGACCAGGACGTCTGGGTCATGCCGTGCCCGCCGCGTACGGCAGCCATGGCGTGGTGGTCGAGTTCGGACGTCACGGTCAGGTCTTTGATGATCAGGGTTTTCATGATGATGCTCCTTTCAACGATGTTTTTACAGCGGGACGACGGCGTTGTTGGTGGCCCATTGCAACGGGTTCAGGGTCACGTCGGGGGCGGTGAAGCCGGGCCCGATCGAGCCGTTGTTGTTCAGGACGTTGACCCTGATGTCCTGCACCTGGGCGATGCGCTGGTCGAGGTTCAGGTTCACGTTCACGTTCGGCCCGAAGGCCTGGCCGCCCCGGATCGCGGACATGGCATGGGTGTCCAGTTCGCGTGTACGGGCGAGGTCTTGGATGATGATCGACGACATGGTGTTCTCCTTCGTTCAGTGTTTTCGGATCGGATGTCGAATCAGCTGACCAGCAGATTGTTCTGGCCGAACTGGGACGTGTTGTTGTTGGCGGTGACGCCGCTCACGAACGCCGAACCGTCGGCCGTCTCGTTGAGTACGTTCTGGACCTGGGCCAGGTTCTGCGTCGCATTGACGGACGTCGTGTAGGACGGCATCGGGAACAGCGAGTACGACGGGCTGCCCATCTTGTAGCCGCCGCGTACGTGTGCCATTTGCTTGTGATCCAGTTCGCAGCTCACGGCCAGATCGTTGATCGTCAGGGTTTTCATGGTGTTCTCCTCGGTGTGCTTGAAGGCTTACAGGACGGCGATGTTGTTTTGCCCGAATTGATCGGTGTTGTTGGTGGCGCTGACGCCGGAGATGAAGGCCGAACCGTTCGCGGTCAGGTTCTTCACGTCCTGGAATTGCATCAGGTTCTGATCCGCCTTGATCGACGAGTCGTACGACGGGCTGTACGACGGCAGCCAGGGCATGCTCGTGCCGTGTCCGCCGCGGACATGGGCCATGTCGGCGTGGTTCAGTTCGCGGGTCTCGGCCAGGTCGGTGATGATCAGGGTGTTCATGTTGCTTCTCCTTGAGTAGGTCATTGGGTTGAAAGAGCGTTTGAAGTGCGCTCACCAGGGTATGAGCAGAATGCGTGCCAACCCAGAAAACCCCGTAAAACCGGGCTTTATTGCCGGCTTGTCACGCGTTTCCCGCTGTCGGCGGGAGAAAGTGGCGGGCGCGGACCAACACCGGTTCGACACTGTTGGATCGGCGCGAACGGCGGACCCGGCGGTGCAAAAAAAACCGCCCGGCTTGCGGGCCGGGCGGCATGAGAATCCGTCTAAATGGTTTATATGGTTTATCGGGGTGGCTTGTCCGGCGCGTCGGCCGGTACGACGCCGGTGCGGAAGTCGACGATCCGTTGCGGCCGCGCCGGCCCCGTGCCGGCCGGGCGCAGCGCGCCGGCGTGGGAACGGGCACGCGAGCCGCCCGAGATCGCCTGCATCGCCTTGCGGTCCAGGTCCGTGTTTTCGGACAGATCCTTGATGGTGATGGTCGCCATATTGTCCTCCTGAGAAATGGGTAAAAAATGGGTAAAAGCCCGGCCATCGCGAGATGGCCGGGCCGGCGTCGTCGAGTGCGCTGCTTGGCGTGCTGCTTAGTGCGCGACCAGGACGTTGTTCTGGCCGAACTGGCTCGTGTTGTTGTTCGCGGTGACGCCGTCGATGAAGGCCGAGCCGTTGGCGGTCGCGTTCGTCACGTTCTGCAGTTGCTGCAGGTTCTGGCTGACGTCGATGGTCGAGGTGTAGCTCGGGCTGTAGTACGGCATCGGATACAGCGGATGCGATTGCTGCATCGTGCCGTGACCGCCACGCACGCGCGCCATCGCGCCGCGGTCCAGGTCGCAGGTCAGGGCCAGGTCTTTGATCGTCAGGGTTTTCATGGTGTTTCTCCTTAATGGATTGGGTTGGTTGGCGAGCCGTTTTCGTCGTGCTCACCCTAGTCTTTGCGAGAACCGTGCCAGCACCCGCGCGCCCTGTTTGTGGCATCGGAACGGGTTTTGATGGCGTATCCGGTGGGTTCGGACCAACACCTGCCGCAACGCCGTTTGGCCGGGAACAACACACTGTCGGTTCGGTGAATTTGCGTACCACGCAAGTGTCTGAGGAAGAGGCGCCGCGCGCGCTCGACCACGACGACGACATGGACAACCTGGCCGACACCCTTCACCAGTTCCAGAGCGGAAGCCTCGGACAAGCCGAGATGCTGGCGCGCGTCGATCGCCTGCTGGCCGATACGCCCGAGAGCGTCTCGAGCCTGCTCAAGACGCTCAACGAGGTCCACCGCCACGCGCCGCTGCCGGCCGAGGTCTACGGCGAAGTCGAGCGCCGCATCGCGCAGGCGATCGAGGCGCGCCAGCGGCAGCGCGTGGGCGACGAGGAAACCTATGTCCAGACCAAGCCCGTGCAGCCGCCGACGCAGCCCGCCGGCATCGCGGGCGGCCAGCCCGGCGCGCCGGCCGAGCGCATGAAGGGCGTCGGCGACACGCTCAACGGCCGCTTCGTGCTCGAGGAGTGTGTCGGCTTCGGCGGCATGGGCACCGTCTACAAGGCGCTCGACCTGCGCAAGCTGGAGGCATCCGACCGCCATCCCTATATCGCCATCAAGGTGCTGAACGTGCAGTTCCAGGGCCACCCCAAGTCGCTGATCGCCCTGCAGCGGGAAGCGCGCAAGGCACAGGCGCTGGCCCATCCGAACATCGTGGCCGTGTACGACTTCGACCGCGACGGGGCGATGGTCTACATCACGATGGAATACCTGTCGGGTAAATCGCTCAGCCAGTTGCTGCGCGCGCCCGATTTCCGCGCCCTGCCGTTCGACGACGCCCTCGACATCGTGTGCGGCATGGGCAAGGCGCTCGCCTACGCGCACGAGCGCGGCTTCGTCCACTGCGACTTCAAGCCGGCCAACGTGATCCTGACGGATGCCGGCGGCGTCAAGGTCATCGACTTCGGCATCGCGCGCGTGTTCCAGAAAGCGGAAGAGGATGCGGACGTGACCGTGTTCGATCCCGGCAGCCTGGGCGCGCTGACGCCGGCCTATGCGAGCCCGGAGATGCTGGAAAACCGCGAGCCCGATCCGCGCGACGACATCTACGCGCTCGGCTGCATCACGTACGAATTGCTGACGGGCCGCCATCCGTTCAATCGCCTGTCCGCGATCCAGGCGCGCGATGCGGGGCTGCGTCCGCAGCGTCCGCCCGGCCTCGGGCACCGGCAGTGGCGCGCGCTGCGCAATGCGCTCGCGTTGCGGCGCGAGGCGCGCACGCCCACCGTCAACGGTTTCCTGAATGAGATCGGGGCGCGCGACATGCGGCGCCGGCGTCCGGTGCTGATCGGCGCGGGTGCCGCACTGGCGGCCGCCGCCGCGGCGCTGGTCGTGTTCGTCGCGCTGCGCCTGCTGCTGCCGCGCCACGGCAACGAGCAGGCGCCGCTGGCCCCCGCCGTCGTCGCGGGTACGTCCGCCGGCGCCGGCCGGACGCGGGCCCCACCGCCCGCCCGCGCGCCTGTCCCCGCGCCTGCGCCCGCGCCGACCCTGGCGGCCGTGTCCGCCGTCCTGGCGGGCGTGCCGTGCTCGGCCCTCGTGCCCGCCATCGACGGTCGCGCCGTGCGCGTGCAGGGCTATCTCGCGCGCAGCGTGGGGGCGGCGCGTCTCAAAAAAATGCTGGCGGCGCTGCCGGGCGTGAGCGGCGTCGACCTGGCGCTGCACGAGATCGGCGACGACGAATGCCCGCTGATGCGCGTCCTCGGCCGCTATTGGGTCGCTCACCGCATGGCCGGCGGCGCCGCGGCGATCCGCCTGAATCCGGGCAGCGGCAAAGGGGGCGACCTGGCCGCGGGCGACACGCTGATGGTCGACGTGACCACGCCGGACTACCAGTCCTATGTGACGGTCGATTATTTCGTCCTCGACGGCCACGTCGTCCACCTGCTGCCCAACGCGGCCGCGCGCGAAAACCTGGCGCCGCCGCGCTACACGGCGACGATCGGCAGCCTCGGCAACTGGGTGATCGGCCCGCCGTTCGGCACGGAGATGCTCGTGCTGGTGGCGACGGCGGTGCCCCTGTTCGACGGCGTCCGTCCGGATACGGAATCGGGGGCGGCCTACCTGCGCGCGCTGGACGACCGGCTGGGCCGGATCGTCAAGGCGCACGGGGCCGGCGCGGTCGCCGTGGATTTCTTGCCGATCACGACGCACGCCGGGCGCTAGCGGGCGGGTGCGGCTCAATCGAGCGAGCGCGCGACCCGGAACCCGTTCTGCGACTGGCGCACGCTGGCGTCGTATTTGAAGCGCGTGGTGGACAGCATATAGCTGCCGTTCTCGCGCCAGGACCCGCCGCGGATGACGCGCGCCTGGCACACCCCGCCGACCCAGGCGCTGCCGTCCTCCGGCGCGCCCTTGTACGTACTGTGCCAGCAGTCCTGGACCCATTCCCACACGCTGCCGTTCATGTCGTTCAGGCCGAACGGGTTGGCGGCGAAGCTGCCGGCCGGCGGCGGCCGCTCGGCATTCCACGGGTCTCCACAACCGTCGCAGCTGGAATTGCCCCCTTTCATTTCGTTGCCCCACCAGTAGCGGGTCGCGGTGCCGCCGCGCGCCGCGTATTCCCACTCGGCCTCGGTCGGGAGCCGGTACGGCTTGCCGCTCACCGTGCTCAGCCATTTGAGGTAGAGCTGCGCCTCGTCCCAGCTGACGTCGCGCATCGGCAGGTTGTCCGGCACGTTGCCCAGCGACGGCATGGCCGGGCACACGCTGCCCTTGACGCACTGGCGCCACTGGCCCACCGTCACCTCGTACTTGCCGATCGCGAACGGCGCGTGCAGCGCCACCTTGTGCGCCGGGCGCTCGGACGGATCGCTGTTGTTGCTGCCCATCGTAAACGGCCGCGGCGACAGCGCGACCATCACCGGGCAGGCGTCGCAATCCTTCATCGTGGCCACGGAGCCGGCCGGGCCGGGTACGGGCGTGGCCGCGGGTGGCGCGCGCGTCTTGTCCGGCGGTTTTGCCGGCGCTTTGTCGGGGCGGGGTTTCGGGGCGGCCCTGGCCTGCTCCTGCGTGCCGGCCGGCTTGCCTTCCGCAGGTGGCGCCGGCGCCTGGGCCTGCGGCGGCGCCGCTTTCAGCTGCTGCAGGCGCACCCGCGCCAGGCCGGCGAAGCGGCCCTTGGGATAGGCCTGCAGGTAAGCCTCGTAGTCGCTGGCCTGCTTGCTGTCCTTGATGGAGTTCCAGAACGCCAGCTCGAACTGTTCGGCGCTGTTCTTCGGCAGCACGCCGGCCGGCGCGACGGTCGTCCCGATCGACGCCGTCGTCACCAGTAGGATGCACAGGATCAAGAGCCTCATCCACACGGGCCATCTCCGCAAATGTCAGGACACCTCTTAGACCACAGGCCGCGGCGATCGTGCCCGGCACACGTTTGTGCCGCCGCAGATTCCGTACTCCCCGCTTGACGGATGCTCCCGGAACAGCGGCCCTCACGTCGGGCGGGAGAAGACGATGCGCAAAACAATTGTGTTGATGCTGACCGCGGTGGTCCTGCAAGCCATGCCGGTGCTCGCGCGCACGCCGTCGCCCGAGAACGCGCAGGTGTATTTCATCTGGCCCAGCGACGGCATGGTCGTCCACCACGCCTTCTGGGTCCGCATGGGCCTGCGCAATATGGGCGTTGCGCCCAAGGGCACCGATATCGCCGGGACGGGCCACCACCACTTGCTGATCGACACCGACCTGCCCAGGAACATGGACGAGCCCGTGCCGAACGACCGCAATCACCTGCATTTCGGCGCCGGCGAAACGGAGGCGCGCATCGAGCTGCCGCCCGGTCCCCATACGCTGCAACTGCTGTTGGCCGACAAGGACCACGTGCCGCACGACCCGCCCGTCTATTCGAAGAAGATCACGGTCACGGTCAAGTGAGCCGGCACCGCGAACAGGAGTCTCCGATGCGCACCCTACTTGCCGCCGCCGTCCTCGCCGCCGCCTGCTGCGCCGGCGCCCCGGGCCGTGCCGCCGAGCCGACGCCCGCCCCGCCCCATGCCTACGTGTACATCGGCTGGCCCAACGATGGCCAGGTAGTATCGGCGGGCAAGCCGATCCGCGTCTGGTTCGGCCTGCGCAACATGGGGGTCGCGCCGAAAGGCGTCAAGTTCCCGAACACCGGGCACCACCACCTGCTGATCGACGCGGACGCGCCCGGACCGGGCGTCGAGATCCCGAACGACCGCAACCACCTGCACTTCGGCGCCGGCGAGACGGAGACGACGATCGAACTCCCGCCCGGCAAGCACACCTTGCAGCTCGTCATGGGCGACGACCGGCACATCACGTTCGATCCTTCGGTCCAGTCCAAAAAAATCACCATTACCGTGAAATGAGCGGTCAAATGCGCACGGCCGCGAACTGTAGTGCGGCGTCATTGTCATACGAGTTCTACGAACTGCACGATGTGGTCGTTGGCGAGGATGGCATGGCGATGGAACCGGCACCTAACGTATCCGCGGCACCCGAGCTGGCCCCGGCGGGCGGCGGGGCGAGCGCCTATCTCGAGCTGCTCGGCAGCCGCGAGGTCAGGGCGCAGCTGTTCCCGCTGCACGACGAGGTCGTGATCGGCCGCGACCGCCAGGATGCGCTCGCGTCCGACCAGTTCGTGTGCATTCCGCTGCACACGATCAGCCGCCGCCACGCGCGCATACGGCGCCGCGGCGAGGCGTGGCTGGTCGAGGACCTGCACTCGTCGAACGGCACCTTCGTGAACGGCGAGCGCCTGCAGCCCGGTTCGTGGCGCGCGCTGGATGACGGCGCCGAATTGGCGCTCGCGTCCACCCAGCTCGTGTTCCGCTCGCTCGTCGCCCCGAGCGCCGCCAGCATGCCGACGGTGATCCGCAAGTCCGTCGACGCCACGCAGTACGTGCCCATGCCGTCCGCGCCGGTGCCCGCGTCGGACCCGCGCGACGCGCCCCGTGGCGAGCTGGAAAAATCGGTCCTCAAGCTGCACGCGATGGCCCAGGTCAGCATCGCGCTGGGCGCCGTCACCGACCGCGCGACGCTGACCGAAAAGATCATGAATTTTATTTTTGACCTGTTCCCGCTGGCCGAGCGCGCCTTCATCCTGCTGCGCCAGAACGAACGCGATCCGCCCGTGCCGGTGGCGGCGCGGCGCAGGAACGGCATGGTCGAGGACCCGAGGCAGGCGCGGCTGTCGCATACGATCGTCGACGAAGTGCTGGGCAACAAGCGCGCCATCCTGTCCGTCGACACGCTGGCCGACCGCCACTTCGCGGCGCAGGATTCGATCGTCGCCCAGGCCATCCGCAGCGTCATGTGCGCGCCGCTGATCGTCGGCGATGAAGTGCTGGGGCTGATCCAGGTCGACAGCTCGTCCGACCCGCGCGCCTTCCAGGACGCCGACCTCGAACTGCTCACGGGCGTGTGCGCGGAAACGGCCGTCGCGCTCAAGAATTTCCAGTTGTACTCCGACATCGAACGCCTGCTCGACGGCTTCGTGCGCGCCTCCGTGCAGGCGATCGAGGAACGCGATCCGGTCACGGCCGGCCACTCGTTCCGCGTGGCGGGCTACGCCGAACGCCTCGCGACGGCGCTCGACCGCGCCGACGACCCCCAGCTGCGCCGCATCGCTTTTACGCGCGAGCAGTTGCGCGAGATCCGCTACGCCGCGCTGCTGCACGACTTCGGCAAGGTCGGCGTGCGCGAGCACGTGCTGCGCAAGGAAAAAAAGCTGCACCACGCCGACATGCGCCTGCTGGAACAGCGCTTTTTGTACGCGCGTGCCTGCCTGGAGCGCCAGGCCTACTTATCGCTGGCGCAGCGCCACATCGACGAAGGCTGGAGCGCGGCGACGTTCCGCGCCGAAAAGGCGCAGGCGGACGCGCGCCTGGCCGAGGAAGCGGTCCGGCTCGACGGCTTCCTGGCCACGATCCGCTGCGCCAACGAGCCTGCGATCTCGCGCAGCAGCACGCTGCCCGACCTGCGCGACATCGTCCATTACGGCTGCCACGACCCGGACGGCCAGCCGCTGGTCCTGCTCGAGGACCACGAGGCCGCGGCGCTGAGCATCCCCAAAGGCTGCCTGACGGCGGACGAACGGCGCCAGATCGAGGAGCACGTGGTGGATTCGTATTCCTTCCTCGTCCTGATCCCGTGGACGCGCGACCTGGCCGGCGTGCCCGCGATCGCCCACGGCCACCACGAAAAGCTGGACGGATCGGGCTACCCGTCGGGCCTGCGCGGGCCGCAGATCAGCATCCAGACGCGCATCCTGACGATCTGCGACATCTACGACGCGCTCACGGCCGGCGACCGGCCGTACAAGAAGGCCATGCCGGTGGAACAGGCGCTGGACCTGATGCACGAGGAGTGCGATGCCGGGCATATCGATGCGCGGCTGTTCCAGGTGTTCGTCGACGCCCACGCGTGGATGGTGCAAGCGGCGGGGACATGATGCTCGCGCGCCTTCTTTGCATCGTGGCCGCCCTGCTGCTCGCCGCCTGTGCCGACGTCAGTATGCGCCCGTACGCGCAGCCGTCGGTGCCGGCCAAGACGGCGTGGTCGAACTCCGCGACGCTGCCGTTGTCCAAGACCGAGCTGATCGTCCCGGACTGGTGGCACGAATTCCACGACCCCTACCTCGACCAGCTCGTGGGCCGTGCGCTCGCCGGCAACTTCGACCTGGCCGTGCTCGCCGCGCGCATCGGCGTGGCCAATGCGCAGATCGGAGAAGCGCGCGCCGGCGCGTTGCCGACCCTCGACGCGGGCGCGGGCGCGAGCTTCGAAAAGGTCACGGGGCAGCCGTTCACCAAGCAGTTCAACCTCGCCACCCAGACCAACTGGGACATCGACATCTGGGGCAAGGTCGAGAAGGGCGTGCAGGCGCAAAAGGCCGAGTTCGCCGCCACGGAGGCCGACTGGCGGGCCGGTTACCTGAAACTCGTGTCGGACGTGTCGACGACCTATTTCCAGATCCTGCAATTCGACGAGCAGATCGAGCAGCAGCAGCAGACGCTGGCCAGGAACCGCGACATTCTGGCCACGTATCAGGCGATGGAGCAGAACGGCCTCATCCCGCACACGCGCGTGCTGCAGCAGTCGGCCGAGGTCAACCGTCTGTCCACGGAGCTGATCGAATTGCAGCGCCTGCGCGCGCTGGCGGGTAATGCGCTGGCCACATTGATCGGCGTGCCGGCCGGCGATTTCCGGGTGCCGGCCGGCCGCCTGCAGGAACGGGTGCGGGTGCCGGAGGTGCCGGGCGGCCTGCCGTCGCAGCTGCTCAAGCGCCGGCCCGACGTCGTCGCGGCCGAGTACCGCGTGCTGGAAGCGTACGACCTGACGGGCCAGGCCAAGCTGGCGCAACTGCCGTCGATCAGCCTGACGGGGCGCGGCGGCACGTCAAGCTTCGCGCTGTCCTCGCTGTTGAAATCGTTTACGTTCGGGCTGCTGCCCAGCATTAATTTCCCCATCTTCGATCCAGGTGTGAAGGCGCACGTCAAAACGAGCGAGGCGCAAACGAAGGTGGCCGAGCAGGCTTATCGGCAGACCGTCATGGCCGCGTTCGAGGACGTCGAAAACGCGCTGGTGAACCTCGAGGCGCACAAGAAGCAGCGCGCTGAGCTGCAGCAGCAGGTCGACCAGTTGCGCCTGGTGGCCACCACCACGGACGAGCAGCGCAAGGAAGGCGTGGCGTCGCAGCTGGAAGTGTTCGAGACCGAGCGTTCCCTGCTCGGCGCGCAGCTGGCGCTGCTGGCCAACCAGCAGCAGATCCTGTCCGATACCGTGACCTTGTACAAGGCGCTGGGCGGCGGCTGGCCGCCCGTGGAGGTGGCCGATGCGGCGCGCCACTGAAAGACGGCCCGATGGCACCTGACGACGCCTTGGTGAGCAAGATGCACGCGCCACCTGCCCAGCGCGTCGGGATCGTGCTCGAACCGCTGAGCCATCCGGAGCTCGGCCCGGTCGCCATCGACGACGGCCTGTTCGCCATCGGCCGCACCGAGCAGCCGTTTGCCGGCTATCCGCCCGACATCGTGGCCGATCTGTCGCGCCGGCACGCGCGCATCTTCGTCGAGGGCGGCGACGCTTATCTGGCGGACCTGGGCAGCAAGAACGGCACCACCGTCAACGGCGTACCGGTGCGGCAAACCATCGTGCGGCTGCATGACGGCGACGAGGTCGGCCTGGCGCGCGTGCTGGCCTTTCGCGTGCGGCTGCAGGCGGCCGCGCGCGCCGAAGCGCCCGTTGCGCGGCTCGCCAGCCTCACACTCGAACCGGAGCGGCCGGAACTCGGGCTGGAACCCATCGTCGTCACCCGTTTTCCCTTCCTGATCAGCAAGGTCGACGACGCATTCTCCCGCTACAAGGAAAAGGAACCGCACCAGGTCGGCTATCTGTCGCGCCGCCATGCCCATTTGTTCCTCAAGGCTGGTGTGCCGTACGTGGAAGACCTGGGCAGCACCAACGGCACCTTCATCGGCGCGGTCCGGCTCGACGAGCATGCGCACGCCCTCGAGGACGGCGACGTGCTCGCGTTCGGCGGCCACCACTTCGTCTATCGCGTGCGCCTGCAATGGGAGCACGCCGGGCCCGAGCCGACCGTCACCCGGGTCATGTTCCCGACGTCGCCCTCTGCCGCCGTCGTCGCGGATGAGACGGATCATACGACGTTCGTCGCCTCCGCCAATTCCTTCCTCGACATCTTTTGCGCCGACCAGGCCGCGGTCCAGGAGGACGAGGTGAATCCGGCCGGGATGGCGCCCGCCGCCGGCGCGGAACCACCCGGGGGCGCGCGCGGCAAGGCCGCATTGATGGCGGCCGGCCTCCTGGAAGCGCTGGGCGCGGCCGGCGACGCCGACCGGGCACGCCTGCGCCGCTGGCTGGCCGGGCTCGGCGCGCTGGCGGTGGCGGTCGTGCTGTTGTTTCGCATGGCGGGCGCGCCGGAGCGTGCGTTGCAGGGATTGGTCGACGGCGGCGATTTCGCCACCGCCGCCCGGCTGGCCGACGATCGCCTCGCGCGCGATCCGGACAATGCCGACGTCAAGTCGCTCGGCACGGAAGCGTTATTGAAAGCCGAACTGCCGCGGTGGATGGCGGACCTGAAGGCGCAACGGTTCGACCGCGCGGCGCAGGCCGTGGCGCGCATGCGGCACCTGAGCCGCAACAATGCCGACGCGAGTCCCCTGGTGGCGGAAATCGCCTGGGTCGGCGACGTCGAGCAGTTTGCGCGCGCGCGCGGCGGCGCGGACGCGCCGGTCCGCAATCCGGCCGACGGCGCACGCGTGCGCCGCATCCTGCGCCAAT
The DNA here is from genome assembly GCF_059491295.1 of Massilia sp. Masssp93. Classification (NCBI taxonomy): domain Bacteria; kingdom Pseudomonadati; phylum Pseudomonadota; class Betaproteobacteria; order Burkholderiales; family Oxalobacteraceae; genus Massilia; species Massilia sp. Masssp93. The sequence continues at coordinate 6,087,388 of NZ_CP168502.1, read as the reverse complement.
GGCAGGACGATCAGCAGGCGCACCAGCGCGCGTTCGCGACCATCTCGGCGTACGTGCCGGCGTTTCGCGACACCTATGCGCAGGCGGCGAGCGACCTGCGCAAGCTGGCGCTGGCGGGAGGCGGCGATGGCAACGAATGATCATCCGCTGCGGCCCCTGATCGGCGCGCTGGAAGACCACAGCGACGAAGGCATCGGCATCCTGACGGCCGCGCCGGCGCGCTATATGCACCTGGCGATCTACGTGATGGTGGCGCTGGTGCTCGTCGGCCTGGCGTGGTCGTTCTTCGGCCGCGCCGACGTGCTGGTGATGGCGCCGGGCACCCTGGTGCCGGCATCCGAAGTGCGGCGCCTGTACGCGCCGATCGACGGCGAACTGGCCAACATCTACATCGCCGAGGGCCAGCCGGTGCTCAAGGGCGACGTGGTGGCGCGGCTGTATGCGCGCGGCGCCATCGAGGCCGCGCGCAATGCGCTCGAGGCGCGCCTGAAACTGGAAGACGCGGAACGCGAATGGAAGGAATTCCCGCAAAAGAAAGCCCTGCTGGACCAGCGGGTGGCCGCGCTCAAGGAAGCGATGGACACGGAGGAACGCCAGCACGGGCGCCGCCTGGCCGAAGGCACGAGCCGGCTCGCCGAAGGGCAGCGCGCGCAGTCGCAGGAAGCGCGGACTAACCTGGAAGACGCGCGCCGCGCACGGGATGCGGCGCGCAACGAGGCCGCCAAGTACGAGCGCCTGTTCGCGCTGCCCGGCGGCGGCGGCGTCTCGCAGCTGCAGGTGGAAGGCAAGAAGAACGCGCTGCAGGCGGCCGAGAACGCGGTACGCGTGGCCGAATCGCGCGTGAGCGAACTCGCCGCGCGCCAGGGCCAGGAAACGACGGAGGCCCGGTCGCAGCTCGAAACGAGCGGCCAGCAGCTGGCCAGCCTGCGCCTGCAATACGAAGCCGCCACGCGCGAAGCCACCAACGTCGAGGAAAAGTTGCGATTGCAGGTGCAGACGGCGCGGCTCGTGGCGGACGCGGCGTCGCGCATCCAGTTCGAGAACATCGACAAGGACAACTTCCTGCGCATCCTCGCGCCCGTGGACGGGGTGATCACGGAGGTGACGTCGACCCAGCCCGGCGACAAGATCCAGGCCAACACGCCGCTGGGCGGCATCGTGCCGAAGAACACGCGGCCCATCCTCAAGATCGAGATCGCCGAGCAGGACCGCGCCTTCCTGCGCGAGGGCCTGCCCGTGCAGGTCAAGTTCAACGCCTTTCCCTACCAGCGCTACGGCATCATCGAGGGCACGCTGCAGACCATCGCACCGGCGACCCGGGCCTCGCCGCAGACGAGATTGCCCGTGTACGAAGGCCGCATCGCCCTCGACCGCGACCACTACACGGTGGGCGACACGTCCTACCCGCTGCGCTATGGCATGACGGCCAGCGCCGAAATCGTCGTGCGCAAGCGCCGCCTGATCGATCTCGCTTTCGACCCGTTCCGCCAGATCAGCGGGTGACGGCGTTGCGTGCTGTTACCGCTGTTACTGCGGCAACCCGTTGTACCCGTCGGACGCGGCCTTGAGCTGGAGGAAGACGACGTCCGCCGGCAACGTTTCCCCTGCCCTGAGCTTGGTACGCGGGTCGTCCATGACGGGCGTCAGCAGGAGCTTGCCTTCCACGCGGTCGGCGACGAAATACGCTTTCATCGCGGGCACGTGCACGACGAAATCGGCGGCGCCGTGACGATAGCGGCTGACGAGCCGCGCCACGGCCGCGTTGCCCAGCTCGGACGCGCGCCAGCCCTCGCGCGATCCGATGACGAAGATGGACGTGGCCACGCGGTCGCCGACCTTGACCGGGTACAGGTTGCGCCGTATATCGACGAGCAACGTTTCCGGATTGGTCTGCTCGGTAAAGGCGCGCAGAGCGTCGAGCCGGACCTGGTAGACCTGCAGCGGTTCGCCGAGTGTTGCCTTGCGCACCTCGTCGAGCGAGTCGAAGCCCAGCGACGCATAGTTGCCGGCGTTGACGACCTGCCTGAGCGTGGCCAGGCCGTGCTGCGCGGCGGTCGTCCCGCTGTTGCTGGGACGGGGTTGGCTCGTCTGGCATCCGCCCAGGGCGCAGGCCATCGCAACGATCAACGCGAAAGGAAATTTGCGCATGTCAGTCACCTTTGTACGTGATGTTGTAATAGTCGTTCCAGTGGGTGTGGTCGCCGGCACGGCTGACGTAATTGGCATACGTCATGAGGGTTTCGGTGCCGCCGACCAGCGTATTGAGGTCCGTATAAGGTTCGGGATCGTTGACGTCCACCCACTGGACGCCATCGACGGTGAAATAGCCTTTTACGACCATCATGTGGCCGCCGCCGCCGAGCCAATGCCAGCTGAATGCGATCGGTCTTTTACTGCAATAAATCTGCGATTTGATCTGGCTGAACGTGAGGGCGGTATCGGAGGTTTGATCGGCCGAAAAACTGTATTTCTCGTATTCCGGCCAGCCGCCGTTATTGCAGCTCCCGGAATTATTGACGCAGCACGTCGTGAGACCGAAACGGTTATTCGCTTCCACGCATTGGGCGACGTCATGGCCCAGGAAGCGCATGGTCATTTCGCCACTGGCTGCCCAACACCAATTCGACGCCTGCTGCGGCAATTTCGGGACGTCGATCGTCGCCACCAGCGGTGGATTACAACAGGCGGACAAAGTTCCCAATATAAAAAGTCCGCAAAGCATATGTGCGCTTTTCATTACAGCGACCCTCCAGCGAGTTCAATCATTTATGTCGGGAATTATTCAGCGCAGTGGCGGCCTGAATAAAACCCTCCCGTTAAAGGTATATGCAGAACGATGGCGAACCCAACCTTATTCCCGTGATCTATTGAGGCTGCTCATTTAGCTCAATCCAATTCCAATTCGTAATAAAGGGCAATATTTATCCTTCGAGAAAACTGGTCCGGGCGCACATGCGGTATCATCGCGCCCATGCGTCGCCTGATCCTCATCGTGCTGCTGCTGGTCTATCCATTCCAGGTCGCCCTGGCCGTGGCGGACAAGTGCTGCGCGATGACCCCCGCCGGCGTCAGCCATCACAGCGTGGTGACCGGCGCCGACACCGTGTTCGTGGCCGACGACGACGGCGCCTCGCTGACCGACCCGCATTGCGCGGCCTGCACATTCGGACATACGGCCTGCCTGCCCGCACAGTTCGTCGTCATACCGGCCGACCGCCGCCACGCGTCGGACATCGCGTTTTTCCCGCCTTTTCTCACCGCTCCGCCCGCAAGCCGTCCCGAACGGCCGAAATGGTCCGCCGCCGCCTGACCGCGCGCGGCTTTGATTCAGAGGCTTGACGCCTCACAACCACCGCGCGCCTGAATCGACCATCTTCAGGAGCACGCATGAACACATCCAAATATTTGGCGGTGCTCGTCGTCGCATCCGCACTGGCATGGCGCTGCGGCGCCGAGCCCGTGCGGGTTGCCGCGCCGGACACCGCATCCATCGCCTTGTCCACAGCGATCCGTCTCGCTCTGGACCAGCCCGCCGCACGCGCGGCCTTTTATGAAGCCGAGGCCAGCGCAGCACTGGTCGGCCAGGCCGACCGCTTCCCGAATCCCGAACTGTCGTATCTGCGCGAAGGCCGGCAGGCGGGCACGCGCACGACCACCGTGCAGATCGACCAGCCGATCGAGCTCGGCAATAAACGCCGGGCCCGCGTCGCCCTCGCGCAAGAAGCAGCCGGCCAGGCGCGCATCGAGTCGCTCGCGCGGCGCCAGGCCATACGTGCCGATGTCATCGCCGCCTATCACGATGTCCTGGGCGCCGGACACCGGCTGGCGCTCGCGCAGGCATTGACCGACGTTGCGCGCAAGACCGTCGACGTGGCGGGCAAGCGCGTGGCGGCCGGAAAAATCTCGCCGATCGACGAGACGCGGGCCCGCCTTGCCGCCGTCGACGCCACGACCGCGTTCACCCAGGCGACGGCGGCGCAGGCGATCGCCCGGACCAGGCTGGGCGCGCTGATCGGCCGGCCATCGTCGACCATCGTGCTCGCGGACGACGACGACCGCCTGCCGGACGTCGAACCCCTCGCCGCGTTGCTGGCCCGGGCCGGCGATGCGGTCGCCGTCCGGCGCGCGCGTGGCCAGGTCTCGGCCCGGCAGGCCCAGGCGGACGTCGAGCGGGCGGCGCGCATGCCCGACGTCACCTTGTCCGTCGGCACGAAACGGGATGACCAGATCGGCCGGCGCCAGGCCGTCGTCGGCCTGTCCATGCCGCTGCCCCTGTTCAACCGCAACGAGGATGCCTTGCGCGCGGCCTTGCGCCGTACCGACCAGGCCGGCGAGGAACTGGCTGCCGCCCAGGTCGAGACGGCCGCGGCATTGACGGCCGCCCACACCCGCTACGAGGCGGCCCGGAACGAAGTCCTGCTGCTGCGCCGCGACGTCGTGCCGAATGCGCAGGCCGCGTACGAGCAGACGCTGAAGGGTTTTGAATACGGAAAATTTTCCTTCCTGGATGTGCTCGACGCGCAGCGCACCTGGTTCCAGGCGCAGTCGCGCCAGTGGGACAGCCTCGACGATGCCTGGCGCGCCTACGCCGACATCGAACGCCTCGCCGGCCCCATCGAACAACATTGAAGAGAACACCATGACGCAGAAACAGAAACTGGCGATCGCGCTGCTGTGCGCGCTCGCCCTCCTCCTTGCCGCCCTGATGCTTTTCACGCGCAACGGCACGGCCCCCGCCAGACTACAGGACGCGCACGGCCACGACGATCGCGGCGCGGACGCAGGCACCGCGCCCGCCGAAGCCGACGCCGATGCCGGCGAACGCGGCATCGCGATGACGGATGCGCACATCAAGGCCAACGGCATCGCCCTCGACACGGCCGGCCCGGCCACGTTGCGGCAGCGGCTGCACCTGCCCGCGCAAGTCAAGATCGATGCCGAACGGACCGTCGCGCTGGCGTCTCCCGCGCCGGGCATCGTGCACGCCGTGCTCGTGTCGGCCGGCAGCGTCGTCCGCCAGGGCCAGGCGCTCGTGACGATCCGCAGTCCATCCGTGGCGCAATGGCGCGCCGACGCCGCGAGCGCGCGCCAGCGCCTCGCGCTCGCGCGCACGACGTATCGGCGCGAAAAAATGCTGTGGGACGAGCGCATCTCCGCCCGCCAGGACGTCGAGGCCGCCGCGACGGCCGTGAAGGAAGCCGAGATCGCCGTGCAGGCCGCGGCGCAGCATCTACTCGCCCTCGGCATCGAGGGTGATGCCGTATCGGGCAGCGTGACGGTGCGCGCGCCGATCGCCGGCGTCGTCGTCGAGAAACCGGCCGTGGCGGGCCAGGCCGTCGACGCGATGACATCCCTGCTGACGATCGCCGATCTCGCGCACGTGTGGATCGAGGCCGCGGTGCCCGCCGACAGCCTGGGCCAGGTGGGCACGGGCATGGCGGCGAAGGTCAGCGTGGGCACGCAGCCGGACGAGATCGACGGCGTTGTCTCCTTCGTCGGCCCCGTCCTGGGCGAGACGACGCGCATGGCGACCGCGCGCATCGTGTTGGCCAACCGCGACGCGCGGCTGCGGCCGGGCATGCTGGCGAGCGTCGACCTGATGGGGCCGCAGGCACAGGTTCCGGTGACGGTGGCCAGCGACGCCATCCAGACGATCCACGAGCACAGCGTCGTGTTCGTCCGCACGGCGGCCGGATTCCAGGCGCGCGACGTCGTGCCCGGACGGTCCGACGGCAAGCGGACGGAGATCGTGCGGGGGCTGGCGCCCGGCGCCACCTATGCGTCCGGCGGCAGCTTCCTGCTCAAGGCCGACCTCGGCAAGAACGAAGCCGGACACGACGACTGACGAGGCGACCATGTTCCAGAAACTCATCGCATTTGCCATCGCGCGCCGTTGGCTGGTCGTGTTCGCCGTCATCGCCCTCGCCGGCCTCGGCGTGGTCAACTACCAGCGCCTGCCGATCGACGCGGTGCCCGACATCACCAACGTGCAAGTCCAGATCAACACGGCGGCGCAGGGATATTCGCCGCTGGAAGTCGAGCAGCGCATCACCTTCCCCATCGAGACGGCGATGAACGGCCTGCCGCGGCTCGAGCAGACGCGTTCGCTGTCGCGGTATGGCCTGTCCCAGGTCACCGTCGTCTTCAAGGAAGGCACCGACATCTATTTTGCGCGCCAGCTCGTGAACGAACGGTTGCAGCAGGCGCAAAGCCGGCTGCCCGACAAGGCCGAGCCGGCGCTGGGCCCGATCGCGACGGGACTCGGCGAAATTTTTTACTGGACGGTCGAAGCGCGCGCCGGCGCGCGCAAGCCGGACGGCACGCCCTATTCTCCGGCCGACCTGCGCGAGATCCAGGACTGGATCGTGGCACCGCAGCTGCGTGGCGTGGCGGGTGTCACGGAAGTGAACACGATCGGCGGCTATTTGAAGGAATACCAGGTTGCGCCGGACATGGCGAAGCTGACGGCCCACGGCCTGTCGCTGGCAACGCTCGTGAACGCCATCGACCGCAACAACGCCAACGCGGGCGCCGGCTACATCGAACGGGGCGGCGAGCAATTTGTCGTGCGCACGCCGGGGCAGGTGAAATCGCTGGAAGAGATCCGCAACATCGTGCTCGACGTTGTCGACGGCGCGCCCGTGCGCGTGCGCGACGTGGCCGACGTCGAACCGGGCCGCGCGTTGCGCACCGGCGCCGCCACGGAGAACGGGAGAGAGGTCGTGCTGGGCGCCGTCTTCATGCTCATCGGCCAGAACAGCCGCGCCGTGGCGGACGGCGCGCGCCGCAAGCTGGACGAGGTCAACCGCTCGCTGCCGTCCGGCGTGCAGGCTTTACCGGTGTACGACCGTGCCGTGCTGGTGAACAAGGCCATCGCGACCGTGCGTAACAACCTCGTCGAAGGCGCGCTGCTCGTCATTGCGATCCTGTTCGTCTTCCTGGGCAATCTGCGCGCGGCGCTCGTCACGGCCCTCGTGATTCCGCTCGTGATGCTGCTCGTGTTCACGGGCATGGTGGGCGCCGGCGTCAGCGCCAACCTGATGAGCCTGGGGGCGCTCGACTTCGGCATCATCATCGACGGCGCCGTCGTCATCGTCGAGAACTGCATCCGCCGGCTCGGCCTCGCCCAGGCCGCGGCGGGCCGGCCGTTGACGGGAGACGAGCGCCGGGCCGAGGTGGCGCTCGCGGCGGCGGAGGCGAGACGGCCGCTGCTGTTCGGCCAGCTGATCATCATGACGGTGTATTTGCCGATCCTCGCGCTGTCCGGCATCGAAGGCAAGATGTTCCACCCGATGGCGATCACCGTCGTGATGGCGCTGGCGGGCGCAATGGTGTTGTCCGTGACGTTCGTGCCGGCCGCCGTTGCGCTGTTCGTCAGCAACGTGGCCGGGCACGACAACCGCCTGATGCACACCGCGCACGACCTGTACCGGCCGCTGCTGGACAGCGTGCTGCGCAACCGCCCGGTGGCGCTGACGTTCGCGCTGCTCGCCGTGTTGTTGACGGGCCTGCTGGCGACGCGCCTGGGCACCGAGTTCGCGCCGAACCTGAACGAAGGCGACCTGGCCGTGATGACCGTGCGGATACCCGGCACGAGCCTGCAGCAGTCGGTGGCGATGCAGCAGACGCTGGAAAGCGCCCTGCTGCGGGAATTCCCCGAGATCGAGCGGGCATTCGCGCGCATCGGCACGGCCGAGGTGGCGACGGACCCGATGCCGCCGAACGTCGCCGACAGCTATTTCATCCTGCGGCCGGAACGGGACTGGCCGACGCCGCGCCGCTCGCACGCCCAGCTCGTGGCCGCGATCTCGGCGGCGGCGCAGCGCATCCCCGGCAACAACTATGAGTTCTCGCAACCGATCCAGCTGCGTTTCAACGAACTCATATCGGGCGTGCGCAGCGACGTGGCCATCAAAGTGTTCGGGGACGATACGGCCACGATGCTCGCGACGGCCCAGCGCATCGCCCAGCTGCTGGGGCGGCTGCCGGGCGCGTTCGACGTGAAGATCGAGCAGACGGAGGGACTGCCCGCGCTGACGCTGGCCGTCGACCGCATCAAGGCGGCGCGCTACGGCCTGAACGTGGCCGACGTGCAGGAAGCGTTCGGCACGCTCGTCGGCGGCCGCGACGTCGGGACGGTGTTCGAGGGCGACCGCCGCTTCGCCATCACCGTGCGCCTGCCGGAAGGCGCGCGCAACGACGTCGAGACGCTGCGCCGGCTGCCGATCTCCCTGCCCGCGCGGGAGGGACGGGCCGCCAGCATCCCGTTGTCCGAGATCGCCACGCTTGCCTTCGTGCCGGAAGCGAACCAGATCAGCCGCGAAAACGGCAAGCGCCGCATCGTCGTCACGGCCAATGTGCGCGGGCGCGACCTGGGGTCGTTCGTCGCGGATTTGCAGGGCAATCTCGGCAAGCTGAAATTGCCGGCGGGCGTCTGGCTGAGCCTGGGCGGACAGTTCGAGAACCTGCAGGCGGCGAGCCAGCGCCTGGCGCTCGTCATCCCGGCCGCGCTGGCGCTCGTGTTCGCGTTGCTGTACCTGATGTTCGGCAGCGTGAAGGATGGCCTGCTCGTGTTCAGCGGCATCCCGTTCGCCGTCAGCGGCGGCGTGCTGGCGCTGTGGCTGCGCGGACTGCCGCTGTCGATCTCGGCGGCGGTGGGTTTCATCGCGCTGTCCGGCGTTGCCGTGCTGAACGGGCTCGTCATGCTCGCCTTCGTGCGTTCGCTGCGCGACCAGGGCCGCACGGCCGACGAGGCCATCCGCGAAGGGGCGCAGGTGCGCTTGCGGGCCGTGCTGATGACGGCACTCGTCGCTTCGCTCGGCTTTTTGCCGATGGCGCTGGCGACGAGCACGGGCGCCGAGGTGCAGCGGCCGCTGGCGACGGTCGTCATCGGCGGCATCCTGTCGTCGACGGCGCTCACCTTGCTGATCCTGCCGGCCCTGTACACGTGGGCGCACGGAAGTTCCCGCGATCGGCGGCATCGTTGACCGTCCTGATGCGCGCGCCGGTACGCCGTCCGCGCCGGCCGCGCATGTGGCAGACTGGGGTCTCGACTATCGACACGGACACCGTACATGAACACCGGACGGATCGAAGCGCTGGCCCTGCGCGCCAGCCTGGCCGCGCCACCCGCGCGCGTGGACGGCGTGCGCGCCACCGCCGGCATGGGGCTGGACGGCGACGTGCATGCCGACCCGCTGTCGCCGCGCCAGTTGCTGCTCGCGGGCACGGACGCGTACGACGCGTTCGCGCTGCCGCCGCACGCGCTGCGCGAGAACCTGCTGGTGGACCTCGACACGTCGCGGCTCGCCTCCGGCACCGTGCTGCGGATCGGCGACGAGGTCCTGCTGCGCCTGATGTTCCAGTGCGAGGCCTGCGGGCACCTGGACGCCCACCGGCCCGGTCTGTCCACGCGCATCGGCACGCGGCGCGGCATGCTGGCGCGCGTGCTGCGCGGCGGACGCATCCGCCCGGGCGACCGGGTCCGCGCCGCGGGTCCGCCGTTGCCGGCGTGGTCGGACGACTGGCGCGAGCGCATCGTGCACGTGCTCGACACCATGCCGCCCGCGAGCGTGATCACCTATAAACGGCTGGCCCAGCTGGCGGGCGTCGCGTCGAGTTATTGCCGCGCCTTCCCGGGCATCATCGCCCGGATGGGACCGTTCTATGCGGGCAGGGCGGTGCCGTCGCAATCGGATATTGCGCTGCCGCGCTGGGACGGCCACGGCCTGTTCGAGCACGCGATCGCCGATCTGCCGGTCGAACGGTTGTTTTCCGCCGAAGTCGTGCCTTAGAGCGGCTGCACGTCGTAGCGGACGTCGCCGCGGTCGTCCGCCTGCGGTCCGGTGACGAGGTAGGCATCCCAACCGAGGCGCCCGCTTGGCGCGGGGCCGAGGATCGTGCTGCCTACCTCCGCGCCGCGCAGGATCAGTCCGATTTCGTATTCGAGCGTGACGCCGGCCAGCAGGCCCAGCAGGCTCTTGAGGGCGCGCGCCGCCAGGCCGCCCGGCAGGAACGCAGTGAAACCGGCGCGGTCCAGCGGCCCGACGACGATGCGCATCCGGAGGTCGCGCTGCCACACGCGTACGCCGGCCATCGCGCTCGTTCCCAGCACGGCGGTGCTGCGGCCGAGGACTGTTTGCTGGGCCGGCGGCACGTCGTACCAGGCGCCGACGAATTGCTCGACCCGGACGGGCTGGCCGAAATACTCGGACAGCACGCGGCCCATCTGCACGGCCGAGCGGGGACGCTGGCGGATCGAGGCGGCGAAGTAGCCGATCGACTCGTCCAGCAGGGCGCCGTCCTTGTCGTGCGCGAGGCGGCCGCGCAAGGCCTCGTGGCCGAGCCCGGCCAATGCCAGCAGCAGGGGAAGGAAGGCGTCGTGGCCGTCGAGCTGGTATTTGAAGTGCAGCCGGTACTTGCGCCAGGCCCCGTAGAACAGGGCCAGCGAGCGGTTCGAGAACGTGTCGAGCAGGGCGCGCGGACCTTCGTCGGCGTGGCGGTGCTGGTGCTCGGCGATGCGTTCCGTGTAGTGGGCCGGCAGCACGCCGTGGCCGCTCAGCAGGCCCATGAAGGACGGGGTGACGCGGATGTAGTCGAGACTGGCCTCTTGCAGCGCCTTGCCGAGCGCCTGCGCGCCGCGTTCGATGTCGCGCGGCTCGGGCTGGATGGCTTCCAGCTGGCTGGCCGGGAAGCTTAGCGAGGTCGAGTTCTGAAAGCGCACATAATGGGCGATAACGTCGTGGGCGGCGACGTCATGCCGCGGGCGGCCGTGGCGCTTGAGCCAGAGCTCGAGCATGCGCACGGCCTGGAAGTATTCGAAGCGATAGGGCTCCCTGAACAGGCGCTCGATTACAGCAGGCTCAAATCGCCGCTTCTCGGTAGGCATTTCAATAATTCCTCTCCGGTTTTATTGGACACCACCACCAGTTGCGTAAAGCTGTTGGCGTGCACGTACAGGGCGAGAAACCGTTCGATGATATGGGTGAACGCGTAGATGCCGCTGCCGACGAACGCCTCTTCGTCGATGGCCAGGCGCACCTCCACGCCGCGCACGAGGCAGGTGAACGGATTGCCCGCCATCCAGGCGCTGGCGGTTCTCTGTTCGATGCCGGCGACGCCGCCGATCTGGCGCTGCGACGACGGCGAACGGGGCAGGTCGTACAGGGCGAGCATCTCGCGGAAGGCGTCGATGCCGCCGTGCGCGAGCGACAAATGGTTCAGCGTGAGGTGCGAGATCAGCCGCCAGTGCGCGCCGCGGCCGCTCTCGAAGCGGTACGTGGTCGTGGGTTTACGCAGGAAGCTGATGGTACGCGTGTTCGAGCCGCCTTCCTGGAACAGATCGCCGTCCGGATGGCCACAGGAGAGCGAGGCCGGCAGGTCGCGGTTGCTGCAGGTGAGTTCGAGGTTCAGCGTCTGGGTTTCGACGGCGGCGGGGTCGAAATCGATGTCGACGATGGCGATCTGGGTCTCGAAGCCGGGGCTCTTGTCGGCCAGGGTCTCGTCGCGCCGCAGTACCCAGTAATGCCCGTTCTGCTCGGGCGTCTGGGCGTGCTTGAGCGAATAGAACGGGTGGAAGTCGACCACGGTCTCGCCCTGTGGCGTCTGGCGCACGAGGTTGACGGATTCGATGGATTGCACTTCGTAGGCAAAGGCACGGCGGGCGTCGGCCAGCACGGGGTAGTTGGCGCTGGCATGCGTCAGGCGGATCGGTTCGCCCCGCTGGCGGAACAGGTTGATGACCGGCGTGCAGCCGAGCAGCAGGTTGTTGGTCGACAGCATGCCGAGCATGCGCGCCATGTTCGAATCGGCGCGCAGGCCGGCCAGCGCCAGGTGCAGCGTGACCGTCTTCGCATTGGCCGACAGGGGGCTCGGCAGCGCGGCCATGAGCGCGGCCAGGTCGATGTCGAAGAAATTGAATTTATCGGGGAAGCAAAAATACTCGGTCAGCAGGCGGTAGGCGGCATGCGAGCGGGCCGGGAAATCGATCAGGGCATCGGCGTCGTCGAAGCCGGCGGGTTCGATCGGGACCGTGGCCACGGGAAACCAGCGGCCGCTGCCGTCGGCTTCGGCATACGCGCCCGCGGCGCGCATGAACAAGGTGTCGCGCAGCGCCGCGCAGAACGACGGTTCGCCGTCGATGAACACGCGCAGCCGCGGCAGGGCCAGCTGGCCGAGGCGTAACTGGTCGGCCGTGATGGACAACGTCAGGCTCAGGCTGGAGCCCGCGCCGTCCGGCAGGCGCACGGCGTCTGGATGGTGGATGATGGCGGAGAATGCGGCACCGGAAAGCGCGAGCGGCGCCGTGGTGACGGGATAGACGGTGCGGAAGGTACAGGCCGCGCCGCGCACGGGACGGGTGTTGAGCACGGTGCCGCGCGCGAGGACGCTGACGCCCGTCTGCTGGCTGGGGGCGCCGCTGCAGTCCAGGCGCGCGATCGAACACGACGGAAACGGCCGCAGGTAGTGCGGATACAGCACGTCGAACAGCGCTTCCGTGAACTCGGGATAGTCGTCGTCGAGCCGCTTGGCGACGCGCGCGTTCAGCAGCGCGAACGATTCGATCATGCGTTCCGTATGCGGGTCTTCGCACACTTCTCCGCTGATGAGCAGGCGGCCGGCGATCTTCGGATAGCGCTCGGCGAATTCGCGCAGGTGGCGGCGCAGGTAGCCGAGCTCCCTCTCGTAATACGGTAGCAATTGTTCCAAGCTCAGGCTCCTGCGGATGCGGCCGTCGAGGCCCTGCCCGCTTTGCTGATGCTGTACTGCAGGGTCGACGGCTGCAGCAGCGCGTCGAAATTGACGGTTTCCTCCGACGTGCTGACGACGAGCAGCGCCGTGATCGAAAACCGCAAGCGGTTCACCGAGTTCTCGTCGCGCACTTCGAGCACCGCCTTGACTTTGCGCAGGCGCGGCTCATGGCGGGCGATGGTTTTTTCGAGGCAGTCGCAGATGTAGGCGCGGTCGCTCGGGCTCGACAGCGAGCGGTCGGCGAAATCAGTCAGGCCATAGTTTACGAGCGAGTTGCTGCACTCGGGAAAGCCCGTCAGCGCATCTTCCGCGATGATGGAGCGCGTGTTCAGCAGCGCTTCCAGGTCGCGCGCGACGGCGTCCTTGAAATCCTCGGCCGTCATGCGCGACATCGTGGCGTTGCCGCGCACCGGCGTATCCAGCAGACGGTCGAAAAAACCAGGCGTGAATCCCTCCATCGGACCTCCTCCATGCCGCCAGCGCAAGCCGGCATCTTCACACAGTCGGGGTCGAAAAAATAGTTCAGTTGGGAATGACACACGGTTACTTTGAGCGGTAGCAAAACTGCGGGTCGTTGCAGAAAAAAAACCGCCACAAGAGACTATGGTTGTCGACTTGGGACAAGTCATATGACTGGAGGACATGCATGACGAGCACGACGACCAGCAACATGGCCAGCAAGGTATTGTGGGGCGAAGGCCTGCTCCTGCGTCCGCAGCATTTCCAGCGCCAGGACGAGTACCATGAACAGCGGCTGCACAAGAGCATCCGGGCCGTCAGTCCGTATGCCTGGGGCGTGGAAGCGCTGCAGATCGAGCGCGAGGCGCTCGGCAGCAACGTATTGCGCGTCCTCACGCTCGCGCTGCGTTTCCAGGACGGCGAATGGGTCGATGCCCCCGGCGCCGACGACCTGCCCGACACCGTCGACCTCAGCCAGCTGTCGCAGCAAACCATCACCTTTTACGCCGCCCTGCCCGGCCTGAAACCCTTCAGCGGCAACTTCGCCCAGCCGGGCCAGCCGGCGAAGACGGCGCGCTTCGTGCACATCAGCCAGGAAACGCCCGACCTCTACACCCAGGCGGCAACGGCGTCCGTGTCCTACCTCAGGAAAACCGTGCGCCTCGTGCCGGACTTCGAGCCGCGCGACGCCTACCTCAGTTTTCCGCTGCTGCGGCTGCGCCGCGCGCCGTCCGGCGGGTTCGAGCTGGACACGAGCTTCGTGCCGCCCAGCCTGTCGGTGGGCGCCGCGCCCTCCGTGTTCCAGCAGGTGCGGCGCCTGCTCGACGCGCTGCAGGCCAAGGTGAGCGCGCTGTACGGCCATCACCGCGAGCCGAGCCGCAACGTGATCGAATTCCGTTCCGGCGACATGTCGTCGTTCTGGCTGCTGCACACGGCCAGCGCCGCATGCGCCTCGCTGTCCCACTACCTGCACCACCCCGGCCTGCACCCGGAACGCCTGCACGAGCACCTGCTGGGCGTGGCCGGCGCGCTGATGACGTTTTCCAGGAGCTGGACGCTGGCCGACCTGCCCGCGTATCAACACGCCGATCCCGGCCCGGGCTTCGACAAGATGTTCCTGATCATCCGCGAACTGCTCGACACGGTGATCTCGTCGAAGTACTTTGCCCTCGTCCTGACCGAGGTGCGCCCGTCCTACCACCACGGCATGCTCGACTCCGGCAAGATCGACGACAAGACCACCTTCTACATCGCCGTATCGGCCGACATCCCGACCGTGGAACTGGTCGACGCCGTGCCGCTGCGTTTCAAGGTCGGCGCGCCGGACGACGTCGAAAAATGCGTGCTGTCCGCCCTGCCCGGCGTGCGCCTGCAATACGCGCCGCAACTGCCGGCCGCCGTGCCGGTGCGTCCCGACACGTGTTATTTCATGCTCGATGCCAAGGGGCAGATGTACGAGCGCATGCTGCAAGCGCAATCGATGGCGATCTACGTGCCGTCGGGGATGAAGGGATTGAAGCTCGAATTGCTGGCCGTCGCCGCCTGAGCCTGCCCGGCATCACGATCGACAACTTTTGATTTCTACACGACCATGTCCACACCACTTGCAGCGGAATCGCTCGGCACTTCCCACACATTGCCCGGCTGGATCAGGCCGGCCCTGATTGCCGCCGGCGTCTTCGTCGCCTGCTGGGGCGGCGCGATCGTCTGGTGGCGCGTGAGCGCGCGCGTGCCCGGCCCGCAGGAATGGATATCGTTGTTGTTCGGCTTGCCGTTGACGGCGCTGCTGGCGGCCTTTGTCGGCGGCAAGTGGATTGCGCGGCGCGCCGCGGCCCCGGCCGATACGACGCCGGCCACGCCGGCACACGCGTCCGGTGCGGCCGCCCAGCCGGTGCGGGCGCGGCACTTGGCCATCCTCGCCACGGCATTGCGCGCGCCGCACGGCGCGTCGGCCGAGGAGCTGGCCGCCGCCATCGCGGACAACAAGGCGCGCCCCGACCCCGACCGGGAACTCGTCGACGACGACGGTTTTCCCGTGATGTGCGCGCGCTGCCCGGACGCCCATGACGACGCGCTGCAGGAAGACGTCCTCGCCTGGCTGGCGGCGCACGGCATGGAAGATCCGCACTTCGGCGCCGAGCAATGGCGTGCGCTGACGCTGGCCAGCGCCGTCGCAGCCGAGCTGGCGGGGCGCGCCGCGATCGAGTGGATCGTGCGCGACGATGCCATCCCGAGGCTCCAGGTCTTGCCGCTGCTGCCCGCGGATTGGTCCGCCGGCCAGCGCGACGCGGCCGCGGCGTGGTTGCGGCACGCGGCGGCGCAAGCGGGCTGGCAGGGAGAGATCGGCCAGGCGGCGGCCGGCGCCGATCCGGCCGCCGGCATCGCGCGGCTGGCCGATATCGCCGCGGCCGCCGAGCAACCCTGCGTCACGCTGGTGGTGGCGTGCGCATCGCATGTGGGCAATGCGACGGTCGCGCGCTGGACGCTCGACCGGACCTTGTTCACAGCCACGCAGCCGCAGGGGACGATGCCGGGCGAAGGCGCCGCCGGCTTGCTGCTGGCCGCATCGTCCGACGGCGGGGCCGTCGCGCTGCTGGCACCGCCCGAGCACGCGCAGGACGATCCGGCGGCCGACCTGCGCAGGCGTCATGATGCGCGCGTGCTCGAGGCGCTCGTCGAACGTACGCTCGCGCACGCGGACGTCGCCGCGGCCGATGTCGCCATGATCGTCGCCGACACCGGGCACCGTGCGCGCCACGTGCTCGAGCTGATGGAATACGCGTCCGCCCAGCTGCGCCAGCTCGACGGCAGCGCGGACGTCGTGCGCGTGGGCGCGGCGGGCGGCTACAACGGCATCGTCGCGTTCGTGACGGCGCTCGCACTGGCGTCCCATTACGCGCTCGCGCGCCAGGCGCCGGTGCTGTGCATCGCCAACGAGATGCCCGGCTGCCGCCTGGCCGCGCTCGTGCGGCCGGCGGTGTGATGCGTCATTGCCGGTCGCGGGCCGGCGCGCGCCATGTCTGCGTGCGGCCCAGCACGTGGCTGTCGATGGTTCCCTTCCTGGCCAGCTGGCCGCCGATGCCGAAGTTCAGCAGGCAGACATCGTCGTCTTCCGTCTCGCGGCCCTGGAAGCGGCGTGCCCACGGATCGCGCGGCGCCGCTTCCTGCGCGGACCGGCGCGGCGGGGCGGATGCCGGCGCGGCAGGTCGCGCCGCGACGGGTTCGTCGAGGATGGCGGCGCGCTGGCCGCTGGCGCTGCAGGCGACGAGCGCGCAGACGCCGGCGCGTTGCGCCCATGCGGGCAGCGGCGAAAAAGCCATTGCGGCGGCCAGCGGAAGCAGGATGCGGAGCGAAGTCATGGCGTGCGTCCGGTCGATGGCGGAGACGTCACTGTAGCGGCTTGGGTCAGCCGGCTGATGTCCGATTGTGTCCGATACGCGTCCCGACACATGCGCTTGCAAAAATCCTGCGCTACCATGGGCGGCCTGACATCACATCGCGGAGACGGCGCATGATTTATCAAGGCAGTTGCCATTGTGGCCGGGTTGCATACGAGGTGGAGGGAGACATCCAGGGTGCCCTCGCCTGCAATTGTTCGATGTGCCAGCGCAAGGGCTCCCTGCTCTGGTTCGTGCCGCGCGCGCAGTTCCGCCTGCGCACGCCCGAGGATGCCGCCGCCACCTACACGTTCAACAAGCACGTCATCAAGCATCGGTTCTGTCCGGACTGCGGCATTCACCCGTATGCCGAAGGGATAGACCCCAAAGGAAATGCGATGGCGGCCATCAACCTGCGCTGCATCGACGGCCTCGATCTGGCCGCGATCCCCGTGCGGGAATTCAACGGCCGCGACAGCTAGTTCAGGCGCGGCGCGATCACGAGTTCCGGCTGCGGCCGCGGCGCGTGGGCCGACAGTTCCGCCGGCGCCAGCTGCTGCGGCAGCGTCACGATTCTCTCCCACAGCGCGAAACCGGCCGTGCGGCTTGCCTTGCTGAGCTGGTAAGCCGGCAAGGCATCGACGCCGTGCGCCAGCCACAGTGCCTCGTACGACGGCGTCAGGCGCGCGTCGTGCCATGCGTCGGACAGGGGCGCGAACGTTTCCTGCAGGACGGCGGCCGTGCTGCGCATGCGCACCCAGCGGTGGTTCAGCCAGCCGTTTTCCTTTTCGGCGGGATTCAGGAAGCGCTCGATGACCTGGCGCGCCGCTTCGTCGCCGCTGCGGCTCATCACGTCGATGGCGGCGCGCGTCATGTTCAGGTTCAGGCCCCCTTCCCGCTTCGTGTGGCGGATCTGCACGACGCGGTCGCGGTAGCCCGGCGTGCGTTTCAGCGCTTCGTCGCGCCAGGTGCGGATGGTGCGCAGGATCGCGCCCGCAAAGCGCGGCAGCGAGGGACTGCCGTCGGTCTCGTCGACCGGCACCCAGGCCGCCGTGATGCCGGCGTTGTTGTTCGACGGCAGAGACACACGCGCGGCGAACGGATCGCTCTCTTCCAGGTCGTCCTGCAAGGTGACGCCGAAGGTCGGGCGGGTCGGCAGGATGTTGTCGAAAAAGTGAATCGGGAAATTGCTGGTGAGGCCGCCGTCCGAAAACCACACGCGCAGCAGCTCGACGCCGTCCGCATGCACCGGCAGCGCGCGCAGGCGGAACAGGGGCACCGCCTGCAGCAGCACGGGAAAACTGAGGCTCATGCGCGCGGCCACGACGAGCGGCAGGTCGTCCGGATCGGGCATGAAGTAATAATCCTCGCCGGCGGCGTTCATGCGATTCAACAGCGCCACCGTGCGTGCGCCGTGGCGCGTGTGGTGCGAGCGTGCCTTCATCCAGTCGACGATGGCGGGCGGGAACAATGCGGACAATTCGGACGCGCGGAACACGAGGTCGGCGCTCGAATGCGGCAGGCGGTGTGCGCGCAGCTCGGAGAGGCCCGTCGTCATCAGCGCCAGTTCGATCGACGGCTCGGACGTGCGCAGCTGGCCGAACGTCAGCGGCGCATCGAGCGGCAGGCCGGCGATGTCCTGCACGAGCGCGTGCAGCCATTCCGTCAGCGCGGGCGGATTCTCCGGACCCGTGCGCAGTCCGGAACAGATGCCGCAGCGGTTGGCGCGCAGCCCGCGCCAGGCCGACAGCGTGGCCTGCAGCAGCGCCCCGCCCAGCGCGCCCACGAACATGCACAGGCCGAACCACAGGGCGCTGGCGATGCCGGCCAGGGGCACGCGCGGCCAGTGTCCGCCCAGCAGGCCGCTGCTGATCAAGAAGCCCAGCAGCCACAGGCTGGCGCCCACGACGGCGCCCAGCGGGAAGTTCCACAGCATGGCGAGCGACAGGTAACCGGCGGCCCTGGTCTTGCTCGTCTCGTTGAGGGCCGCCGCGATCACGCGGAAGTGCGGCCGCAGCGCGGCGCAGGGCTGGAACAGCGAGAACAGCCGGGTGTGGCCGCCGACGCTTTCCTGCAGGCGTCCCGGCAAGCGGGCCAGCAGGTGAAAGCCGTCGTCCTCGCCTTGCTTATCCTTGCGCACGCGGTTGCGCTTGAACTGGGCCGCCGCCGTCGCGATCGCCGCCACCGCGCCGACGCTGGTGCCGCCGATCGAGCGCAAGGTAAAACGCTCGGCCAGCCGCGCCACGAACGCGGGGTAGACCACGCCGGAGGTCACCCCGCCTTCCATCACGATATCGCATTCCTTCGGTAAAAAATCGCTCATCACCATCCGCAAGTCGTCGCCACAGCCGGGATTATGCGGGTCTTTGGCCTCGGGATGTGCTCGATTTACTCAGGATGGCGCGCACGGCGACGGTGCCGGACACCGTGCCGCGCTCCCTACTGCGTTTCCGGCGTATCGTCGTGCTCGTCGCCCGGCGCGACGTCGATCCGCCCGTACAGCCCGTGGTTTTCGTCGTCCGGCCCGGCGGCGAAGAACAGGGTGTCGACCGGTTGGCCATTGACGCCGTTGCCGAAGGCGATGCCCCACAAGCCGTCGACGCGGATCACCTTCCCGTGCGCCGCCTTCAGGCGACCCAGCCATTTGCCGGTCGCGGGGTCGTAGGCATTGATCAGTCCGTCGCCGAAGTTGCCGATCAGCAGGCGGTTGCTGAAGCGGCCGAAGCTGGCGGGGGCCAGCGCGATGCCCCACGGCGCATTGAGCGCGCCGCCGGAGACGAGGCGGCGCAGCAAATGTCCGTCCGGATCGAACACGTCGACGAAGCCGAAGCCCCGGCCCGGCACGTCATCCATGCGCTCCGCATCCTGCCTGGCAAAGGTGATGTAGAGGTCGCCGTTGACGGCCTGGATGCCGAACGGCGCATAGCCGGCCGGCAATTGCGGGTCGTGGAACTTGCCGGTCAAATAGGCTGGCTTGAAATTGCTGTCGTACACATCGACCTTGCCGTTGTGGAAGTCGGTGGCGTACAGCAGCGTGCCGTGGCCATTGCCGCTGATGGCGATGCCCTTGTAGACGGCATTGTGCGCGCTGTTGTCGATCACGCGGATGGCGTGCGTCGCATCGACGCTGGGCGCCCAGCCGGCGATGCCGCCGTCCTCGCTCGCGAACAGGAAGCGGCTGGGACCGGATGCGGTGCCCTTGCTCACGACAAAGCCGGGGCCGCCGTAGAACACGGTGCCCGTCGGGCTGCCGGCGGCCCCGGCGGCGCCCGGAACGGTGACGACGAGGCTCTGCGGATTGCCGTTGCCGTTGTATAGCGTTGCGAGGCCCGTGTGGTTATCGGCGACCCAGGCCACGCCGTACGGATTGAACGCCAGCCCCCAGGCGTTGACAAGGTTGGGATCGCGCTGCTCCGCCGCCACGGCGGCGCTGTCCGACACCAGGTTGCGCTGACGATAAAAGTCGCTCGCCGATGCCTGGGACACCGCCGTCAAGGCGAGGAAGCCCGCGACACAGGCCATGAATTTGCATAACTTTTCCATTTTCCATTCTCCGGTAAACGTTCGAAAGGAGCGCGCTGTCTGCCGATCTTGCGCGGGGGAGAATGGGGTAGATTTGAGCCATCCTAAATGTATCGTGGATGGATGGCCCATGAGCCTGCACATGTAATCTTTCGATTGTGCGTCAGCAATATAGATTTCGAGAAATATGCTAGCGCCGCTACGCCGGCACGCCGACGATCACGCTGGACGCCTTGAACATCGCCGTGGCCGTGCCGCCTTCGGCCAGTCCGAGCGCCCGTGCGCTCTCGTTGGTGATGATGGCGGCGATGCTGCCGCCGCCCGCCAGGTCGAGGACGACTTCCGCGTTGACGGCGCCCGGGATCAGGCGCGCGACCGTCCCTTCGAGCCGGTTGCGGGCCGAGAAACGGGCGCCTTCGGCTTCCGTCACGAGGATGATCGACGCCGCCTTGACCAGGGCGAACGCCTCGGCGCCGACGGCGAGGCCGAGGCTTGCCGTGCTTTCGTGGGTGACGATGGCAATGATCCTGTGGCCGCCGGCGATGTCGATTTCGATCTCGTCGTTGACGGCGCCGGCCTGGACCCGCGACACCTTGCCGAAGAACTGGTTGCGGGCGCTCGTTTTCATGTTCAGTCTGCCGATCAGGTTGAAGTCCGCGGCCAGGTTGCCGGCCTGCCGGTTGAGTTGTTCGACGAATTGCTGGTGGATCTGTTCGATCGCGCGAAAGTTCCTGACCAGTTGTGCGCCGCGCGCCGTCAGCCGCGTGCCGCCGCCGCCCTTGCCGCCGGCCACGCGTTCCACCAGGGTCTCGCCGGCCAGGTTGTTCATCGCGTCGATCGCGTCCCAGGCACCCTTGTAGCTGACGCCGAGGGCCTTCGCGGCCTGGCTGATCGATCCCGTTGCGGCGATCGCGGCCAGCAGTTCGACCCGCCCCGGACCGCCGAATTTCTCGTCGCCGACCGTCATCCAGACGGACCCCTGCAGCGCGAAGCTGGTGCTGTCGCTTCCCACGATTTCTCCTGTCTGGCTCGAGAACTATAAGCAATGCGTTACAGGCGTTATCGCCCACAACGTATTTTGATTCGTTATATACTCTACTACATAACGCGAACGACAGGAGTCGAACATGAAGCATCTTGCCGGCCTGCTGGCCCTGATGGCATGGGGCATCGCCCGGGCGGATGACGTGCAGGTGGCCGTGGCCGCCAATTTCACGGCGCCCATGCAGAAGATCGCGACGGCATTCGAAAAAGACACCGGCCACAAGGCCGTGCTGGCCTTCGGCGCCACCGGCAAGTTCTACGCCCAGATCGTCAACGGCGCGCCGTTCGAGGTGCTGCTGGCGGCCGACGACGCCACCCCGGCGAAACTGGAAGCGGAGCACCGCACCGTGCCCGGCACCCGGTTTACCTATGCGACGGGCAAGCTGGTACTGTGGTCCGCGCAGGATGGCTATGTCGATCAGCAGGGCCAGGTCCTGAACACCGGGCACTATGCCCACCTGGCGATCGCCAACCCCAGGACGGCCCCGTACGGCGCCGCCGCCGTCGAGACCTTGACCAGGCTGAACCTGTACGACCGCGTGCAGGGCAAGCTCGTGCAAGGCGAAAACATCGCCCAGGCTCACCAGTTCGTCAGCACGGGCAATGCGCCGCTGGGCTTCGTCGCGCTGTCGCAGGTCTATCGCGACGGCAGATTCACGTCGGGCTCGGGCTGGATCGTGCCGGCGAACCTGCATGCGCCGATCCGCCAGGATGCCGTCATCCTCGCCAGGGGCGCCGCCAATCCGGCCGCCAGGGCGCTGGAAGCCTACCTGAAATCGAACAAGGCCAGGGACATCATCCGTTCATACGGCTACGCACTGTGACGCTCGACGCCGGCGACCTCTCCGCCATCCGGCTGACGCTGGCATTGGCGACGGTCGTGACCCTGCTGCTGCTGGCGCTCGGCACGCCGATCGCCTGGTGGCTCGCGCGCACGCGTTCGCGCCTGCGCCACGCGGTCGGGGCCGTCGTCGCCCTGCCCCTCGTGCTGCCGCCCACCGTGATCGGCTTTTATCTGCTGCTGGTGCTGGGACCGAACGGCCCCGTCGGCAAGCTCACGGAGGCGCTCGGCATCGGCCTGTTGCCGTTCTCGTTCGGCGGCCTCGTACTGGCGTCCGTGTGCTATTCGCTGCCCTTCGTCGTGCAGCCGCTGCAGAATGCGTTCGAGGCGATCGGCCCGCGGCCGCTGGAAGTGGCGGCCACGCTGCGCGCCAGTCCGTGGGACACATTCTGGTCGGTGGCGGTGCCGCTGGCCCGGCCCGGCTTCCTGTCCGGCGCCGTGCTCGGCTTTGCGCACACGGTGGGCGAATTCGGTGTCGTGCTCATGATCGGCGGGAATATCCCGGACCGGACGCGCGTCGTCTCCGTGCGCATCTACGACCACGTCGAGGCGCTCGAATACGCGCAGGCGCACTGGCTGGCGGGCGGCATGCTGGCCTTCAGTTTCAGCGTGCTGCTGGCGCTGTACACCTTGTATCCGCAAGCGATGAAAGGACGGCGTTGATGGGCAACGGACTCCATCTGCGCCTGCGCATGGAGCGCGGCGCCTTCCGGCTGGACGTCGATCTGACCCTGCCCCAGCGCGGCATCAGCGCCCTGTTCGGCCATTCCGGCTCGGGCAAGACGACGATCCTGCGCGCCATCGCCGGCCTGGAGCGCGCGCCCGGCGGTTACGTCGCGCTCGGCGGCGACGTCTGGCAGGACGATGCGCGCGGCGTGTTCGTCCCCGTGCACCGGCGCGCCCTCGGCTACGTGTTCCAGGAAGCGAGCCTGTTTCCGCACCTGTCCGTGCGCGCCAACCTGGAGTTCGGCCGCAAGCGGGTGCCGGCGCAGGAACGCCGGTTCGCGCTGGCGCCGGTGGCGGACCTGCTGGGGATCGGCGGCCTGCTCGAACGGCGGCCGGACGGCCTGTCGGGCGGCGAGCGCCAGCGCGTGGCGATCGCGCGCGCCCTGCTCGCGTCGCCGCGCCTGCTGCTGATGGACGAACCGCTGGCCGCGCTCGACCTGCGCCGCAAGCTGGAAATCCTGCCCTATCTGGAACGCCTGCACGAGGAGCTGGCGGTCCCGATCGTCTACGTCAGCCACGCCCCGGACGAAGTCGCGCGGCTGGCCGATCATCTGGTGCTGCTGGAGGACGGCCGGGCCGTGGCCAGCGGGCCGTTGACGGAGACGCTGGCGCGCGTGGACCTGCCGCCCAGCTTTGCCGACGATGCCGGCGTCGTGCTGGACACGATGCTGGCCGGCCACGAGGAAGACGATTTATCGCGCCTGGAATTCGCCGGCGGCGCGCTGTGCGTGGGCCGGCGCCGCGAAGCCCTCGGCACGCACCTGCGCTGCCGCATCCACGCGCGCGACGTCAGTCTGGCGCTTGCGTGCCCGCAAGGCTCCAGCATCGTCAACCGCCTGCCGGCCGTGGTGACGGCGGTCGCCGCCACCGACACGCCGGGCCACGTGCTCGTGCAACTGCGGATGGGGGCTTCGCCGCTGCTGGCCCGGATCACCGAACGCTCGCGCCGCGAACTGGGCATCGCGCCCGGCCTGCAATTGTGGGCCCAGATCAAGGGCGTGGCGCTGCTTAACTAAACCTGCATCAAACCGGGGTCAGAGCCCGATTTCAGGCAATTGCCTAAATTCGGGCTCTGACCCCGGTTGGATTGATGTCGGTGTCAGCGCACCCGGCGCATCGACGAGATGCGATTGTTCATGCGGTCGAGCATGTCGTAGCGGCCCGGGCCCAGGACGATGCACTCGCCGCGGAAGTCGGCGTGTTCGCAGAATTCCCAGCGGCCTTCGCGGATGATGATCGACGTGGCGCGGTCGTTGAAGCCGACGTCGTTCAGCGCGCGCACATCCTGCGACAGTTCGACTTGCTGGCCTTCGAAACGCGGGCCGGCGAACATCACGACGTCGGGACCACCGCGGTCGCCACCACGCGGGCCGTCGCGATCGTGGTCACGGTCGTGATCGCGGTCGCGCCAGCGGCCACGGCCGCCGCGGTCGTCGCGGTCGACCTGGCGCGCCGACGAGACGGCATCGTTGAAACCCGGCAGCTCGCGGTATTCGCCCGGCCCGAACTCGGCGCAGCGGCCGCCGAAGTTGGCGTGCTCGCACAGCAGCCACCTGCCGGAGGTGACGACGGCGCTCGACGCGCGGTCGTTGAAACCGAAGTCGGCCAGGTTGGGGGCGTCGCGGTCGATGGTGACGCGGTTGCCGTGGAAATTACTGTCCGAGAACAGGGTCAGGTCGCCGGCGACAGCGGCGTGCGTGAAGGTGGCCAGCGCGGCGGCGGCGGCAAGCAGGCGTTTCATGATATCTCCGTGGGTGGTCGTGCGCCTTCCAGCGGCGCCTGTGCTGTTAACGCGGCGTCGGCGCGGGTGGCTGACAGTTTCCTGTAACAAATCTTTACGCGGCCAGCACCGGGCAGCCGAACCCCGGCTGCGCCAGTTCGCGCGCCAGGCTGGCGCGCAGGGCGGACAGGCCCGCGATGCGCGCGTCGATGTCGTCCAGCTTGCGCAGCAACGCGTCGCGCAACTGCGGTGCGGCGGCGGCGGGATCGTCCAGCAGGGGCAGGCCGGTCTCGATCTCGGCCAGGGTAAAACCGAGCGCCTGGGCGGCGCGCAGGTAGCACAGCCATTGCACGGCCTCGGGCGGATAGTCGCGGTAGCCGTTGGCCAGCCGGCGCGACAGCAACAATCCGCGCTTCTCGTAAAAGCGCAGGGTGTCCCGGCTGAGGCTTGTTGCGGCGGCGAGTTCTCCGATCTGCATGGCGGTCGTTCGACGAAAGGCTTGACCTTGGAGTGTACTCCAGGGTTCATGATGCCGAAACCTTTACGCCAGGAGATTTCCATGCATGCCATGAGCCGATCCGCTTTTCTCACCGTCGTGCGCGCCAGCGCCGCCTACGACCTGCTGCTGACGGCGCCGTTCGCCACGCCGTGGACGTTCGCCTTCCTGCACGCCCGGCTGTCGGCCGTGAACCAGAGCCTGGGCGGCCATGCACTGCCCGATTTCGGCCCGTTCCACGTGCTGTTCGCCTGCCTGATGGGCAGCATCGTGCTCGTGTGGTCCGTGCTGCGCCTGCGCGCGGCGAGCGTCCTGCTCGGCCGCTACGACGGCGTGGGCCGCTTCCTGTTCTCGTTCTGGATGGCGTGGGCGCTGGCGGCCACCGGCGCGCCGTTGTTATGGCTGTTCCTCGTGCCGGAATTCTGCTGGGGCGTCATCCAGTGGCTGCCGGTCGCTCAGTCCGGCGCCGGCAACAGCACCGCGCGCGCACCCTTCACCAGCGCCGCGCCCATGCGCTCCAGCCGCGGCGGCTGAATGCGCCAGGCGTGCCAATACAGCGACACGTCCACGTGCAGGTGCGGCGTCAGGTCGACGAGGACGCCGCCGGCCAGCATGTCCGCACACTGTTCCAGCGGCAGCAGGCCGTAGCCGAGACCCAGGCGGATCGCCTGCACGTACGGATCGCTGGACGGCACATAGTGAAACGGGTACGCGCCTTCCGGCAGGCCGAAGTGCTGCAGCAGGAAGGCCGTCTGCAGCCGGTCGTTGCGGTCGAACACCATCACCGGCGCGCGCCGCGCGGCCTCTCTCGTGATCCCGCCGGGGAACCAGCGCGCGGCGAAGCGCGGCGCCGCCACCATCCGGTAGCGCATCACGCCCAGCGGACTCACGGTGCAGCCGCGCATCGGTTCCGTCTCGCCCGACACGCAGGCGAGGGCGAGCCCCTGTTCCAGCAGCGCGAACGTGTGTCTCTGGTCGCCCGTGACGAATTCCACCAGCAGCCCTTCGTCGATCAGCACCGGCGCCAGCACCGGCAGCAGCCACGTCGCCAGCGTGTCGTTGTTGACGGCCAGCTCGACGCGCACCGGGCCCGGATCGCTCCGCTGCTCGGCGAAGAACTCGTCTTCCAGCAGCGCGCGGCGGCGCAGGAATTGCAGCAGGCGCATGCCGGGCGCCGTCGGCCGGCAGGGCCGGGCGCGCACGAGCAGCGGCGTGCCCAGGTCGTGCTCCAGCGCGGCGATGCGCTGCGAGATGGCGGACGGCGTCACGTTCAGCAGGGCGGCTGCCTGCTCCAGGCTGCCGCTGTCGACGGCGGCGACGAACGCCTCGCTGCGGCGCGGATCGATTTTCATCTTGGATTAGCCTGACTTAATGAACCTTAGATTTCATTAATATAATTGATGAAGACGCGTCCGGGAGGCATGCTGCTCCGCAATATCGATGAGGAGCCAACATGTTTTCACAACCGGTCTTTTTACAAGGCCTCGGCATGGGCGCCAGCCTGATCATGCCGATCGGCGCCCAGAACGCCCACGTGATCCGCACCGGGGTCGCGGGCCGCCACGTCGTCCTGACGGTCGCCACGTGCATCCTGATCGACGTCGCCCTGATCGCACTGGGCATGTCCGGTTTCGGCGCATTGATCGAACGTTCGCCGGCGCTGCTGCTGGCGGCCCGCTGGGGCGGCGCGGCGTTCCTGCTGTGGTACGGCGTGCGCTGTCTGTCGAGCTGCTGGCGCGGGGCGGCGGCGCCGGGCGCGGGCAACGGCGGGCAGGCCGCGGCAACCGCTTCGCGCGCGCTGGGCATCGTGCTCGCGATGTCGCTGCTCAATCCGCACGTCTACCTGGATACCGTCGTGCTGCTGGGCGCCGTCGGCAGCAGCCTCGCCGCCGGCCACCGCGTGTCGTTCGCGGCCGGCGCGATGACGGCGTCGCTGCTGTGGTTTTCGGTGCTGGGCCTGGGCGCGCGCCGCTGCGCGTTCGTGCTGGCGCGTCCGGCCGTCTGGCGCGCCGTCGAAGCTTTTACGGGCGCGACGATGCTCGTGCTGGCCGTCCTGCTGCTGAAAAGCTAGGCAGCCAGCGGATCGGCCGGCAGGTCGCGGGCCAGCGCTTTGCCGTGTTCGACGGTCATCTGCACCGGCAGCGGCACGCCGTTTTTCACGGCCGTCAGCTCGGCGAGGATGGAGACGGCGATCTCGTACGGCGTCTTGCTGCCGATGTACAGGCCGATGGGGCCGTGCAGCTTCGCGATCTGGTCCTCGGTGAGGTCGAATTCGCGCAGGCGCTCGCGCCGCCGCGCATTGTTGGCGCGCGAACCGATGGCGCCGACGTAGAACGCGTCCGTTTTCAGCGCTTCCATCAGGGCGAGATCGTCCAGTTTCGGGTCGTGGGTGAGGGCGATGACGGCACTGCGGCTGTCCAGCTTCATGTCCAGCACGACGTCGTCCGGCATCGTGTGCACGACGTCGACACCCGGCAGGTTCCAGCTGGCGCGGTATTCTTCGCGCGGATCGCACACGGTCACCTGGTATTCCAGGCCGACGGCGATCTGCGCCAGGAATTGCGACAGCTGGCCGGCGCCGATGATCAGCATGCGCAGGCGCGGGCCGTGGATCGTCACGAGCGTGTCGCCGTCCATCCGCAGTTGCTGGTCCGCTTCGCCCTGCGCCAGTGCGACCGCGCCGGTTTTCAGGTCGAGCGTGCGCCGGGTCAGCACGCGGCGCTGGGCGAGCGCCAGGAGTTCGTCCATGCGGCTGAGCGGCCCGAGCGGCTCGACGACGAGCTGGATCGTGCCGCCGCAGGGCAGGCCGAAGCGGTGCGCCTCGTCGGCCGAGATGCCGTAGGTGATGACTTCCGGCGCGGTGCGCACGATGCCCTGTTCGCGCACGGCGGCGATCAGGTCGTCCTCGATGCACCCGCCCGAGACCGAGCCGACGACCACGCCGTCGGCGCGGATCGCCATCGTCGCGCCTTCCGGCCGCGGGCTCGATCCCCACGTCCGCACGACGGTCACGTACTCGCAGCGCCAGCCGGCGCGCAGCCACTGGTCGCAGGCGTGCAGCACTTCGAGGTCGATACTGTCCATTGCCATCCTTTTTGTTGCCAAACGAAAATTCAAAAGCCCGCGCGCGGGCACCGGGAATCCTAACGCAAAAACGCCGGCGAGGCTCGTCCATGCGCCGGACGAAAACGGTTTATATCGTTTGGCGCCCGCGCCCCCGCGCCGCACGCCCGCGCGCCGGCGGCGTTATACTCGTCGGATCACGAACCAGTTTGGAGCCCATCATGAAACCAGACTTGCTGTCCCTGCTGCGCATCGACGTGCCCATCATCCAGGCCCCGATGGCCGGCGTCTCGACGGCGGCGCTGGCCGCGGCCGTGTCCGGGGCGGGCGCGCTCGGCTCGATCTCGGTCGGTGCCGGCAACGCCGAGCAGGGCCGCGCCGCCATCGCCGACGTGCGCCGCCTGACCGACCGGCCGTTCAACGTCAACGTGTTCTGCCACCGTCCCGCGCAGGCCGACGCCGCGCGCGAAGCGGCTTGGCTCGATTATCTGTCTCCGCACTTCGCCGCCAACGGCGCCCGGCCGCCGGCCGGCCTGCGCGAAATCTATACGAGCTTCGTCGACGACGATCCCATGCTCGACGTGCTGCTGGACGCGCGGCCGGCCGTCGTCAGTTTTCACTTCGGCCTGCCGGACGCGCGCCGCATCCAGGCGCTGAAGGATGCCGGCATCGTGCTGCTGGCCAGCGCGACGTCGGTGGACGAAGCGCGCCAGGTGGAGGCGGCCGGCATCGACGTCGTCGTCGCCCAGGGCTACGAGGCCGGTGGCCACCGCGGCCTGTTCGATCCGCAGCGCGGCGACCCGGCCATCGGCACGTTCGCCCTGACGGCGCTGGTGGCGAACGCCGTGCGCATCCCGGTGATCGCGGCGGGCGGCATCATGAACGGGAACGGCATCGCCGCCGCGCTGCGCCTGGGCGCCAGCGGCGCCCAGATGGGCACCGCGTTCATCCTCTGTCCGGAGTCGTCGGCGACAACGCATCACCGCGCGCTGATGCAGGCGGGGGAGGGCGTGATCACGACGGTGACGGACGTCGTGTCCGGCCGTCCCGCGCGCGGCCTGGTGAACCGTTTATTCAGCGAGATCGGCGCGCCCGGCCATCCGCCGCTGCCGGATTATCCGATCGCCTACGATGCCGTGAAGGCGCTGAACGCGGCGGCCACGAAGGCCGGCAACCAGGATTTCACGGTCAACTGGGCCGGCCAGGGATTTCCGTTGGCGCGTGCGTTGCCGGCGGCCGAGCTGGTTGGCCTGCTTGCCGCGGAGCTGGCGGGGGCGCGCTGAGCGCATTGAGCGCGTTTTACGCGTCCGCGTAGGCCGCCTCGATGTCTTCCTTGCGCGGCGCCGGCGCGACGTGCACGATGAGTACCGCGTCGAGAGGCAGAAACGGGTGCGCGGCGCGGTGCTTGGCGAACCAGAACACCTCGTCGATATCCTCGTCCGCGGGATCGTGCGCGGCGGTCAGCACCTGCCGGTCGTCGGGCGCATCCTCGTAGTCGACGGCTTCCAGCGCCGCATCGTCGACGGCCTCGGTCCAGGCCGCGGCATCCTTGCCCCAGGCCTGCACGTAGCGCGCACCGGACGCGACGAGCCAGCGGGCGGCGTCCCACAGCCACATCTCCGCGACCTCTTCCTCGGCCAGCACGACGGCGAGGAAGGGCGGGCGCGTGCCCAGGTCGGGCAGGTCGGCGTCGGGCGCCAGGTGCAGATAGGTGATGGTCTTTCTTTGCATGGCGCCAGCTTACCACCGGTCGCCGGACTGCGTTACCATCCTGCGTTACCATCCCCGATCGCGGAGTCCCATGAAAATCGTCGCTTCCCTCGCGCTTGCCGCCGCATCCGTCGCATCCGCCGGCGCGGCTCACGCTGCCCTGCCCGTGTACGGCTTCTTCGTCAAGAACACCTATCCGCACGATCCGCAAGCGTTCACGCAAGGCCTGTTCTTCAAGGACGGCCACCTGTACGAGTCCACCGGCCAGAAGGGCCGCTCGTCGCTGCGCAAGGTCGACCTCAAAAGCGGCAAGGTCCTGCAAAAGAAAGACCTGGCGGACGAGTATTTCGGCGAGGGCTCGACGGCCGTCGGCGACACCATCGTGGGCCTGACCTGGCAGTCGAACGTCGGCTTCCTGTTCGACGCGAAGACGTTCGCACTGAAGGGCCGCTTCAACTACAAGGGCGAGGGCTGGGGCCTGGCCAGCGACGCGCACCACGTCTACATGAGCGACGGCACGAACGAGATCCGCATCCTCGACCCGAAAACGCTGGACGAGCAGCGCCGCATCCGCGTGACGGCCGAGGGCAAGCCGATCACCCGGCTCAACGAACTCGAGGTCGTCGACGGCCAGATCTTTGCCAACGTGTGGGGCACGGACGTCATCGCGCGCATCGACCCGGACAGCGGCAACGTCGTCGGCTGGATCGATTGCACGGGCCTGCTGCCGCCCGACCAGCGCGGGACGACGAATCCGGACGCCGTGTTGAACGGCATCGCCTACGAGCCGAAGCAGCATCGCCTGTACGTGACGGGCAAGCTGTGGCCGAAGCTGTTCGAGATCGAGCTGGTGCCCATCCAGCGGCCTTGACGCTCACGCCACCGCGATCACGACCTTCCCGAAATGCGATCCCGACGCCATGTGGCGGTAGGCCTCGCGCGCCCGGTCGAACGTGAACACGCGGTCGACGACGGGCTGCAGCCCGGTCGCGTCGGCAAAGCGCACGACCTTTTCCAGCATCGCGCGGCTGCCCACGAAGATGCCCACCAGCCGCTTGGCCCCGGCCAGCAGGGTCGCCGGGTTGACGTCTCCGCCGGCGCCGCTGACGCCGCCGATGATGGCGACGCTGCCGCCCATCGCGGCGGACGCGATCGAGCGGTTGACGGTGCCCTGGCCGCCCACTTCCAGCACCACCTGCGCTCCTGCGCCGCCGGTCGCGCGCAGCACCTCTTCCTGCCATTCCGGCGTCGCGCGGTAGTTGATGAGATGGCGCGCGCCGAGCGCCTGCGCGCGCTGCAGCTTGGCGTCGCTGGACGAGGTGACGATCGTGTTCAGCCCCGCCGCATGGGCCAGCTGCAGGCCGAGGATGCTGACGCCGCCCGTCCCCAGCAGCAGCACGGTGTCGCCGGGACGGACGTCGTTGCCGGATTCGAAGATGGCGTTCCACGCCGTCACGCCGGCGCAGGGCAGCGTGGCCGCGTCGACGAAAGGCATCCCGGCCGGTATCTTCACCAGGGCATCCTCGTCCAGCACGACTTCCTCGGCCAGCATGCCGTCGATGTCGCCGCCGAGCGCGTGGCGGATTTTATCGGGGCCGGTCGGGCCGTCGTGCCAGTGCGGGAAGAACGAGGCCGCGACGCGGTCGCCGGGCTGCACGCGCGTGACGCCGTGGCCGGTCGCGACGACTTCGCCGGCGCCGTCCGAGCAGGGGATGATGGGGTCGTCGACGGTGACGAGATAGTCGCCCCTGGCGACCATCAGGTCGCGGTAGTTCAGCGCGACGGCGTGCACGCGGATGCGCACTTCGCCATTGCCCAGTTCACGGTGGGGAAAATCCACGCACCGCAGCCCGTCGATGCCATCGCCGGGTAAGATCTGGTAAGCCCGCATCGCTGTCCTCCATCGGTTGACCGGCCGTCCGCGCGGGACGGGACGATATTGTCGCCGCAACGCGCGGTCCGGCGGCGCACGGTCCGCGTGGGGGCTTCCGGTCCGGACGCCGCGTTATTTCGCGGCGACCCTGCCCAGCTGCGCCGGAATGAAATCGTCCAGCACGGCCTGTTTCATCAGCGCCGGTGGCAGGATGCCCTGGGCGATGATGAAATCGTTGAAGGCCTTCAGGCTGAAACGGTCGCCCAGCGCGATCTCGGCCTGCGTCTTCAGCGCGCGCAGTTTTACGTAGCCGTAGTAATACGCGGTCGCCTGGCCCGGCATGCGGTACGCGTAGCGGTCGACTTCCGATTGCGCGAACGGTTCGGACAGCACGACTTCGCGCATCAGGAAGCTTTTCGCCTGCGCGGGCGTCATGCGTCCCAGGTTGATCTGCGGGTCGAGCAGGGCGCGCGCCATGCGCAGCAGACGCGCCTGCAGCGACACGAGCTGGCCTTCCGGCGGCATGTACGGCAGGATCATCGCTTCCGAATACAGGCCCCAGCCTTCGACGTTCGTGCTGTTGAAGGCGAAGCGGGCGCGCGCCACCGACATGCCTTGCTCCACCATCGACGCGAATTGCAGCTCGTGGCCCGGGCGGGCCTCGTGCGCGGTCAGGGTCCAGGCCATGGCGGAGAAGTCGAAGTCGTCCATCTTGGCCTTCGACTTCGCGTTCGGGTTCGACAGCGGAATCACGAACTCGCCGTATTCTCCCGTGTTGCCGATCATGCGCGGCGGGTTCATGAACGGCGCCGGGGTCTGCGCCGCTTCGGCCGGCGTGGCCGTGCGGATGCTCGCTTCGCGCGTGGGCAGCGTGACGAGGTCGTGGGCCCGCACCATGCCTTCGATGTCCTTCAGACGCTCGCGATAGTAGGGCAGCAACTGGTCGGGTGCGATCGACGATTTTTTCAGTTCGCGGATCACGTCGCGGTAGTCGGACGACGGCAGGTGGTTGCGCGCGGCGATGGTGCCCGCCACGACCTGCATCTCGTCGCGCACTTCCTGGAAGTCGAAGGCGGCGCGCTCGATCATCTGTTCCGGCGCGATGTCGACGCCGACGTTGGCGAGGCGGTTCACGTAGATCGCTTCCGGCAGGCGCACTTCCTTGCGCGTGCGCGGCAGGATGCGGTTGCGCACCCAGTCGTCGTAGTCCTTGACCTGCGCCTTCAACGCCGCGAAGTCGCTTTCCCAGCCCGTGATGTTCGCTTTCTTGAACATCGCTTCGATGCCGTCCATATAGGTCTGGTTGTTGTTCAGGCCTTCCTCGACTTCGTTCACGTACGGGCCGATCAGCGCCTTGTTCGCCAGGCGTTCCTCGCCGCGGGCGCGCACGAGCGTCGCGATCGGGGCATATCCCGCTTCCTTGCCGGCATAGCGCTTCAGGCGGACCAATGCCAGCTTCTGGCGCTCGGGCTTGTTGCGCGGGTCGAGCAGGGCGCGCAGGCCGCCGTACACCAGCTCGCCCACGTTGGTGTAATCGAGCAGGTACTGGTGCTCCAGCTTCATGGTGGCGATGATCTTTTCGCGCGAGTCGATCAGGATGTCGAGGTCCTGGCGCACCTTGACGTCGTTCTCTTGCGCGCGCTCGCGGCGGAGTACGGCCAGGCGTTTTTCGGTGTCGTCCAGCGCGCGCTCGTAGACGCGCGGCTTGAAGTCGGCGACGTGGGTGTCGACGCTTTCGTCGCCCAGCGCGGTGGATTCCTCGGGCTGGTATTTACCGGTGTCCTTCAATACCGGCTGCGTAAAGGCGTCGCTGCGCGCGACCCAGGCGGGTGCGGCGTGCGCGGCGGCGCCGAAAGCGAACAGCAGGGCGAGACCGAGTGGTGTGCGGCCGATGCGGGGCATGGTGAACCTTTCCTGGTTGGCGAAGCAAGGATTCTAAATCGGCTTGGCCACCATGAACCAGAAAATGAAGACGAATGCGATGAAGGCCGGCACGCACGGTCCGGCCCAGGTGAAGAAGTAGCGCCGTAAGGGCGCACGGGGCGCGCGCGGCGTCAGGGATGGGGCGCGTTGACGGCCAGCTGCGCCTCGAACGCGCGCTGGTAGGCGGGCCGCGCCTCACCGCGCGCGACGTAGGTTGCCAGGACCGGGAACTCGTCCAGGATGCCGGACGGCCGCAGCCGGAGGAGCACCGACACCATCATGAGGTCGCCCGCGCTGAAGGCGCCGTCGAGCCAGTCGGCATCGCCAAGGCGCGCCGACAGCTGTTTCATGCGGTCGCGGACACGCTCCTCGACGAGCGGAAGGCGTTCCTTGGTCCAGGGCTTGTCGCCCTCGAAGATGCGGGCCGTGACGAGTTCCAGGATGGGCGGTTCCACCGTGTTGACGGCGGCGAACATCCACGTGATCGCGCGCGCCCGGGCGTGGTCGTCGGCCGGCAGCAGGTTGCCGTGGCGCTGGGCAATATGAAAGACGATCGCGCCCGTCTCGAACAGCACGAGACCGTCTTCTTCATAGGTCGGAATCTGGCCGAACGGGTGCAGGGCCAGGTGCGCGGGTTCCTTCATCGCGCGGAACGACACGAGGCGGACGTCGTACGGCAGCCCTGCTTCCTCCAGCGCCCAGCGCACGCGCGTGTCGCGCGCGAGGCCGCGGCCGCCGTCCGGTGAACGTTCGAATGCGGTGATCGTGATGGTCATGGTGGTCAGCCCCAAAAGAAAACGGCGTACCGTGAAGTGTCACGATACGCCGTCGTTCAGTCAAGCGTAATCAAAAGCTGTACGTCGCGCGCGCATACACGTAGCGGCCATTGTTGCCGAACGGGGTGTAGTTCGAGAACGGCGTGTTGCTGGTCGTGTTCAGCGCCGGCGGCAGCGTTTCCGAGTACTGGTCGAACAGGTTGTCCGCGCCCAGCGCCAGGCTCATTTGACGGGTCAGCGCGTAGCGGGCTTCCAGGTCGACGATCGTCCTGGCCTTCAGCGTGTAGTCGAAGGCGGCCGTCGTGCCCGGCGCCAGTACGTCGCCGTAGCGGGTGGCGCGCGCGGTCACGCCCCACTGGTTCAGCTTCCAGTTGGCGCTCGCCGTGATCTTGTTCTTCGGCTGGCCCTTTTCCAGGGTCAGCACGTTCACGCGGTCGAACAGCACGGGCGCCGGATTCAGCGCGGCCAGCTGGGCGGTGGTCGGGACCTTGGTCACGTCCGTGTGGTTGAAGTTGCCGGCCAGGGTGAAGTCGAAGCGGCCGGCGGCGCCCGCGTTGTACGGCAGGCTGGCCACGACGTCCACGCCCTCGGTCTTGGTGTCGACGCCGTTGATGAAGAAGCGGCCGCCGCCGACGCCCGAGAAGCCCTGCGACACGATGTAGTTGCGCACCGCGGTCGACGTCAGGTTTTCCGACAGCACGATGCGGTCGCGCACGTTGATGCGGTAGGCGTCCACCGTCAGGCTGACGGGGGCGAGACGCATCACGGCGCCGAGCGAGAAGTTGGTCGACTTCTCGGCTTTCAGCGGCTTGGCGCCCAGCGCGACGGCGACCGGGTCGTTCGGCGTGAACGTCGTGATCTCGTACGGGATGCCGTTGATGAAGTTGGTCGACGTCGACGTGAAGCGTTGCTGCTGCAGCGACGGCGCGCGGAAGCCGTTCTGCACCGAGCCGCGCAGCGCGAAGTTCTTGGTGAAGTCGAAGCGGCCGGCCAGCTTGCCCGACACGTTGTTGCCGAAGTCGTTGTAGTGCTCTTCGCGGATCGCGGCGGACGCGAGCAGCTTGTCGGTGACGTTCGCCTCGACGTCGACGAACACGCCGACCGCGGTGCGCGACGTGTGCGACGCGTTGGCCGGACGGAAGCCCGGGAACACCTGCGCGCCCGAGGCGGCCGGGACGCCGCTCGGCAGGATCACGCCGCCGTTGCGCCACGAATCCGGCTCGCCCGCGTGCATCTCGTAGCCTTCGCGGCGCGCCTCGGTGCCGACCGCCACGTTCAGCGGCGAGGCGAGGCCGGCCACGTCGTACTTGCGCACACCGGTGAGGTTGTAGACGAGCTGGTTGTACGAGAAACCGCCCGCGTCGAACACCGTCTTGCTGGTCGGGCCGATCGACGCGTTCAGCGTGTTCTGGATGTCGTAGTTCATGCCGTTCTGGCCGTACACGAGCGACGTGTCCATGTCCCACTCGCCCAGGCTCCAGCTCATGCCGGCGGCGGCGCTGAAGTCTTCGACGGTCGGCGCGATGATCGGCAGGAAGCCGTTCGGGTAGATCGATTGCACGTTGCGCGAGTCCTGCGGCATGCGGAAGTAGCCGGCCGAGCGCGCGTCGCGCAGCTGGTAGCTGCTCCAGCCGTAGAATTTCACGTCGGGCGTCAGGTTGTCGCCGAAGTTGACGAACACGGTCTTCTGCTGCATCTCCGGATCGCCGTACCAGGCGTCGAAGCGGTTGATGGTCAGCTCGCGCGGATCGTAGGCGCCGTTCACTTTCGAATACAGCTGGCGCATGTCGTAGCCGCTGCGCTCCACGTGCTCCTGGTTCTTGTATTCGGCCGCGAGGGTGATGAAGCCCGAGTCGCCCAGCGGCAGGCCTTTCCAGGCGCTGACGGTGGTCGTCTGGCCGTCCGTGCGCTTGCGCGAGTTCGGGCCGGTCCAGGTGGCGCCGGCCGGGGCCACGTCATTCAACAGGTCGTATTCGGTGACGTGGGCGCCGTAGGTGAGCGTGCCTTCGCCGCCGCTGCGGTCCGTGCGCAGGCGGACGTTGACGACGCCCGAGATCGCGTCCGAGCCGTATTGCGCGGCCGCGCCGTCGCGCAGCACCTCGATGTTCTTCACGATCGCCGACGGGACCGTGTTCAGGTCGACGGCGGCCGAGCCGCGGCCGATCGAGCCGTTCAGGTTCACCAGCGCCGACGTGTGGCGGCGCTTGGAGTTCACGAGCACGAGGCTCTGGTCCGGCGCCATGCCGCGCAGGGTGGCCGGGCGGATCGTGTCGGTGCCGTCCGTCAGCGCGGGACGCGGGAAGTTCAGCGACGGCAGCGCCACCGACAGGGCCTGGTTCAGTTCCGTCGAACCCGTCGTTTTGAGGGTGTCGGCCGAGATGATGTCGACGGGGGACGCAGTGTCGAGCGCCGTGCGGTTGGCCACGCGGGTACCGGTCACGACGACCGTGGCGGTGGCGCCGTCGGCCGCGGTGTCCTGGGCCTGGGCGAGGGCAGGGCCGGCGAACAGCGCGGCGATGGAAAGGGCGAGTACGGTTTTTTCCGGCACAAATCGTTGTTGCATTCTCTTGTTCCTTATTCTTGGTCTACGGCCCGCGGGGCGGCGGGTTGAGAAATACCGCAATCCTGTCGAGCTTGATTGACGACAAGCCCGTATTGATAGTGGGGCGTGCTTGTTATCGTTGTCAATTCAATCAGGCCGCATAGATGTACGGACGCAACAGTTGTGCATGCGCGGTGCATGCGTGCACCGCCGCGGATCGCTCAGTGCCTCTTGCCGCGCAGCTTTTGCACCAGCGTCACCCCCACCAGCACGGCCGCGCCGACGAGCACGCCGGCCGCGGCATCGACCACGCCCGGTGCGACGGCCGCCAGCAGGCGGCCCGCGACCGGTACGCCGGCCACGACCGCGGCGGCATCGGTCGCGAGGTGGTGCAGCGGTGCGAACGCGTGGCCGATGATGCCGCCGCCGACCATGAACATGGCCACCGTGCCGATCACGGACAGCGCCTTCATCAGGCGCGGCGCCGCCGCCAGCAGCAGGTTGCCGATCGCGCGCGCGGCCGCGCTGGTGCGGCGGCTCAGGTACAGGCCGAGGTCGTCGATCTTGACGATGCCGGCCACGATGCCGTAGACGCCGATCGTCATGGCGACCGCCACCGCGACGAGGGCCGCCACCTGTGTGCCGAACGAGGCGCCCTGTTCGTTGACGACGCCCAGCGCGATCACGATGATCTCCGCCGACAAGATGAAATCGGTGCGGATCGCGCCCTTGATCTTGTCTTTCTCGACCGTGAGCATGTCGACGTCGGTCGCCAACGCAGTGGCCAGTTCTTCTTCGTGCGCGGCATCCTCGGCGGCGCTGTGCAGGAGTTTATGGGCGACCTTTTCGAAACCCTCGAAGCATAG
Organism: Massilia sp. Masssp93; assembly: GCF_059491295.1. Lineage (NCBI taxonomy): Bacteria > Pseudomonadati > Pseudomonadota > Betaproteobacteria > Burkholderiales > Oxalobacteraceae > Massilia > Massilia sp. Masssp93. The sequence goes on along the minus strand of NZ_CP168502.1, from coordinate 6,049,700 downwards.
ATAGGCGCCGCCCAGCATCAGCATGGGCGTGATCGCCTGCGGCAAGAAGGCGGAAATGGCGAGCGCGGCCGGCACGAGGATCGCCTTGTTGCGCAGCGAGCCCAGCGCCACCGCCCACACGACGGGCAGTTCGCGGTCGGCATGCACGCCCGTTACCTGCTGGGCATTGAGGGCGAGGTCGTCGCCCAGCACGCCGGCCGTCTTCTTGGCCGCTACCTTGCTCATCAGGGCCACGTCGTCGAGCACGCTGGCGATGTCGTCGATGAGTGCCAATAAACTTCCTGCAGCCATGTACCGCTCCTCAGTATCAATATGGCCACATCTTAACCGAGCGGCCATCTGTTCAGGATCGCGGTTCAGGCGCGTTTTCTGCATTTCAAACCCGAAAATCTGCATCTCGTCGCTTTCCCATACAGACGGCACCGGACGATACGTATAGTGACAACATTGGCTGCGGTGCAGCAGCCTTTCCGACCTGAAGGAGATGCCCATGAATCCGAACCTCGATCTGCCGACCGTTCCGCGCCGCCGTGCCCGCCCTCCCAAGCGCAAGACCCGCATCACCATCTATCTCGACGACGAAGTCCTGGACGAATTCCGCTTGCGCGCGGAGCGCACCGGCACCGGTTACCAGACGCTGATCAACGCCGCGCTGCGCCTGCGCCTGGCCAGCGGCGACGCCAATCCGGCGGCGGCTTGAGCGATTACATCGCATAAACCCCGCCAATACAGGGTGTATGGCGTGTAAGAAGATTACACAGAGCAATTAATTATGCTAATCTTCCGGCTCTTTCAACCCGGAGGATTTATGAAAAAAGGCGAACTGATCGCTGAATTTGCGAAGCGTACCGAGATGTCGGGCGCCGCTGCGAACGATGCAGTGAACACCATCATCGACATCATCACCGAGCGTCTGAAAAAAGGCGACACGGTCGGCATCACCGGCTTCGGCACGTTCTCGGTCACCAAGCGCGCAGCCCGCAAGGGTCGCAACCCGGCAACCGGCGAAGTCATCAAGATCGCCGCATCGAAGACCCCGCGCTTCGCTGCCGGTGCGACCCTGAAGGCCGCCGTCAACCCGAAGAAGAAGTAAGCAGTACCCCGCGGCTGGCCGCGGCCGTCCGGCAATCGCCGGCGCCGTGTGCCATGCCCGCGTCCTTTCCCATTCCCTTCCGGTTTTCCCCATGAGCTTCGCCACCTGGATCGCCTTCGTCGTCGCGGGCACCCTGATCGCCATCTCTCCCGGCTCCGGTGCCATCCTGTCGATGTCGCACGGCCTTGCGTACGGCCTCAAAAAGGCCAGCGCCACCGTGCTGGGCCTGCAGCTGGGCCTCGTGCTCGTGCTGGCGATCGCCGGCGCCGGCGTCGGTTCGCTCTTGATCGCGTCGGAGGTCGCGTTCACCGTCGTCAAGGTCGTCGGCGCGCTGTACCTGATCTGGCTCGGCATCGGCCAGTGGCGTTCGAAAGCCGTGGCGAGCGGCGTGCCGACGGCGGGCCTGGCCGCGCATCCGACGTTTGGCCGCCGCGTGCTGACCGGTTTCCTGACCAATGCGACCAACCCGAAAGGGATCATCTTCATGGTCGCCGTGCTGCCGCAATTCATCTCGCAGAATGCGCCGGTGCTGCCGCAGCTGGCGATCCTCGGCGCGACGATGGTCACCATCGACACCACCGTGATGCACGGCTATGCCCTGCTGGCGTCGACCATGCAGCGCTGGTTCCGCGATCCGCGCGCCGTCAGGATGCAGAACCGTTTCTTCGGCGGCGTGCTGGTCGCCGTCGGTGCCCTGCTGTTCTTCGTCAAGCCCGGCCACGGCTGACGTTCGTATCCGGCCGATACATTTCGCAACCATTTGTAATTCGTGTCGCCGTGTACGATGTCCGTGCGTTGTAATGCAGTAGACGCAGTGCGCCTGCGCCCATAACAAAAAATACCTTATCCCCCTGGAGACATCATGCCGAACCGCGTCGTGAAAACAGCCGTCCTCCTCGCATTCTCTACCCTGACGGCGCTGGCCGCGGCGGCCGATCCGCCCGCGCGCGTGGGGCGCGTCGCACTGGCCCAGGGCCAGGTCACCATCGGCAGTGACATCGGCGCCGAGATGATGGCGGCGCAAGTCAACTGGCCCGTCACCTCCGGCAACACGATCACGACGGCGGACGGCGCGCGCACGGAGCTGCGCATCGGCTCGACGTCGATCCGGCTGGACGGCGATTCCTCGCTGGAAGTGCTGCAGCTGGACGACGACGCGCTGCACCTGCGCCTGCACTACGGCAGCGCCAGCGTGCGCGTGCTCAACGCCGATGTGCTGGCCGGCTTCGAGCTCGAGACCCCGCAGGCGCGCATCCGCCTGCAGCAGCCGGGCCGCGTGCGCATCGACGCCGAGCGCGTGCGCGACACCAGTGCCGTCACCGTGTTCGACGGCGTGGCGCTCGTCGAGGACAGCGATTCGCAGCTGACCCTGCGCGCCGGCCGGCGCGCCGAGGTGGGCGACGACGACGTGCGCACGTCGGCCGCCGTGCGCGACGCCTTCGACGAGTGGGCCCTCGTGCGCGACCGCTACGACGACAACGCCGCCTCGAGCCGCTACGTGACGAGCGAGATGACGGGCTACGAAGACCTCGACCGCTACGGCAGCTGGCGCGAGGACGCCGACTACGGCCCGCTGTGGACCCCGACCGTGGCGTCCACCTGGGTGCCGTACCGCGACGGCAGCTGGACGTGGCTCGACCCGTGGGGCTGGACCTGGGTCGACAACGCGCCGTGGGGCTATGCGCCGTTCCACTACGGCCGCTGGGTGCACGTGCACAACCGCTGGGCCTGGGCGCCCGGCCGCCGCCACGAGCACCTGGTCTGGGCGCCGGCGCTCGTCGGCTGGGTCGGCGGGGACGGCTGGAACCTCACCTTCCGCGACCGCCATCATCCGCTGCCCGCCACCGGCTGGTATCCGCTGACGCCGCACGACCGCTACGTCCCGACCTGGCACGCGCCGGACAATCACCTGCGCTGGCTGAACGAGCACGTGCGCGACAACCCGCACCGGCCGCGCGATTACCGTCCGCAGGGTCTCACGGTCGTGCCGCAGGACCGTTTCGGCCGGCCGGGCCGGATCAATGTGCCGCGCACGCCGATCGCGACGGTGCCGCCTGCGCTCGTGCGCGACGTCCCGACGGGCGCGCCGCCCGCCGCGCCGGCGCGGCCGAACAGGCCGAACCGCGGCCATGATCGCGACCGCGACCACGACCGCGACCACGACCACGACCACGACCACGACCGCGACGCCAACCGTGGCCCGGTCGGCATCGCCCGCATGGACGGCCGCCACGTGGACCCGGGCCGCGAACGCCGCATCGAGACCGGGCGCGGCGAGCGCGACGGCTTCGTGCGCCAGCGCGCGCCGGGACAGGTGCTGACGGTGCCGCAGGCGGCGCCGGCGCAGGGGTTGCCGGTCACGAGTCCGACGCCGCACCTGCCGTCGCAGCCCTTGAGCACCGTGACGAGCCCGACGCCGCATCAAGCGCCGCAGCCGCTGTCGCCGGTCAGCCCGACGATCCAGCAACCGCAGGCGCTGCCGCCGGCGGGCGTGCCCGGCGGCTGGCGCCGCGAACGCGACGAGCGCCGCGAACAGCTGGAAGAGATGCGCCGCAACCGGCAGCCGGTGCAATCGGCGCAGCCGCAGCCGCAACCGCAGCCGCAGCCGCAGCCGCAGCCGCAGCCGGTGATGGCACCGGTCGCACCGGCCCCGCAGCCGCGCTTCGAACGCCCGCAGCCGCGCTTCGAACGGCCGGAGCCGAGGATCGAACGCACGGAGGCACGCGTCGAGCGGCCGGCACCGCCCGTCGAGCGCCCGGCGCCGCCGCCCATGCCGATGGCCCCGCGCCCGGCACCCGCCGCGGCACCGGCACCCGCGCCCGCCCCGGCGCCGGCAAAGGCCGAGGCGCACCACCAGCACGTCGACGAGCGCGGGCGGAACCAGAGGGAGCGCTGATCGGGCGAAGTCGGACCGGTTTGGCTACAATGCTGTTTTAGAATAGGAGTGGCCATGGACCCGAAAGATTCCCTCATCGAATACCCGAGCGATTTCCCGATCAAGGTCATGGGCCCGACGCACGACGATTTCGCCACCGCCATCGTCGAAGTGGTCACCATCCACGATCCGACTTTCCATGCCGGCAAGATGGAAGTGCGGCCGTCGGCCAAGGGCGCCTATACGGGCCTGACCGTGATCGTGCGCGCCACCAGCCGCGAGATGCTCGACAACCTGTACCGCGAGCTCTCGTCGCACCCGATGGTGAAAATCGTCCTGTAAAACCTGTTGCGTCCAGCCCCGCGTCCCGGGCGGGGTTTGCAGCGCCCGCCATCAGGCTGGCTTATAATGACGGGGTATCCCTTCAAAGATCCTATCCATGCAAGCGAACCGTCCGGTCGTTCGCGACCCGGTCATCCGTGAGCTTGGCCGCGCCGACTACGAACCCGTATTTGCCGCGATGCGCGCCTTCACGGATGCGCGCACGCCCGACACGCCCGACGAGTTGTGGATCGTCGAGCATCCGCCCGTGTTCACGCTCGGGCTGGGCGCCGACCGCGGCCACCTCCTGAGCACCCTGGAGCACGACGTCCCCGTGGTGCAGACGGACCGCGGCGGCGAAGTCACGTACCACGGCCCCGGCCAGGTCGTGATCTACCTGCTGATGGACCTGCGCCGCAACAAGCCGGGCGGCAAGCTGTATGCGCGCCAGTTCGTCAACAAGATCGAGCAGGCGGTCATCGATGTGCTGGCGGCGTATAATCTGGCGGGAGAACGCGTCGAAGGCGCGCCCGGCATCTATATCGCCGACGGTCCGCGCCGCGGCGCCAAGATCGCCGCGCTGGGCCTGAAGGTGCGCGGCAACGGCTGCACCTACCACGGCGTGTCGCTGAACGTGGCGATGGACCTGGCGCCGTTCACCTGGATCAATCCGTGCGGCTATTCCGGCCTGGCCACGGTGGACATGAAGACGATGGGCATCGACGCGCCGCTGGCCGACGTGCAGCAGGCCCTCGCCAGCGCCCTCGTGCAGCATCTGTCCACGGCACCCTCTTCAACCGCAGCGGTCGCGCAGGCCGCCACGATCAACTGAAAGCCCGACCAGGGCATTTACGCACATGACTTCCGAAATCGACAACGGCACCGCAGCAGCAGCTTCCTACAACGCCAGCGAAAAGCAGAAAGGCGCGAGCAAGACGTCGCGCATCCCGATCAAGATCGTGCCGCTCGAACAACACGAGCGCCTGAAAAAGCCGGACTGGATCCGCGTGAAGGCGGCCAGCCCGTCGACGCGCTTCTACGAGATCAAGGACATCCTGCGCGCCAACAACCTCGTCACCGTGTGCGAGGAAGCCAGCTGCCCGAACATCGGCGAATGCTTCGGCAAGGGCACCGCGACCTTCATGATCATGGGCGACAAGTGCACGCGCCGCTGCCCGTTCTGCGACGTCGGCCACGGCCGCCCGGACCCGCTCGACGTCAACGAGCCGGGTAACCTCGCCAAGACCATCGCCGACCTGCGCCTGTCGTACGTCGTGATCACCTCCGTCGACCGCGACGACCTGCGCGACGGCGGCGCCGGCCACTTCGTCGAATGCATCCAGAAGACGCGCGCGCTGTCGCCGAACACCAAGATCGAAGTGCTCGTGCCGGACTTCCGCGGCCGCCTGGAAAAAGCGCTGAACATCTTCGCCGACGGCCTGCCGGACGTGATGAACCACAACCTGGAAACCGTGCCGCGCCTGTACAAGGAAGCGCGCCCGGGCGCCGACTACCAGCACTCGCTGGTCCTGCTGCGCGACTTCAAGGCCAAGTACCCGAGCGCCGTGACGAAGTCCGGCCTGATGGTGGGCCTGGGCGAGACCGACGAGGAAATCCTGGACGTGATGCGCGACATGCGCGCGCACGATATCGACATGCTGACCATCGGCCAGTACCTGGCCCCGTCGAACTCGCACCTGCCGGTGCGCCGCTACGTGCACCCAGACACCTTCAAAATGTTCGAAGAGAAGGCGTACGAGATGGGCTTCGTGCACGCGGCCGTGGGCGCGATGGTGCGCTCGTCGTATCACGCGGATCAGCAGGCGCACGAAGCGGGCGTGGCGGCTTAAGCCAAAGTCCGCGTCGTTTCATCGTCGTCCCCGCACAGCGGTCCTGACCCGTCGCCCACGTACGGACGGCGGTCCTGACCCGTCGTCCCCATACGGACGGCGGTGCTGACCCGTCGTCCCCGCCTGCGCGGGGACGACGTTTTTATGCTACCGATTTTTTCATTGCACGTGGCTTGCCGAACGGTGTCCCCGCGTCGCCGACGTTATATTGATCCCATCGATCAGCCCGTGCATCCAAGAACATGAGCGAACACCACTCCCGTTTTCCCCCCGCCGCCGACGACACCCAGGACGACGACGCCTTCCTCGAACGTGAACTGAACCTGTCCGCGCGCGGCGTGGAACTGGTCAAGATGGAAGGCCGCGTCTTCCTGCGCTTTGCCGGCGCCGTGCGCGTGGACGGGCTGCACGTCGACTACCGCCTCGTGCCGGCACGCGGCGTGCTGGCCAAGCCGAGCAAGTGGCGCAAGATGGAGCTGACGGCGCGGCGTGCGCTCGTCGAGGAACGCGCCACGCGCGACGCCGTCGACGACCTGAACCAGGAGGTCGAGGAATTCGTGCGCGAGATCGCCGACCAGGCCGACGAATTCGGCGTCGACCCGATGCTGTTCCTGCACGTGCTGGCAGAGCTGGAGACGTCCGAGCCCGCCGAATTCGTGTTCGACCGCATCCGCCAGCGCCTGCTGCACGCCATCGAGCGCGAGCAGGAAGAACGCCACGCCGCGCGCACCAAGGAAAGCATCAACCTGGCCGAATACCCGGCGTCGTTCGACGTGGCCCGCAAGATGGCGCGCCGTTTCGTCGCGCTGCTGGGGCCGACCAATTCCGGCAAGACGCACCGCGCGATGGAACACCTGGCGCAAGCCGACAGCGGCGTCTACCTGGCCCCGCTGCGCCTGCTGGCGCTGGAAAACTACGAGCGCCTGCAAAACGCGGTGCGCGCCGACGGCGGCAAGGTCAAGGTCAGCCTGATCACGGGCGAGGAACGCCGCCTGGCCGAAGGCGCGACGCACGTGGCCAGCACCGTCGAGATGCTGGACACGAAGACGCCCGTGCAAGTGGCGGTGATCGACGAGATCCAGATGCTGGCCGACCGCGACCGCGGCGCCGCGTGGACGGCGGCCGTGTGCGGCGCGCCGGCGTCCACCGTGTATCTCGTCGGGGCGCCGGAAGCGCGCCGCGCGATCGAGGCGCTGGCCGAGCGCCTGGAATGCCCGCTCGAAGTGCACGTGTTAAAACGCAAGGCGCCGCTGTCGATGGAACCGGGCGCCGTGCGCAAGCTGCGGAATCTGAAGCGCGGCGACGCCGTCATCGCGTTCTCGCGGCGCGAGGTGCTGATGTGGCGCGACATGATCACGGAAATGGGTTTGTCGGTCGCCACCGTCTACGGCAATCTGTCTCCGGAAGTGCGGCGCGCCCAGGCCGAGCGGTTCCGCGAGGGGCAGGCCGACATCGTCGTCGGCACGGACGCCCTCGCGATGGGCCTGAACATGCCGATCCAGCGCATCGTCATGACGACGGCCGTCAAGTACAACGGTGTCGAGGAAGAAGAAATCTCGGCCGCGCTCGCCAAGCAGATCGCCGGCCGCGCCGGGCGCTACGGCGTGCACGAGGAAGGTTTCGTCGCCGGCTACGACGACGACACGCACGACGTCATGCGTTCCTTGATGAAGGAAAAGATCCCGCCCGTACCGGCCAGCGGATTTGCCGTGGCGCCGTCGCTGGAGCAATTGCACCGCATCTCGTCGGTGACGGGCGAGACGTCGCTGGTAAAACTCTTGAAACGGTTCGTGCACAACATCGACGTGCCGGACGGCTTTTTTTATCCGCGCATCACGGAAGAACAGAACGGGCGCGCCGAATGGCTCGATACGCTCGACCTGAGCGTGGCGGAAAAATTCACGATGTCGCTCGTGCCGATTTCGACCAAGGTGCCGACGCTGGAAAGCGCGTGGACGCACTGGGCGCAGTCGCTGGCGAAACGAAAGGTGTGCAAGCTCCAATCCCATCCGCAAGAATTGTTCTGGCAAAACCTGCAGGAAGTCGAGGACACGTGCCGCATGTACTCGGCCTATGCCTGGCTCGGCTACCGCATGCCGGAATTCTTCCCCAGCATCGAGGAAGCGCAGACCCTGGCGCGCGAAGCGTCCGAGCGCGTCGATGCGCTGTTGCAGCAGCAGAACGCGGCGACGCGCAAGCGCCAGTCGAAGAGGGAAAGAGGGCGCTGGTAACGCCGGCGCGGCCGTTTCAGTCGGGCTTGTGCGTGCGCGCCTTCTCGACGGCTTCCATCCACTCGTCCCACAGGGCCGGATCGCTCGTCCGGCCGGCGCCATCGAGCCGGTAGCCGGCCAGCAGGTCGGCCAGGTCGCTGCATTCCGTCAACTCGACTTCGCGCGCGAGGAAGGCCAGCATGGCACGGTAGGCCTGCTCGACCGTCAATGTTTCGGTGGTTGTGTTCATGATCGCCTCCGTGTCGATGGCGTCAGCTTACGCCACTGCGCGCGGCGTCAGCGCATGCGCCGGTCGGGGCGGATCTTCGCGTCGACCTTTAATACGCCCGGGATCGCGCGCAGGCGGTCCAGCAGTGCGGTGAATTCCGATTCGGACATGCGCGAAAAGGCGATGATCACGTCGTCCGTCGGCGTCCCTTCTTCGTTTTGCTGGACGATGAATGTGCCGATGCGATTGGTCACCGGGCCCAGTTCCTTTTCCAGCACGTGCAGCGTGAGCCGGCCGTGTTCGGCCGACAGCACCAGCTCGCGTCGTTGCCGGGACGAGAAATAGCGTTGTTCCAGCGGCTTCATGGCGGCCAGGATGAACAGCATGATCGCCGTGCCCGCCGCGGCCGCCACATACATCCCGCCGCCCACTGCCAGGCCGACGGCCGCCACCGACCACAGGCTGGCCGCCGTCGTGAGGCCGCGCACGACGTCGCCGCGCAGCAGGATCGACCCCGCGCCAAGGAAGCCGATGCCGGACACGACCTGGGCCGCCACGCGCGACGGGTCGAGCGAAACGTGGTCGTGGGCCAGCACGTCGTTGAAGCCATAGGCCGAGACGATCATGATCAGGCAGGCACTGACGCAGACGAGCATGTGGGTTCGCAGCCCTGCCGCCCAGGACAGGCGTTCGCGTTCGAACCCGATCGCCCCGCCCAGCAGGGCCGCCAGGCACAGGCGCGCGACAACTTCGGCATCTGGCAGCATGGTGATTGTCTTGATGAGCCCAAAGGGCCATGTTAGCACCGGGCCCGGCGGGGCGGCGCACCGTCACGGCCGGCAGTGCGCGGCGACGCCTGATCCATGCGGGCCGGCGGAGGTGACGTCGGCGGGCGAATAATCGTTGCCCAGCGCCAGCGTCTGGCCGCCTTCGTAGCGCAAGCTCAATTGGTCGCCGGAATAGTCGGGCAGCGCGCGCGGGATGTAGATGGCGAAGCGGTAATCCAGGTGCCCGTAATAGCCGTGCCGGAAGACCTGGCTGGAGGGACCGCGCTGGATCTCGGCCGCGATCGCATCGGCGAGGGCCGGTGTGTCGAAGCGGCTGTTGATGTCGGCCGTATCGTCCAGCCGCAGCGTGTACGGCCGCAGCGGTCCGTAGCGGCGGTCGCCGTACTGGACGCGCATGCGGTCGACGTCGAAATAAAAGCTCGGGATGCTGGCGCCCGTGACGTCCAGGGCGCACAGCACGAACACGGCCCAGAAGCCGTGCGAATCCAGCGGTAGCAAGGCCTCCACGGGCGCGCGGTTCGGCAGCGCGACGGGGTTCGTAAAATCGATCCGGTGGACGTTGGCAACATGCTGGTAATGCAACACCACGGTGTTGCGCAGACCGGTATCGACAGTGCTGCAGCCTGCCGCCGCCAGCAGGCCCGGGATGAGGGCGTACGTGATCAGCTTGCGCATCCTTGCCTCCTTTGCCGGCGTCAAGCTTGGGCCGAACAGCGGATCGAGGTTTGCGGGAGGTCAGCGGTGCGCGCGAACCAAAAGCGGTAGGGTGGGCACCCCGTGCCCACGCGTATGTATGCAGTACGCGAACGTGGGCGGAGGGCCGCCCACCCTACGATTTCAACGATTTCTGCAGCAACGCGTGCAGCGATGCAAAATCCGGCTCGCCCAGATACCGCTTGAGAATCTTGCCATCCTTGCCGATGACAAAGGTGGTGGGCGTCATGTTGACGTCGCCGAACTGCTTGGCCAGGTCGCCGCCGGAATCGAGGGCCACCTTGAACGGCAGCTTGCGCGTCTCGGTGTAGTTCAGGACATAGTTTGGCGGATCGTAGCTCATCGCCACGGCGACGAATTCCAGGCCGTCCTTCTTGAACTTGTTGTACGTCTCGACCATCTGCGGCATTTCCTTCACGCAGGTGGCGCAGGACGTGGCCCAGAAATTGACCATCACGACCTTGCCGCGCAGGTCGTGTGAGCTGATCTTCTGGCCGTCGATGGAAATGAACGTGACGTCCGGCGCCTGCTGCTGCTGGCTGAACGTGGCGAAGCCGATGCCGGCGATCGCCAGCACGGCCGCGCCGATGGCGGCCGGCTTGATCCAGGCGCGTTTCGTGGCGCCGGTCCCGGCGTCGGCGATCGTGGAAGAGGAAGCGGTCATGGTTAGCTCATCCTGCAATGCCCATCAGGCGACGTCACGATTATAAGCCTGCGCCTTACGACGTGCCGCGGGGCTCGGGTTGTTGCTGTTGCGGCGGTTGCATCGAGCGCAGGTCTTCTTCGCTGATGTATTCGAACATTTTCACCACGCGCATGACGCCGGACACGCCCTGGGCCACGTCGGCGGCGATATTGCCTTCGCGCTGGGTCACGAGGCCCATCAGGTAGACGGTGCCGCTCTCGGTCACGACCTGGAACGAGGTGGCCGAGACGGTCTTCTTGTCCGCCAGGCTGAGCTTGACCTTGCTGGTGATGAGGGCGTCGCTGGCGCGCGACGTATAGCTCGACGGGCCGGCGATCTGCAGTTCGTTGATCACGGAGTCGACATTGGTGATGCCGCGGACCTCGTTCTCGACCGCGCGCTTCATCGCCTCGTCGCGCACTTCGCCGGTCAGCAGCACCTTGCGGTTGTAGCTGTTGACGTTGACGTGGCCGGCGTCGCCGACGATGTCGCCCATATGGGTCGCGGCTTTCAGTTCGATGCCCTTGTCCTCGGTCTGCGCGCCCAGCGTGCGGCGGTCGGCCGTCGCGACGGCGCCGCTGACGGCGGCACCGGCCACGAGCGCGACGCAGCCTTGCAGGGACGACAGCAGGGCCACGCACAGCACGGCCTTCGACAGGGGACGCAGCAGGGCGCCGGCATTAATTTGCATCTTCTTCTCCGAACAGGGCGACGTCGAGGCCGTCGCAGATACTGTGGATCGCGACCAGATGCACTTCCTGGATGCGGGCGGTGCGCGCGTGCGGCACGTTGATGTGGACGTCGGCGTCGGTCAGCATCTTCCCCAGCTGGCCGCCATCCTTGCCGGTCATGGCGACGACGCGCATTTCGCGTTCCAGCGCGGCTTCGACGGCGGCCAGCACGTTGGCCGAATTGCCGGACGTGGAAATCGCCAGCAGGATGTCGCCGGCCTGGCCGAACGCCTGCACCTGCTTGCTGAAGATTTCCTTGAAACTGTAGTCGTTGCCGACGGCCGTGATGATCGACGTGTCGGTGGTCAGCGCGATGCCCGGCAGCGGGAAGCGCTCGCGCTCGAAGCGGCCGACCAGTTCGGCGGCGAAGTGCTGGGCATCGCCGGCCGAGCCGCCGTTGCCGCAGGCGAGAACCTTGTTGCCGTTGGAAAGCGCATTGAACATCAGCTCAATCGCTTGGGAAATCGGTTGTGCGAGGAGAGCCGCCGACTTCATCTTGAGTTCGGCGCTTTCCTGGAAGTGGGCGAGGATGCGTTGAGTATTCATGGTCGAAGATTATAGTGCAGTGGCAATGCCCGGCGATCAAGGCCAGCAAAAAATGCTTACACTTCAATGGCGTTCCTTATCCATTCGATACGTTCTCCATCGATGGCGACGACATCGATGCGGCAAGGCGGCAAGCGGTCGAAACGTTGTAAATAGACCTGGGCGGCGCGGATGATGCGGCGGATCTTCGCCGGGCCGATGCTGGCCGCGGCGCTGACCTGGGCGTCGGCCGCGCGCTGGCGCACTTCGACGAACACGAGCGTGGCGCCGTCGCGCAGGATCAGGTCGATTTCTCCCGGCTTGCAGCGGAAATTCGCTTCCACCAGGACGAGACCGTGGCGCCCGAGATACGCCAGCGCCACATCTTCCCATTGCCGCCCCTGTTCCTGCGTGCGCGACAGGCGGGTCGGCCACATGTCAGCGCTCCCTGTCCACGGGCGCGAACGCGCCGTCGCGGACGACCACGGCCGTCTCGACCCGGCGCAACTGGAGCTGGCCGCCGGGGCCGGGCACGACGTCGAGCCGGCCGGTGACGCCGTCGATGCCGAACGGCGAGCCGCCGCGCAGCGCCAGCTCGCGCGCCACGCGGAAGGCGTCGATGCCGAGCGCGTACAGACGGTCCATGTCGGGCGCCTGTTCCGTATGCAGCGGGCGCGGATAGACCATCACGACCGGGTGGTCCGGCAGCACGATCCACGGCAGGTCGAGGATGCGCACACCGTCGAGGCCGGACAGGCCGGACGAGCCGGACAGGTCGTCTTGCGCCGGCCGCCCCGGATTGGCCGCGCCGCCGCCGTAGCAGGGGATCGCGGCGCCGGCCAGGGTGCGCACGGGACGCAGTCCGGCGCCGTCGAGCGCGGCGAACAGCAGGTCGGGCGGGTCGATCTCCAGTTTCTGCCTGAGTTCGTCGAGGGCGGCCTTGCCGCCTTCCCGGGACGGCACGGCGAAGCGCTGGTTCGTGTGCCCCAGCCGCGTCCAGCGCGCCTCGAACGCGCCGGCCGCCCGCTGCGCCCAGGCCGCGCCGCCCGTCAGGACCAGGGCGCGGCCATGCGGATGCTCGCGCGCGGCCCATTCCGCCACCTGGCGCGCCTCGTCCTCGACCGACAGGCCGGCCACGAGCATCAGCCGCGGCATCGCCGGCCGTCCTTCCGGCACGCTCAGCACGACGGTCGGCCGCGTGACGGCATCGCTGTCGGCCAGCGCGGCGACGGCGGCGCGCGCCAGCGGCCCGACTATGACGGCGCTGGCCACCGCCGCGCGCGCGTAGGCGTCGAGCACGTCGCGCGGCGCGTCGCCCGTCGGGACGACCTCGGCCTTGAAGCCGGTGCCGTCGCGTTCCATGCCGGCCATGAAGCCGGCGCGCACGGCCTCCGCGGCCGGTGCGAGGGTGCTGGACCGCAGCGGCAGCAGCAGCGCGATGCGGATGGGGGTGTCGGATGGCGGGGGCGGCGGGGACGGCTCGTTCGCTTGCGGTTTAGTCGGCCGCGGCTGGATGGCGGGATCGTCCAGCATGGCGAGCAAGGGGGCGTGCGCCCTTGTGTTTGTGTCCACGGACGCGCACAATCGCTGCGGCCCGGCGCACGGCGCGCCGGCCTGGGCATGGCCGCCCACGCTCATCAACACGAGCAGCCAGGCCAGCCGGGCGACCAGCGCCTCGAGAATGTTCATCCGCATCCGATTCCCCAACATGACAGAAACCCAGTCCAGCCAGATCGCCCAACTGCCCGTCATGGGCGAGGCCGCCCAGCAGTCCTATCCTAGCGCAACGCTTTACGTGGTGGCCACACCCATCGGCAACGTCACCGACATCACGCTGCGCGCACTGCACGTGCTGCTGCTGGCCGACGTCGTCGCCTGCGAGGACACGCGCAAGACGGGCGCCCTGCTGACGCGTTTCGGCCTGAACAAACAGATGATCGCCGCGCACCAGCACAATGAACGCGAGGTCGCCGAAAAACTCGTCACGCGCCTGCGCGCGGGCGAGCGCGTGGCGCTCGTGTCGGATGCCGGCACGCCGGCCGTGTCCGACCCGGGCGCGCGCATCGTCGACGCCGTGCGCGCCGCCGGCCTGAACGTCGTGCCGGTGCCCGGTTCGTCGGCCGCCGTCGCGGCGCTGTCCGCGAGCGGCCTGGTGAACGACCGCTTCTATTTTGTCGGCTTCCTGCCCGCGAAGGCGAAGCAGCGCGAAGCGGAACTGGCCGCGCTCAAGGCCGTGCCGGCGACGCTCGTGTTGTATGAGGCGCCGCATCGCATCACGGACTGTGTGGAATCCCTGGTTGCTGCCTTCGAGCCGGCGCGCCAGGTGGTCTTTGCCCGCGAACTCACGAAATTGTTCGAGGAAATCCACCGCTGCCCGCTGAGCGATGCGCTGGCGTGGGTCAAGGCCGACGCCAACCGCGAGCGCGGAGAATTCGTCGTGCTGGTCGAAGGCGCGCGGACGGACGACGACGAGGGCGACGTGGAGGCCGAGCGCGTGCTGCGCATCCTGCTGGAAGAATGTTCGGTGAAGCAGGCGGCGGCGCTGGCGGCGCAGATCACGGGGAAGAAAAAGAACGCCTTGTATGAAAGGGCGTTGCAGATCAAGGGCGAGGAATAACTCGCAACGGAAAACACCGTCGTTACCGCGAAGGCGGGAACCTGATTTACGCCAGCGTACCGCAACCTACTTGGATTCCCGCCTGCGCGGGAACGACGTTGGTTCAAGCTTCGATGTTTTGCCGTGCTGGCGCCGGCCGCTACCACTTGCACCCGCTGTCCTTCTTGTCCAGCGCCAGGAAGATCGGCGCCAGCAGGCCGCCGGGCACGCCATCCTTGCAATCCGGACGTTTCGCGCCCTTGATCGCCCGTTCGAACTTGTTTTCCGTTTGCAGCGCCGGCTTGGGCAGGCGTTCGAGCGCCGTGCCCACCTTGTCCGGATCGGGTTCGTTGGCCAGCTTCGTCGCCATGCCGCGCGCCATGCTGCGGGCGGCGTCGAGGTCGAAGTGCCGCGTCGTCGTCGCGGGCGCGGACGGCGGCGCGGGCGTAGCCGGCGCGGGCTCGACGGCATAGGTTTCCCCGGTCGACTGGCGCTGTTCCGGCGCCACGGCGATCACGGGACGGGTTTTCCTGGCGCGACGCGGCGCACGCGGCACCGGCGGCGCCTCGGCCGGCTTCACTTCGGCGGGCGGCGGCGCGGCCTGCAGGCGGATCGTCAGGCGTTCCGGCGGCGATGCAGGCAGCGTCGTCGCGGGCTGGCGGTAGACCGCGAGCAGCAGCGCGTGGGCGGCCAGCGACAGCGCGATGCCGGCCGCGATGCGGGTCGATTGCCTGCGGTCGGGAAGGGCGGGACGGAAGCCGCCGTGGTCGAAAGAGTCGAGTGCAAACGTCACGTCTTCACCTGCTGGCCTGTGAGAAAACCACGGACACCCGCGCTTTCCTTGACCGAAAGGGCACCGGGACGGTATGATGGCTGTCTTCGGAGTGTAGCGCAGCCCGGTAGCGCATCTGGTTTGGGACCAGAGGGTCCAAGGTTCGAATCCTTGTACTCCGACCAGTATATCAAGAAGGCCGACGAGAAATCGTCGGCCTTTTTCATTTCCGCCCACCAAGCGCATGCAGTGCGCAAACGTCGTGGTGGGCACGTTTCATTTGAGGCCTCCGGCCTCAAATGCCCACCCACGCGTCAATGTGCCCGTTTCGCCAGCAACGCGTTGCCGGCCCGGCTCGCGCCCTTGCGTCCCAGCTGCTGCGAGATGAACTGCCCCGCATCCACGACCAGATCCAGGTCGATACCCGTCTCGATTCCCAGGCCGTTCAGCATGTAGACCACGTCCTCGGTCGCCACATTGCCCGTCGCGCCCTTCGCGTACGGACAGCCGCCCAGGCCCGACACGGACGAGTGGAAGATCGCGACGCCCACTTCCAGGCTGGCGTAGATGTTGGCGAGCGCCTGTCCGTAGGTGTCGTGGAAGTGGCCCGAGATGCGCTCCAGCGCGAAGGCGCGCGCCGCCGTTTCCATCACGGCCTGCGTCTTGTGCGGGGTCGATACGCCGATCGTGTCGGCGATGTCGATCTCGTCGCAACCCAGGTCGCGCATGCGGCCCACGACGTCGGCGACGGCGTCCAGCGGCACGTCGCCCTGGTACGGGCAGCCGAACGCGCAACTGATGCTGCCGCGCAGGCGCAGGCCGTGCGCCTTGGCCGCCTGCGCGACGGACTCGAAGCGCGCGATGGATTCCGCGATCGAGCAGTTGATGTTCCGCTGCGAGAACGCTTCCGATGCGGAGCCGAAGATCACGACTTCGTCGGCTTTTGCCGCCAGCGCGGCCTCGAAGCCCTGCATGTTCGGCGTCAGCGCGGAATACAGCGTGCCGGGGCGGCGTGCGATGCCGGCCATGACCTCGCGGCTGGTCGCCATCTGCGGCACCCATTTCGGCGACACGAACGACGCCGCCTCGATGTTGCGGAAGCCTGCGCGCGACAGGCGGTCGACCAGTTCGATCTTGACCGCGGAGGACACCGCTTCCTTTTCATTTTGCAGCCCGTCGCGCGGGCCGACTTCGACGATCTTGACTTGTTGCGGTAGTTGGCTTTGCATGATGGATTCCTAGTAGCCGAGGGTGCGGTCGACGATGTCGTCGATGGTCTCGCCCCGTTCCAGCTTCCCGATCTTGGCGGCGATCTGGTGCACCGCTTCCGCGCGCAGGGTGAGGGCCGAGATGTGCGGCGTGATCGTGATGCGCGGCTCGTTCCAGAACGGATGCGGGGCCGGCAGCGGTTCGTTGCGGAACACGTCCAGCGTGGCGCCCGCGATGTGGCCCGAGCGGATCAGCGCCATCAGGTCCGGCTCGGCCACCTGGGCGCCGCGCGCCACGTTGATCAGGTAAGCGCCTTGCGGCAGCTGCGACAGGCGTGCGCGGTCGAGCAGGTTCGTCGTCTCGGGCGTGAGCGGCAGCATGCAGACGAGGACCTGCGTGCCGGACAGGAAGTCGTCGAGCGACGCCATGCCCGCGTAGCACGCGACGCCGGGCAGGTCGCGCTCCGAGCGGCTCCAGCCGCGCACGGGAAACCCGAGCTGGCGCATCGTGCGCAGCACGGGCATCCCGAGCCTGCCGAGGCCCAGCACGCCGACCGTGAAATCGGCCTTGCGGCGGCGCGTTTCGAGCGGGTTCCAGATGCCCTGGCGCGCCTGCTGCTCGTAGTCGTCGAAGCGGCGGAAGTAGCGCAAGGTCGCATACGCCACGTACTCCGCCATCTGCTCGGCCATGCCCGCATCGCCCAGGCGGACGATCGGGACCGGCGGCAGCGCGTCGCCGAATTTCAGCAGCGCGTCGACGCCAGCGCCCATCAGGAGGATGGCCTTCACGTGGGCAAGCTGGTCGAGCAGGCGCGGCGTCGGCGCCCACACCACGGCGTAATCGCAAGGCGACTGCGACGCCAGCGACATGTTCTCGTGCCACACGACGATGTCGGCGTGCGGCAATGCATCGGAAAAATCACGGACCCACGGCTCGATGACGCCGTCGCCCCGGTACAGCAGTATCCGCATAGTCGTCTCCTGATATTTTTTATGGATTGCGTTTGCTGTCTCGTTGGTTGTTTGATGCCGCGGGTTCGGTGACGTGGGGTGGGCGGAGGGCCGCCCACCCTACGACATCACGCCGGGCCGGCACCCCATCCCCACCACCGCCACGACGTAGATACCGTCTTGTGCGTCAAGCTTCACATGGCGTAATTCGGGTCATATGGCCTGCCTGAGTGCACAACACCAAAGCACAGGTGGGCCAGCTTGCGCATGCAGGCACCGATGACGGCCATCTTGGTCTTGCCTTTGGCGAGCAAACGGTCGCTGAAGGATTTGATGTGAGGGTTCCAGCGGCGGGCCACCACGGCTGGCATGTAAAGCAGCTTGCGCAGGTGCGATGGGCCAGCCTTGGATAGGCGAGGACGTTTATGCACCGACGAACCTGAGTCCCACTGTACCGGCACCAGGCCAAGATAAGCGGCCAGTTGCTCGGCAGTGTCGAAGGTTTTAGCGGCAAACAGCGCGGTCAGGTTACTCGAGACACGCTCGCCCACGCCAGGAATCGTCTCCAGCAGATCCTGCTTGTTGCGCAAATCAGGATCGTTGTCGATATGCTCTTCGATCATCTGTTCCAGACGCTTGAGCTCAGCCTGCAAAAATATGAGCGACTGCATGATCGACTGCTTGACCTCGTCCGGTGATACACCGAAATCGATGGCCTCCTGACGGTTTTGTTCGCGCTGCAAATCATCGGCAATAGCGTCACGGCGCGTCAGCAGGGCTTTCAGGTGACGCGCAGATTTCGACGGCGGTTGCCAAGCTACGGGTTTCAATGTCTCGCCGTAGCGCGCCAGTACGGTACTGTCGGCTTTATCGGTCTTGTTCTTGACGCCCAGTCCTTGGGCAAACTGCCGCAGCTGGGCCGGATTAGCCAGTGACAGTTTCAAGCCCGCATCGGTCAGCGCCAGCGCGGCCGGTTCGTGATACACACCGGTCGGCTCCATGATCACATGCGCATCAGGCGCTTTGTTTGTGGCCAGCCATTCAATCAGTTCTTCGAATCCAGCCTTTGTGTTGGATAACGATTTGGACTTCAACTTGCCGTTCTTAGTATCGAGCAGCATGCAGTCCAGTTTTTTCTTCGAAACGTCTACGCCAAGATAAAACATTTGATCTTCCTTGTGTTCTTGATTTTCCCTATCCACTCCACACTCGCCTTGTACATGCAGGGTCAGAGCCCTCGGATACCGTCCAGTGTTCAGTCATGGGGTGGGGAGAGGTGAAGGGCCTAATCTACTCCACAAGGTCAACGCCTTCAGGGTGGGCACAAGCTGGTCTTCACCTCAGTTAGTGGTAGCTAATCACCAACACGCTCAAGATACAAGGGTGGGCACCCCGTGCCCACGCGTGCCCGCCATTACGCCGCGGCCTTGAACGCCAGCAGCGGCGCCCCATCCGCGACCTGATCGCCGACCTGGTACAAGACTTCCTCGACCAGGCCGTCGCTCGGCGCGGCAATCGTGTGTTCCATCTTCATCGCTTCCATGATCACGAGCGGCTCGCCCTTCCTGACGTGCTGTCCGCTCGCCGCGATCACCGCCACCACCTTGCCCGGCATCGGCGCCGTCAGGCGGCCGTCCGCCGTTTCGTGCTCGCCCGCATGCGCGAGCGGGTCGTTCCAGGCAAGCACGTGGTGCAGGCCGCCCGTGAAGACGTGCAGCGCCTCGCCGTCGCGCCGCACCGTGCCCTGGATCGCCTGGCCGTCCAGGCGGATGGCGTAGTGGCCGTCGTGCCGCGCCACGAGCGCCAGCGGGTGCGGCTTGCCGTCCGCGTCGAGCGTCCAACCGTGCGGATGATAGGTCATGTCGATTGCATAGACCTTGGCCTGGGTCGTGGCCGCGTACTCGTCGCCGAACGCCAGGCGGCGCCGATACGTGCCGTTCATGCGCCAGCCGTGCGTGCCGGTCCACGGGTCGGCCGGGTTGGCGCTCGCCGGCGTTTCCGCGGAGACGAGGGCGACGGCCGCCAGCGCCAGCGCGGCCAGCGGCGCCGGGCCCGCCGGCGGGAACAGGGTCGCGGTGTTCCGCTCGATCAGGCCCGTGTCCAGGTCCGCGTGCGCAAAGGCATCGCCCTCGACGAGGCGTTTCAGGAACGCGATATTGGTCGCGAGGCCGACGATGTGGAATTCGGACAGCGCCTGCGCCATGCGCGCCAGCGCCTGCGCGCGGTCCGCGCCCCACACGATCAGCTTGGCGATCATCGGATCGTAGAACGGCGAAATCGCATCGCCCGCGCGCACGCCGGAATCGATGCGCACGCCGGCAGGAATGCCACCAACGCCGCCCAGTTCGAACGCGACGTGGCTCGGGGTGTCGATGCAGCGCAGGGTGCCGATCGACGGCAGGAAACCCTTCTCCGGATTCTCCGCATAGACGCGCGCTTCGATGGCGTGGCCGTGGATCGCGAGTTCGTGCTGCTGCTTCGGCAGCGGCTGGCCGGCCGCCACGCGCAGCTGCCACTCGACGAGGTCCGTGCCCGTGATCATCTCGGTGACCGGGTGTTCCACCTGCAGCCGGGTATTCATCTCCATGAAGTAGAACGTGCCGTCCTGGTTGGCGATGAATTCGACCGTGCCCGCGCCGACATAGCCGACGGCGCGCGCGGCCGCCACGGCCGCCTCGCCCATCGCGGCGCGGCGATCGGGCGGCATGCCCGGCGCCGGTGCTTCTTCCAGCACCTTTTGATGGCGGCGCTGCACGGAGCAGTCGCGCTCGTGCAGGTAGACGCAGTTGCCGAGCGAATCCGCGAACACCTGGATCTCGATGTGGCGCGGCCGCGTGAGGTATTTTTCGACGAGCACCTTGTCGTCGCCGAACGACGACATGGCTTCGCGCTTGCACGACGCGAGCGCGGCCTGGAAGTCCTCGGAGCGCTCGACGACGCGCATGCCCTTGCCGCCGCCGCCGGCGCTGGCCTTCAACAGCACCGGATAGCCGATGCGGTTCGCTTCCGCCTGCAGCAGCTCGGGGTCCTGCGCATCGCCGTGGTAGCCCGGCACGAGCGGCACGCCGGCGCCTTCCATCAGCTGCTTGGCGGCGGACTTCGATCCCATCGCGCGCATCGACGATCCCGGCGGGCCGATGAACACGAGACCCGCGGCCGCGCAGGCCTCCGCGAATTCCGCGTTCTCGGACAGGAAGCCGTAGCCCGGGTGGATCGCCTGCGCGCCGGTGGCTTTCGCCGCGGCGATGATCTTGTCGCCGCGCAGATAGCTGTCCTTGGCGGCGGCGGGGCCGAGCAGGATCGCTTCATCGCAGACCGCCACGTGCTTGGCGCCGGCGTCGGCTTCCGAATAGACGGCAACGGTCTTGACGCCCAGGCGGCGCGCGGTGGCGGCGACCCGGCAGGCGATTTCGCCACGGTTGGCGATGAGGATCTTGGTGAACATGGGTGTCTCGTCTGTTTTAGGTTTTGTGAACGTTAGCTTCAATCCGTCGTCCCCGCGGAGGCGGGGATCCAATTTTGCTGGCTGGTCGGCTGCTCTTTACTTGGGCCCCTGCCTGCGCGGGGGCGACGTTGTTGTGCGGTGACGATGTTGGTTGAGCGGCGTAGGGTGGGCACCCCGTGCCCACGCGTGACGTATGCGGTCCGTTTATCTCAGCAGCCGCAGCTTTCCTTCTGCACCGACTCCAGCATGGCCGAGCGGGTTTTCAGACCCAGCTTTTCCAGCAGCTTGCGGTCGTCGTCCGCTTCCGGGTTGTCGGTGGTGAGCAGCTTGTCGCCGTAGAAGATCGAGTTGGCGCCGGCCATGAAGCACATCGCCTGCACGGCCTCGCCCAGCTCGCGGCGGCCGGCCGACAGGCGCACGCGCGCCTTCGGCATCGTGATGCGGGCGACGGCGATCGTGCGCACGAATTCGATCGGGTCCAGCGGCGGCAGGCCGTGCATCGGCGTGCCCTCGACCTGCACGAGATGGTTGATGGGCACCGATTCCGGATACGGATTCATGTTCGCCAGCTGGGCGATCAGGCCCGCGCGCTGCGCCCGCGTCTCGCCCATGCCGACGATGCCGCCGCAGCAGATTTTCAGGCCGGCCGTGCGCACGCGGCCCAGCGTGTCCAGGCGGTCGCGGTATTCGCGCGTGGAGATCACGTCGCCGTAGAAATCGGGCGAGGTGTCGATGTTGTGGTTGTAGTAGTCCAGGCCCGCCTGCTTCAGTTGCTCGGCCTGGCCTTCTTCCAGCATGCCGAGGGTGGCGCACGTTTCCATGCCCAGCGCCTTCACGCCGCGCACCATGGCTTCCACTTTTTCCATGTCGCGCTCTTTCGGGCTGCGCCAGGCGGCGCCCATGCAGAAGCGCGTCGCGCCCTTGGCCTTCGCTTCGCGCGCGGCGTCCAGCACCGTGTCGAGGTCGAGGATTTTCTTGGCCTCGACGCCCGTGTCGTAGCGCGCCGCCTGCGGGCAGTAGCCGCAGTCTTCCTCGCAGCCGCCGGTCTTGATCGACAGGAGGGTCGCGAGTTCGACGTCGCCGTCGGGGAAGTTGGCGCGCTGCGCCTGCTGTGCGCTGAACATCAGTTCCGGCAGCGGCAGCTCGAACAGCGCCAGCACGTCGGCCAGCGGCCACGTGGCGTCTTGCGGCAGGGAGGCCGGCGTGACCGGCGGGTGAAGGGTGACGACTTGGGTCATTTCGGATTCCTTGTTTTGGTGAGGCGTGTTTTCGCTTTAATTCTTCACGGCCGGCCATCCCGGCAGGCCAGCGAGGTCGATGTGGGCGGCGGCAACGGCGGCCGACGGTTCGGCCAGACGGGGCACGCGGCCGAGCAGCGGCGCGGGCAGGCGACGTTCGAGCTCCGCGACGTTTTCGTCGGCGAAGCGCATGTCCGGGTCGACCTGGTTGGCGACCCAGCCCGCCAGCACGAGGCCGCGCGCGACGACGGCCTCCGCAGTGAGCAGTGCGTGATTGATGCAGCCCAGGCGCATGCCGACGACGAGGACGACGGGCAGGCCGAATTGTACGGCGAGATCGGCGCTGTCGAAATCGTCGGAGAACGGTACGCAGAAACCGCCCACGCCTTCGACGACGGTCGCGTCGGAGGCGCCGAGGATCTCGGCATACGCCGTCAGGATCGGCACCGGTTCGATGGTCACGCCTTCCAGCGCGGCCGCGATGTGCGGAGCGCACGGTTCGCGCAGCATGTACGGCGTCGTGATCCGCTGTGGCAGCTGCACGTTGCCGGCCGCGCGCAGCATGGCCGCGTCGTCGTTGTGCAGCTCGCCGTCGCGTTCCTCGGCGCCGGCCGCGATGGGCTTCATGCCGCAGGCGCGCACGCCCTGCCGTACGAGTTTATGGAGAATGGCGCTGGAGATCAGCGTCTTGCCGATCTCGGTGTCCGTACCCGTCACGAAGCAGGCGAAGCGGGTCGGTACGCCTTCCGCGGCGAGCGGTGCGGGGACGGCGACGGGAGCAGCATGCACGGCCGGCGCGGGTATCGCCGTGCCGATGGATGCGTCGCCGGGTTGTTCGGGATCGTTCAGGCTCATGCCCACGTCCTTTCGAGCTGGTTGAGCGCAGCCGTCAGCTGCGCGACGTCTTGTTCGGTATGCGCGGCGGACAAGGTCACGCGCAGGCGCGCCGTGCCCACCGCCACGGTCGGCGGCCGGATCGCCGGCACCCACAGGCCCTGCCCGTGCAGGCGCGCCGCCGCCGCCATCGCCTCGTCGTTGGCGCCGATGATGATGGGCTGGATCGCGGTCGTCGACGCCGGGCGCTGCCAGCGCTCCAGGCGCAGGCCGTCGTCCAGTTGCGCGATCAGCGCGCGCAGATGGGCGCGGCGCTGCTCGCCCTCGTCGCTTTCGATGATGTCCACGCTCGCCAGCAGCGCATGCGCGAGCGCGGGCGCGGCGGCCGTCGTGTAGATGTAGGGCCGCGCGCGCTGGATCATCAGTTCGATCACGTCCTCGTGCGCGGCGATGAACGCGCCGCCCACGCCGGCCGCCTTGCCCAGCGTGCCGATGTAGACCATGTTCGGTGAGCGCAGACCGAAATGTTCGAGCGCGCCGCGTCCCCGTTGTCCCAGCACGCCGAAGCCGTGCGCATCGTCGACGACGAGCCAGGCGCCATGCCGTTCGCACAGCGCGAGCAGGGCGGGCAGCGGGGCGAGGTCGCCGTCCATGCTGAACACGCTGTCCGTGGCGACGATTTTTACCGGCGCGGCGCTCGCGGCCAGCTGCGCGTCCAGCGCGGCCACGTCCCCGTGCGGGTACACGGTCACGCCCGCGCGCGCGAGGCGGGCGCCGTCGATCAGGGATGCGTGGTTCAGCGCTTCCGAAAAGATCATCGCATCCGGTGCGCTGCCCAGCCCCGTCAGCACGGCGAGGTTCGCCATGTAGCCGGTGCAGAAATACAGCGCGCGGGCGGATTCGAGATGCGGCGCTTCGAACGCGGCGAGTCTCTCTTCCAGTTGCGCGTGGGCGCGGCTGTGGCCCGACACGAGGTGCGACGCGCCGCTGCCGGCGCCGTACAACGCGGCGCCTTCCCGCAGCGCTTCCACGACGCGCGGATGCGCCGCCAGGCCCAGGTAGTCGTTGCTGCAGAACGCGAGCAGGTCGCGGCCGTCGACGACCTGGCGCGGCGCGCAGGGCGTGTCCGCCGTGCGCCGCTGCCGGGTCAGGCTGCGGCTTTCCAGTTCGTCCAGCTGGGCGCGGACCTTGTCGATCAAATCCATGTTCACTCCGCGATCACCGTCTCGAACACCTTGCGCGTGCGCGCGGCCAGGCCCACGAGCTCTTCCTCGTCCAGCACGTACGGCGGCATCAGGTACACGGTGCGGCCGATGGGGCGCAGCAGCAGTTCGTTTTCCACCGCGCTGGTAAAGAAGCGCCGTGCGAACGTCGACGCGCGCGCAGCATCCGGTTCGACCGCGTCGAACGCGAGGATCATGCCGCGCTGGCGGAAGTTCGTCACGCGCGGGTGGTCCAGCAGCGGCGCCAGTTCCGTCATCAGGCGCGTGGCGGTCTCGCGATTCTTGTTCAGCACATCGTCTTCCCGGAAGATCTGCAAGGTGGCGAGCGCCGCGCGGCAGGCCAGCGCATTGCCCGTGTACGAGTGCGAGTGCAGGAAGCCGCGCGTGATGTCTTCGCTGTAGAACGCCTCGTAGACCTTGTCGGTGGTGAGCACCAGCGACAGCGGCAGGTAGCCGCCGCTGATGCCCTTCGACAGGCACATGAAGTCGGGCCAGATGGCAGCCTGCTCGCAGGCGAAGAACGTCCCGGTGCGCCCGCACCCGACCGCGATCTCGTCGGCGATCAGGTGCACGTGGTACTTGTCGCACAGCTCGCGCAGGCGCTGCAGGTACAGCGGGTCGTGCATCGCCATGCCCGTCGCGCACTGCACCAGCGGCTCGACGATGATGGCGGCGATCTTGTCGCCGCGTTCCGCGAACAGCGTCTCGACATCTTGCGCGGCGCGCAGCGCGACGTCCTGCGCGGACTCGCCGTCGACGGCGTTGCGCGCATCCGGCGACGTGACGGTGCGCGCGGCGCGCAGCAGCGGGCCGTAGGCATCCTTGAACAGCGCGACGTCGGTGACGCCCAGGGCGCCGACGGTCTCGCCGTGGTAGGAACCCTGCAGGCAGACGAATTCCTGCTTGTCCGCGAAGCCGGCGTTGCGCCAGTAATGGAAACTCATTTTCAGCGCGATCTCGACGGCCGAGGCGCCGTCGGATGCATAGAACGCATGGCCCAGCTGCTGGCCTGTCAGGGCGGCGAGCTGCTCGGACAACTCGATCACCGGTTCATGCGTAAAACCGGCGAGCATCGCGTGTTCTAGCTTGTCCAGCTGGTCCTTCAATGCCGCGTTGATGCGCGGGTTGGCGTGGCCGAACAGATTCACCCACCACGAACTGATGCCGTCCAGGTAGCGCCGGCCTTCATGGTCGTACAACCACGGCCCCTTGGCGTGGCTGACGGCGATCAGCGGCACCTCTTCGTGGTGCTGCATTTGCGTGCATGGATGCCAGACGCTGCGCAGGCTGCGCGCGATCCAGTCGTTGGAGGTGGTCTGCTTCAACATTCAATTCCTATCGGGTCGTGCTATTCCAGCCATGAAGGCCGGCGTTTTTCGAGGAAGGACGCGACCCCTTCGCGTCCTTCGAGCGATGCGCGGATGCCGGCGATGCGATTCGCCGTGTCTTCCAGCAGCGCTTCCGTCACGCTCTGGCCGACGATCTCGCGCACGAGTTGTTTTGCTTCGCGCACCGCGTTCGGGCTGTTGTTGGCCAGCGCCTGCACGATGGCCGCGACCTGCGTGTCCAGTTCTTCCGCCGGCACGGTCTCGTGGACGAAGCCGATGCGCCGGGCTTCGTTCGCATCGAAGCGTTCGGCGGTAATGAAGTAGCGGCGCGCGGCCTGTTCTCCCATCGCCTTGATCACATACGGCGAGATCGTCGCGGGGATCAGACCCAGCTTCACTTCGGACAGGCAGAAGTTCGCCGTGTCGACGGCCACGACGACGTCGCACGCGGCCACGAGGCCCATGCCGCCGGCGTAGCAGTCGCCCTGCACCTTCGCCACGACGGGCTTCGGGCAAAGATAAATCGTGCGCAGCATGTCGGCGAGGCGCATGGCGTCGGCGCGGTTTTCGCTGTCCGAATAACCCGCCATCTTTTTCATCCAGTTCAGGTCCGCGCCGGCGCAGAACGCGGGGCCGTTCGCGGCCAGCACGATGGCGCGTACGAGTTCGTTGCGTCCCAGCTCGTCGAAGGCGAGGGCCAGTTCGGCGATGCTTTGTTCGTTGAACGCGTTGCGCACGTCCGGGCGGTTGAGCGTGACCTGGCCGATGCGGTCCGTGATCGTGACGGTGAGAGTCTGATAGTCCATATTCATTCTCCTCACATGCGGAACACGCCGAACTTCGTGTCCTCGATCGGCGCGTTCAGCGCGGCCGAGAGTCCCAGGCCCAGCACCATGCGCGTGTCGGCCGGATCGATGACGCCGTCGTCCCACAGGCGCGCGGTGGCGTAGTACGGGTGGCCCTGGTGTTCGTACTGGTCCTTGATCGGCTGTTTAAAGGCGGCTTCTTCGTCCGCGCTCCACTGGCCGCCGCGGGCTTCGATGCCGTCGCGCTTGACGGTCGCCAGCACCGATGCCGCCTGGTCGCCGCCCATGACGGAGATGCGCGCATTTGGCCACATCCACAGGAAGCGCGGGGAAAACGCGCGGCCGCACATGCCGTAGTTGCCGGCGCCGAAGCTGCCGCCGATGATCACGGTGAATTTCGGGACCGCTGCCGTCGCGACGGCGGTGACCATCTTGGCGCCGTTGCGGGCGATGCCCTCGTTCTCGTACTTGCGGCCGACCATGAAGCCGGTGATGTTCTGCAGGAAGACGAGCGGGATATTGCGTTGGCAGCACAGCTCGATGAAGTGCGTGCCCTTCAGTGCCGATTCCGAGAACAGGATGCCGTTGTTGGCGATGATCCCGACCTTCATGCCGTAGATGTGGGCGAAGCCGCAGACGAGCGTCGTGCCGTACCTGGCCTTGAATTCGTCGAAGACGCTGCCGTCGACGATGCGGGCGATGACTTCGCGCACGTCGAACGGCTTGCGGGTGTCGACCGGGATGACGCCGTACAGCTCTTCGGCTGCATATTTCGGTTCTTGCGATTCGCGCAACGCGCCCTGTTGCGGCTTGGTGCGGTTCAGGTTCGACACGATCGTGCGCGCCAGCGCCAGCGCGTGCGTGTCGTCCTGCGCCAGATGGTCCGCGACGCCGGACAATCGCGTGTGCACGTCGCCGCCGCCCAGGTCCTCGGCCGTGACGACTTCGCCCGTCGCCGCCTTCACGAGCGGCGGGCCGCCCAGGAAGATCGTGCCCTGTTCCTTGACGATGATGGATTCGTCGCTCATCGCCGGCACGTACGCGCCGCCCGCGGTGCACGATCCCATCACGACGGCGATCTGCGGAATGCCCTTCGCCGACAAATTCGCCTGGTTATAAAAGATGCGTCCAAAATGGTCGCGGTCGGGGAACACGTCGTCCTGGTTCGGCAGGTTGGCGCCGCCCGAGTCGACGAGGTAGATGCAAGGGAGGTTGTTCTGCTCGGCGATCTCCTGCGCGCGCAGGTGTTTTTTCACCGTGATCGGGTAATACGTGCCGCCCTTGACGGTGGCGTCGTTACAGACGATCACGCACTCCTGGCCCGCCACGCGGCCGATGCCCGTGATGATGCCGGCGGCCGGCGCCGCGTCGTCATACATCGCGTACGCGGCCATCTGGGAAAACTCGAGGAATGGGGTGCCCGGATCGAGCAGCATCTGCACGCGCTCGCGCGGCAGCAGTTTTCCGCGCGCGACGTGCTTGGCACACGCGGCCTCGCCACCGCCCTTGGCGACTTGCGCCACCTTGGCGCGCAAGTCGTCGACGAGGGTTTGCATGGCGGCGGCGTTGGCTTTGAAGTCTTCGCTGCGCGGGTTGAGTTTCGTGTCGATCTGGGGCATCGGATCCTGTCTCCTGCTGGTCGCGGCTTGTGGCGCGGTTTTATTCAGGGAAGCTGCCGTCCACATAGAACCATCGCATCTTGCCGCCCACGGCCGGGTCCGGCTCGCGCACGAAGCGGCTGACTTCATGCAACCGGTGGGCGCGGCCGTGGACGCGGAAGCGGGCGACGAATTCGACGGTGTCCTCGTTGGGATTGTCCGGCAGGTCTGCTTTACGTTGACGTAAACGTAAAGCAGATTTTATCTCAAGTCCGAGCCACTGAACCTTTTGATTTTGGTCGATGATCGGTTCCGTCGGCCGCGTGCTCGAATGCCACGTGGCGCGCAGGTAAGCCTCGTCCCGCATCACGAACGCCGTGTAGCGGGATCGCATCAGTACTTCGGCCGTCGGCGGCAGTTCCGCGCCGGCGATGAAGGGGCCGCAGCAGCGCATGATCGACGGGCCGCCGCAAGGACAGGGAAGAGGCTTCGCAGGAGTAGACATGGCGGCAATTATCCGCCATTTCCAGCGCCAGGGTGAGCGGGACTGCAATGCGGGATAACGGAAGATGCGTGACAATTAATGCATCTGTGCAGATCTTTTGCCGAAAATAAATGAACTGCCCATTAAATGGGCGGAGAAATTTTTTGTATCGTCGTGCTAGGGATGGCTGTTCTACAACTATTCCGTGTTCTTGCGCCGGAAACTGATGCAAGAATGGCACAAACCGGTTATTTATTATATAAAATGCAATATATCGATTACTGAAGGAGGTCGCCATGACCACGTGCCGCAAGATTGTCCTCGTCGCCGCGCTGTTGAGCGCGGCAGTCACGGCCGCAGCGGCCGAAGTCACGGTCGAGAAAGACCCGCCCGAGCACGCGCAGCCGCGCTTTTTCGAGCGCGTGCAGGCGGGAGATTTGGCCGACGCCATCGCACGACGCGGCCAGCCGGTGGATGTCAAGCCGGGCCAATACCACTTGCGCGTGCCGTGTGACAGCATGAAGCCGGGCAGCTTTGTCGATATCACGGTCACTGTTGACGAGCACAGCAGGACGCGAGTGCGGCTGGAGGAGTGTGGGGTGCAGGTGGATAGCCGCTAAAGTCGTACACGCCCTGCAGAGCTAGCAGGGATTTCCACAGTTGCAGCTGGGCCGCGAATAAGAGCTACGTCAAGATGTTGCCGAGGCAATGGATTTACATTTGCACGGCTCATCGTTACTGCGCGGCACGTATTTCCGATGAGTTCTAAACTTTTTGCAAGGCATCCTTGTCGACGATATGTCGATGCATTGAGTTGAACAGGAGTCGGATCAGATGGGTGAATCGACGCAAGTTGTGGGCAGATTGTTTGGAAAAATCGGTCAGGAAAAGCGGCTGCTGAAGCTCGACACTCCGCTCGGACCCGATACCTTGTTGCCGCGACGGGCTCATGGGTTCGACCGCATCAGCGAAGGATCTGACTACACTGTCGACCTGCTGTCGCTCGACGACGATATCGAACTCAAGCAGTTGATCGCCGGGGAAGTCACGCTTTGGATACTACAGACTGATGCCGGCTATCTACCGGTTCATGGATATGTACACACGGCCAAAAAGCTAGGCAGTGACGGGGAGCTGACGGCGTATCAGATCGGGTTTGCGAGCTGCCTCCACTTCCTCAAGTTTCGCAAAGACGCGCGCATCTGGCAGGATAAAAATGCCGAGCAAATCATCGCCGCCGTTCTGGACGGCCATCCTCAATGCCGAGGCCGATTTAGATTCGAACTGAACCGGCCGGTGCGGTCCCGTTCTTATTGCACACAATATGAAACCGACTGGCACTTCGTCATGCGCATGATGGAGAGCGAAGGCTGGTACGGATATATCCGGCAGGAGCCGGACGGCCGCGGCCACGAGTGGATCATCACGGATTCCGTGCGCAGTCTGATGCCGCTCCAGCCCGTCGAGATCGCGTTCCATCGCGCTGGCATCACCGACGAGATCAATAAGATTGTCCAATGGGGTGCTGCACGCAGACTGTTGAACAGCCAGCTTTCAACGAAGACGTTCGACTACAAAGCGCCGCGCAACATTAACGAGAACGGCATGCAGATTTTTCCAGACCACGGCCGTATTCCGTCGCAGCTGGAGGTCTACGAATATACCGGTGCCTACACAAACTCGGGTCTTACACATAGCACCGAACAGTCGCGCGTACGTGTGGAGGAGTGGGAGTCTCGCGCCAAACGGTTTTTCGGTACGTCGGGCGTGCGTTATTTGCCAGTGGGCAGTTGGTTCACGCTCATCAACCATCCGGACCATAATGAGGTCGTCGATGAAGCCCGCGAGTTCGTGGTTTTAAATGTTGAATGGTCCATCGAAAATAACCTGCCATTGTCAAAGACGCAGAAGGAGTTTTCGGGTAGCCTGAAAGGTCGGCTGCTCAAATTTTCAGCAGAAGCCGGGCTGGCCGGCCTCGATAGCGCGGACTCGACTGTAGAGAATAGCCGCACCGGACACTGTTTCAACCGTTTCGAGGTGCAGCGCCGCATCGTGGAATACCGCAGCCCGTTCACCCACGCCAAGCCGTCCATGCATGCGCAGACTGCGATCGTGGTGGGACCTGCTAGTGAGGAAATCTATACCGATCACTTGAACCGGGTGAAGGTGCGCTTTCACTGGGACCGGCTCAATTCCGGCAACGAAAAGGCGTCTTGCTGGGTACGTGTCAGCTATCCAAATGCGGGCGAAGGGTGGGGCGCAGTCCATGTTCCCCGCATTGGCCAGGAAGTGATTATCACCTTCCTTGACGGAGACCCGGACCGTCCGATCATTACGGGGCGCATTTACAACGGAGAGCAGGCACCGCATTGGCATAGCAACGGCCGCCTGTCCGGCTACAAGTCAAAAGAATACAAAGGCGCCGGATTTAATCAGCTTGTGATGGATGACACCTCCGAGCAAAACCGGGTACAACTGTTCAGTAGTCATACCAACGCACAGCTCAGTCTTGGTTATCTGATTGGCCAACACGGAAACAACCGTTCGGGCTTTTACGGTTCCGGTTTTGCGCTCAATTCGGATGCCTACGGCGCTATTACGACACAAAAGGGACTGTACATCGGTACCTACGGCCGCCCTGGGCCGAAAGGTACGCAGCTGGACGTCCGCGAGGCGCGCGACCAGCTCAAGGAGGCGCAGGAGCTCACTAAAAACCTGTCGGAAGTCGCCGAGAGGTCCAATGCCGCGGCGCTGCCAGGACAGGAAGCACTCCAGAAATTCATCGATGCTACCCAGGCGCAGTACAGCGGGACGGACCAAGACCAAGAGCAGGCCAACCGTTTTACCGATCCCATACTGCTGATCGCCTCGCCCGCCGGCATCGGGCTGAGTACACCCCAAAGCACCCATATCCACAGCAGCGATCAGGTGACGATGTCCTCCGGCGCCGATACCAACTTGGCCGTGGGCAAGAGTCTGATAGCGAGCATTAAGGAAAAAATCAGTTTGTTCGCCTACAGCGCCGGTATCAAGCTGTTTGCTGGGAAAGGAAAAGTCGAAGTTCAAGCCCAAAGTGGGGACATCGACATCATTGCGGAGAAGGTGTTGCGGCTTTTATCGACCACCGACCGGATCGAAATCTTCGCAAAAAAAGAGATCGTGATCGGCGCCGACGGCTCTGCGATCAAGATCAATGGCTCAGGGATTACCGACATGACGAGCGGCAAGCGTATCAGTCACACTTCCGATTTTTCCGTGCCGGGCCCGAAGACCATGGCTTACCCACTTCCAACGCTTCCTAAAGAAATTTGTCTGGAATGCCTGAAAAAACGTGCGAAGCAGCGCAGCGCCTTCGTCAATAAAGGAGCGCAGCAATGAAGATCGCTCCATTGGAAGTGGCTACTTTTGAGTCGAATTTGGCGACCGCTTTTGATAACCCGGACCTTATTTGTTACGCGGTCATCGACAAGGCCCAGGACAGTAGGTTGCTGGAAAAATTCGAAAAACACGATATCGCTGTGCGTAGTAAATGCTTGCTGCCGGCAGCGTTGGATTCCGACATAGAAGATTATGCGCCGCATTTGCTGGAGCTTTCGCCACTTGCGGCCGACGCCGGCATTTGGCCGACCATCCTCCGCGGCGGGACCCAGCATCCAGCCACTTTTACGTTGCTGGCCAGCCGGCTATCCTTCGATGCCCTGTGGGACCATCTGTCCGCGTTTACCGAGATCCTTCTGCCCGACGATACGGACATGGTCTTCGCATTTTGGGATCCTGCCGTTCTTGGGACTTTGACTGGGCAAGCAAGTGATCTCACCTTGCACGTCCCGGCGCCCGTACTAAGCGAGCGCCAGCGCTCGCGTCTGCTGAAGGGAATCTCCGCGTGGTGGTATTGGGACCGCGACGGCAATCCACAACAAATCCTGCCGAGGGATAACGCCGAGGCTGCAGCGGCAGATTTGGTCAGCTTGCCACTCAAGCTTACGCAGGTGCAGGTAGACATGTTGGTGGAAGCCGGCGTTCCTGATCAGCTGTTGTCAATGGTGATGGAAAACCAGCCGCAACTGCTTTGGGATATTCCGGCGTCGCAGCACTACAAGACGATCGAAAACCATCTCCTTGATGCGCGGAAACTGAAATTGTTCGGCATGCGCGATATTTTAAACTATATCTGCGCGGCGTTAATTTATGGCGATGAACTCCAGAAGGATTCCAACATTGTCGCATTGTTGGATCAGGTCAAGGTAGGTGCGATCAGTTTTGATATTGCGATGGAACAGTTTCCGCAAACAGAATAGACAAATCTGGCGTAATACCGTCTGAACGATTCCGAATCGATCACTACACGCATGGGCGCGCAGAGTTCAAGTTGGTCTAGATAGCGTAAAGGCACATTTATGAGCGACCAGAAGGAAAAAACTATTGCCGGCAATATTGAATGGCGCCTGTCTCGTAGGCGAGCCGCTTTTGGGCTGCTTGGGTTTGGACTTTTAATGCCACTAGCGGCATGCGGTCAAGGAGGGAAAACGGGGAGTTACATCGTACTAGACGTCGAGATGTTTTCTTATGTTGACCGGGCCATTTACGACATCATGTTCAATGGAGCAGACCTCGGAGTCATGAATAGATATGGCGGCACTGGGACAATCACGGGAGTACGCATCCCTTATGGGGTGCAGACGCTCACTTGGGTTTTAGACGGGCCGAAAGGCACTCCCCGAAATGGCGAGAAGATGAAAATTAAAAATACGTTAGTGATTACACCAGAACAAATTCTTCCGGGAACACAGTACTTAGGGCTACATCTCTACCCGGATGACACTGCCGATGTTACATTTTCGGAATCTATGCCAGAGAAGTCCACCCGTGGCCGGGAAGTAATGGCCGCTAGAAAATAACTGGTCAGACGACAATCGATCGCTGCTGAATCACGAACTAGGTAAGACAGCGTAAAGAGATATTTATGAGTGACCAGGAAAAAAAAACTATCACGAACAAAATTGAATCAACGGGATCTCGTAGGCGAGGTGCGCTTCGGTTGCTGAGTTTAGGGATCTTGATGCCGCTTGAGGCATGTGGGGAAGGAGCGAAAAAGATGCCAAATTATATTATATTGGATGTAGAGATGTTTTCAAACATCGACCGACCTATCAGCGAAATCATGTTCAATGGTACGGACCTTGGAGTTATGAATAAATACGGCGGCACTGGATTAATCACGGGTGTAAGGATCCCTTTTGGGAGCCAGACGTTAACCTGGATTCTAGGTGGGCCAGAAGGCGCGCCACGGAATGGCGAACACATGAAAATAAAAAATAAATTGATAATTTCACCCGCGCAGATTCCAACGGGAACTAAATATTTAGGATTGCATCTCTATCCGGACGACACCGCCGAGGTTACATTCTCAGAATCTATGCCCGAGCGAAGCGTCCGTGGCAAAAAAATAAAGGCATCAAGGAAATAAAATGGTAAAAGGTGACAGATTGGCCGCTGCCCGGAGTTCAAATCGTGACGCGCCTGAGGCGAAGCCAAGCGCTAAACAGAGTTGTTCGGACGTAGTTAATATTAGCGTCTTCTTTGATGGCACAGGAAATAATAAGGATGCTGACGAGCCGTTGCTCAGTTGGAGTAATCCTGCGCGTCTATGGCGAGCGGCACAATATCTTGTCGACGATGATAATTTTTCGAATTATGCAATTTACGTTTCAGGGGTGGGCACTCCTTTTAACGGCACAGCGACAGACTGGATGGATCAGAAATTGATGGTGCTTCAGGACAGTGAGGTGATGGGCCTCGGCGGCGGGGCTGGAGGAACTCGCAGAATCGATTATGGTGAAGTAGCAATTAATGATCGCCTGCGCGCAGTACTTTTGAGAAGCGCTAAAAATTTGAAGCTTTCATTACCAGCTTATATCGAGAAGGGCAAGCCCGCCAACATTAAGGGGCTAGCCAAGGCTCTGGAGGCACATGGTCTCATCACTATTATTAACCTTTCAATATTCGGTTTCTCACGCGGGGCTGCGTTGGCTCGCGCTTTCAGTAACGAAATGTTGAGGCAAAGCACACGTGGCCCAGACGGGGGTCTTCGTTATAACGGTGTGCCCATTCGGCTTAATTTTATGGGATTGTTCGATACGGTTGCGTCTTTCGGTGTGGCGACAAAAAATTTTGATATGCCATTTGATGAGAAGGATTTAGTAGTTTCGTCTGCGGTGGAGCGCTGCGTACACTATACCGCCGCGCATGAATTGCGCTTTTCGTTTCCAGTCGATCTTATTCGCAAAGACGGTAAGCTCAAGCCAAATTGGATCGAAGCGGTTTACCCCGGCGCGCATTCAGACGTTGGGGGAGGGTATGAACCTGTCTGTCAAGGGATTTCGAATAATTATGCCCGCATTCCCATGCGGGATATGATGCGCGAAGCCGTGAAAAGCGGGGTGAGAATTGTTGATTATGACGATATCGAAAAAATTGATAAAGTAGTTTTCAAGTCACGTTTTGAGATCAAGCCAGAGACTCTCGCAGCTTATAAGAAATATATCGGTGCGATAGAATCACACGAAACCGTCGAGCAAGCAGTCACCGCTCATATGAAGGCCCTATATGCTGCCTGGGGTACGATGACTCGGCGCAAAATAAAAACGCCCGACCTTATTGAGGCGGAGGGCAGAAGTGGCGCTGGTAAGATTTTCGGTCATCCGGGCATTGCCAGGGAAGCCGAAGTTTTTCTGTCGACGGAACGGTTCGACGAAACAGTTCGAAGTAAAGAACTACTGGATATTCCTCCGCGCGCGATGAACGTAGAAAGCAGAACGTTGAATGGTTTCCTTGTCCTTCCTGCGAAATGGCGGCTAGACGCTTGGCAAGCGACGGCGTCGGACTCAGTGCTTCATTTTATACAGCACCACGTACACGATTCCAAGGCTGGGTTTCTGCATGACCTCGAACCGTTCAGTTATTTCACGGCGCGCGGTACGGCTGAATCGTCTCGGAACGTATTAGCGCGCGGGCTGGACTGGATGGATGACGTCGCCATCGTTATCAAACGCGGCGTCATCAAGGTTTACCACCGTGCAGAGGGTGTCGTCGTCGAGACCTGGGAGGACGGCAAGCTGATCGCAACGCACACTTATCGGGTCGGTGAAAAGTTTGTAGTCGACACCGTTCACGCCGGTATTAAGTACACGGTCGAGGTTTATCAGAGCGGCAAAGAGGTGCTGATTTCAACGGTCAAGAGGGGCGAACAAATGGTCGTTACGTCGATTGACATGGCCAAGAAGCGGGCGAGGGCTACTGCCGACGCAACCCAGAAAAAGGCTGGCGAAGTCGCCAGCCAGATATACGACGGCGCGTCGGAAGTTGCGAGAGGTGTTGGCCAAGCCGTGGATACCGGCATGCAGACGGTGGAAGGCGGCTGGCATTCCGTGCGCTCGGCGATCGGCATCTAAAATGGCACTCGCAATCGTCCGGCTCGGAGATAAGACGACGCATGGCGGTACTGTAATCACTGCGTCACCGGTCCATACGCTGCGTGGCATTGGTATCGCACGCATGGGCGATAAGGTCACATGCCCGTTACCGGGACACGGCACCAACGAGATCGTCGAAGGCTGCCCAATATTAAGCGTCGGTGGGCGCAGTGTGGCGTTGCATGGGCACAAAACCGCATGCGGCTGTTCGCTCATCGCCAGTGTTATGGATGCTACCCACGGATAGCGCATTCGTATCGGCTAACCCAGCGTCAACCCATCCACCCCAAACGGCAACGCCTTCCCCCGCATCAGATCCGCCAGCAGGCTCGCCGTCCCACACGCAAACGTGAACCCAAGCGGCCCATGCCCCACGTTCAGCCAAAGATTGGAATACGGCGTCGCTCCGATGATCGGCGCGCTGTTCGGCGTCGCCGGCCGCAGGCCCGCCCACGGCGTGATCTGCGTGTAGTCCGCAGCACGCGGCATCGTCTCACGAACCTGGCGCGTCAGGCTGTCCAGGCGCTTCGGATTCAGGCTCAGGTCTTCGCCGACCATGTCGACCATCGCCGCCACCCGTAGTTTGTCGCCGATGCGCGCATATAACACCTTGCGTTCGAAGTCGGTGACGCTGATCTCGGGCGCGACGTCGTCCTGGCGGATCGGCGCCGTCAGGCTGTAGCCTTTCAACGGATAGATCGGCAGGGCGATGCCGGCCGTTTCTCCCAGCGCGCGGCTCTGCATGCCGGCGGCCAGCACGTAGGCGTCGGCGCCGAGTATGCCGGCCGACGTTTGCACGCCCGTCACCCTGCCGCCGGATGTGATGAAGCGCTGCGCCTCGCCGTGGATAAAACCGTCGAAGCGCGGATGCGCGGCGAGGCGTTCGGCCAGCGCCACGCAGAAGGCGTAGCAGTCGGCCACGGCTTCGCCGCCGTTGTAGATGCCGCCCGCGAGTTTATTCTCCATCGCGGCCAGCGCCGGTTCGCGCGCGACGCATTGAGCTGCGTTCCACACCTCGCCCGCATCCGACTTCGCGGTGGCCGCATCGAAGGCAGCGCGTGTGCGGTAGACGATGAGCTTGCCCGCATCGCGCCATGCGAATGCCTCCAGCGGCACGACGGGTTCCAGCGCGGCCATCGCGCGGCGCGACAGTTCGCCCAGTTCCAGCAATTTATTCGTCGTCTTGCGATTCAGGTCGGCCCGGCAGTTGGCGAGGAAGGCGGCCAGCCAGCGCCACTGGTGGACGTCGAATTGCGGCTTGACGCGCAACGGGCCATGTTCCTGGAACAACCATTTCAACGCTTTCAATGGCACGCCCGCGTCCGCCAGGGGCGACACGTAGCGATAGCTCAACTGCCCGCCATTGCTGTAGCTCGTCCCGGTGCCGACGCCCGGTGCACGTTCCACCAGCGTGACCCGGTAGCCGGCCTCGAGCAACCACCAGGCCGATGTCAGCCCGACCACGCCGCCGCCGATGACGATTACTTGTTGCATCCGTGCACGCTATTGAACATTGACATGCAAAGAAGCTTAGGGGCTGGCCCCGAGCTCGGCTAATGAATGTAGAGCGTGCGGGCATAACCGGGGTTCATGTTATGGCGCCCCGGTACAGCGCCGTCAGGATGCGTTCCTGGAACCGCGCCAGCGATGAATACCGACCCTTGTTCGCGGGCGCGAACGGATCCGTCGACGTCCCGCCCACCAGCACGATCATGCCGTTTCGACGTGCCGGATCGAACACGAACACGGACATCAGCCCATACGCATCGCCCAGGTGTCCGACGGCCGGGAAGCCGCCGCCGTCGACGACGCGCGTGCCCGGCGCGTCCGGGAATTGCTCGTTGCCGAGGCCCCAGCAATGGAACAGGCCATCCGCCGTGTCGCCGTTGCGGCCGTCATAGGTCCACTGGCGGCTGAACATCAGGTCCAGGGTCGCTGGTTTCAACAGGCGCGGGCCGCCGCCCATCAGCATGCGCATCACGGTCCCGAGGTCGCGCGCGCCGATGCGCAGGCCGCCCGTCGGGCTGAACGGTGTGGCGTTGGTGCCGATCACGTAACGGTCGATGGCGGGCGGCGGTTTGATGCTGTAGTCGTCGGCCTGGGCGATCCACGGGCCGTTCGGGTCCCAGACTTCCGTGTCGACGGTGCGCTTGCGGTACAGCGTGGCCAGGTTGTCCAGTGCCGCGGGCGGCAGTTCCGCCGGAAGGTAGCCGGCCTGCAGGCCGAGCGGATCGATCAGCAGGCGCCGCATCAGGCGGTCGAAGCGTTCGCCCGTGATTCTCTCCATCACGGTGCCGATGATGCCCCAGCCGAGGTTGCAGTACGTAAAAAATGCGCCCGGGCCGGCGTTCGTCGCGAACATCCGGCCGTCGCCGGGAACGAGCACGTCCTTCAGCGCGACCTCTGCTCCCCAGGAATAGCCGGCCTCGTCGCGCAGCGAAGACGTGTGCGTGAGCAGGTGGCGCAGCGTGATGGCCCGGTCGGGGAAATGCGGATTGCGCAAAGTAAAACCGAGATAGCCGGAGACGTCGGCGTCGAGGTTGACCTTGCCGTCTTCATATAACCGCAGCAGGCCGAGCGTCGTCATCATCTTGGAAATGGACGCGATCCGGAACAGCGTATCGGGCCCGACCGGTTTATCCGGCAAGCCGTCGTGACCGATGAAGCGCCGGCCGGACTGGTAGCTGTAGCTGACCTCGCCCGCGCGAATCGCCAGCACGGACAGGCTCGCCAGCTCGCAGGCCGGGTCCGCGGCGATCGCGGCGAGTTCCGCGTCCAGTGCGGCGGCCTGCCGGCGCGGCGGTGCGGCCAGCAGCGGCCCGGTGGCGCCCAGCAACGCCACGCCCAGCAGATTGCGTCTGCTTCGATTCATCGTCGTCTCCATGTCACGGCAATGCGGTCGAGAATACGGACTCGGCCCGCGCCCGGCAAATGCATCGATGTCAATCCCGCATAACTTTTCGGAATGACAACGGCCGATCCTTTCATGACAGACCCGGCGTCATCGGTATTACACTGGTCATGTCCACACATCCGGCCGCACCCCACACAGCGATGCTGAACACCGAAACCCCCGCTCCACAACACGCGTCCCTCGATCAATATCCCACCGCCGAGCTAGTGAACGTGCTCGTCGACGACCAGTTCAAGGCCGTCGAGGCCGTCCGCGCCGCCGCGCCGCGCATCGCCGCGGCCGTCACCGCCGCGCTGCCGCGGATGAAGCAGGGCGGACGGCTCGTGTACGTGGGCGCCGGGACGTCGGGCCGGCTGGGTGTGCTGGACAGCGTCGAGCTGTATCCGACGTTTTCCTGGCCGCACGAGCGCGCCGTGGCGCTGCTGGCGGGCGGGACGGCGGCGATGTTCGTCGCCGTCGAGGGCGCCGAGGACGACGTGGCGCAAGGCGCGGCCGACGTCGAGGGCGTGAACGTGGGCCCGGACGACGTCGTGCTGGCCATCGCCGCCTCGGGCGCGACGCCGTACGTGCTGGGCGCCCTGCGCGCCGCGCGCGCGGCCGGGGCGCTGACGATCGGCTTCGCCAACAATCCGGGCGCGCCCGTCGCGGGCGAGGCCGAGATCGGCATCACGCTGGACACCGGCCCGGAAGCCATCTCCGGCAGTACGCGATTAAAGGCGGGCACGTCGCAAAAAATCGCGTTGAACACCTTTTCGAGCGCACTGATGGTGCGTTTGAACAAGGTTTATGGCAACCTGATGGTAGACTTGAAGGCGACCAACGCCAAGCTGGTCCGCCGCGCCATCCGCCTGACGTCGTTTGCGACCGGCGCCGGCGAGGACGCGGCCGAGGCGGTGCTGGCGCAGTGCGACTTCCACGTCAAGGTCGCGATCGTGGCCTTGTCCAAGAACATCCCTGTCGAGCAGGCGCGCGCCCTGCTGGAGAGCGCGCGCGGCAGCGTGCGCGCCGCCCTGGCCGGCTGACGCGGCGCGGGCCCTCCGGCAGCGCCGCCCGGCCCGACGACGAAAGAGTATGCAGACTACGCAATCCAAGAACCCGTGGCTGTGGGTGCCCTCGTTGTATTTCGGCCAGGCCATTCCCTACATCGTCGCCAACAGCCTGTCCGTCATCATGTACAAGGACATGGGGCTGTCCAACACCGACATCGCCTTTTATACGAGCCTGCTGTACCT
Organism: Massilia sp. Masssp93; assembly: GCF_059491295.1. Taxonomy (NCBI): domain Bacteria; kingdom Pseudomonadati; phylum Pseudomonadota; class Betaproteobacteria; order Burkholderiales; family Oxalobacteraceae; genus Massilia; species Massilia sp. Masssp93. The sequence goes on along the minus strand of NZ_CP168502.1, from coordinate 6,009,578 downwards.
GCCGTGGGTGATCAAGCCGCTGTGGTCGCCGGTGGTGGACCTGTTCGGCACCAAGCGCGGCTGGACGGTCTCGCTGCAGCTGGTGCTGGCCGCCGCGCTCGGCGCCGTCGGCGCGACATTGCACTTGCCGTCGTTCTTCATGATCAGCCTGGGCGTCATGTGGATCATGGCGTTCGCCTCCGCCACGCACGACATTTCCGCCGACGGCTTTTATATGCTGGGCCTGCGCCAGCAACAGCAGGCCGCGTTCGTCGGCGTGCGCTCGACCTTTTACCGGCTGGCGACCCTGGCCGCGCAGGGGCCGCTCGTGATCCTGGCCGGCCACCTCGCCAGGTCGCTGGACGACGTGCACCAGGCGTGGGCCATCGTGTTCTTCGTGCTGTGCGGGCTGTTCTTCGCCTTCTGCGCGTGGCACCAGGCCGTGCTGCCGCGGCCGGACGCCGACCACAAGGCCGCGGAGGGGACCAATCCGCTGGCCAGCTTCTTCGCCACCTTCGCCAGCTTCTTCCGCAAGCGCGACATCTGGCTGATCCTCGGTTTCATTTTGACGTTCCGCCTGGGCGAGGCGCAGTTGCTGAAACTCGTCGCGCCGTTCTTGAAAGACCCCGTCAGCGCGGGCGGCCTGGGCCTCACGACCGAGCAGTACGGCACGGCCTACGGCACCATCGGCATCGTCGCCCTGACCATCGGCGGCCTGTTCGGCGGCTGGCTGATCTCGCGCCTCGGATTGAAGCGCTGCCTGTGGCTGATGGTCGTCGCCGTGCACTTGCCCGACCTCGTGTTCGTGTACCTGTCGTCGGTGCAACCGCAGAATCTCGGCGTCATTGCCGGCTTCCTCGCGATCGAGCAGTTCGGCTACGGCTTCGGCTTCACGGCCATGATGATGTACATGATCATGGTGTCGGACGGCCCGTACAAGACGGCGCATTACGCGATCTGCACGGGCCTGATGGCGCTCGGCATGATGGTGCCGGGCATGTGGAGCGGCAAGCTGCAGGAGATGATCGGCTATCAACACTTCTTCGTCTGGACGTGCCTCGCGACCATCCCCGCGTTCGCGATGGCGGCGCTGGTCAGAATCGATCCGGAATTCGGGAAAAAATGAGCGACGCGCAGAAATTGGGCCCCCGCCTGCGCGGGGGCGACGGTTAGCGCTAACGAATAAACAGAGACCACATGCCCGCTACCTCCAGCCGTCTTGTTTCGCTCGACGCCTTCCGCGGCTTCACGATCGCCGCGATGGTGCTGGTGAATAATCCGGGCGACTGGCACCATCTGTACGGGCCGCTGGAACACGCGACGTGGAACGGCTGGACCTTCACCGACTGCATCTTTCCGTTCTTCCTGTTCATCGGCGGCGTGGCGATGGCCTTGTCGCTGGGCCGCCTGGCGGCGGCCGGCGCCGACAAGCCGCGCCTGCTCGCCAAGCTGGCGAAGCGCGCGCTGCTGATCTTCCTGATCGGCTTCCTGCTGAACTTCATGCCGTATTTTCATATCGACAAAGTGCGCATTCCCGGTGTGCTGCAGCGGATCGCGCTGTGCACCCTGCTGGCCGCGCCCATCGTCGTGTATTGCGGCTGGCGGCTGCAGCTGGCCGTCATCGCCGGCCTGCTGGCGCTGTACAGCGTGCTGATGCTGTATGTGCCCGTGCCGGGCATCGGCGCCGGCGTCCTGGCCCCCGGGCAGGATTTCGGCGCGTGGGTCGACCGCACGCTGTTGGGCAAACATCTGTGGGTGCAATCGAAGACGTGGGACCCGGAAGGCCTCGTCTCGACCTTGCCCGCGCTGTGCAGCCAGCTGTTTGGCGTGCTGGCCGGGCGCTGGCTCGCATCCGGCGTGGAGCGCGGCCGGCAGGTCGCGGGACTGGTCGGCGCGGGCGTCGCGTGCGTCGCGATTGGGATGTTTCTCGATATCATCCTCATGCCGATCAATAAAAGCCTGTGGACGCCGTCGTACTGCCTGTTGATGACGGGCCTGGCCTGTCTCGCGTTTGCCGCGTTCTACTGGCCGCTCGACGTCAGCCCGTCCGCGCGCGTACGTACGTTTGCGGCGCGCTGGACACGTCCGTTCGTCATCTACGGCATGAACGCACTGTTCATCTTTGCGTTTTCCGGATTTATCGCGAAAATGCTGGGCTATGTAAAATTCGCGCAGCCGGACGGCAGCCTGCGCACGCTGGGCCAGGCGCTGTATGCACCGATCGCAGCAATGCCCATCGGTGCCGTCAATACGTCGCTGCTGCATGCCGTGCTGTTCGATGCGTGCATGTTCCTGGTCGCGTGGGGCATGTGGCGCAAACGGTGGTTCGTAAAAGTCTAGGAGTTGGTTTGCAACCTGATCAGAAACGACGCGCATTCGCGTTCGCGGGAGTCGCCGGTGCGCTGGCGGTGGGTGGCCTCATGTCGGGCTGCAGTACGACGCCGCCGGTGACGGCCGGCGTGCCCGCCGGCGACCAGCCGCCGCCGGCCCCGCGCGAATTCCGCGCCGCGTGGGTCTCGACCGTCGCCAACATCGACTGGCCCAGCAAGCCGAACCTCTCCGCGGAAAAACAGCAGGCCGAAGCCATCGCGATCCTCGACCGCGCCAAGGCGCTGAACCTGAACGCCATCGTGCTGCAGGTGCGCCCGGCCGCGGACGCCATCTACCCGTCGAAGCTGGAACCGTGGTCGGAATACCTGACGGGCCTGCAGGGCCAGCCGCCGCAGCCGTGGTACGACCCGCTGAAATTCTGGATCACGCAGGCGCACGCGCGCGGGATCGAGCTGCACGCCTGGTTCAATCCCTACCGCGCGCGCCACAACGGCGCCCGTTCTCCGGCCGCCGCGAACCACATCACGCGCACCAATCCGGCGGCCGTCAAAACCTACGGCAAATACCTGTGGATGGACCCGGGCGAGGACGCCGCCGTCAAGCAGACGCTGGACGTCGTGCTGGACGTCGTGCGCCGCTACGACATCGACGGCGTGCACATCGACGATTATTTTTATCCTTACCCGATCGAAGCGCCGGTGATGACCGGCGCGGAAGGCGCGGCGCTGGAAGGCCGGACCGCGAAGGCCGAGCTGGACTTTCCGGACGAACCGTCGTGGCAACGCTATGTGTCCGGCGGCGGCAAGCTCGATCGCGCGTCGTGGCGGCGCCAGAACGTCAACCGCCTGATCGAGGCGCTGTACGAGGGCATCCACCGCGAAAAGAGCTGGGTGCGCTTCGGCATCAGCCCGTTCGGCCTGGGCCGCCCGGACCGCCGCCCGCCCGGCATCGTCGGCTTTTCGCAGTACGACAAGCTGTACGCGGACGCCGAGACGTGGCTGCAAAACGGCTGGCTCGATTATTTTTCGCCGCAGCTGTACTGGGCCATCCACCAGCCGGGCCAGGCCTATGACGTCCTGCTCGATTACTGGATCGGCCAGAACACGAAGGGCCGCCACGTCTGGCCGGGCCTGTTCACGAGCCGCATCGGCGCGCCCACCAAACAGTATCCGCCGCAGGAAATCGTCGACCAGATCGACCTCACGCGCACGCGGTCGCGCGCGGGCGGGCATGTTCACTTCAGCATGGCGCCGCTGATGGAAAACCGCAAGGGCATCAGCGACCAGCTGCGCACCGCCGCCTATGCCGCGCCCGCACTCGTGCCCGCCACGCCGTGGCTCGGCAACGAATGGCCCGGCGCGCCGTCCGTCGCCGCCGTGCGCAAGGGCCCGTCCGTCTACCTGAAGCTGGCGGCGGGCAAGGCGAACGCGATGTACGCGATCTGGTCGCGCTTCGGCAACCAGTGGCGCTTCGCCGTGGCGCCGGCGTCGCGCGTGGACTGGGCCGTGCCGGACGATGCGAAGCTGGGCGTGGCGGACGCCATCGTCGTCAGCGCCGTCGACCGCCTGGGCAACGAAAGCGCGCGCGTCGAAGCCTGGCGTAAAGCATAACCTCGGCTCATGCATTACATTTCAGCATTCATTCGCGTCCGGCCGGCCTGACGGCGTACACTGGCGGATGATCATGATCGATTCGCAACCCGAACCTACACTGCCGAGTCCGGCATCCGGCCTCGGACTCGGCATCGACGCCGGCGGCACCGAGACGCGCTGGGCTCTCGCCGCGCCCGGCGGCGCCATCGTCGCCGAAGGCCGCGTCGCCGGCCTGTCCGCCCTGCAGATGGGCACGCCGCAAGGACGCGACGCCGTCCGCGCCACCTTCGCGCAACTGGCGATGGATGCCCTCGTGCATGGCGTACCGAACCGCGTCGAGGCTGGCCTGACGGGCTTCGGCGGCGACAGCGAACTGCTGCAGCGCTGGCTCGCCGAAGAACTGCATCTCGACCCGCAAGCCATCCACTTCTGCAGCGACATGGAGATCGCCTACCGCGCCAGCTTCGCGCCGGGTGAAGGCTATCTCGTGTACGCGGGCACCGGCTCGATGGGCGCGTTCGTCGATGCCGACGGCCAGTTCCATCGCGCGGGCGGACGCGGCGTCGTGCTGGACGATGGCGGCGGCGGCTTCTGGATCGCCAAGGAGGCGTTGCGCCACATCTGGCGCCTGGAAGACGAGCGGCCCGGCCGCTGGGCTCAATCGCCGCTGGCGCAGGCCGTGTTCGACTACGTCGGCGGCGCCGACTGGGCCTGTTCGCGCCAGTTCATCTACGGCCAGGAACGGGGCGCCGTCGGCAAGCTGGCGCTCGCGGTGGCCGCGTGCGCCGGGCGCGATCCGGTTGCCGCCGATATCGTGCGCGCGGCCGGCCGCGAACTCGCGCGGCTGGCGCTGGCGCTGACGGGGCGCTTCGGGCCGCGTCCCGTGGCCGTGTCCGGACGGGCGGCCGAGCTGCACCCGCTCATCGTCGACACGATGCGGGCAAGCCTGCCCGGCATCGCCCTGACGCAAGCGCCCGGCCACGCCCATCACGCGGCGGCGCGCATGGCGCTCGCATCCGACCCACTCAACCCAATGACACCGTCATGAAGATCCTCGTCGCAACCCTCCTTCTCGCGCTGCTGGCCGGCTGCGCCACGCCGCCCCCGACCGGACCGCAATACGACCACACGTACACGGCGCGGGGCCAGAGCAGCCGCGTGCGCTTCCTCGTGCTGCACTACACCGTCAGCAACCGCGCGGATTCGATCAAGATCCTGACCCAGCAGGAAGTCAGCGCGCACTACCTCGTCACGGACGACCCCGTCCCGGTCATCTACAACCTCGTCGACGAGAAGAACGCGGCCTGGCATGCCGGCAATTCGAGCTGGAAGAATTTCACGCAATTGAACAACAGCTCGATCGGCATCGAGATCGTCAACCCGGGCTGGAAAGACACCCCCAACGGCCGCGTCTACGCGCCGTTCCCGCAGGCGCAGATCGACGCGCTGATCCCGCTCGTGCGCGACATCGTCACGCGCCACCACATCGCGCCCGAAAACGTGCTGGGCCACTCCGACATCGCCCCGCTGCGCAAGCAGGACCCGGGCCCGATGTTCCCGTGGCGCCAGCTGGCCGCCGCCGGCCTCGTCGCGTGGCCGGATGCGAATCGCGTCGCCATGCTCGTGCCGATCTTCCAGGTCCAGCTGCCGGACATCGCGTGGTACCAGAAGAAGCTGGCGACGTGGGGCTATGGCCTCGTCCAGTCCGGCAACCTGGACGAGCAGACGCGCACCGTGCTGTCCGCGTTCCAGATGAAATACCGTCCGGCGAACATCGACGGCGTGCCGGACGTCGAGACGGCCGCCCTGCTCGAAGCGCTGACGAACCCGACCGGCCCGCTGCCGCAGCCGCTGCCGGCGCCCGTGACGACGTCGCCCGTCATCATTCCCGGCGTGACGCCGATGCCGATCCCGCCGGTGCCGGCGCAGCCGCCCGTGCCGCCGACTGAGCCCCTGCCGCCGACCGAGCCCGTACCGCCCGCGTCGCCCGTGCTGCCGCAGGCCCCGGTTCCGCCGGTCCCGCCCGCTTCGGATGTCGTTCCCGCAACACCGGCGCTGCCTGTCCAGCAGTGATGCTACGCCGCTGCGCCGGTTTTCCGATATCCTTGATGGCACCGCGCCCATGAGGCGCGGAAATTATTTACACGCCGGGGATTGAAGATGCGTCTGCGCCATATCGAAGTATTCCACGCCATCATGCAGGTCGGCACCATCAGCGGCGCCGCCCAGGTCCTGCACATCTCGCAGCCGGCCGTGACGAAAGTCCTGCAGCACGCCGAGCTCCAGCTCGGCATGCCGTTGTTCGAGCGCGTGCGCGGCAAGCTGTATCCGAAGCCGGAAGCGCACCGCCTGTTCGCGGAGACGGAAAAACTGAACCGCGACCTGCAGGGCATCCGCCGCCTCGCCGCCAGCCTCAAGAATCGCGCCGAAGAAACCGTGCGGCTGGTCTCCACGCCCACCATCGCCGTCTCCGTCCTGCCCGCCGCCCTGACCGTATGGCGGCGCGACTTCGTCCAGACCCGCTGCGAGCTCGCCACCTTCCACACGAGCGAGATCGTGAACGCGCTGCGCCTCGGCGAGGCCGATCTCGCCTTGTCGCTGCAGGACCCGCGCCATCCCGGCATCGAAGCGGAGGCGATCGCCCAGGGCGCGCTGACCGTGATGGCGCCGGCCGGCACGTGGTCCGAGCACGAGTGCCGCCAACCGATCACGCCGGCCGGCCTCAGCGGAGAGTTGATCGGCCTGGCCGACCGCGATCCGCTCGGCGAAATGGTCGTGGCCGCGTGCGAAGCGCAGGACGTGCATCCGGTCTTCCACACCGTCGTGCAGACGTACCAGATCGCCAGGTCGCTGGTCGAGGCGGGTGCCGGCACGGCCGTGCTCGATCCATTCACGGCCGCGTCCGCCGCGCCTGGCAAGGTGCAGTGCCGCCCGTGGGCGCCGGCGATCCCCGTCCAGCTGTACCTGCTGACGGCCAGCCACGCGCCGCTGTCGCACGGGGCGCGCGAACTGGCCAATTGCATCGGCGCCACTGCGCGCAGTCTTTTAGACAAGGGATGTTCATGAATACCATCGCCAGCGAGGACATCGCCGGCCACCCCGAGTTCCGTCACCTCTCCACGATCGCCGGCATCGCCGTCGACCTGCGCTACGCGACTCCGCACAACTTCGTCGGCCGCGACCTGTATTCCCCGTACGACTGCGCCTGGCTGCACCGCGACGCGGCCGGCGCGCTGGAGCGCGTCGTCGCCTGGCTGCACGAACGACGTCCCGGCTGCACGCCGCTCGTGCTGGACGCCTTGCGTCCGCAGCGCGTGCAGCAGCAGCTGTGGGACGCGCTGTCCGGCACCGGTCTGCAGATGTACCTCGCGAATCCCGAGCGCGGTTCGATCCACTCGTTCGGGATGGCGGTGGACATCACGATCCTGGACGAACAGGGCCGCGAACTCGACATGGGCACCGGCTTCGACGACATGACGGCGTTGTCGCATCCCGCGCTGGAAGACCGTTTCGTCGCGAGCGGCGAACTCACGGCCGTCCAGGTCGCCAACCGCCAACTGCTGCGCGGCGCCATGTTCCAGGCCGGCTTCGTCGGCATCAACACCGAGTGGTGGCACTTCGATTGCGGCGACCGCAACGTCGTGCGCGCGACTTTCCGCCGCGTGCTCTGAACCCGTCGCACGGTGCTGTCGCGCCACGCTGACGGCCCCCGTGCACGCTTGAGCAAGCTCATTCTCCTGTATTCGCCTGCCGGGACAATCGGTCCACTGACCCACGCCCAAGCGAAGGAGATAAGAAATGAAGAGCTCGTTGTTGTCCTGTTTTGCGCTGTGTACGATGGCTGTGCTGGCCGGCTGCAGCACCGATAGCGGCAGCCGGTTTGCGTCGCGCGACACCACGGTCGAGTACTACCGCGTATTCGACATCAAGACCGACGCCGCGGCCCAGGCCGTGGCCCGCGCCGCCACCGACGGCATCGGCCGCAACGTGAAGGACGTCTCCATCGCGACGCCGGCCGTCGAAGTGACCGACCTGCCCGGCCACTTCAGGATGGCCGATCCCGCGAGCGCCGCGCCGGGCACCGCCGTCGACAAGAGCCCCAGCTGCGAAGGCGCCGCCTGGACCGCCAAGGCCGCCCCGCACGTGCGCGGCGGCGACAACATGAACATGGTCGCCTGCCTGTTCCCGTACAAGAACGGCTACCACCTCGACATGTACGCCGTCTTCACGAAGCCGGACGGCGGCTGGCTGTCCTGGCCGCGCCGGGTGGGCGGCATGATGTTCGGCACGCCGGAAAAATTCACGGAAAACACGATGCTGGACATCGTGCGCGCGATCCGCACGAATACCAGGGCGCAGGTGTCGCTCGTGGAAGCAAAGCCGAACCTGCCGGGTACGCCGTGGATGGAAGGGGGCGATGTACCGCTTGCCGCGGCGCAGACGGGAACGGTGGGCGGGGGAGCCGGCGAGCCCAGCAAACCGTGAGTTACGGCGTGCCGTCCAGGCGCGCCACCCAATCGACGAGCGCGTCGAGCACGGCCCGCCCACGCCCGTTGCCGACCCGGTCACTGTTGACGTAGGCGACGAGCACGCATTGCCTGCCGTCCGCATCCTGCACATAGCCGGCCAGCGCCACGACGTTGGACAGCGTGCCCGTCTTCAGGCGGGCGTGGCTGGCGGCCGGGCTGTCATGCAGGCGCCGGCGCATCGTGCCGTCCACGCCCGCGATGGGAATGCTGGCCAGGAATTCCGGCGCCCAGTTGCTGCGCAGGCCGGCCTGCAGGAGGCCTGCCATCTGGATGGGTGTGATGCGCTCGGTGCGCGACAGGCCTGCGCCGTTTTCCAGCACAAGACCGGTGTCGTCGATGCCGTGCGCACGCATCCAGGTGCGCACAGTCGCCTCGCTGCGCACGAGCGTCGGCACCGTCGCGGCGGTGTCCGGTTGCGGACGGCTGCCCAGCACGGGGTCAGGCTCGAGCGCGCCCAGGCTCAGGAAAAGCAGGCGCGCCAGGGTGTTGTCGGAGGGCTTGTTGGTGTCGCGGACGATCTCCGGCAGCGCGCGCGAGACGTGCTCGGCCAGCAGGCGCGCATCGGGCGGCGTGGCGCCTTCGACGGCGGTGCCGGCGAGGGTGCCGCCCAGCGTCTTCCAGATGCGGCGCACGAGGCGTGCCACGTATTCCTGGCGGTCGATCACGTTGATCGACTCGCTGGCCACGCAATTTTTCGGAAAGGTCCCGTGCAGCACGACCTTGATGCCGCCGCCCGCGCGCGGCACGGCTTCCGGCGTCTGCCAGCCGTTTTCCCAAGCCTGGCAGGCGCCGTCGACGAGCTTCAAGTCCGCTTCGACGGTCACGCCGTCGAGTTCGGGCTGCATCGCCACGCGCACGCGCGTTGCTGCCCGGCCATCGGTGCGCGGCGTCGAGCGCAGGTCCAGTTGCAGCATGTTGCGGTTGACGAAGAGGGCGTCCGGCGCGACGTTGTAATACGCTTCCGGCGATTCGTCGAACGGCGGCACGCCGAGGTCGAGGCGGGCCGGATTGAACAGCTGGCGGTCGACGACGAGGTTGCCGGCGATGGTGCGGATGCCCTGGTAGCGCAGGCTGCGCAGCATGGTCGTCAACGCGTCGGTGGTGAGGTCGGCATCGGCGCCGCCGCGCAGCACGAGGTCGCCTTTCAGCACGTCGCCCTTGAGCTCGCCCGTCGTGCGCATCTCCGTGCGGCCGCGGAACGCGGGGCCCAGCTGCTCGAGGCTGATCAGCGTCGTGACGAGTTTGATGGTCGACGCCGGCTGCGTGGGACGGTCGGCCAGGTGGGCCAGCACCGTCTTGTCGCCGCGCAGGACGAGCACGCTCACGGCATCTTCGGGAATCGCGGCCGTGCGCAGCGCGTCCATGACGGGCAGCGGCAACGGCGTCGTCATCGACGACGGCGGCGATGGTGACGGCGGCGGTTGCAACTGGGCCGCGGCCGGATTGCCGATGGCCAGCAGCGCGGCGGAAAGGAGAGAAAGCGCGTGACGACGAAGCATGCCTGTCCTTGAAAAAAAACGTTAGCCGAAGAACACGTAGGCCACCGCGATCGCCGCGACGATGCCGGCCAGGTCGGCGATCAGCCCGCAGGAAATCGCATAGCGGGCCTTGCGCACGCCGACCGAGCCGAAGTACAGCGCGACGATGTAGAACGTGGTGTCGGCCGAGCCCTGGAAGATGCAGGCCAGCCGGCCGACGAAGGAATCCACGCCATACGTCTTCATGGCGTCGATCATCAGCGCGCGCGATCCGCTGCCGGACAGCGGCTTCATCAGCGCGGTGGGCAGGGCGGGCGTGAACGCGGTGTCGAGGCCCGCCAGCCGGATGAGCCATTCGAGGCCCTGCACGACGTAGCCGAGCACGCCGGAATTGCGGATCACGGAAATGGCGACGAGCATGCCGACGAGGTAGGGGATGATCGTGAGGGAGGTCTGGATGCCGCCCTTGGCGCCTTCGATGAACGCCTCGTACACATTGACGCCCTTGCGCAGGGCGGCGACGATGAACACGACGATGATGCAAAACAGGATCAGGTTGCTGGCGACCTTGGACACCGTTTCGATTTCCGGTTTCGTGAGGTAGTGCGTGAAGTACCAGATCAGCGCGGCGATCGCGGCCGTCATGCCGCCCAGCCAGCCCAGCACGACGCCGTGCAGCAGGTTGATGCGCTGGCGGATGGACACGGCGATGATGCCGGCGACCGTGGCGACATAGGTCGCGATCATGCACGGAATAAAAATATCGGACGGGTCCTTTGCGCCGAGGATGGCGCGCTGGGCCATGATCGCGAGCGGGATCAACGTCAGGCCCGATGTGTGCAGCACGAGGAACATGATCTGGGCGTTGCTGGCCGTGTCCTTGTTGGGATTCAGCGTCTGCAGGCTCTCCATCGCCTTCAGGCCGAACGGCGTCGCGGCATTGTCCAGGCCCAGCAGATTGGCGGAAAAATTCATCACCATGTGGCCGGTGGCGGGGTGATCCTTGGGCACGTCCGGGAAGATACGCGAAAAGAACGGAGAAATGAGCTTCGCCAGCCAGCCGACGACGCCGGCCTTTTCGCCGATGTTCATGATGCCCAGCCACAAGGTCATCACGCCGGCCAGCGGCAGGGCGATGTCCATCACGCCCATCTTGGCGGCGTCGAAGGTGCCGTCGATGATGCGCTTGAAAATCTCGGTATCCCCGAGAAAAATCCATTGGGCCAAGGCCGCAACGAAGCCGACGAGGAAGAAGCCGGTCCAGATGTAATTTAAAGCCATGATGTCGTTGGTTCAGGCGGGCCGGGTCCGGCCTCGGGCCTGAGCTCGATTGTGCAGCGGAGAGTATAGGCGCAGAGCAAGCTGCGCTGATGAAAGAATGCCGTGCGGCTATGTAAAAAAGTTATGTGTGGAGGCGCCGGATGCTCTGCCGTCGGCGCCGCCGCACCGTTGCACGGCCGCCGCGCGTATTGCCTGCGTCCAAGGGCTGGGCCTATGATACGCAACGCTTCCAGGACCCCCGCCATGCCGACACGCCGTTCCCTCCTCGCTTCGCTACTGCTCGCCGTTCTCGCGCCGCTCGCCGCCGCCCAAGGCACGGGCACGGCACCCAAGGTCCTGCACATGTTCCTGTCGACGAGCGAAACCGGCCTCGACCCGGCCGTCGCCTCCGACATCGCGACCTTGTCCCTGCTGGAAAACCTGTTCGATCCGCTGTTGCGCTACGACTATCTCGCGCGGCCCGTGAAGCTGCAGGGCGACGGCGCGCAGGCTCTGCCGGAGGTATCCGCCGACGGCCTCACGTACACATTCCACATCCGCCGGGGCATGCACTTCACGCCCGATCCGGCGTTCAAGGGACCGCCGCGCGAGGTGACGGCGGCGGACTACGTCTACAGCATCAAGCGCCTGTACGACCCGAGCCTGAAATCGCCGTGGTCGTTCATGTTCGAAGACAAACTGCTGGGCGACGCGGCGCTGAAAGCCGCATTCAGTTACGCGACCGATATCCCCGGCCTGCAGGCCATCGATAAATACACGCTGCGCATCCGCCTCGCCGCGCCGGACAATAACTTCCTGTTTTATCTCGCCACGCCGGCCACGGGCGTCGTCGCGCGCGAGGTGATCGAGGCGTATCCGGGCCAGGCCGGCAACCATCCCGTCGGCACGGGGCCGTTCATGCTGGGGGACTGGAAGCGCAGCGACCGCATCGTCCTCGTCGCCAATCCGGCCTCGACGTCCGTGTTCCACTCCAGCGTGACGGTGGACACGGCCACGGACCCGGCCGACCGCGCCATCGCGCGCGCGCTCGAAGGACAAAAGCTGCCGCGCGTGGACCGCGTCGAGGTCAAGATCGCGGAAGAATTCCAGGGCCGCATGCTGGGCTTCCTGAACGGCGAATACGATTACCTGGAGCAGGTGCCGGAGTCGATGACGGATATGGTCATTACCCACGGCAAGCTGAGACCGGACCTGGCCGCGCGCGGCATGCAGTTATATCGCTTCCCCGTGCTGCAGACCTATTACATGTGGATGAACATGGACGATCCGGTGCTGGGCGGCTATTCGAACGAGAAGGTGGCGCTGCGCCGGGCCATCTCGCTCAGCTACAACAGCGCCGAGGACATCGCCCTGCTGAAACAGGGATTCGCGATCAAGGCCGAGTCGCCATTGCCGCCGGGCGTGCTCGGCTACGACCCGAACTACCGCAGTCCCGTTCCCTACGACCCGGCCCTCGCGAATGCTGTACTGGACCGCTTCGGTTACGGCAAGCGCGACCCGGACGGATTTCGCCGCATGCCGGGCCCGGGCGGCGGCACGGTACCGTTGACCTTGCAGATGAGCAGCGAAGCGACGGTCGGCGGCCGCCTGCGCGACGAGTTGTGGCGCAAATGCCTGAACGCCGTCGGCCTGCGCGTCGTGTTCAAGTCCGATAAAAAGACGGAAATCATCAAGGCATCGCGCCTCGGCAAGGTGCAGATGTTCGAGAGCAACTGGATCGCCGACTTCCCCGACGGTGACAATTTTTATCAGCTGCTGTACGGCCCGAACGCGGGCCGCGCCAACTATGCGCGCTTCAACCTGCCGGCCTATAACGAACGCTACGAGCAGGCGCACAAGCTCAAGGATGGTCCCGAGCGGCAGAAACTGTATTTCGAGATGAACCAGCTGATCCACGCCTACAACCCGTGGGTGCCGTTGACGCATGTGTTGTCGGCCGATATCCGGCAACCGTGGCTCAAAAACTACAAACGCCATCCCGTCGAATTCACGCAATGGCGCTATCTGGACGTCGATGTTGCGGAAAGAGCACGTGCCGCAAGAGGGAAGTGATAGTTTTTGCTAGATTAACCTGGTGAAACATTCCCTGTAGTTATACTCAACTCCGGAATTTTCATTGGCTGGGCGCGCGCCAGTGCGCTTACCTTTGAAGACGACATAACGTAATGCAAAGACGTTACGCATCGACATAGCGCATCGAGGAGAGACACGTGAGATTAAAAAAGTTAGCGTACATGATTGCCCTGATCGGCGCCGCCGCACCGGCCGTCGCGCAGCAGGTGCAGTCCGATAAACCGATCGCACGTGTCGAAATCACGGGTTCCAGCATCAAGCGCATCGCCACCGAAGGCGCGTTGCCGGTGCAGACGATCACACTGGACCAGCTGGACAAGCAGGGCGTCACGAATGCCGAACAGCTGATGCGCCTGATTTCGGCGAACGGCACGGGCGCCGACAATATGACTTCAGGTAATAACGTGTTCGGCGCGGATGCCGACCGTGTCAGCGGCGGCGGTTCGTTCGCCTCGCTGCGCGGCCTCGGCCCGACGGGCACGCTGGTGCTGATCAACGGCCGCCGCATTTCCGGCTACGGCCTGTCCGGCAAGGCGGTCGACCTGAACACGGTCCCGCTGGCGGCTGTCGCGCGCGTCGAGATCCTCAAGGACGGCGCGTCCGCGATCTACGGCACCGACGCCGTCGGCGGCGTGATCAACTTCATCCTGAAAACCGACTTCGAAGGCGTGCAGGCGAATGCCAGCGGCAACTGGACCCAGCACGGCGGCGGCGCCACCCGCCGCCTGCAGGTCGTGGCCGGCCACGGCAACCTGGACACCGACCGCTTCAACATCATGGCCGCCATCGGCTACGACCGCGACAACGAACTCGATTCGCACCAGCGTTCCTTCGCCAACGGCTTCCAGCCGGCGCGCGGCCTGTCGCCGGACACCACCGGCACCCCGGTCGCCAACCAGCTGGCGGGCGCCGGCACGGCGCTGGGCGCGAACTACCAGCTGCCGGGCGATCCGAACAAATACCTGCAGGCGGGCTTGCTGAGCCTGCAAGGCAAGTGCGACAGCGTGCCGGGCATGATGCAGTACGCGACGGCGCTGTGGAAGGACGTGACGTCGCCGCTGCGCTCGACGTATTCCTGCGCCTACGACTACGGCGGCGACTACGTGATGCAACTGCCGACGGAGCGCACCAACGGCGTCGCCCGCGCCACGTTCCAGATCGACCCGAACCACCGCGTGTTCGCCGAAGCCGTCGGCGCGCACACGACGTCGCTGGCGATCCTGACGCCGACGCAGATCTCCACGTCGCTCGCGAACGGCAATGCGTATCCGGCCGGCGGCCCGTACTACCAGGACCTGTCGCCGTACATCGCTTCTTTCGACAAGACGAAACCGATCATCTACAAATGGCGCGCCTGGCCGCTGGGTAACCGCACCCAGAACTACACGACGGATACGGTGCGCCTGATGACGGGCGCCGAGGGCACCTTCGCCGGCAAGTGGGATTACAAGATCGACCTGTCGCACAGCGAGAGCCACACCAAGACCGACCTCGTCGACGGCTACGCCTACACGAGCGCCCTGTACCAGGTGCTGGGCAGCGGCGTCGTGAACCCGTTCGCCGCGCCGTCGCAGGGCCAGAGCGCGGCCGCGATGCAGGCGCTGGAAGCGACCAAGTTCTATGGCCGCCTGCAGCACGGCAAGACGACGCTGACGCAGTTCAACGCGTCGGTCTCGGGCGAGATCTGGCAACTGCCGGCCGGCCCGCTGCAGGGCGCCATCGGCACCGACCTGCGCCGCGAGGGCTACGGTTTTGCTCAAGACGTCGACGCCACGAAGATCCTGCTGGCGCCGGGCAATGCGAACCAGGACACGGTCAACCGCAACATCAAGGCGATCTACACCGAGCTCGTGGTCCCGGTCATGAAGAACCTGGAACTGCAGCTCGCGCTGCGCCGCGACGACTACAGCCTGATCGGCGCGACGACGAACCCGAAGATCGCGTTCAGCTACCGTCCGACGAGCTGGCTGATGCTGCGCGGCTCCGCGAATAAAGGCTTCCTGGCGCCGAGCTTCGCCCAGCTGTATTCGGGCCGCCTGAGCCAGGAATTGCCGAACGGCGTGAACGACCCGGTCGGCTGCGCGGCCCACCCGGGCGACCCGCGCTTCTGCGCGATCGAGCGTCTGTCGTATTTCAGCGGCGGCAACCCGGGCCTGCGTCCGGAGACCTCGAAGCAGGGCACGCTGGGCTTCATCGTCGAGCCGAGCAAGAACTTCTCGGCGTCGGTCGACTACTGGGCGATCAACATCAAGGACCGCATCCTGAACCGCACGCCGCAAGTCGTGCTGGCCAACGAGGCGTCGCTGCCCGAGTACATCCACCGCAACCCGAGCGACGGCACCATCGCCTACGTCGACGCCGGCTGGATCAACGCGTCCGGCCTCAAGACGCGCGGCGCCGACGTCGGCCTGCGCGGCCGCGGCAACCTGCCGGACGGCTGGCGCTGGAACGCGACCCTCGACGGCACCTGGACCCAGAGCTATCAATTCGCCGAGTTCGAGGGCCAGCCTTACGTCGAATACGTGGGCAATTTTTATACGCGCGACCTGTACCTGCGCTGGAAGCACAACGCCACGTTCAGCGTGAACAAGGGTCCGTGGGGCTTCCTGTTGAGTAACCTGTACCGCGACGGCTACGCGGACGAGCTGCCGAACGGCGGCAAGGGCACGCCGCCGGCCGGCTTCAACCCGCGCGTGGCCAGCTACACGACCTGGGGCCTGTCGACGACGTACACCGGCATCAAGAACACGACGGTCACCGTCGGCATCCAGAACCTGTTCGACCGCGAGCCGCCGTTCACGGCGCACAACGTGGACGAGGTCGTGGGCGCCGGCTGGGACCCGCGCGTGGCCGATCCGCGCGGCCGCTCGCTCAGCTTCGACGTCAAGTACCGCTTCTTCTGACCGTTATCCGGATTGCCAGTATCCTTGGCGTACCGGCGGCCCGCGACCATGGAAGCCACAAGCTTCCGCGGCGCGGGCCGTTTAACTTTGAACCTCATCCCATGAACGGCAGGCGCAGATTCAACGCGACGATGGCGGCGGCGCTGCTGCTGCCCTTTGCGTCCGCACGGTCCGCATCCACCATGACACCACTGATCAAACCACCGCGCCTCGTCCGCGGCGACGTCGTCGGCCTCGTCGCGCCGGGCGGCTACACGAGCGACGCCGCCATCGAGAAGGCGGTGCGGCACATCGAGGCGCTGGGCTTTCGCGCCAGGCCGGGCACCTATTTGCGCGACGTCTGGGGCAATTACGGCGGCACGGTCGCCGCGCGCATCGCCGACCTGCACGCGATGTTCCGCGATCCCGAAGTGAAAGCCATCTGGGCGATTCGCGGCGGCTCCGGTTGCATTTCCCTGCTGCGCCACCTGGACTACCGCCTGATCCGCACGCATCCGAAAGTCCTGCTGGGCTATTCGGACATCACGGCGCTGCATCTCGCCATCCACCGCCACGCGGGCCTCGTGACCTTCCACGGCCCGGTCGCATCGAGCACGCCGTCCGATTACGCGACCGAGCACCTGCTGGCCGTGCTGACGGCGCCGCGGGCGTCGTACACGATCCCGATGTCGCCCGATAACGACCGGCGCGCGCTGGACGAGCCGTGGTACGCCACGCGTACCGTGCACGAGGGCGTCGCCGAGGGGCCGCTCATCGGCGGCAACCTGTCGCTCGTGAGCGCGCTGGCCGGCACGCCGTACGCGGCCGATTTTACGAACAGCCTGCTGTTCCTCGAAGAGGTGAACGAGGAACCGTACCGCATCGACCGCTGGATGACGCAACTCGATCTGGCGGTCGGTTTCGACAAGGCGGCCGCAATCATGGTCGGCATCTGCGAGAACTGCGGACCGCAGGGCGACGGGCCGTCGCTGACGCTGGACGAGACCCTCGACGTGCATTTGCAGCCGCTGCGGGTGCCGGCGGTGACCGGGTATTCGTTCGGGCATATCCGCAACCAGTTCACGATTCCCGTCGGCGTGCGGGGCAGGCTGGATACGGAATCGCGGACGGTGACGTTGCTGGAGCCCGGCGTCAGTTGAAATACCGTCGCCCCCGCGCAGGCGGGGGCCCAATGTTGCATGCGTGATCGCACCGCGGGAAACTTGGGTTCCCGCCTGCGCGGGAACGACGGTGACTGTGACGTTGCTGGAAGCAGCCGTCAGCTGAGAGACCGTCGCCCCCGCGCAGGCGGGGGCCCAATGTTGCATGCGTGATCGCACCGCGGGAAACTTGGGTTCCCGCCTGCGCGGGAACGAAGGTGACTGTGACGTTGCTGGAAGCAGCCATCAGCTGAGAGACCGTCGCCCCCGCGCAGGCGGGGGCCCAATATTGCATGCGTGATCGCACCGCGGGAAACTTGGGTTCCCGCCTGCGCGGGAACGACGGTGACTGTGACGTTGCTGGAAGCAGCCATCAGCTGAGAGACCGTCGCCCCGCGCAGGCGGGGGCCCAATATTGCATGCGTGATCGCACCGCGGGAAACTTGGGTTCCCGCTTGCGCGGGAACGACGGTGACTGTGACGTTGCTGGAAGCAGCCGTCAGCTGAGAGACCGTCGCCCCCGCGCAGGCGGGGGCCCAATATTGCATGCGTGATCGCACCGCGGGAAACTTGGGTTCCCGCCTGCGCGGGAACGAAGGTGACTGTGACGTTGCTGGAAGCAGCCGTCAGCTGAGAGACCGTCGCCCCCGCGCAGGCGGGGGCCCAATATTGCATGCGTGATCGCACCGCGGGAAACTTGGGTTCCCGCCTGCGCGGGAACGAAGGTGACTGTGACGTTGCTGGAAGCAGCCATCAGCTGAGAGACCGTCGCCCCCGCGCAGGCGGGGGCCCAATGTTGCATGCGTGATCGCACCGCGGGAAACTTGGGTTCCCGCCTGCGCGGGAACGACGGTGACTGTGACGTTGCTGGAAGCAGCCGTTAGCTTAGAGACCGTCGCCCCCGCGCAGGCGGGGGCCCAATATTTGCATGCGTGATCGCACCGCGGGAAACTTGGGTTCCCGCCTTCGCGGGAACGACGGTGACTGTGACGTTGCTGGAAGCAGCCGTCAGCTGAGAGACCGTCGCCCCCGCGCAGGCGGGGGCCCAATATTGCATGCGTGATTGCACCGCGGGAACGACGGTTCAAGGGCGTGGTCGTGTTTTACCAGCGCCACGCCTCCCGCAGCTTTTCCTTCAGATACCCCACGAACAAGCGCACCCGCGGCGGCAGATTCCGCTGGTGCGGATACACCGCATGCAGCGGCGCCGCCGCCATCGCGTGGTTCGGCAGCACGCGCAGCAGGCGGCCCGCCGCGAGGTCGTCGCCCACGTCCCAGATCGATTTCAACGTGATGCCGCTGCCGGCCAGCGCCAGTTGCTGCGCGGCGCCGCCGTCGTTCGTGAGGAAGGCGGCGTCCACGCGCACGGGCGCGGTGTCGCCGCCGTCGAATTTCCAGTCGGTGCGGCGCTGGTCGCCGATCACGATGAGGCGGTGGCCCGCCAGTTCGCCCGGGGTGCGCGGCTCGCCGTGGCGCTCCAGGTAGGCGGGCGACGCGCACAGCACGCGGTAGTTCGGCGCCAGTTCGCGCGCGACGAGCGAGGAATCGGCCAGCGCGCCGTAGCGGATCGCGAGGTCGTGGCCGCTGTCCAGCAGGTCGACGACGGCATCGCCCAGTTCCAATTGGATCGTCGCCTGAGGGTATAAATCCTGGAACGCGGCCGCGACGGGCGCGAGCCAGCGCCGCCCGAACTCGCCCGGCGCGGTGATGCGCAACAGGCCGTGCACGCCGTCGCGGCGCTGCGCGAGCAGGGCTTCGGCCTGCTCGACTTCATCGAGGATGCGCAGCACGCGCGCGTGGAACAGCCGGCCTTCTTCCGTCAGCGTCTGGCGCCGCGTCGTGCGCTGCAGGAGGCGCGTGCCCAGGCCCGCTTCCAGCAGGGACAGGCGTTTGCTGACGACGGACACGGGCACGTCCAGTTCGCGCGCGGCGGCCGACAGGCTGCCGGCGGAGACGATCCGCGCAAACGCGACGAGGGCAGGGAAGTTGTTGGCGAGCGTGTCCATCTTGCGCTTTTTGGAAATAATGATTTCGTATTCTGCCGCTATTTTTCGCCAGGCGTGAAATCTATGATGGCGCCATCGATCAACGCACGATGGAGCGATACCATGAAAGCCACCCACATCTTCGCGGCCGCAACCATGCTGGCGTCGCTGCCGACGTTCGCGGACGACGATCTCGTACGCGCCCATGAAACCATCGCCGACGCGTCGCTGGCGCCGGCGCAACGGGACGCCGAGCTGCTGGCGGCGCGCCGTTACGCGACGTTCTGGCACACTGGCGACGCACGCTACGCCCGCGCCGCGCTGGCTCCCGGTTTCACCGACCGCACCCTGCCGCCCGGCCGCGCGCAAGGCGTGCCGGGGCCGCTCGCGGCATCGGCATTCGTGCGCACGGCGATCCCCGACCTGCAGGCCGACCTGCAACAGATGATCGTCGCCGGCGACCGCGTCACGATGCACTACCGCTTCCGCGGCCATTTCACGGGACGGTGGGCGGATACGCAAGGCCGGGGGCAGGCGGTCGATTTCATCGCCACCGACATTTATCGCATCGCGGACGGCAAGATCGCCGACAACTGGCATATCGAAGACAACCTCGCGCTGATGCAACAACTGGGCCTCGTCGCCCGCTGAAAGGAATCACCATGCACATCGATTTGACCGGCAAGACCGCCCTCGTCTCGGCATCGACGGCCGGCATCGGCCTGGCGACGGCCACCGGGCTTGCCCGCGCCGGCGCCACCGTCATCCTCAATGGCCGCGGCAGCGACACGATCGACCGCGCCCGCGCGGCGGTGCTGGCCCAGGTGCCTGATGCACGGCTGCGCGGCGTCGCCGCCGACCTGGCAACGGCCGAGGGCGCGGCCGCGCTGATCGCCGCCGAGCCGCGCGTCGACATCCTCGTCAACAACGCGGGCACGTACGGACCGCAGGATTTCTTCGAGATCGACGACGCCACCTGGGACCACTTTTTTCAACTGAAGGCGTGCGCCTGACGCGCCATTACCTGAAAGGGATGCTGGCGCGGGACTGGGGGCGGGTCGTGTTCGTGTCGTCGGAATCGGGGCTGAACATCCCCGCCGACATGATCCATTACGGCATGACGAAGACGGCCGAGCTGGCGATTTCGCGCGGACTGGCGAAACTGGCGGCCGGCAGCGGCGTCACCGTCAACGCGGTGCTGCCGGGGCCGACGCTGTCGGAAGGCGTGCGCGCCATGCTGCAAGGCGCGGCCGAGGAGGCGAATACATCGGTCGAGCAGGCCGCGACCGCCTTCGTTCGTGCGCAGCGCCCCAGCTCGATCCTGCGCCGGGCGGCGAGCACGGACGAAGTCGCGAACATGATCGTCTACGTGTGCTCGCCGCAGGCGTCGGCCACGACGGGCGCGGCGCTGCGGGTGGATGGCGGCGTCGTGGACACCATCGCGTGAGACCTCATGCCACGACTTCGTCGATCTGCGTCGTCACTTCCTCGAACGCGGCGCTGGCGCGCTCCGCGCCCATGTTCACGCCCTCGGCGTAGATGAACTCGACGTCCGTGATGCCGATCAGGCCCAGCACGCCTTTCAGGTGCGGCACCTGCGAGTCCAGCGGGGTGTCGCGGTAGATGCCGCCGCGCGCCAGGCCCACATAGACTTTCTTGCCGGTGACGAGGCCTTCCGGGCCGTTCGCCGTGTAGCGGAAGGTCTCGCCGGCACGGACGACGGCGTCGATCCACGACTTGATCTGCACCGACACGCTGAAGTTATACATCGGCACGCCCAGCACGATCACGTCGGCGCGTTTCAGCTGCGCGATCAGGGCGTCGTCCAGCGCGACGCGCGCGCTTTGCTCCGGCGTGCGCTGGTCGGCCGGCGTGAACAGGGCGGACAGCGCGGCTTCGTCCAGCACCGGATGCGGGTCGCGCGCCAGGTCGCGCAGCTCGACCGTCGCTTCCGGATGGCGCGCTGCCAGGCGCGCCGTGATGGCGTCGGCGACGCGGGTGGAATTCGAACCGTTGGCACGGGCGCTACCGTTGATCTGCAGGATGTTCATCGTGGTTCTCCAGAAGGATGGGGTCGATGGAGAACATTGTATTGGTTGTCGTTGACGGGATTAAGCTGGTTTATCGGATATCATTGTTCCGCTGATGGGGCGAATATTATCGATCGCTT
Source organism: Massilia sp. Masssp93 (assembly GCF_059491295.1). Classification (NCBI taxonomy): domain Bacteria; kingdom Pseudomonadati; phylum Pseudomonadota; class Betaproteobacteria; order Burkholderiales; family Oxalobacteraceae; genus Massilia; species Massilia sp. Masssp93. The sequence continues at coordinate 5,988,118 of NZ_CP168502.1, read as the reverse complement.
GACTCGTGTGCATACGCACCTATCATGGGCCCATGACCGCATCCGAACGACTCCTGGCCTGCAACTGCTTTGCCTCGCGCAAGGCGGCGCGCCTGATCACGAAGATGTACGAAGACCACCTGGCGCGCGTGGGCCTGACGAGCACGCAGTTCTCGATCCTGGTCTACGTCGACGAGGTCGAGGCGGCGTCGATGAAAGACCTCGCCGTCACGCTGGCGATGGAGCGCACGAGCGTGATCCGCGCCCTGCAGCCGCTGGCGCGCGACGGCCTCGTGGCCATCGGCCCGCACGAGGAAGACGCGCGCCGCAACGTCGTGCGCCTCACCGATGCCGGCAGCGCCAGGCTGGCGCAGGCGCTGCCCGTGTGGCAGGCGGCGCAGGCCGAGTTCGAGCGCCGGTTCGGCACGGCGCTGGGCGGCCAATTACGCGGGGTAGGGTGAGCGATTCAGCGCGCCTCGAACACGAGACACGTCGTGGTCGCATGCGCATACAACCGTCCCTGCGCATCGACGATTTTTCCTTCGGCCGTGGCGAGCTGGCGCCCGCAATGGAGCACCGTCCCGATCGCGCGCAGCGGCCCGCCGTCCAGCCGCGCGCCGCGCACGAGGTTCACGCTCAGCTCCGCCGTCGTGTAGGCGTAGCCCGGCGCCAGCGCCGTCTGCACGGCGCAGCCGACGGCCGAGTCGAGCAGGGTCGCGTACCAGCCGCCGTGCACGGTGCCCATCGGGTTCAGGTGCATGGCCTGCGGCGTGCCCTGGAACGTGGCCGAGCCCTGGTCCACCTCGACGAGGAAGAAGTCGAGCGTCTCGGCGATGTGCGCGTACGGGAAGCGGCCGTCGAGCAGCGCCTGCATCACCGCCAGTCCCGTCATTCCGCGCGCTTCCTGCGCCGGCACCACGCCCGGCCGGCCGCCGCCTTGCGCCACCCGCGCGCGCACCGCGCGCAGCTGCGCTTCCCATTGTTCCGCCACCGTCTGCTGCGTGTCCATGCAAATCTCCCTGGTCCGTTATTGAGTGTATATGCAGCTATTCGATGCCGATTATGCACAGGTTTCGGCATACCCGGGGTTATACTCGCTAGAGGGAGGGTACTAACGCCGTCCCGGCAAGGAACACCGGACATGACATCGCGCCCGCAATCGAACGACCCCCTGTGCAACTGCCTCGCCCTGCGCCAGGCGTCGCGTTACATCACCGGCGTGTACGACCAGGTACTGAGCGAGGCCGGCCTGCGCGTCACCCAGTTTTCGATCCTGTATAAACTGCTGGGGCTGGGGCCGATGACGGTCAACCAGATGTCCGCCGAACTGGTCATGGACCGCACGACCCTCACCCGCAACCTGAAACCCCTCGAGCGCGACGCGCTGGTGACGACCGGTCCCAGTGAACACGACAAGCGCGAGCGCGTCATCGGCCTGACGCCCGCCGGCAAGGCCAAGGTCAAGGCCGTGCTGCCGCTGTGGCGCCGCGCCCAGCAGACCTTCGAGCAGAACTTCGGCAGCGAGCGCGCGCTCGAACTGCGCATGCTGCTGCGCGCCGTCGTCGAGACGGGTATCCACGACATCGACGCCGGACAGTCCTGATTGCAAACAACCCGCAGCGACGCGCGTCATGCAATCTTCAAAATACGTGTATATACTCCTATTTGCAGCTTCCGGCCATTCACCCTGAAAGGAATCATCATGCCTGCCCGCGACATCGTCCTGTGTGCTCCCGTGCGTACCGCCATCGGTACGTTCAACGGTTCCCTGAAAGCCATCCCCGCCGTCGAACTGGGCGCGGCCGCCGTGCGCGCCGCCGTCGCGCGCGCGGGCATGTCGCCCGATGCCATCGATGCGGTCCTGATGGGCAACGTGATCCAGGCGGGCAACCGCATGAATCCGGCGCGCCAGGCGGCCATTCACGGCGGCATCCCCGTGAGCGTGCCCGCGATGACGCTGAACCGCGTGTGTGGCTCGGGCGCCCAGGCCATCGCCTCGGCCGCGCACGAGATCCTGGCCGGCGAATCGAACGTCGTGCTGGCCGGCGGCATGGAGAACATGGACCAGGCGCCGTACCTGATGCCGCAAGCGCGCTGGGGCGCGCGCATGGGCCATGCGCAGATCTACGACAGCCTGCTGCACGACGGCCTGAACGACGCGTTCTCGGCCCAGCACTCGGGCTGGCACACCGAGGACCTCGTGAAGGACGTGGACATCAGCCGGTCCGCGCAGGACCGCTGGGCCGAGCGCTCGCAGCGCCGCTTTGCGGACGCCCAGGCGGCCGGTGCGTTCAAGGATGAAATCGTGGCGATCGAGATCGCGGGCAAGCGCGGCGTGCAGCTGTTCGACACGGACGAAGCGAACCGCCCGGACACCACGCTGGAGACGCTCGCGAAACTGAAACCCGCGTTTCGCCCGGACGGCACGATCACGGCCGGCAACGCGCCGGGCCTGAACAGCGGCGCGGCCGCCGTCATCGTCGCCGACCGCGCGACGGCCGAGCGCCTTGGCCTGCAGCCGATCGCGCGCCTCGTCGCGTCCGGCGTGGCGGCCGTGGCGCCGGGCATGTTCGGCCTCGGACCCGTGCCGGCCGTGCAGAAGGCCCTCGCGCGCGCGGGCTGGAACGTCGCCGACGTCGACCGCTACGAAATCAACGAGGCGTTCGCCGCCGTGCCGCTCGCGGTGGCGCGCAAGCTGTCGTTGCCGGAAGACGTCATCAACGTCGAAGGCGGCGCGGTGGCGCACGGCCATCCGATCGGCGCGACGGGCGCCGTGCTGACGGTGCGCCTGCTGCATGCGATGCGCCGCGGCCTGGCGCGGCGCGGCGTCGTCACGCTGTGCATCGGCGGCGGGCAGGGGATCGCGCTGGCGCTGGAACGGGTCTGATAAACGGCGGGTTCGATAAACACGCGACCCTGAAACCGTCGCCCCCGCGCAGGCGGGGGCCCAAGTGCTGCGCGTTCCAACGCTGCGCATGCAAATTGGGTTCCCACCTGCGCGGGAACGACGAGGTGGGGGGCATTCCGCTACCGCCTCCCGCATTCTCTCCACCAGAAACTCCCTGAGCACCCTGACGGCCGGCGACACCTGCCGCCGGCTCGCCAGCACCATGTACAGCGGCTGGCTGTTGCCCTGCCAGTCCGCGCACACGACGCGCAGCGCGCCGCGCGCGAGGTCGGCCTGCACGTCGATGCGCGAGCGGTAGCACAGGCCCAGGCCGTCCAGCGCCCAGCGCCGCACGATCTCGGAATCGTCGGCCACGCGGTCGCCGCGCACCGTCACCTCGATGTCTTCCCCATCCTTGCTGAAGCGCCAGCGGTCGTTGACCGTCTCGTCCAGCATGAAGCACAGGCAGTTGTGCGCCGCGAGGTCGTGCGGCGACGCCGGCGTGCCGTGGCGTGCCAGATAACAGCGAGCTGCAACTGGTCGACGAGCGCATCGCCGGCAAGATGCCGCAAGCGCTGGATTTCAGTGCCGCCGCCGCGCTGCCGCTGACGAGCCTCACGGCGTGGGAACTGCTGTTCGACCGGCTCGATGTCCCGCTCGACGAACGCGGCGACGGCAAGTCGCTGCTCGTGATCGGCGCGGCCGGCGGCGTCGGTTCGATCCTCGTGCAACTGGCGCGCAAGCTCACGCGGCTGACGGTCGTCGGCACGGCGTCGCGCGCCGAAACGCGCGACTGGGTCCTTGAACATGGCGCCCACCACGTGATCGACCACAGCCGGCCGCTGGCCGCCGAAATCCGGCGTGCCGGCTTGAGCGCGCCGGATTACGTGATCAGCCTCACGCACACGGACCAGCACTTCGACCAGATCGTCGAGGCCATCGCGCCGCAGGGCAAATTCGGCCTGATCGACGACCCCGCGCCGATCGACGTCCGTCAATTCAAGCGCAAGGCCGTCTCGCTGCACTGGGAACTGATGTTTACGCGGTCCCTGTTCTCGACGCCGGACATGATCCGCCAGCACGAGATCCTGGACCGCGTGGCGGACCTGATCGACGCGGGCACGCTCCGTTCGACGGCCAACGAGAATTTCGGGCGTATCGATGCGGCCAACCTCAAGCGCGCGCACGCGCTGATCGAGTCGAACCGGGCGCAGGGCAAGATCGTGCTGGCCGGGTTCTGAGCGTTACTGCAAGCGGTGCGTGATCTCCATCGCGAACGGGAACAGCATCTCGCACGGCTGGCCGTGGCAGACGGCAGGTTTATAACGCAGGGCCATGGCGGCACTGGCGACGTAGCGGATCACGTCGTCGTCGAAGCTGCCCACCTTGCGCACTTCCTTCGGGCGGCCGTCGGCGCCGACCAGCACGTGCAGGCGCAGCAGCCCGCGCGCGTTGTACTTGCCGGCGGCGGCCAGCGTGACCCGGTTGAATTCGACGGTGCCGTTCAACGGGTAGGGCGGCTCGTCGCCCGGCTCCAGCGCCGGGTAGCGGCTGCGCACGATGTCCTGCTGCTCCGGCGTGAGCCCATCCCAGCCGGCGTTGGTCGGCAGCGCGGACATCACCTCCGTCTTCGCCAGCAGCGTGCCCGTGTCCGGCTCGGCCTGGTGTTGCCTGAACTTGTTTTCCGGCTTGACGGCTTGCGTCTTGCGCGCGCTTGGATCGAACGTGCCGGTGCGGCCGCTGCCGGCATACGTGATGCGGTCACCGTCGACCGGATGCCCGTCGCGGAATTCGCCTTCGACCATGCCGCCGAGGGCAAAAGTGAGGCGGCCCTGGCCGTTCGGGCGGTCTGCGCGGAATTCGCCCTGGTAGGCGTCGCCGTTCGGATAGATCTGCACGCCCTTGCCTTCGCGCCGCATCATTGTGAGGCCGCCTTCGTAGCGCAGCTCGTCGGCGAAGTGCAGATAACCCTCGCCGTCCGGGATGCCGTCGGTCAGCGAGCCGATATAAGTAAATTTGTCGCCTGCTTTCAGTTTGGCTTCGCCGCTGACCGCGCCGCGCGCGAACTTGCCTTCGATGCGCCGCGTGCTGCCATCCTGCGTCGTCCATTCGAGCACGCCGGTGCCGTCCGCAAAGCCGTCCTTGCACGGGCCGTTCCAGTGCACGGATCGGTCGGGGGGGACCGGCAGCAGTTTGCCGACCTGGCAGTCCGGCGCGCCGTAGTGGACAGGAAGGTCGTCCGCGTGGGCGGTCGACGCGATGCAGGACGCGAGCAGCAGGGGCACGATGGTTTTCATCCCGCGACTCTAGCATGCGGGTCCGGCCCGGATGCTCACCGATTGTCACCCCTGGCGCAACCTGAACGTCATGTAGCTCAGGTCATGGCTGGCGTCCGCGATGCGGAGCATGTCGGCCACGCGCGCGACCGTCGTGAAGCCGGCACGCACGTACAGTTCGCACGCGGGGAGGTTGTCCGACAGGACTTCGAGATCGATCCAGCCGATGTCGGTGTCGTCGCGCGCCCAGCCGGCGGCCGTTGCGAGCAGGCGCCGTCCGAGCCCGCGCCGCCGCCACACGCGGTGCACGCCCATGCCGAGCATGGCGCGGTGCGTGGCGGCCGGTTCGGGCCGGCCGCGCAGGTCGACGTGGCCGGCGATGTCGCCGCCCGGCGCGATGGCCAGCCACAAACGGCGCCAGCCCGGCTGGCCGACGGCGATGTCGATACCCTTGATGAACGCGATGCGCAGCCCGGCCGGCAGGCGCGGCTGCCCGGGCGCCACCGGCTGGAACAGCGGCGTGCCGTCGGCGCCGTTGTCGCGCAGGTGGTCGTCCAGGTAGGCGAAGAACGGCGCCAGGTCGGCGGTGCCGGCCGGGCGGATCGTCAACGTTTGCGCGGTGTCCATCGATCCGTCACAGTGCGCGTGCGATCAGGATCTTCTGGATGTCGCTCGTGCCTTCGTAGATCTGGCACACGCGCACGTCGCGGTAGATGCGCTCGATGGGGAAGTCGGCCACGTACCCGTAGCCGCCGAACACCTGCATCGCGGACGACACGACGCGCTCGGCCATCTCGGACGCGAACAGCTTGGCCATCGCGGCTTCCTTGAGGCAGGGCAGGCCGGCGTCCTTCATCGACGCGGCGTGCAGGATCAGCTGGCGCGCGGCCTCGATCTGCATCGCCATCTCGGCCAGGCGGAACTGCACGGCCTGGTGGTCGAAGATCGGCGTGCCGAAGCTCTCGCGTTCCCTGGCATACGCCAGCGCGGCCTCGAACGCGGCGCGCGCCATGCCGACCGATTGCGACGCGATGCCGATGCGGCCGCCCTCCAGGCCGGACAAGGCGATCTTGTAGCCTTGCCCTTCTTCGCCGATCAGGTTCTCGGCCGGGACGCGGCAGTTGTCGAACACGATCTGCGCCGTGTCCGACGAATGCTGGCCCATCTTGTGCTCGATGCCGGCGACGATGTAGCCGGGCGTGTCCGTCGGCACCCAGAACGCGCTGATGCCCTTCTTGCCGGCCGCCTTGTCCGTGACCGCCATGACGATCGCGACGTCGCCGTGCTTGCCGCTCGTGATGAACTGCTTGGTGCCGTTCAGGACGTAGTGGTCGCCGTCGCGCACGGCCGTCGTGCGCAGGGCGGCGGCGTCGCTGCCCGTGTGCGGCTCGGTCAGCGCGAAGGCGCCCAGCAGGTCGCCTTGCGCGAGCGGACGCAGCCAGCGTTCCTTCTGCGCGGGGTTCGCGTACGCCATCGCGATCGAGCACACGGGGCAGTTGTTGACCGAAATGATGGTCGACGTGCCGCCGTCGCCGGCCGCGATCTCTTCCAGCACGAGCGCCAGCGCCACGTAATCGAGGCCGGCGCCGCCGTACTGCTCGGGCACGGCCACGCCGAACGCGCCCAGCCGGGCCAGTTCCTTCAGCTCGTCCCTGGGAAAATGGTGCTCGCGGTCCCAGCGCGCGGCGTTGGGCGCCAGGCGCTCCTGCGCGAAGGCGCGCAGGGCGTCGCGGATCATCTGGTGTTCTTCGGTCAAAATCATTTGTCTCGTCTATCGTTATCGTCGAGGGCTCACCACGGGATCGGTGTGCCGTCGTAATTGAGGAAGGCGCCGTTCTGCGCTTGTGTTGCGGCGGCCAGCGTGGCGCGCAGCCCGGTCGCGCTCTGCTGCACGGTGAGCGTGGCGCCGGGGCCGCCCATATCGGTCTGCACCCAGCCCGGATGGAACGTGAGGCAGGTGGCGCCTTGCGGGCCCCAGGTCAGCGCGGCGTCGGCCAGCACGGAATTCAGCGCGGCCTTGCTGGCGCGGTACAGCGACGCCTCGCTGCTCTTGCGCGTGCCGATGGACCCCATGCGCGACGAGATCACGGCCAGCCTGCCGCGCGTGGCGGCGACCAGCGGCGCGACGATGGGCAGGATGCGCATCGCGGCCAGCACGTTCGTGTGCATGACGTCGTCGAACTCCTGCTCCGTCGGGAAGCCGGCGTGATCCGGGCCGTACACGCCGGCGACGAGCCAGGCGGCGTCGATCTTTTCGTCGTCCAGCTTCCAGCCCAGGCCACCGATCGATTCCGCGTTGGTGACGTCGACCTGGTGCGCTTGGGCGCCCAGTGCGCGCAGCGCATCGCAATCCGGAGTCTTGCGCGCGGTGGCGATCACGCGCCAGCCGTCGGCGCGGTATTGACGGGCAAGTTCGTGGCCGATGCCGCGCGAGGCGCCGATGATGAGAACGGTGGACATGGGAAGATCTTTCACGATATGGATGCGGTCCGTCACCTTACCGTGTTTTGAAAACACGCGCGTGACGTGGGCACGGGGTGCCCACCCTACCGGTCATTCGTCCGCCATCGATTACACCATCTCGATCGCCATCGCGGTCGCCTCGCCGCCGCCGATGCACAGCGAGGCCACGCCGCGCCTGCCGCCGGTCTTCTTCAGCGCGCCCAGCAGGGTGACGATGATGCGCGCGCCCGACGCGCCGATCGGGTGGCCCAGCGCGCAGGCGCCGCCGTGGATATTGATCTTGTCGTGCGGGATGTCCAGCTCGTGCATCGCGGCCATCGGCACGGCGGCGAAGGCTTCGTTGATCTCGAAGAGGTCGACGTCCTTCGCGGACCAGCCGGTCTTCTTGAACAGCTTTTGCAGCGAGCCGATCGGCGCCGTCGTGAACTGGTCCGGTTCCTGCGCGTGCGTCGTGTGGCCGACGATGCGGGCGATCGGCGTGAGGCCCAGTTCCCTGGCCGTCGATTCGCGCATCATGACGAGGGCCGCCGCGCCGTCGTTGATCGACGACGACGATGCCGCCGTGATGACGCCGTCCTTCTTGAAGGCCGGGCGCAGGGTCGGGATCTTGTCGACCTTGGCCTTGACCGGGCCTTCGTCTTTTTCGATGATGGTCTCGCCCAGGCGGTTCGCCACGGTCACCGGTGCGATCTCCCACTGGAAATCGCCGGACTCGGTGGCGTTCTGCGCGCGCCTGACGGATTCGATCGCGAACGCGTCCAGCTGCTCGCGCGAGAAGCAGTATTTGGCCACGCACTCCTCGGCGAACGTGCCCATCGAGCGGCCTTCTCCCGTCTTCTCGTTGCGCGAATAGGCGTCTTCCAGGCCGTCCATCATCATGTGGTCGAACATGACGCCGTGGCCGATGCGGTAGCCGCCGCGCGCCTTCGGGATCAGGTACGGCGCATTGGTCATCGATTCCATGCCGCCGGCGACGACGACGTCCGCGCTGCCGGCCTTGAGCACGTCGTGCGCGAAGATCGCGGCCTGCATCGCCGAGCCGCACATCTTCGACAGGGTGACGGCGCCCGTCGACAGCGGCAGGCCGGCCTTGATCAGCGCCTGGCGCGCCGGGGCCTGGCCCTGGCCGGCCATCAGGCAGTTGCCGAAATAGACGTGCTCGACGAGGCTGGCGTCGACGCCGGCGCGCTCGACGGCCGCCTTGATCGCCACGGCGCCCAGGTCGCTCGCGGATTTCGAGGAAAAGTCGCCCTGGAAGGCGCCCATCGGGGTACGGGCGGCGCCGACGATAACGATTGGATCATTCATTGTGTAAGGTCTCCAAGTAATGGGGTTGCGGCGAGGGTAGCGCCGGGTTCGATTGGTCCGCGTGATGGAACCGGATGTGCTGCGGATAGGGAAAGACGTCCTCGACTTCGCCCGCCAGGATGCGGTCCTTGTGCGATTGCCACCAGACGCGCGTCAATAGTGCGGCGTGGTGTTTCATGAACGCCGCGCGTATCGTTGGATTCGCGAGCAGGAAGCGCGCGAACTGTTCGGGGAAGACGTCGTGCTTGCCGATCGGATACCACGGCTCGGCCGCCATCTCGTCTTCCTCGTTACGCGGCTGCGGGATGTCGCGGAAGTTGCAGTCGGTGAGGTACTCGATCTCGTCGTAGTCGTAGAACACGACGCGGCCTTGTCGGGTGACGCCGAAATTTTTGTACAGCATATCGCCCGGGAAAATGTTCGCGGCGACGAGGTCGCGGATCGCATTGCCGTATTCGAACACGGCATGTTCGATGCGGTCGCCGTCGTCGCTGCGGCGGGCATCGTCCAGGAAGATATTCAGCGGCACCATGCGCCGTTCGATGTACAGGTGCTTGATGATGATGCGGTCGCCTTCGATCTCGACGAGCGAAGGCGCGAACCGGCGCAGCTCGGCCAGCAGTTCCTCGTCGAAGCGCGACAGCGGAAAGGCCACGTCCGAGTACTCCAGCGTGTCGGCCATGCGGCCCACGCGGTCGTGGTGTTTCACCAGCAGGTATTTTTCCTTGATGCGGGCCCGCGTCGTCTCTTTCGGCGGCGGATAGAAATCCTTGATCACCTTGAACACGTACGGAAAGGAGGGCAGTTCGAACACGAGCATCACGAGACCGCGGATACCGGGCGCGCTGCGAAAGGCGTCGGAGCTGTGCTTCAGGTGCTGCAGGAAGTCGCGGAAGAACAGCGTCTTGCCCTGTTTTTGCAGGCCGAGCACCGTATAGATTTCGCTGCGCGGCTTCTTCGGCATCAGGCTGCGCAGGAATTGCACGAAGGCCGACGGCACTTCCATGTCGACCATGAAATAGGCGCGCGTAAACGAGAACAGCAGGATTACCTGTTCCGGGTCGGTCAGCACCGTGTCCAGGACCAGCCGGCCGGCCCGGTCGTGCAGGATGGGCACGACGAACGGGTGCTCGCGGGCGCCGTTGATGGCGCGGCCGACGATGTAGGCAGCCTTGTTGCGGAAGAACAGGCTCGACAGCACGTGCAGTTGCTGGTTCGGTTCGCGCTCGTGCAGGCCGAACTGCTCGGCCATGCGTGCCTCGACGAGGGCGATATCGCGGTCGAGGTTGGCGAACGGGCAGTCGAGCTGGAAATTCGTCACCATGCGCCGCAACGCGAAGCGCAGGCCGTCCGCCGCCGGGTAATACACGCGGTACGTGGGCGCCGGTTCGTCCGTCTCGATGTATTCGGTCGACACGGCCGGGCGCACGAAGATGAAATCGTTGCGGTAGTAGCTGCGGTGCAGGATGTGGCAGCAGACGGAATTGAAGAAGCTCTCGGCCAGTTCCGGACGTTTATGGCCCGTCTGCAGGCCGCTCAACAGGCCGATGTAATGCAGCTTCGTTTCGCGCCAGGTGTCGTCGGTCAGGTCTTCCGGCGCGTAGTCGTCTTCCAGCGCATGCACGCATTCCTGCACGCGCTTGTCGTAGAAATCGATGCGCTTGCGCGCGGCCTGCTGGGCCGTGGTCCAGTCGGCGCGTTCGAAATGGGTCTTGGCCGTCTTGCTGGCCTGGCGGAACAGCGAATAATGGCGGTCGAAGCCGTCCAGGATGGTGCGCGCGATGTCGAAGGCGATCTGGGACGACAGCAGCTTGGGGAAGGTGGCCTGGGTCATCGGGCGTCTCGCGCGGTGGACGGGGCAGCGGTCATTGTAGCTGCGAACGATATGAAACTCGGTGTGTCAGAATGCATCGTCATCGTAAGAAACGTCATTCCCGCGCGGGTGAGCATCGCGCCCCCCGGCACGATGCTCTTCATGCTGAGCTCGCGACAACGCGGCAGTTGCGTGTGCCGGAGGCCGAGCATGAATCCCCGGTTTGCGGGAATGACGTTCTTATCTGCGGGCGGCGTGGAGTGTTATTGTTGTGCCGGCTCCTGCCGATCTTCTTGTTCGCCCGGTCTCCTCTCTCCACAAACTTACATCGTCTCGCCGAACAGCTCGCGCCCGATCAGCATGCGGCGGATCTCGCTCGTGCCCGCGCCGATCTCGTACAGCTTGGCGTCGCGCCACAGACGGCCCACCGGGTATTCGTTGATGTAGCCATTGCCGCCCAGCGTCTGGATCGCCTCGCCCGCCATCCACGTCGCCTTTTCCGCGCTGTACAGGATGGCGCCGGCCGCATCCTTGCGCAGGGCGCGCACCTGCTCCGGGTTCGTCGCGCGGTCGCAGGCCTGGCCGACCGCGTAGACGTACGCACGGCACGCCATCATCGTCGAATACATGTCGGCGATCTTGCCCTGCATCAGTTGGAACTCACCAATTGCCTGACCGAACTGCTTGCGCTCATGGATGTACGGCACGACGACGTCCATGCAGGCGGACATGATGCCCAGCGGGCCGCCGGACAACACGGTGCGCTCGAAATCCAGGCCGGACATCAGCACGTTGACGCCCTTGCCCACGCCACCCAGCACGTTTTCCACCGGCACTTCGCAATCCTGGAACACCAGCTCGCCCGTGTGCGAGCCGCGCATGCCGAGCTTGTCCAGCTTTTGCGCGATCGAGAACCCCTTATAACCCTTTTCGATGAGGAAGGCGGTCATGCCGCGCGGGCCTGCGGCGATGTCCGTTTTGGCGTAGACGACGAGCGTGTCGGCGTCCGGGCCGTTCGTGATCCACATCTTCGTGCCGTTCAGGACGTAGCGGTCGCCCTTCAATTCGGCGCGCAGCTTCATGCTGACGACGTCGGAGCCGGCGTTCGGCTCGGACATGGCGAGGGCGCCGACGTGCTCGCCCGAGATCAGCTTGGGCAGGTATTTGCGCTTCTGCGCTTCGGTGCCGTTGCGCTTGATCTGGTTGACGCACAGGTTCGAGTGGGCGCCGTACGACAGGCCGACGGAGGCCGAAGCGCGCGAGATTTCTTCCATGGCAACGATGTGCGCCAGGTATCCCATGTTGGCGCCGCCGTATTCCTCGCCGACGGTGATGCCCAGCAGGCCCAGTTCGCCCATCTTTTTCCACAGGTCCATCGGGAACTGGTCGGTGCGGTCGATCTCGCCCGCGCGGGGCGCGATTTCGCTCGCGGCGAACTGTTGTACAGCTTCGCGCAGGGCGGCGATGTCTTCGCCGTGGTCAAAGGTCAAGCCAGGGAGATGCAGCATGTCGTCCTCGTTCTCGTCTAGGTTATGGCTGGTGGCCAGGCTGGATGATAGCGCGGAGTGACGTTAACGTAAACGTCAAGCAGGGGTCCACGGCCGATTACGCCGCATCCTTCTCCCCGTCCACCAGCTCCCCGACCGCACCGGACTCCGCCAGCAGTCGCCGGCATTCTTCTTCGTGTACAGAAATTTCGGCCAGCGACATCTCGATATCCGCGCGCTGTTGTTCCAGCGTCTCGCGCTGATGCGACAGCACGCCGAGGAAGCGGTTGATCTGGGCCACCGTGTCCTTGGGCGTCTCGTACATGTCGATGATGCTTTTGATCTCCGACAAAGTGAGGCCCAGGCGCTTGCCGCGCAGCGTCAGTTTCAGCCGGGTGCGGTCGCGCGGGGTATAGACACGGTTGCGTCCGCCCTGGCCCTCGCGCATTGGGCTGAGCAGCCCCTGGTCTTCGTAGAAGCGGATCGCTCGGGCGGTAATGTCGAATTCGCGTGCCAGTTCGGCGATGGTGTAGGTCGTGGCCATGGTGTCCTGCGTGTCTCAAGTGGCGCGGTGCGGAATCGCTTAGAATCACATTCCGCGCCTTCCGTTTACGTTTACGTCAAAGCGTTTGCGGCATTGTAACGCGCTCCGTCCTGCATCAACACGAAAGTCGACCGCATGAATCCACTCGAATCCCAGCTCAGCTATCCGTTCGGCGACGTCATTCCGCCACCCGGCACGGTGACGGATGTGGCACCCGGCCTGTCCTGGCTGCGCATGCCGCTGCCGTTCGCCCTCGACCATATCAATCTGTGGCTGCTGGACGATACCGCGGAGACGCGTCACGGCTGGTCCCTCGTCGACTGCGGCGCCGGGACGGACGCGACCCGGGCGGCATGGGAACGCCTGTTCGTGGACGCAATGGACAACCGGCCTCTGCTGCGCGTGTTCGCAACCCACTGCCATCCCGACCACGTCGGCCTGTCCGGCTGGCTGTGCGAACGATTCCAGGCGCCGTTCTGGACGAGCACGGGCGAATTCGGGTTCGCGCGCATGATGGCCGCGGCGCTGCCCGGCGTCGACGGCCCGTCGGCCATCCCGCATTTCCAGCGCCACGGCCTCGTCGACGCGGGCATGCTCGAGCAGATGCAGAGCCGCAAGAATTACTATCCGTCGCTCGTGCCCGCCGTGCCGGCCGCATACACGCGCCTGCAGGATGGGCAGCGCGTCACCGTCGGCGCACGGGAATGGCGCGTGATCACGGGGTTCGGCCATTCTCCGGAGCACGTCTCGCTGTACGACGACAAGGACCGGATCCTGATCGCCGGCGACATGGTGTTGCCGCGCATTTCGACGAACGTCTCCGTATTCGCCGTCGAACCGGAAGGCAATCCATTGCAGCAATACCTGGATTCCCTGGCCAAGTTCGCGGACTTGCCCGACGACACCCTGGTCCTGCCCGCACACGGCAAGCCGTTCCGTGGCTTGCACACCCGCATCGCGCAACTGCGCGCACACCACGCCGAGCGCCTGGAGGAAGTCCGCGCCGCGTGTGCAGAGCCCAGGTCGGCAGTTGACATTGTCCCGCTGATGTTCAAACGGCAACTCGACGCCCACCAACTCAGTTTCGCGATCGGCGAGGCGCTGGCCCATCTTCATTATCTTTGGTACAACGGTATCTTGACCCGTGTAACCGGCGACGACGGCATCCTCCGTTTTGAGTTGACGTAAAACAACATATTTGGGCAACATGCTTGTCGCAAAAATTGCGACAAGCTAGCAGCATTTCGCCTGATTTTGTTGACTCTTGGCATCATTTTGCGTGCCAAGAGGAACACTTGTTCCCTTTCTTCACGAGAATTTGGACGAGCAAACGTTTTTCTTTTCCTGTAGGATATTTTTCACACATCGCTCACGATGCGCTGGAAAGCCTGGGAATTGCTGGACAGCACTGTGAGAATTGGTCAATACTCACTTATTTGTTACCTATAGTCTTTCCTGCCGTCACAGACGGTCTGGTCAACGGAGCGACCTATGACGGCTTTGCATGAACCCTTAGTGCCACCCATGAATTCGACTAACGAGCGGGAGAGCTTCAGCGAGCGCCTGCAGCAAGCCCTGAAAAATGCGCATTATTCTCCGGACAGCCCGACCCGGCTGGCGCGGGAATTTAACATTCGCTTCGAGGGCCGTCCGATTACGGTCCACGCGGCGCGTAAATGGCTGGTCGGCGAGGCGATCCCGACCCAGGAAAAATTGCGCATGATCGCGCAATGGCTGGGCGTACCGGCCGACTGGCTGCGCTTTGGCGGTTCGGAAAACGCCGCCGCCAGCGGCGACAGTGCCGACGGCAGCGCCCGCTTCGAATCAGCCGACGTCAAGCTGATCGCCGACCTGCAGCGCCTGGACGAGCATCACAAGCAGCTGGCACGCGAATTCATCCGCATGCTGGTGCGCATGAATCACCAGCAGCAGAAATAATCCTTCCGCTCGTCATCGCGTCTCGCGACGGCCGCTTTCGGGGCGGCCGTGTCTCACGGCGCGCCTGCGCCTTCCATACTGCAATTTTTTTCTGCGACAGTCCGCACAAATGGCCGAGTCTCGCGCATAATCGATAACGCTAACGGAACGTCGAGAACGGTCGAGTTCGCGTTCCTGCCTGGCGCTCCGCCAGTGTTATCGGTCAATAAGGATGCAGTCGCCTCATGATTAATAACTACAGCAACACCGCGCAGTTGAAGGACCTCATGACCGCACCGCCGATGACGGCGGCCCAGCACGCAGAAATCATGCGCAAACGTAACGAGCAGCGCAGAAAAATCGAAGACGCAAAGGAACAGAGACAGGCCGAGAAGGATCTGTACGGCGAAGGCGCCTGAACGCCGCTTCAGGCGGCGCCGTCGTCTTTCATGCCGCCCCAGCGCGGGGCGAGCGCATTCGTCACGCCCAGCAGGTCCATGACGCGTGCGGCCGTGTGGTCGACCATCTCGTCTATCGTGGCGGGACGGTGATAAAAGCTTGGCAGCGGCGGGAAGACGATCCCGCCCATTTCCGTGACCGCCGTCATGTTGCGCAGGTGCGCCAGGTTGAACGGCGTCTCGCGCACCATCAGGATCAGGCGGCGGCGTTCTTTCAGCACAACATCGGCGGCACGCGCGATCAGGTTGTCCGACAAACCATGTGCGACCGCGGCCAGGGTCTTCATCGAACAGGGTGCGATCACCATGCCGTCCGTCTGGAACGAGCCGCTCGCGATCGATGCCCCGATCTCGCGGTTACGGTGCACCACGTGGGCGAGCGCTTCCACGTCGCGCCGTTGCAGGCCGACTTCCTGGTGCAGGGTGAGGGAGGCGGCGTCGGAAATGACGAGGTGCGTCTCGACGCCGGGTGCGGCGGACAGCCGTTGCAACAGCCGCACGCCATAGATTGCGCCGGTCGCGCCCGTGATGGCGACGATGATCCGGCGGCGCGGGCCGCCGGGTTCGCCATCCGGGCACGGGCCGGGATCAGCCATTCTTGTTGATCAGCGCTTGCAGTTCGCCGGACTCGTACATTTCCGTCATGATGTCGGAACCGCCGACGAATTCGCCGTTCACGTACAGCTGCGGGATGGTCGGCCAGTTCGAGTATTCCTTGATGCCCTGGCGGACTTCCGCGTCTTCCAGGACGTTCACGGTGGCGATGTTGTCGACGCCGCAAGCCTTCAGGATTTGGATCGCGCGGCCGGAAAAACCGCATTGCGGGAACTGGGCCGTGCCCTTCATGAACAGCACGACGGGCGTGTTGGTCACGGTCTCTTTGATCCAGGATTGTACGTCGCTCATTTGGTTCTGCCTTTGGTGAGAATTGGAGTGGATGACGGCATTTTATAAGAAAACGGGAACGCCGGCATAAGGCGCGCCGCCTGTCCACGCAGGGTGGGCACGCCGTGCCCACGCGTGACGTTTGCGGTTCGCCGGCGTTTGCGTGGGCGGAGCGCGCACGCCGTGCAAACGTCCGCGTGGGCGGAGGCCGCCCACCCTAGGATTACCGCTTGAGTTTGGCGAATGCGGCCGCCATCGCGCCGCCCGCCTGTGGTGCTGGGCGCTCCTGCTTCTGATGCTGGCCCATGCGCTTGCGATCCTCGCGATCGCCGCGCTGCTGCGGTTGCGATCCCGCCTGCGGTGCGCTGTCCGACAAGCGCATCGTGAGCGCGATGCGCTTGCGCTTGACGTCCACTTCCAGCACTTTCACTTTGACGACCTGGCCCGCTTTCACGACCGTGTGCGGGTCCTTCACGAACGTGTTCGACAGCGCCGAGATGTGCACGAGGCCATCCTGGTGCACGCCGACGTCGACGAACGCGCCGAACGCCGCCACGTTGGTCACGACGCCTTCCAGGATCATGTCCGGACGCAGGTCCGCAATGGCTTCGACACCTTCCTTGAACGTCGCCGTCGTGAACTCCGGACGCGGGTCGCGGCCCGGCTTTTCCAGCTCCTTCAAAATGTCGGTCACGGTCGGCACGCCGAATTTGTCGTCCGCATATTTTGCCGGATTCAGGCGTTTGACGAGGGTGCTGTCGCCGAGCACCGACTTGATGTCCTTCTGGATATCGGCCAGGATTTTTTCGACGACGGGATACGATTCCGGGTGCACGGCCGATGCGTCGAGCGGATTGTCGCCGTTCACGATGCGGAGAAAACCGGCCGCCAGTTCAAAGGTTTTGTCGCCCAGGCGCGGCACCTTCTTCAGCGCCGCGCGCGAGGCGAAAGCGCCTTGCTGGTCGCGGTAATTGACGATGCTTTGCGCGACGCTGGACGACAGGCCCGACACGCGCGCCAGCAGCGGTGCCGATGCCGTGTTGACGTCCACGCCGACCGCGTTCACGCAATCCTCGACGACGGCGTCGAGCTGGCGCGCGAGCTGCGTCTGCGACACGTCGTGCTGGTACTGGCCCACGCCGATCGATTTCGGATCGATTTTCACCAGCTCCGCCAGCGGGTCCTGCAGGCGGCGCGCGATGGAGACGGCGCCGCGCAGCGACACGTCCAGCTCCGGCAGTTCGCGCGACGCGAATTCCGACGCCGAGTACACCGACGCGCCGGCTTCCGACACGACGATCTTCGTGAGCTTGAGCTCCGGCTGCTGCTTGATGAGGTCTTGCGCGAGTTTATCGGTCTCGCGCGACGCGGTCCCGTTGCCGATCGAGATCAGCGACACGTTGTGCTTCGCGGCGAGTTTGGCCAGCGTGTGCAGCGAACCGTCCCAGTCGTTGCGCGGCGCGTGCGGGTAGATCGTCGACGTGTCGACCACCTTGCCGGTCGCGTCGACGACGGCCACCTTCACGCCCGTGCGCAGGCCCGGGTCGAGGCCCATCGTCGCGCGCGGGCCCGCGGGCGCGGCGAGCAGCAGGTCTTTCAGGTTACGCGCGAACACGTGGATCGCATCGCCCTCGGCCTTCTCGCGCAAGGCGCCCATCAGCTCCGTCTCGATGTACATGAAGCTTTTTACGCGCCACGTCCAGCGTGCCGTGTCGAGCAGCCATTTGTCGGCCGGGCGGCCCGCGCCCTTGATGCCGAAGCGCGCCGCGATGCGGTTTTCGCACGGGTTGTGCGGCGCGTCCCACTTCGGCTTTTCCGGCTCGGAATCGAGGCGCAGGGTCACGTCCAGCACGCCCTCGCGGCGGCCGCGCATCAATGCCAGCGCGCGGTGCGACGGGACGGTGGCGAGCGTCTCCGAATAATCGAAGTAGTCGGCGAATTTTTCGCCTTCTTCCTGCTTGCCGTCGACGACCTTCGACTCGACGACGCCGTGTTCCTGCACGTATTCGCGCAGCGATTGCAGCAATTGCGCGTCTTCCGCGAAGCGCTCCATCAGGATCTGGCGCGCGCCGTCCAGCGCGGCCTTCGTGTCCGCCACGCCGGGGTTCGCGACGCCGTCCGCGTTCGTGAACGCTTCGCGCAGGTATTTGGCCGCCTCGCTTTCCGGATCGCGCGCCGGATCGTCGAGCAGGCTTTCCGCCAGCGGTGTCAGGCCGGCCTCGATCGCGATCTGGGCCTTGGTGCGGCGCTTCTGCTTGTACGGCAGATATAAATCTTCCAGGCGGGTCTTGTCTTCCGCAAGCGAGATCGCCTGCAGCAGTTCCGGCGTCATCTTGTTCTGCTCCGTGATGGACGCGATGACGGCGGCGCGGCGGTCTTCCAGCTCGCGCAGGTAGCGCAGGCGTTCTTCCAGCAGGCGCAGCTGGATGTCGTCGAGGCCGCCCGTGGCCTCCTTGCGGTAGCGGGCGATGAAGGGGACGGTCGCGCCTTCGTCGAGCAGGGCGATGGCGGCGGCCACCTGTGCCGGTTTGGCGGACAGTTCTTGAGCGAGGCGTTGTTCGATCGAAGGCAGCATGGTACGAAAGGTTCGGTGAGTCGAGCGGGCAATGATACGCAATCGCGGGCGATGTGCCAGTCTTGACAGTGCGGCATTCTCATGCCCGCCTCGGACTCACCGGCGTACCGCTCAGATCTGGGCCTGCCCGCCGTCCACGAACAGTTCGGTGCCGTTGACGAAGCTGGCGTCGTCGGACGCGAGGAACACGGCGGCTTTCGCGATCTCGTCCGGCTCGCCCACGCGGCCCAGCGGGATCTGCGCGGCCAGGTAGTCGACGAGGCCCTGCTGCGCGGCGGCGTCGGTGCCGGCCAGTTCGACGAGGCCCGGCGTGCGGGTCGCGCCCGGGCTGATCGTGTTGACGCGGATGCCGCGGTCCTTCAGGTCCAGGATCCAGTTGCGGGCGAAGGCGCGCACGGCGGCCTTGCTGGCGGCATAGACGCTGAACGCCGGGGTGCCGCTGCTGCCGGCCGTCGAGCCGGTCAGGATCACCGAGGCGCCCTGCGACAGCAGCGGCAGCGCCTTCTGCACGGTGAACAGCGTGCCTTTCACGTTGCGGCCGAAGGTGTCGTCGAATTGTTCTTCCGTGATCTCGCCCAGGGGCAGCATCGAGCCGCCGCCGGCGTTGGCATACAGGACGTCGAGGCGGCCGAAGCGGGCGCGGATCTCGTCGTACAGGCCGTCCAGGGCCGCGAGGTCGCTGGAGTCCACACGCAGGCCGACCGTGTCGTGGCCGATGGCCTTGACGGCGGCATCCAGTTCGGCCTGGCGGCGGCCGGTGACGATCACTTGCGCGCCCTCGAGGGCGAAGCGTTTGGCGGTGGCCAGGCCGATGCCGCTGGTGGCACCGGTGACGAGGGCGATTTTGTTGGCGAGTCTGGCGGTCACGATCTTCTCCTTTGGTTGAGGCCGGGACTGTTTGTTGTCCCGATGTGAAGCATCGTACCGGGTGTGCCTATCGATTAAAATAGCACTGATCGCAAACTATCGTTGCAGATTTGATGTTGTTGCTACCGACAATCGGTAGGCACCCGCGCCCGGATGCCGTAACATGTCGGGTTCGATAACTCATCGGCTCCCACGCCGACGATGAACGATGTCCCTGCTTCCCGATTTCGAAGGTCTCGCGATGTTCGCCAAGGTGGCCGAGGAACGCTCGTTCGCCGGCGCCGCGCGTGCGCTCGGGGTGTCGGTGGCGACCGTGTCGCGGGGCGTCGCGCGGCTCGAGGAGCGGCTCGGCGCGCGCCTGCTGAACCGCACGTCGCGCCAGCTGGCGCTGACGGAATTCGGCCGCACCATCGCGGACAGCGCGCTGAAGATCTATCGCGAAGCGGAAGAGGCCGAGGGCGCCGCGCGCGAGATGTCCGCGCGGCCGCGCGGGCTCGTGCGGCTGGCCGTGCCGATGTCGTTCGGCCTGCGCTGGGTGGCGCCGCTGATGCCCGCGTTCTTCCGCGACTATCCCGACGTCAAAGTCGACCTGCACCTGTCCGATGCCACCGTCGACCTCGTCGGGCAGGGCTTCGACGCCGCGCTGCGCATCGCCGTGCTGCCCGATTCGTCGCTCGTCGCGCGCAAGCTGTGTCCGGTGGCGCAGTTGGTCGTGGCAGCGCCCGGCTATCTGCAAACGCGGGGCACGCCGCGCCATCCGTCCGACCTTGCCGATCACCCCTGCCTGGGCTATGCCTACCGCGCGCGCAGCGATGTGTGGCGCTTCACCAACGCGGAGGGCGAAGAAGTCGTCGTCAAACCGGAAGGTCCGCTGCGCGTGACGAATTCCGACGCATTGCTGCCCACCGTGCTGGCCGGACTGGCGATTGCCGAGTTCCCGGAATTCATTGCGGCAGATCATGTGCGCGCCGGGCAGCTTGTCCCCATACTGGAAGACTGGAGCCTGGCGCGGGGCGGCTTGTACTTCGTCACGCCATCGGCGCGCACGCGGCCCGCCAAGGTCGAAGCCCTGGCCGAGTTCTTCGTACGGCACCTGAGTTCGCCGAGCTGGCGCCTGATGGCATGACGCCGATGACAGATAAGCTCAATTTCTCGGAAGAATACAAGCAAAAAAATGCTTGGTGGGGGCTGGCAAAGCAGGGCGGCAGAGTGTAACTTCTACTCCTTTCGGCTCGTAAAGTTTTGCCCACTACGTGCGATTCCGAACAAAACTGTACGGGTCGCATGAGGGATAATAGGAATTGTTGTTTTTTCAAATATAGACTCGTGAGACCCATGCACACAGTTGATTTTCATCGCGACGACACCAGCGACGCACCTCCGGCCCGAGCACCCGCACGCGCTCCCGCCCTGCCCGCACCGGTGTTGAGCTGGCTGCAAAGGGTCGAGGCGGCAGCACATCCCCAGCCGAAGCTGACCGCGGAAGTCACTGACCCCAAGGCCGTCCAGTACAAATTCGTTTATGTCATGGCCCCGACCAGCGGCGGCCGCCACGTCGCGATCTGCCTGTGCAAGGCGCGCCTGCGCCCGAACGGGGACGTGGCCGCGGCCAGCCCGGTGAGCGAGGTGTTCTCGCTGCTGTCGGCGCCGCCGGCCTACCTCGAAGGCGACGACGAGGACCTGGTCCGGTTCTTCATCGCCATGCGCAGCGGCTCCAACCAGAGCACGAGCGCGACCGAGCCCAAGGGCAAGGTCGGCGCCATCCTGCTGCAGCAATTGCTCGACCAGGGAAAACTGCTGTGGGCGAACTCGTGGTCCGACATGACCAACGGCCTGCTGTATCCGCTGCAGGCCGGTCCCGTGCGCAAGGCCGATCTCACGTGGCGCGACGAAGGCCGCGCGGCCAAGCTGGGGTGGTCGGTGGAACCGTCCAAGGGCGCGACGCATGCCGGCGCCGACCTCGTCGACTACATGCTGCCGACCGACCCGCCGTGGTACATCGACAACCTGTCGTGCGGGCCGCTGGACCTGAACCGCGGCGGCATCGACATCTCGCTGGCCGAGTTGCAGGCCCTCGTGTCGCAGGCGCCGCCGCTGGCCGGCAACGATAAGAAGCGCGTGTCGCAACTGTTGCTGGCGCATGGCCTGCAGCAGCTGATGCCGCTGCCGCAGCCGCTCACGCAGCGCATCCGCACGGATGTCGAGCCGCAGCCGCACCTGCTGCTCGACGCCATCCCGCAAGCCGAAGGCAATGGCCAGCGCTGGCAGGACTTCGCCGTGCTGTCGTTCGACTACGACGGCCAGCGCATCTCGTTCGACCCGGCCCAGCGCGTCGTGCGCCAGATCGGCGACGTCACCGAGATCATCCAGCGCGACGACGCGCTGGAGGCCGCCGCGCTGGACGCGCTGCACAAGCTGGGCTTCCGCAAGCCGGCCACGGCGCCGTTGTCGGCGTTGTCCGGCGCGCAGGTGCTCGACAGCCAGGCGCACTGGTTGCGCTTCGCCGAGAACGACCTCGACGCGCTGTCCGACCTCGGCTGGCACGTCCAGAAGTCGCCGAAATACCGCTACGACGTGGTGCCGGTCGAGGACTGGTATGCCGAGATCGACGAGCCGCCCGAGGCCGGCAATGCCTGGTTCGAGCTGGAGCTGGGCATCGTCGTCAACCGCAAGCGCGTGCCGCTGCTGCCCGTGCTGGTGCAACTCATCCGCACGGCGCCGCTCGACTTCAATCCGGACGTGCTGGCCGCGCATGCCGAGGCCGACCAGATGCTGGCGACCTTGCCGGACGGCCTGCGCGTGGCGCTGCCGTGGGGCCGTGTAAAACCGATCCTGTCGACCCTGGGCGAGCTGTATTTCAACGACAAGATCAAGAACAAGGTCCGCCTGTCGACCCTGGACGCGGCGCGCCTGGAAGAACTCGCGAAAGGCACCGAGCTGAACTGGTCGGGCGGCGAGCGCCTGCGCGAAACGGGCCGCAAGCTGAGCCAGTTCGGCAAGGTGAAAAAGGTCGACGCGCCGAAAGGCCTGCAAGCCACCTTGCGCGACTACCAGCTCGACGGCCTCGCCTGGATGCAATTCTTGCGCGAATACGACTTCGGCGGCATCCTCGCCGACGACATGGGTCTCGGCAAGACCGTGCAGACGATCGCCCACATCCTGACGGAAAAGGAAGCGGGCCGCCTGACGAATCCGGCGCTCGTGATCGCGCCGACGAGCCTCATGACGAACTGGATGGAAGAAGCCGCGCGCTTCGCCCCGGACCTGAAGGTGCTCCTGCTGCAGGGCAAGGAGCGCATGGAGCTGTTCGACCGGATCGACGGCGCCGACATCGTGCTGACGACGTACGCGCTGCTGCCGCGCGACGAGGAAAAGCTGCGCGAGCACCAGTACCACCTCGTGATCCTGGACGAGTCGCACTACATCAAGAACACGCGCTCGAAGGCGGCGCAGACGGCCGGCTCGCTGAACGCGCGCCACCGCCTGTGCCTGTCCGGCACGCCGCTGGAAAACCACCTGGGCGAGCTGTGGTCGCAATTCCACTTCCTGCTGCCGGGCCTGCTGGGCGACGAAAAGACCTTCAATACCCAGTTCCGCCACCCGATCGAGCGCCAGGACGACCCGGTACGCCGCATGCTGCTGAACCGCCGCATCAAGCCGTTCCTGCTGCGCCGCACGAAGGACAATGTGGCGAAGGAATTGCCGGAAAAAACGGAGATGATCCGCCGCATCGAGATCAGCGGTCCGCAGCGCGACCTGTACGAGACCGTGCGCCTGGCGATGGACAAGAAGGTGCGCGAGGAAATCGACCGCAAGGGCGTGGCGCGCAGCCAGATCGTCATCCTGGAAGCGCTGCTGAAGCTGCGCCAGGTCTGCTGCGACCCGCGCCTGGTGAAAGCCATGCCGGGCAAGAAGAACACGGCGGCCGTGTCGGCCAAGCTGATCGACCTGATGCAGATGGTCGACGACCTGCTGGGCGAAGGCCGCAAGATCCTCGTGTTTTCGCAATTCACCAGCATGCTCGGCCTCATCGAGGAAGAACTGGATGCGCGCAAGATCCCGTACGCCATCCTGACGGGCGAAACGCGCGACCGTTCCGCACAGGTGGCGGCATTCCAGCAGGGCGCCGTGCCGATCTTCCTGATCAGCCTCAAGGCCGGCGGCGTGGGCCTGAACCTGACGGCGGCCGATACCGTGATCCACTACGACCCGTGGTGGAACCCGGCGGCCGAGAACCAGGCAACCGACCGCGCCTGGCGCATCGGGCAGGACAAACCCGTGTTCGTCTATAAACTCATCGCGAAGGGCACGCTGGAAGAAAAGATCCAGCTGCTGCAGCAAAAGAAATCCGAGCTGGCCGCGTCGATCCTGGCCGAAGGCGAGTCGCAGAAGATGGCGCTCACGCAGGAAGACCTGCAGGCGATCTTCGCGCCGCTGGACGAATAAGCGGCCATCGTGCACCACATGAGGGCAAGCCGGCCGGCTTGCCCTTTTTATTTGCACATGCATATATCGAATATGCGTGATTCGTGCAACGGCCGGCCCCCGGTTGTCTATGCAAAGTATTGCTTCGGACACTATACTTATCTGCTGCATAACCTCTGGAAAGTTTTATGACGGACATCGCCACGGCAGACGCCTTTCGCACGATTGCCGAACTGGGCGGCGACCTGGCCTTCATTCTCGATTGCGCCACCCGGCGGCCCGCATACGTCAGCCCCGGTGTCGACGAGATGCTCGGCTATTCCATCGCCGACATCCGCGCGCAGCTGGAGAATGGCGGCGACGGTCCGCTGGCGGTCCTGTGCGCCGGCTTGCCCGAGCGCCTGGCCCGGTTTGCCGCCGGCGACGGTTCGCGCCTGCGCGTGATGCGCGAGTTCGACCTGCGCCGGCCGGACGGGAGCGAGGTGGCCGTCGAGGTGATCTCGACCCTGGCGCTGGACGACGGCGGTCAGCCGCGGGCGCTGCTGGGCCTCGTGCGCGACGTGTCCGCGCGGCGCGAGCGGGAGCGCGAGCGCAAGCGTTTCGCCAGCATGCTGAACCACGAATTCCGCACGCCGCTGTCGACCATCGACGGCGCCATCCAGCGGTTGGAAGCCTTGTGCACGAAGGCCGACGAGGCGACGCGTCAGCGCTACCGCAAGATCGCCACGGCAACGGACCGCCTGATCGCGATGCTGGACGATTATCTGTCGCCGGAGCGCATGGCCGCGCTCGGCAGCCAGCGGCGCGAGAATACGGTGGGGCCGCGCCTGTTGCTGGAAGAACTGGTGGCGCAGGCGCGCGTGGCCGGGCGTCCCGTGACGCTGGCGGCGGGCGAGTTGCCGGCAACGCTGCGCGGCGAACCGTCCGGCCTGCGGCTGGCGCTCAAGGTTTTATTGGACAATGCCTTGCGCTACACGCCGGCCGGCACGACGCTGCACGCGACGGGACGGCGGGTCGACGGCGGCATCGAACTGGCGTTGCGTGACGAGGGCGCCGCCGTGCCGCCGGGCGACGTCGGGCGCATCTTCGACAAAGGCTATCGCGGCGCGAACGCGGAGGGCATCGCAGGCAGCGGTCTCGGGCTGTACATGGCCCGCTCCGTCGTTGAAGTGCATGGCGGCAGCTTGACATATGCATGTCATCCCGAGGGGGGCGCCGAATTCAGGCTATGGCTACCGGTACAGGAAAGCGGGGCAAAAGCTCTTGCTTCCGGATTGACCAGCAGTGATAATCGGAATGGCGACCGGGGTTAGCCGCCCGACAACGGAAGGCACAAGACCTGCCCGAGGCCGGGAAATACGAAACAAGGAAACATGGCAAAACCCATGACGCAAATACTGATTGTTGAAGACAATGGCGAATACGCAGGCGACATGGCCGATTTCCTCAAGGAACTCGGCCATGAGGTCACGATCTCGACCACCGCCAGCGACATGTGGGCCGCGCTGACGCGCACGCCGGCGGCCGTGGTGGTGCTCGACCTGGGCCTGCCCGACGAGGATGGATTCAATGTGATCCCGCGGATGCGCCAGCTGTATCCCGAAATCGGACTGCTGGTGCTGACGGGCCGGGTGGCGTTCGACAACCGCATCCTCGGTCTGCGCCTCGGCGCCGACCATTATTTGACCAAGCCGATCAAGTTCCCGGAACTGGCCGCCCACATCGAGGCGCTGGACCGCCGCGTGCGTCCGTCCGAGCCGGCACCCACGCCGAGCAAGTGGACCCTGCGCGTCTCCGCCCGCCAGCTGGAGCTGATGGGCAAGGTGATCGACCTGACGGAAAAAGAGTGCAATTTCCTGCACCTGCTGACCATCAACACCCGGCCCGTGCCGCGCCAGGTGATCGTGGCCGGGATGGGCGGCGACGACCCGGACGCCAGCCGCCGCGTCGACATGCTCGTCTACCGTCTGCGCAAGAAGGCGCGGACGGGCCTCGGCCAGGACCTGCCGCTGCGCAGCGCATACGGCGAAGGCTACAGCCTGTCGGCCGGGTTCACGCTGGCCTGATTATCAGGGACAGGGTCGTCCGGGACCAGTTGCTGCTTGTAAATAAATGGGGACAATGCAGGTCCCCATTTTAACGTCTGCGAATTTAATCGGGGACAGAGCGGGGCGGTTGCGCTAGAATCGCGTTTTCGACGCTTTACACGACGCCATGGCCCGCCAACCCCGCCTGATCCTGCCGAACCAGCCGCACCTGATCATCCAGCGCGGCAACGACAACCAGCTGATCTTCCGCGACGACGACGATCACGAGCGCTTCCTCGGCTGGCTGAAGGAGTGCGCCCGTTTCTACAAGGTGGCCGTGCACGCCTACGTGCTGATGCCGGACCACGTCATCATCCTGGCCACGCCCGCCGACGAGACGGGGTTGGCCCTCATGATGCAGAAGGTCGGCCGCTATTACGTTCCCTGGTTCAACAGCCGGCATGGCCGGACGGGCACCCTGTTCCAGGGCCGTTTTCGCACGTCTCTCGTCGATGCCGCCGCCTACCTGCTGGCCTGCACCCGCTACCTCGAACTCGCACCGGTGCAGGCCGGACTGGCGTCGGCGCCCTACGAATACCGCTGGTCCAGCTATGCCCACCATGCGGGCATCCGGCCGGATCCGCTCGTCACCGAACACATGCTGTACTGGGGCCTGGGCAACACGCCGTTCCAGCGCGAAGCCGCGTATATCGAATTCGTGCAGCAGGGCTATGGCAGCGACGAAGGGGGATTGATCACGACGGCACTGAGCAAAGGCTGGCCGGTCGGCTCGCATGCGTTCAAGGCCGAGCTGGAGGTCAGGACGAAACGCCAGATCCTGCCGGCCAAGCGGGGGCGGCCGTTCAAGGTCAAG
Organism: Massilia sp. Masssp93; assembly: GCF_059491295.1. Classification (NCBI taxonomy): domain Bacteria; kingdom Pseudomonadati; phylum Pseudomonadota; class Betaproteobacteria; order Burkholderiales; family Oxalobacteraceae; genus Massilia; species Massilia sp. Masssp93. The sequence continues at coordinate 5,961,333 of NZ_CP168502.1, read as the reverse complement.
GACACCGCCGCGGCCGATTGAATCCACCGTTCGTCGCGCCGGGCCGGCCAATCGCGTCCGCGACGTCCTGAAATCGTCCTTATTCACTATGTCCCCAATTATTTTTAACCGTTAAAAAACCTGATTTAATTCGACTCCGACCCTAATTGTTGTCATTGATGTTTACTGAAGTCTGTTTTATTCTCGGCCTTCAATATCTTCAAAATGCAGCGGAGCCCCCATGATTGCCCAAGGTTTGTACGATCCCGCCAATGAACACGACGCCTGCGGCGTCGGTTTCGTCGCCCATATCAAGGGCAACAAGAGCCATTCCATTGTTGAACAGGGTCTGTTGATCCTGAAGAACCTGGACCACCGGGGCGCCGTCGGCGCCGATGCCCTGATGGGCGACGGCGCGGGCATCCTGATCCAGATCCCCGACCAGTTCTACCGCGACGAGATGGCCAAGCAGGGCATCGAACTGCCGCCGCCGGGCGAATATGGCGTGGGCATGGTCTTCCTGCCGAAGGAAAACGCGTCGCGCATCGCCTGCGAACAGGAAATCGAGCGCGCCGTGCGCGCCGAAGGCCAGGTCGTGCTGGGCTGGCGCAACGTGCCGGTGGACGACGCCATGCCGATGTCGCCGACCGTCCGCGCCAAGGAGCCGGTCATCCGCCAGATCTTCATCGGCCGCGGCCCGGACGTGATGGTCACCGATGCGCTCGAGCGCAAGCTGTACGTGATCCGCAAATCGTCGGGCCACGCGATCCAGGCGCTGAAGCTGAACCACGGCAAGGAATTCTTCGTGCCGTCGATGTCGGCGCGCACCGTCGTCTACAAAGGCCTGCTGCTGGCGGACCAGGTCGGCGTGTACTACAAGGACCTGCAGGACCCGCGCTGCGTGTCGGCCCTGGCCCTCGTGCACCAGCGCTTCTCGACCAACACCTTCCCGGAGTGGCCGCTGGCCCACCCGTACCGCCTGCTCGCGCACAACGGCGAGATCAACACCGTCAAGGGCAACTTCAACTGGACCCGCGCGCGCGAAGGCGTCATGAAGTCGGCCGTGCTGGGCGACGACCTGAATAAACTGTTCCCGCTGATCTATGAAGGCCAGTCGGACACCGCCTGCTTCGACAACGCGCTCGAACTGCTGGTCATGGCCGGCTACCCGATCGCCCAGGCGATGATGATGATGATCCCGGAAGCCTGGGAAAACCACGCGACGATGGACGAGAACCGCCGCGCGTTCTACGAATACCACGCCGCGATGATGGAACCGTGGGACGGCCCCGCCGCCATGGCCTTCACCGACGGCCGCCACATCGGCGGTACGCTGGACCGCAACGGCCTGCGTCCGGCCCGTTACATCGTCACCGACGACGACCTGGTCGTGATGGCGTCGGAATCGGGCACGCTGCCGATTCCCGAATCGCGCATCGTCAAGAAATGGCGTCTGCAGCCGGGCAAGATGTTCCTCATCGACCTGGAAGCCGGCCGCATCATCGACGACAAGGAACTGAAGGACACCTACTCGAACGCCAAGCCCTATAAGGCATGGATCAAGTCGGTGCGCATCAAGCTCAACGAAATCAAGCTGTCGGAAAGCCAGCTGTCGCAGAACCGTGCGAAGGATGCGCAGGGCGAGAAGGCGGCCATTTCCCTGCTGGACCGCCAGCAGGCGTTCGGCTACACCCAGGAAGACCTGAAATTCCTGATGGCCCCGATGGCCGTGCTGGGCGAGGAAGCCACCGGCTCGATGGGTAACGACTCGCCGCTGGCGGTCATGTCGAACAAGCTGAAGCCGCTGTACTCGTACTTCAAGCAGCTGTTCGCCCAGGTCACGAACCCGCCGATCGACCCGATCCGCGAAGCGATGGTGATGTCGCTCGTGTCGTTCATCGGTCCGAAGCCGAACCTGCTGGACACGAACAACGTGAACCCGCCGATGCGCCTCGAAGTGTCGCAGCCGATCATCGGCTTCGACGACATGGCACGCCTGCGCAACATCAGCCTGCACACCGGCGGCAAGTTCAAGTCGTATGAACTGAACATCAGCTACCCGGTCGCCTGGGGCAAGGAAGGCATCGAAGCGTCGCTGGCCTCGCTGTGCGCGGAAGCCGTCGACGCGGTGAAATCGGGCCACAACATCCTGATCGTCTCGGACCGTAACCTCAACGCCGACCAGGTCGCGATCCCGGCGCTGCTGGCGACGTCCGCGATCCACCAGCACCTCGTGCAGCGCGGCCTGCGCGCTTCGACGGGCCTCGTCGTGGAAACCGGTTCGGCCCGCGAGACGCACCACTTCGCGCTGCTGGCCGGCTACGGCGCGGAAGCCGTGCACCCGTACCTGGCGCTGGAAACGCTGGTCGACCTGGCGCACACGCTGCCGCACGAGATGGCCGCCGACAAGGCGATCACCAACTACACGAAGGCGGTCGGCAAGGGCCTCATGAAGGTGATGTCGAAGATGGGCATCTCGACTTACATGTCGTACTGCGGCGCCCAGATCTTCGAAGCCATCGGCCTGAACAAGTCGCTGGTCGACAAATACTTCCGCGGCACGTCGTCGACGGTGGAAGGCATCGGCCTGTTCGAAGTGGCCGAGGAAGCGCTGCGCCTGCATGCGCAGGCCTTCGGCAAGGACCCGGTCCTGGCCCACTCGCTGGACGTCGGCGGCGAATACGCCTTCCGCGTGCGCGGCGAAGACCACCTGTGGACCCCGGACGCCATCGCCAAGCTGCAGCACTCGACCCGCGCCAACAACTTCAGCACGTACAAGGAATACGCGCAGATCATCAACGACCAGAGCCGCCGCCACCTGACGCTGCGCGGCCTGATGGAATTCAAGATCGATCCGGCCAAGGCGATCCCGCTGGACGAAGTCGAACCGGCCAAGGACATCGTCAAGCGCTTCGCCACCGGCGCGATGTCGCTGGGCTCGATCTCGACCGAGGCGCACGCCACGCTGGCCATCGCCATGAACCGCATCGGCGGCAAGAGCAACACCGGCGAAGGCGGCGAGGACCCGGCGCGCTACATGGGCGAGTTCAAGGGCATCAAGATCGCCAAGGGCGAGTCGCTGGCGTCGATCCTGGGCAAGGACCGCGTCGTCGCCGACATCCCGCTGCTGGAAGGCGATTCGCTGCGTTCGAAGATCAAGCAGGTGGCATCGGGCCGTTTCGGCGTGACCGCCGAATACCTGGCGTCCGCCGACCAGATCCAGATCAAGATGGCGCAGGGCGCCAAGCCGGGCGAAGGCGGCCAGCTGCCGGGCCACAAGGTGTCCGAGTACATCGCATCGCTGCGCTTCTCGGTGCCGGGCGTGGGCCTGATCTCGCCGCCGCCGCACCACGACATCTACTCGATCGAAGACCTGGCGCAGCTGATCCACGACCTCAAGAACGCGAACCCGCACGCATCGATTTCGGTGAAGCTGGTCTCGGAAGTGGGTATCGGCACGGTCGCCGCCGGCGTCTCGAAGGCGAAGGCCGACCACGTCGTCGTCGCCGGCCATGACGGCGGCACCGGCGCATCGCCGCTGTCGTCGGTGAAGCACGCCGGCACGCCGTGGGAACTGGGCCTCGCCGAGACCCAGCAGACCCTCGTGCTGAACGGCCTGCGCAGCCGCATCCGCGTCCAGGCCGACGGCCAGATGCGTACCGGCCGCGACGTCGTCATCGCCGCCCTGCTGGGCGCCGACGAAATCGGCTTCGCGACGGCACCGCTCGTCGTCGAAGGCTGCATCATGATGCGCAAGTGCCACCTGAACACCTGCCCGGTGGGCGTGGCGACCCAGGACCCGGAACTGCGCGCCAAGTTCTCGGGCAAGCCGGAACACGTCGTGAACTACTTCTTCTTCGTCGCCGAAGAAGCGCGCCAGATCATGGCCCAGCTGGGCATCCGCACCTTCGACGAACTGATCGGCCGCGCCGACCTGCTGGATAAATCGAAGGCCGTCGGCCACTGGAAAGCGCAAGGCCTGGATTTCTCGAACATCTTCTATCAGCCGAAGGTGGACGACAAACGCCAGCTGCTGCACACGGAAGTCCAGGACCACGGCCTGGACAAGGCCCTGGACCACAAGCTGATCGCGCAGGCCAAGGCCGCGCTGGAGAAGGGCGAGCGCGTCTCGTTCATCTCGCCGGTGAAGAACGTCAACCGCACGGTCGGCACGATGCTGTCGGGCGAAGTCGCCAAGCGCTACGGCCATGCCGGCCTGCCGGACGACACGATCCACATCCAGCTGCAGGGCACCGCGGGCCAGTCGGCCGGCGCGTTCCTGGCGGCGGGCATCACGCTGGACCTGGTGGGCGAAGGCAACGACTACGTCGGCAAGGGCCTGTCGGGCGGCCGCATCATCGTGCGTCCGAACACGGAGTTCCGTGGCTGGGCCGTCGACAACATCATCGTCGGCAACACGGTGCTGTACGGCGCGATCGCCGGCGAAGCCTTCCTGAACGGCGTGGCCGGCGAGCGTTTCGCGGTGCGTAACTCGGGTGCGACGGCGATCGTCGAAGGCGTGGGCGACCACGGCTGCGAATACATGACCGGCGGCACCGTCGTCGTGCTGGGCGACACCGGCCGCAACTTCGCGGCGGGCATGTCGGGCGGCGTGGCGTACGTCTACGATCCGAAGGGCGAGTTCGAGCAGAAGTGCAATACCGCGATGGTGGCACTGGAGAGCGTGCAGTCGACCAAGGAACAGAGCGACAAGGCCAGCTGGCACAGCCAGACCCGCAACGGCGAGCGCGAGTCGGACGAAGCGATCCTGAAGCGCCTGATCGAGCGTCACTTCAAGCACACCGGATCGACCCGTGCGCGCAACCTGCTGGACGACTGGGCCAACAGCCGCAGCAAGTTCGTCAAGGTCTTCCCGACCGAGTACAAGCGCGCGCTGGAAGAGATGCACAACAGCAGCATGGAAGAAGCCAACGACAAGATCGAACTGGCTGCCTGATGCCGCAACGGCTGCGTGCCTGCTGAACTTGGGCCCCCGCCTGCGCGGGGGCGACGGAACAAACTTAGCGTTCATTATCACCGTTAGCGTTTGAACGTCGTTCCCGCGGAGGCGGGAACCCAAGTTGAGTGACCTAAGCCACGCGCTTCGCATCTCTTTAGACCGAACCGAAAACGATAGGAATACAAATGGGTAAGATCACCGGCTTCATGGAATTTCAGCGCCAGGAAGAAGACCACCTGGAACCCGCTGCCCGTCTCAAGAACTACAAGGAATTCTCGATCACCCTGACCGACGCGCAAGCGAAGGTACAAGGTGCGCGCTGCATGGATTGCGGCATCCCGTTCTGCAACACCGGCTGCCCCGTCAACAACCAGATCCCCGACTGGAACGACCTGGTTTATCACGGCAATTACCGCTACGCCGTCGACAACCTGCACTCGACGAACAACTTCCCCGAGTTCACGGGCCGCATCTGCCCGGCACCGTGCGAATCCGCCTGCACGCTCGGCATCAACAACGAACCGGTCGGCATCAAGTCGATCGAGCGCAAGATCGCCGACGCCGGCTGGGAACACGGCTGGATCGTCCCGCAACCGGCTGCCAATAAAACCGGCAAGAAGGTCGCGATCGTCGGTTCCGGCCCCGCGGGCCTGGCCGCCGCCCAGCAGCTGGCGCGCGCCGGCCACGACGTGACGGTGTTCGAGAAGAGCGACCGCATCGGCGGCCTGCTGCGCTACGGCATCCCCGACTTCAAGATGGAGAAAGACCTGATCGACCGCCGCGTCGAGCAGATGAAGGCCGAGGGCGTGACCTTCCGCACCTCGACCCTGATCGGCAAGGACTTCCCGGCCGCCGTCAGCAACATGGCGCGCGACACCATCTTCCCGGAAGACCTGGCGAAAGACTTCGACGCCGTCATCATGGCCGGCGGCGCCGAGCAGCCGCGCGACCTGCCGGTCCCGGGCCGCGACCTGAAGGGCGTCCATTTCGCGATGGACTTCCTGCCGCAGCAGAACCGCGTCAACGCCGGCGACAAGGTCAAGGACCAGATCAAGGCCACCGGCAAGCACGTGGTCGTGATCGGCGGCGGCGACACCGGCTCCGACTGCGTGGGCACGTCGAACCGCCACGGCGCCGCATCCGTGACCCAGTTCGAACTGATGCCGATGCCGCCGGAGCAGGAAAACAAGCCGCTCGTGTGGCCGTACTGGCCGACCAAGCTGCGCACGTCGTCGTCGCACGAAGAGGGCTGCGAGCGCGACTTCGCCGTCGCCACCAAGCGCTTCGAAGGCAAGGGCGGCAAAGTGGAAAAAGTGATCGCCTGCCGCGTCGAGTGGAAAGACGGCAAGATGGTCGAAGTGGCCGGTTCGGAATTCGAACTGAAAGCCGACCTCGTGCTGCTGGCGATGGGCTTCGTCTCGCCGGTGCAGCAAGTGCTGGACGCGTTCGGCGTGCAGAAGGATGCGCGCGGCAACGCCCGCGCCACGACGGATGGCGAGGTGTGCTACCAGACGTCGGTGCCGAAGGTCTTCACGGCCGGCGACATGCGCCGCGGCCAGTCGCTCGTCGTGTGGGCGATCCGCGAAGGCCGCCAGTGCGCCCGCGCCGTCGATGAATTCCTGATGGGATCGTCGGTACTGCCGCGCTGATCGCCGACCGGCGCTCTCGACCCCGGACACCCTGCAACGCTTCGGCTTGCAGGGTGTTTTTATTTTGATATTATTGTTCGACTAACGAACGTATTCCTTTCGAAGTGGCCACATGGAGGCGTATGCATCCCATGCAGCGGACCGCCAACCGGCGCGCAATGGCGATTGCGCTGCTGCTTCATCTGTTGTTGTTGCTCGCCCTCCTGCGCTGGCGGTCCCGGCCGCCCGAACCATCCGTGCCCCCGGTGCGCAGCACGGTCGTCATGATCAGGCTGCCCAAGCCGCCGGTAAAAAAGATCCCCAAACCCGCCGCTGCCGGCATCAAGCTCGCCGCGCGTCCCAGCGTCGGGTTGCCGACCGCCAGGACGATCGAACGCCAGCTGGCGACCGCGCCCAAGCTCGACGTCGAGCCCCAGTTGAGCCGCATCGCGGTCACCGCCCCGCTTCCGAACCTGGCGGCGATCGACGTCGCGGCGAATACGGTCGGCACCGGCGGCACCGGTAGCGCGGGGGCCGGCGCCGGATCGACCGGCAGCGGCAGCGGTGGCACCGGCAACCTGTTCGAGGAATGCGCGGACGCGCCCGGCCGGCCGATGGTGGCCGACGTGTATCGCCTGCCGTCGCGGACCGACTCGGTGGCGGCGATGCGCCAGCGTACGCCGGTCAAGCGCGTGTGCCTGTCGCAGCTCGACATCACGCCGCGCTCGTTCCGCGAGGGCTTCCCGGGCCTGGGCACGTTGGTCGAATGGTTCGGCCTCGACATCCGTTTTAACGTCAATATCGCCCAGGCCGGCACGTGGGACCTGGCGCTGGTGTCCGACGACGGCGCGATCCTCAGCATCGACGATGCGGACGTCATCGACAACGACGGCGTGCACGGACCGACGGCGCGGCTCGCGCGCGTCAGGCTGCCCGGCGGCGTCCGTCATTTCCGCGTGCGCTACTTCCAGGGACCGCGCGAGCAGATCGCGCTCGTCCTGGTATGGAGAAAGCAGGGCGAGAAGGACTTCGACTACATTCCCGGCAGCCTCCTCGGCCGTTCCGCCATGCCAGCCCGCTGAAACTGCTAGCATGCGGTTTCTGACCAATTCATGGAGACAACGGATGGATATCGGCTACGTGGGCCTGGGCGGCATGGGACATGCCATGGCCAGCAACCTGATTAGTAAAGGCCACACGCTGCGCGTCTGGAACCGTTCGCCGGGCAAGGCGGCCGACCTCGTCGCGCAAGGCGCGACGCGCGTCGATCATCCCGGCCAGGCGGTCGCCAGCGACGGCATCGTGTTCACGATGGTGGCGGATGACGCCGCGCTGGACCAGGTCGTCGGCGGGCCGGACGGCATCGCCGCCAGGCTGGGGCCGGGCGGCATCCACGTGTCGATGAGCACGGTCTCTCCCGAGACGACGCAACGCCTCGCCGCCCTGCACGCCGAGCGCGGCGCCGCGTTCATCGCGGCGCCCGTGTTCGGCCGTCCGGTCGCGGCGGCGTCCGCCATGCTGTTCATCCTGTGCGCAGGTGACGCCGCCGCGCGCGCACGCGTGCTGCCGCTGCTCGCGACGATGGGCCAGCGCGTGTTCGAGCTGGGCCCCGACCCCGTGTCCGCCAGCATCGTCAAACTGGGCGGCAATTTCATGATCATGGGCGTCATCGAGGCGATGGCGGAAGCGGCGACCCTGTGCGAAAAATACGGCGTGCCGCGCACGGCCATGATGGACGTGATGACGCAATCCATTTTCGCGACGCCCTTGTACGTCAACTACGGCAAGTTGATCGCGCAGCACGACTACGCCAATCCCGGTTTCAAATTGTCGCTGGGGCTCAAGGATGCGAAGCTCGTGCTGGGCGCCGCCAGCAACGCGCGCGTGCCGATGCCGCTGGCCAGCATGATGCACGACCGTTTTCTGTCCGCGCTGGCGAAGGATCGCGGCGAGCTCGATTGGACCGCGGCCGCGCTGAACGTGTCGGAAGAAGCGGGGCTACGTTCTCCACTTTCGCGGCCATAGTTTCCGATACGGGCAGCCAGCCTGTTACATCCGCGGGCGTCGATCACATCGGCGCCCGTTTCTTTTTGCGAGACATCAAACCCCGTTCAGTTCAATCACGCGACGATACGGTCTTGCGCAAAGTAAATCTTTACGACAAGATTGTTAAAAAAGGAAACATATGGCAATTGTCGGCTTCATCGTCAAGGGGGACAGGACGTCGCACGGCGGTCAGGTGGTCGAATGCACCTCCCATCGCTCGATCGACGGCCTGCTGGTGGCGCGGGTCGGCGATCTGGTCTGGTGCCCACGTTGCAACCGCATGACAAAGATCGTTACCAGCCGCTTTCCGCAGGTAACGGACAACGGCGTACCGAGTGCCTTCGACCTGGACACGACGGACTGCGGTGCGGTGCTCTACTCGCGGCACAACAATCATGCAGGTTATGGCTCCAACGACGCTCCCGCAAGCAGTCCGGCAACCGCGCAGGCGGCAGCGCCCGCGCCGCGCAGCACGGAGGAAGCGGCAAGCGTCCAGGAGCATTTCGTCCTTCGCGAAGACGGCACAGGAAAGGAGCTTGCCGGCGTGAAGTACACGCTGCGTACTGCCGACGGGCGGGAGATCGAGGGGGAAACGGATGAGCATGGGCGTACCGGCGTGGTATGGACCGATAGCCCCGAAGGAATGCAGCTCGTGCTGGACATGGTGAACGATGCCGGCGACGACCCCTACCATTATTCGGAAACGATCACGGACACCCTCTGACCATGCCGGACGATCAGACCAAACCCCGGCGGCGCGTCGTCGGACGCTCGAAAACACATGCGGGATCGCACGGCAAGACGCTGGTCCTTTCGAATCCGCTGGACCGCGGCTACCTGTGCCAGAAAATGTGCGGGTGCAATGCCGGGACGACGATACTTAACACGCTCGGGCACGAACTGAAACAGCGCTGCACGACCGCGCGGATCTGGGCGGACGAGGAAATCAACCAGCTGGTCTGGCGTTACAAGGCCGAGGTTGGATTCAGCATGAAGACGAATCCGCCCAAGCCGCTGATGAGCATCGAGCAACCGAACCGGCCGAGCCGCTTCCCGCTCGGACGTGCGATGGGCGAGGGATTGTTCAAACGCGATCTGGAAGGCCGGCCCCAAAAAGGACTGCTGCGCATACCCGATTGCATCATCCTGAACGCCACTGGCGCGGAACTCGCGGCGATGCGGGCGAGTGGCAAAATCGACTGGGAGCGACTGATACCGGTGAAGCAGAACATCGAAACTGTCCTCGAAATCAAGTTCGCTGGCGATCAACTCGACCCTTCTCAACGAAAAGCATACGAAAAAATTGCCGGACGGGACCGTTTCAGACTTCTCGAAATCAGCGACTGCGATTGCGGTAAAAAGCGCCTGGCCCCCGTTACCGCACCGGTGCGTGTTCCTGTCGTCACGCCCATGAAACGTGAATCCGAAGAGGTACGGCGTTGGTATCAACTTCCGCAGCCCCAACCATCGCCAGCACCGCCGCCTCAACCACAAATGCCACAATATGGTCCCACTGCGGCACCCGGTGATCATCGCACCCTTGCCGACTATCTGAAGGCGAATCCCGGCAAGACCGGCGTGGTACTGGCGGGTGTGATTCTGCTACTCATTCCAGCAACACGCGCGCTCATCGTCGGAGCCGCTGGCGCAGCGCTACTGGTCACGTCAACAGCCGCGAGCGCCGCGTCCAATCAGAAGAAAAAGGAAACGAAATGACGGTCAATAACGAACTTGAAAAAATCGAATCATTGCGGTCGGATTTCGAGTACATCGATGGCGAAACCGACGGCGTTGTCATGACCGTTGGCTTCGTCGGCTCCTTTTATTTTTGGGGAGGCCATACCGTTGCCAAGCGCCTCGCCCTTGTCGAGTGCTTCGAAGCGTACGGGGCAGCCTACGGCAGCCATCTCAAATGGGGATGGAACCCGGACAGTTGGCGCCCCGTCAACCTGACGAAAAAGCCGTTTCCGACTCTGCGCGAATATATAAAACCGCTCGATGAGGACGATGCGATCATGTGGTATCTGTCATCGGCACACGATCCGGAAGAAGTGGGCAATTATGTAGCCAGTTGTCTAACAGAACGTGGATGGGAAGAAGATGAACCCTCGTGCTTCCATTTCCAGCTCCCTCTCGAGCATGCGTTCGACACGGAAAAACTAAGGGTGCTGGAATCATTCTTGACGCTATGTGCCGAAAAGCTCATTCCGTTCCACGGCGTTGCCGGACTGGCGGCGATGACAGTCGAACAGGGTCTGAGGTGGGAGCCGGAAGCGCTGGATTTGGCAACCCGTTATCGTGCACTCTACATCGAAGACATAGTCGCCGATCTCCCGCGTGCACCAGACGGACTAAAAGGCGTCAACTGGCTTACTTTCGTCGGCGATCTGCTCACCGAACGCCTCGGCGGCCCGAAGGCATTCGCCGCATATTGCCAACGATTTAATGTCCAACCCGAGCGGTATGCAAATGGCTTCATCATCCGCGCCGGTGCCACGCCGCAGCTCGGCCCGGTTGACGAACCGCCGCCGGAAGCCTACGTACGCGCCAACGCGGCGATACGCCCACTCCGCAACGGCAAGTACGAATCGATGGGCAGCGGCTCCATCGACGGTGAACTGCGTTTCAATCGATGCACGTCCGACCTCTGGATACGCCGCTTCGACGGCCCGGGCATCTGGCCGCCGGCATCCTTTGCCGGACTGCCGCGCGGTCCGGTCGGCACCGAGCCTGCGAAGAAAGTGCGGATCGAAACCGGAAAACCATGCGTTGTTCATGGCCGCTACCGCAAGTACCCGCTGGAGCCGGCGCAACCCGGCGACGGCGCCGACGACATTCGCGGCCCGATGGTCGTCCTTCTGCCCGGCGATCTCGCCCCGTTCCACGTCACGCTCGGCCCGCACGGCGAATTCGTGAGCCGTGAAGTCGCCACGTGGGAACTGGTCGCTGAATTGTGATGGTGCAAAATAGTGTCGGAAGAGGCGGGCCTGCGCAGTTGATCGTGCGCTGATCACTCGTGCGCCGGCGTCGCATCCGGCTCGATGACGAGCAGATCGCCGTCCAGCCGCGCCGTCGTGCCGAGGTCGCGGCACAGGGCCTGCATGCGGGTATCGATCCACGTGCGCTGCGTATGGCCGGCCGGCGCCGCGCGGCCTTGGCGGATGAATATGGGGTGCAGCACGATGCGGCGCAGCGCGTCGGCGCCCAGCTGCACCTCGAACAGCAGTTGATGGTCGTTGCGCAGGTCCGGATCGACGGCGTAGTCGTCGACGAGGTCGCCGGCCGCGTACAAGATCGGCCAGCCCCGGTACAGCTCGATGCCGTGGAAGACGTGGGCGCTGTGGCCGTAGACGATCTTCCAGCCGATGTCGATCGCGGCGTGCGCCAGGCGGCGCAGGTGCGGGCCGGGCGCCGTCACCCTGTTCGGCCCCCAGTGCAGCGACAGGATGGGCCAGCGCACGCCGGCCGCGCGCAGGGGCGCGAGCGCGCGTGCGAAGGCGTCGATGGCGGCCGCCTCGTCGTGCAGGTCCAGCCAGGCGATGCCGGGATGGTCGTCCGTGGCGGCGAAATCGTCCTGATGGTCGCAGAACGCCGCCATGCCGACCAATACGTCGCCGCAGGGCACGACGGCCGGCGACTGCGCCCAATCCAGGTCGGGGCCGGCGCCCGTGTGGGCGATGCCGTGCGCGTCCAGGATGCGCAGGGTGTCGGCCAGGCCCTGCACGTCGTAGTCGAGGCTGTGGTTGTTCGCCAGGCTGACGAGCCGGATGCCGGCGTCAAGCAGCGCCTGGCCGGCCTCGGGCAGGGCGGCGAAGTAATATGCCTTGGGGGCGCCGTGCCAGCGCCCGGTGCTGTCAGTGAGTGCGCACTCCAGGTTGACGATGGCGAGGTCGGCCGCGCGCAGCAGGGGAGACACGGCGTCCAGCGGCGCGTGGATGCCGTCGCGCCGCATGACGTCGCGCACGTGGCGGCCCAGCATGGCGTCGCCGCCGAACATGAGGCGCAGGTCGGCGGCCATTTTAGTGGCGCGGGAACTGCCCGGTGAACCAGTCGGACGCCTGTCGCGCCACCTCTTCCAGCGTGCCCGGTTCTTCGAACAGGTGCGTCGCGCCGGGCACGATCACCAGCCGTTTCATGCAGCCCAGTTCCGCATAAGCCTGCCGGTTCAGGGCGATGACGGGTTCGTCGGCGCCGCCCACGATCAACAGGGTGGGCGCTTCGACGGCGCGCAGCGCGTCGACGCCGGCCAGGTCCGGCCGCCCGCCGCGCGAGACGACGGCCGCGACGGGCACCGCCGGATCGGCCGCCAGTTGCAGCGCGGCGGCCGCGCCCGTGCTGGCGCCGAACAGGCCGAGGGGCAGGGCCAGCGTCGCTTCCTGCGCGCCCAGCCAGGCGGCGGCCGTGCGCAAGCGGTGCGTGAGCAGGGCAATGTCGAAGCGGTTGTGGTATTGCCGGTCCTCGCCCGCCGTGAGCAGGTCCAGCAGCAGGGTGCCGATGCCGGCGTCGCGCAGCACGTGCGCCACGTGGTTGTTGCGCGGACTGAGCCGGCTGCTGCCGCTGCCGTGCGCGAACAGGACGATACCCAGCGCGCCGTGCGGCAATTCGAGCATGCCTTCCATCGTCGCCGCGCCGCTGTCGATGTGGACCAGGGATTTCATGATCGTTGGACCGCCAGGACGGGCAAAAATTCGCCGCCCGATTGTTAAACATGGCAGGTGCCGCATCGTTTTGAAGACCGGGATCGTCCCGTTCCCGGCGCCGGGGACATGCCTTCCCGGCGGTGGCCGCGAGCCCGGCGGCGCGACTCTCGAACGCGGGTTTCCACGTGGAATTTGTTACGATATTTTAATGATGCGAAACAATGGGCGTATGCATAAGTTAGTAAAAACAAGCACTTATGTTCAAAAATATCTGACTCATGATTTATTAATGTTGTAATATCACGTCGATAACATGGCTGGAATTCGGCCGTGTCCTGCAGGCCTTGCCGTTTCTGCACTACAATAGGGGATTCTCCAAATACCAATATTCACTGTGTCCAACCTCGTCGAAATCCGCGATCTGCATTTTTCGTATGGCGATCGCCCGATCCTGCAGAACCTGAGCATGGACTTCCCGCGCGGCAAGCTGATTGCCGTCATGGGCGGCTCCGGTTCGGGCAAGACGACGGTGCTGCGTCTGATCGGCGGGCAGATCAAGGCTCAGCGCGGGACCGTCGCGGTGAATGGCGAGATCGTGAACCAGCTCGATACGGACGGCCTGTATCGCCTGCGCCGCAAGATGGGCATGCTGTTCCAGTTCGGCGCCCTGTTCACCGACCTGACCGTGTTCGAGAACGTCGCCTTCCCGCTGCGCGAGCACACGGACCTGCCGGAGGAACTGATCCGTGACCTGGTGCTGATGCGCCTGAACGCCGTCGGCCTGCGCAATGCGGCCAATCTGAAGCCGAACGAGATCTCGGGCGGCATGGCGCGCCGCGTGGCGCTCGCGCGCGCCGTCGCGCTCGACCCCGCCCTGATCATGTACGACGAACCGTTCGCCGGCCTCGACCCGATTTCGATGGGCGTGACCGCGAACCTGATCCGCAACCTGAACGACGCGCTCGGCTCGACGTCGATCGTCGTCTCGCACGACGTGAACGAGACCTTCATGATCGCCGATTATGTGTATTTCCTGTCCGCCGGAAGGATCGTCGCCGCGGGCACGCCGGACGAGATGCGCCGCTCGGCCGACCCGTACGTCAAACAGTTCGTGAATGCCGAGCCGGACGGGCCCGTGCCGTTCCACTATCCCGGCAAGTCGCTGGCCGAAGACCTGGGCATCGGAGGCAAGCGATGACCAATTTCCTGGCAGCCATCGGCGGCTTCGTCCTCGATACCTTTGCCCGCGTCGGCTTCGTCACGCGCTCGTTCTTCGGCCTGGCCGCCAAGGCGCCCGGCGCGCTGCGCCGTCCGGCGCTGATTTCGGAACAGGTCCACTTCATCGGCAATTATTCGCTGCTGATCATCACGGTGTCCGGCCTGTTCGTCGGCATGGTGCTGGCCCTGCAGGGGTATTACACGCTGAGCCAGTTCGGCGCCGAGGAAAAGCTGGGCCAGCTCGTGGCGCTGTCGCTGCTGCGCGAACTCGGTCCGGTCGTGACGGCGCTGCTGTTCGCCGGCCGCGCCGGCACGTCGCTGACGGCGGAAATCGGCCTCATGAAGGCGGGCGAGCAATTGACCGCGATGGAAATGATGGCCGTCAACCCGATCCAGCGCGTGCTCGCGCCCCGTTTCTGGGCCGGCCTGGTCGCCATGCCGGTGCTGGCCGCCGTGTTCTCCGCCGTCGGCGTGATTGGCGGCTACCTGGTCGGCGTGCAGTTGATCGGCGTGGACGAGGGCGCGTTCTGGTCGCAGATGCAGGCGAACATCGACGTGCGTCGCGACATCCTGAACGGGGTCATCAAGAGCTTCGTGTTCGGCATGGCCGTGACGTTCACGGCGCTGTTCCAGGGCTATGAAGCGCAGCCGACGCCGGAAGGCGTGTCGCGCGCCACCACGCGGACCGTCGTGATCGCGTCGCTGATGGTGCTGGGGCTGGACTTCATCATGACCGCCTTGATGTTCAACAAGTAATCTGAATAGTTGGGAAAATTTATGCATCGTAAATCCATTGACGTCTGGGTCGGCCTTTTTGTCCTGTTGGGTGCGTTAGCGCTCCTTTTCCTTGCACTCAAAGCCGGTAACATGAGCACGATTTCGTTCAGCAAGACCTATGCGATCACGGGCCGGTTCGACAATATCGGCGGCCTCAAGCCGCAATCGCCGGTCAAGAGCGCGGGTGTGGTCGTGGGCCGCGTGGGCGCCATCGCCTTCGACGACAAGACTTTCCAGGCCCTCGTGCGCCTCGATTTGAACCCTGCTTACAAGTTTCCGAAAGACAGTTCCCTGAAGATCCTGACGTCGGGTCTGCTGGGTGAGCAATACATCGGCATCGAAGCCGGCGGCGACACGAACAATCTCGTCGAAGGCGACCGCATCACCCGTACGCAGTCGGCCGCAGTGCTCGAAGACTTGATCAATCAATTTATTTACAGCAAGGCAGCCGAAGGAAAGGACAGTAGCAAATGATGAACCGCAATGACTCCGCCCCGCCGCGCACGCGCACCGGCCTGGCGCTGGCACTCGGTGCAGCCGTACTGTTGAGCGGCTGCGCGACGACCGCCAATCCCAAGGACCCGTTCGAGAAGTTCAACCGCGCCATGTTCAGCTTCAACGACTCGGTCGACCGCGTCGCCCTGAAGCCGGCCGCCACCGCGTACAAGAACGTCACCCCGATCTTCGTGCAAACGGGCGTGAACAATTTCTTCGGTAACTTGACGGACCTGTGGAGCTCGCTGAACAATTTCGCCCAGCTCAAGGGCAAGGACGGCCTGAACGATTTCATGCGTTTTGCCGTCAACTCGACCCTCGGCCTGGTCGGCGTGCTCGACATCGCCACCCCGGCCGGCATGCGCAAGCATAACGAAGACTTCGGCCAGACCCTCGGTTTCTGGGGCGTGCCGAGCGGTCCGTACTTGATGTTGCCGTTGCTGGGCCCATCTACGGTGCGTGACACCGCGGCCTTGCCGGGCGACTGGTGGGGCGACCCGTGGACCCACGTGAACGATGTGCCGTGGCGTACCGGCGGCATCGTCCTGCGCGCGGTCGACCAGCGCGCGAGCGTGCTCGACGCGTCGAACCTGCTGGAAGACGCCGCCCTCGACCGCTACGAGTTCATCCGTGACGGCTATATGCAGCGCCGCAGCAGCAAGGTGCTCGACACGGACAAGGCGCAAGAGCGCGCCGACAAGGTCCACGAAAAGCTGGAAAAGGTTCAGGAGAAGGTCGAGTCGAAGCTGGGCGTGAAGCTGGGCCCGAAACCGGCCCCGGAAGACGGTGCGGACGAGCCCGCAACCGCGCCGGAGACGGGTTCGGCGCCGAATAATCCGCCTGTGCCGGCGCCCGTGTCATCCGAACCGGTCCGGAAATAGTTAACTACGGTACAGCCAGGCCGTCCGCGCACTACGCGGGACCGCCGGGTCAGACCCAACCCAATAAAGGAAGCGTATGAAGCCCATCGCAAAACTGATCGTGACCGCCGCCGCCGTGGCCATGTCCACCGCCGTTCTCGTGGCGCCGGCCCGTGCCGCCGTCGAAGCACCGGACGCGCTCGTCAAGCGCGTCAGCACCGACGTCATCGACAGCGTCAAGGCCGACAAGGACATCCAGGCCGGCAATACCCACAAGATCATGGATCTGGTGAACTCCAAGATCCTGCCGTACGTGGATTCGGACAAGATGACCGCCCAGGCCGCAGGCCGATTCTGGCGCCAGGCGACGCCGGCGCAGCAGAAGCAGCTGGCGGAAGAATTCCGCACGCTGCTCGTGTACACCTACGCCGGCGCGCTGTCGCAGATCAAGAATGAAACCATCGAGTTCAAGCCGTTCCGCGCCGACCCGGCCGACACGGAAGTCGAGGTGAAATCGCAGGTCAACCTGACCCGCGGCGAGCCGATCACCCTGAACTATCGCCTGTCCAAGGGCCCGCAGGGCTGGAAGATCTTCGACCTGAACGTGCTGGGCGCCTGGCTGGTCGAGACCTACAAGAGCACCTTCGCGTCGGAAATCGGCAAGAACGGCATCGATGGCCTGATCAAGAAGCTGCACGACCGCAACGAGCAGCTGGCCAACAAGCCGCTGGCCAAGGCGGCGCAAAAGTAAGCATGGCGGAAGCGAACCCCATGCTCTCGCTCGACGCCCTGACGTTCGGCAACGCGGAAGCGGCGCTGGCGCAGGGCTGCGCGGCCGTGTCCGCCGGCGAAACCGTGTTCGACCTCGGCGGCGTCAAGGCCGCCGACTCCTCGGCCCTGGCCCTGATGCTGGCGTGGCAACGCCGCGCACAGGATCAGGGGCGCAGCCTCAAGTTCATCAATGTGCCGGCCAACGTCGATGCGTTGGCAAAGTTGTACGGCGTCGACGGGCTTCTCGGCCGGGCCTGATCACGCACCGATGCCGTGGGCGGCGTGTCCGTTACGCGATCGTTACGCGTGGGCGGAGGCCGCCCACCCTACGGCTCGTTAAATCGTAGGGCGGGCGCGGCCGGCGTAGGCTCGCCGAGCCCACGCGAACGCCGGCATGACGCCGGCGTTCGCAAACATGCCATGTCCGGTTGGATATGGCATTTTCTTCTATAATGGCCCGTTTCCCCCGCACGGTTCCGTCCTTTCGGATTCCCAACGCATGACAGCAGCCATCCAGATCGACAGCGTCGAGAAAAGCTACAAGGGCTTCAAGGCCCTCAAGGGCGTTTCATTGAACATCGAGCAAGGCGAGTTCTTCGGCCTGCTCGGACCGAACGGCGCCGGCAAGACCACCCTGATTTCGACCATCGCCGGCCTGATCCGCCCGGACGTGGGCAGCGTGCGCATCCACGGCCATGACGTCGTCAAGGATTTCCGTGCCGCCCGCATGGCGCTGGGCGTCGTACCGCAGGAACTCGTGTTCGATCCGTTCTTCACCGTGCGCGAAACCCTGCGCCTGCAGTCCGGCTACTTCGGCCTCAAGAACAACGACGCCTGGATCGACGAGGTGATGGAAAACCTCGACCTGACGCCCAAGGCGGACGTCAACATGCGCGCGCTGTCCGGCGGCATGAAGCGCCGCGTCCTCGTCGCCCAGGCCCTCGTGCATAAACCGCCCGTGATCGTGCTGGACGAGCCGACGGCCGGCGTCGACGTCGAACTGCGCCAGACCCTGTGGAAGTTCATCTCGCGCCTGAACCGCGAGGGACACACGGTCGTCCTGACGACGCACTACCTGGAAGAAGCGCAGGCCATGTGCCAGCGCGTCGCCATGCTCAAGACCGGCAACGTCGTCGCGCTGGACACGATGTCGCAGCTGCTGCGCCGCGTGTCCGGCTCGTCGCTCGTCGTGCACCTCAAGCACGGCACCCTGCCGGACGGCCTGCGCCACCTCGTCGCGCACAACGAACACGACGAGGGCAAGAACAACGGCGGCAACACGTACACGCTGCGCGTCAACGAGTACGGCGAAGTGGAAGGCATCCTCGCGCGCCTGCGCGAATCCGGCGCCGACATCGACGAGATGCAACTGCAACAGGCCGACCTGGAAGACATTTTTATCCAGATCATGGAAGGCGCATCTCAAGCTGGAGCATCGGTACGATGAATCTGTTCTCCGTGGGCTTCAAGACCCTGTTTTTTAAAGAAATCCTGCGTTTCTGGAAGGTCGCGACGCAGACCATCGCCGCGCCCGTCGTCAGCGCGATGCTGTATCTGCTGATCTTCGGCCACGTGCTGGACGGCCGCGTGCAGATGCTCGACGGCGTGAGCTACACGTCGTTCCTCGTGCCCGGCCTCGTGATGATGAGCGTGCTGCAGAACGCGTTCGCCAACTCGTCGTCCTCGCTGATCCAATCGAAAATCACGGGCAACCTCGTGTTCATCCTGCTGCCGCCGCTGTCGCACGTCGAGATCCTGTCGGCCTACGTGGTGGCCTCCGTCGTGCGCGGGCTGGCCGTCGGTTTCGGCGTGTTCATCATCACGGCGTGGTTCGCGCACCTGAGTTTCGTGGCGCCGCTGTGGATCGTCGTGTTCGCGCTGCTGGGCGCCGGCATCCTGGGCACGCTCGGCGTCATCGCCGGCATCTGGGCGGAAAAATTCGACCAGCTGGCCGCTTTCCAGAACTTTTTGATCACGCCTGCAACATTTTTGGCCGGTGTGTTCTATTCCATTAAGAAACTTCCGCCGTTCTGGCTGGCGGTCTCGCATTTCAACCCGTTCTTTTATATGATTGACGGGTTCCGCTATGGTTTCTTCGGCCAGTCCGACGTGTCGCCCTGGACCAGCCTGGCCATCGTCGCCGTCTTCTTCGTGGCCCTGGCCGCTATCGCAATCAATCTGCTTCGCCGCGGCTACAAGCTGCGCCACTGACAAAACATGGTTACTACACCCGAACTCATCCACGGCTACATCCAAAACGGCCTGGCGTGCACCCACCTGGAAGTCGAGGGCGACGGCCAGCATTTCAGCGCCGTCATCGTCTCGCCCGCATTCGCCGGCAAGAGCCGCATCCAGCGCCACCAGATCGTCTATGCCGCACTGGGCGACCGCATGCGCGAAGAAATCCACGCGCTGTCGATGAAGACGCTGACCCCTGAAGAGTACCAAGGATAAGCATGGACAAGCTCCAGATCGTCGGCGGCAAGCGCCTGAACGGTGACATCCCCATCTCGGGCGCCAAGAACGCGGCGCTCCCGATCCTGTGCGCGGGCCTGTTGACGGCCGGCGACCTGCGCCTGTCGAACGTGCCGCGCCTGCACGACGTGCGCACGATGCTGCGCCTGCTCGAACAGACCGGCCTGAAAGTCACGCAGGACGACGAGAACGTCGTGCTGAACGGCGCCGCCATCGACACCCTCGTCGCACCGTACGAGCTGGTCAAGACGATGCGCGCGTCCATCCTCGTGCTGGGCCCGATGCTGGCGCGCTTCGGCGAAGCCAAGGTGTCGCTGCCGGGCGGCTGCGCGATCGGTTCGCGTCCCGTCGACCAGCACATCAAGGGCCTGCGCCAGATGGGTGCCGACATCACGATCGAGGGCGGCTACATCTACGCGAAAGCGACCCGCCTCAAGGGCGCGCGCATCCACACCGACATGATCACCGTGACCGGCACGGAAAACCTGCTGATGGCCGCCACGCTGGCCGATGGCGAGACGATCCTGGAAAACGCCGCGCGCGAGCCGGAAGTGACGGACCTCGCGAACATGCTGGTCGCGATGGGCGCCAGAATCGACGGCATCGGCACCGACCGCCTCGTGATCCAGGGCGTCGACAGCCTGCACGGCACCGAGCACTCGGTGATCTCGGACCGCATCGAAGCGGCTACTTTTCTCTGCGCCGTGGCGGCGACGGGCGGCGACATCCGCATCACCCGCACCCGCACCGACATCTTCGACGCGGGCCTCGACAAGCTGCGCGAGATGGGCGTTGCGCTCACCATCGAAGGCGACAGCATCCGCGCGCGCATGGACGCTAGGCCGCAGCCGGTCTCGTTCCGCACCACGGAATATCCGGGCTTCCCGACCGACATGCAGGCGCAGTTCATGGCCGTGAACACGATCGCGAACGGCCCGAGCCGCGTCACCGAAACCATCTTCGAGAACCGCTTCATGCACGTGCAGGAAATGAACCGCCTGGGCGCGCAGATCTCCACCGAGGGCAACACGGCCTTCATCAAGGGCGTCGACCGCCTCGTCGGCGCGCCCGTGATGGCGACCGACCTGCGCGCCTCGGCTTCGCTGGTGATCGCCGGCCTGGCCGCCGAGGGCACGACCCTCGTCGACCGCATCTATCACCTCGACCGCGGGTATGACCGGATGGAGGCGAAGTTGTCGGCGGTGGGGGCGGACATCGTCCGGATCAAATAAAGACAAGAACAGGGACGACCGCGCTCTCAACCCACGTCGTCCCCGCGCAGGCGGGGACCCAATTTTGCAAGCGCTAACGAAACGCAAACAGCACTTGGGTTCCCGCCTCCGCGGGAACGACGGTGTAGGGCGCGGGTCCAAAACTAACGCAGTCACATGAACGACACCACTCAGGACAGCTCCCAGCTGATCCTCGCCCTCTCGAAGGGCCGCATTTTCGAAGACACGCTGCCGCTGCTGGCCGCGGCCGGCATCGAGGTACTGGAAAATCCGGAAACCTCGCGCAAGCTGATCCTCGCCACCAACGACCCGGGCGTGCGCGTGCTGATCGTGCGCGCCACCGACGTGCCGACCTATGTCCAGCATGGCGCCGCCGACTTCGGCGTCGCCGGCAAGGACGTGCTGCTCGAGCATGGCGGCGAAGGCCTGTACCAGCCGATCGACCTCAAAATCGCCTGCTGCCGCATGTCCGTGGCCGTCAACGCCGGCTTCGACTACGAGAACGCCGTGCGCCAGGGCGCGCGCCTGCGCGTGGCGACCAAGTTCGTGCACACGGCGCGCGAGCATTTCGCCAAGAAGGGCGTGCACGTCGACCTGATCAAACTGTATGGTTCGATGGAGCTGGCGCCGCTGGTCGGCCTGTCCGACGCCATCGTCGACGTCGTGTCGACGGGCGGCACGCTGCGCGCCAACAACCTGGTCGAAGTCGAAAAGATCATGGAGATCTCGTCGCGCCTCGTCGTCAACCAGGCCGCGCTGAAACTCAAGCGCGAGCGCCTGCAACCGATCATCGACGCGTTCGAACGCGCGTCCAAGCGCGAAGGCTGAACGACATGTCCATCACGATCCGCAAACTCGATTCCACCGCCGCCGGCTTCCAGCAGACGTTGAACACCCTGCTCGCGTTCGAAGCCGAGACCGACGACGCCATCGAATCGGCCGTGGCGAAGATCCTCGCCGACGTGAAGGCGCGCGGCGACGCCGCCGTGCTGGAATACACGAACAAGTTCGACCGGATTCCCGGCGGCGCAACGAGCATGGCCGCCTTCGACGTCAAACAGGACGAACTGCAGGCGGCACTGGATGCGCTGCCGGAAGCGCAACGCGCCGCGCTGCGCACGGCCGCCGAGCGCATCCGCGTGTTCCACGAGCGCCAGAAGCAGGAACTGAACGGTTTTACGTACACCGAACCTGACGGCACGGTGCTGGGCCAGCGCGTCACGCCGCTGGACCGCGTGGGCATCTACGTCCCGGGCGGCAAGGCCGCGTATCCGTCGTCCGTGCTGATGAACGCGATCCCTGCCAAGGTCGCGGGCGTGCAGGAAATCGTGATGGTCGTGCCGACGCCGGATGGCGTCAAGAACCGCATGGTGCTTGCGGCCG
This sequence comes from Massilia sp. Masssp93, assembly GCF_059491295.1. Classification (NCBI taxonomy): domain Bacteria; kingdom Pseudomonadati; phylum Pseudomonadota; class Betaproteobacteria; order Burkholderiales; family Oxalobacteraceae; genus Massilia; species Massilia sp. Masssp93. Next base: position 5,938,869 of record NZ_CP168502.1, on the reverse strand, counting down.
CCGCGATCGCCGGCGTGACCCGCGTGATCACGATCGGCGGCGCGCAAGCCGTCGGCGCGCTCGCTTACGGCACCGCGACGATTCCGCCGGTCGACAAGATCGTCGGCCCGGGCAATGCGTATGTCGCTAGCGCCAAGCGCCGCGTGTTCGGCACGGTCGGCATCGACATGATCGCGGGCCCGTCGGAAATCCTCGTGCTGTGCGACGGCACGACGGACCCGGACTGGGTTGCGATGGACCTGTTCTCGCAGGCCGAGCACGACGAACTGGCGCAGGCCATCCTGCTGTGCCCCGACGCCGACTACATCGCGCAGGTCGAGGCGAGCATCCACAAGTTGCTGCCGACGATGCCGCGCAAGGCGACGATCGCCACGTCGATGACGGACCGCGGCGCCTTGATCAAGGTGCGCGACATGGACGAGGCGTGCGCGATTGCGAATGCCATCGCGGCCGAGCACCTGGAAATCTCCGCCGAGGACCCGCAGCAGTGGGCGGATAAAATCCGCCACGCGGGCGCGATGTTCCTGGGCCGCTTCTCGTCCGAATCGCTGGGCGATTACTGCTGCGGCCCGAACCACGTGCTGCCGACGTCGCGCACGGCGCGCTTCTCGTCGCCGCTGGGCGTGTACGATTTCCAGAAGCGCTCGTCGATCCTGTTCGTGTCGCAGGCCGGCGCGCAGACCCTCGGCAAGGTCGCGGCCGAACTCGCGTACGGCGAAGGCTTGCAGGCGCACGCGCGCAGCGCGGAGCTGAGGATCGAAGGGAAGAGTCAAACATCATGACGGCCTGGCTCGATCAGGTCTTCTGCGAGGATGCGCTGGCCGGCATGGCGCGCATCCCCGATGGCAGCATCGACCTGATCCTGACGGACCCGCCGTATAATCTCGGCAAGGATTACGGCAACGGCTCGGACCAGCAGAGCGTGGAAGATTACCTCGCCTGGACCGAGCGCTGGATCGATTGCGTGCTGCCGAAGCTGAAAGACAACGGCAGCCTGTACATCTTTCTCACCTGGCGCTTCGCGCCGGAGATCTTCGTCATGCTCAAGCGGCGCATGACGATGATGAACGAGATCATCTGGGACCGCCGCGTCCCTTCGATGGGGGGCAGCACCAGGAGCTACAGCTCGGTGCACGACACCATCGGCTTCTTCGTGAAGCGCAAGGATTATTATTTCGACTTGGACGCCGTACGTATCCCGTACGACGCCCAGACGAAGAAGGCGCGATCGCGCTCGATCTTCGTGGGCGCCAAGTGGCTGGAAGTGGGTTACAACCCGAAGGACTTGTGGAGCGTGTCGCGACTGCATCGCGAACATGCGGAACGGGTCGACCATCCGACGCAGAAACCGCTCGAGATCATCGAGCGCATGGTCAAGGCGTCATGCCCGCCGGGCGGCGTCGTGCTCGACCCGTTCATGGGCAGCGGCACGACGGCGCTGGCCGCCAAACGCCTCGGCCGGCATTTCACCGGTTTCGAACTGAACCCCGCTTACTGCGCGACCATCGCGGAACGTTTGTCCGCCCCCGCGCAGCCGGCCACCAGGAAACGCAAAGGCGCCCGCGCCGACGTTTCAACCACCGCCACCGAAGGAGTGAACCAGGAATGAGCAGGACCAGCATCGACAACCTCATCGCCAACACGATCCGCGAAGACGTCCGGTCCGGCCATGGCTACAACGTCCCGGATTCGAGCGGCTACATCAAGCTGGACGCGATGGAGAATCCGTACCAGCTGCCGGACGCGCTGCGCGCGGAACTGGGCCGGCGCCTGGCCGACGCGGTCCTGAACCGCTATCCGGTGCCGTCGTATGCCGGCATCAAGGAGCGCATCCGCGCCCGGCTGGGCGTGCCGGCCGGCTTCGACGTCATCCTCGGCAACGGCTCCGACGAGATCATCTCGATTTTGTGCACCGCGACGGCGCGCCAGGATAAACGTGCCGTCGTGCTGGCGCCGATCCCGGCCTTCGTGATGTTCCAGCGCTCGGCCCAGTTCGCGGGCATGGACTTCGTCGGCGTGCCATTGAAAGCCGACTTCTCGCTCGACCGCGCCGCCATGCTGGCCGCGATCGCCGAGCACAAGCCGAGCCTCGTGTTCCTGGCCTACCCGAACAACCCGACCGGCAACCTGTACGACGAAGCGGACATGATCGCCATCATCGAAGCGCTGGGAGAAAACGGCATCGCCGTCGCCGACGAGGCCTATCACCCGTTCGCTCGCACGAGCTTCATGGACAAGCTGCCGCAGTATCCGAACCTGGTCGTGATGCGCACGCTGTCGAAGCTGGGCCTGGCCGGCATCCGCCTCGGGTATCTGGCCGCGGCGCCCGCCCTGCTGGAGCAGTTCGACAAGGTGCGCCCGCCGTACAACGTCAACGTACTGACCCAGGTGGCGGCGGAATTCGCGCTCGACCACGTGGAAGTGCTGGACGAGCAGGCCGCCCGCCTGAACGAGGCGCGCGCGATTCTCTCCGCCGCGATGGCCGCGCTGCCGGGCGTGACGGTGTTTCCGTCGAGCGCCAATTTCATCACCGTGCGCGTGCCGGACGCCGACGAGACCTGCGCTAAACTGTTCGCGGAACGGGTGTTGATTAAAAATTTGAGTAGAATGCATGAATTGCTGGCCAATTGCATCCGTGTTACGGTCAGCACCCCGGAAGAAAACTCCGTATTCCTGAATGCCCTGAAGGCTTCGCTGCAAGCCTGAACACCGCCGAGCACCTAGCAATGACCCGCACCGCAGAAATCACGCGCAATACGAGCGAGACGCAGATTCGCGTCGCGCTCAACCTGGACGGCACCGGCCGCCAGAAACTCAATACCGGGGTGCCGTTCCTGGACCACATGCTGGACCAGATCGCCCGCCACGGCCTGATCGACCTGGAAGTCGAGGCCGTCGGCGACCTGCACATCGACGACCACCACACCGTCGAGGACACCGGCATCACGCTGGGCATGGCGGTGGCCAAGGCCATCGGCGACAAAAAAGGCATCCGGCGCTACGGCCACGCCTACGTCCCGCTGGACGAGGCGCTGTCGCGCGTCGTGATCGACTTTTCCGGCCGTCCGGGCCTGGAATGGCATGTGCCGTTCACCCGCGCGACGATCGGCCGTTTCGACGTGGATCTCACCATCGAGTTCTTCCGCGGCTTCGTCAACCACGCCGGTGTCACGCTGCACGTCGACAACCTGCGCGGCGTGAATGCCCACCACCAGTGCGAGACCGTCTTCAAGGCCTTCGGCCGCGCGCTGCGCATGGCGTCCGAGCTGGATGCGCGCGCCGCGGGCACGATCCCGTCGACCAAGGGCAGCCTGTAACGGCACGGATTTCCAGATGACGAACAAGATTGTTGTAATCGATGGCGTAGGCAACCTGCGCTCGGTGGCACAGGCCCTGCGCGCCGTCGCGCCCGAGGCCGATGTGCGGATTTCCAACGACCCGGCCGTGATCGACGCGGCCGACCGCGTCGTGCTGCCGGGCCAGGGCGCGATGCGCGACTGCATGCAGAGCCTGCGCGAATCCGGCGCCGAGGACGCGCTGCTGCGCGCGACCCGCACCCGTCCCGTGATGGGCGTGTGCGTGGGCGAGCAGATGCTGTTCGAGATGAGCGAGGAGGGCGACGCGCCCGGCCTGGGCCTGCTGCCCGGGAAGGTGGTGCGCTTCCAGCTCGACGGCAAACTGCAGGCCGACGGCTCGCGCTTCAAGGTGCCGCAGATGGGCTGGAACCGGGTGCGCCAGTCGCGCGCCCACCCGCTGTGGAACGGCGTGGCCGACAACAGCTATTTCTATTTCGTGCACAGCTATTTCGCGGTGCCGGACGACGCCGCGCACACCATCGGCGAGACCGACTACGGCGCGCCGTACTGCTGTGCGGTCGCCAGGGACAACATCGTCGCCACCCAGTTCCACCCCGAGAAAAGTGCCGCTGCCGGTTTGCAGCTGTACAAGAACTTCGTTCACTGGAATCCGTAATTTCCGCCGTCAACCCGGCCATTAACCTAATCGATACCGACCATGCTGCTGATCCCCGCCATCGACCTGAAAGACGGTCACTGCGTTCGCCTGAAACAAGGCGATATGGACCTCGCCACCGTGTTTTCCGAAGATCCCGCCGAGATGGCGCTGCACTGGCTGAAGAAGGGTGCGCGCCGTCTGCACCTGGTCGATCTGAACGGCGCGTTCGCGGGCAAACCGAAGAACGAAGACGCGATCAAATCGATCCTGCGCGTCGTGCAGGACTACGCCACGGACAATGAACTGGACGAGATCCCCGTCCAGCTGGGCGGCGGCATCCGCGACCTCGACACCATCGAGCGCTACCTGGACGACGGCATCACCTACATCATCGTCGGCACCGCCGCGGTGAAGAACCCGGGCTTCCTGCACGACGCCTGCGGCGCCTTCCCGGGCAGCATCATCGTCGGCCTGGACGCCAAGGACGGCAAGGTCGCGACGGACGGCTGGAGCAAGATGTCCGGCCACGAAGTCATCGACCTCGCGCAGAAATTCGAAGGCTACGGCGTGGAATCGATCGTCTACACCGACATCGGCCGCGACGGCATGATGGGCGGCGTGAACATCGAAGCGACCGTGCGCCTGGCCCAGGCCGTGCGCATCCCGATCATCGCCTCGGGCGGCCTGCACAACCTGGCCGACGTGGAAGCGCTGTGCGCCGTGCAGGACGAGGGCATCGAGGGCGTGATCTGCGGCCGTTCGATCTACGAAGGCACGCTCGACCTGGCCAGCGCGCAGGAACGCGCGGACGCATTGACCGAGGGCGCGCAGGCGTAAAGGCCGCCACCCCTAAAACCGTCGTCCCCGCGCAGGCGGGGACCCAAGTTTTGCGCGCATATCGACTGCGCGTGCAAATTGGGCCCCTGCCTGCGCAGGGGCGACGAGCTAACTTAGTAATCTTATGCTCACAAAACGCATCATCCCCTGCCTGGACGTCACCGGCGGCCGCGTCGTCAAGGGCGTCAACTTCACCGAACTGCGCGACGCCGGCGACCCGGTCGAGATCGCACGCCGCTACAACGAGCAGGGCGCCGACGAACTCACCTTCCTCGACATCACCGCGTCTTCCGACGGCCGCGACCTGATCCTGCCGATCATCGAGGCCGTGGCATCGACCGTGTTCATTCCGCTGACCGTGGGCGGCGGCGTGCGCAAGGTCGAGGACGTGCGCCGGCTGCTGAACGCCGGCGCCGACAAGGTGTCGATGAACACCTCGGCCGTGACCAATCCGCAGCTCGTGTACGACGCCTCGCAGAAGCACGGCTCGCAATGCATCGTCGTCGCCATCGACGCCAAGCAGGTCGCGCCCGGCAAGTGGGAAGTGTTTACCCACGGCGGCCGCAACGCGACCGGCATCGATGCCGTCGAATGGGCCCGCAAGATGGAAAGCCTGGGCGCCGGCGAACTGCTGCTGACCAGCATGGACCGCGACGGCACCAAGTCCGGCTTCGACCTGGGCCTGACGCGCGCCGTGTCGGACGCGGTCGGCATCTCCGTGATCGCGTCCGGCGGCGTGGGCGGCCTGCAGGACCTGGCCGACGGCGTACTGAAAGGCCATGCCGACGCCGTGCTGGCCGCCAGCATCTTCCACTACGGGCAGCACACGGTCGGCGAGGCGAAGCGCTTCATGGCGGACCGCGGCATCCCGATGCGCCTCGACTGACTGATGGAACCGACGACCATGGTGACTCCGACCACCCCCCCGACGATCCCGGCCCAACCCTGGCTCAAGAAAGTCCAATGGGACGAGCACGGCCTCGTGCCGGTGATCGCCCAGGAAGCCGGCAGCGGCGACATCCTGATGTTCGCCTGGATGAACCGCGAAGCCCTGGCCAAGACCGTGGAGCTGGGCGAGGCCGTGTACTGGAGCCGCTCGCGCAAGAAGCTGTGGCACAAGGGCGAAGAGTCCGGCCACGTGCAGAAAGTGCTGGAAATCCGCCTCGACTGCGACGAAGACGTGGTGCTGCTGAAGGTCGAGCAGGCCGGCGGCATCGCCTGCCACACCGGCCGCCATTCCTGCTTCTTCCAGAAGTTCGAGGACGGCGACTGGCACAGCGTCGAGCCGGTGCTGCAGGACCCGGACACCATCTATACCAACCCGAAAAAGAAATAGCAGGAATAAATGAGCACGCAACTGGAACGCCTGGCGGCGCTGATCGAAACCCGCAAGCCGGCCAACGGCGGCGACCCGTCGTCCTCGTACGTGGCCAAGCTGTTCGCCAAGGGCGACGACGCGATCCTGAAAAAGATCGGCGAGGAAGCCGTCGAGACCGTGATGGCCGCGAAGGACGTGCGCGCCGGCGCGGACGTCTCGAAGCTGCTGTACGAAACGGCCGACCTGTGGTTCCATTCGATCGTCCTGCTGGCGCAGTTCGGCCTCACGCCGCAGCAGGTGCTGGACGAACTGGCGCGGCGCGAAGGCATTTCCGGCATCGAAGAAAAAGCGTCGCGCCCACAAGACTGAAGGAAACCTGGAGAGACCATGGATAACTGCATCTTCTGCAAGATCGCCGCCAAGCAGATTCCGGCCAGCGTGGTGTACGAGGACGACGAATTGCTCGCGTTCAAGGACATCAACCCGGCGGCACCCGTTCACCTGCTCGTGATCCCGAAGCTGCACGTGGCCACCCTGTCCGATTGCACCGACGCGCACGCGGCCATCCTCGGCAAGATGCTGGCGCTGGCGCCGAAGCTGGCGGCCGAACACGGCATTGCCGTCAAGACGGGCCCGGACGGCCAGCGCAGCGGCGGTTATAAAACACTGTTCAACGTCGGTCCGGACGGCGGCCAGGAGGTCTATCACCTGCACCTGCACGTGTACGGCGGCCCGCGTCCGTGGCGCGGCCTGGGCACGTAATTCCCCAAAGGAAAGAGGGCATTCCCGCCCTGCATGGCTTATACTGGCGTAGCTTTAGCTTACGCTGATCGGGCTGCTGCCCGGCAAGGAGAAAACAATGGGTTCGATGAGTATCTGGCACTGGCTGATCGTGCTGGTCGTGGTGGTGGTGGTGTTCGGTACGGGCAAGCTGCGCAATGCGGGCTCGGACCTGGGCAAGGCCGTCAAGGGTTTCAAGGATGGCGTGAAGGGCGAGGAAGACAAGGCCCCGGGCCAGACGACCGCGCAGCCGCCGCAGCAGGTGGCCGACAAGTCGACGATTGACGTCGACGCGCGCGAAAAAACGCGCCACTGATCCCGTCAGCCGTCCATGATCGATCTCGGTCTTACCAAACTCGCCATCATCGGCGCGGTGGCGCTGGTCGTGATTGGCCCCGAGAAATTGCCTAAGGTGGCGCGCATGGCCGGCACCCTGTACGGCCGCGCCCAGCGCTACCTGCACGAGGTGAAATCCGAGGTCTCGCGCGAGATCGAGATGGAAGAGTTGCGCAACCTGCACAAGGATATCCAGGACAGCGCGCAAAGCTTCAAGTCCGAGGTGGAGACGTTCAAGTCCGAGGTCGAGACCACCGTCTCGAGTCATATGGGCGAGGTCGAGTCCGCCTGGCGCGGCGACACGGCCGTCATGCCCACGACGGCCACGCCGGACGACATCGAGCGCAAGGCGCGCGACTTCCGCCGCAAGAAGCTGGCCAGGACGTCGAGCATGCCGGCCTGGTACAAGAACCGCCAGGGCACGCGCCAGCACGTGCTGTCCGGCGCCGCGCGCGTGCGCAAATTCCGCCCCGGCGCCACCTCCAACACCACATTTTTCTAGATGACGGCCGCCTCCGGGCGCCGCACCCTTGCGCCAGATGACTGAAGAAACCGCGGGCGAAGAAACCTTCATCTCCCACCTGGTCGAGCTGCGCGACCGCCTGATCAAGGCGACGTACGGCATCGTCCTCGCATGCATCGGGCTGCTGGTGTGGCCGGGCCCGGCGCGCATCTACGATTTCCTTGCCGCGCCCATGCTGGCCGCGCTGCCGGCCGGCTCCAAGATGATCGCCACGGGCGTCGTCTCGCCGTTCCTCGTGCCGATGAAGGTCACGTTGCTGATCGCCTTCATCCTCGCGCTGCCGTGGGTGTTCTACCAGGTCTGGGCGTTCGTCGCGCCCGGGCTGTACGCGCACGAAAAACGGCTCGTGCTGCCGCTCGTGATCTCGTCGTCGGTGCTGTTCATCGCGGGCGTGGCGTTCTGCTATTTCTTCGTGTTCGGCCGCGTGTTCCACTTCATCGGCAATTTTTCTCCGAATTCCATCGCCGTGATGCCGGACATCGAGAACTACCTCGATTTCGTGATGTCCATGTGCCTCGCGTTCGGCGCCACGTTCGAGGTGCCCGTCGTCGTCGTGATCCTCGTGCGCATGGGCATCGTCAGCGTCGAGAAGCTGCGCTCGATCCGTCCGTACGCCATCGTCGGCGCATTCGTGATCGCCGCCGTCGTCACGCCGCCGGACGCCGTCAGCCAGCTGGCGCTGGCCGTGCCGATGTGCCTGCTGTTCGAGCTGGGCCTCATCATGGCGCCGATCTTCGTACGTGTGTCGCGGGCGCCGGAGGAACACGCCTGAGCGTGCATACCGCTCCCTGAACGACGGCGCCTGCGGGCGCCGTTTTCGTTGTAAACAAGCGCAAATGAGGACGCAGAGGTGCCGGGACCGGATCGGCCCCGTCCCCGGCATGCCGTTGACGATCCGGCGGCTCCGTGGTACATGTCGCCCGAGCCTGTTCGTGCCGGCGGAGCCTTCACCGCCCGTTCCTATTCCACCGTGATCGGCAGGTCGCGCCCTTCCAGCGCCACTTGTCCCGCGAAATCCGCCGCGTAGATGCGCAGCACGTAGTCGCCCGGTTCCAGGCTGTCTACTTTCCAGCTGCCGGGCAGCGCGACGCCATCCTGCAGCGTGTTGTTGACGGCATAGGCGAACACCGTGGCCTTGCTGCCGTAGACCGTGATGCCGCTGTTTTCCGCGTACAGCAGCTTCACCGCTTCGCGCTCGCGCGGCAGGCGGTCGTAGGTTTGCGTGATGCGCGGCGTCTCGAATCCGGCGACCGGGCTGCCGTCCGCATGCAGCAACTGGTAGCCCAATTTGTACAGGCCGAGGCGGCGCCGCGCCAGGTTGCCGTCCATCTGGTCGTAGCCGGCGGCCACGATCGTGAGGTCGCCGAGCGCGCGCGCCACGTGCAGGCGCTTGCCCCTTTTGCCAGGCAGGCGCTGGCCGCCGGCGTCGTACAGCGCGATGCTCTGGATGCGGGGCGGCACCGTGTCGCGCAGGCCGACGAACGGCAGCGCCAGCGCATTGACGGAGCGACCGCCGGGGTAGTACTCCATGTGCACGTGCGCCATCGGATTGATCGTGCCGAGCGCGTCGCCGACGGCAAAGCGCGTGCCGCGCCGCACGCGTACGCGTTCCGGCTTGCCGTTCGCGCCGGCCAGCACCTGGAAGCGCGGGTCGAGCGCATTGCCCTTGGCGTCGCGGCCCACGCGCATGTGGATGTACGACAGCGGCCCGATGCTCATGCCTTCGCCCAGCTGGCCGAACGCCCAGTTGGGATCAGGGTCGCCGACCGTCGCCGGCAGGACCGCCAGCACGCGCGCGCCCACGTCGGCGCGGATGTCCAGGCCCGCATGGAAGTGGTCGCGGTTCTCGCCGTCGTAGCTGCCGCGCACCTCGCCCAGCACGCCGACCACTTCGTGCGGTTCCCGTTGCGGGGCGACGGGCCAGGGCATGGATGCCACCGCGGGCAGCGCCGGTGTCGCGTACACGGGCGGCGCGCCCGGCCCGGGAGGGGCCAGCGCGAACACCTGCTGCGCCTGGCCGTCCGCCACCAGCAGCGCACCGTCGCGTCTGACCGCGATGCCGCGCGGCGCGTACAGCCGCACGCTGCCGTCGCTGGCGTAGCTCGTGCCCGGCGGATGGTCGGCATCCGCCAGCGCGTGATACTGCCCGGCCGGGTCGAACTGGAGGATGCGTCCGCCCGCGCCGCTCGCGTACAGATAGCCGTCGTGCGTCAGCGCCAGCGCGACGGGGCGCCGCAGCAGCGGACGCTGCTCGGCCTCGGGTGCGCGCGCCAGCGTCGTCACGGCGCCGGCCGTGTCGATGCGCCGGATCGCGTTGTTGCCGGTATCGGCGACGAACAGCACGCCGTGCTTGTCGACCGCGATGGCGCAGGGCGTATCGAATGCCGCCGCGACGCCGACGCCGTCCAGGTAGGCGGGCGTGCCGCTGCCGGCCACCGTCGTCACCGCACCGTCCCTGGCGATGCGCCGGATGCGGTCGTTGTAGGTGTCGGCCACGTAGACGTTGCCGTCGCGGTCGACGGCCACGCCGACCGGCCCGTCGAAACCGGCGCCGGCGCGCGCGCGCGTGCTCACCTTGCCGTCGGGCGCCACCTTGCGGATCGCGTTGTTGCGGGTGTCGGCCACGTAGAGATTGCCCAGGCGGTCGATGGCCAGCGCCGACGGCGTATCGAACGCGGCGGCAGCGCCGAGGCCGTCCGCGAAGCCCGCGCGGCCGCCGGCGAAGGTCGTCATCCGGCCGTCGGGCGCAATGCGGCGGATGCAGCTGCAGTCGCCGCCGTCGGCCACGAACACGTTGCCGTGGGCGTCGACGACGGTGCCGAACGGGTCGCCGAAGGCGCCCGCCAGCGGCGTCACGCGTGCGCTCCACGCGGCCCTGGTCGGCGCGTCGGCGGGGCGCCAGAAGGCGCGTCCCGGCGTGGCGTCCTGGCGGGCGTTGAAGACGTACAGCGCCGTACCCCCGGCCAGCACGACGGCGCCCGCGAGCGCCGCGGCGAGAGGTTTGCGCTTCACTTACCGCATCAACTCGCCGATGATCTTGACCGGCGCATTCCCGTACCCCAGGAACTGGTCGTGGAACTGCTTGAGGTCGAAGCGGTCGCCCAGCTGCTGCTTGCGGCGTTCGCGCAGTTCCATGATGTCGCTGTAGCCGCTGAAATAGCTGGACAGCTGCACGGACGACAGCTGCGCGCGGCGCCATTTTTCGGCCGCTTCCTGCGGGGTCTGGAAGGCCTGGCGCACCAGCAGGTCCATCGCCTGGTCGCGCGTCATGCCCAGCACGTGCACGCTGTAGTCGAGGATCGTGTTGGAGACGCTGCGCAGGTTCCACTTGCACCACATCAGCCACAGCTCCGGCGCGTTGTCGCCGTAGCCCGAATCCAGCATCATGCGCTCGCCGTACACGGCCCAGCCCTCGACCATCGCGCCGTTGCCGAACAGGGTTTTCACCAGCGAGGGCGAACGGTTGGCGTTCATCAGCTGCGTGTAGTGGCCCGGGATCGCCTCGTGGATGTTCAGGATTTGCAGCATCCAGTTGTTGTACTCGCGCAGGCTGCTTTCGGCCTGCTCGGGCGTGAGGCCGTCCAGCGGCGTCACGTTGTAATAGGTTTTATCCTTCGGACGGTACGGCCCCGGCGCATCGATGCTGGCGCCGGCGACGCCGCGCTGGTACAGCGGCGTCTCGCGCACGACGAGCGGCTTGCTCGGATCGATCGTCACGAGGTTGTTCTTGACGACCCAGTCCTGCAACTGCGGGATCTGGCGGCGGATCTCGGACAGGAAGTTCGCCGGCGTCGTGTGCTGCAGCGAGAGCTTGTCGATCACCATGCCGATCTTCTTGTAGCGGTCGGCCGGCTTGGCGGTGCCGGCACCCACGGTCTTGTCCCACAACTGGTCCGACAAAGCGTCCATGCGCGTAAGGAGTTCGTCGCGCGCGGCCAGCGCCTTGCGGTAGGTCTGTTCGCCCGTGTTGGACGACTGGATCTCGAAGGCGAACTTTTGTTCGTACAGGTCCTTCCCGATGCGGAACGAGCGGGCGCGCTGCATTTGCACCTGCGATTTATCGAGGTCCGTCAAAAAGTCGACCCAGCCCAGCACCGCCGTGCCGGCGTTCGCGATGCGCACGGCGAAGATCGCCTTTTCCTGCGGCGAGAGAATCGATTCCTGCGCGGCCTTGCCGAGGTCCGCCAGCACGACGAGCGTGCCCGGCGCCTGCTGGATCGCCAGTTGCGTGTGTTCGTGCGTCGGGTTGACGATGGACGCTTGCGCCGCCTGGTAATAGGCCGGCACGTCGGTCAGGCGTTTCAGGATCGTGCGCAGGCGCTGCGCCTTGGCCGCGTATTCCGTATTCAGGATCAGGTCGAAGGCCTGCGCCACGTTGTATTCGGCCGGGTTCCATTCGAACTCGCGGAACGTGGTCAGCTGCCAGCGGTCGTATTTGAGTTTGTTGAGGAGGACGGCGAGGTCGGTGCGCTGGTTCGGCGACAGCTTGTCGGCGTTCAGCTTGCCGAACTTGTCGAGCCATTCGTCGATGAAGGCGAGGCGCTTCGCGCGCGAGGCGGCGTCCGGAATCGTCAGCCTGGCGGCCGCATCGAACTTGCCGACGTAGATGCCGTCTTCCGGATCGATGCGCCACAGCGCGGTGAGGAATTGCATGGACAGCGAGTCCATGAAGCGGTCGTTGCGGTTCTGCGGCGCGGCGATGACGGATGGCGCGGTCTTGTTGCGCGCTTCGTTGTGGGAGCGCCCTTTGGCGGCGGGCGCCCTGGCCTTGCTCTTCGACGAGGCCTTGGCCTTCGTGCTGTGCGTGGAGGCCTTGTGATGGGGTTTGGTACGCGCACTCGCCGGCGCCAGCGCGACGCTGGTCAGCAGTACGGCAAGCGCGATTTTCGATTTCATCATGTTCGATCTGCCTGGTTGAATAAAGGGCCAGATGGCACGCATCACGCGGGACGCGCGCGGGGGCGCCAGATTAGCATCATTCGGCCTGCTTGCGGGTATCTGAAACAATCGGTCACGCCCGTGTCTTGACGCGAACCGCCGCCAACGCCCTCGCAACGGCGCTTATCGTCACCCGGACCGCCATTCGGCGGCCGACGGCGCGCGCGGGCCCGCGCCACCGGACAGCCCCGCCTGCAGCATGGCCAGCATGTCCGCCGGCGACATGCGCGCGGCCATGTCCGTGCCTTCCAGCAGGCTGTCGGCGAGGTCGCGCTTGTGGCGGTGCAGGTCGACGATGCCTTCCTCGATCGTGTGGCGCGCGACGAGCCGGTAGATCGTGACGGGCCGTTGCTGGCCCATGCGGTGCGCGCGGTCGCTCGCCTGGTCTTCCACCGCCGGATTCCACCACGGGTCCATGTGGATCACGTAGTCGGCCGCCGTCAGGTTGATGCCGACGCCGCCGGCCTTGAGCGAGATGAGGAATAAATCGCCGTCGCCGGCCTGGAACGCATCCACGCGGCGCTTGCGTTCCTGCATCGGGGTCGAGCCGTCGAGGTACTGGTAGCGGATGCCGCGTTCATCCAGATGCTTGCGGATCAGGGTGAGGTGGTCGACGAACTGGCTGAACACGAGCGCCTTGTGGCGGTTCTCCAGCAGTTCGTCGGCGAGGCGCGCGAACGTCTCCAGCTTGCTGCTGCGGATGCCGCTGTCGGGCGCGACGAGCACCGGATTGCAGCAGGCGCGGCGCAGTTTCATCATCTCGGCCAGGATCTGGATCTGTTTTTGCGACTGCGGCGTTTCCAGACTCGCGATGCGTTCCAGCGCTTCGCGCCGCAGCGATTCGTACAGCGCCATCTCTTCTTCCGAGAGCTGCACGGGCAAATTGACCTCCGTGCGTGGCGGCAGCTCGGACAGCACCTGCGCCTTGGTGCGGCGCAGGATGAACGGTTGGGTGAGGCGGCGCAGGCGCGTGCGTGCCGCCAGTTCCGCGCGCTTGTCCGACGCCTTTTCGATGGGGCCGGCGAAGCGCAACTGAAACTGGTCGCTCGTCCCCAGCAGGCCCGGATTGATGAACCTGAACAGATTCCACAGCTCGCCCAGGTGATTCTCCAGCGGCGTGCCGGTGGCGACCATTTTGAAATCGCCTTGCAGGGCCATCACGGCCGCCGAGCGGCGCGTGTACGGGTTCTTGACGGCCTGCGCTTCGTCCAGCACGATCGTGTGCCAGCGGATGCCCTCGAACAGCGCGGACTCCAGTTGCAGCAGGCCGTAGCTGGCGACGATCACGTCGAACGGGCCCGCTTCCTTCAGCATCGCGGCGCGGTCGCCGGGGCCGAACAGGCGCACGTTCAGGGTCGGCGCGAAGCGCTCGGCTTCCGCCAGCCAGTTGGTCGCGACGGACGTCGGCGCCACCACGAGCGTCGGCCCGCCCGGTGCGCGCGCCAGGATCAGCGCGAGCGCCTGCAACGTCTTGCCGAGGCCCATATCGTCCGCGAGGCAGGCGCCGACGCCCCAGTGCGCGAGGCGGGAAAGCCACTCGAAGCCTTCGATCTGGTAGTCGCGCAGTTCGGCCTGCAGGGTGCCGGGCAACTGCGGCTTGTACTCCGCATTCGCCTGCATGTGTTTCAGATGCGCGCGCCACGCCTTGTCGGCATCGACGCCGCCCGCGTCCTGGGCCATCTCTTCCAGCGCGAAGCTGGCGAGCGGATGGAAGCGCAGCGCATCCTTGTCCGCATCGCTGTAGGCGGACAAATCCAGCAGGCGGCGGTGCAGTTCGTGCGTGAGCGCGAGGAACTGGTTGTCGCCGAGCGCGATGAAACGGTCCTCGCGCACGCGTGCGAGCAGCTCGCGCAAGTCCATCACCTTGTTCTCGTCGACCTGCACGTCGCCATTGGCCGCGAACCAGTCCTTGTCGCGCCGGATCTGCAGGCGCACGGACTTCGACGTGATCTTCTTCGACACGCGGAACGATTCGCCCTCGGGCCACGCGACGAGGACCCGGGAGGCATCCAGTTCCTGCAATTGGACCACCAGTTCCAGGCAGTGGATCGGCGCCGCGAGCAGCCACTCGCCGTGTTCCATCTCCGCCTGCTCCAGCGCGGGCAGGTCGGCCAGCAACCGGCGTTCGGCCTCGCGTTCGCCATTGAGATCGCGGCGCGCTTCCGTGCGCACGCCCGCCACGTCGGCGATCACGCTTTCCGCGCCGTCGCCCGGACGGAAGTACGGACCGGCACCGGGCAGCGGCCGCACCATCACCTGGATGCGCAAGCCCTGCTGGTAAGGCAGCAGGTTGACGTGCAGGCGCGGGTCGGCCGCCACCTGCTCGATGTCCGCCGCGCTGCCGCCGATGTCCGACTGCACGGTGACGATGGAGGCGATGGCGCTGATCGCCTGCAGCACGCGCTTCTCCGCTTCGAGCGGCACTTCCAGCCCGTCGCCGACGATGGCGCCGATGCGGCGGTGCTCGTCTTTTACGCGCACGATGCGCAATCGCGTCGGCGTCTCCTTCGTGACGACGACGTCGCCCTGCTGCTCGCGCAAGGGCGGCACCAGCGAGATCCGGACCTTGCCGCCGCCGGCGCGCACGACCAGCTGCGGTTCGCCCGGCAGCAGTTCGATGCGCGTGCCCGGCGAATCCATCCAGAACAGCAGCGGGTGGCCGGCCAGCGCGGCCACGGCCTTGTCCAGGTCGAATTCATAGCGCGTGCCGGTGCCGCTGTAGTAGCGGAAGGCGCCGATGCTGGCGGCCACCTGCACGTCCTGCGCGGTGAGAAAGTCCAGCTCCGCCGCGTCTTCCGCGAGGCGCTTGAGGCCCAGCGGACGGCCGCGCGTCCAGCCGCCCTGCACGTCGCGTTTCTGTTCCCTCGGTTCGATGGCGCGCACGCCCAGGTGCGCGTCCCACGCGACCAGCCAGGCGAGGCGCGATTCCTTCACGACTTCCACGTTCACGGCCGGCTGCAGGTTGATGAGGGCGTTCAGCTGGCGCTCCCACGGCTGTTCGCGCTCGAACCACAGGGCGAGGTCGACGAAGCGGTGCTGCTGGCGCAGCGCGATCGCCTGCCGGTCGATGCCGACCATCCCCAATTGGCCCAGCACGGACGCGATCTGCGCCGCGATGAAATCGAAGCCCGCGGCCAGCGCCACCTCGAACTGCTGTTCCAGCATGGCGCGCTTGTCGGCAAGCTGCGGCATGCCGAGCCACCAGTGCAGCAGGGCGCGGAACATCACCGGCTGCAAGCCGGTTTCCCAGTTGCGCGACGGGAGCACCTCGGCATCGACCGTGCCGCCGCGGATCTGGCGCAGCATCGACAATTGCTGGTACACGGCGGTGTCGTGGCTTTGCACGGCGCGCGTGGCGTTGTCCAGGTAGGCCTCGGCGGCCTTCGCGTGCTTCGGGTCGTCGCTGCGCAGCAGTGCCGTCACATACAGATGGCCGCCGATGCCCTCGAACACGGCTTTTCTCTTGCCCGTCTCGCGCCGGAGCAGCTTCAATGCCTTGTCGAAGCCGGCCAGCGCGGGTGCCGTGTCGCCGCGCAGCAGTTGCAGCACGCTGTGGTAGTACAGGGTCGCGGATTCGTCGAGGTCGACGAGCAGGCCGGCCGCGGCGTCGAGGCGGCCGCACAAAATGAAATGCTCGGCCAGTGCCGTGCGCAGCGCCATCGACGCGCCGCCTTGCGCGACAAGGTCTTCCGCGTAGGCGCGGATCGCGGGCGCGCTCGCGGGTTCGCGCTGCACGTGGTTGACGAGGACGGCGAGCACGTCGTCGCGCACGAGGCCATTGATGCGCTCCACCAGGTCCGGCTCGAACGGCCGCGCGCAGATGTCGACGAGCGGATGCAGGTACGCCGCTTCGTGGCAGCGCAGGCAGGCGGCGAGCAGCGGTGCGATGGTCTTCGGGCCTTCGCCGGCCAGCAGCGCCATGCGCAGCAGCGCGACGCCCTGGCGGTAGCTGCGCAGCATGGGCGTGCCCTGCCAGTCGACGCGCAGCGGCGTCACCTGCTGGTAGACCTCGCGCAGTTCGTTGAACCGGCGCGCGCGCAGTGCCCACCGGATGGCGGGCCAGGCGACATCGGCGTCGATCGTGTAGCCGCGCGACGGCAGTTCGCCGATCAGGCCATCGGCGCGCAGGCGTTCGAGCGCTTCGGCCACGTCGTCCTCGTTCGCGCTGGCCGCAAGCGGCGCCAGGTGGTCGTGGATGCGGCGCCGACCCATCGGTTCGCCGGCCAGCGCCAGCAGCGCGAGGATCAGTTTCCGGCGCTCGTCGCAGGCCTCGACCACCGCGTGCAACACCTCACTCATGCAGGCAGGTTCTCGATCCCGATGGCCGGCAGGCTGGTCGGAACGGGAATGCCGAACACGCGCAGATAGAAGTACAGCTCCGCTTCGAGCGTGCGCACGATGCTCTCGGCCTTGCGGAAGCCGTGGCCTTCGCCTTCCAGCGTGACGTAGGCGACCGGCACGCCGCGCGCGCGCAGGGCGCACACCATCACTTCCGATTGCGGCGGCGGCACGACCTTGTCGTCCAGGCCCTGGAAGAAGATCATCGGCCGGTGCAGTTTATCGGTATGGTTGATGGGCGAGCGCTCGGCGTAGACGCGGTCGGCGCTTTCCTTCGGCGCGATCAGGTATTCGTTGTAGTGCGATTCGAACTTGTGCGAGTCGGCGTCCAGGCCCTTCAGGTCGGACACGCCGTAATAACTGGCGCCGGCCTTGAACACGTCGTGGAAGGCGAGGGCGCACAAGGTCGTCAGGCCGCCGGCGCTGCCGCCGCGGATCACGAGGCGCTCGCGGTCCACGAGGTCCTGGTCGGCCAGATACTGGGCGCCGGCCACGCAATCCTCGACGTCGATCACGCCCCACTGGCCCTTGAGCAGGTCGCGGTAGGCGCGGCCGAAGCCGGTGCTGCCGCCATAGTTCACGTCCAGCACGGCGACGCCGCGGCTGGTCCAGAACTGCGTGGCCAGTTTCAGGGTGCTGGACGCCATGCCGGTCGGACCGCCGTGGCCGATCACCATCAGCGGCGGCAGCTCGCCCGGCTGCGGCGCGTAGTCGCGGTTGGTGGGCGGATAGTAAAACGCGTACGACGTGCGTCCATCCTTGCTCGGGTAGCGGATGCTTTGCGGGACGGACAGGTAGCCCACGTCCGGCAACTGTTCGATCGAGCGCGCCGGCACGTCGCGCTGGCCGGTGGCCAGGTCGATGCAGGCGATTTCCGCCGCCAGCGTGGGCGCGCCGCCCAGCAGCGCCACGGTGTCGCCGGCCACGCGCAGCTCGCGGATTTCCTGGTAGGGCGTGTCGATGTCGGCCAGCCTGCCGCAGGCCGTGTCGATGCGCGCGAGGCGGCTGACGCCATGTTCGATGTACGTGCAGACGATTTCCGTGGCCGAGCGGAAGCCGTACATGCTGTTCCCGAAGGTCCAGTGCGGGCCGCCGAATTCGGCCGCGCGCGGGCACACGCCATGCACGACGCCGTGCTCGTAGCGGTACAGGTTCCACCAGCCGCTGCGGTCGGAGACGAAGTGCAGCGTCCCGTCCGGCGACCATTCCGGCTGGACGATGGCTTCCTCGGCGCCGCCCGCGACCAGCCGGCCGTCCAGCAGCGTGCCGTCGGCGCCGATCTCGGCCAGCCACAGTTCCGTCCCCTGCCACGGCATGCGCGGGTGGTCCCAGCTCAGCCAGGCGAGCTGCCTGCCGTCCGGCGAAATGCGCGGCGACGAATAGAAATCGTTGCCGTCGACGAGCACCGTCTGCGTGCCGTCGGCGCCGAGCGCGCACAGCGTGTTCTGCGGATAGGTGCCGCCCGCCGAATGGTCTTCGCGCACGCCGATCAGGCGAAGGTGGCAGCGGTCCAGCACGAAGTCGGCCCAGCGTTCGGCGCCACCGGCGCTCACCGGCTGCGGCGCGCCGCCCCCGATGCGGTCGATGCGGTAGACGCGGTTGTCGGCGAAGTTCGAGAACCAGATGTGGCTGTCCGCGACCAGCGTGGCGCCGCCGCCGTACTCGTGCACGCGGGTGCGCACGTTGAACGGGGCCGGCGTCAGTTCCTCGACCTGCCCGCCGCGGCTGCGCATCAGCGTGTTGCGGCCGCCCTCGCTGGCGCGGCCGGCCAGCCAGTAGACGTCGCCGCCATCGAGCAGCACCTGCGACAGCGGCGTGGCGCCGGCCGCGACGATGGCGGCGGTGATCGGGGAAGTCCAGGCGCCGCAGGGCGTGGCCTGTTTGCGGGTGGTGTCGGTCATGGTCGGTCCTGAAGATGGGGGACGGCAGCGGGAAGACAAGCATTATAAGTGCCCGCCGCGGCGAAGCATGTCCGGGAAGTCGCCTGCGCGCGCGCCAGGAATGCGATAATAAACGTTTGCCATCGATTTCGACCGGATTGTCAGCCATGCCACAATTTGCCCCGCTCCAGAACGACACCTTCCTGCGTGCGCTGCTGCGCCAGCCGACGGACTACACGCCGGTGTGGTTGATGCGCCAGGCGGGGCGCTACCTGCCGGAGTACCGCGCCACGCGCGCGCGCGCCGGCTCGTTCCTGGGGCTGGCCAAGAATCCCGACTTCGCCACCGAAGTCACACTGCAGCCGATCGACCGCTATCCGCTGGACGCGTCGATCCTGTTCTCGGACATCCTGACCGTGCCGGACGCGATGGGCCTGGGCCTGTATTTCGAGGACGGCGAAGGCCCGAAATTCGAGCGTACCGTCCGCACCGAAGCCGAAGTCGCCGCGCTGCGCGTGCCCGACATGGCGTCCCTGCAGTACGTGTTCGACGCCGTGACGTCGATCCGCACGGCGCTGAACGGCCGCGTGCCTCTGATCGGCTTTTCGGGCAGCCCCTGGACCCTGGCCTGCTACATGGTCGAAGGCGGCGGCTCGCGCGAATTCCACACGATCAAAAAGATGCTGTACGCGCGTCCGGACCTGATGCACCGCATCCTGGACATCAATGCGGAAGCCGTCGCGCAATACCTGAACGCCCAGATCGACGCGGGCGCGCAGGCCGTCATGATTTTCGATTCCTGGGGCGGCGCGCTCGCGGACGGCGCCTACCAGGCGTTCTCGCTCGCATCCATGCGCAAGGTCGTCGCGAAACTCCAGCGCGAGAAAGACGGCGTGCGCATCCCGGCCATCGTGTTCACGAAGGGCGGCGGCCTGTGGCTGGACGAGATGGCCGACATCGGCGCGGATGCGCTGGGCGTGGACTGGACCGTCAACCTGGGCCGCGCGCGCGCCCAGGTCGGCGACCGCGTCGCCCTGCAGGGCAACCTCGATCCCGCCATCCTGTTCGCCGGTCCGGAGCAGATCCGCGCCGAGGTCGAAAAGGCGCTCGCCAGCTACGGCACCCCGTCCGCCGGCCACGGCCACGTATTCAATCTCGGCCACGGCATCTCGCAATTCACGCCGCCGGAGTCGGTGACGGCGATGGTCCACGCCGTGCACGATTTCAGCCGCCGCCAGCGCACCGCCTGACGTCCGCCACGCTGCCGTCCTTTGCGCAGCGCGATAAGCGTGCAATCACACTTATTCACAATAATTTGCGCTGCGCCGGCGCGGACTGTAGAAATATACAGTGGCCGCCCGCATATGGTAAGTAATTGATTTTATTGGATTTAGTGCCGCCGTGAGGGCGTCGTGCCGGTGTGCTTCCCAGGGAGTGACCGGTTATCCACCGAAGCTGTCAGCCTATTGTTCACAAAGTTATGCACAGCTTCTGTGCATAATCCGGAAAAGTGCTTGGTTTACCGTGGTTTACGAGTTTTCTTCAAGTGTTGCATCAAGTTTTTGCTGCACTGCGCTCAAGTTTTTCACCGGAAAGGCGCAGTTATGCACAGAAGCGCTCAAGCGATGAGAAATTTCGTGTGCTCAAAGTCGAAAAAACTAAGTCATTGAATTTATAGGGTATTTTTAGGGATATACATAGAGATTTTCCTAACGTTTTGATCTAGCGTAAACCTTCTCCACGGTCAACTTTTCCATTTTCCACAAAGTTTTCCACAGTTCTCCACAGTTTCTCGACAAGGTCCCGGATTGTCCCACTGCATCCTGCAAATCGCGCTCGACACGCCGCTCGACAGCCTGTTCGACTACCGCTGGGCATGCGACCCCGGTAGCGAGCCGCAAGTCGGGCAATTGGCGCTCGTGAACTTCGGGCGGCGCGAGGCGGTCGGGCTGATCGTCGCCGTCAAGCACGAGACGGACGTCCCGGCCGACAAGCTCAAGGACGCCATCGCCGTGCGCAGCCAGCTTTCTCCGCTGCCGGAGCGATGGATCGCGCTGGCGCGCTTCGCCGCCGCCTACTATCACCGGCCGCTGGGCGAGGTGGCGCTGCCGGGCCTGCCGAAAAACCTGCGCCTGTCGACGACGGTGGCGCTGGACCGCGCGCTCAAGAAGCTGGCCAAGCTGCCGGACGCGCACGACCCGATGCCGACCGACATGCCCGTGCTGAATGCGGCCCAGCGGCAGGCGGCGGATGCCATCGGCGGTGCGCTAGGCTTCAGTCCGATGCTGCTGTACGGCGTGACGGGCAGCGGCAAGACCGAAGTCTATCTGCAGGCCTGCGCCCAGGTGCTGCATCGCGACGACGCTGCGCAGATCCTGATCCTGGTCCCCGAAATCAACCTGACGCCGCAGCTGGAAGCGAACATCCGCGCGCGCTTTCCCGGCGTGATGCTGGCGACGCTGCACAGCAGCCTGTCGGAAGGCGAACGCATGCTGCACTGGCTGGCCGCGCACACGGGCCGCGCGCGCATCGTGCTGGGCACGCGGTTGGCGATCCTGTCATCGCTGCCGAACCTGAAAATGATCGTCATCGACGAGGAACACGACCCGTCGTACAAGCAGCAGGAAGGCCTGCGTTATTCGGCGCGCGACCTGGCCGTATGGCGCGCGCGCCAACTGGACATTCCGATCGTGCTCGGGTCGGCCACGCCCTCGCTGGAAAGCTGGCACCACGCGCAGACGGGCCGCTACCGCAGGCTCGAACTGCGCGAGCGCGCCGTGCGCGATGCCGTGCTGCCGCGCGTAAAACTGATCGACATGGAGCGCGACAAGCCGAAGGAGGGCTTGACGCCGACGCTGATGCAGGCGCTGCGGCTGCGCATCGAACGGGGCGAGCAATCGCTGCTGTTCCTGAACCGGCGCGGCTACGCTCCCGTGCTGTGCTGCGAGGCCTGCGGCTGGATCAGCAACTGCACGCGCTGCACCGCATTCATGGTCCTGCACCGGCCGGAACGGCGCCTGCGCTGCCACCACTGCAGCCTGGAGACGCGCATCCCGCACGCGTGCCCGACCTGCGGCAACGTCGACCTGCAGCCGCTGGGCCGCGGCACCCAGCGCGTCGAGGAAGGCTTGCAGGCGTTGTTCCCGCAGGCGCGCATCCTGCGCATCGACGCCGATTCCACGCGCCGCAAGGGCAGCGCGCAGGAGGCGTTCGATACCGTGCACCGCGGCGACGTCGACATCCTGATCGGCACGCAGATGGTCGCCAAGGGCCACGATTTCAAACGGCTGACCCTCGTCGGCGTGCTGAATCCGGACACGGCGCTGTTCTCGCAGGATTACCGCGCCAGCGAGCGCCTGTTCGCGCAACTGATGCAGGTGGCGGGACGCGCCGGCCGGGCCGGACTGGAATCGGAAGTGCTGATCCAGTCGCGCTACTGCCAGCATCCGCTGTACGGCGCCGTGATGCGGCACGACTACGACCGCTTCGCCGGCAGCCTGCTGGAAGAACGCCACCAGGCCGCGCTGCCGCCGTACATGTACCAGGCGCTGCTGCGTGCCGAGGCGCCCGAGCTGGCGACGGCCATCGAATTCCTCGAGTCCGCGCGCGATGCCGTCGTGTCGGACACGGTCGTCATCAACGATCCGATCCCGATGACGATGACCCGCGTGCACAACGTCGACCGCGCGCAACTGCTGGTCGAATCGAATTCGCGGCCGGCGCTGCAGGCGTTCCTGACCGAGTGGGTCGAGGCGTTGCGGGCGCTGAAGTCGCGGGTGCGGTGGTCGCTCGAGGTCGATCCGCTGGATATTTGATTTCCCCCCTCCCAAGCCGAGTTCCTGAAAACAGCGTATCGTCACGCTCGTGAACTTCCCGGAGGTGAGGATGAAGAAACTGAAGGTCGATGTCGCCATCATCGGCGCCGGCACGGCCGGCCTGGTCGCCTACCGCGCCGCCAGGGCGCAGGGTGCGCGTACGGTACTGATCGAGAGCGGCGTCTACGGCACCACGTGCGCGCGCGTGGGCTGCATGCCCAGCAAACTCCTGATCGCCGCCGCCGAGGCCGCGCACATGCTGCACCTCGCGCCCGGGTTCGGCGTCCATCCGGGCGCTGTCCGCATCGACGGCGTGGCCGTGATGGAACGCGTGCGGCGCGAGCGCGACCGCTTCGTCGGCTTCGTCGTCGACGGCGTCGATGCCATGCCGGACGAGGACAAGGTGCGCGGCCACGCCCGCTTCACCGATCCGCACACGCTGATGGTCGACGACCACACCGAGATCGACGCCTGCCGCATCGTGATCGCCACCGGCTCCAGCCCGACCCGCCTGCCGGCGCTGGACAATGTAGGGCCCGGCGTGATCACGAGCGACGACGTGTTTTACTGGAACGACCTGCCGCGTTCCGTGGCCGTGATCGGCACGGGCGTCATCGGCCTGGAAATCGGCCAGGCCCTGGCTCGCCTGGGCGTGCGCGTGCGCATGGTCGCGCGCGGCGGCAGCGTGGCGCAATTGTCCGACCCCGTCGTACTCAAGACCGCCGCGCGCGTGCTGTGCGAGGAACTCGACATCCACTTCCAGTCGCGCATCCTGCGCGCCGAGCAGGACGGCGACGACGTCGTGCTGACGACGGGCCGCCACGACGAAGCGCATACGGAACGTTTTCAATACGTGCTGCAGGCCGCCGGCCGCACGCCCAACGTGCACGACCTCGGCCTGGAAAACGCCGGCATCGCGCTGGACGGCAACGGCGTGCCGCTGTTCGACCCGCGCACCATGCAATGCGGGAACAGCCACATCTTCATCGCCGGCGACGCCAACCACGAGCGTCCCGTGTTGCCCGAGGCGGCCGACCACGGCAAGATCGCCGGCGACAACGCCGGCCGCTTCCCGGACATCCGTCCCGGCCTGCGCCGCACGCCGCTGACGGCCGCGTTCACGGAGCCGAACGTCGTCACCCTGGGCGCCAGCTACAAGACGCTGTGCGCGCCGGGCAGGTCGAAGTTCGCGGTGGGGCAGGTGTCGTTCGAGAACCAGGGCCGCAGCCGCGTGATGTTGCAGAACAAGGGCATGCTGCGCGTCTACGGCGAGTACCGCACGGGCCGCTTCCTGGGCGCCGAGATGATCGCCCCGCGCGGCGAACACATCGGCCACTTGCTGAGCTGGGCGGTGCAGTCGCGCATGACGGTCGACCAGATGCTGGAGATGCCGTTTTACCACCCCGTGATCGAGGAGGGTGTGCGCACGGCGCTGCGCGACCTCGCGGCCAATCTCGCGAAGGGAGAAAGCGACATCGATCCGGACGAGGTGGAACCCGGTACGTGATGCGTGGTTCAGTCGTAGCGTGGGCACCCCGTGCCCACCATTCCTAATTCAGCAGCGAGGCGTCCAGTTTTCCGTCCGCCGCCAGCTGCCGCACGACCTTGACGGTGTCGATGTCCGCTTCCTTGTACGCCGACTTCTTGAAGTCCTCGTACATCCGGCCGGTCTCGTCGGTGGCCGACGGATTGCCGTCGTCGTAGCGGAAGCGCACCACCAGCGCTTCCTGCGTCGGCGTCTCGATGCTCATGGTCAGCAGCGATTGGGCGATGTCGCCCTGCGCCGGCACTTCGTAGCGCACCTCGCGCAGCGGGGTCAGGATCACCTTGTCGTCGATGACGAGGTCGCCATAGCGCAGGCGGCGCGCGAAGCTGCCGCTGGTCCGTTCGCTGATCGTGCATTCGTCCAGGTGCGGCACGAACAGCTTCGGATCCTCGGCGCGCAGCACGAGGCCGCGCCACAGCTGTTCGCGGGTGATCGTGTCCATCAGCGGGTTGAGGGGATCGTTTATCTCAATCAGGTGTTCAAATTTCATTTTGATTAACTCGTGCAAACGGCGCCGGAGGCGCTGACAGGGCGATGGTAACGCATACCGTGTCCGGGGCGCGACATATCGGTCCATGCATTTGTAAAGGGTCGTTAAACCACGCGACATATGCGGACGAATTGCGGCACACTCTCGGCGATTGTGTCACCCATATTGTCGAGTATTTACAATGCCCCTGCATCGCGTTCCCCCTATTCTCAAAAGCGTTGCCCTCGTGCGCAACTGGCTGGTCGAAAACGTTCCCTGTACCGATTCGATGCTCGGCTACGACCTGTTCCTCAAACTCGGCAACGACTTCGTCGCCGGCCAGCGCCTGAAACTGTCCGCGCTGGCGCAGGGCCTGCCGTACTCCGCCGAGGAGGTTGCCGCCCAGTTGCGCCGTTTCGAGGAACACGGCCTGGTGGCGCTGGCGAGCGATGCCGACGACGGCCTCGTGGTGGAAGGCACCGAGCGCTTCCTGGCGCTGCTGGACCGCTACGGCCGCGTCTTCGACGCCGTGTTCATCGTGCGCGGCGAATTGCGCGGCCAGCAGTTGCTGGTGTCGTCGAACCAGCCCGAACTCGCCGATTTCGGACGCCTGCTGTACGACCGCATGTATGACCTCGGCTGGCTGTACCTGCACAATTTCGGCAGCGCGTGCTTCCTCATCGCCTCGCTGGCACGGCGCCTGGCCGAACTGCACGGCCACCGCGCCCGCATCGTGTCGGGCCTGGTCGAAGTGGAAAACCAGGGCAATATGTTCCTGCTGGGCGGGCAGGGCTTCGCGAAGCCGGGCCAGATCGACGGCCACGCCGTCTGCGTGATCGACGACGCGCTCGTCCTGGATTTCGGCCTGGGCAACGTACGCAAATCGTACCGGCGCGATTTTTATTGGGGCACGATCGCGGATTACGAGCGCGACGGCGCCGTGTTCGCCCGGCTGACGCTGCCGGACGGCGTCACCATGGCCTGGAAGGACGACTGGCAGTCGCCCAACACCGAGGCCGAGCTGGCCCGCTACGCGCCGCACATCGACGAATTGGCCGCGCAATACGTCGCCCGCTACCGTTGAATCCGGCGCCCTTGCCGGCGCGTCAAGGCAGGTCTGCAACACGGCCGTGCGCATTTGCGCCGGCCCGCTTCAACGCGGGGACGAGCTTGTTACAATGCTGAGCTCTCCCATCCAAGGTTCCCATGTCCAACGCCCCGAATTTCGGCCTGAACGGTCCGCAAAGCGAAGCCGTGCTCTATCTCGACGGTCCCTGCCTGGTGCTGGCCGGCGCCGGCTCGGGCAAGACGCGCGTCATCACGCAGAAGATCGCCTACATGATCGAGCACCGCGGCTACGATCCGCGCACGATCGCCGCGCTCACGTTCACGAACAAGGCCGCGCTCGAAATGCAGGAACGCATCGCCAAGCTGCTGAAACAGCCCAAGCAGGCCAAGCAGCTGACCGTATCGACGTTCCACTCGCTGGGCGTGAAAATCCTGCGCCAGGAAGCGGCCGGCGTCGGCCTGAAGGACCGGTTTTCCATCATGGACAGCGACGACTGCTATACCGTCGTCTCCGACCTCGCCGTCACCACGGATAAACAGGAGATCCGCCGCATCCAGAACGCGATCTCGCTGTGGAAGAACGGCCTCGTCGACCCCGAGGACGCGATCCGCGACGCGCGCGACGAGGACGAGGCCCAGGCCGCCCGCATCTACCGCAGCTATGTCGCGACCTTGCAGGCCTACCAGGCCGTCGACTTCGACGACCTGATCCGCTTGCCGGTGGAATTGTTCCGCAATAACGAGCCGATCCGCGACCGCTGGCAGCGCCGCCTGCGCTATCTGCTGATGGACGAGTACCAGGACACCAACACCTGCCAGTATGAACTGGTGAAACTGATGGTGACGGGCCTCGGCAAGAAGCCGATGTTCACGGCCGTGGGCGACGACGACCAGGCGATCTACGCGTGGCGCGGCGCGTCGGTGGAAAACCTGCGCACCTTGCAGACCGACTTCCCCGACCTGAACGTGATCAAGCTGGAGCAGAACTACCGCTCCACCACGCGCATCCTGCAGGCGGCCAATGCCGTGATCGGCAACAACCCGAAATTGTTCGAGAAATCGCTGTGGTCCGAGCACGGATTGGGCGAGCCCATCAAGGTGCTGGGCATGCCGAACGACGAGACGGAGGCCGACCAGGTCGCGATCATGATCTCGGCCGACCACTTCCAGCGCAAAAATAAATGGTCGGACTTTGCGATCCTGTACCGCGGCAACCACCAGGCCCGCGTGATCGAGCAGGCGCTGCGCAAGGAACGCATCCCGTACACGATCTCGGGCGGCCAGAGTTTTTTCGACAAGGCCGAGATCAAGGACATCATCGCCTACCTGCGCCTGATCGCGAACGAGGGCGACGACCCGGCATTCATCCGCGCGATCACGACCCCCAAGCGCGGCGTCGGCATGACGACCTTGGAAGCGCTGGGCGAATTCTCGAAGCAGTGGAACTGCTCGCTGTTCGAGGCCGCGCTGAAGGGCGGCATCGAAGCCAGGCTGCAGGACCGGCAACTCATTCCGCTGCGCGAATTCTGCCACTTCATCAACGACATGGAAGCGCGCGCCACGCGCCCCGGCCCGTCCGGCAGCGGAGACAATGCCGCTGAACTGCTCGACGACATGATGAAAGAGATCAATTACGAGCACTACCTGTACGAGAACTTCGACGACCGGGCCGCGCAAGGCAAGTGGCAGAACGTGCTCGAGTTCACCAACTGGCTGAAGGAACGGGGCCGCGGCGGGCGCGACCGCGACGGCGAAGAAAAAAACCTGCTCGAACTGACGCAGATGGTGGCGCTGATGTCCATGCTCGAGGGCCAGGACGAGGAGCCGGACGCCGTGCGCATGTCGACCTTGCACGCCTCGAAGGGCCTCGAATATCCGCACGTCTACCTCGTCGGTTGCGAGGAGGGCATCCTGCCGCACAAGGGCGACCCGGACGACCCCGTCGAAAAGATCGCCGCCCGCATCCAGGAAGAGCGTCGCCTGATGTACGTCGGCATCACGCGCGCCCAGCGCAGCCTGCACGTTACCTGGTGCAAGAAGCGCAAGCGGGCGGGCGAGCTCGTGCATTGCGACCCGTCGCGCTTCATCAAGGAAATGGCGCTCGACGTCGGCGACGCGGTCCCCAAGGAAAACGAAGTCATGACGCCCAAGGAACGCCTCGCCAACCTGAAAGCCCTGCTGGCCACGCCCAAGGTCTGACGCACGGCCGGAAGCGCAGGGCGCGCACGATTGAAATTCTTATTTGACTTCAACTGTTGCGCGGGAAATACTTTCACGAATCAATTTTCACGCAGCAAGCATCGTTAATTTAATGGCTACCGTATCCGACATCACGACCACCCCCTTGTCCGGGCTGAACTATATCGATGCCCTGCTCGACACCGGCCCGGACTGGAATTTCCTGACGAATTCCTCGGGCACACCGATCACCACGCTGACCTATACGTTTTCGGTTGCTTCCGGTAACGAAGACGCGGCTTCGGCGCAAACGAATTTCACGGGGTCGGCGCAAGCGTTCTCCGCTTCGCAGCAGGCTGCGACCCGTGCCGCCCTTGCCTATATTTCCAAGCTGACAGGCATCCAGTTTGCCGAGACGAGCGACGGCAACGCCGCGCAGATCCACCTGGCCGATGTCAACCTGGCTGCCAGCAATGTGACCGGCCTGTGCAGCTGGCACAGCAGCTATGGCTACAGCGGCGTCCAGCTGAGCAGCTATGACGCCGATGCGTATGTTTATCTGGACAACGTCGAGTGGAATTACCAGAACGCCAACCTGACGCCGGGCGGCGACGGTTACCAGACGCTGTTGCACGAGCTGGGCCATGCGCTCGGCCTGAAGCACCCGTTCGACGACAACATCAACCTGCCGGCATCCGAGGACAACACGTCGAACACGCTGATGTCCTACACCGACGTCGGCGGTCCGTATTCGACTTACCAGCAGGACGACATCGCCGCGCTCATGTGGCTGTACGGCGACGACGGCCTGCGCGGCAAACTGGGCATCAATTCGACAGCGGGCGCCCACTACCTCGTCGGCACCACCGGTGCGGACGTCATCACGGGAACGGGCGCGGACGACAAACTTGAAGGCGACGGAGGAAACGATATGATCGACGGGGGAGCAGGGACCGACACCGCGGTATTCCGCGGCGTACGCAGCAGCTATACCTTCAGCGCGCTGGCCAACGGCAACTTGCAGGTGACCAGCACGAACGGCAGCGATGGGGTCGACACGCTGCACTCGATCGAGGTCCTGCAGTTCGCGGACATGAGCGTCAGCAGCGCGGACGTCGTCAATGCCGACACCACGGCACCCGGCGCGCCCACGCTGGCCGTGACCAAGAACGCCAACGGCTACGCGGCCGGCAGCAATCCGGCCGTCACCGGCGCCGCCGAGGCGAATGCCACGGTCAAGGTCTATACGGCGGACAATACCCTGGTCGGCACGGCCACGGCCGACGCGAGCGGCGTGTGGAGCCTGACGACGACGAAAGCCTTCGTCGACGGCACGGGCTATTCGATCTTTGCTACCGCCACCGACGCCGCCGGCAACACGTCCGCGGCCAGCAGCGCGGTCACCTTCAACATCGACGCGCACGCGCCCGTGATCCCGGTCGCCACGCTGTCCTACACCGAGGGCGGCAACCAGGCCACGTTCAGCGGCACCGGCGAGGCCGGCACGACGATCGAGCTGATTCGCGGCGGCGACTTCGTCGACATCGCCACCACGACCGTCGGCGCCGACGGCAAGTGGAGCGTCACGACGTCGCCGCTGCCCAACGCCACCTATACGGTCAGCGCCGTCTCGGTCGACCTGGCCGACAACGCGACCAGCGCCGCCAGCACCATGGGATTCACCGTGGCCAGCAGCGCCAACCTGGCCGGCACCACCGGCAACGACAAACTGACGGCCACTGCCGGCAACAATGCGATCGACGGCCAGGCCGGCATCGACACGGTCGTCTACGCCGGCCAGCGCGCCAATTACACGGTGGCCAAGGAAACCCTGGGCTTTGGCGTGACGGACAAGGTCGGCGACGGCGGCCATGACGCCGTCATCAACGTCGAGCGCCTGCAATTTTCCGACGGCGCGGTGGCGCTGGACATCAGCGGTTCCGCGGGCCAGGCTTTCCGCCTGTACCAGGCCGCGCTCGACCGCCCGGCGGAAAGCGCCGGCCTGGGCTTCTGGATCTATCAGCTGGACCACGGCCTGACGCTGGACGACATGGTGCAGGACATCATTAAAAACCAGCCGGAATTCACCCAGAAATACGGCGCCAATCCGACCGATGCCCAGTTCGTGAACCTGCTGTACGCCAACGTGCTGCATCGTGCCCCCGATGCCGCCGGCTACGATTTCTGGGTGAATGCGCTGGCGCACCACGATACGACGCAGGTCGGCATCGTCAAGTTCTTCAGCGAAAGCCCGGAAAACCAGGCGCAGGTCATCGGCACGATCCAGGACGGCATCGCCTACACGCCCTGGGCGGGCTGAGTTCCCGCCGGTTCCCCGTTTTTCTCCGCAAAGAGCCGCTTTCGAGCGGCTCTTTGCTTTTGCGCGGCGCAGTATCATGCGCCTTTTACTTTTTTATCGAAGGATAGCGACGTGAGCGACGAAAACCGTTTTATCGACATCGAAATCAAGCTGGCCGACCAGGAAAACCTCGTCGACACCCTCAACCGCACGGTCTACGAGCAGGGCCGCCGCATCGATCAACTGGAAGCCATGGTGGCCAAACTTGCCGAACACGTGCGGACCTTGCGCGACGCCGGACAGGGGCCGGTCAACGAGAGGCCGCCGCATTATTGAGTCCACGCCGGGGCGGGGCACGAAGTCACAATTGGAGAAAGAGTCTGGTTATTCTGGAAATTTAAGGAATCTGATAGTGACTTTGGTTACCAATGAAAGAAGAAACATTATTGCACAAATACATTTTTTGTTTGATTTATGCAACGATTACATTTGAGTAAATTGATTATTTGAGCGGCGTTTTGCGCGCGCTCAAAAAATGCCTTTCGGCATCAAAACCCATGTATTTTCTCTTATTTTTCCGGTTTGCAAGAAAATAGGCGCTGTTTTTGGTTATTTTTAGAAAATTTAGAGCGAAAACAGCGTGCTACATCGATTTTATCAATATGTCATCTTCAATTTTCCTGTCTAATCTGTAATCAAATTTAGCTATACCTTCAGGATGAGCTCAAGGTAGTATCGCGTAAATACATACTGCTCGGCAGTGTGTATTTGGCCCGCAAAAACGTTAAATCGCGGGTTTTTCCTTCTCCAAACGAGGGCTGACACGATGTTCATGCGTAACCTTGAGATGAGCGAATTCGCGCCATCGGCGCCGGCGCCATTGCTCGTCCGTTCCCGGGCGATGCGGTGCCCGGACCGGTACGAACTGAACGTCGCGACCGGTTATTACGACCGCCCGGACATCCTGGATGCGTGGCATCGGATGCTGGCCGTCGCCACCAGCCCGGAAACGCTGTACCAGTCCCCGCAATTCTTCAGCCACCTGATCGACATGTATCGTGGGCAGGATGCGAACTGCGAACTGTTCATCGTCCGCCGCAGCGTCGATTACGCGATCGTCGGCTTCATCCCCGTGCGCACCATCGCGTGCGGCCTCGAGTTCCGCGTCGGCCCGGTGCCGCTGTTCAAACGAACCATGCGCGCCTGCCAGATTCTCGGCAGCGTCCCGTTGCTGGATCCAGCGGAAGAAGGCCTCGCCGAGTTCGTCATTCAGCAATTGCTCGAACGCTATGCGCAGTGCGACGTGCTGTACATGCAGGCCGTTCCGGAAGACGCCGGCGCCGCCCTGGGCGGCATCGCGGGCGTGTCGGCCTATGTCATGAACGGCTGGCGCGCGTGCCATACGCAGCCTCTGCCGGACAGCGTCGACGGCTATCTGCAGAAATTCAGTGCCAAGAAGCGCTACAACCTGTCGCGCCAGGTCCGCCTGCTGACGGAAGCGGCGGGTGCGCTGCAGGTGCTGCGTATCGAGCAACCCGGGCAGATTCCGGCCATGCTCGACGCCATGATCGCCACGGGCGCGTGCCCAGGCGCGGAGCGCGGCGCCGAACAGGCCCGGCTGGAAGGCCTGGCGCGCCACGGCCTGCTGCTGTCCTACGTGATCCGTTGCGGCGACGAGGACGTCGCCGTCGTGTACGGCTCGCGTTCGGCCTCCGTCTGGCACGTCTACAAAATCGCCTGCCTGCAGAAGTATCTGCACCTGTCCGTGGGTACGAGCGCGATCCACCTGGCGGTGCAGGACGTGCTGGCCCATTTCGCGTTCAGGGACATCGATTTCGGCTACGGTACGCCGAGCGCGGAATTCCGCTCGACCCATGTGCTCAAAACGCGCGGGCTCGTGCTGCTGCACCGCGCGCGCAGCCTGACCGCCTTGTCGTTGAAGGTACACGGCATGTACGACGCCATGAACGACGCCCTGATCCGCCAGGTCAAGCGGGCGCAGAAATGGCACGCGCAACGCCGGCAGGCGACCAAAAAGACGTCGCCCAAGGCCGACACGGCGCCGACCGTTTCCTGAGCGCGCCGGACGCGCACCGCCATGGCCGCCGCGTGCGGCCATTTTCTTTTGTGTGCCGCCAGCGGGCAGCCGGCGTTTCTTGTTGTTATTGCCAGTCTGTTATGGGATTATTTTCCGATCCGGCCGACCTGCGCCCCTGGCCCACCAACGACGAGGAACCCACGACATGCCTCTGCCACCCGACGCCAACGCCCCCAGCGATTTTGATTTCATCATCGGCGACTGGCTCGTCAAACACAAACGCCTGAACGCCCGGCTCGCGGGATGCACCGAATGGACGGAATTCGAAGGTCGGACGTCGACGATGAAGATTCTCGGCGGCTTCGGCAACCTCGAAGACAATCTCCTGCATTTTCCCGAAGGCGCCTTCCGCGCCGCCGCCATGCGCTCTTACTGCCCCACGTCGGGCACGTGGTCCATCTGGTGGCTGGACGGCCGCAACCCGACGGCACTCGACACGCCCGTCGTCGGCAGGTTTGCCGATCACGTCGGTCTGTTCTTCGCGGACGACGTCCTGGACGGGCAACCCATCAAGGTGCGGTTCATCTGGACGGCGCGGCCGGGTGCGCACCCGCGCTGGGAACAGGCGTTTTCGAGTGACCAGGGTCAAACCTGGGAGACGAATTGGGAGATGGAATTCATTCCTGTCGGCGGTGGCGAGGGGTGACGGAATATGCGCCAATAGGTGAGTTACCTGTCATCCACCAACAAATAGGAACACGACACAAATGGATAACGGCCCTCCGGACAAGCGCGGCTTGAAAATCCTGATAGGCCATTACTGGTCGTCTCAAGGCTGGGTTCCCGAGAATGAACGGACCGTGACGCCGGAAGACTTCGAATATGCGAAGTCGAAAGGGCTGATGTTTGATCCGAGAGATGGGCAAGAACCGCCTGGAGGCCTTCAGCGATGGCGTCATCGCCGTCATCATCACCATCCTCGTGCTGGAACTGAAAGTCCCGCACGGCGGGGACGTTTCATGAGCTACGTGATGAGTCTCATCGACATCGGCATCTACTGGAACAAGCGCCAGTATGCGGATCACCCACCAGTTTCGGCCTTACCGATGCTGAAGCCTCGACTCACAACTGCCTGACGACAGGATCAGTTATGGCACAAATACACCATTCGGCAGCATGCCTACGTATTTTCGGAGATGGTCTGATACCAGAAGAGATAACTCAGGCTTTGCGATGCACGCCAACCGTAGCGCAGAGAACTGGTGAGTTGATTCGTTACCAGTCCGGGCGTGAGCGCGTCGTGAGGTGCGGGAACTGGCGATTGGAGGCTGAGTCGGCAGAGCCGGAAAATATCAACGGGCAGGTGCGTTGGCTGTTGTCGCAGGTCGAATCTGACCCTGAGGTGTGGAAGGCGCTGGTACAGCGGTTTGACGTCGATATCTTTTGCGGTCTTTTCATGCAAGAGTCGAACGATGGCATGTCCTTGGCTCCTGACGTCATGGCGCTACTGGGCGAACGAGGGATTCATCTAGCCCTCGACATATACAATGCCAGCGACGACGACGACGTCACGCCGAGCCAGACTTGAACTCAGCCTTCCCTAACTCTAAAGAAAACACATGGGCAAAAACCGCCTAGAAGCCTTCAGCGACGGCGTCATCGCCATCATCATCACCATCATGGTGCTGGAACTCAAAGTCCCGCACAGCCCCGATTTCGAGGCGCTGCTGCCGCTCTGGCCCGTCTTCATGAGCTACGTGCTCAGTTTCATTTACGTGGGCATCTACTGGAACAACCACCACCACCTGATGCACGCCGTGAAGGAAGTCAGCGGCGGCGTGCTGTGGGCCAATCTGCACTTGCTGTTCTGGTTGTCGCTGATCCCGTTCGTCACCGCGTGGATGGGCGAGAACCATTTCGAGACCGGGCCGACCGCGGCGTATGGCTTCGTCCTGTTTATGTGCTCGGTTGCGTATCTGCTGCTGGTCAAAAGACTGATCGCCAATCATCCGAAGAACGCCAAGCTGGCTGAGGCAATCGGCAACGATCGCAAGGGCAAGCTGTCGTGCGTCCTGTACCTGGCCGGCGTGGCGCTGGCGTGGTTTGCCGCCTGGCTCGGATTCCTGGTCTATGCGGCCGTGGCGATCGTATGGCTGATTCCGGACCGGCGCATCGAGGAAAAAGTCGCCGAGGAGACCGAGCAGGAAGAGCAATCCGAACGGGGTTGAGCATCTCCGGAACTCCTTTTTTTCGGCCGTAAATATGTAACATACGGCAATATCCCTGCTATGCTTTGCGGGCACTGCCGCCGGGCTCGCCCGGCGGTTTCCATTCCGGTGTCCGTACGTGATCGATAAACCGCACGGCGCGGATGGGTGTGCGCGTAGCACAAAAAGAGATTGGCCCGTGGCACAAGCATGGGCGGATCCGACAACCCTCCGGAGATCCCAAAGAATGAACCGTTCGCACATCCTGGCCGTCGCTGTTACCGCAGCCGTCGCCAACCTGGCCTATGCCGCCCCCGCTTCGCTGCTGCCGGCGTCCAATCCGTTCGCCAAGCCGAGCACCCTGCAATACCAGTATCCGGCCTTCGACAAGATCAAGAACGACGATTTCGCGCCGGCGTTCGACGAAGGCATGCGCCAGCAGTCGCTGGAAATCGACGCCATCGCCAATAACAAGGCGGCGCCGACCTTCGACAACACGATCGTCGCGATGGAGCGTTCGGGCCAGCTGCTGAACCGCGTCTCGACCACGTTCTTCAACCTGGTCGGCTGCAACACCAATCCGACCCTCGACGCGCTCGACAAGGATCTCGCGCCGAAGCTGGCCGCCCACACCGACAAGATCCGCCTGAACGACAAGCTCTACAAGCGCATCCAGACCTTGTACGACAAACGCGCCAAGCTGCACCTCGATCCGGAATCGGCCTACCTGCTCGAGCGCTACCACACCGACTTCGTGCGCGCCGGCGCCAAACTGTCCGCCGCCGACAAGGAAACGCTGAAGGCGTATAACGGCAAGATCGCCGCCCTGCAGACCCAGTTCAGCCAGAACGTGCTCAAGGAAGCGAACGCGTCGGCACTCGTCGTCGACACCCGCGCGGAACTGGCCGGCATGTCGGACAAGGCGATCGACGCCGCCGCCGCGCTGGCGAAGAAGGATGGGCTGGACGGCAAGTTCAAGGTGCCGGTCGTGAACACGACGCAGCAGGCGCCGCTGTCCGTGCTGACCAACCGCGCCACGCGCGAGAAACTGCTGGCGCTGTCGCTGGCACGCGGCAGCCATGGCGGAGACTATGACAATCGCCAGATCGTGCTGGACCTGGTCAAGGCACGCGCCGAGCGCGCGAAGCTGCTCGGTTATCCGAGCCACGCCGCCTACATGCTGGAAGACCAGACCGCCAAGACGACGGGCGCCGTCAACCAGCTGCTGGCCGAGTTCGCCAAGCCGGCCGTGCGCAACGCGAAAAAGGAAGCGGCCGAGATCCAGGAGGTGATCGATGCCGAAGGCGGCAAGTTCCAGGCTACCGCTTACGACTGGAACTATTACACCGACAAGGTGCGCCAGGCACGCTACGCGTTCGACGAGAACCAGCTGCGCCCGTATTTCGAGTACAACAACGTGCTGCTGAATGGCGTGTTCTATGCCGCCAACAAGGAATATGGCATCACGTTCAAGGAACGCCACGACCTGCCGGTGTACAACCCGGACGTGCGCGTGTTCGACGTGTTCGATGCCGACGGCAAGCAGCTCGCGATCTTCCTGCACGATCCATACGCCCGCTCGAACAAGCGCGGCGGCGCGTGGATGAATGCCTACGTCGGCCAGAACAAGCTGATGGGCACGCATCCGGTCATCGCCAACCACCTGAACATCCCGAAGCCGGCCGCCGGCGAGCCGACCCTGCTGACGTATGACGAAGTGCGCACGATGTTCCACGAGTTCGGCCATGCGCTGCACGGCATGTTCTCGAACGTGAAATACCCGCGCTTCTCGGGCACCCGCGTGCCGCGCGACTACGTCGAGTTCCCGTCGCAGGTCAACGAGATGTGGATGGTCTGGCCGGAAGTGCTGGCGAATTATGCCAAGCATTACCAGACGGGCGCGCCGATGCCGAAGGAGCTGCTGGATAAAGTCCAGGCATCGTCGAAGTTCAACGAGGGCTACCGCACGACCGAGTACCTGGCCGCGTCGATCCTCGACCAGAAATGGCATCAGCTGGGCGCCGACCAGATCCCGGCCGACGTGCCGGGCTTCGAGGCGACCGCGCTGCATGACGCCGGCGTCGACTTCCCGCTCGTCCCGCCGCGCTACCGCACGACCTATTTCTCGCACGTGTTCTCGGGCGGCTACTCGGCCGGCTACTACGGCTACCTGTGGGCCGAGAAGCTGGACGCCGACACCGTCGAGTGGTTCAAGGAAAACGGCGGCCTGCTGCGCAAGAACGGCGACCGCTTCCGCCAGATGCTGCTGTCGCGCGGCGGCACGATGGATGCGATGGAGATGTACCGCAACTTCCGCGGCCGCGACGCGAAGATCGAGCCGCTGCTGGAGCGCCGCGGCCTGACGGGCGAGTAAGCCGCACGCGCGCGCCGTTCCCGCCGCGGCGGGGACGGCGTTTTATTTATCACGCGTAAACACCGCCGCGCGCCAATCCTCCCCCATCAGGTATAAACTTTCTCACAACACTCTACTGTGAGAAAGCCATGCTGCCCGATAACGAAGACACCCTGAAAGCGCACCTGAAAGCCCTGCACCGCAGTCTCGAGGAGCGGGGCGAGGTCGACGACGAACTGGAAATGCTGCTGCGCCAGCTCGATGGCGACATCAAGCACGTACTCGACAGGCGCGCCCAGGACCCCGACGCGACGACGTACGGCCTGGCCTCGCGGACGCAGGAGCTGACGGCCCGGTTCGCCATCCGCCATCCGCACCTGGAACCGGCCCTGCGCGAGCTCGGCAACATCCTGGCGAGCATGGGGATTTGACACAAGCCATTGAAAATTAAGCCATTTTTACGACGATCGGCAGATTAATACAGCGTTTTCCGGTAAAATGCCGGCCAATGAACTCCCCTGCCAATCTTTTCGCGAACGTCGCCAAACGTTCCAGCCGCGCCCCTGCCGCCCCGTTCCTGCCCATGTCTCGTGCCGAGATGGACAAACTGGGCTGGGATTCGTGCGACATCATCCTGATCACGGGCGACGCCTACATCGACCATCCGAGTTTCGGCATGGCCCTCGTCGGCCGCCTGCTGGAAGCGCAGGGGTATCGCGTCGGCATCATCAGCCAGCCGGACTGGACCTCGGTGGAACCGTTCCGCGCGCTGGGCAAGCCGAATCTGTACTGGGGCATCACGGCCGGCAATATGGATTCGATGGTCAACCGCTATACGGCCGACCGCAAGATCCGCTCGGACGACGCCTACACGCCGAATGGCGAGCCGAATAAACGTCCGGACCGCGCCGTGACCGTGTACTGCCAGCGCGCGCGCGAAGCGTTTCCGGGCGTGCCCGTCATCGCCGGCAGCATCGAGGCGTCGCTGCGCCGCATCGCGCACTTCGATTACTGGTCGGACAAGGTGCGCCGCTCCGTGCTGTTCGAATCGAAGGCCGACCTCGTCATCTTCGGTAACGCCGAACGCGCGCTCGTCGACATCACCCGGCGCATCGCGGCGGGCGAGAACGTCAAGACCATCCGCGACCTGCGCGGCACGGCCTTCCTCGTGCCGCATGGCTGGCTGCCGGACGAGGAGTGGACCGTGCACAATTCCACGCGCGTGGACGTGCCGGGCCGCATCGACCCGCAACCGAATCCGTACGCGATGGCGCTGGAAGATCCGAAGCAGTGTGCGCTCGACAACGCCGCGCCGGAACCGGCAGTGAAGCCGATCGTCATCATGACACGCGAGGAACGCCAGGCCGCCGCGAAGGAAAAGGCGCGCAAGACCGTCGTGCGCCTGCCGAGTTTCGAAACCGTCAGCGAAGACCCGGTGATGTATGCGCACGCGTCGCGCGTGTTCCACCTGGAATCGAACCCGGGCAATGCGCGCGCCCTCGTGCAGCAGCACGGCGACCGCGACGTCTGGCTGAACGCGCCCCCGCTGCCGCTCGCGATGGACGAGATGGACGGCGTCTACGACCTGCCGTACGCGCGCGCGCCGCACCCGAGCTACGGCAAGGCGCACATCCCGGCCTGGGAAATGATCCGGTATTCGGTGAACATCATGCGCGGCTGCTTCGGCGGCTGCACGTTCTGCTCGATCACGGAGCACGAGGGCCGCATCATCCAGAGCCGTTCGGAGCCGTCGATCCTGCGCGAGATCGAGCTGATCCGCGACACGACGAAGAACTTCGCCGGCACCATCACGGACCTGGGCGGCCCGACCGCGAACATGTACCGTCTCGCGTGCAAGGACAAGAAGATCGAGGAAAGCTGCCGCCGCCTGTCGTGCGTGTATCCGACCATCTGCAGCAACCTGGGGACGGACCACAGCAAGCTGATCTCGCTGTACCGCAAGGCGCGCGCGATCCCCGGCATCAAGAAGATCCTGATCGGCTCGGGCCTGCGCTACGACCTCGCCGTGCGCTCGCCGGAATACGTCAAGGAACTGGTCACGCACCACGTCGGCGGCCTGCTCAAGATCGCACCGGAGCACACGGAAGAGGCCACGCTTTCCAAGATGATGAAGCCGGGCATCGGCGCCTATGACGAGTTCAAGGCGTTGTTCGACAAGTACTCGAAGGAAGCGGGCAAGAAGCAATACCTGATCCCGTACTTCATCGCCGCGCACCCGGGCTCGACCGACGAGGACATGCTGAACCTGGCCCTCTGGCTCAAAAAGAACAATTTCCACCTCGACCAGGTGCAGACGTTCACGCCGACCCCGATGGCGATGGCGACGACGATGTACCACTCAGGTAAAAATCCGCTGCACAAGGTCACCGAGGATTCGGAAGACGTCGTCACGGCCAAGAGCGGCAAGACCCGCAAGCTGCACAAGGCGTTCCTGCGCTACTACGATCCGGAAAACTGGCCGGTCCTGCGCGAGGGTCTCAAGCGCATGGGCCGCGGCGACCTGATCGGCAACGGCGAGCGCCACCTGGTGCCGCCGGCCGGCGCCGAACCGGACGCCACGCCGCAGCGTGGCGGCGAACGCCGTCCGCCGGCGGGCCCGCGCAACGACGCGCCGAAAGGCCGCGTGATCGAGGTGGCGACCCGGCGCAACGGGCGCGGCGGCGAGCGCCGCGGCGAGCCGGCACCGTTCATGGCGCCGCCCTCCAAGGCGAAGGCGGGCATCCTGTCGACTATCAAGTCCAAGCCCAAGGCAGGGCGTAAATAAACACACACCGGGGTCAGAGCCCGTTTTTTGGCAATAGCTCAAAAGCCATTGCCTAAATTCGGGCTCTGACCCCGGTGTTCTTTATACGCTCAGGTCCGCGCTCGCCTGCTTGTCCCGCAACCGGCGCGCATACCGGTGCCGCGCCCTGAGCCGCGGATTGGTCATGAGTCTGCCCATGGTCTCGCCGACCACCATCACGACGCCCAGCAGCGGCAGCACGAGCATCAGGCCGGCCACGCCGGACAGCGCGCCGCCGATGAAGATCATCAGCACCGTCACCAGGGGGTGGATGTGCAGGCTGCGGCCCAGGGTCAGCGGCATGAAGACGAAGTCGTCCAGCAGACGGGCCAGGATGAAGACGACGATCGCGCCGTAGGCGATCAGCGGGTTGGCCGGGGCGTCCGTGGCGGCGACGACCACGACCATCATGCAGCCCACGATCGAGCCGACGAACGGCACCCACGCCAGCAGCGCGGAGATCAATCCCAGCACCAGCGGCGACGAGACGCCGATCACCCACAGGCCGAAGCCGAGCACGATGGTGTCCAGTACGGTCAGCCTCAGTAAGCCTTCGAAGTAGCGGCGTGCCGTCTGGTCGACCTGGTGCAGCAGGAACAATGTGCGTTCGAAATAAGCGTTCGGCACGGCGCGCGCGAGGAATTTTTTGAAGCGCAGGCCGTCGCGCAGGAAGAAGAAGGCGAGGAACGGGGCCAGCAGCAGCGACGGCAACCAGCCGGCCGCGCCCAGCAGGATGGACGTCAGGTGGCGCTGGGCGAAATTGTCCGTATAAGCCTTGAAGCGCTTGTTGACGATCGCGGTCAGGTGCATCTCGGCCAGGATGGGGAACTTGGCTTCCAGCAGCGTCATCGTGTTGCGCACGAAGGCGACGCCGCCGTCCAGGTACAGGGCGCCGGTCTTGTGCCAGCTGTCGGCGTCGCCGGGGGATGCGGTCCAGGTCATCGCCGCCATCAGCAGTAGGGCACTGGCGCCGTAGAACACGGCGCACACGAGCGTGGCCGAGACGTTGCGGGTAAAACCGGCGCGCAGCAGCCGTTGCATCGGGCCCAGCAGGATGTAATACAAGACGGTGCCGAGGATGAACGGCAGCACCAGCCACAGCATGTGTTCGAGCAGCACCAGCAGCAAACAGGTGATGCCGACGATGCCGATCCAGACGAACGGGCCGTTGCGCTCGTCGCGGAGGGGGGCGTGGATCACAGGGCCTCCACCTGGGCGTGGCCGTCGAGCCAGCCGCGCAGGCGCTGGCCGATGTGGCGCGCCAGTGCGAGCGAGATCTTGTAGCCGATCACGGCATCCGTTTCCATCAAGGCCAGGAAGTCGTCGCGGAAGAATACGGCCAGTTCGCAGGCGTCGAGGGCGCGTACCTGGGCGCTGCGTGGCGAATTGTCCAGCAGGGCCAAGTCGCCGAAGAAACTGCCCGCTCCAAGGTCGCCGACTATCTGGCGGCCCCTGCTGTGGCTGCGGCTGATCTGCACGCGGCCGCTCATCACCAGATACAGGGCCTGGCCCTCCTCGCCCTCGTCGAACACGATTTCGTCCGGCAGGTAGCGGCGTTCGTGCATGAGGCCGTCGACGAACTTGATTTCCAGGGGCTTGAGGGAACGGAACAGTGGCGTGTTCTGCAGCCGGAGCTGACGGGGGGACAACGTGTGCGATTTGAGGAAACCAAAGATCACGAAAGCTCCGGGACAATGCAGCAGAGTAGCTGTACGTCAATTATGAACGATTCATTTGTGCTTGCGCAGCTACTACGCAACGCTCGGCAATCACGGTGCATATCGCTCAAGAGTTGATATGAATCGTGCGTGCGTGCGATTGAAAAACGTGTAATATAATTCCTTTGGGAAATATTCCTTACATTAATGGCATCATCTCACCACTTCCGACCAGGAGGAACCGAGTGATCGATATCCAGACCTTCATGCTGGCGCTTGGCGTCGGTAACACGGCGTTTGCCCTGCTGATGGCGGGCTATATGCGCGGCGCCGTACCGAATCCCGCGTTGCGCACCTGGATGTGGGCGCGCCTGTCGTCCGGGCTGGCGCAGATCTGCTGCTGGATGGCGCCGCATGCCGGACTGCCCATCGCCGAGGAACTGGCCGCCTTCGGCTGGGTTGGCGGTGTCGCGCTGGAACTGGCGTCATATTGCGTGTTCTTCGGGTTCCGCAACTGGCACCGGGTGCTTGCGCCGGCCGCCGTCGCGGCCCTGCTCATCGTCGCCGCCGCGGCGATGGCGCAGGCGTCGCGCGAGCAGATGACGCAGGTGGTGGCCGTGATCGTCGCCCTGTTCGCGTCCGGCGCCGCCGCCATCCTACTGCGGCCCCAGGCCGACGCCCCGCTGCTGCAGCGTGTCATCGGCGCCAACGATGCGCTGTTCGCCATCGCGATCTGGACCTGGATGGCCGTGGCCAATGGCGGCGTCGGCATGTTCGATGCGAATCCGGTGTATGGCTTTGCCTATCTGGCGAGCTATTTACTGATGATCGTCAATGGGTTCGGCTTCTTGTTGTTGTGTAAGCTCAAGGACGACCAGCGCATGCACCACCTGGCCACGATCGACGGCTTGACCGAGATGCTGAATCGCCGCGCCTTTTTCGAACGGGCCGAAAAGGCGCGCCAGCAGGCGTTGCGCCTGCGCAAGCCGATCGCGCTGATGATGCTCGACCTCGACCATTTCAAACAGCTCAACGACGGCTTCGGCCATGCCTGCGGCGACGAGGCCCTGCGCCTGTTCGCCGACACCGCCCGCGCGCGCCTGCGCGACAGCGACGTGATGGGCCGGCTGGGCGGCGAGGAATTCGCGCTGGCGATGCCGGGCACATCGCTGGCGGGCGCGCAACACGCGGCGGAACGCCTGCGCGCCGCCGTCGCCGAGGCACCGGGACTGGCCTGCGCCGCGACCTATCGCATGACGGTCAGCATCGGCGTCGTGATGATCGATCCGAACGAGGAATTGACGGCCGCCCTGGCGCGCGCCGATCACGCCTTGTATGCGGCCAAGACGGGCGGACGCAACCGCGTCGAG
This sequence comes from Massilia sp. Masssp93, assembly GCF_059491295.1. Classification (NCBI taxonomy): domain Bacteria; kingdom Pseudomonadati; phylum Pseudomonadota; class Betaproteobacteria; order Burkholderiales; family Oxalobacteraceae; genus Massilia; species Massilia sp. Masssp93. The sequence continues at coordinate 5,896,161 of NZ_CP168502.1, read as the reverse complement.
ATCGGCGGACCGCTCCTCAAGCGGGCCTGAACCGCCGGCGTTCACAGCACACCGGGTTGCGCGTCCAGGTCGAGCGTGGCCGTGGGCGGGATGCGCAGGTCCAGGTGGCTCGTCAGCACGATGCAGCGGTTGTCCGCGTGCGCGCGGCGCGTCAATGCCGTCTCCAGCACGTCGACCGCCTGCACGTCCAGGCCGTTGAACGGTTCGTCCACCAGCAGCAGGCGCGCCGGCAGGGCGAGCGCCAGCGCCAGTTGCAGCTTCTTGTATTGGCCCAGCGACAGGCCCGCGACCGGCTGGCCGCCGATGTCGGCGATGTGAAAAGCGTCCAGGTGGCGGCCCAGCGTGTCGCGGTCGGCGTCGGCGTAGAGCGCCAGGTGCAGTTCGAGCCATTCGCGCGTCGTCAGCCAGTCCAGTGCCGGCGCTTCTCCGCCGCAATAAAAGCTCAGGCGTCGGTAGGCGAGCGCATCCGTTGCGCTGTCGAGGCCGTCCAGGCGGATGTGGCCGCGGCTTGGCGCCAGCGCGCCGCCCAGCAGTTTTAATAATGTCGTCTTGCCGCGGCCGTTGCGGCCGCGCAGCCAGGTGAGGCCGGGGCCGAGCCGCAGGTTCAGCCCGACGAAGACGCTGCGCGTCGCAAAGTGAAAGCCGAGGTTCTCGACGTCGACGGATGGACTCATTCCCATAATTTGCTTCCGGTGGCGCACAACAGCATGATGGCGAACGCGACGAGCGCCATGCGGCCGCGTGCCGTGAAGGGAGGCGTCAGCACGAGCAGCGGCGCAATGCCCCAGGCCAATGCGAGGTAGAGGTGGCCGGCCGTGCCGTGCCACGCACCGGCCGCCGCGCCGATGCCGGTCAGCACGGACAGCGCCGGCATCAGGATCAGCAACGTCATGGCGCGCGCGTGCCGGGCCAATGCGGCAACGTCGATGGGCCAGCCGGCCGCCGGCACACGCACGCGTGCCAGCTGGGTCCGCAGCGCCTGGTCGGCGTCGTGCACGAGCAAGACCAGCAGGATGCTCGTCAGCACCGCGCCGAGTGCGCGCGGCATGGCCTGCGGCCCCATCATCCACAGCGCGGCGGCGCCGGCGGTGGCGGCCAGCAGCACGCACTGGCGCGCGCCGGCGATGGTGCCGCGCCACAGCGGCAGCCAGAACAGCCGGCGCCACAGGTACAGCGCGCCGATGCGGGACGCGCGCGGGTGGGTGCCGGCAACGGCAACGGCCGGCGCCCGGCGCGCAGGCTGCGGGAGGCCGGCGCCGCGTACGAGCAGGATGGTGGCGCACGTCCAGGTCAGCAGGAAGGACAGCACGGTCCCGGCGACGGCGCGCGGCGGCGCCAGCCAGTCGGGACGTTGATACAACCAGACCGCCAGCGAGGCCACGTACGCGAGGCCCAGCGGCCCGGTCAACAGGGTGGCGACAACGGCGGAGGCGCGCAGCAGCAGGCCGGGCGGCACCGGCAACGGATGCAGCCACGCGCGCACGTGCGCGGGCATGACGCGGGACCGCAACAGCACGACGGGCAGGCTCATCGCGACACCATGCAGGCACAGCAGGGGCAGGGCGAGCGGCAGCGGTTCGGCGGCCGCGAGCATCGCGGGCATGGCGGCAAAAGCGAGCAGGCCGACGAGGGTCGGACCCAGCACGAACATGACGATCTCGGCGGAGCCGCGCAGGCGCGCGGCCAGTTGCGCCAGGGCGTGGCGGGCGAGACGGAGACGGAACCGGGTGTAGGGATGAGCCACGATCGTCGGGAGTGTCGGAAGTAGAAACGAAAAAGGGTCCGACGAATCGGACCCTTTTTCTTGATACTGGCGGAGCGGACGGGGCTCGAACCCGCGACCCCCGGCGTGACAGGCCGGTATTCTAACCAACTGAACTACCGCTCCGTTTACTCTGATCGGTTCTTCACTTTGCAAATTGCCGGAACCTGGTGGGCGCTGAGAGGCTCGAACTCCCGACCTAATCCTTGTAAGGGATCCGCTCTACCAACTGAGCTAAGCGCCCGTCACTTTGTTCCGGTTTCTTGCCAACGTTTGTCATCACGTCCGAAGAGGCCCGAATCATAGCGTATCCCTTCAAAAACGTGCAAGGGTTTTTCAGAAAAAAGTGAACAGGAATGCAGCGTGCCACTTTCTCATATACAACAAACTGTTGTAAGGATGTATGCGGCCGGCTGTATTCCTTGCATAAGGATATACACATAATCGACAATTGCCGTTTTACACGCCGGCAATATTTAGACATCAACAACCAGGTGCGAGTTTGCCGAGGCCCACAGCCTGCCCTACCCGGGTGCCTCAGGAGAGACAGCGGAGACAACGCGGCAGTTTTTTTCACTCTTCCCTAGGAAAAACTCAATGATCAAGATGTCCAAGATGCACAAGCGCGTCATCGCCGCGCATGGCGCGGTGCTGGCGCTGGCCGCCGCACCCGGCGGCGCGGCCCTGGCCCAGACTGCGCAGGCGACCCAACTGCAGACGGTTACCGTGACCGCGCAGCGCCGTACCGAAAACATCAAGGAAGTACCGGTGTCCGTCACCGCCATCAAGGGCGAAAAGCTGGACGTGCTCGTGTCCGGCGGCGCAGACATCCGCCTGCTGGCGGGTAAAACCCCCAGCCTGAACGTTGAGTCCTCGAATGGCCGCACGTTCCCGCGTTTCTATATCCGCGGCTACGGCAACACGGACTTTTCGGAATTCGCGTCGCAACCCGTGTCGCTGATCTATGACGACATCGTCCAGGAAAACCCGATCCTCAAGGGCTTCCCGATCTTCGACCTGGCCGGCGTGGAAGTGCTGCGCGGCCCGCAGGGCACGCTGTTCGGCCGCAACACCCCGGCCGGCGTCGTGAAATTCGAATCCGAAAAGCCGAATTTTAAAAAGGTCGAGGGTTACTACAACCTGTCGTACGGCACGCACGGCACCACCAACGTCGAAGGCGCGGTCAACGTGCCGCTGTCGGACAAGTGGGCGATGCGCGTATCGACCCTGCGCCAGCACCGCGACGACTTCGTCGACAACTACAGCGACATCGCGAAGACGAACAAGACCGGCGAACTCGACGGCTACAACGAACATGCCGAACGCGTGCAATTCCTGTACAAGCCGGATACCACGTTCAGCGCCCTGTTCAACGTGCACCAGCGCACAACCACCGGCAGCGCCCGCCTGTTCCGCGCGAACCTGATCAAGAAGGGCACGAACGACATCGTCGACGGCTACGACCTCGACAGCATCGTCACCAACGCCCAGAATTTCCAGAACCTCAAGACGAACGGCGCCAACGCCCGCATCACGTGGGACCTGGGTCCGGTCCTCTTCCACTCGATCACCGGTTACGAGTCGGTCGGCAATTACTACAGCCGCGGCGACATCGACGGCGGCACGCCGCAAGGCCCGGGCTTCATCCCGTTCCAGTCCGAGACGGGCGGCTTCATCGACGACCTGAAGCAGTATTCGCAGGAATTCCGCGTCGAATCGAAGGATGCGGGCCCGCTGCACTGGCAGGCCGGCGTGTACTACTTCAAGGAAGACGTGACGGGCGGCAGCGACGGCTACAGCAGCGCCACCGGCGCCCGCACGTCGCGCCAGTCCAGCGAGCAGAACAACAAGGCCTGGGCCGCGTTTGGTTCGGTGATGTACAACATCAACGACGCCCTGTCGGTGCGCGGCGGTATCCGCTACACGGACGACAAGAAGGACTTCCACACCGTCACCGCGATCGGCTTCACTCCGGTCGGCCCGAACAGCGTCGGCGAAAGCCGTGACAAGATCAACTGGGATCTGTCGAGCACGTACAAGCTGAATGCCGACGTGAACCTGTACGCCCGCATCGCGACCGGCTTCCGTGCCCCGAGCATCGCGCCGGCCTCGACCTTCGCACCGGTGGGCATCACCGTCGCCGACGCCGAGACCATCACGTCGTACGAAGGCGGCATCAAGGCCGACCTGTTCGAGCGCCGTGCCCGTGTCGCGTTCTCGCTGTACGACTACGACGTCAAGAACCAGCAGCTGACCGTGGTCGGCGGCAACACCAACGTCACCAAGCTGATCAACGCGAAGAAGACCGAAGGCCGCGGCGCCGAATTCGACTTCGAAGGCCTCGTGACCCCGGACCTGCGCGTCGGCGCCAGCGCCTCGTACAACTTCACGGAAATCCGTGACCCGAGCCTGTCGCTGAGCAAGTGCGCAGCTTGCACGATCACCGACCCGCTCAACGCCGCCGGCAACGTCGTGATCGACGGCAACCCGCTGCCCCAGGCACCGAAGTGGATCATGAACCTGAACGCCCGCTACAGCATGCCGGTGGGCGATGGCGAGTTCTACGTCTACACCGACTGGTCGTACCGTTCGAAGATCAATTTCTTCCTGTACGAAGCGAAAGAGTTTACGGGCAAGCCGCTGACGGAAGGCGGCCTGCGCCTGGGCTATATCTGGGCGGACGGCAAGTATGAAGTGGCCGCCTTCGGCCGCAACATCCTCGACCAGCGCCGCATCACCGGTGCGATCGACTTCAATAACCTGACGGGCTTCACCAACGAACCGCGCACCTACGGTGTTCAGTTCAAAGGCAACTTCTAAGGTTTAGCAAGTCGTCGGACAGAAAGGCCGCGAGCGATCGCGGCCTTTTTTTTGCCCCAAAGATTGTGCCAAAAACCGGGCTCTGACCCCGAATTGACGACTTCAGATCAAACTTGCGGAGAAGGTCGTGCGACACGATTGAGCTATCTCAACGCCCATAAATTGGATCTGTGTGCAACGCCAGAAAGTCACCGCACATTGTTAATTCACGGGCAGTTTTATTGGCGATATCTTCTTCTGTTGAGTTCACATTTTTCCGAAGAATCTAGGTTTTAGCGCTATCAGATCGGCGATGTGTTGTATAGACATCGAATTCAATTGTGAAATTTCTACACGGTTATTCCTTTCGCGCTAATCTGCCGTGTCCGCTTTCACACGGGCAATCGGTGCTCACAAAATGACGCCGAACAACTAGATCTCAGGCAATCCTGCCTGCGGAAAATCAAACTTTTGTGTTTTTCTAAAAGGAATAAACATGAAGTCTCAGCAATCGAAGTATCCGGCAATGTTGAAACTGTGCGCCGTGGCCGTCCTCGGTCTCGGCGCCGGCGTCGCGGGCGCGGGGACGCCCGCGAACGTGCAGGCCGCACCCGCCGGGAAGCAGATGGTCGTCGCGGACCTGACCGACCGCATCATCGTCAAGTACAAGGACGAGAGCGCACCGGTTGCCGTCAAGAGCGCGAAAGGCATGGCGACCATCAGCCGCAGCGCCGCGCCGCTGGCGGCATCGCGCAAGGCCATGGTCGACCGCGCCGGCCAGCAGTTCGGCATGCTGGTGAAGGAATCGCATTCGATCGCCACCGGCGCCCGCGTATTCAAGCTGGACCGCAAGGTGTCGCTGGCCGACGCCGCCAGGCTGGCCGCCGACCTGAAGGCGCGCGATGCCTCCGTCGAGTACGCCGAGCCGGACCGCATGATGCACCCGCTGTTCACGCCGAACGACTCGATGTACAGCCAGCAGTGGGATTACTTCGAAGCGACCGGCGGCATGAATCTGCCGGCCGCCTGGGACAAATCGACCGGCACCGGCATCCGCGTGGCCGTGATCGACACGGGCTACCGTCCGCACGCCGACCTGTCGGGCCAGATCCTGGCCGGCTATGACTTCATTTCCGATACCGCCGTGTCGAACGACGGCAACGGCCGCGACAGCGATGCCAGCGACCCGGGCGACTGGGTGACGGCGGGCGAGTGCGGCAGCGGCCAGCCGGCCGAGAACTCGAGCTGGCACGGCACCCACGTGGCCGGCACCATCGCCGCGCTGACGAACAACGGCACCGGCGTCGCCGGCATCGCGTACGGCGCCAAGGTCGTGCCGGTGCGCGTGCTCGGCAAGTGCGGCGGCTACACGTCGGACATCGCCGACGGCATCATCTGGGCGTCGGGCGGCACCGTGTCCGGCGTGCCGAACATCGCGGCGCGCGCCCAGGTGATCAATATGTCGCTGGGCGGCGGCGGCGCCTGCGACACGACGACGCAGAACGCGATCAACAGCGCCCGTTCACGCGGCACCGTGGTCGTGGTCGCCGCCGGCAACGAGTCCCAGAACGCCAGCAACAGCAACCCGGCCAACTGCGCCGGCGTGATCGCAGTGGCGGCGACGAACCGCTCCGGCGGCCGCGCCTCGTACTCGAACTACGGCACCATCGTCGACGTCGCGGCACCGGGCGGCGATACCGGCGCCGGCATCCTCTCGACGCTGAACGCCGGCACCACGTCGCCGGGCGCCGACAGCTACGCTTCGTACATGGGGACGTCGATGGCGACGCCGCACGTGGCGGCCGTCGCTGCGCTGATGTTGTCCAAGAACCCGGCCCTGACGCCGGACGACGTCGAAGCCCGCCTGAAGTCGAGCGCACGGCCGTTCCCGGCCAGCTGCTCGGGTTGCGGCGCCGGCATCGTCGACGCCTCGGCCGCGATCGATGCGGCTGCAGGCACCGGCGGCGGCGGCGGCACGACGATCTCGGAATCGGAGTCGAACAACACGGTCAGCACCGCCGACAGCGTGACGACGTCCGGCACGACGGTCAACGGCACGATGGGCAGCTCGACCGACTCGGACTATTTCGTCGTCCAGCTGCCAGCCGGCAAGACCCTGACCGCGACGATGACGCCGAACGCGAGCTCGGACTACGACCTGTACATCTACAACAGCGCCGGCACCTTGCTGTCGTACAGCGAGAACGGCACGGGTTCGGTGGACAGCGCGACGTCGTCGAACACGGGCTCGAGCACGTCGGCCCGCTATGTGCGCGTCGTGTACTACGCCGGCGGCACCGGGTCGACCAGCGGCAAGTACACGCTCAAGCTGACTTGGTAACGCCTGTTATAACAGGAATAATTACCGTTAAAATTCAATCACTTAACTGAAATTTTCCTGTTGTAAAAAACCCGAAAACGGCCCGTTGCGGGCCGTTTTTCGTTACGCTGCCCAGTTCGCTTAGTTCGGTACTCCCGGAAAGGATGCAGCATGACGCAGCGCCACACGATGTCCCCGATGTTGAAACTTTGTGCCGCGGCCCTGATCGCCCCCGCCCCGCTGGTTGCCGGCGCCGCCGGCCAGGACGCGGGCCTGGGCACCCATTACGTGGTCCAGACGGACCGCCTGATCGTCAAGTACAAGGACGACGGCGACACGTCGAAGACGGGCGTGGCGGCACGCGGCATCGACCGCGCGCGCCAGGCGCTGATCGACCGCGCCGGCCAGACCTACGGCGCCACCCTGCGCGCGCTGCGCGCGACGGCGAACGGCGCGAACGTCCTGCAACTCAACCGCACGATGTCGCTCGACGAGGCGCGCCAGCTGGCCGCCGAGCTCAAGTCGCGCGACGCCAGCGTCGAGTACGCCGAGCCGGACCGCATCATGGTCCCGCTGGCCACCCCGACCGACCCCAGCTACACCCAGCAGTGGGACCTGTACGAGGCCACCGGCGGCATCAACGCGCCGGCCGCCTGGGACAAGTCGACCGGCGCCGGCATCAACGTGGCCGTGATCGACACGGGCTACCGTCCGCACGCGGACCTGTCCGGCCAGATCCTGCAGGGCTACGACTTCATCTCCACGAGCACCGTCGCCAACGACGGCGGCGGCCGCGACGCGGACGCCAGCGATCCGGGCGACTGGGCACCGGCCGGCAGCTGCGGCACGGGCATCCCGGCCGCGGACCAGAATTCGAGCTGGCACGGCACCCACGTGTCCGGCACGATCGCCGCGAAGACCAACAACGGCCTCGGCGTCGCGGGCATCGCCTACAACGCCAAGGTCGTCCCGGCGCGCGCGCTGGGCCGCTGCGGCGGCTACACGTCGGACATCGCCGACGCCATCGTCTGGGCGTCGGGCGGCACCGTTACCGGCGTGCCGGCCAATGCCAACAAGGCGCGCGTGCTGAACCTGTCGCTGGGCGGCAGCGGCGCCTGCGACACGACGACGCAGAATGCGATCAACAGCGCCCGTTCGCGCGGCGCCGTGGTGGTGGTCGCGGCCGGCAACGCGAACACCAACGCGTCGAACACCAACCCGGCCAACTGCGCCGGCGTGATCACCGTCGCCGCGACGAACCGCGCGGGCGGCAAGGCGTCGTATTCGAACTACGGCACCAACGTGACGATCGCGGCACCCGGCGGCGACAACGGCGCCGGCATCCTGTCGACCCTGAACTCGGGCACGACGACGCCGGCGTCGGACAGCTACGCCGCGTACATGGGGACGTCGATGGCGACCCCGCACGTGGCCGGCGTCGTTGCGCTGATGCTGGCGGCGAATCCGAACCTGACGCCGGACGACGTGGCCGCCAAGCTGAAGTCGACGGCGCGCGCATTCCCGGCCCCGTGCTCGGGCTGCGGCGCCGGCATCGTCAACGCGGCGGCTGCCGTGAACGCGGCGCTGGCGTCCGCCACGACCACGACGCCTCCGACGACGACGGCCGTGACCTGGACCACGTGCGCCACCGAAGGCGGCACGTGCTCGTTCAGCGGTACGCGCGACGTACGCTACGGCACCGCCACGAGCTTCGTGACGAAGACGTTCACGAATGCCGTCAAGTGCTCGAACACCGTGTTCGGCGACCCGGCGCACGGCATCGTCAAGTCGTGCAGCTACTCCAGCGCGACGAAGTAATACCTGCCTCATCCGCCGCCGCGTCCTGCGGCGGCGTTCCCACTTGCATTAAACCCACAATCCGACGATACTGTATGCAATTACAGTAGTCGCTCGGCGCGGGCGACCGTCACCGTGAACGCCCACGTCCGCAAGATCATCCACTGCGATTGTGATTGTTTTTACGCATCCGTCGAGATGCGCGACGATCCGTCCCTGCGCGGCCGGCCGCTGGCCGTGGGCGGGCGGGCCGAGCAGCGCGGCGTGGTCGCCACCTGCAATTACGAGGCGCGCCGCTACGGCATCCACTCGGCGATGGCGACGGCGCAAGCCGTCAAGCTGTGCCCGGACCTGATCCTCATTCCGCCGAACATGGAAAAGTATCGGGTCGCGTCGCGCCAGATCATGGACATCTACCGCGACTACACCGACCTCGTGGAACCGCTGTCGCTGGACGAAGCCTACCTCGACGTGACCAACTCGCCGCACTGCAAGGGCAGCGCCACGTTGATCGCGCAGGAGATCCGCCGGCGCATTGCCGAGACGGTCGGCATCACGGCGTCCGCCGGCGTCGCGCCGAACAAGTTCGTGGCCAAGATCGCCAGCGACTGGAACAAGCCGGACGGGCTGTTTCTCGTGAAGCCCGGCGAAGTCGACGCCTTCGTTGCCGCGCTGCCCGTGAAAAAATTGTTCGGCGTGGGCAAGGTGACGGCTGCCAAGCTGCACAGCCTCGGCGCGCAAACCTGCGGCGACCTGCGCGACTGGAGCATCGACAAGCTGCAGCAACACTTCGGCTCGTTCGGCACGCGGTTGCACGACTTGTGTCGCGGCATCGACTACCGCGACGTGAATCCCGTGCGCGAGCGCAAATCGATCAGCACGGAGGAGACGTACACGCCGGACGTGCCGGATCTGGCCGCCTGCCTCGCGCTGCTGCCCGACCTGTACGAGCACTTGCTGGGCCGGATCAAGCGCAATAATGCTGAAAAATTCATCAACAAGTTATTTGTAAAAATTAAGTTTGCCGATTTCCAGCGCACGACGGTCGAGTGCGTCGGCTACGCGCCGAACCTGGAGACGTACCGCCACCTGATGGAGACGGGCTGGTTGCGCGCGAGCCGTCCCGTGCGCCTGCTGGGCGTCGGCGTGCGGCTCAGCGATACGGAGACGGTCGAGCAGCTGAGCTTGTTTGACGAACGTGCAACACATTAAAAAACCATCGCCAACGACGTGAATTTTGCCGCCAGTCAGCGTGTAGAATGTCGTTCCTTTGAAATATCGAGATAACTGGAAGCAACGTTATGTGGTTCAAGAATCTTCAGATCTACCGCCTGCCCGCACCGTGGAATTTTTCCCCTGAACAGATGGAAGAGGCGCTGCAGTCGCAGGCGTTCACGCCCGCCAGCAGCAATGAATTGCTGCGCCAGGGCTGGGATTCGCCACGCGGCAACGGCAAGCTCGTCCACGTCGTCAACAAGCAGATGCTCATGATGCTGGGTACGGAAAAGAAATTGCTGCCGAGCTCGGTCATCAACCAGGTCGCCAAGGCCAGGGCCGCCGAGCTGGAAGAGCAGCAGGGCTTCCCGCCGGGCAAGAAGGCGATGAAGGAACTCAAGGAACGCGTGGCCGACGAGCTGCTGCCGCGCGCCTTCTCGATCCGCGGCAACGTGTGGACGTGGATCGACCCGGTCAACGGCTGGCTCATCGTCGACGCGGCCAGCCCGAGCAAGGCCGACGACGTCATCAAGCTGCTGCTGAAGGCCGTCGACAAGATGCCGCTGGAATCGCTGCGCGTGCAGCGCTCGCCGGTCGCCGTGATGACGGGCTGGCTGGAATCGGACGAGGCGCCGTACAACTTCACGATCGACCAGGACACGGAACTGCGCGCCACGGGCGAAAGCAAGGCCGCCGTGCGCTACGTGAAGCACTCGCTGGACCCGGAAGACATCCGCCGCCACATCGCCGCCGGCATGCAGTGCACGCGCCTGGCCATGACGTGGAACAGCCGCATCTCGCTCGTGCTGACCGAGCAGCTGGCCGTCAAGGGCATCAAGCCGCTGGACGTGATCAAGGAAAACGAGACCATCACCTACAGCGATGACGAACGCTTCGACAACGACGTCATGCTGATGACCGGCGAACTGGCCAAGATGCTGGCGGATCTGGTCGAGGCGCTGGGCGGCGAGGCGAAGGCGTAATTTGGCGGTGTGCATGGTGGGCACCCCGTGCCCACCGATCGTGCCGCGCCAACAAAACGGCCTGGATGCATGTCCGGGCCGTTTTGCTTTTATTTCGCCGCCGCCACTTCCTCCGTGGTCGCCGGCTCCTTCTTGCCGCCGCCGGTTTCCGGCTGGCCGCCCGTGTACGTCGGCGTCTCGCGGCGCTGTCCCGGCGCCGGCTTGCCCGGCAGCGGCTGCAGGGCCCTGGCCTGGTCCAGGTCGATGCCGGCGACCTCGGCCACGCGGCGGCCATAGTCCTCGTCGCAATGCCACAGATGCCACACCATGCGCAGCTGGATCACGTCGGGACATTTCTTGAGGTCGCCGCCGACGTTGTTGACGAGTTCGTCGCGCTCCCAGTCCGCGAACGTGCGGTAGCGCTCGCCCGCCTGCCGGTAGTCGTCGGCCGTGCGGCTCGTCTGGTAGCGCCCCAGGTGGCCCTCGACGTGCTGGTGATAATCCTTGTCCGGCTGCGGCGCTTCACCCAGGCCGCCCAGCAGGCTCGGTTCGTAATTGATGTGTTTTTCTTCGCCGCCGCCGTCGACATAAAACGTCATCTGGCCGTCGCGCTGGTTCGTGCGCGCCATGGCTTTGTCTTGCGGGGCATTGATCGGTAGTTGCAGGTAGTTCGGACCGACGCGGTAGCGCTGGGTGTCCGAGTACGACAGCGTCCGGCCCTGCAGCATCTTGTCGTCCGAGAAGTCGACGCCGTCGACGAGCACGCCCGTGCCGAAGGCCGACTGTTCCGTTTCGGCGAAGACGTTGTCCGGGTTCTTGTTCAGGACCATGCGGCCCACGGGCAGCAGCGGGAACTGGTCTTCCGGCCAGCGCTTGGTGTCGTCGAGCGGGTCGAAGTCGAGTTGGGGATGTTCGCCGTCGCTCATGACCTGCACGCAGAATTCCCATTCCGGAAACTCGCCGCGCTCGATCGCATCGTACAGGTCGCGCGTGGCGTGGCTGGTGTCGTGCGCCTGGATCTCGGCGGCTTGCTGGCTCGTCAGGTTGCGCACGCCCTGTTTCGGTTGCCAGTGGAATTTGACGAGGTGGGCGATGCCCTGGTCGTTCACGAGTTTATACGTGTTGACGCCCGAGCCTTCCATCTCGCGGTAATTGGCCGGGATGCCCCACGGGCTCTTGACCCACGTAACCATGTGCAGCGCTTCCGGATGGCTGCAGATGAAATCGTAGAAGCGCCACGGCTCCTGCTGGTTCGTGACGGGGTCCGGTTTGAAGGCGTGAATCATGTCCGGGAACTTGATCGCGTCGCGGATGAAAAAGACCTTCAGGTTGTTGCCCACGAGGTCCCAGTTGCCGTCGACCGTCTTGAGCTTGACGGCGAAGCCGCGCGGATCGCGGGCCGTCTCCGGCGAGTCCTTGGCGCCGATCACGGTCGAGAAGCGCACGAACACGGGCGTCTGCACGCCTGTCTCGTTGAGCACGCGGGCGCGGGTGTACTTGCCGGCCGGCTCGTCGCCGATCTTGCCGTAGGCTTCGAAGTAGCCATGCGCGCCCGTGCCGCGCGCATGCACCACGCGCTCGGGGATGCGTTCGCGGTCGAAGTGGGTGATCTTTTCGATGAACTGGTAGTTCTCGAGGGTGGCCGGACCGCGTTCGCCGACGGAACGCATGGACTGGTTGTCGCGGACGGGATGGCCCTGGCGCGTGGTCAGGGTGGGGCGCTGCTCGCTCATCGCAATGGCTCCTCAGGTTCGTGGGGAAAACCATTATAGGAACTGGCGAACGCGCGCAGCGCCCGGCACACCGGGGTCAGAGCCCGATTTTGGGAAATTTCCAAAATCGGGGCTCTGACCCCGGTGGTGGGTTACAGTGGGTTACAGTGCCTGGAACACGCCCGCTGCGCGGTTCTTCGTGACGTTATCCCAGGTGAACACTTTGCCGTTCATCGCCACGTAGACGCCCGGCGGCAGCGTCTGCGCCGCGGCGCAGGCGAAGCCCAGGTTGAACAGCGCGTCCGAGTTGGCGATCTCGTACGGGATCATGGCGCCCGTGAAGACGATGGTCTTGTCCGACACGGCCGCGCCCAGCACCTCGGCCGTTTCGCGCATCGTATCTGTGCCGTGCACGATCACGATCTGCTTTTCGCTGGCGCCCTGGCACGCGGCCAGCACGTTCCGGCGGTCGCTGTCCTGCATGTCCAGCGAATCGAGCAGGGAGACGACCTGCAGCTCGACGGGAATGGTCATGCGGGAACGCGCGATGACCTCCGGCAGGTGGCTTTCGGCAAAGCCCAGAACGCCGTTGAGTTCGTTGTAGTGTTTGTCGAAAGTGCCGCCGGTGGCGATGATCCGCAAAGTCATGATGATTTGAAAACTCGGTAAAAAAAGGTGGGTAATGATAGCCGCAAACCGTAGTGTATCCGTATGTGTCTGCGCTAGAATCGTTCGGATCGGATGAGTATCCTTTCTCCTTTTTGGGCCGAGCCCGTCTTCCCAATGAAACCCGTCGCACCCGGAACCGTCATCTTCCACCGCCATCGCGGTTATGGCGTCATCACCCACGTCAACCTGCTGACAGGCTGGATTTCCGCACGCTTCGGCAACGAAACGCGTACGCTCGACCTGAACCTGTCGACCGACGAAGTGCAGCACGCCGACGGCGAAGCGATCCTGTTCCGCCGCTCGCCGCCGGACCGCATGCCGCATGCGCGCCTGATGGCGATGGTGCGCGAGCTGCACAAGGCCGGCTACGAAAAATTGTATTTGTATTCCTGGCCGAAACCATCCGGGCTGCACTGGCGCTGGCATCTGTTCACGGGCCAGCGCGACTGGATGCAGAGGCCGTGGCGCGAAGGCTGGTACGGCTCCGGTGCCGACTACAACAACAATCCCGTGATGGGCTGGAGCGACGCGCCCGGTGCCAGCACGGACGAGCTCATCCACGCGCTGGCGATGTTCGACCCCGAAGGCCTCGCGCGCGCGCTCGGGCGCGACGACGACCACACGGCCTGGTTCGCGAACGTGTGCGACGCGCTGCTGCCAGGCTACATGTATTCCTTCGACATGGCGCCGATGCAAAAGAACGCGGACGGCGGCCTCGTCGAGATGCCGCCGGTGCCCGTCGTGCCCGTGCGCGCCGGGCTACCCGCGTACGCCGGGCCCGTGATCGAATGGCCGCCCGGATGGGCCGGATTGTGGACGCGCCGGCACGAGATGCCGATGCGTAAGCCCGATTTCACGGGCGAACCCGAGCTCCGCTAGTTCAGCGTCTCCCCGGACCGGTTCCGGTTCCCCGCACCACGCCTTCATCGCAGTAGCGCCTGTCCGCCGGTGCGGATTCCGCTCGCGGTCCACCTTCGCGACAACTCCCGGTCGCATGCGGGAGGCTCGTGCTCGTTCATCGATTAGTCCGAACGCCGAACTATTTCCTGAAAATAAAAGATTTATTGCTCTACGGAAAATATTTGCCTCGACGACGTCGTCCAAACTCCTCGCCAATACAAAAAAGAGGAGACGACGTGGTCACACAGGCAAATTTATATTCTATGGAACAGACATGAGCAATAAACAACAAGCGTTTGCGCGTCCGGCACGTCGTCTGCCGGTGAAATCGAAAACCTCGCTCGCCGTCGCGATCAGTGCGGCCATGGTCGCATTTGCCGCCTCCGCGCCGGCACGGGCCGACTATACGCAGAACGGCAGTACGACCAAGGTGTCCGCATTCTGTGACGGCAATATCGCGATTTCGGGCAGCAGCACCTATCCGGCCACGGCAACCGGTTGCGACAATATCGCGATCGGTGCCTCGGCTACCTCGAACGCAACCTCGCCGACCGCGTACAGCGAAGCCATAGCGGTCGGCCGCATGACATCGGCGACCGGGCTCGCGGCGACGGCACTGGGCGGCAACTCCACCGCGAACGGTGACCACGCGACGGCAGTCGGCGCCAGCGCCAGCGCCATCGGCGCGCAGGCAACGGCAATCGGCGACAGTGCCGTCGCGAACGGGGCGACGGCTGCCGCATTCGGCTCGGGCGCGTCCGCGGTCGACCAGGCGACGGCAATCGGCCAAGGCGCCAAGGCCACGAACGTGAATTCCGTTGCGCTGGGCGCCAACGCAACCACGCGTGCCGCGACCACGGTCAGCAACGTGACGGTGGGCGGCGTGACCTACAATGGTTTCGCGGGCACGCCGGCCGGCGTCGCGAGCGTGGGCACTGCCGGCGCAGAACGCCAGGTCGTCAACGTGGCGGCTGGCGAAGTCAGCGCCACGAGCACGGACGCGGTGAATGGCTCGCAGCTGTATTCGGTCACCAGCCAGGTGTCATCGGTGACGAACCAGGTCAACGCGGTGGCGACCCAGGTCAACACGGTGTCCGGCAAGGTGGACGCGGTGGCGACCCAGGTCAACACGGTGTCCGGCAAGGTGGACGCGGTGGCGACCCAGGTCAACACGGTGTCCGGCAAGGTGGACGCGGTGGCGACCGAGGTCAACGCGGTGTCCGGCAAGGTGGACACGGTGGCGACCCGGGTCGACATGGTCTCCGGTAAAGTGGACACGGTGGCGACCCAGGTCAACACGGTGTCCGGCCAGGTGTCGACGTTGACGACGAACGTTTCCTCGCTGACGACGACCGTCGACAAGATCATGGCGAGCGCCCCGACCGGCACTGTCGCGGATCAGACGGGAACGGCAATCGGCCGCAACTCCGCCGTGAGCGCGGCGAACGGCACCGTCCTGGGCAGCGGCGCCAACGTCTCTAAAGACAACGGCACGGGCGTGGGCGTGAACGCGACCGTCTCGGCGGCAAACGGTACCGCGGTCGGCACGAATTCCAAAGTCACCGCGGCGAACGGCACCTCGATGGGTACGGGCTCGACCGTTTCCGGCACGAACTCGACCGCCATCGGTACGAACAGCCAGGCCACCGCCAACAACGCCGTCGCGCTGGGCGCGAACTCGGTTGCCGACCGGGACAACACGGTGTCGATCGGTTCGGCCGGGGCCGAGCGTCAACTGGCGAACGTGGCCGACGGTACGGCGCCGACGGATGCCGTGAACCTGCGCCAGTTGAACGGCGCGCTCGATTCGGTGCACGACGAGCTGTCGCAGTATCGCAAGGACGCGAACGCGGGTACGGCGAGCGCGATCGCGGTGGCGAGCCTGCCGCAAGCGGTCCTGCCGGGCGAGAAGGTCGCCACGCTGGGCGCCGGCACGTACGGCGGGCAAAGCGCGATCGCGGTCGGCATCTCCGCCGCGACCGAGAAATGGCTGGTCAAGGGTTCGATGTCGAAACCCGTGTCGCGCCATGGCTCGTTCGGTGCGGGCGTGGGTGTCGGTTATCGCTGGTAACCTGGAAACAGGCAGTGCGGGCAAGCCCCCGCATTGCCTGGCGTTGCGAACGGTGCAATTGATTTCCCGTAAAGACTCACAGGCTGCCTTATAATGTTTACATTCTTTGCAAAGCTTGTGCCGTCGGTAACATTAGCCGCCTCACCGTTCGTAGTTCCATGCCGTCCCGCCTTTCCCGCCCGACGCTGCCACATACCGCCCAGGATGTCGCTGGCGCCCATATCCTTGTCGTGGACGACCGTCCCGACGAACTCCAGTTACTGATCGAAATCCTGCGGGCGTCGCGTTGCCGGATCAGCGTCGCGTTCGACGGGGCACAGGCGTACAACCGTGCGCAACTGATCGTGCCCGACCTTATCCTGATGGACGTGCGCATGCCGCGCATGGACGGTTTTACCGCCTGCCGTCTGCTGGCCGCGAACCCCGCCACGCAAGCCATCCCGATTCTCATCCTGACGGCCGTCGACAAGCTTGACGAGCGCATTCACGGGCTCGAACTCGGTGCGATGGACTATATCGTCAAGCCGTTCGAGCCGGCGGAGGTGATTGCCCGGGTCCGGAATCATTTAAGGAAAATCATCCGCAGGCGCCTGGACGAGCACCTGCCCGAGTTTCCCGACGGACCCGATGCCGCGCTGGTTCGCGCGGCTGCCGCGGCGCTGTTGCGCGACTTGCGCCATGCACCGACGGTCGAAGAACTCGCCAGGCTCGTCGGTACGCACGAAAAGCGCCTGTCCCGGGCGTTCCGCGACAATCTCGGCCAGACCGCCGGCGAATATATCCGCGAAACCCGGCTGAAGACGGCCCGGCGCTTCCTGAGCGAGACATCGATGACCATCAGCGATATCGCCGAAGAAATCGGTTTTTCTACGGTAGGGAATTTCGCCACGGCATTTCGCGAACGCTTCAACATGACGCCGTCCGACTGGCGGCGCCAGAAAGGCCGGATCGGGGACGACCACCGGCCCGTGGAGCAGCCGGCCGATGCATAGGCGGGGCAACGTACAGGTGCCGGCCTGGCGCATGCTTCTCGTTGGCTTGTTGTTCACGTGCCTCTCGCTTTGCGGCATCCGGGCCGCCACGGCCGCCATGCCCGCGCCGCCGGACGGCATGTCGATCTTCGAGGATCCGACGTCCGCGCAGACAGTCGACCAGGTCGCAGCGCGCCTCGGTGACCCGCGCGGCGGCTTCCTGCCGGCGACGCGAGCGCGGCTCAATCCCGGATTTTCGCGCGCCGCATGGTGGGTGCACGTCACCGTCGTCAATCGTGCCGACGACGCGCGCGCGCTCGTGCTGGCACTGCAGGATCCCCGGATCGACGGCGCCCAGTTCTACACGTTGCGGGACGGCACGTGGCGCGCCGACACCGTTTTTCCGGCCAGCGCCGCAGCCGATGCGGCGCGCCTGCGTTATCCGGTCCTCGACGTGCGCGTCGGCCCGCACGACGGCGTTCCCGTACTGGTGCGCATCACGTCCCGCAAGCCGATGCGCCTGCAGCCCGCGGTCGTCGCCTGGCCGGCCTGGCATGCCAACGAAGTCCGCGCTGCCCTGTGGGATGCCGCGCTCCTCGGCGGGTTCGTGGCGCTCGCGTGGTGCGCGCTGCTGATCGGCCTGTTTTCGCGTAGCGCCGCCTTCGTGTTGCTGGCCATGGTGGCGCTCGGCACTGCCGCGTACGAGGCAGGCATCCGCGGCTACCTGCGCGCGTTTTTATTCCCGTCGTCGCCCGAATGGGTGGCCCGCGGCGAAACGATGTCCGTCTATTTCGCGATCGCGTGCTTCATCCTGTTCATCCTGAAGATCGCGAGCGGCGAGAAGGTCCGCATACCCGTGCGCGTCGCATATCTGGCGATATTCGCGCTCGAATGGGTCGGCATGGCCGGGGCGGCGTTCGGCGACCTGCATGTGTTCGTCCGCTTTTGCGCGGGCCTGAACGTTACGTTCGGCGTGTTGAATATCGGTCTGGCGCTGTTGCTCGCCAGACGCCGGACCCCGACCGGCCGCCTGATGCTCGCGACGGTCGTCTTTTCGTTGTTCAATTACGTGATAAGGGCCCTGGACGGACACGATGCGTTGCCACCGGCATTGCTTTGGTTGCACTCCGATATTTTCCCCAACCCGATCATCGCAATCATCGGCCTGGCGACGAATCTCGTGGTCCTGGCGGCCTGGATCCATCACGTCGGCCGGCAACGCGGAGAAGCAAGGCAGCATCTGGAACAGCAGCAGCGAACGGAACAGGAACGCCTGCGGGCAGAAGTCGCGAAGCGCACGCTGGCGCTCAACGACGCCCTGCACCAGGCACAGGTCAACGTGCGCCAGAAGGTCGAAATTCTCGGCTACGTGAGCCACGACCTGCGCGCCCCGCTGTCCACGATCAACGGCTATGCGAAACTCTTGTTGGAGACGGCGACACAGCATCAAACCAGGCTGATCCAGTC
This sequence comes from Massilia sp. Masssp93, assembly GCF_059491295.1. Taxonomy (NCBI): domain Bacteria; kingdom Pseudomonadati; phylum Pseudomonadota; class Betaproteobacteria; order Burkholderiales; family Oxalobacteraceae; genus Massilia; species Massilia sp. Masssp93. Next base: position 5,877,516 of record NZ_CP168502.1, on the reverse strand, counting down.
CATCGACCGCAGCATCCATTATCAGCTCGCCCTGATCGACGAATTGCTCGAATTCACGAAAGCCGAACTGCAGCCACTCGACCTCGATCCGCAGGCAACCGACCTGCCCGCCTTCCTGGACGATATCGGCCGCTACGCCGTCGCGCTGTGCGCCCAGCAAGACAACCGGTTCACGTATCGCGCCCTGACGCCGCTGCCTCGCACCGTGATCATCGACGGGACACGCCTGCAGCAAGTGCTGCTCAACCTGCTGTCCAACGCATCGACATTCACGCGCGACGGCCAGGTCTCGCTTGCCGTCGATGCGCACGACGACGGGGGCACATACGATATCGGCATCGAAGTCGCCGACACCGGCATCGGCTTCGACGCGGATGGAAAAGCCGATGTCTTCCAGCCGTTCCGGCAAGTGCATCCGACCGATGGCGGAACCGGGTTGGGGTTGTTCATCGCCGACCGCATCGTGCGGTCCATGGGCGGCACGCTGCGGGTGGCCAGCGTGCCGGGCGCCGGCACGTCGATCTCGTTCCGGATCGCCGTGCGCGCCGTCGGATCCGATTTCGCGCCGCCCATGCATGCCGATCGGCCGGCGCCGGCGCCTGGTCCCCACGCCTTGCCGGCCTGTCCGGATCCTGGCGCCCTCGACAGGCTGGCCGGATTCGCGCGCAGCGGCCGTTTCAGCGACATCGAAACGTGGATCGACGCCCATGCGGCCCGCGCCGACTACGCGCACTTCCTCGAGGAAGTGCGGCGTCGCACCGATGCCCTGGACTTCCGGGGCATCGAAAGGCTGGTCGACGCGGTGAAATCGCGCGAGACCGGTGCGCAAGTCACGGTCGGCGCCGATGCTTCCCGTTGAAAAGGGACGGCACCATGCGCGTCAAGGATTCAGGATATTGGTCGGATTTCCGTTCGCGAACTGCACGACATTCTCGAACGCCGCCCGGAAATACAGCTCATAACTGTCGCGCTCGACATAGCCCAGGTGCGGCGTCGCCAGCACGGTCGGAATCTTCAGCAGCGGCGCATCCGCCGCCAGCGGCTCGCTCGTGAACACGTCCAGCGCCGCCTGGCCCGGCCGGCCCTTGCGCAGTGCATGCTCCAGCGCGCCTTCCTCGACCAGTTCCGCGCGGCTCGTGTTCACGAACAAGGCGTCGCGCTTCATGCGGCCCAGGTCGTCGGCCGTGACGATGCCCCGCGTCGCATCGTTCAACCGCAGGTGCAGCGTCACCACGTCGGCCTGCTCGAAGAACGCCGCGCGCGTCGGCGCGGCCGACAAACCGTCCGCGGCCGCGGCGGCACGGCTTTTTTCGCTGCCCCACACCATCACCTGCATGCCGAACGCCTTCGCATAGCCCGCGATCAGGTGCCCGATCTTGCCGTAGCCCCAGATGCCCAGCGTGCGGCCTTTCAGTACGCGGCCCAGGCCGTTGAGCTCGGGATTGATCGAGGCCGTCTGCCACAGCCCGTCCTTGAGGTTATTGGCGTAGGGCACGATCTTGCGGCTGGCCGCCATGATCAATGCCCACGCCAGCTCGGCGGGCGCGACGGGCGAGCCGATGCCCTCCGCGATCGCGACGCCGTGCTCGGTCGCGGCCGCCACGTCGATGTGGCCGGCGACCTTGCCCGTCTGTGACAGCAGCTTGAGGTTCGGCAGCTTGGCCAGCAGCGCGCGCGGAAACGTGGTGCGTTCGCGGATCAGCACGAGGGCGTCGAACGGCGCCAGGCGGATCGCCAGCTGGCCCAGGCCGCGGGTCGAACTGTTGAACACTTTGACGTCGTAGCCGTCCAGCAAACGGAAGCATTCGAGGCCGCGTACGGCGTCTTGGTAATCGTCAAGGATCGCAATTTTCATGGGTGTTGGCAGATGTTATCGGCAAGAAAGTAATGAAATGACAGAATTTGAACGGCAGGAAATAGCCTACTACATTACTCAACCAAAATTCCTACATTTTTGTTATTGAAGCATTTGAAACGGGTTTGCGCAGGTGTAGAATCGACCAGACATAAGAGCCCATGATGTCAGATTGATATTACTTGAGGCCAGTAGCACACGTTCCAACCAGTCCGGCGGCACCGCGCACACGCGTCCCCTGGCTGGCGACATGACCGCCGTAGCGCCGAGCCGTGAACCGCACGGATTCCCTGGTGCGGGCCCACGAGGCCATCCTTGACGACGATCCTGCCGGGACAAGATTAACGGGATTTCGATGACCGCGCGCATTGCAGGCCGCCGCCTCTGCCGCATGAAAAGGCATCGGAATCGCCAGGAATTCTTAATTGGCATTGGAGGTATGTATGAACCAGCCCGTGATGGGCGGCGTCGCCGCACTGAACGTCCCAGCTTACATCAAGCACAACAAACTCATCAATTGGGTGGCCGACATCGCGGCCCTCACGAAGCCCGACGCCATCTACTGGTGCGACGGCTCGGAAGAAGAGTATGACCGCCTGTGCGCGCAGATGGTCGAGGCCGGCACGATGAAGCGCCTGAACCCGGAAAAGCGCCCGAATTCCTATCTGGCGTGCTCCGACCCGAGCGACGTGGCGCGCGTGGAAGACCGCACCTTCATCTGCGCGGCAACGAAGGAACAGGCGGGCCCGACCAACAACTGGGTCGACCCGAACGAGATGCGCCAGACCCTGAACGGCCTGTTCGACGGCTGCATGGCCGGCCGCACGATGTATGTCGTGCCGTTCTCGATGGGCCCGCTGGGCTCGCCGATCGCGCATGTCGGCGTGGAACTGTCGGATTCGCCGTATGTCGCGGTCAACATGCGCATCATGACCCGCATGGGCAAGGCCGTGTATGACGTGCTGGGCAGCGACGGCGACTTCGTGCCGTGCGTGCACTCCGTCGGCATGCCGCTGCAGGCGGGCCAGCAGGACGTGCGCTGGCCGTGCAACTCGACCAAGTACATCGTGCACTACCCGGAAACGCGCGAGATCTGGTCGTTCGGCTCCGGCTACGGCGGCAACGCGCTGCTCGGCAAGAAATGCTTCGCGCTGCGCATCGCCTCGAACATGGGCTACCAGGACGCCCAGCAGGGCGGTCCGGGCTGGCTGGCCGAACACATGCTGATCCTGGGCGTGGAATCGCCGCAGGGCGACAAGAAATACGTCGCGGCCGCGTTCCCGTCGGCTTGCGGCAAGACGAACTTCGCGATGCTGATCCCGCCCGCCGGCTTCGAGGGCTGGAAGGTCACGACCATCGGCGACGACATCGCCTGGATCAAGCCGGGCGCGGACGGCAAGCTGTACGCCATCAACCCGGAAGCGGGTTACTTCGGCGTCGCCCCGGGCACGAACGAAAAGACGAATCCGAACTGCATGGCGTCGCTGCGCGAAAACGTCATCTTCACCAACGTGGCGCTGACCGATGATGGCGACGTGTGGTGGGAAGGCATGACGAAGGAGCCGCCGGCGCACCTGATCGACTGGCTGGGCAACGACTGGACGCCGGCCTCCGGCACCAAGGCCGCGCACCCGAACGCGCGCTTCACCGTTGCCGCCACGCGCAACCCCGTGATCGACCCGGCCTGGGACGATCCGGCCGGCGTGCCGATCTCGGCCTTCATCTTCGGCGGCCGCCGTTCGACGACGGTGCCGCTCGTGACGGAAGCCCGCAACTGGACGGAAGGCGTGTACATGGCCGCCACGATGGGCTCGGAAACGACGGCCGCCGCCGCCGGCCAGATGGGCATCGTGCGCCGCGACCCGTACGCCATGCTGCCGTTCATCGGCTACAACATGAGCGACTACTTCCAGCACTGGCTCGATCTCGGCAAGAAAGTAGCCGCCAAGAACCCGCAAGCGCTGCCGAAGATCTTCTGCGTCAACTGGTTCCGCACCGATGACCAGGGCAAGTTCGTGTGGCCGGGCTACGGTGACAATATGCGCGTGCTGAAGTGGATCCTGGACCGCAGCCAGGGCCAGGCCGGCGGCGTCGAGCACATGTTCGGCACCACGCCGACGTATGGCGACCTGAACTGGACCGGCATCGACTTCACGACCGAGCAATTCGACCGGATCACGTCGATCGACAAGGATGCCTGGCGCGAAGAACTCAAACTGCACACCGAGCTGTTCGACAAGCTGGCCTACCGCCTGCCGCAGGAACTGGTGGCCACCAAGCAGCAGCTGGAGAAGCGCCTGGCCGAGTAACACCGGCCGGAGAAAGATCAGTGGGGAGACGACGGCGGCCCCATGAGGCAGCCGCAAAAACGGAAGAAGGGACAGGCGTGCGCCTGTCCCTTTTTTTCATGGAAATTTCAGTAAGCGCACCCCGTACCGGTCGACGTTTCATCGCTTATTTCATGACGCCGGCGCACGCATGCGAGCTTCACGTTCTCGTCATATTGCAAAGGAATAATGCGCGGCTCCACTGTCTCCGGAGCAACCATGCCACGTTCCCACGCCGTCCTGTCCCGCCACGCGATCGCCATCGCCGTCCTCTTACTGTTGTCCGCTTGCGGCAGCAGCGACTATATCGATGTCGCACCAGTCTCGACCGCCCCCGCCGCGCCGGCCGATCCGGGCTTCGTCGAGAATGTACCGGCGCCATCCGTCGCCGCCTTCGTCGACAATGCCGCAACTAACCAACAGAGCCAGCCGACGGTCGACGTCAATGCCGGCGTGCGCGCGCTGGCGCCGTTCCTGGAACTGTGGCAACCCGTCACGCAGACGGTCGACGTCAGCACGTGGAACGGCCTGCCGGGCCAGGGCACCGTGCTGAACCAGGCCGTGCACGACAAGAACATCCAGTACGTCGTCGACGCGACCACGCAGCGCACGGCCGCGCAGGCGACGAACGCCTACCTGGACGACCGCCAGAACCAGGCCTACAGCATCGTCGACGGCATGGGCCCGCTGACGGCGGCCTGGCGCGCCGGAACCAGGGCGACGACGACGATCACGGCCGTCGCGCCCGACGCCACGACGGTCAAATATGACGACGGCGGCAACGGCGCCGGCGATGCGACCACGGCCGAATTCGGCTCTGTCGTGTCGTTCATTAATGCGATGCGCAGCAATGGTTCGACGGAACCGTCCAAGCGCTTCTACAAATACCCGCGCCCGTGGCGCTGGAGCAGCGCGGTCAAGGTCGTGCCGGCACTGGAACCGGCGAAAAGCCCGACGCCCGCGACGGACGGCGGCTTCCCCAGCGGCCACACGAATGCCGCGATGCTGAATTCGCTGGCGATGGCGTACGCGCTGCCGGAGCGCTTCCAGGAAATGATCTCGCGCGGCCTGGAACTGGGCGAGAACCGCATCCTGGCCGGCATGCATTCGCCGCTGGACGTGATGGGCGGCCGCATGCTGGCGCATGCCATCTTCACGGGCAATATCAACGCCGCCGCCAACGCGACCCTGAAGCAGAAGGCCTATGGGCGTGTCTGACTGATCTCAGAGGAGCCATAAAATAATTGTCGCGACAAGCACGGCCGTAGAGAAGTTATGGCCGCGTTTGTCGTATCGCGTTGCGACGGCGCGGAAGTCTTTTAATCGGTTGATCGCGCGTTCGACGACGTTGCGGCCCTTGTACGCTTCGGCGTCGAATCGTGGAGGCGAGCCACCGCGACGCCCTTTGCGCAGCCGGCTGTTCTGCGCATCAAGTCGTTCGGGGCACACGCAGCGGATGCCCCGTTGTTGGATCTGTCGCCGATAATGCCGGGCACCGTAAGCGCGGTCGACACGCAAGCATGTCGGGCGTTTGCGTGGCCGGCCTCGCCCTGGTCGGGGTACTGAAATGGCGTCAAGAACAGGGCCGATGTTCGCCGCGTCGCTGCATTGGCCGGCCGTGACGATGAAGGACAATGGCAGACCGTTTCCATCCACGCAAAGATGGATCTTGCTGGTGAGTCCACCACGAGAATGCCCCAGCCACTCGTCAATTACATCCCCCTTTTTTCTGCCGCAGGAAGTGTCTTTCGAGCCCCAGCGGCACTTCGCTGAGCTTTCACGTGGGTCGCATCAAGCGCGGCTCCGTCCCAGTCGATGCGGCCGGATGCATCCGCGGCCGCCTGCATGATCTTGAGTAGACGTTGCCATGTGCCGTTGCGCGACCAACGCACAAACCTGTCGTAACAGGTCTGCCAAGGACCGTAGCGGGGTGGGATGTCGCGCCAAGGCGCGCCAGTCCTCAACCGCCACACGATCCCATTAATCACGTGTCTGTGCCCGACATAAGCATGACCGTGATGTGGATTGGGCGGCAAATGTGGTTCCAGCTGCCGCCATTGCTGTTCAGTTAGGTCAGTTCGGCTCATCGCCATCTGACCAACCAAACAAAATTTCGTTCCCTCAGTCAGACAGACCCATGCCGACGCCCACGCCTGGCTGCAGGCGCAGACGGGCACGAATGCCGACACCTTGTATGCCTACGCGCACGGCGGCACGACCGCGACGGACCGCTTCGCCGACCACGACACGAACAAGGCGAATTATCTGCGCCGCCTGACGTTCGGCTTCACGCCCATCAAGGCGACGAATGTGCCGGCCGTCGTGCCCAAGGGCGCGGAAGCCATCATCGAGACGCGCCTGCCCTACCTCGATGCGATGCAGCGCCGGGCCGTGCTGCGCAGCACGGCGCTGCCGTCGGGCTATCCGCTGCTGGACGACGCCGAAGGCTGGGGCCGCCTGAACCTGTTCGCCGCGGCGGACGGCTACGGCGTGTTCACCGGCAGCGTCGTCGTGACGATGGATGCGTCGCGCGGCGGCTTCTGGGCGATGGACGCCTGGCGCAACGACATTTCCGGCAGCGGCAAGCTGACCCTGAAAGGCACGGGCCGGCTGGCGCTGTATGGCAAGAACAGCTGGACGGGCGGCACGGAGATCGCCGGCGGCACGCTGGAAGCGGATGCGAACGGTGCGCTCGGCACGGGCGACGTGTATGTTGGCGGCGCGGGCACGCTCGCGAGCGCGGCGCCGGGCCAGCTCGCCATCGGCGGCAACTATGCGCAGCTGGACAAGGGCACGCTCGACATTTCCCTCGGCGCCAATCAGGCGGGCACGGTGGCGGTGCAAGGCACGGCAACGATCCTCGGCGGCACCCTGCACGTGACATTCGCCGGCGGCTTCAGGCCGTCCGTCGGCACGACGTATCCAGTGCTGTCGGCCGCCAGCCGCAAGGGCGTGTTCACGAACGTCGTCGCGGACGGCTACAAGTCGACCGTCATCTACAGCAACACGGGCGTGTCCGTGCGGATCGACGGCTGAGAACGCGGGACCACGGCTTCCCGCATCGTGCCGCGGGAAGTCATTTGGTTTTTTGATTTTACTAAACGGCGGTAATCTACTATCCTGTCGTCAACTCGCACTGTTAGCGCAAACATTTCCTCTAAAAGCGAGCTCCGACGTTATAAGGACAATAAGCATGAGACACCGCCGCACCGTGCTGCGCGCCGCTCTGGCGCTGGCTTTTACCACTCCATTCGCACTGCCCGCGACTGCCCTGGCGGCGGACGCCGGGCGCCAGATCGTCATCGACGCCAAGGCGCCGACCGTCGCTCGCGATCACTTCGCCGACCTGTCGGTGGGCTCCGACTATCCGGGCACGCTGATCCGCGACGACAGCCTGGCCCAGCTCAAGATTGCGAAGGATGAACTGGGCTTCCGCTACATCCGCTTCCACGCCATCTTCCACGACGTGCTGGGCACCTATAAAGTTGTCGACGGCAAGCCGGTGTACGACTGGACCAAGCTCGACTACCTGTACGACAAGCTGCTGGGCATGGGCATCAAGCCGTTCGTCGAGCTGGGCTTCACGCCGGACGCGATGAAGACGTCGGACCAGACGATCTTCTACTGGAAGGGCAACACGTCGCATCCGAAACCGGACCAGTGGGCGGGCCTCGTCGACGCCTTCGTGCGCCACGTGCAGCAGCGCTACGGCAAGGACGAAGTGCGCACCTGGTTCTTCGAAGTGTGGAACGAGCCGAACCTGGACGGCTTCTGGGAAAAGGCCGATCAGAAGGCCTATTTCGACCTGTTCGACCTGACGTCGAAGACGCTCAAGGCGATCGACCCGGCGTTGCGCGTGGGCGGTCCGTCGACGGCGGGCGCGGCCTGGGTGCCGGAATTCCTCGCGCACACGAAGCAGAGCGGCGCGGCCGTCGACTTCATCACGACGCACACGTACGGCGTGAACGGCGGCTTCCTGGACGAAGAGGGCAAGGGCGACAACAAGCTGTCCCCATCGCCGGACGGCATCGTCGGCGACGTACGCAAGGTGCGGAAGGAAATCGAAGCGTCCTACCTGCCCAAGCTGCCCTTGTACTTCACGGAATGGAGCACCAGCTACTCGCCGCGCGACCTCGTGCACGATTCGTACATGAGCGCCGCCTACATCCTCAGCAAGCTGAAGGCGACCGAGGGCATCGCGCAGGGCATGAGCTACTGGACCTACACGGACCTGTTCGAGGAACCGGGCCCGCCGACCGCGCCGTTCGAAGGCGGTTTCGGCCTGATGAACCCGCAGGGCATCCGCAAGCCGGCCTGGTTCGCGTACAAGTACATGCATGAGCTGGGCGACCAGCAGGTGCAGACCACCGACAAGCAAAGCTGGGTGACGAAGGACGCGAACGGCGTGCAGGTGCTTGCGTGGGACTTCCAGACGCCGGACATGGGCAACAAGAGCAACCGTCCGTTCTTCGGCGTGGTCCAGCCGACGCACGCCGGCACGCCTTTGAAACTCGCGCTGAAGGGCATGAAGCCGGGCACGTACACGATGCAGGTTTATCGGACGGGCTTCAAGGCCAACGATGCGCACACGGCCTACATCGAGATGGGCAAGCCGAAGACGCTGACGGGCGAGCAGGTCGCCAAGCTGCAGGCGCAGACCGTGGACAAGCCGGAGACGCGCAAGGTCACGGTCGCGGCGAACGGCACGGCCAGCGTGCAGGTGCCGATGCGCGTCAACGACGTCGTGCTGGTGAAGATCGCGAAATGATCTAAGCGCCTATTTCAGTAGGGTGGGCACCCCGTGCCCACCATGCGTTACCGAGACGCGAGCGTCCGGTGGGCGGAAGCCCGCCCTGCCGGGACAGGTTCCAGGTCTCAGCTCCACTGCATGAGACACGGCGGCACCAGCAGGGCGAGGGCCAGCACGAGGTAGATCAGCTGCAGCGGGATCATCCACCTGGCCCACGTGATCCAGGGCACGCGCGCGAGCGCGAGCACGCCGACCGTGATGCCGGACGTCGGGATCATCGGCGTCGACAGCTCGCCCAGCTGAAACGCGAGGATCGCGGTCTGGCGCGTGACGCCCACCAGGTCCGCGAGCGGCGCCATGATCGGCATCGTCAGCGCGGCCTGGCCCGTGCCCGAGTGGATGAAGAAGTTGATCACCGACTGGATCAGGTACATCTTCTGTGCCGCGAACACGGGGTGGCTCGACTGCACGAGCGGCATCAGCCCGTGCAGCATCGTGTCGATGATGTGGGCGTCGCGCGCGAGGATCATCGTGCCGCGCGCGACCGCGATCACGAGCGCCGTCGGCGCCAGGTCTTTTGCCCCCTGCATGAACGCCGCCACCCAGTTGTCGGGCCCCAGGCGGCCGACGATGCCCACGACGATCGCCATGGATAAGAACAGCGCCGCGATCTCGTCGATGTACCAGCCGAATTTCACGACCCCGATCACCATCGAACCCAGCGCCAGCGCGAAGATCGCCAGCACCGCCTTGTGCCGTCCCATCATGCGGTCGCCCGTTTGCCCGGACGGCGCGGCCGCCGGATGTTCCAGGCGCCGCGCCTGGTCCAGCACATAGGTCGGGCTGAGCATGGGGTTCTGCTTGACGCGCGCCGCGTACCACATCAGGAAGACGATCGTGACGAACGTCGCCGCCACCCACACGATCAAACGATACCCGATCCCGGAAAACACGGGCACGCCCGCGATGCCTTGCGCGATGCCGACGTTGAACGGATTGAGGAAGGCGGCGCCGAAACCGGCCTGCGAACCGAGGAAGGGAATCGACACGCCGACGATGGTGTCGTAGCCGAGCGCCAGCGCCAGCGGCACGAAGATCAGGACGAACGGAATCGCCTCCTCGTTCATGCCGAACGTGGCGCCGCCGAGCGAGAACAGCGTGACGAAGACCGGAATCAGCGCGGCGCGCACGAACGCCGAGTGCTCGTGCATGCGGGCGATCGAGTGGATGCCGGTGTCGATCGCGTCGGTCCGCTGCACGACGGCGAACGCGCCGCCGACGACCAGCACGAAGCCGATGATCTGCGCCGCCTCGACGAAACCCTTGATGGGCGCCTTCATCAGCGCGACGATGCCCTGCGGCGCGTTCGCGACGTAGTGGAACGAGGCCGGGTCGACGAGCTGCTTGCCGTTCACGAGATGGGTCTCGTACTTCCCGCCGGGGACGAGCCACGTCGCCAGCGCGATCAGGGAGAGAATCGCGAACAGCAGCACGAAGGTATTGGGCATTCGCAGGCGCATACGCATTGGCCTCATTGACTCAGCAGGGAACCGGAACGGAAGGGCGTCGTGCCCGCGATCTTACAGACGTGCATGCCCCGCAGCAGGTGGCGATGCGCGGTGCTGGCGAACAGCAGCCCGTCGCGGCTCGCGCGCACGGTGGCCGTCGCGCCGGTGACCGGGTTGACGATGTCGGCGACGGCGTCCCCGGCCTTGACCTCGTCGCCCAGCGCTTTCAGGAAGACGAGCACGCCCGACTGCGGCGCGTGCAGCGGCTCGACGGCTTCGAGCGGAGACGGTTCGCACAGCGGCGCGGGCAGTGCGCCCGGCGGGATGTCGACGATGCCTTCGCGTGCCAGCCATTGCAACAGCGCCTGCGCGTCCTGTTCGGCGTAATCGTAGCGCACGTCCATCTCGCCGCGCAGTTCGACCGTGACGGCGGCGCAGGCCGGCGGGATCGGGATCGCCGGTCCGAAGTGCGCGGCGAGCTCCCACCACAACCGGCCGCACGCTTCGTCGAACGGCTCGCCGCCCGACCCGGCGGACAGCAGGTAAGCGCGCGCGCCGAGCAGCGCCGCCAGCGGTTTTACGCGGTCCGCCAGCGCGGGACCGGTGTACACGTGCAGCAGGGCTTCGTTGTCGCAGTGCAGATCGAGCACGATGTCGGCGTCGATCGCCAGCGCCAGCAGCGTTTTCTTCAAGACCTGGGTCGCATCCAGCGGTTCCCAGCGATCGACGGCGGCGCGCGCTTGCGCGCGGATCGCGGCGACGTTGGCGGCCGCGTCGGGCCCGAGCCTGCCGGCCAGCGTCGTTTTGAGTTCGTCGGCGACGTGGCGGAAGGCGCGGTTGAAATTCACGCCGGAGGCAAGGTCGAAACGCCCGAGCGGCGTGCCGTGCACGACCTGCGACAGCCCGATGGGATTCGCGGCCGGCACGAGGATCACTTCGCCGCAGATGCGGCCTTCAAGATCGAGCCGCTCCAGTTCGCGCCGCAGACAATGCGCGACCAGCATCGCGGGGACTTCGTCCGCATGCAGCGACGCCTGGATATAAACCTTCTTGCCGCTGCCCGCGCTGCCGTAGTGGCAGGAGGTCAGCTGGCAGGTGGCGAGGCCAGGCTCGGTGGCGATCGGGTGTGTCTTCGTATGCATGCGCAAGATCTCCTGGCGGCTGCTGGTGCGGCCGATTATGTATGAATTTTTACACAACGTAAATCGATGAAAGCCTATTTTCAAAATCTTGTTGAACTTTTCGAGGCACCTGTTTTACATTTAAAAACATTAACTCATTGACATCCGGTTACGATGGCTCCTCCCGCTCCGCGCAGCGCTTCGCCCGACATCGGTTTCGCCGAGTCTTCGCTCGGCCAGTCGCTGTTGCGCGTGCTGGCCGGGGGCTCGGCGTCGAACCGCGCGATCGCGGACTACGTGCTGCGCAACCAGGTGCGCGTGACGGCGCTCGGCATCGAGGAACTGGCCGACGCGTGCGATGTGTCGACGGCGACCATCAGCCGGTTCGCGCGCGATCTCGGTTTTAAAAATTACGCGGCGATGCGCGGCGCGGTGGCGGAGACGCTGCAGTCCGTACTGCAGCCGGTCGAAAAGCTGCGCAGCACGATCGCGCGCCGCGCCGCGAAGGTGTCGCCCGCGCTGGAAAGCCTGGGCTATGCGGAGGCCGCGCTGACGGCGACCCGGCGCGGCCTGGCCGGCAGCGAGATCGACCGCGTCGGCACGGTGCTCACGAAGGCGCGCGCCGTGTACGTGCTGGGGTTCGGGCTGTCGTCGTTCCTCGCGGGCGCGCTCGCGATGCACCTGCAGCCGTTCTGCCGGCACGTGGTGGAAGTGGCCGCGAGCGGCGGCACGGAGGTGGCGGCCAGCCATCTCGCCACCGTCACCGGCCGTGACGTGCTGGTCGTGATTTCGCTGCCGCGCTACACGCTGGACGCCGCGTCGCTGACCCGGTTCGCGCGCGCCGCCGGCGCGACCATCGTCTCCATCACGGACTCGCCCGCGTCGCCGCTCGCCGAGCTGGGACACCACGTGCTGTATGCGCACAGCGCGCATCCCGTGCTGCCCAGCAGTTCCAGCGCCGCGCTGGCCGTCATCGAAGCGCTGGCCGTGGCGCTGATGACTTCCAACAAGGCCAACGTCGCCAAGGCGGCCCGCCACACCGAGGCGATCGCCGCCTACCTCCACGGCGAGCACCAGATCCGTACCGGCGGCACGCAGAAAAAAGAGGGCGTCCGCAAGCGTCCCGTCGTCAAGAAGTCCTGAGTCACCACCCAAGACACCGAGAGAGGATGCACCGCATGACCAAGCACATTACGAGAGCCTTGCAACCGACCGTCCTCGCGGCGGCCGTGGGCCTGATGGCGCAACAGGCATACGCGCAGGCGCAGGCGGACGAACCGAAAATGCACCGCGTGGAAATCACCGGTTCGTCGATCAAGCGCATCGACACCGAGACCGCGCTGCCGGTGCAGCTGATCTCGCGCGAGGACATCGAGAAGATGGGCGCGACGACCGCCGCCGAACTGGTGAAGAACATCAGCGCGAACACGGCGCCGCTGACGGACGGCCCGAGCATCTCGGACGGCACCTCCGGCCAGCGCGGCATGAATGGCGCCAACCTGCGCGGCCTGGGCGTCTCGTCCACGCTGATCCTGCTGAACGGCCGGCGCCTGGCCAATTTCGCGTCCCCGGGCGACAACTCGGGCGTCGACTTGAACAACATCCCGGCCGGCGCGATCCAGCGCGTCGAGGTGCTCAAGGACGGCGCGTCGGCGATCTACGGCACGGATGCCATCGGCGGCGTGATCAACTTCATCACCCGCAAGGATTACAAGGGCATCGACCTGGCCGCGTCGGCCGCCGGCACCCAGCAGGGCGGCGCCGGCAAGCGCACCCTGAGTCTCAGCGGCGGCACGGGCGATTTGTCCACCGACCGCTTCAACGTGTTCGGCGTGCTCGACGTGCAGCAGCTCGACCGCCTGCGCTCGGGCCAGCGCCGCTTCATCGCGGAGCGCCCGCTCGCGACGACCCTGCCGGCGCAGATGTCCAGCAATACCTTCCCGGCCAACGTCGACATCTCGGGCGCCCAGCGCGCCGCCCTGATCGCGGCGGGCCTGCTGCCGGCCGGCAGCACGTCCAGCCGCGTCAATCCGAGTTCGCCGAAGTGCAATCCGCCCGCCACCGTCTACGCCGAAAAGGGACCGGGCGGCGCGGCCGGCTGCAGCTACGACTACATGGAAGACACGGAGATCTATCCCGATTCGCGCAAGATCGGCTTCATCGGCCGCGCGACGTTCCAGCTCGATGCGGACAACCAGCTGTTCGCGGAACTCGTGCAGACGGAGGCGACGTCGAAATACGTGCTGTCGCCGAACCCCGTCCGCATCCGCAATCTGCCGGTGAGCATCCTGCCGGACGCCTATCGGACGGCGTTGTCGGCACCGGGCCTGCCGGACACCTTCAGCGGCATCCGCTACCGCATGGCGGAAGCGGGCAACCGCAGCAACGAGGTGACGAGCACCGGACAGCGCCTGCTGCTGGGCGCCACCGGCACGCTCGCGGGCTGGGACTACGACGTCGCGCTGGGACGCGCCGAGAACAAGGCCGTCGACAAGTACGTGAACGGCTACGTCCTGTACGACAAGTTCGAGGCCGGCGTGCGCGCGGGGACGATCAACCCGTTCGCCCCGTCCTCGCAGGCGGGACTGGACCTGATCAACAGCATCAAGATCAACGACGAGGCGAGAAAGGCGAAGGGCGTGTCCACTTCGCTCGACGGCAAGATGTCGCGCTCGTTGACGGCGCTGGCGGGCGGCGATCTCGCGCTCGCCGTCGGCGGCGAATTGCGGCACGAGCACCAGACGTTCACGCCGTCGGAACTGCTCAAGTCGAACAACATCGCCGGTGACCGCGACAGCACGATCCCGGCCGGCGAACTGGCCGACGTCGAGACGGCGGACAATACGAGAAAGGTGGCGTCCGTGTTCACCGAGGTGGTCGCGCCGTTCACCAAGGAACTCGAAATGCAGTTCGCGCTGCGCTGGGACCATTACAGCGAAGTGGGCAACACGACCAATCCGAAGATCGGCCTGCGCTGGCAGCCGATGCAATCGCTGCTGCTGCGCGCGTCGGCCGGCACGGGCTTCCGCGCGCCGTCGCTGTCGGACCTGAAGCGCCCGACGATCTTCGGCACGACGGCCGGCATCCTCACCGACCCGCAGTGCGTCAAGCAGGAAGGCAGCATCGACACGTGTACCGACCAGTGGAACGTCGAACGCCGCTCGAACCCGAACCTCAAGCCGGAAAAATCGCGCCAGTTCACGCTCGGCGTCGTGTTCGAGCCGGTCAAGCGCACGAGCCTCTCGATCGATTACTGGAACATCGAGAAGAAGGACGTCATCAGCACCCTGGGCGAACAGGTCATCATCGAAAACCCCGACGCCTACAACGGCAAGTACATCCAGCGCGACGAGGACGGCTTCATCTCCAACATCCTCCTCATGAAGGAAAACCAGGGCAAGCTGAAGACGTCGGGCTTCGATATCGGCGGCGACTGGCGCACCGAGCGCGGGCCGTGGGGCCGCTTCGGCATCAACCTGTCCGGCACGCTGATCCTGCACTACGACCGCCAGTTCGGTCCGGACGAGCCGTACCGCAGCAACCTGGGCGTGTTCCTGAACGACCAGGTGATCCAGAAGTGGCGCCACCGCGTGAACTTCGAATGGGACAACGGGCCCCTCGCGCTGACCCTGGCGAACCAGTACTCGACCGGCTACACGGACCAGAACACGACCTACGATCCGTACACGGACAAGCTCCTGCTGCCTAACCACGTGAAATACTATTCGCTGTGGGATTTGACGGGCAGCTGGACGGTCAGCAAGCAATTGAAGGTGCGCGCAGGGGTGCTGAACCTGTTCAACGCGGACCCGCCGTTCTCGAACCAGGCCTGGTTCTTCCTGGCCGGGTATGACCCGAGCTACACGGACCCGCGCGGCCGCAGCGCGTTCGTGAGCGCGAACTACTCGTTCCGCTGACATGGTCAAAAGCGTGTGTTGCGCGCTGGCGCTCGTCGTCGCCAGCGCCGGGGCGGCGGCGGCCGATGCCGCTGCCGATGCTGGTGCGGCGAAAGGATCGCTGGTCATCATCGGCGGCGGCCTGCGCGTCAATAATGCCGAGGTGTGGGAAAAAGTCGTCGCGCTGGCGGGCGGGAAGGGCGCGCGCATCGCCGTGCTCCCGACTGCCGCCGAGAATCCCGCAAAGGAGGGCCGGCTCACGGTGGACGCCCTGAACCGCTACGGCGCGCGGGCCTTCGTCGTACCGGTCGCGCCGCGCCTGGCCGGCCCGGACAGCATCGACGCGGCGCGCAAGGCCGCGGACGATCCGGCCCTGGCGGGTGCGATCCGCAAGGCCGGCGGCGCCTTCTTCACGGGCGGCGATCAAGCCCGCATCACGGGTTCCCTGCGGCGCGCCGACGGCAGCAACACGGCCGTGCTGGACGCGCTGTGGGCGCTGTACCGGCGCGGCGGTGTCATCGCGGGCACGAGCGCCGGCGCCGCCATCATGAGCAGCACAATGTTCTACGACCCGCCGCTGGACGTGATGCCGGTGCTGAAGAACGGCGTGGTCGACGGCAAGGACGTGGCGCCGGGACTGGGCTTCATCGGCACCGACGTCTTCGTCGACCAGCACCTGCTCGCGCGCGGGCGCTTCGGCCGCATGCTGCCCGCGATGCTGGCCAAGGGATACACGCTGGGACTGGGCATCGACGAAAACACGGCAGCCATCGTCGGGCCGGCGCGCGACGTGACCGTGATCGGTTACCGGGGCGCGCTCGTGCTCGACCTGGCGGGTGCAAGCACCGACAAGGCCAAGCCGGGGTTCAATCTGTCCAACGCGCGCATCAGTTATCTGGACAGCGGCGACCGGTTCAACCTGGCCACGCGCACCTATGTGCCGGGACCGGGCAAGGAGCCCGTGGACCGGAAGTACGTCGAGCACCGCGCGCCGATCTTCTACACGGACATCCTCGGCAACACGGCGGTCGCTGACCTGCTCGAAAAACTGGTGGACAGCGATCTGCAGCGCGCCGTCGGCGTGGCGTTCGAAGGGCCGGACAGCCAGTCTCCGGAACGCGGGTTCGAGTTCACGTTCACACGCGTGCCGGACAGCGCGGAATACGTCACGAACCGCGAGGATGCGTATTCGGTCTACCGGATCAGGATGGACGTGCGGCCGGTGCGGGTGAAGCAGCCGTTTTATACGGTGGAGTAGAGCTACGGTGCAGCAGGGCTCCGGCGCAGGAGGGCTACGGTGGAGTGGGGTGTGTGAGGAGGGCGGCGCACTAAAAACCGTCGTTCCCGCGCAGGCGGGAACCCAAGCAATGTACGCGTCGCGTCAGCTCCAGCCGCAGGACTGCATGCAAAACTTGGGTCCCCGCCTGCGCGGGGACGACGGTGAAGCGGTTCGGGCCACGATCGATCTCATGGCCCTGCCGCTCTTTACTGCTTCAACAGCGGCTTGAGATACTTGCCCGTCACGCTGTCCGGATTCACCGCCACCTCCTCCGGCGTGCCGTGCGCGACGATCGTGCCGCCGCCCGCGCCGCCTTCCGGACCCAGGTCGACGATCCAGTCCGCCGTCTTGATGACGTCCAGGTTGTGCTCGATGATGACGAGCGTGTTGCCCTGGTCGCGCAGGCGGTGGATCACCTTCAGCAGCAGGTCGATGTCGGCGAAGTGCAGGCCCGTCGTCGGCTCGTCGAGGATGTACAGCGTGCGGCCGGTGTCGCGCTTGGACAGTTCCAGCGACAGTTTCACACGCTGCGCCTCGCCGCCCGACAGGGTCGTCGCGCTCTGCCCCAATTTGATGTAGCCGAGGCCCACGTCCAGCAGCGTGTGGAGTTTACGCGCGATGACCGGCACGGGCTTGAAGAACTCGTGCGCATCCTCGACCGTCATGTCCAGCACTTCGGTGATGTTCTTGCCCTTGTACTGGACTTCCAGCGTCTCGCGGTTGTAGCGCTTGCCGTGGCAGACGTCGCAGGGCACGTACACGTCCGGCAGGAAGTGCATCTCGACCTTGATCACGCCGTCGCCCTGGCACGCCTCGCAGCGGCCGCCCTTGACGTTGAACGAGAACCGGCCGGCCGAATAACCGCGTTCCTTCGCCGTCGGCACCGTCGCGAACAGGTCGCGGATCGGCGTGAACACGCCCGTGTACGTGGCCGGGTTCGAGCGCGGCGTGCGGCCGATCGGCGCCTGGTCGACGGAGATCACCTTGTCGAAGTGCTCCAGGCCGTGGATGGCGTCGTGCGGCGCCGGCTCCGTCTGCGAACCGTACAGGTGGCGCGACAGCGCCGGATACAGCGTATCGTTCACGAGCGTCGATTTGCCGGAACCCGACACGCCCGTCACGCACGTGAGCAGGCCCACCGGCAGCTCCAGCGACACGTTCTTGAGGTTGTTGCCGGTCGCGCCCGTGATGACGAGCTGGCGGTCCGGGTCGGCCTGCGTGCGCTTCTTCGGCACGTGGATTTTCTTCTTGCCCGACAGGTAGGCCGCCGTCAGCGACGTCTTGCTCTTCATGATGTCCTTGAGCGACCCCTCGGCGATCACGGCGCCGCCGTGCACGCCCGCGCCCGGGCCCATGTCGACGATGTAGTCCGCGGTGCGGATCGCGTCCTCGTCGTGTTCCACCACGAGCACGCTGTTGCCGATGTCGCGCAGGTGTTTCAGGGTCGCGATCAGGCGGTCGTTGTCGCGCTGGTGCAGGCCGATCGACGGCTCGTCCAGCACGTACATCACGCCCGTCAGGCCCGAGCCGATCTGCGACGCGAGGCGGATGCGCTGCGCTTCGCCGCCGGACAGCGTGTCGGCGCTGCGGTCGAGCGACAGATAATCCAGGCCGACGTCGTTCAGGAATTTCAGGCGCGCGACGATTTCCTTGATGACGCGTTCGGCGATGTCGCGCTTGGCGCCCGTCAGTTCCAGGCCGTCGAAATAGGTCAGGCAGTCGCGCAGCGGCGTCTTCGCGACTTCGTAGATGGCGCGCTGCTGCTTGCCATTGCCGATCTTGACGTAGCGCGCTTCCGTGCGCAGGCGCGCGCCGCCGCACGACGGGCATTCCTTCTCGTTGATGAACTTCGCCAGCTCTTCCTTCACGGCCATCGAATCCGTCTCGCGGTAGCGGCGCTGCAGGTTGTTCACGACGCCTTCGAACGTGTGCTCGCGGATCACCGTGCGGCCGCGCTCATTCACGTACGCGAACGGCACGGCGGTCTTGCCGGAGCCGAACAGCACGGCTTCCTGCGCCGGCTTCGGCAACTGCTCGAACGGCTTGTCGAGGTCGAAACCGTAGTGCGACGCGAGGCTCGTCAGCATCTGGAAATAGAACTGGTTGCGGCGGTCCCACCCCTTCACGGCGCCGGACGCCAGCGACAGGTTCGGGAACGCGACGATGCGCTTCGGGTCGAAGAACTCGATGTGGCCCAGGCCATCGCACTCCTGGCAGGCGCCCATCGGATTATTGAACGAGAACAGGCGCGGTTCCAGCTCCTGCAGCGAGTAGCCGCAGACGTTGCACGCGAACTTGTTCGAGTAGATGTGTTCCTTGTCGGTGTCCATCTCGTACGCGACGGCGCGGCCGTCGGCGATGCGCAGCGCGGTTTCAAAACTTTCGGCCAGGCGCTGCTTGATCTCGGCGGTCACCTTGACGCGGTCGATGACGACGTCGATCGTGTGCTTTTCCGTTTTCTTGAGCTTCGGCAGGTCGTCGACGTCGTAGATCTTGGCCGCGTGCGTGCCGCTCTGGATGCGGAAGCGGACGAAACCCTGCGCCTGCATCGACTCGAACAGGTCGCCGTGCTCGCCCTTGCGGTTGGCGACGACGGGGGCCAGGATCATCAGCTTGGTCCCTTCCGGCATGCCCAGCACGGCATCGACCATCTGCGAGACGGTCTGCGCGGCCAGCGGCTCTTCCGGGTGGTCGGGGCAATACGGCGTGCCGACGCGCGCGTACAGCAGGCGCAGGTAGTCGTGGATTTCGGTGACGGTGCCGACGGTCGAGCGCGGATTGTGCGACGTCGCCTTCTGCTCGATGGAGATCGCCGGCGACAGGCCCTCGATCATGTCGACGTCCGGCTTTTCCATCAGCTGCAGGAACTGGCGCGCATAGGCCGACAGC
This sequence comes from Massilia sp. Masssp93, assembly GCF_059491295.1. Classification (NCBI taxonomy): domain Bacteria; kingdom Pseudomonadati; phylum Pseudomonadota; class Betaproteobacteria; order Burkholderiales; family Oxalobacteraceae; genus Massilia; species Massilia sp. Masssp93. The sequence continues at coordinate 5,857,891 of NZ_CP168502.1, read as the reverse complement.
GACTCGACGTAGCGGCGCTGGCCTTCGGCATACAGCGTGTCGAAAGCGAGCGAGGATTTGCCGGAACCCGACAGGCCGGTGATGACGATCAGCTTATTGCGCGGCAGGTCAAGATTGATGTTCTTGAGGTTGTGCGTGCGGGCGCCGCGGATACGGATTTCTTCCATTGTTGTTTGAAGGCTTTCGAATGGTTGCGGGGCCGGCGCACGCAGGTGACGGGTGAGCGGGCCGAACGGGAAAGCGCACTAGTTTAACTGTTTTTATTTACAGTGGTATGCCGGGCCTCGAAAAAGTGCGCAAGGCTTGTTGGCATGATATGACGACTTGTCAAGATGTGTCGTTCTTGCGTGCCGTGCGAGACGGCGGGTGCGTTCCGTATGTGGTCCGGGGGCGGGGCAATTCAATGGCAGACTCGCCAGACAACCGAAATATTTTTCGCCGGGTTGCATTGATGCGCATCTCTTCCAAAATGGGCACTTCGCCCCCATCTTCGTGGTCTGATCGGGTGCTGGAAACCGGGTGTCCGATCAGTGCGGAATCAGTTGCTTCTGATGCGACTGACCAGCATAATAGCGGGCGCAACATCAACAGTTTCCCTGACGCCTAGTCTGCACGCAGAGTCAGGGATCATCCAAAGGAGCTTTACAAAATGGCATCAGTTAACAAGGTCATCATCGTCGGCAATCTCGGCCGCGATCCGGAAATCCGCTACATGCCGAGCGGCGACGCCATCGCCAACATCGCCGTGGCGACGTCCTATAAATCGAAGGACCGCAACACCGGCGAGCAGAAAGAGCTGACCGAGTGGCACCGCATCTCGTTCTTCGGCCGCCTCGCCGAAATCGTCGGCCAGTACCTGAAAAAGGGGTCGTCGGTCTACGTGGAAGGCCGCCTGCAGACCCGCAAGTACACCGACAAGGACGGCATCGAGCGCTACGCTACCGACATCATCGCTGAAAACATGCAGATGCTGGGCGGCCGCCAGGGCATGGGCGGCGGCGACAGCTACGGCGGCGGCGACGACATGGGCGGCTACGACGCCGCGCCGAGCCGCCCGGCCCCGCGCCAGGCCCCGCCGGCCCCGGCCGCACGTCCGCAGCCGAAACCGGCACCGAACTTCTCGGATATGGATGACGACATCCCATTTTAAACAGGAGCCCGTTTTCCTGTGAACGAAAGCCCGCTCTTCGCAAGAACAGCGGGCTTTTTCTTTGCCAACAATCAGTTCAACAATCGGAGCACACGATGGTGATCGAATACGTCCGCTACAAGATCCCGGCCGACCAGGCCGACCAGTTCATCGCCGCCTACGCGACGGCCGGCGAGGCGTTGCGCGCATCCAGCCATTGCCTGGGCTTCGAGCTGAGCCGGTGCACGGAAGAGCCGACGTCATTCATCCTGCGGATCGAATGGGATTCCGTCGAAGGCCACATGGAGGGCTTTCGCAAGAGCCCCGAATTCCGGGCGTTCTTTGCGAGCGTCAGGCCGTTCGTGGGCAATCTCGAGGAGATGCGGCATTACGAGCGGACGGCTGTGTGCTAGAACAGCCTGCACATGAAAGTCATGCCGGCGGCATCGTGTGCCCATGCCCACGTCGCCACACCCAGGCCTGCATTAAGAAAGCTTAGGCATACGCGCAACATGATGTGCAGCTTGGGTGCGAAGACGATCGGCAAGGCGAACAGTATGGGAAGAGAGAGTACCCCGCCCAGGTAATACAGATTTGCGATCGGGGTGCAGGAGTACGTGTTGCCGATCAGGGTGGCCGAGATAAAGAATCCCACAACGATAAGCAGCGTTATCGCGACACCCAAGTGGCTTTGTTCCCTGACTCGGGCCGGAACCAAAACGCGCGATTCACTCATTTTTTATCCCGTCGTTATCGTGCTGGCTCACCTTGAGCATCAATCGTCATTATTTCAGCAATATTGCCACGCATTCCTGCGGAAAAGCATGACGGCCATGCGCTCGGCCCGTCCAGCCCTGGAAGACGGGGCGGTTCAGTCGTTGAGCACATCCGGCGTGGTTCGCGCCTGCCCGTTATTTGGGCTGCCCTCACATCCTGGTGCGTATAAGCGGACTGTTTGATTCAAGTTAGTGCGTCGGCATACGACAATCACGGTCCAAGCGGGCATGAAACCTGCTCTGAACGTTGTATGAGCCGCCGCCGGCGGTCAAACCGATCGGAGCCCAAGATGCATGCAGAAACTCTTCCCCCCTTGTCCGTCGCCAAGCCCGAGGTCAAGCTGTCCGGCGACGTGTTCGGCGCCCTGATCAACCTGTCCGGCCGCCGGCGCTTCACGTCCCAGCGGGTGGTGCTGTATTCGGTATTGGCGTCGCTGGGCCATGAAGGCGCGGACCGGACCGCGCGCGACACGCTGGCGGCCTTCAAGGAGGCGCATATCACGCTGGTGCAGGGCAAGCAGGGGTTGCCGGGCGTATTCTGCCAGCAGTTGCACGATGCCTACTTCGGCACACTGCAGGGGGACAAGGTCGTGCGCGACTTCATCGCCTTGGCCGAGAGTACGCTGGATGCCATCGGCAGCGGGTCGCGCCGCGCGCCCGCGCTGCTCGACGACCTGGTGCGCTGCGCGACACCGCTGCTCAGCGTGCTCAACGCCCTGACCCTCGTGTACGAGGAACAGTCCAAGCGGCATGCCGCGCTGCAGCGCCGGCAGATGCAGGACTTGATGGGTGACATCAAGACCATCGCGCGACAGGCACGCATGGTTGCCTTCAACGCGCAGGTGGTCGCGGCCCGCGCCGGCCCGGTCGGCAAGGAGTTCGCCGTGGTGGCGAGCACGATGACCAACGTCACGGGCGAGATCGACGATCTGGTGCAGACCGTCCTGGCGGGGGCGCTGACCTAGGGTGGCAGGCTGTTTTGCGATTCGCCGGCGGCACGCGTCATGTGGACGACGAGGCGGTCGCGCTTGCGTGGATCGGTCAGGGTGGCGAGCAGGGCATACCCGTCTTCGTACAGAATTTTCATCACTTGGTCTTGTTCACGTTACGTGAACACGTAAAAAAAGTGAACATCACCCCTCCACATGCACCCCCAGCGGCTCCCGGTTCAACCTGACATACGCATCCAGCACATCCGTCTTGTGCACCGCCCCGAGCAGCTCGGGGTCGGTCGCGCTGCGCACGGCCGGCAGCCGCTCGCCGAAGTGGCGCATGAACTGGCGCAAGGCTTCCTCCAGGCTCATGTCGGCGCTCACGACCGGCAGCGCATCCGGCCGCGCGATGTCGGCGCAGGTGCGGGCGGATGCGCCGTCCTGCTGGTACAGCGCGGCGACGTCGTGCAGGGCCACCACGCCGCGGTAGCGCCGCGCGTCGTCGACGAGGTAGACGTATTTCACGGGATGCTGGCGGAACAGCGCGGCGGCCTGCGCGATGGGGGCATCGAACGGCAGGACGGTGTCGGCGGGGCGGATCAATTCCTGCATGCGGATGGCGCGCAGGCGCTCGCGTTCGTGCTCGTCGGCCGCGCGGCGGGCCGTGATCTCGTACATCGACGGGCCGTTCACGGCGCGCGCGACGCCGTACGCCACCACGCACGCGAGCATCAGCGGCAGCATCAGCGAATAACTGAGCGTCATCTCGAAGATCATCAGGATCGCCATCAGCGGCGCGCTCGTCGCGGCGGCGAGCGTGGCGCCCATGCCGACGGCGACGAAGGCCGCCGGCGCCGCCGCCGTCTCCGGCCACAGCGCCTGCGGCACCAGCGCGAACAGATGGCCCATGGCCGCGCCGACGAACAGCGTGGGCGTGAAGATGCCGCCGATGGCGCCGGAGCCGCTCGTGAGCAGGGTCGCCGCGATCTTGCAGACGAGGACGACGAGCACGGCCTGCCACAGCCAGGACTGGTGCAGCAGCGCGTTCACGACGCTGTAGCCGTTGCCCCAGACCTGCGGCACCCACAGGGAGATGGCGCCCACGCCCAGGCCGCCGAGCGCGAGGCGCAGCGGCAGCGGCAGGCTGCTGCCGGCGAACAGGCGGCGCGTGCGCTGCAGCGCGTACAAAAAGGCCGGCGCGATCAGGCCCGCGAGCACGCCCAGCGCGACGAACCACACGACTTCCAGGTTGGCGATCGGCGCGAAGGCCGGCATCTCGTAGGTGGGGTGATAGCCGGGCAGGCGGCGCATGGTGATGTTGGCGACGACGGCGGAGACCATGATCGGCCCGAGGCTGTTCATCGTGATGGCGCCCAGGATGATCTCGGTGACGAAGAAGGCGCTGGCGATGGGCGCGTTGTAGGCCGCGGCGATGCCTGCCGCCGCGCCGCAGGCCACCAGCAGGCGCAGGCGCACGGTGTTGAAGCGGCCGATGCGGCCGACGACGGACGCGGTCATCGCGGCCAGCTGGATCATCGAGCCTTCGCGGCCGATCGAGCCGCCCGACGCGATCGACAGCAGCGACGACACGCTGTTGACGAGCGTGAGCTGCACCGGCACCTTGCCGTCGCCCACGGCCACGACTTCCATGTAGTCGGCCCGCACGCCGCCGGCGTGGCGGCGCGCCAGCACCAGCAGGCAGCCCGCGAGCAGGCCGCCGGCGCATGGCGTCAGCAGGCGCGCGGGCCAGGGCAGGGCCGTCGCGATGTCGACGAAGGAGCCGCTGCGGCCGAACAGCAGCGCCTGCAGCAGGGTGAGACCGTCGCGGAAGAGGAGCGTCGCCAGCGCGCCGGCGCAGCCGACCAGCGCCGCCCACAGCAGGATGGCGTTGGCGCGCAGCAGCTGCCGGAGCCGGGTGCGCAGGCGATCGGGTGGAGAAACGTTCATGGTGTGGATAGAGGGCCTGGCGCGGCGTCCAGGCCGGCAACTATAGCATGCGCCCGCTTCCACCCCGTATCCACCGACTCGTCCCGGCGCCCTGGCCGCATCGTCGATGGCCAAGGCGCGGCATGCGCGCGTTACGGTCGCCTGCCGGTGGCCTGGTGCGCCTGGTTGTTGCCGCCTTCGAGCGTATTGCTGCACTGGAGCAGGTTGCCCGACGACGTCTGGATCGTGAACGCGGCGATGTCGACCCCGGCGCCCGGCTCGCCCCGGTCGACGAAGTTGAACCAGATGTTGGCCGGCTCGCCGTTCAGGCGCCCGCTGCCGGTGCCGTAATACGTGTTGAACGGCGCGTTCGGCGTGGTGGCGTCGGGACCGGTGCACAGGCCCCGGGTGAGATCCGTCAAATGAAAGTGGTCGCCGGTGGACAGGTTGACTTCCAGGTTGTTGGGGCCGGAAATCGTGCCGTTCTGCTGGCAATGCAACTCGTAGCCGAACGTGTAGCGGTAGGCCGCGCCGGGGCAGATGAGGGAGCCGCCGCCCGTCATGCGGCCGGCCTCGCTCGGGGTGCTGCAGCAATCGGCCCAGGCCGCGCCGACGGCGGACGACAGCAACAGGGCCGCCAGGACGCGGCGGGATGGAACGGGCAATGCGTGGATGTTCATGCGGGATCTCCGAAAGACGACGATGACTTGGGCAACGATCCGCCGCGATGACGGAGCATGATGTTTTGGCATGTAATAAAAACATCTTACGGACATGCCCGTGCAGCGGGGTGACCCTGCGCCAAGGTCTGCCGGGATGTTGAGAGCGGTCAGACGGCTTTACTAAAGAGCCGGGAGATCGCGCCCACGGGGCGGGCGGGGCGCGCCGCACGCATGTCGCGGGCTGTTTAGTGATCACGGCTAAACTGCGCCGCCAGGGCCGTCCCGCGTTTGACCCTCCCATTGGCCGGATGCAGAATCCGCCGCACAACGATCCCGGCCGCCCCGTGCCGGGACATCACGTCCATTCCCGGAGACCTCCATGCGCCACGCCAGTTCGGGCCTGTCCACGCCCGTCGCCAGCCCACCCCGTCCCTTGAACGCCGTCCTTGCCGTGCTGCTGGCCACATCCGCCGCGCTGGCGCCGGTCGCCGGTGCGGCCACGTGGGGGCCCTTCAACGCCGAATTCCCGGCCGCCAGCGATGGCCTCGTCAAGAAGCCGCCCAAGGGCATGACGCTGGCCGCCCGACGCGGCTTCGCCATCGGCGGCTGGTTCAAGCCGTCCGAACCCGCGCGCGGGACGGCGCTGTTGGCCGGCATGGAGGGCATCGGCTACCTGTGCAGCGTCGACGGCAAGCTGGCGTTTTGCGGCGCCGGCGCGCCGCTGCGCACCGACGTGACGCTCGGCGCGGGCACCTGGACGCATGTCGCGGCCAGCCGGGACGGCCGCCACGTCGTCCTGTACGCGAACGGCAGGGAGGTGGCGCGGCAGGATGCGGACGGCGCGGACACGGCCGCCGCGCAGCTCGCGATCGCGCCGCGCACCGGGGCCACCGGCGGTTTCGCCGGCCGCGTCGCGGGATTGATGGTCGCCGACGAAGCGCTAGATGCGCAGGCCGTCGCGCGGCTGGCGGCGGCACGGCCGGACGAGACGTTGACCGTGTTCGAATCCGGCAGCCCGCATTGGCCGCTGCAGACGCACCAGATGGCCGGCCAGCTCGCGCCGCAGGATGCGTGGACGCTGCCCAAGAGCGCGACGCCGCCGGCGCGCCCCGTCGCCGTGCCGGCCTATGCCGGTCCGGCACTGGAGAAGCGCGGCGCCGGCACCTGGGCGATCCGCGCCTGGACGCTGCAATCCGCGGACAAGGCATCGGGAACGGCCAGTCAGATCGCAAGCGGCGGCTACGACGCGTCGCACTGGTACAAGGCCACCGTGCCCGGCACCGTGCTCACGACGCTGGTCGACCGCGGCGTGTATCCGGACCCGGCGTACGGCCTCGACAACCTGGCGATTCCGGAAAGCCTGAGCCGGCAGGACTGGTGGTACCGCACCAGCTTCGTCCTGCCGCCGGACCAGCGGCCGGGCCGGCACCTGTTCGTCACGTTCAAGGGCATCAACTACGCGGCCGACATCTGGGTCAACGGCCGCAAGGCCGGCACGACGCGCGGCGCCTTCGTGCGCGGCAGCGTCGACCTGGGGCCGTACCTGAACCCCAAGGGCGAAAACGTCATCGCGGTCAAGGTGTCGCCGCCGCCGCATCCCGGCATCGCGCACGAGGAATCCATCGCGGCCGGCGTCGGCGAGAACGGCGGGGTGCAGGCGCAGGACGGCCCGACCTTCATCGCCACCGAAGGGTGGGACTGGATTCCGTCCGTGCGCGACCGCAACACCGGCCTGTGGCAGGAGGTCGTCCTGCGCAGCACGGGCGACGTGCGCGTGGGCGATGCGCACGTGATCACCGCGCTGGCGGCCGGCAACGGCGAGGCCGACATCGGCATCGACGTGCCGGTGACGAACGTGTCGGACAAGCCCGTGCGTGCGACCGTGCGCGCCACCATCCGCGACCGCGCCGGAGCGCTGGCGCCGATCGTCGTGAGCCGCACGCTGGACGTGGCGCCCGGCACGCGCACGGTGCGGTTCGCGGCGGCGGAATTCGCCGCGCTCAAGGTCAGGCATCCACACCTGTGGTGGCCGAACGGCTACGGCAAGCCGGAACTGCACGACCTCGACGTCGACGTGCTGCAAGGGGCGGCGTTGTCCGACCATGCGCACACCGCTTTCGGCATCCGCAGCGTGACGTACGAGTTGTCGCTGGTCGACCATACGGGCCATTTGCGCCGCGTGGAGGCCGATTTCACGAAGGCCCACGAACTCGGCATCCGCATCACGGACGCCCGCCACGAGGCGCTGCGCAAGATCGCGGACAACCAGTGGGCGACGGGCCTGCGGGCGGAAGCCGAGGGAACGAAGGCGATCCGCGAACTGGACGACACGCGCCTGACGCCTTACCTCGTCATCAAGGTCAACGGCGTGCGCATCGCGGCGCGCGGGGGCAGCTGGGGCATGGACGACTTCATGAAGCGCGTCGACCGCGCGCGCCTGGAACCGTACTTCCGCCTGCACCGCGACGCCAACGTGAACATCATCCGCAACTGGGTCGGCCAGGACACCGAGGAGACGTTCTTCGAACTGGCCGACGAATACGGCCTCATGGTGCTGAACGACTTCTGGGCCTCGACGCAGGACTACAACATCGAACCGCAGGACGTCGACCTGTTCATGGCGAATGCGGCCGACGTCGTGCGCCGCTTCCGCAATCACCCGTCCATCGTCGCCTGGTTCGGCCGCAACGAGGGCGTGCCGCAGCCGGCGCTGAACGAAAGACTGGAAGCGCTGATCTACGCGGAGGACGGCACGCGCTGGTACACGGGCAGCTCGAACCGCGTCAACCTGCAGAACAGCGGCCCGTACGACTACCAGCCGCCGGAAACCTATTTCACGACGCACGCCAAGGGTTTCGCCGTCGAGGTGGGCACGCCGTCGTTCCCCACGCGGGAGGCGTTCGAGGCCGTCGTCCCGCCGTCCGAGCGCTGGCCGCTGGGCGACACGGCCGCGTACCACGACTGGCATGCCAGCGGCAATGGCCGCGTCGAGCCATTCATGAAGGCGCTCGATCGCCAGTTCGGCGCGCCCGCCTCGCTCGCCGACTTCGAGCGCAAGGCGCAGCTGATGAACTATGAGTCGCACCGCGCCATCTTCGAAGGCATGAACGCGGGGCTGTGGCGCGAGAACAGCGGCCGCATGCTGTGGATGACGCAGCCCGCCTGGCCGAGCACGATGTGGCAGATCCTCAGCCACGACTACGACACGCACGCCGCCTACTACGGCACGAAACACGCGTCCGAACCCGTGCACGTGCAACTGAACCTGCCCGATCACGCCGTCGACGTCATCAACAACCCGGTCACGCCGCTGGAGAACGCGCACGTGGCGTTCGCGGCGTACACGGTCGACGGCAGGCTCGCCGGCCGCGGCGCGACCACCGTCAGCGTGGCCGGCGGCGGCACGTCCGGCCCCATCGACCTCGGCATCGGCAAGCTGCTGGCGCGGGAAGGTCTGCTGGTCGTGAAACTGACGCTCGCCGATGGCGCGGGCCGCACCCTTTCCGACAACGTGTACTGGGAGGCCACGAGCCCGGACCGCTTGCGCGGCCTGGACGCGCTGCCCGACGTACCCGTGACCGTACGCGCCGCCGGCCGCACGGAAGGCGCGGCGCGCAAGGTGGACGTCACGCTGGCCAATCCATCCGCGGTGCCGCTGCTGACCGCGAAGCTGACCTTGACGACGGCCGGCGGCGCGCGCGTGCTGCCCGTGTACTGGTCCGACAACTACGTGTCGCTGATGCCGGGCGAGAGCCGCGTCGTCACCGCCGAATTCGATCCGGCCGCCGCCGGGCAGGGCGGGCTCGAAGTCGCCGTGCGCGCATGGAACGCCGCGGAACGGACGGTCGCGGTGGACGCGCCGCGGCCGTAAAGGAACCGTCAAGGAGCCGCGCCGTCGCGCGACAAACCCGTTGTTTAGTAAAGACGAAGAAACTGAAAGGTGTCCGGCGAAATTCTTTGATTTTACGAATACGGATTGAAATACTCGTTCGTACGGGGCCGGTTCGACGGTCCCTTGTCCCGACCACGTGCCGGACCCCGCATCGCCGGCACGCATAATTCAGAAGACCAAGGAGATCAGATGCTGCATCCGATGAAACGAACGGCCATGAGCATGGCTGTCGCGAGTGCCTGCGCCTTCGCCGCGCTGCCCGTCCAGGCCCAGGCCCAGACCGATACCCAGGCCACGGCCACCACGCCCGCCGCCAGGCAGGCGCAAACCAGCGACACGATTCCCGAAGTGACGGTGACCGCCACCCGCTTCAGCACCTCCCTGCTCAAGACGCCGGTCGCCGTGACCGCGTTCTCGCAGGACCAGCTGACCCGCAAGGGCGTGACGAGCATGGCGGACCTGGGCAACGAGATCCCCAACGTCACCATCAACCAGGGCCTGGACAGCGGCGTGCAGATCACGATCCGCGGCATCACCTCGACCAACTTCACCGAGACCGGCGACCCGGCCGTCGGCTTCCACGTGGACGGGCTGTATTCGCCGCGGCCGCAGGGCGCGCAGGCGCTGATGTTCGACATCGACCAGCTGGAGGTGCTGCGCGGCCCGCAGGGCACGCTGTTCGGCCGTAACTCGACCGGCGGCAGCGTCAACGTGATCACCGCCAAGCCCGATTTCAACGGCAATTACGGCCGCGCCGAGGTCGACTTCGGCAACTACCAGAAGAAGCAGATCAGCCTCGTGCAGAACGTCGTCGTCAACGACAGCCTGGCGCTGCGCGGCTCGTTCATGCGCGTGGTGCGCGACGGCTATGCGCACCAGACGCAGGACCTGTCGGAAGCCAACGTGCCGTCCAAGGGCTGGGTCCCGAACGGCATCCCGGACGTGGACATGCGCTACAACCACCCGGTCTCGCCGCGCGACTACTACACCAACCAGGACGAGTGGGCGGCCCGCCTGCAGGCTGCGCTGCGCATCAACAAGGACCTGACGCTGCGCGCCGCATTCGAGAACTTCCAGGATTCGGGCGCGGGCTATGCCTTCTTCCGCGACTGCGCATCCGGCGCCGGCACCCGCTACGCTTGCCCCGGCAGCGAATGGGACATCAAGGTCAACGTGCCGGGCGCCACCGACCTGAATATCCGCACGCTGCGCACGGGCCTGGACTGGAACGTCAACGACCATACGTCGGTCAACTACAACTTCGCGGTCTCGGACCAGCGCCGCTCGCAGATCACGGACGACGACCTGGGCCTGCAGAACGCGCCGTCGTGGGCCGACATCGCCCCGTTCCCGAATACGCCCGACGGCAACTGGGGCACCTGGCCGCTGCGCGACACCTGGCACCGCACGGCCGATTCGCGCTACCTGTCGACCGTGCACGAACTGCAGCTCAAGCAGCAGCTCGGGTCCCTGAAGTACGTGTCCGGCCTGTTCTGGATGCACGAACGTAACCGCATCGACTACGAGATGACGGAAGCGATCCAGCATCCGTTCGGCGACCCGGGCAGCGTGGTCTATGCGCAGCCGAATCGCCAGGTCGATTCCAAGGCCATCTACAGCCAGGCCGACTGGAACTTCGCGCCGAAATGGACCGGAACGCTGGGCCTGCGCTACAACGACGACTGGAAGCAGGACCAGGGCGGCAAGGTGTATGGCGCCAACTGGATCGGCAACCCGGCCTACTACCGCGGCATGTACGACCGCGGCACCCCCGGCACGCCGGACTTCGTGATCCACGACGGCACCGACCTGACCCAGTTGATGGGCTGGGCCGGCGGCGGCCCGATCGCCTATGCCGGCTATGCGAACGCCACCAACAACGATCACAAGGAAAGCTGGAGCAAGGTGACCTGGCGCCTCGGCACGCAATACCAGATCACCCCGCGCCAGATGGCCTACGCCTCGATCTCGACCGGCTACAAGGCCGGCGGCTTCGCGGACAAGGTCGACAGCTGCAACTACCACCTGTGCGCGGCCACGGGCAAGCCGGGCGAGGCGACGTTCCTGCCTTACGGTCCGGAGACCGTCACGAACTACGAGCTGGGTTACAAGGGCCGCTTCCTGGACAACAAGCTGAGCCTGTCCGTCACCGCGTTCTACATGCGCTACAAGGACATGCAGCTGACCGGTAATTATTTCGTCAACCAGATCATCCCGGACAATCACCAGCCATGCCCGGCCGACCAGCCGAAGTGCGACGTGTACGAGAGCTGGCGCACCATCAACGTCGGCGACACCCGCATCCCCGGCCTGGAGATCGAGTGGGACTACAAGCCGTGGCACGGCGCCCGTTTCGGCGGCGGCTTCGCTCTCATCGACACCAGCGTGCATGGCTTCGACAACTACAGCGACGACTACCAGTGCGGCGACGTGCGCGCCGAATTCGGCGTCCAGCCTTGCCCGGCCGTCTACAACGGTACGAACAAGGCACTGCTGGGCCGCCGCCTGTACGACATCACCGGCAACCACCTGCCCAACACGCCGAAGTACCAGGTCAACATGAACTTCGCGCAGGACTTCGACCTGGCCGGCGGCTACAAGCTGACGCCGTACGTGAAGGTGAACTGGCGCGACAAGGCCTACTTCGACCTGCGCAATTCGGACTGGGCCCACATCGGCCGCTACCAGGCCGCCTATGCCCTGGTCGATGCCTCGGCACGGCTCGAAGCGCCGGAGGGCAAATGGTTTGCCGAAGCGTATGTGCGCAACGCGTTCGACAAGCGCGCCAAGACGAGCGGCGATTCCCTGTGGGGCGGCTTCATGCAGGCCTCGTACGTCGAGCCGCGCATGTTCGGCATCCGCGCGGGCCTGAACTACTGACCGGGTGGGCGGGGGTCAGCGCTGCTGGCCCTTGCCCGTCGCCGCCCACCAGATCCCGCCCATCAGGTGGGCAAGGTATTGCGGGTCGCGGTACATCTCGACGTTGTGCCCCAGCAGCGTGACGAACACGCGGCCCTGTTCGTACCGGTGATACCACGACACCGGGTGATCCTTGCCCATGCCCGTCGCTACCTGGCCCGGCCAGATACTGGTCGGGTCATAACTCGATTCGTCCACGTTCAGCACGGGGTGGATGGCGACCTTGTACGGGTTCGTCGTCTCGTACCACTCGTCGCTCCAGATCCAGCGCGGCGGAATGCCGAACGTCGCAGGAAAACCCTTGTCGACGACGTCGACGGCCGCCGTCTGCAGTATCGGGTGGATTTTAAAGGAGCGGCCGACGAGCTTTTCGTACCACACCCACCCGTTCGGCGGCGTGATGGCGGCGCGGTGCACGATGACGGCATTGCCGCCGGCGCGCATGTATGCCTCGAAGTTCGCGCGCTGCGCCGGATTCAGTTCCTCGCCCGGCGTGTTGAGGAACACGACGGCCGCATACTGTTTCAGGTCGCCGTCGAAGGCCTCGGTCCTGTTCGTGTACGTGAATTCGAACGCGTGCAGCTTGGCCAGCTTTTCCAGGCTGTCGCGCGCGACGGGGATGTATTCATAGTGGTATTTGTTGGGGATGGCCAGCACGAGCAGCTTGTACTGGCTGTCGGCCGCCCACGCCGCCGGCGTGGCCAGCATGGTGGCCGCCGCCAGCGTCGGCACGATACGTTTCATGTCACTCCCTTCATGGCGCGGGCACGCCTTCCGGCTGGCGTCCATTGCGCGGGACGAGCCAGCCGCCGTCGGACAGCCAGTCGGTGAGGCGGTCCGGCCAGTGCTGCAGCGAGACGCGCTCGCCGCGCTGTCCCATATTGAATGCGTGGTCGGTGTCCGCATACAGGTGCAGCTCGGCCGACATGCCGGCCTTGACCAGCTGCTGGTACAGCGTGAGCGTCGGCGGCATGCAGCAGGTGTCGCGCGAGCCGGCGACGAGGAACGCCGGCGGCGCGCCGTCGACGGCCGTCGCGGGTGAGCCCAGCGGCCCAGGATACACGAGCACCTGGAAATCCGGGCGCGCGCTCTGGCGGTCCAGCGCATCCGTCTTGCCGCGCGGCGCCGGTTCGGGATTGTCGGCGACCAGCGACACGAGTTCTCCGCCCGCCGAAAAGCCCATGACGCCCACGCGCTGCGGGTCGACGCCATATTCCGGCGCATGGGCGCGCACCCAGCGCACGGCGCGCCGCAGGTCGGCCGCGCCCTCGCGCGAAGCGGTGTAGCCCGCGGAATCCGGACCGTGCTGGAGCCGGTACTTCAGCACGAAGGCCGTCACGCCGACGCGGTTCAACAGCCTGGCCGGCAGCATGCCTTCGTTCTCGACGACGAGCAGGTAGTGGCCGCCGCCCGGCACGATGACGACCGCCGCGCCGTTCGCATGGCGCGGGTCGGCGCGCAGAACCGTCAGCGACGGGTCGTGCACGTTCGTGGGGTAGGCGCCGTCGACGAGCTTTTCCGGTTCGTTGCGGCGCTGTTCAGACCCCGGTGCGCCGTCGGGCCACAGCTTGACGACCGGCGGCGCGGCCTTGGCTTGTTCGGCGAGAGCAGGGCCGGCGCAGGCCAGCGCCAGCATGGCGGACACGATCAGGTGTTCAATCGACATGGGTCGTGTAGAGGCTGTGATGGGTCAGGATGAATAGTGTACGCTTGTCGGAGCCGCCGAAGACCAGTTGCAGCGGGCGCTCCGGCACGTCGATGCGGCCGCGCTCCTTGCCGTCCGGGCCGTAAACGAACACCTGGCCATTGGCGACGTAGACATTGCCGTCCGGGCCGAGCGCCGCGCTTTCGCCGCCGCGGTCGGCCACCGGTTTCAGGTCCGTGATGGCGCCGCCTTGGCCCATCAAGCCGCTGAACGTGCGGTTCTCGGAACCGTTCGTGAAGACCACGCGCTCGCCCACGCGGGCGCTCGTGAAGCCGTGCGTGTCGAGCGTATCGGACCAGCGGTAGCCCAGGTGGTTCGTCGCGCCCTGGCGCGTCACGCGGTACGCGGGCAGCACGAGGCTGCCGTCCGGCGACACGTATTCCTGTGCCTTCGGCTGCGCGACGTCGCGCGCGAACATCTCGGCCAGCGTCGTGAATTCGTAGGTCTTCGGATCGATCTGGTCGCGGAATTCGCCGTTCTGCCAGAAGTTGACGGGCACCGCCACGCGCGCATCCGCCCGCGCCGCGACCGGCGTCGGCCTGATCATCGTGATGCCTTCGGGCGTGGGCGGCATGTCCGGCTTGAATGCGTAGACGCTGGCGCCCGGGCCGTAGTGCGACACGACCATCACGTCGCCGCTGCGGTCGATGGCGAGGTTGATCGGGTCGAGCGGCGCGTCGCGCACGATCTCGAGGCCGCGCTCGCGGCTCCATGCGTGGATGCGCTTGAAGTGGCGGTCGATGAAGTACAGCTTGCCGTTCGCGTCGACCGCGCCGCCGGCGATGGAATAGAAGCCGTCCGCGACCTTGTCCACCTTGCCCATGGGCGCCGGCGCGCTCGCCTGCGTGCCCGTGTAGTCGAGGATCGCGAACTCGCGCTCGCGCACCTGGATATTGTGGGTGACGTCGACGATGGCGTTCTCGTACGGGTATTTCGACGCGCGCAGGTAGGTCGTGCAGCCGTTCTCGTCGCAGGTCGCGAAGCCGCTCTCGCCGTTCACGTGCACGTTCCTGAAACGGATGTCGCTGGAGTTGGCGATGCGCGCGGCCGCCAGCGCCGGCTTGATGGACCGCGTGACGCGGTAGGCGTGGTAGTTCGCGATGAGGAGGTTCTTCGAATTGCGGATGTCGAACGACGTGGAGTCCATGCCGTCGCGGACTTCTTCTTCCGTCTGCGGCGCGAAGAAGGACCAGTTCTCGACGCCGTCCAGCACGATCTCGTTGCGGATGTGGTGCTCGGCCGAGAGTTCGTACACGCGGCCCGGGGTCTTCGTGTTCGTCACATAGAAGCCGGCCTGCGCATACCCGCTCGGCGACCAGATGCCGGTGAAGGTGCCGCCGCCGCCGTCCGTCACCCAGATGCTCGGGTACTGGCGGTCCCACCAGGCCGTCGTGTCCCAGTTCGGCGTCTTCTTGTACGGATCGGCGCGCGTGCCGTCGTACAGCCGCGTGCCGTGGCCGCCCTGGATGCGCACGTCGTCGACCAGGGACGAGGCACCCGCGCGCCACAGCAGCGCGACGGCGCGGTTGTTGACTTCTCCCGTCGCGAGGCCGACGCCGGACACGATGCCGGCGCCGCCGCGCGCGCTCTCCAGCAGGGCCTTGGGCGCGCCGACATCCTGGAACAGGGGCGAGCCGTTCGGCAGCACGAGCTGCGTCAGGCCCGGGTGCAGGCCGACGATCACGGTGTCCGGCTTCATGCGGATCGTGTCGTTCACCATGTAGAAGCCCTGCGGCAGGTACACGACGCGGTTGCCGTCGATGGCCTTCTGGATGGCGGCCGTGTCGTCCGCGCGGCCGTCGCCCCGGGCGCCGAATGTGCGCACATTCGCCCATTCTTGCGTGGGCGGCAGCGGCTTCAGTACGCGCTGCGGCGTCGACCTGGTCGGGAAAGGCGCGGTCTTGTAATTGGTCGTGAAGCGGCCCGGCGCGCCCAGCTGATCGAGCTTCATGCCGTAATTCAGTTCCGTGACCTCGTACGCGCGGCCGGCACCGGCGAGGGTCTTGCCGCTGTCGCGAAAGCGTGCGAAGGTCGGGACGTTGCGGGCGCTGGCGTGTTCGAAGGCGACCTGCGTGTAGACGTTGTCCTCGTTGCTGATGACGACGGCGGCCTTCGCCACGTTCTCGAAGCGCACGTGCTTCCCCCACAGCCAGTCGCCGTAGCCGCGGTCGATGTCGATGCCGACCGGTGTGTCGCGGATGTCGACGTTGTCCAGCGTGAGCCCGGCCTCGTGCTCGCGGATGGCGGCGTCGCGCTGGCCGTCGAAGCTGGAGTCGAGGAGGGTGAATTGCCACGCGGGCGACGTCTTTTCCGCGAGGATGCCGTAGCGGCCGCCGTGGAATTTCAGGTCGTAGGCGATGTTGCCGACGTGGTAGACGCCGGCGAGGCCGCTGCCGATATTGAAATCGATGTGCGACAGGTTCGAGTGCTGCGCGGTGTGCATGCGCACGCCGGTGGCGGCCGGGTTGCCGGCGCCGATCTCGAAGTCGACGTTCGACAGCACGGAATAGAAGGTCGCGGAGTTCGCGTCGCGCACGTCCTTCTGCGCGCCGACGGCGCCCGCCACGGGCATCGGCACCTTGCCGACCGTGTACTGGTCGCCGCCGGTAAAGATCACCATGTTGGCGACGCCCTGCTGGAAGCCCGGCGTCTGCGGCGCCAGCACGAACACGGGGCGCGTCGGGCCGACGCCATACAGGCGCACGGCGAGCGGGATCAGGATGCTCTTCGTGATGCGGTAGCGGCCCGACGGCAGGAACACGACGCCGCCTTCGCCCTTGTTGGCCGCGGTGTCGAGGGCTTGCTGGATGGCGGCGCTGTCGTCCGTCCTGCCGTCGCCCCGCGCATGCACGACGACGGCATGCGGATCGTCGGGCATGGTCTGGAAGGCGGACACGGAGCCTTGCGCCGGCCCTGCGAGCGCGAACGTCGCGGCCAGCAGGGTGGAAATCGTGGTCTTCATTATTCTTATCCTTGGGTGACGAACAACGACAACAGCATCACGAACAGCAGCCCGAACGTGCCGACGAGGGTCTCCATCATCGTCCACGAGCGGAAGGTGTCCTTCAGCGACAAACCGAAATATTCCTTGAACATCCAGAAGCCGGAATCGTTCACGTGGCTGAACATCAGGCTCCCCGCGCCGACCGCCAGCACCATCAGGTTCGGGTTCACGCCGGAGCTCTGCACCAGCGGCCCGACGACGCCGGCCGCCGTGATGCCGGCCACCGTGGCGGAGCCGAGGCAGACGCGGATCAGCGTCGCCACGGCCCACCCGAGCAGCAGCGGCGGCACGGGCATGTGCGCGAGCTGCGTGCCCAGTTCCGCGCTGACGCCGGACTGCGTGAGCACTTCCTTGAGGCCACCGGCGCCGGCGATGATCATCAGGATCGGCGAAATCTCGCGCAGCGCGCCTGCGGCGCTGTCGGTCGCGTGCTTGAGCGGGCGGCCGCGGCCGACGCCCAGCGTCACGACGGCGACGCCGTACGACAGCAGCATCACGATGAGTGGGCTGGACAGGAACGCGAGCGGTTTCGCCAGGTCCGGGCGGACCAGCGTGACGAGCGTGAGTGCCCCCAGCAGCACGACGGGCAGCAGCGCGGTCGCGAAGCTGTTGAAGGTGCCGGGCAGTTCGCTGTCGGGGATGTCCTGCTGCGCGGTGCGGAACATCGGGGCAGGCTCGCCGCGGATGTTTTTCAGCGACATGGCGAAGACCGGCCCGGCGATGATCAGGGTCGGGATCGCGACGACGAGGCCGTACAGCAGCGTCTTGCCCATGTCCGCGTGGACCGCGACGACGAGCGCCGTCGCCGACGGATGCGGCGGCAGGAACCCGTGCGCGATCGACAGGCCGGCCAGCAGCGGCATGCCGAGCGCCACGGCCGGGCGGCCCGACTGGTACACGAGCGAGAAGATCAGCGGCACCATCAGCACGAAGCCGACGTTGTAGTACAGCGGCATGCCGACGACGAAGCCGGTGACGGTCATCGCCACCGGGATCCGGTGCATGCCGAGCCCGTTGACGAGGCTGATGGCGATGCGCCGGGCGGCGCCGCTGTCGGCGATCAGCTTGCCGAACACGGCGCCCAGGCAGATGACGACGACCAGGGACCCGAGCAGGTCACCGATTCCCTTTTCGATCGCGCCCGGGATCTTCGCGGCAGGCATCCCGAGCATCAATGCGGCGACGAGTGCCGCGACGACGAACGCGAGGAGCGGCTGCACCTTGCCCCACGCGATCATCACCGTCAGCAGGCCGACCGCCAGCAGTACGGACAGCAAATTCCACACGGCCGGCCCCCGATCAGAAGTTGTAGCGCAGGCCGGCGCGGTACGTGCGTCCCACGACGTCGTACAGGGCCGGGTTGATCGCGAAGCTCGGGTTGGCCTGCGGTGCCGGTTCCGGATCGCGGTCCGCCAGGTTGTCGATCTTGAAGTAGACCATCATCTGCTTCGACACGTTGTAGCTGCCGCCGAAATCGATGTAGGTCGCGCCCTTCATCTTGTTGTCGTAGATGGTCGGGTGGGTCAGGGTCGACACCGGGCAGTTGGTCTGGCACTCGATGTACTCGTTGCTGTACTTGCCGTCGCTGAACCAGCGTTCGGTGAGGGTCAGGCTGAGTTTATCGTTGTCCCAGGTCTGCGTCGCCAGCAGCTTCCACTTCGGCGTGTTGCCCAGGTTGACGCCCGCGCCTTCCGACGGGATCGTGCCGACGACGCCCGAATCCGTGATGAAGTGCAGCGTGCGCGTGGCTAGAGCGCGCACGGTGAAGCGGCCCGGCAGGCTGAACTTGTCGAGGTTCGTGCGGTACGAGGACTCGACGTCGAAGCCCTTCAGGTGCAGCGACGCCAGGTTGAAGTTCTGCACCGTGACGTAGTTGTTGCCCGGGCTGTTCAGCACCATCGCCGAACAGATTTCCTTGTTGCCGGCCGTGCACAGGTCGACTTCCTGCTGGATCGACAGCGTGGAGATCACGTCGTTGACCTTGATGTCGTAATAGTCGACCGACGTCGCGAAGCCCGGCGCCCAGCTCGGCTGGCTCAGCACGATGCCGAACGAATTGTTGCGCGCGATTTCCGGACGCAGGTTCGTGTTGCCGACCGTGCGCTGTTGCAGGCTGACCGTGTTGCCCTGGTATTGCACCTGGTTGTTGACGACGACCGGGGCCGCGAACAGTTCGGACAGGTTCGGCGCGCGCACGTCCTTCGAGCTGACGGCGCGGAACCGCAGGCCGTCGATGCCCGTCTTCCACGTGGCGCCGATCTTCCAGCTGCTGACGCTGCCAGCCGTGCTGTACTTGGTCTGGCGGTCGGCGAGGTTCAGGTTCGCTTCGCCCCAGGTGGCCGATTTCAGCACGGGCAGGTTGAGTTCCACGTACGCCTCGCGCACGTTGTAGGCGCCCGCGCCGTTGTGATAGTTACCGGCATACCAGTTGTTGCCGACGGGGGCGTTGAGGATCGGGTCGGCCGGGTAGGCCGCGGCGTCGATCGAATCGGGCGACACGCCGGCGCCGTACGGGTCGCCGTGCACGTCGTACTTCTCGCGGCGCCACTCGGCGCCCGTCGCCACCGCCAGCGGACCCGCCCAGCCTTCCCACACTTCGCCGTTGAAGTTGGCGCTGGCCACGTCCTGGCTCTGCGTCGTGCGCTGGATCGGGCCGGCGGCCGGCGCGATATAGCCCCAGGCGGCCGGATCGACCGGGTTGTTGCCGATGATGTTCAGCGGCACGCAGCCGTTCGCGGCCGCGACGGCGTTGCGGCAGACGATCCTGCCGCTGGCATCGCGCACGGCGTCGATCGCGTTGTTGTAGCGCGTGTTCAGCGTGATGTCGTGGACGTTGATGTTGGTCGTGTTCTCGCCGTGTTCCGCGTACGCGTCGTACGACCAGTCCTTGCCGAACAGCGTGAACTTGCCGTCGCCGCCGAGGACGAAGCGGCGCTGGGTGCGCGTCGGATGCACGTTGATGTTGGCCGGGAAGATGGCGTTCGCCGTGCCGTACTGGAAGCTCTTGATGTTGTTGGCCGCGCAGGCCGCCGCGATCGACGCCGGCAGGAACGGGTTGTCGCACTGGATCGTCAGGTTCGCCTGCTTGGCCGCGCCCGGGTTCGGCGAGAACTGCGATTTCACCTGCGCATAGTTCATCGTGACATAGATCTCGTTATCCGGATCGATGTCCCACGACAGGCGCGTGTAGGCGACTTGCCGCTTGAAATTCATGGCGAGGTTCGTGCCGGCGCCCACGCTGCCGGACAGGTCGCCGCCCACGCAGAACGGATTGACGCAGTTGGTGACCTGGCCGGTGCGGGTCGGCACGCCATTCGAACCGTAGGCGAACTGGTACGGCACGCCGCCGTCGCCGAACGCGGTGCCCTGCAGCGGGCCGCTCGTGATCAGGCCGTATTTGGAGTACTGGTATTGCTGGGCGTGGTCGATGACCTTGTATTCCGGCTGGCCGTCATTGGTCTGGGACAGCGGGCGGCGCTGGAACACCGTGTTGCGATACCACGTGCGGCCGTTGGCGCCGACTTCGCCGAAGCCCGGCGAATCGATGCCGTTCTCCTTGCTGAATTCGCCGCTGACGGTCGCGTGCAGGCGGTCGTCCATGAAACCCTTGCCCCAGGCGGCCTGCAGCGTGCCGCTCTTGTCGTCGTGGTAGCGCGTCTGGCCGCCCTCGACGTTGGCTTTAAAACCCGTGAACTTCTTGTCGGTGATGAAGTTGACGACGCCGCCTACCGCATCCGACCCGTACGAGGCCGAGGCGCCGCCCGTCACGACGTCGACGCGCTTGACGAGCAGTTGCGGGAACTGGCTGACGTCGGTCACGCCCGTGACGTTGGCGCCGACGACGCGCTGGCCGTCCAGCAGGGTCAGCGTGCGCAGCGTGCCGAGGCCGCGCAGGCTGAGCGAGGAGAGGCCCTGGATGCCGCTGGACGTGCTGTTCGTGCTCGTCGTGCGGCCCGTGCTGCCCTGCAGCGCCGGCAGTTCGGCCAAGGTGTTGAACAGGTTCGGCTGCGCCGCCTTTTCCAGGTCGGACGCGGACAGGCTCGTGGTCGGCGTCGGCTGCGTGAAACCGCGCGCCGCGATGCGCGAGCCGGAGATGCGCACGACGTTCGCTTCCGGGACGGCGGCGGTGGCCGCGTCGGCCGCCGGGGCGGCCTGGGCGGCCGTGGCATCGGCCGGGGCTTGTTGTGCTTGCTCGACTTGCTGGGCGTGGGCGGCCGCACCCAGGATGCCGCAGGCGCTGGCGACGGCAAGATTGATCAGGGTCCGTTGTAGTGGTGTACGCATGGTGTCTCCGTTTGTTCTCGTGTGGTCGGCGCCGCCTCGGACGGTGGGCGGCTGGGCCGGAATGCGACGACTTTTGATCCGTTGCTGTCTTCAGTCCGTCCTGTCGGTCGATGCGATGATGCTGGCCACCAGGGTCTCCGGCGGCTGGGTGATGTCGAGGGTGATGCCGGCCTCGCCGGGCTGCAGAGGCTCGAGGTCGCGCAACTGGCTGTCCAGCAGCGTGATCGGCATGTAGTGGCCGATGCGCGTCTGCATGCGCGCCGCGATCGTGCCGCGCGGGCCTGCCAGGTGCGCGAAGCGCAGGTTCGGATCGGCCTGGCGCAGCTGGTCGCGGTAGCGCTTCTTGAGCGCCGAGCACGACACCACGATGCCGTCGCCCCGCTCGCGCGCGGCGGCGATCTCGGTGGCGAGGGTCTGCAGCCAGCCGGTGCGGTCGTCGTCCGTCAGCGGGATGCCGGCCGACATCTTGACCACGTTGGGCGCAGGGTGATACGCATCGCCCTCGATGAACGGGGCGTCCAGGGCGTGCGCGAGGGCAGCGGCGATCGTGCTCTTGCCGCATCCGCAGACGCCCATGATGACCCAGCGGTCGTTACCGCGGCGGTCGTCACCGCGGCGGTCGGCGGGGTGGATGGATACATCGGTTGGTGGTGCCATACTAACTTTGTTCCTCTCGATTCGAAGCGACCGTTAGCGCTATCATTTTTGCCAAGTCTTCAATAAGGCGGCGCGTTTGTAAAGTTTTATTCATGTTGCGGAGCGAAACGTGCGCGGAAGGCTTTATGCGAATTGCATTCAATGACGCGCATGTTCCTGTCGCGTCAGAGGAGAAACATCACGAAATGACTGATAGCGCTATCAGTTGTGCATAGCCGCAGTTCTCGGGTCAGGTGTGGCGTTTACAACACGGTTGCGGCGCGAGCGTCAGCCGGGCGCGGACGGCGTCGTGGCCGGGCTCGTGATCTTGGCGCGGTGCAGACGCACCTGCATGCCCACCATCCTGACCGCGGCCAGGAAGGGCACGGACAAGAAGATCCCGGACACGCCCGCCAGCTCCTCGCCGGCGAGCAGGCCGAACACGACCAGGATCGGCGGCACGTCCACGCCTTCGCTCATCAGGTACGGGTTCAGCATGTAGTCCTGGAAGATGCGATAGGCGGTGATGAAGGCGATCACCCAGCCCACGTGCTCGTAGCCGCTGAACAGGGCCACGCCCACGATGGCGGTGGCCGCGACCAGCGGACCCAGCACGGGAATCACCTCGAGCACGGCCGCCACCCCGGCCAGCAGCAGCGCGAACGGCACCGTCAGCAGCGACAGCACGATGCCGTAGGTGATCAAGGTTGCGAGCGACAGCAGGGCCAGCGCCCGCACATAGCTCGACAGCACCGTGTTCAGGCCGTGCAGCACGTCGGTCCAGAAGGCGCCGTTGCGGCGGTGGCTCATCGTCACGAGCAAGTCGTCGAAGACGGGCGCCTGCAGGATCATCAGGAAGCTCAGGATCGGCACGACGACGATATAGATCAGGTTGCCCGCCAGGTGCATCAGCCCGGCGCCGACGTTGCGCACGAACGGCATCGCCTCCGCCGAGCCGCCTTGCAACATGCCGCGCAGGAAACCGGCCAGGCGCGCGCGCAGCGGTTCGAGCGGGCCGGGAAGCGGCAGGCGCTTCTCCAGCGTGGCGGGATCGAGCAGGGTCGGCAACTGGTGCGCCAGCGTCGTCGCCTGCTCGGCCACCTGGTTGCCGAACAGCCCGACGGCCAGCACGACGAGCGCCACGACGACGAGGTAGACGAGGCACAGCAGGGGCGTGCGCGGAATCCGGCCGCCGACCCGGCGCTGGGCCAGCACGAACAGCGGATAGATGAGGTAGCTGAACAGCACGGCGATCAGCATCACGAGCAGCGTCGTGCGCACGAGATAGACGCCATACAGGCCTGCAATGACCAGCGCCGCAGTCCACACCACGCGGGCCGTACGCGCATCGATACCGAACACAGTTCCTCCTTGGGTGGCATCCCGTCGCGGGGCCTTGTCAACATGATACGGCGAGGCCCGCATCGCTGGCGCGCAACTCGGCAACATGGTTGCGGGCATGGTGCTACAGTGGGCCTGCACGGAAAACGGACGGAGGCGACGTGAAACACAGCTATCGCTGGGCAACGGAACAGAGTGGCGGCCTGGAGCATGTCGAACTGGAGATCGGGGACGCCGGCGCGACGGCCGAAGGCGTACTCATCGGTCCCGCGGGCGGCCGATTGTTTGCCTGCAGCTACGTGCTGCGCTGCGACGAGCACTGGCGGGTGCGCAGTCTCGACGTGCATGTCGCGGGCAAGGACAGGGTGTGCCTGCGTGCCGACGGTGCCGGCAACTGGACCGACGCCGACGGCACCCCGCTGCCGGCGCTGCAGGGCTGCATGGACGTCGACCTGTCCGGCAGTCCCTTCACCAACACGCTGCCGATCCGGCGCCTGGGCGACGCCCTGCGCCAGCGCCAGGAAATCAAGGTCGCGTACGTCGACCTGCCCAAGCTCGACGTCCAGCCCGTGTCCCAGGCCTACACGGCGCTCGCGTACGCGGGCGCGGCGCCGGAGCGGGTGCGGTTCGAAAGCCTGTCCCGCCCGTTCACCGCCGAGCTCGAGGTCGACGGCGACGGCCTCGTGCTGCGCTACGAGGGCATGTTTACGCGCGTCGCCGGCTGAGCGGCCGTACCGATCCACGTGAGGCGGTGCCACACCCCTTCCAGCGGCCCCTGCTTGTGGTGCCTGAGCCACCATGCGCTGAAGCTGCCCTGCAACACGGCCAGCACGATGCCGATCATCAACGCCAGCGCCGTGCCCGTCGTCGCGTATTGGCCGAATCCGAAGCCGTAGTACAGCGTCGTGCCCACGATCGACTGCATCATGTAGCTCGTCAGGCTCATCCGGCCCAGCGAGCGGAACATGCCGAGCACGCGCGCGCCCGACGGCTGGCGGTACAGCAACGCAAAGCCGGTCACGAGCAGCAGCATGATGTCCAGGTTGAGCAGCGGTTCGCAGATGGCGTTCAGCGGCCGGCGCAGCGCCTCGGCAGCGATCCACGCTTCCAGGTGGCTGTGGACGACGAGCAGCGGACCGAGCAGCAGCAGCGCGCCAAAAAAGATGCGGCGCCAGACGATGCGGTTCGTCTCGCCGACGGCGAACAGCCCGGCGCGCCCGGCCAGCATGCCGAACATGAACAGCGCGGGAATCTGCAGGATGCGCCCCATTTCCCAGCTCCACAGCAGCACGGCCTGCTTGCCGTTCGTGAGGTTGCCGATCCAGACGTCGAGCAGCGACCCGTGTTTCAGATAGTCGTCGGCACGGCCGAAGTACGCCCAGGACGCCGGATCCGGCAGCTTGCCCGGCGCGCTGCCCAGCGCCGCCAGCGCGTCGATCCAGGCGAACGGCTGCAGGCTGAGAAAGCAGGCCAGCAGGAATACGGTGCGCGTACGCAGGCGCGCGACCGGGATCAGCACCAGGCCGAGCACGGCATACATGGCCAGGATATCGCCCTGGTAGAACGCGCTGTTCACCAGCCCGAACCCGAGCAGGAGCAGCATGCGCCAGGCAAAGCGCGGCCGGAAATCGTCCCCGCGCCGGGCGCGCGCGTCGGATTGCAGGTGGAAGGTCAGGCCGAACAGCAGGGCGAAGATGGCATACGACTTGCCGCCGAACAGGGCGAACATCGTGTCCCAGATACCCTTGCCCAACCCCTTCAGCCAGGCCGGCTCTCCCGGTGGAGAAAAGTAGAGGTCGAAATGCTCGAGGTTATGCAACAGCATGATCGAGACAATTGCAAAGCCGCGCAGCGCATCGACGAGGTCGAGACGGGGCGCGCTGGTCACGGGCGATGGCGTCGTGGGATGGGGCGTCATGGGATTTCCTGTCCGTTGGGCCCGGCTATTTTAGGTTGAAAACGGTTTCATCTCTAATGTTTTTTCTGCAAGAAAGCGCCGATCAAGGGCCTCGGCCACTGCCGCCTTTCCTCGTCATTTGTTCACATCTGGTTACAACCCGGCGGCTTCATGACGGGTTTGTCGGCAACCAGCAACGATTCAATGCCACCCGATAAATCCCTCTAAAATTTTTTCCGAGTGGCAAAGAAATGCACGCGGAAAGGTCGTAAAATTGCCTCCTGTCAGTGTTCTACGCGCCAACCAATCGGTTGGCGTTTGCTTTAGTTCACTGCTCGCTTGCGTCGCAAAAACCGTCTTTCAACAATAAATATCTACTCAATGCAAAATCATCTGCCCGTTCGTACCGCCAGCTCGCGCGACATCGCATTGTCGCAAGCCCAGTCGTTTGCCTTGCCGCTCCTGTTTACGGTGTTCGGCGTGATCATGGGTTCCTGGGCCGGCCGTATTCCCGCGATGGCCCAACGCGTGCACGTGTCGCACGCGGCGTTGTCGATGATTCTTCTCTGCGGCGGACTCGGCGCCGTTCTGTCGTACCCTATTTCATCGCGCATGATGGGTTCGCTCGGCGCACGCAAGACCATGCTGTTTTCCGGCATGGCCCTGCTGGCCGTGCTGATCGCCATCGGCGCCGCGCCGACCGTTCCCTTGCTGATGATGGCGGTGCTGAGCCTCGGCATCACCGCCAGCACCTTCGACGTCGCCGTCAACTCGGCCGCGACCGGACGCGAAAAGCAGACCGGCAAATCGGAACTGTCGAAGCTGCACGGCCTCGGCTGCGCCGGCGGTCTGGCGGGGGCGACCCTGGGCAGCCTGATGGCCAGCCTGCACATCGCACCGGCGACCCACTTCGTGATGCTGGCCGGTCCGCTGGCCCTGGTCCTGTACTTCGGCTTTTCCCTGCTGGACGCGACGGAGGCCGGCGAAACCGTCGCGAAAAAATCGTTGTCGCTGCCGCGCGGCCCGCTGCTGTTCCTGGGCGCCATCGGTTTCCTCGGCTCGATGGCGGAAGGCAGCATCGCCGACTGGAGCGGCGTGTTCCTGAAAGAGCATTTCGGTGCGTCGGATGGCCTGGCGCCGCTGGCCCTGTCCGCGTTCTCCGTCATGATGCTGCTGGCCCGCCTCGTCGGCGACAAGCTCAAGGCCCGCCACGGCGCCCGTCCCCTGGTCACCAGCGGCTCGATGCTGGGTGCCGCCGGCCTGTTCTTTGCCGTGCTGTCGCCGAATGCCTATGTCGCCCTGTTCGGCTTCGCCGTCGCCGGCATGGGCATGGCGCTGGTGTTCCCGTTCGTGTTCAGCGCCGCCGGCGCGCAAGGTCCGGCGGCATTGGCCGGCGTGGCGAGCATGGCCTACAGCGGCAGCCTGATGGGCCCGCCGGTAATCGGTGCCATCGCGCAAGGCCTGGGCATGCAGGTCGCCATCGCCTACATCGGCGCCCTGGCTGCCCTCATCGCCTTCGTGGCCAGCCGTTCGCGCCTGCTGAAGTAATCTTTGTCGTCCGGCGCGCGCTGTTTGCGCTGTGCCAAGTCCGCGCGAATTCCGAAGAACTCCAGTACGCCTGCGTACTCCAAGCCACGTCACTCGTCTGCTCAGGATCGGAGTCTTCATGCAAAGCGAAATCGATGCCGTGTCCGTCGTCTGGTTCCACGACCGCCAGCTGCGTGAACGCGATTGGCCGGTGATGTCCCAAGGTGCCGGCCCGGGCGGCGGCGTGTGGGCATGGATCGATGACAACCACCGCTACAACGGCCTGCTGTGGCGCGAGGAAGACCGGACGCGCCGGCTGGACGTGCCACCCGCCGAGATCGCGGCCGGCAAGCGCCTGATCGACCGCTACAACCAGAAGCGCAACGACGCGGTCGAGGCCATCGACGAAACGCTGCTGGCTTGCCTGAACCAGGTCGTCTGCCAGCCCGGCGCCCGGCTCTCGAGCGAAACGGCGGGCGCCATGGTCGACCGCCTGTCGATCCTGGCCCTCAAGATCCACCACATGCGCGCGCAGGCGCAACGCGCCGCTCCGGACGAAGATCACGTCCGCGCCTGCACCGGCAAGCTCGAGCGGCTGCTCACGCAGCGCCAGGACCTGATGTCCTGCCTCGACCTCCTGCTCGCGGAGGCGCGGGCCGGACAGGCATATTTCAAGCTCTATCGCCAGTTCAAGATGTACAACGATCCCGCGCTCAATCCCTATCTGAACGGCCAGGCGCCGCGGAATGGACGGGCGACGCCGTGAGCGAGACGATCGACGTCCTGATCCCGACCCGCAACCGGCCCGCGGCGCTCGCCGTTACGTTGACGGCACTCGGCGCCCAGACCTGGCCGGCCTTGCGCATCGTGCTTGCCGACCAGTCGGACGAGGAGGGCGCGTGCGCACGCGGCGAAGTGCAGGCGGTCTTGCGCTACCTGCGCGCGTGCGGGCGCAGCGTCGATACGTTCCGGCGTCCGCGCCGCCGCGGCATGGCCGAACAGCGCGCATTCCTGCTGGCCCAGGTGCGCGCCGCCTGCTGCCTGTTCGTCGACGACGACGTCATCCTCGAACCGGACCTGGTCGCCCGGTTACACGCCGTCATGCGCGCGGAACGGTGCGGCCTCGTCGGCAGTGCATTGCACGGATTGAGCTACCTGGGACAACTACGGCCGATGCAGGAGACAATCGAATTCTGGGAAGGACCCGTGATGCCGGAAACGATACGCCCCGGCAGTCCGGCATGGGCACGTCATCACCTGCACAGCGCCGCCAACTTGTTCCACGTGCAGTCCCGCCTGAAGCATGAGCGCGGGGCGACCCTGCGCTACAAGATTGCCTGGGTAGGCGGATGCGTGATGTTCGATACGGCCAAGTTAAGGGCCGCGGGCGGCTTCGACTTCTGGCGCAAGCTGCCGGCCCAGCATTGCGGCGAAGATGTGCTGGCCCAGCAGCGCGTCATGGCCCGTTATGGCGGCTGTGCCATCCTGCCGTCCGGTGCGTATCACATGGAACTGCCGACGACGATCACGGCGCGGGCCATCGACGCGCCGTATGTGCTGCCGCTGGCCGACCCGCCGGCGGACTGTGTACCGGGGCCGCACGGATGACCTGACTCGAGATTGCGGGCCCTGCCGGCGCCGAGGTCCGCTCACCGATCACTATCGCTACCAGTACGGCCACATGCCGGCACTGCGCTGCCGGCTCGGCGCCGTGTCGGAGAGCAGGGCACGTGCGTGTTCCAGTACCACCTGGGCGCGTTCCGCACCCGGGTCCCAGATGCAGCGGTGCTTGTGACGGTCGAGTGGCGCCCAGCGGGCGATGTCGGCCTTGCTGAACACGACGACGCTCTTGAGCTTGAGGCCGGCCGCGATGTGGGAAACGCCTGTGTCGTTGCAGAGCAATAGCCTGGCATCGCGCAGCAGGACGGCCATCGCGCCGATGGAGATCGGGGCGGCGGCGTCGAGTGGCGTGTGCTGCATGCGGTCCGCGACGTCGGCCGTCAGGTCCGCTTCTTCGGCCGATCCTGTCAACACTACCTTGAGGCCGAATTCGGCCGCCAGGCGATCGCCGACCTCGGCAAACAGATGCGCCGGCCAGCATTTGTCCCGCTTGCGTGCGCCAGGATGGATGCACAGGTATTCGCCGGGAACGAGCGTGCCGCCGAGGCCGCTTTTACGCCATTCATCCTCGTCCTGCCGCGACAGCGGGAATTCCAGGTGCACCTCCGTCGATGGCGCGCCCAGCTGTTCCATCAGGGACAGCAGCCGTTCCGGCTCCGCACCGATTTCCGGATAGGGAAACAGGACGGTGCGGTCGCGGACGACGGGGCCGCCGCGACAAAATCCGGCCATGACCTGCGCACCGAAACCGCTGACGATGTCATTGCTCACGTCGCCACTTCCGTGCAACTGGAGTGCCAATGCGAACTGGCGGGTGCAGAGGCCCGTGTAGAAATGCGCGAGCGCTTCCTGCCGCACCGGTTGCTCGGGCAGCAGGGGATGGCCGGGAAAGGCGATGAATTCATCCACGTACGTGTCGAACCGGTCGGCAAATTGCTGCGCCCAGGGCAGGCCCACCAGCGCGATGTGGGCGCGCGGCAGGGCGGCGCGGAGCGTACGCAGCGCCGGCACCGCGCACAGCATATCGCCCAGGTGGAGGGCGCGGAATACCACAACCGACGACGGATCGAGGCGCTGCAGCAATGGTCGACGGTACACGTTTTCCTCCTTTGACGAGGCATCTGCCCTACACACGCGACAGGCAGTCGAGGACATTGCACGTGATGTGCTCCGGCTGGCGATCCCGGCCGGCGTCGAGCACTTGCGCCCAGTGGGTCGTCCCGGCCGGGAACACGGTGCCGGTGTCGCGCCGCTCGCGCCGCGGGCGCACGACGAACAGGGCGCTCCCGTCGCCGCGGGTGAGATCGAATGTGGTCTTGCTGCCGTCCTCTTCGAAGTCGGCGATGTAGACGGCCGAGGGCCAGTCCCGTGGAATCGGAAAGTGATAGGCCGGCCAGTTCCAGTCCACGTCCGGCGCGGCGCCGGCTGTCCATGCGCCGGGCAGCCAGTCGCTGCGCAGCATCCATATCGGTCCGTCGCCCCAGCGGTGGAAGGTGACGCGGAAACGGCGGCTGTCGGTGGACACGTGCAGGATCAGCGTGGCGCCGGGCAGCACGCTGGCCCGTTCCGGATACGCGCGGATCATGTGGGCAGCTCCGGTTCGATCCGTTTGGTCACGAGGAAAGGCGGTATCGCGAGGGCGTGCGGGGGCAGGCGGCGAAACCATTCGCGCTGCCTGACGCGTGCATTGATCCGGTTAATACCGAGTACGACGGGAACATCGGTCATCGTCTCCTCCTGGTTCGATTGCGATGCAACGGTCCAGCTAAGTCTTGGAGCACGATGCGCTGGATTAGTTCATCCATTCGGTGTGGCGAAAGACGGTATCATCTTCGGCAGTTCCCTTGATGACCGGATATCCCATGCTCCAGACGCCCGCCTCGTTCACGCCCCTGATGGCCCCGCAGCACGATGCCGCGCCGCTGTCCTTCGTCTTCCACGGCGGACGGCTGCTCGTGCGCGAGGCCGACCTCGGCCTGCCCGACGAGGCCGCGGTGCGCAGCCTCGCGCTCGATCCGCAGCGGCTGCAACCGGTCGGCCTGCTGGAGGGGCGCTATTGCCAGACCGCCTGGGTCGACGACGAGGCGCAGGCACCGTCCGGCTACGCCTGGCGCGGGTTGCGTTCGCTGTTCGGCGAGTTCGATGAGGCCCGGCTCGGCGTGGCCGCGCGCGCGGTTCAGGTCGCCGAATGGGCGCGCACGCACCGTTTTTGCGGCGCCTGCGGCAGCGGCACCGTGCTGGCGGCGGGCGAACGCTGCTTCAAGTGCGTGAACTGCGGCCACATGGCGTATCCGCGCATCTCGCCGGCGATGATGGTCCTGATCCGCAACGGCGACAAAGTGCTGCTGGCGCTGCACACCCAGTCGGCGGTAAAGCGCTTCGTGCCGCTGGCCGGCTTTCTGGAAGCCGGCGAAACGATCGAGGAAGCCGTGCACCGCGAGGTGTTCGAGGAAGTCGGCCTGCGCGTGCACAACCTGCGCTATTTCGGCAGCCAGTCGTGGCCGTTCCCGCACTCGCTCATGATCGCGTTCACGGCCGATTACCTGGACGGCGACATCCGCACCGATCCCAACGAGATCCTCGAGGCGCGCTGGTTCGGCCCGGATGACGAGTGGCCCGAGCGCGTGCCGCACGTGTCGGTGTCGAGCATGCTGGTCGACAGCCATCGTCCGGCCGGACGCTGAGGCCGCGCAGGGGGACGCGGGGCCCCGGCGCGGCCGGCATCAGGGCAGCGGCGTGGCCGCGGCCGCGATCCTGCCTTCCACACGCAGCGCCAGCGGCAGTTCTTCCGGCCGGGTGCCGGTGCTGCGCATGCGCACGACACGCTGCATCAGGTCGAACCAGAAGGGCGCGCCGAACAGCGCCGTCGACGCCGTGACGAACCAGCCGGCGACCTGCAGCGCGAAGTCGGCGCCGGGCACCGGCGGGAAGCGGGTCCAGCCGATTGGCAGCGCCATCAGGGCGTCGAACACGGCCGGGTCGAGCGCACCGGGGGCGTCGCGCAGGTGCGCGGCCAGCGAGGGTTGCTGCCACAGGGTGCGGAACAGGTGGATGCTGTCGATGTTGAACAGGATCGCCAGCAGCAGCGCCAGCAGCAGCGAGATCAGCAACTGCCGCCGTTTATAGGTGCCGGACATGCGCGCCATGGCGTTGTCGAACCAGCCGGCCAGCATGTCCTGGAATTGCTGCAGGTCGCGCGCGCGGCCGTACAGCCCGCGCATCACCTGCCGGAGCTGCGGATCGGGGATCGTCTCGATTGCGCCGGCAAGCTGGATGAAGTCGCCCGGCACTTTCCACAGGCTGTCCACCAGGGCAATCGCAAAATGCGCCGGTTCGATGTACGATGGCCGGGTACGCATGTCCCGCTCGTTCGGCGCGATGCCGTCCGTGTGCGGGTTGACCAGCGGATGCATGTAGACGGCCCGCGCCAGGGCGTCGAAGCACGGGTCGTTGAGCATGCTTTTGACACCCGCCAGCAGGGTGTTGGCACGCAACCGGAACGCCGCGGCCAGCGCTTCCTGCAAGGTGCTGACGATCAGGGCGACCGTGCCATAACAAAATGTCAGGCCGATCGCGACTTCCAGGACAGTGCTTCCAAGCATGGATGTTCTCCCGCGCAGTGACAAGGACGTCGACTACGCTAGCGCATCGGCGACGGTGTGGAGTCCGATTTGCGCAAGGAAGCTGCCGCCATCTGTGGATCTGCCCCATTTTCTATATACTCTCGGCAATCGAAAATTTTAGGATTCACCATGTCTGACAAAGAAGTCTTCACCGAGAACGACTGGCGCCGCCTGTTGTCCAGCCTTGGCGAAGATCCCAACCGCTCCGGCCTGCACGAGACCCCCGCGCGTGTCGCCAAGGCCTGGAAACACTGGACTTCCGGCTACGACCAGGACCCGGTCGAGATCCTCAAGGCCTTCGAAGATGGCGCCGAGGAATACAACGAATTGATCGTGGTGCGCGGCATTCCGGTCTACAGCCATTGCGAACACCACCTGGCGCCGTTCTTCGGCAAGGCGACGGTGGGCTATCTGCCGAACGGCAAGATCGTCGGGTTGTCGAAGCTGACCCGTCTCGTCGACGTGTTCTCCAAGCGCCTGCAGGTGCAGGAACGCCTGACGGTGCAAATCGCCAATACGCTGATGGAAGTGCTGGAACCGAAAGCCGTGGGCGTGGTCATCAAGTGCCGCCACATGTGCATGGAAAGCCGCGGCATCCGCACGCCGGGCGAGGAAACCATCACCTCGACCCTGCTGGGTGAACTGCAGCCGAACCTGGCGCTGCGCACCGAATTCCTGTCGCTGGCCCGCGACTGAGCTGCCGGGGCGGCACGCCGCCCCATAATCCCTCCTTTGCCGCCTCCTTTTGCCGGTGGCGCGGCGCCCAGCGCATGCCGCCCGAAAAAAAGGCGCCATGATTCCGAACACGCTGCTAGACTGTGTATTTACTGGGCGCCCGTGTTCGATCCCGTCGCGACAATGCGCTACGCCCCGTCGATGATCGGGAACCTGTTCCGGATCATGTGTCTCCAAGTGATTTTTGAGGCGATCGACATGGCCAGGCAAACCTTTCCAAGCGATGTACCGCGTGAACAGTTCGAGACCGTGCGTGAAATGCTGGAAGCGGCGCGCCGCAAGACCCGGCCGCGCAAGCACGATCTGTACGATGTCTTCTGCGCCGTCCTGTACTTCCTCCACACCGGCAGCGCCTGGCGCAGCATGCCGCCCGAGTTCCCGCCCTGGCGTACCGTGCACGAATATTTCACGCAATGGACGATGCTGCGCGAAGGCGACCGCACCCTGCTCGAGCAGGCGCTCGACCGGCTCGGACGCACGGCCGAAATCGCGCGGCTGCGCCAGTTGACGGGCCAGCGCTGAACCAGGCCGCGTGAATCAGCGGGAGGCCGCCACCGAGCCTTCCGCCGGCTCGAACACGAATTTCTTTTTCGCGTCCATGTGGAACACGCCGATCGGCTGCGCCTGGACATTGTCCGATGGCTCAGGCAACTGGCTGCAGTCACGGGTTTCCAGCTGCCACATCTCATTGCCCGAGCGCAGCAGGAACGCTTCGTCGCCCGTCGAGAACAGCTCGACGTTCAGGTTGGCCAGCGGCGCCTTGCCGAGGTCGAACTGGCGCTGGCAGTCCGGCAGGCGCGACGCGATCACGCGCAGGCCCACCTGTCTGCTCCAGAAATAGTCCTGCGTGACGACCACGGTCAGGGCGTGGTCGCTGCCGTCGATCGTATAGCTGGCCGATTCGTTGACGCAGCCGGCCAGCAGCAAGAGCGGGGTCAACAGGAGCAAGGTGGAGCGCATGGTCATTTCCGGGTTAGCGATGCTTCCATGCATCACTGCATGAGTATAGAGCCCTTCAAACATGGACCGCAACGGCGGCCTTTCACGCGTGAATCCAAGTCACTGATTTCTTTGAAGAATTAGATTCTGGCGCGCTCCGTGATTTTTTGATTTCAGAGATGATGACCAGGATGCTTATGACGCACCGCTGGCCTGGATCAAGGTTTGAAGTGCGGCGTCATCCCTTTTTAGCCTCAGCAGGAACCCGTGCGGACCGGGCCGGTCTGACGGTAGCCTGCCATTTCGGAATGGAAGCGAGCCAAGCATGCCAGATGACGACCAGAATCTATCGGAACAGCGGGCGCAGGGCGCGACGCTGCCCTGCGCCCCGCCGCAACCGCTGACCTTGCGGATCAATGGTGCCGAGCACAACCTGACGATCGAGCCACGCGTGACGCTGCTGGACGCGCTGCGCGAAGTGCTGGGCCTGACCGGCACCAAGAAGGGATGCGATCGCGGCCAGTGCGGGGCATGCACGGTACTGGTGGACGGCCAGCGCATCAATTCCTGCCTGACGCTGGCGATCATGCACGACGGCCGCGAGATCACGACGGTGGAAGGCCTGGGCAAGGAAGGCCTGCCGCATCCGATGCAGCAGGCCTTCATGGATTGCGACGGCTTCCAGTGCGGCTATTGCACGCCGGGGCAGGTGTGTTCGGCCGTGGCGCTGCTGGACGAAGTGAAGGCAAGGCAAGCCAGCATGCTGACCGAAGGCGACCAGCTGGCGCCGGGCGCGCTGTCGGAAGACGAGATCCGCGAGCGCATGAGCGGCAACCTGTGCCGCTGCGGCGCCTATCCCAACATCGTCAAGGCCGTCCACAGCGTGGTCTTGCGCCAGGCCTAGGAGGACGCGCATGCAATCGATCTTCTATGACCGTGCCAGGGACGTGAACCATGCGCTGGAGCTGGCGCGCCAGCCCGGCGCCAAATTCATCGGCGGCGGCACCAATCTGCTCGACCTGTACAAGAGCGGCATCGAACTACCGGTGCGCCTCGTCGACGTGAGCCGGCTGGCGCTGGCCGACATCGAGGAATTGCCGGACGGCGGCCTGCGCATCGGCGCCATGGCCAGCAACACGGCGGCGGCGAACCACCCGCTCGTGCGCCAGCGCTACCGCCTGCTGTCGGAAGCGCTGCTGAACGGCGCGTCGACCCAGCTGCGCAACATGGCGACCGTCGGCGGCAACCTGTTGCAGCGCACGCGCTGCTATTACTTCACCGATCCGGCCTTCCCGCACTGTAACAAGCGCGATCCGGGCTCGGGCTGCGACGCCATCGACGGCCACAACCGCATCCATGCGATCCTCGGCGCCAGCCCGCACTGCATCGCGACCAATCCGTCGGACATGAGCGTGGCCCTCGTCGCGCTCGACGCGGTCGTCCGCCTGCAGGGGCCGGACGGCGAGCGGCAGGTGGCGGTCGCCGATTTCCACCGCCTGCCGGAAGACCGGCCGCAGGACGACACGGTGATCCGCCCGGGCGAACTGATCACGGCCGTGGAACTGCCCCCGTCGCCGTTTGCGCGGCACGCGCACTACCTGAAGGTGCGCGACCGCGCCAGCTATGCGTTTGCGCTCGTGTCGGTGGCAGCGGCCGTCGACCTGGACGGCGAGACCATCCGCGACCTGCGCATCGTGCTGGGCGGCGTCGCCCATAAACCCTGGCGCGCGCTCGGCGCGGAACAGAGATTGCGCGGCCAGGCGCTGGACGCGTTGAGCGACGCCGTGCTGGGCAAAGTCGGAGAGGACGCCGTCGCCGGTGCCCGGCCGCACGCGCACAATGCGTTCAAGGTCGAACTGGCGCAGCGCGCGGTCGCGCGGGCGCTGCGGATCGCCACGGGCCTGATGGGAGGTATGGCATGAGCATCACGGGCGCACCCATCAATCGCGTCGACGCGTGGGCGAAAGTCAGCGGCGCGGCGCGTTATTCGGCCGAGCATCCGGTCGACAACGTGGCCCATGCGGTCCTCGTCACGAGCACGATTCCCAGTGGACGCGTGCTCGCCATCGACGACAGCGCGGCCCGCGACGTGCCGGGCGTGCTGCTCGTGATGACCCACGAGAACGCCCTGCGCCTGCCGCCGAAGACGAAAGACGGCAAGATCCAGCCGCCCATCGGCCGCAGGCTGACCCTGCTGCAGGAAGACGACGTCTACTACAACAACCAGCCGATTGCCGTCGTCGTGGCCGACACGTTCGAGCGCGCGCGCGAGGCCGGGGCCCGGCTGCGCATCGAGTACGAACGCAAGCCGGCCGTGGTCGACTTCGAACAGGCCAGGCAATCGCTGCATCCGCCGGACAAGGTGTTGGCGGAAGAAACCGACACGAAACGCGGCGACCTGCACGCCGGGCTGCTGGCGGGCAGCGCGCGGATCGACGTCACCTACACGACGCCGATCGAGCACCACAACCCGCTCGAAACCCACGCGACCATCGCCGCATGGGAGGGCGACCACCTCACGCTGTACGACTCGACCCAGTACATGAAAGGCGTGCAGCGCATCGTCGCCAGCATCTTCGACATGCCGCCGGAAAACGTCACGGCGATCTGCCCTTACGTGGGGGGCGGCTTCGGTTCGAAAGGCTCCGCGTGGTCGCACGTCGTGCTGGCGGCGATGGCCGCCAAGCAGGTGGGGCGTCCCGTCAAACTGTCGCTGGACCGCAACCAGATGTTCGGCCCGGTCGGCTGCCGCCCCAACACCGTGCAGCGCATGCGCATGGCGGCGCTGCCGGACGGGCGCATGATGGCGTCCAGCCACGACACGATCGCGTACACGTCGATGATCGAGGACTGGATCGAGCCGTGCGGCCTCGTCACGCGCATGATGTACGAAAGTCCGAACCAGGAAACGTCGCACCGCCTCGCGCGCATGCACCTGGGCACGCCCACGTTCATGCGCGCGCCCGGGGAGGCCACCGGTTCGTATGCCCAGGACTGCGCGATCGACGAACTGGCCTGCGAGCTGCACATGGACCCGCTCGAACTGCGCCTGAAAAACTACACGGAGCGCGATCCCGGCAAGGACTTGCCGTTTTCAAGCAAATCGCTGCGCCAGTGCTACGAGATCGGTGCCGAACGTTTCGGCTGGCGCGACCGCAATCCGCAGCCGCGCTCGATGCGGCAGGGGAATAAACTGGTCGGCTGGGGCATGGCGACGGCGAGCTATCCGACGAATCGCTCGCCGGCAGAGTGTTCCGCGACACTGCAGCCGGATGGCATCGCGCTGTTCCGCTCCGGCACGCAAGACCTCGGCACCGGCACCTACACCGTGATGACCCAGGTGGCGGCGGACGCGCTTGGCGTGCCGGTGGAGCGCGTGCGTTTCGAGCTGGGCAATTCGCGGATGCCGGAGGCGCCCGTTTCCGGCGGGTCGATGACGGTGGCCAGCGTGGCGCCGGCCGTGCAGGCGGCGGGACAGGCGCTGCGCCTGAAGCTGGTCGGGATCGCCGCCGCGGACGAGCGTTCTCCCCTGTTCGGCGCGACAGCCGACCAGGTCGGCGTGGATGCGACGACGGATGGCGGCGAACTGTATCTGTTGGCGGAGCCGGCCCGGCGTGTCGCCATGCAGGCGATCGTTGCACGCCACGGCAGTCCGGTGGAGGTGACGGCCAAGGCCGAGCCCGGCGACGAGAAGCAGAAATATTCGATGCATGCGTTCGGTGCCGTGTTCGTCGAGGTGACGGTGGATGAAGACCTGGGCGAGATCCGCGTGCCGCGCGTGGTCGGCGTCTACGGCGTCGGCAAGCTGATGAACGAAAAGACGGGCTACAGCCAGCTGATGGGCGGCATCGTCTGGGGTATCAGCCTGGCGCTGTTCGAAGAAACGATGATCGACAAGCGGGAAGGCCGCGCGGTGAACGGCAACTTCGCCGAATACCACGTGCCGACGAATGCCGACATCCAGGCAATCGACGTGCAGATCGTGGACGAGGACGATCCGCACGTGAACCCGCTGGGCGCCAAGGGAATCGGCGAGATCGGCATCACGGGCGTCGGCGCCGCCATCGCGAATGCCGTGTTCCACGCGACGGGCAAGCGGGTGCGCGATCTGCCGGTCACGCTCGACAAATTGCTGTGAGCGACAGGCGCGTCACTCCGCGTGACGCGCCTGCGCCACCTGCGCGGTGTCGTGCTTGTCGTGGGCCGTGTGCGTGTTCTCCCAACCCCCACCGAGGGCCAGGAACAACTGCACCTGGTCCGCCGCCAACTGCGCGTCGGACGCGGCCAGCATGCTCTCGGCGCTGGCCAGCGTGCGGTCCGCGTCCAGCTGGGACAGGAAGTCCGTGCGGCCGAACTGGTACAGCTTGGCCGATTGGCGCGATGCCAGCGCGCTCTGGTCGCGCGCGGCGCGCAGGAAGGCGTTGCGGTCGAGTTCGCGGGCGTAGACGGTCAGCGCACTTTCCGTCTCGCGCAGCGCGTTCAGCACGACGGCGTCGAAGCGGGCCAGCGCACCCGTCGTGTTGGCCTTGGCCTGGGCGATGTGGGAGCGGGCCGAGCTGGTGGCCGGCAGGTTCCAGGAGATCAGCGGGCCCAGGCTGAATTTCCAGGTATTCGCATCGTTGAACTGGCTCATCATGCCGACCGCGCCGACCGATGCGCCCAGGGTGATGTTCGGGTACAGCTCGGCCGTCGCCACGCCGATGCGCGCGGTCGCGCCGGCCAGCTGGCGTTCGGCCTGGCGCACGTCCGGACGGCGGCGCAGCAGGGCGGCACCGTCGCCGACGGGGATCGTCGCTGCGACGCGCGGCGGCGTGGCGCATTGCGCGACTTCGGCCGGGAACTGGCTCGGCACTTCGCCGGTCAAAACGGCAAGGCGGTACAACGCCGTGCGGCGCCGGGCTTCCAGCGGCGGCAGGCTGGCGCGCAGTTGTTCGAGCTGGGCCTGGACCCGGGTGGTGTCGATGGCGATGCCGCGGCCGCGCTGGACGCGTTCGGCCGTGAGCCTGGCGAATTTTGCCTGCAGGTCGACGGATTGCTGCGCCACCTTGAGCTGATAGCCGGCCGAGCACGCTTCCGCATAGGCGCGGGTCGTGTCGGCCGCGACGATCACGTGGGTGAGGTCGCTGGCGGCCTGCGCGGCGTCGACGTCTGCTTCCGACGCTTCGACGGCGCGCCGGATGCGGCCCCACAGGTCGAGCGTGTAGCCGATCTTGATGTCGCCGTCGTACAGGCCGTCGGTGGGTAATTGTTCCGGGATGCCCAACTGCGCGCCGGCGATGCGGCCGTACAGCGGGGCGGCGCTCATCTCGACTTCGGGGCGTTTCTTTTCCTCGACCTCGTCCAGCACGCCATGCGCGCGTTGCAGGTTGGCGGCGGCCACGCGCAGGTCGGCGTTGTGGGCGAAGGCCTTGGCGATCAGCTTGTCGAGCAGCGGGTCCTGGTACAGATGCCACCAGTCGGCCGGCAGCGGGTCGGATTTGAACGGCGTTTCGGTCGCGCCCATGAACGGGGCGTTGGCCGCGTCGCGCTTGATCACGGCCTCGTTCGGCACGTGATAGTCGGGGCCGACCGTCGTGCAGGCGGCCAGCGCCGCCGCCATCAGCGTCAGCGCGCATGCTTTCCTGGCGGTTGAGCGGTAAAGGTTCATGATCGTTGCGTCAATGCGTGGTGGCGGTTGCGGACTTGGCGGCGGCGACGGCGACGACAGCGGCCGCCCTGGCCGGTGCCGCGGGTGCCGCAGCGGGCGTGACAGCGGGCGTGGCAGCGGGTTTGGCCGCGGCCGGCAGCACCTTGACGGTCGCAGTCTGCCCGGCCACGAGCCGCACGTTGGCCGGCACCCGGTCGAGGGCGATGCGCACCGGCACGCGCTGGGCCAGGCGGACCCAGTTGAAGGTCGGGTTCACGTTCGGCAGCATGTTGGCGCCCGTGCTGCGGTCGCGGTCGGTGATGCCTTCGGCGACGCTTTCGACGTGGCCGTGGATCGGCTGGCGCGTGCCCATCAGCGTGATGTCGACCGGATCGCCCAGCTGGATGCCGGGCAGCTTTGTTTCCTCGAAATAGCCTTCGACATAGAACGAGCCGCTGTCGACGACGGCCATCACCGGATGCGCCGTGGTGGCGTAGGCGCCCTCGCGCAGGTCGAGGTTCGTCACGATGCCGTCCACGCTCGACACGACGTGCGTGCGCTCGAGGTTCAGCCGGGCCGTGTCGCGGTTGACGATGGCTTGTGCCAGCGCGGCTCTGGCCTGGTCGGTGCGGGTCTCGCCTTGTTCGCGGGTTTCCTGCGACACGAGGTCGTCGAGCTGGGTGTTGCGCTTGTTCTCGCGCTGCGCCTGGGCCAGCGCGGCTGCGGCCGCCGTCACCTGGGCGTCGGCCTGGCGCAGGGCCAGTTCGAAGCGGGCGCGGTCGATCTCGAACAGCGGCTCGCCCGCTTTCACCTGCTGGTTGTCGTGGACGTGGACCTTGGTCACCTGGCCCGTC
Organism: Massilia sp. Masssp93; assembly: GCF_059491295.1. NCBI lineage: Bacteria > Pseudomonadati > Pseudomonadota > Betaproteobacteria > Burkholderiales > Oxalobacteraceae > Massilia > Massilia sp. Masssp93. Next base: position 5,817,864 of record NZ_CP168502.1, on the reverse strand, counting down.
ACATCGGGCGCCACCTGCACGACATAGGCCTTCACGCGGCCATCGCGCGTCCATGGCTCGAGTTCGTAGTGGTGCCACAGCTGCCAGCCCGCGTAGACCGCGCCCGCGGTCACCACCGCCGTGAGACTTACCCGGCCAATCGCCGCCAAAATAGTTTTCATTGCCATCTCAAGACCAGTTGCGTGTGTAATACGTCAGTGCGCCGAGCACGATGACGAACAGGGAAAAATCGAACAGGGCCGGGTGCCAGACGAGGCGGTAAAAGCCCGTCCTGGCGAGGACCAGATTGATGAGCCGCGATACCACCAGCGCCGCCAGCGCGAGCAGCAGGAGCGGAGGAACGTAGAGGCCGTAGATGCTGACTTCGCCGATCATCGGATCGCCTTTCAGAGTGCGGTTGCGAGCGACGGCGCATAGGCCGCCGCCTTGGGAAACAGGTCGCGGCGCATGCCGGTGAGCGCCGCCAGGGCCTCGCGCTGGGCCGCGTCGCGCTGGCCGGCGCAGATGGCGCGCAGGGCGTTGTCGAGCGTATCCAGCAGGCTGCGTTCGCAACCGGCGTCGATGGCCGGACGCAGCGCGAAATGGCGCGCCAGCTGCTTCATCAGCGGGCCGACGGCCGCTTCGCCGCGCCCCAGCTGGGCGCGCACGCTTTGCAGCAAGGTCATGTTCAGGCCGATGCGCAGGTCGCGCAGGGCGTCCACGGCTTGCAGGTCCTGGTCCTTGCCGGCCAGCGCCAGGCGCGGCGTCAGCATGCCGACGCGGTCGACCATCCGCGCCGAGAATTCCGGCAGCGACGGCACCCGTTCGCCGCTGCCCAGGCGCGACAGCTCGCGCCAGCCGGCCTTCAACAGGCGGCGCGCCGTCCAGCCGGCGCCGACGGTGCGGAACACGCTCGTGGTGACGGCGGCCGCGACGTAGCCGACGACCTGCGACAGCGTGCTGTTCATGAAGGAGACCATGTCGGCGTTGTGCGTGTCGACCATCGCCAGGGTGCCGCAGATGCCGAACAGGAAGGGGATGGCGCGGCCATACGTCGCGGGCCGTGCGACGAACACACCCAGCACGAGGAAGGTCGGGGCGCACGCGAGGATGAACGACTCGAAGCCGTGCACGGCCGGCAGGATGCCCAGCAGATAAATGGCCGACAGCGGGATCGAAAAGATCGAATACCACATGAAGGTCTTGATGAACGGCACCGGATTGTCCTGCGTGGAGAAGAAGCAGCACAGCACGGCGGTCATCATCGGGGCGGCCGCGCCGGACGGCCAGCCGGTCAGGATCCAGAACGCGCAGCAGGCCAGCACGGCGACCGCGGCGGCGAAGGCGGACAGCACGGCCATGCCGCGGTCGTGGTGGAGCGCGCTCATCGGCACGCCCGGCAGATGGCGCACGGCCTCGGGCAGGCTGCCGTGCACGCCGGCGTCGATGTGCTGGCGCAAGGCGCGCGTTTCGATGCAGACGTCGATCAGGCGGCGCAGGCGCGCGGCCAGGTTCACTTCGATCATGCCGGTCCAGCCGAGTTCCTCGTTCACCGCCGGTTCGAGCGCGTCGATGCGCTGGCGCACGGCGGCGCCCGGGGCATCGAGCGCCACGTCTTTCGGCGTTTCGGTGAGGGCGACGACGTCCTTGAGCAGCACGCGCCAGCGTGCCGACACGTCCGTGGCCCCCATGTCGCGCAGCGCGGTCAGGCGGTCTTCGACGCCGGAGACGATGGGCACGAACGCGGCCAGGCGTTCCTGCAGCGCGTTGACCGCCGTCTCCGTCCAGCGCAGGTGCGACGTGTCGAACGGCAGGTGGGTCGTCATCAGGCGCATCTCGGTGATGTCGCCGGCCAGCTTGCGGCGGTCGGAGGCGGCGCGCGCATCGCCGGCCGGATTCAGGGCGTCGCGGATCCAGTGGTGGGCGTCGCGCACGGCATTGTCCAGGCGCGCCAGCAGCATCGGACCGAACGGTTGCGGCAGCACGAGGCTGTGCACGACGGTGGCGCAAGTGATGCCGAGCAGGATTTCCTCGACGCGCGCGAGGGCGATGTCGAAGATGGCGCTCGGATCGTTCACGGCGGGGAAGGCGATGAGGCCGGCCGTGTAGCCGCCCAGCATCAGCATGTAGGAGCGCGGCGTGCGGTCGAGCAGCGAGAAATACAGGCAGCCGGCAATCCACAGCGCCAGCGTCAGCGACAGTAGTTCGGGCGAGTTGATCAGGCGCGGCACGAGGAACGTGACCGCGATGGCGCCCAGGACGGTGCCGCCCGCGCGGTACAGGCCCTTGGAGCGGGTCGGTCCGGCGAACGGCGCGGCGCAGATGTACGCCGTCATCATCGCCCAAAAGGGTCGCGGCAGTCCGATGCGCATCGATAAATATACCGAGAGCATCGCTGCCGCGAATGACTTGACGGAGAACAGAATCTCCGACCGGGTGGGTGTGTTCATGCGGCCTGGATCGTGGCGATGGCGGTCGGCAGGCCGGACAGGACGCGCAGCGTGGCCTCGACGTCGGCCGCGTCGAACTCCCCGAACAGCTTGCGGCGGAAGGGCGTCAGGGCCTGGTCCATCTGGTGGGCCGTTTTCAGGCCCTCGTCGGTCAGGCGCAGGATCTTGGCGCGGCGGTCCTGCGGGTCCTCATGGCGCTCGACCAGGCCCGATCCGATCAGGTGGTCGACGACGCGCACGAGCGACGACGCTTCCAGGCTCAGCGTCTCGGCGAGGATGCCCGGCCGCACGCCGTTGTCGCCGAAGCGGTGGATGACCAGCACCGGCAGGCCGGTCGCCTGGGACAGGCCGAAATCGGACGCGACCTTGTCGGCGGCGGCACGGTAGGCGCGCGACGCGTGGGTCAGCGCGGCGGTGAGACTGCTCAGGGTCTGGTCGGATAGGCGCATGTCGGTTCGCGTAAATACTTTGGTTGAGTACTGTTGATATGCGAAAGTTTAGCATGCAAACTATTTTCATGCAACGCATGGCGGACACGGCGCTATCCTTAGCGTCAGCCGTAGGGTGGGCAGCTCGACCGATAACGGCGGCATGGACGTGCGGCATGCGCTGCCCACGCGTGACGTGTGCATCGTGTTGGCCGGGCATGAGCCGGTTGAACGCGTGGGCGCGGGGCGCCCACCCTACCCGTAGTGCGAGTGCATCGTGTTGGCCGGGCATGAGCCGGTTGAGCGTGTGCGCACGGGGCGCCCACGTTACCCGTGACGCGACGGCCGCTGGTCAGGCGTCAGGCTGCGGCAGCGATCCGGCGCAGCTCCGCCGGCGTCACGAACTCGGTGGCGCACGCCTGCTCACGAAGGGCTTCGATGGCGGCATAACCCCAGTGCACGGCCCCGAACGCCACGCCGGCCTTGCGCGCGGCTTCGGCGTCGGTGGCCTGGTCGCCGATGTAGAGCGCATCCGCGGGCGCCACGCCGCAGGCCTTGAGCACGGCGCGGATGCGGCTCGCTTTGCCGAAGACGGACATGCCGCAGTCGAAGCGCCGGATCAGCGCCGCCAGTTCCGGCCCCAGCACCGCGCGCACGTTGTGCTCGGAATTCGACGACACGACGGTGAGCGGCACGCCGTGGTCGTGCAGGTGCCGCAGCGCGTCCGCGATGCCGTCGAACAGGGGAATAGCGTGGGCGCTGTCCTGCATCATCGCCATGAAGGTTTTCGAGGCCAGCGGCAGCTTCCAGGCCGGCATGCCGACGTGGTCCATCATCTGGCGCACGCCGAGGTGGCGCAACTCGCCGGCGCGTTCGATGTCGATCCGGCGAAACGCGTGGCGGTCGGCGACCGTGTTGAAGACGCTGACGAAAAAGGGAAACGAGTCGGCCAATGTGCCGTCGAAATCGAACATGGCGAGGCGGTAAGTCATGCGCACATGGTACACGCCGCGCCACGTGGGCGACGATCAGCCGTCGATGGCCTTGCGGGCGGGCGCCGGGTCGTCCGAGAACAGGCCGTCGATGCCCGTCTCGAGATAGCGCCGGATCTCCGCGACCGATCCCGCGTCGTGGCGCGCGCTCAAGCCGGCGCCGTCGCGGAAGTCGGCCGCGAGGAAGGCGTTCTCCGGACGGAAGGTCCAGACGACGACCTGCAAGCCGGCCTTGTGCCATTGAAGCCGTGCACGAGCAGCGCCAGGTTCTGCTCATTGTTGCCCCACGGGTCGGCCGGCTGGAAGCGCACGCCCGGCAGCGTCTGCAATGCCTTCAGCGGATTCACGCCTGGCAGCACCTGGCCTGGTAGCACCTTCTGCATCTCCGCGCCGGACATGGCAACCGACGAGCGCGTCTTGCGGGTCGAGATCTCGACGGTGGCAATGGTGCCGGCGGGCGTTTTTGCACAGCCGCCTGATCAAGCGCGCACATTGCTTTGCGCTTGCACATCGGTCTACCTCAACTAATCTGATTCGAGTCAATCTCACAACAACAATCGGAGACAACATGGCAATCCTGATCAGGGCAAGACATCTTGCCGGCATCCTCATTGGCTTTCTCGGCACGAGCGCCTTCGCGGCGGTCGTCGCGCTGCCCAAATACAACGTCAGCGTGAACGACGTGTCGGTCTCCGGCTTTTCCTCCGGCGCCGACATGGCCGTGCAGATGCATTTCGCGTATTCGAAGACGGTCAGAAAGGGCGCGGGCGTCATCGCCGGCGGCCCTTATTACTGCTCGCAGGGCAATGCCGCGATCTCGATCGGCCCGTGCATGGCCAATACCGGCTCGCGCAATCTGCCGTACCTGACGTCGGTGGTGAATACGTGGTCGGGCAATGGCTATATCGACCCGACCAGCAATATGGCGGCATCGAAGGTCTATTTGTTGTCGGGAACGATCGATTCCACGGTGCGCCAGCCCGTCATGGACGATCTCAAGACGATGTATGGCAGTTACCTCCCGGCCGCCAATATCTATTACAAGAACAATCTCGCGGCCGAGCATTCGGTCCCGACGGATTTCTTCGGCAACGGCTGCGCCATCAACGGCAGCCCTTACGTCGACAACTGCAACTTCGATACCGCGGGCGAAATCCTGAAATGGATTTATGGACCGCTGAATCCCAAGAATACGGGCACCCTGAGCGGCAGTTTTATTAATTTCGACCAGTCCGTCTTCTGGGGCAACTTCAACCCGAATACCTACAGCATGGCCAGCAGCGGCTACGCCTACGTGCCGGCCACCTGCGCGGCGGGACAGTCATGCCGGCTGCACGTGGCGTTCCACGGCTGCCTGCAAAGCGCCTCCGTCGTCGGCACGGCCTTTTATCAGAATGCGGGCTATAACCGCTGGGCCGACACGAACAACATCATCGTGCTGTATCCGCAAACGATCGTCACCGCGAACAATCCGGGCGGTTGCTGGGACTGGTGGGGTTACGAGGACGTGAATTTCCCGGCCAAGAGCGGCGGGCAGATGGTCGCCATCAAGACCATGATCGACAAGATCGTCAGCGGCAACAAGGCGGCGCCGTTCACGTGCAGCCACTGGTATGCCAGCAATGTGTCGCACGTGGCCGCCGGCCGGGCTTATATCGGCGCCGATGGCCAGGTGTATGCGAAGAATTCGAACCAGTATCTGGGGTATTACATGCTGATGGCGTATACGGATGTCAGGCAGACGTCGGCGGGGTATTACGCGTATGGTAGTTGTTCTTGAGCGAACAGACTGTCGTGCGTCGCGATGTCGTTTTGCTTGACGAAACGCATCGCGCGTCTGCTGGGTTCGGGTGAATACTTCGTGTCTTCATCGCAGAAGTGATTCACCCTCAACCTTGGAGACGACTTCATGGCAATCGACGTGTATCTGCAAATTGATGGTATCAAAGGAGAGTCGCAGGATTCCGCTCACCAGGGATGAATTGAACTGACGTCTGCCCAGTGGGGTGTTTTGCAGCCCAAGTCAGCGACGGCGTCGACTGCTGGCGGCCACACAGCCGAACGTTGCGAACACCGTAGCATTACGGTAACGAAGCTCGCCGATCTGTCGTCACCCCTGTTGATGCAGGTCTGTTCGGCAGGGAAGACAATTCCTAAAGCCAAGCTTGAATTCATGCGTGCCGACAGCGACGGCAAGCCGGTCAAGTATTACGAGGTTGAACTGGAAAACGTGTTGATTGGCGGCGTGAATCAGGCTGCTCATGAAGGTGGCATTCTCCAGGATTCCGTGGCCCTCAAGTTTTCGAAGGTCAAATGGAAATACACCCAGCAGAAAATCGGCGGTGGCGCAGGCGGCAACACGGCCGGCGGCTGGGACTTGGCAACCAATCGCATCATGTGAGTGGAGGCTGGCCATGCTCGAAGTCCAACCCAGAGATTCGCGTGGTTACTTCATGCTCCCGCAAGCTCCCGAAGATGCAGGCTATTACGTGGATGGCACGCCGGATCAGGGAGGCGGGCAATATGCCCATCCCGCGATGATGACGCTGATCCTATTCATCGAACGCGAGTGGCAGGCGCTCGACCGCCGGAAGTTCGGGATTGGGAACATCAGCTTGCCGGGCGGCGGCAAGTTCAAACCGCATGCTTCACATAAGAATGGCCTGCAGGTCGACATCCGCCCTTTGCGAAAAGATGGCGCTTGTGTTGCAGTAAATTATTTTCAGGCCGGTTATGACAGAGAAGCCACGGAAAGGCTTATCGGTCTCTTTCAGTCGCATCCTGCGGTGATCAAAGTGTACTTCAACGATCTGAGTATTCCAGGCGTCCTGCCGCTAAAGAATCACGACAATCACTTCCATGTGGAAGTACAGGCAAGCACAATATGAAGAAGACTTTGGCAATCTTGGGTACAACCTCGCTGCTTACTTTGGCATACGCTGGCGAGCAACTCCATTGGCCGGCGCCGTATCGGCCGTTCAAGGGCGAATACACCATTTACTCCGGCGACTTGGGTGACCAGCAGGCGCCGACCAAGGAGGATCGCAAGTTGTCTTTCATCGTCGAAGGCCAATCGGCAAAGGACATCTTCAATGCGATCCCTCCAGATGACAAGGAAACGTGCATCAGGGAGAAGGGTGCGCGCAGCCGGAGCAAGGAGAATGTGTGGTGCACATTCGCACCCGCTGACGGGTATACCTGTTACTTCGGTTTTGATCTGAAAACAGGTAAGAGCATCGCCGGCGGAACCTGCTGACGGCGCGATTTCTGCACCGGCGATGCCGCTTTGACCGCTTCGCGCGGCCGGGATCCTCCGCAAAACTCGATCTCGGCCACTATTTGTAAAACTGATTTGCATCTTTATGTAACAAGCTTTACGAGGTGTAAAGCGTGGTCCCGCACGAGTCAGCTCGGCTATCATGGCCGCCCGCTCAGCTGTATCGACAACTTTGTTGCTTGATTGGCATTGGGCAACTTTGAATGGCTGGGCTCACACATGAAAGATTCGGGAGTGTCCGGACCGAACGCAGCGGTCCAAAAACAGTTTGGCTTGATCAACCTCTTGAAAGCCGGTGCTGCGCAACTGATCGTGCTGCATCACCTTGCGTTCTACGGCCCGATGGCCGACGCCGCGCGGCCGTTGATGCCGTCGATCATCGACTGGCTCGACCACAATGGCCGCATCGCCGTCCAGGCCTTCCTCGTCATCAGCGGCTTCCTCGTCGCGAAATCCCTGTCGCCCGCTGGCCTGCCCGGCATCGGCAACCCGCTGGGCACGATCTGGCGTCGCTACATCAAGTTGGCCCCGCCATTCATCGTGGCCATGTTCCTGGCGATCGGCGCGTCCGCGCTCGCGCGCACGTGGATGGTCCACGATTCGATTTCGGCGCCGCCCAACCTGTCCCAGCTGGCCGCGCACGTCCTCCTGCTGCAAAGCGTGCTGGGCTATGAGTCGCTGTCCGCCGGCGCCTGGTATGTCGCCATCGATTTCCAGCTGTACGCGCTGGTCACCGGCCTGCTGTGGCTGGGTGGACGCATCGCCGGCAACCGGCCCACGACCTGGCTGATGCCCCTGCTGGTGACGCTGGGCGTGAGCATCTCCTTGCTGTACTTCAATCGCGACGCCGATTTCGACGTGTGGGCACCCTATTTCTTCGGCAGCTACGGCCTGGGCATCCTCGCGTGGTGGGCGAGCGATCCGCGCCGGCCGTTCATCGCGACGTTCGCCTTGCTGTTGATGATGATCGTGCCGACCGTGCTGGCGCTGGGACTCGATTTCCGGATCCGCATCGCGGTGGCGGCGGTGGTTGCCAGCGTCCTGTTCCTGTTCGGCCGCACGCGGCTGAGCACGTACGCAAGCTCGGGATGGTCCGTCGTCAATTACCTCGGCAAGATCTCGTACTCAATTTTTCTCGTACACTTTCCGGTGTGCCTCGTCGTGAACGCGGCGTTCACGCGCTTCGTGCCGGACGATGCGTATCTGCAAGGTGCCGGCGTGGTGTGGGCATGGGCGGCCAGCGTGGCGGCGGGTGCCGTGTTTTTCCACTGGGTCGAGACGCCCCTCGGGCGATTCCTGTCCGGGTTGGCGCAGCCGGCCGCGGTGCGGCCGTTTGCCGCGAAGCCGGTCAGAGTGCGGAGCTAAAACGAAAGTCAGCATCAGTTGCTGACTTTTTTTTGTATTGAAGATAGTCTGTGCCAATCAGACGAAGGTGGACACGATGAACACCCAGATCCTGGCACTCGATATTGCGGGCAATCCGTTCGACTGGATCCCGCCAGAAGACGCGATTTTGTATTACGTAACCGGCAAGGTGGCCTGGGAATTGGGCGACCGCGAGTTCGTTTTCCGCGGCGGCTATTCCCGTTCAGGCGTGCAGTCGAAGATCGCGGTCAAGCCGATTATTGCCATCGCCGGCAGCGAGATCATGACGCGCATGTTCAAGGTCGGACTGCCGCTGACGCACCAGAACGATCTCCTGTTCAAGCGCGACCGTTATACCTGTGCCTACTGCGGCAACCGCTTCGCGCACAAGGACCTGTCGCGCGACCATATCCTGCCGAAGTCGCGCGGCGGCAAAGACACGTGGATGAACTGCGTAACCGCCTGCAAACGCTGCAATCAGGAGAAAGGCAATCTGCTGGTCGAGCAATTCCGGCCGCTGATCTACGTGCCTTACGTGCCTTGCCGCGCGGAGCATTACCTGCTGAGGGGCCGTAATATTCTTGCCGATCAACACGAGTATCTGACGGCACAGCTGCCAAAACACAGCCGGTTGTTGAATTGACGTTCATGTGCGAATAACGGCATCGATGCAAATGGCCTGTGCGATCCGATCATCGCTGAACATCGTCAATGCCGTCACGGCGTGATCGGGAAGGCGGTTTAAAAACAAAAAGCCCGCCGAAGCGGGCTTGATTCACGCAGCCGGGGCTCAGACCTTGCGGCGGCGTGCAATGCCGGAACCGAGCAGACCCAGGCCGAACAATGCCAGCGTGGCCGGCTCAGGCACATTCGTGGTGTCTTTGTGCAGGCGGACCGCCAGCGATTCGTTGCAGCTGCCTTCGCAACCGCCGCCGATGTCGCCATCAGCCAGGCTCCACTGACCTACGGCGCCCTGGCCCCAGTCGATCCAGTTGCTCGTCGTAAACCACGGGCTTGCGACCGCGACGTCGAACAGCGGGTCGCCATTGACGACGTATTGCAGATTGGCGCCGCTGGCTTCGTCCAGGTTGTTGCCGGTCTTGTAGTCGACGTTCGCGCCGACTTTCGCGAAATTCTGGGCGGTCAGGCCGCCGATTTCGTTATATTGCGCGTTGGTCATGCGGCCCCAGCCATACGCCTGCTGGTACGAAAAATCGATGCCGCCCGGGGTGGCAAACTGGCTCCATGGCGAAATCCACGCGATGTCATATTTGCCGACAGTGATATAGGCGCTTTCCGGAAGTTCCGTGGTGACAAGCACGCTGGCGCTGGCAACTTGGCTGATCAGCAGCGTGGCTGCAGCCATCGAGATCAGGACTTTCTTCATTTTGGATTCCTTTATAGTTTTAGCTTCGTGAAAGCATCGCTAAATGCAATAGAGCAATTCGTATGCCAAACCTGATAAGTCCTTGAAAATACTTGCTTTTTTTTAATGGAATTTCATGGCGAGGAGAAGGTTGTCAGATTTTCCGACAAAGGGATGGCAAAACACTCTGTCTTGCCGCTTGCGCCAAGAAAAAAGCCCCCAGGAGGGGCTTTGAACGGGAGGGGGCGCCGGCAAAGCATCATGTTCGCGGTAGACGCTTTTGCCGGATTCTCAATAACTGTGTCGCCCGATTCCATCGGTTTTCACTTTTCCCGTTGGCCGATCATCAGACGTCAATATTCCCCGCCTGCAGCGCATTCGACTCGATAAAGTGACGACGCGGCTCGACCTCGTCACCCATCAGCGTGGTAAAGATCTGGTCCGCCGCAATCGCATCCTCGATCTGCACCTTCAGCAGGCGGCGCACGGTCGGGTCCATCGTCGTTTCCCACAACTGCTCGGGATTCATCTCGCCCAGACCTTTATAGCGCTGCTTGGAGACGCCGCGCTCGGCTTCTTCGCGCAGCCATTCCATGGCCTGCTGGAAGTCGCGGACGGCGAATTCCTTCATCTTGTCGCCTTCGCCGCGGCGGATGATGGCGCCTTCGCCCATCAGGCCCTGGAACGTTTCGGCCGAGTTTTCCAGCGTCCGGTAATCGGCGCCGGCGACGAAGTCGGCGTCGATCGAGGTCACTTGCACGTTGCCGTAGTGGATGCGTTCGATGCGCAGGCTGTGCTTGTCCGACAGTTCGTCGGAGCGCACGCCCACCTTCACGCTCGGGTCGTGGATCGCGTTCGCCAGTGCTTCGCCCGATTTCTCGGCCGCTTCCTGGCTCGACAGGTCCAGCTTCACGCCGGTCATGATGGCGGACAGGGCCGCGCGGTCGATCACGCGCGACAGGCGCATCATGATCGCGTTGGCCTTGTTGTACTTGTCGACCAGGTCGCCCAGCGCGCCGTCCGTGACCGGCTCCGCGCCTTCCTTCGGCAGCAGCGCGGCGCCGTTCAGGGCGAAGCGCATCATGTAGCTCGCTTCCTCCACGTCGTCCTTGAGGTAGCGCTCGTCGCGGCCGGCCTTGACCTTGTACAGCGGCGGTTGCGCGATGTAGATGTGGCCGCGCTCGACCAGTTGCGGCATCTGGCGGTAGAACAGGGTCAGCAGCAGGGTGCGGATGTGGGCGCCGTCGACGTCCGCGTCGGTCATGATGATGATGCGGTGGTAGCGCAGCTTGTCGACGTTGAACTCGTCCGGGCCGATCGACGTGCCCAGTGTCGCGATCAGGGTCGTGATCTGTTCCGACGACAGCATCTTTTCGAAGCGCGCCTTTTCCACGTTCAGCACCTTGCCGCGCAGCGGCAGGATGGCCTGGAACTTACGGTCGCGGCCCTGCTTGGCGGAACCGCCTGCGGAGTCACCCTCGACGATGTACAGCTCGGCCAGCGCCGGGTCGCGTTCCTGGCAGTCCGCCAGTTTCGACGACAGGCCCAGGCCGTCCATCACGCCCTTGCGGCGCGTGAGGTCGCGGGCCTTGCGCGCGGCTTCGCGTGCGCGCGCGGCTTCCACGATCTTGCCGCAGATGATCTTGGCGTCGTTCGGCTTTTCCATCAGGAAGTCGGTGAGCGTCTTCGCCACGATTTCCTCGACCGGGCCGCGCACTTCCGACGACACGAGCTTGTCTTTCGTTTGCGACGAGAACTTCGGCTCAGGCACTTTTACCGACAGCACGCAGGTCAGGCCTTCGCGCATGTCGTCGCCGGAGATCTCGACCTTCGCTTTCTTGGCGAAATCGTTCTCGTCGATGTATTTGTTGATCACGCGCGTCATCGCCGCGCGCAGGCCGGTCAGGTGGGTGCCGCCGTCGCGCTGCGGGATATTGTTCGTGAAGCACAGCACCTGCTCGTTGTAGGCGTCGTTCCACTGCATCGACACGTCCACCGAGATATTGGTGCCGTTTTCCGACTGGCGCTCGCCGGTGGCCTGGAACACGGTCGGGTGCAGGACGGTCTTGGCCTTGTTGATGTATTCGACGAAGCCGCGGGTGCCGCCCTCGAAGGCAAAGATTTCTTCCTTGCCGGTGCGCTGGTCGGTCAGCTTGATGTTGACGCCGTTGTTCAGGAACGAGAGTTCGCGGATGCGCTTCGACAGGATCTCGTAGTGGAATTCGACGTGCGTGAAGATTTCCTCATCGGCCCAGAAATGCACGTCGGTGCCACGCTTGTCGGTTTCGCCGATGACCTTGATCGGAGAGACTTCAAAACCGTCGCGGATTTCGATTTCGCGGTTCAGCGGGACGCCGCGTTCGAATTCCATCTGGTGCACCTTGCCGTTCTGGCGCACGGTCACGCGCAGCAGCTTCGACAGCGCATTCACGCACGACACGCCGACGCCGTGCAGGCCGCCGGACACTTTATAGGCATTCTGGTTGAACTTGCCGCCGGCGTGCAATTCCGTCAGGGCGATCTCGGTCGCCGAGCGTTTCGGCTCGTGCTTGTCGTCCATCTTGACGCCGGTCGGGATGCCGCGGCCGTTGTCGGTAACCGAGATCGAATTGTCGGAGTGGATCGTGACGTGGATCTCGGTGCAGTAGCCGGCCAGCGCCTCGTCGATCGAGTTATCGAGCACCTCGAACACCAGGTGGTGCAGGCCGGTGCCATCCGACGTGTCGCCGATGTACATGCCCGGACGCTTGCGTACGGCTTCCAGGCCTTCCAGGATCTGGATCGACGCGGCGCCGTATTCTTCCACTTTGGGTAGAGAGGCTTCCAAAACTGCTTGAGTGTTCTCGGACATGACTGCTTTCTCAAATAACGTGTGAATCAGACGGCGGGCGCGTGGGCTTGCGGTCTTGGATCGTCGGTCGGCCGCGCCGCAATGCATGAATGCCGCGCAGGCGGGAATCCATGCATCGCTGCATCAGCTCTTGCCGCAAACAGGACGGCAAACAACGAATATATGGGCGCTTTGCCCGAATTAAATACGCATCGGCATGACGACGTACTTGAAGTCGCCATTGTCGGGAATCGACATCAGTGCCGACGAATTCGAATCGCCCAGCGAAATGTTCACCTGGTCGCACTTGAGGTTGTTCAGCACGTCCAGCAGGTACGTGACGTTGAAACCGATGTCGATCGTGTCGCCGCCGTAGTCGATTTCCAGTTCTTCGACAGCTTCTTCCTGGTCGGCGTTGGTCGAGCTGATCTTCATCGAACCCGGGGAGATCATGCAGCGCACGCCCTTGAACTTGTCGCTCGTCATGATCGCCGCGCGTTGCAGCGAACGCAGCAGTTCTTCGCGGCTGATCGTGAAGTCGTTCTTGTAGCCTTTCGGGATCACGCGGGTGTAATCCGGGAATTTGCCTTCCACCAGCTTCGACACGAGTTCGATGTCGGCGAAGGTCAGCTTGACCTGCGAGGCGGCGATGTCGAGGCGGACGGTGTCGTCGCTTTCTTCCAGCAGGCGCTGCAGTTCCAGGATGGTCTTGCGCGGGATGATCACTTCCTGGCGCTCGAAGTGCTGCTCGGCCGTTACTTGCGAGAACGCGAGGCGGTGGCCGTCGGTGGCGACGGCGATCACGTTATTACCGTCCAGCACCAGCAGCAGGCCGTTCAGGTAGTAGCGGATGTCCTGCTGGGCCATCGCGAAGTGCACCATGTTGAACAGGTGCTTCAGCGTCTTTTGCGGCAGCGTGACGGTCGCGTTGTAGGTGTCGGCCACGGACACCGTGGGAAATTCCTCGGCCGCCAGCGTCTGCAGCGCGAAGCGCGACTTGCCGCTCTGCACGGTGAGGCGCTTGTTCAGCAGGGTCATCGTGACGTCGCCGGATTCCGGCAGCGCGCGCAGGATGTCGAGCAGCTTGCGCGCCGCGACGGTCGTGCCGGCTTCTTCGGGACCGGAGCCGATATTGGCCAGGGTCGTGATCTGCACCTCGGTGTCGGTCGACAGGAACGAGACGCTCTCGCCATTCTTGCGGATGAGGATATTGGCCAGAATCGGCATGGTGTGCCGACGCTCGACAATACCACTCACGATCTGCAGTGGCCGGAGAAGCGTGTCTCGGGTGGATTTGACCAGTTGCATAGATATCCTCGATTAGGGGTAAAAATGTTGTTTGCGCAATATTTTGCCAGAAATCATCGGGGGAGCAGCCTTTCCCCCTTACGCATCAGCCTTTCAGGGTCTGTTCCAGCACGTGCAACTCGTGGTTGCATTCGGCGTTCTTGGTCCGGTCCTGGGCGATCTTGCGCACCGCATGCAGCACCGTCGTATGGTCGCGGCCGCCGAACAGTTCGCCGATTTCCGGCAGACTTTTTTGCGTCAGCTCTTTCGCCAGATACATCGCGATCTGACGCGGACGCGCGATGTTCGCCGGGCGGCGTTTCGAATACATGTCCGCGACCTTGATATTGAAAAAGTCGGCCACGGTCTTCTGGATGTTTTCCACCGAGATCTGGCGGTTCTGCACCGACAGCAGATCCTTCAGCGCTTCCTTCACGACGTCGATCGTGATGTCCTTGCCGTGGAAACGCGAGTACGCGAGGATCTTGCGCAGCGCGCCTTCCAGCTCGCGCACGTTCGAGCGCAGGTGTTTCGCGACGAAGAAGGCGACGTCGTCGTTCAGCATCACGCCTTCCGATTCCGCTTTCTTCATGAGGATCGCCACGCGCATTTCCAGCTCCGGCGGTTCGATCGCGACCGTGAGGCCGGAGTCGAAGCGCGAGATCAGGCGGTCGTCCATGCCGGTGATCTCTTTCGGATAGGTATCCGACGTGATGATGATCTGTTTCTTGGCCGCGATCAGCGCTTCGAACGCATAGAAAAATTCTTCCTGCGTGCGGCTTTTGCCGCCGAAGAATTGAATATCGTCGATGAGCAGCATGTCCAGCGAGTGGTAGTAATGCTTGAAGTCATCGAAGCCCTTGCGCTGATAGGCCGTCACGACGTCGCGCACATACTGTTCCGCATGGATGTAGCGGATGCGTGCGCCCGGCTGGTCGGCCATCACCTGGTTGCCGATCGCGTGGATCAGGTGGGTCTTACCGAGGCCGACGCCGCCGTAGAAGAACAGCGGGTTGTACGAGACGCCCGGATTGTTGGCGACCTGGATCGCGGCGGCGCGCGCCAGCTGGTTCGCCTTACCGGTCACGAAGTTCTCGAACGTGAGGTCCGGATTGACGCGGCTCTGTTCGCGGCGCGGATTGTTCGCGATGACGTTGTCCGGCGTCACGACGGGCATTTCCGGCACGGTCTTGTCGGCGGCGGCGTTCACGCCCAGCGCACCCGTCATGGCGGGCGCGGAGGACGGTGCCGCTACCGTTTTCTTCGGCATGCTGTTCTTGGGGTCGAGCACGAACTGCACGTCGACCGGCCGCTGGAAATAATCGGACGCGAACGATGTGATGCGGTTGGCGAACTGCGACTTCACCCAGTCGAGCTTGAAGCGATTGGGCGCTGCAATGCGCAGCTTGCCGTCCTCGTAGTCGAGGGCGACAAGTGGTTTGATCCACGCGGTATATTGCTGCGGTGTCAGCTCGAGCTCCAACTGGTTGGAACAGGTCTGCCAAAAGTTATCCATACATCGACTAGGTTAAGCGTAACACTCTATTTTACCTGTGTTCTCGCAAGTTATCCACAGGCGATTCGCGAATTTTCCACCGAAACCGGGCAGCTTGTCCGATGGCTTTGTATACAGGTGCAACCGTTTGCGGCGCACAAAAACGCAGCGGCAACACAACGGCTTCCTTGACAGCCAAACCAAAAATGATGTCTAATTCAGGGTTCCCCGCCCGTACGATTTGTTAATCCAACAATGAGCACACAGGCGACAAGCTTTGCTGTGGCGTGACGCTGGCTTAACAACTGCGAAATGTCATTGGCGCAATGCTGACTCAGCGTGAGCTCAGCCCCGATTTTTTGCATTCTATTTTGCTTTAAGCGAGACCACCATGAAACGTACTTACCAACCTTCCGTCGTTCGTCGCAAGCGCACGCACGGCTTCCGCGCACGTATGGCTACCCGTGGTGGCCGTCTTGTCCTGAACGCTCGCCGCGCCAAGGGCCGCAAGCGCCTGGCTGTCTAAGCCTGCGAAGCCGCATCGACCACGCCTACGTCACATGACAGGCGAAGGTTCGCACGACTTCGCGCGCGTTCGGCGTATCGTAAAAACGGATGAGTTTTCATCCGTTTTTCGTTTGCGCCCTGCACAAAAAACCGCGCATTTCGTGCTTTATACCCGACCGAATGCCCTGCCTCATGCGCGGCTGGGCGTCGTCGCGGCCAAGCGTTTTGCGCCGCGCGCGGTCACGCGCAACACCATCAAGCGCATCACCCGCGAACTGTTCCGCACCATGCCGCTGCCGGCGCTCGACTGCATCGTCCGTCTGGCCCGTCCCGTCAACGGCAAGGACGGTCCGGCCACGACGTCCGCCCTGAAGGCGCTGCTGCGCGTCGAACTGGCGCGCCTGTTCGCGTCGCAGGCACCGCGTGTCCGGAAAGCCGATCAGGCCGGCGCCGCCGCTCCACAGGCGGCGAGCGTTGCGCCTTCAGGTTCGCAACCGGGATTATCATGAACCGGTTGCTCGTCTGGCTGTTGCGCGGTTACCAGTTGCTGGTGTCTCCGATGCTCGGGCAGAACTGCCGTTTCTATCCGACCTGTTCCAATTACGCGATCGAGGCCGTCAAGGTCCACGGCGCCGCGCGCGGTGGCTGGCTGGCCGTGCGCCGCGTCTGCCGCTGCCATCCGTGGAACGACGGCGGCGTCGACCTGGTGCCGCGTCCCGGAGAGCAGCATTCCTCACCAACCGCTTGCGGTTGCAAGCATTCCTGAATAAGACCAATGGAAATCAATAAACGTACCATCCTGTGGATCGTGTTCGCCGTCGCACTGGTCGTCCTGTGGAACGACTGGATGGTGGCCAACGGCAAGCAGTCGATGTTCTCGGCGCAGCCGCCGGCCAAGGTCGCGCAAGCCCCGAACCCGGTCAAGCCGAACGACCTGCCGACGGCCGCCACGCCGGCCCCGGTCGCGACCGTCCCCGGCGCGCCTGCCGCGCCCGCACCGGTCCAGACCCAGGTCATCACGATCACCACCGACGTCGTCAAGGCCGACATCGACACGGCCGGCGGCGTCATCCGCCGCCTGGAGCTGCTCAAGTACCGCGACAAGGTCGACCCGACCAAGAACCAGGTGCTGTTCCAGAGCAATGGCCCGCGCGTCTATCTGGCCCAGACGGGCTTGACGGGCACCAGCACGGCCGGCGTCCTGCCGAACCACAACACCGCCTTCACGGCCCGTCCGGGCGTGCGCACGCTGGACAACGGCAACCAGGTGCAACTCGTGCTGGACGCGGAGCAGGGCGGCGTGCGCCTGACCAAGACCTTCACGTTCAAGCGCAACGACTACGTGATCGACGTGCGCCACGACGTGACGAACCTGACCCAGGCACCGGTGACCCCGTCGCTGTATTTCCAGCTGGAGCATGACGGCATGAAGCCGGCAGGCGACACCTATTTCAACAGCAGCTACACGGGCCCCACACTGTGGACGTCGCAGGATCACTACCAGAAGCTGACCTTCGACAAGATCGCCAAGGGCACGGACGACCACACGAAGACGGCGACCGACGGCTGGATCGCGATTTCGCAGCACTTCTTCGTCTCGGCGTTCATCCCGCCGGAAAAGGCACAGCGCGACATCTACACGAAGGCCCTGGGCAACGACCTGTTCGCCATCGGCGCCGTCGAGCCGCTGGGCACCGTGGCGCCGGGCGCGACCGTCTCCAACGCCGCGCGCCTGTACTCGGGTCCGCAAGTGCAGAGCCTGCTGGAAAAAGTGACGCCGGGCCTGGACCTGGTGCGCGACTACGCCTGGGCCGCGATCATCGCCAAGCCGATCTTCGCCACGATGAACTGGCTGCACTCGATGATCGGCAACTGGGGCTGGACCATCATCGCCTTCACCATCCTGATCAAGCTGCTGTTCTTCCCGCTGTCGGCGGCCGGCTACCGCAGCATGGCCAAGATGAAGACCGTGACGCCGAAGATGCAGGCGCTGCGCGAGCGTCATAAAAACGATCCGGCCAAGATGCAGCAGGCCACGATGGAGCTGTACAAGGCCGAGAAGATCAACCCGCTGGGCGGCTGCCTGCCGATCGTCGTGCAGATGCCGGTGTTCCTGGCCCTGTACTGGGTGCTGCAGGCCGCGGTCGAGATGCGCGGCGCGACCTGGCTGTGGATTCCCGACCTGACCTTGAAGGATCCGTTCTTCATCCTGCCGGTCCTGTACGCGATCTCGATGTTCATCACGCAGCGCCTGAATCCGCAACCGGCCGATCCGATGCAGGCCAAGATGATGATGTTCATGCCGCTGGCGTTCTCGGTCATGTTCCTGTTCTTCCCGTCCGGCCTCGTGCTGTACTGGGTGGTGAACAACCTGATCTCGATGGCGCAGCAGTACGTCATCACCAAGAAGTTCGCGCCGGCCAAGTAAGCCTGGCCTGGTGACCGAAAAGCCCGTGTCCGCACGGGCTTTTTTGTTTCTGACCGGAACGTGCACCGATGCCATCAGCACGCGCACCTTCGATCAACTACAATCGCACCCCATGAAACTCGACACCTCCCCCATCGCCGCCATCGCCACCGCCCCCGGACGCGGCGGCATCGGCGTGGTGCGCGCCTCCGGCAAGGACCTGTCTCCGCTCGTCGCCGCGCTGTTCCCGGGCGCGACGCTGGCGCCCCGCCACGCCACCTACCTGCCGTTCAAGGATGCCGCGGGCACCGTCATCGACGAAGGCCTCGCGCTGTACTTCAAGGCGCCGCACTCGTACACCGGCGAGGACGTGCTGGAACTGCAGGGCCACGGCGGCCCCGTCGTGCTGCGCATGCTGCTCGCGCGCGTGCTGGAGGCAGGCCGTGACGCCGATTTGCGCCTTGCGCAACCGGGCGAATTCACGCGCCGCGCGTTCCTGAACGACAAGCTCGATCTCGCCCAGGCCGAAGCCGTCGCCGACCTGATCGACGCATCCACCGAGGCCGCCGCGAAATCGGCGTCGCAGTCGCTGTCCGGCGCGTTCTCGAAGGTCGTCCATGAACTGGTCGACAAGACGATCAACCTGCGCATGCTCGTCGAGGCCACGCTCGATTTTCCCGAGGAAGAGATCGACTTCCTCGAGAAATCGAATGCGCGCGGCCAGTTGAAGGGCATCGTCGATGCGCTGGAAGCCGTGTTCCGCCAGGCCGCCCAGGGCGCGCTGCTGCGCGAGGGGCTGAACGTCGTGCTCGTCGGCCAGCCGAACGTGGGTAAATCGTCGCTGCTGAACGCCCTGGCCGGGTCGGACGTCGCCATCGTCACCCCGATCGCGGGCACCACGCGCGATAAAGTCAGCGAGACGATCCAGGTCGAGGGCATCCCGCTGAACATCGTCGACACGGCCGGCATCCGCGCCATCGACGACGGCATCGACGTCGTCGAGCGCATCGGCATCGAGCGCACCTGGGGCGAGGTCGGCAAGGCGGACGTGATCCTGCACCTGCTCGACGCCAGCCTGGGCCCGGCCAAGGCCGACGAAGCGATCGTCGCCGCGTTCCCGGCCGGCGTGCCCGTCGTGCGCATCTGGAACAAGATCGACCTGTCGGGCCACCAGCCGGGCATCGACCAGAGCCAAGATGCCGTGCACATCTATCTGTCGGCGCACGAAAAGATCGGCATCGACCTGCTGCGCGCGGAACTGCTGCGCATCGCCGGCTGGCAGCAGACGGGCGAATCGCTGTACCTCGCGCGCGAACGCCACCTCGTCGCGCTGCGCAATGCGCGCGAGCACCTGCGCTTTGCCGCCGAACACGCGGCGCAGGACGACCAGTCGCTCGACCTGTTCGCCGAGGAGCTGCGGCTCGCGCAGGACCAGCTGTCCAGCATCACCGGGCAGTTCACGCCGGATGATTTGCTGGGGGTGATTTTCAGCCGGTTCTGCATCGGAAAATAAAATTACGACAAACATCTTGGTTCAGGCGATATTCAACTTCTTTTAATAAGATTCATTTATTTTAATGCTTGCTTATTTCTGACGTAACGCAGGTTGGGCTTTTGATATAATTTTGCGGTTAATTTGCTTTCAGGAGGTTCAATGGTCAGAATGCGAGTGAGGAATTTTGGTCCGATTCGAGTTGGATGTACTGAAGATGAAGGTTGGATTGAAATAAGGCGCGTTACGATTTTTATCGGTAATCAGGGTTCTGGAAAAAGTACCCTCGCAAAGCTGTTCTCCACTTTTGCGTGGATGGAAAAAGCTCTTTTTAGGGGCGACTATGACAAAAAATGGTTTGAAAGAAAAGGCCGGCTGAAAAATACTCTCCTGGCCTATCATCGGCTGGAGAACTATGTTTCTGTCGATGCGGAAAATCCTACTTCTATTGAATACGAAGGGGAGGCTTATAAAATCAGATTCGTGGATGGGCAGCTTGCGATTCAAGAGGTAGAAAATCCAAAGTACGCACTTCCTCAGGTGATATATGTTCCTGCTGAGAGAAATTTCATTTCTTATGTTCGCAATTCCCGAGAATTGAAAATATCGTCGGATTCATTGAAGGAGTTCGTGACCGTTTTTGATAGCGCTATTGCTCAGTTAAAAGGCTCAGTGCTCTTGCCCATCAATAATGTTGAGCTTGAATACGATAAGCTGAACAACATCCTAAATATTAAGGATAAGCATCACAAGCTCAGGCTCACGGATGCGTCCAGTGGCTTCCAGTCATCGGTGCCGTTGTTTGTTGTAACGCAATATTTGGCGAACACGCTTACTGGCGGAAGTGAATCGAAAAATCTACCGATGAGCGCGGTCGAGATCGAAAGGTTCAAGAAAAGCATTGCTGAAATCTTTAGGGATTTCAATCTTACGGAAGAACAACGGCGAGTGGCGGTTTCTGTACTGTCATCAAGGTTCAATAAATCAGCCCTCGTAAATATTGTTGAAGAGCCCGAGCAAAATCTGTTTCCCGAGTCTCAATGGGGCATTTTGAAAACCTTGTTGCAGATTAATAATCAACGTACGGCGAATCGGGTAGTTATAACGACTCACAGCCCGTATGTCGTCAGTCTGCTGAGTTTGTCGGCCCTGGGCGCAAAGGTTAAGAAGGACATTCTTGCGCATGGCGAAAAGGAGCGGCTGTTGCGTAGGTTGAAAGAGGTGATCGATATCGATGCCTTGGTAGATGCGGAAGACTTGATCGTGTTTCAGGCAAATGAGAAGGATGGTACGGTAAAAAAGCTGCCAACCTTCGAAGGCATTCCGACAGATAAAAACTATCTCAATCAATTCCTTAGATTTTCCAATGAGATATTTGATCGGTTGCTTGAGCTGGAACAGGAAATGCAATAATGGATTTCTTTAAGCTCGCATGTCAAACGGGTCCGCATTCGGAAACTGAATTTGGTATATGTGATGACCAGGATGGGGGAGTCGCTTTTGTCGATAAAGTCAATTCATCGAAGTGGGTTGCGAAAGTAAAGAACAAAGATGCAATTCCCGTGGTTTTTACTGCGATCGACAAGTGTGTGATCGCGGACGGAGAATTGCCGGGGCACGGTAGATGTGATGGCATGCTTACAGCCGATCATCTCCTATATTTAGTTGAACTGAAAGATCAGAGGCAAAGGTGGCGCGAGCACGCCATTCAACAGTTGATTTCGACAATCGAATTGCTTGCCGAGAATAAGGTTGATTTAAAAAAATATACGCTGAAAAAAGCCTTTGCGTGCAATAGAGCTCATCCGCATTTTGTTGAGATCGATCATGAATTGCAAATGAGGTTTTTCAGGGGTTATGGATTTCGTGTAGATATGCAGGCCGAAGTTCTCATCCTTTCGTAAGAAAAAATAGGTTGCCTTCTTGTAACTGCTTTTTTGCGGCAAAAGATTTCGCTGACTAACGTTTTGCATCGATTTTTCGGCCCGCTGATCGACGCACGATAGTACCTTGCGGATGTGCTACGCTTACCCATCCACTGACGAATGAGGCAACCATGGCGGCAAAGCAAGGCAGGATGACAAGACGGCGCTTTGGCAAGGCGGTGCTGGCGCTGGCCGGCGGCGGCCTGCTGGCGTCGTGCGCAAGCGTCGTCGGGCCGCGCCGCATCGAGCTGTCGCAGTCGCGCCTGCAGGCTGGTCTCGAGCGCCGCTTTCCGCTGCATAACCGCATGCTCGAGTTGTTCGACGTGCAATTGACCCGGCCGCGCCTGGCGATCCTGCCGGATACCGACCGCGTCGGCCTCACCCTGGACGTATCCGTGTCGCCGCCGTTCCTGCGCCAGTCGTGGAACGGCACGCTGGCCCTGTCCGGCCATCTGGTGCTGGACAATGTGCGCAATGCCGTTGTTCTCTCGGCGACCCACGTCGACCGCTTCGACGTCGACGGCATGGACAGCAAGCGCGTGCGCGACCTGGGCCGCGCCGCCGATGTGCTCGTGAATCAATTGCTGCGCGAGATGCCGGTCTACAGTTTCCACCCCGAAGACCTGCGTTATGCGGGCATGCAATTCGCTCCCACCCGGCTCGAGACGGCGCCCGACGCCCTGTTCGTCACGCTGGAACCGGTGCGCTGACTGTTGCCAAAACTGCGCGTCGCAAATCCGACACGGCGTGCGCGCACGATTGAACGGCCCGATGCATACGTTGCCAGTACTGCTATTATTTCCGGCAGTTGGACGGTCCGGCATCGGTGACGATGACGTCGGGGCACTGCGACTGTTGTTTCTTTAAAACTAGCTGGGCCCAAGCGTTGCACAGGTAGCGCAAACGGCGCACACTGGTTTGAAAGGCCACAACAGCACGAACCGCAGAAGCGGGCACAACCGCGCTTGCGCTTTCTCATGCACACGGTGTTCCACTAAAGTAATCTCTGCGTTACTGACGTGCTGCCGGTAAGGGGGTAACCTTGGAAACGATACAGGAAAGTGTTCCGGACAAGAGCGTGCCTGTCGAGCCGATCGTCGCCGCCTCGATGAGCGCGACGCCGGTGCCAGCCCGTCTGAGCCTGCCGCCCAAGGGCTCGTGCTGGTATTGCGAAAAACCGCTCGACAGCGTACGCCGCTTCTGCGGCAAATCCTGCGCCGACTCGTTCGACGAAGAAGCGGAATACAACCGCTGAGCCGCGGCACCGCGCCGCATCCGGCGGTCGCACCGGCGCGGTCAGCCGCCCTCCGCCCGTCCGCGCAGCAGCGCCAGGGCACCGTCGAAGTCGAAGCCGTCGACCAGATCCGCCACCCGGCGGTAATCGTCTTCCCCAAGTTGAGCGGCCAGCGCATCGGCGGCCTCGCGCACGAGGTCGACCGCATCGCCATTGCCTTCGTCGAGCAGCGTCATGAGGCGGCCGACGGCGTCGTGACCGGTCTGCGCCGGCCGTTTCTCCGGCGCCGCGGAACGGCGCTCGGGCAGGGTGCTGGCCAGGGCGTCCAGTTCGCGCAGCACCCGTTCCAGTTCATCCTGCAGGCGCACGAGGCTGCCGTGGACGCCGCCATCGTTCGTGTGCAGCATCCGTTCCACGACGTCCGCCTGGCGCTGCAGCGGCACCGCCTCGATCATGCCGGCGGCCCCTTTGAGGGTGTGCACGAGGCGCAGCGCCAGCACGGTGTCCCCCTGGTCGTGCGCGGTACGGATGCCGGCCGCGGCCTGGCGGTACTCGTTGCGAAAGCGCGCGAGGACACGCCCGAACAGGTTTCCGTCGCCCATCAGGCGCGCGATGCCGCCCGCGTGATTCACGGCCGGGTCGTCGAGCGCAGCGGGCGGGGGGCGTTGATCGGGACTGTCCATCAGGTCTTATTTTGTCGTAAACGACCAGCTGCGGCTGACCGGTGTGCCGTCAATGGCTCCCGTGAAGGCGACGTCGTAGGTGGTCGCCGCCGCCAGCGGGGCCAGCGGGACGATCGCCGCCGCCGACTGGGTGTGCGTGTTCGCATCCTGGCCTTGCACCAGCAGGCGCGTGGACAGGTCGCTGCCGGCGCCGTGGGCGCGGATCGTGAAGCTCTGCACCGTCAGCTTGCGCGTCAGGTTCGTGTGCACGCTGACCGGGTAGCCGACGTTATTAATGTTGGGCACCGGATCCGGCTCCTCGTAATCGCTGAGAAAGTTCGCCGGCACCTGGGTCTGGCCATTGAACGGCCACGTCACGATCGTCCCGGCGGCGATGCCGCTGCCATAGCCGTTGTTGGCGACGAAGTCGGCGGTGAAGTAATTATAGTTGCCCGACGACGTCGCCGCACCGGCGCCGATTTCCTTGAACATGGGCTCGAAGATCACGAAGCGGTGATAGATGGCCGTGATCAGTTCCTCGGCCATGTAGAAGCCGGTGCCGTTCGAGGTTGCCGAGATGACTTCGCCGATCGCGTTCTCGCCGGCGAACACGTAACCCGCCGCCGTCAGCCGGGCCCCCAGGTCCACGCCCGTGAAGCCCGGTTTGCCGGCCGTCTGGTCGTGGGCCACGACGTTGTTGATGCGCTGGTAGTCGGAATGGCCCTGGGCCGCGACGTCGATCACGCCGTTGTGCGTGAGGGCCGGCATGCCGATCTGGCTGCGGCGGTAGTTAATCCAGTTCAGGCCGTCGGTGGCGATGTTGTTGGTCGCGATGGGCGCCGCGGCGTCCTGTCCCGAGAAGCCGGTCGTCAGCGGGCCGCTCGAGACGCCGGCATTGCCGCCGCTGCCGCCGCCGCTGCCGCCGCCGCCGCCGCAGGCGACCAGCGCCCACGCCGCGGTGCAGGCGAGGGCAATTTGCCGCACACGATACATTCTATTCGTCATATGAAATTCCCAGTGCCCGGCCTGCCGGCTAAAAAGAGCTTCCATTCTAGGCGAAATCGGCGCGCGGCGACGAGCGTACGGACAATCGCGGCCCCAGCATAAGCCCATGTAAAATAAGCCATTCTTCCGCTTCGAACGAATTCAGTGAACGCTACCCGCCAGCAGCGCCTCGCGCGCGCCAAGTTTGCCCTGCCCAGTTTCGTGACCCTGCTGTCGATCGCCTGCGGTTTCGGCAGCATCGTGATCTCGGTCGACAACGCGCCCGTGGGCGATCCGTCCGACTATCGCCTGGCCGCGATCCTGCTGGTGCTGGCCGGGGTCTTCGATGCCCTCGACGGCTTCGTCGCCCGCGCCACCAACACGCAGTCCGCGTTCGGCGTGCAGCTGGATTCGATCGCCGACGTGATGAATTTCGGCTGCGCCCCGGGCCTGCTGCTGTACTGCTACGGCTTCGCCCAGATGGGCGCCGCGCACCCGACCCTCGTGCGCATGGGCGGCCTGGCCTGCTTCGTGTTCGTGGCCTGCGGCGCGCTGCGCCTGGCGCGCTTCAACGTGATGGTCGGGAGGACCGACCCCCGCTACTTCGTCGGCATGCCGATCACGGCCGGCGCCGCGTGCGTGGCCGCGGTGGTGGTCGCATGGCCCGATCCGGTGGCGGACATGGCCGGCGCCTTCCTCGTCATGCTGCTGATGATCGCGGTCGGCACGCTGATGGTGTCGACGATCCGCTTCCCCAGCTCCAAGCAGCCGAAATCGACGGCGGCCTTCATTGCGCTGGTGGTCTGCGTGGTGCTGCTGGCGTTGTTGCGGACGCGCTTCTTCGCGCTGTTCTTCGTGTTTTATATCAGCGCGACGCTGCTGCTGAACATCGCGTGGCGGGGTGGCTGGACGAAGATCGCGCCGCCGAAGGTGTACGACGACGAATGAACGGGTAGGGTGGACGGCTTGCCGTCCACGCGTCCAGACGACATGTGCCCGCACGAGCTGGTTGAACGCGTGGGCACGTGGTGCCGTAGGGTGGGCGGCCTCCGCCCACGATCCGTCACGCGAACTTGTCGAACAGGGCCGCCAGGTGCGCGGCGGCCGCCTTCGCTTCCTCGACGTCGCCCGCATTGCCCGTATGGGTGACGATGCTGGCGGTGAGGAGCTGCACGAACGAGCGGTCCAGCGCCTTGCGCGCGGCCGCCATCTGCTGGGCCACGGCGTCGCAGTCGGACGGCGTATCGGCCAGCGCGATCAGCTTCTGGACGCCGCGCAGCTGACCCTCCACGCGCGCGAGGCGGTTCAGCAAATCCTTCTTCTGCTGCGCCGTCAGCGCGCTGCCTTCGACGATCTTGAGCGGTTCGGCCATGGGCGCACCGCTTATGCGACCTCGTGGCCGCGCGCCGCACGCAGGATCGTGAACCAGTCGGCGCGCGCCAGCTGGAACGTGGTGCCGGCGACGGCCACCGAGATCGCCTCGATGCGGCCGCTGCCCGTCAGCGGGAAGGGACGCGACGGCAGCTGCATGATCCACGCGAACACCACGCTGGCGAACGGCTGGTGCAGGCGGTCGGCGATCTCCTTGATCACGAGGCGCAGGTTCTCGGCGTTCGCATCGTTGGCCGTGAACAGGCGCCCGCCGGCCAGCGGCGACCAGATCATCGGCGCGACGCCCTTGTCCTGCAGGCCGTCGAAGGTCTCGTCGAACATCGGCGCCACGTGCAGCGGCGAGAATTCCACCTGGTTGGTCGACAGCTCGATGCGGCGGTTCAGCGCCTCGAATTGGTGGCGGCTGAAATTCGACACGCCGAAGTGCAGCACCTTGCCGTCCTGCTTCAGGCGCGTGAAGGCTTGCGCGATCTCGTCGAAGTCCATCAGCGGGTCGGGACGGTGGATCAGCAGCAGGTCCAGGCGGTCCGTGTGCAGCTGGCGCAGCGATTCCTCGGCGGAGGCGACGATGTGGGCGGCGCTCGTGTCGTAGTGCTGGATGGTGTGCTGCGGGCGTTTATTCGACAGCAGCCGGATGCCGCACTTGCTGATCAGCTGCATGCGGTCGCGCAGCGAAGGCTGGGCGCGCAGGGCTTCGCCGAACAGGCCTTCGACGCCGTAGTTGCCGTAGATGTCCGCATGGTCGAACGAGGTGACCCCCAGCGCGATGCACTGCTCGATGAAGGCGATGCGCTGCTCCACCGTCATGCCCCATTCGACCATGCGCCACATGCCGGCGACGATGCGGGACAGTTCGAGGCCACCGTTCTTGCGGATGGCAACGCGCGGGCAGGACAGGTCGCGGGGCAGGGCAGAGGTCATCGTTCTACTTTCAAATAAACGTAGGGTCATTATAGACGTAGGGTGGGCACCCCTGTGCCCACGCGGACGTTCGCAAACCGCAAACGGCACGCGTGGGCACGGTGTGCCCACCCTACGATGTCATGCTTACCGCGAGGTTACTTCATCCACAAGCGCATCGAGTCCCACGCGCGCCCGAAGATCGACGCTTCCTGCACTTCTTCCAGCGACACCACCGGCAGCGCCAGCAGCGCCTTCCCGTCGACCATCATCTTCAGCGTGCCGACGCGGCTGTTCAGGGCCAGCGGCGCGACCAGCGGGTCCTTGCGCTCCAGGACCGGCTTCATCTTCTGGGCCACGCCCTTCGGTACGGTCACCCACACGTCGTTCGGGAAGCCGATCTTCACGTTCGACCTGGAGCCCTTCCAGATTTCCGGGGTCAGGATCGCCTGACCCTTGGCGTACAGCTTGACCGTGTCGAAGTTCTGGAAGCCCCAGTTCAGCAGCTTCTGGCTTTCCGCCGTGCGGTTGCCGTCCGACGTGGCGCCGGACAGCACCGAGATCAGGCGGCGCTCGCCGGCCGGGCCGTTCGGGCGGTGCGCCGACGCGATCATCGAGAAGCCCGAGGCTTCGGTGTGGCCGGTCTTGAGGCCGTCCACGGTCGGGTCCAGCCACAGCAGGCGGTTGCGGTTCTGCTGCTTGATCTTGTTGTACGTGAATTCCTTGATCGAGTCGATCTTGTAGAACTGCGGGAAGTCCTGGATCTCGTGCGAGGCCAGGATCGACAGGTCGCGCGCGGTCGAGTAGTTCTCGGGGCTCGGCAAGCCGTGCGGGTTGGCGAAGTGGGTGTTCTTCATGCCCATGCGCTGGGCCTCGCGGTTCATCAGGGTGACGAAGGTCGCTTCGTCGCCGGCGACGGCTTCGGCCAGTGCCACCGCGGCGTCATTGCCGGACTGGATCATCAGGCCGTACAGCAGGTCCTGGATTTTTACCGGGGTGGCCGGGTCGATGAACATCTTCGAGCTGCTGCCGTCGACTTTCCACGCATGCACCGAGACGTTGACCATCTGGTCCAGCGTGATCTTCTTGTCGCGCAGGGCTTCGAAGACGACGTACGCCGTCATGACCTTGGTGAGCGAGGCCGGTTCGATGCGCATGTCCGGGTCTTGCGAGGCGATGATCTGGCCGCTGGTGGCGTCCAGCAGGAGCCACGAACGGGCGGCGATTTGCGGGGCCGGCACCTGCTGCGCATGGGCGGCCGACATCAGGAGGGCACTGGCGGCGAAGGCCGCGATTAACTTTTTCATGGAAGGCAAACGAGAGGTGAACAGGAGATGACGCGATGGCAATGCCGGTAAACATTGCCTTGAAAGAAGATCGCATCATTATAGGCCAGCGTTAGGCTCAAATGTCACGCCGCCACAATTGCGCGACAAGATTTTTAATGTGGACGAGCTTGCGGTGAAAAAAGTGGTCGGCGCCGGGAATCACGGTCACGGGGATGTCGAGCGGGCGCGCCCAGTCGAACACGTGCGCGAGCGGTATCGTATCGTCAAGTTCGCCGTGGATCAGGATCGTGTCGGCCGGGACTGCCGGCACCGGCCACTTGCCGGCGGCCGTGCCGACCAGCGCCAGGCGCTCGGCCGGGCGGCCCTGGGCGATCAGGCGTTGCTGCAACTGGGCCTGGACGAAAGTGCCGAACGAGAAGCCGGACAGCGCGTACGGCAGGCCCGGATACTGCTGGATCATGTGGTCGAGCATGATCTCCATGTCGTCCACTTCGCCGCGGCCTTCGTCGTGCACGCCTTCCGACTCGCCCACGCCGCGGAAGTTGAGGCGCGCCGTCGCGTAGCCGAGGCCGACGAAGGCGCGGGCCAGCGTCTGCGCCACTTTATTGTCCATGGTGCCGCCATACAGCGGGTGCGGATGCGCGACGAGGGCGATG
Organism: Massilia sp. Masssp93; assembly: GCF_059491295.1. Taxonomy (NCBI): domain Bacteria; kingdom Pseudomonadati; phylum Pseudomonadota; class Betaproteobacteria; order Burkholderiales; family Oxalobacteraceae; genus Massilia; species Massilia sp. Masssp93. The sequence goes on along the minus strand of NZ_CP168502.1, from coordinate 5,788,947 downwards.
CCGCGCGGCGGCCCGTCCGGTTCGTCCAGCAGGCATTCCATTCTGCCGGCCCGGCCGGTCAGGTAAAACTTGTGCGAATTCTTGTTCATTGCGTGCGTCGGCCTCAGATCTTCAGGCGCTCGACCACCTCGCCCTTGACGAGGTGGCGTTCGATGATTTCGTCGATGTCGGTGGTGTCCACGTAGGTGTACCACGTGCCTTGCGGGTAGATCACCACGACCGGGCCTTCCTCGCAGCGGTCCAGGCAACCGGCCTTGTTGATGCGCACCTGGCCCGGCCCATTCAGGCCCAGTTCCTTGACGCGCTTCTTGGCGTGCTGCTGTGCCGCCTCGGCGCCGCTCTTGCCGCAGCTCGGGCGGCAGTCCTTGCCTTCGCGTTCGTTCAGGCAGAAGAACACGTGGTGTTGATAAAAGGGTTTGTCGTCGTTCATGTCGTTTCCGGATGAGTTGGCGGCCGCGCCGGCGCCGTCGCCCGCTATGATACGCCCTAATCAGGGCCGGTTCAGCCGATGCGAAGGCAGCAGCAGGAACCACAGCGCGAGGACCGGCCAGGCCATGCCGAGGAATTGGGCGGCGCCGTTGAAATTCAAGAATTTACCCTGTTGCCAGGCCTGCAGCGTCGAGACGAAATACGGGTTGGCGGGAATCGTGTTGACGACGATGAGCGACAGCACGAGCGTCACCACGGCCAGCCGGCGCTGCGCCACCTGGGGCGCGAACGCGAGGCCGGCCAGCATGATCAACCCGATCAGGAAGCCGCCTTCCGCGCCCGGCGTGACCCAGACAAAGGCATTGTCCGGCGCGAAGAACAGCGAGCTCGCGAGCGTCTTGACGACGATGCCGACGAGGACCAGCGCCAGCATCAGCGACAGCCTTGGCGCGCTGCGGCGCGTGAGGCACAGCAGGGTGAGGGCGGCGCCCGTCATGCCGCACGCGGTGATGATGGTCTCGGACAGCCAGTACTGCTCCACGCTCATCGGCGCGTCGCCGCGCAGCAGCGTCACGAGGTCGATGTCGGTGTCGAGCCATTCGGACAGCCATTCCGACAGCAGCGGCAGCACCTGGCCGTTGCCGAACAGGTAGTTCTGCGGATAGACCTGGGCCAGCGGCCACAGGGCGATGAGCACCAGGCCCTGGCTCGCATGCGATGCGAACCAGCGCTGGCGCAGCAGATACAAACGGCTGCGGTCCACCAGCATCGGCGCGAACCAGGCGCCGAGCAGCGCCCCGGCCAGGCAGCCGGCCGCATTGGTCAGCAGGTCGAGGTTCGACGGCACGCGGCTGGGCAGGTAGTTCTGCACGGCCTCCATCGTCCCCGACACGAGCAGCCCGACGGCGGCCGCGACGAGCACGGCCCACATGCCGCGCACGCGCGGGTGCAGCGCCAGCACGATCAGGACGCCGAACGGCATGTAGCCGACGACGTTGACCAGCACGTCGAAACCGGTCCACCAGCGCGGCATCTGCAGGTTGAGGAAGGCGAACGGCGACAGCCCGCTGCTGCGCCAGCCGGAAAACGGGAACCAGCTGGCGTAGACGATCAGCAGCAGATAGGCCAGCAGCGCCGCGCGTGCCACCGGCGAGGCGCGCGGGCCGGCGTCGTCTTCCGTATCGGTCATCGTCGGTTGATGTTCAGTGTGCCCAGCCAGGCCACGATGTCGGCCGCGACGGCGTCGGTGCTGGCCGCGAGGGCCCGCGCGCCGCCGGCCGCGTCGGCGCTCGTCGCGGGGACGGACTGGCGGAAGCTGCGCTGGTCGACGAGCGTATGGCCCTGGAATACGGAGGCGCGCACCGCAACCACGCCGGTGCTCCGGCTCGTGCCGCCGAAGTCCTGGATGAATTCGTCGACGTCGATGCGCAGCAGCGGAATACCGATCGACGCATCCGTTTCCGACAGCACCCGCGCGCCGGCCTGCGCGAGCCGCGTCTTGAAGCGCTGGGTCAGCAATTGCAGCGGATTCGCCGTCCAGCGGCTGTTCGCATAGGTGCGCGCCTGCAGCGGGTCGGCATAACTGAGGCGGTAGAACATGCGCTCGTTGTCCAGGGCGCTCGAGCCGGTGACGTCGGTGACGACCACCGAACCGAGCGCGCCCTGCGCGGGCGCCTGCGGCGTCGCGGGGGTGGCCGGGCCGAAGTCGAACTGCGTGGTCGGCTGGCCTTTTTGCGAGGCGCAGCCGGACAGGATCAGGGCCAGGGCCGCGGCGAGAATGAAGCGGGTCGGATGCATGGTCGCTGGATTCCTCATTGGGTCGGGGGGACGAAACCGGGTTCGCCCGGGCCGGGTTCGGCCGCCGGGGCGCCGAACAGGATGCTTTGCGGGCGCTCGCCCAGGTTCGTCACGGTGCGGCGCACGGCGCGCAGCGACGTCTTGGCTTCGTCGGCCATGTCGACCACGTGCGGCAGCGTCTGCAGCTCGAGGTCGGACGTCACGCCGCCCAGCGAATCGATGGCGGTGCTGGCGCGTTCGAGCGGGCCGCCCGGCGCCTGCAGGCTCGTCGCGAGGCGGTCGTAGTTGCGCACGGCGGCCGTGGCGCTGGTCGACAGATCGTTCACGGAACCCATCGTGCGATCGAGTTTATCCGTCAGCGCGGGCAGGCGCGCCAGTGTCGGCTGGAGCTGGCCCGGGATCTCGGCATACGCGGCGGCGGCCTTGTTGATGCTGTCGAAGGCGCCGGTGATCTTGTCCTGGTTTTCCTTGCTGAGGACGTTGTTCAGGCTGTCGGTGATGCGCTCCGTCTTTTCCAGGATCGCGAGGCCGCGCTTTTCCAGCTGGTCGAGCAGGCCGGGACGCAGCGGAATGCGCGCCACGCGGTCCTTGTCGCTTTTCAGCAGCGGGGAGCCGGTGCGGTCGTCGTCCAGCTGGATGAACGCGATGCCCGTCACGCCCTGGTAGCCGAGCGAGGCGAACGTCGTCGTCGTGACGGGCGCGCCGTCTTCGATCGACAGCTTGATGAGAATCTGCCCGGTCACGCGCGGGTCGAACACGATGTCGTCCACGCGCCCCACTTCCAGGCCGCGGTAACGCACGGCCGCCTGCGGATTCAGGCCGGGGATGGTCTGCGTGGTGACGATCTCGTATGGATGCGTCTTGGTGCGGTCGCGGTTCAGCCACAGGCCGACCAGGATGGCGGCCACCAGCAGCGCGACCGTGAAGAAGCCCGTCATGAGGGCATACGATCTGTTTTCCATGTCAGTCTTCCGACTCCTTTCTTGCGATGCGCTCTTCCAGCACTTCCAGCGCCCGCTGGCCGCGGGGCCCCAGGAAAAAGTGTTTGATGAAGGGGTGAGGGACGCGCAGCACGTCGCACGACGGGCCCACCGCGATCACGTGCTTCTCCGCCAGCACGGCGATGCGCGAGGACAGTGCGAACAGCGTGTCCAGGTCGTGCGTGACCATCACCACGGTCAGGTGCAGCTCGCTGTGCAGCGTCTGGATCAGCGCCACGAAGGAGTCCGACAGGTCCGGGTCGAGGCCCGCCGTCGGCTCGTCGAGGAACAGCAGTTGCGGCTCGAGCGCGAGCGCGCGCGCGAGGGCCGCGCGCTTGATCATCCCGCCCGACAGGTCGGACGGCATCTTGTTGGCGTCGCCCGGGCCGAGTCCGACCATGTCCATCTTGAGCAGCACGGCGTCGCGCACGACGTCCTCGGGCAGGGCGCGCAGCTCGCGCAGCGGCAGCGCGATGTTGTCGAACACGGTCAGCGCGGAGTACAGCGCGCCCTGCTGGAACAGCATGCCCCAGTGGTTGCGCATGCGCTGCAGCTGTTCCGGGCTGGCGCTGCTGACGTCCTCGCCGAATACCCTGACGCAGCCGCTGGACGGCCGCTCCAGGCCCAGCATCTGGCGCAGCAGCACGGTCTTGCCGGTGCCGGAACCGCCGACGATGGAGAGAATTTCGCCCGCGTAGATGTCGAGGTTCAGGTCCTGGTGCACGACGGTGCGGCCGAAGCGCGTCCACAGGTTGCGGATCTGGACGACCGGCGGCCCGACGTCTTCCTCGGGTTTGCGGTTCAGTTGCTGCGGCGGGCGCTGGGGCTTTTCCATCAGAAGCCCACCCCCGAGAAGACGATCGCGAACACGGCGTCGGCCAGGATCACGACGGTGATCGCCGTGACGACCGACGTCGTCGTGCCGCGGCCCAGGCTTTCCGTGTTCGGCTTGATGCGCAGGCCGAAGTGGCAGGACACGAGCGCGATCAGCATGCCGAAGGCGACGCCCTTGCCCAGGCCGATGGTGTAGTTCACGATCGGCACGGCCGACGGCAGCTTCTGCACGAAGTAGCGCATCGTCAGGCCCAGTTCGATCTTCGCCGAGACCATGCCGCCGATCAGGGCCATGGCATCCGTCCACACGACCAGCAGCGGCATCGCCAGCGCGAGCGCCAGCACCTTCGGCATGATCAGGCGGTAGCCGTGCGAGATGCCCATCACGAGCATCGCATCGAGTTCCTCGGTCACGCGCATCACCCCCAGTTGCGCCGTGATCGACGAACCGGAGCGGCCCGCGACCAGGATCGCCGCCAGCAGCGGGCCCAGTTCGCGGATGATGCTCATGCCGAGGATGTTGACGAGGTAGATGTCGCCGCCGAACATGCGCAGCTGCTGCGCCGACAGGTACGAGAGCACCACGCCGATCAGGAAGCCGACCAGCGCCGTGATGCCGAGCGCCTGGAAGCCGGAGTGGTAGACGTTGGCCGAGATCTCGCGCCACGGCCCGGACAGCGGATGGCGGAGGAAGCGGCCGATGTCCTGCACCACCTGGCCGATCAGGGTGATCGCGCCGCGCAGGTGCTCGAAGAAGGACAGCACGCCGTTGCCCAGCGTGATCACCCATTGCAGGCGGCTCTTGCGGGTGCGCGGCAGCGCGATGTGGCCGGATTTTTCGATGCGCTCGAACAGCTCTTCCTGGCGCGGGTCGAGTTTCAGTTGCGCGGGGCGGCGCTTGCCCCAGGAACTCCAGAACAACTGGGCGCCGATGTGATCGAGGCTGGCGATTTCGGAGAGATCCCAGGCGACCGGCTTGCCGGCCAGGGATTTCATCGTCTTTTCGATGTCCTTGAAACCGCGCCGCGAGAACGCGTGGACTTGCCATACGCCGCGCGCCACCACGGATTGCTCCGCGCCGGCAATGGGATGCTCGATGGTTAATGTTGGCGCATTTTCAATCTGCATTGCGGCAGTGTAAAAGAGATTCGCGACTGCCGCCACCAGCGTTACGCTTGCGTGCCGTAGAGCGTACGCTGGCGCACATTGGCGCGCGCCCCGTGTTTACGCGGCCAGGTGCCGCACCTGGCGTTCCGGCGCGGCGGCCGGTTTGGGTTGCGTGCCGTTGTCCCTGGCGGCCGGCCTGTGCGCGCTGCCCGCATAATCGCTCGCGACCAGGGCTGCCGCTTCGCCGGCCGGCATCCCGCGCAGCTGCAGCCAGGCCTGTACCAGCTTCGCGAGGCGGTCCAGCGCGATGCGGTGGGTGGCGTCGAGCTGCGCGTACATCCAGTCGGAGAAGGCCATGAAGCTGGCGAACGGGCTGTCGCCCAGCAGGACCGTGATCGTGTGGGCGAAGCGGCCGGAGTTCGCGACCAGGTCCCAGTAGCGGGCAAAGCGCACGAGCCGCTGCATGGTGCCGAAGTCGATGCGGTCGGTGGCCAGTACGGTGTACGGCGGATACGGGTCGTACACCATCTTGTAGGGGGCCGTGTGGCGGATGATGGGCGTGCCGCGCAGGCGCTTGAGGATGCCGAACTGGATCTCGTGCGGGCGGAGCGCCACCAGCTGGTCGAAGCCGCGCGCGAACGATGCGACGTCCTCGCCCGGCAGGCCGGCGATCAGGTCCACGTGCAGGTGCGCGTGCGAGTGCGTCGTCAGCCAGCGGATGTTGTCCGCGGCCTTGGCGTTGTCCTGACGGCGGCTCACGAGGGCCTGCACGTCCGGATTGAAGCTCTGGATGCCGATCTCGAACTGCAGGGCGCCGGGCGGGAACCTGGCGATCGTTTCCTTCAGCGCTTCCGGCAGGTGGTCCGGCACGAGTTCGAAGTGGGCGTAGACCGGATCGTCCGGATTGGTCGCGATCTTATCGAGGAAGAACTGCATGATGCGCTGGCTCGTCTTGACGTTCAGGTTGAACGTGCGGTCGACGAATTTATACAGGCGCGCGCCGCGCCGGTACAGCGCCTCCATCTCCGCGAGGAAGGCGTCGAGCCCGAACGGCCACGCCGTCTTGTCCAGCGACGACAGGCAGAACTCGCACTTGAACGGGCAGCCGCGCGACGCTTCCACATAGATGGTGCGGTGGGCGATATCGTCGTCCGTATAGAGTTCGTACGGCAGGCGGATGTCGGCCATGGGAGGCTGCACGCCCGCATGCACCTTCATGAGCGGCTTGGGGCCATGCAGGATGTCGCCGCACAGCTTGGGAAAGGTGATGTCGCCCCAGCCCGTGACGACGTAGTCGGCCAGGCGCACGATCTCCTGTTCGCCGGTCTCGTATGACACTTCCGGGCCGCCCAGCACGACCGTCACCTCGGGTGCCACGCGCTTGAGCATGGCGACGACCCTGGCCGTCTCCTCGACGTTCCATATATAGATGCCGAAACCGACGATGCGCGGCTGCTTGGCCAGCAGGCGTTCCACGACCTCGGTGGTTTTTGCGCCGATCACGAATTCCATCAGGCTCGTCTGTTCTTGCAACGCGCCCATATTGGCCAGCAGGTAGCGCAGCCCCAGCGAAGCGTGGGCATAGCGGGCATTGAGGGTGGCGAGCAGGATGGTCATGGCGATGCGGGGAGGACGGCAAAGCGCCCATTGTACGCTGCCGCGGTTCGCCAGGCGTGCGGGCCTTGCGGTCTGTTTTCGACACTGGTATCATTCGGTCCCTCGTCGAAAACGAAACGAACTTTAACGGTTCTGAACGCTTCGAAGGGGAGAAAAAGAAGTTGACGAACATCTCGAAACACTGGATAATCTCGCTTCTCTGCTGCTGACGAACAAAACGATTCGCAAGTGCAGCAAGGCAGTACCGAATACAGTTCTTTAACAATCAACAGTCGATAAGTGTGGGCGTTTGATGAAGTGCCAGCATCCTTTTGGGTGCTGAATGCTTAAATTATCAAATGTTCACACAAAAGAAATACGTTGCTCAGCAATGAGTAACGGTCAGTATTTTGAGTGAGCGACATGTCGAGAAATCGACAAAAACAGAGATTAAACTGAAGAGTTTGATCCTGGCTCAGATTGAACGCTGGCGGCATGCTTTACACATGCAAGTCGAACGGCAGCGCGGGGCAACCTGGCGGCGAGTGGCGAACGGGTGAGTAATATATCGGAACGTACCCAAGAGTGGGGGATAACGTAGCGAAAGTTACGCTAATACCGCATACGATCTAAGGATGAAAGTGGGGGACCTTCGGGCCTCATGCTCCTGGAGCGGCCGATATCTGATTAGCTAGTTGGTGAGGTAAAGGCTCACCAAGGCGACGATCAGTAGCTGGTCTGAGAGGACGACCAGCCACACTGGGACTGAGACACGGCCCAGACTCCTACGGGAGGCAGCAGTGGGGAATTTTGGACAATGGGCGCAAGCCTGATCCAGCAATGCCGCGTGAGTGAAGAAGGCCTTCGGGTTGTAAAGCTCTTTTGTCAGGGAAGAAACGGTTCTGGATAATACCTGGAGCTAATGACGGTACCTGAAGAATAAGCACCGGCTAACTACGTGCCAGCAGCCGCGGTAATACGTAGGGTGCAAGCGTTAATCGGAATTACTGGGCGTAAAGCGTGCGCAGGCGGTTTTGTAAGTCTGTCGTGAAAGCCCCGGGCTTAACCTGGGAATTGCGATGGAGACTGCAAGGCTTGAATCTGGCAGAGGGGGGTAGAATTCCACGTGTAGCAGTGAAATGCGTAGAGATGTGGAGGAACACCGATGGCGAAGGCAGCCCCCTGGGTCAAGATTGACGCTCATGCACGAAAGCGTGGGGAGCAAACAGGATTAGATACCCTGGTAGTCCACGCCCTAAACGATGTCTACTAGTTGTCGGGTCTTAATTGACTTGGTAACGCAGCTAACGCGTGAAGTAGACCGCCTGGGGAGTACGGTCGCAAGATTAAAACTCAAAGGAATTGACGGGGACCCGCACAAGCGGTGGATGATGTGGATTAATTCGATGCAACGCGAAAAACCTTACCTACCCTTGACATGTCAGGAACCTCCGAGAGATTGGAGGGTGCCCGAAAGGGAGCCTGAACACAGGTGCTGCATGGCTGTCGTCAGCTCGTGTCGTGAGATGTTGGGTTAAGTCCCGCAACGAGCGCAACCCTTGTCATTAGTTGCTACGAAAGGGCACTCTAATGAGACTGCCGGTGACAAACCGGAGGAAGGTGGGGATGACGTCAAGTCCTCATGGCCCTTATGGGTAGGGCTTCACACGTCATACAATGGTACATACAGAGGGCCGCCAACCCGCGAGGGGGAGCTAATCCCAGAAAGTGTATCGTAGTCCGGATCGCAGTCTGCAACTCGACTGCGTGAAGTTGGAATCGCTAGTAATCGCGGATCAGCATGTCGCGGTGAATACGTTCCCGGGTCTTGTACACACCGCCCGTCACACCATGGGAGCGGGTTTTACCAGAAGTAGGTAGCTTAACCGCAAGGAGGGCGCTTACCACGGTAGGATTCGTGACTGGGGTGAAGTCGTAACAAGGTAGCCGTATCGGAAGGTGCGGCTGGATCACCTCCTTTCTAGAGTGGCACTGCGAGCGCGAGCTCGATCATCAAGCGTCCACGCTTATCGACTGTTTAAAGTTAAACGAGAAGAGTTTTCGGGGCTGTAGCTCAGCTGGTTAGAGCACCGTGTTGATAACGCGGGGGTCGTTGGTTCGAGTCCAACCAGCCCTACCACGTTATGCGTCGGGGGATTAGCTCAGCTGGGAGAGCACCTGCTTTGCAAGCAGGGGGTCGTCGGTTCGATCCCGTCATCCTCCACCAACTCTTGTTCACTGCATTTATCCAAGCCCAGCGAAGCTGAGTTTCGATAAGTGTAGTTCTCGTTCTTTAACAATCTGGAAGAAGTAAAGTTTTCTTTAAGCGTTCAACGCATCGAAAGATGTATTGGACACTTAGGGTAGTAATCTGTATGTATCAACAAACAAAGTAAGCTGAACTCTTGTCGATATGACGTTCCCTTCTCGTCTTTCCTTCGGAAAGACTGCAGGGGCCAACGTTATAGGGACAAGTGAATAAGTGCACATGGTGGATGCCTTGGCGATTACAGGCGATGAAGGACGTAGTAGCTTGCGATAAGCTGCGGGGAGTGAGCAAACACACTTTGATCCGCAGATTTCCGAATGGGGAAACCCGGCCTTTTAGGTCATCGCATACTGAATACATAGGTATGCGAAGCGAACGCGGCGAACTGAAACATCTAAGTAGCTGCAGGAAAAGAAATCAACCGAGATTCCCAAAGTAGTGGCGAGCGAAATGGGAAGAGCCTTGTACGTGATAGTCGGACTGATAGTGGAACAGCCTGGAAATGCTGGCCATAGAGGGTGATAGCCCCTTACACGAAATCAGACCGGTGGTACTAAGCGTACGACAAGTAGGGCGGGACACGAGAAATCCTGTCTGAATATGGGGGGACCATCCTCCAAGGCTAAATACTCGTAATCGACCGATAGTGAACCAGTACCGTGAGGGAAAGGCGAAAAGAACCCCGGGAGGGGAGTGAAATAGATCCTGAAACCGTGTGCATACAAACAGTCGGAGCCTCTTCGTGGGGTGACGGCGTACCTTTTGTATAATGGGTCAGCGACTTACATTCAGTGGCGAGGTTAACCGAATAGGGGAGCCGTAGAGAAATCGAGTCCGAACAGGGCGACAGTCGCTGGGTGTAGACCCGAAACCAGGTGATCTACCCATGGCCAGGATGAAGGTGCGGTAACACGCCCTGGAGGTCCGAACCCACTAATGTTGAAAAATTAGGGGATGAGCTGTGGGTAGGGGTGAAAGGCTAAACAAACCTGGAAATAGCTGGTTCTCTCCGAAAACTATTTAGGTAGTGCCTCAAGTATCACCACCGGGGGTAGAGCACTGTTATGGCTAGGGGGTCATTGCGACTTACCAAACCATTGCAAACTCCGAATACCGGTGAGTGCGAGCTTGGGAGACAGACGTCGGGTGCTAACGTCCGGCGTCAAGAGGGAAACAACCCAGACCGCCAGCTAAGGTCCCAAAGATTGGCTAAGTGGAAAACGAAGTGGGAAGGCTAAAACAGTCAGGATGTTGGCTTAGAAGCAGCCATCATTTAAAGAAAGCGTAATAGCTCACTGATCGAGTCGTCCTGCGCGGAAGATGTAACGGGGCTAAGCCAGTCACCGAAGCTGCGGATATGTGCTTGCACATATGGTAGGAGAGCGTTCCGTAAGCCTGAGAAGGTGTCTTGTAAAGGATGCTGGAGGTATCGGAAGTGCGAATGCTGACATGAGTAGCGATAAAGAGGGTGAAAAGCCCTCTCGCCGAAAGCCCAAGGTTTCCTGTTCAACGTTCATCGGAGCAGGGTGAGTCGGCCCCTAAGGCGAGGCAGAGATGCGTAGCTGATGGGAAGCAGGTTAATATTCCTGCACCGTCGTATGATGCGATGGGGGGACGGATCGCGGAAGGTTGTCCAACTGTTGGAATAGTTGGTTTTTGACTCATAGAAGGTGCTTAGGCAAATCCGGGCACATAATTCAAGGGGTCGAGACGGGTGTCCTTGCGACACGAAGCAATCGGAAGTGGTTCCAAGAAAAGCCTCTAAGCTTCAGTCATACGAGACCGTACCGCAAACCGACACAGGTGGGCGAGATGAGTATTCTAAGGCGCTTGAGAGAACTCGGGAGAAGGAACTCGGCAAATTGGTACCGTAACTTCGGGATAAGGTACGCCCCGGTAGCTTGACCACTTTACTGTGGAAGGGTGAAAGGGTTGCAATAAACTGGTGGCTGCGACTGTTTAATAAAAACACAGCACTCTGCAAACACGAAAGTGGACGTATAGGGTGTGACGCCTGCCCGGTGCTGGAAGATTAAATGATGGGGTGCAAGCTCTTGATTGAAGTCCCAGTAAACGGCGGCCGTAACTATAACGGTCCTAAGGTAGCGAAATTCCTTGTCGGGTAAGTTCCGACCTGCACGAATGGCGTAACGATGGCCACACTGTCTCCTCCCGAGACTCAGCGAAGTTGAAATGTTTGTGATGATGCAATCTACCCGCGGCTAGACGGAAAGACCCCATGAACCTTTACTGTAGCTTTGCATTGGACTTTGAACCAATCTGTGTAGGATAGGTGGGAGGCTTTGAAGCGGGGACGCCAGTTCTCGTGGAGCCAACCTTGAAATACCACCCTGGTTCGTTTGAGGTTCTAACCTTGGCCCGTGATCCGGGTCGGGGACAGTGCATGGTAGGCAGTTTGACTGGGGCGGTCTCCTCCTAAAGTGTAACGGAGGAGTTCGAAGGTACGCTAGGTACGGTCGGACATCGTGCTAATAGTGCAATGGCATAAGCGTGCTTAACTGCGAGACCGACAAGTCGAGCAGGTACGAAAGTAGGACATAGTGATCCGGTGGTTCTGTATGGAAGGGCCATCGCTCAACGGATAAAAGGTACTCTGGGGATAACAGGCTGATTCCTCCCAAGAGTTCATATCGACGGGGGAGTTTGGCACCTCGATGTCGGCTCATCACATCCTGGGGCTGTAGCCGGTCCCAAGGGTATGGCTGTTCGCCATTTAAAGTGGTACGTGAGCTGGGTTTAAAACGTCGTGAGACAGTTTGGTCCCTATCTGCCGTGGGCGTTGGAAATTTGAAGGGGGCTGCTCCTAGTACGAGAGGACCGGAGTGGACGAACCTCTGGTGTACCGGTTGTCACGCCAGTGGCATTGCCGGGTAGCTAAGTTCGGAAGAGATAACCGCTGAAAGCATCTAAGCGGGAAACTCGCCTTGAGATGAGATTTCCCGGAGCCTTGAGCTCCTTGAAGGGTCGTTCGAGACCAGGACGTTGATAGGTCGGGTGTGGAAGTGCAGTAATGCATTAAGCTAACCGATACTAATTGCCCGTACGGCTTGTCCCTATAACCTTGGCAGTCATTGCCAATACAAGGGTTCAGCTGTTTGTTGAGACAACAGATTAAAACCATACTTCTTCCAGATTCAGGGTAGCGCTCGAAAAAGCGATACCCGTACAAGTTATGCCTGATGACCATAGCAAGTCGGTACCACCCCTTCCCATCCCGAACAGGACCGTGAAACGACTTTGCGCCGATGATAGTGCTGCAACCAGTGTGAAAGTAGGTTATCGTCAGGCTAGTTATATGCAGAAGCCCGCTCAGTTGATACCGAGCGGGCTTTTTGCTTTCTACCTCCCCGTATCGGCAACGCCTTCGAGTTTTACCAGCACGTCCTCCGTCAACACGAGGTCCGCCGCTGCCACGTTCTCGCGCAAATGGGCGGTCGACGACGTGCCCGGAATCAGCAGGATGTTCGGCGCCCGCCGCAGCAGCCACGCGATCGCGACCTGCATCGGCGTCGCATCCAGCCCGGCCGCGACGGCCGACAGGGCATCCGACTGCAGGGGCGAAAAACCGCCCAGCGGAAAGAAGGGCACATAAGGAATGCCATCGCGCGCGAGCGCATCGATCATGGCGTCGTCGCCGCGGTGGACGAGGTTATACATGTTTTGCACGCATGCGATCGGCACGATGCGCCGTGCGTCCTCGACCTGTCGCATCGTCACGTTGCTCAGGCCGACATGCCGGATCAGCCCTTCTTCCCTCAGCTCCGCCAACGCCGTTACCTGCGCCTCGAGCGATCCTTCCGCCGGGACGTGCACATCCAGCATGCTGCGAAAATTCACCACATCGAGCACGTCCAGGCCGAGATTGCGCAGGTTGTCGTGCACGGCCTGCCGCAATTCTTGCGCCGTGATGGCCGGCAGCCAGTTGCCCTGGCCGTCGCGCCGCGCGCCGACCTTGGTAACGATGACGAGGTCGTCGGCATACGGATGCAGCGCTTCCCGGATCAACTGGTTGGTGACATGCGGCCCATAGAAATCGGACGTGTCGATGTGATTGACGCCGAGCGCCACGGCCTCGCACAGGACGGCGCGGGCCGCGTCGGGATCCCGGGGCGGTCCGAAGACGCCGGGACCTGCCAGCTGCATGGCGCCATAGCCGAGGCGCCGGACGGTGCGATCGCCGAGCTGATACGTGCCGGCACGATCGATACTGGACATGTGATTCTCCTTTGATGAACAGTGAACAGTGCATCCAAGATAAGTCCGGCACGATCGCAAGACAATCCGGTATAGTCTGCATGGGCTGTACGTCAAAACGGACAATGAAAACCATGAAAGTCGATCTCGGCGACCTCTCCGCCTTCGTCGCCGTCGCGCGCGCCGGCGGTTTCCGCGATGCTGCCCGGGCCACGAGCGGTAGCGCATCCGGCCTGAGCGATGCGGTGCGTCGGCTCGAAGCGAAGCTCGGCGTCCGCCTGCTCAACCGCACCACGCGCAGCGTCGTCCCGACGGAAGCGGGCCGCAGCCTGCTCGCGCGTCTCGATCCCGTGCTCAACGAAGTCGAGAGCGCGCTGGACGTCGTCAACGGTTTTCGCGACACGCCCACCGGCACCTTGCGCCTGAACGTCCCGGTAAGTGCCGCTCGGCTCGTGCTGCCGGATATCGTGCCGCGCTTCCTCGCCGCGTATCCCGAAATCCGGCTGGAAGTGATCGCCGAAGAGAGCTTCGTCGACGTGCTCGCGGCCGGCTGCGATGCCGGCATCCGCTACGAGGAAAGGCTCGAGCAGGACATGATCGCCGTGCCGATCGGGCCGCGCGTGCAACGCATGGCGGCGGCCGCGGCCCCGGACTATCTCGCACGGCGCGGCCGCCCGCAGCATCCGCGCGACCTGCTCGACCACACGTGCATGCGCGCCCGCTTCGCCAGCGGGACAGTGATCCGCTGGGAGTTCGAACGCGACGGCGACAAGGTGGTGATCGACCCGTCCGGACCATTGCTCGTCCAGGTGGGCGGCGCCATCGATCTCAAAGTGGACGCCGCCGTCGCCGGCATGGGCGTCGTCTACCTGTTCGAGGACTGGCTGCGCCCGTACATCGACCGCGGCCTGCTCGAGCCCGTGCTGGAGCCATGGTGGCCGCGCTTTTCCGGCCCGTATCTCTACTATCCGGGACGGCGCCTCGTCCCGGCCCCGCTGCGCGCGTTCGTCGATTTCATCCGCGCAGCCTAGTGTCCGCGCTGGTAGGTGCCGATCAGTTCCGCCTGCGCCTTCACGTGCCCCTGCATCGCCTGTTCCACCTGGGCCTTGGTCGGATGGCCAAGGTCGGGCAGCACGGTGTCGAGCGCATACAGCTTGTGGACGTAGCGATGCCGTCCCACCGGGGGACAGGGGCCGCCGTAGTGCGTCTTCTTGAAGTCGTTCTGGCCGGTCCGCGTACCCTGCGGCAGCTCGGCGTCGCGTACCCCGGCGGGCAGGTGGTTCGCCTGCGGCGGGAGGTTGTAGAGAACCCAGTGCACCCAGGTCATTTTGGGCGCGGCGGGATCCGGCGCGTCGGGGTCGTCCACGATGAGGACGAGGCTGCGGGTGTCGGGCGGGGCACCGGACCACGACAGCGCGGGCGACGTGTTCGCGCCGTCGCAGGTGTGAATGGCCGGGATGGGGCCGCCGGGCGTGAAGTCGGCCGAGGTCAGGATCAGGCTCATGCTTGCCTCCTTTGCGTGTGACTGCCTGCACGCTTCGACACCGGCAAACGACCGGGGTTGCATCGGCGGATCACCGACGCGGATGACACCCGCCGCCACTTCCAGCCGCCGCAGCGGACGCCGCGGACGCGCGGGCAAACAAGCCCGCGGTCGACGCGTCGCCGCCGCATGAACGGCTGGGCAAACACTCGCCACCGTCTGTGCTCCCCCCGATATCGGAACTTGAAGGTAGGCCAGTGTCGCCCAGTTCGTAAAATCCTTGCCCACGATGCCGTAGACACAAGGGTATTATCCGGCTGCAAGCGCTCTCATCTGTTCGGCGCCTCACACAACGCGGCCGTGGCAATGTCGGCGTCACGATTGCGGCTCGCCGACCTGGATCGGATCGCGGCGTGGAATCAGATACCAGAGTCCCACAAACAGGAGCAGGGAAGCAACCGCGGCGGCGATGCTGAGCGACAGCATGTCGGTTGCAAGCGACACGACCGTCAACATGTCGAGCGACAGGCCGAGCGCCAGCGGCATCAGCGCACCCCGGATGGCCCGGCGCGACACCTTCACCATGAGCGACGTCGCATACCCGTGCTGGGCGCGGTAATACACGGCCGGCGTCATCAACAGGGCCATCGCGAACACCATCAGCGCGAGGCCGACCATGTGGCAGGCCTGCGCGTACAGCGCGAGGTCGTTGAAGCGTTCGTTGAACACGGCGATCGTCTGGAAACCGAACACCGCCTGCAGGCCGGGCAGAATGCAGCGCGCTTCTTCGATGATGTCGCGCATTGTTCGATGATTCTTTTCTTGCTGGGAAGCTTGATCGTCCATGGGATGACAGTAGCGCCAAACACGGCTGAGTTCAACCGCGCGCACGATTGAAGCGGCGCGCCGTCAGGCGTGCACGATGCCGGCCCGCGACGCCCATTGTTCCAGGCTGTGCCGCTGGATCGCGGCCGCCATCAGGTCGGGAAACAGGTCGGGCGTGCATGCGAAGCAGGGGATGCCCAGCGCGGCCAGCTTCGCCGCGTTGTTGCGGTCGTACGAAGGCGCGCCACCGTCGTCCAGCGCGAGCAGGGCGATCACCTGCGCGCCGCTGCCGACGAGGCTCGCCGCACGCCGGAGCATCTCGGCGTTGTTGCCGCCCTCGTACAGGTCGCTGATCAGGACGAAGATCGTGTCCTGCGGCCGCGTGATCAGGCCCTGGCAATAGGCGAGCGCGCGGTTGATGTCGGTGCCGCCGCCCAGCTGCGTGCCGAACAGGACCTCGACCGGATCGTGCAGCAGCGGCGTCAGGTCGACGACGGCGGTGTCGAACACGACCACCGACGTCGTCACCGCCTTGATGCTGGCGAGGACGGCCGCGAACACGCTCGCATACACGACCGACGGCGCCATCGATCCGCTCTGGTCCACGCACAGCACGATGTCGCGCAGCGAGCGTCCGCGCCGGCCGAAACCGATGCGCGTGTGCGGGATGATGGTCTGGTAGGCCGGCTGGTAGTGCCGCAGGTTGGCGCGGATCGTGCGCAGCCAGTCGATGTCCTGGTGGCGCGGGCGCAGGTTGCGCGCGGCGCGATTCAGGCTGCCGGCGACGGCCTGGCGCATCGGCGCGGCGAGCTTCTTTTCCAGGTCCTCGACGACCTTCGCGACGACGGCCCGGGCGGTCGCGCGCGTCTTGTTCGGCAGGATGCGGTTCAGGCTCAATAACGTGGCGACGAGGTGCACGTCCGGCTCGACGGCCGCCAGCATCTCCGGCTCGCACAGCATCTGCTGCAGGCCCAGGCGGTCGAACGCGTCCTTCTGCATCACCTGCACGACGCTGGACGGAAAGTACTGGCGGATGTCGCCCAGCCAGCGCGCCACGCGCGGCGCCGATCCGCCCAGGCTGCCGCCGCGCGTGTCGGGACCGGCACCGTACAGCGCGTCCAGCGCGGCGTCGACGGCGGCGTCTCCGGCGCCCAGCGTCAGCGCTTCGCCGGCATCCTGGCCCAGCACGAGGCGCCAGCGCCGCGCCGCTTCCGTGTTGCGGTCTTCATTCGACATGGACCGGCTCCTTCGCCGGCAAGGCGGCGAACAGGGTGTGCAGGATGGGCAGCACGCGCCGCGCGCGCACCGGATCGACGGCCGCCGCGGCCGCGCCGACCGCCGGCGGGCAGCCCGCCTGCGCCGCGCGCTCGCCCAGTGCGCGCCGCTCGGGAGAGCTGAACGTGGCGACCGTGCGGCGCAGCAGCGGCAGCAGCTCGGTAAAAACGTGGTCCGGTTGCGCGAGCAGCCAGCCGTTCACGATGCTCCACAGCGCATCGCTGTGCGCGAGCAGCGCGCCGCTGCCCTGCAAAAACCCCTCCAGCCAGTGCGCCGTGACGAGCGGCGGGACCGCCGGCGAGCAGCGCAGAGCCAGCTGGCGCGCGGCGCGCTCGCCATCCCAGCGGCCCTGTTCGGCGAGAATGCGGCTCGCGCGTCCCGCCAGCAGCGGATGCGACAGATCGCTCGTCGCTCCCGCTTCCAGCGCGTCGAACCACGCCGCCGCATGCGTCTCGTTCTGCAGCAGGCGCACGGCCTGGTCGGCGGCGATGATCTGGCCGAGCAGGCCGGCCGCGGCATCGTCCGCGACGCCGCGCAGGCCGTACGGCAGCGCGATGCAGGCGCGCGCCACGAGGCCGTCGACGACGCTGGACAGCGCCTGCGTATCGACCGCGCGCGCGCTGCCGTAGCGCAGCACGTTGACGAGCGCAGGCAGCGCCGCGAGCAGCAGGCCGAGGTCGGGCGTCAGCGTGCCCACTTCCTGGATGCGCGCCATCAGCGGAGCGACGGCCGCGCGCAGGTCGGCCAGTAAAATCGCCTCCATCAGGCGCGTGAGTTCGGGCAGCAGCTGCGCCTGCGCCGCGCGGTCGGCGGCCAGCGCCGTCGCCGCGGCTTCCAGCGTGCCGCCCCAACGGCTGGCGGCGATCAGGTCGACGGCGAATTCCGGCTCCCACGCGAGCTGCCACTGCTCGTGGAAGGTGCCGGTTCGGCCGCGCACGGTCTGCTGCCGGCCCCACGGGACGCCCAGCAGCGCGAGACGATGCAGCAGCACGCTTTTTTCCAGGTGCGCGCCCTGGCGCAGGTCGAGGTCGAGTTCCGTCATGTCTGCCCGCACCGGCATGCGCAGGCGCTTCTGCTGGGCGGCCACGTCCTGCGCGAGCGGCACGGCGGGAACGTAGTCGGGAACGGTCCCCAGTGCCTCGTCGACGAGCAGTGCGCGCCGGATCAGGCGCAGCGGCGCGTCGCTGTCGTAGCAGAACACGGCGCGCACGGCTTCCATCAATTCGTCCAGCCCCGCGCGCGGACGCTCGCGCAGCGCGGCCAGCGTGTCGGCCAGGCGCGCGGCCTCGATCACGTGGGCGGATGATGCGTCGAGATCGTGCCGGCGCAGCAGCGTCGCGACCTCGGTCAGCCAGTGCAGGCCAGCGCGGTCGCGGTGGCGCCACAGGTGGCGGTACCAGCCGGGCGCCGTCACGCCTGCGCCGTAGCCGCTGGCGAACGTGAGGCGGCCGTGCGTCCACGGCACCCACGTGGCCGCGACCTTTTCCTTCGCCAGTCCTTTTACGAGGTCGGCATCGCTTTTTGCGCTGGGCATCAGCGCCAGCGCCGGCACGTGCCACGCGCCGCACACGACGGCGACGCGCTCGTGGCCTTCCTTGACGGCCTGGCGGATCGCCGTGCGCATCCACGCTTCGCGCTTCGTATCCAGGTCGTCGGCGGGCGGCCCCGCTTCGTTGCGCAGCGCCGTCATCATCTCCGCGATGGCGGCGAACAGGCCGAGGCTGTCGCCGCGCTGTTCTACGAGGTGGTCCCACCACGTGTCGGCGTCGCCGTAGCCGGCCGCGCGGGCGAGCCAGCGCAGCGGGTCCGCGTGCAGGTCCTCGTTCCGGTCGTCCTTCGCGTCGTCCGTCCGTTCGCACGCCGCGCGCAAGGCGAAGCGCTGGGCCTGCGGCAGGTCGCAGAAGCGAAATGCGACATCGTGCTCGGCGGCGTAGCACAGCGCCTGCCATTCCGGCGAAAACTCGGCGAACGGATAGAACACGGCACGCTGCGGCTCGGCCGGCGCGTACAGCAGCAGGGCCACCGGCGGCACCATGTCCGCACGGCCGGCAAAGCGCGCCAGCGCGTCCGCTTCCGGCGGGCCCTCGACGAGGATGCAGTCCGGCGCGAGCGCGCGCAATGCTTGCGCCAGGCTGCGCGCGCAACCGGGGCCGTGGTGGCGGATGCCGAACAGGTGGACGCTCATCGCCGCATCAGGCCATCACGTCGCGGCAGGCGCGGTATAAATCCTTCCAGCCGTCGCGCTCCTTGACGACGGTCTCGAGGTATTCGAGCATCGCCACGCGGTCCTGCAGCGGGTCCTTGACGATGGCGCCGACGATGCCGGCCGCGAGGTCGGCGCCGCGCAGCACGCCGTCGCCGAAGTGCGCGGCCAGCGACAGGCCGTGCGTGACGACGGAAATCGCCTCGGCCGTGCTCATGCTGGCGCTGGGGACCTTGAGCTTGGTCTTGCCGTCGCTCGTCACGCCGTCGCGCAGTTCGCGGAACACGGTGACGATGCGCCGGATCTCTTCCAGCGCCGGCGTCTCGGCCGGCAGTTCGAGCGCGCGGCCGATGCTGGCCACGCGCGACTCGACGATGCGCACTTCTTCGTCGGCCGTGCGCGGCGGCGGCAGCACGACGGTGTTGAAGCGGCGTTTGAGGGCGCTCGACAGCTCGTTGACGCCGCGGTCGCGGTCGTTCGCCGTGGCGACGATATTGAAACCCTTCTCGGCGAGCACCTCGTCGTCCAGTTCCGCGATCGGCAGCACCTTCTCGGACAGGATCGAGATCAGGCCGTCCTGCACCTCGCCCGGCATGCGCGTGAGTTCTTCGATGCGGGCGATCCGTCCGGTGCGCATGGCGCGCATCACGGGACTCGGGACGATGGCTTCCTGCGACGGCCCCTTGGCCAGCAGCTGCGCGTAATTCCAGCCGTAGCGCACCGCCTCCTCGCTGGTGCCGGCCGTGCCCTGCACGACGAGCGTGGAGTCGCCGCTGATCGCCGCTGCCAGGTGTTCGGACACCCAGGATTTCGCCGTGCCCGGCACGCCCAGCAGCAGCAGGGCGCGGTCGGTGGCGAGCGTGGCGACGGCGATCTCGATCACGCGCGGATTGCCGATGTATTTCGCGCTGATCGTCACGCCTTTGTCCAACTGGCCGCCGAGCAGGTACATGGAGACGGCCCACGGCGACATCTTCCAGCGGGGCGGGCGCTGGCGCGTGTCGAATGCGATCAGCGCGTCCAGCTCGTCGGCGTACTGCTGCTCGGCGTGCTGGCGGAGGACGGAAGAGGTGGCGGTCATGCTGTCTCCTGGAATGAAAGGGTCATCTCGTGGCGCAGGCGCACGAGATCGAGGAATTCGTCGATGGCGCTTTGCCACTGGGTCTCCGGGTGCCGCGCGGGTTCGCACGCGGCGGCCGTGGCCGGGTCGAGCACGAGCGCGAGACTGGACAACAACTGGCGCACGAGCCACGGGTGACCCGTGTCGGCGAGCGCGGGCAGCGCCGACTGCAGGCGCCGCAGCGCGCGCCGGCTCAACGGCGCGGGCCACGTGTCCGCTGAACCGGCGGCGAGGCGCGCCAGCAGCCGCACGCGGGCCCCGTCGGCGATCCAGCGGTCGGGCAGCGCGTCGAACAGGGCGCTGGAGGTGCCGTCCGCGTCCTGGGAAAAGCGGGCGGCGGCGAGGTCGAACAGGCCGTCGGGAACGGCCTCGCGCAGGGCCGGCTCGGCACCCAGCCACCACGCGGTCAGCTCGCGCAGCCAGGCCAGCGCGCCGGGCGAGGGATCGTCTTGCGCATGGCGCTGCACGGCCAGCGCCCAGCCGCGCACGAACACGGTGGCGAATTCGCCGTGCTCGGCGAGGGCGAGGCAGGCGCGCGGCCCGCGGTCGACATGCCGCGTCCAGACTTGCGGATCGACGGCGGCCAGCATGTCGACGACCCACCCGGCTTTTTCGCCCAGGCCGTGATGGGCACCGATGCCGATGCCGTCGCGCCGCATGGCCGCGTCGAGCGCTGCCGGCAGGGTCAGTTCGATGCGGGCGGCGCGCAGCAACGGGCGCTCGAACCGCAGCAGCGGCAGCAGGCGATCGAGCATGCGCTGCGCGAACCGCGATCCGGGCAGGCGTGCGAGCAGGCGTTGCGCCGCGGCGCGCACTTCCTTGCGGCGGTCGTCGAGCGCGGCGTCGAGGAACGCGTCGTCGTCCGGGCCCAGGCCATTGGCCAGCGCCGCCAGCAGGGCCGCGCGCTGTTCCGGCGGCTCGCTGCTCCACGCCGCGGCGAGGGCGGCGCGCGCCGCGGCGGGATCGCGCGCGCGCCAGGCGCGCAGTGCGGCGATGCGTTGTTCCGGCGTGCCGGTGTCCCACAGCGATGCGTCCGTATTCGCCTCGGCGGCGGCCCACGACCACGCCGGTTGCAGGCGCGCGAGCCAGCGTCCCCGTTCGCCCAGCACGGGCAGCAGCGCGGCACGCAGCGTGGGTTGGCGCGTGGCGGCATCGAGCAGCTTGGGCAGGATGTGTGCGGGCAAGCAGCCGCCATGGCGGCGCAGCAGGTGCAGCCACTCGGCCTCCAGGCCGGCCGGATGCAGGCCGCGCAGGAGTCCGGCCAGGACGGCCTGCGCACGGAGCGGGCAGGGACGCAGCGTGTCGGGCGCGGCGGCCGGCGCCGGCATCGGCGCAGGCTGGCCGGGCGCCACGAAGCCGCTGCGCTCCCACAGGTCGAGCGCGCCGAGCGACAGCCACAATGCCGCTTCGGGCGCCGCGGCGGTATCGCGGGGCAGCAGCGCATCGAGCGGCGCGGCCAGGGTGGCGGGCGCGCGGCCGGCTCTGGCCGTCCCGATTTTCAGGAGCTGCTGCAGCTGGCGGGCATCGTCGCTCATCGGTGCCTCGTCATGTCATGAAGTCGCTGTCGATGTTGTACAGGCGGCCCTCGTGCCAGACGCTCAGCGGCAGCAGCATGCGGCCATCCCACTCGCCGCATACCGTGAGCGGATGGCCGCCGCTCAACGCCAGCAGGTGCAGCGGATGGCGAAACGTGGGATGCAGGGCGATGCGGCGGCCCTGCGCATCGCGGACGGCGCCGTGGTCCGCGTGGTCCGGCACGAGGCCGCCCAGCAGCACGGGATGGCGCTCGAGGAACGGCTGGGCGGCGAGGGCGTCCGCATAGGTGCCCAGCAGGCCGTCAAGGTCACAGGGTTCGACGCCGGTGGCGAGAGGCCGGGCGGCGTCCTGCCTGCGGATCTGGGCGCGCAGCGGGTAGGCGCTCGGATAGAAGCACAGGTCGCCGTC
Source organism: Massilia sp. Masssp93 (assembly GCF_059491295.1). Taxonomy (NCBI): domain Bacteria; kingdom Pseudomonadati; phylum Pseudomonadota; class Betaproteobacteria; order Burkholderiales; family Oxalobacteraceae; genus Massilia; species Massilia sp. Masssp93. Next base: position 5,766,870 of record NZ_CP168502.1, on the reverse strand, counting down.
GAATTCGGTGCCGGGCGCGAGCTGCTGTTCGAAGCCGTGCATGCCGACCGCGTACTGGAGATGCAGGGCCCAGCGCGCGTGGCCGGCGCCGTGGAGCCACGTCGCACGCACGCGCAGGCGCTCGTCGTCGAACGTGCACTGGGCCAGCACGCGCCAGCGGTCCGCCACGGGGCGTTGGCGCAGCACGTCGTCCTGGCCCATCGTCCAGCCGAGCAGCGCGCGCACGTCGGCCTGCAGCGCGGGCGCCAGCTGGTCGATGCGCTGCCACGCCTGGGTCAGCAGATAGAGCGACGCCAGTTCGTGCGCGACGAGGCACTCGGCATTGCGCAGGCCCGACTGGTACAACATGCTGCCGGCACGGCGCAAACGGCGCGCGAGCGGCGCCGCCTGGGCGTCGGCCATGCGCGCGGCGATCGCATCCCAGAAGCCCTGGCCGCGCGAGCGCACGGACGCGAGACCCTCGCGCGCCAGGTCGTGCAGCCACGTCTGCAGTTCCAGCAGGCCGGCGCCGACCTTGTCTTCGCGCTTTTCTTCGCGCTTGCGCGCCTGGGCCGCGGCCGCCATCGCGGCGTCAGGACCCGGTTCGGTCATCGGCGCGGCTTTCTTTTCCTGGCGTACCTGCCGGCCCTGCAGCCAGTCGCGCACCCAGGCCGGCTGCTCGATCTGTCCGAACAGCGCGGGTTCGGCCGTGCGCAACAGATACAGGCCGAGGCCGTGCTTGCAGGGGAATTTGCGGCTGGGGCAGGTGCATTTGAAGGTGGGGCCGCCGAGGTCGATCTGGGTGCGATACGGTGCCTTGCCGCTGCCCTGGCATTCGCCCCACAGCGCGGCATCGCTCCCGCCGAGATTCGACCAGTTCCGCGGCGCCGCCAGCTGGCTGCCGGCCCTGGCCGAAGCGGGATCGGGTGCGAGAGCCAGGATCTGGTTGGCGTCGAGAGTCACCGGTGTCCTTCGGGCGAATTGATATGATTTCTAGCTCGGTCGGGATAATACTCGACGATTATTGCCTAAACGTCAACTGAAATGACCGATGAGGAAAAGTGGCGATCGCGCAACGGCTCTTGCGCGCGGGAGCGTCCGTTGTTATAGTGCGCATCCTGTTTTGCAGCGCATGAAACGAGTCGGAAACGACGGCGCGACAAGACAGACGAGGGGTTGACGAGTTAAGCGAAGCACGGCATAATCTCACTTCTCTGCTGCTGACGAACAAAACGATTCGCAGATGCAGCAAGGCAGTACCGAATACAGTTCTTTAACAATCAACAGTCGATAAGTGTGGGCGTTTGATGAGGTGCCAGCATCCTTTTGGGTGCTGAATGCTTAAATTATCAAATGTTCACACAAAAGAAATACGTTGCTCAGCAATGAGTAACGGTCAGTATTTTGAGTGAGCGACATGCTGCGAAAGCAGCAAAAACAGAGATTAAACTGAAGAGTTTGATCCTGGCTCAGATTGAACGCTGGCGGCATGCTTTACACATGCAAGTCGAACGGCAGCGCGGGGCAACCTGGCGGCGAGTGGCGAACGGGTGAGTAATATATCGGAACGTACCCAAGAGTGGGGGATAACGTAGCGAAAGTTACGCTAATACCGCATACGATCCAAGGATGAAAGTGGGGGACCTTCGGGCCTCATGCTCCTGGAGCGGCCGATATCTGATTAGCTAGTTGGTGAGGTAAAGGCTCACCAAGGCGACGATCAGTAGCTGGTCTGAGAGGACGACCAGCCACACTGGGACTGAGACACGGCCCAGACTCCTACGGGAGGCAGCAGTGGGGAATTTTGGACAATGGGCGCAAGCCTGATCCAGCAATGCCGCGTGAGTGAAGAAGGCCTTCGGGTTGTAAAGCTCTTTTGTCAGGGAAGAAACGGTTCTGGATAATACCTGGAGCTAATGACGGTACCTGAAGAATAAGCACCGGCTAACTACGTGCCAGCAGCCGCGGTAATACGTAGGGTGCAAGCGTTAATCGGAATTACTGGGCGTAAAGCGTGCGCAGGCGGTTTTGTAAGTCTGTCGTGAAAGCCCCGGGCTTAACCTGGGAATTGCGATGGAGACTGCAAGGCTTGAATCTGGCAGAGGGGGGTAGAATTCCACGTGTAGCAGTGAAATGCGTAGAGATGTGGAGGAACACCGATGGCGAAGGCAGCCCCCTGGGTCAAGATTGACGCTCATGCACGAAAGCGTGGGGAGCAAACAGGATTAGATACCCTGGTAGTCCACGCCCTAAACGATGTCTACTAGTTGTCGGGTCTTAATTGACTTGGTAACGCAGCTAACGCGTGAAGTAGACCGCCTGGGGAGTACGGTCGCAAGATTAAAACTCAAAGGAATTGACGGGGACCCGCACAAGCGGTGGATGATGTGGATTAATTCGATGCAACGCGAAAAACCTTACCTACCCTTGACATGTCAGGAACCTCCGAGAGATTGGAGGGTGCCCGAAAGGGAGCCTGAACACAGGTGCTGCATGGCTGTCGTCAGCTCGTGTCGTGAGATGTTGGGTTAAGTCCCGCAACGAGCGCAACCCTTGTCATTAGTTGCTACGAAAGGGCACTCTAATGAGACTGCCGGTGACAAACCGGAGGAAGGTGGGGATGACGTCAAGTCCTCATGGCCCTTATGGGTAGGGCTTCACACGTCATACAATGGTACATACAGAGGGCCGCCAACCCGCGAGGGGGAGCTAATCCCAGAAAGTGTATCGTAGTCCGGATCGCAGTCTGCAACTCGACTGCGTGAAGTTGGAATCGCTAGTAATCGCGGATCAGCATGTCGCGGTGAATACGTTCCCGGGTCTTGTACACACCGCCCGTCACACCATGGGAGCGGGTTTTACCAGAAGTAGGTAGCTTAACCGCAAGGAGGGCGCTTACCACGGTAGGATTCGTGACTGGGGTGAAGTCGTAACAAGGTAGCCGTATCGGAAGGTGCGGCTGGATCACCTCCTTTCTAGAGTGGCACTACGAGCGCAAGCTCGATCATCAAGCGTCCACGCTTATCGACTGTTCAAAGTTAAACGAGAAGAGTTTTCGGGGCTGTAGCTCAGCTGGTTAGAGCACCGTGTTGATAACGCGGGGGTCGTTGGTTCGAGTCCAACCAGCCCTACCAGGCATCACGCGGTTCGTAATTCCCTGGGGGATTAGCTCAGCTGGGAGAGCACCTGCTTTGCAAGCAGGGGGTCGTCGGTTCGATCCCGTCATCCTCCACCAACTCTTGTTCACTGCATTTATGTAAGGCGCAAAGCTTTAGATAAGTGTAGTTCTCGTTCTTTAACAATCTGGAAGAAGTAAAGTTTTCTTTAAGCGTGTAGTTGATCCAACGATCAAATGCACACTTAGGGTAGTAATCTGTATGTATCAACAAACAAAGTAAGCTGAACTCTTGTCGATATGACGTTCCCTGATACTCATACAGGGGCCAACGTTATAGGGACAAGTGAATAAGTGCACATGGTGGATGCCTTGGCGATTACAGGCGATGAAGGACGTAGTAGCTTGCGATAAGCTGCGGGGAGTGAGCAAACACACTTTGATCCGCAGATTTCCGAATGGGGAAACCCGGCCTTTTAGGTCATCGCATACTGAATACATAGGTATGCGAAGCGAACGCGGCGAACTGAAACATCTAAGTAGCTGCAGGAAAAGAAATCAACCGAGATTCCCAAAGTAGTGGCGAGCGAAATGGGAAGAGCCTTGTACGTGATAGTCGGACTGATAGTGGAACAGCCTGGAAATGCTGGCCATAGAGGGTGATAGCCCCTTACACGAAATCAGACCGGTGGTACTAAGCGTACGACAAGTAGGGCGGGACACGAGAAATCCTGTCTGAATATGGGGGGACCATCCTCCAAGGCTAAATACTCGTAATCGACCGATAGTGAACCAGTACCGTGAGGGAAAGGCGAAAAGAACCCCGGGAGGGGAGTGAAATAGATCCTGAAACCGTGTGCATACAAACAGTCGGAGCCTCTTCGTGGGGTGACGGCGTACCTTTTGTATAATGGGTCAGCGACTTACATTCAGTGGCGAGGTTAACCGAATAGGGGAGCCGTAGAGAAATCGAGTCCGAACAGGGCGACAGTCGCTGGGTGTAGACCCGAAACCAGGTGATCTACCCATGGCCAGGATGAAGGTGCGGTAACACGCCCTGGAGGTCCGAACCCACTAATGTTGAAAAATTAGGGGATGAGCTGTGGGTAGGGGTGAAAGGCTAAACAAACCTGGAAATAGCTGGTTCTCTCCGAAAACTATTTAGGTAGTGCCTCAAGTATCACCACCGGGGGTAGAGCACTGTTATGGCTAGGGGGTCATTGCGACTTACCAAACCATTGCAAACTCCGAATACCGGTGAGTGCGAGCTTGGGAGACAGACGTCGGGTGCTAACGTCCGGCGTCAAGAGGGAAACAACCCAGACCGCCAGCTAAGGTCCCAAAGATTGGCTAAGTGGAAAACGAAGTGGGAAGGCTAAAACAGTCAGGATGTTGGCTTAGAAGCAGCCATCATTTAAAGAAAGCGTAATAGCTCACTGATCGAGTCGTCCTGCGCGGAAGATGTAACGGGGCTAAGCCAGTCACCGAAGCTGCGGATATGTGCTTGCACATATGGTAGGAGAGCGTTCCGTAAGCCTGAGAAGGTGTCTTGTAAAGGATGCTGGAGGTATCGGAAGTGCGAATGCTGACATGAGTAGCGATAAAGAGGGTGAAAAGCCCTCTCGCCGAAAGCCCAAGGTTTCCTGTTCAACGTTCATCGGAGCAGGGTGAGTCGGCCCCTAAGGCGAGGCAGAGATGCGTAGCTGATGGGAAGCAGGTTAATATTCCTGCACCGTCGTATGATGCGATGGGGGGACGGATCGCGGAAGGTTGTCCAACTGTTGGAATAGTTGGTTTTTGACTCATAGAAGGCGCTTAGGCAAATCCGGGCGCGTAATTCAAGGGGTCGAGACGGGTGTCCTTGCGACACGAAGCAATCGGAAGTGGTTCCAAGAAAAGCCTCTAAGCTTCAGTCATACGAGACCGTACCGCAAACCGACACAGGTGGGCGAGATGAGTATTCTAAGGCGCTTGAGAGAACTCGGGAGAAGGAACTCGGCAAATTGGTACCGTAACTTCGGGATAAGGTACGCCCCGGTAGCTTGACTGCTTTACTGCAGGAGGGTGAAAGGGTTGCAATAAACTGGTGGCTGCGACTGTTTAATAAAAACACAGCACTCTGCAAACACGAAAGTGGACGTATAGGGTGTGACGCCTGCCCGGTGCTGGAAGATTAAATGATGGGGTGCAAGCTCTTGATTGAAGTCCCAGTAAACGGCGGCCGTAACTATAACGGTCCTAAGGTAGCGAAATTCCTTGTCGGGTAAGTTCCGACCTGCACGAATGGCGTAACGATGGCCACACTGTCTCCTCCCGAGACTCAGCGAAGTTGAAATGTTTGTGATGATGCAATCTACCCGCGGCTAGACGGAAAGACCCCATGAACCTTTACTGTAGCTTTGCATTGGACTTTGAACCAATCTGTGTAGGATAGGTGGGAGGCTTTGAAGCGGGGACGCCAGTTCTCGTGGAGCCAACCTTGAAATACCACCCTGGTTCGTTTGAGGTTCTAACCTTGGCCCGTAATCCGGGTCGGGGACAGTGCATGGTAGGCAGTTTGACTGGGGCGGTCTCCTCCTAAAGTGTAACGGAGGAGTTCGAAGGTACGCTAGGTACGGTCGGACATCGTGCTAATAGTGCAATGGCATAAGCGTGCTTAACTGCGAGACCGACAAGTCGAGCAGGTACGAAAGTAGGACATAGTGATCCGGTGGTTCTGTATGGAAGGGCCATCGCTCAACGGATAAAAGGTACTCTGGGGATAACAGGCTGATTCCTCCCAAGAGTTCATATCGACGGGGGAGTTTGGCACCTCGATGTCGGCTCATCACATCCTGGGGCTGTAGCCGGTCCCAAGGGTATGGCTGTTCGCCATTTAAAGTGGTACGTGAGCTGGGTTTAAAACGTCGTGAGACAGTTTGGTCCCTATCTGCCGTGGGCGTTGGAAATTTGAAGGGGGCTGCTCCTAGTACGAGAGGACCGGAGTGGACGAACCTCTGGTGTACCGGTTGTCACGCCAGTGGCATTGCCGGGTAGCTAAGTTCGGAAGAGATAACCGCTGAAAGCATCTAAGCGGGAAACTCGCCTTGAGATGAGATTTCCCGGAGCCTTGAGCTCCTTGAAGGGTCGTTCGAGACCAGGACGTTGATAGGTCGGGTGTGGAAGTGCAGTAATGCATTAAGCTAACCGATACTAATTGCCCGTACGGCTTGTCCCTATAACCTTGGCAGTCATTGCCAATGCAAGGGTTCAGCTGTTTGTTGACACAACAGATTAAGAAACTACTTCTTCCAGATTCAGGGTAGCGTCCACATGGACGATACCCGTACAAGTTATGCCTGATGACCATAGCAAGTCGGTACCACCCCTTCCCATCCCGAACAGGACCGTGAAACGACTTTGCGCCGATGATAGTGCTGCAACCAGTGTGAAAGTAGGTTATCGTCAGGCTAGTTATATGCAGAAGCCCGCTCAATCAGATTGAGCGGGCTTTTTGCTTTTCGGGCTCTCCAAATCGACCGGAGGCGTCCGGCGCGTTACCCCACGATCTGTCGGACAGCGGCATCAATAACCAGATGACGCCGCTGCCCAACCGGACGATTCGAAGCAGCCGATAGACTGCTTCTACGGTCGAGCCAGGCCGATCAGGGCTTGAAGTTCCCGTCGTTGCGCGTGATGGTCGAGCTGCAGGTCGCCGGCGTGCTGAATTCGCGATTGCCCGACGCCGTCGCCTGGTTGCTTTCCCACGTCGCCGTCGACCCGTTCCACTTCACGTACTTGTACTGGAGCGCGGTATTCGGCGGCAAGGTCACCGTCCCGGTCCACGGCACGTTCGCGCCGCTGCCCTGGATCGTCAACGCAAAGCCGCTCGCGGGCGCCCACGACCCGAGCGCGGTCACATTGCCGACCACGTACAGGTTCTGGCCGACGACCGTGTTCGCATTCGCGATCGTGAAGCTGACCGCGCAATTCGTCGTCGCGCCCGGCGTCGTCACCGGCAAGGCGGCACTCGCCGCGGACGCATTTGCCGCCGCATCGAACGCCTGGACCGTGTACGAATACGCCGTGCTGGCGGCCACGCTGGTGTCCGTGTAAGCGGTGCCGGACACGCTGGCCACCTGCGTGCCGTTGCGGAAGACGGTGTAGCTGGTCACGCCCACATTGTCCGTCGCGGCGTCCCACGCGAGGGCGACCGAATTGGCGGCGACGGCCGTGGTGCGCAGGTTGGCGGGCGACGTCGGCGCCGTCGTATCGGGCGTGCACGGACTCGCGCCGGTCGTGATCGCGCCGTTGTTCACGGCCGATATCCCGGTGCCGAGGGCGTAGTTGGCGCCGCCATGGTTATCCCAGGTGCCCGCATTGTTGTTGAAGGCGGCCTGCATGCCGGTCGCACTGCCCAGGTTGACGATGGACGACATCCACCCGCTGCACGCCGCCTGCATGGCCACGCCGGGCGCCGTCGTCCACGTACCGCCGGTCGGCGCGTAGTGGATGTTCGCCGTGCTCCAGCCCGAGGGCAGGTGGTAGTACACGTTGGCGACGTTGCCGGCGGCCGTCGTGACCGAGCGCGCGCCCGATGCGCTCGACGCGTTCCCCGCCGCGTCCTTCGCGACGATGGTGTACACATAGGTCGACGAGGGCGACAGGCCGCTGTCCGTGAAGCCGGTCGACGCGCTGGCGCCGGCCTGCGCGCCGTTGCGGTAGACGACGTATTGCGTCACGCCGTAGTTATCCGTCGATGCGGTCCAGGTGAGTGCCACGGACGTCGGCGTCACCGTGCCGGCGACCGGCTGGCCAGGGGCCGTGGGCGCTGCGGTATCGGCCGGTTTCGTGGTGATGCTCGTGACGGCCGACTGCGCCGACGCATTGGCCGCCGCATCCTGCGCCGTGACGCTGTACGAATAGAGGGTCGACGGCGTGAGGCCGCTGTCCGTGTAGGTCGTCGCCGCGGTGGTGGCGACGGCGGTGCCGTTGCGGTACACCGTGTAGCCGGTCACGCCGACGTTGTCCGTCGATGCCGGCCAGGCCAGCGTCACCGAGCGGTCCGTCAGCTGCGAAGCGACGATCGTGCCGGGCGTGCTGGGTGCTTCCTTGTCGACGACGAGGAACGGATACACGCCCGCGACCTTGCCGTTGACGTCTTCGACGAAGCCGGAGCCCGTGGACGACGGAGAATACGTGCCGGCGCCGACGAAGACCTGCTGGATGTCGCTGCGGGTCACGTTGCCGCGGCTGTCCGTCATCTCGACGTAGTAATCGAGCAGCTGGTTGCGGAAGCCCGACAGGTAGGTGTAATACAGGTCGCCGATCTCCTCGGCGGGCAGGACCGCCAGCGTGTCGCGCGTGCCGGGAACCCAGTCGACGCCGTTGATGGCCGGCTGCAGGTCGCGCATCTTCATCGGGAAGCTCTGCCAGGCGCCCACGCTCGATGGCGTGATCGACAGGCCGGGCGTCGCCGCCAGCGCGGCCGGATCGTAGACCTTATAGGTGTCGTCGTTCGCATCGATGTTGTTCGATGCGTGCACGCGCACCTTCACGACGGCGCTCGTGATGCCGGAAACGTCGTAGCCATACGTGTACACGGCGAAGTCGTTGCTGTAGTGCTGGACGGTCCAGCCCTCGGCCTTGGACGCGTTCACGGAACCGGGATTGTACGGATAGCGTTGCGGCCACCAGACCGACGGGCCGGTGCGGTCGTCCGCCGCATGCGCCTGCACATAGGGCTTCGAGAACGCCAGCGAATTGTTGAAGGCCAGCGTCGGCTTGACGTCGTCGTCCTTGTTCTCGTCGTAGTAGCCGAAGCCGGAGTCCATCGCCGGCAGCAGGAAATACCAGCCCAGCTCCGCCGGGTTCGCGCCGCCGGCGTAGTCCTTGGCGGCGTCGCCCTTGACGGGGAAGGACATCATCCACGGGTTCAGCTGGTTGCCGGTGTAGGTCACCTGCTTGTCCGCGGCGGTGGTGGGCGACCAGTAGTTCGGATGGCCGTCGAGCCAGATCTGCTCCGCCGTCTTCGCGTAGTTGAGCGCCGCCTGCAGCAATGCGAAATTACGCTCCAGGTAGTGCCAGCCATATTCGAATGACACCGTCGCGCCTTCCTGCACGCCTTTCAGATTGGTCTTGGGCGCGAGGTTCATGCCGGTGACGCGATTGAAGTCGGCGAACTGGCCCTTCCAGATCAGGAACGGCAAATGCCAGTGATACCAGGTCGGGTCGGACGACGAGTCGCGCGTGTCGACCCACGAACCGTCCTGCACGTGCTGCACGTCGCTCGCGGGAATCGGATTCGCGCGCAGGTATTCGTCGATGCCGAGGCAGTAGCCGTTGCCGGAACAGGTGGTGTTGTAGCCCGCCTGCCAGGTCGACAGCGAGCCGGCGCGGCCGCTCGAATTGTCGCCGTCGTGCGCGATGACGTAGAACTGGCGTGGTTCGAGCGCGGCGTACGGTGCGATCTCGTCGACCGTCGTCGCGCCCTCCCAGCCTTCCAGCCACGAACCGTTCTGGCTGACCGGCACGCCGGCGAGCTTGGTCACGGCGCCGGTGGCGGGATCGACGTGGCGCACCCAGTGCGGCGTCGACGCGAACGGGAATTTGTTCACGATGACCTGCTGCTCGTGCGCCATCTGCGCGGCCACCCAGCTGCCGGTCGCGGACGTGTTGCGCAAGTCGGCGCGGTTGGGTGGCGACGTCAGCGTGTCGCCGGTCGCGTCGTAGGTCGCGTACGGATAATCCTTCAGGGTGCGCGAATAATGATTGTTGCCCAGGACCGACCACTGGACGCCGAGCTTGGCCAGGGTCGGGATCAGGCGCTCGGAAAAACCCAGCTCCGTCGGGAAGTAACCCTTCGACGAGACGAAGTTCCCGCCCAGGAAATAGGATTGCGCGAGGGTCGCGTTCTGGAACAGCAGGTCCTTCAAAAAGTAGTCGGCGCCGACCAGTGGCCCCATCGAGTGGTGGCCCGTGAAGTGGATTGCGTCCAGCGTGCGGAAGTTGTTCTGGGTGTGCAGCGCGCCCGCGGTGTTCGACCAGGACTGGCCCCACGACGGGTTGCTGTAGCCTGGCACGTTCTGCAGCGTCTCCAGGCTTTGCACGTTGTTGACGACGGCGCCGGACATCGTCACGTGCACCTGCCCGCGGCCGCCGGACCACGACTGCAGCTCGTTCGCGACCTGCATCGGCCAGTACTGGTACGCGCCCGTCTTGGCGTCCGGCGTGTAGTAGGACACCAGATCGTCGTGCGGCATGATGCCGCCGCCCAGCGCGGCCGGCAGGTAGTAGCGGTAGCCGGAAGGCGGATTGTTCTTGAGGTTGATGACGTCGCCGTCATACGTGTACCGGACCGGCGCGCCGACCGGGGTGGCATCGTATTTCGCCCCGACGTCGACCGCGTAGAACGGCCAGAAATTCGGCATGTGGTTGTGGTACACGTGGGCCGCGGGAATGGGGCCGGCGTGCGCCGCGGGCAACAGGGACGCAACGAGGCTGGCCACGCAGAGCGCGGCCGGGGTCTTCCGGAAATGCATGTGGTTCTCCTTCGGATCGCGCTTGCAGGAAAAGGCGGCGAGCCCCAAGCGCCCCGGGCACCGCCTGCCGGACAGGACTTGTCAGGTAGCGGGATCGCCGGCCGCGCGGGCGCTGGATGGAGAGAAGGCGGGAGGCCGTACGATTGCGACGGCCTTGTGGATGCGGCAGAGTACCATGATCTCCCCTCGTGCCCGGATGGGCTTTAGTATTTTTACTACTTATGAGGGGAAATATACGGTTTTATGGCTTTCAAGTAAACTATTTAACGTAGTTAAATTACATAAGCGCGCACTTGCGCGGCGCTGATTATCGCCGGCATTGATTTTTATCAATCAGCTTTACGGTGCCCGCGCCAGCAGTTCCCGCAGCAAAGGCTCGGCCGCATCCGCGATCCGGTCCAGGCTGGCCTCGCGCAGCGCGGCCGTGTCGATCACGTGCTCGCTGTGCAGCCCGGCCCAGCGCAGCAGCGCCGCGCAGGCGTCCGGGTGGTCGAACAGTCCGTGCAGATAGGTACCCAGCACCTGGCCGTCGTCCGAGCAGGCGCCTTCCGGCCGCCCGTCGATCGCGAACACGGGGCGGGACAGCGCCTCGCCCGTCGAGACGCCCATATGGATCTCGTAGCCGGCGACTGCCGCCTCCGGCGCGGCGGGCGCGAACACGCAGCGCCCGCTCACCTGTGCAAGGCGCTTCTCGCGCGTCAGCGTCGTGGCGAGGTCCAGCAGGCCGAGCCCCTGCGAGTGTCCGGGCGCGCCCTCGACGCCATGCGGATCGTCGACGCGAGCGCCCAGCATCTGGAAGCCGCCGCAGATCCCGATCACCTTGCCGCCATAGCGCAGATGGCGGCGGATGCGGTCCGGCCAGCCCTGCGCCTGCAGCCACGCGAGGTCGCCGCGCGTGTTCTTGCTGCCGGGGAGGATGATGAGGTCAGCAATCGGCGCCGGTTCGCCCTCGCGCACGAAGCGCAGGTCGACGTCGGGATGGACGCGCAGCGCATCGAAGTCCGTGTGATTGCTCATGCGCGGATAGCTGGGCACGACGATGCGGAACGCGCCGGTCCCCGGCGTCACGACCTGCACGGCATCTTCCGCATCCAGGTACAGGCCGTGCAGATAGGGCAGCACGGCCAGCACCGGCTTGCCCGTCTGCGCCTCGAGCCATTCGAGGCCGGGTTCGAGCAGCCCGATGTCGCCGCGGAAGCGGTTGATGACGAAGCCGATGATGCGCGCGCGCTCGCTGTCCGACAGGCAGGCCAGCGTGCCGACGATGTGGGCGAACACGCCGCCGCGGTCGATGTCCGCGACCAGGATCACCGGGCAGTCGACGGTTTCCGCGAATCCCATGTTGGCGATGTCGCGGTCGCGCAGGTTGATCTCGGCCGGGCTGCCGGCACCTTCCACGATCACCGCGGTGTACTGCGACCGCAGGCGTGCATGCGATTCGAGCACGGCGTGCATCGCCACCGTCTTGTACTGGTGATAGTCGCGCGCGTCCATCTCGGCGCGCACGCGGCCGTGGATGATGACTTGCGCGCCGATGTCGCTGGATGGTTTCAGCAGTACCGGGTTCATGTCGGTGTGCGGCGCCACGCCGGCGGCGACGGCCTGCAGCGCCTGGGCGCGGCCGATCTCGCCGCCGTCGCTCGTGACGGCACTGTTCAGCGCCATGTTCTGCGGCTTGAACGGCGCCACGCGCACGCCGCGGCGGGCCAGCAGGCGGCACAGCGCGGCGACGAGCGTGGTCTTGCCGGCATCCGACGTCGTGCCCTGCACCATCAGGGTGGGATAAGGGAAGTGGTTCATTTGACGCGGTGGCTGCGCGCCAGTTCGAGCTTCTCGCACAGCTGGGCGGCGCCGGCGATCATGCGCGGACCGGAGCGGTTGAGCAGATTGCCGTCGATGGTGAACAGGTTGCCGTTGCGGACCGCGGTGAGCGTGCCGTAGGGCTTCCACATGCTCACGCCGCCGTAGTTCTTTTCCGCCGTGGCGAAGATCGCCTCCGGATTCTCCTGCAGCACGGCCTCGATCGACACGACGGGCGCCGTCACGGGCAGCTTGTCGAAGATGTTCTCGCCGCCGCACAGGCGCAGCGCGTCGCTGACGATGTGGCGCCCGCTGAGCGTGTACAGCGGCTTGTCCCACACCTGGTAAAAGCTGCGCACGACGGGACGCTTCGCATAGCGGCTGCGCAGGCTGGCGATCCGGCCGCGCAGGCCGGCCGCGGCGGGGCCGGCCACGGCATCGGTTCCCATCAGCTGGCCGAGCTTCTGCACATTGTCCGCGATGTCTTCCAGTTTTTGCGGCTCGCTGTGGAACATCGGGATGCCGAGCTTCTGCAGCATCTCGATCTGGCGCTCCGAGCTGCCGTGGCGCCAGACGACGATCAGGTCCGGCTTCATGGCCATGATGCGCTCCAGGTCGACTTCGCGGTTCGAGCCGATCTCCGGGATCTTTTTCGCTTCCGCGGGAAAGTCGCTGTACGACACCACGCCCACGACGTGGCTGCCGCCGCCGGCCGCGAACAGCAGCTCGGTGACGTGCGGCGCCAGCGAGATCACGCGCTGGGCCGGTTTGGCGACGGTGACGGTGGCGCCGTCATCGTCCTTGACGCTGATGGCGGCATGCGCCTGCAGGGTCGCCGCGAGCAGTGCCGCGCCTGCGATCGTGAATCGTTTCATTGGTCGTTCCATTCCTTGAGTGCTTGTTCGATGCGGCGCCATTCGGATTCGGTCCCCGGCAGGCCGACGCGGATGCCGCGCGCGCCGCCCGGGAACAGCCGCACCCAGATCGCGCGCCGCGCCATGTGTTCATGAAAGGCTTCGGCGCGCACCTCTGGCCACCAGTGGAACAGCGGCGTGCCATGCGCGTCGATACCGTGCGCCGCCAGCAGCGCATGCAGGCGCGCGCCGTCGCGCGCGAGGCGCGTGTGCGTCGCCTGCTGCCAGCCGCGGTCGCGCAATGCCGCGACGGCGATCTCCTGCGCCGGTCCGCTGACGGCCCACGGTCCGAGCATGTCGTCCAGCGCCGTCAGCAGCGCCGTCTCCGCGCCGACGAAGCCGAGCCGCAGTCCGGCCAGGCCGAAGAATTTGCCGACGGAGCGCAGCACGACGAGACCGGGCCGACCCGCGTGGCCGGCGACGCTGAGCGGGCGTGCCGTGTCGCCGAAGGCTTCGTCGACGACGAGCCAGCCGCCGCGCGCGGCCAGCCGCCCGGCCCAGTCCAGCAGCGCGGCCGGCGCCACCGTCGCGCCGGTCGGGTTGTTCGGGTTGACCACGACGACCACGTCGCTGCCGGCGACGGCATCGTCGAGCGCATCGTACGCGGCCTCGCGCATGACGTGGCCGTGGCGGCCCCAGTGATGCGCGTGTTCCGCATACGACGGCGCGGCCACCGTCACGCGCGCCGGTCCGGCCAGTTCGGCCCGCAGGCGGGGCAGGGCCTGGATCGCGGCCTGTGTGCCCGCCACCGGCAGCAGTTGCGGCGCGCCGTAGTAGCCGCAGGCGGCGCGCACGAGGGCCGGGTCGGGTTCGGGCAGGCGCCGCCACGCATCGGGCGATGGGTCCGGTGCCGGGTAGCCGTGCGGATTGATGCCGGTCGAGAGATCGATCCAGTCCGTGCCGCCGTAGCGCTGTTGGGCGGCGCGCAGGTTGCCGCCGTGTTCAAGCATGGATCGCCCCATCGAGCAGCAGCAGTGCGGCGCCCGCGACGACGACCCACAGCAGCGTCGTGCGCCACACGAGGCGCCAGGCGCGCAGGATGTCGTCCGCGCCCGGCTCGGGGCCGTTGCCGAGCGGTGGCCGCGCTTCCGTCACGCCGTCGTACACGGCCGCGCCGCCCAGTTGCACGCCGAGCGCGCCGGCGCCGCTGGCCATCACGGGGCCCGCGTTCGGGCTGCTCCACGCGGGGGCCTGCGTGCGCCAGCAGCGCCACGCACGCAGCCGTCCCCGTTCCGCCAGTAGCACGTACGACAGGGCGGTGAGGCGCGCCGGCACGTAATTCAGGACGTCGTCGACGCGCGCGGCCACGCGGCCGAACCGGTTGAATCGCTCGCTGCGGTAGCCCCACATGGCGTCCAGCGTGTTCGCGAGCCGGAACAGGACGACGCCGGCGCCGCCGCCGACGAGGAACCAGAACAGCGTGCCGAACACGGCGTCGTTGCCGTTTTCGAGCAGCGATTCCGCGCCGGCCCTGGCGAGATCCGGCTCGCCGGCGTGCCCGGTATCGCGGCTGACGATGCGCGCGGTGAGGCCGCGCGCCGCATCGAGGTCGCCGTCGACCAGCGCCGCGTGGATCGGCAGCGTGTGCTCGCGCAGGCTGCGCAGCCCGATGCCGAGGTACAGCAGCAGCGCGTGGGCCGCCGCGCCGCCGTGGCAGCACGCGAGCCAGGCCGATACCGACAACGGCAGCACGGCCAGCATCCACGCGAGGAGGCCGCGCACGATGCGCGCGCGTCCCCTGTTCAGCCGGCGTTCGAGCGCGGCAGCCAGCCGGCCGAAGCCGACGAGCGGATGCCAGCGCGGCGCCTCGCCCAGCCACAGGTCCAGCAGGACGCCGGCGACGAGCGCCAGCGCGAGGGTCGTCGCGGGCAGGCCGCTCAGCATGGCGCGCCTTTCAATGCGAGCGGCAGGCCGGCCGCGACGAACAGCACACGGTCGCAGCGCGCAGCCACGTCCTGGTTCAGGCGGCCCGCTTCGTCGACGAACGCGCGCGACACGGCGCCGTACGGCACGATGCCCATGCCGACTTCGTTCGATACGAACACGACGTCGCCCGCTGACGGCGCGTCCAGCCAGTCCATTAACGCAGCGCGTTCGGCGCCGAACAGCGGCGGCAGCGCGATGGGCCCGACGTCCGGCACATCCTGCCGCGTCGCGAACATCAGGTTCGTGAGCCACAACGTCAGGCAATCGACGAGCACGATGCGCCCCGGTGCGCACAGCGTGCGCAGCGTGGTCGCCAGCGCCGTCGCTTCCTCCACCGTTTGCCAGCCGGCCGGCCGGCGCGCGCGATGGTGGGCGATGCGCGCCGCCATCTCGGCGTCGCCCGCGTGCGACGTCGCGAGATAGATGACTTCCTTGCCGGACTCGCGCGCAAGGCGTTCGGCCAGCGCGCTCTTGCCGGACCGGGCGCCGCCGAGGACGAGGGTGCGGGTCACGTTAATTGCCCCCGCAGCAGGCTCGCGGCGGCCTCCGGGTTCGAGGCGAAGAAAGCGTGGAAGTACGACGCCGTCAGCGAGCCGACACGATAGACGGCTTCGCCCTGGGCGCCGGACGGATGCTTCGCCGTCCACGCGGCGGGCGGCAACGGCGTCTCCAGGCGCGAATAATGAAAGGTGTGGCCGCGCATCTGCCCGGCCCGCGTTGCCACCGCCTGCGGCCCGAGCCCCGCGAGGCGCGGCTGCATCAGCACGCGGCCCGGGAACAGGCTCGCCATCGGCCAGGCGCGGCCATCGTTGTCGACGAGGACATCCGCCAGCACCATCATGCCGCCGCATTCGCCGAGGATGGGCAGGCCGGCCGCGTGCGCCGCGCGGATCGAGTCGCGCCAGCGCGCCGCCTGCGCCAGCGTTTCGCAATGCAGTTCCGGATAGCCGCCCGGCAGGTAGACGGCATCGGCATCCTCCGGCACCGGCTCGTCCGCGAGCGGCGAGAACCAGCTCACGCGTGCGCCCAGCGCTTCCAGCGTGTCGACGTTGGCCGCGTACAGGAAGCAGAACGCGGCATCGCGCGCGATCGCCACCGTCTTCCCGGCCAGCAGCGGCGCGACCGGCGGTTCCGGCAAGGCTTCGTCGGGTAGTTGCGGCGCCAGCGCGTTCCACGCCGCCTCGTCCAGCTGCAGCTGGTCGGCCAGGTCGTCGAGAATGGCGTCGATGTCGGCGACTTCGCCCGGCACGACGAGGCCGAGATGGCGCTCGGGCAGCTGGCGCGCCTGCTTCGGCAACGTCGCCAGCAGCGGGATGTCGCGCAGCGATGCCGCCACCATGCGGGCGTGCCCTTCGCTCGCGACGCGGTTGGCGACGACGCCGGCCATCCGCACCGGACCGTAATCGCGCAGGCCCAGCACGACGGCGCCGGCCGTCTGCGCCATCGCCGACGCGTCGATCACGGCCAGCACGGGCAGGTCGAACGCGCGCGCCAGATCGGCGGCGGACGGATCGCCGTCGTACAGGCCCATCACGCCTTCGACCAGCACGACGTCGGCCTCGCGCGCGGCGCGGGCCAGGCGTTGGCGGCTTTGCTCCAGCCCGACCATCCACAGGTCGAGCGTGTGGACTTTCGCGCGGCTCGCGTGTTCGAGGACCATCGGGTCGATGAAGTCCGGCCCGCATTTGAACACGTGTACCCGCTGCCCCATGCGGCGCAGCCGGCGCGCGAGCGCGGCCGTCACCGTCGTCTTGCCCTGGCCGGACGCGATGGCCGCCACCAGCAGCATGCGTGCGCCGGTGGCCATTACCACTCCGTCCCGGCCTGGGCCGCGATGCCCGCCTTGAAGGCGTGCTTGACGTCGTTCATTTCCGTGACCGTGTCGGCGACGGCGATCAGTTCCGGCGGCGCCGCGCGGCCCGTCACCACGACGTGCTGCATCTCCGGGCGGTCGAGCAGGTCGGCGATGACCGTGTGCACGCCGAGGTAGCGGTATTTGAGCGCGATGTTCAGTTCGTCCAGCACGACGAGGCCGTAGGCCGGGTCGGCGAGGAAGCGGCGCGCCTGTTCCCAGGCTTCCCCGGCCCTGGCGATGTCGCGTTCGCGGTTCTGCGTCTCCCACGTATAGCCTTCGCCCATCGCGTGGAAGCCGACGTC
This sequence comes from Massilia sp. Masssp93, assembly GCF_059491295.1. Lineage (NCBI taxonomy): Bacteria > Pseudomonadati > Pseudomonadota > Betaproteobacteria > Burkholderiales > Oxalobacteraceae > Massilia > Massilia sp. Masssp93. The sequence continues at coordinate 5,749,459 of NZ_CP168502.1, read as the reverse complement.
GTCGGGAAAGCGGCGCAGGAACAGTTCCTCGCCGGTGGACATCGCGCCCTTGATGAACTGGACCACGCCGACCTTCATGCCGTGGCCGAGCGCGCGCGCGACCATGCCGAACGCGCTCGAGCTCTTGCCCTTGCCGTTGCCGGTGTTGACGATGATGATGCCGATCTGTTTGTCGGCCGCGGCGATCTTGGCGTCGATGATCGCCTTCTTGCGTTCCATGCGCACGCGGTGGCGCTCGTTGAGTTCTGCCGTCTGTTCGGGCGTCAAATCATTCATGAGGTGTCTCCAGGGGGATGAAGATACGCCGGCTCCCGTGCTCGATCGCGTCGATCGGGTGGCCGAGATAGCTGCTCAGCAGCGGTGCCTGCATGGCGTCGTCGACGGTGCCGGCGTGCCAGCGGCCGTCGCCCATCAGCAGCAGGGCGTGGGTGGAAATACTGTGGGCCAGGTTCAGGTCGTGGCCGATCATCACGACGGTCTTGCCGCGCTGCCGGCACAGGCGCGCGAGCAGCGACATCGTGCGGACCTGGTGCGCGAGGTCGAGCGCGTTGGCCGGTTCGTCCAGCAGCAGCAGCGGCGTGTCTTGCGCGAGCAGCGCGGCGATGGCCACGCGCTGGCGCTCGCCGCCGGACAAGGTGCGCACGTCGCGCGCGGCGAGATGCTCGACTTCCATCGCGGCCAGCGCATCGAACGCCGCGTGGTGGTCGTCGCTGTGCTCCCAGTAGCGGTTCGCGTGGTACGGGTGGCGCGCCGACAGCACGGTTTCCATCACGCTGTAGGCGAAGGCGTCGCTGCGCGCCTGCGGCAGGTAGGCCCGCTCGCGCGCCAGCGCTTCCAGCGGCCAGTCGGACAACCGCCGTCCGTGCAGCTCGACGGTGCCGGCGTCCGGCGCGCGCAGGCCGGCCACGGTGCGCAGCAGCGTGCTCTTGCCGGCGCCGTTGCGGCCGACGATGGACCAGCATTCGCCGGCGTCGACGGTCCAGTCGAGATCGCGCACCAGCGTGCGGCCGCCGGCGCGCAGTTCCAGTTGTCGGGTGGCGATCATCATTTGTGCAGGCGATGCAGTTGATACAGGAAGACGGGGGCGCCGATCAGCGCCGTGATCGCGCCGACGGGCAGCTGGGTCGGCGCGACGACGGTGCGCGCGAGCGTATCGCACAGCACGAGCAGGCCGCCGCCGCCCAGCACGGCGGCCGGCACCAGCACGCGGTGGTCCGGGCCGAACGCGAAACGGCAGGCGTGCGGCACGATCAGGCCGACGAAGCCGATGGCGCCGGCGCTCGTCACGGCGCTCGCAGTCAGCACGGCCGAGACGAAGAACAGGCCCTTGCGCACGGCGCCGACGCGCACGCCCAGCGTGGCGGCGGCTTCCGCGTGCAGCGCGAGCATGTTCATCGCCCGCGCGTTGCGCAGCGCGTACGCGAGCGCCGCGCCCAGCACGAGCCAGGGCAGGATGCGCAGCGGCGCGCCGGCCAGGTCGCCGATCATCCAGAACACCATGCTGCGCAGGCGTCCCTCGGGGGCGATCGACAGCATCAGCGTGACGAGCGCCATGCTGGCCGAGGACATGATCACGCCGGTCAGCAGCAGCATCGAGGTGCCGCCTTCGGCCGCTGCGCCGCTGCGCATGTCGCGCCGCGCCAGCAGGTACAGCAGCAGCGCGACCGTCACCGCGCCGCCCATCGCCGCGAGGTCGACGGTGGCGGCGGCGCACAGCATCAGCAGCGCGAACAGCGCGCCGACCGATGCGCCGGCCGAGATCCCGAGCACGTACGGATCGGCCAGCGGATTGCGCAGCAGCGCCTGCATCATGACGCCCGCCAGCGCGAGCGCGCCGCCGGTGACGAAGGCCATCAGCGCGCGGCCGACGCGCAGCTCGACGAGCGACGCGGCCAGCGACTCGGGCCGGCCGCGCAACACTTGCAGCACCGCGTCCGGCAGGTCGGACGGCGCGACGGCGATCGACCCGCTCATCCCCGCGACGAGCAGGCTCGCAAGCGCGGCGCACAGCAGCAAGGCGATGGTCGGGATGGCGCGCTGGCGCAGGGGCGGTGGAACAGGGTGCATGGCTCGTCGGTACATGGTGGATCAGCGGCTGGCGTAGCGAAAGCCCGCGAACCAGGTGCGCCCGGCGGTGCCGTAGTTGCGCGCCAGTTCGTAGGCTTTGTCGGCGGCATTGTCGACACGGACCAGCAGCGACCAGTCGCGCGTCATGTGCCAGGTAGTGTACAGGTTCAGCAGGCCGTAGCCGCCGAGGCGGTTGGCGTTGGCGGCATCGTCGAAGCGGCGGCCGGATGCCTGCAGCTCGACGCCGGCGTCCACCTGGCCCACGCTGTAGTCGGCGGCGACGCTGGCGTGGCGGCGCGCGCGGCGGGCCAGCTGTTTGCCGGTGGTGTCGTCGCGCGGGTCCTGCAGATCGGCGCTGGCGCGCAGGTCGAGGGCGCCGATGCGGGCGCTTGCCGCCAGCGTCAGGCCTTCCAGCAGCGCATGGTCGACGTTGTAGGCGCAGCTGCCGCCGGGATGGCCCGGGCACGGCGTGACGGATACGATCATGTCGGTCAAGCGGTTGCGGTAGTAATTCGCCTGCAGGTCGACACCGGCCACGCGGTATTGCACGCCCGCTTCCACGTTGCGGCCTCGTTCCGGCCTGTTGCTCGACAGGCCGTAGTTCGGGTAGTACAACTCGTTGAACGTGGGCGCGCGAAAGCTCGTGCCGAAGCTGGCCGTGGCGCGCAGGTCGTTCGTGAATTCGTAGCCGTAGCCGGCCGCGCCCGTCGTCTTCGCCCCGTATTCGGAGCGGTCGGTGCGCGCGCTGACGTCGAGCAGGTGGCTGCCGCGGCGCAGGTCGTACGCGACCGAGACCGAATTCGTGATGCGTGTGCGGTTGACGTCCTTGACGGCACTGGACAGCACCTGTTCCTTGCGGTGGCCGGCCAGTACCTGCAGCGTGTCGCCGTCCAGGTCGAACGTGTTCTGCCACGTGAATTCGTCCTGGCGCGTGTTCAGCTGCGACGTGCCGGAAGGCGCCGTGCTCGTGAAGCTCCCCAGTTTATCTTCCGAGCGCGCCAGCTGGACGCTGCTGCGCCAGTTGGGCCGGACGCGGTCGTTCAGGAAGACGGCATAGCTGTCGACTTCCTGGATGTTGTGCGCGTCGAAGGCCGGGCTGCCGCTGTCGTACTGCGCGTTCAGACGGCTCTGCAGGAATTGTGCGCCGATCTCGTGGCCTTCCGCCAGGCCCAGCGCGACGCGGCCGTTGACGCTGTTGCGCGTATAGCCGTCGGCGTCACCGTTGTAGCCGTATGCACCGGGGCGCGTGGCCGAGAAGCCGTCCGATTCTTCGCGCGCGCCCGAAAGCGCATACGTCACGCCGTGCTCGCCGCCCGTCGCGCCGTGCACACTCGCGTCGTACTGGTTCGTGCCGTACGTGCCGCCGCCCGCGCCGGCGCTGAAGGCGGGACGGCCGCCGCTCTGCTTCGTGAAGATCTGCACGACGCCGCCGATGGCGTCCGCGCCGTACAGGGCGCTCAGTGGCCCGTAGACGATCTCGATATGGTCGATGGACGACAGCGGCAGGGCATTCCACGCGGCCGCGCCGGTGGTCGCGGCGCCGATGCGCACGCCGTCGACGAGCACGACGACCTGGTTGCTGTTGGCGCCGCGCAGGAAGACGGTCGTGTTGGTGCCGGCGCCGCCGTTGCGGCCGATCTCGATGCCGCGCTGGCGGCGCAGCACGTCGGCGACGGAGCCGGCGCCGGCGCGGGCGATGTCGTCGCTCGTGACGACGATGGTGTCGGGAATGACGTCGCCGGCGCGCTGCGGCGTGCGATTGGCGGTGACGACGACGGTGTCGGGCATGGGATCGGCGCGGACCGATGCGGCGGCAACGAGTGCGAGCGACAGCGCGGCCGCCTGCCGGGAAACGGGAAAGGACATGATGATCTACGTAACGGACAACCGGCCGACGTCCCCGTCAGCCAGGTGAACAGAAGCGCGGGACGAGCCGCGCGCTTCCACCTTTTGGCCGGTATCCGGGCTGGCAAGTATGGCCGTCCGACCTTCCCATGCGGATGCACAGTGGTATGTGGAGACGGTTGCCGCGCACGCGTCGAACGCGGGCGGCACTTGCTTACCGTTGCGGGGGCAGCACACGTTGGCGCTTGCTCGTGAGAGCGAGGCTTCGTGTTTCCCGTTTAACTGCGCCCGAGAGATCGGGCGCGAGCACCAAAACGCCGACATTATACGGCGTTTGGTGTGCGCCGTTGTCAGTCTTTCAGCACGACGACGTCGCCGTAGCCGATGCGATGGGGCGTCCGCGCCGCCTGCAGCGCGGCCTGTTCCAGCGATGCGCCGCCATGCAGGGCCGCCAGCAGGCGGATGGTGCCGGCGTGGCAGACGATCAGCGCGGCGGTGACACGCAGATCGTCGACGAAGGCATGCACGCGGCGCGCCACGTCGAGCACGTTCTCCGCGCCGCCGGGACGGTAGTGGAGCAGGTCGGCGGTCCAGGCGTCGACGTCGGCGCGCGGGATCGCGGACCAGGGGCGCAGCTCCCACGCGCCGAAATCCATCTCGGCCAGGCGCGCATCGAACGTCACGCGGCCAGGCACGAGTCGTTCGGCCAGCAGGGCACAACGTTGCAGCGGGCTGGCGTAGACGGGCAGGTCGTGCAGCCCGCGTTCCACCAGCGTGGCGTGCACACGCGCGAGCTCCGCTTCGGGCACGGGCACGTCGCTGGCGCCGTAGCACAGGCCCGGCGCCACGTCCGGCCGCGGATGGCGCACCAGATACCGCGTCATGCCGCGGTCCAGGCGCCGTGGCCCAGCGTCGCCAGCACGGCAAGATAGGCCAGCGCTTCGGCCAGTTGCTGCACGGCGCCGAGGCAGTCGCCCGTGTAGCCGCCGAGGCGGCGCACGAACAGGCGGCCCAGCCACAGCGCGGCGGCCAGCGCGGCCAGCACGGCGGCCAGCATGGCGGCCGGTGTCATCCAGCCGAGGGCGAGCACGCACGCCGGCGGCAGCGCGCACGTCAGCGCCGCGATCGCGAATTCGGCGGTCGTCATCTGCTGCGCCAGCGGTTTGGCCTTGCCTTCGCCGCGCACGTATTTCAGCTTCCAGATCAGCGCCGTCGCCGCGAGGCGCGAGAACGGATGCGCGACGAACAGCGTGGACACGGCCACGCGCGGCGGCAGCAGCGCCAGTGCGGACAGCTTGGTCGCCAGCATGCACACGATGCCGATCGCGCCGTATGCGCCGACGCGCGAATCCTTCATGATCTCCAGCGCCCGTTCCTTCGTCATGCCGCCACCGAGGCCGTCGCAGGTGTCGGCAAAGCCGTCTTCATGGAACGCGCCCGTGATCCAGATCGAGGCCGCGGTCGACAGCACCGCAGCCACGGGCCCCGGCAGCACGAGCGCGGCGGCGTAATACACGGCCGCCGCGATCGAGGCCACGACGACGCCGACGAGCGGGAAGTAGCGCGACGCATGCTGCAGCCAGCTGGCTTCGAAGCCGACCCAGCCCGGGATCGGCAAGCGCGTGAAGAACTGCAGGGCGATGAAGAACAGGCGCAGTTGCTGCATCAGGCCGACTTTTCGCTGACGCTGGCCGATTCGAACGTGGCCATCTCGTTCAGGAAGTTCGCGGCCGCGTGCAGCAGCGGCAGGGCCAGCGCGGCGCCCGTGCCTTCGCCCAGGCGCAGGTTCAGGTGCAGCAGGGGCTCGGCGCCGAGCGCGTCGAGCATGCGGCGGTGGCCGGATTCGTCCGAGCAGTGCGCGAACACGCAGTAGTCCAGGATCGCGGGTTCGATGCGCGCCGCCGCGAGCAGGGCGCTCGTCACGATGAAGCCGTCGATCAGCAGCACCTTGCGCAGCGCGGCCGCCTTGAGCATCGCGCCGGCCATCATCGCGATCTCGAAGCCGCCGAACGCCGCCAGCACGGCGAGCGGATCATCGACGCCGGCGTGGTGCCGGACGGCCGCCTCGATCACGCGCTGCTTGTGCAGCACGCCGTCCGGCGACAGGCCGGTGCCGGCGCCGACGCAGTCCGCGACGGGGAGCCCGGTCAGCTTGTGCATCAGGGCGGCTGCCGCCGTCGTGTTCCCGATGCCCATCTCGCCGAAGCCGACCACGTTGCCGGGCAGGTCGGCCGCGAGCGCGGCGCCGTGCTCCAGCGCGGCCGCGCACTGCTCGGGCGTCATCGCCGGCTCGCGCGCAAAATTGCGTGTGCCGCGCGCCACCTTGCGGTCGACGAGGCCGGCGCGCACGCCGAATTCGTGATTGACGCCCGCATCCACGACGTGCAGATCGATGCCGTTCTGGCGCGCGAACACATTGATGGCGGCGCCTTGGGCGAGGAAGTTCTCGACCATCTGCCAGGTGACGTCCTGCGGATAGGCCGAGACGCCTTCCGCGACGACGCCATGGTCGCCGGCGAACACGAGGATCGCCGGCTGCTCGATCGTGGGCGCGACCGTGCGCTGGATCAAGCCCAGGCGGCTGGCCAGGCGTTCGAGCGCGCCGAGGCTGCCGAGCGGTTTGGTTTTGTTATTGATGGCGGCAGAGAGTCGCAGGGCGAGGTCGGGATCGGCCGTGGGGGCGATGTGCGGGAGGCGCATGGGAGCTCCATGGATAAGGAAGGCGGCAAAGATAGCACACAAGCAACTGGAGAATTCTTACCGCAGCCCCCTTGCATATCCCCGATCCGGTTTGCTATAGTTCGCGTCCTGCTTCTGCAGCGCAAGAAATTTCAGCTAAATCAAACAGTTGAAATCGGGGTTTTGACAACGCCGCTTGCGCTGAAGAAAAAGAGGGGTTGACGAGTTAAACGATGTGCTGCATACTCTCGCTCCTCTGCTGCTGACGAACAAAACGATTCGCAAATGCAGCAAGGCAGTACCGAATACAGTTCTTTAACAATCAACAGTCGATAAGTGTGGGCGTTTGATGAAGTGCCAGCATCCTTTTGGGTGCTGAATGCTTAAATTATCAAATGTTCACACAAAAGAAATACGTTGCTCAGCAATGAGTAACGGTCAGTATTTTGAGTGAGCGATCTGCTGCGAAAGCAGCAAAAACAGAGATTAAACTGAAGAGTTTGATCCTGGCTCAGATTGAACGCTGGCGGCATGCTTTACACATGCAAGTCGAACGGCAGCGCGGGGCAACCTGGCGGCGAGTGGCGAACGGGTGAGTAATATATCGGAACGTACCCAAGAGTGGGGGATAACGTAGCGAAAGTTACGCTAATACCGCATACGATCCAAGGATGAAAGTGGGGGACCTTCGGGCCTCATGCTCCTGGAGCGGCCGATATCTGATTAGCTAGTTGGTGAGGTAAAGGCTCACCAAGGCGACGATCAGTAGCTGGTCTGAGAGGACGACCAGCCACACTGGGACTGAGACACGGCCCAGACTCCTACGGGAGGCAGCAGTGGGGAATTTTGGACAATGGGCGCAAGCCTGATCCAGCAATGCCGCGTGAGTGAAGAAGGCCTTCGGGTTGTAAAGCTCTTTTGTCAGGGAAGAAACGGTTCTGGATAATACCTGGAGCTAATGACGGTACCTGAAGAATAAGCACCGGCTAACTACGTGCCAGCAGCCGCGGTAATACGTAGGGTGCAAGCGTTAATCGGAATTACTGGGCGTAAAGCGTGCGCAGGCGGTTTTGTAAGTCTGTCGTGAAAGCCCCGGGCTTAACCTGGGAATTGCGATGGAGACTGCAAGGCTTGAATCTGGCAGAGGGGGGTAGAATTCCACGTGTAGCAGTGAAATGCGTAGAGATGTGGAGGAACACCGATGGCGAAGGCAGCCCCCTGGGTCAAGATTGACGCTCATGCACGAAAGCGTGGGGAGCAAACAGGATTAGATACCCTGGTAGTCCACGCCCTAAACGATGTCTACTAGTTGTCGGGTCTTAATTGACTTGGTAACGCAGCTAACGCGTGAAGTAGACCGCCTGGGGAGTACGGTCGCAAGATTAAAACTCAAAGGAATTGACGGGGACCCGCACAAGCGGTGGATGATGTGGATTAATTCGATGCAACGCGAAAAACCTTACCTACCCTTGACATGTCAGGAACCTCCGAGAGATTGGAGGGTGCCCGAAAGGGAGCCTGAACACAGGTGCTGCATGGCTGTCGTCAGCTCGTGTCGTGAGATGTTGGGTTAAGTCCCGCAACGAGCGCAACCCTTGTCATTAGTTGCTACGAAAGGGCACTCTAATGAGACTGCCGGTGACAAACCGGAGGAAGGTGGGGATGACGTCAAGTCCTCATGGCCCTTATGGGTAGGGCTTCACACGTCATACAATGGTACATACAGAGGGCCGCCAACCCGCGAGGGGGAGCTAATCCCAGAAAGTGTATCGTAGTCCGGATCGCAGTCTGCAACTCGACTGCGTGAAGTTGGAATCGCTAGTAATCGCGGATCAGCATGTCGCGGTGAATACGTTCCCGGGTCTTGTACACACCGCCCGTCACACCATGGGAGCGGGTTTTACCAGAAGTAGGTAGCTTAACCGCAAGGAGGGCGCTTACCACGGTAGGATTCGTGACTGGGGTGAAGTCGTAACAAGGTAGCCGTATCGGAAGGTGCGGCTGGATCACCTCCTTTCTAGAGTAGCACTGCGAGCGCGAGCTCGATCATCAAGCGCCTACGCTTATCGGCTGTTATAAAGTTAAACGAGAAGAGTTTTCGGGGCTGTAGCTCAGCTGGTTAGAGCACCGTGTTGATAACGCGGGGGTCGTTGGTTCGAGTCCAACCAGCCCTACCACGTTATGCGTCGGGGGATTAGCTCAGCTGGGAGAGCACCTGCTTTGCAAGCAGGGGGTCGTCGGTTCGATCCCGTCATCCTCCACCAACTCTTGTTCACTGCATTTATCCAAGCCCAGCGAAGCTGAGTTTCGATAAGTGTAGTTCTCGTTCTTTAACAATCTGGAAGAAGTAAAGTTTTCTTTAAGCGTTCAACGCATCGAAAGATGTATTGGACACTTAGGGTAGTAATCTGTATGTATCAACAAACAAAGTAAGCTGAACTCTTGTCGATATGACGTTCCCTTCTCGTCTTTCCTTCGGAAAGACTGCAGGGGCCAACGTTATAGGGACAAGTGAATAAGTGCACATGGTGGATGCCTTGGCGATTACAGGCGATGAAGGACGTAGTAGCTTGCGATAAGCTGCGGGGAGTGAGCAAACACACTTTGATCCGCAGATTTCCGAATGGGGAAACCCGGCCTTTTAGGTCATCGCATACTGAATACATAGGTATGCGAAGCGAACGCGGCGAACTGAAACATCTAAGTAGCTGCAGGAAAAGAAATCAACCGAGATTCCCAAAGTAGTGGCGAGCGAAATGGGAAGAGCCTTGTACGTGATAGTCGGACTGATAGTGGAACAGCCTGGAAATGCTGGCCATAGAGGGTGATAGCCCCTTACACGAAATCAGACCGGTGATACTAAGCGTACGACAAGTAGGGCGGGACACGAGAAATCCTGTCTGAATATGGGGGGACCATCCTCCAAGGCTAAATACTCGTAATCGACCGATAGTGAACCAGTACCGTGAGGGAAAGGCGAAAAGAACCCCGGGAGGGGAGTGAAATAGATCCTGAAACCGTGTGCATACAAACAGTCGGAGCCTCTTCGTGGGGTGACGGCGTACCTTTTGTATAATGGGTCAGCGACTTACATTCAGTGGCGAGGTTAACCGAATAGGGGAGCCGTAGAGAAATCGAGTCCGAACAGGGCGACAGTCGCTGGGTGTAGACCCGAAACCAGGTGATCTACCCATGGCCAGGATGAAGGTGCGGTAACACGCCCTGGAGGTCCGAACCCACTAATGTTGAAAAATTAGGGGATGAGCTGTGGGTAGGGGTGAAAGGCTAAACAAACCTGGAAATAGCTGGTTCTCTCCGAAAACTATTTAGGTAGTGCCTCAAGTATCACCACCGGGGGTAGAGCACTGTTATGGCTAGGGGGTCATTGCGACTTACCAAACCATTGCAAACTCCGAATACCGGTGAGTGCGAGCTTGGGAGACAGACGTCGGGTGCTAACGTCCGGCGTCAAGAGGGAAACAACCCAGACCGCCAGCTAAGGTCCCAAAGATTGGCTAAGTGGAAAACGAAGTGGGAAGGCTAAAACAGTCAGGATGTTGGCTTAGAAGCAGCCATCATTTAAAGAAAGCGTAATAGCTCACTGATCGAGTCGTCCTGCGCGGAAGATGTAACGGGGCTAAGCCAGTCACCGAAGCTGCGGATATGTGCTTGCACATATGGTAGGAGAGCGTTCCGTAAGCCTGAGAAGGTGTCTTGTAAAGGATGCTGGAGGTATCGGAAGTGCGAATGCTGACATGAGTAGCGATAAAGAGGGTGAAAAGCCCTCTCGCCGAAAGCCCAAGGTTTCCTGTTCAACGTTCATCGGAGCAGGGTGAGTCGGCCCCTAAGGCGAGGCAGAGATGCGTAGCTGATGGGAAGCAGGTTAATATTCCTGCACCGTCGTATGATGCGATGGGGGGACGGATCGCGGAAGGTTGTCCAACTGTTGGAATAGTTGGTTTTTGACTCATAGAAGGTGCTTAGGCAAATCCGGGCACGTAATTCAAGGGGTCGAGACGGGTGTCCTTGTGACACGAAGCAATCGGAAGTGGTTCCAAGAAAAGCCTCTAAGCTTCAGTCATACGAGACCGTACCGCAAACCGACACAGGTGGGCGAGATGAGTATTCTAAGGCGCTTGAGAGAACTCGGGAGAAGGAACTCGGCAAATTGGTACCGTAACTTCGGGATAAGGTACGCCCCGGTAGCTTGACTGCTTTACTGCAGAAGGGTGAAAGGGTTGCAATAAACTGGTGGCTGCGACTGTTTAATAAAAACACAGCACTCTGCAAACACGAAAGTGGACGTATAGGGTGTGACGCCTGCCCGGTGCTGGAAGATTAAATGATGGGGTGCAAGCTCTTGATTGAAGTCCCAGTAAACGGCGGCCGTAACTATAACGGTCCTAAGGTAGCGAAATTCCTTGTCGGGTAAGTTCCGACCTGCACGAATGGCGTAACGATGGCCACACTGTCTCCTCCCGAGACTCAGCGAAGTTGAAATGTTTGTGATGATGCAATCTACCCGCGGCTAGACGGAAAGACCCCATGAACCTTTACTGTAGCTTTGCATTGGACTTTGAACCAATCTGTGTAGGATAGGTGGGAGGCTTTGAAGCGGGGACGCCAGTTCTCGTGGAGCCAACCTTGAAATACCACCCTGGTTCGTTTGAGGTTCTAACCTTGGCCCGTAATCCGGGTCGGGGACAGTGCATGGTAGGCAGTTTGACTGGGGCGGTCTCCTCCTAAAGTGTAACGGAGGAGTTCGAAGGTACGCTAGGTACGGTCGGACATCGTGCTAATAGTGCAATGGCATAAGCGTGCTTAACTGCGAGACCGACAAGTCGAGCAGGTACGAAAGTAGGACATAGTGATCCGGTGGTTCTGTATGGAAGGGCCATCGCTCAACGGATAAAAGGTACTCTGGGGATAACAGGCTGATTCCTCCCAAGAGTTCATATCGACGGGGGAGTTTGGCACCTCGATGTCGGCTCATCACATCCTGGGGCTGTAGCCGGTCCCAAGGGTATGGCTGTTCGCCATTTAAAGTGGTACGTGAGCTGGGTTTAAAACGTCGTGAGACAGTTTGGTCCCTATCTGCCGTGGGCGTTGGAAATTTGAAGGGGGCTGCTCCTAGTACGAGAGGACCGGAGTGGACGAACCTCTGGTGTACCGGTTGTCACGCCAGTGGCATTGCCGGGTAGCTAAGTTCGGAAGAGATAACCGCTGAAAGCATCTAAGCGGGAAACTCGCCTTGAGATGAGATTTCCCGGAGCCTTGAGCTCCTTGAAGGGTCGTTCGAGACCAGGACGTTGATAGGTCGGGTGTGGAAGTGCAGTAATGCATTAAGCTAACCGATACTAATTGCCCGTACGGCTTGTCCCTATAACCTTGGCAGTCATTGCCAATACAAGGGTTCAGCTGTTTGTTGACACAACAGATTAAAACTACTTCTTCCAGATTCAGGGTAGCGTCCACATGGACGATACCCGTACAAGTTATGCCTGATGACCATAGCAAGTCGGTACCACCCCTTCCCATCCCGAACAGGACCGTGAAACGACTTTGCGCCGATGATAGTGCTGCAACCAGTGTGAAAGTAGGTTATCGTCAGGCTAGTTATATGCAGAAGCCCGCTCAGTTGATACTGAGCGGGCTTTTTGCTTTGGTGCGCAATAAAAAACATATTTGAATCGGAAAAATCGAAACCTGACAAGCTGGTATTCCAGTAGTTGTGGAAAAAGCAAAAACAGCTAGCATCGTTGGCTGACCGAATGCTTATCTACCTATAAGGAGCCGCATGTACTTCAATCGGGTTTTTCCTGCAATCGCCACTGTCGCCCTGGGCGCCACGCTCGCCGCGTGCGGCCACCATGCCAGCGACGATCCGTCGTCCATCCCAACGCCACCACCCCAGTTCAGCGCCGAAGTCACCCGCACGACGCACGGCGTGGTGCACGTCAAAGCCGCGGACTTCCGCAGCCTCGGCTATGGCCTTGCCTATGCTTATGCGCAGGACAACCTGTGCATGTTTGCCGATTCCTTGCTGACGGTACGCGGCGAACGATCGCAATTCTTCGGCGGCGACGCCCATGCGACGGCTCGCAAGGACGACGAATACGGTGCCGCCAGCGGCTTCATGGATCTCAAGAACGAGGACAGCGACTTCTTCTTCAAGGGCTATCTCGACGTCGACCAGCTGCGCGCCGGCTATGCCGCAGGGGCGAAGGAGCCGCGTGATCTGCTGGAAGGCTATGTCGCCGGCTACAACCGCTACCTGAAGGACAACAGCGGCAAATATCCCGCGGCGTGCAACAACGCGAAATGGGTGAAACCGATGACGGTCGACGACATGTACCTCGTCCTGGCCGAGAAGGCGCTGCACGCGTCGGGCGAAGTGTTCGCGAAGGAAGTCGTGGCCGGGGCGCGTGATGGGAACGCAACGGTGGCGTCGCGCAGGCCGCAGCGCAAGCTCGATCCGGCCTTCCTCCTCGCGCGGCTGGATAAAGTGGTGCACCAGGGCTTCGGCAGCAACGCGCTGGCCGTCGGCAAGGATTTGTCGGCCAGCGGACACGGGCTCCTGCTCGGCAATCCGCACTTCCCCTGGACGAGTACCGACCGTTTCTACCAGGCGCACCTCACCGTGCCCGGCCGCTACGACGTGATGGGCGCCGTACTGGGCGGGATGCCGGCCGTCGTCATCGGGTTCAACAAGGATGTCGCGTGGTCGCACACCGTCACGGCAGCGACGCACTTCACGACGTTCAAACTGGCCCTCGATGCGGGCGATGCCACGGGCACGACTTATCTCGTGGACGGTGAACGGTCGAAGATGACGTCGAAGACCGTGTCCGTCGACATCCTCATGCCGGACGGTACGACGACGAAGCGCAGCAAGACGTTTTACTTCAGCAAGCAGGGCGCCGTGATCGTCAAGCCGGAAGCGGGACTGGCGTGGAACAGCACCACGGCATACGTCCTCGCCGACCCGAACCGCGGCAATACGCGCATGCTCGAACAGTGGCTGGGGATCGGCACCGCGACGAGCGTCCAGGCCCTCAAATCGTCGCTGGACACCGTCGTCGGCCTGCCGTGGGTGAACACCATCGCGGCCGACCGCGCCGGCAACGCGCTGTATGCGGATGCGAGCGTCGTCCCGAACGTCACGACGGACAAGTTCGCCGGAAGCTGCCTGCTCATGCCCGCACTCGTGCTGTTCGACGGCTCGCGCAGCGCCTGCGCGTGGGGCCAGGACGCCAACACGCCCGCAGGCATCTTCTCGCCCGCGAATGCGCCTTCGATGCTGCGCACGGATTATGTGGGGAACTCGAACGACAGCTACTGGCTGACCAACGCCCGTTCCCTGCTCACGGGCCCGGCGCCGCTGGGATATTCTCCGCTGTACGGCAAGACGCGCGTCGAACAGCGCCTGCGCACGCGCATCGGCTTCATCCAGTTCGAGGAACTGGCGCAGCAAGGCCACAAATTCCAGCTGTCCGACCTGCAGACGCTCGTGTTCGCCGACCGCATCTATGCCGCCGAGGTCGTGCTGCCGGACCTGCTGCCGGCCTGCCCGACGGACGACGCGACGCTGGCCCAGGCCTGCACCGTCCTCGCCGCGTGGGATCGTCACGCGAACATCGACAGCCGGGGTGCCGTGCTGTTCCGCGAATTCTGGAACGCGGCGTCGCAGATTCCCAATAAATGGAAGGTGCCGCTCGATCCGGCCGACCCGGTGCATACGCCCAACGGCGTCGCGACCGCTGCGCTGCCGGCCATGTTCGCGGCGCTGAAGAATGCGGCGCTGCGGCTGCAGTCGCTGAACGTCCCGCTCGACGGCAAGCTGGGCGATTACCAGGGCGAAACGCGCAATGGCGTGCGGACGCCGCTGCACGGCGGCGTGGGCGATCTCGACGGGTCGTACAATTCGCTGAAGATGAGCACGGGCCTGACGGCCACCGGCTACAACAACGTCTACTGGGGCACGAGTTATGTGCAGACCGTGACGTTCGACGACGCCGGCCCGGTCGCGAACGCGCTGCTCGTGTATGGCCAGTCGACCGATCCCAAGTCGCCGTATTACGCGGACCAGCTCGGGCCGTATTCGCGCAAGGAGTGGCCGGCGCTGCCCTTCAGCGAGGCCAGCATCAAGGCCGATCCGAACCGCACGACCGTGACGCTGACCGAGTAATACGTCAGGCTTGCGACAGCGGCGCCGGATCCTGGGCCACCGCGGTGGCCGCCTTGCTCCTGGTGATGCTTTCGCCGTCGCCGCGGCGCAGGCGGGCGAAGACGATGGACGACAGCATCGTCATCAGGGCCAGGGTAATGAACGCGTGGTGCAGCGCCCGGGTGACCATCACCTGGTCCGTCTGCGGCACGCGGCCCAGGAACCACGCCGTCACGAGCGAGCCGGCGGCCAGGCCGAAGCTCATCGACAATTGCTGGAACGACGAGGCGATCGTGCTGGCCATGCTCGAATCCTTGGGGTCGACGTCGGCATAGGCCAGCGTGTTCATGCTCGAGAATTGCAGCGAGTTGAAGAAGCCCTGCAGCAGGCCGATGCCGGCGATCGCGTACCAGGGCGTATTCGCGCCCACCAGCGAGAACAGGCCGATCGTCAGGCCGATGCAGATCGTGTTGAACACGAGCACCTGGCGGTAGCCGAAGCGCGCCAGCACTTTGGGAGCGATCAGCTTCATGCCCATCGCGGCGGCGGCCGTCGGCATCATCAGCAGGCCGGATTGCCACGGCGCCAGTTTCAGCCCCAGCTGGTACAGCAGCGGCAGCAAAAACGGCAGGCCGCCGATGCCCAGGCGCGTGATGAAGCCGCCCAGCACCGAGATGCGGAACGTGCGCACCTTCAGCAAGGTCAGCCGCAGCAGCGGGAACTGGGACTCGCTCGCGTGCCAGGCGTATGCCGCCAGCAGGGCGACGGACAGCGCCAGCATCAGGCCGGCCGTCATGGGGTCGAGCGTGTGCTCGCCGAAGATTTCCAGCAGCCAGGACAGGATCGCCGTGCCCGAGCTGAACAGGATCAGCCCGATCACGTCCAGCGGGCGCGGCTCGGCGCCGTGATAGTCCGGCATGTGGCGCCAGACGAGGAACAGCGCCAGCAGGCCGACCGGAACGTTGACGAAGAAAATGGCGCGCCACGACGTCCAGTGCACGATCAGGCCGCCGACCGTCGGCCCCAGCAGGGGCCCGATCAGCGCCGGCAGGATCACGAAGTTCATCGCACCCAGCAGCTCGTTCTTGGGAAACGTGCGAATGATCGATAAACGTCCCACCGGCATCATCATCGCCCCGCCCAGCCCTTGCAGCAGGCGGGCCGCCACCATCATCGGCGCGTTCAGCGACAGCCCGCACAGCACCGACGCCACCGTGAAGATCGCGATCGCCGTGAAGAACACGCGGCGCGTGCCGAAGCGGTCGGCCATCCAGCCGCTGACCGGGATGCCCACGGCCAGGCTGAGGATATAGCTGGTGACGACGGATTTGAGGCTGAGCGGCGTGACGTGCAGGCTGGCCGCGATGCTGGGCACCGCGGTGTTGACGATGGTGGCGTCGAGCTGCTCCATGAACAGCGCGGTCGCCACCAGCCAGGGGAGATAGCGTTTGATGGTGTCGGTATCGGTCATCGGGAGTCGATTGTCACATAAAACCCGAAACCCCGACTTGAACCGTCCCCGAGGCAGCACCGGGGTCAGAGCCCGATTTTTGGAAATTGCCCAAAATCGGGCTCTGACCCCGGTTTGATTAATAGTGGTAGGCGGCTTTCAGCAGCAGCAGGTTGACGCCGCCGTTCGGGTGCTTGATGCCGCCGTTCGAGTAGTGCTGCAGGCGTGCGCCCAGTTCCCATTTGTTGGCGAACACATAGCCGACGCCCACGTGGTCGGCGAATTCGAAGGCGGTCGACAGTTGGCGATGCGTGTTGCGGTACACGCTGGAGAACACGGCGGCGCCGATGCCGGCGTCGGCGTACAAGCCAAGCTTGTTGTCGGCTTCCCAGCGGAACACCGGCGTGATGCCGACCACGGCCAGGTCCTTCTTTTCGCCCTTCACGTCCAGCCACTGGTTGGCGCGCCAGTACGCGACGTTCGCGTCCCAGTAGCCGGACAGGTGGTAGCCGCTGGTCGGCAGCCAGTTCTTGTTCCAGTCCTTCTGGACCGCGAGACGGACGACCTGCACGTGTTCGCCGCCACCGGCTTCCACCGATGACGAATCGAACATGCCGTCGGCGGCATGGCCCGCCTGCATGGCCAATAACGCGGCCACGGCCGCCAGGGAACGGATGATTTTTTTCATGGACAAACGCCTTTGCGATAAAAGTGGAGCCGTGCAAGCGAAAGCTCACGGCAAGACCGCTATTGTAGCGAGGTCGATGAAGGGGTGTAGGCACCCTGCCAATTGTTACAATATGGGCAATGAATACTCGTGAGGATGGAATGACGTTACCGACAGTGGCATTTCTCGGCATCGGCCTGATGGGCAAGCCGATGGCGACCCGGCTGGCCCGGGCCGGGTATCCCCTGCGCGTGTGGAACCGCACGGCCGCCAAGGCCGAGGCCCTGCGCGCGACGGGCGCCGCGCCGCACGCCGACCTGCACGACGCCGTGCGCGGCGCCGACATCGTGATCTCGATGCTGGAAGCGGGGCCGATCGTCGGCCAGGTCATCGACGGCGCCCTGCCGGCGCTCGCCAAGGGCACGCTGTGGATCGACATGAGTTCCACGCGCCAGGACGAAGCCCTGACGTTCGCCACGCGTTTGCAGCAGGCCGGTTGCCGCTTCATCGACTCTCCCGTGTCGGGCGGCGTGGGCGGCGCGGAGGCGGGCCAGCTCGCGATCATGGCCGGCGCCGATGCCGCCGATTACGCGCAGGCCGAACCCGTGCTGCGCGTGCTGGGCAATCCGAAGGCCGTCGGCCCCGTCGGCAGTGGCCAGGTGGCCAAGCTGTGCAATCAATTAATCGTGGGCGCCACGATCAATGTGGTGGCCGAAGCGCTGCTGCTGG
This sequence comes from Massilia sp. Masssp93, assembly GCF_059491295.1. Lineage (NCBI taxonomy): Bacteria > Pseudomonadati > Pseudomonadota > Betaproteobacteria > Burkholderiales > Oxalobacteraceae > Massilia > Massilia sp. Masssp93. The sequence goes on along the minus strand of NZ_CP168502.1, from coordinate 5,731,855 downwards.
CGGAAGCGGCCGGCGCCGATCCGGCCGCCGTGCGCGACGCGATCAGCAAAGGCTTTGCCGGCAGCCGCGTGCTGGAAGTCCACGGCCAGCGCATGCTGGAGCGCAATTTCATGCCGGGCGGCCAGGTCAAGACGCAGCTGAAAGATCAGCGCAATATCCTGGCGGCAGCAAGCGCGGCCGGCGTCACCTTGCCCGTGACGGAATTGGTGACGCGGCAGTACGAAACCATCGAACGGGATATCCCGTCCGCCGACCACGCCGCCGGCCTCATCGCGCTGGAACGGATGAATCCCGGCAAGCGCCTCGGCACGGCCGAGGACCAGCTGCCGTAAACCTCAGGCGGGCTTCAACGGCAGGCTCATCTCGACCAATCTCGCCCAGAAGCTGGCCCCGACCGGCAGCAGCTGGTCGTTGAAGTCGTAGCTGCCGTTGTGCAGCTGGCACGGTCCGAGGCCGTGGCCACCCATGCGGTGCTCGCCGTCGCCATTGCCGATGAAGACATAGCAGCCCGGCTTTTCCTGCAGCATGAACGCGAAGTCCTCGGCGCCCATCGTGGGTTCGACGTTCGTGTCGACGTTGTCCGCGCCCACCACCGCGCGCATGGCCTCCACGGCGAACGCCGTCTGCTCCGGGTGGTTGATGAGGGGCGGGTAATTGCGCTTGAACGAGAAATCGACGGTGGCGCCGAAGCCCGCCGCGAGGCCGCCCGCGATCTCGTGCATGCGCCGCTCGATCAGGTCCAGGACGTCGGTGGCGAACGTGCGCACGGTGCCGATCATGACGGCTTCGTCGGGGATGACGTTCGTGGCGCTGCCGGCGTGGATCTGCGTGATCGACAGCACGGCCGTGTCCAGCGGGTTCTTTTCGCGCGAGATGATGGTCTGCCAACCTTGCGCGATCTGCACGGCGACCATCACGGGGTCGATGCCGCGGTGCGGCTGCGCGGCGTGCGCGCCCTTGCCCTTCACGACGACGCGGAACTCGTTACTGGATGCCATCATCGGCCCCGCGACGACGCCGAAGCTGCCCGTCTTGATGCCCGGCCAGTTGTGCATCCCGTACACCGCTTCCATCGGAAAGCGCTCGAACAAACCGTCGTCCATCATGCGGCGCGCGCCCGCGCCGCCTTCTTCGGCGGGCTGGAAGATCAGGTAGACGGTGCCGTCGAAGTTGCGGTTCTGCGACAGATAGTGGGCTGCACCCAACAGCATCGTTGTGTGGCCGTCATGACCGCAAGCATGCATCTTGCCGGCATGGCGCGACGCGTGCTCAAATGTGTTGAGTTCCTGCATCGGCAGCGCATCCATGTCGGCACGCAGGCCGATGGCGCGGTCCGAGGTGCCGTTCTTGATGATGCCGACGACGCCCGTCACGCCCAGGCCGCGCACCACGGGGATGCCCCATTCGGTCAGGCGTTGTGCGACCACGTCGGCCGTGCGTTGTTCTTCGTAGCAGAGTTCGGGATGGGCGTGGATGTCGCGCCGGATCGTTTCGAGCTCGGACTGGTAAGCGAGGATAGGTTCGACTAGTCTCATTCGTTTCTCTCCTTTTGAACTATTGTAGCCCTTCCACCATGTGCAATGCCAGGGTCCCCACGGCTGCCGCCGGAATCGTATAAAGTACTGGTTTATCGACGCTTTTCTGGATGAATCCGATGACCAAGACCATCGTCCGCGGCGCCTGCCCGCATGACTGCCCCGATACCTGCGCGCTCCTCGTGACCGTGGAGGACGGCGTGGCCACGGAGGTCAAGGGCGATCCGGATCATCCGACGACGGCCGGCGTGTTGTGCACGAAGGTCTCGCGCTACATCGAACGCACGTACCACCCCGACCGCCTGCTGTACCCGATGCGCCGCACCGGCAAGAAGGGAGAGGGCAAGTTCGAACGCATCACGTGGGAACAGGCGCTCGACGAGATTGCGAATCGCCTGCAACCCATCGCCGCGCGCGACCCGCAGGCGATCCTGCCGTACAGCTATTGCGGCACGATGGGCCTGGTGCAGGGCGAGGCGATGGCCATGCGCTTCTTCAACACGCTCGGTGCCTCCTTTCTCGACCGCACCGTGTGCGCGAACGCCGGCGCCACCGGCTATAAATACACCATCGGCGGTTCGATCGGCACGGATACCGAACAGTTCCAGGATGCGAAGCTGGTCTTGATCTGGGGCGGCAACCCGATCGCGTCGAACCTGCACCTGTGGACGCGGTTGCAGGAGGCGAAGCGCCGCGGCGCCAAATTGATCGCCATCGATCCCTATCGCTCCCTCACGGCAGAAAAATGTCACCAGCACATCGCGCTGATGCCGGGCACGGACGCCGCGCTGGCGCTGGGCATGATGCACGTGCTGGTGAAGGAAAACCTGCTCGACCACGACTACATCGAACGATACACGTTCGGCTTCGCGCAATTGAAGGACCGCGTGGCCGAATGGACGCCGGAACGCACGGCGCAGACGTGCGGCATCACGGTCGATGAAGTCGTCGACCTCGCGCGCGAATACGGCCGCACGGCGCGCGCGGGCGAGCCGGTCGCGATCCGCATGAACTACGGCCTGCAGCGCGTGCACGGCGGCGGCATGGCCGTGCGTACGATCGCCTGCCTGCCGGCCCTCGTGGGCGCGTGGCGCCTGGCGGCCGGCGGCGTGCAGCTGTCGACGTCGGGCACGTTCCCGGCCAATAAAATTGTCCTGCAACGCCCGGACCTGTTGCGCGGCAAGCTTCCGCGCACGATCAACATGAACACGATCGGCGCCGACCTGCAACGCGACGCATCGCCCGCGTTCGGCCCGAAGATCGAAGCCGTCATCGTGTACAACTCGAACCCCCTCGCGATCGCGCCGGATTCGGCGCAGGTGCAGCGCGGCTTCGAGCGCGAGGATCTGTTCACCGTGGTGCTGGAACACTTCCAGACCGACACCGCCGATTACGCGGACATCCTGCTGCCGGCCACCACGCAGCTGGAACACGTCGACGCGCACCTCGCCTACGGCCACTTGTACATGATGGCGAATAACGCGGCGATCGCGCCGCTGGGCGAATCCAGGCCGAATACGGAAATCTTCCGTCTGCTCGCAAAACGCATGGGCTTCACGGATGCGGCCTTCGACGAGACGGACGACGAACTGGCGGCCAAGGCGTTCGACGTGAACAACGAGCGCGCGGTCCACTTCGACTGGTCGTCCCTGAAACGCACCGGCTGGCAAAAGCTGAACGTGCCGGCCGCGCCGTTCGCGCAAGGCGGTTTCCCCACGCCGTCCGGCAAGTGCGAGTTTTATTCGAGCTCGATGCTCGCCGACGGCCTCGATCCGCTGCCGACTTATATCCCGAACTACGAGTCGGTCGCTTCCACGCCCGAACTGGCGCAGAAATATCCGTTGGCGATGATTTCTCCGCCGGCCAGGAACTTCCTCAACTCTACCTTTGTCAATGTCCAGAGCCTCCGCGCAACGGAAGGTGAGCCGCACCTGGACATCCATCCTCTTGATGCCGCTTCCCGCGGCATCGTCGATAAGGAGATGGTACGCATCTTCAACGACCGGGGTGCGTTCGTCGCGCGCGCCCGGGTCACCGCCAAAGCGCGGGCCGGCCTCGTGGTCGGCCTGTCGATCTGGTGGAAGAAGCTCGCCAGCGACGGCAAGAACGCCAATGAAGTCACCAGTCAGCGCCTGACCGATATGGGCCGGGCGCCCACCTTTTACGACACGCTGGTGCAGGTTGAAAAGGCCGCACCATGATCTGGAAATATGAAACTTACACGGATTACCCCGTGGCTCCGCACCGTGCTGTTCGCCGGCACGGCGGCGGGGCTGCTGGCCAGCTGTTCCACGCTGAACTACTACTCCCAGGCGGCCCAGGGCCAGCTTGAACTCCTGTCGGACGCCCGTCCGATCGATGACTGGATCGCCGACCCCGGCACCAGTACCAAACTGCGCCATCGCCTCGAGACGGCGCGCCAGATCCGCCGCTTCGCAGTTGCCGAAATGGCTTTACCCGACAACAACAGCTACAAAAACTACGCGGCCCTGAAGCGGCAATACGTGTTGTGGAACGTCGTCGCCACGCCCGAGCTGTCGCTGCGGCCCCTGCAATGGTGCTTCCCCGTGGCCGGCTGCGTGAATTACCGCGGCTACTACAGCAAGGCCGCGGCCCAGGCGTATGCGCAGGAACTGCGCGATGCGGGCGACGACGTCGAGGTCGGCGGCGTGGCCGCGTATTCGACGCTCGGCTGGTTCAGCGATCCGCTGATCTCGACGTTCATCAACTACCCGGACGGCGAACTGGCGCGCATGGTCTTCCACGAGCTGGCGCACCAGATCGTGTACGCGCAGGGCGATTCGCAATTCAACGAATCGTTCGCCTCGACGGTGGAAGAGGTCGGCGTCGAGCGCTGGATGGAACGCTTCGGCAACCCGCAGATGCGCGACGCCTATGCGCGCTACCGGAGCCGCAAGAAGGATTTCCTCGGGTTGTTGATGAAGTACCGCAAGGCGCTGGAGCAGAATTACGCCGTCGTCGACCGCAGCGATGCCGCAAAGCGCGCCGTCAAGGTGCGCCTGTTCCAGGAGCTCAAGGACGAATACCAGGTCCTCAAGGGCAACTGGGGCGGCTACGCGGGGTATGATCGCTTCTTCGACCAGCCGCTGTCGAATGCCCACCTGGCCTCGATCGCGACCTACGAAGACTTCGTGCCGGCATTCCGCGTCCTGTTGCAGCGCGAAGGCAGCTTTCCGAAGTTTTACGGGGCCGTCAAACGCCTGGCCGACATGGACAGCGCCGACCGCCACCGGATCCTGAACGCGATGGTGCCGCCGCTCGTGACGGCGCCGTTGATGGTACAGCGCAGCGAAACGCGGCCACAGGATCGATAGAGTCGTTGTTCGAATTACGCAAAAGTGCTTGCGTCCGGGCGCGCTGCCCGATAGCATCTTGTTTATCAATATCAGCACGACCGTGCGATTTTTTTAGGTCGTACTGTCAAATAGAACAAAAGACGCCAATTGGTCGCCGCAGGGGGCGTCCGATTGGTAAGATCTTGCCGGGCTCAGAACGATAACGACACTGGAGACAGAGGCACCGATGGACAAGATTTGGCTCAAGGCTTATCCGCCCGGCGTGCCGGCGGACATCGATCCCGACCAGTACGGCTCGTTGGTGCAGCTGCTGGAGGAATCGTTCCGCAAGTATGCGGCGAACAACGCTTTCGTCTGCATGGACAAGTTCCTCACCTACGGGGAACTGGACGGCATGTCGAAGCGCCTGGCCGCCTGGCTGCAGAGCCGCGGCATGAAGCCGGGCGCGCGCGTGGCCGTCATGATGCCGAACGTGCTGCAGAACCCGGTGGCGCTGGCCGCCATCCTGCGCGCGGGCTATGCCGTCGTCAACGTCAATCCGCTGTACACGCCGCGCGAACTGGAGCACCAGCTCAAGGATTCGGGCAGCGAAGCCATCATCGTGCTCGAGAACTTCGCGCACACGGTCGAGCAGGTGCTGAATAACACGGCGGTGCGCCACGTCGTCGTGGCCAGCATGGGCGAACTGCTGGGCGGCGCCAAGGGCATGCTCGTCAACTTCGTCGTCCGCAACGTCAAGAAGATGGTGCCGGACTTTTCGATCCCGCACATGGTGCGCTTCAAGGACGCGCTGGCGCAGGGCGCGAAGATGCCGTTCCAGCCGGCGCAGCTGAAGAATACCGACGTCGCCTTCCTGCAGTACACGGGCGGCACGACGGGCGTGTCGAAGGGCGCGACGCTCACGCACCGCAACGTCATCGCCAACATCCTGCAGACGGAGGCGTGGTCGAAGCCGGCGATGAGCCGTCCGCCGCTCGTCGAATTCCCGACCATCGTGTGTGCGCTGCCGCTGTACCACATCTTCGCGCTGACGGCGTGCGCGCTGTGGGGCATGCGCGTGGGCGCGCTGAACATCCTGATTCCGAACCCGCGCGACATCCCGGGTTTCATCAAGGAGCTCAGGAAGTACCGCATCAACATGCTGCCGGCCGTGAACACGCTGTACAACGCGCTGGTGAACCATCCGGATTTCAAGGGCGTCGACTTCAGCGGGCTGAAAGTGTCCAACGGCGGCGGCATGGCCGTGCAGCAGGCCGTCAACGACAAGTGGAAGGCGCTCACGGGCACCAATATCATCGAGGGCTACGGCCTGTCGGAGACGGCGCCGGTGGCCACGTGCAACCGCTGCGACATCCCCGGCTTCACGGGCACGATCGGCCTGCCGGTGCCGTCGACGGACATCGCGATCGTCGACGACGACGGCAAGCCGCTGCCGGTGGGCAGTGTGGGCGAGATCGCGATCCGCGGTCCGCAGGTGATGGCGGGCTACTGGAATCGCCCGGACGAGACGGCGAAGGTCATGACGGCGGACGGCTTCTTCAAGTCGGGCGACATCGGCACCATGGACGAAAACGGATACGTGAAGATCGTCGACCGCAAGAAGGACATGATCCTCGTGTCGGGCTTCAACGTGTACCCGAACGAACTGGAAGCGGTGATCGCGGCGCATCCGGGCGTGCTGGAATGCGCGGTGGTCGGCGTGCCGGACGAGCACTCCGGCGAAGCAGTGAAGGTGTTCGTCGTGCGCAAGGACGCGCAGCTGACGGCCGAGCAGCTGATGGAGTACTGCAGGCGCGAGCTCACCGGCTACAAGAAACCGAAATACATCGAATTCCGCGACGAACTGCCGAAGACGAACGTCGGCAAGATCCTGCGCCGCGCTCTGCGCGAGGAAAAGCAGGCGGCGTAAAAGACTGGAACGCATCGACCGTCGTTCCCGGCCTCGGCGGCCCCTTGGCGGGAACCCAATTTTTACGCATTGCGATAGCGCGAGCAGAAATTGGGGGAATAGTGCCGGGGGCACCATTCCGCCTGCGCGGGGGTGACGAAAGCCGCCGCCGGGCGGTTTTTTTGCGCACACGATTTGAATTGAACGAAAAAAAAAGCGAGGCAATGACATGGACAAATTCTGGCTGAAGTCGTACGAGGCGGGCGTACCTGCGGACATCGACTGGACGCAGTACCGCTCCCTCACGCACCTGCTGGAGGACTCCTTCCGCAAGTACGCCAACCGCGACGCCTTTGCCTGCATGGGCAAGTCCATGACGTTCGCGGAACTGGACAAGCTGTCCGGCGCGATGGCCGCGTGGCTGCAGCAGAAGGGACTGGCGCCGGGCGCGCGCGTGGCGATCATGCTGCCGAACGTGCTGCAGTATCCGGTGGCGATGGCCGCCATCCTGCGCGCCGGCTACACCATCGTCAACGTCAATCCGCTGTACACGGCGCGCGAGCTGCAGCACCAGTTGAACGACTCCGGCGCGGAAGCCATCGTCGTGCTGGAGAACTTCGCGCACACCGTCGCCGACGTCGCGCCCAACACGAAGCTCAAGCACGTCATCGTCGCCAGCATGGGCGACCTGCTGGGCGTGAAGGGCCTGCTCGTCAACTTCGTCGTGCGCACGGTGAAAAAGATGGTGCCGGCGTGGTCGCTTCCGTCGGCCGTGCCGTTCAAGCGCATGCTGGCCGAAGGCGCGCGCCTGGCGCGCAAGCCCGTCGAGTGCGGCCATGAGGACGTCGCCTTCCTGCAGTACACGGGCGGCACGACAGGCGTGTCGAAGGGTGCGGTGCTGAAGCACAGGAACGTGATCGCCAACATGCTGCAGAACGAAGCCTGGTTCGCCCCGACGCTGGCGAAGATCCCGGCCGGCGCGACGCCGCAATTCGTGTGCGCGCTGCCGCTGTACCACATCTATGCGCTGACCGTGTGCGCCCTGATGGGCCTGCGCGCGGGCGGCACCAACATCCTGATCCCGAACCCGCGCGACGTCAAAGGCTTCATCAAGGAGCTCAAGAACTACCGCGTCAACGTCTTCCCGGCCGTGAACACGCTGTACAACGGCCTGTTGAACCATCCGGACTTCGCCGGCCTGGACTTCTCCGGCCTGCTCGTCTGCCCGGGCGGCGGCATGGCCGTGCAGAAGGTCGTGGCCGACAAGTGGCTCGCGGTGACGGGCGCGCCGATCGTCGAGGGCTACGGCCTGTCGGAGACGTCGCCGGTGGTCGCCGCCAACCGCTGCGACATCAAGGAATTCACGGGCACCATCGGCTATGCGCTGCCGTCGACGGAATTGCGCATCATCGACGAAGCCGACAACGAAGTCCCGTTCGGCACGGCCGGCGAGATCGCCGTGCGCGGCCCGCAGGTGATGGCCGGCTACTGGCAGCGCCCGGACGAGACGGCGAAGGTCATGACGGCGGACGGCTTCTTCAAGACGGGCGACATCGGCGTGATGAACGAGACCGGCGCCGTCAAGATCGTCGACCGCAAGAAGGACATGATCCTCGTCTCGGGCTTCAACGTGTACCCGAACGAAGTCGAGGACGTCGTCGCGTCGCACCCGGGCGTGCTGGAAGTGGCGTGCGTGGGCGTGCCGGACCAGCACTCCGGCGAGGCCGTCAAGCTGTACGTCGTCAAGAAGGACAAGGGGCTCACCAAGGAAGAGCTGCTGGCGTATTGCAAGGACCAGCTGACCGGTTATAAACGGCCGAAGTACGTCGAGTTCCGCGACAGCCTGCCGAAGACGAACGTCGGCAAGATCCTGCGGCGCGAGCTGCGCGACGAGAAGCAGCCGGCGTAACTGGCGATACGTTGCCGTAAAACCGTCGCCCCCGCGCAGGCGGGGGCCCAAGTTCTACAGGGGGCCGGTACTGCACGCAAATTGGATCCCCCCGCCCCCGCGGGGACGTGTTCAAGGCGCGGGCCGCCTACCAGATCGTCGTAATCTCCACCTCCGGCTTCCCATCCCCCACCCGAAACGCCGCCAGCTAGCGCTGGACAGTCTTCGGGGCGCGCACGTCATCCAGCCCCATGAAGCGCGTGCGTTTCTCCCGGGGTGATCTCCATGAGCATGTAGCCGCGCTTGTCGCTGCGGCCGAACCTGATGTGCGGGTTCATCGCCACCCTTGGCGACATCGATGCCTACCATTGAAGTAACAGACACGGTCCTCGGCCCCCCTGCTTGTGCATGCGAGCTCGACCAGTGCCGGCGCTCGTAACCGTTTGGGATCAGGAAGACCAGTACGGTGGGCGTGCGCTTTCGACTCAGTCACGGGCTCCAACACCCCGGCGCGTACCAAACTGCACGCGCCGGTCTGCTTCTAGAACTGCCAGACTTCAGACTTTACCGCACCTGCTTACCGTTTAACATACAAGCGCCAAATTCATTTAAATAGGATGAAGATTAAATCTTTGTAATGTTACTTTTAGATAGCATTCCAGAATGCTCCATAAGTATAGTTTTAGTCGTAAAAAGCATGAAGACGGGAAAAATAAGTGCGTTTTATGCGGGGTAAATAAATTCTTCGAGGAAGAGCGCAACTGTCACTGATCGGGCCTTTAGACCATGCGTTCGTCTTCGGAGTTTTTGCAAACTTTTCTCGGTCTGCGAAGTAGCAATACCTTTGAACGAAGTCGGGCTAAAGCACTAATCAATCCGCGTAATTTCCGGTGCATTATTACTAATAAAATCTTGAAAGAGAGAATATGGTTACCTAGTGATTCGGGCGATAGCGGTATCGGTATCGGTGACGGTAGCGGCCTTGGAGACACCGGCGATAGTGGAAGCGCTAGCTGTGACGCGTGCACATCTTCTAACCAACAGATGTGCCAAAATACCCTTGATGCTGCTTTGCAGCAGGCATTTATTATAAATACAGCTGCGGACGTTAGTTGCGCTCTTGTCGCCGCAACCGTTGTCTTGGGTCTGGCCTGCATAGTGGTAGCTGAAGCCGCATATCAAGCTGCTCAAGTGGGCGCGCAGGCGTCATACGACAACTGCGTGATGAATATTCCCAACGTTTGTTATGCGCGTTGCCAATAAGGCAATCGCAAATCGATTCGAACCGCCTAAAATATCCAAACCAAAAAGTATGTCGGAAGTAACTGGACGATAATATTGGGGCTAACCCAATCTCGCAGGTTTTGTTATCATGGATCTTAAATTCTCCTGGAAAATCAAAGCGCTTTGCGGGGTTGGGTTGCTTTCTCTTATCGCGAGCGAGGCGGTTGTGTACCGAATAACTGGCAGCCTAAGTTTCGAGCCCCTACTGCGGAACGTTAGCATCACTTCGATTTTTCTAGGAGTCGCTGCAATTATCGAGCTCGGAAGGTTGCGAAAAAGACAGATCGCGGTGTTTTTGAGTTTTATGTTGGGTGCTTGTATTTTGTGGGTAACAATGTTCTACCCTCCGCCCATAATGGCGTTTGTTTGCGCGGGAATAATTTCATTGATTTCCGTCGTTGCTTCATATTGGTATCGTCAGGGACGAAATTAGGAAAAGTGAGTAGCGGCGCCTTTTGGCCACCTCGAAAAACCTCGGCCGAGACGCATACGGCTAAGTAAAATCCTGATATCGAACCAAGCCAGCGAGTGCCGTCATGATGAAACCCCGGGCGAGCGTCGACAAGCGCTGCAAGCTGATCCGCAAGATCGCCATCACGCATGCTGCCGTAGCCGATACCGTCGTCTTTGAGGAACTGCTCGACCTGAGCAACACCAGCCGGAACCTCTACGCCGACCGTGGCTACCCCAGCATTGAACGCGAAGCCAGGTTGAAGCAAGCCGGCTGGCGCGTACACATTCAGCGGCGCGGCCATGCGACCAAGGGCATTTCCGAGACGCAGAAACGACGCAACCGCGCAATTGCCACGCCGCGTGCCCGTGTCGAGCATGTATTCGGCGCCTTGGCCCAGATGGGCGGAAAACTGGTGCGTTGTATGGGAATTGTGCGTACCGCGTTCGTTCTTCAGTTGAAGGCTGCCAGCTACAACCTCAAGCGCCTCGTCTTCTTGAAAGAACGCGGCCTGGCGCCGTTCTAAAACCGCAGTTCGGTAGCCTGCGGCTGCCGGACATGCCAGGCTCGACGCGCACGCTGTGCGCCAGTGCGGGCGTCGCGACGGCGCTGCCCTTCGCGGCGATGTTGCGGAACGCGCCGTCGTGCGCCACTTCCCAGCGCAGGGTGAGGGCGAGCGATGGGGTCTTCGTCGCGTCGAGCGGATCGGGCGCCACGCGCGTCCACAGGATCACGCCATCCGGCAGCGGCGAACCGGATGCGACGCCGAGGCTGAACGGATAGCCGGCCGCGTTCAGCAGGAACAGGCGGCGCGGCCAGCTCATGGACAGTGCGCGGCGGGCTGCGATTTACTGCGCGATCAGCGATTCCAGCGGCGGCAACTGGCGCGGCTTGCGGTCCGGGCCCGTGGCGACATAGGTCAACGTGGCTTCGGTCACCTTGACGACGTCCGTCTGCAGGCGGTTGCGTTCCGCGTACACCTCGACGTAGACGGTGATCGACGTATTGCCGACCTTGACGATGTCGGCGTAGAACGACAGCAGGTCGCCCACGAACACGGGGTTCTTGAACACGAAGGAATTCACGGCGATGGTAGCGACGCGGCCGTTCGCGCGGCGCACGGCCGGCAGCGAGCCGGCGACGTCGACCTGGGCCATGATCCAGCCGCCGAACACGTCCCCGTAGACGTTCGCATCGGACGGGGCGGGCATCATCCGCAGCACTGGCATCTTTCCTTCAGGCAGGCGGGTGATGGACGGGGTCTGGTTTTCTGGCTGGGTCATCTTGAATTTCCGGTAAAGGCTACAATCCTCCCGATTGAACCATAAAACTTCGAGCCCTGCCATGCGACGCTCTCCGCCGAACTCCCTGCCGCCCGCCGATCCGAACGCCAAACGGAACGACTGGGCCACCATCGCCACCCTGCTGCCCTATTTGTGGGTCTATAAATGGCGCGTACTGGCCGCGCTGATCTGCCTCGTCGGCGCCAAGATGGCCAACGTCGGCGTGCCGCTCGTGCTGAAAAAGCTGATCGACCACCTGACGATCAACCCATCCAGCCCGCACGCCTTGCTCGTGCTGCCGCTCGGCGCGCTCGTCGCGTACGGCGCGCTGCGCTTTTCGACCACGCTGTTCACCGAGCTGCGCGAATTTCTGTTCGCGCGCGTGACGCAGCGCGCGGTGCGCACGATCGCGCTGAAAGTGTTCCGGCACCTGCATGCGCTGTCGCTGCGCTTCCACCTGAACCGCCAGACGGGCGGCATGACGCGCGACATCGAACGCGGCACGCGCGGCGTCAGCTCGCTCGTCTCGTATTCCCTGTTCTCGATCCTGCCCACGCTCGTCGAGATCACGCTGGTGCTGGGCTACCTCGGCACGCATTACGACGCCTGGTTCGCCGGCATCACGTGCGTCGCGCTCGTCACGTACATCACGTTCACCGTCACCGTCACGGAATGGCGCACGCATTTCCGCCGCACGATGAACGAGCTGGATTCGAAGGCCAACACGAAGGCGATCGACTCGCTGATCAATTACGAGACGGTGAAATACTTCGGCAACGAGGACTACGAAGCGAAGCGCTACGACGAGGGCCTGCAGAAGTACGAGCAGGCCGCGGTGCGTTCGCAGACGTCGCTGTCGGTCCTGAACACGGGCCAGTCCCTGATTATCGCGGCGGCCGTCACGGCGATCCTGTGGCGCGCGACGCAGGGCGTGATCGACAAGACGATGACCCTGGGCGACCTCGTGCTCGTGAACTCCTTCATGATCCAGCTGTACATCCCGCTGAACTTCCTCGGCGTGATCTACCGCGAGATCAAGCAGAGCCTCGCGGACATGGAGCGCCTGTTCGGCCTCCTCGAACAGAATCGCGAGGTGGCCGATTCGCCCGATGCGCGGCCGCTCGTCACGCACGGTGCGCGGGTCGAGTTCGCGCACGTCGAATTCAACTACGACCCGAACCGCCAGATCCTGTTCGACGTCGACTTCACGATCCCGCCCGGCACGACGACGGCGGTCGTGGGCCACAGCGGCTCGGGCAAGTCGACCTTGTCGCGCCTGCTGTTCCGCTTTTACGACGTGCAGCAGGGCGCGATCCGCATCGACGACCAGGACGTGCGCAACGTGACGCAGGATTCGCTGCGCCACGCGATCGGCATCGTCCCGCAGGACACGGTGCTGTTCAACGACACCATCGAATACAACATCGCCTACGGCCGCCCGGGTGCGAGCCGCGCCGACATCGTGGCGGCCGCGCGCGCGGCGTCGATCCACGACTTCATCGAAACCCTGCCGGACGGCTATGCGACAATGGTGGGCGAACGCGGCCTGAAACTGTCCGGCGGCGAGAAGCAGCGGGTGGCCATCGCGCGCACGCTGCTCAAGAATCCGGCGATCCTGATCTTCGACGAGGCGACGTCCGCGCTCGATTCGAAGTCGGAGCAGGCGATCCAGGCGCAGTTGAAGGAAATCGCGAAGCAGCGCACGACGCTCGTCATCGCGCACCGCCTGTCGACCATCGCCGACGCCCACCAGATCCTCGTGCTCGACCACGGCCGCATCGTCGAACGGGGCACGCACGCGGCCCTGATCGCGGCGGATGGCCTGTACCGGCAGATGTGGGACCGCCAGCAGGCCAGGCAGGACGAAGACCTGGCGTCGCCGCCGGTCGAAGCCGTACAAGATTGATGAGGATGTGAACGGAATGGAAAAACAGATCGTCGAGATCGACATGGCGGACGTAGGCCACGGCAACCCGGCCTGGATCGCCGCGCTGGAAGCGGGCAAGGTGCTGTACTTCCCGAACTTCGGCCAGCACGGTTTCGCGCCGCACAAGGAAGAACTGGCGCTGTTCCGCGAAGACATCCGCGACCCCAAGACCCGCAACATCAGCCTCTCGGCCGGCGGCGACCTGAAAGGCGTGGTCGGCGACGACGCGACGCGCGCTCTGATGGCCGGGATGATCGGCCGGTTCCGCGCCGAGGCCGAAGGGTTGCTGGGCAACCTGGTGCCGCGCTACGGCGAGCACCTGCGCCGCGGCGCGACGAGCTTCCGGCCGTCGGTCGTGCAGAACCGCGTGCAATCGTGGCGCGCCGACGACCGCCGCATGCACGTGGACTCGTTTCCGTCGCGCCCGAACTACGGCGAGCGCCTGCTGCGGGTATTCACCAACGTGAACCAGGACGGCGAGCCGCGCGTGTGGCGCGTGGGCGAACCGTTCGAGGACGTGGCCCGGCGCTTCCTGCCGAAAGTGAAACCGTATTCGGCGTGGCAGGCGAAGGTGCTGAACATGCTGCACGTGACGAAGTCGCTGCGCAGCGAATACGACCACATCATGCTGCAGCTGCACGACGCGATGAAGTCCGACCTCGACTACCAGAAGAACGCGCCGCAGGTCACGTTCGGCTTCCCGCCGGGCTGCGCGTGGGTGTGCTTCTCGGACCAGACCTCGCACGCCGTGATGGCGGGGCAGTACATGATGGAGCACACGCTGCAGCTGTCGCCCATGCACCAGTACGACAAGGATGCGAGTCCGCTGGCGATCCTGACGCGCCTGCAGGGACACGCGCTGGTGTGACGACGTAACAATGGCCGCAAGCGCGGCCATTTTTTGTTGACGCGCGCGATGTGTTGGCGTTGCGCGTGGGCGGAGGGCCGCCTACCCTACGGCGGCGCGAACATCGTAGGGTGGGCACCCCGTGCCCACGCGTTCAACCGGCTCAGGAATGAACGATAAACCGGCCATTCATACGCTGGTTGACCGCGTGGGCGGAGGGCCGCCCACCCTACGGTAATGCGAACATCGTCGGTGGGGTTTGTGAGGCCGGGGGCCTCACAAACGAACGTGCCCACCATGCATCCAAAATCAATACGTGTAGAACATCCGCTGAATCTCTTTGGTGTCGTTCGTCCTGGTCAGCGCCAGCATCAACAGGATGCGCGCCTTCTGCGGATTGAGCGTATCGGCCACCACGAAGTCCAGCTGGTCGTCATTGGCCTCGCCGTTGCGCGCGACGATGCCCTGGCCCACGCGGCTGGCGCGCACGATGATCACGCCCTTTTCACGCGCGGCCGACAGGGCCGGGCGCACCTTGATCGGCAGGCTGCCGTCGCCCACGCCCGCGTGGATCAGGCCCTTGGCGCCGGCGGCGACCAGCGCGTTGACGGCCGTCGGGCCCACGTTCGCGTAGGTGTAGGCGATGTCGACCTGCGGCAGCGACGTCAGGTTGCTCACGTCGAACTCCGTGTCCACCGTGTGCTTGCGGGTCGAGGCGCGGTAGAAGTGCGGCTGGTTGCCCACCACGTAGCCGAGCAGGCCCAGTTCAGTCGCCTTGAAGGTGTCCGTCGTCGTCGTGTTGGTCTTGCTGACGTCGCGCGCGGCGTTGATCTGATCGTTCATCACGACCAGCACGCCCTTGCCGACCGCTTCCTGGCTGCCCGCGACGAGCACGGCGTTGTACAGGTTGATCGGGCCGTCGGCCGAGATCGCGGTCGACGGACGCATCGCGCCCACCACCACCACCGGCTTTCTGCTCTTGACGACGAGGTCGAGGAAGTACGCTGTTTCCTCGATCGTGTCGGTGCCGTGGGTGATCACGACGCCGTCCACGTCCGGCTTGGCCAGCAGCGTGTTGACGCGCTTGGCCAGGGTCAGCCAGTGCTCGTTGCTCATGTTCTCGCTGGCGATCTGGAACACCTGTTCGCCGGTCACGTGCGCGACCTGCTTCAGTTCCGGCACGGCCTTGATCAGGTCATCGACGCCGACCTTGGCGGCCGTGTAGCCGACCGTCGTCGTGCTGGTGGCGCCGGTACCGGCGATGGTGCCGCCGGTGGCGAGGATCACCACGTTCGGCAGGCGTCCCGCGGCGTGCGCGGCCGCTGCGCACAGCGTAAAGAGGAACAGTGCGAAGCAGGTGCGTATGAATTTTAAAAACATAAAATCTCCTTTTTTAACAATTTTTGGAAGGCAAAAAAAAGGCTCCTTGGGAGGAGCCTGGATTCGGGGGGCGTCTAGCGCAATGGCGCGGTCGCGACGTCCTGGGTGGCGAGGGCGGGATCGGTGAGATCGCCCTCCCACTTCGCGACGACGGCCGTGGCGATGCCGTTGCCGATCACGTTCGTGGCCGAGCGGCCCATGTCGAGGAAGTGGTCGATGCCGAGCAGCAGGAGCAGGCCCGCTTCGGGGATATGGAACTGGCCCAGCGTGGCGGCGATCACGACGAGCGATGCGCGCGGCACGCCGGCCATGCCTTTCGACGTCAGCATCAGCACGAGCATCATGGTCAGCTGCGTGGACAGCGCCAGTTCGATGCCGTAGGCCTGGGCGATGAAGACCGAGGCGAAGGTGCAGTACATCATCGAGCCGTCCAGGTTGAACGAGTAACCGATCGGCAGCACGAACGCGGCCAGGCGGTTCTTGACGCCGAAGCGTTCCAGGCCTTCCAGCGTTTTCGGATACGCGGCTTCCGACGACGCGCAGGTGAACGCGAGGATGGTCGGCTCGCGCAGCAGGCCGAGGAGCTTGAACAGGCGCGGGCCGACGAACAGCACGCCGATCGCGATCAGGACGGCCCACAGCAGCGCGATGCCGAGGTAGAACTCGCCCATGAACTTGCCGTAGGTGGAGAGCACGCCCAGGCCGCTCGTGGCGACGACGCCGGCCACCGCGGCGAACACCGCGAACGGCGCGAAGTTCATCACATAGCCCGTCACCTTCAGCATCACGTGGGCCGCGCCGTCGATGGCGTCGATCAGCGGCGTGGCGCGCGCGCCCACGGCGGCGGCGCCGGTGCCGAAGAAGATCGAGAAGATCACGATCTGCAGGATCTCGTTCCTGGCCATGCCGTCGGCGATCGACGTCGGCACGAGGTGGGTGACGAAGTCCTTCAGCGTCAGGCCGGAGGCGGTGATGCCCGACGAGGCGCTCATGTCCGGCAGGTGGCCGGCGGCGGCCATCGCGTCGCCCGGCCGGAACAGGTTCACGAGGATCAGGCCCAGCGTCAGCGAGAGCAGGGAAGCGATGATGAACCAGCCCAGCGCCTTGACGCCGATGCGGCCGACTTCCGCGGCATTGCCCATCTTGGCGATGCCCACCACCAGCGTCGAGAATACGAGCGGCGCGATGATCATCTTGATCAGGCGGAGGAACAGCGTCGTCACCAGCGACATCGTCTCGGCGAAGCCCTTGGTGTCGGTCATATGGGTGTTCGCTACGTAGCCGACGGCGATGCCGAGTACCAGGCCCACGAGGATCCAGGTGGTGAGGCGGTTTCTTTGGTTCATAAGCTTCCTCTGTGGTGGCAGATTGCGGAACAGGGGAGATCGTCCGTCCTGTTCCGGCGCCGTGGCACAATCTCGTGCAAGATCAGGTAGTTGCCGGGTGCCTGGTGCTGTGATATTGACAAGTCCCGGCAGTATCCTTGGCGTTGCGGGTGCTGTCAAGCACGCCCAAATTCGGTGAAAACAAGATGATCGAAATCGACAATGTCAGCAAGTGGTACGGCCCCTTCCAGGTCCTGCGCGACTGCACGACGCGCGTCGCGCGCGGCGACGTGGTCGTCGTGTGCGGCCCGTCCGGCTCGGGCAAGTCGACGCTCATCAAGACCGTCAACGGCCTCGAGCCCTTCCAGCAAGGGGCGATCCGCGTGGACGGCACGTCGGTCGGCGACCCGGCCACGCGCCTGCCCGCGCTGCGCGCGCGCATCGGCATGGTGTTCCAGAACTTCGAGCTGTTCCCGCATCTGTCCGTGCGCGACAACCTGACGCTGGCCCAGGTCAAGGTCCTGAAACGCCCGCGCGACGAGGCGACGGCGAACGGCCTGACATACCTGGAGCGCGTGGGCCTGCTGGCGCACCAGGACAAATTCCCGGCCCAGCTCTCGGGCGGCCAGCAGCAGCGCGTGGCGATCGCGCGGGCGCTGGCGATGGACCCCGTCGCGATGCTGTTCGACGAGCCGACGTCCGCGCTCGATCCGGAGATGGTGGGCGAAGTCCTCGACGTGATGACCGGCCTGGCCGCCGACGGCATGACGATGATGGTCGTGACCCACGAGATGGGTTTTGCGCGCCGCGTGGCGGACCGCGTCGTGTTCATGGACGAGGGACGCATCGTCGAGGACAGCACCGGGGAGGCGTTCTTCGAGGCGCCGACGTCGGACCGGGCCAGGGAGTTCTTGGCGCGGATCATCCACTGACACCAATCGCATTGTTATCAGCAAAACGCCGCCCCTCGCGAGAAGAACGTCGCCTGCGCGGGCAAACCGTCGCCCCCGCGCAGGCGGGGGCCCAGGTACTCCCGGCGTCGCCGCGATGCGTGCAAAATTGGATTCCCGCCTCCGCGCACTGCTGTCCGGAATAATTTGAGGGGAAATCGCTGAAGGTGTTGCAGGGACTGGTTTACGGGCGTATACCCGAGTCGCCAAACTCAAAAAACCAAAACCCCGCAACATGTTCAGCATAGCTACCTTTCAGGAATTATTAAAGGGCCTGCCCCGCTCGGAGTTCGATCGGCTGGTAAAAAGACACAAGGCCGACAAGTACTCTAAAAAATTCGGGCACTGGCAGCACCTGATCGCAATGATGTACGGGCAGCTCAGTGAAGCGCCGGGCTTGCGGGCGCTGGAGACGGGCTTTAATCATCACCGCTCTCACCATTACCATTTGGGCGCCGGGATGATCAAACGTACGACGCTGGCCGATGCGAACGCCAGGCGCTCCGATACCGTGTTCAGTGACGTCGCCAATTGGCTGATGGGACAGGTGTCGCGTCAGTTGCGCAGCGATAGTGCTGAATTGATGTATCTGCTCGACTCGACGTCGTTGACGCTCAAGGGACGGGAATTCGAGCGTTGGACACAAGAAAACCGCACCCGCAACACCCAGGGTATCAAGGTCCATGTCCTGCTCGATGCCGAGACCCGGACGCCAGACTGGATTTCGTTCAGCGCGGCCAACGTGAACGACGTAGAGAAAGCCTGGAGCGTACCGCTGGTTCGGGGCGCCCTTTACGTCTTCGACAAAGGCTACTGCGACTACGCCTGGTGGAACGCCATCAGTCAGGCTGGGGCGCAGTTCGTTACCCGGTTCAAACGCAATGCCGGCCTACAGATAATCGAAGAAAGAAGCATTCCCGCCGAAGCCGCCGGGGTCGTGCTCAATGATGAAATCGTCCGGCTCAAACATAAGCGTCCCGGAGGACGAGACAACCCGTACCTGGCATCGCTACGGCGTATCACGATCGCTCGCCCGGAAAAGGACACGCCGCTTGTCCTGGCCACCAACGATCTGGACAGCGCCGCGTTCGAGATCGCCCAGCGTTACAAGGAGCGCTGGGGAATCGAACTGTTTTTCAAGTGGATCAAGCAGCACCTGAAAATCAAAAAATTCCTCGGGCGGAGCGAAAACGCAGTGCGCATCCAGGTGCTTACAGCGTTGATCAGCTATTTGCTCGTGGCGCTCTACAAGCAGCGGCACTCGCTCAAGATCAGTCTCTGGGACTGTCTCGTGCTGATACGCGCCACCTTGTTTCAGCGCCCCGAGATCGAAGCTTCCCGCTATCGACAACGACGGCGACTTCAGCAAGAAATGGCAGAGCTCCAGCTGAGCCTCATCTGATGAAACTGTCAAGAATTTTATTCCGGACAGCAGTGCGCCTCCGCGGGGACGACGCGGTTCGTAGTGCGGGGACGACGTGGTTCATGGCGCAGGAACGACGCTTACAGGTTCCGCAACACCAGGCTCGCCCCGCCCGCGATCAGGACCACCCACACGGCCTGCCTGACCCGCTCCGCCGGCAGCCGCTGGTGCAGCCGGTTGCCGAGATACAGCCCGCCGAGCGCGAACGGCAGCAGCACGGCGGCCAGCAGCGGCAGCGCTGGCTGGCGATACAGTCCGGCGCCCGTGAACAGCACGAGGCGCGCGACGGCGCTGAAGAACAGCACGCCGCTGATGGTGGCGCGCAGGGTCAGCTTGTCGTGCAGGCGCCGCGTGAGGAAGATCGTGTAGAACGGCCCGCCGGTGCCGAACAGCGCCGTGAACATGCCGCCGACCACGCCGAACGGCCCGGCCCACGTGGACGCCAGCGGTTGCGGCTTGCCGCGCACGAGCAGGCTCCAGGCCGAATAGCTCAGGATGAACAGGCCGAGCACGAGCAGCAGCAGGTGCTCCGGCGCACGCACGAGGGCGAGCACGCCGATGGCCATCCCGGCCAGCATGAACGGGATGAGCCGCAGGGCTTCGCGCTTTTCGATGAAGCGGCGGTTCTTGAGGCCCAGCAGCAGGCCGGACACGAGATCGAACACGAGCATCAGCGGCACCGCCATGCGCAGCGGAATCAACAGCACGAGCAGCGGCATCGCCGTCACGGCCGAGCCGAAACCGGTGAGGCCGTAGACCGTGTAAGCGAACACGATGATGCACGCCAGTTGGGCAAGCGTAAGCAATTCGAATGTCATGTTTGCGCGGGCCGGTTGACAATAGGACGATTCTAGCCCCAAAGGGTATTTCCGTTCTGTATTGCAATGTATCGTGCGCACCTACAAGGCATGCCGGACGCGGTGCGTGCGAGTAAAATGTCGGGGTTCGCAATCCGAGAGCCGCCATGTCCATCATCGAATCCCCCGACACCATCACCCTCATCCGCCCCGACGACTGGCACCTGCACCTGCGCGACGGCGCGGCCATGGCCAGCGTGCTGCCGCACAGCGCGCGCCAGTTCGCCCGCGCCATCGTCATGCCGAACCTGAAGCCGCCCGTCACGACCGCGGCGCTGGCGACCGAATACCGCGCCCGCATCCTGGCCGCGCTGCCGGCCGGCATGTCGTTCGAGCCGCTGATGACGTTGTATCTGACCGACAACACAGACCCGGACGAGATCCGCCGCGCGCGAGACACCGGCTTCATCCACGGCGTGAAACTGTACCCGGCCGGCGCGACGACGAATTCCGCCGCCGGCGTGACCGACCTGCGCAAGTGCTATAAAACGCTGGAAGTGATGCAGGAACTCGACATGCCGCTGCTGACGCACGGCGAAGTCACGGACCAGCACATCGACCTGTTCGACCGCGAAGCCGTGTTCATCGAGCGCGTGATGCGTCCGCTGCGCCGCGACTTCCCGGAACTGCCGATCGTCTTCGAGCACATCACGACGAAGGACGCGGCCGAGTACGTGGCCGAGGCCGAAGGCCCGATCGCCGCGACGATCACGGCGCACCACCTGCTGTACAACCGCAACGAGATCTTCAAGGGCGGCATCCGCCCGCACTACTACTGCCTGCCGGTCCTGAAGCGCGAGGAACACCGCCTGGCGCTGGTGACGGCGGCGACGAGCGGCGACGAGCGCTTCTTCCTCGGCACCGACTCCGCCCCGCACGCCGTGCACGCGAAGGAAGCGAGCTGCGGCTGCGCCGGCTGCTACACCGCGCTGCACGCGATGGAGCTGTACGCCACCGCCTTCGAACAGGCCGGCGCGCTGGATAAGCTGGAAGCGTTCGCGAGCCTGAACGGCCCGAACTTCTACGGCCTGCCCGTCAACGAGGGCACGATCACCTTGACGCGCGAGGCGTGGAACCTGCCGGCGACGGTGCCGATGGGCGAGCAGGAACTGGTGCCGCTGAACGCCGGCGAACAGATCGGCTGGAAGATGCTGTAACGGGATGTTCCCGGACATCGACTGGACGCGGCCGTGGTACGACACGGTCCGTCCCGCTTTCGACAGTTTGACGGACGGCCCCTTCATCGCGGCGTTCAATGCGAATGCGGCGCGGCTCGGGCTGGTCAACGACGGCGGCCAACCGCTGCGCTTCGTGCCCCAGGACGCGCTGCCGGAAGGAATGGCGTACGAAGCCTTCATCGGCGCCACGGGCTGCGTGCCCACGCGCGCGAACCTGCACGATTTCTTCAATGGCCTCGTGTGGCAGACCTTCCCGCGCATCAAGCGCGCATTGAATGCCCTGCAGGCCGCGCAGATCGCGCAGGCCGGCGTGGGCAAGTCGCGCGGGCCGGCGCGCGACGCCGCCACCATCTTCGACGAGAACGCGGCCCTGCTCGTCGTGCGTGACGGCGCCGCGGGCCGCGCGCTCGTCGACGACCTGCGCGCGCACCGCTGGCGCGACGCCTTGTTCGACAAGCGCGCCATGTTCGGGCGCGATTGCGAACTGTGGCTGTTCGGGCACGCGCTGATGGAAAAGCTCGTCGTGCCGCGCAAGGCGATCACGGCCCATGTGCGCGTCGTGCCCGCCGCCGCGGATTTTTTTGCGGTCGACCGCGCCGGGCGCCGCGACTGGATCGATGCCGCGGTGTCCAAGGCGATAGCGGCCGAGGGCTTGTCCACGGCCGGCTTCACGCCGCTGCCCGTGCTGGGCGTGCCGGGCTGGTGGCCGGACCAGGACGAAGCGTTTTATCTCGACCCAACCGTGTTCCGGCCCAGGCGGCCGGCCAGCAATGCATAAGGAGGACAGCGCCATGAACGACAAGGTACGTTGGGGCATCCTTGGCACGGGAAAGATTGCCAAGGCCTTTGCCACCGCACTCGAGGACACACCGGACGCGCAGCTCGCCGCCGTCGGCTCGCGCAACCTGGCCAGCGCCGAACAGTTCGCGCGCGAATTCGGCGGCACGGCGTACAGATCGTACGACGACCTCGTCGCGGCCGGCGACGTGGACCTCGTCTACGTCGGCACGCCGCACCCCGCACATTACGAGAACGTGCGCCTGGCGCTGGAGGCCGGCAAGGGCGTCCTGTGCGAAAAGGCCTTCACGGTCAACCGCCGCCAGGCCGAGGAACTGGTGGCGCTCGCGCGCGCGAAAAACCTGTTCCTGATGGAGGCGATGTGGACGCGCTTTTTGCCCGCGCTGGCCGAGGTGCGCCGCATCGTCGACTCGGGCGAGATCGGCACCGTGCGCCAGGTGAACGCCGACCTCGGATTCAAGGCCGACGTCGGCCCCGACCACCGCCTGTTCAATCCCGTGCTGGGCGGCGGCGCGCTGCTCGACCTGGGCATCTATCCGCTGTCGATCGCGGTGGCGCTGCTGGGCCCCGTGGAGACCGTGCTGGCCCACGCCGACTTCGGCCCGACCGGCGTCGACGAGCAGACCGGCATCCTGCTGCGCCACGGCGGCGGCGGCATGTCGATGTGCAGCTGCTCGCTGCGCGCGCGCCTGCCGAGCGAGCTGACGATCGCGGGCGAGCGCGGCCACGTGCGCATGAACACCATGTTCTACCGCACGCAGACGGTGACGGTGGTGCGCGCCGACGGCATCTCGCGCACCGTGCCCACGCCCTACGTCGGCAACGGCTACGTGCACGAGGTGGCCGAGGCGCAGCGCTGCTGGCGCGCGGGCCTCGTCGAAAGCCCGGGCATGACGCACGCCGATACGCTGGCGCTGATGGGCGTGATGGACGAGGTCCGGCGCCAGATCGGGCTGACGTACGACGCCGACCAATCGATGACAACCAAGGAGAATCCATGAAACGCGATCCCCGTTCGACCAGCCGCATGCGGCGCCTGAATGCCCGTCAGCGCAAGAAGATGCGCGTCGGCGAATTCCGCGAGCACTGCTTCGACGTCGAACTCGTGTTCCACGCCCCGATGCGCGGCGAGCCGTACCACGACTTCATCAACGACTTCTTCGGCGCGCTGGAAGAACGCGGTCTGCTCGGCGGCGGCTTCGGCGGTCGCGAGCCGTTCAGCGAAACGGAGGGCGTGGTCGCCCGCATCGAGCGCGGTTCGCCGACGGAAGACGATCGCGAGGCCGTGATCGCATGGCTGCGCGCGCGGCCGGAAGTCGTCGATGCGCGCGCCAGGGATTTCAAGGATGCCTGGCACGGCTACGATTTCTGAACTGCGCTGAAACTGTCGAGATGTAAGGATCTGTCAGCGCGGTAACCGTTTGTAAGGCGCGTCAACAGATGGGTATGCCGCTTCGTTTTAGGCTCAAGTGCAACGCAAAACGACTTGCACCGACCCCAAAACTTCTTAGGACCCTTCATCATGAAAAAGACCATCGCTACCCTGATCGCCGGCCTGTTCGCAACCGCTGCCTTCGCCCAGGCGCCGGCACCGGCCGCCAAGCCGGCAACCGCCACGCCGGCCGCGGCCAAGGTCGAAGCCAAGCAGGAGAAGCAAGCCGCCAAGGCCGACGTGAAGGAAGCCAAGGCCGATGCCAAGGCCGACGTCAAGGAAACGAAGGCTGCTGCCAAGGCCGAGGCCAAGGACACCAAGAAGGAAGCCAAGGCCGACGTCAAGCACGCGAAGGCCGAGCACAAGGCCACGAAGGTCGCGGCGAAGTAATCCGGTCCGGACGCATGAAAAAGCCCGCGCGATGCGGGCTTTTTCGTTTGCGTGCACGGCGCCACGCAGCGGTGTAAGTACGTGTCAATACAGTAACCGTTTGTAAAGTGCGTCAACAGACGGACAGAAGACCTCGTTGAAGGGATAAGTGACACACGAACGATGTGCACCTTCCCGATAAACTCCGAGGACCCTTCATCATGAAAAAAACCATCGCTACCCTGATCGCCGGCCTGTTTGTCACCGCAGCTTTCGCCCAGACGCCCGCACCCAAGCAAGCCGTGCTGGTCAACAACGCGGACCTGAAGGCAACGAAAGCCGAGACGAAGGCCATGCCGGCCGAAGCCAAGGCAGCGCAAGCCGACGCGAAGGAAGCGCACGCCGACGCGAAGACGGCCAGGACGCACGCCAAGGAAGCGAAGGCGAGCGCCAAGCATGCGAAGAGCAGGACGAAGCATGTCGCGAAGACCGACACCGTGAAGGACGACATGGCCGCCACGACGACGACGCCGGCCGCGGAAGCCGCTCCGGCAACCGCCGCCGCCCCGGCTGTCCCGGCGGCACCGGCTGCGACGTCGGTTGATGCGGCCGCGCCGGCCACTCCGGCACCGGAGGCTGCCCCGGCGCCTGCCGCGCCGGTCACCCAGTAACTCCATCGTCCGATGCCGGCGAAGCCCGCGCGATGCGGGCTTTTTTTACGCCCGTGCTCATTGTCGGGCACGTATTGCCTGCCCAACTCTCAGTGAATGCATGCGAGCGTTTCGAAGCCAGTCATGTCCCGGCGCTTGCGCCGGCATAACGGCGCCGGTGTTCGCCCGGCGAAATGCCGCGCACCCGCTTGAACGCTTTGGCAAACGCGAATTCGTCGTCGTATCCGACCCGTCCTGCCACGCGCGCCGCGCGCTCGCCTTGCTCCAGGAACCCGGCCGCGACGGCCATGCGCCAACGCGTTATATACGACAGGGGCGGCTCGCCGACGGCACTGCGGAAGCGGCGCGCGAACGGTGCGCGCGATAGCCCGACCGCGCGCGCCAATGTCTCCACGGTCCAGTTGAAAGTCGGATCGGCGTGGACCGCCTGCAACGCGGGGCCGACGACCGGATCTGCGAGCGCGCCGAACCAGCTGTCGCTCGCCCCGTCGGCCTGGATCGCGAGCCAGGTGCGCAGCGCATGAACGAACAGCAGATCGATCAGGCGATCGATGACGAGCGAAGAGCCGGGCGCCCCTTGCGCGGCTTCCGCTTCCAGCATCCGGACCGTGGCGGCCAGCGCCCCTTCGGCAATTTGCGCCGCCCGCAGATGGATCAGCCGTGGCAGGCCGTGCAGCAATGGGTAGCGGCCGTCGAGCGACAATGAATAGGAACCGCATAGCAGCGCGCATTCCGGTCCACTTCCGTCGGGCAAAGCCAACGTCTGGCCGGGGGCGATATTCGCGGCGTAGGCGTGCAGATCGATGGCTTCGCTGGCAGGGTCATCGCACAAGACGTGCGCTGTGCCATGCGGTAACAGGACCAGGTCGCCAGGCTCCAGCCGAACCGGTGCGTCATCCCCTTCGCAAAGCAGCCAGCAAACCCCGCGGGATACCACATGGAAGCCGGCCAGCCGCTCGACGTGCCCGAACCGCAAGCCCCACGGCGCCCTGACCGAAATCGAGGCCGACAGGCGCCCGCCGAGCTGGGCCGCTTCCAGCACTTGCGTTAGAGCATCAGTACATGAGTCGATACGTTTGAACATGGAATCGAGGGTTTCGTGCATTCTTTCGATCGGAATTTATTCCTATAGTGACGTCTCCTACAAAACAGATCAAGGATTTCGTCATGCACGCTTCTCCCATATTGGTAACGGGCGCCACCGGAAAAACGGGGCGCCGCCTGCTCAACCACCTTGCCCGGCGCGGCCAGGTCGCGCGGCCGGCGGGCCGCCGCGGCGATGGTGGCAATGTCGTGTTCGATTGGCACAACCCCGCGACATTCGCTCCGGCCCTAGATGGCGCCCGCGCCATCTACCTCGTGCCGCCGGCGTTCGTCGAAGATCCGTCCGACGTCGTCGCCGCGTTCCTCGCGCAGGCACGAGGCAGCGGTGTCGAATCCGTCGTCGCACTGTCCTCGATGGGCGTCGCCTTTCCGCATGAGCCGCAGGATTCCGGCCGCCGCAACGTGGAGCGGGCGGTGAGCGAATCCGGTTTGCGGTGGACGATCCTGCGCCCCACGGGGTTCGCCCAGAATTTCTCCGAAGGGTTTCTTCTTCCCGCAATCCGGCAGGCGGGGGCAGTCGCCAGCGCGACCGGCACGGGTGCGGTCGCATTCGTCGACGCCGATGACATCGCGGGCGTGGCAGTCTGCGCGCTTACCGAACCCGGGCACGTCCATGCGACCCATGTGATTACGGGGCCGCGCGCGCTCAGCTTCGGCGAAGCGGCGGATGCGATCGCGCAAGCGTCCGGCCGCGCCGTCGTACATCACGCCTTGCCGCGCGAAGGCATGGGACAACTGCTTCAACAGGCAGGCATGCCGGCCGATTACCTCGAGATGATCCTGCGCGACCAGGATGCCATCCGCGCGGGTTACGGCGCAGACGTTACCGACACCGTGGCGCGCGTTACCGGCCGGCCCGCCCGTGATTTCGACGATTTTGCGCAGGCCGCGGCGGATGTGTGGGCGGTCCGGTAAACGCGGGAAGGCCATGGCGCCGTGCCGCGGTCAGCCGACGGTCCGGCGGTCGGCTTGGGGCACGTGTCGGCGGCGTTACGTGTTTCCGAAGTCGGGGACGTTTTGCTGCCGACGGGTTGCCATCGACGTAGATCGTGATTTGGCCTTGACCGTGGCGGTGTACGGCAATTTCCGACTCATTGCGGACGGCCAGGATGCAGAGACAGGCATTCTCGGGCCAATGGTTTCCGTCACAAAGCACCAGCACCTGGATGAGCGCGCAGTGCTACATTGGCTTTTCCTTAAACATATCCGAGCAGTCTGTTGAACAAAAATATTTGCCGTAAAGTTCACTCTCTCCCTCTTCCGGATGGAAGAATATTTCGCAGTTTGCGCAAGCCCGCACCCAACTATCTTCGCCGCACTCCGAGCATTTTCCAACGTAAAGCTGATGTTCTTGTTCGTTAAACGCGTCGATAAGGTAAGCTTTTTCTCCGCACTTATGGCAATCCAATAATCGGGCTTCGTGCTCAATATCTATCGAGTCGAAACAGTTGAGGCAAACTAGATACTCGTCACCTTCCGCACCTTCCAATCCGAAAAACTCGCCCGCGACCACAGCTTGATGCTTGCACGTCAAACACGTTCGGATCTCCATATCGTGCAAGTCAGAAAGCTGATGCACGAAACTGTCGACACCTGTCCGCCATACCTTGTTCCGAGAGAGCGGCTGAGGTTTCCCGTAACTTCTTTCAAACAAGCAGTTACCGAAATCTGAATACCAGGTGCTGTGAATAAAGAAGAGTGTTCTAACGACACTCGTGGCCAGCTCGGAACTCCAATCGGTTTGCTGGGCCCGATGAAGTATGGAATTTCTTGCCTCCATCATAAAAACAAGTTCTCTCTTCACACCATAGGACCATTTTCTCTCCGCATAATAATGATTTAATATCTGCGAATGCTCGATGAATTCTTCTTGCGGAATGCCGTTTTTCTTTTTTTGAATCTCGACGACTTTGCCATTTTTCGAATAGTAGTACTTCAAGAATAATTCCAGGGCGACCTGCGCATTCACGGCGGCGAACTTCAGATATTTAGGATCATCTTCCGATCTCCCAATCAATTCCATCGCCAATTCTGCGAAATCGATAAATCCATCCTTTAATTGCATCCAGTTCGGAAGGCTCTTCATAGTGTAAGTTTGTATTTATTTTGTGGAATGGTACGTTCTTCTGAGAAGCTGCAGGAGGAAGCAAAACCCGACACACCGGTTCTAATAGAATGATATTGACTCGGTTGTGGACGTTTACCACTGTCCGTCGTTGGCCACATGCTGTGAGTCTGTGATCGGCTGCAGCAACGGCCGCTCCCGGCCGGTTACAGGTGTTCAAATGGCTCAGTGTACGGTGCGGTTTCTGTCAGGACAAGCAAGAGGTTTTATCAGGCGCACTAACTTGCTTCCAACCGGGAAAGCAACATCACGCCTGCGCTGTCGACAATGCGGTCCACGCGACCATGGCAATCGACTGTTGCGCCCAAAGCGCTCATGTACTATCATAAGTTACATGAAACGCGACAGTAAACTCTCTTCCGTCCTCCACCTGCTGCTGCACATGGCGCACAGCAAACGGCCGCTCACCTCCGAGGAACTGGCGGGTTTCTTGCAGACCAATCCGGTACTCGTGCGACGTACGCTTGCCGGGCTGCGGGAACGTGGCTATGTCGGTTCCGAAAAAGGCCATGGCGGCGGTTGGGTGATCACGGCGGACCTGCGCAACCTCACGCTGCACGACATTTATGTGAGCGTCGGTTCGCCGACGGTGTTCGCGATGGGGAATCGCGTAGAGCATCCCGAGTGCCTGGTCGAGAAAGTCGTCAACCAGTCGCTGAGCAGCGCCTTCGACGAAGCGGAAGCCTTGCTGGTCAGCCGCTTTGCCGACGTCACGCTGGCCGATCTGGCTGAGCGCTTCGATGCGCAGTACGCCCAACATGGAGAACAGCATCATGCACACGTCCCCAAACCAGGCTGATTTCGACGTTATCGTCGTCGGCGGCAGCTACGCCGGCTTGTCCGCCGCGTTGCAGCTGGCGCGTGCCCGCCGCAACGTGCTCGTCATCGATGCGGGGCGGCGGCGCAACCGCTTCGCCCAGCATTCTCATGGCTTCCTGACGCAAGACGGGAGCGAAGCGGCAGCCATCGCTACGCAGGGGCGGGCGCAATTGCAGGCCTATCCGAATGTCGCCTGGGCTAGCGACACGGCGATGTCGGCCACCGGCGACGGCGAGTATTTCGAGGTGACGCTGAGCGACGGCGGGACCGTCAGCGGACGCCGCCTGGTCCTGGCGCTGGGCGTCACCGATACGCTTCCCGGTATCGAGGGCCTTGCCGAGCGCTGGGGGCGAAGCGTATTCCACTGCCCGTATTGCCACGGCTACGAGCTCGATGAAGGCGATATCGGCGTGCTCGCCACGGGCGAGCTGTCGATGCATCACGCATTGATGTTGCCTGACTGGGGCCGCGTCACGCTCTTCCTGAACGACGCGTTCACGCCGAGCGATGCGCAGCACGAAGCGCTAGCCCGGCGCGGCGTCACGCTCGAAGCGGCGCCGGTCGCCCGGATCGACGGCGAAGCCGACGTCGTGCTGCGCGACGGGCGGCGATTGCCGATGACCGGATTGTTCGTCGTGCCGCGCACGACGGTCGCCGGCGCGCTTCCGCGGCAGCTCGGCTGCGCCATGGAGGCCGGCCCGATGGGCGAATTCGTGGCGACCGACGCAATGAAGGCGACCAATGTGCCCGGTGTGTTCTGTTGCGGCGACATGGCACGGGCGGCCGGCAGCGTGGCGCTGGCCGTCGCCGACGGGGCGATGGCCGGCGTTGCGACGCATCGTTCATTGATTGCGGAATTAAATCAGGCGGCGTAGGTCCCCCGACCTCTGCCACCTGGCTCGCGCGCCAAGGCTTGTAAGCGATTGTCAGCACGGTAAGCATTTGTAAAGCCCGTCAACACCCATCCGGCCGGCCGCGTTTCAGGAGCAAGTGACACGCAAACGACGTGCACCTGCCCCGACAAACTTCAAGGACTCTCCATCATGAAAAAGACCATCGCTACCCTGATCGCCGGCCTGTTCGCCACCGCTGCTTTCGCCCAGACCCCGGCACCTGCCGCCACGACGACGCCCGCCGCGACGCCCGCCGCCGTGAAGGCCGACGCCAAGGTCGCCGCCAGCGCCGACGTGAAGGAAGCAAAGGCCGACGCGAAGGCCGCCAAGGCCGATGCGAAGGAAGCCAAGGCCAGCGCGAAGCACGCCAAGCACAAGGCCAAGCACCACGCCGCGAAGACGGAAGCCGCCAAGGACAGCAAGGACACGACCGTTGCCGCAGCGCCCGTCGCCGCCAAATAAGCCCGCCGTTCCTGCTTCACGAAGCCCGCGCGATGCGGGCTTTTTTTTGCGTGCTTGTCGCCGGCGGATGCCGGGCTTTAGCGCGTGCCTGCCCGCGCCGCCAGTGCGCCGCCCGGGAAGCGGATGGCGTCCGCGTTGCGCGGGGGCGGAACTTTTCACGCGGTCGCGTCGCCCTGCATCGCGCGAAACAGCCCGGGACTGACGCCGAAGCGGCGCGCGAACGCTTTCGACAGCTGCCCCGGCGTCGCGTAACCCGTCTGCGCCGCGACCGTCTTCAGCGCCAGCGTCGTGCACAGCAGGTCGCGCGCGTGGTCGAGGCGCAGCGTCTCGACGAAGCGCGCCGGCGTCTCGCCCAGCGCGTCCGTGAAGCGGCGGTGGAAGGTGCGGGGGGACATGCCGGCGCGCCCGGCGAGGGCGGCCACGTCCAGCGGTTCGTCCAGGTGCGTGCGGACCCAGTCGACGAGCGCCGCGAACGGGCTGTCCGCCTTTTCCTGGGCCGCCAGCACGGCGCTGAACTGCGACTGGTAGCCGGGGCGGCGCGCATACAGGACGAGGCGGCGCGCGATCGCGTTGGCGACGGCGTCGCCCAGGTCGCGCGCGACGAGCGCCAGGCACATGTCGATGCCGGTGGTGACGCCGGCCGACGTCCACACATTGCCATCCTCGACGTAGAGCGCGTTCGCGTCGACCTCGACGCCGGGATGAGTGCGGCCGAGGATGTCCGTCGCTTCCCAGTGCGTGGCGACGCGCTTGCCGTCCAGGAGGCCGCAGGCCGCCAGCGCGAAGGCGCCCGTGCACACGGAGCCGTAGCGACGCGCGCGGGCGCAGGCGCGCCGCAGCCACGTCTGCGCGGCGGCATCCTGCGCCAGCGCGCGCAGGCCGCGCTTGCTGCCGCCGGCGACCAGCACGGTGTCCAGCGCGCCCGGCCTGACGCTGGCCAGCGGCGCCGTGACGACCGCGAGGCCGCAGTTGCTGGTCACGGGGCCGCCTTGCGGCGACAGGATGTGCAGGCGATAGAAGGCGTAACCCGCGGCGTCGTTGGCGGCGCCGAACACGGCGGCCGGGCCGGTGACGTCGAGCACCTGGACGCCGTCGAAGGCGATCAGGGCGACCGGGCGAGGTTTGGAAGACATTGGCAGGATTCGGCACAAGTTTGACATTGCTGCCAATGCTAGCCGCTTCCTAGAATGGTGTCATCCTTCATCGACGAACTGGAGCCTGCCATGAGTAATGCGCTGCACATCGGATTTCTGTTGTTCCCCCACGTGACCCAACTCGACCTGACCGGTCCCGCCCAGGTCCTCGGCCGCGTGCCTGGCGCGCAGGTGCACCTCGTGTGGAAGACGCGCGATCCGGTGCCGACCGACGTCGGCTTCACGATCAACCCGACGGCCACCTTCGCCGATTGTCCACCGCTGGACGTGCTGTGCGTGCCCGGCGGCTTCGGCATCGAGCGCCTGTTCGGCGACGGCGACACGTTGGCCTTCCTGCGCCGCCAGGGAGAACACGCGCGCTACGTCACGTCGGTGTGCAACGGCTCGCTCGTGCTGGGCGCGGCCGGCCTGCTCGCGGGCTATCGGTCCGCCTGCCACTGGATGTGGTTGCCGTTTCTGGAGCGTTTCGGCGCCGTGCCCGTGGCGGAACGCATCGTGCGCGACCGCAACCGGATCTCCGGCGGCGGCGTGACGGCAGGGATCGACTTCGGTCTCGCGCTGGCGGCCGAACTGGCCGGCGAAGACGTCGCGCGCACGATCCAGCTGGCGCTCGAATACGATCCGCAGCCGCCGTTCGCTGCCGGCTCGCCCGAGGGCGCCGGCCCGGCGCTGGTAGCACGCTACCGCGCCGCGATGGCGCCGCGGCTGGCGCAGGTCGAAGCGGCGATGGCGGCAATGGTCGAGCTGTAAGCGCTTGTCAGGCGCGTAAGCATTTGTAAATCGCGTCAACAGGGGAGCGGGGTGGGCCGTTTTCAGGCACAAGTGACACGCAAACGTGCATCACTCAAATCCAAAACTACCGAGGACCCTTCATCATGAAAAACACCATCGCTGCCCTGATCGCCGGCCTGTTCGCCACCGCCGCCTTCGCGCAAACCCCGGCCCCGGCGCCGACGACCACGCCGGATTCGGCCACGCCGCCGGCCGTCGCCAAGGCCGAAGCCACGCACGAGAAGCAGGAAGCCAAGGCGGCCACGAAGCACGTGAAGAAGGCCAAGCATCACAAGAAGGCCGCTGCCAAGGCCGAGCAGAAGGACGCAGCGAAGGATGCGGCGGCCGATTCGACGGCGCCGATGGCGGGCAAGTAAGTCATCGCACCGTCGCCCCGCGCAGGCGGGGGCCGAAGTTTGCGTGCACGGCCGCAGACATTAGGTCCCCGCCTGCGCGGGGACGACGTTTTGGTGGAGGGGACGACGTTTTGATGCGCGCGGATGGGGTTTTGGTGCGCGTGACGACGTTTTGGCTCAGACCTTGAGAAACTCTTCGCGCCCACCGAGCCAGCGCGACAGGTGCGCATCGACGATCGCCTCGAGCTCGGGCCGGTCCGACCCGAGCAGCCACGCCGCCACGTCGCGCGCCTGTTCGACGATCCACTGGTCCGTCTCCAGGTTCGCAAACCGCAGCATGGCCTGGCCCGACTGGCGCGCGCCCAGGAACTCGCCGGGACCGCGGATTTCGAGGTCGCGCCGTGCGATCTCGAAGCCGTCCGTCGTCTCGCGCATCGTCATCAGCCGCTGCTTGGCGACGGGACCCAGCGGGCTCTGATACAGCAGCAGGCAGGCGCTGGCCGCGGAGCCGCGGCCCACGCGGCCGCGCAACTGGTGCAGCTGCGACAGGCCGAAGCGCTCCGCGTGCTCGATCACCATCAGCGACGCGTTGGGCACGTCCACGCCCACCTCGATCACCGTCGTCGCCACCAGCACGTGCACGTCGCCCGCGGAAAACGCATCCATGATCACCTGCTTCTCGAGAGGCTTCATGCGCCCGTGCACGAGGCCCACGACGAGGTCGGGCAGCGCCTCCGCCAGCGTCTCGTACGTCTCGGTGGCCGTCTGCAGCTGCAGCGCTTCCGATTCCTCGATCAGCGGGCAGACCCAGTAGACCTGCCGGCCTTCCAGCGCGGCCGCGTGCACGCGCTCGATCACTTCGTCGCGCCGGTTCTGGTCGATCGCGCGCGTGACGATGGGCGTGCGGCCCGGCGGCAGCTCGTCGATGATGGACACTTCCAGGTCGGCGTAATACGTCATCGCCAGGGTGCGCGGGATCGGCGTCGCGGACATCATCAGCTGGTGCGGCACGAGGCCGTCGGAACCCTTGTTGCGCAGGGTGAGGCGCTGGCCGACGCCGAAGCGGTGCTGTTCGTCGACGAGCACGAGGCCCAGCTTCGCGAACTGCACGGTGTCCTGGATGAGGGCGTGCGTGCCGATCACGAGGTTGGCTTCTCCCGACTCCACCATCTCGCTGGCCGCTGTCTTGTCCTTCTTTTTCAGGCTGCCTGTCAGCCACGCGACCTTCACGCCCAGCGGTTCCATCCACGCGGCGATCTTGCGGAAGTGCTGCTCGGCCAGGATTTCCGTCGGCGCCATCAGCGCGGCCTGGTAGCCGCTGTCGATGGCCTGCGCGGCCGCCAGGGCCGCGACGACGGTCTTGCCGCTGCCGACGTCGCCCTGCAGCAGGCGCTGCATCGGGTAGTCCGCGCGCAGGTCGCGGCGGATCTCTTCCACGACGCGCTGCTGGGCATTGGTCAGCCTGAACGGCAGGGCTTTCAAGAACGCCTCGGACAGCGCGCCCACCGCGCCCAGGACCGGCGCCCCTTTTTCGCGCCGCGCCTCCTGCGCGCGTTTCAGCGACAGCTGCTGCGCGAGCAGCTCGTCGAATTTTACGCGCGTCCACGCGGGGTGCGAGCGCTCCGTCAGCGCGTGCTCGTCGACGTCCGGCGGCGGATAGTGCAGCAGGCGCACGGCCGGCTGGAACTCGGCCAGGTTCAGGCGCTCGCGCACGGCGCGCGGCACGGTATCGGTCCAGTCCACGCGTTTCATCGCGTCCGCGATCGCGCGCCGCAGCACCGTCTGCGACAAGCCTTCGCCGGACGGGTACACGGGCGTGAGGGAATTGGGCAGCGGCGCGCCCTCGTTGACGATCTTGTAGACCGGGTGGACCATCTCGGCGCCGAAGAAGCCGTGCCGGACTTCGCTGCGCGCACGCACGCGCGTGCCCTCGGCCAGCTGCTTCACCTGGCTGCCGTAGAAATTCATGAAGCGCAGCTGGATGTCGGACGTGTCGTCGGCGATGGTCACCAGCAGCTGACGCCGTGGTTTATAGGCGATTTCATTCTTCGTGACGACGCCCTCGACCTGCGACACGTGGCCGCCGCGCAGGCAGGCTTCGCGGATGGGCACGATCTGCGTCTCGTCCTCGTAGCGCATCGGCAGGTGCAGGACGAGGTCCATGTCGGTGCGCAGGCCGAGCTTGGCGAGCTTGCTTTCGATGCTTTTCGGTGCTGTCTTGGCTGCGGCTTTGGCCGCCGGTTTGGCATTCGTGGCTGGCATGGCGGTTCGTTGGCGCGTGTTGTCGGCTTATCAGGATTTGGGCATAACGGTTATGGCCTGCGCCCTCAGTCCGGAAACCGGGTGTAAAATAATGGGTTCGCCGCACGCTGTAGCCCATATTGTAAGGCGCCACGCCGAGTTTTTCCCAGATGAGCAAAACGTACTCCCTCTCCGATTTCGATTTCGACCTCCCGCCCGGGCGCATCGCCCAGGTGCCGCTGCCCGACCGCAGCGCGTCGCGCCTGCTGCAGCTGGACGGCGACCGCATCACCGACCGTCATTTCGCCGACATCGTCGACCAGCTCCAGGCCGGCGACACGCTCGTGATGAACAATACCCGGGTGCTGAAGGCGCGCTTCTTCGGCCAGAAGGACACGGGCGGCCAGGTCGAGGTGCTCGTCGAGCGCGTGCTGGACCCGCGCACCGTGCTCGCGCAGGTGCGCGCATCGAAGTCGCCGAAGCCCGGTTCGCGCATCCGCCTGGCCGATGCGTTCGAGGTCGGCGTCGGCGAGCGCGCCGGTGAATTCTTTACCCTGCACTTCGACGGCGACGTGTTCGACCTGATCGAAGCCCACGGCCGCCTGCCGCTGCCGCCGTACATCGAGCACGACGCCGACGACTTCGACGAGCAGCGTTACCAGACCGTCTACTCGAAAGAGCCGGGCGCCGTCGCCGCGCCGACGGCCGGCCTGCACTTCGACCAGGCGCTGCTCGACAAGGTCGCGGCCAAGGGCGTGCGCATCGCCTACGTCACGCTGCACGTGGGCGCCGGCACGTTCCAGCCGGTGCGCGTGGAAAACCTCGCGGAGCACAAGATGCACAGCGAGTGGTACACGATCCCGCAGGAGACGGTCGACGCCGTGCGCGCCGCGCGCGCCGCCGGACGCGATGTCGTCGCGGTCGGCACGACGTCGCTGCGCGCGCTGGAATCGGCGTCGCAGTCGGGCACCCTCGTCGCGGGCAGCGGCGACACCAATCTGTTCATCACCCCGGGCTACCTTTTCAAGACGGTCACCCGGATGATCACCAACTTCCATCTGCCCAAGTCGACCTTGATGATGCTCGTCTCGGCCTTTGCCGGCTACGATGAAATCCGCAAGGCCTACGCGCACGCGATCGCCAGCGAATACCGCTTCTTCAGCTATGGCGATGCGATGCTTTTGACGACGCACTCGCGCGCGGCCCCGGCAACGAACTGACATTACACATGCTCGAATTCACCCTCCTCAAGAAAGACACGAGCGGCCTCTCGCACGCCCGCCGCGGCCGTTTGAAACTGAACCACGGCACCATCGAGACGCCGATCTTCATGCCCGTCGGGACCTATGGCTCCGTCAAGGCGATGGCGCCGAACGAGCTGAAGGAAGTGGGCTCGCAGATCATCCTCGGCAATACCTTCCACCTGTGGCTGCGCCCGGGCACGGACGTCATGGACAAGTTCGGCGGCCTGCACGGCTTCATGGGCTGGGACAAGCCGATCCTGACCGACTCCGGCGGCTTCCAGGTGTTTTCGCTGGGCGCGATGCGCAAGATCACGGAAGAGGGCGTGAAGTTCGCGTCGCCGATCGACGGTTCGCGCCTGTTCCTGTCGCCGGAAATCTCGATGCAGATCCAGCGCTCGCTGAACTCCGACATCGTCATGCAGTTCGACGAGTGCACGCCGTACGAGATCGACGGCCGTCCGGCCACGGCGGAAGAGGCGGCGAAGTCGATGCGCATGTCGCTGCGCTGGGCCCAGCGCTCGATGAACGAATTCAGGCAGGGCGAGAACCCGAACGCGCTGTTCGGCATCGTCCAGGGCGGCATGTACGAGCGCCTGCGCGACGAATCGCTGGCGGGCCTGGAAGAGATCGACTTCCCGGGCCTGGCCATCGGCGGCCTGTCGGTGGGCGAGCCGAAGGAAGACATGATGCGCGTGCTGGAACACATCGGCCCGCGCCTGCCGGAAAACAAGCCGCACTACCTGATGGGCGTCGGCACGCCGGAAGACCTGGTGGAGGGCGTGGCGAACGGCGTCGACATGTTCGACTGCGTGATGCCGACCCGGAACGCCCGCAACGGCTGGCTGTTCACCCGCTTCGGCGACCTCAAGATCAAGAATGCCCGCTACAAGGACGACCAGGCGCCGCTGGACGAGACGTGTTCCTGCTACTGCTGCAAGAATTTTTCGCGCGCCTATCTGCATCACCTGCACCGGTCCAAGGAGATTTTGGGGGCGCGGCTGAATACCATCCACAACCTGCATTACTACCTGAACCTCATGCAGGAGATCCGCGATGCGATCGATGCGGATCGATTCCATGAGTTCCGGTTGACATTCAACGCGGACCGCGCGCGGGGCGTCTGATATCCCCGGCTGCGTTGTCATGGCCGTAGGGTGGGCACCCCTGTGCCCACCATGACGTCGCGTTGACGCATGCGGTTCGTGGACACGGGGTGCCCACCCTACGGTCATCGATGTTCGAGCCGCATGCGATTGGCCGGCACGGGGTGCCCGCCTCGGCAATATGCGACCCACATATCGGCGGCGATGCCGTCAAATTAAATTTCCGATAACGTCTTGCATTCGGGCATGCCAAGCCCACATGGCCGGAAACTGGCTGTTGACAGTTTGCCGGTGCTAGAATACAGCGCTTGTTTTTTCACATTCATACAATCGGAGTCCTTGTGTTCATTTCCAACGCGTACGCGCAAACCGCCGGTGCAGCCGAACCGGGTCTGATGGGTAACCTCACCACGTTCGCCCCCCTGATCCTGATGTTCGTGGTCATGTACTTCCTCATGATCCGTCCGCAGCAGAAGCGCCAGAAAGAGCTGAAATCCATGATGGAGGCGCTGGCCAAGGGCGACGAAGTGATCACCGTCGGCGGCATGCTGGGCCGCGTGACCCGTGTCACCGATACCTATGTGACGGTCGAAGTGGCAGCCGGTACCGAAGTGGTGGTGCAAAAGAACGCCGTGACTGCGCTCCTGCCCAAGGGTACGCTCAAGGCCCTGTAATCCGGCCGCGGCTTCGCGCCGCGCTTCCCGCCCGATCCTGAACGCTGGAACATCATGAATCGTTACCCCCTCTGGAAATACATACTGATCCTTGTGGCAGTGCTGCTCGGCCTGCTGTACACGGCGCCCAACTATTTCGGCGAATCGCCGGCGCTGCAGGTCACGACCGGCAAGGCGACGGTCAAGGTCAACAGCGACACGGTCACCCAGGTGGCCGAGGCCCTGAAGCGTGACGGCATCGTGTCCGACAACGTGGGCCTCGAAGGATCCGGCGACTCGAGCGCCGTCATCGCCCGTTTCGCGACGCCGGATGCCCAGTTCAAGGCCAAGGCGGCGCTGGAGCGCGATCTGAACCGCGACCCGACCGACCCCGATTACATCGTCACCGTCAACTTGGTGAAAAACACGCCGGTGTGGATGGAGAAGCTGCGCGCCAAGCCGATGAACCTCGGCCTCGACCTGCGCGGCGGCGTGCACTTCCTGTTGCAGGTGGACGCCAAGGCCACGCTGGAGACCCGCGTCAAGGGCATCCAGGCCGCGGCCCGCAGCCAGCTGCGCGACGCCAACGTGCGCCACGCCGGCATCGACCGCGTGGGCGATCGCATCGAAATCAAATTCCGCGACGCCGCCACCCGCGACCAGGCCCGCAACGTGCTGGCCCGCCAGAACGCCGACCTCGCCTTCGCCGATGCCGCCGACGGCACCGACCTCAAGCTGATCGTCACGCTCAAGCCGGAAGCGCTGCGGCGCGTCGTGGAAGAGGGCGTCCGCCAGAACATCTCGACCCTCGGCAAGCGCATCAACGAGCTGGGCGTGACGGAGCCCGTGATCCAGCAACAGGGCCGCGACCGCATCGTCGTCCAGCTGCCGGGCGTGCAGGACGTGGCCCACGCCAAGGACATCATCGGCCGCACGGCGACCCTGGAATTCCGCATGGTCGACGAATCGGTCACCCCGGGTACCGAACTGTCCGCCGCCATCCCGCTGAATTCGGAACTGTTCACGCAGGGCCAGGGCGCGCCGGCCGTGGTATCGAAGGACGTCTTCCTGACCGGTGACTACATTTCGAGCGCCACCGCCAGCTTCGACCAGAACCAGCAGCCTTCCGTCAGCCTCGACCTGAACGGCGACGGCGGCCGCAGGATGCGCGAAGCGACCCGCGAGCGCGTCGGCAAGCGCATGGCCGTGCTGCTGAAGGAAAAGGGCAAGTACACCGTGCTGTCGAACGCGACGATCCAGAGCGAGCTCGGTTCGCGCTTCCAGATCACCGGCCTGGGCACGCCCGCCAAGGCCGCCGAGCTGGCGCTGCTGCTGCGCTCCGGCGCGCTGTCGGCCCCGATGGAATTCGTCGAGGAACGCGTCGTCGGCCCGCAGCTGGGCGCCGAGAACATCGCCAAGGGCCTGCATTCGACCCTGTGGGGCTTCGTGGCGATCGCGATCTTCATGGTCATCTACTACCAGCTGTTTGGCTTTTTCAGCGTCGTGGCGCTGGCCTGTAACCTGCTGTTCCTGCTGGCCCTGCTGTCGATGCTGCAGGCGACCCTGACCCTGCCGGGTATTGCCGCAATCGCGCTGGCGCTCGGTATGGCGATCGACGCCAACGTGCTGATCAACGAGCGCATCCGCGAGGAACTGCGTGCGGGTAACACGCCGCAGGCGGCGATCTCGGCCGGTTTCAGCCATGCGTGGGCGACCATCCTCGACTCGAACGTCACGACCCTCATCGTCGGCCTGGCGCTGCTGGTGTTCGGCTCGGGCGCCGTGCGCGGCTTCGCCGTCGTGCACTGCCTCGGCATCCTGACGTCGATGTTCTCGGCCGTGTTCCTGTCGCGCGGCGTCGTGAACCTGTGGTACGGCCGCAAGAAGAAGCTCGGCAGGATCGCCATCGGCACCGTGTGGAACAGCGGCGCCGTCGGCGCCGGCGCCAAGCCGGCCGTCAAGAAATAAGGAGCGGGTAGAACATGGAATTTTTCAAGATTAAACGGGACATCCCGTTCATGCGCCACGCGTTGATCTTCAACGTGATCTCGGCGCTGACCTTCGTCGCCGCGGTGTTCTTCCTCGCGACGCGGGGCCTGCACTTCTCGGTCGAGTTCACGGGCGGTTCCACGATGGAGCTGCGCTACTCCCACGCGGCCGACCAGGAAAAGATCCGCCACAGCCTGGAAAAACTGGGCTATGAACAGCCCGAGGTGACCAGCTTCGGCACGGCCAGCGACGTCATGCTGCGCCTGCCGGTGCGCAAGGGCACCACCGGCGTGGCCGCCTCGTCGACCGTGTTCGAAGCGCTGTGCACGGCGGAAAACGGTACGCCGAAGCAGGTGCAGCAGACCACCGACAAGGGCGAAAACGTCACCCGGACCAGCTGCGTCAACGCGGCCGGCACCGAGCTGGTGACCCTGCAGCGCGTCGATTCCGTTGGCGCGCAGGTCGGCGACGAGCTGGCGCAGAACGGCCTGAACGCGCTGGTCATGGTCGTGATCGGCGTGATGATCTACCTGGCCGTGCGCTTCGAATGGAAATTCGCGGTGGCGGCGATCATCGCCAACCTGCACGACGTCGTGATCATTCTGGGCTTCTTCGCCTTCTTCCAGTGGGAATTCTCGCTGACCGTGCTGGCCGCCGTGCTGGCCGTGCTGGGTTACTCGGTCAACGAATCGGTCGTGATCTTCGACCGGATCCGCGAGACCTTCCGCAAGGAGCGCAAGCTGGCCGTGACCGAAGTCATCGACCACGCGATCACGAGCACCATCTCGCGTACGATCATCACCCACGGTTGTACCGAGATGATGGTCCTGTCGATGCTGTTCTTCGGCGGCCAGACGCTGCACTACTTCGCGGTCGCGCTGACCATCGGTATCCTGTTCGGTATCTACTCGTCCGTGTTCGTGGCGGCCGCCATTGCCATGTGGCTGGGCGTCAAGCGCGAAGACTTGATCAAGCCGATCAAGGCGAAGGACGAAACGGACGGCGCCGTCGTGTAATCGCGATCGTTCCCCCGATAAAGCCGCCCGGCCTGGCCGTGGCGGCTTTTGTTTTTATGGGGCGGATCAATACGGCATCGCATTGATATAAAAGATTTTTCTTTGTGTGAAGCAGCGCACAGAGCGTTCACTTAAGGCTGCCTTACTATGGACTCGTCTCTTTCAGGACATCCCTAGTTTTGGACTTCACCCGCTCCCGCAAGGAGCGGGTTTTTTTTTGTCTTTCGCCCAGCCTGCATAGGATTTTTTACAGATGAGTAGGAAGATTTAACAAAATGTGAGTCACCGCACAGAGGACAAGGGTGGCGGGAACTAAGATGGACTCGTCTCTTTCAGGACATCCCTAGTTTTGGACTTGGCCCGCTCTTCGGAGCGGGCGTTTTTTTGGGCTGTGTTCGCGATATTTAGGTAACCGAGCGCAGCCGCCCTAGCCGAGCCGGGCCGCAGCGCACAGCAGGTGCGCGGGCGTCGTCAGCCGCCGCGCATCCAGCAGCCGTTGCCAGCCCGAATAATTGATGAGGTAGCGGCTTGCGACGCCGCGGAAGCGCACCAGCCAGCTCTTGAAGCGGCTGTGCCAGCTGTTCACGTTCTGGATATGGATCGCGCCGCGCGCCCGCACGCCGGCCTTCACGTTCACGGCCTCGTGCGTGATCTGCGCTTGCACGGCGAAACGACGATACGCCGCGGCCCCGTCGCTGATCAGCAACACGTCGGCCGGCAATACCGGCTTGAGGCACGCATGCAATTGCGCGGCCGTCACTTGTCCTCGGCCCGTGTGAAAGTCCAGCGTCTGCCCGTTGCGGTCGCACGCGACGAGGAGGCAGTCGTATTCGCGATTGATCCCGCGTCGCCAGGCCACGCCGCCGCGCTTTCTCGGCGGTCGTGTCAGGTTGCGCGAACCCTTCTGAGATTCGAGGCGATAGGTTTCGTCCGCCTCGACGATGGCCGCCAATATCGGAGGACGGTCGCGCATCGCGCCGGGCACGAACCGGTGGCGCCACCTGAAACTGGTCGTCCGGTGCACGCCGGTCACACGCGCGGCGTCGCGCACCGTGCGCGATTCGAGGATGGATTGTAGGAACGGTAGCCAGCACTCTTTCTTGCGAAGACGAGCGAGCGGCGTGCCGGTCAGGGCGTTATAGCTGCGTCCGCAGGCGAGGCACCGAAAACGTTGCAGGCCGCTCGCCTGGCCGCAGCGGTGTACGCGACCACAACCGCAGCGCGGACACGGCCGGCCTCTGGCGGCCTGTTCGATCAGGGCGATACATTCGGCCGGATGCGCGAGGCCCGCGATCCATTCGCGCAGCCGGACCAGGTCGGCAGCCGAGAGCTGCGCCGCCGACAACAGGCTGAGCACTTCGTCGAAGGGTAGGCCGCGCATCGTCACTCCTCATGAGTTAACTCGACGATGCGTATGACATCTGCAACCAGATTCAGTTCACATAACGAACGCGAACACAGCCAAAAAAAACGTCGCCCCTGCTTGCGCAAAGACGACGTCCGGTGCAGCAGACCCGTTGCCGGGTCCGGGGAGGGGAATCAGAAACCGTATTTCAGGCCGACGGTGTACACGTCAGCCTTGGCGCCGAACGCCTTGTCCTTGCCATAGCGCTCGTACTCGGCATTCACGGCAAGCTTTTCGTTCAGCTTGTATTCGACGCCGACGCCGCCATACAGGCCGGTGTCGTAGTCATTGACGTGCGTGCCCAGGCCGTTGTCGAACTTGCGCTCGTTGTAGGCCACGCCCAG
The DNA here is from genome assembly GCF_059491295.1 of Massilia sp. Masssp93. Classification (NCBI taxonomy): domain Bacteria; kingdom Pseudomonadati; phylum Pseudomonadota; class Betaproteobacteria; order Burkholderiales; family Oxalobacteraceae; genus Massilia; species Massilia sp. Masssp93. The sequence continues at coordinate 5,689,373 of NZ_CP168502.1, read as the reverse complement.
CTTGCCGTAGCCGGAAAAGCGGTCGCCGAGCGGCACGGTGTACTTGCCGGCGACATAGGTGCCGGAACCCTTGACGTTGCCGGCGCCATTGTTTTCCTTGCCGAAGTCGGTGTAGCCGGCTTCCACGCCCCAGTTCTGGTCGACCTGGTAGCCGCCATAGACCTTGGCGCCGGTCTTGTAGCTGTCCGTGGTCTGGTTGTCGGCCGTGGCCGCGCCCACGCCGATGTAGGCGTGCGGCGTCGTAGTCTGGGCCTCGGCGGCGCCGGCGACGGCGGAAGTGGCGAGCAATGCGAGCAGCAGTTTCTTCATGGTTCACTCCTTAGTGTTCTCGGGCTCGCGATTCGTCGTGAATCGCAATATGGCCAAGATAGCACCGTGTTTCCCTAAGAGAAGTTCTCAATCGGTAAGGAGTGTAACAAGATGAAAGTAAGTGACTGAAAAGTCACATATGTACGAAGCGACGCCGGCCGCGCAAGGGCGGCCGGCCGGGGAACAGGTAAAAGAGGGATTCAGGCCAGCGCGGCCGTCAGGCTTTTCACTTCATCCTCCGATTCCTGGAGGATGGCCGTCAAGGTGCCTTCGCCCACGGCGAAGTCGATGGTGGCGCCGACCTGCACGCCGGGAACGCCCGGATCGCGTTCCAGCAGGGGCGACGGGACGGGCGCCAGGTCGTTCGCCAGCAGCAGCGTGTCGCCCAGGGTTTCCGGCGGCAGGGCGCGCATGCCGTTCCACAGCGCTTCGATGGCACCCATCACGGGTGCCGGCACGCCCAGTTTGAGCAGGACGCCGCGCCCGATGGCCGTCTCGCCATGCTCGATCCACTCGTCGGCGCCGCCGTCCAGCAGGCCCGGGAATTCGGGCGCGCGCGACAGCAGATAAAAGCCGCCGACCTCGTGCACGATGCCGGCGAACATTGCCGTTTCCGGATCGACGAACGAGACGCGCCGCGCGATCACCTGCGACAGCGCGGCCACGTGGGTCGAGTGCAGCCACAGCTGGTCGGCCTTGGCGCGCAGCGCCGGGTCGTGGATTTCGCTGGCCAGCTGGCGCACGATGACGGCCGCGGCCAGCGCGCCCAGCGTGCGGAAGCCCACGCGCGCCACGGCTGCCTTGACGTTGGTGACGTCGTTGCCGAAGCGGTTATAGGCGGCCGAGTTGGCGATGGCGACGGTGCGCGCGGCCAGCAGCGGCTCCGTCTGCACGAGGCGCGCCGCTTCGTCGATGTGACACGCCGGATCGGCCAGCGCGCGTTGCAGCTTCAGCGTCGCGTCGACATGGGTCGGGAAGTGGAGGTCGCCGCGCCCGGCTTGCGCGGCAATGCTCTTGAGGGCGTCGATTCTGTCCATGGGAAAAAATTATACCCCCGGGCAGCTCGTCAGGGCTCGCTGAAGATGGCGTCGCAGCCGTCTTTCTGTTCCTCGGTGTCCTGCAGCTCGTCGATGAGGCCGAGGTCGAACAGCTCCTCGACCGCGTTCATGAAGCTGTTCAGGGTGGCGGCGCCGATCAGGCGATAGATCTCGCCGGCGTCGTTGCGCACCCCGATCAGCATCGGCTCGTCGCGGACTTCCGCGGGCGGGGCCACGTCGAGCAGCAGGTTGCCGATGATGTGTTTGTCGAAATGAGGGGGCTTTTTACCTTCGAGCAGTGCAGTCTTCATGTCATCCTTCGTCGGCGGGGACGTGCCCCGCCCGGTGTTCGCCAGGCGCCGGCGCCGCCAGGTCCGGCGCGTCGAGCCGGGTGCGCAGGCGGCGCAGCGCGTGGTCCAGTTGTTCGAAATCGCCGTCGCCATAATCGGCGAACAGCTGCTTGCCGTGTGCGACCACGGCCGGAAACACATTATGGAACAGGGCATCGCCGGCCGCCGTCAGGCACACGCGGAACGAGCGCCTGTCGTCGCATTTGCGCACGCGTTCCACGAGGCCCTTCCGTTCGAGGCGGTCGATGACGCCGGTCAGCGTGCCCTTCGTGATCAGGGTCCGCTCGCCCAGTTCCTTGTAGGTCATGCCGGGCGTGTTGCCGAGGGTGGCGATGATGTCGAATTGCGGATGCGTCAGCCCATGCCGGCGCACCGGTTCGGCGACGAAGCGCTCGAACCCTTGCAGGCATTCGGCCAGCAGGCGCACACTCTTCAGATATCGTTCACCCATGAAACGATTATAGCCGCCAGCGCGGGCAGGCCCCAGCGCTTCGCGTTTTGCGTTCGGCCCCGTTACCATAGCAATCTTGCTAGACAACATTGAACGCTCCATGACCCAGCATCTGCGCGGCCTCCTTGCCCTCGTCGTCGTCGTCCTCGTATGGGGAACGACGTTCCCCGCGATGAAGGAATTGACCGTCTATTTTTCTCCCGTCTGGATCATCCTGACCCGCTTCGTCATCGCGGCGCTGCTGTTGTCGCCCTTCCTGTGGCGCGCGCGGCGCACCGACCTGGCGCTGGGCGCGACGCTCGGCGTGCTGCTGTTCTTCTGCTACCTGTTCCAGGTGGAGGGGCTGGCGCTGACCACGTCCAACCGCAACGCCTTCATCTGCGGCCTGAACGTGCTCGTCGTCCCGCTGCTGGGGCTGTTGGGAGGACGCCTGCCGGAGCGCCGCATCGTCGCCGCGCTGCTGCTCGCGGTGCTGGGACTGGTCTCCCTGTGCTGGGACGGCGGCGGTGGCTGGGGCCGCGGCGACACGCTCGCGCTGCTGGCCGCGCTCACGTTCGGCACCTATATCAAGGTCATGGAAATCTACACCCGCCGGGCGATCCGGCTGATGAGCGTGACGGCCGCGCAGATCGGCACGGTCGCCGTATGCGCCGCGCTGTGGCTGTTCGTGCGCGAGGTGCCGCGCGGCGCCGTCGGCATGGAAGAGGCCGCGAATTACTGGACCTACATCGGCCACGGCCTCGCGCGTTATTCTCCGAATTTCGCCTATCTGGGCGTGCTGTGCACGGCCGCCATCATCTCGATGCAGGCCTGGGGCCAGGCGCGCACGAGCGCCAACGAGGCGGCCGTCATCTATGCGTTCGAGCCCGGCGGCGCCGCGTTCTTCGCGTATTTCTGGCTGGGCGAGGCGATGGGCGGCCGCGGCTGGCTCGGCGCGGCATTGTTGATCTCCGGTATGATAGTCAGTCAATGGAATGCCGAAAGCCGGCCGGCCGCCGCGCTCGCCCCCGAGTAATGATCCCTGTTCGTTCCGATGCCGCACCTTGAACTGTCCCGCCTCGCGCAGGAGGCACCGCTGCGCGTGCTGCTCGTGCACGCCGGCGAGCCGGATGCGCTGACGTGGTCCGGCCTCGTGCAGCCGCTGCGCCTGGCGGCCAAGGTGCTGGGGCCCGGGCGCCTGCACGTGGACGTGCGCAGTCCGGACAAATTCACGGCCGACCACCGCCTGTGGCACCTCGTGCTGCTCGTCGCGGACGAATCCGAGGCCGGGCTGCGTCCCGCCAACCTGCGCGCCCTCGTCGCGCGCTGCCGCGCGGCGCCGGTCTGGGGTGGAGTCGGCGCCGGCGTGCTGTGGCTCGCGGAGGCGGGCGCGTTGAACGGTGCGCGCGCCGCGTTGCCGTGGTCGCTGTATCCGGACGTCGACATGCGCGCCGACCAGGCCCTGTTGAGCCCGCACCTGTACGAGATCGACGGCGCCCGCATCACCTGCTGCGGCGGCGCGGCCAGCATCGACTTCGCGCTCACGCTCGTCGACACGCTGTTCGGCGCGACGGTCCAGGCCCAGGTCAAGGAAATCCTGTGCGTGGACCGCGTGCGCGGCCCGGATGAGCGCCAGCGCGTCGCGCTGCAGGCCCGCTTCGGCGTGCTGCAGCCCAAGCTGACGGAGGCCGTCACCCTGATGGAAGCGAACATCGAGGAACCGCTGTCGACCGACGACATCGCCCAGCTGGCTGGCGTGTCGCGCCGCCAGCTGGAACGCCTGTTCAAGCAATACCTGGGCAGCCTGCCGTCGCGCTACTACCTCGAACTGCGCCTGCAGCGCGCCCGCCAGCTGCTGCGCGACACCAACCACTCCATCGTGCAGGTGGGCCTGATGTGCGGCTTCTCGTCCGGCTCCCATTTTTCCACTGCCTTCGGCGCCCTGTTCGGCAATACCCCGCGGGAAGAACGCCAGCGCAAGCTGAGCCAATAACCGGGGTCAGAGCCCGATTTTTGGCAATTTCCCGCCGCAAAATATTAAAATTTCGACATTTCCAGAATCAGGGCTCTGACCCCGGTTTTTTGTTGCTCGTCCAAAAATGAAAATGCCTGTCGCAGTTTGGAAAGAACGGCAAGGTTTGGCTTCTCTATAATGAGTCGCTCGGCGCGGCTGCTGGAGTCCGCGCAACCTTTACTTGGATGAGGAAAACGTCATGAATGCTAAGCTCGAATCGGGTGTCACCACGCGGCCTGTCACACGCCAGACTTTCGACGAGGTGCTCGTACCGACCTATGCGCCGGCCGCGATGGTCCCGGTGCGCGCTTCGGGCCTGGACGTCTGGGACCAGGAAGGCAAGCATTACCTCGACTTCACCTCCGGCATCGCCGTATCGAGCCTGGGCCACTGCAACCCGGTGCTGGTCGACGCGATGACCCGCCAGATCAACACGCTGTGGCACCTCGGTAACGGCTACACGAACGAGCCCGTGCTGCGCCTGGGCGCCGCGCTGACGGAAGCGACGTTCGCCGACCGCGCATTCTTCTGCAACTCCGGCGCGGAAGCCAACGAAGCGGCCTTGAAGCTGGCCCGCAAATACGCGCACGACAAGTTCGGCCCGCACAAATCGCGCATCGTGTCGTGCTATTCCTCGTTCCACGGCCGCACGCTGTTCACCGTGTCGGTCGGCGGCCAGTCGAAATACACCGAAGGCTTCGAGCCGCTGCCGCCGGAAATCAACCACATCAACTACAACGACATCGCCTCCGCGCGCGCCGCCATCGGCGACGACGTGGCGGCCGTGATCGTCGAGCCGATCCAGGGCGAGGGCGGCGTGATCCCGGGCGACATCGAGTTCCTGAAAACGCTGCGCGAACTGTGCGACAAGACCGGCGCGCTGCTCGTGTTCGACGAAGTGCAGTCGGGCGTGGGCCGCACCGGCGCGCTGTACGACTACATGAACGTGGGCGTGACCCCGGACATCCTGACGTCGGCCAAGGCCCTGGGCAACGGCTACCCGATCGGCGCCATGTTGACCACGAACGAGATCGGCCAGCACCTGTCCGTCGGCTCGCACGGCACGACGTACGGCGGCAACCCGCTGGCGACGACCGTGGCGCTGAACGTGATCGAGCAGATCAACCAGCCGGCGTTCCTCGCCCGCGTGCGCGAAGCCAGCGCAAAAATCTTCGCCAATCTGGAGAAGCTGGTCGTCGATTACCCGCAGCTGTTCACCAAGCCGCGCGGCAAGGGCCTGCTCATCGGCCTGCCGATGGCCGAGGCGAACAAGGGCCGCGCCAAGGACTACACCAAGACCGCCGAAAAGCTCGGCCTGATGCTGCTGATCGCCGGTCCGGACGTCGTGCGTCTCGCGCCCGCGCTGGTCGTGTCGGACGAGCAGATCGCGGAAGCGGATCGCCTCATGCGCCAGGCCGCCGACGCGTTCCTCGCCGGCTGACCTCCGCACCACCCGGCCGGAAGGGGGGCACCCCAGCCCGGCCGGGTTCCGTTCGTTCGATGCCTTTGTCGGGAGTTTCCATGTATGTAGTCCGTCCGGTAGAACCAGCGGATGTCGGCGCCCTCGAGACGCTGCTCGCCGCGTCCACGCCGGGAGTGCACACGCTGCCGCGCACGCGCGAAAAGATCGCCGCGTTCGTGGAGCGTTCGGTGGCGTCGTTCGCCGCCCACGTCGACATCCCCAGCGAAGAGTCCTACCTGTTCGTGCTCGAAGACGTCGAACGTCGCGAGCTGGCCGGCACCGCCGCGATCCACGCGTCGGCCGGCTCCAACGGCACCTATTTCGCGTTCCGCAACGATGTGATCCAGCAGGTCTCGCGCGACCTGAACATCAGCCACAGCGTGCATGCGCTGACCCTGTGCTCGGAGCTGACGGCGTATTCGCAGCTGTCCGGCTTTTATATCCGCGACCGCGACACGGCCCGGCGCGAAGCGGCTCTGCTGTCGCGTGCCCGCTTGCTGTACGCCGTGCTGGCGCCGCACCGCTTCGGCGACCGCTTCTTCGTGCCGCTGGCCGGCGTCACCGACGACGCGGGCCAGTCGCCCTTCTGGGATGCGCTGGGCCGCAAGTTCTTCAAGATGGATTTCCTCGACGCCGAACGCACGATCGGCGGCGCCCGCAACCGCACGCTGATCGTCGAGCTGATGCCGCACTACCCCGTGTACGTGCCGCTGCTGCCCGGCCCCGCGCAGGCCGTGATGGGTCAGATCCATCCGAGCGGCGAACTCGCGTTCGACCTGCTGACGGAAGAGGGTTTCGAGGCCGACGAATACATCGACATCTTCGACGGCGGCCCGATCCTGCAGGCGCACAAGCACGCGCTGCACTCGTTCTCCGGGTCGATGGTGAGGAAGGTCGCGAACGCCGAACTGCAGCCGCCCACGCGCGGCGGCAAGGCGGCGATGGTGAATTACGCGGTGGCCAGCAGCGAGCGCAAATTCCGCGCGATCGTGCTGCCGTGCGACCCGGCCGAGAGTGCCGACGCCATCTGCCTGCCGCCCGCGGCACGCGAGGCGTTGGGTGTCGAGACCGGCGACAGCGTCATCTGCGTGCGGATCTGACGCTTTGGAAAACAATGAGGAACCCATGCTCGTAATCCGCGCAATCACCCTGAACGACATCGATCCGCTGATCGAGATGGCGCGCCAGGTCGGCAGCGGCATGACCACGCTGAAGCCGGACCGCGCCATGCTGGGCGAACGCGTCGAGACCGCGGTGGCGTCGTTCGCGCAGACGATCCCGCCCGAGGAACGCGACTACATGTTCGTGATGGAAGACACGTCCAACGGCCGCCTGGCCGGCGTGTGCGCCATCAAGGCCGCCGTCGGCCTGACCGAACCGTTTTATAACTACCGCATCGGCACGCTCGTCCACTCAAGCCGCGAACTGAACGTGTTCACGCGCATGGACACGCTGTATCTGTCGAACGACCTCACGGGTTCGACGGAACTGTGTTCGCTGTTCCTGATGCCGGAATACCGCACGGGCTACAACGGCAAGTGGCTGTCGAAAAGCCGCTTCCTGTTCATGGCCCAGTTCCAGCACCTGTTCACGGAAAAGATCATCGCCGAGATGCGCGGCTACCAGGCGGAGGACGGCACGTCCCCGTTCTACGAAGGCCTGGGCCGGCATTTCTTCAAGATGGATTTCAACCACGTCGACGGCCTCACGGCGCTCGGCAAGAAATCGTTCATCGCCGAGCTGATGCCGCGCCAGCCGCTGTACGTCGCGTACCTGCCGGAAGACGCGCAGGCCGTGATCGGCCAGGTGCACCGCTCCACGCTCCCGGCACGAAAGCTGCTGGAACAGGAAGGCATGCACTACGAGGGTTACGTCGACATCTTCGACGCCGGCCCCGTGCTGCAGGGCCGCGTGGCCGAACTGCGCGCCGTGCGCGACAGCGTGCTGGCCGTGGCCGCGGAAGGCCAGCCTGGCGGCGAGGGCGAAGTCACGCTCGTATCGAACACGAAGCTCGACGATTTCCGCATGGTCCTCACGCATGCCTGCGACGGCGGCCGCAACGTGGCCCTGTCGGTGCGCGAACTGCAACTGCTGCATTGCCAGGCGGGCGACCCTGTCCGCTCCCTGGCCCTCAACGTAAGGAAGAACAATGTCTAACGTTTCCAACTACATCGGCGGCGCATGGCTGCCCGGCAGCGGTCCGCTGCTCGCGACGATCGACCCGTCCACCGGCCGCCAGACCTGGACCAGCAACGAATCCACCGCCGAAGACGTGGACCGCGCCGTGCAGGCCGCCCACGCGGCCTTCGAAGGCTGGGCCCTCACGCCGCTCGAACAACGCATCGCCATCTGCCAGCGCTTCCGCGACCTGCTCAAGGAGCACAACGAGGAACTGGCCGCCATCATCGCCGAGGAAGTGGGCAAACCCTTGTGGGAAGCGCGCACCGAAGTGACGACGATGGCGAACAAGGTCGACATCTCGGTGCAGTCGCACGCCGCGCGCACCGGAGAAACGAGTGCCAAAGTCGCCGACGGCAACGCCGTGCTGCGCCACCGTCCGCACGGCGTGTTCGCCGTGTTCGGCCCGTATAACTTCCCCGGCCACCTGCCGAACGGCCACATCGTGCCCGCGCTGATCGCGGGGAACACGCTCGTGTTCAAGCCGAGCGAATATGCGCCGCGCACCGCCGTGCGTACCGTGCAGTTGTGGGAACAGGCCGGCCTGCCGCAAGGTGTGCTGAACCTCGTGAACGGCGGCCGCGCCACCGGCGTCGCGCTGGGCCAGGCCGACGTCGACGGCATCCTGTTCACCGGCAGCAGCCAGACCGGCGCCGCGCTGCATAAACAGTTCGGCGGCCAGCCGGGCAAGATGCTGGCGCTGGAAATGGGCGGCAACAACCCGCTCGTCGTCTGGGACGTACAAAACGTCGACGCGGCCGTGCACCACGCCGTCATGTCCGCGTTCATCTCGGCCGGCCAGCGCTGCACGTGCGCGCGCCGCCTGATCGTGCAGGACACGCCCCAAGGACAAGCCTTCATCGACCGCCTCGTGGAAGTCGCCAGCAAGCTGGCGGTCGGCCCGTCGAACGCGGAGCCGCAGCCGTTCATGGGCCCCGTCGTCTCGGCCGCCGTGGCGAAACGCCTCGTGCAGGCGCAGGCGATGATGGAAGCGCAGGGCGGCAAGGTCTTGCTGCGCATGCGCCAGCTCGACCCGGACGCGGGCTTCGTCACGGCCGGCATCGTCGACGTGACCGATGCGACGGGCATCCCGGACGAAGAGTGGTTCGGTCCCCTGCTGCAGGTGGTCCGCGTGGCCGATTTCGACCGCGCCATCGACGCCGCCAACGCCACCGAATTCGGCCTCGCCGCGGCATTGTTGTCGCCGTCGGAAGACCTGTGGAAGCGCTTCGCGATCAAGGCGCGCGCGGGCGTCGTCAACTGGAACCGTCCGACGACGGGCGCCGCCAGTTCCGCGCCGTTCGGCGGCGTGGGCAAATCGGGCAATCATCGTCCGAGCGCCTATTACGCGGCCGACTACTGCGCGTACCCGGTCGCCTCGATCGAAACCTCCGAACTGGAAATGCCGGCGAAGCTGTCGCCCGGCCTGACCTTCTGACACCATGCGCAACGCACGCGAATTCAATTTCGACGGCCTCGTGGGCCCGTCGCACAACTACGCCGGCCTCTCGTTCGGCAACGTCGCCTCGTTCAACAACGTGAAGAGCGCGTCGAACCCGCGCCTGGCGGCGCTGCAGGGCCTCGCCAAGATGCGCACGCTGGCCGCGCGCGGCTTCGCGCAAGCCTTGCTGCCGCCGCAGGCGCGTCCGAATTTCAGGCTGCTGCGCCGCCTCGGCTTTACGGGCACGGACGCCGACGTATTGGCGCAGGCGTACCGCGAATCGCCCGTGATCCTCGCCTGCGCGTACTCCGCGTCGCCGATGTGGACGGCGAACGCCGCCACCGTCAGCCCGTCGGCCGACACGCAAGACGGCCGCGTGCACTTCACGGCCGCGAACCTGAACAATAAACTGCACCGCGCCGAAGAACATGTGCAGGCCACGCGCACCTTGCGCGCCCTGTTCGCGAACAGCGACCGCTTCGTGGTGCACGACCCGCTGCCGTCGACGCCGGCGTTCGGCGACGAGGGCGCCGCCAACCACACGCGCTTCGCCGGCGCCCACGGCGCGGCCGGCGTCGAATTCTTCGTGTACGGCCGCGTCGAGTTCGACCCGTCCGCACCGGCACCGACGAAATACCCGGCACGCCAGACGCTGGAAGCCTCGCAGGCCGTCGCCCGCCTGCACGGCCTGGACGCCGCGCGCACCGTGTTCGCGGCGCAGAATCCGGACGTGATCGACCAGGGCGTGTTTCATAACGACGTGATCGCGGTCGGCAATGGCAACGTGCTGTTCTATCACGAGCAGGCCTTCGCCGATGAAGCCGCGACGCTGGAATCGCTGCGCCGCGCGCTCGGCGCGACCGGCACCGACCTGCGCGCCGTGCGCGTGGACACGGGCGTCGTGCCCGTCGCCGACGCCGTCGCCAGCTACCTGTTCAACAGCCAGCTGCTGTCGAAACCGGACGGCGGCATGGCCCTCGTCGTGCCGCACGAATGCCGCGAGGTCCCGACCGTGGCGCGCTACCTCGAGCAGCTGGTGACGAGCGGAAGGTCGGGAAACTGCGCCATCGACGAACTGATCGAATTCGACCTGCGCCAGAGCATGCGCAACGGCGGCGGCCCCGCGTGCCTGCGCCTGCGCGTCGTGCTCACGGACGACGAAGCGGCCGCGATGCACCAGGGCGTGCTGATGACCGACGATTTATACGCGCGCCTCGTGCCGTGGGTCGAGCGCCATTACCGCGACCGCGTCGAGCCGAAAGACCTGGCCGATCCGCAGCTGGCCATCGAGTGCGCGGCCGCGCTGGAAGAGCTGGAACGCATCCTCGGCTTGCCGGGGCTGTATGATCTGTCATGATTCGTAGGGTGGGCACCCCCGTGCCCACGCGGACGCCGGCATCACGCTAACGTTACGCGTAAGCTCGGGGAGCCCACCCTACAGTAAAGGATAGTTTCCGGTAACAAGGAAGCAAGAATCTGGACGGGACAACCCTGTCCATACAAGCCGGGAACATGTGGCCACAAGCCGTGACGAACCCGGCGCAACTATCAGCTTTGGAGAAGCAAATGAACAAAGACATGCCTCACGATCTGCGCACGCAAACCCTCGCGCTGGTCAACGAGAACAAGCCGGCCGGCGCCCCTGAGCAGGTGGGCGCGCTGATCGGCGCCTGGATCGGCGCCCTCGACGAGGACGACCTCGCCGGCATCGATCCGCGCAACCTCGCCGCCATCCTGTGGGACGCTTTCGCCCAGGTGGCGCAGCGCACGACCGACGGCTGCCAGATCGCGGAGAATCGCTACACGGACGGGCGCTGCGGCATGTCGACGTCACTGCTGATCCTGAACGAGGACATGCCCTACCTCGTCGACTCGTTCGTGATGGCGCTGCGCCGCCAGCGGGTCGTCGCGTCGGGCGTATTGAATACGGTGCTGCCGGTGCGCCGCGACGCCGCCGGCCGCGTGGTTGCCGTCGGCGAAGCGGGCGCGCCGCTGGAATCGTATGTCCTGTGCCTGCTGGCCGAAGACCTGCCGCAGGACGAACTCGCCGAACTGGTCGCGCGCATCCAGATGGTCGCGCGCGACGCCGCCATCGTGCACCGCGACGCCGTCGCCATGGCCGACCGCATGACGGCCGTCGCAGCAGCGGCCAGCGCGCAAGGCACGCCGGGTGGCCAGGAAGTCGCCGCGTTCCTCGACTGGGCCAAGAACGAAGGCTTCGAGCCGTTCGGCTACGCGTATTACTTCGTGAAGCCGGGCGTGCGCGAGCTGGAACGCGACATCCCGAGCCGCATCGGCGTGCTGCAGGACACGGCGCACCCCGTGTACGGCACCTGCCTGCAGAACATCCCGGGCGACTTCGAGATCCTGTCCAAGCGCGACGAGACGCTGTCGATCGTGAAGGCCGACGTGGCCGGCACCCTGCACCGCGACCAGCCGCTGGACTTCATCGGCGTGCGCGACACCGACACGCAGGGCAACACGATCGGCGAACACTGCTTCGTCGGCCTGTTCACCCGCGCCGCCACCGCGACCCCGCTGGCGCGCCTGCCGTTCGCGCGCGGCCGCGTGGCGCAAGTGCTGTCCATCGCCGGCGTGCGCCAGGAAGGCTTCCGCGCCGAGAAATTCCTCGAGATCCTGGAATCGCTGCCGCGCACCGAAGCGCTGGAAGCGGACCCGGAGTGGCTCGCCCAGGTGTGCAGCTCCGTCGTCTCGCTGTACAAGCAGCCGCGCGCGAAAGTGTTCGCCCGCCGCGACGTGTACCAGCGCCACCTGAACGTCCTCGTCTACCTGCCGCGCGAGCGCTACAGCGCCGCCGTCGTCGCCGCGCTGGCGCAGGCGCTGAAGGACAGTTCGGGCGCCGTCGACGTGCGCACGCAGACCCTCGTCGCCGATGGCCCGCTGGCCCGCGTGTACCTGATCGCGCAGGCCGCGCGCTATCCGCTCGACCTGGAAACCGACATCCAGAAGCCGCTGCTGTCCGTGCTGGACGGCTGGCATGACCGCTACACCGCGCTGACCGACACGGTCGAAGACGTCCCGACCCGCAACGCGCTGCGCAAGATCCTGCCCACGCTGCCCGTGAACTACGTGGCCGCCACCGCGCCGGAAATCGCCTTCCGCGACGTCGGGGCGATCCTCGCGAACGGCCAGCAGGGCCACGTGTCCGTCCGTATCGAGACGGATGAAGCGGGCGTCACCTCCCTGCGCCTGTACTCGACGGGCACGATGCCGTCGCTGTCGCGCATCCTGCCGGCGCTGCAGAACGCGGGCGTCGCCATCGACCGCGAACAGAGCTTCTGGATCGACACGGCCGACGGCACCCGCCGCTACATCACGAGCCTGATCGTCGACGCGGATTCCGCCGCCAAGCTGGCGAAACCGGGCGTCGTCGACGTGGCCGACGAACTGTTCGCCGCGCTGTTCAACGACGAAGCGGAAGACGGCCGCCTGAACGGTCTCACGATCGAAGGCGGCCTGTCGATGCGCGAAGTGCAGCTGGTGCGCGCCTACATCAGCTACTGGCGCCAGGCCGGCAGCAAGTTCTCGACCCGCTACATGGCAGAAACGCTGCGCCCGCGCGCGGCGCTCGTCAAGGAGCTCGTGGAAGGCTTCGCGCTGCGCTTCGATCCGGCGTTGTCGGACGAGGAACGCGCAGCGGGCGACGCCAAGCTGGCCGCGCTGAAGGCGGGTCTCGCCACCGTCAACCACGCCGACACCGAGGAAATCATGGCCGCGCTGGTCGACCTCGTGATGGCGACCGTGCGCACCAACTACTTCCAGGGGACGGCCGAAAATCGCGGCGACAAGATCATCTTCAAGTTCGACACGAGCCACCTGGCACTGGTGCCGGAACCGCGTCCGTTCCGCGAGATCTACGTGTTCTCGCGCCGCTTCGAAGGCCTGCACCTGCGCGGCGGCCCGGTCGCCCGCGGCGGCCTGCGCTGGTCCGATCGCATGGAAGACTACCGTACCGAAGTGCTGGGCCTCGTGAAGGCGCAGATGGTCAAGAACGCCGTCATCGTGCCGGCCGGTTCGAAGGGCGGTTTCGTCTGCAAGCAGATGCCGAAGGATGCCGCACGTGACGTCGTCGCGGCCGAAGGCGAAGCCGTCTACCGCCTGTTCATCGCGAGCCTGCTGGAAATGACGGACAACCGCGTGCGCGGCGAGATCGTGCCCCCTGGCGACACCGTGCGCTACGACCAGGACGACCCGTACCTCGTGGTGGCCGCCGACAAGGGCACCGCGACCTTCTCCGACATCGCCAACAGCATCGCCGTCTCGCGCGGCTTCTGGCTCGGCGACGCGTTCGCGTCGGGCGGTTCGAACGGCTACGACCACAAGAAGATGGGCATCACGGCGAAGGGCGCGTTCGAAGCGGTGAAACGCCACTTCTACGAGATGGGCCACGACATGAACACGACCCCGGTGACGATGGTCGGCGTGGGCGACATGTCGGGCGACGTGTTCGGCAACGGCGTGCTGCTGTCGCGCCAGCTGAAAGTGCTGGCCGCGTTCGACCACCGCCACATCTTCCTCGACCCGAATCCGGACGTCGTCGTCTCGTTCAACGAGCGCAAGCGCATGTTCGCGCTGCCACGTAGTTCCTGGGAAGACTACGACAAGGACCTGATCTCGGAAGGCGGCGGCGTGTTCCCGCGCACCGCCCGCCACATCGAGCTGTCGCCGCAGGTGCGTGGAGCGCTCGACATCGCCGAGACCTCGCTCACGCCGGAAGAACTGATGCACCGCATCCTGCTGGCACCGGTCGACCTGTTCTACAACGGCGGCATCGGCACCTACATCAAGGCGTCGAACGAGACCCACGCGCAGGTGAAGGACCGCGCCAACGACAACATCCGCGTCAACGGCAACGAGCTGCGCGTGAAGGTCGTGGCGGAAGGCGGCAACCTGGGCGCGACCCAGGCCGGCCGTATCGAATTCGCACTGGCCGGCGGCCGCATCTTCACCGATGCGATCGACAACTCGGCCGGCGTGGACTGCTCCGACCACGAAGTCAACGTCAAGATCTGGCTCGACACCGAAGTCAATGCGGGCCAGCTGGAAGAGGGTGAGCGCAACCGCCTGCTGACGGAAATGACGGGCGATATCGAGAAGCTGGTCCTGCGCGACAACACGCTGCAGACGCACCTGCTGGTGCGCGAGGCGCAGGCGCAATCGAACAGCGCGGTCGTCGACGGCTATGCCGCGCTGATCGCGAGCCTGGAGGCGGAAGGCGCCGTGTCGCGCGAGCTGGAACAGCTGCCGAGCGAGACGGAACTGCAGCGCCGCAAGGCCCTCGGCCTGGGCCTCACGACGCCGGAACTGGCCGTCGTCGTCGCCAACGTCAAGAACCGCTTCAAGCGCCTGCTGGCCGCGCTGCCGCTCACCGGCCTGCCGTGGGCCGAGACCATCCTGCGCCCGTACTTCCCGGCGCAACTGGTGGCGACGCGCGATCCGCTGGCGCACCCGCTGGCCAATGCGATCCTCGCGACCGTGCTGGCCAACGAATCCGTCAACCGCTGCGGCCCGCTGATGCTGCGCGACCTGGCGCTGGAACACCGCATCGACGACGCCGAGGTCGTGAAAGCGTGGGGCCAGGCCTGGGCCGCGCTGCACCTGGCGCACGTGTTCGAGGCGCTGGACCATGACGCGCTGGTCGTGCCGCGCGACGTGTCGCAGACGGTCGATGCGCGCACCCGCGTGATGCTGCGCACCGTGATCGAAGGCGTGCTGTCGCTGCCGGCGGAGCAGGCCGGCGCCGGAGGCATGGAAGAGCTGTCGAACCTGTTCGCCCAGCCGGAGCAACTGCGCCAGCTGATGCCGGCGAAGTCGGATGCCGATGCGCAGGCCGGCCTGTCGTCGTCGTTCGTGCAGGCGTGGAAAGCCGTCGATACGGTCGAATCGCTGGCCGCCTTCCTGTTCGCGGCCGTCTCCGTCCAGCGTCCGCAGGGCATGTCGCTGGCCGAGTTCCTGCGCGTCGGCATGCTGTTGCGCG
Source organism: Massilia sp. Masssp93 (assembly GCF_059491295.1). Lineage (NCBI taxonomy): Bacteria > Pseudomonadati > Pseudomonadota > Betaproteobacteria > Burkholderiales > Oxalobacteraceae > Massilia > Massilia sp. Masssp93. The sequence continues at coordinate 5,674,154 of NZ_CP168502.1, read as the reverse complement.
AGCAGGCCGGCATCGACACGCTGGAGCGCGGCCTCAAGCTGCCGGCCATCAGCAAGTCGCAGGAACAGCTGCGCAACTACGCGCTGCAGGCCCTGCGCCGCACGCAGCAACGCCTGCTGCTGGAGGTGCTGGAAGCGAGCCGCGCCACCGGCGACATGCAGGCCGCGGTGCGCGAGCTGACGGCGGCGATGGGCCTGTCCGGCGGCTATGTCCAGCCGACCGACCTCGAACAGGCGATGCTGGCCGTGTGGTCGCTGTCGGAAGGTTCGAGCCCGGACCGCATCGCAGCGGGCACCGCGGCCCTCACCGTCGCGACGCTGGCGTAACGCGATGGCGGCCGCTTCGTTCGCTCAGTTGGATACCTTGCCGAAGGAGATCCGGGCGCTGGCCCAGGCCGACTTCGGCGAGGTGGCGGCCCGCTTCGCAGGCGCCGGCTTCACGGTCGGCCAGCCTGCGAAGGGCGTGCTGACGGTGAAGTCGGCCGTGCCGTCGCGGCATCGTCCCGCCGTGCTGCTGTCGGTGGGCGTGCACGGCGACGAGACGGGGCCGATCGAGATGGTGGCCTACGCCATCGAGGCGCTGTCGCGCGCACCCTCAGCACTCGCGGTGGACCTGATGCTGTGCGTCGGGAACATCGACGCGATCGCGGCCGGCAAGCGCTTCATCGATGCGGACCTGAACCGCATGTTCCGCGACCAGCGCGGCGACCTGGCAGGCACCTTCGAGGCCGGCCGGGCGGACGCGCTGATCGCGGCGACCGCCGGCTTCTTCGACGGCAGCGGCCCGCGCCGCTGGCACCTCGACCTGCACACGGCGATCCGCGGATCGCGCTATCCCCGTTTTGCGATCGTGCCGGAACTGATCGCGGCCGAAGCGCGCCGTGAGCTGATTGCGTGGCTGGGTGTCGGCGGCATCGAAGCCGTCATCATGAACCCGGCCTCCGCCGGCACGTACAGTTACTGGACGGCCGAACGGCACGCCACCGCGGGCACCACCGTGGAACTGGGGCGCATCGGCACGCTGGGCCAGAACGACCTGGCGCAGTTCGCGGCGATGGCGGCGGCCTTGCACGGACTGCTGCGTGGTTCGACGGCGGGAGAGGGCAAGGCGCCCATGGTGTTCAATACCGCGCAGTCGATCACCAAGCTGTCCGATGCGTTCACGATGAGTTTCGGGCGCGACACCGAGAACTTCACGCCGCTCAAAAAGGGCGACGTGATCGCGCGGGATGGCGATACGGTTTATACCGTTCAGCACGACGAAGAGTATGTCGTGTTCCCGAATCCGGACGTGCGGGTCGGGCTGCGGGCGGGGATCATGGTCGTCCGCGCGGATTGATCGTGCCTGGCACCGCCGGTTGAACGCGTGGGCACGGGGTGCCCACCCTTGTATCTTGAGCGTGTTGGTGATTAGCTACCACTAACTGAGGTGAAGACCAGCTTGTGCCCACCCTGAAGGCGTTGACCTTGTGGAGTAGATTAGGCCTTTCACCTCTCCCCACCCCATGACTGAACACTGGACGGTATCCGAGGGCTCTGACCCTGCATGTACAAGGCGGGTGTGGAGTGGATAGGGAAAATCAAGAACACAAGGAAGATCAAATGTTTTATCTTGGCGTAGACGTTTCGAAGAAAAAACTGGACTGCATGCTGCTCGATACTAAGAACGGCAAGTTGAAGTCCAAATCGTTATCCAACACAAAGGCTGGATTCGAAGAACTGATTGAATGGCTGGCCACAAACAAAGCGCCTGATGCGCATGTGATCATGGAGCCGACCGGTGTGTATCACGAACCGGCCGCGCTGGCGCTGACCGATGCGGGCTTGAAACTGTCACTGGCTAATCCGGCCCAGCTGCGGCAGTTTGCCCAAGGACTGGGCGTCAAGAACAAGACCGATAAAGCCGACAGTACCGTACTGGCGCGCTACGGCGAGACATTGAAACCCGTAGCTTGGCAACCGCCGTCGAAATCTGCGCGTCACCTGAAAGCCCTGCTGACGCGCCGTGACGCTATTGCCGATGATTTGCAGCGCGAACAAAACCGTCAGGAGGCTATCGATTTCGGTGTATCACCGGACGAGGTCAAGCAGTCGATCATGCAGTCGCTCAGGTTTTTGCAGGCTGAGCTCAAGCGTCTGGAACAGATGATCGAAGAGCATATCGACAACGATCCTGATTTGCGCAACAAGCAGGATCTGCTGGAGACGATTCCTGGCGTGGGCGAGCGTGTCTCGAGTAACCTGACCGCGCTGTTTGCCGCTAAAACCTTCGACACTGCCGAGCAACTGGCCGCTTATCTTGGCCTGGTGCCGGTACAGTGGGACTCAGGTTCGTCGGTGCATAAACGTCCTCGCCTATCCAAGGCTGGCCCATCGCACCTGCGCAAGCTGCTTTACATGCCAGCCGTGGTGGCCCGGCGCTGGAACCCTCACATCAAATCCTTCAGCGACCGTTTGCTCGCCAAAGGCAAGACCAAGATGGCCGTCATCGGTGCCTGCATGCGCAAGCTGGCCCACCTGTGCTTTGGTGTTGTGCACTCAGGCAGGCCATATGACCCGAATTACGCCATGTGAAGCTTGACGCACAAGACGGTATCTACGTTGGCGTTACGGGTAGGGTGGGCGGCCTCCGCCCACGCGTCCAACGCACGTATCCGTTCCCGAAAAGCGCGTTTTAACCGCGCGCGCTAGACTATCCCTTTATGCATGCATTTGGTGGGCACGGGGTGCCCACCCTACGTCAAGGGAGTGCACCACCCATGAGCAAGCTGTTTTCTCCGATCCGACTCGGCCCGCTCGAGCTGGCCAACCGGATCGCCATCGCGCCGATGTGCCAATACTCCGCCGACCGGGGCTTCGCGACCGACTGGCACATGATCCACCTCGGCCATCTCGCGCTGTCCGGCGCCGGTCTCCTGATCATCGAGGCGACGGCCGTGACGGAGGAGGGGCGCATCACCCACGCCGACCTGGGCCTGTGGTCCGACGAGCACGCGGCCGCGCTGGAGCCGGTGGTGAACGCCATGCGCAAGCACGCGCCCATCAAGATCGCCATCCAGCTCGCCCACGCGGGCCGCAAGGCGTCGAGCGAGGTGCCGTGGCAGGGCGGGGCGAACATCCCGGCCGGCCAGGCGAACGGCTGGCAGACCGTGGCGCCGTCCGCGATTCCGCATGCGGCCGGTGAAACCGTGCCGCTGTCGCTCGATGCGGCCGGCATGCAGCGCGTGAAGGACGGCTTCGTCGCCGCCGCGCGCCGCGCCGATGCGCTGGGACTGGACGCCATCGAACTGCACGGCGCCCACGGCTATCTGCTGCACCAGTTCCTGTCGCCCCTGTCGAACCGGCGCGAGGACGCGTACGGCGGTTCGCTGGACAACCGCATGCGCTTCCCGCTCGAGGTGTTTGAGGCAGTGCGCGCCGCCGTGGCGCCCGAGATGGCGGTCGGCATGCGCATCTCGGCCAGCGACTGGGTCGAGGGCGGCTGGGACCTGGACCAGAGTCTCGTGCTGGCGCGCGCACTCGAAAAGCTCGGGTGCCAGTTCATCCACGTGTCGAGCGGCGGGGTGTCGCCGCAGCAGAAGATCCCCGTCGGCCCGGGCTACCAGATCGAATTCGCCGCCCGCATCAAGGCGCAGACGTCGATGCCGACCATCGGCGTGGGCCTGATCACGGAAGCGAAGCAGGCCGAGACGATCGTGCAGACGGGCCAGGCCGACATGGTGGCGCTGGCGCGCGCCATGCTGTACGACCCGCGCTGGCCGTGGCACGCGGCGGCGGAACTGGGGGCGACGGTCAGCGCGCCGCCGCAGTACTGGCGCTCGCAGCCGCACGAATTCAAGCACCTGTTCGGCGACACGCGCCTGGGCCAGCGCTGACCGTCGCCCGCCGCGACCGTTCGTCCCGTCTTTTCTACCGCCTGTCGCATGCCGCGGGCGGGTGCCGGATGCCCTTGCTACAGTGGCATGGTCGGCCTTGCCGCGCCATCCACTGACAACAAGAAAAGGACATCATGCGTACTCCGCTCGCCATCGCCATCACTTGCGCCGTCCTCGGCGGCTGCGCCATCATCGTCAATCCGAACGGCGATGGCGACTATCAGGTCCGCACGCCGTTCTCCGACGACAGCGTCGAAGGCAACGGCGCGTTCGCGCACGACGAACGCGCGATCGCCACAGTGCCGGGACTGGAAGTGAACGGCACCATCACGGTCGACGTGCGCGTCGGCCCGGCCACGTCGCTGGTCGTGGAGGCGGACAGCAACCTGCTGCCGTTCATCCGCACGGAACTGCGCGGCGACCGCCTCGTCATCGAGAAGGAGCGGTCGTTCCGCACCAATCATGCCGTGCGCGTGACCTATACCGTGCCGCGCCTGACGGACGTGCGCCATAACGGTTCCGGCCACCTGACCGTGCAGGACCTGAACGGCGCGCCGCTCGTCGTGGCCGAGCAGGGCTCGGGCTCGGTGCTGCTGACGGGCCGCGTGGCCAGCCTGGATGCGGCGATGAACGGTTCGGGCAGCATCGATGCGGCGACCTTGCAGAGCGGCGGCGGCACCGTGTCCATGAGCGGTTCCGGCCGGCTGGTCGTCGGTCGCATGCAGGGCGAGCACGTGACGGCGAACCTGAACGGCTCGGGCCAGCTGCGCGTGGCGGGCGCCGTGCGCAGCCTGGCGGCGCGGTCGAACGGGTCCGGTCACCTGGACCTGGCCGACCTCGCGAGCGAGCAGGCGGACCTGTCGGCGACGGGATCGGGCGGCATCACGGCGAACGTGAAGCAGTCGCTGGTCGCGCAGAACAGCGGGTCCGGCGGCATCCGCGTGTACGGCAATCCCGCGCAGCGGACCGTGCGCGGGACGCTCATCCAGGTCGTGAATTGAATGTGGTGGGACGCGTGGGCACGGGGTGCCCACCCTACGAGAGCACGTAGGGTGGGCGGGGAGGTAATGCCGGGGGCATTGCCTCCGCCCACGCGTTCGACGCACGCAGGCTCAGAGCAGGTGATCCAGCAGCTCCGGCCCGAACACCTCGCGATACAGACGCCCCGCCGGCACGCCGGCATGCAGCAAATCGAGCCACTGCGCCTGCATGAACTTGTGCGGTCCGCACAGGTACACGTTCGCTTCCTCGCGCGGCCATGCCGGCAGCCTGGCCACGTCCATGCGGCCCTCGATGACGCCGGCGGCGCCTTGCGCGTCTTCGTGGAACGTCACGACGGACAGGTTCGGCATCACGGCCTGCAGCGCGTCGACTTCCGCACGCAGCGCATGGTGGGCCGCATCGCGGGCGGCATGCGCGAAGATCACGCGGCGCTGCGGATTCACGCCGGCCACGCGCTTCAGTGCGGAGACCATCGGCGTGATGCCGACGCCGGCCGACAGCAGCACGAGCGGCTTGTCGCCTTCCGTCTCGGGCGTGAATTCGCCGAACGGGTGCGATACCTGCAAGGTGGCGCCGACTTTGACGTTCGCGTGCAGCCAGTTCGACACTTCGCCGGCCGGCGTGTCGTCGATGCTGTCTTCGCGCTTGACGGAGATGCGCAGGCTTGCGCCGTCGGGCGCATCGGACAGGCTGTACTGGCGCAGCTGGTGGCGGCCGCCCGGCAGGTCGACGGCGACGCTGACGTACTGGCCCGGCCTGAACGCGGGGACCGGTTTGCCGTCCGCCGGGACGAAGCGGATCGACAGCACGTTGAAGCTTTCGGTCGTGACGTCGGTGACGCGCATCGGGCGGGTCTCGCCCGGCTGGATGCCGGCCGTGCTGTACATCTTCGCTTCCGCTTCGATCAACAGCCTGGCCAGCGAGTTATACGCTTCCTTCCAGGCGTCCAGCAGCGGCGGCGTGGCGGCGTCGCCCAGCGTGGCGGCGATGGATTCCAGCAGGTGCTTGCCGACGATCGGGTAGTGCTCGGCGCGGATGCCGATCGACACGTGCTTGTGCACGATGCGCTCGACGACAGGACCCAGCGCGCCCGGATTGCCGATGTTGGCCGCATAGGCGAACACCGCCGATGCCAGCGATTGCTGCTGCGCCCCACTTGCCTGGTTGCCCATATTGAAGATGCGGGTCAACTCGGGATGCGCGCCCAGCATGTTCGTGTAGAACAGCTTGGTGATCGTCAGGCCATGCAGGCGCAGGACGGGGACGCTGGCATCGATGTAGGGGCGGGATGCTTCGGAAATCATCTTGGTTCCTTTAATTATGCATTTAAAATGCAGATTTACGGTTCAAAAAAAGGCCCGCATGGCGGGCGTTGCCAACATATCATCAAGATACTGATGAGTTAATCCTCACTCACCGGCTCCGTGGCCGGCAGCCTGCTTCTTGCTGCCGCGCCATCCCAGAACATCCGGTGCATGCGCATGACTTGCTCGCCGGTATTGCCGGCCGTGGCGTGGGCCAAGGTAAAACGGTCCATCGCGTCGTAGAAGGCCTTCATGCCGGTGCGCAGCATGCCGCGCAGCTGGCAATCCAGCTTCAGCGCGCAGTCGGTGCCTTCGCAGTCGACCAGCTCGTCGTCCTCGCCTTCCAGCTTGCGCAGCACCTGGCCGATCGTGAGCGTTGCCGGATCGGCCGCGAGGCGAAGGCCACCGTTGCGTCCGCGCGTCGCCTGCACCCAGCCCAGCTTCGCCAACTGCCCGACCACTTTCACGAGGTGGTTCAGCGGGATGTCGAACTGCCTGCCGATCTCGGCCACCGTCACCGGTTGCGTACGTTCTCCCGCCCGTTCCAGATAGATCAGGACACGCAGGCCAATATCGGAGAATCGAGTGAGTCGCATCGGGTAAGCTCAGTAGGTACCGGCGTATTCTACCTGCACGGCCGTATTCTACCTAAATCTGCATAAAAAATGCATATTTAAGTGAAGTATTTTTTTGCGGCACTGAAAGCAGCCCCGGAAACTGGCCCTATAATCGCGGACTTTGGGTGCTTATATCGCATCCACATAACACATATAATCAGCGCCACCCGCGCCAAGAGGACACGTCGTGAACCAGACCCTGGGCCAAAAGCTCATCCGCACCAAGACATCCGAGCACAAATCGGATGACGGCTCCGCCCACGCCCTGGGCCGCTCGCTGGGCCTCTTTCCCCTGACCATGATCGGCGTCGGCGCCACGATCGGCACCGGCATCTTCTTCACGATGGTGGAAGCCGTGCCGAAGGCCGGTCCGGCCGTCGTGCTGTCGTTCCTGATGGCCGCCGTCACCGCGGGCCTCACGGCGCTGTGCTATGCCGAGCTGGCCAACCGGGTGCCGGCCGCCGGGTCCTCGTATTCCTTCGCCTACGCCACCGTGGGCGAGTTCGCCGCCTTCATCGTCGCGGCCTGCCTGCTGCTGGAGTATGGTCTCGCGGCCAGCGCGACGGCCATCGGCTGGTCCGATTACCTGAATAACTTCCTGCAGAACGCGCTCGGCTGGCAGATTCCCGATGCGCTGCGCTCGCCCATGATCGTCGCGGGCAAGACCGGCGGCGTCGAATTCCACGCCGGCCAGATCAACCTGCCGCCGATCCTGCTGGTGGTGCTGTGCTGCGTGCTGCTGATCCGCGGCACCAAGGAATCGGCGACGACGAACGCCATCATGGTGCTCATCAAGCTGGCGATCCTCGTGTTCTTTTCCGCGATCGCGCTGTCCGGCTTCGACATCCACAACTTCCACCCGTTCGTCTGGCCGGCGACCGGCAAGGGCATCGGCGGCCTGGCCGGCGTGACGGCGGCGGCGGGCACCGTGTTCTTTTCGTTCATCGGCCTGGACACCATCGCCACGGCCGGCGAAGAGGTCAAGGACCCGACGCGCGACGTCCCGATCGGCATCCTGGCCGCCCTCTGCATCGTCACGGTGTTCTACATGCTGGTGGCGATCGCCGCCCTCGGCGCCCAGCCGGCCGCAATGTTCGCGGGCCAGGAAGCGGGCCTCGCCGTGATCCTGCAGAACGTGACCGGCAAGGCGTGGCCCGCGCTCGTGCTGTCGGCCGGTGCCGTCATCTCCGTGTTCTCCGTGACGCTGGTGACGATCTACGGCCAGACGCGCATCCTGTACGCCATCTCCAAGGACGGCCTCGTGCCGAAGGCCTTCCGCACCGTCAATCCGCGCACGCAGTCGCCGGTGACCAACACGCTGATCGTCAGCGTCGCCGTGGGCATCGTCGCGGGCCTCGTCGACTCCACCTTCCTGTGGGACATGGTGAGCATGGGCACGCTGGTCGCGTTCATCGTCGTGTCGGTCGCGGTGCCGGTCATCCGCCGCAAGCAGGGCGAAACAGGGCGCAAGGGTTTTCGCGTGCCGTTCGGCCCCTACCTGGTGCCGGGGCTGTCGATCCTCGCCTGCCTGTATCTCGTGGGCGGCTTGTCCAGCACGACCTATACCGTGTTCACCATCTGGATGACGGTGGCCGTGCTCACCTATTTCGGCTACGGCATCCGCAACAGCCGCTTGAACAAGGTGGATGCGGCGCAGGCGGAGTTGACGCATTGAAGTGACCACGTACGCATAACAACGTCGTCCCTGCGAAGGCAGGGACCCAGGTTGTACGCGTATCGGCTGCGCTCGCAAATCGGGCCCCCGCCTGCGCGGGGGCGACGTTTTACACTTTCGGTTATTGCTGCGCCAACGGCCTCACATAGGTCAATAAACTGACCAGCGTCTTGCCCGGCTCTTCCCACGGGATCATGTGCGCCGAGCGCTCGAACCACACGGCCTGCTTGATGGGTGCCTTCACCTGCGCGAGCCAGGCCGCGGTCGGTGCCGTCGGCGTCGTGTAGTCGTGCCGGCCCATGAACATCACCACCGGGATCGGGAACGTCTTCACGTTCGAGAAATCCACCTGCACGAACTCCGGCAGGATGCGGCCCAGCGTCAGGAGGCTGCCCTGGTCGATGTCCTTCGCCTGCTTCGCATCGTAGTCCGGCGACAGGCGCGGGCCGTCGAAATAATAGGCGGACTCGCTGCGGTATGCGCTCAAGCCGCCGTAGTACTGGGGCCACTTGCGCGCGATGATGATGCGTTCGCGTGTGATCGGCTGGTTGCCGGGGTAGGGCGCGATCGACTGCAGATCGTGCAGCGCTTCCGCGTTGTCGTGGGCCTTGGCCTGTTCCAGCGCGTAGTCGAAGCTGATGCGTTCGTTCTCGCGCATGCTGATCACCTGGCCGATGCCGACGTAGGCATAGAACAGGTCGGGACGCTTCAGCGCCGCCTTCATGCCGACGATGGTGCCCCAGCTGTGGCCCATCAGGATCAGCTTCTTCTTGCCGTAGCGCTGGCGCAGGTGCTCCGCGACCTCGATCGCGTCGTCGACGTAGCGGTCGATGTGGATGGTGTCCGCGACCTTGTCCGGGGCGGTCTCGCCGTAGGTCTTGCCGGCGCCGCGCTGGTCCCAGTTCGCGATGGTGAAGTATTCCTCGAGCGGGCGCTCGAACTGCCACAGGGTCGGCGTGACGGGCGATGCGGGGCCGCCGTGCACGAACAGGATCATCGGGTTGTCGCGTTCCTGGCCGCGCACGGTGAGCCACTGGTCGATGCCGCCGATACGCGTCTTGTACGACTCCTGCACGCCGTGCGGCGCGACGATTTTATCGAGGTCCGCCACGATGGCCCGGGCTTGCGTCCATGCCTGCGCCCGTTCTTGTTGAACCTTGTCTTCCTGCGCGTGCACGGGCGCGCACGCGATGCCGAGCAGGGCCCAGCACCAGATCCAGATCCGCTTCATTGCCGTTCTCCTTATGTGTCGATATGGAGGCAGTGTAGCGGGCGGCGCGGCGGCCGGCAGCGGCAATGGCATGAACTGCGCCGTGCGCGGCATGGAATGCATGGCGCGCGGATGAACGTACGGTTTTTACTTTACGTTCATCTCCTTGAGCAGGTTGTCGGCATGGTCCACCTTCTCCATGTTCCACAGGATGTAGCGGATGTCGACCTGGATGTCGCGCGTGGCGCGCGGATTGAAATCCCAGTCGGAGATGATGGAATCGAGCGTGCCGTCGAACGCGAGGCCGACCAGTTCCCCGCGGGCGTTCAGCGCCGCCGAACCCGAGTTGCCGCCCGTGATGTCCAGCGTGGCGAGGAAGTCGACCGGCACGGTCTTGAGTACCGGATCGGCCCAGCGGCCGAAGTCCCGCGCGCGGATCGCGGCCAGCTGGCGCTCGGGCGCGTTGAATTCGCCCGCGCCCGTGTGCTTGGCGACGACGCCCTTCACGGTCGTGAACGCGGTCCAGGACCCGGTGCCGTCGGCGCCGTAGTCGCGGCCCCTGACGTTGCCGAAGGTGACGCGCAGCGTCGAGTTGGCGTCCGGGTAGACGGCCTGGCCGCGGCCGTTCATGTAGGCGATCTTGGCCTTCATGTAGCCGGCGTAGGCCTGCTGGATGTCCCCGGCCAGTTCGTCTTCCTCCGCTTCGCGCCGCATGTCGGCGTCGTACATCGCGACGGCGGCCTTGATGAAGCTGTCGTTGCTGGCCTTGAAGTCCTGCGGGGTCTTCGTCAGCCACGCCGTGCGCACGTCCTTGTCCTGCAGATGCGAGTCGGCGTAGATGCGGTCGAGCAGTGCTTTCAGATCGGTCTCCCCCATGCCCGGCTTGATGCCGAGGGCACTGTCGAACGCGGCGTCGTGCTGGTCGAGCGGCTGCGCGTCGTACTGCTTCAGGAAGTTCAGCACGAGGGCCTTGTCGACCTTGTCGTCGTACGTGCGGTCCTGGCCGCCGATGACGGACGCCAGGCGCGCCAGGTCGCGTTCCTGGTAGCCGGATTTGCGCAGCGCGTCCGGCTTCGCGCGCTCGTTGGCGAGCCGGTACAGGGTGCGCGCCGCGTTCAGGAAGCGCGGCATCGAATAGCCGAGGAAGAATTCGCGCCGGGTCTGCGCGTCGCGCCGGGCGATCAGCCGTTCGGCCGCCTCGATGGCGGCGCCGAATTCCGCCTTGCGCCGCGGGTTCGCATCCACCCAGGCCTTCAATGCATTGTGCTCGGCCGTCTTGCGCGCGAGGATGTCGCTGCCCTGGTAGCTGGCGAGCATGCCCTTGCGGTTCTTGTAGTAGTTGTTGACGCTGGCGACCTGGCCCGCGTACCTGAGGTGCGCGGCCGGATCGTTCTTCGTCTCGCGCTCGATGACGGCCAGCGTCTCGCCCGCCGCCTTCACATAGGCCGGATAGTTCCAGTCGAACGTGAACGCCACTTCGGACGGCAGGCGGTGCCGGTTCGTGCGGCCCGGGTAGCCGAGGGCCATGACGAAATCGCCCTCGCGCACGCCGCCTTGCGCGATCTTCAGCCACAGCCTGGGACGGTACGGGACGTTGTCCCTGGCGTAGTCCGCGGCCTTGCCGTCGCGGCCGACGTAGGCGCGATAGAAGCCGTAGTCGCCCGTGTGGCGCGGCCACATCCAGTTGTCGGTGTCGCCGCCGAACTTGCCGATGCCGCTTGGTGGCGCGTGCACGAGGCGCACGTCGCGGATCTCGAACTGCTTGATGCGGTAGAACGCGAGGCCGCCGTAGAAGCTCGCCACCGTGCAGCGGTAGCCGGCGTCCTGCTCGCATTCGGCGACGAGGGACTTCTGGTTCGTCTCCATCGCGTCCAGGCGCGCCTTGCCCGCCAGCCTGGCGACGTCCGGCGTGATCACGCGCCGGCTGACGTCGGCGACCTCCTCGGTGACGAACACGCGGCTGCCCGGCGCGGCCGGCAGTTCATCGGCCATCGTCCGCGCGAGGAAGCCGTCGGCGAGGAGGTCGCGCTGCGGCGTCGAGTTGACGGCCACGCTGTTGTACACGCAGTGGTGGTTCGTGATCACAAGGCCTTGATGCGACACGAACGAGGCCGAGCAGCCGCCCAGGCTGACGATGGCGCCCATCGGGAAACCGGTGAGCCTGGTGAGGGTCGCCGGATCGAGTTCGAGGCCGTCCGCCTTGAGCTGCTTCGCGACTTGCGGCAACTGCTGCGGCATCCACATGCCTTCGTCGGCGTGCGCGGCGCAGGCGGCGAGGAGGGCGAGCGGGAGGAAGGATTTAGGCATGGCCCGGTTCATAGTTGCGCCCCGATCAGGTCCGCCAGCATGCCGCCGATCTTTTCCGAGAAAGGCCGGTTCTGCCAGGCCTGCAGGCTCACCTGGCGCGCGTGCTTCCAGTCGTCTTCGAAGACCGCCTCCTGCTGTTTCGCGAAGCCGGCGTCGAGCACGTTCAGGTTCGCCTCGTCGTTGAGGATGAACGAGCGGTTGTCGAAGTTGGTGGAGCCGACCGAGACGAGGAGCGAATCCACGACCAGCGCCTTCACGTGGTACATCGTCGGCTGGTATTCGGCCATCTTGACGCCGGCCGCCAGCAGTTCGCCCCAGCGCTCGCGCGACGCGGCGCGCACGATGTCGGAATCGATGACCGGCCCGGGCGTGATGATGCGCACGTCGACGCCGCGTTTCGCCGCCGCGATGAGCGCCTTGAGGGCCAGCTCGTCCGGCACGAAGTAGGAATTCGACAGGTGGATCGTGTGGCGCGCGGCCGTGATCGCGAGCAGGTACATCAGGTGCATGCTCTCGCTGCCGCCCGTGGGCGAGCTGGAGAACATCTGCGCGGGCATGTCGCCTTGCGCGACGAGCGCCGGGAAATAGTCCGGGCCGTCCAGCACGGCGCCGGTCGCCTTCGTCCAGTTGTCGTTGAACACGGCCTGCATCTGCCCGACGACGGGACCTTCGACGCGGAAGTGGGAATCGCGCCAGTGGTCGGGGTCCTGGGCGTGGCCGCGCCATTTGTCGGCGATGCCGACGCCGCCCGTGAAGCCGGTCTTGCCGTCGACGATCAGGAGCTTGCGGTGCGTGCGGTTGTTCAGGCGCGCCAGCTTCCACCACACGGGCTTGTGGTAGCGGTGCACTTCCACGCCGGCGCGGCGCATCTCGTCGAGCGCGGCCTCGCCGATCTTCATGCTGCCGATCCAGTCGAGCAGCACGTGCACCTTGACGCCGGCGCGCGCCCGTTCCGACAGCGCTTCCGTGAACTCGCGCCCGATCGTGCCTTCCCAATAGATATAGGTTTCGAAGCTGATCGACTTCTGCGCCGAGCGGATCGCGTCCAGCATGGCGGGAAAGATCTGGTCGCCGTTGAGCAGCGCTTCGACCTTGTTGCCCTCGATGATGGGCGGGCCCAGCAGCACGCCGAGCGAACGCCGGAACTGCGGGTCGTTCGTGTCGTATTGCCGGGTCAACTGCGTGTCGATCTTCTTTTCGCCGGGCGAAAAGTTCAGCACGAGCAAGCCCGCCACGAGCGTGGCGATGCAAGTGATGAGGACGACGATGGAACGTTTGATGCGCATGAGCTCGGATTCCGGACGTAAAAAAACCAACGCCATGCGACGTTGGTTTTCAAAGTGGGGCTTGCACCTGTTTTAGCGGACGCGGCCGCGACGCAGCAGATTCACGATTGCGAGCAGGATGACGGCGCCCAGGAACGACACGAGCAGCGACGACACACTGAAGTCATCGGAGTTGATGGTGCCACTGCCGAACAGCGGGGACAGCAGCCAGCCACCCAGGAAGGCTCCCACGATGCCAACCACGATATTGAGAATCATGCCTTGCTCAGCATCCGTCTTCATGACCATGCTGGCGAGCCAGCCGAGCACACCACCGACAACGATCCAGATAATGAATAACATGTTGAGTCCTCCTCAAGTTGGAAAAAACATACTCCAGGCCAATTAACTGCCGAGGCCATGTGCAAAGTCTAGTGATGCACACCCCCCGGGGTCGGTGCGTTGCCGAACGTTAGACGCGCAAACCGCGAGTGCGTTCTCTTGTGATGCGGAATGTCCTGGAATGGGTGCGTCAGCGAACAGAAGCGCACTGCTCGGCAGGCATATCGTTTAAGCCACTTTGCATCAAGTGAACCGCGACATCCCGGACCGATTCGATTACTGAAAGGAATTTCATCATGGCCATTTTCGACACGACGACGACAGAGCAGAACAAGCAAAACCGCATGGTCACCGGGCTGTTCCCCGACCGCGCCAGCGCGGAGCGTGCCTATGACGCGATTTCGACCCGCGGCTATACGAAGGACGACGTCAACCTGATGATGTCGGACACCACCCGCAAGACCCAATTTACCGACACCGAGACTGAGCTGGGCAGCAAGGCCGCCGAGGGCGCCGCTGCCGGCGCCGGCATCGGCGGTACCATCGGCGCCGTGCTGGCCGGCGTGGCCGCGATCGGCACCTCGCTCGTGATCCCGGGCGCCGGCCTCGTCGTCGCCGGTCCGCTGGCGGCGGCCCTGGCCGGTGCGGGCGCGGGCGGCATCACCGGCGGCCTGATCGGTGCACTGATCGGCGCCGGCATCCCGGAAGAGCGCGTCAAACACTACGAGGAAGGCATCAACAACGGCGGCATCGTACTGGGCGTGACGCCGCGCTCGGATGAGGACGTCGCCTACCTGAACCAGACCTTCGTCGATAACGGCGGCTCGCACGTGATCGGCACCGGCATCGGCGCCGCCGCGGGCGCGGCCACCGGCGCCGCATTGGGCGCGGTCGGCGGTCCGGTCGGCATGGCAGCCGGTGCCGCGATCGGCGGCATCGCCGGCGGCATGGCCGGCAAGGGCGTGGGCGAAGTCGTCAATCCGAAAGCGGGCGACGACCTGGGCGAACACTACCTGGCCAAGGGCACGGGTGCCGGCGCCGGCGCGGCGATGGGCGCGGCGGCGGGTTCCGTGGCCGGCCCGGTCGGTGCCCTGGCCGGTGCCGCGATCGGCGGCCTGGCCGGCGGCGCAGCGGGCCGCGGCGCGGGCGAAGTGGTCAATCCGCACTCGGAAGACCGCCTGCATGAACACAACCTGGCGCAGGGCACCGGCGCCGGTGCGGGCGCACTGGCCGGTGCGGCCATCGGCAGCCCGGCGGGTCCGATCGGCGCCGTCGCGGGCGCTGCCATCGGCGGTATCGCGGGCGGCATGGCAGGCAAGGGCGCGGGCGAGGTCGCGAACCCGAAACCGGGCGACCAGCTGCATGAGCACAACCTGGCCGGCGGCGTCGGCGCGGGCGGCGGTGCCGCGGCCGGTGCCGCGCTGGGCGCGGTAGGCGGCCCGGTGGGCATGGCGGCCGGCGCGGCCATCGGCGGCATCGCCGGCGGCATGGTGGGCAAGGGTGCCGGCCACCTCGTCAATCCGACGGCGGAAGATGCCTACTGGCGCACCAACTACCAAACCCAGCCGTACTACACCCAGGGCTACACGTACGACGACTATTCGCCGGCCTACGCGCTGGGCTACAACAACGCGCGCCGCTTCCCGAACTACGACCTGGCCGAGCCGCACATGGCCGACGAGTGGGATCGCGTGAAGGGCCAGTCGCGCCTGTCGTGGGAGCAGGCCAAGTCGGCCAGCCGCGCCGCGTGGGACCGCGTGGAGCGTGCGATGCCGGGCGATCTGGACCGCGACGGCCGTTGATCGACGGGTAGGGTGGGCACCACGTGCCCACGCGTTCAACCCGTGAATGGACGATGCATTGACCACGTCCATTCAAACGCTGCCTGAACGCGTGGGCGGGGGCCGCCCACCCTACCGAAACTGACTGTTCGCCAAAAGAAAAAGCCTCGCGACGCGAGGCTTTTTTACGTCGGGATACGCCGATTACTGCTTGACGGCTTCGACCTGGATGGCCAGCTTGACTTCCGGCTTGAAGCCCATCTTGACGCCATAGTCCACGCCGAAATCGGCACGGTTGAACGTGGCCGACGCATCGGCGCCGCACACTTCGCGCTTGAGCATCGGGTGCTGGATGCACTTGAACTGGTTGATGTGCAGGGTGACCGGCTTGGTCACGCCGTGCAGGGTCAGTTCGCCGTTGACGGAGGCCGGCACGTCGCCCTTGAACACGAGCTTGCCCTTGTAGGTGGCGGTCGGGTACTTGGCCACGTCGAACATGTCCGGCCCCTTGGCGTGCTCGTTCAGCTTGGCGTAGCCGAAGTCCAGGCTCGTGGTGTCGATGGTGATGTCGACGGTGCCCGACTTGTTGGCGCGGTCCAGCACGATGGTGCCGTCGCTCTTGTCGAACTTGCCGCGCCAGTTGGACAGGCCGCCGAAGTGGTCGGCCTCGAAGCTCGGGTAGGTGTGGGCCGGGTCGACCTTGTAGGTGTCGGCGGCGAAGGCGGCGCTGGAAGCGAAGACGGCGGCGAGCAGGGCGAGGTGCTTGAATTTCATGAAAAACGGTCCTTTACGATGGGGTGTGGATTACTGTCCCGCAGCGACGCGGAATTTGATGACGACTTCGTCGGCGACCATGCTCGTGTCCTTCCACTCGCCTTCGCCGATGTTGAAGGCCAGCCGCCTGATCGGCAGCTGTCCTTCGAAAACCTGTCGGGTGCCTTCCGGCTTGATGGTGACCGGGAAGGTCACGTCCTGGACCCGGCCCTTGATGGTCAGCTTGCCCGAGACGGACAGCTTGCCCGCGCCGGCAGGCTTGATCGCGGACGACACGAAGGTCGCCTTGGGAAACTTGGGCGAGTTGAACCAGTCCTTGCCGGCCACTTCCTTGTTGTACTCGGCCTCGCCGATGTCGAAGCTGGCCGTGTCGATGTCGACGCGCGCCGTCGCCTTGTCCGGATGCGCGGCGTCGTAGTCGATCTGCGCGTCGAAGCGCTTGAACTTCGATTCGACCGGCACGTTCATCTGCTTGAACACGGCCGAGACGCTGCTGTGCGCCACGTCGGTCTTGAGCGGCATTGCGCTGGCGATCAGCGTGACGCCGGCAAGCAGCGCGGCAACTGAGGCGGCAAGGCCGCCACGAGTGAATGTCATGGTATCTCCTTCAGTGGGAACGGCCGGGCAGCATGCGTCCGAGCGTGCCGTCGCGGTCGACGATCTGGTGTTTCAGGGCGGCGACCACGTGCAGGCCGACGAGGCCGGCCATGGTCATGTTCAGCCAGTAATGGATCGGCTTCAGCGTGTCAGCCAGCGCCTTGTCCTTGGCGATCAGCACGGGCAGCTTGATCAGTTCGAAATAGACGACCGGGAAGCCGGCCGCCAGCGTATAAAAATAGCCGGACAGCGGCACGGCGAAGATCAGCACGTACAGCAGGTGGTGCAGGCCGTGGGCGGCGCCGCGCTGCCACGCGGGCATCGACGCGGGCAGGGCCGGCGGGCGGTTCTTCAGGCGCCACAGCAGGCGCAACGTGGCCAGCAGCAGCACGGTGACGCCCGCCCACTTATGCCACGAAAAATATTTCAGCTTGGTGGGCGAGATGCCGGGCATGTCCGTCATCACGAGACCGAGCGTGAACGCCCCGATGATCAGCACGGCGATCAGCCAGTGAAGCACGATGGCGGTCGTTGTATAGCGCTGCATGGGCGGAGTCTCCGATCAGTTAGTACGTGTTAGAACCAAATCTTACCAAGTTCGGCCAGGTTAAGCAGCCGGCATTTCCTTAAACACACTAGCACGACTCGCGCACCGGCGTTGTTTTGCAATAGGGACACTTTACCTGTTCCAAATATCGTAAGGAAGCCAGCTAAGCGGATAACTTTGTTCAGTAAATGGGACAATCCGTGGTTCGTATGCCAGCCCGAGCGGCGTGCGCGACAAAATCGCGCGACCGTGAAGGTAAAATGTTAAAAAAATGGATTTATAAAAGATAATGATTGGGAAATGATTATTTCTTTCGGCAAGCGATGAACCCGATGGTTCCCAGAACCCATTGCCGCACGTCCGGCGCGCCCCTGCTGGTGGCCGCGCTGCTGCTGGCGCAGCCGGTCCATGCCGACGAGGGGGCGCGCCGGCCGGGAGGCGAGTTCGTCGACCTGTCGATCGAAGAGCTGGCGAACATCGACGTCACGTCGGTATCGCGCCGGCCCGAGCGCCTGCAGGACGCGCCGGCGTCCGTGTTCGTGATCACGGCGGACGACATCCGCCGCTCCGGCGCCCGCACCCTCGTCGACGCCCTGAACCTGGCGCCCAACGTGCAGGTCGCGCGCAGCAGCAACACGAACGCGTTCATTTCCGCGCGCGGCATGAACGGCACGAGCAACAGCCCGGCCAACAAGCTGCTGGTGATGATCGACGGCCGGTCCGTGTATTCGCCGCTGTTTTCCGGCACGTTCTGGGACGAGCCGGACGTCATGCTGGAAGACGTCGAGCGGATCGAGGTGATCAGCGGCCCGGGCGGCACGCTGTGGGGCGTGAATGCCGTCAACGGCGTCATCAACATCACCACGCGCCGCGCGCGCGACACGCAGGGCGACCTGCTCGTGCTGCGCGCCGACGACGGCGGCGTCCAGGCCGCGTTCCGCCACGGCGCCGCGACGGACGGCGGCCATTGGCGCGCGTACGGCAAGGCGTTCCGGCTGGCGCACAGCGAACTGGCGTCGGGCCAGCCGATCGACGACGACTGGACGCAGGGCCAGGTCGGCTGGCGCGGCGACTGGGAGCGCGGGCCCGAGCGGTTCAGCGTCAACGCCAATGCCTGGCGCGGGCGCGAGGGCCAGCCGGTGCCGGGCGTCATCGCGGCACCCGGCGCGAGCACGGGCCTGGACGACATCCGGCTGCACGGCGCCAACGTCACCGGGCGCTGGGAGCACCAGATCGACGGCGGCGGCAGCGTGACCGCGCGCGCCTATTACGACACCCGCTACCGCCGCGTGCCGCCCACGTTCGCCGACCGCGTGGACATCGTCGACGTGGAGCTGCAGCACGCGCTGGCGCCGGCCGGGCGCCACAGCATCGTGTGGGGCGGCGAGTACCGCTACAACTGGGACCACGTCGACAACAGCCGCTTCGTCGCCTTCCTGCCGGCCAGCGACAGGCAGGCCTGGGCCAGCCTGTTCGCGCAGGACGAGATGGCGTTGCGGGACGACCTGCGCGCCACCATCGGCGCGCGCTGGGAGCGCAATCCGTACACGGGCGCCGAATTCCTGCCGACCGTGCGCCTGTCGTGGCGCGCCACGCCGGCGCACGCGTTCTGGGCGGCCGTGTCGCGCACGGTGCGCGCGCCGTCGCGGCTGGACGTCGACGCCTACGTGCCGGGCGCGCCGCCCTACCTGCTGGCGGGCGGCCGGCAAGTGCGGTCCGAGACCGCGCGCGTGTTCGAACTGGGCTACCGCGGGCAGGCGGGGCAGCGCGTGTCGTATTCCGTGACCGCGTACCGCAACCTGTACGACCACCTGCGCACCCAGGACATCACCCCCGACAGGCGCGCGATCGTGTTCGGCAACCTGATGGCGGGCCAGGCGCGCGGCATCGAAGCGTGGGGCAACGTGCAGGTGAGCGAGTCGTGGCGCATCGCGGCGGGTGCGACCTTGCTGCACGAGGACTTTGCGCTCAAGCCGGGCAGCGGTGACCTGGGCAGCGTCATGACGACGGGCCGCGACCCGGCCTACACGGCCCAGCTGCGCTCCAGCCACACGCTCGACGAGAAGCGCGAGCTGGAACTGGCCGTGCGCCGCAACGGCGCGCTGGGATTCCCGTACGTGCCGGCCTACACGGCCATCGACGCGCGGTTCGGCTGGCGGTTCGCGCCGGGGATGGAGTTATCGGTGATCGGGACGAACCTGAACGGCAGCCACGCGGAATACGGCGTGGTGCCCGTGCGCACCGAAGTGCCCAGGACGGTGGGGGTCAAGTTGACGTGGCAGAGGTGAAGAGGACGACTACTCAGTGAGAAACGTCGCCCCCGCGAAGGCGGGGGCCCAAGTTCTACGCGTTTCGACAGCTCATGCAAAATTAGGTTCCCGCCTCCGCGGGAACGACGTACCGTTTTCTTTGCAGCGCTATCCGCGAAATGCTTAAATCGCCTTCGCCAGCTGCGCCGCCAGGCCCGTGTAATTCGCCGGCGTCATGGCCAGCAGCAGGTCCTTGGCGTCCTGCGGAATCGCCAGCTTGCCGATGAATTCCTGCAGCGCGTCGCGCGTGATGCCCTTGCCGCGCGTGAGTTCCTTCAGCTGTTCGTACGGGTTCTCGATGCCGAAGCGGCGCATCACCGTCTGCACCGGCTCGGCCAGCACTTCCCAGTTCGCGTCGAGGTCCTGCGCCAGGCGCTGCGGATTCACTTCCAGCTTGTTCAGGCCGCGCAGGCAGCTGTCGTACGCGAGCAGCGCGTAGCCGAAGCCCACGCCGATGTTGCGCAGGACCGTCGAGTCGGTGAGGTCGCGCTGCATGCGCGAGACCGGCAGTTTATCCGCCATGTGGCGCAGCATGGCGTTGGCCAGGCCGAGGTTGCCTTCCGAGTTCTCGAAGTCGATCGGATTGACTTTATGGGGCATCGTCGACGAACCGATCTCGCCGGCCTTCAGCTTCTGCTTGAAGTAGCCGAGCGAGACATAGGTCCAGATGTCGCGGTTCAGGTCGAGCAGGATCGTGTTCGTGCGCGCGATCGCGTCGAACAGTTCGGCCATGTAGTCGTGCGGTTCGATCTGGATCGTGTACGGGTTGAACGTCAGGCCCAGGCGCTGCTCGATCACGTTCTTCGAGAACGCCGGCCAGTCGAAGCCCGGGTATGCCGACAGGTGCGCGTTGTAGTTGCCGACGGCGCCGTTCATCTTGCCGAGGATTTCCACGTCGGCGATGCGCTTCACCGCGCGCTGCAGGCGGGCGACGACGTTGGCGAATTCCTTGCCGAGGGTCGTCGGGCTGGCGGTCTGGCCGTGCGTGCGCGACAGCATCGGCAGGTCGGCGTTCGTGTGGGCGATCTCGGTCAGCCTGGCGATCACCGCCTGCAGCGACGGCAGCAGCACGCCGTCGCGGGCCGCCTTCAGCATCATGCCGTGCGACGTGTTGTTGATGTCTTCCGAGGTGCACGCGAAGTGGATGAATTCGGAGGCCGCGACCAGCTCCGGCACGTCCTTGACCTGTTCCTTCAGCCAGTACTCGACGGCCTTCACGTCGTGGTTGGTGACGGCCTCGATGTCCTTGATGCGGGCGGCGTCGCTGTCCGAGAAGCCGGCGGCGATCTTGTCCAGCAGGGCGGACGCTTGCGCGGAGAACGGTTTCAGCTCGGCGAAGCCGGCTTGCGACAGCGCCTGCAGCCAGGCGATCTCCACTTTCACGCGGTGGTGCATGAAGCCGGCTTCCGACAGGATGGGGCGCAGCTTGTCGGTCTTGGCGGCGTAGCGGCCGTCCAGGGGGGACAGGGCCGACAGGGTCGAGGAGGAGGCGGTAGAGGTCATGGGAGGCGGGAAGCGGTGAGTGCAAAAACGAGATTCTACCATCGGCGGCCTGCCCGGGATCGCTTTGTCAAGTCTCATTTGCCCACCGTTGCAAGCGGTTCCCTGCGTTCGGCCGGCGAAAGGCCGATGCTATACTGTCAGCCACTCCCCAATACTGAGCATTTATGAAACTCATCGGTTCCGTCACCAGTGCCTACGTGCGCAAGGCGCGCGTCGTGCTGGCAGAAAAAAAGCTCGACTATCAGTTCGAGCTGGAAAACGTCTGGGCACCGGAAACGAACATCGCGTCGTCGAACCCGCTCGGGAAAGTCCCGTGCCTCGTGATGGAGGACGGCAGCGCGATGTACGACTCGCGCGTGATCGCCGAATACCTCGATACGCTGACGCCCGTCTGCAAGCTGCTGCCCGCGAACAGCCGCGACCGCGCCAACGTCAAGGTGTGGGAAGCGCTGGCGGACGGCGTGCTGGATGCGGCCGTGCTGGCCTTCCTGGAGCGCACGTGGCGCCCGGCCGAGCAGCAGAGCCAGGCCTGGTTCGACCGCCAGATGGGCAAGGTGCACGGCGGCCTGGCCGTGATGTCCGAGAACCTGGGCGAGCAGCCGTTCTGCATGGGCATCCATTACACGCTGGCCGACGTCGCCGTCGGCTGCACGCTGGGCTGGCTGGCGTTCCGCTTCCCCGACATCGCCTGGCGCGACACCTGCCCGAACCTGGCGCGCCTGTTCGACAAGCTGTCCGAACGGCAGTCGTTCAAGGACACCGTGCCTTTCCTGCCGCAGTGAGCGCCCGATGATGACCGCGCGCATATCGACCATCGTCTTCGGCGAAGTCCTCGTCGAGGAAGGAACGGCCGGGCACGCGGTGGGCGGCGCCCCGTTCAACGTGGCGCGCCACCTGGCCGCCTTCATGGCGCCGCCCTTGATGATCACGCGCATCGGCGACGACCGCAACGGCGCGGCCGTGCGCGCCGAGTTCGAGCGCTTCGTGATCCCGGAATCGGGCCTGCAGGTCGACCCGATGGAAGAGACCGGCCGCGCCGTCGCCGAGCGCCAGGGCGCGGCGCACCGCTTCACCTTGCTGCCGCGCCAGGCCTACGATTTCATCGACCCGCAGAAAGCCGCCGCGAGCATCGCCGGCGCTGGCCATGACTTCCTTTATTTCGGCACGCTGGCCCTGCGCGAGGAACGTTCGCGCCTGGCGCTGGCGGCCGTGCTGGAAAACACGCAGGCCAAGCGCTTCCTCGACCTCAACCTGCGGCCCGGACAGGCAACCGAGCCCATCGTCACGAAGGCGCTGACGGCGGCCGACGTCGTCAAGGTCAACGAAGAGGAGTTACAGGCGCTGTTCCAGTGGTATTTCCAGATCGGCCCGGACGATGCGGCGCTGTCGACGGAAGAAGTGCACGCGGCCTGCCGTGCGCTGATGGACCGTTTTTCGCTGGAGGCGCTGATCGTCACGCTGGGCCACCGCGGTTCCGTGTACTTCGGCGCCGACGGCGGCTACATCGCCACCCGCGACAACCCGGTGCCGCCGTTCGTGATCGACACGACCGGCGCCGGCGACGCGTTTTCCGCCATCTTCATGCTGGGCCGCGCGCGCGGCTGGCCGCTGGAGCTGATCCTGTCGCGCGCCAACGAATTCGCCGGCGCGATCTGTGCCGTCACGGGCGCCGTGCCGGGCGACATCGGCTTCTACGACAAGTGGGTCGCGCGCTGGCGCCAGCCTGTCTGACGTGCGCGTTTTGCCGGCATTTGGTGGGCACGGGGTGCCCACCCTACGTTACGGATTCATCCCGCCCGCGATTGCATGCGTTACCGGTTCGCCGTAGGGCGGGCACCCCGTGCCCGCGATTGCGTGCGTACCACCGCCGCATTATTCGCCCATCTGGGACTGCAGGTAATTCTGGATGCCCACCTTGACGATGAGGTCGAGCTGGGTTTCCAGCCACTCGATGTGTTCCTCGGTGTCTTCGAGAATCTCCAGCAGCAGGTCGCGCGACACATAGTCGTGCGCGATCTCGGCGGCGGCGATGCCTTCCTTGACCGTGACCTGGGCCGCGCGTTCCAGCTTGAGGTCGCATTCGAGCATTTCCTGCGTCGATTCGCCGATCAGCAGCTTGTGCAGGGCCTGCAGGTTGGGCAGGCCGTCCAGCATCAGGATGCGGTCGATCAGCCGGTCGGCGTGTTTCATCTCGCCGATCGATTCATCGTATTCCTTCTTGCCCAGCTTCGCGAAGCCCCAGTGCCGGTACATGCGCGCATGCAGGAAGTACTGGTTGACGGCCGTGAGTTCGTTGGTCAGCTGCGCGTTGAGCAGCCGGATGATGTTGGGATCGCCCTTCATGATTGCCTTTGCGTGCGGTTGTTGTCTCGGCATCATAGCAAACCGCGCGGCAGGCGGGCAGATGGCGACGGCGTGGCGCGCAGGCCGCCGCCGTCCCGGTGAAATCAGATGGCGGCCAGCGCCAGCCCGCCTACCGCCAGCAGCGACATCGTACCGATCACGATGCCGACCGTGCGGCGCCGGTTGGTGAGCGTCCACAGCACGACGCCGGACAGCGACAGCAGGATGATGGAGCCGGCCAGCGTGTCCACGAGCAGGATCCAGGCAGTGCTCATGCCAACGCCCTTGTGCAGGTTGACGAGGGTGCCGAAGACATTGTTTTCGGCGCGCTTGACGGTGACATAGCTGTTGCCGACCCAGTATTCAGCCTGAACATTGCCGGATGGCGAAGTAAAGCTGGCGCTCCAGCGCGCCGGCTGGATCAGGGATTTGTCGCCCCAGGCGACGGCACGGGCGGCCTCGGCCTTGACGCGTCCGGGTTCCGGTTCCAGCCGTAATGAGCGCTTGAGCCAGACGGCCAGCGCCTGCGGACTGCCCGGTGCCGGACTCGGCAGGGGAACCTGGACCGTGGACTCCTGCGCCTGGACGGCGGGAATCCTGAGCACGGCGCGGTGGTTGAGGAGAATGCCGGTGCTGCCGAACAGCAGCCCGAGCACGGCGCCCCAGAGACCGATCCAACCGTGCGTCCTGCGCAGCCATTTCACGATGAGTGCTCGGCGCGAAGGCTGCGGAGGAGGTTGGACCGTAAAGGGCGCTCTTGGTGGACGGAACGGGATTACGGGCATAGGAGTGAAATCTGGGCGCGTCGGAAGTCACATATTACCAAGACCGGCCCGCGCGTGGACAGGCGCACGCACGGATTGGGCGTAGCAATATTGACGCCTTGTCTGCCTGTTATCACCCGCCGGGGCGGCGGGCCGGATCAGGCCGCAAGCCCGTCGTGCGGGGTGCGGCGCAGTTCGGTGACGACCGTCTTGCTTTCCAGGTGCTCGTGCATCACTTCGCGCGCATAGCTGACGCATTTGCCGCAGCAGGTGCCGACGCCGAGTTCCTTGTACAGGTCGGCCATCGAGGTCAGGCCGAGGTCGACGGCCTGGCGGATTTCGCGGTCGGAGATGTTATTGCAGACGCAGACGATCATGGACGGTTCCGTGGTGGGAGCATCACAGGCCATTGTTGTTTGGTCTATAATGCGAATCATTCTCATTACCCTTCGTATTCTGCGCAAATTAAATCCGGATTGCAAGCGTTTTTGTTGCGCCGTTGCGTTAAAACGATGTCGAGTGAGCAGAAGTGGACAAACCGCAAATAGAAATAATTCGCATTTAGGTTTATGATGTACCCATCCGTTAAAGCAGCGCACCACCACCGGGAAGCGACACCATGACTCTTGCACCCACCCTGACCACGCTCGACAGCCTCAAGGCCGGCCAGAGCGGCACCGTGATCCACCTCGCGCCGAACGCGCTCGGCAGCCGCGACGGCGGCATCGACGTGTCGCGCCGCCTGATGGAGCTGGGCTTCGTGCCGGGCGAGCGCATCCGCATGCTCAAGCGCGGCCTGCCCGGCGGTCCGCTGGCGGTCAAGGTCGGCCAGTCGACGTTCGCCCTGCGCCGCTTCGACGCGGCGCTGGTCTCGATCCAGCCGGAGTGACGGAACCGACATGGGAGCAGTAGAACAGCAGGTCCAGGCGGCCGCAAAAACGCCGCTCGTCGCCCTGCTGGGTAATCCGAACTGCGGCAAGACGGCCCTGTTCAACCGCCTGACCGGCGCGCGCCAGAAGGTCGCGAACTATGCCGGCGTCACCATCGAGCGCAAGGAAGGCAGCTTCATGCTGCCGGGCGGCCGGCCGCTGCGCGTGCTCGACCTGCCGGGCGCCTACAGCCTCGCCGCCCACACGCCGGACGAAGCGATCACGCGCGACGTCGTCGCCGGCCTGCGCGCCGGCGAGCAGACGCCGGATGCGGTCGTCTGCGTCGTCAACGCGACCAACCTGCGCCTGAACCTGCGCCTCGTGCTCGAGATCAAGCGCCTCGGCCTGCCGATGGTGCTGGCGCTGAACATGGTCGACGTCGCGAAGAAACGCGGCATCGAGATCGACACGGCACGCCTGGCGCGGGAACTCGGCATGCCCGTCATCGAGACCGTGGCCGTGCAGGCCGGCGGCGAGAAGGGCCTGCTCAAGGCGCTCGAAGCGATGCCGTTCGATACGCAAGCGAAGCCGAATCCGCTGTCCGCCATCGACGCCGTCCCGGTCGAGGAGACGCAGCGCGAGGTGCGCCGCATCATCGACGCGACGGTCAGCTTCGACAAGGACACGGGCAACCTGAGCGAGCAGATCGACCACGTCGTGCTGCACCCGGTGATCGGCCCGATCATCCTGGCGGCCACGATGTTCCTGATTTTCCAGGCCGTGTTCAGCTGGGCCAACGTGCCCATGGACCTGATCAAGAACGGCGTCGACGCGCTCGGCCACTGGGTCGGCGCGGCGCTGCCGGACGGCCCGCTGCGCGGCCTCGTCGTCGACGGCGTGTTCGGCGGCGCGGGCAGCGTCCTCGTGTACCTGCCGCAGATCCTGATCCTGTTCTTCTTCATCCTCGTGCTCGAGGATTGCGGCTACCTGCCGCGCGCCGCGTTCCTGCTCGACCGCATGATGGGCGGCGTGGGCCTGTCGGGCCGCGCGTTCATCCCGCTGCTGTCGTCGTTCGCCTGCGCGATCCCGGGTGTGATGGCCGCGCGCACGATCCAGAACCCGCGCGACCGCCTCGTGACGATCATGATCGCGCCGCTGATGACGTGTTCCGCGCGCCTGCCCGTGTACGCCCTCGTGATCGCCGCGTTCATCCCCGCCCGCGAACTGGGCGGCGGCATCAATTTGCAAGGCCTCGTGCTGTTCGTGCTGTACGCGGCTGGCATCTTCAGCGCGATGGGCGTCGCGTACTTCTTCAAGCGCACCGTCGGCGCCAGGGGCCACCAGCCGCTGATGCTGGAACTGCCCGCCTACCACTGGCCGCACCTGCACAATCTCGCGCTGGGCCTGTGGGAGCGCGCGCGCATCTTCATCACGCGCGTCGGCACCGTGATCCTCACCCTGATGATCCTCGTCTGGTTCCTGTCCAGCTTCCCGGGCGCACCGGAAGGCGCGACGCATCCGCCGATCTACTACAGCATCGCCGGCATACTGGGCCGCGCATTGGCCGTCGTGTTCGAGCCGATCGGCTTCGGCTGGCAGATCTGCATCGCGCTCGTGCCGGGCATGGCGGCGCGCGAAGTGGCCGTCGGCGCGCTCGGCACGGTGTACGCGCTGTCGACGACGGGCGACGACGTGGCCGGTTCGCTGGCCCCGATCATCGCCGCCTCGTGGACCCTGCCGACGGCGCTGTCGCTGCTCGCGTGGTACGTGTTTGCGCCGCAGTGCCTGTCGACCCTGTCCGTCGTGCGCCGCGAGACGGGCAGCATGCGTTATGCACTGCTGATGGCCGGCTACATGTTCGCACTCGCGTACACGGCCTCGTTCCTGACCTTCCACATCGCACGCGCCGTGCTGGGGAGCTGATCGTGATTCAGTACCTGATCGTCGGACTCATCGTCGCGCTGGCCGCGCTGTATGCGGCAGCGAAATACCTGCCGAAGACGTGGCGCGAGAAGCTCGTCTACAAGCTGTCGGGCGGCACCGGCAAGGGCCGGATCGTGAAGTGGCTCGGTACGGATTCGAGTTGCGGCAGCGAGTGCGATTCGTGCGGCACCTGCGAGACGACGCCATTGCCGGAGACGGATGCGAAGGGCCGCAAGGTCATCCAGGTCCACGTGCAGCGCTAAAACACCGTCGCCCCCGCGCAGGCGGGGGCCCAATTTTGCATGCATTTCGGTACGCTCAAAACTCGGGTTCCCGCCTGCGCGGGAACGACGGTTTTCAGGTCGCCGGTTTCCAATCCACGCCCACCATCTCCATCAAGCGCTTCGCATCGAACGGCGCCCTGACCTTGATGTCGTTGTCGAAGTAGCAGTACACATCCCCCTTCTTCGCCCACGCGCGGATGCGCGCGGCCCAGCGCGCGAGGGACGCGTCGTCGTAGCCGCTCGCGTACAGCTCGTGCTCGCCGTGCAGGCGGACGTAGACGAAGTCCGCCGTCACCTCATCGAAATCCGGCCACTTGCCGGCCGTATCGGCCACCACCACCGCCACGCCGTACTTGCGCAGCAGCGCGATGAAGGCGGGATCGCGGAAGCTCTCGTGGCGGACTTCGACGGCGTGGCGCAGCGGGCGCACGGCGTCGATGTCCAGCAGCGCACGGCCCGCGACCTTGTCGTCGTGGCCGCGCGCGATATCGAGCGCATGGCCCGTGTCGTGCGGGAGCAGGCCGAGAAAATGTTCGACCTTGCCGGCGTCGAAGCGCAGCTGCGGCGGGAGCTGCCACAGGATGGGGCCGAGCTTGTCGCGCAGCGCGAACACGCCCGACGCGAGCACGTTGGCGAGCGGCGTCTCGATGCCGCGCAGTTTGAGCATGTGGGTGAGGAAGCGGTTGCCCTTCACGGCGAACACGAAGCCGGGCGGCGTCGCGTCATGCCATGCCGCGTAGCTGGCGGGGCGCTGCAGCGCGTAGAAGGAACCGTTGATTTCGATGGTGGGCAGGAAGCGCGACGCGTAATCCAGCTCGCGCGCCTGCGCGAGGCCGGGCGGATAAAACACGCCGCGCCATGGTGCGTAGCGCCAGCCCGAGATGCCGATGTAGATTGCGCCCATGCCGGCAGTCTAGGCCGGGCCCTGGTCCCGATCCGTGCGCTGGCGAACGGTGATCGTTCAGCCGGGGCGGATGCGCTGTGAACCGCGGCGGCGCCACAGGCCAATGCCGCCCACGCCGGCCAGCAGCATCATCCACGCCGGTGCTTCGGGCACGGCCGGCACCGATTCCGTCCCGCCCAGCGCCGACGTCATGGTCAGCACCGTGGCGTCCGTCCAGTACAGGTGATGTTCCGAGCCGGCATACGGATTGAACTCGTAGTCGTAGGCCAGCTGTCCCGTCGTGACGAGGTGGCCGCCGCCATATAAGCCTTCCGGATCGCTGGACGTCTCGCTCACGCTGAACGCCAGGCCGCTCTCCGCGGAGAAGGTGAAGCTGTCGGCGTCGCAGTGGTAGTACGCGTTGCTGCTCGCGGCGCACGCGACATAGTCTTTCGTGTCGACCAGCAGTGACGTCAGTTCGGCGCGTTGGAGGACGCCGTCGCCGTTGGCGTCGACGCCCGTGAACGAACCGTCGATGCGCATCCCGGGCAGGAACGCGGCCGCTTCCTGGTCGTAGAAGCCGGTGTAGCTGAAGGCCCAGTGGCTGGTCTGGGCGTGAGCGAGCGTACTTGCCAGCAGCAGGGCGGCGGCGGAAACGATGGACTTCATGACAGGACCTCGGGAATCGGCAGCGATGAGCGTGCTGACAGCCTACCGTGCCGTCCGCGAAAGTCCTAAGGATTTAACATGTGTGTCGCCGGCCAGCCACAATGCATGACCCGGCCGGCGCCGCACCGCTTACTTCGCCGCCCGCACCACCGGCAGTTCGATCGCGCTCTCCAGCCCCGGCGCGTGGTAGACGCGCTGCGTCGCCTTGCGATAATCGCCCGGCTTGGCGTAGAAGATGTTCGGCACGAAGGTCTGCGGATTGCGGTCGTACAGCGGGAACCAGCTGGACTGGATCTGCACCATGATGCGGTGGCCCGGCAGGAACACGTGGTCGACGTTGGGCAGGGCGAAGCGGTAGCGCTCGGCCTTGTTGGCGGGGATCGCGGCCGGCTTGTCCAGACCCTGGTAGTAGCGGCCGCGGAAGATGTCCATCGCGATCGGCAGCTCGTAGCCGCCCAGTTCCGGCTGTGCCGCGACTTCATCCGGGTACA
This sequence comes from Massilia sp. Masssp93, assembly GCF_059491295.1. Taxonomy (NCBI): domain Bacteria; kingdom Pseudomonadati; phylum Pseudomonadota; class Betaproteobacteria; order Burkholderiales; family Oxalobacteraceae; genus Massilia; species Massilia sp. Masssp93. The sequence continues at coordinate 5,644,821 of NZ_CP168502.1, read as the reverse complement.
CGTCGATCAGCTTGACGACCCAGTCGCTGTCCGTGCCCGACGTCGACGCGAACAGGTCGACCATCGGCTGGCCGGCCAGCTGCAGCGGCGCGGTGAGCGGGGCGCTGGTGTAGGTCAGCACGTCGGTGCGGTCGGAATAGCCGCGCTGGTCGGTCACGAGCCACGGCTTCCAGACATTGGCGTCATTCATGTGCACGGGACGTGGCACGAACGGCACCGGCTTGGCCGGGTCGGACACGTATTCGTCGAATGCGGCCGTCTTGTCGGCCTTGCCCTCGGCTTTCTCGAACGCGAGGCCGAAGCCCGGCTTCAGGTACAGCGGCGTGGATGCCGGCACGAGCGGCCATTGATCGAGGCGGCGCCAGCGGTTCACACCGGTCTGGTACGACCATACGGGCGGAGTGTCGAACGCGGGCGCGCCGTCCTTGAGGTACTGGTTGAAGAACGGGAGCATGACCTCGCGGCGGAATTCCCGGGCCGTGTCGCCCGTGAATTTCAGCGCGCCCAGCGTGGAGCCGTCGTAGTTGACGCCGCTGTGGCGCCACGGGCCGACCACGAGCGAGTTCATCTTGTTCGTCTTGTCCTGCGGTTCGACGGCGGCGTAGGTCGCGTAGGCGCCGTAGATGTCTTCCTGGTCCCAGCGGCCGACGACGGTCATCGTCGGCACCTTCAACGGGCGCTTGGCGAGGATCTTGTCCAGCGCCTGTTCCTGCCAGTAGCTGTCGTAGGCCGGATGCTCGAACAGTTTTTTCGTGAAGTTCAGCTGGTCGAGGCCGAAGATATGGGCGAAGTCGGACGTGGAGCCGGCACGCAGGTAGGCCTCGTAATCGTCGTTGATGCCGGTGACGATTTTCTCGCCTTCGCCGCGCGCCGCGTTCTGGCCGGCGATGTAGGCGAGGTTCGGGTTGCGGAAGGCGCCGTTGTGGAACCAGTCGTCGCCGCGCCAGCCGTCGACCATCGGGCTCATCGGCACGGCCGCCTTCAGCGCCGGGTGCGGTTCGACGAGCGCCATCAGCACCGTAAAGCCTTCGTAGGACGAGCCGACCATGCCGACCTTGCCGTTCGACTGCGGGATGTTTTTCACCAGCCAGTCGATGGTGTCCCAGGCGTCCGTGCTGTGGTCGACCGGCGTGTTGTTCAACGGGCCGCGCACCGGGCGGGTCATCACGTAATCGCCTTCCGAACCGTATTTGCCGCGCACGTCCTGGAACACGCGGATGTAGCCGTTCTCGATGAAGGCGTCGTCGCCGTCGCCGAGGATCGAGGCGATGTGCGGGCTCTTCATGCGGCTCGCGCGGCCCGTGGCGTTATAAGGGGTGCGCGTCAGCATGATCGGCGCCTTGCCGGCCATGACGCTCTTCGGGATCACGATCACGGTGTGCAGCTTGACGCCGTCGCGCATCGGGATCATGACGTCCTGTTTGACGTAGTCGGCGTCAGGGACCGTCGCGGTGAACTTGTCGACCGGGATATCCGGCGCCATCGCCGGCGTCTGGGCGTGCGCCGCGCTGGCGAAGGCGGCGGCAAGTACGAGGGAAAGGGCGGACAGGGATGGCAGACGGTGACGCGACATTTGGATTTGTTCTCCACGGGACGGTTGAATGAGCAACCTTGGGTAAAAGTTGCAACAAAGCATAGTACCGAAGCGTGGAAAAGTCTGCAAACGCACCGGGGTCAGAGCCCGATTTTGGGCAATTTCCAAAAATCGGGCTCTGACCCCGGTGTTAGGCCGGCTTACGCTGGCAGGCGCTTGCGCCTCGCCGGTGCGGCCAGCGCATGCGCCGCGCGCGCCGTGCCACCGGCCAGTTTGAACGTGCTGACGACGGCATCCAGCTCGCGCGCCTGTTCCTGCAGCGCGGCCGCGGCGGCCGCCGCTTCCTCGACGAGGGCGGCGTTCTGCTGGGTCGCGTCGTCCATCTGCGCGATCGCCTGGTTGACTTGCGTGATGCCCAGGCTCTGTTCCTGGCTCGACGAGGCGATGTCGCGCATGAGGATTTCGGCGCGGCGCACGGACGCGACGATCGTTTCCATCGCGTGGCCGGCGCCGTCGGCCAGCGCGCTGCCGGCATCGACCTTGGCGACGGAGTCCAGGATCAGCTGGCGGATTTCCTTCGACGCCGCGGCCGAGCGCTGGGCCAGCGTGCGCACCTCGCCGGCGACGACCGCGAAGCCGCGGCCCTGTTCGCCCGCACGGGCCGCTTCCACGGCCGCGTTCAATGCGAGGATATTGGTCTGGAATGCGATGCCGTCGATGACGCCGATGATCTCGGAAATCTTGCGCGAGCTTTCCGTGATGGCGCCCATCGTGCGCACGACTTCCGCCACCACGGCGCCGCCCTTTTCGGCCGATTGCGCCGTCTCGGACACGAGGCGGTTCGCTTCGATCGCGTGTTCGGCATTGTGGCGCACGGTCGTCGTCAGTTCTTCCATCGCCGCCGCCGTTTCCTCGATGCTCGACGCCTGCGCTTCGGTGCGCGCGGACAGGTCCATGTTGCCGCGTGCGATTTCTTCGGTCGCGCCGGCGATCACGTGGCTGCTGTCGCGCACCTTGCCGATCGTGCCGCTGAGCGAGCCGACGAAGCGGTTGAACGCCTGGGCCAGCTTGCCGACTTCGTCCTCGCCGTCGGCTTCCAGACGACGGCTGAGGTCGCCTTCACCGTCGGCGATTTCACCCAGCATGCCGGCCGCGCCCATCACGGGCGCCGAGATCGCGCCGGCCACGAACCAGATCGCCGCGAGGCCGACCGCGCCGCCGACGAGGGCCGCGACGATGGCGGACACCGCCGCCGTGCGGCCGATATTGCCCAGCACTTCGGCTTCCGGCACTTCGGCGATGACGTACAGTTTCAATTCCGGCACGTACGACGATGCGACGAACTGGCGGCCGTTCGGGGCTTCATAATGTCCGGAGGCGAACACCTGCTTGTTCAGCAGCGAGCGCGCCAGTTCGGGCGTAAAGCCGGGCTGCTTGTCGAGCGTGTGGTGGCCGTCGAGCAGGCCGCGGTCGCGGTGGACCAGCAGGGTGCCGTTGTTGTTCACCAGGTAGACGTAACCGGATTTGCCCAGGCGATAGTTGCGGATGCTGTTGGCCAGCGCTTCGGCGGAGAGACCCAGGCCGGCGACCGCCAGCTTGCCGCCCGGCGTCTGCACGCGCGCGTCGATGAACAGCATGTAGACGCCCGAGGTGGCATCCTTGTCCAGGTTGAGCGTGTAGGGTGCGCCGCTGTCGAGGAATTTCTTGAACCACGCATCCTTGTCGGACGTTTTGTCGATCGTGCGGTCCAGCCCCTTTTCGGTGAAGTATTTCGACGTGCCGTCCGACGCCCAGAGCACGGTGGCCGCATGGTTGGCCTCGTACAGGCGCTTGGCCTGCGCGGTCCACGCGGCAAGGCCGTCGTCCGGGTTGCCTGCATCTTCCCACGCCTGCAGGAACGTGTTGTTCGCCAGCGTCTGCGACATCGCCGCGGGTTCCGCGATCTGGCGCTGGATGTCGTTGCGGATGGCGCTGACCTGGGCCGGCAATTCGCTGTCGACGACGCGTTCGCGCATCTGCGCACTGGTCATACTGATCGACAGCGTGGACGAGATGGCGATGAATACGAGCAGACAGACACCCATGCTGAGCATGAGCTTGGCGCGTATGGTGAGATGGCGGAATGTCATGGCAGGGGAATTGTTTTATGGAAAGGTAGATTGAGTTTAATCATGAAAACATGGAATGACGTTTGTAATTGATGGTTTTCGTCAAAATTTGTCTCCGGACGCAGCATCTCTACAACGTTCTTTTATAGTCTTGGAAATGCTCGGCGATCTAATGTCACCGGCGATATATCGGGTATCTTTCGGCGAATATGGCAAATTTGGCGACGGTGTCGTTGTCACTTTGCTTCTGGTCAGCACGCAACAATGCTAAGCTAGGGCCTTTGTCACGCTCGTAAACGCCCATGATCGTCGTCCATCACCTGAATAATTCGCGCTCCCAGCGCATCCTGTGGCTGCTGGAGGAACTGGGTCTGGAATACGAGATCAAAAAATACCAGCGCGATCCGAAGACGATGCTGGCGCCGCCCGAGCTGCGCGCCGTGCACCCGCTCGGCAAGTCGCCGGTGATCCAGGACGGCGACGCGATCGTGGCGGAATCGGGCGCGATCATCGAGTACCTCGTCGGCCGTTACGGCACGGCGCTCGCGCCGGCGCCGGGCACGCCGGGGCGCCTGCACTACACGTATTTCCTGCATTACGCGGAAGGATCGGCGATGCCGCCGCTGCTGCTGAAACTCGTGTTCGACCGCGTCGGGAACGGCCCCGCGCCGTTCTTCGTGCGCCCGATCGCGCGCGCCATCGCGAACAAGGTCAAGGACAGCTTCGTGCTGCCGCAGATCCGCCAGCACCTGGCGTTCGCGGAAGGGGAACTGGGCAAGCGCACGTGGTTCGCCGGCGACGATTTTTCCGCCGCCGACATCCAGATGAGCTTCCCGCTGGAAGCGGCGGCCGCGCGCGGCGGGCTGGATGGGCAGTACCCGAACCTCGTCGCCTTCCTCGACAAGATCCACGCCCGGCCGGCCTACCGGCGCGCGCTCGAACGGGGCGGGCAATACGATTTCGTGAAGTAAGCAAGAATCAAGCACCATGGCGAAGCTGCTGGCCATCGACGGCCTGAACATCGTACGGCGCGTGTACGAGGCGAGTCCCGAACCGGACTCGGACCTCAAGGCGAGCATCGCGCTGCGCCACGCGTTCTCGTCGTTCCGCAACCTGCTCGACGCGCACGCGCCCACGCACGTGCTGGCCGCGTTCGACTACGGCGGCGCCACGTGGCGCCACGCGCTGTATCCGCGCTACCGCGAAGGCCGCGCGCCGATGCCGGGCGTGCTGCGCGAAGCGCTGCCGGAATTCCACGAGCGCCTGCGCAAGGTCGGCCTGCACGTGTTGATGCTGCCCGAGGTCGAGGCCGACGACGTGATCGGCACCGGCGTGCTGCGCTGGCTGTCGGAAGGACGCGGCGACGCCGTCGTCGCGACGACCGACAAGGACCTGCACCCCTTGATCGCGCACGGCGCGCTGGTGTGGGATCATTTCAAGGGCGAGTGGCACGACGACGCGTGGGTGCGCAACAAATTCGGCGTCGCGCCGGAACGCCTGCACGACCTGCTGGCGCTGATGGGCGACCCGACGGACGGCGTGCCGGGCGTGTCGAAGATCGGCATGAAGACGGCCGCGCGCCTGCTCAACGCCTACGGCGACCTGGACGCCGTCATGGCGGGCGCCGGCATCCTCAAGACGCCGCTGGGCGAGAGGCTGCGCGCGGAACGCGAGATCCTGGAGGTGTCGCGCAAGCTCGTGCAGCTGAAGACCGACGTGCGCCTGGGCGTCACGTGGAACATGCTGGCGTACGAGGCAGATTAACGAGAAAGGAATCCGATGCTCAAGGCGATCATCGTGGACGGCAGCGCCGTCGCGCGCGGCCTGCTCAACACCGTGCTCACCGACGGCGGCTACGACGTCGCCGGCCAGGCCCACACGGCGGCGGCCGGGTTTGCGCTCGCGCTCAAGCACCCGCCGCACATCTTCTGCATCGCGCGCGAGCAGTTCGAGGACGGGCAGGAAGCCGTCGACCGGTTGCGCACGCAGTTCCCGAAAACGCTGATCTTCATGGTGTCCGGCACGCTCGACGCGCCCGCCATCCAGGCCGCGCTCGCGGGCGGCGTGCACGGGTTCATCGTCAAGCCGTTCAAGGCGGATACGGTGCTGCGCACGATACGCAATACCGTCATTTCCATCGTCAAGAAACACCGGGGCGAATGAGCGCCGTGCGCGCTAGGTGTGAAGTTGCAAGAGGTTGTTTCGGTTGGTTGAGAGCCTGGACATCGGTGCTTTGCCGCCGATGCCTTGGTGCGGGCGATGCCAGTTGTAGTGATGGATCCAGTCGCGCAGCATGTTGGCGCGCTCGCTTGAGGTCTTGTAGACGAAGCCGTAAGCCCATTCACGCAGCGCTGACTGGATGAAGCGCTCGGCCTTGCCGTTGGTCTGTGGCCGGTAGGGCTTGGTAAAGCGATGCTTCAGTTCCAGGCCTGCGCAAATCCGGCCAAAGCTCTTTGCCCGGAAAGGTGAGCCGTTATCGGTCAGTAGACGTTTGGGCCTGACCCCCAGCGAGCAGTAATACGCGTGGGCGTTGGCCAGGAAGCGACAGGCGCTTTCCTGCGATTCGTCAGGATACAGCTCGGTGTACGCGATACGCGCATGGTCATCGACTGCCACGAACAGCACTTCCCATCCGGCACCACGGCTGCGATCACGCCGGTCGCCGGTGGCGCGATGTCCGGTCTTTTCGATACGCCCAAGTTTCTTCGTGTCGATATGGATAAGATCACCCGGCTTTTCATGTTCATAACGCTGCACCGGCTCGGCCGGCTCCAGATCGGACAGTCGCGCCAGCCCAGCGCGCGCCAACACCCGGCTCACGGTCGCTTTCGATAGCGCCAGATACTCGGCGATGCGTGCCTGCGTCAACCGTTTCTTGCGCAGTTCGACGATCGTCAGCGCCTTCGATTCGTCGATGGCACGTGGGCTGTGATTCGGACGCGATGAACGATCGGTCAATCCAGCCTTGCCTTCAGCCAGAAACCGTCCCACCCACTTGCGCACAGTCGGGGCGCTGACGCCGTATAGCTGCGCCACGTGACAGGCCGGCAGGCGGGCCTTGAGGACGTCTTGGACCATTTCGACTCGACGAACGAAGGTCAATCGGGCATTCTTATGGATGTTCATTCGGTTGGCTTCCTTGAGAACTGGGGGTTTGGCGATTTCCAGTTTCTCAATTCCAATCCGAATGAACAACCTATTGAAACATCACAGCTAGGCAGCAACCTTGTTTGCTGCCAGGTCCCAGCCGCCGACCGTACTGCCCCGTACGCCGCCGGCGATGCCCTGCTGGGTGTATGCCCATTTGATTTTCGAGTATTTCAGGCTGACGTGCTCGCTCAGCATCGCGCCGGCGACGAGCGAAGGGGCGACCCCGCCGATCAGCACATTCTCGAGTTGTATTTCGAAGTACTTGATCGGCTTGCCGTCGCCGTCGGCGCGCATGAATTCGAATTTGGCTTTGGGGAGAGTCTTCCCCATCGCACACGTTTGCAGCAGGATGGGGGATGCCAGATCGGTCAGCTTCCCGAACACGATGTCCTTCAGCTCCGCCCGCTCCGCAGTGTGCCCGCCGGCGGTCGATCCGGTGGCGCTGCGCGGCTGCAGGACTGACCAGTGCACTTCAGTGCATTCAATCCAACCCGGGTGTGCCGAGTCTTGCGACTCGCCCTTGATTCCTTCGATTTGCAAGTAGACGTCGATAGCCATGTCGATTCCTCCGCAGCGATATTCGGACCCTTGTCCGCCAGCGGCGATTATTCGGACTTTCCAGATCGGGCCGCTTGTTGAGGCGCAACGAACCGGCGACGCGTTCGGTTTAGATTGGAAATCTTGACATGCGGACCTGGAGACGCCGATGACCAAACATGCACATGCAACCGCTACGCCCGCCGCAAATACCGGGATGAAGATGAGTCCCGACGCGCGTGCGCGGATGCGTCGGCGTGAGAGAGATGTATTTAATTACTATGATGACATGGGCCCAGGTAAAGGAAACTGTACGTGGGGACCAGGCATCCTCGCCCACAAAGGCGCGTGCACAAAAGAAGAGTTGGCGCGACCGGTCAGCGAAGCCGCTGTGGAGGCCGAGTTTTCGCGCAGGGTAGCTGAAGCCGAAGCCGGCGTCATAAGCCATGTGCGCAAGCAAAAGCTCCTACAAGATCAATTCGACGCACTGGTGAGCCTGACCTATAACGCTGGAGCCCGCGGTGCTCGACACGTTTATACCCTGGTTGACACCGGGCGCCCGGCCGAAGCCGCCGCTAGCATTCGATCGCTGACATCGACGCATGTGAACGGCAAAAAAGTACTGGCACGCGGTTTGATTTCACGTCGGGCGGAAGAGAGCGCTCCGTTCCAGGCAGCCGCTAAAACGGCCGCACTGGCCAAAAAATAAACGAAGGAGCCGGAAGATGAGCCTGCCCGATGAGTGTATCTCCAGGGGACTGCTGACCGTGACCACCATGCTAGCGCTGGTCGCGCATCCGGCCCAGGCGAAACAGCCCGAAAAGGATGCCGATATTCTCGGTACGTGGAAACTGACCAAGGTACTCGATTCGGCCGACGTAGCGTCGCTGACTGACCCGCAGGCCGCTGCGCTGGTCGGCAAAATCATGGTCGTGCGACGCGACAGCGTCATGTTCGATGGAGAACCCTGCCGTGAGCCGGAGTTGACGCGCCATCGCGAGGACGCAGCGAAGTACATGCGTGAGGGCTATCACGCGCGGGTCGGCTATCTCGGATTACCCGACACCATCACGGTCATCGACCTTGACTGCACTGAAGCATTCCTGAAAAGCAAAGGAAAGATTGTGGTGTTCTGGCAAGGCTACTTCTTTGACGCAATAAAGCAGCCGCCGGCAAAACGCTGACGTTAGCGCCTCGTCGCCTTGCTGGCGCCGCGCCAAAGCGTTTCAGTGGCTTACGCCGCCTCTTTCGCCGCCGCCAGCAACCCCATCTCTTCGGAACCGAGCAGCTTGTCGATATCGAGCATGATCAGCATGCGCTCGCCCACGGTGGCCAGGCCGCGCAGGTAGTCGCCCGACACGGTGGCGCCGAGGTCCGGCGCCGGCTTGATCTGGTCCGGCGTGAGCGTGACGACGTCGGAGACGCTGTCCACCACCATGCCGATCGTGTGCTTGTTGATGTTCAGGACGATCACGACGGTGAACGCGTCGTAGGTCGCCGCGCCCACGTTGAACTTGATGCGCATGTCGACGACCGGCACGATGATGCCGCGCAGGTTGACGACGCCCTTCAGGTAGTCGGGCGCGCTGGCGATGCGCGTGACGGCGTCGTAGCCGCGGATTTCCTGGACCTTGAGGATGCTGATCGCATATTCCTCGCTGCCCAGGCGGAACGACAGCACTTCGGTCGCGTTGTTGTCGATGTCTTCAGCCATGGTAATTCCTCGAATAAGCATGCCACAAATTTTCCATGCAGCAATATACAGGAAGGTTACGACATTTTTGTGTCCGATACGATGGACAAATACTAATCCCGCACAAAAATGCCGTGGCTGCGTGCAGAACGCAACAATCAGATGGCGGTGGCCGTATCGATGATGCCGCCGCCCAGGCACACGTCGCCGTCGTACAGCACGGCCGACTGGCCCGGCGTCACCGCCCATTGCGGATCGGTGAAATCCAGCGTGAAGCGGTCCGGGCCCTCGGGCGCGACCGTGCAGGGCACGTCGGCCTGGCGGTAGCGGGTCTTGGCCGACAGGGCGCGCGGTTCTGGCGCCACGCCCGCGATCCAGCTGGCCTGGCCGGCGCCCAGGCTGTCCGACAACAGCCACGGGTGGTCGTGGCCCTGCACGATGTACAGGGTGTTGGTGGCGATGTCCTTGCGCGCCACGAACCACGGCTCGCTCGTGCCGTCCGCGTTCTTGTGCGATTTCAGGCCGCCGATGCCGATGCCCTTGCGCTGGCCCAGCGTGTAGAACGACAGGCCGACGTGCTCGCCCACCGTCTGGCCGTTGTCCAGCTTCATCGGGCCCGGCTTGTGCTGCAGGTAGCGGCCGAGGAATTCGCGGAACGGGCGCTCGCCGATGAAGCAGATGCCGGTCGAATCCTTTTTCGCCGCGTTGGGCAGGTTCAGCTTTTCCGCGATCTTGCGCACTTCGGTCTTGGCGATTTCGCCCAGCGGGAACAGCGATTTCGACAACTGCGCCTGGTTCAGGCGGTGCAGGAAGTAGCTCTGGTCCTTGGTCGCATCGAAGGCCTTGAGCAGCTCGAATTTGTTCGTGGTGCCGTTGTGGCGCACGCGCGCGTAATGGCCGGTCGCGATCAGGTCGGCGCCCAGCTTCATCGCGTGGTCGAGGAAGGCCTTGAACTTGATCTCGGCGTTGCACAGCACGTCCGGATTCGGCGTGCGGCCGGCCTGGTATTCGCGCAGGAATTCCGCGAACACGCGATCCTTGTATTCGGCGGCGAAGTTGACCGCCTCGATGTCCACGCCGACGACGTCGGCCACGCTGGCCGCGTCGATCCAGTCCTGGCGCGTGGAACAGTATTCGGAATCGTCGTCGTCTTCCCAGTTCTTCATGAACAGGCCGACGACTTCATAGCCCTGTTCTTTCAGCATCCAGGCCGCGACCGAGGAGTCGACGCCGCCCGACATCCCGATCACGACTTTCTTTTTACTCATTTCAGGTTACGTCCGGTTTGATGGTGAGTCCGTTTTCGAAGACCGAGTGGTCCGTGTACAACAGGTCGAGCTGCGTGCGCTTGCCCGCCAGGTAATCGTCCACGCACTTCAGCACGATGGGGCTGCGGTGGCGCTCGCTGCACGCGGCCAGTTCGTCGCGCGTCAGCCACAGCGTACGCAGGATGCCGTGGTCGAGCGCCTGGTCGAACTGCCTGCCCGCCTTGCCGCAGAAGGTGAAGCGCAGATACGTGACGTCATGCCCGCGCGATTTCGAGTGGTAGCGCGACAGATACATGCCGACGAGGGCTTCCGGGATGAATTCGTGCGCCGTCTCTTCCATCGCCTCGCGGATCACCGCCTGTTCGAGCGATTCGTACGGGTCGAGGTGGCCGGCAGGCTGGTTCAGGCGGATGCCGTCGCTGGTTTCCTCTTCGATCAGCAGAAAGCGGCCATCGCGCTCGATGATCGCGGCGACGGTGACTGACGGTCTGAAGGTATGGGTCATGCGCGTCCTTGTAGTGAGCCGACATTCTACCTTGATGGAACGTGCGTTGCTCGGGCGCACGCTGCGGTGCAACAGTTCCGGACAAGTTTGAATATTGATATGAAACAAAAATCTTGTGGATTCGTCTAGGTTCTCGCGGGCCATGCCACGAGAATTGCCGATCTGTTGACGAAAAACCACTCATCTGTATTGATCGGGGGCATTACATGCTAGATTGTGGACAGTTTATCAATTATACGGAGGCATTATGAGAATTGGTGTGCCGGCCGAATCGAGGCCGGGCGAGACACGTGTCGCAGCGACCCCCGAAACCGTCAAGAAGCTGGCTGCCCAGCACGAAGTGATCGTGCAATCGGGCGCCGGCGTCCATGCTTCCGTGATCGATGACGCCTACGTTGCCGCCGGCGCCCGCATCGGGACCGCGCAGGAAGCCTTCGGGGCCGATCTCGTCCTGAAGGTGCGCAGCCCGGATGCCGGGGAGCGCGCGCAGATGACACCGGGCGCCGCCCTCGTCGGCATGCTGAACCCGTTCGACGCCGACAACCTGGCCGCGCTGGCGCAGCAGCGCCTGACCGCGTTTGCGCTGGAAGCGGCGCCGCGCATCACGCGCGCCCAGTCGATGGACGTGCTGTCGTCCCAGGCCAACATCGCCGGCTACAAGGCCGTGCTCATGGCGGCGAACGCCTACCAACGCTTCATGCCGATGCTGATGACGGCCGCCGGCACCGTGAAAGCGGCGCGCGTGCTGATCATGGGCGTCGGCGTCGCCGGCCTGCAGGCCATCGCGACCGCCAAGCGCCTGGGCGCCGTCATCGAAGCGTCCGACGTGCGTCCGCCCGTGAAGGAGCAGGTGGAATCGCTGGGCGCCAAGTTCATCGACGTGCCGTTGCTCACCGACGAGGAGCGCGAGATCGCGAAAGGCGCGGGCGGCTACGCGCGTCCGATGCCGGCCGACTGGATGCGGCGCCAGGCGGAACTCGTGCACGAGCGCGCGAAGCTCGCGGACATCGTCATCACGACGGCGCTGATCCCCGGCCGCAAGGCGCCCGTGCTGATCGCGGAAGAGACGGTACGCGCCATGAAACCGGGCTCCGTGATCGTCGACATGGCCATCGAGCAGGGCGGCAACTGCCCGCTGACGGAGCTCGGCAAGACGGTGATCAAGCACGGCGTGACGATCATCGGCGAGCCGAACCTCCCGGCGCTCGTCGCGGCCGACGCGTCGGCCCTGTACGCGCGCAACGTGCTGGATTTTCTGAAACTCGTGATCGACAAGGACGGGAAGCTCGTCATCGACCGCGAGGACGAGATCGTGCGCGCGACGCTGGTCGCCATCGACGGCGACGTGTTACGTAAATAAGGGAGAGGCCGTCATGGAAATCAGCCATACCATCATCAACCTGATCATCTTCGTGCTGGCGATCTACGTCGGCTACCACGTCGTGTGGACCGTCACGCCCGCGCTGCACACGCCGCTGATGGCGGTGACCAACGCCGTCTCGGCCATCATCATCGTCGGCGCCATGCTGGCGGCCGGCCTGACGGAAGGCCTGACCGGACAAATCGCCGGGACCATCGCCGTGGCGCTGGCCGCCGTGAACGTGTTCGGCGGCTTCCTCGTCACGCAGCGCATGCTGGAGATGTTCAAGAAAAAGGAGCCGAAGGCGAAACCTGCGCCGGCCGCCAAGGATGCCGTCGGCGTTGCCAAGGAGGCCGCATGAACCTGATCAGCATGAACGTCGTGACGCTGCTGTACCTGGTGGCGTCCGTGTGCTTCATCCAGGCCTTGAAGGGCTTGTCGTCGCCCGCGTCCGCGCGCATGGGCAACGCGTTCGGCATGACGGGCATGGGCATCGCCGTCGTCACGACCATCGCCCTGATGTTCAAGCTCAAGGAGCAGATGCAGACGGGCGGCATGGGTTTTGGCCTCGTGCTGCTCGGCGTGGTCGTCGGCGGCACCATCGGCGCGATCGCGGCGCGGCGGGTCGAGATGACCAAGATGCCGGAACTGGTCGCGGCGATGCACTCGCTGATCGGCCTCGCGGCCGTGTGCATCGCCATCGCGGCCGTGTCCGAGCCGTGGGCGTTCAACATCGCCGCGCGCGGCGAAGGGCTCCCGTTCGGCAACCGCCTCGAACTGTTCATCGGCACGTTCGTCGGCGCGGTGACGTTTTCCGGTTCCGTGATCGCATTCGGCAAGCTGGCCGGCAAATATAAATTCCGCCTGTTCCAGGGCGCGCCCGTGCGCTATCCGGGCCAGCACATGATCAACCTGCTCGTGGCCATCGCCATCGTCGGCCTCGGCCTCGTGTTCTGCTTCTCGAATGGCGCGGCGCCCGCATGGACCCCATACATCGTGATGGCCGTGCTGTCGTTCGTGCTGGGCGTGCTGATCATCATCCCGATCGGCGGCGCGGACATGCCCGTCGTGGTGTCGATGCTGAACTCGTACTCGGGCTGGGCGGCGGCCGGCATCGGCTTCTCGCTGAACAACTCGATGCTGATCATCGCCGGCTCACTGGTCGGATCGAGCGGCGCGATCCTCTCGTACATCATGTGCAAGGCGATGAACCGCTCGTTCTTCAACGTGATCCTGGGCGGCTTCGGCGGCGAGGCCGCGGCGGCCGACGCGGGCGGCGCGAAGGAACAGCGCCCGGTGAAATCGGGCTCGCCGGAAGACGCGGCGTTCATCCTGCAGAACGCGGAATCCGTGATCATCGTGCCGGGCTACGGCCTCGCGGTGGCGCGCGCCCAGCACACGGTGAAGGAACTGGTCGACAAGCTCACCGCGCACGGCGTGCAGGTGCGCTACGCGATCCACCCGGTGGCGGGCCGCATGCCGGGCCACATGAACGTGCTGCTGGCCGAAGCCGAGGTGCCGTACGACCAGGTGGCGGAGATGGAAGACATCAACGGCGAGTTCGGGCAGACGGACGTCGTGCTCGTGCTGGGCGCGAACGACGTCGTGAACCCGGCGGCCAAGGACCCGAAATCGCCGATCGCGGGGATGCCGATCCTCGAGGCCTATAAAGCCAAGAGCATCATCGTCAACAAGCGGTCGATGGCGTCCGGGTATGCGGGGCTGGACAACGATCTCTTTTATCAGCCGAACACGATGATGGTGTTCGGCGATGCGAAGAAGGTGATCGAATCGATGGTGAAGGCCGTCGAATGATCGTACGCCGGTTGCACGCGTGGACGGGAAACCCGTCCGCCCAACCTGCGGCCGAACATGATCGGTAGGGTGGGCACCCTGTGCCCACGCGCGATGTTTGCGTCTCGGTGGCGTTCGCGCGGGCTCGGGGAGCCCGCCCTACCGGCGGCCGAACATGATCGGTAGGGTGGGCACCCTGTGCCCACGCGCGATGTTTGCGTTTCGGCGGCGTTCGCGCGGGCTCGGGGAGCCCGCCCTACCTGCGGCCGAACATGATCGGTAGGGTGGGCACCCTGTGCCCACGCGCGATGTTTGCGTCTCGGCGGCGTTCGCGCGGGCTCGGGGAGCCCGCCCTACCTGCGGCCGAACATGATCGGTAGGGTGGGCACCCTGTGCCCACGCGCGATGTTTGCGTCCCGGCGGCGTTCGCGCGGGCTCGGGGAGCCCGCCCTACTTGCGGCCCAACATGATCGGTAGGGTGGACGGCTCGCCGTCCACGCGTTCAACGCCGCCCGAACATCATCAACTCCGCGAGCAGCATCCGCGCCGGCCTGACGGTGTCCAGTGCCGCCAGCGCCAGCCCGAACACCGGCTGCAGCGGCCCCGTATTCGCGAACACGCGCGCCATCGCATCCGTCGTGCGGATGATCGCGCCGCGGTCGCGCGCACGTTCCTCGGCAAAGCGCGCCAGCGCATCCGCGATCCCGTGGTCGTGATCGATCCCGCGTGCCAGCAGGCGTGCCAATACGGCGGCATCGCGCAGCCCGAGATTCAAACCCTGGCCCGCGACCGGGTGCAGGGTCTGCGCCGCATTTCCGATGGCGACCGTGCGTGCCGTGAAGCGCGGGTCCGCATTCAGCCCGAGCGGAAACGCCGCCCGTGCCGCCGCGCGCACGAACGTGCCGAGACGCTCGCCGAACGCGTCGCCCAGCCGGTGCAGGAATTCGGGCTCGCCCAGGTCGAGCAACTGCTGCGCGCGTTCCGGCCGCACGCACCAGACCAGCGCATATTGATGGCCGTCGGCGCCGTCCTGCGGCAACAGCGCGAGCGGACCTTCGTCCGTAAAACGTTCGAAGGCGCGGTGCGCGATCGGCTGGCTTGCCGTGACGCGCGCGATGACGGCCGTCTGCGCGTAGTCGCGCCGCTGCGTCTTGTCCGCCTGTTCGCCGAACACGCCGCCTTCGGCCTGCACGGCCACCTGCGCATGCAGCGTGCGGCCGTCGTCCAGCGTCAGCACGACGCCGTCGCGGTCTTCATCCAGCGCCGCCACGCGCACCGGGCGCAGCACCTGCACGCCCGTGCGCTCGCAGGCGCGCGACAACGCATCGACGACGTCGCCGTAGCGGGCGACGTAGCCCAGCGCGTCGAGCCGGTGTTCGGCGCGGTCCATCATGCTGCGGCCCAGGTGGCCGCGGCGCGAGACGTGGATCTGGTGGATCGGCGTGCACGGCAACGGCCATGCGCCGACATCCTCCAGCAGCATGCGGCTGCCCCACGACAGCGCGATCGAACGCGGGTCCGAGATCGCCTGGCCCAGCGCTTTCGCATCCACGAGGGCGATGCGCCCCGGCGCGACGCCGCGGCGCGCCATCAGCGCGGCCAGCGCGAGGCCGACGGGGCCGGCGCCGCAGATGGCGACGTCGGCGGATAGAATCTCGTCAGCCATGCGCCGTCCCCACAATCGCTTCGATCTCGGCCACGGTCTTCGGCGCGGCCGCCGTCAGCAGGCGATAACCGTCCTTCGTCACGACGACGTCGTCCTCGATGCGGATGCCGATGTGCCAGAAGCGTTCCGGCACGCCCTCGGCCGGGCGCACGTAGATGCCCGGTTCCACCGTCACGACCATGCCCTCGGCGAGCTGGCGCGACGGCTTCTCGGCCTGCGTGACGTCGCGATAGGCGCCGACGTCGTGCACGTCCATGCCGAGCCAGTGGCCCGTGCCGTGCATGTAGAACGGCACGTGCGCCTTGGCGGCGATGGCGTCGTCGACGCTCGCGTGTGCCGACCTGTCGATGAGGCCCAGGTCGAGCATGCCCTGCACGAGCACGCGCAGCGCCACTTCGTGGAAGGCGCTGTACGGCCGGCCCGGCGCGATGGCGGCAAAGGCGGCGTCCTGCGCGGCCAGCACCAGTTCGTACAGTGCGCGCTGGGCATCCGTGAAGCGGCCGTTGACGGGGAACGTGCGGGTGATGTCGGACGCGTAGCCATCCAGCTCGCAGCCGGCGTCGATCAGCACGAGGTCCCCAATCTGCATGGGCCGGTCGTTGACGTTGTAGTGCAGGATGCAGGCGTTCGGACCGGAGGCGACGATGGGCGTGTAGGCCGGGAACTGGGCACCGCTCTTGCGGAAGGCGTACAGCAGTTCCGCTTCCAGCTCGTATTCGAACATGCCGGGGCGCGCCGCGCGCATCGCGCGCTCGTGCGCGCGGCCCGAGATCTCGCCGGCGCGCAGCATCAGCGCCTGTTCGTCGGCGTCCTTCACGAGCCGCATCTCGTCGAGCAGCGGCAGCAGATTGATAAACGTGTCGGGGGCCGTCGTGCCGGTGCGGGCCTGCGCGCGCACGGCCTTGATCCAGAGCGTCACCTGCGCGTCGAGCGCGGCGTTCGACGCCAGCGCGTAGTACAGCGCGGGCGCGTTCGCGAGAATGCGCGCCATGTGCGTATCCAGTTCGCCGATCGGGTACGCGTCGTCGACGCCGAAGGTCGTGCGCGCCGCTTCCGGGCCGTGGCGGTAGCCGTCCCAGATCTCGCGCTCGACGTTCTTCTCGCGGCAGAACAGGATCGAACGGGCCGGCTTGTCGCCTTGCGCGGCGACGAGGACCAGCACGGCTTCCGGTTCCGTGAAGCCGGTCAGGTAGTAAAAGGCGCTGTCGTGGCGGTAGGGGTAGTCGCTGTCGCCGTTGCGGAGAAGCTCCGGGGCGGTGTGCAGCACGGCGACGGCGCCCGGCTGCATCTGCGCGGCCAGGCGCGCGCGTCGTGCCGCGTAGTCCATCAGGCGCCCGTCCGCACGGAGCCCGGCGGCGCGTTGAGTTCTTCCAGCTGGCGCACGGTGCCCACATTGACCCAGGGGCCCGTGTAGATCTCGCCGCCGATACGACCCTGGTCAATGAACTTGCGCATTAACGGGCCGAGCCGCGAAACTTCTCCGGCCTTGATCCCGTCGAACATCTCGGGACGATAGACGCCGATGTTCGAGAAATTCCATTTCGGATCGCCATCGTTGGAGAGCGTGTACATCGTCATGCCGAAGTCGCCGTCCGGGTTGTGCCACGGGTTCGGCGTGAGGTACAGCCAGGCGATGTCGCGCTTGTCATGCGGGATCGGCTGGCCCACGGCGTCCACGTCCTTGAGCGCATCGAGGACCTGTTCGAAGTCGAAGTAGGGCGCGTAGATGTCGCCGGACAGCGCCAGGAACGGTTCGTCGCCCAGCAGGTGCAGGGCGTTGGCGATGCCGCCGGCCGTTTCCAGCGGCGCCGGTTCGTGCGAGTAGACGATGCGCGCGCCGTAGCGGCTGCCGTCGCCCAGCGCTTCCTCGATCATGTGGCCGAGGTGCGAGTGGTTGATGACGATGTCCTTGATGCCGGCGCGCACGAGGTTCAGCACGTGCCAGGTGATGAGGGGACGGCCGCGCACCTTGAGCAGGGGCTTGGGGCAGGTGTCCGTCAGCGGACGCATCCGCTCGCCGCGGCCTGCGGCGAAGATCATGGCTTTCATCGGCTGGTCTTCAGAATGTGTAGCCGACTTGCGGCGCCTTGTCGTCGAACGCGTCGAGCAGGCGCACGAGCGGCTTGAGTTCGGTGTAGCGGTTGGCGGTCTTGCGCACGTAGTCCATCACCGTGGACAGGTCGCCCATGTACGTGGATTTGCCGTCGCGGTAGTTCAGGCGGCAGAAGATGCCGAGGATTTTCAGATGGCGCTGCAGGGCCATGTATTCGAAGTCGCGGTAGAAGGCGTCGATGTCCGGGTTGACGGGCAGGCCGACCTGCTTCGCGCTTTGCCAGTAACGCACGACCCAGTCCAGCACGAATTCCTCGTCCCACTGGATGTAGGCGTCGCGCAGCAGCGAGGCCAGGTCGTAGGTGACGGGGCCGTAGACGGCGTCCTGGAAGTCCAGCACGCCCGGGTTGCCCTGGTCGAGGAACATCAGGTTGCGCGAATGGAAATCGCGGTGCATGTAGACCTGCTGTTGCGCCAGCACGTTGGCCGTGATCGCCTCGAACACCTTGTCCAGCTGGGCGCGCTGGATGTCGTTCATCGTGACGCCCAGGTGGCGCCCGATGAACCATTCGGGGAACAGGTTCAGCTCGCGCAGCACGAAGGCGCGGTCGAATTCCGGCAGCACGCCGGCCTCGCTGGCGAGCTGGAACTTGATCAGGGCGTCGATGGCGTCCGAGTACATGAACGGGGCGTTGTCGACGGACAGGCGCTGCAGGTACATCGTCGTGCCGAGGTCGGACAGCAGCAGGAAGCCGGCCTCCACGTCGCGGGCCACGATGGCGGGCACGGTGACGCCGGCGTCGCGCAGCAGGCCGTCGACATGGATGAAGGCCGGGACGTTTTCACGCTCCGGCGGGGCGTCCATGGCGACGACGGTATTGCCCAGCTTGTCGCGTAGCGCCGGCACAACATCGAGCCGGAAGTAGCGGCGGAAACTCGCATCGGACGAGGCCGGGCGCAGGCTGCCGGCGTCGACCAGGTCCAGCGAGCTCAACCATTCGGTCAGCCGGGCCAGGCGGGCGTCCTTGTCGGCGCCGGTGGGAACATTGGAGGGAACGTGTTGAGACGAAGAAGACATGAAGCGTCCCGGTGAAACGGGTTGGCGATAGGTTGTAAAGTGTGCCCAGGCGTGGCAGGGCAGTTCGGGTGTAATCATACGCGATTTCACAGGGCATCGGACCGCCCGGGCTGCTCCAGCCGGGCGGTCTGTGCATCCGTTGTTTATTTCTTCAGGACCTTGTTCACCCAAGTCTGCAGGGCGGGCGGGACCTTGGAGCCGAACAGCGCGCGCCGCCGCGGGGCGGCGCTTCCGGCCGCGGCGGCGGGGGAAGACGTGTTGGCGCCGGCAACGATCGACGGGGGCGGGGGGAGCTCCACGGTCACGTGGCGGAATGTCGTCGTCGTCTTGCCGGTGGAATCGGTGACGCTCGCCACGATCGTGAATTCGCCCGAACCCGCATACGTGTGCGTGGCGCCGACCCGGCCCTGGCCGTCGTTCTCCTGCACGGCTGCCGCCTGGGGGCCGCTGCCGTCGCCCCAGTCCACCGTCGCCGTATGGGTATCGCGCACATTGCGGTCGCTGAACGACAGCGTGAGCGTGGCCGCCACGTCTGGACGAACCGGCTCGCTCAGGGTCAGCGGGCCCAGCACCGGTGCATCCGTGCACGCCCCGCCCAGGCGCAGCAGCACCAACCCGGCGTTGGAATTGGCCACGATGTCGCCGGTCGCCGAAATGCCCAGGGCCTGGGTCAGCACGAGGCCGGCGGGAGGATTGAGCAGACGGGTGTTCAGATCCACCGCGACGAAGTTGGTCCAGCGGAAGGCCAGCTCGGTCTGGCTGCCGTCGGCATTGGCGCGGATCATCGAGCCGACGATCGTGCCCCGGTCATTGATATCGCCCGCGCTCGATTCGACGAACGGCGCCCGGTGCAGGTCGACGAAGCCGCGCGTGCGCGAAAAATAGAACGCGCGATTGCCGGAGAAATCCGGCGGCAGCAGGCGCCCCACGGCCTCGCTCCGCTCGTTGAGCGCCGAGATGAAGGTGTTGGGCCCGGGCGGGGTGACGAAGGCGACGCCGTCGCGGCGGTTCCACAGGAATGCGCGGAAGTTCTGGTTGCCGGCCGAGTCCAGGTTCATGGTGGCGCCCGCCACCTCGTTGCGGTTGTTGATCGGACCGGCGACGGCCGACATGGCGCCGAACGTGCCCAGGTCGATCAGGTTCCCGGCCGCGTTCCACAACACCGCATGGCTGTTGCCGTCCGCCGCCGTGGCCGCGCCCGCCGTGATATTGAACTCGTTGATGTCGCCCGCGAACGACTGCGTGAAGCCGGCCGGCAGCAGCAGCGGCACCAGGCGGTTGGCGGCATCCCAGCGCACGGCACGGTCCACGACCTGGGACGAGCCGACGATCTGGCCGCGGTTGTTGATGTCGGTGACGAACGTGTCCGCGCCAGGATCCGGATCGGGCAGGAACGTCAGGCCGTGCGCGGCCGTCCAGCGGAATGGCTGGAAGGTGTCGGGAATGGTCGGCCGTGTCTGCGCGGCGACCACGCCGTGGTCGTTGAGGGCGCCCAGGGTGCTGACCAGGGCGCCGGCCGGGCTGACGTCGATGACCCGCTGGCCATCGAAAAAGCCGATGTGCAGCGTGTTGTCGAGTCCGGTGTATTCGAACACCGCCTGGCTGCGCGCATTGATGAATGCCCGGAATATCGGCGGCGGCGCCAGATTGATGATGCCGTACACGTCCCCGCGCGCCTGTGCGGAGAGGGACAGCGGCGCGCTGTCCGCGCTGGCTCCGCAGCTCCATATCGTTCCCGTCAACACCAGCGCCCGTGCGGCCAGTGCAGCCGTGCCCGTCCATCGGATTCCCATGATTCCCTCCGCTCAGTGATTCATGCATATTGCATGTACGAGTCAATGTAGGGGATTGGAGAATTGAACAGGTCAAGCTATCGCAAATACTGACCTGACCGTCGGGTAGAGAAACTTCTTATTGTTAAAATTGTATCTATCGGTAATATTCATTTCCCTTTGAAAATCAATGGGTTATGGTTTCCCGTCGAGTTTCCGGATTATTACTACCGAGCCGCATAACGCGACTGTGCCGCACGAATTCCCATATAATAAGGGATTCAATCCAAAAATCGCCCTCTATGGTGCAACGCGATCTTTCATGAGCTGGACGACGGCCCTACCATTCCCGCCGCGGCGAACCGCAGCATTGTCCGCTCTCGTGGCCATGGCCGCGGGGCCGCTGTATGCACAGACGGCGGCGCCTGCGGCTGCGCCTGTGCCCGTGCCGGCCCATCCGGACGAGCAGGATCTCCCGATCACGATGCGCGCCGAGGAATTTTCCGGCCGCCCGGACCGCATCCTGAACATGGTACGCAACGTCGAGATCACGCGCGGCGCCACCGGCATCACCGCGGACACGGCGTGCTACCGGCGCGTCGAGGACGAGGTCACGGCCGAAGGCGATATCACGATGTGGCGCTTCGGCGACCGCTACAAGGGCGACGCCCTGCAGCTGAACCTGGAAACGGGCAAGGGCTGGGTGTTGCATCCGTCCTATCGCCTGGGCATGAACAATGCGCAGGGCAAGGCCCAGCGCATCAACTTCCTCGGCGAGGACCAGGCCGTCGTCGTCGACGGCACGTACAGCACGTGCGAAGGCCCCGATCCCGACTGGTATCTGAAATCGAGCACGCTGCGCCTGGACCAGGGCCGCGACGTCGGCACGGCCGGCAAGACGATCATCTATTTCAAGGACGTGCCCATCCTCGGCATTCCGGCGCTGTCGTTCTCGCTGTCCGGTGCGCGCCGGTCCGGCTGGCTGCCGCCCACGATCGGCTTCGGTTCCAAGGGCTCGGCCGAGCTGATGGTGCCGTATTACTTCAACATCGCGCCGAACCGCGACCTGACGCTGTTCCCGCGCTATATCTTCGCGCGCGGCCTGCAGCTGGGCGCGACGGGCCGCTACCTGGGCGAGACGGACCGCGGGCCGTACAGCGGCGAGACACACCTGGAATACCTCGCCAACGACCGCCTGGCGCACCGCAACCGCTGGTGGGTCGACACGCTGCACAACCAGTTCCTGGCGCCCAACTGGACGTTCGGCTGGAACGCGCACGCGGCTTCGGACAACGAATACCCGTCGGACTTCTCGCGCACCGTCGCCGCCAGCGCCGAGCGCCAGCTGCTGCGCGAGCTGCGCACGGACTATTACGGCCAGTACTGGAACCTGACGGCGCGCGTGCAGAGCTACCAGGTGCTGCAGGACCCGGGCGCCGTGCTGAATCCCGCGCTGACCGTGGCGACGCCGTACAACCGCCTGCCGACGCTGAACTTCCACGCCGGCCGCTACGACGTGCTGGGCGGCTTCGACTGGGCGGTCGATGCGGAAGCCACGCGCTTTTCGCATCCGGACGACAACCAGGTGCAGGGCAACCGCGCCAACATGGTCGCGCAGGTGAGTTATCCGTGGGTGCATCCGGGCTGGTTCGTCACGCCCAAGCTGATGCTGCACGCCACGCAGTACGACCTGACGCACAACGTCAACAGCGACGACAAGATCTCGCGCGTGCTGCCCACGGTCTCGCTGGATTCCGGCCTCGTGTTCGAGCGCAAGTCGTCGCTGTTCGGGTCGGGCGGCACGCAGACGCTGGAGCCGCGCCTGTTCTACGTGCGCACCCCCTATAAAAACCAGGACGACATCCCCAACTTCGATACGGGCGTCGCCGGTTTCAATTACGCCCAGCTGTTCACGGAAAACCGCTTCGTCGGCGCCGACAAGGTGTCGGATGCGAACCAGCTGACGGCGGCGATCGTGTCGCGCTTCATCGAGGCCAACGGCGCCGAGCGCCTGCGCCTCGCGGTCGGCAGCCGCTATTATTTCACCGACCCGCGCGTGCGCCTGAACTCGAGCGAGCAAAGCAACCAGACCCGCTCGGACGCGCTGCTGGCGGCGTCGGGCCGCATTTCGGAGTCGTGGACCTTCGACAGCGGCGTACAATACGATGCACAGGCACGCAGCCTGTACAGCTCGAATGTCGGGGTGCAGTGGCAGCCGGCCCCGATGAAGGTGTTGAACGTCGAGTACCGTTTTCAACGCGACACCTTCGGCATCGCCAACGGCTTCCGCAACGCCGACGTCTCGGGCCAGTGGCCGCTGTCGCAGCGCTGGTATGGTGTGACCCGGGTCAGCTACTCGGTGCGCGACCGCAAACTGCTCGAGAGCCTCGTGGGGCTCGAGTACAAGGCGGATTGCTGGGTGTTCCGCATGGGCGCGCAGCGTTTCGTGACCGCCGCGCAGACCACCTCGACGCCGATCTTCTTCCAGCTGGAGCTCAACGGCCTGTCGCGCCTGGGGTTCGGCAACCCGCTGGAGACTTTCAACAAGAGCATTCCCGGCTACACCCGGCTGAACACCAACGTCGGCCGCCCCTGACCGGGCCATGGACAACTAGATACCTGAAATGAGTGCTTTCCTGAATATGCGTACTACCCGCCCGTCCCCGCTCCGTCCGCACCAGCTCAAGCTCGCGGCGGTGCTGCTGTGCGCCCTCGCCACCGGCGACGTCCTGGCCCAGGCCGCACCGGCCGGCGCTCCGGCCGCGGCCAAGCCCGCCGCCGCCAAGCCGGCCGCCAAACCCGGCACCGGCTTCCTGCCGCCGGCGTCCAGCAATGCCCACGTCATCGATTCCGTGTACGTGATCGTCAACGACGAGGTCATCACCAGGCGCGAAGTCGACCAGCGCGTGGCCGAGATCACCCAGCGCCTCAAGGCGCAAGGTGCCCAGATGCCGGCCGAGGAAGACCTGCGCCGCCAGGTCGTCGAGGCCATGATCACCGAACGCGCCCAGCTCCAGCTGGCCAAGGAAATGGGCGTGCGCGTCGACGACACGACGCTCGACCGCGCCATCGGCCGCATCGCCGAGAACCAGAAGATGACCGTGCAGGACATGCGCAACGCGATGGAAAAGGACGGCCTGACGTTCTCCCAGTTCCGCGAGCAGATCCGCAACGAGATCATGATGCAGCGCCTGATCGAGCATGAAGTCGACAGCAAGATCCAGGTCACCGACGCCGAGATCGACACGTACATGGCGGCCGAGAAGGCCGCCGCCGCCGACCGCGTCGAGATGGATATCGCCCAGATCCTCGTGCGCATCCCGGAAAACGCGTCGCCCGAACAGATCGCCGCCCGCAAGGCCAGGGCCGACGAAGTCGAGCGCCAGCTGCGCACCGGCGCCGACTTCGCCAAGATGGCCGCCACGTATTCCGATTCGCCGGACGCGCTGAAAGGCGGCTCGGTCGGCTGGCGCGATCCGGACCGCCTGCCCCCGATCTTCGCGAGCGAACTGCATAAACTGAAGCCGGGCCAGGTCACGCCGGTGATCCGCACCAACGTCGGCTTCCACGTCCTCAAGCTCGCGGGCGTGCGCAAGCTGGCGGAAGCGCAGAAGCCCGACCAGGCCGTCGTGCAGCAGACGCACGCGCGCCACATCCTGCTCAAGATCACGCCGACGCAGACCGAAGAGGAAGCCCGCAAGAAGCTCCTGGAAATCAAGCAGAAGATCGACAGCAAGCAGGCCACGTTCGAAGACATGGCGCGCCAGTACTCGAACGACGGCTCGGCCTCGAAGGGCGGCGACCTGGGCTGGCTGTATCCGGGCGACGCGCTGCCGGAATTCGAGAACCCGATGAACGCCCTCAAGCCGGGCCAGGTCTCGGACGTCATCAAGACGCCGTTCGGCCTGCACCTGATCGAGGTCGTCGAGCGCAAGACGCAGGACGTGTCGAAGGAAAAGGAACGCTCGGCCGCACGCCAGGTCCTCACCGACCGCAAGCGCCAGGAAGCCCTGGAAGACTGGAGCCGCCAGGTCCGCGACCGCGCCTACGTCGAGTTCCGCGAGGACAAATAAGATGTCCCAGGCAGGCATACGCCCTTCGCTGGCCGTCACGGTCGGCGAGCCGGCCGGCATCGGTCCGGAGATCTCGATCCGCGCGGCCTGGGCGCTGCGCGGCGAGGCCCGCTGCGTGCTCGTGGGCGATGCCGCCTTCTTGTCGCTGACGGCCAGCCTGATCGACCCGAGCATCCGCCTGTCCGCGATCTCCACGCTGGCGCTGCGCCACAGCGGCCTGCCGCACTTCGGTCCGGACACGATCCCCGTCGTCGACGTGCCGCTCGACGCCCACGTCGTGC
The DNA here is from genome assembly GCF_059491295.1 of Massilia sp. Masssp93. Taxonomy (NCBI): domain Bacteria; kingdom Pseudomonadati; phylum Pseudomonadota; class Betaproteobacteria; order Burkholderiales; family Oxalobacteraceae; genus Massilia; species Massilia sp. Masssp93. The sequence goes on along the minus strand of NZ_CP168502.1, from coordinate 5,619,950 downwards.
CGGGCCGGCTGGACGCCGCCAACGGCCGCGCCGTGCTGGCGACGCTCGATCTCGCGATCGAAGGCACGCAGGCCGGCTGGTGGGACGCCATCGTCACGGCGCCGCTGCAAAAGAGCACCATCAACGATGCCGGCGTCGCGTTTTCCGGCCACACGGAATACCTGGCCGAGAAGACCGGCACGCCCAAGGTCGTCATGATGCTCGCGGGCGCATTGGCGTCACCTGCGGGGGCGGATCAGCCGTACGTGCGCGTGGCGCTGGCCACGACCCATCTGCCGCTCAAGGATGTATCGAGCGCCATCACGCGTGACAGCCTCACGCGGGTGCTCGACATCCTGCACGCGGATCTGGTGAAAAAGTTCGGCATCGGGTCGCCCCGCATCCTCGTGACGGGCCTGAACCCGCACGCGGGCGAGAACGGCTATCTCGGCCGCGAAGAGATCGACGTCATCACGCCCGTGCTGGAAGACGCCCGTACGCGCGGCATCGACGCGCGCGGCCCGTATCCGGCCGATACGCTGTTCCAGCCCAAATACCTGCAGGACGCCGACGCCGTGCTGGCCATGTACCACGACCAGGGCCTGCCCGTGCTCAAGCACGCGACCTTTGGCCGCGGCGTCAACATCACGCTCGGCCTGCCCTTGATCCGCACGTCCGTCGACCACGGCACGGCGCTCGACCTGGCCGCGCAAGGCCTGGGCCAGGCCGATTGCGGCAGCATGGAAGAGGCGATCCGCGTCGCCCTGTCGATGGTCCGCGCGCAACAGAACCCACCCGCATAACAATAATGAAACACGTAGCCCGCAAGCGTTTCGGCCAGAACTTCCTGACCGACGACAACGTCCTCCACAACATCATCGAAGGCATAGCCCCGCGCCGCGGCGACACCATGGTCGAAATCGGCCCGGGCCTGGCCGCGATGACGGCGCTGCTGCTCAAGGAGCTCGACCACATGCACGTGGTGGAGCTGGACCGCGACCTCGTCGCACGGCTGGAAAAAGCGTACCCGCGCGAGCGATTGACCATCCACGCGGGCGACGCCCTGAAATTCGATTTCGGCGGCATCCCCGTCCCGGAAGGGAAGAAGCTGCGCGTGGTGGGCAACCTGCCGTACAACATCTCCAGCCCGCTGCTGTTCCACCTGGCCGACTACGCCCACGTCATCGAGGACCAGCACTTCATGCTGCAGAAGGAAGTCGTGGAGCGCATGGTGGCGGAGCCGGGCACGAAGGCCTACGGCCGCCTGTCCGTGATGCTGCAGTGGCGCTACGACATGGCGCTGCTGTTCATCGTGCCGCCGACGGCGTTCGATCCGCCGCCGCAGGTCGAGTCCGCGATCGTGCGCATGGTGCCGACGAAGCGCCAGCTGCCGGCCGACGCGGCCACGCTCGAAGCCGTCGTGCAGAAGGCGTTCTCGCAGCGCCGCAAGGTGATCCGCAACTGCGTGGCGGGCATGTTCACCGAACAGCAGCTCGTCGATGCCGGCATCGATCCGGGCACGCGTCCGGAAACCGTGGCGCTCGAGCAGTACGTGGCGCTGGCGAACATCCTCAAACCGGCGTCATAACTTCCCCTGCCGGTAACGGCGCGCCTTGTCGAACACGCGCGCGCCGATCTTCCTTCCCGCTTCCTGACCCGCCGCCGCCGTGAGCGCGGCCGCGTCCGGCCGGTCGCTGCCCGTGAAGCGGCGCAGCGCTTCGGCCGCGGCGCCGGCGCAGGCGGCGTCGACCGATCTCTCATCCATGGCCGCGATGGCGGCGTCGGCCAGGGCATTGGCGAGCACGAAGAACAGCAGCACATCGCGGTCGTCGTCGTGCCCGTCCCGCAAGGACAGGTGCCGGGCCAGCCGGAACCAGTGTTCGGCGACCGCGTGCCGCCCCGCGGTGACCGGCAGGTTGACCTCGGCCGGCATCAGCGCGAACGGTTGCTCCCGGCGGCAGGCGTCGAGCATGGCCGCCGCCTGCGCGCGGCCGATGCCCGCCGGGCTGAATTGTCCGGCCGCGGCGGCCGGCGCGAGCCCCAGGCCCGCCATGTGGGCATCGACGTCCGGCTGCCGTTCCGGGAACAGGTCGACGAGGACGCTGCGGGCCGCATGGCTCATCGCGGCTGTCTTGCTGGCGGCATCGCGCTCGGCGCGGGGCAGGCGCACGGCGACGCCGAGCGTCGTCTGGCGCGCATCGCCGTCGTAGGCGGCCCAGGCGTTGTACATGCAGGTATGCACGAGGGCGAGCGTATGCAGCGTCTGCGCCGTGCCGCCGCACCGTAGCGCCAGCGCATTCCAGCCCGGCACCGTGCCGGCCGGCCGCGCCGCCAGGAGGGCCGTTGCCCCGTCCGACTCCACTTCCAGGATGTTCCGCCGTCCCATGTTTGCCTCCGCTTGTGCCCTCGACGAGTATCGCCAGCGAATCCGGCCCGGCTGTTGAGCATGCTCATGCGCCGGCTGCTGTGCCGCAACGCACAATCCGGTTTTTCGCCGCTTTATCCTGCGTTTTTTGCAGTTCGTCGCAGTCCGCTGGAAGGGAAGGGCGCGCGCGCCTACAGTGACACCATACCAAGCCGATCACGGCTCCCGACGAACCGAACGACCACTCAGGAGAAGCAAAATGAACGTCCTCAAAAACATGGAAGCCATCTTTCTCGCAGCCGCCGTCCTCGTGGGTGTGACGAGCGCCGCGCACGCCGCCAGCGTTACCCGGCATCAGCGCTACGACGCGCAGGTGACGATCGAAGGCCAGCAGATGGCCGTCGTCAAAGTGACGGCGAAACGCCTCGCCACCGTCGACAAAGCCGCCATCTGAACCTTGACCCGGACCGAAGGAGAACAGTCATGAACATCCAGAAAAACATGGAAGCCATCTTCCTCGCAGCCGCCGTCCTCGTGGGTGTGACGAGCGCCGCGCACGCCGCCAGCGTCACCCGGCATCAGCGCTACGATGCGCAGGTGACGATCGAGGGCCAGCAGATGGCCGTCGTCAAGGTGACGGCGAAACGCCTCGCTACCGTCGAGAAATCGCGCGCCTGACGCGGCGCGCGCAGCAGCGCAAAAGATTGAGCAAGAGATTGAACCGGCTGCCGCCCGGCAGAGAATGAAGACAGAACGGCCCGGCTGCCACGCAGCGCGACGGCGCCGTACGAAGCAGGCCGCACAGGCCGCACACCGCACCAGACCACGCACCCGATGAGGACATCGACGGCATGCCGCCGCCGGTTCCAAGGCGCCCCTTCGCCGATCGCGGGCAAAAAAAAGCCCGCTGTTGAGGCGGGCTTAAATCCAATTCTTTCTGAGGAGAGTTGGAGGAGACAGGTGCAATTATGCTGCACTACAGCATATCAGTCCAATTTCTGTTTTGGATATTCGATATGCGAAACTTATATATCTCCTCCGCGCCGTGGTGCGCCGTTTATTTGTTGGTCACGCAGGTTACGACCAGGTTGTTTACGCCAGGGACCGTTGCCGCTTCCGCCGCATCGTCCATCGTGCCGCCGCCCGTGCCGTTGGTGCCGCCGGCGACGGTGCAGGTCTGGGCCGGGCTGGTTGGCTGGGTCAGGACGGTCACGCCGTAGGTCGAGCCGTATGGCACCGAGTTCATCGTCAGGGGCACGTCCGCGCCGGTCGGGGCATTGTTGGCGTCCACGGCGGGGCTGACAGGGATGGTGCCCGTCGTACTGCCGTTGGCGAGGACGAGGCCGGTGCCGGTCAGGCCCTTGACGGTGCCGGTAAGCGGATACGCGATGATCGCACACACATAGCGGATGTCGATCTTGGCCAGCTGGCCGGCCGTGCCGTATGCCGGGAACAGGTTCGGCGAGCACTGCTGGTGTTTCGGCAGGGCGCCGCCCGTGGCGGCATGGCTGACGACGGTGGCGCCTTTCGGGACCACTTCATACTCCTGGCCGTACTCGATCGTGTTCGGGAAGGTGAGGACGACATCCGGGACAGTGGCGTCCGTCGCACTGGTGGCGGACGGCGGGTTGACGGTCAAGTCCTGGCCGTTCGTGCTCAGGACGAGGCCCGGGTATCGCACATTGCTGACCGTGACGTTGATCGGGAACGTGGCCTTGCCGCCGCCGCCGCAGGAGGCCAGCGTCGCCATGATCGCGAGGGCGAGGGCCGGACGCGCGAAAGAAAACTTCATGTAGGTCTCTCCAGGATTAAGAGCAGGTGACGGTGACGGTCGTACCCTCGGCGGCCGAGCCCATGATGCCCGCGCCGTTGCCGCTGCTGCCGCCGCTGACCGTGCAGGTCTGGCCGGCCGGCTGCTGCAGGACGGTGACGCCGTAGGCGCCGTCCTCGTACACCGTCGCGAACGGCACCGAGGTGGTGCCCGCCGGGACGTCATGGCGATCATCGCCGTTGACGATCACGAGGCCGCTGCCCGTCAGGTTCTTGATCGACGCCGTCAGCGGATGCTGAATGATTTTGCACGTAACGCTGATCTGGGCGATCGTGTAGTAGTTGGCGCGCGCCTTGCCGTTGTTCACTGTGCAATCGTCGATCTTGGCAACGTTCGACGGAACGGCCTTGACCGTGATGTTGAACTGGTCGTCCGTCGAAATCCGGTTATTGAACTGGAACGACGTATAGGGCGCCGTCACGGCAAGGTCTTCGCCGTTATTGGTCAGCACCAGACCGTCCTTGGTGACGTTGCCAACCGTGCCGGTCAGGTACAGGTCGCCGCTCCCGCCGCCGCAGGCGGACAGGCCCAGCGCGCATGCCAGCGCTACAACGCCGGCACGCAGGATCGAGCTCTTCATAAAATCTCCACAATGGAATGAGTGGCGCGCGAAGGCGGCGCCGGTACGGCCGAATAGAAAAATACCCATCATTTTAGTGCATTTGCCAAGCAACGGCCTCATTTGCCTTTGTATCACGGTGTAACCATGAGCCCGTGTCCGGCGCGGCATTGCTTTTCGGCGCCGCCCTCGTTATGCTTGACTGGCTCCTTTCCACTGTCCAAGCTTCGTTTCCGGAGCCGCAATCCCACATGAACACGCGCCGTGCCTGGCCCAAGGCCATCCTGTTCGACCTCGACGACACGCTGTGGCCCATCGCCCCCGTGATCCTGCAGGCCGAAGAGACGTTGTTCGCATGGTTGCGCGAGCACGCGCCGCGCGTGGCCGAGCGCTTTACCATCGACACCCTGCGCCAGGCGCGCCTGGAACTGCTGGCGCGCAAGCCCGAATTCCACCTCGACCTCGGCAAGCTGCGCCATGCCGGCCTCGTGGATGCATTCCAGGAAGCGGGCGAGGATGCCGCCAAGGTCGAGCATGCGATGGCGCAGTTTTTCGCCGCGCGCAATGCCGTGGTCCCGTACGACGACGTGCTGCCGGGCCTGCTGCGCCTGAAGAACCAAGTGCTGATCGGCTCGATTTCGAACGGCAATGCCGACTTGCGGACGATCGGCCTGTCGCACCATTTCAAGGTGTCGGTGGCGGCGTCGCAGTTCGGCGTGGCCAAGCCGGATGCGTCGATCTTCCTGGCCGCGTGCGCGGAACTGGGCGTGGCGCCGGAGGATGCGGTGTATGTCGGCGACGACGTGCTGCTCGACGTGCAGGGCGCCCAGCGCGCCGGCCTGCGCGCGGTGTGGATGAACCGCACGGGGTCGAGCCGGCACCTGGAACACGAAGTGGTGCCGGATGCGATCGTGCGCGACTTCGACGAACTGCTCGACTGGCTCAAGCGCGAACACGGATGAAGCACACCGTCGATCGAACGTGCATAATGAAAGAAATGACAACAACCGGACAGTCCGTTCCGTTCCAAGGCCATGCAACTCGATAACCGTGCACAAACCCTGTTGAAAGCCCTGGTCGAGCGCTACATCGCCGACGGCCAGCCGGTCGGTTCGCGCGCGCTGTCGAAGATTTCCGGCCTCGACCTCTCGCCCGCCACGATCCGCAACATCATGGCCGACCTCGAGGAAATGGGTTATGTCGCCAGTCCGCACACGTCGGCCGGCCGCATTCCGACGCCGCGCGGCTACCGCCTGTTCGTCGACACGCTGTTGACCGTGCAGCAGATCGACGAGAACGCCGTCGAGGCCGGCATGCGCCTGCCCGCGCACCAGCCGCAGAAGATGATCGCCAACGCGGCCCAGATGCTGTCGTCGCTGTCGCAGTTCGCCGGCGTCGTGCAGAGCCCGCGGCGCGAATCGGCGTTCCAGCAGATCGAATTCCTGCGCCTGTCGGAAAAGCGCATCCTGCTCGTCATCGTCGACCCGCGCGGCGACGTGCAGAACCGCCTGCTGCTGACCGACGTCGACTACACGCCGACCGAGCTGATTCAATCGGCCAATTACCTGAACCAGCATTTCGCCGGCCTGTCGTTCGACGAGGTGCGCGGCCGCCTGACGGGCGAACTGCGCCAGCTGCGCGACGACATGGGACGCCTGATGCAGGCCGCGGTGGAGGCGGGTAGCGAAGCGCTGGCCGAGACGGACGACATGGTGATCGCGGGCGAGCGCAACCTGCTGTCCGTGGCCGACCTGTCTTCCAACATGACCTCGCTGCGCCAGATGTTCGAGATGTTCGAGCAGAAAACCGGCCTGATGCAATTGCTCGACGTATCGAGCCGGGCCGGCGGCGTGCAGATCTTCATCGGTGGCGAATCGAAGCTCGTGCCGATGGACGAGATGAGCGTCGTCACGGCGTCGTACGAAGTGAACGGCAAGATCGTCGGCACCCTCGGCGTCATCGGCCCCACGCGCATGGCGTACGAGCGCGTGATCCCGATCGTCGACATCACGGCCAAGCTGCTGTCGAGCGCGCTGAGCCACACATGAGGGCGTAGGGTGGGCGGCCTCCGCCCACGCGTGACGTTCGCGTACCGCATATGTTACGCGTGGGCACGTTTCATTTGAGGCCCCCGGCCTCAAATGCCCACCCTTGTATCTTGAGCGTGTTGGTGATTAGCTACCACTAACTGAGGTGAAGACCAGCTTGTGCCCACCCTGAAGGCGTTGACCTTGTGGAGTAGATTAGGCCCTTCACCTCTCCCCACCCCATGACTGAACACTGGACGGTATCCGAGGGCTCTGACCCTGCATGTACAAGGCGAGTGTGGAGTGGATAGGGAAAATCAAGAACACAAGGAAGATCAAATGTTTTATCTTGGCGTAGACGTTTCGAAGAAAAAACTGGACTGCATGCTGCTCGATACTAAGAACGGCAAGTTGAAGTCCAAATCGTTATCCAACACAAAGGCTGGATTCGAAGAACTGATTGAATGGCTGGCCACAAACAAAGCGCCTGATGCGCATGTGATCATGGAGCCGACCGGTGTGTATCACGAACCGGCCGCGCTGGCGCTGACCGATGCGGGCTTGAAACTGTCACTGGCTAATCCGGCCCAGCTGCGGCAGTTTGCCCAAGGACTGGGCGTCAAGAACAAGACCGATAAAGCCGACAGTACCGTACTGGCGCGCTACGGCGAGACATTGAAACCCGTAGCTTGGCAACCGCCGTCGAAATCTGCGCGTCACCTGAAAGCCCTGCTGACGCGCCGTGACGCTATTGCCGATGATTTGCAGCGCGAACAAAACCGTCAGGAGGCCATCGATTTCGGTGTATCACCGGACGAGGTCAAGCAGTCGATCATGCAGTCGCTCAGGTTTTTGCAGGCTGAGCTCAAGCGTCTGGAACAGATGATCGAAGAGCATATCGACAACGATCCTGATTTGCGCAACAAGCAGGATCTGCTGGAGACGATTCCTGGCGTGGGCGAGCGTGTCTCGAGTAACCTGACCGCGCTGTTTGCCGCTAAAACCTTCGACACTGCCGAGCAACTGGCCGCTTATCTTGGCCTGGTGCCGGTACAGTGGGACTCAGGTTCGTCGGTGCATAAACGTCCTCGCCTATCCAAGGCTGGCCCATCGCACCTGCGCAAGCTGCTTTACATGCCAGCCGTGGTGGCCCGCCGCTGGAACCCTCACATCAAATCCTTCAGCGACCGTTTGCTCGCCAAAGGCAAGACCAAGATGGCCGTCATCGGTGCCTGCATGCGCAAGCTGGCCCACCTGTGCTTTGGTGTTGTGCACTCAGGCAGGCCATATGACCCGAATTACGCCATGTGAAGCTTGACGCACAAGACGGTATCTACCGGTTTGCGCCTGGTTTAGTGCCGGTGCGGGCAGTCGGTCTTCTGGCAGTGGCCGTAGATGGCCAGCGCGTGCTCGGCGATCTTGAAGCCGCGTTCGCTGGCGATCTTTTGCTGGCGGCTTTCGATTTCGTCGTCGTAGAACTCTTCCACGTGGCCGCAATCGAGGCAGACGAGGTGGTCGTGGTGCGATCCGGCGTTCAGCTCGTAGATCGCCTTGCCGGTTTCAAAGTGATTGCGGTTCAACAGGCCGGCCTGCTCGAACTGGGTCAGCACCCGGTAGACGGTCGCCAGGCCAACGTCCATATTTTCGTTCAGCAGGGTCTTGTACACGTCTTCCGCCGTCAGGTGCCGCACCGCGCTGTTCTGGAAAATTTCCAGGATTTTTAGCCGAGGCAAGGTCGCTTTCAGGCCGCTGGCTTTCAGGTCGGTTGGATTGTTGCTCATGTTTTGTTACTCGGATATGGGCGGAGTGCTTTATGATATAGCGTTTTGATAGCTCCCGCCTCATCGATTTTTAAGGTCAGATATGCGCATTAACGCCGTTTTACATCGTTCCCACGCCCGGGCAGCGCTCGTGGCCGGCCTCGCCTGCATGACGTTGGCGCTGTCCGGCTGCGCCGCCTGGCGCAACCAGACCCAGCCGGCAGCCCCGGTGAGCACCGCTCCGTCCGCGGTCGCCGCCGATGCCGGCAAGTCCGCGGCAATCGCGAATTCCGGCGCGCAGACGACGACCGTCACCAAGCTGCAGAAATTCCTCTGGATCTTCTCGCCCTACCGCCCGGACATCCAGCAGGGCAACTTCGTCTCGCAGGAAATGCTGAACCAGCTGAAAGTCGGCCAGACCCGCGACCAGGTGAAATTTATCCTCGGCACCCCGCTGCTGCAGGATGCCTTCCACGCGGACCGCTGGGATTATCCGTTCTACCTCGCGCGCGGCAACGGCGAGCTGACCACCAGCCGCGTCACCGTCTTTTTCAAGGACGACAAGGTCGACCACTTTGACGGCGGCAACCTGCCGACGGAACGCGAATACATCAATCGCCTGATCGGCATCTCCAAATACGAAACCCAATCCGAGCAGGAGTCGTTGGACGAACTCAAGCGCAAGCGCGACGAGGCAGCCAAAGGCGGTGGCGGCGGAGGACAATGATGACCCAACTGAAAATCGCCGTCGCCGGCGCCAGCGGCCGCATGGGCCGCATGCTGATCGAAACCATCGCGGCCGCGCCGGACGCCCGGCTGGCCGGCGCCCTCGACCGCGAAGGCACCCCGTTCATCAATGCGGACGCCGGCGCGTTTTCCGGCCAGCTGACCGGCATCGTGATCCAGTCCGACCTCGACAAGGGCCTGGCCGACGCCGATTTCCTGATCGACTTCACGCGTCCGGAAGGCACGCTGCGCCACCTGGAGTACTGCGCCGCGCACGGCATCAAGATGATCATCGGCACCACCGGTTTCGACGACGCCGGCAAGGCCGCCATCCGCGCCGCCGCCGACAAGACCGCGATCATGTTCGCCCCGAACATGAGTATCGGCGTCAATGTCACGATGAAGCTGCTGGAGCTGGCGGCCAAGAATTTTGCCGAGGGCTATGACATCGAGATCATCGAAGCCCACCACCGCCACAAGGTCGACGCCCCGTCCGGCACGGCGCTCAAGATGGGTGAAGTCATCGCCGACGCCCTCGGCCGCGACCTCAAGGAATGCGCCGTCTACGGCCGCGAAGGCGTGACCGGCGAGCGCGACCCGTCGACGATCGGCTTCGCCACCGTGCGCGGCGGCGACATCGTGGGCGACCACACCGTGCTGTTCGCCGGCATCGGCGAGCGCATCGAGATCAGCCACAAATCGAGCAGCCGCGTCAGCTACGCCCAGGGCTCGCTGCGCGCCGCGCGCTTCCTGGCCGACAAGCCGACCGGCCTGTACGACATGCAGGACGTGCTCGGCCTCAAGGGCTGACGCACACGCCCGCCGAACTGGACGGCTTTGCCGGCGATCTGCTGGCATACTCTCCATGACTGCCGTCGTCCCCGCGGAGGCGGGGATCCGGTTTTGCAGGCCGACCGACTGCGCATGCAAACTTGGGCCCTGCCTGCGCAGGGGCGACGTCGTTTTATGTTACCTGACAGGAGATCTTCCATGGCCACCGTCGAATTGAACGGCGCCGCGATCACCGACGCGGAAAGCTTCCACGTCGAGAGCCGGCGTGCGTTCGGCTTTCCCGATTCGTATGCGCACTCCATGGATTCCTGGGTCGATTGCCTGAGCTATCTGCGCGATGAAGACGGCATGAGCAGCGTCCGCCTGAAAAAGGACGAGGTGCTGCACATCGTCGTGACGCACTCGGAAGCCCTGCGCGAACGGGCGCCGGACGTGCTGGAAGAGATGGCGTTCTGCATCATCGGCATCAACGAGCGCTATGAGGATTACGGCGAGAAGCCGGCCCTAGAGCTCGAGCTGCGCTGATTTGCATGCATTTGGAGGGCTCGGCGAGCCCACCCTACGGCAATGCGACGGTATCGTAGGGTGGGCACCCCGTGCCCACCATGCCGAACGACCGGTATAATGTTCTGCTCACCTCCTTCAGTCCGCAGAACACCATGCAAGATAAATATAGTCCAGCCGAAGTCGAACAGGCCGCGCAGGCCTACTGGAAGTCGATCGACGCGTATAAAGCCGTCGAGAACGACCCGCGTTTCCCGAAAGGCAAGTATTACGCCTGCTCGATGCTGCCCTACCCGTCGGGCAAGCTGCACATGGGTCACGTGCGCAACTATACGATCAATGACGTGATGTACCGCTATCTGCGGATGAACGGCTACAACGTGCTGATGCCGATGGGCTGGGACGCCTTCGGCATGCCCGCCGAGAACGCGGCGATGGCCAACAACGTGCCGCCGGCCCAGTGGACGTATTCGAACATCGCCCACATGCGCGGCCAGATGGAGTCGATGGGCCTCGCGATCGACTGGTCGCGCGAAATGACGGCCTGCAAGCCGGACTACTACAAGTGGAACCAGTGGATGTTCCTCAAGATGCTCGAGAAGGGCATCATCTACCAGAAGACCGGCACCGTGAACTGGGACCCGGTCGACCAGACCGTGCTCGCCAACGAGCAGGTCATCGACGGCCGCGGCTGGCGCTCGGGCGCGACGGTCGAAAAGCGCGAGATCCCGATGTACTACGTGCGCATCACGGACTACGCCGACGAACTGCTGGACCACGTCGAGAACAAGCTGCCGGGCTGGCCGGAGCGCGTGCGCATCATGCAGGCCAACTGGATCGGCAAGTCGACCGGCGTGCGTTTCGCGTTCCCGCACGTGATCATGGACGAGCAGGGTGAGCTCATCAACGACGGCAAGATGTACGTCTTCACGACGCGCGCCGACACGATCATGGGCGTGACCTTCTGCGCCGTCGCGCCGGAACACGCGCTCGCGCAGCATGCCGCCAAGGACAATCCGGAACTGCAGGCGTTCATCGCCGAGTGCAAGCAGGGTTCCGTCATCGAAGCCGACATGGCGACGATGGAAAAGAAGGGCATGCCGACCGGCCTGTTCGTCACGCATCCGATCTCCGGCGAGCAGGTGCCGGTCTGGGTCGGCAACTACGTCCTGATCACGTACGGCGACGGCGCCGTGATGGGCGTGCCGGCCCATGACGAGCGCGATTTCGCGTTCGCGCAAAAATACGATCTGCCGATCAAGCAGGTCATCGCCGTGGAAGGCGAGACCTTCTCGCTGGACGGCTGGCAGGAGTGGTACGGCGACAAGGAGCGCGGCGTCGTCGTCGACTCGGGCAAGTACGACGGCCTCGATTACACGTCGGCGGTGAATGCCGTCGCAGGCGACCTCGCGAACCTGGGCCTGGGCGACAAGAAGGTCACGTTCCGCCTGCGCGACTGGGGCATCTCGCGCCAGCGCTACTGGGGCACGCCGATCCCGATGATCCACTGCGACAAGTGCGGCACGGTGCCGGTCCCCGAGAAGGACCTGCCGGTCGTGCTGCCGGAAGACTGCGTCCCGGACGGCAGCGGCAACCCGCTCAAGAAACACGAAGCCTTCCTGAAGGTCGACTGCCCGTGCTGCGGCGCGCCCGCGCGCCGCGAGACGGACACGATGGACACGTTCATCGATTCGTCCTGGTACTACATGCGCTATACGTCGCCGGGTTCGAACGACGCGATGGTCGATCCGGCCCGCAACGATTACTGGATGCCGATGGACCAGTACATCGGCGGCATCGAACACGCCGTGCTGCACCTGCTGTACGCGCGCTTCTGGACGAAGGTCATGCGCGACTTCGGCCTCGTGAAATTCGACGAGCCGTTCGTCAACCTGCTCACGCAGGGCATGGTGCTGAACGAGACCTATTATCGCGAAGAAGAGTCGGGCAAGAAGACCTGGTACAACCCGGCCGACGTGACCCTGACGTTCGATGAGCGCGGCCGTCCGCAGTCCGCGGTGCTGAAGGACGACGGCCAGCCGGTCGTCATCGGCGGCACCGAGAAGATGTCGAAGTCGAAGAACAACGGCATCGACCCGCAGGCGCAGATCGAGCAGTACGGCGCCGATACGGCCCGCCTGTTCACGATGTTCGCCGCGCCGCCGGAGCAGACGTTGGAATGGTCGGAGTCGGGCGTGGAAGGCGCGAGCCGCTTCCTGCGCCGCGTCTGGGCGTTCGGCTATGCCCAGCGCGAGCGCGTGGCCGCTGCGCTGGCCGCACAGCAGCACGGCACTCTGGACGAATCGCAGAAGACGCTGCGCCGCGAAGTGCACAAGGTGCTGCAGCAGGCCGACTACGACTTCAAGCGCATCCAGTACAACACGGTCGTCTCGGCGTGCATGAAGATGCTCAATACGCTGGAGTCGGCCAAGCTGGCCGAAGGTCGGGACGCCGCATCGGCGGCAAGCGACGCCGTGATCACGGAAGGCCTGTCGATCTTCCTGCGCATGCTGAACCCGGTCGCGCCGCACATCACGCACGCGCTCTGGCAGGAACTGGGGTACGCCGGCAAGTACGGCGACATCCTCAACGTGGCCTGGCCGGAAGTGGACCCGGCCGCGCTGGAACAGGCCGAGGTCGAGATGATGATCCAGGTGAACGGCAAGCTGCGCGGTTCGGTGAAAGTGCCGAAGGATGCCGACAAGGCCGCCATCGAAGCCGCCGCGCTGGCGTCGGAAGCGGCGCAGAAGTTCGTCGAAGGCACGCCGAAGAAGGTCATCGTCGTCCCCGGCAAGTTGATCAACATCGTGGTGTAAGCCATGCGCGCCCTGACCCGGAAGTTGGTGGTGCGCGCGGCCGCGGCCCTGCTGGTGGCGAGTAGCCTGGCAGGCTGCGGCTTCGAGCTGCGCGGCTCGAACGGCAGCTACACGATGCCGTTCCACAGCATTTATCTGGGCTTCCCGGACACGTCGGCGCTGGGCACGGAACTCAAGCGCAACCTGCGCGCGACGGACCAGGTGGTCATCGCGGACAAGGCGGCGGACGCCGAGGCGCAGTTCGTGCTGCTGGGCGAGACGCGCAACAAGTCCATCCTGTCGCTGAACAGCCTGGGCCGCGTGCGCGAATACCTGCTGACGTACACGCTGACGTTCAGCGTGCGCGACGCCAAGGGCGCGGAACTGGTGGCGCCGACCGAGATCTCGCTGCGCCGGAACATGGCGTTCGACGAGACCCAGGTGCTGGCCAAGGAATCGGAAGAAGCGCTGCTGTACCGCGACATGCAGGCGGACCTGGTCCAGCAGATCATCCGCCGCCTGGCCGCGATGAAGCCGGCCACTTGACGACAAGCGAAAAGGAACACCATGCAGTTGCGGCCTGAAGCGCTCGACGGCCACCTCGCCAAGGGGCTCGCGCCCCTCTACGTGATCACCAGCGACGAGCACCTGCTGGCGCTGGAGGCGGCCGACAAGATCCGCCGCGCGGCGCGCACGCACGGCTATTCCGAGCGCGACGTGCTCACGGTCGAGCGCAGCTTCAAATGGGGCGAGCTGCTGGCCGCCAACCAGGCCATGTCGCTGTTCGGCGACAAGAAGCTGATCGAGCTGCGCATCCCCGGCGGCAAGCCGGGCAAGGACGGCAGCGCGGCGCTGCAGAACTACGCGAAGGACCTGAACCCCGACAACCTCACGCTGGTCACGCTGCCGAAGCTGGACTGGCAGACGGCCAAGGCATCGTGGGTGGCGGCGCTGCAGCAGGCCGCGGTCTACGTCGAGATCGCAAACGTGGAGCGCGCGCAGCTGCCGGGCTGGATCGGCACGCGCCTGGCCGCGCAGAACCAGAGCGCCGACCGCCAGAGCCTGGACTTCATCGCCGACCGCGTGGAAGGCAACCTGCTGGCGGCGCACCAGGAGATCCAGAAACTCGCCTTGTTGTACGAGCCGGGCAAGCTGACCTACGACCAGGTGATCGACGCCGTGCTGAACGTGGCGCGCTACGACGTCTTCAAGCTGTCGGAAGCGATGCTGGCCGGCGACCCGGCGCGCCTCGTGCGCATGCTGGAAGGCCTGAAAGGCGAGGGCGAGGCGCTGCCGCTGGTTTTATGGGCCGTCTCCGAAGAAATCCGCACGCTGCTAAAATTGAAGGCAGGGATGGCGCAGGGACGCCCGCTCGGCGCGCTGCTGAAGGAATACCGCATCTGGGGCCCGCGCGAGCGCATGATGGAACCGGCGCTGCGGCGGATTTCGCTGCCGGTGCTGGAAGCGGCGCTGCAGCAGGCGGCTCAGGTCGACAAGATGGTCAAGGGCCTGCGCGCGAAGCAGTTCGCGGGAGACGCCTGGGATGCGATGCTGCAGCTGGCATTGAGAGTTGCGTCGTAGGGTGGGCACCCCCGTGCCCACGCGTGACGTTGGCGTGACGTTGACGTCCGCGTGGGCACGGGGTGCCCACCCTACGGCTGATATGAATACAGAGGAACGAAGCACGATGGACATCACCGACACCATGCAAACAATGGGCCGCCAGGCGCGCGCGGCCTCGCGCGGCATGGCGCGCGCGGACAGCGCCACCCGCAACCAGGCGCTGCTCCTGATCGCCGCCGCCATCGAGCGCGACGCCGACATCCTGCGTGCCGCCAACGCGCGCGACATGGAAGCGGCGGCCGCCGCCGGCCTGGAACCGGCGCTGCTGGACCGCCTGGCGCTGTCCGACAAAGCGATCGCCACGATGGTCGACGGCCTGCGCCAGATCGTCGCGCTGCCCGACCCGATCGGCGAGATCACGGACCTGAAATTCCGCCCGACGGGCATCCAGGTCGGCCGCATGCGCGTGCCGCTGGGCGTGATCGGCATCATCTACGAGGCGCGCCCGAACGTGACGGTCGACGCGGCCGGCCTGTGCATCAAGAGCGGCAACGCCGCCATCCTGCGCGGCGGCTCGGAGGCGATCCACTGCAACCGCGCGCTCGCGGCGCTGGTGGCCGAAGGCCTGCGCGGCGCCGGCCTGCCGGAACACGGCGTGCAGGTCGTCGAGACGACCGACCGCGCCGCCGTCGGCGCCCTCATCACGATGCCGGAATTCGTGGACGTGATCGTCCCGCGCGGCGGCAAGGGCCTGATCGCCCGGCTGATGAAGGAATCCACGGTCCCGATGATCAAGCACCTGGACGGCATCTGCCACGTCTACATCGACGCCAAGGCCGACATCGCGAAGGCGCTCCCGATCGCCATGAACGCCAAGACGCACCGCTACGGCACGTGCAACACGATGGAGACCTTGCTGGTCGCGCGCGCCATCGCGCCCGCCGTGCTGCCGCAACTGGCCGCGCTGTACGCGACGAAGGAAGTGGAACTGCGCGCCGATCCCGAAGCGCTGGCGATCCTGCAGGGCTACCCGCACCTGGTGCCGGCGACGGAAGAGGACTGGAGCACGGAATACCTGGCGCCTATCCTCGCCGTCAAGATCGTGGACGGCATCGACGCGGCCATCGAGCATATCAACACGTATTCGTCGAAGCACACGGACGCCATCGTCACCGAGGATTACACGGACGCGATGCGCTTCCTGCGTGAAGTCGATTCGGCGTCCGTGATGATCAACGCGTCGACGCGCTTCGCCGACGGCTTCGAATACGGCCTGGGCGCGGAGATCGGCATCTCGAACGACAAGCTGCATGCGCGCGGCCCGGTCGGGCTGGAGGGCCTCACGTCGCTGAAGTACGTGGTCTTTGGCCACGGTGAAGTGCGCAAATAACCGGGGTCAGAGCCCGTTTTTTGGCAATTGCTCAAAAATGGGGTCAGAGCCCGAATTTTGGAAATAGAGGGATTGCATGTATTTGTGGATCAAAGCGCTGCACATCGTCTTCATCGCCTCGTGGTTCGCCGGCCTGTTTTACCTGCCGCGCATCTACGTGAACCTGGCCCAGGAAAGCAATCCGGCCGCGGTCGAGCGCCTGCTCGGCATGGCCCGCCGCCTGTACCGCTTCACGACGATCCTCGCGGTGCCGGCGCTGTTGCTGGGCCTGTGGCTGTGGCTGGGCTTCGGCATCAAGGGCGGCTGGCTGCACGCAAAACTGGCGCTCGTGATCCTCGTCATCGGCTACCATCACGCCTGCGGATCGCTGCTGAAAAAGTTCGAGCGCGGCGCGAACACGCGCAGCCATCGATGGTTCCGCGTGTTCAATGAAGTGCCGGTACTGCTGCTGCTGGCCATTGTGATCCTGGTGGTCGTGAAGCCGTTCTGACAAGACCGCCACATACGACGACCACATACCACGTCGTCCCCGCGCAGGCGGGGACCCAAGTTCTGCCAGCGCTGCGGTAACGCACGCAAACTTTGACCCCCGCCTGCGCGGGGGCGACGGTAGTTCGGCGGCCGGGCCTGATCCCGGCCGTTTCTTTTTAGTCAGTCGGGGGCAGAGCCCACCCGGTGAACCGGGCTCTGACCCCGATTATGGGAAATAACGGATAAAAGGTACCCCTATGGCTTCTTATTTTTGCCCCTGCCCGCGCGGCATGGAACAGGCGCTGGCCGACGAGCTGGCCGAGATCGCACAGGCCACCGGCAGCGCGACGCTGAAGGTGCACAACCAGGTGCCGGGCGGCGTGCACTGCTCGGGCTCGGACACCGACGCATACCGCATCAACCTGCACTCGCGCATCGCGTCGCGCGTGCTGCTGCGCATCGCCAACCGCAACTACGCGAACGAAAACGACATCTACGACCTCGTGCTGGAACAGCCGTGGGAAGACTGGTTCGGCGTCGACCACACGATCCGCGTCGACATCACCGCCATCAAGTCGCCGCTGACGAGCCTCGAGTTCACGACCCTGAAGATCAAGGACGCCGTGTGCGATCGCTTCCGCGACCAGTTCGGCCGCCGTCCGTCCGTCGATACGCGCGAGCCGGACATGCGCATCATGGGCTTCCTCGACCAGCGCAACTTCACGATCTACCTGGACACGTCCGGCGAGGCGCTGTTCAAGCGCGGCTGGCGCGAAGAGACGGGCGACGCGCCGCTGCGCGAGAACCTGGCCGCCGGCCTGCTGCGCGTGGCGGGATGGAAGCCGGGCGTGCCGCTGTTCGATCCGATGTGCGGCTCGGGCACGATCCTGATCGAGGCCGCGCAGATGGTGCAGGGCATCCCGCCCGGCGCGCGCCGCCGCTTCGCGTTCGAAAAATTCGGGAATTTCAACGCCAAGGCCTGGCAGGAGATGAAGACGGCCATCAAGCCGAACCCGCTGCCCGCCGAACCGACGATCTTCGGCTCCGACATCTCCGGCGACATGATCGCGATGACGCGCCATAACCTGCGCGCGGCCGGCATCCTGTTCGACGTGCCGCTGAAGCAGATCGAGGCGCAGCAGGTGCAGCCGCCCACCAGCCAGCCCGGCCTGCTGGTGACGAATCCGCCGTACGGCGAGCGGATCGGCGTGCGCGGCGATTCCACGATCCCGCAGGACGAGATGGCCGTCGGCTTCTACCAGCAGCTCTCCACCACGCTGAAGCAGCGCTTCGCCGGCTGGACCGTGTACCTGTTCACGGCCGACCTGGGCCTGCCCAAGATGCTGCGCCTGAAAGAATCGCGCAAGACGCCGTTCTTCAACGGCGCCCTCGAATGCCGCCTGTTCCGCTTCGACATGGTCGCCGGCTTCAACCGCCGCGACGCCGCAAAACCGAAAGAAGAATAAATGCTGCCCGAACCCGAACCGGACAACCTGCCGAAAGACCCCGTCATCCCCGTCCCGCTGCCGGTGCCGCACAAGATCAAGGTGCTGTCGGCCGGCGGCCTCGCGTCGCTGCTGGCCGCGCTGTCGATGCTCGGCCCCTTTTCCGTCGACGCCTACCTGCCCGCATTCCCGAGCATCCAGGCGTCGCTGGGCGCGACCGGGCTGGAAGTCCAGCAGACGCTGACGGCGTACATGCTGGCCTTCGCCGTGATGTCGCTGTGGCACGGCGCGCTGTCGGACGCGTTCGGGCGGCGCAACGTGGTCCTCGTCGGGCTGATCGTGTTCGCGGTCGGGACGCTCGGCTGCGCGTCCGCGCATTCCGTGCACTACCTGTGGATCTTCCGCATCATGCAGGGCATCTCGGCCGGTGCGGGCGTCGTCGTGGGCCGGGCCATCATCCGCGACCTGTATTCGGACGCGCCGGCCGCGCGCCTGCTGTCGATGGTGACGATGATTTTTTCGATCGCGCCGGCCATCGCGCCCGTGCTGGGCGGCTGGGTGGTCGCCGCGTTCGACTGGCGTTCGATCTTCCTCGGCCTGCTCGGGTTTTCGGTCGTGCTGTGGTGGGTGTGCTGGCAGCACCTGCCGGAGACGATGCCGGTGGAGCGCCGCCAGCCGTTCAATCCGCGCTTTTTGGCGCGCAGCTACTGGGACATCTTCAGCTCCGTGCTGTTCCAGATGAAGTCGGGCATCGTCGCCTTCAATTTCGGCGGCATGTTCCTGTTCATCGCGGGCGCCCCCGTGCTGCTGCCCGTGCACCTGCACCTGGGGCCGTCGCAGTTCGCATGGCTGTTCGTGCCCGCCGTGAGCGGCATCTTCCTCGGCGCGCTCGCCGCCAACCGGCTGGCGGGGAAGATGACGTTCTCGCGCCAGATCGGCATCGGCTACGCATTCATGCTGGCGGCCGTCACCGGCTCCGTCTCGTACCACGCCGTCCTGCCGCCGGCGCTGCCGTGGACCGTGCTGCCGATGTTCTTCTATAACTTCGGCAGCTCGATCATCAACCCGAGCGCCACCTTGCTGGCCCTCGACCTGTTCCCGCACATCCGCGGCACGGTGGCGTCGTGCCAGTCGTTCGTGACCACGTTGATGGGCGCGCTGGTCGCAGGCATCATCGCGCCGGCACTGACGCATTCGGTGCTGGCGATGGCGCTGGGCCAGGCCGCGTTCGCGCTGGCGTCGCTGGCGTGCTGGATGACGTCGCGCCAATATCGTCGCTACAAGGCGCTGGCGTGAGCAAAATGTAAATTAGTGTGGCTTAATCTGCGCAATGTCAATATCGACCAATTGAATTTTGACTCTAAAATGCGTCACATTTCACGGAAAATATTGTTCCCGGCCAGAAATGTATATATGCTAAGATAAGTTTTTCATGCTTGGAATAACGATGTAAGAATTGCCTTATTCCAGGGACCGCAAGAACGAATACTGTGGCAGCCCCCGCAGGGAAGGCGGCCATTACCCAAAAACCAAGTTGGCGGCCGTGCTTGAAACCATACATCAACCTGACCAGGACATCCGCAACCGACTGCTGATCGCGCGTTTGCCGGCCATGCCGCAGATCCTCATCAAGCTGCTTGCGCACTTGCAGGCGGACGATCTGGGCATGCCGGAGCTGGCCGCGCTGGTCGCCAAGGATGCCGGCATGACGGGCAAGATCCTCACCGTCGCCAACAGCTCGGCCTACCACCGCAACGGCCGCCAGGCGAACCTCGAGCAGGCCATGGTGGCGCTGGGCACGGACATGATCAAGACGCTGGTCATCAGCGATTCCGTGTTCCAGACGTTCAGCAGCTTCCCGAACTCTGGCGCCACCGACCTGCGCGTGTTCTGGAAGAATTCGCTGACGGCGGCCGTGCTGGCGCGCGAGGTCGCGCGCCGCATCGATTATGCGCAGCCGGAAGAAGCCTATCTGGCGGGCCTGCTGCACAACGTCGGCCGCCTCGCGCTGCTGGCGACGGCGCCCAAGGAATACGCGTTCAACTTCACGGCGCGCGACGACGAAGACCTGTGCGCCGTCGAGCAGCGCACCCTGCAGATCACGCACGCCGAAGCGGGCGCCTGGCTGATCGAACGCTGGCAGCTCGATTCCTTCCTGGCCGATTCCGTGCTGTACCACCACGAGCCGAGCGAGCGCCTGGAAGCGGCGCATCCCCTGATCCGCATCGTGCGCGTGGCCCACGTGCTGTCCAGCCACGCGAACGACGACGCCCTCGTGGACGAGGCGCGCGCGCTGTGCGGCCTCGGTCCGGATACGCCCGACGAGTTGCTGGGCCTGGCCGCGCGCCAGGTCGAGAAGGCCGCCGTCCATCTCGGCATCGACCTCGCGGGCGCCGACGACCTGCCCGCGCTGCCCGCGTTCGCGCCGCCGCCGCCCGTCGATCCGGTGCAGCAGCGCCTGTCCGAGGAAGTCCGCAATCTCGTGCTGGTGTCCGAAGTCGGCCAGATGTTCACGCGCCAGCAGGGCAATGGTGGAGAAAGCGGCCTGCTGGAAGCGATGACGCGCTCGGCGCGCATCCTGTTCGATTTCGAGAATGCCGTCGTGCTGCTGGAGAACCCGACCGGCCAGGCCCTCGTCGGCGCGCCGGTCACGAACCAGCAGCGCATCGCCGAATTCACGGTCCCGCTGGCGAAGGGCGGCGCCGTCGCGCAGTCCGCGCTGGACCGCCGCCTGGGCTTCATCCGCCGCGACGGCCGTCCGCTCGGCCTCGCGGAAGAACAGCTGCTGCGCATCCTCGGCACCGAATCGTTCGTGTGCCTGCCGCTCGTCGCCGGTGCGCGCTGCCTCGGCGTGCTGGTCGGCGGCGTCGCCGCGTGGCAGCTGCCGGCCTGCCAGAAGCGCGAGCGCTTCCTGCAGGCGTTCGGCGCGCAGGCCGCGGGCGCGCTGGAGACGGCGATGTCGGAACGGGGCCACGCGCGCCGCCAGCTGGCCCACGTGGCCGACGAATACCGCGAGGCGTCGCGCCGCGTCGTGCACGAAGTGAACAACCCGCTGTCGATCATCAAGAACTACCTGGCGGTCCTGGACAGCAAGCTGGAACGCCAGGAACCGGTCAGCGCCGAGCTGTCGATCCTGAACGAGGAGATCGACCGCGTCGGCCAGCTGGTGGGCAGCCTGACGGAGATCCAGCCCCGTATCGAAGGCGTGGCGCCGGCCGCGGACGTGGCCAAGGTCGTCGACGACGTGCTGCGCCTGTTCCGCACGACGAACTTCATCCCGGCCAACGTGGAGATCGTCGTCAGCATGCCGGACGACGCCGGCCGCGTCGACGGCGACCCGGACATCCTCAAGCAGATCCTCGTGAACCTCGTCAAGAACGCGATCGAGGCGCTGTCGGCGGGTGGCGGCCGCATCGAGATCGCCAACCGCGGCCACGTGAACCGCGAGCGCAGGCTGTACCTGGAACTGGTCGTCTCCGACACCGGTCCGGGCCTGTCGCGCGACGTGCTGGCCAATCTGTTCTCGGCCGTGAAGAGCACCAAGGAAGGGCCGCACCACGGCCTCGGCCTGTCGATCGTGCACAGCCTGGTCAAGAAGCTGAACGGGCATATCGCCTGCCGCAGCGGCACGACCGGCACCAGTTTTGAAATCCTGCTGCCGGCGCATGCCGGCGCCGGCGCACAGGCCACGCAGCCGGTGCGCGCGCTTGGATCCGTATAAGGTAACAATGAATCCATTCTCCGCCAGCGCATCGTCGTCCAGCCCCCACGACACGCAAACCTCGCTCGGCAACGACCAGCCCAGGCTCCTGCTCGTCGACGATGAACCCCGCCTGCTCGCGTCGCTGTACGAGCTGCTGCAGGGTCGCGGCTACCAGCTCGTCACGGCGGCCACCGGCAGCGAAGCCCTCGCACACCTGTCGCGCCTGCGCTTCGACCTCGTGCTGCTCGACCTGCGCCTGCCCGACATCGGCGGCCACGAGATCATGGACTTCATCAACGAGAAGGGCATCGAATCGGATGTCATCGTGATGAGCGGCGAGGTCGGCATCGACGCCGCCATCGGCGCGCTGAAACGCGGCGCCTACGACTACCTGCGCAAGCCGTACAGCCGCGAGGAGCTGTTGAAGACGGTGGCGAACGCGTTGAAACAGCGGCGCCTGGAAGAAGCCAACGCGCGCATCGCCAACCAGCTCGAAAACTCCGAGAAGATGTACCGCTACCTGGTGGACTCTTCGCCCGACATCATCTACACGCTGAACCACGAAGGCAGGTTCACCTTCATCAACGACCGCGCCTACCAGCTGCTCGGCTACAAGCGCGAGGAGCTCATCGGCCAGCATTACTCGATCCTCGTGCACGAGGAAGACCTGGAGCGCGCGCGCTACGTGTTCAACGAACGCCGCGTCGACGAGCGGGCCTCGCGCAACGTCGAGCTGCGCCTGAAGTGCCACGCGGGCGCCAACCAGGAACGCACGTTCAACAACACCTTGATGACGATCTCGCTGAACGCCATCGGCATGCACGTGCCCGACCAGGAGGTCAGGAAGCTCGAGTTCTACGGCACGTACGGCGTGGCGCGCGACATCACGGACCGCAAGCGCGCGGAAGAAGTGATCTCGTACCAGGCCTACCACGACATCCTGACCGACCTGCCGAACCGCATCCTGTTCAAGGACCGCCTCGGCCTCGCCGTCATCCAGGCCAAGAGAAAACAGACGGAACTCGCCGTCATGTTCATCGACCTGGACCGCTTCAAGCTCGTCAACGACACGCTCGGCCACGTGAAGGGCGACGAGCTGCTGCAGCAGGCCGCCGGCCGCCTGAAGGAATGCCTGCGCCGCGGCGACACGCTGGCGCGCCAGGGCGGCGACGAATTCACGATCGTGCTGCCCGAGCTGCGCGACCGCGACGACGCGCGCATGGTGGCCGACAAATTCCTCGAATGCCTGCAGGACCCGTTCGACCTGGACGGCCACGCCGTGCACATCTCGGCGTCGATCGGCATCGCGATCTATCCGACCCACGGCGAATCGATCGACGAGCTGCTGCGCCACGCCGACATCGCCATGTACCAGGTCAAGGGACAAGGCAAGAACGGCCACGCGTTCTACGACCCGACGATGCAGGACGTGTCGCACCAGAAGATCGCGCTGGAACAGAGCCTGCGCCGCGCGCTCGAGAACAACGAGCTGGAGATGTACTACCAGCCGCAGATCGATGCCATCAGCGGCCGCATCGTCGGCGCCGAGGCGCTGATGCGCTGGAACCACCCGACCCGCGGCATCGTCTCGCCGGGCGAATTCCTGCCGTTCGCCGAAGAGAACGGCCTGATGCTGCCGATCTCGGACTGGATGATCGGCGCCCTGTGCCGCGACATGCTGCAGTGGAAGAACATCGGCGGCAACCAGGTGCGGCTGTCGCTGAACCTGTCGCCGCAATACCTCGACCGCGGCGACTTCTTCGAAAAGATGCGCGGCGCGCTCCTGCGTTACGGGATCGCGCCGAGCCAGATCGAAGTCGAAATCACCGAGAACATCTGCATCCGCAATCCGCAGCATGCGATCGAGCAGCTGAACAAGCTGGGGCAGCTGGGCGTGTCGGTGGCGATCGACGACTTCGGCACCGGCTATTCGTCGCTCGCTTACCTGCACCGCTTCCCGGTCCACACGATCAAGATCGACCAGTCGTTCGTCAAGGAGATCCACGACGAGCACGGACACTATCCGGTCGTCCTTGCGATCATCTCGATCGCGCGCGGCCTGGGCCTGAACCTGGTCGCGGAAGGCGTGGAGACCGATTCGCAGGCCCGCTATCTGCGCTCGAACGGTTGCCTGACGATGCAGGGCTATCTGTACCACCGCCCGATGCCGCTGCCGCGCTTCATCGACGTGCTGCGCGGGCAGGGGCTGCCGGCGGGCGCGTCGAACGTGCTCGCCTTCCAGGCCTGATGCGCCATGTCCCCCAGCGAGATCGAGGCGCGTCACACGGCTGAGTTTTTGCGTGTCAAAGCGCTGGCCGAGCGCGGCGTCGCCAGCGCCCAGCACAGCCTGGGCTTCATGTACGTGAACGGCCAGGGCGTGCCGCGCAACGATGAGCTGGCCGTCGCGTGGTATCGCATGGCCGCGAGCAGCGGCCTCGAACAGGCCCAGTACAACCTCGGCGTGATGTACCAGAAGGGCCAGGGCGTGGCGCAGGACCTGGGCCAGGCTTTATATTGGTATCGGCAGGCGGCCGAGCAGGGTTACGTCCAGGCCCAGTACAACCTCGGGTGGCTGTACGCGAAAGGGCAGGGCACGCCGGTCGACGTGCACGAAGCGCTGCGCTGGTTCGTCAAGGCGGCCGAGCAGGGCGACCCCGGCGCGCAGCACAACCTGGGCATGATGTACGAGGGCGGCAAGGGCGTCGCGCAGGACGTGGCGCAGGCCATCGACTGGTATCGCAAGGCGGCCGAACAGAATTACGCGCGCTCGCAGTTCAACCTCGCGCTCCGCTACGACAGCGGCCAGGGCATCGCACGCGACGTCCAGCAGGCCATCCACTGGTTCCGCAAGGCCGCCGAGCAGGGCTACGCGCCGGCCCAGTTCAACCTCGGTCTCCGTTACGACAAGGGCCAGGACCTGCCGCAGGACAGCGAGAAGGCGATCCTGTGGTACGGCCGCGCGGGAGAGCAGGGCCACGCCAGTTCGCAGTTCAACCTGGCGCTGATCTACGATGCCGGCCACGGCGTCGCGCGCGATGCGCAACTGGCGCTCGCGTGGTTCCGGCGCGCGGCCGAGCAGGGGCACGCTGCTGCGCAGGACAACCTCGGCCTGCGCTACGAAATGGGGACCATGAGCGGCCAGGGCGTCGAGCAGGATTACGCCACGGCCGCGCACTGGTACGCACTGGCGGCCGCGCAGGGTTTCGCCGGCGCGCAGTATCACCTCGGGCAGCTGGTCGATGCCGGACACGGCGTGCCGCAGGACGCCGCGGTCGCGCTGGACTGGTATCGCAAGGCCGCGGAACAGGGCCACCTGCGCGCGCAATTCGACCTCGCGCTGCGCTACGAGAGCGGCAACGGCGTCGCGCAGGACGAGCGCGAAGCCGCGTACTGGTATCGCAAGGCCGCCGACCAGGACTACGCGCCGGCCCAGTACGCGCTGGGGCAGCTGCTCGACCGCGACGACACGGGCTCGATCGATCCGCGCCAGGCCACGCTGTGGTATCGCAAGGCGGCGGAGCAGGGCCACGCGCTCGCGCAGTTCGCGCTGGGCCTGCGCCACGACAGCGGCCACGGCGCCGAGCGCGATTACGAGGCCGCCCATTTCTGGTACCTGTGCGCCGCGCGCCAGGGCCATGCGCGCGCCCAGTTCAACCTCGGCGTGATGTATGCGGCGGGGCAGGGCGTGCCGGCCGACCTCGTGGAAGCCTATGCGTGGCTGCACCGCGCCGGCGCGGCCGGCGTCGCGCCGGCCGCCAACTACATCCTGCGCGTCGCGGCGCGCATGGAGCCCGCGCTGCTGGCGCAGGCCAACGGATACATCGGCGCCGCGTAGGGCGGGCACCCCGTGCCCGCGCGTGACGTATGCGGTGTTGGCGCTACGCGTGGGCGGAGGGCCGCCCACCCTACATCAGCGACCGCGCGAGAAAGTGGCATAGGCGTAGGGCGGGCACCCCGTGCCCGCGCGTGACGTATGCGGTGTGTTGGCGCTACGCGTGGGCGGAGGGCCGCCCACCCTACATCAGCGACCGCGCGAGAAAGTGGCATAGGCGTAGGGCGGGCACCCCGTGCCCGCGCGTGACGTATGCGGTGTGTTGGCGCTACGCGTGGGCGGAGGGCCGCCCAATTACGGCAGCGTCTGGGCGAAAAAGGATTCGATCGCGTCCGCACTCGCCGTCGGCGCGCTCAGGTGCGGGCAGTGCCCCACGTTGTCGATCAGGCGCAGCGCGCTGTGCGCCAGGTGCCGATGCAGCCAGTCGCCCACTTCGCGCGGCACGATCAGGTCGTCGCTGCATTGCAGGATCAGGGCGGGCACCGTCGAACGGGGCACGTCGGCGCGGATATCGGCGCGGAAGGTCACGCGCGCGAAATGCTTGGCGATGGCGGGATCGTTGCGGCAGAAGCTGCGCGTCAGTTCCTGTCCCAGGTGCGGCTGGTTGGGCGCGCCCATGATCGCGGGCGCCATCTTGCGCGACCACTCGAGGAAATTGGTCTCCATCGAGTCCAGCAGGCCGTCGATGTCTTCCAGATTGAACCCGCCCACGTAATCGCCGTCGTTGGTGTAGCACGGCGAGGGGCCGACCAGGACCTGGGCCACGAAGCGCTGCGGCGCCGCGATCGTCGCCAGCAGGCCGATCGACGCGCCGACCGAGTGCCCGACGACGATGCTCGGGCCGGCCGCGCAGGCGTCGAGAATTTCCAGCAGATCCGTGACGTGGCCTTGCAGGCTGCCGTACTTCGCGCGGTCGTAGGCGGACCAGTCGGAATGGCCGCTGCCGGTCAGGTCGTACAGCACGACGCGAAAGCGGTCCGCGAAGGCCGGCGCCAGGTAGCGCCACATGGTCTGGTCGCAACCGAAACCATGCACGAAGATCATGGTCGTCGGTCCTGAACCGGTCACGTGGACGTTGTTGCGAAACTGTACAGACATGGTGAATCCAGGCTTGGTGCAATCCTCCGATATTAACATTGTGAAATTGGGGCCGTCGGATTAAACAACGGTCCGGCCGCATCGCCAGCGACAGTGCGTTCGCGCACGGCATGGCGGGGGCGATTCGCGATATACTGTTTATATATACAGTATTTTCTGCGCGATGGAACTCAAAGACAAGCTCGAAATCCTGGCCGACGCGGCCAAGTACGACGCCTCCTGCGCCAGCAGCGGCGCGCCGAAGCGCGACTCGGTCGACAAGGACGGGCTCGGCGCCACCAACGGCATGGGCATCTGCCACAGCTACACGCCGGACGGGCGCTGCGTGTCGCTGCTCAAGATTCTGCTGACCAATTTTTGCGTCTACGATTGCCAGTACTGCGTGAACCGGCGCACGTCGAACGTGCCGCGGGCCCGGTTCTCCGTCGACGAGGTCGTCAAGCTCACGCACGATTTTTACCTGCGCAACTACATCGACGGCCTGTTCCTCAGTTCCGGCATCATCCAGTCGAGCGACTACACGATGGAGCAGCTGGTCGAAGTCGCGCGGCGCCTGCGCGAGGACCACCAGTTCCGCGGCTACATTCACCTCAAGACGATTCCCGACGCCGACCCGCATCTCATCGAACTGGCGGGCCGGTATGCCGACCGCCTGTCGGTGAACATCGAGCTGCCCACGCAGGACAGCGTGACCAGGCTCGCGCCCGAAAAGAGCGTGCACACGATCAAGCTGGCGATGGGGGCCATCCGCACCCGGCTGGACGAAAAGGACGACCACCCCAAGGCGCCCGTGTTCGCGCCGGCCGGGCAGAGCACGCAGATGATCGTCGGCGCCGACGCCAGCGACGACCGGACGATCCTCGGCACGGCACAGACGCTGTACGGCAGCTATAAACTCAAGCGCGTGTACTACTCGGCGTTCAGCCCGATCCCGCAGAGCCCGTCCAGCGTGCCGTCCGCGCCGCCGCCGCTGCTGCGCGAGCACCGCTTGTACCAGGCCGACTTCCTGCTGCGCGGTTACGGTTTTACCGCGCAGGAGCTGATGCCCGCGGCCGGCAACCTCGCGCTGGACATCGACCCCAAGCTGGGGTGGGCGCTCGCGAACCGCGCCCATTTCCCGCTCGACCTGAACCGCGCGGACGAGGGCATGATCGCGCGCGTGCCGGGCATCGGCCTGCGCACAGCGAAGCGCCTGATCGATTTGCGGCGGCTGCGGCGCATCCGCTGGGAAGATCTGTCGCGCCTGCGCTGCAGCCTCAGGAAGCTGGCGCCGTTCGTGATCACGGCGGACTACAAGCCGGCGTCGGACGGCGCCTCGTCCGACCTGCTGCGGCGTAACCTGGCCGACGCGCCGCAGCAGATGAACCTGTGGCCGGAACTGCAGGCCGCCTGATGGCCGCGCCGTCCGCACGGCTCGCCGACGAACTGGTCCGGGCCGGGCAGCCGCTGCTGGTCGAGACGTTCGCCGCATGGCGCGAGGCGGCGCGCGACCTGCTCGTGCACGGCATTCCTCCGGAGCAGGTGACGTGGGGCACGCCGCACATGGACGACCTGCTGGCGGGCGGCGATCTGTTCTCGGGTGCGCCGCCCACGGCCGAGGCATCCGATAATCTGCCCACACCGCCGACTGAAACCCCGACCGGGCCGCTCCGTCCCGCGCCGCACATCCCGCGTTCGCTGCTGGAGATGCTGCAGTCGGCCGCCTGCTGCCGCGTGCCGGATCGCTGGGCCTTCCTGTACCGCGTGATCTGGCGCTGGCAGCAGGGCGAGCACGACGTGCAGTCGCCGGCCGACGAGGACGGCGCGCGCCTGCACGCGATGGTGAAGGCGGTGCACCGCGAGGAACACGACATGCATGCCTACATCCGCTTCCGCGAGCGCCCGGAAAGCGCCGGTCCGCCGCGCTTCGTCGCCTGGTACGAGCCCCGTCACGACGTGCTGCCCCAGGTGGCCGAGCATTTCATGTCGCGCATGGGCAAGGTCAGCTGGATGATCGCGACGCCCGAGGCGAGCGTCCTGTGGGACGGCCATACGCTGCACAATACCGGCCCCCTCGTACGCGATGCGGCCGACCTGGAAGACACTGGCGAAGCCCTGTGGCTGACGTATTACCGCAGCGTGTTCAACCCGGCCCGCCTGAACACGGACGTCATGCACCAGCACATCCCGTCGCACCGCTGGAAGAACCTGCCCGAGGCGAAGATCGTGCCGCAGATGGTGAGCGAAGCGGCGCGTGGCGCGCGCAAGGTGGGCCAGTACGAGGCCGTCGGCCAGCGCAAGGGCACGACGATCCCGATCGCCCCCGAGGACGCCCAGCCGGAGCGCCAGCAGCCTTCGAAGCTCGACGAGTGCCGGCGCTGCGAGTTGTGGCAGTTCGCCACCCAGGCCGTCGGCGGCGACGGCCCGAAGCGCGCTAAAATCATGTTCGTCGGCGAGCAGCCGGGCGACCAGGAGGATCTGGCCGGACAACCCTTCGTCGGCCCGGCCGGCAAGCTGCTGGACCGCGTGTGCGAGGCGGCCGGCGTCGACCGCGACACGATCTACGTCACCAACGCCGTCAAGCATTTCAAATGGGAGCCGCGCGGCAAGCGGCGCTTGCACAAGACGCCGGTCCAGCGCGAGATCGAGGCCTGCCACTACTGGCTCGACAAGGAGCTGGCGAGCGTCAAGCCGACCGTCATCGTGGCCCTCGGCGCCACCGCGTTGAAATCCGTGCTGCGCACGGCCAGCGTGACCCTCAAGGACTCCCTCGGCAAGCCGCTGCGCCACGAAGGCCGGTGGGTCGTCACCACGTATCACCCGTCGTACGTGCTGCGCGTGCCGGGCGAAGACGCGAAGCGCGCGGCGTTCGATACGATGGTCGAGGGGCTCAAGCTGGCGCACGATCTCCTGAACCGGCCGATCGGGACGCCGGACGAGGCGTGATGCCCCCGTATTGCTGTTGCGACATATGCATGTCAAATATGTAACATTCCGTTGCGTGGATAGGCTAAGCTCATCCTCGGCGCTAAGCTTTTGCGCACATAACAACAATGGGATGTCGGATGAGCAAACGATATGCATGCGCGTTGTACCTGGGTTTCCTTACGCTGCCGGCGCTGGCCCAGACCGCGGCCCGGCCTGAACCTGCTGCCGCCGTCGAGCCTGCCGCCGCGGCGGATGCAGCGCCGGATGCCGCCCCGGCCACAGTCGTCGTCGAGGGCCGCCGTCCCGGTCCCGGCGTCTGGAAAGTGTCGAAGGGCGATCACGTGATGTGGGTGTTCGGCCTGTACTCTCCGCTGCCGCAGAAGATGGACTGGGATTCGGCGCGCGTCGAGCGTCTGGTGGCGAAGTCGCAGCAGGTGCTGATGCCGCCCGGCGCGAGCATCGGTGTGGGGTTCTTTCGCAGTCTGACCCTGCTGCCTTCCATGATCGGCATGGAAAAGAATCCGGACGGCGCAATGTTGCAGGACATCTTGCCGGCGGACGTGTATGCGCACTGGCAGGTCCAGAAGGGCAAGTACATCGGCCAGGATGACGGCGTCGAGCGCGATCGTCCATTCTTCGCGGCCGAGAAGCTGTTGCGGGCCGGGCTGAAGAAAAACGGTCTCGCGGAGAACACCGCCGTGGGCGACCAGGTCGAAAAGATTGCCAGGCAGAGCAAGGTCAAGCTGACCCGGACGATGCTCGAGATCGAACTCGACGACCCGCGCAGTACCTTGACGGCGTTCAAGAAGATGCAGATGGAAGACCTCACCTGCTTCACCAAGACCCTGGAACGCCTGGACGGCGACATCGCCGCGATGCGGGTGCGTGCCAATGCCTGGGCCAACGGCGACACCGCCGAGCTCTCGCGCCTGGACTATATCGAGCGTGATGAAGCATGCGGCGATGCCCTCCTGAACAGTCCTCTGGCCAAGACGACCCCGGCCTTGCAGAATGTCCGCGAACGCATCCGCGCCGGCTGGCTGAAAGCGGCCGAACAATCGCTGGCCGACAACACGTCGACATTCGCGCTCCTGCGGATGAAGGACATCGTCGGCCCGAAAAGCTATCTGGCCGGCCTGCAGGCGAAAGGTTATACGGTCGAGAGCCCGAAATAAGGATATTCCCCATGAAGAGAACCAGGCGATACGCACTCTGGCTGGGCCTGCTGGCTCTGCCGGCATTCGCCCAGAACGTGGACCATGCCGCGCCGCCGGCCGAACCGCCGGCCGTCACCGACGCCGCGCCGGAGGCCGTCCCGGCCACGGTCGTCGTCGAAGGCCGCCGGCCCGGCCCCGGCGTGTGGAAGGTGTCGAAGGGCACGCATGTGATGTGGGTGTTCGGGACGTACGCGCCGCTGCCGCAGAAGATGGAGTGGGATGCGTCGCGCGTCGAACGCCTCGTCGCCAGGTCGCAGGAAGTGCTCATGCCGCCGGTCGCGAAAGCCCACATCGGTTTCTTCCGCGGGCTGACCGCGTTGCCCAGCCTCATCGGCATCAAGCGGAATCCCGACGATGCCGTGCTGCACGACGTCGTCCCGTCCGACGTGTATGCGCACTGGACAGTTCTGAAGGCCAAATACATCGGCAACGACGACGGCGTCGAGCATTACCGCCCCGTCTTCGCCGGCGAGGAATTGCTGCTCGCCGGCCTCAAGCAGAGCGGCCTGTCCTATGGCGGCGAAGTGCTCGGCACGATCGAGGACATCGCGAAAAAGAACAAGGTCAAGCTGAGCGACTCCGGCTACGAAGTGATGCTCGACGATCCCCGCAAGCTCGTGCGCGACTTCAAGAATTCGCAGGTGGACGACCTCGTCTGCTTCACCAAGACGCTCGACAGCCTGGATATCGACCTCGAGACGATGCGCGTGCGGGCGAATGCCTGGGCCAACGGCGACATCGGCGAGATCCGCGGCCTGAACTTCGCGGAGCGCCAGGACGCTTGCCTGGATGCCATCCTGAACAGTTCCATCGCGAAGGATGCCGCGGCGCTGCGGCAGATGCGCGAACGCCTGCGCACCGCCTGGCTCAAGGCGGCGGAAAAGGCGCTGGCCAGCAACGCCTCCACGTTCGCCGTGCTGGAAATCCAGGACATCGTCGGACCGACGAGCTACCTGGCCGGGTTGCAGGCCAGGGGCTACGCGGTCGAGAGTCCCAGATGACCAGTTCGGGCTGACCAGGTCACGCCGGCTCGCCCGGCACCCCCAGGTCGTCCTCGCGCGACGCGGCCTGGGCCACGCGGGCACCGGGCGGTACGTCGTGCGTCAGCCAGACGTTGCCGCCGATGACGGCGCCCTTGCCGACGGTGATGCGGCCCAGCAGGGTGGCGCCGGCATAGATGACGACGTCGTCCTCGACGACGGGATGGCGCGGCAGGCCTTTTTGCAGCGTGCCGTCGGCATTCGCGGGAAAGCGCTTGGCGCCCAGGGTGACGGCCTGGTACAGGCGCACGCGCTGGCCGATGACGGCCGTCTCCCCGATCACGACGCCGGTGCCGTGGTCGATGAAGAAGCCGGGGCCGATCGTGGCGCCCGGGTGGATGTCGATGCCTGTCTCGGCGTGCGCCAGCTCGGCGATGATCCGCGCCAGCAGCGGCAGGCCGAGCCCGTACAGGCAGTGCGCGAGGCGGTGGTGGATCATCGCGTGGATGCCCGGATAGCACAGCAGCACTTCGTCGACGCTGCGCGCGGCCGGGTCGCCCTGGTAGGCGGCGATCACGTCGCTGTCGAGCAGGGTGCGGATGCCGGGCAGGGAGGCGCCGAACGCGCGGGTGGCGTCCAGCGCCTGCGGCTCGATGTCGGTGTCGGTCAGGCGGCGCAGCGCGGCGCTGTAGCGCAGTTCGATGCGCACCTGGCGCAGCAGCGCGTGGAGGGCGGTGTCGAGGGCGTGGGCGACGTGGAAGTCCTCGCTTTCCTGGCGCAGGTCGGGCGGGCCCAGGCGCAGCGGGAACAGCACGCCCTTGAGTTGCGCCACGACGGTCGCCAGCGCCTCGCGCGACGGGAACTCGATGCCGCGCACTTCGCCGGACGGGCGGTGGGCCTGGCGCCACTGCCGGCGCGCGCCGTGCAGGTCGCGCACGATCGCGCCGATGTCGAAGTCGGCCATCAGTCGTGCTCCCGCAGGCAATCGCCCCGCATGTGCGACGACAAATGGAGACCGGCAACGTGCGCCGGGCCGGAAAGATGTCGCTCAAGGAATTCGGGCGTCACGATGCCTCCGCTGTGCTATTGACGAGTTTTCAATATACGAGCCCGTCCGTGGGCGTTCCAACGAATTTTTCGGCACAAGCTCATGCTGAAAACGTCTAAAGCGCAGCGCAACTCATTTGCGTTGCGTCAATACCAATGTTGAAAAATCGTCATGCAAAAAATCGCGTTGGTGTTGGCGCGGCGGCACGCGCGGGGAAAGATTGTTGCGCTTGGTTTGGAGACTGGCTGATAATACAAAGTCCGTTGAGGCAACGGTGTGGCCGTATGTTGCATGTTATTCTAGCGCCCGTTCGTTCCGGTAACTCATCGATACGCGGCAATAGATTCCCGTCAAAGGTCACGCATGATTGACACTGCAGCAATATTGCTTTTCAGTACGTTAATAATTTATACGGTTATCCGCGCAATCCAACTGGACAAGGTGCTTTCCTGGTTTTCACGCGAGGAACAGCAACTGCCGCCGGCGGCGAAGAAGAAACGTTCGTAAATAATATACAGCTTCGGCGTTTCATCCGTTCCGGACGCCGCTGGACGCCGCTTTTACCGTTGCGCAAGGCATCACACGTATGCAGAGTCTTTTTTTGTCGGCTGTCTTCGCCGTCCTGATGTTCGCCGGTTTTTCAGCCGCTTTTGCCGCCGCCCTGGGCTTCGTCTGGGTGGACATCGTCCGGCCCCAGCAGCTCGCCTATTCGATCATCAACGACCAGCCGCTGTCGTTCATCGCGGCCGTGGCGACGCTGGGACTGTTCCTGCTCAGGGATAAAAAGTCGCCGCCCAAATTCGGACCGATCCTGCTGCTGATTGTACTGTTCTGCCTGTGGGTGACGTTTACGACGCTCATCTCGGATTTCCCGACGCAAGCATGGGGGAAATGGGACTGGGCGTCCAAGGTTCTCATTTTCGCGGTCCTGATCCCGTACATCTTCCGTTCGCGCATCCAGATCGAAGCCTTCATCCTGGTGTTCGTGTTCTCCGCCAGCACGATCCTGTTCTCGGCCGGCCTGAAGACCATTCTCGGCGGCGGCGGCTACGGGACGCTGGCCGTCATGGGAACGGGCAATACCGGCCTGTCCGAGAGCAGCACGCTGGCCGTGGTGTGCGTGATGCTGATCCCATTGGTCATGTTCCTCATGCGCCATACCGTGATCTTTCCGAGGAACCTGCTGACGCGCGGCTTATTCCTGGCCATTATCGTCATGGCGCTTGCCGCCGTGGTCGGTACGACGGCGCGCACGGGCATCATCGCCGTGGCGGTGATGTGCCTGCTGTCGATGCTGCAGTCGAAAAAGAAATTGTGGTGGATAGCGGGTCTGGCCCTTGCCGCCGTCGTGATATTGAATCTCGACCTGTCCGCGACGCGCTGGGGCAACCGCATGTCGACGATCGAAACCTATAATGCCGACTCGTCCGCAATGGGCAGGATCAAAGTCTGGCAATGGACGATCGAGTTTGTCGGCAAGCACCCGCTCGGTGGTGGTTTCGACGCTTATTTGCACAACCGTATTCTCGGCGTCACGTCGGACGGCGAAACCCAGTATCTGCCCGAAGGACAGGTCGGCGGCAAGGCCTTCCACAGCATCTATTTCGAAGTGCTGGGCGAACAGGGCATCGTCGGTTTTTCCATGTACGCCCTGATGGTCGGGCTGGCCATGTTCAAATTAATCAGGTTGAAAAGGGCCTGGAAAAACGATGCGGGAATGGCCTGGATTTCCGGGCTGGCCAATGCGCTGATGACGTCGATCGTGGTGTTTCTCGCCGGCGGCTCTTTCGTCGGCATCGCCTACCAGCCGTACATCTTCTACATGCTCAGCCTGACAGTGGCGATCGACCAGTACGCGCGGCGCGTCGTGCAGGACCAACTCAAAGTAAAAGGACGTGCGATACCGTGAAACTCAACCAACTCGCAGGGTTACGGGGAATCTGCGCCTGGTGGGTAGTGTTCTACCATTTCCTGGGCCTCATGAACGATTCGGTGCCGACACCGCTCAGGCATTTCATCGCGCACGGCTACCTGGCCGTCGACCTGTTCTTCCTGCTCAGCGGTTTCGTGATTTTCCTGAGCTACCACGCGTCGCTGAGCACGAATTTTCCCCATAGCGTAGGCAAGTTTTACTGGAACCGGTTTTCCCGCATCTACCCGCTGCACTTCGTGATGTTGGGCGGCTACCTGATGCTGTTCGCCGCCTTCACTTATCTGTCGGCCAGCCATGCCGCGCCGGAAAACTATACGTGGCCTGCGTTCATCCAGAGCATCTTCCTGGTGCATATGTGGTTCGGCAGCGACCTGACGTGGAACGTACCGTCCTGGTCGATCAGTTCGGAATGGTTCGTCTACCTGTTCTTCCCGCTGATGGCATTCAGCCTGCGCAAGCTGCGCGGCGGTATTGCCGCGCACCTGCTGAGCATCGTGGCGGCCGCCGTCGTCCTGCACGTGATCTATGCGATGAGCGGACTGCACTCCATCGGCGCCGACATTCCCCACATGGCCCTCGTGCGCACCATGTTCGAATTCCTGATGGGCGTCTTCGTCGGTTCGCTGTACGTCAACCACCGGGATTT
Organism: Massilia sp. Masssp93; assembly: GCF_059491295.1. Classification (NCBI taxonomy): domain Bacteria; kingdom Pseudomonadati; phylum Pseudomonadota; class Betaproteobacteria; order Burkholderiales; family Oxalobacteraceae; genus Massilia; species Massilia sp. Masssp93. The sequence continues at coordinate 5,584,379 of NZ_CP168502.1, read as the reverse complement.
CCTGGAACGGTATGCCACCGTTGCCCTCGCGGGCTTCGTCGCGTCGTGCGTCCTGTATGCCTTGACGTCGACCCCGGATTACGCGCTGATTCCGATCACGTTCGCGTTGCTGATCGCTTACCTGAGCGTGACGACGTCGTGGATCACCGCCGCGCTTTCCACACCCGTGCTCGTCTACCTCGGCGAGATCTCGTATTCGACGTACATGGTGCATTACCTCGTCTACGACCTGCTGAAAGCCGCCTTCATGTCGAATGCCCAGCAGATCAACCAGGTGTATCTGTGGCTGTCGTTCGTGGTCGTCTTCATCCTGTCCGTGGCGCTGCACCACGTGGTGGACATGCCGTCCCAAAAATACTTCCGGCGCCGCCTGTCGACCCGATAGGCGCGGCCGCCGGCAGCGGCGAACGTTGTCAATCCCTATAAAACCCGCGTAGAATGCGGGCAACGCGGGTGTAGCTCAATGGTAGAGCAGAAGCTTCCCAAGCTTACGACGAGGGTTCGATTCCCTTCACCCGCTCCAGTCTCCGCGGCGGCCCGCCGTTCTCCCTGCCTGCTTTCCTGATACGTCGCGCGCCGACCGTCCCGCCGTGCGCGCCTGCCGCAGCCCCCTTATGGCACACTGGGGTTGTCGCTCCATCCAGTATCAATCATGCAAGTAGATGAAAAAGGCTCTTCCCACGCGGACACGCTCGACCATGCCGGCGCCCTCATGTTCCTGAGCGGGGGCGGCGAGGTCGGCGCCATGATGCGCGCGCACGACTGGTCCGGTTCGCCCCTGGGCCATCCGCGCACGTGGCCGCAGGCGTTGCGCACGGTCGTCGGCCTGATGCTCAACGCGAAGCTCCCGATGTTCGTGGCCTGGGGACCGGAACTCGGCTTCCTGTACAACGATTCCTACCGCGAGATCCTGGGCGACAAGCATCCGGCCGCGCTCGGCGGACGCTTCCATGACATCTGGTCCGAGATCTGGCACGACATCGGCCCGCTGACCGAGCGCGCCCTCGGCGGTGAGGCGACGTACGCCGACCGCCTGTACCTCGTGATGAACCGCCACGGCTACGACGAGCCGACCTGGTTCACGTTCTCGTATTCGCCCGTGCGCGACGAGGCCGGGGAGGTCGCCGGCATGTATTGCGCGTGCGTGGAGGTCACCGACCAGGTGCTGGCCGAGAAATACCGCAACGAGGAAAACGAGCGGCTGCGCGGCCTGTTCTCGCAGGCGCCCGGGATCATGGCCGTGCTGCGCGGTCCCGAGCACGTGTTCGAGCTGACGAACCAGTCGTACATGCAATTGGTCGGCCACCGCCAGGTCGTCGGCAAGGCCGCGCGCGAGGCGCTGCCGGAGATCGTCGGCCAGGGCTTCCTCGAACTGCTCGACCGGGTCTACACGACGGGCGAGCCGTTCGTCGGCCACGCGTTGCCGGTGCGCCTGCAGCGCGAGCCGGAAGGACCGCCGGAAGAGCGCTACATCGACTTCGTCTACCAGCCGATCCGCGACGAGGGCGGCCAGGTGACCGGCATCTTCGTGGAAGGCAGCGACGTCACGGCCCGCAAGCTCGTCGAGGACGAGCTGCGCGCGGCCAACCGCCAGAAGGACCAGTTCCTGGCGATGCTGGCGCACGAGCTGCGCAACCCGCTGGCGCCCATCATGACGGCGGCCCAGCTGCTCAAGCTCGGCCGCCTCGAGCCCCGCAGCGTGGCCAACGCCAGCGAGATCATCGTGCGCCAGGCCGAGCACATGACGGACCTCGTCAACGACCTGCTGGACGTGTCGCGCGTCACGCGCGGCCTCGTCGCGCTGGAGAAGGAGGAGCTGGACCTGAACGTGATCGTCGCCGCCGCCGTCGAGCAGGTGCGGCCCCTGGTCGACACGCGCCGCCATGCGCTGACGCTGCAATTATCCGGCCAGCCGGCGCGCGTGACCGGCGACCGTACGCGCCTCGTGCAGGTCATCTCGAACATCCTCAACAACGCCGCCAAGTACACGGCGCCGGGCGGGCGGATCGTGCTGGCCGTGACGGTGGCGGCGGAGCGCGTGACGGTGGCCGTGCGCGACAACGGCGTCGGCATCGCGCCGGAAGTCCTGCCGTACATCTTCGACCTGTTCACCCAGGCCGAGCGCACCCCGGACCGTTCCCAGGGCGGGCTCGGGATCGGACTGGCGCTCGTCAAGAGCCTCGTCGCCCTGCACGGCGGCACCGTGCATGCCCACAGCGACGGCCTGGGGCAGGGCAGCGAATTCTCGATCTGCCTGCCGTGCGTGGCGCGCGAGCCGGCGCAGCTGCCCGACGCCGGCGCGGCGGGCGACGCGGATGCCGTCCACGACAACGGCAACCTGCGCGTGCTGGTGGTCGACGACAACGCCGACGCCGCCCAGATGCTGGCCGCGCTGCTCGAAGTGCAGGGGCATGCGGTGAGCGTCGAGTACGACGCGCGCGGGGCGCTGGCGCGGGCGCGAAGCGAGCATCCCGACGTCCTGCTGCTCGACATCGGCCTGCCCGACATGGATGGCTACGAGCTGGCGCGGCGCCTGCGCGCCCAGCCGGAAAACGCGGACGCCACGCTGGTCGCCCTGACCGGCTACGGCCAGAGCCAGGATCGCGCCGAGGCCCGGCAGGCCGGCTTCGACCATTACCTCGTCAAGCCTGCCGACCTGAACGAAGTCAACGCGGTATTGTCGCGGGCCGAGGCGCGGCGCTGACCCGTACGTCGATCATTCAATCGTGCGCGTATTGCCGCCTGGCACTGGGAGCGTTATCCTTGGTGCATCCGTCGTATGGACGGCCTTCCGCGTGCCGGGAAGCGACCGGGCGCGGCCCTACCGTGCGTAGGCTGCGCGCCAACAAGGCGTATTTTCGTACCATTGGCAATGCCATGCGGCTGATTATTGGAACGAGCGTATGTACGACTTCATCGGCATCTTCGAAGAATCACAGGACGGCACCACCCGGGCCGAACTGGTACATCCCGACGACGGCGTGGGCGTGGCGCCCGCGCCGGTCAAGCATGTCGTGGCGCGGCACGGCCGCCTCGCCGCGGCGAGCGCGTCCGCGCCGGCCGACCGTACCGCCGACGTCGCGGCGCCGCCGGCCGTGCGGCGCGTGCTGGTGGTCGACGACAACGTCGATGCCGCCCAGACGGTGGCGATGCTGCTGGAGGTGCTGGGCCACGAGACGGCCGTCGAATACGATCCGTTGCAGGCGCTGGCCAGCGCGCGCGAACGGTCTTTCGACGCGTTCGTCCTCGACATCGGCCTGCCGGGCATGGACGGCCACGAACTGGCACGCCAGATCCGCACGCTGCCGGGGGCGGCCGGCGCCCTGTTCATCGCGCTCACGGGCTATGGCCAGCAGCAGGACCGCGACGCCTCCAAAGCCGCCGGGTTCCATTACCATTTCGTGAAGCCGGCCGATGTGGATGCGCTGGCGCAGGCGTTGGCCGGCGGCGTGCCCGGGTAACGTTGCGATGGCCGTAATATTTCTTCGCGCCATTGTCATCAACCCGTAACTTTCACTTCTTACACTGCGCGTTGCTGAACAGTAACTGAGTGTGTGCCCCCTTGGCCCACGCCTTTCTGACGGAAACCGCATGTCCAAGTCCAGTGCGCACACTGCCCCGCGCACCCACCGATTCCTCGCGCTGCTGTGGCCCGCGCTGGCGCTGCTCGCCTGTGCCGCCCTGTGGACCGCCACGATCCTGCACGCCGGCACCGAGCGCCGGCGCGCCGAGGAGCAGGCGTTCAAGGAGGCCGATGCCTATGCCGAGGCCTACGAACAGTACGTCACGCGCTCGGTCGCGCAGATCGACCAGATCACCATGCAGCTCAAGCACAGCTGGGAGCATGCGCACGACCGCAGCCTGATCGAGAACATGCGGCGCGACGGCATGTTCACCGACGCCGCCTTCGTCAACGTGAGCGTCATCGGGCCCGACGGCGCGATCCGCTCGTCCAGCCGCATCCACGAGCGCGGGCTGAATCTGTCCAGGGCCGGCTTCTTCATCCAGCACCGCGACGCCATCTCGACCGCGCTGCGCATCGGCACGCCGCCGCCGGAACTGGAGGAGACCCGCGGCACGATCCTGTTCACGCGCCGCCTCGATACGGCCGACGACGGATTCGACGGCGTGCTGCTGATGGCCGTCGATGCCGGCTACTTCACCTCGTTCGTCAGCTCGCCCACGCTGGGACCGGGCAGCCTGCTGGCCCTGGTCGGCACCGAGAATGCCCTGCGCGTCGAACAGGATGCCCGGGGCATCGTGCGCACGCAGAGCGCCGGTTCGCTGCTGCCCGCGAATGCCGACCGCTGGCCGGTGGCGCGCGGCGTGCAGCTGGTCGCGGGGCAGGGCGGCTTTGCCGACGGCGAGGCGCGCGTGCTGGGCTGGCGCCGCTCCAGCGCGTATCCGCTCGTGGCCCTCGTCGCGCTGTCGCATACGGCCGTGCTGGAAGCGGCCGACGCCTACTGGACCGACAGCCGCAACCACACGGTGCTGGCGACCGTCGTGCTGTCGCTGCTGGCGCTGGGCGCGAGCATGCTGTCGCTGCGGGCGGGCGCGCGGGCGGGCGAGCGCGCCGGGATCCAGCGCGCCTACCGCACGGCCACCGAGAGCGGCAACGACGGTTTCTACATGGTCGCGCCGGTGCGCGACCGCAAGGGCCAGATCATCGACTTCCGCATCGTCGACTGCAACGAGCGCGGCGCCTTCTTCTACGGCGGCACGCGCACGCAACTCGTCGGCAGCCTGATCTCCGACCTCCATCACGGCACCTCGTTCGACGACCTGTCCGCCAACTACCGCACGGCCATGGCCGTCGGCTTCCACCAGGAAGACCGGCGCATGCCCGACAATAACCGCCTGAATATCCGCTGGGGCCACCGGCGCATCGTGCGCGTGGGCGACGTCCTCGCCGTCACGCTGCAGGACATCAGCGAGCGCAAGGAACACGAATCGCAGCTGGCGCGCCTGGCCAACGAGGACAGCCTCACGGGCCTGCCGAACCGCCACTGGTTCCTCAACTTCGTGCCGGCCGCGCTGCGCCAGGCGCACGACGGCGGCCACGGCGCGGCGCTGCTGTTCATCGACCTCGACGAATTCAAGCAGGTCAACGATTCGCACGGCCACGCCGTCGGCGACCGCCTGCTCAAGCTGGCCGCCGAGCGCCTGATGTCGCAGCTGCGGCCGGGCGACAGCGTGGCGCGCTTCGGCGGCGACGAATTCGTCGTCCTGTTGAGCCCTTTCGACAGCGACCAGCAGGTGGCGATCGTCGCCGCGCGCATCGTCGACGCCTTCAGCAAGCCATTCCCGATCGCCGACGAGCCGCACATGATCGGCGCCTCGGTCGGCATCGCCGTGTACCCGCGCGACGGCCTCGACGCCGCCACCCTGATCCGCCACGGCGACATCGCCATGTATGCCGGCAAGGCCGAAGGCAAGGGGCAATACCGCTTCTTCGATCCCGCGCAGTCGAACATCCTCAAGACGCGCACCCAGCTGCGCCAGCGCCTGCTGGAAGCGATCGACAAGCGCCAGTTCGTGTTGCACTACCAGCCGCGCGTGGACACCCGCACGGGCGAGCTCCTGAGCATGGAAGCGCTGCTGCGCTGGGAGCATCCGACGCTGGGCATGATCCGCCCGGACGAATTCATTCCACTGGCCGAGTCGAGCGGCCTGATCGTGCCGATCGGCGCCATCGTCATCGACCAGGCCTGCGCCCAGCTGGCCGCGTGGCGCGCGCACGGCGCGGTGCCGGTGCCGGTATCGATCAACGTCTCTCCCAAGCAGTTCCTGCGCGGCGGCGTGCAGCGCGAGCTGGCCGACGCCCTGCAGCGCCACGCCGTGCCGGCCGGCCTGCTCGAAGTCGAGATCACGGAGTCCGCGATGATGGGCGACCAGGCCGAGATCCTGGCGGAACTGGCCGCGATCCGCGCGCTGGGCGTCAAGCTGCACGTCGACGATTTCGGCACGGGCTATTCGTCGCTGTCGCAGCTGCAGCGCATGAAGATGGACGTGCTCAAGGTCGACCGCTCCTTCACGGCCGAACTGGGACGCTCGAAGGAAGGCACCGTGTTCTTCCAGGCCATCGTGTCGATGGCGCACGCGCTCGGGATGGAAGTCGTGGCCGAAGGCGTCGAGAACGAGGAGCAGCTGGCGATCCTGCGCGCGCTGAACTGCAACGAGGTGCAGGGCTATCTCGTCGCGCGGCCGCAGCCGGCGGCGTCGATTGCGCCGCTGCTGGCGCAGCGCTACCTGTTCAACGAGGCGCTGGCCGCATAGGGCGCAGCGCTCGATACGTCGTCCCCGCGCAGGCGGGGACCCAAGTCATGCGCGCGTCGCGGCAGCGCTGGCAAAGCGTCGTCCCCGCGCAGGCGCACTGCTGTCCGGAATAATTTGAGGGGAAATCGCTGAAGGTGTTGCAGGGACTGGTTTACGGGCGTATACCCGAGTCGCCAAACTCAAAAAACCAAAACCCCGCAACATGTTCAGCATAGCTACCTTTCAGGAATTATTAAAGGGCCTGCCCCGCTCGGAGTTCGATCGGCTGGTAAAAAGACACAAGGCCGACAAGTACTCTAAAAAATTCGGGCACTGGCAGCACCTGATCGCAATGATGTACGGGCAGCTCAGTGAAGCGCCGGGCTTGCGGGCGCTGGAGACGGGCTTTAATCATCACCGCTCTCACCATTACCATTTGGGCGCCGGGATGATCAAACGTACGACGCTGGCCGATGCGAACGCCAGGCGCTCCGATACCGTGTTCAGTGACGTCGCCAATTGGCTGATGGGACAGGTGTCGCGTCAGTTGCGCAGCGATAGTGCTGAATTGATGTATCTGCTCGACTCGACGTCGTTGACGCTCAAGGGACGGGAATTCGAGCGCTGGACACAAGAAAACCGCACCCGCAACACCCAGGGTATCAAGGTCCATGTCCTGCTCGATGCCGAGACCCGGACGCCAGACTGGATTTCGTTCAGCGCGGCCAACGTCAACGACGTAGAGAAAGCCTGGAGCGTACCGCTGGTTCGGGGCGCCCTTTACGTCTTCGACAAAGGCTACTGCGACTACGCCTGGTGGAACGCCATCAGTCAGGCTGGGGCGCAGTTCGTTACCCGGTTCAAACGCAATGCCGGCCTACAGATAATCGAAGAAAGAAGCATTCCCGCCGAAGCCGCCGGGGTCGTGCTCAATGATGAAATCGTCCGGCTCAAACATAAGCGTCCCGGAGGACGAGGCAACCCGTACCTGGCATCGCTACGGCGTATCACGATCGCTCGCCCGGAAAAGGACACGCCGCTTGTCCTGGCCACCAACGATCTGGACAGCGCCGCGTTCGAGATCGCCCAGCGTTACAAGGAGCGCTGGGGAATCGAACTGTTTTTCAAGTGGATCAAGCAGCACCTGAAAATCAAAAAATTCCTCGGGCGGAGCGAAAACGCAGTGCGCATCCAAGTGCTTACAGCGTTGATCAGCTATTTGCTCGTGGCGCTCTACAAGCAGCGGCACTCGCTCAAGATCAGTCTCTGGGACTGTCTCGTGCTGATACGCGCCACCTTGTTTCAGCGCCCCGAGATCGAAGCTTCCCGCTATCGACAACGACGGCGACTTCAGCAAGAAATGGCAGAGCTCCAGCTGAGCCTCATCTGATGAAACTGTCAAGAATTTTATTCCGGACAGCAGTGCGCGCAGGCGGGGACCCAAGTCATGCGCGCGTCGCGGCAGCGCTGGCAAAATTGGACCCCGCCTGCGCGGGGGCGACGGTTCGCTTTATCGGTTCTGTTACGCGCCCAGCAGACTCCCGGTCCGCCACGCGGACGTCCCCGCGACCTTACAGACGTGCATCCCGCGCAGCAGGTGCCGGTGCGCGGTGCTGGCGAACAGGATGCCGGACTGCGTCGGCCGCAAGGTCGTCGTCCTGCCGCTGACCGGGTCGACGATGTCGGCGACGGCATCGCCCGCCTGCACGCGCTCGCCCAGTTTTTTCAGGAATACCAGGACGCCCGCATGCGGCGCGTGCAAAGGTTCCACGCCCTCGAGCGGCGTCGGCGCGCACAGCGGCGCCGGCAGCGGTTCGAGCGGCAGGTCGACGACGCCTTCGCGCGCCAGGTATTGCAGCAGCGCGTGCGCGTCGTGTTCGGCGAGGTCGTAGCGTACGTCGTTCTCGCCGCGCAGTTCGACCGTCACGCCGACGCAGCCGAGCGGGATCGGGAAACGGTCGCCGAAGTGCTCCTGCAGTTGCCACCACACGCGGCTGCACGCTTCGTCGAACGGCTCGCCGCCGGATTCCTTCGCCAGCAGCACCGCGTGCGCGCCCATCAGCGCGGCCAGCGGCGTCACGCGGTCGGCCAGCGGCGTGCCGGTGTACATGTGGAGCACGGCCTCGTTGTCGCAATGGAGGTCGAGCATGATGTCGGCGTCGATCGCCATGCCCAGCAGCGTCTTCTTGAGTTCTTCCGTCGCGTTGTTCGGCAGCCAGGCCGCGATTTCGCGGCGCGCATGCGCGCGCACGAGTGCCGCGTTGGCGGCGGCGTCCGCGCCCAGTCTGCCCTCCAGCGAGATTTTGAGGGCGTCGGCCACGTGCCGGTACGAGCGGTTGAAATTGGTGCCGCTGGCGAGGTCGAAGCGGCCGAACGGCGCGCCGTGGATCACCTGCGACAGCCCGATCGGATTTGCCGCCGGCACCAGGATGATCTCGCCGATCACCTTGCCGGCCGCGTCCAGCCGGTCGAGCTCACGGCGCAGGACGTGCGCGACCAGCATGGCCGGCACCTCGTCCGCATGGAGCGAGGCCTGGAGATAGACCTTCTTGCCGCTGCCGGGCGCGCCGTAGTGGAACGACGTCAGGCGGTAGGCGGCGACGTTGTCCTCGGTGGCGATCGGGTGGGTCTGCTGGCGCATGTGCAACTCCTGTGGTCGAGGGCACATTATGTCGAAGATTGGCGCGGGATAGCGCCGGGTTATAATGGCGCCCGCTTTTTCAGACTCTTCATCTCATCCCTATGTCTTCCGATACGCCTACCAACGAGCAGGGCCGCGCCATGCTCTACGACCCGACCGAACGCCGCATCCGCAGTTTCGTCACCCGCGCCGGCCGCCTGTCGACCGGACAGGCGCGCGCGCTGGAAGCGTTCGGCCCGCGCTATCTCATCGAGTACCAGAAGGCGCCGTTCGACTTCCACGCGCCGTTCGGCCGCAGCGCGCCGCTGGTCCTGGAGATCGGCTTCGGCATGGGCGGCACGACGGCGCACATCGCGCAGGCGATGCCGGACAAGGATTTCATCGGCGTCGAGGTGCACACCCCCGGCGTGGGCAGCCTGTTGAAGCTGGCGGGCGAACAGGAGATCGCGAACCTGCGCATCATCCAGCACGACGCCGTCGAGGTGCTGAACAATATGGTGGCGGATGGGACGCTGTCCGGCGTGCACATCTTCTTCCCGGACCCGTGGCACAAGGCGCGCCACAACAAGCGCCGCCTGATCCAGCCGCCGTTCGTCGAACTGCTGTGCCGCAAGCTGGCGCAGGGCGGCTACATCCATTGCGCGACGGACTGGGAAGATTACGCGGTGCAGATGCTCGAGGTGCTGGGCGCGGAACCCGCGCTGCGGAACACGGCGGCAGGGTATGCGGAGAAGCCGGCGTACCGCCCGCTGACCAAGTTCGAGAACCGGGGCCTGAAGCTGGGCCACGGGGTCTGGGACCTGGTGTTCACCAAAAAATGACGTGAATGCATGGTGGGCACAGGGAGCCCACCCTACGACTGGGCCACGGGGTCTGGGACTTGGTGTTCACCAAAAAATGACGTGAATGCATGGTGGGCACAGGTGTCCACCATGCGATGTTTCCATTGCCGTAGGGTGGGCACCCCGTGCCCACGCGGCACCGCGCTACACCATCTCGCTGATGATGCCGACGATCTCGTCGCCATACGACGTCAGCTTCTTCTCGCCGACGCCCGAGACGCCGCGCAGCTGATCCAGCGACGTGGGCTTGACCTTGGAGATCTCGCGCAGGGTCGCATCCTGGAACACGACGTACGCCGGCACGCCGTGCGCGCGCGCCGTTTCCACGCGCCACCAGCGCAGCTTGTCGAAGATCGCCTGTTCGGACTTCGACAGCTCGACCTCTTCGTAGCTGCCGCGCGGCGTCGACGTGCGCTTGGGCTTGACCGGTTTCTGGTACTGGCGCAGCTGCACGTTCTGCTCGCCCTTCAGCACCGGCCGCGCCGCCTCCGTCAGTTTCAGTGAACTGAACGCGTCGTGGTCGACGGTGACGAGGCCGAGGGCGATGGTCTGGCGCACGATGGCGCGCCATTCCTGTTCGCCGCGCTCGGCACCGACGCCGAACACGGTCAGTTTGTCGTGGTGCCACTGCACGATGCGTTCGGACGACACGCCGCGCAGCACGTCGATCACGTGGCCGGCCGCGAAGCGCTGGTCGACGCGGTAGATCGCCGACAGCAGCTTTTGCACGGGCACCGTCGCGTCGAACGACGTCGGCGGGATCAGGCACGTGTCGCAGTTGCCGCACGGGCCGGAGCGCTCGCCGAAGTATTCGAGCAGGCGCATGCGCCGGCAGCTGAGCGTCTCGCACAGGCCCAGCATGGCGTCGAGCTTCGACGACAGCACGCGCTTGAAATTCTCGTCGGCCTCGGATTCGTCGATCATCCGGCGCTGCAGCACGACGTCCTGCAAACCGTAGGCCATCCAGGCGTTCGACGGCAGGCCGTCGCGGCCGGCGCGGCCCGTTTCCTGGTAATAGCCTTCGAGCGATTTGGGCAGGTCGAGGTGGCAGACGAAGCGCACGTCCGGCTTGTCGATGCCCATGCCGAACGCGATGGTCGCCACCATCACGATGTTGTCCTCGCGCAGGAAGCGCGCCTGGTTTTCGGCCCGCAGCGAATACTCCATGCCCGCGTGATAGGGCAGGGCGCGGATGCCGTTTTCGTTGAGGAACGCCGCCGTCTCCTCGACCTTCTTGCGCGACAGGCAGTAGATGATGCCGGAGTCGCCCGGATGTTCCGCCGAGATGAAGTCGAGCAGCTGCTTGCGGCCGTTCGTCTTTTCGACGATGGCATAGCGGATGTTCGGACGGTCGAACGACGACACGAACTGGCGCGCCTCGTCCAGCTGCAGGCGCTGGGCGATTTCGGCGCGCGTGAGCTGGTCGGCCGTCGCGGTCAGCGCGATGCGCGGCACGTGCGGGAAGCGCTCGTGCAGGATCGACAGGCGGATGTATTCGGGCCGGAAGTCGTGGCCCCATTGCGACACGCAGTGCGCCTCGTCGATGGCGAACAGCGAGATGTGCGCGGACTCGAACAGCTCCAGGCAGCGCGGCGTCATCAGGCGCTCGGGCGCCACGTAGACGAGGTCCAGTTCGCCGGTGCGCACCATGCGTTCGATGCGCAGCGTCTCTTCGAACGTCTGCGTCGAGTTCAGGAACGCGGCGCGCACGCCCACTTCGGCCAGCGCGTCGACCTGGTCCTGCATCAGCGCGATCAGCGGCGACACGACGACGCCGACGCCGTCGCGCAGCAGCGCGGGAATCTGGTAGCACAGCGACTTGCCGCCGCCGGTGGGCATCAGCACGAGCGCATCGCCGCCGGACGCCACGTGCTCGACGATGTCGGCCTGCTGCCCGCGGAAGGCGGGGTAGCCGAATACCGACTGCAGGATCTGCAGCGCGCGTTGCTGGATGTCGCTCGTCATGGTGCTGCTGCTTTCAAATTACTCGGCCCAGACGACCCAGCCGAAATGGGCGGTGACCAGGATGACCACACCGAACACGATACGGTACCAGGCGAAGCCCGTGAAGTCGTGCGTGCTGATGAAGCGCAACAGCCAACGTACGCACAGGAAGGCGGAAACGAACGCCGCGACGCCGCCGATCAGGAACAGCGGCAGGTCCGTCGCGTGCAGGTCGTGGCGCGCCTTGAAGACGGAGTACACGGTCGCGGCCAGCAGGGTCGGGATCGCGAGGAAGAACGAGAATTCCGTCGCGGCCGTGCGCGACAGGCCGAACAGCATGCCGCCGATGATCGTGGCACCCGAACGGCTCGTGCCCGGGATCAGCGCGAAGCACTGGGCGCAGCCGACCTTGAACGCGTCGAGCACGGTCATGTCGTCCACGGTCTGGATGCGGTGCGCACCCGGCAGCACCTTGTGGCGGCGTTCCGCCCACAGGATCACGAAGGCGCCCACGATGAACGCGGCAGCCACCGGCACCGGTGCGAACAGGTGCGCCTTGATCGCCTTGCTGAACAACACGCCCAGCACAGCCGCCGGCAGGAAGGCGACGATCAGGTTGATGACGAGCTTTTGCTGGCGCGGATCGGACGTGACGCCGCCCAGCGCGGCGCCGATCCGCACGCGGTATTCCCACATCACGGCGAAGATGGCGCCGGCCTGGATCGCGATTTCGAACACTTGGGCCACTTCGCCCGTGAAATTGATCAGACTGCCGGCCAGGATCAGGTGTCCAGTGGACGAAATCGGCAGGAATTCCGTGAAGCCCTCGACGAGGCCCATGATGATCGCTTTCAGGGCGAGAATGATATCCATTTGGTGTATGCGGTTCGGTAGGGTTGGGGACGCGTGCGCGGACGGTGCCGCGCGGGCCGCAAGCTTACCATGAGGAAGGGGGCCGCCGTCGAGTTACTGTTTCAAGGTCAGGCTGTCAAGCGCTCCAGTTCGGACAGGAAGAACATCGCCTGCTCGCGCGTGTCGCCGCACATCTCGCGCGAGGGCGGCAGGCTGCCGCAGACGCGGGGCCGGCCCGGCTGCCCGAAAATCCTGCAGCCATTGTGCTCGTCCAGCTGCACGCAGCGCACGCCGGCCGGCTTACCGTTCGGCATGCCGGGAATCGGGGACGTGATCGACGGGGCGGTGCAGCAGGCGCCGCAGCCGGGGCGGCAATGGACGGGGGCAGACGGAGAATTCACGGGAACGGCCGGGGAAATCGTGGTGTAAAGACCGGAAGCGGGCAAGCTGCCAGTATACTACCGTCAGGGCCTGCTGTTCTTGACTGGCCCTATCCCCAGGTCTATATTTGCTGACTCAACAGTTAGTTGTCGGACAGAAGCATGCCATGCCCCTTTGACACCAAGCCGCGCTGGGAGCGCCGTAAGGACGCGCGGCCCCAGGAGTTGCTGGAGGCGGCCATCGACCTGTTCGTCGAGCGTGGTTACGCCGCCACACGCCTGGAAGACGTCGCGCGCCGTGCCGGCGTGTCGAAAGGCACCTTGTACCTGTATTACGAAAACAAGGAAGAACTGTTCAAGGCCGTCGTGCGCAGTAATATCGTGCCCGTGATCGGCGAGGCGGAAGCGTCCGTCGCCGAGTTCGACGGCCACAGCGCCGACCTGCTGCGCCACCTGATCCACTCGTGGTGGCAGCGGCTGGGTGCGACAAAGGCGTCCGGCATCATCAAGCTCGTCATGGCCGAAGCCGGCAACTTCCCGGAACTGGCCCGCTTCTACCAGGAAGAAGTCATCAACCGCGGTACGAAGGCGATGGCGACGATGCTCGAGCGCGGCATCGCGCGCGGCGAGTTCCGGCCGATCGACGTCGTCACGACGACCCAGGTGCTGTTCGCGCCGATGCTCACCCTGATCATCTGGAAGCATTCCGTCGGTCCATGTCCGCCTGCGGAACTGGCGCCGCAGGCCTTCCTCGACACCTTTCTCGACATGGCGCTGCACGGGCTGCTGCCGGCCGCCCCGGGCGCCGAAGCCGAGTGACCCCCGTTTTCCTACGTCAAGACGCTGTTTTCCGGGTTTCATGCCCCTTAAACTGCAGACTGTCGCAATTTCCCGTGGTACTCAGCCTCATATCGTTAAGATATGTTTGCTGAAGCCGTTCAACGATAAAATATCGGATTATTTATTTTCCCACCGAGTACAAAGATGAATATCGAACAAGCCCGCTTCAACATGATCGAACAGCAGATCCGTCCGTGGAACGTGCTGGACCAGGATGTGCTCGACCTGCTGCACGTCGTCAAGCGCGAACAGTTCGTGCCGGCGGCGTACCAGAACCTGGCGTTCGCCGACGTCGAGATCCCGCTGCCGGGCGGCGACACCATGCTGGCGCCGAAGTTCGAAGCGCGCATCCTGCAGGAAGTCGGTGTGAAGAAACACGAGACCGTGCTGGAAATCGGCACGGGTTCGGGCTATATGGCTGCCCTGCTGGCGCACCGCGCCGCCAAGGTGACCACCGTGGAAATCAATCCGGAAACCGCGGAACTGGCGAAGAAGAACCTGGCCAATGCCGGCATCCACAACGTGACCGTGGAAACGGGCAATGGCGCGCAGGGCTGGGAAAAAGCCGCACCGTACGACGCGATCGTGATCTCGGGCGCGCTGGAAGTGCTGCCGGAAGCCATCCTGAAGCAGGTGAAGGTGGGTGGCCGCATCGCCGCCATCGTCGGCCAGGCGCCGGTGATGGAAGCGTCGGTCATCACCCGCACGGGCGAGAACACGTACAGCACGATCAAGGTGTTCGAGACCAACGTGCGCTACCTGACCGGCGCCCCGGTGCCGTCGCACTTCCAGTTCTGATCGACGGAGACGCAAGGATGCAGCACATTACCGCCCCCGAGTTGGCCGCCTGGCTGGCCGACCCGTCGCGTCCGAAGCCGCTGCTGCTCGACGTCCGCGAAAACTGGGAATTCGAGACCTGCCACATCGAGGGCTCGACCCAGATTCCGATGAACCTGATTCCGATCCGCGTGAGCGAACTGGATGACGGCCAGGACATCGTTTGCGTGTGCCACCACGGCGCACGCAGCATGCAAGTGGCCGCTTTCCTGGAGCGCAACGGATTCAGCAACATTACCAACCTCACAGGCGGAATACACGCCTGGGCCGTGCAGGTCGATCCTTCGATGCCCAAGTATTGACGGCCTGCGTCCTTAACTATTGATGACTCCGACGGAGAAAGTAATGCAGAAGCCCCTCATCGCCGTACTGTTGGCCAGCGCGTTTTCGCTCGATGCCCAGGCGGCCGATCTGATCCAGGTGTACCAGCAGGCATTGGCGAACGACGCCACGTATGCCAGCGCCCGCGCGGCCGCCGCCGCGGGACGCGAACGTATCACCCAGGGGCGTTCCGGCCTGCTGCCGACCGTCGGCATCAGCGGCGACATCACGAAGAACAACGCCGACTTCACGGCGTGGAACAACAACCCGCTCATGGCCGGCGGCTCCAACCTGCGCACCAACGAAGTCCAGGTCACGCTGCAGCAACCGTTGTTCCGCTGGGACCGCTGGGAAACCTACCAGCAGAGCAAGCTGCAGCAAGCCATCTCGGAAGCCCAGTTTGCCCAGGCCCAGCAAGACCTGATCACGCGCGTGTCGCAAGCCTATTTCGACGTGCTGGCCGCCCAGGACACGCTGGAATCCACGCGTGCGCAAAAGGTCGCCGTGACCGAGCAGCTGGCGTCCGCCAAGCGCAACTTCGAAGTCGGCACGCAGACCATCACCGACACCCATGAAGCCCAGGCCGCGTACGACCTGGTCGTGTCGCAGGAAATTGCCGCCGTCAACGATCTGGAGACCAAGAAGACGGCGCTGCAGGCGATCATCGGCACGCCGCCGTCCGCGCTGGCCACCTTGCGCACGGGTGTGAACCTGACGGCGCCGCAGCCGATCAACGTCGATCAGTGGGTGTCCGCCGCCGAGAACCAGAACTATGCCGTGACCGTGGCCCAGCTGCAGCTGGAATCGGCCAAGCGCGACATCTCGAAAAACCGCGCCGGCCACCTCCCGACCGTGGACCTGGTGGCGTCGTCGCTGCATCGCGACATCAACGGCCAGATCGATCGCACGTCCGGCAAGACCAACAGCAACTCGATCGGCATCCAGTACAGCATCCCGATCTTCAGCGGCTTCGCCGTGACGAGCAAGGTGCGCGAATCGATCGCGCTGGAAGACAAGGCCCGCAACGACCTGGAAGCGAACCGCCGCAACGCCGCGCTGGTGGCGCGCCAATCGTTCCTTGGCGTGAACAGCGGCCTCGCGCAGGTGAAGGCGCTGGAAGCGGCCGAGGTGTCGAGCAATTCCGCGCTGGAATCGAACAAGCTCGGTTACCAGGTCGGCGTGCGTATCAACATCGACGTGCTGAATGCCCAGCGCCAGCTGTACCAGACCCGCACCGACCTGGCCCGCGCGCGCTACAACACGATCCTGGCCGGCCTGAAACTGAAGGCCGCGGCCGGTTCGCTGCGCGAGGAAGACCTGCAGCCGATCAACGCGTTGCTGCAGCAGCCGTAATAAGTCGGGGTCAGTAATAAGTCGGGGTCAGAGCCCGGTTTCAGGCAATTTCCTGAAACCGGGCTCTGACCCCGAATTCACGAGTTCAATTCTACGGCGCATTGCTTTAAAAAATCCTGCTTGAGGCGCCCCAAGCAAGCTCCTCTTTACCCGAACTTACGCGACCCGCACTCCTACACTCAGGCGTGAACCCTTCGAAAGCGAGGTCGCCATGTTCACGTCTTTCCACGCATCCGCATCCGCAACGACGGCCGTCCGCGCCGCCGCGCTCGCCTTGTCACTGACGCTGTCCGCCTGCGGCGGCGGCCACCATCACGGCAATCCGGGTGGCCCTGGCCCCGGCCCCATCGGCAACGGTCCCACCTACGACGTCATCCCGATCGGGCTGCCGGGCATCGTCTACGGCGAGGTCACGCGCCACGGCATCGCGAACGGCGGCATCGTCGCGGGCACGTCGCGCGGCGCGGACGGCGTCGCCCACGCCTTCCTCTACAACGGCCATGCGTCGATTTCGCTGGGCACGCTGGGCGGCGATTTTTCCGATGCCCAGGCGGTGAATCCGTGCGGCCATGTGACGGGCTGGTCCGCCACGTCCAGCAACGTCCCGCACGCCTTCCTGTACGACGGCGCGTTGCACGACCTGGGCACGCTCGGCGGCACCTCGTCCGAAGGCTATGTGATCAGCAACTGCGGCAAGATCACGGGCTGGGCGTCCACGGCGAGCGGCCAGTCGCACGCGTTCTGGTACGACGGCAAGACGTTGCGCGACCTCGGTTCGTTCGGCGGCGATTCGTATGGGCTGGGCATCAACACGGTCGGGCAGGTCGTCGGCTATTCGTACGGACCGGGCAACGCCTGGTTCCACGCCTTCCTGTACGACACCCGCACGGGCGGGCCGCTGCAGGACCTGGGTTCGCCGAACGGCAATTCCGTCGCCGTCGACATCAACGATGCCGGCCAGGTGGCCGGATGGTTCCGCAACGGCGCCGGTCCGGTCGGCGCCTTCGTCTACGAGGCGGGCACGATGCGCGACATCGGCACCCTGGGCGGCGCCACCGCGGAAGCCGTCGCGATCAATCGCGCCGGCCTCGTCGCCGGCAATTCCGCGCTGGCCGACGGCAGCGGCCGCGGCTTCGTCTACGACGGCACGACGATGACCAGCATCGGCGCCCTCCCGGCCGGCAATTTCTCGATCGCCGACGCCATCAATGCGGATGGCCTCGTCGTCGGTTCGGCCACGACGAAGACCGAGGAACACGCGATTGCGTGGACGCGGAAGGACGGCATCGTCGACCTGAACGACCGGGTCATCGCGGCGCCGGCCGGCCTCGTGCTCGTGCGTGCGCTCGCGGTGGCCGATGATGGCGACATCGTCGTGCGCACGAACACGGGATTGGCGCTGCTCAAGCCGAGGAAGTGAGACCGGTCAGGCGGGCTTTTGTTCGCGGCGGCGTGCCGGCTTAGCTGCTCAGGCCGCCGCCGCCCGCGTGGTCGGCACGCTCGATCAGTTCGACCTTGTAGCCGTCCGGATCGGTGATGAAGGCGATGACGGTCGTGCCGCCTTTGACGGGACCGGGTTCGCGGGTAATGTTGCCGCCGGCTGCACGGACCTGGTCGCACGTCCGGTAGATGTCGTCGGCCGAGATGGCGATATGGCCGTAGGCCGAACCCATCTCGTATTTGTCGACGCCCCAGTTATAGGTCAGCTCGAGTTCCGCGTGGTCCGGATTGTTGCCGTAGCCGACGAAGGCGAGGGTGTATTTGTATTCCGGATTCTCGCTCGTGCGCAGCAGCTTCATGCCCAGCACCTTGGTGTAGAAGTCGATGGAGCGCTGCAGGTCGCCGACGCGTAACATGGTGTGCAGGATGCGCATTGTTGTCCTTGTTGGTTCGTGGGAAAGCGAGGATTTTATGCGCTCATGGAGATTCGTGCAGGCGGCTGGTGGGCACGGGGCGCCCACCCTACGATTGCTGTGCCAGGCGGCCGCGCCGAGCCGTGGCCGCCGCCCGTCAGCGCCAACGTCACCGTTCAGGCCTGCAGCTTCGCATCCAGCGTGATGTTCGCATTGAACAGCTTGGAGACGGGACACCCCTCCTTGGCCTTGCGCGCCGCTTCCTGGAATGCCTGCTCGTCGGCGCCGGGAATCGTGGCGACGAGGTCCAGGTGTACGGCCGGGATGGCGAAGCCGCCGTCGGCCTTGTCCAGCGATACGGTGGCGGTCGTCTCCAGCTTCTGCGCCGTCATGCCCGCTTCGCCCAGCTGGGCCGACAGCGCCATCGTGAAGCAGCCCGCGTGCGCGGCCGCCAGCAGTTCTTCCGGATTCGTGCCCGCGCCATCCTCGAAGCGGGTGTTGAAGCCGTATTGCGACTGGTTGAGGACGCCGCTCTGCGTGGACACGGTGCCCTTGCCGTCTTTCAAGCCGCCGCTCCAGACGGCGCTTCCCTTACGTTTGATCATTTAGTTGCTCCCTGAGTGGTGGCGGCCGGCGTGATCCGCCAGACGATGTTGCCGACGTCATCCGCCAGCAGGATGGCGCCGGTCTTGTCGACCGCGACCCCGACCGGGCGCCCATAAGCGTGTTCATCCTTGCCGAGGAAGCCCGACAGGACGTTCTGCGGCGGACCGCTCGGCTTGCCGTTCGTGAACGGTACGAACACGAGCTGGTAGCCGGAATGCGGCTTGCGGTTCCACGAGCCGTGCTGGCTGACCAGCGCGCCGTTCTTGAATTGCGGCATCAGGTCGGCGTTGTAGAACGTCATGCCCAGCGAGGCCGTGTGCGCGCCCAGCGCATAGTCGGGAACGATGGCCCTGGCCACCATGTCGGGATTCTGCGGCTTGACGCGGGCGTCGACGTGCTGGCCGAAATAGCTGTACGGCCAGCCGTAGAACGCGCCGTCCTGCACGGCCGTCATGTAGTCGGGGACGAGGTCGTTGCCCAGTTCGTCGCGCTCGTTGACGGAGGTCCACAAGGCCTTCGTCTGCGGCTGGAAGTCCATCCCGTTCGGATTGCGCAGGCCGCTCGCGTAGATGCGCGACTTGCCGCTGGCGATGTCGTATTCCCAGATGGCGGCGCGGCCCTTCTCGATCTCCATGCCGTTCTCGGCCGCGTTGCTGTTCGAGCCGACCGTGATGTACAGCTTCTTGCCGTCGGGAGAGGCGACGACGTTCTTCGTCCAGTGGTGGTTGATCCCGGACGGCAGGTCCAGCACCTTGGTGCCCGTGGCCGTGATGCTCGTCGCGCCGGTCTTGTACGGGAACTTCCACAGCGCGTCGGCGTTGGCGACGTACAGGTCGGTGCCGACGAGGGCCATGCCGAACGGCGAGGTCAGGCCCTGCATGAACGTGACCTTCGTGTCGGCCGTGCCGTCCGGCCTGAAGCCGCGCAGCAGGATGATTTTATCGGGCGACGCGACCCCGGCCCCGGCCTCCTTCTGCGCCAGCCCCTGTACCTTGGCCCGAATCCCCTTTTCCTTCGGCGCGTTGCCGGGCTTGTTGCTCTCGGCCACGAGCACGTCGCCGTTCGGCAGCACGTACAGCCAGCGCGGATGGTCGAGGCCGCTCGCATAGGCGGTGACGGCCAGCCCGGCGGCCGGCGTCGGACGCGTGCCCTGCGGCCAGGCGTCCGCCTTGGCCACGTTGATGGTCGGGATCAGCGATCTCTCGGGCGCGGGCAGGGCCGGATTCGGACCCCAGCCGACAGGATATTGCTGGGCGTGGGCGGCAGCGGGACCCAGCAGGGGAAGCAACAGCAACGCAAGCCGGATGCGCGATGTCATCGATTCTTCCCTCCATCGGGAATGGTCGAATCGTGGTCGCGCATGTCGCGGTTGCGGTCCGGCTGCGGCCTGGCCTGGCCGGTCGCGCCCGGCGCCGGCGTCACGGCTTCGCTGGCGCCCGGGGTCGCGCGCGCATCGGTATCGACGAGGCCCTGTTGCAAATCCTCCGCGGCCTGTTTCATGATCCCGCGCGGCTTGACGTCCTGGCCGTCCGGCGATTCGTCGCGCTCGTGCGGTTCGCGCTTGTAGCTCTGTTCTTCGATTTTCCGGTCGGTATTCACGACACGGTCTTTTTCTTCCTGCACCATGACAACCTCCTTCGATTCAATTGATTAAATCCTAATCCTTCGACTCGAAGGCGGTCGCGCAATTGGAAGATGCTTTTTTGCAATTAACTGGTTAACATGTTGGTTTAGATGACAACCGTCGCGAACGTCATGCACACGCCAGCCCATCCGCACCGCGCCGCCCCCGACTGCCCGAATTGCCGAGCCGTCGTTTCCGGTAATTTCTGTCATGAATGCGGACAAGAAACCGTTCTGCATCCCCCCAGCACGCGCGAATTCCTGCACGAGTTCGTCGGCCATTACGTCGCACTGGAAGGCAAGCTTTGGAAGTCGTTGCTGCTCCTTTTGTTCCGGCCAGGGCAGCTGACTTTGGAATACATCAATGGTCGCCGCGTGCGCTACATCCAGCCGCTGCGCCTGTACCTGACGTTCAGCCTGATCTTCTTTGCCGTCGCAAAATATACCGGCCACGACGACGTTCCGGCGCAGCCAGAGCGAGGCCAGGCCCCGGCCGCCGCGGCCGCGCACGACAAGGCGGCAAAGAAAGACGGCCTGGTGCGCGAAGACGAGCCGGGCGAAATCGCCGAAGGTACCGTGGAACTGCGCAAGGGCATCAGCAACGTCAATGCGCACTGGGGCGAGCAGGCGGACCGGTTCAGCAACATGTCGCCGGCCGAGCGCGACAAGGTGATGAGGACGGCCTTCAGCACCTATGTGCCGTACGCCGTGTTCTTGATGATGCCGCTGTTCGCGCTGTACCTCAAGGTGCTGTACCTGGGCTCGGGACGGCGCTACGGCGAACACCTGCTGTTCGCGCTGCACGTGCACGGGTTTGCATTCCTGGCCCTGACGCTGCTGATCGTGACGCCGAATGTGCTCGGTATCGTGTCCTTCGTGCTGGGCCTGTGGCTCGTGTTCTATACGCCGGTCGCGATGCGGCGCGTGCACGGCGGCTCGCGCCTCGCCACCGGCTTGCGCTGGCTCGTGCTGATGGCGCTGCACGTCACCGGCCTGGGGGTGGCGATCGGTGCCGCGTTCGGGTTCGGCATCCTCCATTGAAGCGAGTTCGGCCGGCGCGCTTGCCGGAAGTCCGTCCGCCCAACTATACTGTGCGTTTGTACAGTATTTGCTGAGTTGCGATAGTGCAGAAGCCGGGCGAATCGGTTAATCTTCTGTCTCCCTATCACCTGCTGCCGAGAGCCGTAATGTCCGTGACGCCTGAACCGCAACAAACCATCGCGCTCGTCGTACGGCACCACACGGCCGGGATCGACGAGCCCGTGCAGGCGATCGTCGACTTCCTGCAGGGCGCCGGCTACCGCGTCGTGTTCGAGGAACAGACGGCCGGGCACGTGAAAGTCGCCGGCGTGGACGCCATGACGGTGGACGAGATCGGCGCGCACTGCAGCACCGCCATCGTCGTCGGCGGCGACGGCACGATGCTTGGCATCGCCCGCCAGCTGGCGCGCTACCGCGTGCCGCTCATCGGCATCAACCAGGGGCGGCTGGGGTTCATGACGGACATCCCGATCGACCGCATGCTGCCCGCGCTGGGCGAGATCCTCAGCGGCAAGGCCAAGGCCGAGGAGCGCTCGCTGCTGGAGGCGCGCGTCGTGCGCGAGGGCGTCGAGATCCATTGTTCCGTCGCCGTCAACGACGTGGTGGTCGCGCGCGGCACGGGCGCCGGCATGGCCGAACTGAAGGTCACGGTGGACGGCACCTTCATGTACAACCAGCGTTCGGACGGCCTGATCGTGTCCACGCCCACCGGGTCGACGGCGTACGCGCTGTCGGCCGGCGGCCCGCTGCTGCATCCGACGCTGGCCGGCATCGTGCTGGTGCCGATCGCGCCGCACGCGCTGTCCAACCGCCCGATCGTCGTGCCGAACACGAGCGACATCGTCGTCGAGATCATCAACGGCCGCGACATCAGCGTGAACTTCGACATGCAGACTTTCACGAGCCTGCAGCACGGCGACCAGATCATGATCTCGCGCTCGCCCAACACCATCACCTTCCTGCATCCGGAAGGGTGGAGCTACTACCACACCCTGCGCGAGAAGCTGCACTGGAACGAATACCCGTCCGGTGACGGCAAGCTCAAGTAATCCCAGCATCCACCAGGAGATGAGTTTCTTCATGTTGCGCACATTGACCATCCGCGACTTCGTCATCGTCGATACGATCGAGCTCGAGTTCTCGAACGGCTTCACGGTGTTCACCGGCGAGACCGGCGCCGGCAAGTCGATCCTGATCGACGCGCTGCAGCTCGCGCTGGGCGGCCGCGGCGACGCGAGCATGGTGCGCGAAGGCGCGGCCAAGGCCGACATCAGCGCCGATTTCGCCCTGACCCCGGCGGCGGGCGCCTGGCTGGAACAGAACGAGTTCGACAGCGACGAGGGCGGCGCGCTGCTGCGCCGCGTGATCGACAACGCCGGCCGCTCCAAGTCGTACATCAACGGCATCGCCGCCACCGCCAGCCAGTTGCGCGAACTGGGCGAGCTGCTCGTGGACATCCACGGCCAGCACGCGCACCAGTCGCTGCTCAAGCTCGACGCCCAGCGCGCCCTGCTCGACAACCAGGTCGCCGTGCGCGATCCCGCCGCGACGGCCCAGGTGCAGGAAGTCGCCGCCACGTACAAGGCGTGGAAGGCGCTGGCGCGCCAGCGCGAGGAATTCGAGACGAACGCGAAGAACGTGCTGCTGGAGCGCGAGCGCCTCGAATGGCAGGTCGGCGAGCTCGACAAGCTGGCCGTGAAGCCGGGCGAGTGGACCGACATCGCCAACGAACACAGCCGCCTGTCGCATGCCGCGAGCCTGATCGAAGGCGCGCAGGAGGCGCTGTCCGCGCTGTCGGAATCGGAGCAGCCGATCCTGTCGCAACTGTCGTCGCTGAACCAGAAGCTGGCCAAGCTCGCCGGCGTCGACGCGGGCCTGCAGGCCGTGCTCGACTGCATGGAACCGGCGCGCATCCAGTTGCAGGAAGCGGTCTATGCGCTGAACACGTATGTCGACAAGGTCGAGCTCGATCCCGGGCGACTGGCCCAGGTCGACGCGCGCATGGATGCGATCCACAGCACGGCCCGCAAGTTCCGGGTGACGCCGGACGAACTGCCGGAAGAACACGCGACGCTCAAGGCCAAGCTGCAGCAGCTGGCCGACGCCAGCGACGTGGAAGGCCTGCGCCGCCAGGAAGACAAGGCGAAAGCGGTCTACCTGGCGGCGGCGCAAAAACTGTCCGCTACGCGCGCACAAGCGGCCCAGCGCCTGTCGTCGCAGGTGTCGGAAGCGATGCAGGAACTGTCGATGAGCGGCGGCCGCTTCGTCGTCGCGCTGAACCCGTGCGAGCCGGCCGCGTATGGTTGCGAGCAGGTCGAGTTCCTCGTGGCCGGCCACGCCGGCGTCGTGCCGCGGCCGCTGGCCAAGGTGGCGTCGGGCGGCGAGCTGGCGCGCATCTCGCTGGCGATCGCCGTCATCACGGCGAACGCGACGACGGTGCCGACCTTGATCTTCGACGAGGTTGACACGGGCATCGGCGGCGGCGTGGCGGAAGTCGTCGGCCGCCTGCTGAAGCGCCTCGGCCAGAGCCGGCAAGTGCTGTGCGTCACGCACCTGCCGCAGGTCGCAAGCCAGGCCAACCAGCACTTCCAGGTGGCGAAGGGCACGACGGACGGCGGCAAGACCGTGTCGCGCATCGACGTGCTCGACAATAAGTCCCGCGTGGAGGAAGTGGCGCGTATGCTGGGCGGCATCGAGATCACCGAGATCACGCGCAAGCACGCGCGCGAGCTGCTGGCGTCCTGAGTCAACCCAAGAACCGTCCATGCCCTTCAACAAAGAACCGCCGCACCAGCACGGCACCATCGCGACGAGCGCCATCGTCCTCGTCAACCTCGGCACGCCCGAGGCGCCGACGCGGCCCGCGGTGCGGCGCTACCTGAAGCAGTTCCTGCTTGATCCGCGCGTGGTGGAGATCCCGCGCGCCGTGTGGAACATCATCCTGCACCTGGCGATCCTGCCGTTCCGCTCGGGACAGTCGGCGAAAAAATACGCGACCATCTGGCGCCGCGACGGCTCGCCGCTGAAGGTGTACACGGAACGGCAGGCGGCGGCGCTGCAGCGGCTCCTGGAACAGCGCGGCCACCACGACGTCGAGGTGGCGATGGCGATGCGCTACGGCGCGCCCGCGCTGCCGGCCGTGCTGGACGACCTCAAGGCGCGCGGCGCCGAACGCATCGTCGTGCTGCCCGCGTATCCGCAGTATTCCGGCACGACCACCGCGTCGATCTGGGACGCCGTCTTCGATCACTACAAAAAGGTGCGCAACATCCCCGAGCTGCGCCTCGTGAAGCACTATCACGACCACGAAGGCTATATCGAGGCGCTGGCGGAATCGGTGGAGTCGTACTGGGACGCGCACGGGCGCGGCGAGAAACTGGTGATGAGTTTCCACGGCGTGCCCAAGCGCACCTTGCTGCTGGGCGACCCGTACCACTGCGAATGCCACCGGACGGCGCGCCTGCTGGCGGCGCGCCTGCGCCTGACGCCGGATGAATACCTGGTCACGTTCCAGTCGCGCTTCGGTCGCGCCGAATGGCTGCAGCCGTACACGGCGCCGACCGTGCGGCAGCTGGCGCGCGATGGCATCAAACGGATCGACGTCATGTGCCCCGGTTTCACCAGCGACTGCCTGGAGACGCTGGAAGAAATCAACATGGAAGTGCGCCACGACTTCGAGTCGAACGGCGGCCAGGATTTTCACTACATCCCGTGCCTGAACGACAATGCGGCGTGGATCGTCGGCATGGCCGAGATCGCCGAGCAGCACCTGATCGGCTGGCCGACGATGCTCACGCCCGCGCAACGCGAGGCGCAGCGCCGCGATGCGGAGATCGCGCGAGAGCATGCGTTGAAACTGGGCGCGTGAAGGTTCGAGCGTCAATGACCGCGTAGTGCGTAGGGTGGGCACCACGTGCCCACGCGGTGATCGTTAGCGTCAGCCGGTTCGTGCACGAACACGTAGCCGTTACGTATCACCGCGTGGGCGGAGGACCGCCCACCCTACGGCAACCAACGACGGGATGTTAGAATGCCACGTTTTGCGGCGCCGACCCGAGTTCCGCCAGGCAGATCGCAGCCAGTGCGAGCAGGGTGTAGATGAGCACGGCGCCGCTTATCAGATGCAGTTTCATGATCGTTCCCATCGGGTCGTTTTTTTGGACGGATGTCTTAACGACACGATAGTAGAACGGCCGGCTGTCGATGGTGACTACGAGCAAGTAAATCTTGTAACAAAAGACTACACCTTCTCATCCATATTAGTTCGGTGTCCCCTTGAAAATGTAGGCGATTGCCCCATATGCGGGCCTGTGTGACCGGTACAACCGTCCAATCCATCAGCCAAGTCCTTGATTTCAGGAGTTTTTTCGATGCAAGACCAAGAAAACCAAGAGGTGAGCAATCAGCCGGAAGCCGACGCCGCAACCGCCGCCGCGGCCCAGGGTGCGCCGGCAACGGAGCCCGGCCTCGAAGAACAGCTGAGCGCCACCGAAGCCAAGCTGGCCGAGATGCACGACGCCTTCATGCGTGCCAAGGCCGAGGCGGACAATATCCGCCGCCGTGCCCAGGAAGATGTGAGCAAGGCCCATAAATTCGCCATCGAAAGCTTCGCCGAGGCCATGGTGCCGGTGCGCGACAGCCTCGAGATGGCCCTGAAAGTCGAAGCGCCGACGGTCGAATCGATCAAGGAAGGCGTCGAGATGACCCTCAAGCAGCTCACCGCCGCGTTCGAGAAGAACCGCCTGATCGAAGTGATGCCGCAGGCGGGCGACAAGCTCGACCCGAACAAGCACCAGGCCGTGGCCGTGGTGCCGTCCGACCAGGAAGCGAACACCGTGGTTACCGTGCTGCAGAAGGGCTATATGATCGCCGACCGCCTGCTGCGTCCGGCCATCGTGACCGCCGCGGCACCGAAATAATGTTGCGATGGGGCTGAACAAGCTCTTGAAACTAAGCGACATTTCCCAATATTCGACACATCTGAAAAACTGAGTACTAAAAAGGAAAATATTATGGGCAGAATCATCGGTATCGACCTGGGCACCACCAACTCCTGCGTGGCGATCATGGAAAATGGTCAGCCCAAGGTCATCGAAAATGCGGAAGGCGCCCGTACGACGCCTTCGATCATCGCTTATCAGGAAGATGGCGAGATCCTGGTCGGCGCGCCGGCGAAACGCCAGGCCGTCACCAACCCGAAGAACACCCTGTTCGCGGTCAAGCGCCTGATCGGCCGTAAATTCGACGAGAAGGAAGTCCAGAAGGACATCAGCCTGATGCCGTACACGATCACCAAGGCCGACAACGGCGATGCGTGGGTCGGTGTGCGCGACAAGAAGCTGGCACCGCCGCAGATCTCGGCCGAAGTGCTGCGCAAGATGAAGAAGACCGCCGAAGACTACCTCGGCGAGGAAGTGACGGAAGCCGTCATCACCGTCCCGGCATACTTCAACGACTCGCAGCGCCAGGCGACCAAGGACGCTGGCCGCATCGCCGGCCTGGACGTCAAGCGCATCATCAACGAGCCGACCGCGGCCGCGCTGGCATTCGGCCTGGACAAGACCGACAAGGGCGACCGCAAGATCGCCGTGTATGACCTCGGCGGCGGCACGTTCGACGTGTCGATCATCGAGATCGCCGACGTGGACGGCGAGAAGCAGTTCGAAGTGCTGTCGACCAACGGCGACACGTTCCTGGGCGGCGAAGACTTCGACCAGCGCATCATCGACTACATCATCGACGAATTCAAGAAGATCAACGGCCTCGACCTGTCGAAGGACCCGATCGCCCTGCAGCGCATCAAGGCCTCGGCCGAGCGCGCGAAGATCGAACTGTCGTCGTCGCAGCAGACCGAGATCAACGAGCCGTACATCGCCATGGCGAACGGCGCGCCGGTCCACCTGAACCTCAAGATCACCCGCGCCAAGCTGGAAGCCCTCGTCGAGGAACTGATCAACAAGACCATCGAGCCGTGCCGCGTCGCCATCAAGGACGCCGGCGTGAAGGTCTCGGACATCGACGACATCATCCTGGTCGGCGGCATGACCCGCATGCCGAAGGTGCTGGAAAAGGTGAAGGAATTCTTCGGCAAGGAACCGCGCCGCGACGTGAACCCGGACGAAGCCGTCGCTGTCGGCGCCGCCATCCAGGGCTCCGTGCTGGCCGGCGACCGCAAGGACCTGCTGCTGCTGGACGTGACGCCGCTGTCGCTGGGTATCGAAACCCTGGGCGGCGTGATGACCAAGATGATCCAGAAGAACACCACGATCCCGACCAAGTTCTCGCAGGTGTTCTCGACCGCCGACGACAACCAGCCGGCCGTGACCATCAAGGTCTACCAGGGCGAGCGCGAGATCGCCGCCGGCAACAAGGGCCTCGGTGAGTTCAACCTGGAAGGCATCCCGCCGGCACCGCGCGGCACCCCGCAGATCGAAGTGACCTTCGACATCGACGCCAACGGCATCCTGCACGTGGGCGCGAAGGACAAGGCCACCGGTAAGGAGAACAAGATCACCATCAAGGCCAACTCGGGTCTGTCGGAAGACGAGATCCAGAAGATGGTGAAGGACGCCGAGCTGAACGCGGAAGAGGACAAGAAGGTCAAGGAACTGGCGGAGTCGCGCAACCAGGCCGACGCGCTGGTCCATTCGACCAAGAAATCCCTGACCGAGTACGGCGACAAGCTGGAAGCGGGCGAGAAGGAAAAGATCGAAGCCGCGATCACCGACCTGGAAGGTTCGATCAAGTCGGGCGACAAGGCCGAGATCGACGCGAAGGTGGCCGCGCTGTCGACCGCCGCCCAGAAGCTGGGCGAGAAGATGTACGCCGACATGCAGGCCCAGCAGGGCGCCGCCGGTGCACAGGCGGCCGGTGGCCAGCCGGGCGCGGAGTCGGCCAAGCAGGATGACGACGTCGTCGACGCCGACTTCAAGGAAGTCAAGGACGCCAAGTAATGACGTCCTGGCGGGGCAGGCCGAACGGCCGGCCCCGCCGCCGCAACCGCCGAGCCGAAGCGACCTCCTGGTGCCCGGCTCGGTTTTTTTGCGTAATCCAGACTCTGCGGGTCCGATCCGGCCGTTGTTTTTACGGCCGAGTCGAGCAGGCCCGTGATGCTCACTGTATACTCGTATCCTTTTGGCTGTGCGTTCGCGGGTAGCGCCCGGTCCGCCACAGTTCTTTTGTAGATAGACAGCAAGGTGCCGACAAATGGCAAAGCGTGATTTTTACGAGATCCTCGGCGTCGCGAAGAGTGCTTCGGAAGACGAGATCAAGAAGGCCTATCGCAAGCTTGCGATGAAGTACCATCCGGACCGCAATCCCGATAACAAGGAAGCGGAAGAGAAGTTCAAGGAGGTCAAGGAAGCCTACGAGATGCTGACCAATCCGGAAAAGCGCGAGGCTTATGACCGCTATGGTCACGCAGGCGTCGATCCGAACGGCGGCATGGGCGGCGGCTTCGGCGCCGGCGGCTTTGGCGATGCGTTCGGCGACATCTTCGGCGACATCTTCGGCGGCGGTGCGCGTGGCCGCAGCGCGGGCCCGCAGGTGTACCGCGGCGCGGACCTGCGCTACAACCTCGAAATTTCGCTGGAACAGGCCGCGGCCGGTTTCGACACGACGATCCGCGTGCCGAGCTGGGACAAGTGCGACACCTGCCACGGCAGCGGCGCCAAGCCGGGCACGTCGCCCGTCACCTGCGCGACCTGCCACGGCCACGGCCAGGTGCGCATGCAGCAGGGCTTCTTCTCGATCCAGCAGACCTGCCCGAAATGCCATGGCAGCGGCAAGATCATCCCGGAACCGTGCGCATCCTGCGGCGGCGCCGGACGCATCAAGCGCAACAAGACGCTGGAAGTGAAGATCCCGGCCGGCATCGACAGCGGCATGCGCATCCGCTCGACCGGCAACGGCGAGCCGGGCACGAACGGCGGGCCGCCGGGCGACCTGTACGTCGAGATCCACATCAAGCCGCACACCGTGTTCCAGCGCGAAGGCGACGACCTGCATTGCGAAATGCCGATCTCGTTCAGCAAGGCGGCATTGGGCGGCGAGATCGAGGTGCCGACCCTGGCCGGCAAGGTATCGTTCACGATCCCCGAAGGCACGCAGACCGGCAAGACCTTCCGCCTCAAGGGCAAGGGCATCAAGGGCGTGCGCTCGGGCTATGCGGGCGACCTGTTCTGCCACGTCGTGGTCGAGACGCCCGTCAAGCTCACCGACAAGCAGAAGGACTTGCTGCGCGAATTCGACCGCCTGACGAACGAGGGCGGCGCGAAACACAGTCCGCAGAGCAAGGGCTGGATGGATAAAGTCAAGGACTTCTTCGAATAAGGAGTCCCCGACCGCTGAACGGCATGCCTTCAGCGGTTTTTTTTGACCAAAATGTGGTCGATTAAATAAGCATCGTCGTCCCCGCGAAGGCGGGGATCGAATTTGTTCGCAGACCACGCAGTACCTGGGTTCCCGCCTGCGCGGGAACGACGGTATTGCCGTATATCGAATAAGGTAGAAAACCATGGCAAAGACCCCCACCGGCCTCACCGCCGCCGACCTCTTCGAACGCAACCGCCAGTGGGCGGCGTCGATGGTCAAGGAAGATCCCGACTTCTTCAAGGATCTCGCCTCCCAGCAGTCCCCGGAATACCTGTGGATCGGCTGTTCCGACAGCCGCGTGCCCGCCAACGAACTCGTCGGCATGGCGCCGGGCGAACTGTTCGTGCACCGTAACATCGCCAACGTCGTCTCGCATTCGGACCTGAACTGCCTGACCGTGCTGCAGTTCGCCGTCGACGTCCTCAAGGTCAAGCACATCATCCTGTGCGGCCACTACGGCTGCTCGGGCGTGGGCGCGGCGCTGAACAATACGCGCGTCGGCCTGGCCGACAACTGGCTCGGCCACGTGCGCGACGTGCGCGACATGCACGGCAAATACCTCGGCAACGTGGCCGGCACCGCCGCCACCAACCGCCTCGTGGAACTGAACGTCGCCGAACAGGTCATCAACGTGGCCCAGACGACCGTCGTGCGCGACGCGTGGGAACGCGGCCAGGCCGTGACGATCCACAGCTGGGTCTACGGCGTGCACGACGGCCTGCTGCGCGACCTGGGCATCACCGTCAGCAGCTACGAAGAGATCCAGCCGAAGCTGGACAAGATCCTGCAGGGCTACCTCGTGGGCGGCGACAAGTGATGCAGCCCGACGGCGAGCTCGATCGGCTGCGCGCCATCGTGCGCGAATTCGTCGAGGAGCGCGACTGGGACCAGTTCCACACGCCGAAGAACCTGGCGGCGGCGCTGACGGTGGAGGCGGCCGAGCTGCTGGAACATTTCCAGTGGCTGCGCGACGGCCGGGCCGACGAACTCGGCGCGGACAAGCTCGTCGAGGTGCGCCACGAGATGGCGGACGTGCTCGTCTATCTCGTGCGCCTGGCCGACAAGCTCGACGTCGACCTGCTCGCCGCCGTGCAGGAAAAGATGGTGCTCAACCGGGCGAAATACCCGGCCGAGCTGGTGCGCGGCGACGCGCGCAAGTATCACGAATACAAACGATGAACGTCTACGCGTTCAATGTCGACATGACATGCCGCGCCATCAAAACGTTTCCCAGTTTCCCGCCGCAGCCAGCGCCGGACGCGTCACCGGACGCACGGCTGCGGCGGGGCGCCGCGGGGTGAATGCCGGCGCGGCGGCGACGGCCGCATCCGGCAGGCGGAACGTGCTGACCATCTGCTCGAGCTCGCCCGACTGATCCTGCAGCGACTGCGCGGCCGCGGCGGCTTCTTCCACCAGCGCGGCGTTCTGCTGGGTGACGGCATCCATTTCGCTGACCGCCTGGTTGATCTGCTCGATGCCGGCCTCCTGCTCCTGGCTGGCGGCCGTGATTTCGGCCATGATGTCTGTCACGCGGCGCACGCTGTCCACGACGTCTTCCATCGTCGAGCCCGCTTCGTGGACGAGGCGGCTGCCTTCGTTGACCTTGCCGACCGAATCGTCGATCAGGGTCTTGATTTCCTTGGCCGCGCTGGCCGAGCGCTGGGCCAGGTTGCGCACTTCCGACGCCACGACGGCAAAGCCGCGGCCCTGCTCGCCGGCCCGGGCGGCTTCCACCGCGGCGTTCAGGGCCAGGATATTGGTCTGGAACGCGATGCCGTCGATGACGCCGATGATGTCCACGATGCGGCTGGCGGATTCGTTGATCGATCCCATGGTCGTGACGACGGCGGCGACGACGCTGCCGCCCCGGACCGCGACGTCGGACGCCGACTGCACCAGCTGGTTTGCCTGGCGCGCGTTTTCCGCGTTCTGCTTGACGGTCGAGGTCAGCTCTTCCATCGACGACGCCGTTTCTTCCAGCGCGCTCGCCTGCTGCTCGGTGCGGCTCGACAGGTCGAGGTTGCCCGTCGCGATCTCGTCGGTGGCCGTCGCCAGCGTGCGGGTGCCGTCGCGCACCTGATGGACGATGGTGCGCAGCGACTCGTTCATCGCCTTCAGCGCGGCCAGCAGTTCGCCCGTCTCGTCCTTCGAGTCGACCTCGATGCGGCTGGTGAGGTCGCCGGCGGCGACGGTCGTGGCGATGCGCACGGCCTCCCGCATCGGACCGGTGATCGAGCGCGTGATGCGCCAGGCGATCACGACGGCCAGCAGGATCGCGGCGGCGGCCACGGCATACAGTACCACGCGCGCCTTTCCGTACTCGGCTTCGCCGGCGGCCTGGTCGGCCGCGTTGAGCTCGGTCTGCGCGCGGATCATCTCGGCGATCGCGTTGCGCCAGGCCGCGGTGGCCGGCTTCACCTTGGATTTCAGGACCTCGAAGCCTTCCGCCTGCTTGTTCAGCTTGCCCAATTCGGCCGCCTGGGCGATCAGGGGCGCGGAGGTCGTGCGTGCATCGGTGATCTTGCCCAGCAGGGCGCGCATGTCCGGCCGCGTCACCATCTTCTGCAGCACGGCGTCGGCGCGGTCGTAAGCCTGCCAGCCGGCGCCGATTTCCTCGTACAGGCGCCTGGTTTCCGCTTCGTCCTCGGTCAGGATGATGTCGCGCACCGCGATCGTCACGCTGCGCTGTGCTTCGCGCATGTCGTTGGCGGCCTGCAGGCGCAGGTTGTTACCGTTGACGATATTGTCGACCGTGTTATTGAGGGTATTCATGTTGCTCAGCCCGGTCGCGGTGACCAGCACCAGCAGGGCCAATATCATGCCGAAGCCCAGCGCGAGGCGTTGGCCGATCTTGAGATTGTTCAGCTTCATTTTTCTGAATTTGTTGAGTGTCGTTTTAGGGCGTGCGGATGCTCACTTCACAGGTGGGCGGCACGTGGCCTGCGTGTGAAGCTGAAGGGCATGGCGATACAAGGGAAGCGCGGCAAAGGCGATAATTTGTGCGCGGGGATAGGGCGCCGCAGTAATATTGCCGAGCGGAATAATTTTAGTAGGACTTGTCCTACATGACAACCAAAAAAAGTTGTCATGTGGAAAATTGACAACGCGTATTGTCGTTCAGATGCCGCCGCAGGTTTTACATCCCGCCCAGGCAGATGTACTTGATGACAAGATAATCGTCCATGCCGTACTTCGACCCTTCGCGGCCCAGGCCCGACTGCTTGACGCCGCCGAACGGCGCGACTTCGTTCGAGATCAGGCCCGTGTTCACGCCGACCATGCCCGACTCGATCCGCTCGGCCACGCGCCACACGCGGCCGATGTCGCGCGCATAGAAATACGAGGCGAGGCCATATTCGGTCGCATTGGCGAGGGCGATCACGTCGGCTTCGGTCTTGAAGCGGAACAGCGGCGCCACGGGACCGAAGGTTTCCTCGTCCGAGATGAGCATCTGCGGCGTGACGTCGGCGAGGACGGTCGGTTCGAAGAAGGTGCGGCCCAGCGGATGCCGCTTGCCACCCAGCAGCAGGCGCGCGCCCTTGCCCAGCGCGTCCGCGATGTGGTGCTCGACTTTCTCGACAGCCTTTTCTTCGATCAGCGGGCCCTGGTTCACGCCCGCATCCATCCCGTTGCCGACCTTGAGTTTCGCGACCGCGGCCGTCAGTTTGGCGGCGAACGCATCGTAGACGCCGTCCTGCACGTAGATGCGGTTGGCGCACACGCAGGTCTGCCCCATGTTGCGGTATTTCGAGGCCATGGCGCCTTCGACGGCCGCGTCGAGGTCGGCGTCGTCGAACACGATGAACGATGCGTTGCCGCCCAGTTCCAGCGACAGTTTCTTGATCGTCGGCGCGCACTGCTCCATCAGCCGGCGGCCGACCTGCGTGGAGCCGGTAAAACTGAGCTTGCGCACGATCGGGTTGGCGCACATCTCGGCGCCGATCGCCGTCGAATCGCCGATCACGATGGAAAACACGCCTGGCGGCACGCCGGCGCGCTCCGCCAGCACGGCCAGGGCGAGGGCGGAATACGGCGTCAGCCCGGCCGGTTTGAGCACGATCGGGCAGCCGGCCGCCAGCGCGGGCGCAACCTTGCGGGCGATCATCGCGGCCGGGAAATTCCACGGCGTGATCGCGGCGCACACGCCGATCGGTTCCTTCGTGACGACGATGCGGCGGTCGCGCGCGGGCGATTCCAGCACGTCGCCTTCGATGCGCTTGCCCTGTTCGCCGAACCATTCGAAGAACGAGGCGGCGTACGCGATCTCGCCCTTCGATTCGGCCAGCGGCTTGCCCTGTTCCGCCGTCATGATGGCGGCCAGGTCGTCGGCATTGTCGAGCATGAGGTCGTTCCACTTGCGCAGGATCAGGGCGCGTTCGCGCGCCGTCTTCTTGCGCCAGGCCGGCCAGGCGGCCTGCGCCGCCTCGATGGCGCGCCGGGTTTCGCGGGTTCCCATGTGCGGCACGGTGCCCAGCGTTGCGCCGGTGGCGGGATCGACGACGGCGACCGTCTTGCCTTCGTCGGCGCCGCACCAGGTGCCGTCGACATAGGCCTGCTGGCGCAGGAGGGCGGGATCGTTGAGCTTCAGCATAAAGCACCTCGTCATATCGTTCGGACGTGCAAACTACGATACCACGTCGCGCCGGACCCTCCGGTCCGTTTGTGTTGGCATCGTTCTTCAGTTGACGTTAAGCTTTTGCTACGGGTTACACACAGCCAACCCAACCGACTAGCAGATTCCAGGGAAGCATCGACTTGGAATGCGGTTTCCTTGATCTGAAACAACGGCCACTCGCATTCGGACCGCTTTGTACGTATGATGGTTCCTGTGCGCTCACGACAAGGTAGAGACCATGCGCCCGATCGTTTTCGTCCCCGCTTGCACCCGCGATTTCGGTGAACACCCTTACCACGCGGCCCAGCACAAGTATGTCGACGCCGTCGTCATCGGCGCCGACTGCGCGCCGCTGATCCTGCCGTCGCTGGGGGAGGCGCTCGACCTGGAGACGATGCTCGCGCTGTGCGACGGGATCATGCTGACGGGCTCGGCCTCGAACGTTCACCCCAGCTATTATTCCCAAGAACTGCTCGACCCGTCGCTGCCGCAAGACCCGGCACGTGACCAGACCACCTTGCCGCTGATCCGCGCAGCCGTGAAACGCGGCATTCCGATCATCGCGATCTGCCGCGGTTTCCAGGAAATGAACGTGGCGCTGGGCGGCAGCCTGCACCAGGCCGTGCAGGCGGTCCCCGGGCACTTCGACCACCGCGAGAATCCGGAACTCGGCATGGACGAGCAGTACGGCGACGCCCACAAGATCCAGCTCGTGCAAGGTGGCATGCTGCATCAGATCATTGGCCTGCCCGAAATTCCCGTGAATTCCCTGCACGGACAAGGCGTGAACGAACTGGCGCGCGGCCTCGTCGTCGAGGCGACGGCCGAGGATGGGCTCGTGGAAGCCTTCTCGGTGAGCGGCGCGCCCGGCTTCACGCTGGCCGTGCAATGGCACCCGGAATGGCGCATCGCCCACAATCCGCATTCCATGAAGATGTTCGGCGCGTTCGGCGACGCCTGCCGCGCCTACCGCTCGACCAGACCGGCAACGTCCAGGACACCATCATGACCCCCGACGCGACATGGGCGGTCACGCCCGTCCCATAGCTTCCCTGATCCCTGCTCGACCCCCCACGCAGCCCGCGGGCGGCGCGCCTGCGCGTGGCTGTATTCATTCAATGGACAGAGGAAACATCATGGCTATCCGCGACAATTTTTCGTACAACGACATGGACGAGTGGCTCAACGGCAAACGGGTCACCGAAATCGAATGCCTGGTCCCCGACCTGACCGGCGTCGCGCGTGGAAAAATCCTTCCGCGCGTCAAATTCACCGAAGACCGCGGCATGCGCCTGCCGGAAATCGTGCTGGGCATGACCGTGACGGGGAACTCCCCGTCCGACGACGACGCCTTCGACCGCGCGATCTCGACGACCGACCGCGACATGATCCTGAAGGCCGACCCCGGCACGATCACGATGGTGCCGTGGGCCGTCGATCCGACCGCGCAGGTGATCCACGACTGCTATTTTTCCGACGGCAAGCTGGTCGACTTCGCCCCGCGCAGCGTGCTGCGCCGCGTGCTGAAACTGTATGCGCAAAAGGGCTGGAAGCCGCTCGTCGCACCCGAGCTGGAGTTCTATCTCACGGCAAAAAATATCGACCCCGACCTGCCGCTGGCCGCGCCGATCGGCCGCAGCGGGCGCTCGGAGACGAGCCGCCAGGTCTACAGCATCGACGCCGTCAACGAGTTCGATCCGCTGTTCGAGGACATCTACGATTACTGCGACATGATGGGCCTCGACGTCGACACGCTGATCCACGAGATCGGCGCCGGCCAGATGGAAATCAATTTCCAGCACGGGGAACCGCTGGGCCTGGCCGACAAGGTGTTTTATTTCAAGCGCACCCTGCGCGAAGCGGCGCTGAAACACGATATGTACGCCACCTTCATGGCCAAGCCGATGGCTGGCGAGCCCGGCTCGGCGATGCACGTGCACCAGAGCGTCGTCGACGAGGAATCCGGCCGCAACATCTTCAGCAACGAGGACGGCTCGCCGTCCGACCTGTTCCGCCACTACATCGGCGGCCTGCAGAAATACATGCCGTCGGCGATGGCGATCGTCGCGCCGTACGTGAACTCGTACCGCCGCATCGTGCGCCACACGGCCGCCCCGATCAACCTGCAATGGGGCGTGGACAACCGTACCGTGGGCTTCCGCGTGCCCGTGTCCGGCTCGCAGGACCGGCGCGTGGAAAACCGCGTGATCGGCGCCGATGCCAACCCCTATCTCGCGCTGGCCGTCACGCTCGCGTGCGGCTACCTCGGCATCCAGGAACATCTGGAACCGACGCCGAAGGTCGAGGGCAGCGCCTACAAGATGAAGGTCGAGCTGCCGCAGGGCCTGTCCGAAGCGCTGACCGTGCTGCGCAGCGACGACCGCTTGCGCGACATCCTCGGCGAACGCTTCATCGACGTCTATTCCGCGGTCAAGGAACTGGAGCACCAGGAATTTATGACGGTCATTAGCCCGTGGGAACGGGAACATTTGTTACTGCACGTGTGACCATGCGACGACGACGAGGAGATCATCATGACTATCGACACCATGGCATTCGAGGCAGGCCTGCGCGCGCCGGCCCGGGACGAGGTTGACACGCGCCTGGACACCCGCGCATTGCAACAGCTCGACAGCGCCCATTTCCTGCACCCGTTCACCGACCACGGCGCCTTGAGCGCGCGCGGCGCGCGCGTGATGGTGCGCGGGGAGGGCATCTACCTGTGGGATTCGGACGGCAATAAAACCATCGACGGCATGTCCGGCCTGTGGTGCGTGAACGTGGGCTATGGCCGCACATCCATCACGCAGGCCGTCGCGCGCCAGATGGACGTTCTGCCGTTCTACAACAGCTTCTTCAACACGACGAACGTGCCGGCCGTGAAGCTGGCGGAAAAGCTCGCGGCCCTGGCACCGCCCGGCTTCGAGCACGTGTTCTTCACCAGCTCCGGCTCGGAAGCGAACGACACGGCGCTGCGCATGGTCTGGCGCTACTGGCAGCTGATGGGCCAGTCGGAGCGGCACATCGTCATCAGCCGCCGCAACGCCTACCACGGCAGCACGATTGCCGGGGCATCGCTGGGCGGCATGGCCGGCATGCACGCCCAGGGCGCGCTGCCGATTCCCGGCATCCACCACATCGAGCAGCCGAACTTCGCCGAGCACGGGCGCGGCCTGTCCGAAACGGAATTCGGGCTGCTCGCGGCCGACTGGCTCGAA
Organism: Massilia sp. Masssp93; assembly: GCF_059491295.1. Lineage (NCBI taxonomy): Bacteria > Pseudomonadati > Pseudomonadota > Betaproteobacteria > Burkholderiales > Oxalobacteraceae > Massilia > Massilia sp. Masssp93. The sequence continues at coordinate 5,546,785 of NZ_CP168502.1, read as the reverse complement.
CAAAAGATCCTGGAACTGGGCCCGGCGCGCGTCGCCGCCTTCATCGGCGAGCCCGTGCAGGGCGCGGGCGGCGTCATCATCCCGCCGCAGACCTACTGGCCGCAAATCCAGCGCATCTGCGACAAGTACGGCATCCTGCTCGTGTCGGACGAGGTCATCTGCGGCTTCGGCCGTCTCGGCACGTGGTTCGGCTGCGAGCGCATGGGCATGCGGCCGGACCTGATCCCGTTCGCGAAGGGCGTCACGTCGGGCTATGTGCCGCTGGGCGGGGTGCTGGTCGGCGAGCGGGTGGCGCGCGCGCTGATCGAGCGCGGCGGCGACTTCAACCACGGTTTCACGTATTCCGGCCACCCGGTCGCCTGCGCGGCGGCGCTGGAAAACCTGCGCATCATCGAGGACGAGAAACTGGTCGACAAGGTCGCGCGCGAGACGGGCCCGCACCTGAAGGCCGCGTTCGCGCGCCTGGCGGACCACCCGCTCGTCGGGCACGCGGAAAGCATCGGCATGACGGCGGGCCTGAACCTCGTGCGGCGCAAGGGCGCGACGGTGCACGACTGCGAACCGTTCGCGCGCGAGCTGGGGGCAGGGATGGTGTGCCGGCAGCACATGTTCGACAACGGCGTCATCATGCGCGCCGTCGGCGACCGGATGATCGTGGCGCCGCCGCTCGTCATGAGTTGCGCGCAGATCGACGAGATGGTGGAGCGGATACGCGTTTGTCTGGACCTGACGTTGGCGGATGTGGTTGGGCGGGGGTGGATGGACTGAATCTGGCTGCTGAACTTGGGTCCCCGCCTTCGCGGGGACGACGGTTTTGAGGCCAACGCAGGAACGGTGCCAACGCTATTCTTGCGTTATCACCAGCACGTCGTCCCTGCGCAGGCAGGGACCCAATTTCCTAACCGAAGCCGCAAAGTACCGTTTGGGGCCAAGGCAGGAACAGTGCCAACGCTATTCTTGCGTTATTACCAGCACGTCGTCCCTGCGCAGGCAGGGACCCAATTTCCTAACCGAAGCCGCAAAGTACCGTTTGGGGCCAACGCAGGAACGGTGCCAACGCTATTCTTGCGTTATCACCAGCACGTCGTCCCTGCGCAGGCAGGGACCCAATTTCCTAACCGAAGCCGCAAAGTACCGTTTGGGGCCAAGGCAGGAACAGTGCCAACGCTATTCTTGCGTTATCACCAGCACGTCGTCCCTGCGCAGGCAGGGACCCCAATTTCCTAACCGAAGCCGCAAAGTACCGTTTGGGGCCAAGGCAGGAACGGTGCCAACGCTATTCTTGCGTTATCACCAGCACGTCGTCCCTGCGCAGGCAGGGACCCAATTTCCTATCCGAAGCCGCGAAGTACCGTTTGGGGCCAAGGCAGGAACAGTGCCAACGCTATTCTTGCGTTATCACCAGCACGTCGTCCCTGCGCAGGCAGGGACCCAATTTCCTATCCGAAGCCGCAAAACAGAAGGCCCCGAACATTCATCGGGGCCTTTTCATTTACACGCTCAGCGCCGTCTTGTGCGGCTCATGCCGGTTCTTGAGCACCTGCGGCGCCAGCGACCCGGCGATCATGCCGCCGAACGCCGCCAGCAGGCCCGCCAGCTGGCCCGGGAACAGCTCGCCGAGCGACGACAGCTGCGGAAAGAACACGATCCACGTGGCGATGCCCGCCGTCAGCGACAGGATCGCGCCCTGCGTCGTCGCGCGCTTCCAGTACAGGCCCATGACGAGCGGCACGAACGCGCCGACGAGCGTCACCTGGTAGGCGGACGACACGAGGTCGTAGATCGACGTGCCCTTCATCGCGATCGCGTACGCCAGCACGAGGCAGGCGAACACGACGATGGTGACGCGCATCGCGAGCAGTTGCTGGCGGTCGCTCATGCCGGGGCGCAGGTTCTTGAGGATGTTTTCGGTAAAACTCGTCGACGGCGCCAGCAAGGTGGCGGACGACGTGCTCTTGATCGCGGACAGCAGGGCGCCGAAGAACAGGATCTGCATGACCAGCGGCATCTTCGTCATCACGAACGTGGGGAGCACGCGCTGGTAATCGCTCTTCGCCATTTCCATCGCATCATTGCCCATCACGATCACGGCGCACGCGACGACGAACATCGGCACGAAGGCAAAGATGATGTAGCTGGCGCCGCCGATCACGGCGCCGGCGCGGGCGGTGGGCGCGCTCTTGGCCGACATCACGCGCTGGTACACGTCCTGCTGCGGAATCGAACCGAGCATCATCGTCACGGCCGAGCCAACGAAGAAGGCGACGTCGGTGAACTTCGCTTGCGGCAGGAAGTGCCACAGGTTGGCGTTGTGGGCCATGTCGAGGACGGCGCCCGTGCCGCCGGCCAGTTTCGCAGAGAACATCGCGATGATGGACAGGCCGATCACCAGCACGATCATCTGGATGAAGTCGGTGATGGCGACGGCCAGGAAGCCGCCGATCACGACGTAGATCAGCACGGCGAGCGTGCCGACGATCATGCCGGCCGTCTCCGACATCGCGCCGCCCGTCAGCACGGAGAACACGAGGCCCAGCGCCGTGATCTGCGCCGCGACCCAGCCGAGGTAGGACAGGATGATGGCGGCCGAGCAGAACACTTCGATGCCCTTTCCGTAGCGGGCGCGGTAGTAGTCGCCGATCGTCAGCAGGTTCAGCTTGTACAGGCGGGCGGCAAAGAACAGGCCGACGAGGATCAGGCAGGTGCCGGCGCCGAACGGGTCTTCCACCAGCGCGCCCAGGCCGCCTTGCACGAACTTGGCGGGGATGCCCATCACGGTCTCGGCGCCGAACCAGGTGGCGAACGTCGTCGTCACGACCATGATCAGCGGCAGGCTGCGGCCGGCCACGGCGAAGTCGGAGGTGTCCTTGATCCGCGTCCCGGCCCAGACGCCCAGGCCGAGTGTGCCGAGCAGGTAGACCACGACGGATGAAATCAGGATGGGGTTCATGGCAGTGTCTGCTCCGTGCGGCGGCGGAAATAAGAAATGCGGGTGGGAAAAATTCGCGATTATAGCGGCAGAAATCGGCGTTTGGATCGATTTTGTTTGCTAGTATCGGCTCGACAACATCCATGCATCCGGAAGGAGACATTATGGCCACGCAAAGCTGGCATGAACGTTCCAAAATGGTGCACATCGACGGCCGCGCCGTCATCCAGGGTCGGCGCGTCGACGCTGCGTCCGGCGCCCGTTTCGATTGCGTTTCTCCCGTCGACGGCCGCCTGCTGGGCCAGGTCGCCCGCTGCGACGCGGCCGACGTCGATGCGGCGGTCGCCGGCGCCCGCGCCGCGTTCGAGGACGGCCGCTGGGCCGGCAAGGCACCCGCCGAGCGCAAACGCACCTTGATCCGCTTCGCCGACCTGATGCTCGCCCACGAGGACGAGCTGGCCCTGCTGGAAACCCTCGACATGGGCAAGCCCATCCGCTACAGCAAGAGCGTGGACGTGCGCCTGGCCCAGAACTGCATCCGGTGGTATGGCGAGGCGATCGACAAGCTCTACGACCAGGTGGCGCCGAGCCCGCAGGACAGCCTCGCCTTGATCACGCGCGAGCCGGTCGGCGTCGTCGCCGCCATCATCCCCTGGAATTATCCGATGCTGATGGCCGCATGGAAGATCGGTCCGGCCCTGGCAAGCGGCAACAGCGTCGTGCTGAAACCGTCGGAAAAGGCGCCCTTGACCTCGCTGCGGCTGGCCGAGCTGGCGCTGGAGGCCGGCGTGCCGGAAGGCGTGTTCAATGTCCTGCCCGGCTACGGCGACGAGGCGGGCCGCGCGCTCGCGCTGCACATGGACGTCGACTGCATCGGCTTTACCGGTTCCACGCGCGTGGGCAGGCAGATCCTGCAGATGGCGGGCCAGTCGAACCTCAAGCGCGCGTGGACGGAGCTGGGCGGCAAATCCGCCAACATCGTCTGTGCGGACTGTCCCGACCTCGATGCCGCCGTCGCGGGCGCCGTCGGTTCCATCTATTTCAACCAGGGCGAAAGCTGCAACGCGCCGTCGCGCCTGTTCGTCGAGGAATCGATCCGCACGGCGTTCCTCGACAAGGCCCTCGCGCTGCTGCCGCAGTACGCGCCGGGCGATCCGCTCGACGAGGCGACGGTGATGGGCGCGATCGTCGACGCGGTCCAGATGAAGACGGTGCTGGGCTATATCGAGGACGGCAAGGCGGCCGGCGCGCGCCTGCTCGCGGGAGGCAACGCGGCGCGCGCGGAGACGGGCGGCCTGTACATCGAGCCGACGTTGTTCGACGGCGTGGACCCCGCGATGCGCATCGCGCGCGAGGAAATCTTCGGGCCGGTGCTGTCGGTGCTGTCGTTCACGGACCTCGACGAGGCGGTCCGCCAGGCGAATGCGACCCCGTACGGCCTGGCGGCGGCCGTGTGGACGTCCGACATCAGCCGTGCGATCCGCACGTCGCGCAAGCTGCGGGCGGGGACCGTGCACGTGAACCAGTACGACAACGACGACATCACGGTGCCGTTCGGGGGCTATAAACAGTCGGGGAATGGACGCGACAAGTCGCTGCATGCGTTCGACAAGTACACGGAGCTCAAGACGACGTGGATTCGCGTTTGAGCGGTGCACGCAAAGACCGGTGCACGCAATAACCGGTACACGCGAGACCCTGCACACGCGGGACCTGCGCACGCTAGACCTGTACACGCTAGACCTGTACACGCTAGACCTGTACACGCGAGACCTGCATACGCAAGACCTGCACACGCAAGACCTGCACACGCAAGGCCGGCACACCCAAGACCGTCGCCCCCGCGGAGGCGGGGGCCCAAGTTCGTTACGCAGCCATGCACACAAAATTAGGTCCCCGCCTGCGCGGGGACGACGTTTTCAGTGGTAGCAAGTTGCTGCGTGCGTTTGGCAAGTACACGCAGCTCAAAGCGGACGTGGATTCAGCTTTGACTGGTACATGCAAAGACCGCACACGCAAGTCGTGAATACGCAAGACCTGCACACGCAAGACCGTCGCCCCCGCGGAGGCGGGGGCCCAAGTTCGTTACGCAGCCATGCACACAAAATTAGGTCCCCGCCTGCGCGGGGACGACGTTTTCAGTGGTAGCAAGTTGCTGCGTGCGTTTGGCAAGTACACGCAGCTCAAAGCGGACGTGGATTCAGCTTTGACTGGTACATGCAAAGACCGCACACGCAAGTCGTGAATACGCAAGACCTGCACACGCAAGTCGTGAATACGCAAGATCTGCACACGCAAGTCGTGAATACGCAAGACCTGCACACGCAAGACCGTCGCCCCCGCGGAGGCGGGGGCCCAAGTTCATTGCGCAGCCATGCACGCAACATTGGATTCCCGCCTGCGCGGGAACGACGGTGTTTTAGTTGCGCGGCCGATTAAATCGCCATCTCGCGCAGCACCTTCGACGCCTCCCGGCTCGCCGTCAGCACGGCCCCGTCGCGCATCGTGATTTCGAGCTGCGACTGGTCGTCCGCCCGCATCGAATCGACGAAGTCGAGGTTCACGAGCGCCGAGCGGTGGATGCGGATGAAGCGGCCCGGGTCCAGCTGGGCCTCCAGTTCCGAGATCCCGATGCGCACGAGGAAGGTCTGGCCGCGCGCGGCGATCGCCGTGTACTTGGCGTCCGCCTTCAGGTAGCCGATCTCGTTCACGGACAGCGGGAAGATGCGCCCGCGGTCGCGCACGAGGATGCGCTCGATGCGGCTCGGTGCGTGCTGCATGGCCTGGGCGAGGGCATCGACGATGACGTCGCGCGCCGGGACGCCCGCGCCGGGCGCTTCCAGCAGGCGCACGACGGCCGCGTCGAAGCGGGCGCGCGTAAAAGGTTTCAGCAGGTAGTCGACGGCATTCAGTTCGAACGCCGTCACGGCGTACTGGTCGTACGCGGTCGTGAACACGATGTCCGGCACGACGTCCAGGCGGCGCAGCACTTCCAGGCCCGTCATCTCGGGCATCTGGATGTCCATGAAGACGATGTCGGGACGGATGCGTCCGATCTGCGCGAGCGCGCTGGCGCCGTCGGCCGCCTCGCCCACGAGGCGCAGGCCCGCGTGGGCGTAGATGAAGTCGCGCAGGACGTCGCGCGCGAGCGGTTCGTCCTCGGCGATGAATACGGTCCGGGCATTCATGCAAAATCCTTGTCGTTGGCGGCAAGCGGGATGGCCATCGTGACCACGAAGCCGGCGCCCGGCGACGTGTCGATCGCGAGGGCATCCATGGTGCCGTATTCGAGTTGCAGGCGGCGCTCCACCGTGCGCAGGCCCAGGCCGTTCGACGCGCGCACGTGGCCGATGTCGGCGCCCGGACCGTCGTCGCCGACGGACAGCACGAGTGTTCCCATGCGCTCGTCGACGCGGGTGCGGATCAGCAGGCGGCCCGGCCGGCTGTGCGGATTGAAGGCGTGCTTGATGCTGTTTTCGACGAGCGGCTGCAGCGACAGCGCGGGCAGCACGTGGCCGCCGGCATTGTCGTCGAGCTCCCAGTCGATGCTGAGGCGCGGGCCGAGGCGCAGGCTTTCCAGCTCCAGGTAGTCGCGCACGAAGCGCAGTTCGTCGTCGAGGGTGACGCGGTCGTTGCCCGTCTTTTCCGTGTCCAGCACGTAGCGCAGCATGTCGGAGAACTGGAACAGCGCCGTCTCGGCGGCGTTGGGGTCGCGGCGGGTGAGGGCGATGATGGAGTGCAGCGTGTTGAACAGGAAGTGCGGATTCAGCTTGCTGCGCAGCGCGTTCAGTTCCGTCGCCACGAGCAGCGCGTGGGCCTGCTGCATGGCCGCGTCCTGGCGCCGCCGCGCCGCGTTGGCGCGCACCATGTGGAAGGTGATGGCGATGACACCGTAGCTCATGATCGAATACAGCACGGGCCACACGTAGAACGACAGCGGCTGCGTCGCGCCGTACAGCATGGCCGGGAGCGCGTACGACAGCAGGCCGTACGCGGGGCCGCCCACGGCGTGGACCAGGCACATCGTCGTGGCCGAGGCGTGCCGGCGCTCCAGCCAGCCGCCGAGCGGCCAGTGCAGGGCCAGGACGAGCGCCTGCGGCACGACCCACAGCATCGGCACGAGGCCGCGCCAGTTGAAGCCGCTTCGGTTGATGTCGTCCAGGTGCAGCGCGACCGAGAGCAGCAGCATGTACGCGATCCAGCCGCAGGCGTAGTTGCGCCACATGCGGCTGGTCGGCATCGTCGTCGTCGGCATCGTCAGCTGTTCCATTCAGAAAGTATGACGCAGGACGGCCTCCGGCGGAATGCCCATGACGCGAAGTGCGGTAACGGGGCAACGAATTGAGGAAAAGGGTGCGTCCGACCCGCGCGCGGCACAAACATCGCCGATGCTATATTGGGTCGCATCGAATGAAGCGAGGAGCGTGATGGATTCCGAAGCGCATGATCCGATGCGCGATTTTCTGCGCGAACATAACATCCACGAAGTCGAGTGCGTCATTGCCGACATGACGGGCATAGCCCGCGGCAAGATTCTTCCGAAAGACCTGTTCCTGACTGGCGAACACATGCGGTTGCCGAAGAGTGTGCTGTTGAACACGGTGCACGGTGAGCAACCGAACAACACCCCGTACGTCGGGCCCATCGATCCCGACATGGTCTGCGTGCCCGACCCGGCCACGATCCGCGTCGTGCCCTGGGCCACCGAACGGGTCGCGCTCGTGATCCACGACTGCATGAATTTCGACGGCACCCGGGTCGGCCTGGCCCCGCGCTCCGTGCTGCGCCACGTGCTCGCCGGGTACGCCGAGCGGGGCTGGACGCCCGTCGTGGCGCCGGAAATGGAGTTTTATCTCGTCGCGCGCACGACGAACCCGCACGAGCCCCTGATCCCGCCGACGGGACGCAGCGGCTTCACGGAGCAGGGCCGGCAATCGTATTCGATCGATGCCGTCAACGATTTCGATCCGTTCTTCCTGGAGCTGTCGGCGTTCTGCAAGCAGCACGAGCTGGGCGTCGAGACGCTGATCCACGAGGCCGGCGCCGGCCAGATGGAAATCAATTTTACGCATGGGGACGCGCTCGAACTGGCCGACCGCGTGTTCCTGTTCAAGCGCGCCGTGCGCGAGACGGCACTGCGCCACGGCATCTTTGCCACGTTCATGGCCAAGCCGATGGAGACCGAGCCGGGCAGCGCCATGCACGTCCACCAGAGCATCGTCGACGACGAGGGCCGCAACGTCTTTTCCAACGAGGACGGTTCGGAAAGCGCGCTGTTCCGGCACTTCATCGGCGGCCTGGAAAAATACGTGCCGCCGGCCACCCTGCTGTTCGCGCCGCACGTGAATTCCTACCGCCGCCTGTCGCGCTTCCAGTCGGCCCCGATGAACGTGCACTGGGGCTACGACAACCGCACGTGCGGCATCCGCATCCCGAATTCCGCGCCGTCCAGCCGGCGCGTGGAAAACCGCGTGCCGGGCGTGGACGTGAACCCGTATCTTGCGATGGCGGCCACGCTGGCCTGCGGCTTTCTCGGCATGGTCGAGGGGCTGGAGCCCTCCGCGCCGACGCCGGAAAGCGCGGAGCACATCCACGGCGACCTGCCGCGCAATCTCGAGGATGCGATCCTGCAGCTGCGCGGCTGTCCGGCGCTGGCCCACATGCTCGGGCCGTTGTTCGTGCAGGCGTTCTGCGAAGTGAAGGAGCTGGAGTTCGCGACGTTTTCGCGCGTGATCAGTTCGTGGGAGCGGGAGCATCTGATGCTCCTCGTTTGATCGTGTAACGTTGGCGTTTCGGTAGGGTGGGCACCACGTGCCCACGCGCCGGTTGAACGCGTGGGCGGAGGCCGCCCACCCTACGTATCCGCCGCAGGCCGGGGCGGATTACACGCAGGGCAGCGTGATGGTCAGCCGCGTGTGCCCGTCGCCCGTCTCGATGGCGGCATCGCCGCCCTGGACCGCGGCCATGAGGCGGATCGAATACGTGCCCAGTCCCGTGCCGCCCTGCTTGCCGGCCGTGGCGTACTTGTCGAAGAAGCGCCCGCGCATGGTCAGCGGCACCTCGCCCTCGTTGTCGATCACGACGTGCAGGGTGCCGGGGCCCGGCGCCACGTCGACCCGGATCGCGCCGCCCGGCGGCGATGCCTCGGCCGCATTCTTGAAGGCGTTCGTGAACATCGAATAGCACAGCAGCGCTTCGCCCAGGCAGACCGTGTCGTCCGGCGCGGCGAAGCGGATCGCGATGCGGCGGTCGGTGAACGCGAGCTCGGTCTGCTGCGCGACGCGCGACAGCACGGCGGCAAGGTCGAACGGCTGCAGCGCCGGCTGGTATTCTCCCTTTTCCATCTTGTGGATGTCGAGCGTGCGGTTGATCATGTCGAGCGCGTGGTTGGCGGCCGTCTCGATCATGTGCGCGTGCTCGCGCTGCGCATCCGGCAGGTCGCCGCGAAGGAGCGCCTGGCTCGCGTGCAGGGTGACGGCGATGGGGCTCTTGAGGTCGTGGCGCGTCATGCGCTCGACGTCTTCGCGCAGGTGCGCGTTCTCGATCAGCAGCTCGTTCTGGCGTTTCAGGTCGCCCATCGCCGTGGCCAGCGCGAGATGCGTGGCGATGCGCGCCTTGAGGATCGTCGGGTCGGCCGGCTTCGACACGTAGTCGACCGCGCCCAGGCGCAGGCCGCCCACGATGTCGTCGACGGCATCCTTCGCCGACAGGAAGATGACCGGCACGTGCGCCGTCGCGGGATCGGCCTTCAGTTGGCGGCACGTCTCGAAGCCATCCATCACGGGCATCATGATGTCGAGCAGGATCAGGTCGACCGGGAAGGCGGCCGCGATCTCCAGCGCCTTGCGGCCGCTGATCGCCACCTTGATCGCGTATTCGTCCTTCAGCGCGCCGGCCAGCACCTCGATATTGCTCGGGACGTCGTCCACGATCAGCACCGTGCAGCGCTTGAGGCGCTCGGCCAGCGGCGCCTGCAGGCCGATGACGTCGGCCTGGACGGGCGCCGGTTTCAGCACCGGCGGGGACGCGGCGTCGGACCTGGGTTCGGGCGCGCGCGCCGCTTCCGCCGCCGCCGCCGCGGGCGTGCCGCCGTCCTGCACCGTGCCGATCATCGCCATGAACTTGCTGGCGAAGCTGTGCACGGTGAACGGCTTGATCATGTAGGCGTCGACGCCGGCCTGCAGGGCGCTGCGCACGGCGGCCGGATTCGCCTCGGCCGTCAGCATCATGAACGGCGTCTTCGCATGCCGCGCGTCGCGCCGCATCCAGTGCAGCAGGTCCAGGCCGCTCATCACGGGCATGCCCCAGTCGCCGATCACGACGTCGATCGGCTGCTTGCGCATGAGGTCCTGCGCCGCCTTGCCGTTATCGGCCTGGAACACGTTGGAAAAGCCGAGTTCCGCCAGCACCTGGCGCACGGCGGTGCGGATCAGGAGATAGTCGTCGACGATCAGGATGGCGGCGGACTTGTGCATATTGTTCTGATAATGCATCCGGCGAGTGTAACAACGAATGTACTGCCAACCAATACCCGGGCGTCTTCATGCATGATCATGCATGTTTGTATTGATTATTGCGTGTTTGTGCGCAAACGTGTACAGTGGGCGCATCGAGGAGGGGTATATGCAACTGGCGGAAGAACGACGGCAGCACATCGTCGACACGGTCGAGCAGCAGGGCAAGGTGCTGGCGGCCGAACTGGCGCAGCGGTTCAACACATCGGAAGACACGATCCGGCGCGATCTGCGCGACCTGGACGCGGCCGGCCTGCTGCGGCGCGTGCATGGCGGCGCGATGCGGCGCACGCAGGCCGTGCCCAGCTTCGGCCAGCGGATCGACGCCGATGCCGCGCGCAAGGCGATGCTGGCGCGCGCGCTGGCGGACAGCGTGCGGCCGGGCGACACGGTGCTGGTCGATGCCGGCACGACCAACCTCGCGTTCGCGCGCCAGCTGGAAGACGGACTGGCGGCCACCATCGTCACCAACAGCCCGCAGATCGCACTGGGTCTCGGCCACCTGCGCAGCACGCGCGTCGTGCTGCTCGGCGGCGTGTATTCCGCCCACGTCGGCGCCGTCATGGGTGCGCAGACGCTGGCCGAGATCCAGCGCCTGCGCGTGGACGTGGCCGTCGTGGGCGTGTGCAGCGTCGAGGCCGAGCGCGGCCTGGGCGCGAGCGACGCCGAGGAAGCCATCCTCAAGCAGGCCATCCTCGCCGCGGGCAGCAGGCGCGTCGTCGCCGCGCTGAACGAACGCCTGGAGGCACCGGCGCCGTTTCCGATCGCGCCGCTCGACGAGATCGACCGCCTCGTGCTGGAAGCGGATGCCGCGCCGGACGTGCTGGCACGCCTGCGCAAGGGCGAGCGCGCGCCCGAGATCGTGCTGGCGGCCCCGGTGCCCGGACGGGGGCGCGCATGAGCCGCATCGACGACGTGCACGCGCTCGAACGCGCGCCCGCGGCCGGATTGAATGCCGCGCGCTGGTCGGTGTCGACGATTTTTCTTCTCAACGGCGCCGGCATCGGCGTGTGGGCCGCGCACGTGCCGCTGGTGCAGGCACGCGCCGGCATCGACACCGGCGTGCTGGGCTTCCTGCTGTTGACCATCGCCGGCGGCGCGATCGCCGCGATGCCGCTGTCCGGCTGGATGGCCGGGCGCTGGGGCACGCGCGCCGTCGTCATCGGCAGCGCGTTCCTGTTCGCGCTCACGAGCGGCCTGTTGATGAACGTGGGCGGCCTCGTGCCGCTGTTCGTCGCGGCGTTCGCGTTCGGCGCCAGCAACGGCGTGCTGGACGTGGCGATGAACGCCAACGCCAGCGAGGTCGAGGCGGCGCGCGGCATCCCGACGATGTCCTCGTTCCACGGCTTCTTCAGCCTCGGTGGCCTCATCGGCGCGGCGCTCGGCGGCCTCTTGATCGGCGCCGGCCTGGGCGACGGCCGCGGCGCGCTGATGATGAGCGTTGCCATCGCCATCGTTGTGGCATCGTGCGCCAGGAGGCTGCTCGCGGTGCCGCCGGCGCCGCACGCGAGCCACTTCGCCCTGCCACGCGGGCCGGCGTTGTTCCTCGGCCTGCTCGGTTTGCTGTGCTTCGCGGTGGAGGGCGCCCTCGTCGACTGGAGCGCGCTGCTGCTGACGGAGCGGACCCGGGTCGATGCGGCGTCGGCGGCGTTCGGCTACTCGGCATTCTCGGTGGCGATGGCCGCGTGCCGCTTCGCCGGCGACCGGTTCGTGCTGCGCTTCGGACCATTGCGCGTGATGACGGCCGGTGGGCTCGGCATGTTCGCGGGCCTGATGCTGGCCGTGGTCAGCACGCATTTCATGCTGTCGGCGCTGGGCTTCGCGCTGATCGGCCTGTCTGCCGCCAACGTCGTGCCGCTGATCTTCGCGGCGGCCGCGCGCATGCCGGGGATGTCGGCCGGCGGCGGCCTCGCGACCGTCGCCACGCTGGGGTACGCGGGATTGCTGATGGCGCCGCCGTTGATCGGGTCGATCGCCGCGCATACGAATATCGCGGTGGCGCTGGGGATACTGTCGTTATCGGGGATCGTGATCGCGGCGAATGCGAGGCGCGTCATGCCGTAGGGTGGGCGGCCTCCGCCCACGCGTGACGCCGCGTGGACGCAAACGTCACGCGTGGGCACGGGGTGCCCACCCTACGCGTATTCTTTTAACACGGTGTATCCGCCGGGACGGGATTCGACGAGGGCGTAATGCGTGATCGCCCAATCGATTTCCGGTCCGGACTGCGGCGCGGCCGCGCCATTGGCCCGCCGCGCCATCGTCACGTGCGGCCGGTACGCGCGCGCCTCCGGCACCAGGCCCAGCGCCAGCAACGCCTCGGACAGCCTCGCATGCAGGTCCAGCAACGCCGGCGGCTCGCCGTGCGGTTCCAGCACGGCGAGCCCGTTGTGCCACGACGCGGCGCGGCCCAGCTGCAGGTGGAACGGCGCGAACGGCACCGTCAAACCGTCCAGCAGCCCGGGCAGCCGCGCGGCCGGCAGGTTGCCGAGGAAGTGCAGGGTCACGTGCAGCTTATCGGTGTGGACGGGCGCCGCGCCGCGCGGCCAGGTCCAGGCGTCGCGCCACGCGCGCAACTGCTCACGCACGGCGGCGTCCGGCCACAGGGCCAGGAACAGGCGGGTGGTGTCCGGCTGCGCGTCCATGCCTCGGAAGGTCAGAAGCAGTGTTCCTGCGCCGGGAAGCTGCCGTCCTTCACGGCCGCCACGTAGGCGCCGACGGCCGCGTCGATGCTCGTCTGGCCGTCCATGAAGTTCTTCACGAAGCGCGCCTTGCGGCCCGGGAAGACGCCCAGCAGGTCGTGCATCACGAGCACCTGGCCCGAGCAGTCCGGACCCGCGCCGATGCCGATGGTCGGTACGTGCAGGAGGCCCGTCACTTCCTTGCCCAGCGCCGCCGGCACCGCTTCCAGCAGCACCATCGCCGCGCCGGCGTCCTGCAGAGCCTGGGCGTCGCGCTTGAGCTGCTCGGCGCCTTCGTCCGTCTTGCCCTGCACCCGGTAGCCGCCCAGCTGGTGGACGAATTGCGGGGTCAGGCCGATGTGGGCGCAGACCGGGATGCCGCGCTCGGTGAGAAAACGCACGGTCTCGGCCAGCCAGGCGCCGCCCTCGATCTTGATCATCTGGGCGCCCGCGCGCATCAGGGCGGCGCAGCTGTCGTAGGCCTGCTGCAGGGTGCCGTAGCTGCCGAACGGCAGGTCGGCCAGGACGAAGGCATGCTTGCGGCCGCGCACGACGGACGCCGTGTGGTAGGCGACGTCCGCCACCGTCACGGGCAGCGTGGAGTCATGGCCGGCGCACACCATGCCCAGCGAGTCGCCGATCAGCAGCACGTCCACGCCGCAGCGGTCCATCAGCGATGCGAAGCTGGCGTCGTAGCAGGTGAGCATGGCGATCTTCTCGCCGGCGGCGCGCATTGCCATCAGGGCCGGCAGTGTCACGGCCTTGCGTGCCGGAGCTTCGTTCGTCGAGCTTCCGCCCAAATAAGCGCTCATAGTATTCCTTTACCAAATCAAAAAAGCCGGAGGATCGCCCCGACGTGGACACGCGCGTCGGGCAAGCATGCGGTCACAGGCGTGCCCGGTTCGGTTTGTTAAGATGCGCGATCTTACCTGAAAACGGCAGCGACAGACTTCGTCACCCAATGGCCACGAGCATCCTCATTATCTTCCTCATCGTCTATCTCGGCATGATCCTCGGCGGCCTGCCGTTCCTGCGGCTCGACCGGACCGGCGTCGCGCTGCTCGGCGCCATTGCGCTCATCAGCATCAACGCGCTGAGCCTGGAGCAGGCGGTGGCATCGATCCACTTGCCGACGATGGCCCTGCTGTTCGCCTTCATGGTGGTCTCGGCGCAGATGCGCCTCGGCGGCTTCTACGACTGGGTCACGCATAGACTGGCCGGGCTGGCGTTGGGCCCCGCCAGCCTCTTGGGCGTGCTCATCGTCGTCTCAGCGGCGCTGTCGGCCGTGTTCAGCAACGACATCGTCTGCCTGGCGATGGCGCCGCTGCTCGTCGATGCGTGCCGGCGGCGCGGGCTCGCGCCGGTCCCGTTCCTGCTGGCGCTGGCGTGCGCGTCCAACATCGGTTCCGCCGCAACCCTGATCGGCAATCCGCAGAACATGCTGATCGGCCAGACGATGCGGCTGTCGTTCGACGGTTACTTCCTCGATGCGATCCTCCCGGTCGCGCTGGGCCTCGCCGCCAGCTGGGCGCTGATCGCGTGGCAGACAAAGGGACGGTGGGAAGAAAGCGCGGCCGACGCGGCGCCACAGGACGGCAACATCCCCTTCGATGCGTGGCAGACGGCCAAGGGCCTCATCATCGCCGGCGCGCTGCTGGTGGCGTTCCTCGTCGCGCCATGGCCGCGCGAGCACATGGCGCTGATCGGCGCGGGCATCCTGTTGATGAGCCGCCAGCTCCGTTCTCGCAACATGCTGGGACTCGTGGACTGGGAGCTGCTGGTGCTGTTCATGAGCCTCTTCGTCGTGAACGCCGCGTTCCAGGGCACGGGATTCACGGAGCACGCGATCGCCTGGCTCGCGTCGCTCGGCGTGCGGCTCGACCAGCCGGGATCGTTGTTCGGCGCCACGTTCGTGCTGTCCAACCTGGTCTCGAACGTGCCCGCCGTGATGCTCCTGATGCCGGTCGTGCACCACCCGCTGGGCGGCGTGATGCTGGCGCTCGTCAGCACGCTGGCGGGCAACCTGCTGATCGTCGGGAGCATCGCCAACATCATCGTCGTCGACGCGGCGGCGCGGCGCGGCATCGTCATCGACTGGCGGCGCCACGCGCGCGTGGGGGTGCCCGTGACGCTCGCGACGCTGGCGATTTCCGGCATCTATCTGGCGCTGCGGTTCTAACGTAGGGTGGGCACTCCGTGCCCACGCGAACGTTTGCAAGTCGCCGGCATCCGCGTGGGCACAGGGTGCCCACCCTACGGCTAGGTCAGTTTTCCGACGCCCTGGTCGCCGGCGGCCGCGAGCAGCGCGCTCACGGCACCGCGGCCCGGGATGACGAGACCGGGCGCGACTTCGGCCAGCGGCGCCAGCACGAACGCGCGCTCGTGCATGCGCGGGTGCGGCACGATCAGGGCCGGCGCGTCGTCGATGACGGCGTCGCCGTACAGCAGCAGGTCGAGGTCCAGCGTGCGCGGCGCGTTGCGGTAGGGGCGCTCGCGGCCGTGCGCCTGCTCGATGGCGAACAGCGCCCGCAGCAGCGCGTGCGCATCGAGATCGGTGGCCAGCGCGGCGACGGCGTTGACGTAGTCGTCGCCGGAAGAATCGATGGGGGCCGTGCGGTACAGCGACGACGTTTGCACGAGGCGCGCGCCCGGCAGGCGCGCCAGGCGGTCGATGGCGTCGAGGACGTTCGCGCGCGCGTCACCCAGGTTGGCGCCGATGCCGACCCAGGCGATCATTCGCCGCTCGCGGCCTGTGCGTTCGAGCCTGCATCCGCCGGGGCGCCCGCTTCGCCGTCCGCGCGGCGCGGGCCGCGGCGGCGCGGGCGCTTCTTCTGGGCGGCCGGCTGGGTGTCCTTCGCGGTGTTGATCAGGCGTTCGCGCTCGGCGACGTCGCCGGCGTAGAACGTCGCCCACCAGTTGCCGATCTCCGCATCGAGCTCGCCCGATTCGCAGCGCAGCAGCAGGAAGTCGAAGCCGGCGCGGAAGCGCGGGTGCTCCAGCAGTTTATAGGGCGACTTGCCGTTGCGGCGTTCGAAGCGCGGCTGCATGGCCCAGATGTCGCGCATGTCGGTGGCGATGCGGCGCTGCAGGGCCAGGTTGTCGGTCTGGTTGTCGAGCACATCGTCCGCGGCCAGGTGCAGCGCGGGGATCGGCGCTTCGCCGGCCGCGCGGTAGGCGTTCCACTTTTCCAGCACCTGGTGCCACAGCAGCGACGCGAACAGGAAGCCCGGCGATACGCCCTTGCCGGCCTTGATGCGCGTGTCGGTCGATTCGAGGGCCAGCGTCACGAACTTCATGCCGATCGGCTGCTCCAGCACGACGTCCAGCAGCGGCAGCAGGCCGTGGTGCAGGCCGGACGAACGCAGCTCCTTGAGGCAGGCCAGCGCCTGGCCGCTCATCAGGAGCTTGAGCATTTCGTCGAACACGCGCGCGGCTGGCACGTTGTTGATCAACGGGGCCATCACGGGGATGGGCGCGCGCGTCGCCGGTTCGATCGTGAACCCCAGCTTCGCGGCGAAGCGCACCACGCGCAGCATGCGGACCGGATCTTCGCGGTAGCGCGCTTCCGGCTGGCCGATGATGCGCAGGACCTTGGCGCGGATGTCTTCGATGCCGCCGTGGTAGTCGAGCACCGTCTGCGTGGCGGGGTCGTAGTACATGGCGTTTATCGTGAAGTCGCGCCGCTCGGCGTCTTCGTGCTGCGGGCCGAAGTTGTTGTCGCGCAGGACGCGGCCATGTTCGTCCTTGGGCGCGTTGTCGCTGCCCTTGCCGCGGAAGGTGGTCACCTCGAGCAGGTCCTGGCCGAACATCACGTGCACGATCTGGAAGCGGCGGCCGATGATGAAGGCGCGGCGGAACAGCTTCTTGACTTCCTCGGGCGTGGCGTCGGTGGCGATGTCGAAGTCCTTCGGCTTCACGCCCAGCAGCAGGTCGCGCACGGCGCCGCCGACGACGAACGCCTTGAAGCCGGCTTCCTGCAGGGCCTGCGTGACGCGCACCGCGTTGTTCGATACGAGCTTCGGATCGATGCCGTGCTGCTCCGGCCCGAGGATCACGGGTTCGGTGGGGTCGCGCTCGTCTTTGACGCCCAGGATTTTGCGGATGAATTTTTTAATCATTGAACAGGTGCAGTAAGGTCCAGCCGAGGGCGGTTGCGTGTTGGTTCAGTTTGTCGCTCGGGTTGGTCGCCACCGGATGGGAGACGACCGACAGCAGCGGGATGTCGTTGTGCGAATCGCTGTAGAACCAGCTGCGCCCGAAGCTGTCGAACGGGCGGCCCAGGCCTTCCAGCCACGCGTGCATGTGCACCACCTTGCCGTGGCCCTGCGTGGGCGTGCCGGCCAGCTTGCCGGTCGGGTGGCCGCGCTCGTCCAGTTCGGGGCGCGCGGCGATCAGGTGCTCCACGCCGAATTCGCGCGCGATCGGCGCGGTGACGAAGGCGTTGGTGGCGGTGATGATCGCCACCAGGTCGCCCGCGTCCTGGTGCTTGCGTACGAGGTCGAGGGCCCTGGGACGGATCGCCGGCTTGACCACGTCGCGCATGTACTGCGCCTGCAGGTCCTTCAGGCGGGCCGGGTCGAAGCCGGCCAGCGTGCCGAGGGCGAATTCGAGGTATTCGACCGGGTCGAGCGTGCCGGCGTTGTACTGCGCGAAGAAGGCGTCGTTGCGGCGCTGGTGTTCGGCCGCGTCGACGACTTTCTCACGCACGAGGAACTGGCCCCATTCGTAGTCGGAATCGATCGGCAGGAGGGTGTGGTCGAGGTCAAACAGCGCGAGGTCGTTCATTCTTTCGGTTCGGAGTGGGGACTGCCGGGATTGCCCTGAAGCAAGAGATCGCGCAGCAGCGGCACCGTGACCGGACGCTGGGTCTCGAGCGAGTACTGGTCGAGCGCATCCAGCATGGTCGACAGGGAGCGCATGTCGCGCTTGAAATGGGACAGCAGATAGGGTAACACGCTGGCCGACAGCGTCAAACCACGGGCCTCGGCGGCCTGCGTGAGGGCGGCGATCTTCTGGTCGTCGGACAGGCCGTGGATCTGGTACACGAGGCCCCAGCCCATGCGGGTGCGCAGGTCTTCGCGCACGGGCAGCACGGCCGGCGGCACCGGCCCGGTGCACACCATGTAGGCGCCATGCTCGCGCACCTGGTTGAACAGGGCGAAGGCGTCGATCTGGCGTTCGGGCGAGAGCTGGTCGATGTCGTCGACGAGGTACAGGGATACGTCCGCCGTCAATACGAATGCGTCCGCGCCGGCGCCGGCGGCGATGTAGCGTGCCCCATCGGTGGCGGCGAGGCCTTGCAGCAGGTGCGTCTTGCCGGCGCCCGTCTCTCCCCACAGATAGCAGAAATGCTCGCGCGATGCGCGCTGCGCGAACTGGTGCATCAGGTGCGCCATTTCGGCATTTTCGCCTATCTGGAAGGTGTCGAGGCTTTGCGCCGGCTCGGCGCCCAAATCGAGCACCAGCTGTTTCATGGCTTGGTTCTCATAGTGTCGTGTGCGTAGGAATCAGCCATTATAAAAGCTGCTGCGCAGATAGTGGCGTTTCAGGTGACGGAACGCCACCATCAGCACCGCCGATGCGGGCAGCGCCAGCAGCACGCCGACGAAGCCGAACAGCTGGCCGAAGGCGAGCAGGGCGAAGATCACGGCCAGCGGATTCAGCCCGATGCGCTCGCCCACGAGGCGCGGCGTGAGAAAAAAGCCTTCGATGATCTGGCCCGCGCCATAGATCACGGCCACGGCGATCACGCCGCTCCAGTCGGAATATTGCAGGATGGCGGCCGTCAGCGCCAGCACGAGGCCCAGGCCGTACCCGAGGTAGGGGATGAACACGAGCAGCCCCGTCAGGATACCGACCGGCAGCGCCACCTCGAAGCCGGCCAGCGCCAGCGCCGCCGAGTAATACAGGGCCAGCACGAGCATCACGAGCAGCTGCCCGCGCAGGTACTGGGCCAGCAGGGCGTTGACTTCCCGCGCCATGCCCACGGTCGGATTCACCCAGCGGCGCGGCACGGCGTTCTCCAGTTGCAGCAGCAGGCGGTGCCAGTCCAGCAGCAGGTAGAACAGCACGACGGGAATCAGGATCGCCGTCGCGACCCAGCCGAGCAGGGCGCTGCCGCCCACGCGGGCCGAGGCGAGCACCGTCGTCCAGATCTCGTCGCTGGAGGTCATGATCTGCTGCGTGAGGATGGTGCGCAGGCTGCTGCCGTCGAGCTTGATGTGGATGCCCAGCTGCGCCAGGCGCGGCGTCAGTACGGTGTCGATGCGGGCCAGCGCATCCGGGATCTGGGCCTGCAGCAGCGGGAGTTCCGTGCGCAGCACCGGTACGACGATCAGGATCAGGGCGCCGACGGCCGCCAGGAACGCCAGGATCACGACCACGACCGCGAGCGGGCGGGGCAGGTGAAACGCGCCCAGGCGCGTGCGTTCGAGACTGTCCACCGCGCCGTTCAGGGCGTAGGCGAGGATGGCGGCGGCGATGAACGGCGTGAGGATGGGCCCGAGGGCGTACAGCAGCAGGCCGCACGCCAGCCAGAGTGCCAACCAAAACGCTGACTGTTTTTGCTCCGGGCTGAGGGAAAAAGGCATGTAATTGTTGTTCTGACCGTTAAAACGGCGCCGGGGCAGGCCGTTTTGATAAAATAATGGATTGACCGACTGGCAGCTGACCGATGAAGCTGTCTAATGTCCAGTTGTCAACCGCCTACTATTTTACCGCCTCCGCTGCCAAATACCATGAGCCAACCATCTAATGTTTCTCTCTCCTACCGCGACGCTGGTGTCGATATCGATGCCGGCGACGCCCTGGTCGAAGCGATCAAACCATTTGCCAAGCGCACCATGCGCGAAGGCGTGCTCGGCGGCATCGGCGGTTTCGGTGCGCTGTTTGAAATCAGCAAGAAGTTCAAGGAACCGGTCCTCGTGTCCGGCACCGACGGCGTCGGCACCAAACTGAAACTGGCTTTCGAACTGAACCGCCACGACACGGTCGGCATCGACCTCGTCGCCATGAGCGTCAACGACATCCTCGTGCAGGGCGCCGAGCCGCTGTTCTTCCTCGACTATTTCGCCTGCGGCAAGCTGGACGTGCCGACCGCGACCGCCGTCGTGAAAGGCATCGCCCAGGGCTGCGAACAGGCCGGCTGCGCCCTGATCGGCGGCGAGACGGCCGAGATGCCGAGCATGTACCCGGACGGCGAATACGACCTGGCCGGCTTCGCCGTCGGCGCGGTGGAAAAATCGCAGATCATCGACGGCACCAGGATCGCCCCGGGCGACGTCGTGCTGGGCCTGGCCTCGTCGGGCATCCACTCGAACGGCTACTCGCTGGTGCGCAAGATCATCGAGGTGTCCAAGCCAGACCTGGAAGCCGACTTCCACGGCCGCACCCTGTCCGACGCCCTGATGCAGCCGACCCGCATCTACGTCAAGCCCTTGCTGGCGCTGATGCAGGCGATGGAAGTGAAGGGCCTCGTGCACATCACCGGCGGCGGCCTCGTGGAAAACATCCCGCGCGTGCTGGCCGATAACCTGACGGCCGTGCTGGACGCGAAATCGTGGACCCTGCCGCCGCTGTTCCAGTGGCTGCAGCAGCACGGCGGCGTGGCCGATGCGGAGATGCACCGCGTGTTCAACTGCGGCATCGGCATGACCGTGATCGTGTCCAGGGAAAATGCCGACGCCGCGATGGCGCAGCTGCAGGCGGCCGGCGAGACCGTCTACCGCATCGGCGAGATCCGCGCGCGCGGCGAAGGCCAGGCGCAGACGATCGTCGAGTAATTGCCATGACGCCGCCCGCCGTTCTGACACCCGTCGGTGCCGAAGAGCGACGGCGGCGTGCCGGCCACGGCGGCGCCGTGGTCTGGATCACCGGGCTGTCCGGCGCCGGCAAGACGACGCTGGCCCAGGCTGCCGAGCGTGCCCTGTTCGCACGCGGCTGTGGCGTGTTCGTGCTGGACGGCGACACGGTCCGGCACGGGCTGTGCGCCGACCTCGGTTTTTCCCTCACTGAACGTTCCGAAAACATCCGCCGCATCGGCGAAGTGGCGCGCCTGTTCTACGAGGCCGGCCAGATCGTGATCGTCTCCGCCATTTCTCCGCTGCAGGCCGACCGCGCCCGGGCCCGGGCCCTGATCCCGGCGCCGTATTTCATCGAAGTCCATTGCCGTTGCCCGCTCGCCGTGTGCGAGGCGCGCGACCCGAAGGGCCTGTACCGCAAGGCGCGCGCGGGCCTGCTGCCGGAATTTACCGGTATTTCGTCGCCCTATGAAGAGCCGGCCGCGCCGGAGGTGCTGGTCGACAGCGCCGAGTCGTCGGTCGAGCAGGAAGTCGGCCGTTTGATGGCCGAGCTGGAACGGCGGGGAATTGTTGCGGGTTTGGCCTCCGGCGGTTAACCATTTTCCGTAATCGGTTGATTCGGTAATAAATCTGGTTCATTATTTCTGGGTATCAACAGTTGGCCGTGTCCCGAGCGGTGCCAAGATGCCCCAGACCTTTCACTTCATTTCCGGGTTGCCCCGGTCGGGTTCGACGCTGTTGTCGGGCATCCTCCTGCAAAATCCCCGCTTCCACGCCGGCATGACGAGCCCTGTCGGCTCGCTGTGCAGCGCCGTGCTGGGCCAGGTCAGCGCCGGCAGCGAGTTCGCGCCGGTGGTCGGCCGCGACAAGCGCCGGGCGTTGCTGCGCGGGCTGTTCGATACGTATTACGCGGACGTCGACCGGGACATCGTGTTCGACACGAACCGCAGCTGGTGCGCGAAGATGCCGCTCGTGCACGACCTGTTCCCGCAGGCGAAGGTCATCGCCTGCGTGCGCAACGTCGCCTGGATCATGGACAGCTTCGAGCGCATGTACCGCGCCAATCCGTACGAGCACACGCGCCTGTTCGGCGCGGCCGGCGCGCGCGGCACCGTGTACAGCCGGCTGGAAGGATTGGCCCAGCACGACCAGACGGTGGGCCACGCCTGGTCCGCGCTGCGCGACGCGTTTTATGGCGAGCACGCGTCCTCGCTGCTGGTGGTCGATTACGAATTGCTGGCCCGCGCACCCGCCAAGGTCATGCGCCTGGTCTACGAGTTCCTCGGCGAACCGTACTTCGAGCACGACTTCGACAACGTCGAGTACGACGCCGAGGAATTCGACGCGCAGCTCGGCGCGCCCGGGCTGCACAAGGTGAAGTCGCAGGTGAAATTCTCCCCGCGCCCGACCGTCATCCCGCCCGACCTGTTCGACAGGTTCAACCAGATGTCTTTTTGGAATGACAAGGCCGGCAGCGCCGCCAACGTCATCGCCGTCCAGCCCGCACAACAAGGAGAGCCGTCATGACACCGAATGACTACGATGCCGGAGTTGGCGATCTGCATATTGCGTCCGGCGTCGCAGCCGGCGTGACGGCGGGCGGGCAATGGGCGGATGCCGGCGACCAGGCGCTGACCATCGCCCAGCGCACTGAAGTCGTCTTCATCGAGAACGACGTCGCCGATTACCAGACGATCGCCGCGCAGGTCGGCGCCGGCCGCGAGGTGATCGTCCTCGACTCGGCCGGAGATGGCCTGCAGCAGATGGCGCAGGCGCTGCAGGGCCGCAGCGGCATCGACGCCTTGCACGTGATAACGCACGGTTCGGAAGGCAAGCTGGACCTGGGCACCCTGGCCCTGGATTCGACCACGGCCGCCGAGCGCGGCAGCCTGCTGGCATCGATCGGCGCCAGCCTCGCTCCGCATGCCGACATCCTGTTGTACGGCTGCGATGTCGCGGCCGGGCAGGGCGCCTCGTTCGTCGACCAGCTGGCGATCGCCACCGGCGCCGACGTGGCCGCGTCCAACAATCTGACCGGCGACGCGAGCCGGGGCGGCGACTGGAATCTGGAGGTGGTGCACGGCAGCATCGAGACGGCCCCCGTCGTCGATGCGGCACTGGCGGCGCAGTACCACGAACTGCTGGCCATCACGAACAAGACAGTCCAGTTCAAAGTCGGATCTACTGACCATATTTACGGGATGAACGGGCCTACTGCCGATCTGACGTACCACGTCGCCACCAACTATGACCTGAAGTTCGATGGCAATAAGTCAGGCGTGGGCAGCTACGGATATGACAACAGTCCTAACACCTCTTACATCTCGTTTTCGCCCGATGGCCACGAGGACCAGATCACGATCGCCTTCACCGGCGGACAGGTATTCACCCCGACCGCCGTCGATCTCAACGAAAACGGTTCGCAGTTCTCGTCTCAGTACCTGACTATCACGGGGAAGAACGCGCAAGGCGGGACGATTGCGAGCAGGAGCGTCTATGTGTATGACGGCGGCAGCATCGATTTTTTCAGCCATTTTTCGCTTTCCGGGTTCAACAACATCAGCAGCCTGGTCATCACGAAGCAGGGTGGCGGAAATATCGCTTTTTTTCAAATGGACAACCTGGTGCTGTCCGATGCGCACGCAGCCGTGGTTGCGCCCGCGGTCGCCTCCGTCTCGTCGACCACCTCGAACGGCAACTACAAGGCCGGCGACGTCATCGCGGTCACCGTCCAGTTCGACCAGGCGGTGACCGTCGATACGACCGGGGGCACGCCGACACTGGCGCTGGAAACCGGCACAACTGACCAGTTGGTCTCGTATGCGAGCGGCAGCGGTTCCACTACGCTGACCTTCAATTACACCGTCCAGGCCGGCGACACGACCCTCGACCTCGACTACCTCAGCACCGCGGCCCTGGCACTGAACGGCGGCACCATCAAGGCCAGCACCGGCGGCACTGACGCGACGCTGACGCTGCCCACGCCAGCTGGCATCGGTTCGCTGGGCGCCAACAGCGCAATCGTCATCGACACGACCGCGCCCGGCGCGCCCTCGACGCCGGACCTCACCGCCGGCACCGACACGGGCACGTCCAGCAGCGACAACGTGACGAAGAATACGACCCCGACGTTCACCGGCACCGCGGAGGCCGGTTCCACGGTCAAGCTGTACGACGGCGCCACCCTCGTCGGCAGCGGCACCGCTACCGGCGGCAATTATTCCATCACGGCGTCGACGCTGACGGACGGCGTCCACGTGATCACCGCCGCGGCCACGGACGCCGCCGGCAACGTCGGCACGGCGTCCTCCGGTCTGCTCATGACGATCGATACGGGTGCGCCCACGGTCTCGGTCATGAGCAACACCGCCGGCCTGAAAGCCGGCGAGACCGCGACGATCACGTTCATGTTCAGCGAAGACCCCGGCGCGACCTTTACGTGGGATGGCAGCGCGGGCGACGTCACTGTCAGCGGCGGTACGCTGTCTGCCATCAGCGGCAGCGGCCTCACCCGCACCGCGACCTTCACGCCGAACGCGAACGTCGACAACGGCTCGGCCAGCGTCGGCGTGACCGGCGCATCCTACGCCGACGCGGCCGGCAACAATGGCAACGCCGGCACGGCCGCGACCTTCGGCTACGACACCAAGGCCCCGACGCTGGCGATCAGCAGCGACAAGGCGTCACTGCACGCCGGCGAAACGGCCACGATCACCTTCACCTTCAGCGAAGACCCCGGCGCCACCTTCACCTGGGACGGCAGCGCGGGCGACGTCGCCGTCAGCGGCGGCACGCTGTCCGCCATCAGCGGCACGGGCACGACGCGCACGGCGACCTTCACCCCGGACGCGAGCACGAATGCGGGCACGGCCAGCATCACGGTCGGTGCCGGCAGCTATGCCGATGTGGCGGGCAACACGGGCGGCGCGGGCGCGACCCCGTCGATCAGCTTCGACACGCTGGCGCCGAACGCACCGTCCACGCCGCACCTGGCGGCGGCCAGCGACACCGGCATTTCGTCCAGCGACGGCATCACGAACGCCACCACCCCGGTCTTCACCGGTACGGCCGAAGCGGGCGCCACCGTCACGTTGTACGACACGGACGGCACCACGGTGCTGGGAAGTACGGTCGCGACCGGCGGCAACTGGTCGATCACCGCCTCCACGTTGAGCGCGGGTGCCCACACGATCACCGCCAAGGTGATGGATGCGGCGGGCAATGCAAGCGCCGCGTCGTCCGGCGTGAGCGTCACCATCGACACCGCCGCGCCGGCCGCGCCGTCGGCACCGGTGCCGGACGCCGCCGTCACCAACGACACGACGCCCACGTTCACGGGCACGGCCGAGGCGGGCGCGAAGGTCAAACTGTACGACACGGACGGCACCACCTTGCTCGGCACGACGACGGCCGACGGCAGCGGTGCCTGGAGCATCACGTCATCGACCCTGAGCCAGGGCACCCACACGGTGACGGCCAAGGCCACCGACGCGGCCGGCAACGTCAGCACGTTGTCGGCGTCGCACGGCGTCACGATCGACACGACGGCCCCGGCGGCATCGTCGACGCCGCTCCTCGACGCTGCCAGCGACACCGGCATGTCGCACAGCGACGGCATCACGGCCGCCACGACGCCGACCTTCACCGGCACGGCCGAAGCCGGCGCCACCGTCAAGCTGTACGAGGGTTCGACGCTGCTGGGCAGTACGGTCGCCACCGGCGGCAACTGGAGCATCACGAGCAGCGCGTTGGGCGAAGGCCAGCACACGGTCACGACGACCGTGATGGACGCCGCCGGCAACGTGAGCGGCGCCTCGAGCGGCCTGACGTTCACCGTCGACTTGACGGCACCGACGACGACCGTCGGCGCCATCGCGTTCTCCGCCGACGGCGGCAGCTCGGGCACCGACTTCATCACCAACGTCGCCGCGCAGACGGTCAGCGGCACCCTGGGCGCGGTGCTGGCGAGCGATGAGCGCGTCGAAGTCTCGCTCGACAATGGCGCGAACTGGACGACGGCCCAGGTCAGCGGCACCACGTGGTCGCTGGGCACGACGCTGGCCGGCAGCGGCACGTTGCAAGTGCGCGTGGCCGACGCCGTTGACAATGCCGGCCCGGTCGCCACGCAAGCCTATGTGCTGGACACGAGCGCGCCGACCGTCACGATCAGCAGCGACGTCAGTGCGCTGAAGATCGGCGGCACCGCCACGATCACGTTCACCTTCAGCGAAGACCCCGGCGCGACCTTCAGCTGGAACGGCAGCGCGGGCGACGTCACCGTCAGCGGCGGCGCGCTGTCCGCCATCAGCGGCACGGGCCTGACCCGCACGGCGCTCTTCACGCCGGATGCGAGCACGAATGCGGGCACGGCCACCATCACGGTTGCTGCTGGCGCATACGCCGACGTCGCGGGCAACAACGGCGGCGCGGGCGTGACCCCGTCGATCCACTTCGATACGCTGGCGCCGGGCGCCACGTCCACGCCGCAACTGGCGGCGGCCAGCGACACCGGCATCTCGTCCAGCGACGGCATCACGAACACCACCACGCCAGTCTTCACCGGCACGGCCGAAGCGGGCGCCACCGTCACCTTGTACGACACGGACGGCACCACGGTGCTGGGCAGCACGTTGGCGACCGGCGGCAACTGGAGCATCACCGCCTCCACGCTGAGCGCGGGCGCGCATACGATCACGGCCAAGGTGATGGATGCCGCGGGCAACGCCAGCGCCGCGTCGTCCGGCGTGAGCTTCACCATCGACACCGCCGCGCCGGCCGCGCCGTCGGCACCGGTGCCGGACGCCGCCGTCACGAACGACACGACGCCCACGTTCTCGGGCACGGCCGAGGCGGGCGCGAAGGTCAAACTGTACGACACGGACGGCACCACGCTGCTCGGCACGACGACGGCCGACGGCGGCGGAGCCTGGAGCATCACCGCGTCGACCCTGAGCCAGGGCACGCACACGGTGACGGCCAAGGCCACCGACGCGGCCGGCAACACGAGCGCGGCGTCGGCTTCGCACGGCGTCACGATCGACACGACGGCCCCTGCGGCATCGTCCACGCCGCTCCTCGACGCTGCCAGCGACACCGGCATGTCGAACAGCGACGGCATCACGGCCGCCACGACGCCGACCTTCACCGGCACGGCCGAAGCCGGCGCCACTGTGAAACTGTACGAAGGCACGACGCTGCTGGGCAGCACGGTCGCCACCGGTGGCAACTGGAGCATCACGAGTGCCACGCTGGGCGACGGACAGCACACCGTCACGACGACCGTGATGGACGCCGCGGGTAACGTGAGCGGCGCATCGAACGGCCTGACGGTCACGGTCGACACGACGGCACCGACCACGACGGTGGATTCCATCGCGTTCTCGGCCGACAGCGGCTACAGGAACAACGACTTCATCACGAACGTCGCCGCGCAGACCCTCAGCGGCATCCTGAGCGCGCCGCTGGCGGGCGACGAGCACGTCGAGGTGTCGATGGACCACGGCGCGAACTGGACGACGGCGCAAGTCAGCGGCACCACGTGGTCCGCCGCGGCGACGCTGATGTACGGCCCGCAGGCGATTCGGGTGCGCGTGGCCGACGCCGCCGGCCACGCGGGGCCGCAGGCCGTGGCGGTCTACGCGCTGGATACGACCGCGCCGAGCGTCGCAATCACCAGCGACGCCGGCGCGCTGAAGGCCGGCGAGACCGCCACCATCACCTTCACGTTCAGCGAAACCCTGGGCGCGGGCATCAACTGGGACGGCAGGCAGGGCGACATCATCGTCAGCGGCGGTACGCTGAGCACGCTCAACTACGCGGGCACGGGCTTCGACTCGATCTACACGGCCGTCTTCACGCCCGCCGCGAACACGGACGCCGGCACGGCCGGCATCACGATCCCTGCCGGCAGCTATGTCGACAAGGCCGGCAACACGGGCGGCGCGGGCTCGACCCCGACGATCCACTTCGATACGCTGGCGCCGGGCGCCACGTCCGCGCCGCAACTGGCGGCGGCCAGCGACACCGGCATTTCGTCCAGCGACGGCATCACGAACGCCACCACGCCAGTCTTCACCGGCACGGCCGAAGCCGGCGCCACCGTGACCCTGTACGACACGGACGGCACCACGGTGCTGGGCAGTACGGTCGCGACCGGCGGCAACTGGAGCATCACCGCTTCCACGCTGAGCGCAGGCGCCCACACGATCACCGCCAAGGTGATGGATGCGGCGGGCAACGCCAGCGCCGCGTCGTCCGGCGTGAGCGTCACCATCGACACCGCCGCGCCGGCCGCGCCGTCGGCACCGGTGCCGGACGCCGCCGTCACCAACGACACGACGCCCACGTTCACGGGCACGGCCGAGGCGGGCGCGCACGTCAAGCTGTACGACACGGACGGCACGACCTTGCTCGGCACGACGACGGCCGATGGCGGCGGCGCCTGGAGCATCACGGCGTCGACCCTGAGCCAGGGCACGCACACGGTGACGGCCAAGGCCACCGACGCGGCCGGCAACGTCAGCACGTTGTCGGCGTCGCACGGCGTCACGATCGACACGACGGCCCCGGCGGCATCGTCCACGCCGCTCCTCGACGCTGCCAGCGACACCGGCATGTCGAACAGCGACGGCATCACCGCGGACACGACGCCGACCTTCACCGGCACGGCCGAAGCCGGCGCCACTGTGAAACTGTACGAAGGCACGACGCTGCTGGGCAGCACGGTTGCCACCGGCGGCAACTGGAGCATCACGAGCAGCGCGTTGGGCGAAGGCCAGCACACCGTCACCACGACCGTGCTTGATGCCGCCGGCAACGTGAGCGGCGCCTCGAGCGGCCTGACGTTCACCGTCGACCTGACGGCACCGACGACGACCGTCGGCGCCATCGCGTTCTCCGCCGATGGCGGCAGCGCGGGCACCGACTTCATCACCAACGTCGCCGCGCAGACGGTCAGCGGCACCCTGGGCGCGCCGCTGGCGAGCGACGAGCACGTCGAAGTCTCGCTCGACAATGGCGCGAACTGGACAACGGCCCAGGTCAGCGGCACCACGTGGTCGCTGGGTACGACGCTGGCCGGCAGCGGCACGCTGCAGGTGCGCGTCGTCGACGCCGTCGACAATGCCGGCCCGGTCGCCACGCAAGCCTATGTGCTGGACACGAGCGCGCCGGCCGTCACGATCAGCAGCGACGTCAGTGCGCTGAAGATCGGCGGCACCGCCACGATCACGTTCACCTTCAGCGAAGACCCCGGCGCGACCTTCAGCTGGGACGGCAGCGTGGGCGACGTCACCGTCAGCGGCGGTACGCTGTCCGCCATCAGCGGCACGGGCACGACACGCACGGCGACCTTCACGCCGGACGCGGGCACGAATGCGGGCACGGCCAGCATCACGGTCGGTGCCGGCAGCTATGCCGATGTGGCCGGCAACACGGGCGGCGCGGGCGCGACCCCGACGATCCACTTCGACACACTGGCGCCGGGCGCGCCGGCGCCGCAACTGCAAGCGGCCAGCGACACCGGCGCCTCGTCCGCCGACGGCGTCACGAGCGACACCACGCCGACCGTCAGCGGCACGGCGGAAGCGCTTGCCGCCGTCACGCTGTACGACAGCGACGGCACGACGGTGCTGGGCACCACCACGGCCGATGCCGCCGGCGCCTGGAGCATCACCAGCGCCGCCCTGGCCGCCGGCAGCCACACGTTGCGCGCAACCCAGCTCGACGCCGCCGGCAACGTGTCGGCGCAAGGCGCGGCGCTGACCGTCACGGTCGACACCCTCGCACCCGCCACCGCGGCCGCGCCGGTGCTGGCCGCCGCCAGCGACAGCGGCACCGCCGGCGACCACGTCACCAAGGTCAATGCGCCGACCTTCAGCGGCACGGCCGAGGCCTTGGCGCAGGTGACGCTGTACGACACCGACGGCCTCACGGCGCTCGGTTCGGTGCAGGCCGGCGCCGACGGCACGTGGCGCATCACGGCGTCCGCGCTTGCCGACGGCGAGCACGCGCTGAGCATCAGGCAGGTCGATGCGGCCGGCAATGCGTCCGCCGCCAGCCCGGCCTTCACGCTGACGGTCGACACGGCCGCCCCGGCGGCACCCGGCGCCCCGCAGTTGCAGGTGCAGTCCGATACCGGCACGCGCGGCGACGGCATCACGTATGCCATGCCGACCCTCGAAGGCAGCGCGGCGGCGAACGACCTCGTCACGCTGTACGACGGCACGACCGTGGTGGGCACGACGCACGCCGATGCGAACGGCCACTGGAGCATCCTGGCGCAGACGCTGCACGTCGGCGCGCACACGCTGAGCGCGACCGACACCGACGCCGCCGGCAACGTGTCCGCGGCGGGCGGCAGCTTCGCCCTGAGCATCGTCGACGCGCCCGACCCGCTGGTGGACGGCGTGCGCGTGGTGACGGTGCCTGTAGTGCTGGCGGGCGGCGCGTCCGGCAGCCAGGTCGATGTCCCGATCGTGGGCGCCGACCGGGCCGAGTCGACCGGCGCTGCCGGCGTGGCGGACATTCCGCTGGCCAGCGCCGCCGGCACCAACCTGCTGGTGGCCCAGCTGGCGGTCGGCTACGGCCTGAGCGCCAGCGGCGGCGCCAACACGACGGTCGCGAACGCGGGCACGGGACTGATCGCCGCGATCCAGGCGGCGACCGCGTCCGACGGCAGCGGCGACCGGGGCCACATGGTCGACAATGGCCAGAGTTATCTGGCGCAGCTGGCGGCAAGCCACTCGCTGCTGGTGGAGACCGTCACGCCAGTGAGCAGCACGGCGCCGAACGGCGTCCTGACGCTGAACGGCAGCGCCGATCCGCAGCAGCACGTGGCGCTGGTGATCCAGGCCGCGGGCCTGGCGTCCGGCAGCACGATCGCGCTGCAGGACGTCGAGTTCGCGGCGGTCGTCGGCGCGGCGAATATCGTGGCGCAGGCAGGCACGCAGATGCTGAGCGGCGACGCGGCCAGCCAGCATTTCACGCTGGCGGCTGGCGGCAGCACCCAGGTGTTCGCCGGCGGCGGCGACGATACGATGAGCTTTGGCGCGCCGACGCCGGTGGCAACCGCCAGCGGCGCGGCACGCGCGCAGGCGGCACCGGCCACCGCGGTGCTGCACGGCGGCGCCGGCGCCGACACCGCGGTGTTCGCGGGCGCCCGCGCCGATTTCGACATCGAGACCCACAACGACTACCTGATCGTGAGCAGCAAGGCGGCACCGGAGGCGAAGGCGCTCGTCGTCAACGTCGAGCACCTGCAGTTTTCCGATGCCACGGTCGGCGTGCAGAACGGCGCGGACCTGACGCCGCTCACCGGCCTGTATCAGGCGGTGCTGGGACGCCAGGCCGACGTCTACGGCCTCGATTTCTGGGCGACCGTGCACGGCCAGGGCGCCAGCCTGGGCGCGATCGCGCTGTCCATGATCGGTTCGGCCGAACGCCTGGCCACGCAGGGCGGCTTCAATGGCGACGTCGGGCACGACGTCGGCCTGTTGTACGCCGGCCTGTTCGACCGCGCCGCCGATACGGCCGGCCTGGCTTTCTGGACGGCGGCCGTGCAGCACGGCGCCACGCTCACCCAGGTGGCGAACGCGATGCTGCAGTCGGTCGAGATGGTCGGGCAGCAGGGGACGCCGCTCGACTGGAACTTCAGCATGTGACGCGGGCGGGCCGGCCGGGCGCGCTACTCGGGCGCCCGGATATGGTCCACGAGCCCACCGCTTTCGCGCGGCGGCGGCCTTGTCGCCAGGCTCACCGCGACGAGCGCCAGCGCCCCGGCCGGCACGCCGAACACGCCCGCCGAGATGGGCGCGATGTGAAACCAGACGGCATCCAGGCTCCCGCCCAGCATCGGGTTCGTGTGCAGCATGTAGTAGGTGCACACGATGAAACCGGTCGCCATGCCCGCGATCGCGCCCGCGAAATTGGCCCGTTTCCAGAAGACGCCCGCGACCAGCGCCGGGAACATGGTCGACCCGGCCAGCGAGAACGCGGCGCCGACGAGCGACAGGATGTCCGCCGGCTTCTGCGACGCGACATAGGCCGCGATGAAGGCGACGGCGAGCAGCAGCAGCTTGGAGATCGTCACGCGCTTCTGCGTGGAGGCGCCCGGGTCGACGATCTTGAAGTAGATGTCGTGCGACAGCGCGTTCGAGATCGCCAGCAGCAGCCCGTCCGCCGTGGACAGCGCCGCCGCCAGCCCGCCGGCCGCGACCAGGCCGGAAATCACGTACGGCAGGCCGCCGATTTCGGGCGTGGCCAGGGTCAGCATGTCGCCGTCGATCGCGATCTCGGCCAGCTGCACGATGCCGTCGTGGTTGACGTCGACGATGCTGATCAACGGGTTCGCCTTGTCGACGTTGGCCCAGTACGAGACCCAGGTCGGCAGCGCGTCGTAGCCAGTGCCGACGAGGGCCGTGTAGATGTCGTACTTGGCGAGCACCGCCAGCGCCGGCATCGTCAGGTAGATCAGCAGGATGAAGAACAGCGTCCAGAACACCGACACGCGCGTCTCGTGCACGGACGGCGTGGTGTAGGCCCGCATCAGGATGTGGGGCAGCGCGGCCGTGCCGAACATCAGGCAGAACACGAGCGCGAGGAAGTTGTTGCGGCGGATGTCGGATTCCTGGCGCGTCTTGCCCGGGAACGGTTCCGCGTGCGGCTCGGGCGGCTGGGCGCGCGCCAGGTTGGCGGCGCGCTGTTCGCTCCACACGTGCGCGGCTTCCTCCGCCGTGCGCGGATAGTCCAGCAGCTCGCGCTCGGCGGTGCGCACTTCGCCCAGCGACGCGCTGTGGCTGCGCGCCTTGTCCAGCCGGTGCTGCGCGTCGATCTTGCCGGCTTCCCAGGAATGCGGCAGGCCGGCCAGGCGTGCCTCGTAGTCGTCGGCACGGGCACGAAAAGCGTGGCGCACCTCGGCTTCGCGCGGGTCGAGCGCCAGCTGGGCCTCGCGCTTGGCCAGCTTGGGCAGCACGGAGCCGTACGCCACCTGCGGCACGGGGTTGCCCGCGAATTTCACGGACAGCCAGATCGTCGGGATCAAAAAGGCGACGAGGATGATGATGTACTGCGCCACCTGCGTCCACGTGATCGCGCGCATCCCGCCCAGGAACGAGCACACGAGGATGCTGGCGAGACCGAGGAAGATGCCGACCGAGAAATCGACGCCCGTGAAGCGCGACGCGATCAGGCCCACCGCGTAGATCTGCGCGACGACGTACGTGAACGAGACGACGATGGTGGCGCCGACCGCGAGCGCGCGCACCACGTTGCCGCGCCGCGTGCCGGTGTCGCCGCCATAGCGCGCCGCGAGGAAATCGGGAATCGTGTACTGGGCGAAGCGGCGCAGGTAGGGCGCGATCAGCAGCGCGACGAGGCAGTAGCCGCCGGTCCAGCCCATCACGTAGGCGAGGGCGTCGAAGCCGTGCAGGTACAGCGTGCCGGCCAGGCTGATGAAGCTGGCCGCGGAGATCCAGTCGGCCGCCGTCGCCATGCCGTTGAACAGTGCCGGCACGCGCCGTCCCGCCACGTAGTATTCGGACACGTTCGACGTGCGGCTGACGACGCCGATGATCGCGTACAGCACGATGGTGGCGAACATGTACAGGTGGCCGATCCACTGGCGCGGCATGCCCTCGTTTTCCAGGATCGCCAGCGCCCCGAGGAACAGCCCGAAGCAGAGCGTGAACCACAGGTAGTAGCGGGCCAGGCGGCGGAAATAGCTGCGCGCTTTTGCGGGTGGCGCGGCCGCGGCCGATGGCGCGGCGCCGGTCATGGACGCTCCTGCAGCATGCGCGCGAAATCGCGGTCGAGGATGCGCATGCGCCAGGCGTACGCGCCGATGATGGCGAGGTAGATCAGCGACGCGCCCTGCGCGGCGAGGTAGAACGACAGCGGCCAGCCGAACACGGACATGTGCGCGAGGTCGCGCGCGAAAAACACGGTGCCGAAACTCGTGGCGAGCCACAGCGCCAGCAGCAGCGCGATCAGGCGGCGCGCGCGCGCCCAGTGCGCGGCGCGGGCGGCGACGATGCGCGCGCGCTTGCGGTCGGGGTCAGAGGAAGGGACGGTCTCGGTCGGCATCGGGGACAGGCGTGACGGTGGGCGGGAAGGTCAGCCGGAACAGGCTGCCCGGGAATTTCTTGTGCGTGCTGCGCGGGTTGTTGAAGATCTCGATCTCGGCCCCGTGCTGCTGCGCGATCTCGCGCACGATGGCGAGGCCCAGGCCGGAGCCGGGCACGCTGGAGCCGAGGATGCGGTAGAAACGCTCGAACACGCGGTGGCGCTCGGACGGCGCGATGCCGGGACCGGTGTCCTCCACTTCGAGCAGCGACTGGCTGCCGTGGCCGAGATTGGTGCCGCGCACGCGCACGGTGACGCTGCCGCCGGCCGGCGTGTAGCGCAGCGCGTTGTCGATCAGGTTCGACAGCAGCTCGCGCAGCATCATGGCGCTGCCGCCGATTTCCGGCGGGTCGCCGATGACCTCGTAGCCGAGGTCGATCTCGTGCGCGAACGAGGCCTGCACCCAGTCCTGCACGACGTCGCGGGCCAGGGCGGCAAGATCGAGCGGTTCCAGCGCGAGGCCCGCATGCGGCTGGTTCTCGGCGCGCGCCAGCGCCAGCAGCTGGTTGACGAGGCGCGTGGCGGATTCCGAACTCTTGGCCAGCTGTTCGAGCGAACGGTGGATCTCGTTCGGGTCGACCTGGCGCAGCGCCAGCTCCGACTGCATGCGCATGCCCGCCAGCGGCGTCTTCATCTGGTGCGCGGCGTCGGCAATGAAACGCTTCTGGGCGGCGATCGTGTGCGCGAGGCGCGCCAGCATGTCGTTCAGCGACCCCACGAGCGGCGAGATCTCTTCCGGCACCTGGCGCGAATCGATCGGCGACAGATCGTCCGGCAGGCGCGCGCGGATGCGTTCCTGCAGCTGCGCGAGCGGCGACAGCCCGCGCGACAGGGCGAACCAGACGAGGGCCAGGATCACGGGCAGGATGATGAACTGGGGCAGGATCACGCCCTTGATGATCTCGTTGGCCAGCTGCGCCCGTTTTTCCAGCGTTTCCGCGACCTGTACGAGGGCCAGGCGCGGCTCCTCGGACGCGTCCAGCAGCGGCTGCAGGTTGACCCAGGCATAGGCGATGCGCACCGGCGCGCCGTGCATGCTCTCGGTGCGGAAGTGCACGCGGCCGCTGCGCTCGGCGTCGTCGGCGGGGGCCAGCGGCAGGTCGCGGTCGCCGTCGACGATCTCGCCGCGCGGGCCGCTGATCTGGAAATACACGCTGTCGACGTCGTCGGCGCGCAGGATGTCGCGCGCGGTGCCGGGCAGGTGGGCGACCACCTTGCCGTCCACTTCCTTGACCTGCTGCGCGAGCACCGTGACGCTGTCTTCCAGCGCATGGTCGAACGGCTGGTTCGCGATCGACTTCGCGACCAGGTACGTGATCGCGATGCTCATCGGCCACAGCAACAGCAGCGGGGCCAGCATCCAGTCGAGGATTTCGCCGAACAGCGAGTGCTGGATGCTTTCTTCCGACTCGGGCCTGGGCGGGACATACAGCGGCTCGAGCGGCGGCTCGAACTGTTGCGCGACGGCGCGCGGCGCCGGCCCGGCCGCGCGCCGCTTGAACCGTTTCACTTGTGGCCGCTGGCCGCTTCGGCGCTCTTGCGGGCGCCGTCGCGGGGACTGTCGGAATACCGCTCGAGGCAGTAGCCCAGGCCGCGCACGGTGGCGATGCGGATGCCGCCCGTCTCGATCTTCTTGCGCAGGCGGTGCACATAGACTTCGATGGCGTTGTTCGACACTTCCTCGCCCCATTCGCACAGGTGGTCGACGAGCTGTTCCTTCGACACGAGGCGGCCGGTGCGCGCCAGCAGGATTTCCAGCAGGCCCAGCTCGCGCGCCGACAGGTCGAGCATCTGGTCGTTGATGTAGGCGCTGCGGCCGACCTGGTCGTACACGAGCGGGCCGTGGCGGATCACGGTGGAGCCGCCGCCCTGGCCGCGGCGGGTGAGGGCGCGCACGCGCGCTTCCAGTTCCGACAGGGCGAACGGTTTCGGCATATAGTCGTCGGCACCGGCGTCGAGGCCGCCCACGCGCTGCTCGATGGAATCGGCCGCCGTGAGGATCAGCACGGGCAGGAGCGAGCCGCGCGCGCGCAGGCGGCGCAGCACGTCCAGGCCGGACAGCCGGGGCAGGCCGAGGTCGAGGATCAGGAGGTCGAACTCCTGGGTCGACAGCGCGGTGTCCGCATCCTGGCCGTTCTTCACGCAATCGATCGCGTAGCCGGACTGGCGCAGCGAGCGCGTCAATCCGTCGGCGAGCACGCTGTCATCTTCGGCAAGTAGAATACGCATCACACTTCTCCCGGGTTTTGGCTTTGGACTTTGCTATTTCGTATATTGTGTTGGATAACGCGCGCCAAGTCGAATCGGTCAACGGATTGTCACACGACTGTAAATAACGCTTGCCAAGACCACTGGATTTTTATACAGTACTTCCTATTGAATTCGCGCGAGCGGCCCACACCTTGGTTCACTCTAGGACAGAAAGAAAGTTATGGACGATAAGAAATCTGTAGTAAATGCTGCCGAGAAGGGCAAGGCGCTGGCCGCAGCACTGGCGCAAATCGAGAAGCAGTTCGGCAAAGGCTCGGTGATGCGCATGGATGCCAATGCGCCCGTCGAGGAAGTGCAGACTGTATCGACCGGCTCCCTGGGCCTGGACATCGCACTCGGCGTCGGCGGCCTGCCGCGTGGCCGTATCGTCGAGATCTACGGTCCGGAATCGTCGGGCAAGACGACGCTGACCCTGCAGACCATCGCCCAGATGCAGAAGCTGGGCGGTACCTGCGCGTTCATCGACGCCGAGCACGCGCTCGACGTGACCTATGCGCAAAAGCTGGGCATCAAGCTGGACGAGCTGCTGATCTCGCAGCCGGACACGGGTGAACAGGCGCTGGAAATCACGGACGCCCTCGTGCGTTCGGGCAGCGTCGACATGGTGGTCATCGACTCGGTGGCGGCGCTGACGCCGCGCGCCGAGATCGAGGGCGACATGGGCGATTCGCTGCCGGGCCTGCAAGCCCGCCTGATGTCCCAGGCACTGCGCAAGCTGACCGGGTCGATCAACCGTACGAATACCCTGGTCATTTTCATTAACCAGATCCGCATGAAGATCGGCGTCATGTTCGGCAGCCCGGAAACGACGACTGGCGGTAACGCGCTGAAGTTCTACGCCTCCGTGCGCCTGGACATCCGCCGTACCGGCTCGATCAAGACGGGTGACGAGGTGATCGGTAACGAAACCAAGGTCAAGGTCGTCAAGAACAAGATCGCGCCGCCGTTCAAGGAAGCGCACTTCGACATCCTGTATGGCGAAGGCACGTCGCGGGAAGGCGAGATCATCGACCTGGGCGTGGACAACAAGATCGTCGAGAAGTCGGGTTCGTGGTACAGCTATGGTGGCGAACGCATCGGCCAAGGCAAGGACAATGCCCGCATCTACCTGAAGGAACGTCCGGCACTGGCGCGCGAGATCGAGAACAAGGTTCGCGCCGCCCTCGGCGTGCGCGAACTGGGGCCGGTCCCGGCCGGTGGCGATGCCGCCCAACTGGCATCCGTCGGCGACGAGTAATCGTCCTTGATGGTGCGCCAGCAGCTGAGCCTCAAGGCCCGCGCGTTGAAGTATCTGTCGACGCGCGAGCACAGCCGGCTCGAGCTGGGTCGTAAATTGTCCCGCTATGCCGAGGAGGGCGACGACGTCGAAGCCCTCCTCGATTTCCTCGAAAAGAACAACTGGCTGTCGCAGGAGCGTTTCGCGGAATCGCTGGTGAACCGGCGCGCCGGCCGCTACGGCAACGCGCGGGTGCTCGCCGAACTCCAGCAGCATGGCGTCAACGGCGACGCGTTCGACGAGCTCAAGTCCGGGCTCAAGGACACCGAAGTCAAACGGGCCAGGGAAGTCTGGCGCCGCAAGTTCGGCACGGTCCCGCAGGATGCCGAAGAACGCAGCAAACAGATGCGCTTCCTGCTGCAACGTGGTTTTTCCCAAAGTGCGGTGCGTGCCGCGCTGCAGGGTCGTGACGACGAAGACGATTTTTGACCTCATCTCACCGTTGTGAATGACGGACTGTCGTCCGGTTTATGACTGATAAGCTTGCGCTTTCGGCATCACAACTTCGCAACATCTTCCATTATCTTCCCTGCAAAAACCCTTCTGTAACCGGGGAGACGGTGCACAGCCCGGCACCCTGTGCTAAACTTTCATGGTTTAAGCAGCGCCGCAAGAGCGGTTGTTGCCGTAGAAGCTGCGGCAACGTGCATCAGGCACAACGGCTGCAAATTTTTTCGCCGCATTCCGGCATTGGTGTTTATGCCCCTGTCTCCACCCGCTCCGCGTAAGCCTCGGCACACGCGCGCCATCACTGTCGACGTGTTCGCGCGCGATGATGGCCTGTGGGACCTCGACGCCTGCATCCGCGACACCAAGACGCACGACATTGCCCTGCCTTCCGGTCCTCGCCCGGCCGGCTTGCCGGTGCACGAACTCAAGCTGCGCGTGACCATCGACCGCGACATGACCATCGTCGACGCCGAAGCGGCGTCCGATGCCGTACCCTATCCTGGTTTCTGCGACACCATCGCTCCTGCTTATAAAAAGCTGATTGGCTTGTCGCTGCTGAAACATTTCCGATTGCATCTGAAGGACCGCTTGTCCGGGGTACTCGGCTGCACCCACCTGACCGAACTCGCGCAAGTCCTGCCCACCGCGGCAATCCAGGCCTTCGCCGACGACGCGATGGCCAACCGTTCGGTCGATGCCTCGACCGAGCGGCCTTACGAACTGGACCGCTGCCACGCGCTGCGCCTCGATGGCCCCGCCGTCGAAACGTACTATCCGCGCTGGTCGCTCAAGGCGGTGCCGGGGTAGTGTCGTCCGGAGTAGACTCCGGATCTGTCGCTTTATTTATCCATTCGCATTTCTAAACTACATCAGTAACAGAAGAAGGGAAGCCAGCATGAAAATCCATGAGTATCAGGGCAAAGAGATCCTCCGAAAATTCGGAGTGACCGTTCCGCGCGGCATTCCATGCCTGTCGGTCGACGAGGCTGTCAAGGCAGCTGAAGAGCTGGGCGGTCCGGTCTGGGTGGTCAAGGCCCAGATCCATGCTGGCGGCCGCGGCAAGGGCGGCGGCGTGAAAGTCGCCAAGTCGCTGGAACAAGTGCGCGAATACGCGAACCAGATCCTGGGCATGCAGCTGATCACCCACCAGACCGGTCCGGAGGGCCAGAAAGTCCGCCGCCTGCTGATCGAAGAAGGCGCCGACATCAAGAAAGAACTGTACGTGTCCCTGGTCACCGACCGCGTCACCCAGCGCGTCGTGCTGATGGCCTCGTCGGAAGGCGGCATGGACATCGAAGAAGTCGCGCACAGCAACCCGGAAAAGATCCACACCATCGCCATCGATCCGGCCGTCGGCCTGCTTGATGCCGACGCTGACAGCATCGCCGCCAAGATCGGCGTGCCGGAAGCCTCGATCCCCGCCGCGCGCGCGAACCTGCAAGGCCTGTACAAAGCCTACTGGGACACCGACGCATCGCTGGCCGAAATCAACCCGCTGATCCTGACCGGCGACGGCAAGGTCATCGCCCTGGACGCCAAGTTCAACTTCGACTCGAACGCCCTGTTCCGTCATCCGGAAATCGTCGCCTACCGCGACCTGGACGAAGAAGATCCGGCTGAAGTCGAAGCTTCGAAATTCGACCTGGCCTACATTTCGCTGGACGGCAACATCGGCTGCCTCGTGAACGGCGCCGGCCTGGCCATGGCCACCATGGACACCATCAAGCTGTTCGGCGGCGAGCCGGCCAACTTCCTGGACGTCGGCGGCGGCGCAACCGCCGAGAAGGTCACGGAAGCCTTCAAGATCATGCTGAAGAACCCGGGCCTGAAAGCCATCCTGGTCAACATCTTCGGCGGCATCATGCGCTGCGACGTGATCGCCGAAGGCGTGATCACCGCTTCGAAGGCCGTGTCGCTGCAAGTGCCGCTGGTCGTGCGCATGAAGGGCACCAACGAAGACCTGGGCAAGAAGATGCTGGCCGATTCCGGCCTGCCGATCATCTCGGCTGACACCATGGAAGACGCAGCGAAGCAAGTCGTTGCCGCTGCAGCTGGCCAAGCTTAATTCGCGAAGGAAATAAAATGTCGATTCTGATTAACAAAGACACCAAAGTCATCACCCAAGGTATCACCGGCAAGACCGGTCAATTCCACACGCGCATGTGCCGCGACTACGCGAACGGCCGTGAAGCCTTCGTCGCAGGCGTGAACCCGAAGAAAGCCGGTGAGGACTTCGAGGGTATCCCCATCTTCGCGAGCGTCAAGGAAGCCAAGCAGAACACGGGCGCGAACGTCTCCGTGATCTATGTCCCGCCGGCAGGCGCTGCCGCCGCCATCTGGGAAGCCGTGGAAGCCGAGCTGGACCTGGCCATCTGCATCACCGAGGGCATCCCCGTCCGTGACATGATGGAAGTCAAGGACCGCATGGCCAAGGCCGGTTCGAAGACCCTGCTGCTGGGCCCGAACTGCCCGGGCCTGATCACCCCGGACGAGATCAAGATCGGCATCATGCCGGGTCACATCCACAAGAAGGGCCGCATCGGCGTCGTGTCGCGTTCGGGCACGCTGACGTACGAAGCCGTCGGCCAGCTGACCGCACTGGGCCTGGGCCAATCGTCGGCTGTCGGCATCGGCGGCGACCCGATCAATGGTCTGAAGCACATCGACATCATGAAGATGTTCAATGACGATCCGGACACGGACGCCGTCATCATGATCGGCGAGATCGGCGGTCCGGACGAGGCGAACGCCGCTTACTGGATCAAGGACAACATGAAGAAGCCGGTCGTCGGCTTCATCGCCGGCGTCACCGCGCCGCCGGGCAAGCGCATGGGCCACGCCGGCGCGCTGATCTCGGGCGGTGCCGACACCGCGCAAGCCAAGCTGGAAATCATGGAAGCCTGCGGTATCACGGTTACCAAGAACCCGTCGGAAATGGCTCGTCTGCTGAAGGCAATGCTGTAATCCTCCGGATTCGCAGTCGATGAAACGGGACGCATTCGTGCGTCCCGTTTTTTTTGCGCCTAGCATGAGCGCACTCTTGCGGGTGCAAATCCCGCTGCGAGCTGACCACAGCGAGCACAGCGAAGCGCAACTGCGGAAGGGTAACTGACCGTGGGAAGGAAGCGCGGCGCGGAGCCGCGAGCCGATGAACAAGAATCCGATACGAGGCGCTGTCAAGCAGGCCGAGCGGGCAAGAAGCCGTAGAGTTTTTTTGGTCAAGCCGAAGCGGCGTAAATCCGGCCCGTATCCCGATTCGTGCCAAGTTGACACGACAAGCTGACAATTTTTGTCGCGACTCAACAAAATCCGTCGAGCTGACAAATTTCGCCACGTACGATGACAAAAATTGTCATGCGGCAATGCGGAAAATGTGCGAAAACCCACAATTTGGTAGCACAGTGCTAACGATTTCCTATGGAAACGACCTGGCACGCGAGTTGCATATAGTAACGGGCAGAAGCAAGCAGTACTGGATACGAAATACCTTTTAATTTTGCAGTGCCCCCAACCTGGAGAGACATCATGAAAGCACCGAAAATCGTCAAGAAAGCCCAAGCCGGCTTCACCCTGATCGAACTGATGATCGTTGTCGCGATTATCGGTATCCTGGCCGCAGTCGCTATCCCGGCTTACCAGAGCTATGTGACCAAGTCGAAGTTCACGATGGCTTATCAGGAAATCGCCTCGGGCGAAACCGCTTTCGATGACCTGCTGAACAACGGTGGGACCCCGGCCGCTGTCGCTGACATCAAAATGCCGGCAGCGACCAAGAACTGCAGCGCATTTGCGGTCACCGGCACCTCCATCCAGTGCACCATCGTCGGCGGTCCGTCGGATGTGAATACCCACACCGTCACGGTGACCCGCGGTGACGACGGCCACTGGAGCTGCGGTACCACTGTCGATCCGAAATATGCTGGCACGACCGGTTGCGTCGCAGGTTCGTAATCGCGATCCAGCTGAAGAAAACCCCGCTACGGCGGGGTTTTTTCTTGGCTCCCGGTCTTGAACCTGTTCACAAACGAGGAAATCATGCTGACAGAAATGCAGGCCGGCCAGGCGCGCGACTGGACCATGGGCAACGTTCGAACGATGCCATTCTGTGTGCTCTTGTGCGCAGCCCTGTACGCGAACTTCCTCGTCGTGGCCGGACATGACCGCCAGCGCATCCTTGAAATCGCCGTGCTGCTCGTGGGCGCTGTCATGGTCCTGGTCCGGCGCCGTCTCAAGCTTCGCCTGTTGTTCGAAGGCCCTGCCGGCATTTGCCTTGCGA
This sequence comes from Massilia sp. Masssp93, assembly GCF_059491295.1. Lineage (NCBI taxonomy): Bacteria > Pseudomonadati > Pseudomonadota > Betaproteobacteria > Burkholderiales > Oxalobacteraceae > Massilia > Massilia sp. Masssp93. The sequence goes on along the minus strand of NZ_CP168502.1, from coordinate 5,504,470 downwards.
CATTCTTCGCGCTGGGCATCACCAGCGGCACGATGGCATTCTCGCCCCGTTTCGCCTTGTTCGAAGTTGCGGCGCTGTTCCTCCTTTATCTGCTCGCGACGCAGGTCGGCGACGAAGTCGTCCGCCGCGGACCGGTAGCCCTTCGCCTCATCCTGCAAACAACCGCCGCGACCGTCGTGTTGTACAGCGTATATTTCTTGGTCGCCTATGTAAGCGCCTTCTGTTTGGGCAATCCACTGACGCCCGACGACTTTGCGTGGGGATTCAGCAATTTCCGCTTTTTCAATCACGTTCAGACGTCGATCCTGCCGCTGTTCGTGCTGCTGTGCTGCCTGACTGCTCGCACCGACCGATTGCGGCCGCTGTGGCTGGGCGTCACAATCTATTGGTGGACGGCACTCATCGCCACCACGGGGCGCGGAACGCTCGTCGGTATTGCGATGGGCTGCACCATCATCGCGATTGTCCTGCGCCGTACCGCAATTCCTTACCTCAGGATGGCCGCGTTGACGGCGGCACTGGGCCTCGTGACGTATTTCATACTGCTGGTCGCCGTTCCCGCAGTCCTCGGGGCACAGGGGATGCGGGCGATTTCCTTTGTGGTCGAGCGTACTGCCAACGATCCCGCATCGGGACGCATGTTCCTCTGGCGTCGCGCTGCTGACTTGATCACGCAACATCCTTTGCTCGGCGTCGGACCAATGCATTTTGCCCATGACGCCGGCGACCTGCACATCGGAGCCCATCCGCATGACTGGCTCATGCAGTTCGGCAGCGAATGGGGACTGCCTGCGCTGGCGTGTCTGCTCGCAACGATCGTGCTGGCACTTCGTGCACTTCTGCACGCCGGCCGCAAGATCGCGGAAGGAGACGTCGCCAACCAGACCATTTTCGCGGCTCTGCTGATGGGAGCGGTCGCGATCCTGGTCGACGGGCTCGTGTCCGGCCTGTTCGTCATGCCACAGAGTCAGCTTGCAATTGCTTTGTATCTCGGCTGTGCAATCGGGTGGTACAAGACCGTTCTGCCGGCCCCATGCCCCGCCGCACCCAATATCGTAGGGCGAGTCGGCGGTGCGTTGCTCGTGGTGGCCGCCATGGCTGGGGTGGCCGGCGTTTGGCAGGACGTGGTCGCGCGCTACGAGCAACAACCTCTCACGGCTGCCCAGGAAGCGGCGAACCAAGGGCAGCACTGGCCACGGCTGTGGATTACTGGCTATTTTTAAAGCAGAGACGGTCAGGACTCACACGATCTTCTGCCGATCCGCCAGCAACGCCTCGTACGTCAGATTCTGCAACAGCGTGTAGTGCACCGGATCCAGGTCCACGAACTGCACGCCATACGCAAACCCCTCGGCCTGCTCCCGCCCGCCGGACAGCGCGCTGATGTTGCGCACGGCCGCGCGCGCGCGCACGCGGATTTCCTGGTTGTTGGGCGGGGCCAGCAGGGCGAATTCCAGGTCGATTTCGTCTTCGTCCTGGGGCAGGCTTTTCTTCGATTCGATCCGCGCGCCGTTCACGCTCAGGTTCGTCAACAGGCAGTCGGCGCCGGGCACGGCAGTGTTTGCCGGGATGATCTTGGCGGGAATGTCCACCTTCACCCGCATGGCCGTGCGCAGGCTCGTGCCCTGGATCGCGCGCGGGAACGAGATGTGGGCGTACAGCACTGGCCGGCCGAAAACGCGCTCGACCGTGCAGGCGAACGAACAGACGTGGATGCCGGAAAACACGCGCATCGTCAGGCGCTCGCCCTCGACGAGCGGGATCGGCACGCCGTTGTCGGTCGGGATCTTGACGATCAGGTAGTCGTCCTTCAGCCAGCCGATCAGCGTCGAGAAATGCTGCACCGGCTTCAGACGCCGGTGCGTGATGAATTGCAGGCGTACGCCGACCTGCAGGTTCATCGATTCGAATTCGAATTCCTGGGGCTTGAGCTCGCGTTCCGCTTGCGGGTCGTTCATGGTTTTTTCAATCCTCGAAGCCGGCCATAGTAGCACCGGGGAAAATCTTTTGGCAGCTCGGAAATGAAAAAAACGCCTGCTGGAGCAGGCGTTCTCGGGGTCCACTCGGCCGGGCCGTGCGGATTTACTGTTTCAGGTGCTGGTCCAGCCAGCCGATGACGGTGTGATGCCACAGCAGCGAGTTGGCGGGTTTCAGGACCCAGTGGTTCTCGTCCGGGAAGACGAGCAGCCGGCTTTCGATGCCGCGGCGTTGCAGCGCGGTGAACGCGGACAGGCCCTGGGCCATCGGGATGCGGAAGTCGCGGCCACCATGCACGACGAGCATCGGCGTCTTCCACTTGTTCACGTACAGCACCGGGTTGAAGCGCTCATGGTTTTCCGGCACGGTGAAGTACGGACCGCCGTTTTCCCAGTCGGTGAACCATTGTTCCTCGGTCGAATAGGCCATGCCGCGGGTGTCGAACACGCCGTCGTGGTTGACGATGCATTTGAAACCGTCGGACCAGTTGCCTTCGATCCAGTTCATCATGTAGCCGCCATACGAGGCGCCCAGCGCGCACGCATGCGAGCGGTCCAGCCAGGGATATTTCGCCTCGGCCGCGGCCAGGCCTTTTTTCAGGTCGTCGAGCGGCTTGCCGCCCCAGTCGCCGCTGATGGCGTCCGTGAATTTCTGGCCGTAGCCGGTCGAGCCGTGGAAATCGATGAACACGGTGGCGTAGCCGGCGCCCGCGTACACCTGCGGATTCCAGCGGTAGCTCCAGGCGTTGCCGAAGCTGCCCTGCGGGCCGCCATGGACGAGGAAGGCGATCGGGTATTGCTTGCCCGGCTCGTAATTCCAGGGCTTCGTCACGTAGCCGTGGACGGTGTCGCCGTTGGCGCCCTTGAACGAGAACTGCTCGTACTCGCCGAAGCGCACGTCGGCCAGCTTTTGTTCATTCAGATGGGTCAGTTGCACCGGCTTGTTCGTGCCCAGCTTCATGCTGAACAATTGTGCGCCCGACGCCAGATTCGCCTGGGTGTAGGCGATGGTGTTGCCGCGCACGTCGTAGCCGCCGATCGCGCCCTTGTCGGTCAGCGGGGTCACCTTGCCGCTGGCGACGTCGATCGCGAACAGGCGGTGCTGGCCGACGTCGTCGGCATCCGTGACGAGCGTCCTGCCGTCGGCCGTCCACTGGAGGCTGCCCGGTGAGCGGTCCCAGCTGTCGGCCACGTTGCGCTTCTTGCCGGTGGCGAGGTCGAGCAGCACGACGTGGTAGCGGTCCGCCTCGAAGCCGGGGCGGGTCATGGCGAGATAGGCGAGGGTGCGGCCGTCCGGCGAGAACACGCCCTTCGTGTCCCAGGCCTTGTTGTCGGCCGTCAGGTTGCGCGGCGTGCCGCCCGTGGCCGGGACCGTGTACAGGTCGAAGTTGGTCGACCATGCCTCGGTCTTGCCGGCGATGCGCACCGAAAAGACGACGGTCTTGCCGTCCGGGCTGAAGCGGAACTCCTCGCGGTCGCCGAACGGCTTCGACGGCACGTCGCCGTCGAGCGAGCCCGACAGGCTGACGGGCGTACCGTTCACGCGGCCGGACGCATCCAGCGGCGCCGAGTACAGCACGGCGTTGCGGCCGTCGGACCAGGTGTCCCAGTGGCGCACGAACAGGCGGTCGTAGATCTTGCCGCTGGCCTTGTCCTGTTCCTTCGCGTCCACGCGCGCTTTCGTGCAGGCGAGGTCGGCGCAGTCGCGGAACACGGCCATGCTCAAGGCGATGCGGTCGCCCGTCGGCGCGACGCGGAAGGCGTCGACGTCGAGCGGCAGGTCAGTCACGCGGACGGCGTCGCCCCCAAGCGCCGGCACGCGCCAGACCTGGCCAGAGCCCGAGCGCGACGAGATGAAATAGATCGCGTCGCCGCGCGGGGACCATTCCGGGTCCGTGCTGCTGGCGGCATCCGACGTCAGGCGTTGCGGCACCGGATGCGCGGCGTTCAGGTCGACCAGATACAGGTCGGTATGGCCGCGGTTCTTGCCCATATCGGTCGTGCGCACCGTGTAGACGACGCGGCCGCCGTCCGGCGACACCGCCGGGCTGCCGACCCGCTCCATCGTCACCAGGTCTTCGACCGTGAAACCGCGCGGTGCGGCGGTCGCGCCGAGTGCCGTGCCCGTCAGGGCCGCGGCCAGCGCCAGCATACCTAATTTCATCCTGTCCTCTCGCTTGTGGCTTGTGAATACGGCCTGCCAGATCGGCGCGGCCGGTGAAAGGCAGCAATTTAACACGTGGAAAGAGCGGTCTGAAAAAAAGCCCCCGGATGAAAGGGGGCGGTGTCGCATGCGAACGCTGTGTTTCTGGTGCGATCAGAACGCTTCCCAATCGTCCGCGCCCGTCGTGGCGGCCGCCTTCAGATTGATAGGAAGATATTTTTCGTGACTTTTTGGGCAGTTAATTTCATTACAATCGAAGGCCGCCCACCGCCAACAAGGATGAGCCAATGGCCAACGCCACGATCAAATTGTCCCAAGCCGTCGTCGACCAGCAACACACGCTGGAACAACAGAACGCCGCATTCAATACCTCGCTGGGCGGGCTGCTGAAGAATGCCTCGCCCGGCAATCTGCCCGATCCCGGTCAGCCCGTCAGTTGGGCGCTGAACGGTTCGGCGCTGTACGTCCACTACTCGAGCGGCGCGGTGGAAATCTACTCGAACGTCGTGCGCGACGATCCGCTCGCCACCAGCGGCCACGCCAGCGCCACCGGCTACACGTTCGACCAGTACGGTGCGATTCTCATGTCCGGCACCGGCACGTTCAATTTCGATTACACGCTCACGGGCGATACCCTCTCCGCAACGGCTTCCGCGCAAGGCCATCGGTTGGCGGGCCTGAGCGTCGCGACCAAGCTGCTCCCCGGCAGTCCCGGCTATGACCCCGTATTCGGCAACGTCGCGATTGCGCTCGATGGAAACATGACGTTGACCCCGGCCGGCGACGTGAGCGGCACGTTTTCGAACGTGCGGGTGAGCGCCGACGAGTTCCTCCTCATGAGCAACATCGACGGCAACTTCCACATCGATACCGCCAGCGCGGATGTGGTCGACGGCATCGTGACCGCATACCAGGAGCTGTACCGCGACGGCAGCGAGATGGAATTCGTGGGCCTGTCCGCCAACGTGAACGCGCACCAGGGGCTGGATGAAGCGTTGTTGAGCGATCCTGGCTTGTTCGGCGGCGACGACGACATCAGCGTCGACCTGCCCGCCCACCTGTACGATGCCGTCATGGTGCAGTCCGGCGCCGGCAACGACCGCATCACGCTCAAGGGTGGCGGCGGACAATTGGGCGTCATGGCCGGCGACGGCAACGACCAGATCACGCTGCTCGGCGATGCGCATGCCGTCGACGGCGGCGCCGGGACCGACACGGTCCACCTGTCGATGACGCATGCCGAGGCAACCGTCCAGCGGATCGGAACGACGGGAACCACGTACACGGTCACGGACAAGGCGGGCACGATCTCGCAACTGACGGGCGTCGAACGCATCGCGTTCAGCGACGCCACCGTCGCGCTGGACATCGACGGCAACGGCGGCCAGGTCTACCGCATCTACCAGGCCGCGCTCAACCGTGTCCCGGACTCAGGCGGGCTGGGCTTCTGGATCAACGCGATGGACCACGGCCAGACCCTGGCCAACGTGGCCCAGGGGTTCCTCGATTCAGCGGAATACCACAAAGCGTACGACGGCGTGGCGTCGAACCGCGAACTGGTCACCCGGTACTATGAAAACATCCTGCACCGCACGGCGGACGCGGGCGGCCTGGATTTCTGGACCGGCGTGCTCGACAGCAAAGCGGCCGGCACCGCCGACGTCCTGGCCGCCATCAGCGACAGCGCCGAGAACAGGGACGGCCTCATCGGCGTGATCGGCAACGGGTTCGAGTTCACGCCTTACGGTCACGGGTGACGGCGCCTACGGCCTCCGCCTTGCGCGAACTGGCGTCCGACCGGAACACGATCGCCTGCGCGGGTTGCCACGGGTCCTCCGCCTGCGCGCGCTGCGCGTGCACGACGATCGTCTGCAAGTCGCCGTGCCGCGCCGACTTCGCGCACACGGGGTCCGCGTTCGCGGCGTCGCCCGTGAGCGCGTAGGCCTGGCAGCGGCAGCCGCCGAAGTCCCTGGCTTTGTCGTCGCAGGTGCGGCACGGGTCCTTCATCCAGGCATCGCCGCGGTAGCGGTTGAAGGCGTCGCTGGCATGCCAGATGTCCTTCACGCTGGCGTCGCGCACGTTGGGGAAGGCGATGCCCGGCAACGAGCGGGCCGCGTGGCAGGGCAGCGCCGTGCCGTCCGGCGCGATGCCGAGGAACACCGAGCCCCAGCCGTTCATGCACGCCTTCGGCCGCGCCTCGAAATAATCGGGCACGACGAACAGGATGCGCATCCGGTTGCCGATCCGCGCCCGGCACGCATTGACCACGGCTTCCGCGTGATCGACCTGCGCGCGCGTCGGCATCAGCTGGGCCCGGTTGACGAGCGCCCAGCCGTAATACTGCGTGTTGGCCAGCTCCAGGTACTCGACACCCATGTCGAGCGCCATGTCGATGATCTTCTCCACGTGGTCGAGATTAAAACGGTGCAGGACGACGTTCAGCACCATCGGACAGTCGTATTGCTTGATCAGCCTGGCGACGCGCGCCTTGCGGTCGAACGTCTTCGTGCTCGACAGGAAATCGTTCATCTCGCGCGTGGAATCCTGGAACGACAGCTGGATGTGGTCCAGCCCCAGTGCCTTCATGCTGGCCAGGCGCGCTTCGGTCAGGCCGATGCCGGACGTGATGAGGTTCGTATAAAACCCGAGCCGGCGGCCTTCGCCGACCAGTTCTTCCAGGTCGTCGCGCAGCAATGGCTCACCGCCGGAAAATCCGAGCTGGGCCGCGCCGAGCCGGCGTGCCTGGCGCATCACGTCGATCCACTGCTCGGTCGACAGTTCGGTGCGGTCGTTGGCGTAGCCGACCGGGTTGTAGCAGAACGGGCAGTGCAGCGGGCAGCGATACGTCAGCTCGGCCAGCAGCCACAGCGGCGGGGCGATCGGTGGGCGATCGTTCATGGCAGCCTCCTCAAATGATCCAGCCGCGCGCGCCGGCGACGCGCAGGAATTCGATGACGTCGCCGTGCAGGCCGCCGCACCGGAACGCCTGCTCCAGCTCGCCGACGATGGCCGGCACCGTGCGCCGGCCATCGCAGCGTTTCAGGATTTCGGCCGCGCTCCGGCTCAGCTTCACCATACCTTCCGGATACAGGAGCACGTACTGGCCCTGCGCCTCTTCCCACTGCATGCGGAACAGGCGCGACAGGGCGGGTTGGTCGGGAACGGTGTGCATGGGAGTCCTCGTCATGGATATGCTTTTTCGATGGCGTCGAGCATGGCCCACAGGATGTCGAGCTTGAACTGCAGGATTTCCAGCGCGCGCTCTTGCTGGGAGCGCGTAGTGAAATGGCCGAGCGTCACTTCCAGGCCGTGTTCGACGTCGCGTTCGGCCAGCGAAACGCGGCTGCGGAAATACTGCAAGCCGTCGGGATCGATCCACGCGTAATGCGCCGGCCAGTTGGCCAGCCGGTCCTTGTGGATCCTGGGCGCGAACATTTCCGTCAGCGACGAGCAGACGGCCTCCTGCCACGGCGCCAGGCGCGCGAAGTTGACGTAGGCGTCGACGGCGAAGCGCACGCCGGGCACCACGTGCCGTTGCGACCACAGCGCCTCGCGCGTGAGCCCGACGGCCTCGCCGAGCCGCACCCAGGCTTCGATGCCGCCGTCGTCGTCGCCGAAGCCGTCATGGTCGAGGATGCGGCGCACCCACCGGCGCCGCGTGGCGCGGTCGGGACAATTGGCGATGATGGCGCCATCCTTTTGCGGAATATTGACCTGGTAATAAAACCGATTGGCGACCCAGCCGCGGATCTGGTCCGCGCGCAGCAGCCCGTCGTTCATCCTGACGTTGAACGGATGGTGGATGTGGTAACCGGCACCGCGCGCGCGCAATTGCGCTTCGAATTCGACGCGGCTCCATGGGGCAGTGTTCATAGTGCGATCTCCATGCCGTCGAACGCGACTTCGATGCCGTGGCGCGCGAGCACGGCGCGTTGTTCGGCGTCTTCGTCCAGGATCGGATTCGTGTTGTTGATGTGGATGAGTACCTTGCGCCGCGCGCCGATCCCGTCGAGCACCGCGATCATGCCGCCCTCGCCCGATTGCGGCAGGTGCCCCATGTCGGCCGCCGTCTTGCCGGACAAGCCCGGCGCGATCATTTCGTCGGCACGCCAGAACGTGCCGTCGACGAGCACGCAGTCCGCCTTGCGCATCGCCGCCTCCACCCGCGGATCGATGGCGCCGAGCCCGGGCGCATAGAATGCCGACTTGCCCGTGCCGACGTCCTCGATCAGCAGGCCGATGTTGTCGCCCGCTTCCGGATGCTCCCGATGATCCGAATACGGCGGCGCCTTGCTTGCCAGCGCCAGCGGCGTGAAGCGGATGCCGTCGATGCCCGGCACCCGCACGCCGCCTTCCATCGACAATGCGTGCCAGCGCACGCCGCAGTAGTGCGACAGGACGGGCACGAGCGGCAGCGCGCCATTGAGCTCGCGCCAGACGGGCGCCGTGCAGTACAGCGGCAGCTCTTTTCCTTCGCGCAGCATCAGCAGGCCGGCGACGTGGTCGATCTGCGCATCCATCAGCATGACGGCGGCGATGCCGGAATCGCGTCGCGCGCGCGCCGGCTGCAGCGCGGGCGTGGCGCGGATCTGCGCGAGGATGTCCGGTGACGCATTGATCAGCACCCAGTCGGTGTCGTTGCTTGATACCGCAATCGACGATTGCGTGCGCGCCGTGGCGCGGACCGTGCCGTTACGCAGCCCGGCGCAATTGCGGCAGTTGCAATTCCATTGCGGGAAGCCGCCTCCGGCTGCCGAGCCCAATACGACGATGTTCATGGATGGATCCGTTAAAGCCCGCGACGGCGCGTGCCGCCGCGGGTCCTGCGTCAGCGGTTCGCGATGTACAGCGTGATTTCAAAACCAAAACGCCAGTCGATGAATTCCGGTTTGGTCCAGGCCATGGTTGTCTCCTTGATGAGTGAATGTCGTGTCGATTGCGCGCGGCGCGCAGTCAAGGAGGAGTTCGCAATATCCATGCCACTTGTCCGCCGTGTGTATAGCGAAGCGCGGATGTGTCAAAGATGAACAGTCGTATTGCAGGACGGTACAGCTGTGACAGAATTGTCCAGTTCTAATCATGGAGAGACGCTATGGACGATCGCTACAAACCCGATGGCTATAACGCGGAGTCACCCTATTTGCTCGTCAAGGATGTGCGCGCCGTCCTCGATTTTCTGTCGCACGCGTTCGGCGCGGTCGAGTTGCGGCGCCAGGTCGACGCCGGGGGCACGATCCGGCACGCGGAGGTCCGGATCGGCGACTCGGTGCTGATGGTGGGGTTCCGGCCGTGGGCGGAATTGCCGGTGTCATCGGTGCATGTGTATGTCGAGGAGGTCGACAAGGTCTATGCACGGGCGCTGGACCGGGGCGCGGTCAGTCTCGCCGAGCCGCGCGATTTGCCGTATGGGGACCGGTCGGCCGGTGTGCGGGATGAGCAGGGGAATTATTGGTGGATTGGGACGCGGTTGCAGGTATTATCCTGAATTAAAAGACGGTAAGGAGCGATATGTCGAATTACGACAGATGGGATCGGAAGGTATTCAGGGAGTGCGGGCCGGCGGTTGCTTTTGTAGACGTGGAAAGTCCTGATGGTACGCGAGGCATTGGTTCGGCTTTTCACGTAGGGGAGGGGATCTACGTCACTGCGCGTCATGTCGTTGACGGCCAAAAGATCCTCGGCGTAAACCATGTTGTCGAGGTGCCCCCGGAACAAAAGTTGGGTGACCGGCTGGATGAAGTGGGCGACGATTTACCTCGCAGGCAATTGCCGTTGACGGGACCGTTTTTTCATCCTGATCCGAACATTGACATTGCTTGCTTTACGCTGGTTTGGTATCCGCCCACCGAGATCGAACTGGGATTTCACTGCAAAGAACTGCCTTACGGGAATTACGATTTCCTGCTCGATCAGTGCCTGATCATGGGATTCCCGCCAGTGCCATTCTCGAGCGAACCTATCCTTGTCGCTACGTTAGGGGAGGTCAATGCGTGCGTAAAACGTTATGACCACGCGTTCGACCATTACATCGTGTCCTCGATGGCCCGCGGAGGTTTCAGCGGCGGCCCCGCAATCGTGCGTTTTAACGAGAGCCTGCCGGTCGGCGTCGGAACGATGGCATTGGGTCTGGTGACCGAGAGTCTCGGCAAAAACAATGAGCCTGTCGAGCTCGGTTTTATGACGATATTAACTGCGGAGCCGATCCACGAATGTATCGAACACAACAAGGACAAGCTATTCAAGAAAACGACTGACTGATCGTGTCTTTGTCGAGGTCGGTTGGGGGTTCATATCCGGGCCGTCCAGGCCCCCGACTTCCCGCCATGCTTTTCCAGCACGCGCACATCAGTCATGACCATCCCGCGATCCGCGGCCTTGCACATGTCATAAATGGTCAGCAAGCCCACCTGGACGGAAGTGAGCGCTTCCATTTCGACCCCGGTTTTACCGTAGGTCTCGACCTGCGCCCGGCAATGCACGCTGTTGTTCGCGGCATCGATCTCGAAATCGACCGCGACCCGGGTAATCGCCAGCGGATGGCACAAGGGAATGAGGTCGCTCGTGCGCTTGGCCGCCATGATGGCCGCGATGCGCGCCACGCCCAGCACGTCGCCCTTCTTGGCCGAGCCCGACGTCACCAGTTCCAGCGTGGCCGGCTGCATGCGGATGGTGCCGGCGGCGACGGCGATGCGGTGGGTGGCGTCCTTGGCGCCGACGTCGACCATGTGGGCCTGGCCGGTGGCGTCGAAGTGGGTCAGGGGGCTGGCGGCGTCGGTGGATGTTGTCATGTTGTTCAGGCAGCAAAGTAACAAAATATGGCCCGGCAGTAGCAATGGCCGGGAAGCGGTTATCATAGCATCGTGAAACCTAACCCGATTTCAGCGATGTTGCAGCTTTCACCAAGGTGCCCGTGGCGCCGTCTCGCCGCGGCCGTCAGCCTGGCCGTGGCGACCGCCGGCGCGCTCGCCGCCCCCACTGTTCCGGTCCTGCACGGCAGCGCCGATTCGACCGGCTTGCCCACGCTCGGCGACACGGCGCGTGCCGACTTGTCGCCCGTGATGGAGCGCAAGCTGGGCGAAGAGATCATGAACGATATCCGGCGCGATCCCGATTACCTGGACGACGACGCGATCATCGAGTTCCTGAACAACTTCGGCGAAAACCTCGTGTCGTTCGCGCCCGGCGCGCGCGGCGAGACGAATGCCGATTTCTTCTTTTTCGCCGTGCGCGATCCGATGATCAACGCGTTCGCGCTGCCCGGCGGGTTCATCGGCGTGCACTCGCAGCTGCTGCTCTCGGCGCAGAGCGAGTCGGAGCTGGCGTCCGTGCTGTCGCACGAGATCGGCCACGTGCAGCAGCGTCACATCGCCCGCATGATCGGCCAGCAGAAGCAGGATGCATTGTTGCCATTGGCCGCGCTGCTGCTGGCGGCGCTGGTCGGCAAGGCCGGCGGCGGGGCCGATGCGGCGATGGGCGTCATGATGGGCGGGCAGGGCCTGGCCATCCAGCGCCAGCTGAATTTCAGCCGCGATGCCGAGCGCGAGGCGGACCGCGTCGGCTTCCAGACGATGCGCGCGGCCGGTTACGATACATCGGGCATGGTCAATTTCTTCAAGCGCTTGCAGAGCACGACGCGCGTGTATGGCGAGGCGCCGGCCTGGCTCAGCAGCCACCCGCTGACGGGCGAGCGCATCGCCGACATCCAGGCGCGTATCCGCGAGAATCCCAAGCCGATCCGCATCCGGCCGGACAGCATCGAATTCCACCTCGTGCGCGCCCGCGTGCGCGTGCTGCAGGACGAAAGCCAGAAAGGCCGCGACGAAGCGAAATCCACGTTCGACAGCCAGCTGGCCCAGCCGAACACGCAGCAGCAGACGGCCGCGATGTACGGCCTGTCGTACCTCGCGCTGAAGCAGGGCGATCTCAAGACGGCGCAGAGCTGGCTCGACAAGGCGAAGGCGTCGACGAAGCCGCGTCCCGGCGTGTTTTCGAGCGAGCGCAGCGGTACGGACGGCAGCGCCATGTTCGCCGGCCTCGGCATCGAGATCAAGCTGGCGCCCGGGCAACCGCCGCAAGTCGTCCACCAGGCCGTCCAGGAAGCGGAAGCCGCGTACCAGAAATTCCCGCTGTCGCGCATGCTGACGCGCCAGTACGCCGATGCGCTGATCGCGGACGGCCAGCTGGACAAGGCCGGCCAGTTCCTGCGCGACCAGGTGCAGCAATACCGCGAGGAGCCCAAGCTCTACGATCAGTTGGCCAAGACATATGCGGCCCAGGGTAAGATCGCCTTGCAGCATATGGCGCTGGCCGAATCGTATGTGCTGACGGGGGCGGTGCCGGCGGCCGTCGACCAGCTCAATCTCGCGCGCAAGGCGAAGGACGTGTCGTTCTACGACCAGGCCGTGATCGATGCGCGCGAGCGGGAGTTGAACGAGCGCCAGAAGGACGAGAAGAAAGAGAAGAAGGACAGCGATCGGTAGCCTGAACGACGTTGCTGTCGTTGCTGTTGCTGCTGCCGCTGTCATCGTTACCGGCGCCGCCACCGCTACCGCTACCGTCGCCCCCGCGGAGGCGGGGGCCTAATTTTGCGTGCGTAACGGCACAGTACTTGGGTCCCCGCCTTCGCGGGGACGACGATTGGTTGGATCGTCGCCTTCGCGGGGACGACGATGACTAACTCTTCGGCTGCAGCAAATCCGGCCGGCGCACGAAACCGAAGCGCTCCGGCATCTCGTCCGCCATCAACCGCCCGACGGCGATGCGCCGGTCCTGCCAGCGCAGGGCCAGGCCGCCCGCGCCGCCTTCCAGCCACGCCATCACGTCCTCGTCCGCTGCGGGACGGCCATCGAGTTCGAATGCCTGCAGCAGTTGCGCCGCGTCGCGGTCGTCCACCTGGGCCACCGTCTGCCCGGCGCGCAGCACGATGCCGCCGGCGTCCGTCAGCCAGGCTTCGGCCGGGGCATCCAGCGGCTGGCCCGTGTGCAGCACGAGGCCTTGCGCGGGGTCGGTGCGGGCGATGAACGGCGTCGTCTCGAGGTTGATGTAGACGCGCTGCGGACCGTTCTGGAAATACCAGCAGCCGCGCTCATCCGGCAAATAATTGCGGGCGATGAAGCCGACCAGCGCCGCGTTCGTGAGCTTGTCGCCCGGTGTGCCGGCGCGCTGGGACGCTTCGTCGCGCATGCGCCAGGCGCCGCGCGCGTCCAGTGCCAGCCAGCCGTAGCAGTAGGGCACGTTCGGCCATTTGGCCATTGCCTGTTTTACGATGTCGTCCATGGGTTCAAGCTTGGCACAGCCGCGGGGCCGCCGGCGCGCGCGTGGCGTGCGGATCGGGGCGGCCGGCCGTGTCGTCGAAAAAGGCCAGGATGCGTTGCGGCAGCCAGTCCAGGCGTCCCGGAAAGGGGCCCGTGGAAAAGCCGACATGGCCGCCCGTCGCCGGATAGTCCAGCGTCACCGCGGGCGCGGCCGTCTGCGGCAGGTGGCGGCCCGGCAGGAACGGATCGTTGCGCGCGTTCAGCACGAGGGTCGGGACGACGATGTCGTGCAGGACGTGGCGGGCGCTGGCGCGGTGCCAGTAATCGTCGGTGTCGCGGTAGCCGTGCAGCGGGGCGGTGACGACGTTGTCGAAACTGTATAAATCGTTTGCGGCGAGCAGGCGGTCGCGGTCGAACAGGCCGGGAAAGCGTTCCAGCTTGGCCAGCGCCTTCGGCTTCAGGGTCTGCAGGAACATGCGCGTGTACAGGCGGTTGAAGCCGGACGCCAGCGCGGCGCCGCCGGCCGCCAGGTCGAGCGGGGCGGAGATGGACACGGCGGCGTCGACGATGCCCGCGCCATGGCGCTGTTCACCCAGCCAGCGCAGCAGGGCATTGCCGCCGAGCGACACCCCGGCCACGTAGAACGGACCGGCATGGTGCGGACGCAGCCGGCGGATGATCCAGTCGAGTTCTTCGGCGTCGCCGGAGTGGTAGAAGCGCGGGGCCAGGTTCGCCTCGCCCGAGCAGCCGCGGAAGTGCGGGACCGCGCCATGCCAGCCGCGCGCCGCGACGAGCGCCATCAGGGAACGTGCGTAATGGCTGTCCGACGACCCCTCCAGGCCGTGGAACAGCAGGACGAAGGGGGCGCCGGCCGTGGCACCGTCGACGAGGTCGACGTCGATGAAATCCTGGCCGCATGGCGTGTTCCAGCGCTCGCGCCGGTAGGCGACGGCCGGTTTGCGGATGCAGAGGGCGGGATAAATCGTCTGCAGGTCGCCGCCGGGCAGCCACCGGGGGGCCTGGTAGCCTGGGGCAGCCTGGGAGGCTGCGGTGCTCGCTGGGTTCACGGCAAGCCCCCGGGCATGACAGAAATCAGTGGTGAGCCAGCACGGTGCCCGGCTTCAGGCGGTACTGGGTGCCGCAGTATGGGCACTTGGCGTTGCCGTCGTGATCGAAATCCAGGAAGACGCGCGGGTGGGACGACCACAGCGGCATGGCCGGGTTAGGGCAATATGCCGGCAGGTCCTTGGCTTCCAGTTCCACGACCGGGATGGTCTTGTCGTTCATCGATTTCTCCGTCAACTAGTTTGGCAAGGGGAATTCCCAAGAACCGGCCTGTGCAGGCTTGCCATGCGCGCCGTATTTACTTACCTTAGCTATCCATGGCGCTTGCGGCTCGTCGTCGCGCGTCCGGTATCTCGGCATTCCCAAAACCACGATTCTAACGGATTCGACCTGATTGCCGGAATGGTCCGGTAGAATAGCGGCCTTAATACTGTCGAGTAGAATTTCCGGCAAGGAAATCTACACGCATTCTCACTACATCGTTTCATGTCCGAACGCCGCCCGTCCGCCATGCCTGTTTGCCGCTTTTGTTGCAGGAACGCGACATGAACGGCCCACACCTGGATTCAGGCGCCCAACGCGGCGACGGCAGCGCCGGCGATGTCGACGGCCACGATGCCGCCGCCTGGCGCGAAGGTTTCCAGGTCGGCCTGCCCACGCTGTTCGGCCTCGTCGCGTGGGGCATGGTGCTGGGCGTCGCGATGGTCAAGAGCGGCCTCACCGTGCTGCAGGCGAGCACCATGACCCTCGTCGTGTATTCCGGCTCCGCCCAGCTCGCGTCGCTGCCGCTGATCGCCGCGGGTGCGCCCGTCGGGGTCATCTTTGCCACGGCGTTCGTCGTCAACCTGCGCTTCGTCATCTTTTCCGCATTGCTCGCCCCCCATTTCGCGAAGCTGCCGCTGTTCCAGCGTTTTTATCTCGGCTATATTTCCGGCGATCTGACGACGGCACTTTTCCTGCAGCGCTACCCCCGTACGGCGCCCGAACGGGGCAAGCTGTCGTTCCTCAAGGGCCTGCTGTATCCGACCTGGGGCGCGTGGCAGGCCGGCACGTTCGCCGGCATCTTCCTGGGCAGCGCCGTCCCGACCGAATGGCAGCTGGGGTTTGCCGGCACGCTCGCCATCCTGTGCATCCTGGTCCCCCTGATCATCAACAGCGCGGCCCTGTGCGGCGTGCTGGTGGCGGGCATCGTGTCCGTGCTGGCACATGGCCTGCCGTACAAGCTGGGGCTGCTGCTCGCGGTCGTCGTCGGCATGTCCACCGCCATCGCCGTCGAGGAAACGCGCGGCCGGCGCAAGGTGCGCCATGGCTGACTGGGACATCTGGGCCGTCATCGCCGTGCTGGCCGTGGCCACCGCCTGCACCCGCAGCGGCTTGTGGATGGTGGGCCACCGCGTGACGATTCCCCGGCGCGTGCAGGAACTGCTGCGCTATGCGCCGGCCTGCGCGCTGGCGGCGATCGTCGCGCCGGATTTCATGCTGGGGCCGCAGGGCGACATCCAGCTGGCCGTCACGAATCCGAAACTGCTGGCCGGCCTTGCGGCGCTCGCCTACTACCTGTGGCGGCGGAACATGTTGCAGACCATCGTTATCGGCATGGTGGTATTCACTGTCCTGCGCGTTTCTCATGTTTTCCAAGGGCTGGCCTAAGGTAAAATAGCGTTTTTTAAACATTTCTCGACAGTTGACAATGGCCGTTCTCAATTTCACCCGCTTGCAAGACCTGATCGACCAAGACGCGCTGAAGGGCAAGCGCGTCTTCATCCGCGCGGACCTGAACGTTCCTCAGGACGACGCCGGCAACATTACGGAAGACACGCGCGTGCGTGCTTCGGTTCCCGCGATCCGCGCTGCGCTTGATGCGGGTGCGGCCGTGATGGTCACGTCGCACCTGGGCCGTCCGACCGAAGGCGAGTTCAAGCCGGAAGACAGCCTGGCGCCCGTCGCCAAGCGCCTGTCCGAGCTGCTGGGCCAGCCCGTCGAGCTGAAGCAGAACTGGGTCGATGGCGTCGACGTCGCGCCGGGCCAGGTCGTGCTGCTGGAAAACTGCCGCGTCAACAAGGGCGAAAAGAAAAACTCGGACGAGCTGGCGCAGAAGATGGCCAAGCTGTGCGACATCTATGTCAACGACGCCTTCGGCACCGCGCACCGCGCCGAAGCGACCACGCACGGCATCGCGAAGTTCGCGCCCGTGGTCGCCGCGGGCCCGCTGCTGGCGGCCGAGCTGGACGCGCTGGGCAAGGCGCTGGGCGCGCCGCAGCGTCCGCTGCTGGCCATCGTGGCCGGTTCCAAGGTGTCGAGCAAGCTGTCGATCCTGCAGAGCCTGGCCGACAAGGTCGACAACCTGATCGTCGGCGGCGGTATCGCCAACACGTTCATGAAGGCCGTGGGCCTGAACATCGGCAAGTCGCTCGTGGAACTGGATCTCGTCGGCGAAGCGAAGACGATCATCGAGAAGATGGCCGCGCGCGGCGCGCAGGTGCCGATTCCCGTCGACGTCGTGTGCGCCAAGGAATTCTCGCCGACGGCCGCCGCGACCATCAAGGACGTCAAGGACGTGGCGGATGACGACATGATCCTGGACATCGGCCCGAAGACCGCGGCCCAGCTCGCCGAACAGATCGGCAAGGCCGGCACCATCGTGTGGAACGGCCCGGTCGGCGTGTTCGAGTTCGACCAGTTCGCGGAAGGCACGAAGACCCTGGCCGCGGCCATCGCGTCCTCGAAAGGCTTCTCGATCGCCGGCGGCGGCGACACCCTGGCCGCCATCGCAAAATACAATATTGCCGACCAAATCGGCTATATCTCGACCGGCGGCGGCGCCTTCCTCGAATTCCTCGAAGGTAAGACGCTCCCGGCCGTGGAGATTCTGCTCCAGCGCAGCGCAGCAAAATAAACCTACCGGTCACCGGCGCAGCTCACGGGCTGCGCTTTTCACTTCAAGGATAGTTCAATGTCTCGTGGCACCAAGATCGTCGCAACCATCGGCCCCGCTTCCTCCGACTTCGATACGCTCGTCCGCATGATTCGTGCGGGCGTGGATATCGTGCGCCTGAACTTTTCGCACGGCCGTGCCCAGGACCACATCGACCGCGCCAACCTGGTGCGTCGCGCCGCCGCCGAGTGCGGCCGCGAAGTGGCGATCATGGCCGATATGCAGGGTCCGAAGATCCGCGTCGGCAAGTTCGAAGAGGGCAAGATCCTGCTGAACAATGGTGACCGCTTCATCCTCGACTCCCGCTGGGGCGAGAACGGCGAACTGGGCAACCAGGAACGCGTCGGCCTCGACTACAAGGCCCTGCCGAACGACGTGCGTCCGGGCGACACGCTGCTGCTGAACGACGGCCTGATCGTGCTGATCGTCGAGCGCGTGGCCGGCAGCGAGATCCACACCATCGTCAAGGTCGGCGGCGAACTGTCCAACAACAAGGGCATCAACCGCCTGGGCGGCGGCCTGACGGCGCCCGCGCTGACCGCGAAGGACATGGAAGACATCAAGACCGCGATGACCTTCCAGGCCGACTACCTGGCGATTTCCTTCCCGAAAACGGCGACCGACATGGAAATGGCGCGCCAGCTGGCCAACATCGCCGGCGAGCCGTCGGGCCACAAGCCGATGATGATCGCGAAGATCGAGCGCGCGGAAGCGATTCCCGTGCTGCAGGAAATCCTGGACGCCTCCGACGGCATCATGGTCGCCCGCGGCGACCTCGCCGTCGAAGTGGGCAACGCGGCCGTGCCGGCGCTGCAGAAGCGCATGATCCGCATGGCGCGCGATTCCAACAAGCTGGCGATCACCGCCACGCAGATGATGGAATCGATGATCGTCAACGCCGTGCCGACCCGCGCCGAAGTGTCGGACGTGGCGAACGCCGTGCTGGACGGCACCGACGCCGTCATGACGTCGGCCGAGACCGCCGCCGGCAAGTGGCCGGTCGAGACGGTCGAGATGATGTCCGCCATCTGCGTCGAAGCGGAACGTTCCGAATACAACAAACTCGAAGCCGACTTCCTGAACGTGCAGTTCACCCGGATCGACCAGTCGATCGCCTACGGCGCCCTGTTCACCGCGCACCACCTGCGCGTGAAGGCGATCGTGGCGCTGACCGAATCCGGCTCGACCGCGCTGTGGATGAGCCGTCACCACGTCGACACCCCGATCTACGCCCTGACGCCAAGCGTCACCACCCAGCGCAAGGTATCGCTGTATCGTAACGTGCATGCGTACCACCTGACGCAGCGCGGCGACAGCGCCGCCGTCCTGCGCCAGGCCGAAGACCTGATGGTGGCCAACGGGATCGTCAAGAAGGGCGACATGATCGTCGTCACGTGGGGTGAGCCGATGGGCCAGGTCGGCGGTACGAACGCACTGAAAATCGTTCGTGTCGGGGAATTCGATTAAGAGGGAGCTCAATACCTGAGCGCGCGGCCGCAACCCGCGGCCGCGCCGGACTGTCGAACGAAAGTGATGTGCATGGCTGACGCGCCTGTCGCGCGAGGCCAGGCGCATGCGCGCGCGCAGCAGGTGTGAGACCCGGAAAGGTTTCTTTATTCCTATGGAGCTAAACCATGGCACTCGTATCAATGCGTCAACTGCTGGACCATGCCGCCGAACACGGCTACGGCCTGCCGGCTTTTAACGTCAACAACCTGGAGCAGGTCCAGGCCATCATGGCCGCGGCCGACCAGACCGGCAGCCCGGTGATCATGCAGGCTTCGGCCGGCGCCCGCAAATATGCCGGCGAAGCCTTCCTGCGCCACCTGATCGACGCCGCCGTCGAAGCCTACCCGCACATCCCGGTCGTCATGCACCAGGACCACGGGCAGTCGCCGGCCGTCTGCATGGCCGCGATCCGCTCGGGCTTCACCTCCGTCATGATGGACGGCTCGCTGGAAGCGGACGGCAAGTCGGTCGCCTCGTACGACTACAACGTCGAGGTGTCGAAGGAAGTCGTCAAGTTCGCGCACTCGATCGGCGTCACCGTCGAAGCGGAACTGGGCGTGCTCGGTTCGCTGGAAACGATGAAGGGCGACAAGGAAGACGGCCACGGCGCCGACCGCACCATGACCCGCGAAGAGCTGCTGACCGACGTCGCGCAGGCCGCCGACTTCGTCGCGCGCACCCAGTGCGACGCGCTGGCCATCGCCATCGGCACGTCGCACGGCGCGTATAAATTCACGCGCAAGCCGACCGGCGACATCCTCGCCATCGACCGCATCAAGGAAATCCACGCGCGCATCCCGAACACGCACCTCGTGATGCACGGTTCGTCGTCGGTGCCGCAGGACCTGCTGGCCATCATCCGCGAATTCGGCGGCGACATGAAGGAAACCTATGGCGTGCCGGTCGAGGAAATCCAGGAAGGCATCAAGCACGGCGTCCGCAAGATCAATATCGACACCGACATCCGCCTGGCGATGACGGCCGCGATCCGCAAATACCTGTTCGAGAACCCGTCCAAGTTCGACCCGCGCGATTACCTGAAGCCGGCCCGCGAAGCGGCCACGCAGATCTGCAAGGCGCGCTATATCTCCTTCGGTTGCGAGGGCATGGCCGCCAAGATCAAGCCGATGCCGCTGGAAAAAATGGCGGAGCGCTATAAAGCTGGCGAACTGGCGCAGATCGTTCAGTAATCGAATACACGTACTCTCGACGAGGACACGTACTCTAACAATCGTCGTCCCCGCGCAGGCGGGGATCCAATTTCCTCGGCTGTGCCACGAAATTGGGCCCCTGCCTTCGCAGGGGCGACGGTCGTTTTGCGGTCGCTTCTACGGTTGCTCCCATCTGCCCATCGTTTGCTTTTGACGACGATGACGTAGGAATCACGTAAAATATCGCTTTGGCACCGGTTCTCCCAACCGCCGCCCATCCGACCGGCACCTTTGCCGGTTTCGCTTTATCAAGATATCCCCTCTATGAAAAGCCTCTACCAATCCACTATTTCCTCCCTGCCACTGCTGGGCCATGGCAAGGTCCGTGACAACTACGCCGTCGGCGATGACAAGATCCTGATCGTCACGACCGACCGTCTGTCGGCCTTCGACGTCGTCATGAACGAACCGATTCCCGGCAAGGGCATGGTGCTGAACCAGATGAGCGATTTCTGGTTCGAAAAGCTCGGCCACATCGTGCCGAACCACCTGACCGGCGTGGCGCCGGAATCCGTGGTCGCACCCGAGGAAGTGGAGCAGGTGAAAGGCCGCGCCGTCGTGGCCAAGCGCCTGAAGCCGATCCTCGTCGAAGCCGTCGTGCGCGGCTACATCATCGGTTCGGGCTGGAAGGATTACCAGGCCACCGGCGCCGTCTGCGGCATCCAGTTGCCGGCCGGCCTGCGCCAGGCGGATAAATTGCCCGAGCCGCTGTTCACCCCGGCCGCCAAGGCCGACCTGGGCGAGCACGACGAGAACATCAGCTTCGCCGACATGGAGCAGCGCATCGGCTCGGAACTGGCCAACAAGATCCGCGACATCAGCATCCAGCTGTACAAGACCGCGGCCGACTACGCGGCCACGCGCGGCATCATCATCGCCGACACCAAGTTCGAATTCGGCCTGGACGAGAACGGCGTGCTGCACCTGATGGACGAAGTCCTGACCGCCGATTCGTCGCGCTTCTGGCCGGCCGATTCGTACGCGCCGGACATGTCGCCGCCGTCGTACGACAAGCAGTTCGTGCGTGACTACCTGGAAACCCTGACCGACTGGCACAAGACCCCGCCGGCACCGGCGCTGCCGCAGGACGTCATCGACAAGACCCAGGCCAAGTACTTCGAAGCCATCGAACGCCTGACCGGCGAGAAGCTGAAGGTTTGACGATGGCGGAACAGAACAAGCCGCTCGTCGGCGTGATCATGGGTTCCAGTTCCGACTGGGACGTGATGCAGCACGCCTGCGCCATGCTGAAGCAGTTCGGCGTGCCGTTCGAAGCGCAGGTGATCTCGGCGCACCGCATGCCGGACGAGATGTTCGCGTATGCGGAAAGCGCACGCTCGCGCGGCCTGCGCGCCATCATCGCCGGCGCCGGCGGCGCCGCGCACCTGCCGGGCATGGTGGCCGCGAAGACCGTCGTGCCGGTGCTGGGCGTGCCCGTGCCGTCGAAATACCTGCGCGGCGAAGATTCGCTGCTGTCGATCGTGCAGATGCCGAAAGGCGTGCCGGTGTCGACCTTCGCCATCGGCGAGGCCGGCGCCGCGAATGCCGCGCTGACGGCGATCGCCATCATCGCCACCACCGACGACGCCCTGGCAGGCCAGCTGGAACAATTCCGGTTGCAACAGACCGCCGCCGCCAAGGCCATGACCCTGCCCGTGAACGACTGATGAGTAATACGAAGTCCCCAGTTTTTCTCCCCGCCGCGGCCGAACCGGCCTGGCTGGGCGTGATGGGCGGCGGCCAGCTGGGCCGCATGTTCGCCCACGCCGCGCAGGCAATGGGCTACCGCGTGGCCGTGCTGGAGCCGTCCTCCGACTGCCCGGCCGGTCAGGTGGCCGAGCGCCTCGTCGAGGCCGGCTACGAGGATGCCGCCGGCCTGGATGCGCTGGCCGCGCAATGCGTGGCCGTCACGACGGAGTTCGAAAACGTCCCGGCCGCCAGTCTGTCGCGCCTCGCGCAACAGGTGTTCGTGGCGCCGGATGCGCATGGCGTCTCCGTCGCCCAGGATCGCATCGCGGAAAAATCGTTCTTCGTCGCCTGCGCGGGCAAGTCCGGCGTGATGCCGGCGCCGCACAAGGTGATCGCGAGCGATGCCGACGTCGCCGCGATCGCCGACGACCTGCTGCCCGGCATCCTGAAAACCGTGCGCATGGGTTACGACGGCAAGGGGCAGGTGCGCGTGCGCACGCGCGAGGACGTGCGCGCCGCGTTCGAAGCGATGGGCCGCGTGACCTGCCTGCTCGAGAAGATGCTGCCGCTCGCCTACGAGGTGTCGGTGCTGACGGCGCGCGGGGCGGACGGCCAGTCGGTCGTCTACCCGATCGCGGAGAACGTGCACCGCGACGGCATCCTGTTCACGACGACGGTGCCTGGCCCGAACGTGTCGGATGCATGCGCGCGCACGGCGCAGGATGCCGCGCGCGCCATCGTGGCCGAGCTCGGTTATGTCGGCGTGCTGTGCATCGAATTCTTCGTGTTGACGGATGGCTCGCTCGTCGTCAACGAGATGGCGCCGCGGCCGCACAACAGCGGCCATTACACGATGGACGCCTGCATCACGAGCCAGTTCGCCCAGCAGGTCAGGGCGATGGCGAAACTGCCGCTGGGCGAAGTGCGCCAGCATTCGCCGGCCGTCATGCTGAACATCCTCGGCGACGTGTGGTTCGAGGGCGACGGCGACGGCGCGCGCGAACCGGCGTGGGATCGGGTGCTGGCGCTGCCCGGCGCCAACCTGCACCTGTACGGCAAGACCGACCCGCGCCGCGGCCGCAAGATGGGGCACGTGACGTTCGTCGCGCCCACCTTGCCGGAAGCCTGGGCGAGTTTCGAGCAGGCCTGCGCCATCCTGGAAATCAGGCTGTGAAGCGCGCCGTGACGGATGTGATCGACGCCGCCGCGCGCGCGCTGGAGGCCGGCCGGCTCGTCGCGTTGCCGACCGAGACCGTGTACGGCCTCGGCGCCGACGCGGAGAACCCGGCCGCCGTTGCCGCGATCTACGCCGCCAAGGGCCGGCCGCAGGATCACCCCGTGATCGTGCACGTGGCGCCCGGCGCGGATCTCGACTACTGGGCCACCGACATCCCGTCGGAAGCGCGCCAGCTGGCCGACGCCTTCTGGCCCGGTCCGCTGACGATGATTTTAAAACGCGCGCCGCACATCCCGGACGCCGTCTCGGGCGGCCAGGACACGGTCGGCATCCGCTGCCCTTCGCATCCCGTCGCCATCCGGCTGCTGCAAGCGTTCAAGGGCGGGAAGGGCGGCATCGCCGCGCCGTCCGCGAATAAATTCGGCGCCGTCAGCCCGACGACCGCGCAGCACGTGCGCGACGAGTTCGCCGACGACATCGGAGAATGCGGCCGCATCGCCTTCGTGCTGGATGGCGGGCAGAGCGAGGTCGGCATCGAATCGACGATCGTCGATTTGTCCCGGCTGGCCACGCACGGTCCCGTGCTGCTGCGTCCGGGTCATATCTCGCTCGATGCCATCGCGGCCGTGATCGACCAGGTGCCGGCCCGTCCGGATGCCGCCGCACCCCGCGCCTCCGGCACGCTGGAATCGCATTACGCGCCGCACACGCCCGTCGCGATGCAGGACACGGCGACGCTGGCCGGCACATTGTCCAGGTTGCAGGCGGCGGGGCGCAAGGTCGCCCTGATCCATTATTCGGACCTGCCGGCCACCCACGCGGCCGTGCGGCTGCCGGCCTCGCCGGAAGGTTTCGCGCACGCCCTGTACGCGGCGCTGCGGGCGATGGACGGTACTGCCGCCGACGTCATCCTCGTCGAGGCGCCGCCGCAGGACGGCCCCTGGCTGGGCGTCAACGATCGCCTGCGCCGCGCCGCGCATGGCTCGACGGGCATCGTGCACGGGTTGATAAACAACACTCCCGCGCTGTAATCCGTTCGGAATCTTCCCAAAATGGCCCGCCCGGTGCATCCTTGGCGGCAATGCCCGGTGTCGGGCATTGCGCGCCTGCGCCGCCTCCACGCGGACCTTTCCCCGCCATTCGTTGTCCACCGATGCGCGCCGGCGCTTGCCGTTTTAGTCATCCGTCAGTCGAAGGACATCCATGCGTTCCCTATTCACCCTGGCCTGCAGCCTCGGGCTGGGCTATCTGCTTGCCGCTTGCAGCGGCGGCACCACCGCCGGCGGCACGCCGACCGGCGTCGTCAATCCCGATCCGCTGCCCCTCCCGGCCCGCGGCAGCCTCGTGGGCCAGGCGGCCTCCGTGGCCGTCAATATCGGCGGCGCCAGCCTGCCCACCTTGACCCCCACCGTGCTGGCCGGCTTCCTCGAAGCCGCACAGCAGGGCACCCTCGCCGTCGCGGGCCAGCCGCAGTGCTCGGTGTCCGTGTACCGCGTGCACTACAACACCGTCGGCGGCGCCGGCGAAGCGACGGACGGCAGCGCCGCCGTCTTCGTGCCCACGGGCGGCGGCAACTCGTGCAGCAACTCGCGTCCCGTCGTGCTGTATGCGCACGGCACCTCGCTGCAGAAATCCTACGACATGGCCGACATCGCCAACAACACGGAAGCCCGCCTGGCGGCGGCCGTGTTCGCGGCGCAGGGCTTCATCGTCGTGGCGCCGAACTACACGGGCTACAGCGGCTCCTCGCTCGGCTATCACCCGTATCTCGACCGCGTCGCGCAGGCCGCCGACATGATCGACGCCCTGCGCGCCGCGCGCACCTCGTTCACGGCGATCGGCGCGAAGGATTCGGGCAAGCTGATGGTCACCGGTTATTCGCAGGGCGGCTATGTGGCGCTGGCCACGCAGCGCGCCATGCAGGACCTGGGCACGAACGAGTTCAACGTGACGGCGGCGTCCGGCATGTCGGGTCCGTACGCGCTCGCCCGTTTCGGCGACGACCTGTTCGGCGGCGCGCCGCGCAACGGCGCCACCGTGATCGTGCCGATGATCGTCAACGCCGGCCAGCACGCCAGCGCGGCGCTGTACACGACGCCGTCCGACATCTACGAGGCCCCGTATGCCGCCACGATCGCCGACCTGGTGCCGGGCAGCCTCGGCAGCAGCGATCTCGTCGACCAGGGCAAGCTGCCCGCCACGGCACTGTTCGCCGCGAATTCGCAGCCGCAGGCGGCCGGCTATACGCAATATTTCGGCGCCAACAACCTGATCCGCACGGATTACCGCAACGGCTACCTGGCCGACCTGGCATCCCACCCGTGCGACCAGAGCGCGACCGCGCCGCTGGCCTGTGCTCCGGCCCACAACCTGCGCAAATGGCTCGTGCGCAACGACCTGCGCAGCTATATGCCGGGCGCGCCGACGATGCTGTGCGGCGGCCATGCCGATCCCGTCGTGCCGTTCTTTAACGCGACGGCGGCGGCGAGCTATTTCAGTGCGCGCGGCAGCAACATCACCCTGCTGGACATCGACGACACGCCCGGCCTGAACGACCCGTACCGCTCGGCCAAGGCGGGCTTCGTGGCCGCCAAGGCGATCCTGCGCGCGGCCTCGGGCGACGATGCCGTGTCGTCTACTTACCACGCCGGCCTCGTGGCCCCATTCTGCATGGCGGCGACGCGCGATTATTTTCAGTCAACATTGTCACATTGAGTCAAAAACAGGCTGGCAGCGTTGCTATAATCGGCCGCTGCCGGCCTCGTCTCTACCGGAAAAAAACCAGCTGTTGTTGCCGGCGTACGACAAAGGTTTTCTCTATACAACGATGCTGAACACTGGCATATTAGTTAATACACGAATAGCACGGCCGTTCGTTGCAGAAGAAAAATTTCTTTAGGAGACACAATGCGTAAGACCTCATTCGCGCTCGCACTGGTGACCGCTGCTGTCCTGTCGGCCTGCGGCGGCAGCAGCACCAGCCCCCGCGGCGGCGATCAAACCCCGGGAACCAAGTTCAGCGCCCAGGTATCGT
Source organism: Massilia sp. Masssp93 (assembly GCF_059491295.1). Taxonomy (NCBI): domain Bacteria; kingdom Pseudomonadati; phylum Pseudomonadota; class Betaproteobacteria; order Burkholderiales; family Oxalobacteraceae; genus Massilia; species Massilia sp. Masssp93. Next base: position 5,478,456 of record NZ_CP168502.1, on the reverse strand, counting down.
TCGGCGACAGCCTGTCGGACGTCGGCACCTATGCCGTCGGCGGCGTGAAGGCACTGGGCGGTGGCAAGTTCACGATCAACGGCGACAACACGGCGATCAGCCCGGACCTGACGGGCAAGAACTGGACCGAATTCGTCGCAGCCCAGCTGAACCTGCCGGCACCGTGCCCGGCCCAGACGGGCCTGCAAGGCGACGCGACCAAGGGCTTCTCCGTGCCCGTCACGTTCAACACCAACTGCCTCAACTATGCGCAGGGCGGCTCGCGCGTGACGAATCCGGTCGGCCCCGGCAACGCGGCCGCCGGCTCGCCGCTGGGCCAGACGACCGTGCCGGTGGTGACGCAGATCGCGAACCACCTGGCCAAGACCGGCGGCAAGTTCAGCGGCACCGAGCTGGTGACGGTCCTGGCCGGCGGCAATGACATCCTGTTCCTGATGGGCCAACTGTCGGCCAGCGCCACCGCCGCCGGCACCGCCGCCGGCTCGCAAGCGTTTGCCGTTTCGCTGACGACGCAGCTGGCCGCCGGTGCGACGAACCCGGCCACGGCCGCTCAGGCCATCGGCCTCGCGATCCAGACGGAAGCGGCGCGTGCCGGCCACACGGACACGTCCGTCGTGCAAGCCGCCGTCACCGCGGCCGTCATGGCCGGCAACACCGCGGCCGCCCAGGCCACCGTGTATGGTCCGATGGTCGTCAAGGCCCAGGCCGACGCGACGGCCGCCGGCCAGAAAGCGGGCGCCGACTACCTGACCGCCAACGCAGCGGGCGTCGTCACCGCGATGGGGACCGCAGGTGCCCAGCTGGCGGCCCTCGTCAAGACGCAGATCCTCGCCAAGGGCGCGAACTACGTCGTCGTGAACAACCTGCCGGACGTGGCTTCGACGCCGTCGGGCAAATCGCAGCCGGCCGCCGTCCAGGCCCTGATCAAGACGGCCGTCGACGCGTTCAACGCCCAGCTCAAGGCCGGTGTCGCGACCGAACCCAAGGTCCTGTACGTCGACCTGTGGAGCGTCAGCCACGACGAAGTCATCAACCCGGCCCCGTACGGCCTGACGAACACGTCGACCCCGGCCTGCGGCCCGAACGCACTGGGCACGACGTCGCTCGTCTGCAACGCGAAGAACGTGATCGCCGGCGACGTCAGCCACTACATGTTCGCCGACGACGTGCACCCGACCCCGTTCGAGAACTGGCTGATCGCGCGCTACGTCCTCGAACAGATGGCTACGAAGGGCTGGCTGTAATCCTCACGACAGGCCTGTCCGCGCGGACAGGCCAACCATAAGAATCAGGAGATAACATGAAAGTAAGTTCCAACGTCGTGAAACTGCTGGTTGCCGCGGGCGCGCTGGCCGTGGCCGGCAGCGCCGCGGCACAGGCCAAGGGGCAGTGGGCCGTGTCGGTCGGCGCCACCCAGATCACCCCGCACGTCGAAAGCGGCGCGATCACCGCCCCGGCCCTCCCCAACTCGCTGGGCGACGTCGGCAAGGACACCGAACCGGTGATCGTGGTCAACTACGGCATCACCGACAACATCACCGGCGAATTCACCTTTGCGACCCCGTACAAGCACAGCCTGTATGGCGCCGGCGCCATCGCCGGCACGGGCGAGCTGGGCACGGTGCAAGCCTTGCCGCCGACCGCGTTCGTGCAATACCGTTTCTTCCAGCCGACCTCGGCCTTCCGTCCTTACGTCGGCCTGGGCGTGACCTATGCCTACTTCTACAAGGAAACCGGCTCGTTCCGCATGACCGCGCTGACGAACCCGGGCGGCCCGGCGACGACGTTCAGCATCGACAACAAGTGGACCGTGTCGGGCCAGATCGGCGCCGTCTGGAACTTCAACCAGAAATGGTTCCTCAACGCCGCGCTCGTGAAGACCCGTCTGCGTACCGACGTGCACTTCTCGACGCACCAGGGCCAGCACATGAAGCTGGACCCGAACTCGACCGTGCTGACGCTGGGCTACAAGTTCTGACGGGTTTCCGCGCAATAAAAAAACCGCCCTTCGAGGCGGTTTTTTTTCGGTTGTTCATGGTGGGCACGGGGTGCCCACCCTACGGCTGCGGTATTCGTAGGGTGGGCTCCCCGAGCCCACCAAACATTCAAAACGCCGCGATCCCCGTCTGGGCACGACCCAGGATCAGCGCGTGGATGTCATGCGTACCCTCATACGTGTTGACGACTTCCAGATTGACGAGGTGACGCGCAACGCCGAACTCGTCGCTGATGCCGTTGCCACCCATCATGTCGCGGGCCATGCGCGCGATGTCCAGCGACTTGCCGCAGGAATTGCGCTTCATGATCGACGTGATCTCGACCGCGGCCGTGCCTTCATCCTTCATGCGGCCCAGGCGCAGCACGCCCTGCAGGCCCAGCGTGATTTCCGTCTGCATGTCGGCCAGCTTCTTCTGGATCAGCTGGTTGGCGGCCAGCGGCTTGCCGAACTGTTTGCGGTCCAGCACGTACTGGCGGGCACGGTGCCAGCAGTCTTCGGCCGCGCCGAGCGCGCCCCAGGCGATGCCGTAGCGGGCCGAGTTCAGGCAGGTGAACGGACCCTTCAGGCCGCGCACTTCCGGGAAGGCGTTTTCTTCGGGGCAGAACACCTCGTCCATCACGATCTCGCCCGTGATCGAGGCGCGCAGGCCGACCTTGCCGTGGATGGCGGGCGCCGACAGGCCCTTCCAGCCCTTTTCCAGCACGAAGCCGCGGATCTTGCCCTCGTCATCTTTAGCCCAGACGACGAACACGTCGGCGATCGGCGAGTTCGTGATCCACATCTTCGAGCCGGAGAGCGAGTAGCCGCCGTCGACCTTGCGCGCGCGCGTGACCATCGAGCCCGGGTCGGAGCCGTGGTTCGGCTCGGTCAGACCGAAGCAGCCGATCCATTCGCCGGTCGCGAGTTTCGGCAGGTATTTCTGCTTCGTCTCTTCGTTGCCGAACTCGTAGATCGGCACCATCACGAGCGACGACTGCACGCTCATCATCGAGCGGTAGCCGGAATCGACGCGCTCGACTTCGCGCGCGATCAGGCCGTAGCTGACGTAGTTCAGGCCGGGGCCGCCGTATTGCTCGGGGATGGTCGGGCCCAGCAGGCCGAGTTCGCCCATCTCGCGGAAGATGGCGGCGTCGGTGGTTTCGTTGCGGAAGGCGTCCAGGACGCGCGGCAGCAGCTTGTCCTGGCAATAGGCCGCGGCGGCGTCGCGCACCATGCGCTCCTCGTCGAGCAGCTGCTCGTTCAGCAGCAGCGGATCATCCCAGTGAAAATGGGCTTTGCGGGGCGTATCGGAACGGCTCATGGGACTCCTGTCTCAGAATATTCTTGTCGAATGGTCGAATGGCGGACGCCGGGCGAACGGGTAGGCCGCCCGGACCGAGCCATTATAGGAAGGCCGCCTTGCCGCATCTTTTCAAACTGCGACAGCCATTTTCATTTTTAAACGAACAAGTCAGGTCGTGCCGAAGCGCCCGCCATGGAACAGCAGCGCGGATTGCGGATGCACGGCGCAGTCTTCCACTTCGCCCACGAAGATCACGTGGTCGCCTTCCGGATAGCGGCTGCGGTTGTGGCATTCGAACCAGGCCGAGACGCCCTTCAGGATCGGCTGGCCGGTGCGCGACAATTCGTACTCGACGCTCTCGAACGGGTCCTGGCCGCGCCGCGAGAACCGGCGTGCCAGCTCTTCCTGCCCGGCGGACAGGACATTGATCACGTAGTGCGAGTTGCCGGTGAAGATGGGCAGGCTGTTGGCCACGTTCGACAGGCTCCACAGCACGAGCGGCGGTTCCAGCGACACCGAATTGAAGGACGATGCGGTCAGGCCGCGGAAATGGCCGTCGCCGAGGCGCGTCGTGATGACGGTAACGCCGGTCGCGAATTGGGACAGGGCCTGGCGGAAATGGGCGGAATCGAAACCGCGCGTGGTAGCGCGAGGTGAGCTGGTGTTCATCCGCGCATTATGCCACCAATGGCCTGTCTCCCTCTGGCCGGCTGCTCGTTGATCCTGCACAACAGTGCACTTTCGGTTACAGTGAAGCCATGGAAAACTATTTATCCCTCGAGGAGTCAGTATGAGCCAGCAATCAGCAACCGAAGTGGCCATCCTGGGCGGCGGGTGTTTCTGGTGCCTGGAAGCGGTCTATCTCGAAGCGCGCGGCATTCTCGGCGTGGAATCGGGCTACATGGGCGGCGAGACCCCCGCCCCGACCTACGAGCAGGTATGCGCGGGCACGACGGGCCACGCCGAAGTGGTGAAGCTGGAGTTCGATCCGAACGTGATCGGCTATCGCGACATCCTGGAAATCTTTTTCACCATCCACGACCCGACGACGCTCAATCGCCAGGGCAACGACGTCGGCACGCAATACCGGTCCGTCATCTTCTTCACGTCGCCGGAACAGGAGGCGACGGCGCGCAAGGTGATGGCCGAGATGGCCGCCGTGTGGGATGCGCCGATCGTCACGCAGGTGCTGCCGGCCGAGCAGTGGTACAAGGCCGAGGATTACCACCAGAATTATTTCGCCCAGCATCCGTTGCAGGGGTATTGCGCCTTCGTCGTGGCGCCGAAGGTGGCCAAGTTCCGCAAGACGTTCACGGAGCGCGTCAAATAAGTTGCCGCACCCCGTGCCCGCCGGTCACGGATACATGTAGCGCCGCGACCACGGGATCTGCGCCGGTTCCTGTCCCGCCTTGCCGCACACGATCTGGTACAGGCTGATCCAGTCGTGCGCGAAGCCGTAGGCGCAGCCGGCCAGGTAGACGTGCCAGATGCGGAAGGTCTTCGGATCGCACGTCGCCTGGATGCGCTCGGCGTTGTTCTCGAAATTCTCGGTCCACAGCGCGCACGTGCGGGCGTAGTGGCGGCGCAGGTTTTCCACGTCGCGCACCTCGAGGCCGCCTTCCTGCATGGTGCGGATGACGGTCGACAGGTGCGCCAGCTCGCCGTGCGGGAACACGTATTTGTCGATGAACTCGCCGCCGCCGTACGGGCTGTTGCGCTGCTCGACGTCCGCCGTGGTGATGCCGTGGTTCATCACGACGCCGCCCGGTGCCAGCAGCCTGTTGACCCGGCTGAAGTACTCCGGCAGGTGCTCCACGCCCACGTGCTCGAACATGCCGACGCTCGTGATGCGGTCGAACTGGCCGTCGACGTCGCGGTAGTCCTGCAGGCGGATGTCGATGCGGTCCTGCAGGCCGGCACGGGCCACGCGCTCGCGCGCCAGCTCGCACTGGCGTTCGGACAGCGTGACGCCCACGCAGCGCGCGCCGAACTTTGTGGCCGCGCGGATGACCAGGGCGCCCCAGCCGCAGCCGATGTCGAGCAGCGTCTGGCCCGGCTGCACGCCGATCTTGGTGAGGATGTGGTCGATCTTCTTTTGCTGCGCGGTGGCCAGGTCTTCGTCGCCGTTCTCGAAATAGGCGCAGGAATACACCATCGCCGGGTCGAGGAACAGGCTGTAGAACTCGTTGGAGACGTCGTAGTGGTAGCGGATGGCCTCGGCATCTTTCTCGCGCGTATGCGGCGAGACGAGGCGCAGGGCGGCGCTGGCGACACGGCTCGTGCGCGCCGGCTTGCCCGTCGTTTCCGCGAGGGCGGAGCCCACCTGGATCATGTCGGCCGCGCGCCCTTCGATCTCGAGCGCACCTTCGACATAGGCTTCGCCCAGGTTCCCCAGCGACGGCGCCAGCAGGTAGCGCAGCCCGCCCGGGTTGGGCACGCGGATCTTCACGCGCGGCTGGTGGTCGGACGACAGGTCGACCTGCGCGCCGTTCCACAATTCCACGCGCAGGGGCAGGTTGAACTTGCTGCGAATGCCTGAAGTCCAGGCGGAAAGCTTCATCTGGTCGAACACGCGTATCTCCGGCTAGTCCCGAACCGGACGCGCCGGTTCAGGGTTGCAAACGTTGCCGCGTCCAAAGTCCGTCTTCCTGCCGCGTGTAGACGATGCGGTCGTGGAAGCGTGAACGCCGCCCCTGCCAGAACTCGATCCGTTCCGGCACCAGGCGAAAACCGCCCCAATGCTGTGGCCGTGGCGGTGCTTCGCCATATTGACGCGCCACTGCCTCGTAATGTTGTTCGAGGGCGGCACGGTTCGCGATCGGTTCGCTTTGCTCGGACGCGATCGCCGACAGCCGGCTTTTCAGGGGCCGGCTGTTGAAATACTTATCGCTTTCGTCGGCACTGGTACGCTCGACTCTGCCTTCGATTCGCACTTGCCGTTCAAGTTCACTCCAGAAGAATAGCAGAGCTGCAAAAGGCTTGCTTTCCAGTTGCTTTCCTTTCTGGCTCGCGTAGTTCGTATACCAGGTAAAACCGCGCGCATCGAACTGCTTGACCAGCACGATGCGCGACGTCGGACGCCCGTCGTCGCCGACGGTGGCCACGCTCATCGCGTTCGGTTCGTTCACCTCGGCCTTGAGCGCTTCCTCGAACCAGCGCGTGAACTGGACGATCGGATCGGCGGCCACGTCGTCCTCGTCGAGCCGGGCCTGGCCGTAATCCTTGCGCAGGTCGGCCACGCGTTCGCCGATGTCCGGCGCGGCCGGAGCGTCGAGGCCGCGGCGCCGGCGCATGGCCCCGCCCAGGCGCGCCATCTGGTCCGGTCCGAACAGGCGCAGCGCCATCGGCGCCACGATGCCTTCCTCGCGTTCCATGTGGCCCTGGTAGCTCTGCACGAAGCGGCGGACGATGGAGGCGGACAGCTGCGTGCCGCTGCCGTCCGCGATGGCCGCCAGCTGTTCGTGCAGGTCTTGCCACATCCCGTCCATCTCCTTGTGTTCCTGCAGGATCACGGGCGCCAGTGCCTGCAGCGTGGCCGCATCCTCGCCCTGGGCGACGGCGAGCAGCATCGGCAGCAGGTCCTGTTCCTCGTCCTCGTGGTGCAGGTGGGCGGCCTTGTCGAAGTATTTCAGCACGGCCGTCGCCGCCTGGCGCGCCTGCTCGTCGGCACCGTGTTCCGGCAGATGGCCCAGCAGTTTTTCCAGCGTGGCCAGCTGCTTGCGGATGCGTCCGTGGCAATGCTTGAGGACGGCAACGGGCTGGTCGAAATCGGGCGCGGGGTCGGAAAGAAGGTTGTTCATGGTCGCTGTTGTGGACACGCAGGATGCGGCCCAATTTTTGATTGACTGAAAGTTATTTTAGAGCAAGGAGCGCCATTCCGTCCGGTAAAATGGCTGGATGATGACTACGATTTCCACCTCTCTCCTCGATGACGTCGACTTCCGCCGCCGCTTCGGCGGCATTGCCCGCCTCTACGGCGAGCGTGCACTGGAACGCTTCCGTGCGGCGCACGTTTGCGTGGTCGGCGTCGGCGGCGTCGGCTCCTGGATCGTCGAAGCGCTGGCGCGCAGCGCCGTCGGCCGCCTCACGCTCATCGACCTCGACAACGTGGCCGAATCCAACATCAACCGCCAGATCCAGGCACTGTCGACCACGGTCGGCATGCCCAAGATCGAAGCGCTGAAACAGCGTATCGCGCTCATCAATCCGTACTGCGAAGTCGAGCTCGTCGAAGACTTCATCGATCCGGACAATATCCCGCAGATGATCGGGACGCACCGTTTCGACTACGTCGTCGACGCCATCGACAGCGTCAAGGCCAAGGCCGCGCTGATCGCCTACTGCAGCGAACACGCGATCCCGCTGGTCGTCATCGGCGGCGCCGGCGGCCAGCTCGATCCGACCAAGATCGAGGTGCGCGACCTTGCCCGCACCGAGCAGGAACCGCTGCTCAAGAAAGTGCGCAAGATCCTGCGGGCCCGCTATGGTTTCGCGCGCGGCGAAAAGAACAAGTACCACATCGACGCCGTGTTCTCGATGGAACCGCTGCGCTATCCGGAATCCGGCGACGCCTGCGACGTCGACGCCAACAGCATCACGGGCCTGAACTGCGCCGGGTTCGGCTCGAGCATGGTCGTCACCGCGACGTTCGGCATGGTCGCGGCCGGCCATCTGCTGCGCAGGCTGGCGGAGCAGGCGCATGCGGCCGTGCCGGCGCCGCAGCCGGTTGCCGAACCCATACTTGTAACCGAATCCGTCGATGCTGGGCAACCGGAGGAGGCCTTGCTATCATAGAATCAGTTTTTTTACTGATTCGTGAAAGAGGCTCCATGATCCGTCGTATCGCCCTCGCAGGCCTGCTGCTGGCGGCTGCCGCCGCCAACGCGCAGGACGCATCCCAGGCCGGCAACGGCCTGCCCGGTCCCAAGGACCCGGCCCAGGCCACCGCCAACGCCGCCGCCCCCGCCAACCCGAACAATCCCGTCAACCCGGCCCCCGCAGCCCAGGCCCCGCAAGGCCCGCAGGTGCAGGTCATCGACCACGTGATCGGCAAGGGCGCCGAAGCGACGTACGGCAGCACGGTCGTCGTCAATTACACGGGCTGGTTCTACAAGCCGCTGGCCGCCAGGCAGCGTGGCCACAAGTTCGATTCGTCGCTGGATGCGGGCCGCGAACCGCTCGAGTTCCAGCTCGGCGCGCGCCAGGTCATCAAGGGCTGGGAGCAGGGCGTGCAGGGCATGAAGGTGGGCGGCAAGCGCACCCTGATCATCCCGAGCGAACTCGCCTACGGCAAACGCGGCGCCGGCGGCGGTTCGATCCCGCCGGACTCCGATCTGATCTTCGACGTGGAACTGCTGAAGGTCAAGTAAGTCCAACTCATCACTCAACCGGGAGACCTGCATGCGCATCGCGAACGACGTGACGGAACTGATCGGCAATACCCCCTTGGTGCGGATCCGCCGCATGGCGCAGGGCGCCGGCGCGGACATCGCCGCCAAGCTCGAGTTCTACAATCCGGCACACAGCGTGAAGGACCGGATCGGCCTGGCCATGATCGAGGCGGCCGAGCAGTCCGGCCGGATCGGCCCGAACACCATCATCGTCGAAGCCACCAGCGGCAACACGGGCATCGCGCTGGCGATGGTGTGCGCGGCGCGCGGCTACCGCTGCCGCCTCGTCATGCCCGAGACGATGAGCAACGAGCGGCGCATGCTGCTGCGCGCGTACGGCGCCGAACTGGTGCTCACGCCGGGGCCGGAAGGCATGCTGGGCGCGATCCGCCGCGCCGAGGAAATCGTGGCGTCCGACCCGAACTGCTTCATGCCGCAGCAGTTCAACAACCCGGCCAATCCGGACGTCCACCGCCGCACGACGGCCGAGGAAATCTGGCGCGACACGGACGGCAAGGTCGACATCCTCGTGGCCGGCGTCGGCACGGGCGGCACCATCACGGGCGTGGCCGAAGTGATCAAGGCACGCAAGCCGTCGTTCCAGGCCATCGCCGTGGAACCGGACGCGTCGCCCATCCTGTCCAAGGGCACGAAAGGCCCGCACCCGATCCAGGGCCTCGGCGCCGGCTTCATCCCGGAAGTGCTGAACACGCACAGCTACGACGAAGTCATCGCCGTCAAGAACGACGACGCCTTCGAGACGGCCCGCGCGGCCGCGCGCGAGGAAGGGCTGCTGGTCGGCATCTCGTCCGGCGCCGCGTTGTGGGCCGCGATCCAGGTCGCCAGGCGGCCGGAGAATGCGGGCAAGCTGATCGTCACCATCATTCCCTCGTTCGGCGAGCGGTATCTGAGTACGGCGTTGTATGCGAACCTGGCGGGTTGAACGTTCGTAAGCTTATCAATACGTCGTCCCTGCGCAAGGCGGGGACCCAAGTTCTACCTGCGTCGTCGAGATGCCGGCAAGATTGGGTCCCCGCCTCCGCGGGGACGACGCATTAACGATGCTCAGTGCGCGTGGTCGTGCTTGTGATCGTGATCGTGATCGTGATGATCGTGGTCGTGGTGATCATGGTCATGGTCGTCATGCGCATGCGCATGCGCCTCCAGCCCGTCTTGCAGGCAGCAACTGCTGTGCTGGGTCGTCCCTTGCTCCACCTGCAGCGTGCAATGGTGGATGGAGAAATCCTCGCGCAGGTGGCCGACGATGTCGTCGATGGCCGCATCGCCCGGATAGCCGGCCGGCATCACGAGGTGGGCCGTGAGGGCCGTCTCCGTCGTGCTCATCGCCCAGATGTGGACGTCGTGCACTTCGGTCACGCCGGGTTGCGCGGCCAGGAAGGCCGTCACGCCCGTCGCGTCGACGCTGTCCGGCACACCCGCCAGCACCATCTGGATCGATTCCTTCAGCAGCGACCACGTGCCCGCGACGATCACGACGACGAGCACGAGGCTGACGGCCGGGTCGAGCCACGTCCAGCCTGTGTAGATGATGACGACGCCTGAGATGACCACGCCCAGCGACAGTACGGCATCGGCCGCCATGTGCTGGTAGGCGCCGCGCACGTTGATGTCGTCCTTGCTGCCGGCCACGAACAGCCAGGCCGAGAAGCCGTTGATCAGCACGCCGATCAGCGCCACGATGGAAACCGTCGTGCCGGCCACCGGTTCCGGATGGGCGACGCGGTGCACGGCTTCCCAGGCGATGGCGCCGCAGGCTACCATCAGCAGCAGGGCGTTGGCGAGGGCGGCGAGGATCGACGTGCCGCGCAGGCCGTATGTGAAGCGGCGCGTCGGCGCGCTCCTGGTGAGCAGGGCGGCGCCCCAGGCGAGGCCGAGGCCCAGCACGTCGGACAGGTTGTGGCCGGCGTCGGCCATCAGCGCCGTCGAGTTGGCGATGAAGCCGTAGACGAATTCGATGGCGACGAAGGCCGTGTTCAGGGCGATCGCAATGCCGAACGCGCGGCCGTTGCCGTCCGGTGTCGGATGATGGTGATGGTGGCCGTGGTCATGGCCGTGGGAATGATGGTGACTCATGCGTCCAGTCCGGTAGTTGATTCGGCGATCGGTTCGGTGATGTGTTCGAACATGTTGGCGAGCAGTCCGCTGATGTGGGCATCGGCGGCCGCATAGAACACCTGCTTGCCCTGGCGCTCGGCCTTGACGATGCGGGCCGCACGCAGCAGGCGCAGGTGGTGGCTGACCAGCGAACTGGACAGGTTCAGCGCGGCGGCGATATCGCCCACGGCGGTCGGCTGCGCCAGGCAGGCGAGCACGATGCGCAGCCGCGTGGGGTCGCCCAGCAGGTGGAACAGGTCGGCGAGTTCGTCGACGGCATTGTCGATGTCGGGTGGGATGCTCATGCTTAACGTGTGAAGAACTGTTCACATGTTAAACGCACGGGCGTGGCGGAGGCAAGAGACGATTGCGGCCGGGGCTATAAATGCGACGGTTGGGTGGACGGCGTACACGCATGCATGACGCGAACCGTGCGGTATAGCCGTTCACCCTACGGGAGCTGTCCGTCCGCATCGCGCAGCTCCGGCGTTCCCAGCCCGAGCTTTTGCAGCTGCGGCAGGATCGCCGCACGGTCCCCCACGGCGATGACCTTCAGCTGGTCCGGCCTGACGTATTTCTGCGCCGCCGCCTGCACCTGGGCCGCGGTGACGGCACGGAACCGGTCGGGCAGGGCGCGCCAGTAATCGGCCGGCAGGTCGAACACGTACGTCTCGGCCAGGCTCGCACCGATGCCGCTGTTCGTCTCGAACTGGCCCGGCAGCGAGTACACCTGCGAGTCGCGCGCACCCGCCAGTTCGGGCCCCGGCAGCGGCTTGTCGCGCATGCCGTTCACTTCCTTGAGAATCTCGGCGACGGAGGGGCCCGTGACATCCGTGCGCACGCTGCCGGCGATGGCGAACGGGCCCGGCGTGCGGTGGTAGCGGAAGTCGGAAAACACGCCGTAGCTGTAGCCCTTCTCTTCGCGCAGGTTGAGGTTGATGCGGCTCGAGAACAGGCCGCCCAGCGCCGCGTTCATGACCTGCATGGCCGGGTAGTCGGGCGTCCTGCGCGCGGCCGCGATGGTCGTGACGCGCAGCGCCGTCTGCGGGGCGCCGGGCTTGTCGACGACGACGAGGCGCGCCTTGCTGCCGGCAGGATCGTCGACCGCCGACACGGCCGCGTCGGCGCGCTCCCAGCCGCCGAAGCGTGCCGTCGCCAGCGCGCGCAGCGCCTCCAGCGTGATGTCGCCGGAGACGACGAGGGCCGCGTTGCCGGGCAGGTAGTGGCGGCGCCAGAAGCGCACGAGGTCTTCGCGCGTCGTGGCGCGGATCGCCTGCTCCGTGCCGAGCTGGCCGTAGCCGTAGGGGTGGTCGGGTCCGTACAGCGCGCCGGCCGCGGCGACGGCCGCGACCCGTGCCGGATCGTCGCGCTGCTGCGTGAGTTCGCCCAGGCGCGCGGCGCGCTGGCGCTCGACTTCGGCGGTGGGAAAGGCGGGGTGCTGCACGACGTCGGCCAGCACGTCCAGCGCCTGCGGGAACGTGGAACGCAACGCCAGCAGCGACACCGTCGACGCGTCGGGCGACGCAGTGCTGCCGAGGAAGGCGCCCAGCTGGGCGATTTCGTCGGCGATGCGCGGCGCGCTGCGCGTGGCCGTGCCTTCTTCCAGCATCTGCGCCGTGTAGCCGGCGAGGCCCGGCTGGTCGGACGGGTTGGCGCCGGAGCCGCTTTTCACGACCAGTTCCGCCGCCACGAGCGGCAGCGCCGGATTCGGATGGAAGATGACGGTCAGGCCGTTCGGCAGCTTGAACGACTCTCCCTGCGGCAGCGTGAAGCGCGGCGCCGGCCCCGGTTTCGGCGGCGTGCGGCGCCACGGTTCGTCGCGGTTGATGCCGGCGGTGGGGCCCGCGCCGGATGCCTTGGGCGGCGCCCGCGCCGGGACGTCGGGCCCGAGGTCGGGCTTGCCCGGCACGCCGGCGACGATCACGCGCGCGTTCGGCTGCAGGTAGGCTTGTGCCACGCGGCGCACGTCGGCCGCGCTGACGCGGCGCAGGCGTTCGATGTCTTTCGGCAGATAGCCGGGGTCGCCCGTGTACTGGTTGTACTGGTTGATCTGGTTCGCGAGGCCGGTGCCGCCCAGCTTTTCGATCGACGTCAGCATCGCGGTCTCGATCGTGTTGCGGGCGCGTTCGACTTCCTGCTCGGACGGTCCGGTGTCGCGCAGCGCTTTCAGTTCACCGTCGAGCGCCGCCTCCAGTTCGGCCGCGTCGTGGCCCGGGCGCGCGGTGGCGTCGACGATGAAGGTGGACGTGAGCGCATTCGAGTTCTGCGCGGCCGATGCCTCCTGCGCGATCTGGCGTTCGTACACGAGCGATTTGTACAGGCGGCTCGCCTTGCCGCCGGCGAGGATCTGCGCCGTCACTTCCAGTTCGGCGTCGCCCGGCTGGAACGCGGGCGGCGTGAGCCACGCGATGTACACGCGCGGCAGCTCGACGCGGTCCGCGACCGTGATGCGGCGTTCGCGCGTGATCGGGGGCGTGGCCACGCGCGGGTGCGCCACCGACGCGCTGCGTTTGAAGCTGCCGAAGTACTTGGCGACGAGGGCGCGCGTCCTGGTCTTGTCGATGTCGCCGGCGATCACGATGCTGGCGTTGTTCGGGCCGTAGTAGCGTTTGAAAAAGTCGCGCACGTCGGCCAGCTTCGCGTTCTGGATGTCGGCGTGGGAGCCGATGACGGCCGCGTAATACGGGTGGGTCTTCGGGAACAGCGCGTGGTTCAACGCTTCCTCGACGATGCCGTACGGCCGGTTCTCGACGCTCTGGCGCCGCTCGTTGCGCACGACGTCCTGCTGGTTCGACAGCGCGGCCTGGTCGAGCACGTCGAGGAGGTAGCCCATGCGGTCGGCGTGCACCCACAGCGCGAGTTCGAGCTGGTTCGAGGGCACGGTGTCGTAGTAATTGGTGCGGTCGTAGTCCGTGCTGCCGTTGCTGTCGGTGGCGCCGGCGCCTTCCAGCAGGCGGTCGGCCAGGCCGCGCGGCAGGTGCCGGGTCCCGGCGAACATCATGTGCTCGAACAGGTGGGCGAAGCCGGTCAGGCCCGGCGCCTCGTTGGCGGGGCCGACGTGATACCAGATGTTGACGGCCACGATGGGCAGGCGGTGGTCTTCGACGAGGATCACCTCCAGGCCGTTGGGCAGCGTGGTCTTGTCGTAGCGGACCTGCGGCGCGGCCGCTGCCGCCGGCGCGGGTTGTGCCTGCCCCGCCGCCGGCCCCGCGAGGACCAGCAGCAGGGGGACAAAGGACAGGAGGCGGTTCATGCGGGCTCCGTTTTTTTAGTGACAGGCGGCGCTGCCCCGGTCGGGCGGCGCGACGCCGAAAGACGACAGCCGCGTCGACTCGACGAATTCCCAGCCGTAGCCGCCCGCGTACAGCTGCAGGCGCAGCACGCCGGTGCGGTTGCTGTCGCGGACCTCGCTGTGCGCGACGGTCAGCAGGAACGGGGTCGGATACGCGCCGCCCGTGCCGACGACGAACTGGCGGATGCCGCGCGCCGCATCGAGCCGGCCGTCCGCATCCTGCGGGGCGAAGCGTTCGTAGTCGTGGTCGTGGCCGGACAGCACCAGCTCGGCGCCGGCGTCGTACAGCAGCTTCCAGGCGTCGCGCATCTTCGGGACGCTGCCATGGCCGCCCGAACTGTACAGCGGATGGTGCCAGTACGCGAGCGTGCAGCGGGCCGGGTGGCGCGCCAGGTCGGCGCGCAGCCAGTCCAGCTGGGCCGCGTGCTGGGCCGGGGCCAGGTTGCTGTCCAGGGAGATGACGTGCCAGGTGCCCAGCTCGAAGCTGTAGTAGCCGCGGCCGGCCCGCGCGCCCCAGTACGCGAAATAGGGTTTGGCGCCCGGCGTGTAGTACTCGTGGTTGCCGGGCGCGGGCCAGGTGCGGTCCTTGAAGCGGCCCCACGTCGGCGCATAGCAGTCGGAGAATTCCTTCGCGGCGCCGACCGGATAGGTCAGGTCGCCCAGCGCCAGCACGACGGCCCGCGGATCCTGCGCGAGCCCGGCGGCGACGGTGGCGGCTGTCTCGGCCGCGACCGAATACGCCGGGTCAGGGTAGGCGCAGCGCGCGATGTCGCCGGCGGCGTACACGGTGATGCCCGGGTCCACGCCCGCGGCGAGCGCGCTCGCGGAAACGAATGCCGCGAGCGCGGCCGCGGCACGCATCTGCAGGCGCGCCATCCTTACTCGAGCAGGCGCAACAGGCCGGCCAGCGCGTGCGCCACGGTCTGCTCGCGCACCGCGTGGCGGTCGCCGGAGAACACGAGGCGCTCCGTGTACGTGGTATCGCCCTTCGACCAGCCGAAGCACACCGTGCCCACGGGCTTGCCGGGGACGGCGCCGGTGGGGCCGGCGATGCCGGTCGTCGACACCGCTACGTGGGCATTGCTGTTGGCGACCGCGCCTTCGGCCATGGCGCCCGCGACTTCCTCGCTGACGGAACCGAATTGCGCGATCAGCGCGGCCGACACGTCCAGCATCTCCGTCTTGGAGGCGTTCGAATACGTCACGAAGCCGCATTCGAACCAGCCGGTCGAGCCGGGGATTTCCGTGATGGCCTGGGAGACGCCGCCGCCCGTGCAGGATTCGGCGGTGGCCAGCAGCAGGCCCTTGGCTTCGAGTGCCCGGCCCACACGGGTGGCCAGGTCGATGATGTCGTTCGTCACGTGTCGCTCCTCCTTGTAACGGCGGCCGCAGAGGGCCGCCAGGGTCTCCAGGATCTTTCGCGGGCGCGCCCCGTGTGCCGGGCGTGAAATGATCCGCTGCGCGCTCGCGTCCATTCTAGCGCGCCTTCCCGGCGTGCGGCGTCGGAATCTTAACGAAAAGCCATGCTTGCCCGATGCGGGGCCGTCCTTACAAATGTCATTGTATTTATCGGCGTTAATGAAGTTGCTCGTTCCGTGCGACATTACCCTCGGCCGTGCTGCTATCCTGCCCGTCTTGCGGGCTGGCCGTGCGGGCGCGCCCGCACCGTTGTTATTGACCGAACCAGGACCTTGCATGCCGCTCGACCGTTTCGCGCATGACCATCCGGGGCCGGCATACCCGTGATGGCGCTGTCCCTCGCAGCCGCGCGCCCGTCCCGCCAGGCGGTGCTGTGCCTGCTGATCCTCGCGGGTGCCGCCCAGGCCCGGCCCGACCTCCCGGCCACCCCTGAGCGCAAGCTCAAGGCGGCCTATATCTACCGTGTCGCCACGTTCGTCGGCTGGCCGGACGCCGCGTTCGCGCGCGCCGGCGCGCCGCTCCTGGTCGGCGTCGCCGGCGACGACGCGCTGGCCGCCGAAGCCGCGCGCTTCATGGACGGACGCCTCGTGCACGGCCGGCCGCTGGCGGTCGTGCGCATCGATCGCCATCTCGATCCGCATGCCCTGCCGCACGTGCTGTTCATGGCCGCCTCGCCCGCGCGCGGCCGCTTGCTGGATGCCGTGCGCAGCCAGCCCGTGCTGACGGTCTGCGACGGCGCGCCCGGACGCGGCTGCGTGGTCGGGCTGGTGGCGGACGGCACGCACCTGCGGCCGCGCGTCGACCGGCTCGAGGCGACGGCCGCGCAGCTGCGCGTCAGCGCGCGCCTGCTGGCGCTGGCGGCGTGGTGACAAGCATGATCCGCCCGCGCCGCTCGATCCGCGAAAAGCTCGTCACGATCGTGATGTCGACGACGCTCGCGGCATTGGCCGTCTCGGTGGGCACCGTCGTCGCCTACGACCTGCGCAGCTACAAGAGCGCGCTGCTGAACGACCTCGCGACGCAGGCGGAACTGGTGGGCCACATGACGTCGGCCGCGCTGGCCTTCGACGATGCGCGCCTGGCGCGCGAGAACCTGGCCCTGCTGCGCAGCCGGCCGTCGGTGCGCGCGGCCGCCATCTACGACGAGAAGGGCACGCTGTTCGCGACCTACGTGGCGCCCGGCGAGACCGGCGCGTTCCCCGTGCGTCCGGCGCAGGGCGGCCGGCTGGTGCATGCCGGCGGCAAGGAAACCTATGTCGGCAGCGGCGAGGACCTGGTGCTGTACAAGCCGATCAGCGAGAACGGCGAACTGCTCGGCACCGTCTACCTGCGCTCGCAGAACCAGATGATGGAACGGATGCGCGACTACCTCGTGATCTGCGCCTGCGTGACGGTGCTGGCGCTGTTCATCGCGTGGCTGCTCGTGCGCCGCCTGGGCCACACGATCACGACGCCCATCGACGCCATCACGAACATCGCGCGCGAAGTCGTGGCGCGGCGCGACTATTCGCGGCGCGCGCCGCGCATCAGCGAGGACGAGGCGGCGGAACTCGTCGATTCCTTCAACGCCATGCTGACCGAGATCGAGCAGCGGACGCGCGCGCTGGAAGACTCGAACAGCGAGATCGTGCGCCTGAACGAACGGCTCGAAGCGCGCGTGCAGGAACGCACGGCCCAGCTGGAACTGGCCAACTCGGAACTGGAGCTGGCGATCGAGGAAGCGCGCAACGCCAACCAGGCCAAGTCCGCGTTCCTGTCGTCGATGAGCCACGAGCTGCGCACGCCGCTCAACGCCATCCTCGGCTTCGCCCAGATCCTCGCGGCCGACAACATGCCGACGACGCTCGACCAGAAAAAGGAATTCGCGGGCCACATCCTCAAGTCGGGCCGCCACCTGCTCACCCTGATCAACGAGATCCTCGACCTGGCCAAGGTGGAGGCGGGGGCCTTGAGCCTATCAATGGAACCGGTGCTGCTGGCCGAGGTGCTGGACGAATGCCAGGGCATGATCGCGCCGCTGGCGGCCGCGCGCGGGGTGCGGGTCCTGTTCCCGCAGGCGCCCGCGGTGCGCGTGCAGGCCGACCGCACCCGCCTGAAGCAGGTGCTCCTGAACCTGTTGTCGAACGCGGTCAAGTACAACCGCGAGGGCGGGGCCGTCGTCGTCGATTGCGCGCAGCCGGCGCCGCAGCGCCTGCGCCTGTCCGTGCAGGACACGGGCATGGGCCTGTCGCCCGAGCAGGTGGCCGGCCTGTTCCAGCCTTTCAATCGCCTCGGCCAGGAAACCGGCACGCAGGAAGGAACCGGCATCGGCCTGGTCGTGACGCGCCGTCTCGTCGAGCTGATGGGCGGCGAGATCGGCGTCACCAGCAGCCCGGGCGTCGGCAGCGTGTTCTGGATCGAGCTGGCCTGCGCCGATGCGGGCGGCGCCGCGCCCGCCGCAGCGCCGGCCGCGCGCGCCGCGGCCGCGGCGGACGAGGGCGATGCGCCGGCACGGCCGTCCACCGTCCTGTACATCGAGGACAATCCGGCCAACCTGAAACTGGTGCAGGAGATCGTGCGCTTCCGGCCCGACCTGCGCCTCGTGAGCGCGCCGGACGGCCATTTCGGCCTGTCGCTCGCGCGCAGCCAGCGGCCCGACATCATCCTGATGGACCTGAACCTGCCGGGCCTCTCCGGGTTCGAGGTCCTGGCGCAACTGCGCCGCGAACCCGAGACGGCGCGGATTCCCGTCGTCGCGGTGTCCGCCAACGCCATGCGCGCCGACATCGAGCGCGCGCTGGCGGTCGGTTTCGTGCGTTACCTGACCAAGCCGATCGACATCGGCCAGTTCAACGAGGCCATCGACGGCGTGCTGGCGCAGCGCCCCGCCGAGCACAGGCAGCCCGAGTGAGGACCACCCCATGATTTCGCCCAACGACATCCGCCGCGCGCACATCCTCGTCGTCGACGACGAGCCGGTGAACGTGCAGTTGCTCGAATTCCTGCTCAAGACGAGCGGCTACGAGAACGTCGCCAGCACCACCGATCCGCGCCAGGTCGCCGCGCTGCACCTGCAGCACCGCTACGACCTGATCATCCTCGACCTGCAGATGCCGCACATGGACGGCTTCCAGGTGATGGAGGCGCTGAAACCGATGGAGCGCGAATCGTGGCTGCCCGTGCTCGTGGTGACGGCGGAGCCGGACAAGAAGCTGGCCGCGCTGGAAGCGGGCGCGCGCGACTTCATCGGCAAGCCGTTCGACACCGTCGAGGTGCTGACGCGCATCCGCAACCTGCTCGAAGTGCGCCTGTTCCACCAGGAGTCGCGCGACTACGGCGCGCGCATGGAGCGCAAGGTGCGCGAGCGGACGGCCGAACTGCAGCGTTTCCGCGGCGCGATGGATGCGACGACCGACGCCATCTTCCTCGTCGACGCGCGCACGATGGCGATGGTCGACGTCAGCGACGGCGCCTGCCGCATGCTGGGTTTTTCGCGCGAGGCGCTGCTGCGCATCGACCCGGTCGCGCTGGGCCTGGCCGAACGCGCGCAGCTGGAACGCTATGCCGACCCGGCATCCACGTCGCGCGAGCACGACATCGTCGAGACCGAGCTGCTGCGCTCGGACGGGCAGGGCGCGGTGCCGGTCGAGATCAGCTGGCAGCTGCAGTCGTCGGACCACACCCGCATCCTGATCGCCGTCGCGCGCGACATCAGCGAGCGCCTGCAGGCCGCGCAGCGCCTCAAGCACATGTCGAACTACGACAGCCTGACCGGCCTGCCGAACCGCAGCCTGTTCTTCCACACGCTGCGCGATGCCATCGAACTCGCGCAGGACAAGAACTGGCGCATCGCCGTCCTGTTCATCACGCTCGACCGCTTCAAGATCGTCAACGACTCGCTCGGCCCCGCGCTGGGCGACGAACTGCTGCGCCAGTTCAGCACGCGGCTCGTGCGCTGCGTGCGCCTGCGCGACACGATCGGGCGCCTGGGCGGCGACGAGTTCGCGCTGATCCTCACGATGACGCGCGAGCAGACCGAGGACGAGGCCGTGAGCGTGGCCAACGAGGTGCGCGAGGCGCTGCGCGCGCCGTTCGACCTGAACGGCCAGCAGGCCGTGCTGACGGCCAGCATCGGCATCGCGATGTACCCGGACGATGCCACCGACCCGGGCACGCTCGTCAAGTACGCCGACGTGGCGATGGTGCGCGCCAAGGAGGCCGGCCGCGACGGCTACCGCTTCTTCACGGCCGGGATGAACGTGCAGGTGCTGGCGCGGCTGGACCTCGAAGTCGCGCTGCGCGGCGCCGTCGACGACAGCCAGTTCGAGCTGCACTACCAGCCCAAGCTGGACCTGAACACGGGCCGCGTGAGCGGCGTGGAGGCGCTGCTGCGCTGGCGCCGTCCCGGCGTGGGCCTCGTGTACCCGGCCGAATTCGTCCCCATCCTGGAAGACACGGGCATGGTCGTGCGCGTGGGCGCGTGGATCCTCGGCGAGGCCTGCCGCCAGATCGCCGCGTGGAATGCGGAGGGCGTGCGCGACGTGCGCGTGGCCGTCAACGTGTCGAGCCGCCAGTTCGTCGAGGGCGACCTGGAAGGCGACATCCGCGCCGCGCTGGAACACCATCGCGTGGACCCGGGCCTGCTCGAACTGGAACTGACCGAGAGCGCGCTGATGTCGAACTTCGAACACACGGTGCAGGTGCTGGAGCGCCTGAAGCTGCTCGGCATCCGCGTCGCCATCGACGATTTCGGCACCGGCTATTCGAGCCTCGCGTACCTCAAGCGCTTCCCGATCGACAAGCTCAAGATCGACATCGCGTTCGTGCGCGACATCACGACGAATCCGGACGACGCCGCGATCGCGCTGGCCATCATCAGCATGGCGCACAGCCTGCACATGCAGGTGATCGCGGAAGGCGTGGAATCGCGCGCCCAGATGGCGCTGCTGCGCCGCCACCGCTGCGACGAGATCCAGGGCTTCCATTTTTCGCGCGCGCTTGCCCCCGTCGACCTGGCGCGGCTGGTCCTGGAAAACCGTTCCCAGCCCACGCGGCCGGCGGAGGACGACCGCAACGTCCAGACGCTGCTCGTGGTGGACGACGACGTCAACGTGCTGGCCACGTTGCACCGCCTGTTCAGGCGCGACAACTACCGCGTGCTGACGGCCGCGTCGCCGGCCGAGGGCTTCGAACTGTTGGCGCTGTACCGCGTGCAGGTGATCCTGTGCGACCAGCGCATGCCGGCGATGAACGGCACCGAATTCCTCAGCAAGGTCAAGGAGATGTATCCGGACACGATGCGCATCATCCTGTCCGGCTACACGGGCGTGGAGACGGTGCTCGATTCGATCAACCGGGGCGCGATCTACCGCTTCTACACGAAGCCGTGGAACGACACGGAATTGCGCGACAACGTGCGGCTCGCGTTCCGCCAGTACTGGCTTACGCACGGGCCGTACGATGATCGCAAGACGCCGCGCGGGGACGAAGAAGCGGCGTGACGGGGGAACCGATCCGGGCCGACTGCCATCCGTGCCCATCGCGTGAAGAATTTCCTGGTGCGAGACATGTCGACGATGGGCGCGAACTGCAGCGCCATCATGTGCTGGCTGGAGTGGTGTCGCAACCCGTCATAACGCATCATTTTGCTTGCGTTGATCACGTGTGCCTGCCGCGATGATCCTTTTTACTGACTTGGCGTTCGGTTCGAGTCAGCCGCGGAAAGGCGATTGACCAGCCGTTCGACTTGTAATGGGAGCGTGGTTTTATCGGGCGTGGTTTTCGTCGTCAGGGCGAACGATATGAACGTATGGTTGACGGTTGCGTTGCAAATGCCGAGGTCCATGCTGACTCCAGGAATCGATTGCCATTTGCAGGAAGGCTTGACCGTCTTTGCACCCTGCGGAAGCGTCGTGGTCGCCACAATGAGAGACGGCAACGGTGAGTTCCGGGCGGTGATGGTGCATGTGTTAACGCCCGAGTTTGCCTCGCCTTTCGTTTCCGATGTGTCCTTGTGTTCTGCTTTTGACGTGGAATTTTCCAGCTTGAGCGCGACGAGTGCTTCGCGGTCCACCAAGTCGCATGATGGGCCGGATGAGGCGGCGCAAGCGATCGTCGGTAAAATGGACGCAACCAGCAGGAACGCAAGATTATGGCGCATGATAGCCTTGAAAAAAATAATGTCAGGTTAACTAATCGAAAATACAAACTTGACCGCATATCCAAGCAATTTTCTGCCGGCTGGGTTAAAGAAAAATAACTAATATCGTTCCCGTGCGATTTGGCTCGTCAGCCCAGTCCTTCTTGGGCAATTCGTAAATATGACGTTAATGTACTTCTGAGATTTATTCTGAATCTCATCAATTGTCACGGACTAAAAATTTACTTTCTCAATAGCATAATTCGTAACGAGATATCCTCGTTCTCAACTTTTTAGGCCATCTTCTGCAACGGGCACAGGTCACCGGCCGAGGGCTTCGAACTGCTGGCGCTGTACCGCGTGCAGGTGATCCTGTGCGACCAGCGCATGCCGGCGATGAACGGCACCGAATTCCTCAGCAAGGTCAAGGAGATGTATCCGGACACGATGCGCATCATCCTGTCCGGCTACACGGGCGTGGAGACGGTGCTCGATTCGATCAACCGGGGCGCGATCTACCGCTTCTACACGAAGCCGTGGAACGACACGGAACTGCGCGACAACGTGCGGCTCGCGTTCCGCCAGTACTGGCTCACGCACGGGCCGTACGATGATCGCAAGACGCCGCGCGGGGATGAAGAAGCGGCGTGATCGTGCTGAAATAATCCGAGCCGTAGGGCGGGCTCCCCGAGCCCGCGCGGCAGTCAGCCCGGGCTGAAATGATCCCAGCCGGCCAGCTGCAAATCGAGCGCCGCGCCGTCGGCATCGACGAGCCGCAGGCCCGGTTCGGCCGTGATCGTGCCGACGCGCGTGACCGCCGTCGCGCTGGCTTCTCCGGCCGCGCGAATCGCGTCGCGCTTCTCTACCGGCGCCGTGAAGCACAGTTCGTAATCGTCCCCGCCCGCCGCGGCGAAGCGGCGGCGCAGGGCGCGCGGCTGGCGCGCCAGCGCGGGGCCGGCCGGCAGCGCGTCGACGTCCAGCACGGCGCCCACGCGCGACGCGGCGAGGATGTGCTTCAAGTCGCCCACGAGGCCGTCCGAGATGTCGAGCGCGGCGTGCGCGAGGCCGCCTTCGGCCAGCAGGCGCCCGAGCGCCACGCGCGGCGTCGGCGCGTGCATGCGCTGGCCGGTCGCGGCGTGGTCGGCGGCGTCCAGTGCGACTTCGCTGCGGCGCGCGGCCAGCCACAGGCGCGCGTCGCCCAGCGTGCCGGAGATCCAGATGTCGTCGCCCGCGCGCGCGGCGTCGCGCCGCAATGCCTGGGCCGGCGCCAGTTCGCCGAAGATCGTGATGCAGATGTTCAGCGGGCCCTTGGTCGTGTCGCCGCCCAGCAGTTCGCAGCCGTGGGCGTCGGCCAGCGCGAACAGGCCGCGCGAAAAGCCGTCGAGCCAGTCCGGCTCGGCCGCCGGCAGCGCCAGCGCGAGCGTGAAACCGAGCGGCCTGGCGCCCATCGCGGCCAGGTCGGACAGGTTCACGGCCAGGCATTTGTGGGCCAGCAGGAACGGGTCGGCGCCGGCAAAGAAATGGCGGTCCTCGACCAGCATGTCGGACGAAATGGCCAGCAGCTTGCCGGGCGTGGGCGCGAGCAGGGCGCAGTCGTCGCCGACGCCGAGGACGGTGTTCGGGCCGCAAGCGCGGTCGCGCTGGAAGTAGCGTTTGATGAGATCGAATTCGGAGAGCATCCCGCGATTCTAATCCGGGACACCCGTCAGGCGGCAACCGGCGCCGCCGCCGCCGCCCGCGCCGTGCGCCGCCAGGTGCCGGGTCCGACCCCGTAGTGGCGCTTGAACACGCGGTTGAACGCGGCTTCCGATTGATAGCCGACGGCCAGCGCCACGTCGCCCACGGCGCCTTCGCCCTGCAGCAGGGCACGCGCGGCGCGCGCCATGCGCAGCCGGGTCAGCATGTCGGCCGGCGGCATGCCGCACAGGCGCGCGAACAGGCGCGCAAACGTCGCGCGCGACATGTGGCACGCCGCGGCCAGGTCTTGCACTGTCCACGCCCGCTCGGGCGATTCCAGCATCCGGTGCAGCGCATTGCCCAGGCGCCGGTCGGCCAGCACGGCGAACAGGCCGGGCGCGTCGTGGCGCGTGCCTGCCAGCCAGGCGCGCAGCAGCAGTGCGAACAGGGCGCCGGACAGCTGGGCGACGACGACGTCCGCGCCCGGCCGCACGGAGGCCGTCTCGTGCTGCAGCAGCCGGACCAGCGCGTGCAGGCCGGGAAAGTCGTCGGCGCGGCTGGCGCGCACGACCATCACCTCGGGCAGGGCGCGCACGAGGGCTGCGCGCGCGGCGCCCTCGAACACGAAGCTGCCGCACAGGATGGCGGTGCCGGGGCCGTCGCCGCCGTTGCCGTGGCGTTGCAGCGGGCCGTCGCCGGCGAGCGGCCGGACCGGGGCGGCGTCGGCGGCCGCGCCGGCGTGCAGGCGATGCGCGCTGCCGCCGGGGAAGACGACGACGTCGCCCGGGGAGAGGTCGAGGCTGTCGTGGCCGGACACGTCGACGCGCGCGCCGCCTTCGACGACCACGTGGAACGGCGCCACGCCCGGCGTCGCGGCCGGTTCGTCCAGCACCCAGGGCGCGGCCAGCTCGCAGCGGATGTCGAGCGAGGTGCGGATCGTGTACAGGGAAAGCAGGCGGCTCAGGGTGTCCATGTGCGTGTTTGAATGAGACGAATGGGCAAATTATCGCAGCATCCTGGCATTCATCGTGCCGGCCTCGACGCGTAGACTTCTTTCCATGCCAAACGGCATTTCATCCACGAACGAGAAAGGAAGCATCATGAGCCGTCTTAACGCACTGGGTTCCAACGCCACCGGCCGCACCGCCGAGCTGTTTGCCGCCGTCAAGGCCAAGCTGGGCAAGGTCCCGAACGCCTACGATGCCGTCGGCAGCAACAGCCCGGTGGCGCTCGAAGCGCTGCTGAACTTCGATGCGAAGCTGGCCGACACGAGCCTGTCGAAACGGGAAATCGAAGTGATCAAGCTGGCCGTGAGCGAAGTGAGCGCCTGCGATTACTGCCTGGCGGCGCACACGCTGGCCGGCAAGGCGGCCGGCTTGTCGGCGGATGCGATCCTGGCCGCCCGCCGCGGCACGCCGGGCGGCGATGCCAGGCTGGATGCGCTCTCCACGTTCGTGCGGGAGGTGACGGGCAGCCGCGGCACCGTGCCGGCACCGGTCGTCGACGCCGTCAAGGCGGCCGGCTACACGGATGCGCAGGTGGTGGACACGATTTTCGCGATCTCCAGCATCACGTTCACGAACCTGGTCAACCGCATCAACGACACGGCGCTGGACTTCCCGAAAGCGCCCGCCTGACACGGGCGACGGGCCGGGTTGCCATGCTACCCGGCCCCGGTTGCTGCTGTCGATACCAAGAAATACGTAGACGGGGGGCCGTGACACTCTGCTAAAATCGGAGACCCCCCGTCAGTTCAAAAAGGCAGCAGAGCATGGATTCGTCAATCGATAAAAAAGAAGAATTACGTCAACAACTGCGGGCTGCCGCGCTCGAGTACCACCAGTTTCCCACTCCCGGCAAGATCGCCGTCACCCCGACCAAATCCGTCTTGAACCAGCGCGACCTGGCCCTGGCGTACTCGCCGGGCGTCGCCGCGCCCTGCGAAGAAATCGTCAAGGACCCCGCCACCGCCTATAAATATACGGCGCGCGGCAACCTCGTCGCCGTGATCTCGAACGGTACCGCGGTGCTCGGCCTGGGCAATATCGGCCCGCTGGCCAGCAAGCCGGTCATGGAAGGCAAGGGCGTGCTGTTCAAGAAGTTCGCCGGCATCGACGTGTTCGACATCGAGATCAACGAGAACGATCCCGACAAGCTGATCGAAGTGATCGCGGCGCTGGAACCGACGTTCGGCGGCGTGAACCTCGAGGACATCAAGGCGCCCGAGTGCTTCTACATCGAGCGCAAGCTGCGCGAGCGCATGAAGATCCCCGTCTTCCACGACGACCAGCACGGCACCGCGATCATCGTCGGCGCCGCCATCCTGAACGGCCTGAAGGTCGTCGGCAAGGATCTCAAGAAGTGCAAGATGGTCGTGTCCGGCGCGGGCGCGGCGGCGCTGGCCTGCCTCGACCTGGCCGTCGACCTCGGCTTCCCGATCGAGAATATCTATGTGACCGACCTCGCCGGCGTCGTCTACAAAGGCCGCGCCGAGCTGATGGACCCGGACAAGGAACGCTTCGCCCAGGACACGCCGCACCGCTCGCTGGCCGAGATCATCCCCGACGCCGACATCTTCCTGGGCCTGTCCGCCGGCGGCGTGCTCAAGCCGGAGATGGTCGCGAAGATGGCGCCGAACCCGCTGATCCTGGCGCTCGCCAACCCGAACCCGGAAATCCTGCCGGAAGACGCGAAGGCCGTCCGCGGCGACGTGATCATCGCCACCGGCCGTTCGGACTACCCGAACCAGGTCAACAACGTGCTGTGCTTCCCGTACATGTTCCGCGGCGCGCTGGACTGCGGCGCGACGACGATCACGCGCGAGATGGAAATCGCCGTCGTGCACGCCATCGCCGACCTCGCCCACGCCGAGCAGTCGGACATCGTGGCATCGGCCTACGGCATCTCGAACCTGTCGTTCGGTCCGGAATACCTGATCCCGATGCCGTTCGACCCGCGCCTGCTGACGCACATCGCGCCGGCCGTGGCCAAGGCCGCGATGGACGGCGGCGTCGCCACCCGTCCGATCGCCGACCTGGCCGCCTACGCCGAGAGCCTGCAGCAATTCGTCTACCGCAGCGGCAGCTTCATGAAGCCGCTGTTCCAGATCGCCAAGAGCGCGCCGGCCGAGCGCAAGCGCATCGTCTTCGCCGAGGGCGAGGAAGAGCGCGTGCTGCGCGCCGTGCAGGCCGTCGTCGACGAGAAGCTGGCCCGTCCGATCCTCGTCGGCCGTCCGGCCGTGCTCGAAAAGCGCATCGAGAAATTCGGCCTGCGCCTGAAGCAGGGCGAGCACTTCGACGTCATCAACCCGGACTTCGACGAGCGCTACCGCGACTACTGGCAGACCTACCACCAGATGGTGATGCGCAAGGGCGTCACGGAAGACCTCGCCCGCCTGGCGATGCGCCGCCGCCACACGCTGATCGGCGCGATGATGATCCACAAGGGCGACGCCGACGGCATGATCTGCGGCACCTACGGCACGACCGAAGTCCACCTGCAGTACATCGACCAGGTGCTGGGCAAGCGTGCCGGCAGCAATGTGTATGCGGCGCTGAACTTCATCATCACCCAGGAACGCCAGATCGCGATGGTCGACACCCACGTGAACGAGAACCCGACCGCGGAAGAACTGGCCGAGATCACGATCATGGCGTCCGAGGAACTGGAGCGCCTGGGCGTCACCCCGCGCGTGGCGCTGCTGTCGCATTCCAACTTCGGCACCTCGAACAGCGCGTCGGCGAAAAAGATGCGCGCCGCGCTGGCGCTGGTGCAGCAGAAGGCCCCGAACCTGGAAGTCGACGGCGAGATGCACGGCGATACGGCGCTGGACTCGAAACTGCGCGCCAAGATCATGCCGCAATCGACGCTCAAGGGCGACGCCAACCTGCTCGTCATGCCGAACATCGAAGCCGCGAACATCGCCTACAACGTGCTCAAGACGGCGGCCGGCAGCGGCGTCGCCGTGGGCCCGGTGCTGCTGGGCTGCGCGCGTCCGGTGCACATCCTGACCCCGTCGGCGACCGTGCGCCGCATCGTCAACATGACGGCACTTTGTGTCGTCGACGCCGTGTCGGAGCGCTGACACAGTCTGGTGTTGTAGATTCGCCACCGGCGACAAAATCTGACAAAAGGGCCGTTCGCGGCCCTTTTGTCATTCAAATGTAGAAGTTCCCGACAATTCGTGAATATGTAATAAAGCTTGAGGGACTCGTAACAATGCGTAATCACGCGACGTCCTGATACGGTTTCAGGCGATAATAGACGAGTACTTATTGTATATTTTGCACGATTTCTCTTGCGTAATGATACAAGCACCACTCTGATACAATGCGAGGTTGTCGGAAATTTACCGGTCCGCGCCACATGCGGCTGACATCCCGCATGCCGTCCCGCCTCGGCTGCCGCGGCGGCCGTCACGGACCACCACTGGATCACCAAGAACATGCAAACAACAAAAAAGGCCCTGATCACCGGTATTACCGGGCAGGATGGCGCCTA
Organism: Massilia sp. Masssp93; assembly: GCF_059491295.1. Taxonomy (NCBI): domain Bacteria; kingdom Pseudomonadati; phylum Pseudomonadota; class Betaproteobacteria; order Burkholderiales; family Oxalobacteraceae; genus Massilia; species Massilia sp. Masssp93. The sequence continues at coordinate 5,450,664 of NZ_CP168502.1, read as the reverse complement.
TCTGGCGCAACTACTCCTGGAAAAGGGCTACCACGTGACCGGCACCTTCCGCCGGTCCAGCTCGGTTAACTTCTGGCGCATCGCCGAACTCGGTATCGAGCAGCATCCCAACCTGTCCCTCGTCGAATACGATCTCACCGACCTCTCCTCGAGCATCCGCCTGATCGAATCCTCGCGTCCCGACGAGGTGTACAACCTGGCCGCGCAGAGCTTCGTCGGCGTCTCGTTCGAGCAGCCCGTGACCACCGCGTCGATCACCGGCATCGGCGCCGTCAACCTGCTCGAAGCGATCCGCATCGTGCATCCGAAGGCGCGCTTCTACCAGGCGTCGACGTCCGAGATGTTCGGCAAGGTGCAGGCCGTGCCCCAGGTCGAGTCGACCCCGTTCTATCCGCGCAGCCCGTATGGCGTGGCCAAGCTGTACGCCCACTGGATGACCGTGAACTACCGCGAGTCCTATGGCATCTTCGGCAGCTCCGGCATCCTGTTCAACCACGAATCGCCGCTGCGCGGCCGCGAGTTCGTCACGCGCAAGATCACGGACTCCGTCGCCAAGATCGTCCTGAACAAGCTCGACGTCCTGGAGCTGGGCAACCTCGACGCCAAGCGCGACTGGGGCTATGCGCGCGAATACGTGGAAGGCATGTGGCGCATCCTGCAGGCCGACGAGCCGGACACCTTCGTGCTGGCCACCAACCGCACCGAAACCGTGCGCGACTTCGTCACCATGGCCTTCCGCGGCGCCAATCTGGACATCGAATGGAAGGGCGCGGGCGAGCAGGAAACGGGGCATTGCGCCCGTACCGGCAAGCTGCTGGTGCGCGTGTCGCCCAAGTTCTACCGTCCGGCCGAGGTCGAGCTGCTGATCGGCGACCCGTCCAAGGCGCAGCGCGAACTGGGCTGGAAGGCCGGGACGTCGCTCGAACAGCTGTGCCAGATGATGGTCGACGCCGACCTGCGTCGCAACGAAACCGGATTCTCGTTCTGACATGAACCGCATGGTCACGGAAGATCTCGTCCGTATGATGGGGCCGCTGAGCGAACCGCGCGAAGGCGAGGGCAAGCGCGCCCTGATCACCGGCCTGCGCGGCTTCACCGGCTACTACATGGCGCGCGAGCTGACCGCGGCGGGCTATCACGTCTACGGCACGGTGCTGCCGGGCGACGAGACCGGACCGGACATCTTCACCGTCGACCTGAACGACCGCGCCGCGCTGGCCGCCGTGATCGAGCAGGTGCGGCCGGACGTGGTCGCCCACCTGGCCGCCATCGCGTTCGTGGCCCACAACGACGCCGAGCAGATGTACCGCGTCAACGTGGTCGGCACCCGCAACCTGCTGGAAGCGCTGGCGAACGGTTCGCACAAGCCGTCCAGCGTGCTGCTCGCCTCGTCGGCCAACATCTACGGCAATGCCGACGTGCCCGTGATCGACGAATTCGTGGCGCCCGCGCCGGCCAACGACTACGCCGTGAGCAAGCTCGCGATGGAATACATGGCGCGCCTGTGGATGGACAAGCTGCCGATCGTGATCGCGCGTCCGTTCAACTACACGGGCGTCGGCCAGACCGAGAACTTCCTGCTGCCCAAGATCGTGTCGCACTTCCGCAAGGGCGCGCGCCGCATCGAACTGGGCAACCTGGGCGTCGCGCGCGACTTTTCCGACGTGCGCACGGTCGTCGCAAGCTACCGCCGCCTGCTCGCGGCGGCGCCCGCCGGGGAAGTCTTCAACGTCTGCTCCGGCCGCTCGCATTCGCTCGAAAGCCTGGTCGACATGATGAGCGACATCGCCGGCTACCGCATCGAAGTACACGTCAACCCGGCCTTCGTGCGCGCCAACGAGGTGCTCACGCTGTCCGGCAGCAACGCCAAGCTGGCGGGTGCGATCGGCGCCATCGAGCCCACCCCGCTGGTCGAGACGCTGCGCTGGATGTACCGGGCGTGAGCACGGTGCCGACCGCCCTGGATGCGACCATGATCGAACTGGGCCTCCCCAAACGACGACCGGACGGTGCGACCGGGCTGCAGGACCGCATCCGGACCGTGCCGGGCGCCGCCACTGCGGCGAACGACGCGGCGGCGCAGCCCGACCTGCGCATCGGCATCGGCACGACCATGATCGAGCCGGCCTTCACGGGCGGGCACCTGGACGGCATCGGCGTCTATACGCAGGCGCTGCTGCGCCACCTGCCGCGCGCCGGTTGCGCGATGGCGCCGTATTCCTGGCCGCGCCTGCGCAGTGCCGGCCCCGTCACGGCCGGCGCGGCGCTGCCCCACACGTTCGAGCGGGCATCCTTCGTCGACCTGGTGACGCCCGGCGCGCACCGGGTGCACATGCCGGTCGACGTGTTCCACGTGACGGACTACCGCGTCGTGCGCATGGACTGCCCGGTCGTGGCGAGCCTGCACGATGCGTTGCCGGTCAAGCATCCCGAATGGTGCAACCCGCGCATGCGCGGGCTGAAGAACTGGCTGCAGCGCAAGGCCGCGCAAAAGGCCGACCACGTGATCGCGCTGTCGCACTTCGCCATCGACGAACTGGTCGACTGCTTCGGCATCGACGAGCGCCGCATCACCGTCGTGCCCTGCGGCGTGGACGACGAATGGCTGAACCCGCCGCCGGCGGACGCCGTGGCGACGACGTTGCGGGTCAACGGCTTGCGGCCCGGGTATTTCCTGTTCGTGGGCACGCTGCAGCCGCGCAAGAACGTCGAACGCCTGCTGGACGCCTATCTGTCGCTGCCGGCCGCCGTGCGCGCGGAGCGCCAGCTCGTCATCGTGGGCAGTGCCGGCGCGCGCTCGGAAGACGTGCTGCGCCGCATCGCCGCCGCCGTGCAGGACGGCGCCGACGTCGTGTGGCTGAACCACCTCACCGACAATACCGAGCTGCGCCACGTGTACGCGGGCGCGGGCGTGTTCGTGTTCGCCTCGCTGTACGAGGGCTTCGGCATCCCGGTGGTGGAAGCGTTCGCGTCCGGCGTGCCGGTCGTCGCGTCGAACACGACGTCGCTGCCGGAAGTGACGGCCGGCGCGGCACTGGAGGTCGATCCGCTCGACACGGGCGCGATCGCCGACGCCATGCTCACGCTGGCGCGCGAATCCGCCGTGCGGTCGCGCTGCATCACGGCCGGACGGGCACGCGCCCTCCAGCTGACCTGGAACGCGACGGCACGGCTGACGGCCGCCGTCTACCGCTCCCTCCTCTGACGAACCGACCGTATACATGTCAAAACCCATGCGTGTCCTCCACTTCTACAAGACCTATTACCCGGATTCGGTAGGCGGGGTCGAACAGGTCATCCGTCAGATGTGCGTGGGGACAGGGCGCTTGGGCATCACGAATCAGGTGCTGTCGCTGTCGCGCGACCGCCGCCTGGAACCCTTCGACTACGAAGGCCATACGGTGCACCGCGTGCCCCTGAATTTCGAAGTGGCGTCGAATGCGGTGTCGGTGCAGGCGATCGGCAAGCTGGCGCGCATGGCGGCGGAGGCCGACGTCGTGCATTACCACTTCCCGTGGCCGTTCATGGACGTGGCGCACTTTTTGGCGCGCATCGACAAGCCGACCGTCGTGACGTACCACTCCGACATCGTGCGCCAGAAAGCGCTACTGAAGCTGTACCAGCCGCTGAAACACCGTTTCCTGAAAAGCGTCGACACGATCGTCGCCACGTCGCCGAACTATCTCGCATCGTCGGCCGTGCTCGACGGCTACCGCGACAAGACGCGCGTGATCACTTTCGGCCTCGACAAGACCAGCTATCCGGAACCGGACCAGGCGCACCTGGACCACTGGCGCGCGCGGGTCGGTCCGAAATTCTTCCTGTTCGTGGGCGTGCTGCGCTACTACAAGGGCCTGCACATCCTGCTCGACGCCGTGGCCGGCACCGACTACCCGGTCGTGATCGTCGGCGCGGGGCCGATCGAGGCGGAACTCAAGGCGCACGCCGCACGCCTGGGCCTCACGCGCGTGCAGTTCGTGGGCGCCGTGGACGACGTCGACAAGGCCGCGCTGCTCAAGCTGTGCTACGCGGTCGCCTTCCCGTCGCACCTGCGTTCGGAAGCGTTCGGCATCTCGCTGCTGGAAGGCGCGATGTACGGCAAGCCGATGATCTCCAGCGAGATCGGCACGGGCACCACCTACATCAACGTGCACGGCGAGACGGGCCTCGTCGTGCCGCCGTCCGACCACGACGCCTTGCGCGCGGCCATGCAAAGGCTGTGGAACGATCCGCAGATGGCGCAGGAGATGGGGCAGCGGGCCGAGGCGCGGTACTGGCAGCTGTTCACGTCGGCGCAGATGGCCGACAACTACGCACGCCTGTACCAGGAACTGGTGGCGCGCAAGGCGGAAGTGCAATTCACTGCGGCGCCCCGGCTCGGGTAACGTCAACACGTCGCGCACGTCCGCGTGGGCACAGGGTGCCCACCCTACGATTGACGCGGCCGTCGGGTGGGCATCCCGTACCCGCCACCACACGCGAATAATTCAAGGCCGTCGGGCGGACATTCCCGTATCCGTCACCGCACGCGAATAAATCAGGGCCGTAGGGTGGGCACCCCGTGCCCGCCAGCACGCGAATAAACCAAGGCCGTAACGTGGGCACCCCGTGCCCACCATCGCATGCGAACAAATCAGGCCGCCACGGGTATCGGTACGGGTGCCGGCGCCGGCGTCGGCGCCACATTTTCCTCCGCCCAGCGCGTACGGATCGCACGGATGGCCGGCATCTGCGCGAGGAACAGGTCGACCAGCACCGGATCGAAATGCCGGCCCTTCTGCTTGACGAGGAAGTCGAGCGCTTCTTCTTCCGTCCACGCTTTCTTGTAGGGCCGGATCGACGTCAGGGCGTCGAACACGTCGGCGACGGCGCAGATGCGGCCCTCGAGCGGGATCGCATCGCCGGCCAGGCCGTTCGGGTAGCCGGTGCCGTCCCATTTCTCATGGTGGGTGAGGGCGATGTTGCGCGCCAGCGCCAGCACGCCGTGTTCGTGCCGGCCGATGATCTCGGCGCCGATCTGCGCGTGCGCCTGCATGATCTTCCATTCGTCCGGATCGAGCGGTCCGGGTTTCAGCAGCACGCGGTCGGGGATGCCGATCTTGCCGACGTCGTGCATGGGCGCGGCGTGCAGCAGGTCGTCCGCTTCCGCTTCCGTCATGCCGGCGGCCAGGCCGAGGATGCGCGCAAAATGGCTCATGCGGATGACGTGCAGGCCGGTCTCGTTGTCCTTGTATTCGGCGGCCAGGCCGAGGCGCTGGACGATTTCAAGGCGCGACGCGCGCAATTCTTCCATGCGCACGAGCGACAGGTGGGTGCGCACGCGCGCGCGCACGATCGGCGGGCTGACGGGCTTGGTGATGTAATCGACGGCGCCGGCCTCGAAGCCTTCCAGCTCGTCGTCCGTGTCGTTCAGCGCGGTGACGAAAATGACCGGGACGGCGGCCAGCGCCGGGTCGGCCTTGAGGGCGGCGCACACTTCATAGCCGCTCATGCCGGGCATCATCACGTCGAGCAGGATCAGGTCGGGCAGCTCCTCGCGCGCCAGCTCGAGCGCGCGCGGGCCGTCCTTGGCGAAGCGCAGGCGGTAGTGGTCTTGCAGGATCTGGCGCAGCAGCTGCAGGTTGCTGGCTTCGTCGTCGACCGCGAGGATCAGCGGCTGGTTGACGGTGGTCATTCGATAATCTCCTGTGCCGGTTCGTCGATGGCGGCCAGCATGGCGTCAAGTTGTTGCAGGGCGAGGTCGAACTCGAAATCGGAAATGGCGGCGTGCACCTGGGCCACGCGCGCGGCCAGCGGATGCCCGCTGGCGGCGGCGGCCAGGCCGGCCAGCGCGGCGTCGTCCAGGCCGCCGCGCTTGAGCGCGTCGCGCAGGACGTTGCCGGCGCGGCGCGCGCGGTCCATGTCGGCCACCGGACGCGCGGCCTGGTGTTTCGCCGTGGCGGACAACGCGCCGGCCGGCACGGGCTGCGCCGCGCGGATCGCATCCAGCGATGCCTCGAGCAGGCTGCCCAGGCCGTCCAGCGCCGCGTCCAGCGCAGTCTCGGCGCCGGGATACAGCTTGCCGCTGTCGCTGTCGACGAGGCCTTCCAGATTGGCCAGCGCGTCGGCCAGCAGTTCCAGGCCGAGGTTGGCGGCGATGCCGCGGACCTTGTGCGCCTGCATGCGCAGCGCGCGGTAGTCGGCGGCCGTGGCGTGGGCCGCGAGCGTCGCGCCGAGGTCGGCGTGCTGGGCGGCGAAGTGGGCCAGTGCTTCGAGGTAGGCGTCTTCCTTGCCGCTCCAGCGGCGCAGGCCGACGTGGCGGTTGTGCGTCTGGCGTTCCTGCGCCGGCAGGTCGTCCGCCTGCTTGCCCGGGCCGAGGCCCAGCACGCGCGCGATTTCATGCGACAGCGCGAACCAGTCGACGGGCTTGCTGGCGAAGCCGTCCATGCCGGCCTCGGCGCTGGCGCGGCGGTGCTCGGCCAGGACGCTGGCGGTCATGGCGATGATCGGCACGCGCGGGCTGCCGGCTTCTTCGGCCTGGCGGCGGATCAGGCGCGTGGCCGAGAGACCGTCGATGGTCGGCATCTGGAAGTCCATCAGGATCACGTCGAAGCGCTCGCGGGCCGCCATGTCGACGACGGCGGCGCCGTCGCCAACAGCCGTCATCGTGTGGCCGCGGCGCGCCAGCAGCAGTTGCAGCAGTTCCAGGTTCTGCGGCACGTCGTCGGCCACCAGCACGCGCAGCGGCGGCAGGGCGGCGGCGGTGCGCACGCGCGGCTGCTGCGGGGCGAAGCGCGCCAGCACCAGCGGCAGCACCACGTGGAACGTCGTGCCCTGGCCCAGCTCGCTTTCGGCCCAGATGTGTCCGCCCATCAGCTCGACCAGCTGCTTGCTGATCGTGGTGCCGAGGCCCGTGCCGCCGAAGCGGCGCGTCATCGAGGCGTCGGCCTGGGTGAACGGTTCGAAGATGGCGGCGAGGCGCGCCGGCGGGATGCCGATGCCGGTGTCGCTCACCATGAAGTGCAGCTGTTCGTCCTTGAACTCGGCGCGCAGGGTGACGCTGCCTTTTTCCGTGAACTTGATCGCGTTGTCGAGCAGGTTGGTGAGCACCTGGCGCACGCGCAGCTCGTCGCCGCGCAGGCAAGTCGGCAGCGCCGGATCGTATTGGATGTCGACGTGCAGGCCCTTGGCGCGCGCGTTCGCCGCCAGCGTCGACGACAGTTCGTCGATCAGCGACAGCAGGTTGTAGTCGTTCTGCTCCAGCTCCACCGCGCCTTTTTCCAGCTTGGCCGTGTCGAGGATCTCGTTGAGCAGGCGCAGCAGGGCGCGGCCCGAGCTGCGGATCGTGTCCAGGTGGCGGCGCTGGTCGGTGTTCAGTTCGCCGTCCAGCAGCACGTCGGTGAAGCCGAGGATGGAATTCATCGGCGTGCGGATCTCGTGGCTCATGTTGGCGACGAAGCTGGCGCGCGCCGCCGCCGCCTGTTCGGCGTTTTCCTTGGCTTCGCGCAGCGCGTCTTCCATCTGGCGCCGTTCCGTGATGTCGAGGATGACGCCGTCCAGCCAGCACAGTTCGCCGTCCTCATTGCGCACGCCGGTGCCGTTTTCCCACATCCAGCGGCTGCTGCCGTCCGCGTGCAGCAGGCGGTATTCGACGAGGTAGGGGCGGTCCTCGCGCAGCGCGGTGGCGATCGTCTCCGACACGCGCACGCGGTCGGCCGCGTGGATCAGCGGCGCGAAGGTGCGGCGCGGCGCCGCGCCCAGGAAGTCGCGGCCCGGATAGCCGGTGACGCGCTCGACGGCGTCGCTGATGAACAGCATCGGCGGCTCGCCCTCGATCAGGCTGCTGCGGTAGGAAATGCCGGGGATGTTGCCGATCAGCGAACGGAACTGCTGCTCGCTGGCGCGCAGCGCCTGCTCCATCTTGCGCCGCTCGCTGATGTCGGTGATGAAGCAGACGAACAGGTCCTGCTGGTCGAGGCGCGCATGGCCGAGGGCGCGCCGGATCGGCACGATGGTGCCGTCCTTGCGGCGGCCGGTCACGTCGGCGCCGCGCGCGCTGGTGCTGATTTCTCCCGTCTGCAGCGAGCGCAGCAGGCCGACTTCCTCGGACGCGGCCTCGTTGCCGATCACGAGGCGGATGTTCTGGCCGACGATTTCCTCGCGGCTCCAGCCGAAGATGCGCTCGGCCGAGGCGTTGAACTCGCGGATGGTGCCCTGGCGGTCGACCGTGATCACGCCGTCGACGGTGGTGGTGAGCAGGGCGCGCATCCATGCTTCGCTGCGCGACAGTTCGCGGAACACCTGGCGATAGCGCAGCAGGGCATTGGCGGCCAGCACGAAGACGGTGAAGGCGACGACGATCAGCGTGATCGCCAGTGCCAGGAAGGTGTCGTTGCTGGCCCTGTGCGGCGTCAGCGTCGAGACGTGGCCGACGAAGCGCGCCGCCTCCATGCCGGTGTAGTGCATGCCCGCGATGGCGCAGCCCATCACGATGGCGGCGAGCAGCAGGCGCCGTTGTTCGCTCAGCCGGTGCGACAGGCTGGACAGGCCGAAGCGCACCCACAGCGCCAGCGTGGCCAGCACCACCGCGACGACGATCGACATCCCGAACATGAACGGGTCGTAGCGCAATTCGAGACCCATGCGCATGCCGGCCATGCCGGCGTAGTGCATGACGCCGATGCCGGCGCCGACCAGCACGCCGCCGGCCAGCAGCCCCCAGCCGCTCAGGCGCTTGCGCGCGATGACCGCCAGCGCCACGAACGAGGCGCCGATGCTCGGCAGGCTGGACAGGATGGTGGCGGTCGGGTCGTAGTCGACGTCCGTGCACAGGTCGAAGGCCAGCATGCCGATGAAGTGCATCGCCCACACGCCGGCGCCGAGCGCCAGGCTGCCGGTGCCGAGGACGACCCAGCGCTGCCCGCGGTTGGCGGCGGCCTGGCCCGCGATCTGCAGGCCCATCCAGGAGGCGAAGATCGCGACGAGCACGGACAAGGCGACCAGCTTGGGCGTGTACATGCCGTAGCTGAGCAGCGACGGATCGGAAGGGAGCGTGAACACGGACAGCATGGCGTGTGATTTTTCGAGAGAATGACGAATTTGGTTGTTACTCGTCAGTATGGCATTTTCAGAACTGAAAGTCTTTCCTGTCAGCATCAAATGCCGGATGAACACGAAAGTTGTCGCATGGACGCCACCGGAAGACGGACAATGTTGCTGAGTTGTCACGCGTTGCCGCATTTGTGATGTTGCTGCTATGCTAGTTAAACGGGTCGTCCGCCGGGACGTCCGCATAGGGTGCGACGTATGAAAACGACAGTTCTTGCCGCACTGCTGGCGCTGGCCTGCACATTGGCCTGGGCGGAGCCGGCACCGCGGCTGTACCTGACCACCGAGACCTCGGCACCGTACAGCATGCGCGACGGCGACCGCGTGACCGGGATCGGTACCGACATGGTGCGCGAGATCATGGCCCGCTCCGGCATCGGCTATTCGATCGACCTGCTGCCGTGGAAGCGCGCCTACACGGCTGCGCTGGAACGCGGCGACGCCTGCGTCTACTCGACCACCCGCACGCCCGAGCGCGAACCGCATTTCAAGTGGGTCGGCCCGATCGGCGAGGCCGAGTGGGTCATGATGGGCCGCGCCGACCGCCACTATGACCTGCACAGCCTGGACGACGCGCGCGCCTACCGCGTCGGCACCTACAACGGCGACGCGCGCGACCAGTTCCTGCGCGCACACGGGTTCAACGTCGACCCCGCGCCCATCGATTCGATCAACCCCCGCAAACTCATGATGGGCCGCATCGACCTGTGGGCCGCCAGCATCCGCCGCGACAGCCTGACGGTGGACCGCATGGGTTATGCCGGCAAGGTGGTGCCGGTGTTCGTGTTCAACCGCATCCGCGTCTACCTGGCCTGCAATCGCGCTGTGCCCGATGCCCTGGTGGCGCGCATGAACGGGGCGCTGGAAGCCATGGAGCGCGACGGTACGACGCGTGCGATCGTGCACAAGTATGACGATTGGGGATTGCCGGCGCACTAGGCTGGCCGTGCCGATCGACATGACGGCCTCGGAAACACGAGCGCGCCATCGTCGCCGTGCGCAACCAGGGCAAGCCGATCCCGATGCGCATGGTGTCGGAAACATTTACACATCCAGTTCGTATGTCCCCTGCCGGCGCAAGAAAATTCCATACAAGTTGAATGTAATCAATTAGATAGATGATATGGAATAATTATTGCTCAGAAAAATTCCGTCTGTTTATAACAATACTTGACTAGGGATTAAAGATGAGCAGCTTTTGGACCAGGATTGCCGGTGCAACTTTGATTTCGTTTGCTGGGCTCGCCCACGCCACCCCGACGCTCACCTCGCTCGGTGGCAACCAATACGAGGCGAAATTTGATCCGGTGTCCTTCAACGTGACCAGCGGCGGGGAAGTCGCCGCCGTCGTATTTAAAGATTTCTTTGGGTCCAATTCGGGTAGCTGTGGCAACTACGTGAGCGGATCGGTGCTGGCAAACGTAAACGGCGGCCCCTCGCAAACATTGACTGGCAACACTTGCACCGGCGCCTACGCCGACTATCACGACGTGCATCACAACGATCTGCTCGTGACGATTCACGACGCCTTCGGTTCGGCCATCGGTCTCGTTGCCACTGGCGACATCGTGACGGCTTCGTCGACCGGCTACGTATTCTCACTGAACGGTCTCAACGTTGCAGCCAATCCTGGCACCCAGTATGCCTATCTGGTGAATAATAATTTTGTGCGCGTCTCGGACACGGCCGCCATCCGTGACAACGCGGTGCCTGAACCTGGCTCGCTCGCGCTGATTGGCCTCAGCCTCGCGGCTCTGGCTGCCGCACGACGCCGGAAATCGGCTTGATCCGGTTCGGGGGCACCCGTTGGAAGGGAACGGCTCCCGGATTCTACGCAGGGCCCGGTTTGACTCGTGGATGACATCACGGCGCCTTTGCCACTCGCCGCCGTTGCCGGTGCCAGGCCTTCAAGACCGTTTGCGGTTGCGCTGCAACCGCGGATCGCTGCGCAGATTGCCCCATACCGAAGCCGTGACCAAGCACGGCGCAGCACAACAAAAAACCCGCGTCCTCCATGAGAGCCGCGGGTTTTGATCGTTGGTGCTGCGTGGTGATGCATCCGGCCGGAATCGATGAGTCTGCTGGACGCCGCGTGGCTGCTGGGGTTTTTTGACAGGCTCATCTGCGGCATGGGTACACGCATGGATACAAAGCCGGTTAGGGTATGGGTGCGGTTTTCGAATGCGGAATCCCGCTGATCACTTTGACCCTCGTCGACGATGTTAGTTCACTGTCGTTTCTCCGTGAGAGATGGCCCGGGGAAGACGACGAGATACCCGGCGGCCTGCGCTTTGCGCACGTCGGCCGGGCCGATCCGCTCACGCACCGCTGCCAATACCATCGGTGCCGTTCAGCGTGGATTCGCAGACGCATCCACCGCTCGTCTTCATGCCTTGCACGACGCGCGGCTGCCCGTTCGGGAGGATGTGGCGCATGTTGCCCTCGGCGATCACGCAGCGTTTGCGGCAGGAGACGCGCGCACCTTGAAATGCGTAAGCGCGCCCGTGGCTGACGCAGGTGGCATCGCCTTCGAGCACGGTGCCGCCGCACTCGGTCTTGTCGCCGACGCGTACGAAGCCCGCGTTCGTCATGGGGTTCTGCCGATGGCGGAATGATGTCGACTGGAGCGCATTGCTATCTCGCGCGCCATCAGTCTTCCTTGGCCTTGCATTGCGAGACCGGATATTTTTTCTTGCTGATCTTGGCCTTCTCGGGGTCGCCGGACACCATGTTTTCCTCGATCAGGCAGTATTTGCCGTCTGTATATTTGTAGACGTTCATACCCTTGTACTTGGATCCGCCGCTGTACTCCTCGTAGATCTCATCGGTGCTGTACCGCGTGTGCGTGACGTTAATGTCGCGCAGCGACGCCGGCGCGTCCACGTAACGGTGTTGTGCCTGGTCGTACAGCCAGTAGAGCTGTTCGCCGTTCTCGACCGGTACCGCGAGATCGGGATAACCGTCGAAATTCAGGTCGCGATTGTCGTAATGGAGATTCGAGAGCGATGTGAAGATGTTTGCGTCGGCCGGGATCGATTGCGTCAGCTTCTGGTCGCGATAGATGTCGAGCCCCTTCAACTTCGTGTCGCCGTCCGTGCTCGCGACGCGGGCCACGATCCTGAGGTTGTCCGCCGCCCCGACGGCGGTCGCCGTGAATTCCAGGCTCTTGCCGTCCGGCGAACGCCATGTTCCCGAAAAGATGTTGCCGGCGATTTTGCCGTCGAACTGGCCGGTCACTTTATCCTTGAACTTCTCGACCAGCGTGACGCCGCCCGCGGCATTCGCTGTACCGCTCAGGTCGATCCAGCGGGGCGCGTCGTGCGCACCCTGCTTCATGTAGGCGTAGGCCCCCTCAACGGTCGTTCCCTCCTGTGACAGCACCATCAGGATGCGCTTGTTGGACAGGGTCCCCTCGTAGCGTGTTGGCGGCTTGCGCACGGCGCTCAGTGTCACGCTCTCTATTTTCGACGATGGGGTTGCCGCGTCAGCGGGCACTATGCTCAAGCAGGCACTGGCCACCGCCAGAGATGCAAACAGTTTTTTCATGTTGTTCATTTCGTTTTCACTTAAAAGCGGGATAGGCGACGTCGAACGCTTCCCGACGTTCCTTCAGGCCGTTGTTGCCGCCGTTGACCCGCTGGGTGACTTTTGCGACGACCTGGTGCGTGGCGCCTTTGTCCGCCACTTCGTACACCTTGTATTTCATCCAGAACCAGATCGCCGAACGAATCGAGTAAGGATACTTGACAATCAAGTCGGGATCGTCGACGCAGTTGGGCACCGGCCCGGACCAATAGCGCGAATATTCCGCGGGGAATAATGAATACTTTTCATAGCCAGTAATTTGCAAGAGCCCGCGTCCGCGAAAATTGGAGCCGTCGTCGGGATGGTCGAGACGATTGTTGTTGAGACGCAGGAAATGCTTTCTGCCGATGGCGTTCTGGTCGGCATGCCGGATGAACTTCTTGGAATTTTTCGGGTCCTTGAGGTAACCATCCTGCTCAGCCTCTTTCGGGTGCGCCCGATAGTACTCGCTGAAGCTCAGCAGCGCCTCTGGCGAGTATTCCCAACTCTCCCGTACAGGTTGCATGCTGTTGCCGGTTTCACCCTTCACCTGCGAGAAAAAGTGCGCCCGCCGCAACGGCGTGTCGAGCTTGAAGGTTGCCAGGTCAGCGTTCACCTCGTTCGCAATGCTTTGCAGGTACGCGTCGGTGGCGCGCTTCGAGTCCGTGAAAATCTTCCGCAATTGCGTCACCGTGACCTCGCCCGGCACCGGTCGCGACGCTTGGGTTTGGGGCTCATCCTTCTCGTTGCGAACGGGCTTCGGTAGCACGCCCTGGCCGTCAGCGGGCGACGGACCAGGTGGAGGCGGTGGCGGAAGGGTCGGCGCCGGGACATCGGCCGGCTTCGTGTCCGGGTGCTTTTCGGTCCGCCCGGTCACCTTCGCGGTCGCGAGCACCTTGCGAACGAGCTTGCACTGGCCGAGCACGGGGACGACATCGTCGAGGGCCTTGAACCTCTTGGACTTGCGCGACCAGACCGAGACCTTGATCGGATTGAGCGTCGTGGGCTGGACTTCGAAACAATAGCTAGTGGCCGTGGTCACGCCCGCGAGTTCATGGCCATCGAACTGGATCTTGTACTTGACCCCGTCGAGCGCCTCCAGGTAGCGGTTCACGAAGCAGATCATGACGGTGCCCGGCCGGAGCGCCGCCTTAGTGGACTGGCCCGCATCCGCGTGGTGGCCGGAAAACAGGCCGGAGAAAAAATCGCGCCAATTCATGCGTAACCTTCGATGTTCTCAATGTCGTCGGCTGACGACCCAGGACCTAGGTCGACCGCATCGAACCATTCGTTCTCTCCGAAAATGATCTCGATGTCGGTCGGCTCCTTCGTGTAGACCGTGATGGAACGGCCGATGTCGTCGAGGGTGCCTTGAGCAAGCAGTTCGGGATGGTCGCCCTTGGTCCAGACCTCATAGCTCGCCCCCTTCAATTCTGGATCGGTGTGGAGCATCGTGCCGACGCAAAGCTGTTGGCTGTAGGCTGCGGGGACCTGTACGATCGGCAGATCAGGAAGCACAGGCGGCCGCCGGTTCGGGCCGTCGGCGATGTGCATCGCCGCGTGCGTGACGAACTTGCCCGCCGTGCCGTGTTCAATTCCGTTCGGCCCGAAGACCGCGTAGCTGCCGCCGCCGTTGATGACGACTTCTTCCTTGGCCGTGATCGTGATCCGGTTCGCGGTCTGCGTGATGTTCAGCTTGCTCAACAGGTTGATGCTGTCCGCCAGCGCGTGCACGTCGATATCGCCTGCTGCGGCGACTAACTTCATACCGGCCTTCTGTACGAACAGGCGGAACGTCTCGCGGATGCTGGCGAAGAACCCGCCGCCTGCGGCCACCGACAGGCTCTCGCCGCTGGTGAGGGCAATGCTTTCTCCGCTGGCGATATGGGTGGAGTGCGCGGTCGTGGCAGCGATGCCAGCCGGGCTGGACAGGACGAGGTGAGGTGCGGCCAGTTCGCGGAATCCACCGCGCTCATTGGTCGCGCTGCGTCCGGCGATCGCGTCGTTCTGAGTTTTAAGCGCCGCCGCGACCCCGGTTTGCTGCTGGCGCTCTTGCGCCTGGGCCTGTTCTGCAATCCCGGCCATCGCGTCGTGTTGATGCTGTGCGGCGGCCAGGCGCTGCACCGTCTCGCCCATGTCCTTGATGTGCGATGCGGCGTTCTGGCGCGCTTCGGTCGTGATCAGCATGCCCTTGCCCGCGCGGGCAACGCCCCAGGCATCGGTCGCGATTTCCCAGCCCTCGCCGCGGGCGTCCTTGCGGCCGCTGGTGTCCTCGATACGTGTGATATTGCCGAGCGAAAGCTGGCTGCACGCGTGGTCGCTCTTGAGCTGCGCCTGGATCGATGCGTTGGTGTCGTCCAGGACGAGATGGTTGCCGCGTCCGCCGACCGCGTTGCCGATGTCTGGACCAAGCTCGCGGCTGCGCAAACCCGTGATCGAGTGCTGCATCGGCACCGCCCACGGCGGCATGTTGCGCTCGTTGTAGACGCTGCCCGTGATAATGGGACGATCAGGATTCCCGTCCAGCCACTGGACCAAGACCTCGGAGCCGACGCGCGGGATCGCGGCGGCGCCAAGTTCGGCGCCAGCCCAGGCCCCGGCGACGCGAATCCAGGCCGAACTGCGCTCATCGCGAGTACCGGCACGATCCCAATGGAACTGCACCCGCACGCGCCCGTATTCGTCGGTATGGACGCCGTTGTGTCCCTCCGGACCGACGACGGTCGCGGTTTGTGGCGCGAGGATCCTTGTCTGCCGGCTGTTGAAGTTTCGGCCGGGCCGCCACGGAATCATTTTGCGAATGCACGTGAAGCGGTTGCGATACCCAGCGTCTTCGTCCTCGCGCTCCAGGTAGTTGTTGGTAGCGCTGTGATGGATTGCCAGGATGAGGAAATCGTCCCGCCCAGCCTGTTCGGTGTAGACCTCAGCGTTGTGGTTGAAGTGATCAGTCAGGCGGAACCAGCGTCCGGGCTGCAGGTGCCTGCAATTGCCCTCGGCGTCGAAATAGCGGCTGGCCGCCTCCATTTCCTCCATCCGCAGCTTCGCGAGCGCATCTCCCTCCTGTCGGTCGCGAAAAGCATAGGCGCCGGCGTACTCGTTAAAGTCGATGTTCGGCACGGCCCCCTGCTGGTTCAGGGTCGGGATGTTGAGTTCGGCTGGGAAGGGATGCTTGAAATTGAACGCCGTGACCCCGACGCTGGTCGGCGCAATATGCCTGACGGGAGACCAGCGGTCGATGCCGTCCTCCTCCTCGTGGCCGCCCGCCGCGTGGAACCTGACCTCGGCATTGACGTCGATCTCGGCCGCGCGCGTAGAATCGTCCGACACCACGAGCGTATGGCCGTCTACTGCATGCTCGTACCAGTAACACAACCCGGCCGCTTCCCACCGCCGGCTGAGGTAATTGAAATCGGTCTCGTCGAATTGGCAAGCATCCGTCATCGCTGCGTCCGGCATCGTCACGCGCCACTCCCATCGCGGGAGATGGGAAAAATCACTGAAGATGCTTTCGGCCTGTTCGCGCAGGTTTTTACCGTGGAACAGGTAATTATCCTTGCGTAGCTCGAGGAACCTCAGCCACGGGCCGAGCTCGGCCTCGTAGTGCGTGATGCTCCCGTCGGCATGCGTGCGGCGGAAGCTAAAGACGTAGCCAGAGAAATAGCGCAGGCTTCCGTCTCGGCGTACCAGTTCGACCACGAGCAGCTTGCCCTGCATATCCTTGAGTGCCAGACTGGGGTTGTCCGACAGGAGCTCGACCGTGAACTTGAAATTCCTCGACAGCCCTTCCGTGGCGTCCAAACGGTTGACAAGCAACTGGGAATAGGGGCCGTCGTCGTGTGGAAAGTACAGACGCAACAGGCGGTTGTACTGCCGTCCCAGGACGAGGTCGGCGAAAAGTTTGGTTGCGTTGATCATACAAATGCATCGGTGTTCGAGCTTATGTTGCCCCGACTAACGCGACCGAACGGCCCGTTACGGTATACCCACGCGCGCCGCCAGCCCGCCGACATCAGAGCAACCGGATATGTGAAGTGGCAACAACATGCAGTTTAACATTCCCGGCGGCATAATATCGCACTGGCAATCATCGTGCCGCTTAAGACGCGCCGGTATTCGTACCGAATATAGAACGGCCTTACTACCTGTCAGAGCTAGCACGAACCGCAGGCCTTGCGTCATGGTCGGAAGTTGCTCACCAAGGCTTCTTACAGAATCGGTAACCTCGGCAGCTAATATTACTAAACGAATAGACGTACAAGTTCACGCATTCTCACCAACTAAGGTTCAATGCTGGCTGGCGGCGGCAGTCATTTAAGGCTTAGTGTGCCGTCGACCGCCTTTACCTTTGCAGGTAAGCGAGCGTTAGGGCGCCACCGAGCCCGAGCGCGGAAACGAATCCATACATTTCGTCGTGTACAAGGCGTCAAAAATTTCGTCATGACGAAATCCGGTGCTTGCGTGGGTGGACTATTACTGTGTGAGTGAGGTACCGCCGGCAGGTACGGCACCCTGACCGGTGTGTGCGGTCGTACCCTCGCCAGCCTCAGTCACCGTAGGACCGAGAATCATGGCCCGGATAACGTCGACCTTTGGCTTGTTACGGGCCTGGAAGCGGACGGTCCGTATGCCCGCCTGTTCAAGTCGCGCGTCCCGCAGTTCATCCTTTGCGCGCGAGTGCGTTTTGTCGTCCAGTTCGACGACCGCGACGACCTCGCAGCGTCGGGTGCAGACGACGTAATCGACGCGCTGCTGGGCGATCCGCAATCGGTCGCCATGGGCTGTTCGCTTGTCGCTACTCGCCGTGTCGAGCAGGGCCGACATCGCGACCTGCGGAAAAATGTAATGGTCGGGAAGTGCCACGACGAGTCGGCCGAAGAACTCCTCCTCGTTATCGGTCATGAATTTGCGGCGGCGGTACGCACCGGTGCGGCCTTTTCCCTTCGCCGTCTTCAAGTGCACTGCGAAGAGTCCCGCTAGAAGAACGGCAAGGATGACGATGACGAAGATAATTTTCATGTGTGCGAACTCATTCGATAGTCGGTTGATGCATCGATGGGAGGCTTGCGGCCGCTGCCCGGTTGCGACCGGTGGTATCGGCCGGCTCCCAAGGACGCAATCCCTGATCCTTGCTCAACCTGATGCGATGGACTTTCATCGCGTCGATGACGTCTGCCGGCTCCGGAGTGGCTACTAGAATCGGCAGCGTCTGCGACGCTTCGAGGAAGAACTGGCGCCGCAAACCGTCGCCCTGACTCAGGAAGGCGTCGTTCCACCAAGTGCTGATGGTGTCGCTGGCGCGTTCCAGCGCGGCCTGGGTGACGAGCCGGTTCGACTTCTGGATGTTGATCTGGCGTGACGCCGGCATCAGGTTCCACGCATCGCCGCAGGGCCAGGCGCCGAACGGGAAGCAGTGGTCGACGTCGTACTCGTCGCGCAGGCGCGCACCGGACCAGACGCAATACACAGGCTTGCCGGCCGCGCGCATGCGATCGACCGCCGCGCGGGCGAAGCTGGTGTCGCGCGCCGGATCCACCCATGCAAGCAGCGAGTGGGCCAGGGTGCGCACGTCCGGGCGCCCGTCGTTGCAATAGGACTCGATCAGCCTGACCCACTCCGACACGAGCACGGGCTCGATCCACACGTTGTAGTGCGTGAGCGCCTGCCAGATCTCGAGCGGGATGCGGAAGTCGCCGAGGCTCCACAGGAAAGCTTCGTCGATCTGCAGCGGGGACGGCGTCGGCATCATGCGGCGGCGCGTGACGCCGAAGATCGGCTTGTCGCTCGCGGGCCAGCGCAGGTAGTTCGCGGGCATGTTGCGGATCACCTGCGAAATCTCGGAAAGACTCTGGTGCAGGTGCTTGGCCGTCTGGTCGCTGAACACGGAGCCGATCCGCAGTTCGACCGCGGTGACGGACCGCAGCGACGTGAAGCTGTTGGTGACGAAGCCAGGGCCGGTCCTCTGTGGCATCTGGGGAAGGAGATGTTCGATCAGGGGCTTGTACATGCGGAGCCAGAACAGCGATACGAGACCCAGCGGCACGACCACGGATTCCGCGTCGTAGCGGGCCAGTCCCGCCGCAGTATCTGCGATGCGGGCCAGAACGCGCAGCAGCGCGATCTTGTACGTCGACGACTTTTCGTCCACGAGGATCAGGTGCCGCAGCAGGGGGAGGGCACCCAGGCCGTCGTCGGGAAGCCCCAGCACGACGTTCGTCCACGACACCTCGCTCCGTCCCAGCTTGTCCTGGCTGTCGCTGGTGTGGACGATGCGCAGTCCGAATTGCTGGGCAACGCCGGCCAATTCCGGCAGCGAGACCTCGTGCATCGCACGTTCGGTGTCGGGCGTACCGAGCCGGAGACTGATCGCGATGCGTCCTTTCGGTGCGAGTAGCGTCGCCAGCTTGCGCAACGCACGCTGGCGATCGGATGGAGGAATGTGCATCCAGACGGCGGACAGCAGGATGAGGTCGAAGCTCAAGCCGAGGCGGCGGACCTTCGCGAGGTCGGGCAGGCTGTCGGACAGCCATTGGATCCGGCTCGACGCGTGTTTCTTTCGCGCGTGGGCGAGCATGGCCTCGGACGGCTCGACGGCCACGACGTCGTATCCTTTTGCGGCGAGCCATGCCGCGTCCCGGCCGGAGCCTGCGCCGATATCGAGGACCGTGCTGCCGGGCGCAGGCAGTATGGCGATCAGGTCCGCGTGGACGTCCTCAAATGACAGCGACTCGTACTGGGTAACCAGCCGAGTTGCGTGCAGTTCGTAATAGGGGATGGCGGACATCGGCTGTTGTCCCTGCTGTTGAGCTGATTGCTATTGTAATGTGGCACTGTTCAATATCCATATTTTTGTTTCAATTGGGCAATTTTTGACAGGTTTGGGATAACAAATTTCGTCATGACGAAATCGCAGCGTGTTTGCCCAACACCGGCTGAGATGATGAACAAAACCTCGGCAAATATGGATAATTGCCTATATTTTGTATAGACTGGTGAGATGAACCAGGCCGACAGAATTCTTGAGCTGGCGCGATCCAAGGGCGTGCTGCGTACCCGTGACGTGGACAGTGCCGGCGCATCGCGCGCGCTCCTCGCGTCGCTGACCGATGAAGGGAAGCTGCTCAAGCTTGGTCGCGGGTTGTATGCCTTGCCCGACCGCGCAGCATCTGCCTACGACACCTTCGCCGAAGTGGCCGCGCGCAGCGAAAATGGCGTGCTATGTCTGCTGTCCGCGCTGCGCTTCCACGACCTGACGACGCAGCAGTCCTCCGACGTGTGGCTCGCCATCCCGCACAAGGCCCACGCGCCGCGCTTCGACTATCCACCGCTGCGCGTGATTCGCATGTCCGGACCGGCGATGACCGAAGGTGTGGAGACGGTCGATGTCGCCGGTACGCAGGTGCGCGTGTTCGGCGTGGCGAAGACGGTTGCCGACTGCTTCAAATTCCGCAACAAGATCGGTCTCGACGTCGCCCTGGAAGCGCTGCGCGAAGCCTGGAACGGTAAGCGCGCTACGATGGATGAACTGTGGCGCTACGCCGAGATCTGCAGGGTGGCGAACGTCATGCGTCCGTACCTGGAAACCGTAGGGGTAGCATGAAGGCGACGAATCGCGCCGCGTCCATCCGCGCGCGCCTGCTGAACCGCGCACGCGCCGAGAGGGCGGACTTTAACCTGATGCTAACGCGGTATTCGCTTGAACGCCTGCTGTACCGATTGAGCGTATCGCCGTGGGCGGACCAGTTCCTGTTGAAGGGTGCGCTGCTCTTCGACCTGTGGTTCGACCAGCCGCATCGGCCAACCCGGGACATCGACCTCCTCGGGTTTGGTCCATCGGAAATCGACCACCTGATCGAAGTCTTCCAGCAGGTCTGTACGACGCCGTCCGATGATGGCATCGTCTTCGACCACGCAAGCGTGCGAGCGGCACCGATTCGCAAAGAGGCAAATTACGAGGGCGTGCGCGTCACCCTGATTGGAGCTCTGGATAACGCACGCTGCTCGGTGCAGATCGATGTGGGCTACGGCGATGCCGTCACGCCGGCGCCGGCACTCGTGAAGTTCCCGGCTCTTCTGGACGATGTCGAGGCACCGTCGCTGCGCGCCTATCCGGTGTACACCGTGATCGCAGAGAAGTACGAAGCGATCGTCAGCCTCGGCATGGCGAATACGCGCATGAAAGATTACTTTGATCTTTGGTTCCTTGCGACCTAGCCGAGATCGATGCCGCCGTCCTGCGACGAGCTGTTCAGGCGACGTTCGCGCGCCGACGAACCGAAGTTCCTGCGACCGTCCCGATGGGGCTGAGCGGCGCTTTTTTGGCGAGTCCGGTCAAGCAGCAGCAGTGGCGCGCGTTTCTGTCCAAAAGCAAGCTTGAGGCCCCGGGCCTGGACGAGGTGATAGCGATGCTGCGACGCTTGCTTGCAATTGGTGACTGAGATCGGGCTCGCCCGCAGACGCTAAGCCGATATTGGCGCATGCGATACCGCTTGCCTTGACCGTCGTGCTCGGCGTCTGTTCGTAGTCGATGGCCTGTATCTCAAAACCTTGAGTCCCGTCGGCTGGCGCGAATGCATTCGACCGCCCACGGTTCGACTTCGCTTTTGATCCACGCTGACGAGCTACCGCTGAGCTTCACCGGTTTTGGGAAGTCTCCCTTCTTTATCGCGTCGTAGACGCTACTCCTCGACTTGCCGCAGATGGCGAGCACTTTCTTAAGTCTGAGGAACCGAACGTCGGCACGATTGCTCGACGCACGGCGTTCGACCGCCATATTGACCGCTTGCTGATCCATGTACGCCTCCAAAGTGAGCGTGGAAAGAAGCATCGCTTCCGCGTAGCTGTGTCACGCAGGTGTCGCCGTGTCGTCGGTGCGGTGACTGCATCGGGCTATTAGCGGCGTTGCGACGTAGGTAGCAGTGTGCCGTCAGGTGGCGGCCTGAACATTGCGCTGGTACCTATGCAAGCGTCATTGCACGCGGCTCGAACGTGTTGAAAGCAGGGTCTTTGGGTTTGGTTTTTGGAGGCAGGATAGACTAGCGTCTCGTATTGTTAATCTCTACGAGATTAACAATGTCCAATTTCTAGAGCAGTTGCAATTCAATGCAATAGTTGCCGCCAAGCCAATAGTTGACGTATGATAACTTCCCATTAAGTTGCCAGCGTCAAGTAAGGGAACCTTCATGAATGACAAAATTTGCGTGGCAGGAGCATTACAGCAACCTATTCCAAAGCCGCTCGTATGAATGGAGCAGCCCCTTTTTTTGTCAAGCACGCTGCCGCAGGCCCCTACCTTGGATTCGCGTTGCAGCCGGTTCGGCTCTGCTATTACCTGCTGAGTAGTCCATCCGACTCAAGCGTGTCACTTGAATACTTAGATGACGTAGCAGTCCACTATGCGGACGGGACGCTACTGTTGGAGCAATGCAAAAGCGCTCTCGCGCACAACCCAATTTCTGACTGGTCCGATGACCTCTGGAAGACTGTCGCCAATTGGCTCGATACGGCAGAGACCCAGAAGGTTGATGGGGCGAACACATCTTTTCAGCTTTATGTGACTCCGCCGAAGTTTGGCAAGCTAAGTATGGCCATTCATGCAGCAAGTAACGCCCAGGCTGTTGAGGCGCTTGTCAAACTGGTTAAGGACAAGTTGAAGAAGAAAGTGCAGTCCCCTAAGTGTATAGCGCACGTTCAAAGGTTCTTCGATGCTAAAGATGCACTGCGCCTAG
Organism: Massilia sp. Masssp93; assembly: GCF_059491295.1. Classification (NCBI taxonomy): domain Bacteria; kingdom Pseudomonadati; phylum Pseudomonadota; class Betaproteobacteria; order Burkholderiales; family Oxalobacteraceae; genus Massilia; species Massilia sp. Masssp93. The sequence continues at coordinate 5,428,288 of NZ_CP168502.1, read as the reverse complement.
CAGTCATCGGAAAGGCAACTGTGGTCGCCACTGATCTGGACCCGTTGGAGCCTATTCGTCAGCTACTGCGGCCCACAGTCCCAGAGGCATCATTGGACATAATTTGTGCCTCGGCAATTGGCCAAGCCAAGGAGGCAGCTGATAGGTGCATTCGTCGGAAGGCTCCAGCGTTGGTAAATGTTGCGGAATTTCGAAGGAACTTCCATGCCTTTATCCAGCAGAACAACATGGCTGGCTACCTGCCTACTTTCACGACTGCCCCATCCCAAGCTGATGCGAAAGCGTTGCTGACGAGCCGCCCCGTCTTCGTGCGGCAACTGGAATTGATAGATGCGTCAGAAGAACAGTTGCTCCGGGCGGCAAGCGACCTGATGCGTACATCGGGCGACAAGGTGAAATGGGCGGAGCAAGGTCTCGTTTTCGACGACAGTTTTAATGACTGGGAGGATAGTCTGCTGCGCAAACACAACGCAGTTCATAATGAAATAACGGAGATCTTCTCGGACAAAAATCCGGGGGCGCAAGGACGGATCGTGTACAGCCGATGTGCCGCTATGGACGTACCGCTGGACAGCCGCGTAGTGCCTGGACATTTCACTCATGGTGGCTTTAACGACTTGGCGGACAGACGAGAGCTTGGGTGGCACCCAAAGCACCAAGTCCTTCTAGATGACGAAGACAAGCAATGACGAATGGCGCCCGTACCCTACGTGTCAACGAGGCAGCGATCGTCCAGAACGACGCGCTAGGCGCTTACGCGATCTGGCGATTCGGCCTCGGATTCCAAGAGCGCGACGGACAGGCCGTACTCATGCCTCTTGTGTTCTTGCTCTTACCGCTGGTCTTTCACGGGCCAACGCTGGCAATGATACACAGCACGCAAAAGGCTTCCGGTTTGCATCTATTCGCTGGGAAGCTTGGCGAGCAGCGCGAGGATCTGTTGGCGGTCCATGGGCGTGCCTTGACTCTCCGGAAATTAACGCTCAGTTCACTTATGGTCGCCGAGCAGTCGCGGCTGATTCGCGTCGCACCGAATACCGCAACCATCTGGTCATTTAGCCCGCACGACGAGCTGCAGGCTCCAGCGCTTCCTGACCGAATTCGACAAATCGGCCCAGCCTCCGAGAAAATTGGGTATTGGTTCGCTGGCTTGTCGGATCAGCAAGTCGCCCATACATTGAAAGTAGGGTTCTGATGCACTTCCAACTGTTGAAAGTAATCCTTTGGCCCCGGGATGGGAAAGAGCCGAGGGCAGTGAACTTCCAGCCACATATGGTGAACGTCATCAGTGGTGCCTCAAAGACAGGGAAATCGTCGGTTATTCCGATCATTGACTACTGTCTGGGCTCAGAAAAATGTGCGATCCCCGTCGGTGTTATTCGAGAGACTTGCTCATGGTTTGGTATTCTTGTTGACACGCTGGAAGGACAAAAGTTACTTGCTCGACGGGAGCCCGGTGGACAGAAAGCGTCCGGTGACATGGTACTTCTGGAGGGACCGGTCGTTGAGGTTCCTAAAGTAATTAACGGTAAGAATCAGAACGTCGATTATGTGAAGGCTGTTTTAAACAGATTGTCAGGTTTATCGAATCTCCAGTTTGAACCTGGAGCAGATGAGCGGTTCAAGTCTAGAGTCAGCTTCCGAGACCTGATGGCCTTCCTATTTCAGCCGCAAAACATTGTCGCAAACCCTGATGTCCTATTCTTCAAGGCGGATACGACGGAACACCGCGAGAAACTGAAGACCATTTTCCCTTACGTGCTTGGTGCGATAAGTCCTGAATTGCTTCAGGCTCGGCATGAACTCGATCGACTGTCGCGGCTTCTCCGGCGTAAGGAGGGCGAATTAAAGGCAAGACAGAACACAGGGGCCGCATGGCAGCGGGAGGGGTTTGCCTGGGCCCGTTTGGCAATCGAATACGGACTTCTGCCAGCGAACACAGTCGTGCCTGATGACTGGCCCTCGACCGTCGACCTGCTGCGAAAGGCACTTCACAGCGACACTCGTTCCGCATCGCCGACACTGGAGTCGATGGACGTTATCATGAATAGGCTTACCGAGTTGCGGGCTGCCGAGTCCAAGCTGACGATGACTCTTAATCAGTCCCGTCAACGCCTTCATGAACTACGCCGTCTCGACGAAAGCAGCGACGAGTACCTTGATGGCCTCCGAATTCAGCGCGACCGTTTGGGTTTGTCTGCTTGGATTCGAGACCTCGCCGCCGAGCATTCCGCGACCGTCTTTGAGCCCAGTGAAGCGGGCCGTGGCCGAGTTGAAGAGCTGTGCCAAGCTCTTGAAGGTATCGAGTTGCGGCTGCGCTCTTATCCGAGAGTTACAGAGTCGCTTGGAAAGGAGACGCTGCGTCAGCGTGAGACAGTCGACAACGTGATCAGTGAGTTGGCTGCCGTACGGTCCGAAATTCGCACCTTAGAAGGACAATCTGATAAGGTAAAAAAGGTCCTAACTCGAGGCGAGGAAATTTCGAGATTCTTGGGGCGGTTGCAAGAGGCACTCAGACTGTATGACTCTGCTGATACGTCTGCTGAGTTGAACCAAGAGATCTCCGCGTTAAGGGCCGAGGTCCGTAAGTTGGCCACGGTGGTGTCCGAACATGAGATCGGACGGAAGCTGGAGAATGCGCTGAACACCATTCAAGACATCTGCGGCAGGCTAATTCCGCAGCTCGACGGCGAGTGGCCAGACGCTCCAATTCGGCTCGTGATTCACGACCTTACTGTAAGAGTAGTCCGAGAAACGCGCGATGACTATCTTTGGGAGATTGGCAGCGGTGCGAACTGGTTGGCGTATCACATTGCTCTCAGTTTGGCGCTTCAAGGATACTTCTTGCGCTTGCCTCAGCATCCTGTCCCCGCGCTGTTGATCTACGATCAGCCTAGCCAAGTCTACTTCCCGGCCCGTCGAGTCGGAAGAGCAGTGGACAATGAACTTGCCCCAACTTGGCAGAACGAAGACGTTGTTGCCGTCAGAAAGGTTTTTACTCTATTCGACGACATTATCATGAAAACGCAAGGGCGGCTCCAGATCATTGTTCTCGACCATGCGGACGAGGAAGTTTGGGGCGGCCTAAAAAACGTTCACCTCGTCGAAGAGTGGCGCGGTAAGGGACTTGTGCCAGAGAAATGGGTCGAGGCCTGATTTTGACACAGGTGCAATCGCGCTCGACATATTGAGAATAATGAATGAAACTGATCTGCCGTAACGTAAGCCAGCCACCTGATCCATATCTCGCTCGACTCAAGATGAAAGCGCGCGATAAAGGGGATAAATGCATCGCTAATGCAGTTCTCCGGAATAAGCACGACGAAATTTTAGTTCTTCGTCGCTCAAAGAACCGGACAATGTTCCCGTTATGCTGGGATTTGCCTGGCGGACACATTAATCAAGAAGAGTCGTTGGAAAGTGGACTAGCCCGTGAAGTAGAAGAAGAGGTCGGAGTGCCGTTGCGTTCTATCGACGTATTGATCGCCCACTGGATATGGACGCATCCGAAATATCCAGCACAAAGAATGCAGCAGTTCGACTTCCTTGCCACTCTGGATCAAACGGTTCCCATTCGGCTTAATCTTGACGAGTTTGTCGAAGTACGTTGGCTAGCGGCGGACGAACTGTGGATGTTACAAGAATACCGTGAGCCTGAAGATGTAGCAATGCGCAACGTGCTTCGTCACGCTTTTCGGCTTATGGGTAAATCAATATGAAGTGGCCAATTCTTATATCTTTCGAAGGAATCGATACCACAGGCAAAACCACCCTTGTTAAGGCTCTTGCACATCAGCTAGCCGCGTCCGGTCGAAGCGTGGCTATTAAGCACGAATCTCCATCAGACGAGGATACAGTTAACCGCATTGAAGATGCGCTGAAAAAATCTATTTTTATTAGTTACGGCTTTGGGCATGGACCACAAGCAGCGCTACTTTTCATGCTTTATGCCGAGTGTTTGGCGAGTCAACAGGTTTGCGAAGACGCGCAGATTGTTCTCGCAGACAGGAGTATTGACTCAATTGCAGTATACCAAGGTGCTGCTCTTCAGCTTGATCATGAAATTGATGCTGCGAAATTGCTCGATGCGCTAGAGACATTGTATTCAATGGTTGGCGGTCGGGTTCCAGATCTCACGTTTTTGCTGATTATCTCAAATGAGGAGCTGCAGCGGCGATTTAATGAAAGACATAGCCGTATGCCGACCGTTGCAGAATTTTCCGAGCTTATTAATTTGCAAGAGCGTTTTAAATATATCGCCTCAATGCGGGCGCGCTACATAATGCTCGATGCAGACATGTCTAGTCAACAAGTGCAGGCCGAAGTTGTGAAAAATATAAAAGAAAAATTTTACCTGAGAGCAGCCCTTTGATTAATCGACGTCCTGTTTTTGTAAGTTCTCCCGACCCTGATGAGATAATAAAGAAGTTAGGCGCCGAGCCCCAGCTTAAATACGATATTTATACATTCTGGAGCCTTGAGCAAGCTTTTCTTGGAGGGCGGCTTCGCTATCACGCCGGGCAGGTGGCTATGCTTCAACTAATGAGGCGATTGGCTGAAAAAGGTTTTACTGTCCATGCTCTCATTTGTGATTCGCAAGCGCGGTCACTGCTTGTTGGGCATGACACGTCAACTGAGCCAAACGTAAGCGCAACATCTGCATTTATTACCTCCTTGAGTGACGCATCAATCAAGGTTGGTCGGATGAGTGATTATATCAAGCAAATGCCGTCCAAAGGCTCGCCGAACTCTGGTATCGACCCGGATCTAGTAGTTCAAGGCGCCCTTAGATTTCGCAATGCTATCCAAGCCGTTAGACCAGTCGGTGAGGTGTTGAGAGAACTGGAGAACTATAGAACTTTTTCCGATAACTTCAGTATTTCACAACCTGTGAGCATTTACTTGCAGAAACTGCGGGCAGAAATTCGGTGTGCATCGGTGACCGACGGCGAGCTGTTAGCAGCTCTTTACGCATCGTTGCGTCGTCCCAAATGGTTTGATGCGTTTTGGCTAGGAGAAATGGCTGCATGGCTTGCATCTAAGGACCCGGTGTCTGGCAGAGAACTTGTCATTTTAGAGGCGAATCGAAGTGCATATTCCTGGCTTACTCATGAATGTTTTCTGAAGCTGGGAATCATCGATTCGTCACTAACACCTTCTACAAAATGGCCGGCGATGTGCTTTGTCGAGCCCCTGTTGGCGCTTAATGGTAAGGGGCCGATGGAGTTGTCTAAACCTAAGAATGCACTATTCATCGCTTCATCTGCGGGAAAAATTCGCAGTCTTTTAGATCGCGCACCCGACCAAGTGAAATCGTCTTTTTTTCAATGGTTTGCTGTTGATCCCAGCCCTTCCGTAGATCAGGTGACGAGATTAAATGTTGTCGAACAAAAACTGCTTGTAGCCCGTTCTAAGGTAGAAGAGAAAGGGCCCGGGCTTTCGAAGCGTAAGGAAATACACTCTGAGCCAAAAAGTGCGCGCGCCGACGAAGGGGCGCCAAGTATTGCCCTTAGTCTATCAGGAGGAGGATTTAGAGCAACCTTCTTTCATCTCGGTACTATTAGCTTGTTGCGGCAATGCGGACTGCTGCCAAATGTCCACGCGATCTACAGTGTATCGGGGGGCAGTATTTTAGCGGCCAATCTCGCATTAAATTGGAAGAGCTATCTATCAAGCGATCAGGACTCCTTTAAAAATGCCAGCGCTCCATTATTGAGTTTGACCAAAACAAACCCGCGAGGGAAACTTCTTTGGCATACGTTTTTTGGCCTATTGTCATTTCGTGGTCCTAAAGTGCTTTCTTCCATATATACAAAGGAAGCAAATATTCAGGGCGAACTTCAGCATCTGCCAGCGTCACCGGCTTTTCACATTTTGGCGACGAGCATAAAGTCAGGCGATCTCGTCTCCTTCTCACGAGAGGGAATGAAATGTGATGGAGAACTGGTCGGAGGAAAGCACTTGCCGTTGTCACAAGCTGTGGCAGCTTCCTCGGCATTTCCACCGTTGCTTGCACCAGTTGTACTGACGGCGGACCATCTGAGAGTCAAGGAGGAAAAACTCGGATCTGACCTTGAACGGTTGACTGATGGTGGTATCTACGACAACCTTGGTTTAGCAAGCATTCTGGATGAAATTCGTTTAGGCAAAGATGAACACGGATGTGATACCGTGTTATCAAGCGATGCGTCTGCGCCTTTTTTGCAAAGTCGAAGCGAAAAATATCTATCTTTGTTCGGCCGAACTGCGCGTACCACAGACATTCTGATGAAACGTGTAACAGATCTAGAAAGTCAACGCGCAGCGTTGCAAGATGGTGTGCATGCAGGATACCTTTCGCCACATCTGGTGAGAATCAATATTGAAAGAAAAGTAGAACAAAGCGAGATCGATAGAATTATTGGTACTGCTACGTATCAAGTGCAGGATGAGGTGGTACAGTCTCATGTTGCCAATGTGCGTACCGATCTCAATCGATTTTCTGAAATAGAAATGGCCGCTCTAATTCGCCACGGTTACGAAACGGCATTGTTGCAATTGACTTCGAATGGGTTGCTACCCAAAGGTTTCAAACCAGAAGACCCGTGTCTTGCGTTGTCCTTGACTTCGGTAACGGATGTATCGAAGATCCGCAAAGAGCTTGCTGCGGCATCAGTGCGACGGTATAGCGGTTCGTACATTCTAGGTTTAGTGATTGTTGTCAGTACGTGCGTATTATTTAAATGGGGAAGCGCTGCATATGAATTTGCAGTTGTTCGTGGTGCTTACTTGAAAACAGCGGTTACTCAATATTTCTCTTCTTGAATTGTATGAAAATTTTAATAACTGGCAGCAGCGGTGGCATGGGTACGGAGATTGTTGCTCGTTTTCTTAGTTACGGCGCTAGCGTGGTCGGAGTAGATCGGACGTCCGTCTGCACTGGTAGTGAAGAGAATCCCAATTTTCGCTTTGAGCACTGTGATATAGGAAATGTGGATTCGCTTCATCAAACAATTAAATATCTATTAGAGTCATTGCCCTCGCTTGATCTGATTGTCCACTGCGCAGGTGTTTTTTATGACGATCGAACTGCCAAGTCGAATGAGGTTGCTCTAGCTGAACTCTGGCGCATAAATTACCAGGCTCCGGTGATGATGACCGAAGCATTACATTCTTTACTTATAAAAGGTGAAACTCCATCCGTTATTTTTATAGCATCTACAGATGCTATCGTGGCAAGTGGCGGTCAAGATAGTGAAGTTGGGACCGCCCACGACCTTTACTATGCGTCATCGAAAGGAGCATTGGTGACTGCAATGCGAGCACTTGCAATGAGGTGGGCTAAGGATAACATTAGAGTGAATGCGATTTGCCCAACTATCGTTCGTACACCGATGACGGCGGAACTACTAGGTATGCCGAATAAAGAAGAACAATTGAGAGGGCCCATTCCACTTGGTAGAGTAGGAACATGCGCGGACGTAGCAACTGCGGTTGAATGTCTCCATAAGCTAACCTTCACAACTGCACACGTGCTTCCAGTAGATGGAGGCTACCTTTGCAAATAGACGAAACGCACAAGTCGGAAAGACCGGTATTGATTGGGGGGGCAGATCCAATCAGCGTAGTTCCTTTTCCACGTGATCGTGTGCATGTATCTGAAGCAGTAGTTGAGGCTACAAATAGAGTGTTGCACTCAGGGAAGTTGTCAATGTTTACGTCCGACGAGGTTTCCTTATTTGAATCGGAGTTTGCCGATTTCGTAGGCGCGAAACACGCGGTTATGGTAAATAGTTGTACCACTGCGATTGTTGCGAGCCTTATCGCAGTAGGAGTTCGTGCCGGCGACCGGGTTGCTGTGCCGGCATACACATATATTGGCTCTGCTATGCCAATCCTTGCGATTGGGGCCATTCCAGTACCAATTGATATTGATCCAGAGAATCAGTCGATGGATCCGGAAGAGCTAACGGCTGCGTTCGATCAATTTTCTATCCGAGCGGTTATTCATGTCCACTTGTTCGGGCAGAGTGCATATGTTGACGAAATTGTTGCGCTTTGCCGCAAAAATGGTGCAGCTTACATCGCTGACTGCGCACAGCTTCTTGGTAACCGTCCGGTAACGGCGTCACTTGCACAGCAGGGGTGTGTCTGTTTTAGTTTTGGAGACAGCAAGCTGTTGCGGATTGGTGAAGGGGGGGCGATCGTTACTAACTCTGACGAACTGGCGGAACACCTGCGCCGTGTTCGTCATGAAGGCGAGCAATGGACACGGCTCGGCACGTCGCGTCTTGTAGGATTGAAACCAGTACCTAATGACGTTATAAACGGATTGGCGAGCGTTCAACTCGGTTCAAATTTTCGGCCCCTTGCTGTCGCTGCAGCAATTGGGCGCGCTATGTTACAGGAGTTGCCATCACGTTTAGACGTTATCCGAGATAATGCGTTATTGCTGGGCGATATGTTGAAAGGCTGTGAATGGCTAGAACTTCCTGCCCCAACCGGTCGCACATGGTGGACGTTTCCCGTACGGGTGGTCGATCACTTCTTACACCGCGACGTATGGCTTGCGGCCCTCTTAGCAGAGAAGATCCCGGCAGGTGTACATTTCCCATTGCTTATTCCAGAGCATCCAGCTGTTAACGCGGCACTGGAAAATCGTAATTTGCACTTCCCAGGTGCGGCTCAGTTCGCCGAAACACACTTCGTTTTACCAATTTATCCGGGCTTGGAAATTACTCATGTCAGGCGGATGGGCAACGCAATTCATCGGATCGGTTCGCATGTAAAGTTGTTACAAAGCGAAGAAGGCCATAAATGTGCTGCAGATTTACTAAATGATCGAGCTATCGAGGAACTTTGCAGTGGATTGTTCCTATTTTTGTCACCTGCCTCCTAACTTAATATGCACCTCAATAAAAACCGCTTCCGATGATTGGGCCAGGGTCCGACGAGGTCTTCTTGGTCAAAGATTGCCATACCGCGCACTGCGCTCCATCTTGATTACACTTGGCGTTCGCTAATCGCCAAGAATCCTTGCATCACCTTGTTTGATTGCATCAAGGTAGTCCGCCCAACGTTGCATCATCAATCGCCGGGCAGGCAGATGCGCCGTCCGGTTGTACGCGCGTCCGTTAGGGTCTTTGACAGCGTGGGCGAGCTGGTGCTCGATCAGATCGACCCGCTCGCCCAGCACTTCATCCATGATCGTGCGCGCCATCGCACGAAAGCCGTGGCCGGTCATCACGTCCTTGCCGTAGCCCATGCCACGCAAGGCCGCGTTGACCGTATTCTCGCTCATGCAGCGTGCGCCCGTGCGTACGCTGGGAAATACGTACTTTCCATGCCCTGTCATCGCATGGAGCTCGCGTAGCAGCGCGACGGCTTGCGTCGCCAGCGGCACGATATGATCCTGCCCCATCTTCATCTTGGAACCAGGGATGCGCCATTCGGCCGCATCGAGTTCGATCTCGGACCACTCGGCGGCACGCAATTCTCCAGGGCGAACGAACACCAGCGGCGCCAGCTTAAGCGCGGCAACGGCGTAGGCATGGCCATTGTAGGCATCGATAGCGCGCAGCAGTTCTGCCGCCTCCTTAGGGTCGGTGATCGCCGCATAATGAGCTTCCGGAACCGCTGACAATGCGCCACGCAGGTCTACCGTCATATCGCGATCTGCAAGACCACTCGCTACCGCGAACCGGAAAATCTGGCCACACAGCTGCTTGATTTTGTGCGCGGACTCGATCGCTCCTCGCTTCTCGATGACGCGAAGTGCGCTCAACACGTCCCATGGCTTGATAGTGGAGATGGGCAGGGCGCCGATAGCCGGAAAGATGTTCCGTTCGAGCCACGCGGTGTTCTTCTCTTGGGTGCTGGCGGCCCGGTCCGCTGCGGCCTTGGCCAACCATGCACGGGCGACCGCCTCGAAGGTATTCAGCGCGGCCTTTTCCTTGGCATGTTTTTCTTCACGCCTGGCCATGCCAGGGTCGATCCCCTGGGCCATCAGCTTCCGGGCCGCCAGTCGCTTATCGCGGGCCTCCGCGAGCGAGACTTCAGGATACTTCCCGAAGGTCAGCCGGTTTTTCTTGCCGTTCGGCTGCCTGTAGGCCATACGCCAGAATCTTGTCCCATTCGGCATGACCTCGAGGTACATGCCTTCCCCGTCTCCCAGGGTATAGGTCTTGTCTCGGGGCTTGGCGTTGCGAATGGCGGTGTCCGTCAGTGGTGTGCAGAGCTTAGGCATTTTAGATCCATGACGTTTGGCGTTCGGTATCCGTGAACAAAGTATGGATACAAAAACGCAGGCTGGTAATGGACGAGCTCAAACTTTGGCGCACAAAAAAACCGCGTTCCCAGAGGGACAAACGCGGTTTCTTGGACTTTGCGGGACTACTACGGATGAGTAGGTGGTGCCTCCGGCCGGAATCGAACCGGCACGCCTTTCGGCGCTTGATTTTGAGTCAAGTGCGTCTACCAATTCCGCCACAGAGGCTGCAAGCGCAGGCGCGCATATTAGCACATGTGATGCCAAACTGACCAGCGCGCGAGGATGGCGTATTGCCGGCAGTGGGCGCAGGGGGCGTTCCGGCGTATGATCTCGCCTACTTGAGCTAACGCGCCGCCCTGAAGCGGCCTGGACGATGAAGAATAAGAAAATACGCGAGATCATCCTCGGCAAGCCGCTCGATCCCATGAAGAGCGAGACGCGCCACTCGATGGCCCTGGTCGCCTTCCTGGCCTGGGTCGGGCTCGGGGCGGACGGCCTGTCCTCCTCCTCGTACGGTCCGGAAGAAACCTTTCGCGCGCTCGGTCCCCATACGCACCTCGGCCTGTACATGGCGGTCGCCACCGCCGTCACGGTGTTCATCATCGCGCTCGCCTACAACCAGGTGATCGAGCTGTTCCCGACCGGGGGCGGGGGCTACCGTGTGGCGACCAAGCTCGTCGGGCCGTACCTGGGTCTCGTGTCCGGCTGCGCGCTGATCCTCGACTATGTGCTCACCATCGCGATCTCGATCGCGTCCGGCGTCGATGCGCTCGCGTCGTTCCTGCCGCTCGGCTTCCAGCCTTATAAACTCTGGGCCGAAGCGTTTTTCATCGGCCTGTTGATCGTGATGAACCTGCGCGGGCTGAAGGAGGCGATCCAGATCCTGCTGCCGATCTTCCTCGGCTTCGTCGCCACGCACATCGTGCTGATCGTGTACGGCATCGTGGCGCACGCGTCGCACCTGCCGCAACTGCTGCCGAATACGATGGCCGAAACGGGCTCGCTCGCCGGCCAGATCGGCTGGACCGGCGTGGCCGGCATGCTGCTGCTCGCGTATTCCCAGGGCGGCGGTACCTATACGGGCCTGGAGGCCGTGTCGAACAACGTCAACCTGCTGGCCGAGCCGCGCGTCCGCACGGGCAAGGTGACGATGTTCTACATGGCGCTGTCGCTGGCGATCACGGCCGGCGGCATCATCCTCTTGTACCTGCTGTGGGATGCGCGGCCGACGGCCGGCGAGACGCTGAACGCGACCACGTTCCGCCGCATCATCGCCCATATGGGCCTCGGCAGCGAACTGGTGAACCAGGTAGTGCTCGCCGTCGCGCTCGCCTTCGAGGCCGGGCTGTTGTTCGTGGCGGCCAACACGGGCTTCCTGGGCGGGCCGTCGGTGCTGTCGAACATGGCGTCGGATTCGTGGGTGCCCCACCAGTTCCGCTACCTGTCCACGCGCCTCGTGACGCAGAACGGCATCCTCGTGATGGGCATCGCCGCGCTGGCGATCCTGTTCTGGACGCGCGGCCAGGTCACGCTGCTCGTCGTGCTGTATTCGATCTCGGTGTTCCTGACGTTCGCGATCTCGCTGTTCGGCCTGTGCCTGTACTGGTGGCGCCATCGCAAGGACACCGACAATGTGCGCTGGGTGCGGCGCTTCCTGCTGTCGCTGGTCGGTTTCGTGATCTGCGCCGGCATCCTGGCCGTGCTGCTCGTCGAGCGCTTCACGCAGGGCGGCTGGGCCACGGCGCTCATCATCGCCGCCATCGCCGGCCTGTGCATCTTCATCCGCAACCACTACCGCGAAACCAAGCGCGCCATCCGCTCGGTCGACCGGGTGTTCGCCAACCAGCCGTTCGGCCCGGTGAAGGAAGTCGCCGAGCCGGAGCCGGAGGCGCAGACGGCCGTGTTCATTGTCGGTAATTCCCGTGGCGGTGGCCTGCATGCGCTGCTGTGGGTGTTGCGCATGTTCCCCGGCCACTTCAAGAACTTCCTGTTCGTGAACGCGCGCACGGTCGACTCGCACGCGTACGGCGGCGAGGGTGCGCTCGAGAAGATGCGCAAGGATGCGGCGCGGACGCTGGAATACTTCGTCGATTTCTGCCAGAGCCATGGGATGGCGTCGGCGTCCTACATCGGCTTCGGCACGGACGCGGTGGAAGAAGTGACCCGCATGTGCGAGCAGATCAACCGCGAGTACCCGAACACCATTTTCTTCACCAGTAAATTGATCTTCGCATCCGACAACTGGTTCACGCGGCTGCTGCACAATCAGGCGTCGCTGGCGGTGCAGCGCCGGCTGCACCTGGAAGGCTTGCAGATGGTGATCCTGCCGATGAAGGTGTGAGGCCGGCCGGCGAGGCCCGGCTCAGCAGCTGAGCTGGCCGCGCAGGGCGCGCAGCGTGCACATCGGGCCGGTGACTTCGAGCATGTGATCGCGCACGGTGACCGTGATGTCGGCGCCCCGCCATGTCGGCCAGCGCGCCGTGCGCATGCGGTAGCGCACGGTGCCGGGACTGCGTTCGTCCGCCGCATAGCCGAGCCGCTCCATGGCGTCGTCCAGCGTGCCGACCAGGTGGCAGGCGGAGAAGCGCGTCGTGACCTCGAACCGGCCGGGAAGCGTCCGCGCGACGGCCGGCAGCAGGCCGCCTAGCAGCACCGGCACGACGATGTAGCCGAGCGGCGCGGTCGGATCGATCAGGTGAAAGGCGAGGACCAGGGCGGGCAGGCCCAGCACCATGCTCAGCAATAAAAGCGCCGCGCGCTGGACGGGGACGGCCGGGGATGGGCGATGCGGTCCCTTCCGGGCGCGCTCGATCTCGGAAAACGTCACGCTTTTCATGGAGAGTCCTTTCGTTGAACGACGGCTGGGACCGGCCGCATACTCCATTTTGATCAAGCGCCTTCGCAGCGGATTGACTTCCCTCAAACTCGCTTTTTCCGAAATGAACTGTTTTTAGAACGAAAAGTACCTAGGAGGAAAATTCTTTTCTGAACAGAAATGAGTGAAATTTGTGCGAGACCTAACGGTTGGTCAGGCTTGCGGAATTTAAGCTGTGGCGACGGATCGGTGCAAGACACGCGTTCCTGGATAGCGAGTCCGATTAATCTTTCAACGGAACTATCATGACACTCAAATCTCTCGTTCTGGCCGTGGTCGCGGGCGCAGCCCTCATGGCGCAAGGCGCGGGGGCGGCAACGGTCGATCGCACGGCGCCGCTCGTGACGGCGGACGACGGCCTCGGCGGCTTCAATGCGCATTTCGGCGATACGTTTGCGCAATCGACCACCGGCAGCACCTTCACCGATATCTTCACCTTCGACGTCGGCACGCCATTCGACGCTGCCGCCTCGCTGACGTCGTCCTACCTCAACACGCCGCAGGCCAAGGACCTCCTGATCACGGGCTTCTCGCTGTATCGCTACGATCCGGTCACGAAGGCCATGCTCGGTACGGCGATCGCCGGCGTCGACGGGACCGGGACCGGTACCGATGCCCCCGATTCCTGGTCGCTCTCCGGCTATGGGCTGACGAGCGGTTCCTACGCGATCCAGGTGGATGGGCAGGTGCGCGGCGTCGGCGGCGGGGCGTTCGGCGCCGACCTGACGATCTCGCCGGTGCCGGAGCCGCAGACCTGGGGCATGTTGCTGGCCGGCCTGGGCGTGTGCTCGACGCTGGCCTGGCGCCGGCGCCAGCTCGTGCGCGCGGACGACAGGCGCATCCGGCGCCCGTCCTGAACGGCTAGCGCGCCGGCGCGCTGCGGATCAGCGCACGCGCCGGTACAGGCGGAAGCGTTCGTCGCGGTCGGACGGGCGGCGGCCCTCCCACAGCAGCGTCCAGTCGCGTGCGTGGAAGGGAAGCGCGGCACCGCCGCGCACGGGTGCGCCGTTCTGTATTGCGCTGTCCGGAACGGGGGCCGTCCGGGCGACGCTGTCCTGCAGCAGCAGGAAGCGGCACTCGCCGCCGTCGACGGGGGCGAAGGGCAGGTGGCCGAAGTAGGCGAACGAGGCGCGCTGCGGTGCGCCGACGTTCGTGTCGATGCAGTCGGCGTCGGCCGGCAGGCGCGCGGCGATCTGCTGGGCCACGCTGGCGTAGCTCTTGCCGTAGTTCAGGTCGGGCAGGAACAGCGTCATCAGGAGCACCCACAGCAGGATCAGGCCGCCCGACGACAGCACCACGGCGCGCCACAGCACCGACGGTTGGCGCGACAGGCGCCAGTGCACGAGGAAGATCCAGCCGACCGTCGTCGCGGCCGCGACGAGGAAGGCGACGATGCCGAATTCCGGCTTGAAGCCCGGCACCAGCTTGAGGGCGTTCTTGGCCAGTTGCGCGGGCCAGCCTGTCAGCTTGGCGATCCAGAACATCCAGACCAGGCCGCCCAGCAGGGTCAGCACCATCACCGAGAACCAGTCGATCGCATTGATCGCGCCGCGCTTCATCGTCGGCAGGCCGAACGCGGCCATCAATGCCATCGGCGGCAGCAGCTTGAGGAGGTCGCCGCGTTCCGGCACGGGGTCGCACAGGACCACGAGCGCGAGGACGCCGACGAAGCAGGTCGGCAGGATGATGTGCAGCAGCCCGTGCTGGCGGCGCCAGGCCCAGGCGGCCCAGGCGGCGAACGGCCAGGCCGGCCAGAAATACCAGATGCCGACGCGGAAGAAGGCCTTGATCGCATGCCAGCCCGGCACGCTCAGCTGCTCGGCGTTCCAGGTCAGCCAGCCGGAGACGGGCGACAGGCCGTACGGATGCGCCAGCGTGGCCGGCACGGCCCACGCGAGCGTGATGAGCAGGGCGGTGCCGGCGGCCTGGCCGAGGTGGCGGAGCAGGGGCGCCGTCGGCAGCTTGAGGAAGCGGGTGCACAGGTAGAGCGCGGCCAGCAGGGCCAGCGACGGGGCGAAGCCGCGCGTCAGGATCAGCAGCCCCAGCGCGGCGCCGACGAGCACGGCGTTGCGCGGCGTGCCGTCCTCGATATAGCGCACGGCGCGGAACAGGAACCAGGACAGCAGCGCGCCCTGCAGGGTGACGGCCAGCGTCTCGTGGCTGTGCAGCAGCAGGCCCAGGCAGCCGAGATAGATCAGGACGGCCGTGTCGGCCAGCGTGCGGCCGTAGTCGTCCGGTTCCGGCTGGCCGCCGAAGGCCAGGCGCAGCGGCTGGGCTTCCGAACGCCGGCCCAGGTGGAAAGCCGTGTGCCACAGTGATATCGTGCCCAGCGCGAAGATGCCGATGGTCGAGATGCGCGCCCCGAGCACGTCGCCCACGAGCCAGCCGAACAGCTTGATGCACAATGCCCCCAGCCAGAACGTCAGCGGCCCCTCGTCGGGCGACGGCAGGCCGGCGATGTTCGGCAGCAGCCAGTCGTGGATGCCGCCGTGCGCCATCGTCCACATGATGCCGAAGCTGGCGGCGTCATCCTTCCACGGATCGCGCCCGATCAGGCCCGGCAGGATGTACAACAGGCCGAGTGCATACAAAGCCCAGCGTGGCAGCGCGAGGGTGGCGGCGGCGGGAAGGCGGACGGGTTTCATCGATAGCGCGAAGTAATGCAGTAAATTAATGTCGCGTAGTATAAGGGGAGCAAGGAAAAGCGTCGCGGGTGGCATTGCTACGAAGCGTAACGCGAAAAAAAAGGAAGCCTGCGGGCTTCCTTCTTTGGAAGGCCGCAGGCCTTCCGGTGTTCGCTCGTCGGGGACTTAGCCGTTGGCGACGCTGGTCTTCGAACCGACCGTGCCGAACTTCTGGCGGAATTTTTCAACGCGGCCAGCGGTGTCGACGATCTTGTGCTTGCCGGTAAAGAACGGGTGCGATTCAGCGGACACCTCGATCTTGACCAGCGGGTAATCTTTACCTTCGAAATTGATCGTTTCGCGGGTGGAGATGGTCGAACGGGTGATGAATTTGAAATCGCAGGACAGGTCGTGGAACACGACTTCGCGGTAATCCGGATGGATATCGGTCTTCATGGTTTTGCCTTGGTTTAAGTTGGTAGCCAAACGGCACTTCGTCGGTCGACCTGCTTCTTGACCCGATTGCCGATCACTTGCCAGGGGTGGATACGGAACCGGCGATTATAAGCCAGCCGTGCCGCCAAGGCAACCGGCGGCGCTCAGGCGCCGTGCAGGCGCCCCATCATGGTCAGGATCATGCCGGCGAAGCCCAGGACCATCGTGACGGCTGTTGCCGCCATCCATTTGCTCAGACGGGCGGCTTCGCCATGGATGTCGGTCTTGAGTTCGGCTTTCAGTTCCGAGAGGTCGGCTTTGTTGGGCAGCATGGTCATTGTCGTATCGAAGCGCGTTTCGAGGACAGTCAGCCGACGGTCGAGCAGCAACTCCTTGTTGCGCTGCGCCGGGGCGTCATGCAATTCGTGGGGAGTCATGTGAATCTCCTGGTGGTGGTCTCGGTGCGGATTCTCCGCGCCTGACCACCCCGGGACTTGACCTAAATGAATCGTAGCGCAAAAAGCAGAAAAGGCGAGTACGACTCGCCTTTTCGTGGGATGCCTGCGACTGGAATCAGCCGCCGCGACGCATCAGGTCGAAGAACTCGATGTTGTTCTTGGTCGCGCGCATCTTGTCGAGGATGAACTCCATCGCCTCGATCTCGTCCATCGAGTACAGCAGCTTGCGCAGGATCCAGATCTTCTGCAACTGGTCCGGCTTGATCAGCAATTCCTCGCGGCGGGTGCCCGACTTGTTCAGGTTGATCGCCGGGTAGACGCGCTTCTCGGCCAGGCGGCGCTCGAGGTGGACTTCCATGTTGCCGGTGCCCTTGAATTCCTCGTAGATCACGTCGTCCATGCGCGAGCCGGTCTCGATCAGCGCGGTCGCGACGATGGTCAGCGAGCCGCCTTCCTCGACGTTACGGGCGGCGCCGAAGAAACGCTTCGGACGCTGCAGCGCGTTGGCGTCGACACCGCCGGTCAGCACCTTGCCCGACGCCGGGATCACGGTGTTGTAGGCGCGTGCCAGGCGGGTGATCGAGTCGAGCAGGATCACGACGTCCTTCTTCATCTCGACGAGGCGCTTGGCCTTTTCCAGCACCATTTCCGCGACCTGCACGTGGCGGGTGGCCGGTTCGTCGAACGTCGACGCCACGACTTCGCCGCGCACCGAGCGCTGCATCTCCGTGACTTCCTCGGGACGTTCGTCGATCAGCAGCACGATCAGCGTGCAGTCCGGGTGGTTGGCGGTGATCGCGTGGGCGATGTGCTGCAGCATGACCGACTTGCCCGACTTCGGCGAGGCGACCAGCAGGCCGCGCTGGCCCTTGCCGATCGGCGAGATCAGGTCGACGATGCGGCCGGTGATGTTTTCCGCGCCGTTCATGTCGCGCTCGAGGCGCAGCGGCTCGTTCGGATGCAGCGGGGTCAGGTTTTCGAACAGGATGCGGTGCTTCGAGGCTTCCGGCGATTCGCCGTTGACCTTGTCCACCTTCACCAGCGCGAAGTAGCGCTCGCCGTCTTTCGGCGTACGTACTTCGCCCTCGATCGAGTCACCCGTATGCAGGTTGAAGCGGCGGATCTGCGACGGCGAGATGTAGATGTCGTCCGTCGAAGCCATGTAGCTCGCATCCGGCGAACGCAGGAAACCGAACCCGTCCGGCAACACTTCGAGCGCACCGTCGCCGAAAATCTGTTCGCCTTGTTTCGCGCGCTTTTTAAGGATCGCGAACATCAGTTCTTGTTTGCGCAGGCGAGCTGCGTTGTCGATATCCAGGCTGATCGCCATCTCCAGAAGGGCGGAGACGTGCATTGCCTTCAGTTCAGATAAGTGCATGTGTCGGGTGTCCCGTGACGGGAATGTAAAGGTAGGGGAGGGGACTGCGTGGGTTAATCAAAGGGATAGGATCGGAATCGATCGCCTACCCGGTCCGGAACAGGCGGCAGTGCGGGCGCGCTGCCGCCACCAATGGTATCAGATGTTGCTATCGATGAAAGCAGTCAGCTGGCCTTTTGCCATGGCGCCGACTTTCTGGGCGGCTGCGACACCGTTCTTGAACAGGATCAGCGTCGGAATGCCGCGGATGCCGAACTTGGCCGGCACGGCCTGGTTCGCATCGACGTCCATCTTCGCGATCAGCAGCTTGCCATCGTATTCTTTCGCGACTTCTTCCAGGATCGGCGCGATCATCTTGCAAGGGCCGCACCACTCGGCCCAGAAGTCGACGAGGACCGGACGTTCGGACTTCAGCACGTCGGTTTCGAAAGATGCATCGCTGATGTGTTTGATGTTTTCGCTCATGTTTTCCTCAGTGAGAGGTAGGTCAATTAATCCCTGCAGGTCTTCTTGGACCTTCATCGATCCTGCTCGGTAGTGTCAGCCGGTTCCCGTACTTGTCAGACTGGCTTGCTGCACAGAGGTGGTGCCAATGTGTGCAATATTCAATAGTGGAAGAGCTGCAAGAGGATGTCAGGCGGGGTTTAATCGGAATAATAACCGATTTTTTTGGAACGTGTTCGTGAGCTTTGTACAAAATCTCAACATATGCCGCGGCATGCGCAGCGTTCCTGATTGACCGCAGCCATTATCACGGAAGTCCGGTCGATGTCGCGACCCGGGCGGAACTATTTTTCGCGCCGTGGTCCAAGTGGCATCGTCAGCCGACGCTGCCCGTGAATTTATACAAATGTCCCGGGTGCCACATCGTCACGACCGACGCCACCCGGCCGTTCGACGTGGTGCGGCGCTTGAGCACGAGGCACGACGTGCCGGGGGCGACGTCGAGCATCTCCGCCACGTCGCGCGGCGCCGGCAGCGCCTCGATGCTGTAGGTGGCGCCCTGCAGCGGCGCGGCCGTCATCAGGTGTTCGTTGGGCGTGATGCGTGAAAAATCCTGTTCCAGGTAGGCCGGCGCGCAGGCCGGATTGACCCAGCGGTCCTCGACCTGGATCGGCCGGCCGTTCTCGTCGTGCACGATCAGGGAATGGAACAACGACGTGCCGGGTTCCAGTTCGAACTGGTGCGCCAGCGCCTCGCCCGCCGGGCTTTGTTCCAGCAGGCGCGGACGGCTCGCATGCACGTGGCCGCGCGCGTGGACTTCGTCGGCGATGTTGCGGATCTCGACCAGCGTCGCCTGGTATTTCTGGGGCGCGACGTAGGTGCCCGACCCCTGGCGGCGCGTGAGCACCTGTTCCGCCGTCAGTTCGCGCACCGCGCGGTTGACGGTCATGCGCGAGACGCCGAACTGGCGCACGAGCGCCTGCTCGGAGGGCACCAGGTCGCCTTCCTTCCAGCGGCCCGACGCGATTTCGCCGAGCAGGTAGTCCTTGATGCGCTGGAAAATGGGCGTGCTGTCTTGCGCGATCTGTTCGTCCAAACTACTCTCCGGAATTCTGGATGCCACCTCGGCGATTAGAGGCGCCATTCTAACACCGCGAATTCGAAAGCAAGACCCGAAGTGTTTGCCGCCACGCCCGCGCTTACGATGGGGCCATCGAGAATCTGGAGAACGAGATGAACACCGCCACCATCCGCCAATCCGCGGCCACACCCGCCGCCTACGTCACCGACGACGAGCGCTGGGCGGCCGTCGTCGCCCGCGCGCGCGACGCCGACGGCCAGTTTTATTATTCCGTGCGCAGCACCGGGGTGTACTGCCGGCCCTCGTGCCCGTCGCGCACGCCGCGCCGCGCCAACGTGGCCTTCCACGCGACGCCGGGCGACGCCGAGGCGGCGGGTTTCCGCGCCTGCCTGCGCTGCCGTCCCGACGCGCCGCCGCTGGCCGAACGCCAGGCCGACGCCGTGGCCAGGGCCTGCCGCCTGATCGACGCCGCCGAGGAAGAACCGGATCTCGCCAGCCTGGCCAAGGCCTGCGGCATGAGCCGCTTCCACTTCCACCGCATCTTCAAGGCCCATACGGGGATCACGCCCAAGGCCTATGCGGCGGCGCGGCGCGCCGAGCGCCTCAAGCAGGGACTCGCGCAGGCAGGCAGCGTCACCGCGGCCGCCTACGACGCCGGCTTCAATTTCAGCGGCCGCTTTTATGCCGCGTCGTCCGGCGTGCTGGGCATGACGCCCAGGCGCTATCGCGCGGGCGGCGGCGGCGAGGCCATCCGCTTCGCCGTGGCGCAGTGCTCGCTGGGCGCGCTGCTCGTGGCGGCGACCGACAAGGGCATCTGCTGCATCCTGCTGGGCGACGATCCGGAGGCGCTCGTGCGCGACCTGCAGGACCGCTTCCCGAAGGCCGACCTGATCGGCGCCGAACCCGGCTTCGAGCGCACGGTGGCCCAGGTCGTCGCGTTCGTCGAAGCGCCGCGCCTCGGCCTCGACCTGCCGCTCGACGTGCGCGGCACCGCGTTCCAGCAGCGCGTCTGGCAGGCGCTGCGCCAGATCCCGGCCGGCCAGACGGTTGGCTATGCCGAACTGGCCGCGCGCCTGGGCATGCCGCGGGGCGCGCGCGCCATCGCCGGGGCCTGCGCCGCCAATCCGGTGGCGGTGGCGATTCCCTGCCACCGCGTCGTGCGCAACGACGGCTCGATCTCCGGCTATCGCTGGGGCGTCGAGCGCAAGCAGGCGCTGCTCCAGCGCGAGGCCGAGGCATGACGGCCATCGACTGGGACCGCGCCGGCGCCGACCTCGATGCGTTCGGCTGCGCCGTGCTGCCGGCGCTGCTGGACCCCGGCCAGTGCGCGGCCTATGCGGCCGGCTACACGGACGACGCGCACTTCCGCAGCCGCGTCGTGATGGAGCGCCACGGCTTCGGACGCGGCGAGTACCGCTACTACGCGTATCCGCTGCCGCCTGGCCTGGCAAGCCTGCGCACGGCGCTGTATCCGCCGCTGGCGCGCATCGCCAACCGCTGGCAGGCCGCGCTCGGGCTGGACGAACGCTATCCGGACGCGCACGCCGACTACCTGGCGCGCTGCCACGCGGCCGGCCAGCTGCGGCCGACGCCCCTGCTGCTGCAATACGGCCCGGGCGACTACAACTGCCTGCATCAGGACCTGTACGGCGACCACGTGTTCCCGCTGCAGGTGGCCGTGCTGCTGGCGCGTCCCGGGGTCGATTTCAGCGGCGGCGAATTCGTCCTGACGGAGCAGCGTCCGCGCATGCAGTCGCGCGCCGAGGTGGTGCCGCTGGGGCAGGGCGACGCCGTCGTCTTCCCCGTGCACACGCGCCCCGTCAACGGCACGCGCGGTATCTACCGGGTCAACATGCGGCACGGCGTCAGCCGCGTGCGCAGCGGCCATCGGCATACCCTCGGCATCATCTTCCACGACGCCGCCTGATACCGGCGCCAGTACCGGGGTCAGAGCCCGGTTTTTGGAAATTGTGCTACCGCATCATCAAGCGCCGTGGCTCTCGCTTCTTCGATGCCGAGAGAACGGTTGCCATTGCTGGCGTCCCTGATTTCTGCGAGGAGTTGATCGGACAACGCTTCCCCGCATAGCTGGCGGTATGCAGCCTGGCGCGGGATCGTTTCGTGATGCAGACGTAGATAAGCAAGATGCGGTTTGATCAGGGAGCTGTCCTGTCCGAACGCATTGATCCGGTAACTGGACCAGGGGTAGTGCTCCGGCTCGTCCACCATCTGCGCGCGGACGGGATTCAGCTCGATGTAGCGCTGGCATGCCAGAAAGTATTGCTCGTCGAGCACGAGGCAAGAGCGAAAGCGGCCTTCCCACAAGGTTCCCGTACGTGTGTGACGACGGTTGAAGTATTGCACGTAACGCTGGCCCAGGCGCTGCATCAGTACGCTCGCGCCATGCTCATCATCCGGAGAGAAAAGTAAATGAGTGTGGTTGGTCATCAGTACGTAGGCGTGCAGGGCACAGCCACAGTCGTATGCGCATTCACGCAACATGTCGAGATAGACGAGATAGTCGCTCCGGCAGGTGAAACACGGAAGCCTGTTGTTGCCCCGTTGGATGACATGGAGCGGAACCGACGGCAGGACGAGGCGGCGCGGACGTGGCATGGCGAAAACAGGAGGCGGCGGAAGGCGAGAGGATACAAAATCGTCCCGCGGCGTGGGTGAGCAAGATCAACCGTGCAACAGTGTCCGGGCCAGGGGCGTGAGGAACTTTCCAAAAACCGGGCTCTGACCCTAATGCCGTTAAGTTAAGCGGCAAGTTCAGCAACGATCGCTTGTAAACGAGGCCGCGGGCTGTTAACCTGCGGCCTTCATGTTATCTGAATCCTTGCCACTTGTTACTGTCGACTTGGCAGCCCCTGACTGGAGGCGGCTGGGCGAGCATCTTCCCGCCGAGTGGATCGAGGCGGCACTGAACTATTCTGGCAAGGCCAGCATCCGCCAGCGGCGTTTGCCCGCGCAGCAGGTAGTATGGCTGGTGATTGCGCTGGCCTTGTACCGGCACCGATCAGTACGTCAAGTGCTGGCGGAACTGGATTTGGCTTTACCGGACCTGGAGGACCGCTGTGTGACCGATAGCGCCGCAACCCAGGCGCGGCAGCGGCTTGGCGAGGAGCCGCTGGCCTGGTTGTTCGCCGCCTCGGCCCGGCGCTGGCACCAGCAGGATGAGCAGCGGTATCAGTTCAAGGGCCTGCAACTTCTTGCCATGGACGGGACCACACTCAAGCTGGCCGACAGTTCCGAAAACCGGGACCATTTCGGCGCACCGCATTACGTGGGCGACGCCACTGCCAGCTATCCCCATGCGCGTTTGGTCACATTGTGCGTGCTCGATACCCAACTCGTTCTGGCGGCGGGTTTTGGCACTTACCGTCAAAGCGAAATCACCTTCGCACGGGACCTATTGGCGGATATCCCCGACCACTCATTAACGGTCTTCGATCGCGGCTTTCTGGGAGCCGAACTACTCTGCAAGCTCAGCGGTAATGGGCAAGAGCGCCACTTTCTGGTGCCAGCGAAGGCCAACACGCGCTGGACCCTGATCGAAGGCGATGAGAAAGACGGCGTGGTGGAGATGAAAGTCTCAGCTGCAGCACGCAAACGAGATCCGGACCTGCCCGCACACTGGCGCGCACGGGCCGTTCTGACGCCTACGCCGCAGGGGCGGCTCGTTTATCTTTTGACTTCGCTGCTGGACCGTCGACGCTTTCCTGCCGATCAATTGCGCCAATGCTACGGCCGGCGCTGGCAAATCGAGACGAGCTACCGCGAGATCAAGCAATCCATGATGGGCATGGCGCTGAGCCTGCGCAGCCTGAGTGTGGAATCGACCCGACAAGAGATCTGGGGCACGCTTCTCGCGTACAACCTGGTACGCCTGGAAATGGCGCGCACCGCTGAACAAGCCAAGTGCGCCCCTAGTGATATCAGCTTTGTGTTCGCCTTGTCAGCATTTCAATTCGAGATGCAGCATGTCGCGGCCTTGCAGGCCCAAGGAAACATACCTGGCGTCTTGAAACGTATGCGTGAAAGGATGCTACTCGAACTGAATGTCTACCGACCCGGCCGAAAGTTCGACCGGGTCACTAAAGCCAAGCCCCAGCGTTATCCCGAGCGCCGCCTTCGAAAAACCTTAACTTAACGGCATTAGGCTCTGACCCCGACGTTACTGACCCCGACGTTATGAAATTTCCCAGGCGGCGCATAATTTTTACCAGGCGCCAGGCATGCATATGTTTCGGTCGTAACATCGACATACCTGCGTTGCCGCAGGCATAAAAACGATTCCAACGGAGACAAGCATGAGCGTATCGCGTCGCCTGTTCCTGGCCGCCCTCGGCGCGGCCGGCGTGGCCGGCGGGAGCCTGGCCCGGGCCGGGAACCTGCCGCAACCCCTCGTCGCCTACGATGACGAGTTGAAGAACGGTTTCCAGAACTGGAGCTGGGCCAGGACGCAGTTGGCGGTCCCCATCGGCAACGGCAAGCCGATCCGCGTCGAGGGCGATCCGTGGAGCGCCCTCGCGCTGCACCATGATGCGTTTTCCACCGAGGGGTACAGCAAGCTGACCTTCGTCATCAACGGCGGCAAGGACGGCGGCCAGACCCTGATGGTCAAGGCCATGGCGGACGGCAAGGCGATCGACGCCGACTACGTCATCCAGCCCAAGGCGAAGACCTGGGCCGTCGTCGAGGTGCCGCTCAAGGACATCAACGCGGCCGGCAAGACCATCGACGCCATCATCTGGCAGGGCCAGGGCACCGCGTATTCGCCTTATTACATCACGCGCATCCAGTTCGAATGAACGCGCGCGTTCAGGGCAGGTCGCCGCCCGAAAACGGGTCGATCGAGTAGGGGTACACGGTGCCCAGGAAGCCCGGCTGCGCGCGCACCCCGGCGATCCAGCGGACGACATGCGGATGGTCGGCCAGCGCCAGTGCGGCTTCGTCGGCCCGGTGGACGTAGGCGAACAGCGACATGTCGGCGATCGTGTACGTGTCGCCCGCGATGAACGGGCGTTCCGCCAGCTCGCGCTCGAGGATCGCCAGCGCCTTGTGCGCGACCCGGCGCAGGCGTTCGACCAGCGCCGGTGCGCGCCGCGCCAGCTTGCCCGTCAGCGTCCAGTGGCGCAAGGTGGCGATCGACGCCACGTGGTCCTGCTCGAACGACAGCCATTGCTGCACCTTCGCCTGGCCGAACGGATCGGCCGGAGAATATGGCGTGCCGTGCGCCAGATACGTCAGGATGGCGTTCGATTCGGCCAGCGTGCGGCCGTCCGCGAGGCGCAGCGCCGGCACCGCGCCGGTCGGGCTCACGGCCAGGAATCCGGGGCGCTGGCCTTCGCCTTCGAAGATGCGCACGATCTCCGTGCGGCAGGGCATGTCGAGGTGGTTCAGCAGCAGGCGGACTTTCCAGGCGTTCTGGGAGGGCAGGTAATCGTACAGGGTGAGCATCGTGGTCTCCATTGGTTGAGCCACGATTGGACCATCGCGCGCCGCGCCGCACCCTCCGGTTCTTGCGATCGAACGCCGGCCCGGCGATTGACCAGAATGTAAAATTCTATACACTCTGTTTCTTGCTGTTGAACCGTACCCCGGTTCATCCACCATCGAACGGAGACCGCGATGCGCCTGCGCCACAAGCAAACGAGGCACACCCTGATCGCCCTGGCCCTCACCGCCGCCACGGCCCACGCCACCACCGTCATCGACAACGCCAACGGCTACACGCTGGACGCGAAGGGCGACGTCGTCCAGTTCGCGTCGCTCGCGTTCGACGACGCCGGCCGCATCCTCGCCGTCGGCTCGGCGGGCGACGTGGCGGCAAAAACAGCAACCGGGGCCACTCGGGCGAAGCACGTCGACATGGCTGGCCGCACCGTCCTGCCGGGCCTCATCGACGCCCACGGCCACGTGTTCGGCCTGGGCGAGATGCTGACCCAGCTCGACCTGTCGGCGACCACGTCGCTGCCGCAGGCGCTGGCCGCGATCGGCGCATACGCGCGCGCCAACGCCGATCGCGCCTGGGTGCGCGGACGCGGCTGGAACCAGGAAAACTGGAAGCTGGGCCGCTTCCCGACGGCGCAGGAGCTCGATGGCGCCGTCGCCGACCGCCCGGTGTGGCTGGAACGCGTCGACGGCCACGCCGGCTGGGCCAACGGGCGCGCGCTGGCGCTGGCCGGCATCACGGACCGGACGCCTGATCCGGCCGGCGGAAAGATCGTGCGCGACGCCGCCGGCCACGCGACGGGCGTGCTCGTCGACGCCGCGCAGGGGCTGATCGAGAAGGTGCTGCCGCAGCCGACGGAGCAGCAAGCCCGCACGATGCTCGACCGCGCGCTGGAAAAGATGGCCAGCGTCGGCCTCACGAGCGCGCACGACGCCGGCATCGGCGTGGGCCAGGACCGCTTGTATCGCGATTACGCCGACCACGGCAAGCTGACGGCGCGCATCTACGCCATGATTGGCGGCACCGGCGCGGACTTCGACCAGTTGTCGAACAACGGCCCGCTCGATACGTACGGCCACGACATGTACGCGCTGCGCGCCGTGAAGCTGTATGCCGACGGCGCGCTGGGCAGCCGCGGCGCCGCGCTGCTGGCGCCGTACACGGACGACCCGCATTCGCACGGCCTGCTGTTCCACTCGAACGGCGAAATCGACGCGATGATCGCCAAGGCGATGAAGAAGGGCTACCAGGTCAACGTGCACGCGATCGGCGACGCCGGCAACCGCCAGATCCTCGACACGTTCGCCAAGGAGATCCCGGCCAATCACGGAGAAGCGCTGCGCCACCGCATCGAGCACGCCCAGGTCGTCACGCCGGCCGACATCCCGCGCTTCAAGAGCATCGGCATCATCCCGTCGATGCAGCCGACGCACGCGACGTCCGACAAGAACATGGCCGAGCAGCGCATCGGCCCCGAGCGCATCAAGGGCGCGTACGCGTGGCGCACGTTCCTGCAGCAGGGCTCGCGCATCGCGTGCGGTTCGGATTTCCCGGTCGAAGCGCCGAACCCGTTCTTCGGCATCCACGCGGCCGTCACGCGCCAGGACGCTGCCGGCAATCCGATCGCCGGCTGGTATCCCGAGCAGGAGATGTCCCTCAAGGAAGCGTTCCGCTGCTTCACGCTCGACGCGGCGTACGCCGGACATCAGGAAAAAACGCTAGGCTCGCTCGAAACCGGCAAGTACGCGGATTTCATCGTCGTCGATCGCGACCTGTTCAAGATTTCGCCCTATGACATCCACAAGATCGGCGTCCTGCAAACGTGGGTCGGCGGGCGCCAGGTCTGGCAGAAAAAGTGAGCCGCCCACGCGGAATGAGTTGACGTAGTTGTATAGACAACTTAGACTTTCTGGAATGCGGGCGGCGCCGATGTGCTCCGCTATTCCCGCGCATCCTTTTCGAGGAGTCCAACATGACCACAGTCTCTCCCACCGGCGACCCGCGTTTCGATCCCACCCGCGTCATCCGCGCCCCGCGCGGCAGCGAACTCACGTGCAAGAACTGGCTGACCGAGGCGGCCTACCGCATGCTGCAGAACAACCTGGATGCCGAGGTGGCGGAAAACCCGCAAGGCCTCGTCGTCTACGGCGGCATCGGCCGCGCGGCGCGCGACTGGGCGTGCTACGACCAGATCCTCGCGTCGCTGCGCGAGCTGGACGACGACCAGACCCTCCTGATCCAGTCCGGCAAGCCGG
Organism: Massilia sp. Masssp93; assembly: GCF_059491295.1. Taxonomy (NCBI): domain Bacteria; kingdom Pseudomonadati; phylum Pseudomonadota; class Betaproteobacteria; order Burkholderiales; family Oxalobacteraceae; genus Massilia; species Massilia sp. Masssp93. Next base: position 5,401,031 of record NZ_CP168502.1, on the reverse strand, counting down.
TCGGCGTGTTCCAGACCCATCCCGACGCGCCGCGCGTGCTGCTCGCGAACTCGAACCTCGTGCCGAAATGGGCGACGTGGGAGCATTTCAATGAGCTCGACCGCAAAGGCCTGTTCATGTACGGCCAGATGACGGCCGGCAGCTGGATTTATATCGGCACGCAGGGCATCGTGCAGGGCACGTACGAGACGTTTGCCGAAGCGGGCCGCCAGCACTTCGGCGGTGACATGGCGGGACGCTGGATCCTGACCGCGGGCCTGGGCGGCATGGGCGGCGCGCAGCCGCTGGCCGCGACGTTCGCCGGCGCCGTGTCGCTGAACGTGGAGTGCCAGCAGAGCAGCATCGATTTCCGCCTGCGCACCCGCTACCTCGACAAGCAGGCCAGGGACATCGACGACGCGCTGGCGATGATCAAGACGCATATGGAACGCAAGGAAGCCGTTTCCATCGGCCTGCTGGGCAACGCGGCCGACGTGTTGCCGGAGCTGGTGCGCCGTGCCAGGGAAGGCGGCCTCGTGCCCGACGTCGTCACCGACCAGACGTCGGCCCACGACCTGATCCACGGCTACCTGCCGCGCGGCTGGACCATCGAACAGTGGCAGGCCGCACAGCGCGACCCGGGACAGCACGCGGCATTGAAACAGGCGGCGGCGGAATCGTGCGCCGTCCACGTGCAGGCGATCCTCGACTTCAAGGCGCTCGGCGCGCATGCCGTCGACTACGGCAACAACATCCGCCAGGTCGCGTTCGACCAGGGTGTGAAAAACGCCTTCGACTTCCCCGGCTTCGTGCCCGCCTACATCCGCCCGCAGTTCTGCGAGGGCCGCGGCCCGTTCCGCTGGGTCGCGCTGTCCGGCGACCCGGAAGACATCTATAAGACCGACGCGAAGATCAAGGAGCTGTTCCCGCAGCACGCGCGCGTGCACCGCTGGCTCGACATGGCGCGCGACCGCATCGCGTTCCAGGGCCTGCCGGCGCGCATCTGCTGGCTGGGCCTCGGCGAGCGCCACCTGGCCGGTCTCGCGTTCAACGAGATGGTACGCACGGGCGAATTGAAGGCGCCGATCGTGATCGGGCGCGACCACCTGGACACGGGCTCCGTCGCGAGCCCGAACCGCGAGACGGAAGCCATGCGCGACGGCACCGACGCCGTGTCCGACTGGCCGCTGCTGAACGCCATGCTGAACACGGCCGGCGGCGCGACGTGGGTGTCGCTGCACCACGGCGGCGGCGTCGGCATGGGCTATTCGCAGCACGCCGGCGTCGTCATCGTGGCGGACGGCACGGAGGCCGCCGATAAACGCCTGGCCCGCGTCCTCGTCAACGATTGCGCGTCCGGCGTGATGCGCCATGCGGATGCCGGCTACGAACTCGCGATCGAGACGGCCAAGCGCTTCGGCCTGCGCCTGCCGATGATCAAGTAATGCAGAATATCGACACCATGACACAAGCACATCACCTCATCCTGAAACCGGGCGCATTGTCCCTGGACGACCTGCGCGCGGCCTGGGGCACGCCCGGCGCGCTGACCCTCGCGCCGGAGGCGTATGCCGCCATCGAGACGTCGGCCGCCACCGTGCAGGCCATCGTCGCCAAGGGCGATCCGGCCTACGGCATCAACACCGGCTTCGGCATCCTGGCCAAGCGCCACATCCCGCAGGCGCAGCTCGAACAGCTGCAGCAGAACCTGATCCTGTCGCATGCCGTCGGCACCGGAGAGTACCTGCCGGACCACGTCGTGCGCCTGATCCTGCTGACCAAGATCGGCAGCCTGGCGCGCGGGTATTCCGGCGTGCGGACGCTGATCGTCGACACGCTGATCGCCCTGTACAACGCCGGCATCATGCCCGCGATTCCGTGCCAGGGTTCCGTCGGCGCGTCCGGCGACCTCGCGCCGCTGGCGCACATGACGCTCGCGATGCTGGGCGTGGGCGAGGTGCGCATGCGCGGCGAGATCATGGATGCGCGCGCCGCGCTGGCGGCCGCCGGCATCGAACCGGTCGTGCTGGCGGCGAAGGAGGGGCTGGCCCTGATCAACGGGACGCAGGTGTCGACGGCGCTGGCGCTGCACGGCCTGTTCCTGGCCGAGCGCCTGCTGGAAGCGGCGATGGTGGCAGGCAGCATGTCGCTGGACGCCGCGCGGGGCAGCGACGCCCCGTTCGACCCCCGCGTGCATGAAGTGCGCGGCCAGCCGGGCCAGATCGCGGCGGCGAAGATTTATCGCCAGCTGGTGGCGGGCAGCGCGATCCGCGCGTCGCACCTCGTCGGCGACGAGCGCGTGCAGGACCCGTACAGCCTGCGCTGCCAGCCGCAGGTGATGGGCGCCGTGATGGACCTCATCGCCCAGGCCGGCCGCACCCTGCTGATCGAATCGAACGCGGTGACCGACAACCCGCTCGTGTTCCCGGATTCCGGGGAAGTGATTTCCGGCGGTAATTTCCACGCGGAACCGGTCGCCTTCGCCGCCGACATCCTGGCGCTGGCGATCGCCGAGATCGGCGCGCTGGCCGAGCGCCGCATCGCGCTGCTGATCGACGCCACCTTGTCCGGCCTGCCGCCGTTCCTCGTGCGCGAGCCGGGCGTCAATTCCGGCTTCATGATCGCGCACGTGACGGCGGCCGCGCTGGCGTCGGAAAACAAGTCGCTGGCGCATCCGGCCAGCGTCGACAGCCTGCCGACGTCCGCGAACCAGGAAGACCACGTCAGCATGGCGACATTCGCGGCGCGCCGTCTCGGCCAGATGGCGCACAATACGGGTGTCATCGTCGGCATCGAGCTGCTGGCGGCCGCGCAGGGCATCGAATTCCACCGCCCGCTGACGAGCTCCAGCCACCTGGAACATGTTCACGCAAAATTGCGCGAGCACGTGCCGGCATTCGACGCCGACCGGTTCTTCGCGCCGGACATCGAGGCGGCGCGCCGGATGGTGATGGACGGCGAATTGTCGGCCGCGTGCAAGGATTTGTTCGCCGCGCTGCACTAAGGGCGAACCGGCAGGGTGGGCGGCCTGTGCCCACCGAACGCGCGTCGCGGTAATGCATGGTGGGCACGGGGTGCCCGCCCTACTACGGAGTCACGATGGATTTCAGGTTCAAGGCGGGTTCGGTGCCGCTGCTGCTGTCGATGCCGCACGCCGGCACCGACATTCCCGACGACATCGCGGCGCGCATGGCGCCGTGCGCGCTGGTCCGGGCCGACACGGACTGGCACCTGCCCGACCTGTACGCGTTCGCCGGCAGCCTCGGCGCGTCGACCTTGTCGGCGCGCTGGTCGCGCTACGTCGTCGACCTGAACCGGCCGCCCGAGGACACGAATTTGTACCCGGGCCAGGACACGACGCGCCTGTGTCCCGTCGACACGTTCGCGCGCGAACGCCTGTACCTGCCCGGCCAGGAACCGGACGCCGCCGACATCGAACGGCGCCTGGAACGGTACTGGCGTCCGTATCACCGCCAGCTGCGCGCGGAGCTCGACCGGCTGCTCGCGCTGCACGGCCAAGTGGTGCTGTGGGAAGCGCATTCGATCGCGTCCGTCGTCCCGCGCTTCTTCGAGGGCCGTTTGCCCGACCTGAACTTCGGCACGGCCGATGGCCGCTCGTGCTCGTTGCAGCTGCAGGGCGAGATGATGCGCGTGGCCGAATCGCAGGACCGCTTTTCCTTCGTCTTCAACGGCCGCTTCAAGGGCGGCCACATCACGCGCTTCTATGGCGACCCGGCTGCCGGCGTGCACGCGATCCAGCTCGAGATGTGCCAATGCCTGTACATGGATGAAGCGCCGCCGTTCGACTACCAGCCCGACGTCGCCGGCAGGGTGCAGCCGCTGCTGCGCGAATTGATCGGGGCGGCCGTCGCGTGGGCCCGCGCGGGAGGACACGCATGAATGCCCTGTTCGCGCGCCACGCCTTGCTGGCCGGCGGCTGGCACCGGGACGTGCTGCTCGAATGGGACGTGCGCGGCGACCTGACCCGGGTCGCGCCGGAGGCCGCGCCGCCGCTCGGCGTGGCGCGAGCCGACTACGTCCTGCCGGGCATGATCAACCTGCATTCCCACGCTTTCCAGCGCGCGATCGGCGGCATGACGGAACGTGCCGGTGACGGTCCGGACAGCTTCTGGACGTGGCGCGACCTGATGTACCGCGTCGCCAACCGCATCACGCCCGAGCAGATGGAAGCCGTGGCCGCGCAGTTGTACGCCGAATGCCTGCGCCACGGCTACACGGCCGTCTGCGAGTTTCATTACGTGCAGCGGGCGCCGGGCGGCCATGTCTACGGCAACCCGGCCGAGACGGCGCAGCGCATCGCCCAGGCCGCGCACGAATCGGGCATCGGCGTGACGCTGCTGCCCGTGATGTACGCGTATGCCGGCTTCAACGACACGCCGCTCAAGCCGGAGCAGGAACGTTTTCGCACGGACCCCGCCCAGGTGCTGCGCATCGTCGAGGCCTTGGCCCCGTTGCGCGGGCCGCAGCTGGAAGTGGGCGCGGCGCCGCATTCGCTGCGCGCCGTATCGGCCGGCCAGCTGCGCGAGCTGGCGCAGGCGCTGCCGGGCGACCGGCCGCTGCACATCCACATCGCGGAGCAGCAGCTCGAAGTGGCGCAGTGCGTGGAGGCCACCGGCATGCGTCCCGTCGACTACCTGATGCACGCAGTGGACGTCGACGCGCGCTGGTGCCTCGTGCATGCCACGCACCTGTCGGACGCGGAGCGCGACCGGTTGGCAGGCAGCGGCGCCGTCGCGGGGCTGTGTCCGACGACGGAAGCGAACCTGGGCGACGGCCTGTTCCCCTTTGATTCATACATCGCGGCGGGCGGGCGCTTCGGCATCGGCAGCGACAGCCACGTGTCGCAGAGCCCCGTCGAAGAACTGCGCTGGCTCGAATACGGCCAGCGCCTCGCGCACCAGCGCCGCAATATCGCGGTGCATGGCGAGGAGCGCGACGTCGCGGGCTTCTTGTGGCAACATGCGCTGCTGGGCGGCGCGCAGGCGGCCGGGCGCCGTCTCGGCGTGCTGGCACCGGGCCGGCGTGCGGACCTGCTCGTGCTGGACGGCGCGCACCCGAACCTGGACGGGGTGCCGCCGCACGAAGTGCTCGGCCGCTTTTTGTTCAGCGGCAGCGACAATCTCGTACGCGACGTGCTGGCCGGCGGCCACTGGGTGGTGCAGGGCGGCCGCCACAAGGCGCAGGATGCGATCGCGCAGCGTTACAAGGCGGCCGTGCGTACACTGCACGCACATTGATGTTCAGACGATGAGGTGCAAGTCATGACGATGCTGATCCCGTATGCAGGCCTCGCGCCGGTATCGTGGAAAAACGGTGGCGGCAGTACGACCGAGATCGCCGTGTTCCCGCCCGACGCCGGTTTCGACGAATTCGACTGGCGCGTGAGCCTGGCCACGATCGCGAACGACGGCCCGTTTTCCATGTTCCACGGGGTCGAGCGCACGCTGGTGCTGGTCGACGGCCACGGCATGACGCTCGAGATCGACGGCGCGCCCACCTTGCTGTCGAAAGCCGAACCGGTCGCCGCGTTCGACGGCGAGTCGCGCGTGGAGGCCAAGCTGAATCGCGGTCCCAGCACCGACTTCAACGTGATGACCCGCACGGACCGTTGCTGGCACCGTTTCGGCCGCCGCCAGCTGGACGGCGACTCCACGTTCGTCGCGCGCGCCGACGTCACCGTGCTGTTCCTTGCCGAAGGCGACAGCCTGGAGCTGTGCAGCGACGACCAGCGCATCAACCTGGTGCGCTTCGACGCCGTCGTGCTCGACCCGGACACGACCTGGAAGCTGCAGGCGGGGCAGGGTGCCATCTTCGTCGTCGACATCCATTATTACGACGACGAACACGACCTCGAACACGAGGACGGCGCCTATGAATGATGCAGGGGCAAGCCGCGCCGACGTCCTGTACACGAACGCCCGCCTCGCCACGCTGGACGGTGGCGGTGGCGATGGCTACGGCATCGATGAGGATGGCGCCGTGGCCGTGCGCGGCGGACGCATCGCCTGGGTCGGACCCCGTGCCGAGGCGCCGCCGGCGCAGCGTGTCCACGATTGCGGCGGCCTGTGGCTGACGCCCGGCCTCGTCGACTGCCACACGCACATCGTCTACGCCGGCAACCGCAGCGACGAATGGGAAGCGCGCCTGAACGGCGCCACCTACGAGGACATCGCGCGCGCCGGCGGCGGCATCATGTCCACGGTGCGCGCCACCCGCGCGGCATCCGAAGACGATTTATTGGCCGCCAGCCTGCCGCGCATCCGCGCCCTGCTGGCCGAGGGCGTCACCACGCTGGAAATCAAGTCCGGCTACGGCCTCGACCTGGCATCGGAGGCGAAGATGCTGCGCGTGGCGCGCCGCGTGGGCGCGTTGCTGCCGGTGGACGTGTGCACGACGTTCCTCGGCGCGCACGCGCTGCCGCCCGAGTACGCGGGCCGCGCCGACGACTACATCGACATGCTGTGCGACGAGATGCTGCCGGCACTGGCGGCGCAGGGCCTCGTGGATGCGGTCGACGCGTTCTGCGAGCGCATCGGCTTCTCGCACGACCAGACGGCGCGCGTGTTCGACGTGGCGCGGCGCCTCGGGCTGCCGGTCAAGCTGCACGCGGAGCAGCTGTCGGACCAGGGCGGCGCGGCGCTCGTCGCGCGCCATGGCGGACTGTCGGCCGACCACCTCGAATGGCTGTCGCCCGAGGGCGTGGCCGCGATGGCGCAGGCCGGCACCGTGGCCGTGCTGCTGCCCGGCGCCTATTATTTTTTGCGCGAGACGCGCATGCCGCCGCTCGCCCAATTGCGCGCCGCGGGCGTGCCGCTGGCCGTCGCCACCGACTGCAACCCGGGCACGTCGCCCATGACGTCGCTGCTGCTGGCGATGAACATGGCGTGCACGCTGTGGCGCCTGACGCCGCTGGAAGCCCTGCGCGGCGTGACCGTCAACGCGGCCCGCGCCCTGGGCCGCGCCGACGCCGGCAGCCTGGCGCCGGGACAGCGCGCCGACTTCGCCCTGTGGGACATCGCCCGCCCGGCCGACCTGGCCTACGCCATCGGCGCGAACCCATGCCGCGGCGTCGTCAACGCCGGCGTCTGGCGCGATCGGTTATCCTGACCGCTCATCCACAACGCCATCGGAAGCAGCATGCTGAGATTCGCCGTGCTGGTGCTCGCCTGCGCCGGCATCCTGTCGTCCGCGCACGCCGAGAACGTGCTGCGCGTGGGCTCGAAGCGCTTCACCGAGTCGTACATCCTGGGCGAGATCCTCACCCAGACCGCGGCGCGCGCCGGGCCGGCCGAACATAAACAGGGCCTGGGCAACACGGCCATCGTGCTGGGCGCGCTGCGCTCGGGCGCGATCGACGTCTATCCGGAATACCTGGGCACCATCGACCTGGAAATCCTCAAGAATCCGCAACCGACGTCGCTGGATGCGATGCGCGCCGCGCTGCGTCCGCTGGGCCTGGGCGTGGCCGTGCCGCTGGGGTTTTCCAATGGGTACGCGCTGGCCGTGCGCGGCGATGCCGACCTGCGCCGCCTGTCCGACCTGGCGCTGCATCCGGACATGAAAATCGGCCTGTCGCACGAATTCCTCGGCCGTGCCGACGGCTGGCCGGGCCTCGCGCGGCGCTACGGCCTGGCGCAGCAACCGCGCGGCCTCGACCACGGCATCGCGTACGAGGCGCTGGCGCAGCGCCAAGTCGACGCCATCGACATCTATTCGACCGACGCCAAGATCCGCCAGTACGGCCTGCGCGTGCTGGACGACGATAAACAATACTTTCCGCGCTACGACGCCGTGCTGCTGTACCGGCTCGACCTGCCGCAGCGTTTTCCGCAAGCGTGGCGTGCCATCGAGCGGCTGGAGGGCAGCATCACGGCCAACGACATGATCGCGATGAATGCGGCGGCCGAGCTGGACGGACAGAGTTTTGCGGCAATTGCGAAGACATGGCTGGGTAGGGTGGACGGCTGCGCCGTCCACGCGTCCAACCCACGTACGAATTGCCGCGACGGTCGACCGAACGTTGAACGCGTGGACGGGAAACCCGCCCACACTGCAAACGTCGTACGCGATGGCCTGCTGACCAAAACCTTCGGCAACGGTTTTATCAACCTTGCACGCCAACACCTGCTGCTGGTCGTGCTGGCCGTCCTGCTGGGCTGCCTCGCCGGCATTCCGCTCGGCATCGTGGCCGCGCTCGTGCCGCGCCTGCGCCAGGCCGTGCTGGCCGTCGCGGGCGTCCTGCAGACTGTCCCGTCGCTGGCCCTGCTGGCGATCCTGATCCCGCTGCTCGGGCGCATCGGCACGGTGCCGGCGCTCGTCGCCCTGTGCGCGTATGCGTTGCTGCCCATCGTGCGCAATACGTGCACGGGGTTGCTGCAGGTGCCGTCCGGCCTGCGCACGGCCGCGCTGGCGCTGGGACTGACCCGGTGGCAATCGCTGCTGCTGGTCGAGGTGCCGCTCGCCGCGCCGACGATCCTGGCCGGCGTCAAGACGGCCGCCGTGATGAGCGTCGGCACGGCGACCATCGCCGCCTTCATCGGCGCCGGCGGCTTCGGCGAGCGCATCACGACGGGCCTCGCGCTGAACGACAACGACATGCTGCTGGCCGGTGCGATCCCGGCCGCGTTGTTGGCCTTGCTGACCCAGGCGACCTTCGAACTGTGCGAGCGCCTGCTGGCGCGCCGCCGCTACAGGGATTGAAGTTTGGAACGGGTGGTGGAGATCGCGTGGTGCAGGATGCGTTCCGCGTGGAAGTCGTTTTCGCGCTGGACGGCGATCGCGTGCAGGCTGCGGGTATAGGTGTCGATCCGGGAACGCAGCCAGGCCCGGTAGACCCATCTGGCAATCGACGTGCTGTGCGGTTTTGTCGGCGTTTTCATGTCCGTGTCCTCGTCAGTGACCACATTGTCCCGCTCGACGCGTTCTTGCATTTGTGATCACTCAATCGGGCCCGGCCAACCAAAATACAGCATTCTGTTACCGAGGTAAGCATTTGTAAGGAACCTGCAAATGCGGCGGACGGAGGCTTATATTGAAACCGTTGGATTCAAGTCTCCCCTCCCCATGACGAATGGGTTCACCCACGGCGCTGCCACGCAGCCCGTGGGTTTTTCTTGTCCGTTTGCTGAAAGAATCAGGCCCCGGCCAGCGCTTCCAGGGGCGTGCCCGTGACGCGGCAGATGCGCCAGTCCGGCAAGATCTCGGCGCCCATCGATTTGTAGAAATTGATCGCAGGCGTGTTCCAGTCCAGCACGGACCACTCGAAACGGCCGCAGCCGCGCTCGACGGCCAGGCGCGCCAGGTGCTTGAGCATGCGGCTGCCGATGCCCTTGCCACGGTGCGTTTGTCGCACATACAGATCTTCCAGATACAGGCCGCGCTTGGTCAGGAAGGTCGAGAAATTATGGAAGAACAGCGCGAACGTCACGACTTCGCCGTCGAGCTCGCCGACGATGGCTTCGCAGGCGGGGTGCACGCCGAACAAGCCCTCGTGCAATTTTTCTTCTGTCGCCACGACGAGGTGTTCCAGCTTTTCGAACACGGCCAGCTCGACGATCATCGATTGGATGTGGGTAACGTCGGCCGGCGTGGCGGGGCGGATCGCGAAGGTCGTTTCAAGAGTCATGGAGTCGTTTCGATTGCATCGTTGAGGTTGACGGATGGGGCCAGCCTGGCGGCCGGGGCGCGCAAGGCCCAGGCGACGCTGCCCAGGCAGACGGCCATGCCCAGCCATTCGGTGAGGCCGGGCCGGTAATGTTCGAGCTTGATCGACAGCAGCACGGAGATCACGGGCGTGATGACGCCGATGTACACGGCCTTGTTCGAGCCGATGCGGTTGATCAGCGTGAAGTAGCAGATGAACGCGACGACCGAGCCGAAGATCGACAGGTGCAGCAAGCCCAGCACATAGCTGGCCGTGCGCGGAATGATGAAGGCCTGGCCCGTCGCGAGGCACCACGCCGCGACCATGCACGTGCCCCAGAACATCGACCAGCCCGTCGTGAGCACCAGGTTGCTGGATTCCTCGCGCACCTTGCCGACGACGATGCTGCCGGCCGAGCTGGCGATCGACGCGGCGATGCCGAGCAGGAGGCCGAAGATGAAATGGCCTTGTCCGCCCTGGTGCAGTTCGCGCAGCGCGTTGCCGATCGCGTGCCAGAACAGCAGCGTGACGCCGGCGACCGCGGCGGCGCCCGCGCCCCAGGTGCGGCCGGGAATCGGTGTGCCGAACGCGATGCGCGCGCAGATCGGCGTCCAGAACACCATCAGCGCGAACAGTACGGCGACGAGGGCCGAGACGACGTATTGTTCGGCGTTATAGGTGCAGACATACGACACGCAGAACGTGAAGAAGCCTTGCAGCAAGGCCCAGCGCTGCACGCGCCAGGGCAGCCGCAGCTTGTCGCCGCGCAGCAGGCAGAACGCGAACAGCGCCAGCGACGCGAGCGCGAACCGGTAGACGACCGACACGGCGGGCGGGACTTCGCCCAGCTCGAGGGTGATCGCGAAGAAAGTCGATCCCCAGATCAGGGAGGCGATGGTGAACAGGGCGTAGGAGGGCATCGCGAAAGTATATCGCGATCGTCCTCCCGATGTGGCCGGTGGCCAATACTCAGTGCGTCACCCGCGTCGTGTAGCCGTTGCTGAGCAGCCGCACGCGCTCGCCCGGCCTGAACATCTCGTCGGCCGCCTGCGTGATGGAGCGCAGTTCGCCGTTGTCGAGCTTGACGGTGATTTCGAAGCCGGGCCGGTTGTTCGCCTGGTTCTCGACGCGGTTGCCGATGATGCCGCCCGCGACGGCGCCCAGGATGCCGACGGCGGCCGAGCCGTTGCCGCCGCCGACCTGGGACCCGCCCAGGCCGCCCAGCGCGGCGCCGGCCATCGTGCCGACGCCGGATTCCGGGTTGGCGATGGTGACGTTGCGGACGGATTCCACGGTGCCCATGCGCACCGACTGTTCATTCATCGTCTGGTAGCTGCTGTAGACGCTGCCCGAGTTCGACGGGCCCGCACAGGCGGCGAGCAGGACGGTCAGCGGGACGAGGGCGAGGACGGATAGGCGTTTCATGGTCGACTCCATTCAGACTCCAATTCAATAGGCGACATGCAGACGGCGATACAGGAAGCCCAGCACGAACAGCGGACCGATCAGCAGGAAGCGCAGGTCGTCGAAGAACGACGGCTTCTTGCCTTCGATCTTGTGGCCGATGAACTGGCCGACCCAGGCGACGACGAAGATCGCGATCGACAGCGGCAGCACGGTGAACGGCGGCATCAACGCCAGCACGGCCAGCATCACGGCGCTCATCAGGAGCATGCCGAACGCGAACGGCGGCGACAGCCGGAAGTAATACACGAGCGCCGCGAGCACGGCGACCACGGCAAGCAGAGGGTGGATGCTCCACAGGATGCCCAGCAAGGTGAACACGATCACGGGCACGCACACAAAATGGATCAGCTCGTTGGTCGGGTTGCGGTGGCTGTCGCTGTATTGGTCGAGCAGCACGTCGATGGTGCGCGGCTGGGTCATCGGGGTCTCCGGTCCGTTATTGTGTTTTCGATTCTACACTCGGTTTCATGCCGTGAGCGGGACCAGCAACGGCGCCGGCGCGCCCTGCACGCGCGGCATCGCCCCCATGTGCATATACGGGTTCGCGGCGAACAATTCGGCCACCCACTCGACGAACACGCGCACCTTGGCGGACAGGTGGCGGTTCTGCGGATACACGAGGTGGACCGGCACCGCATCGCTGCGCCAGTCCGCCAGTACCTGCACCATGCGCCCGGCCTCCACGTGCTTGTCGAGCATGTAATCGGTCATCTGGATGACGCCGAGGCCCGCCAGTCCGGCTTCCACGTAGGCGTTGGAATCGTTCAGCGCGATCACGCCGCGCATCGGCACTTCGATGCGTTCGTCGCCGCGGCTGAAATCCCAGTCGTAGATCTTGCCCGTCTTGGCCGAGAAATAATTGACGCAGCGGTGGCGGTCGAGGTCGCGCGGATGCTGCGGCATGCCGTAGCGCGCGATGTACCCGGGCGACGCCGCCGTCAGGAAGTTGAGGACGCCGACGCGCCGTGCGATCAGGCTCGTATCGGTCAACGTGCCGCCGCGCACGGCGCAGTCGACGCCTTCCTCGACGAGGTCGACGGGACGGTCCGAGCTGCCCAGCTCCAGCATGATGTCCGGATAGCGCTCGAAGAACGCGGGCAGGGCGGGCACGAGGATCTCGCTCGACAACCCCGTCGGCGCGTCCACGCGCAGCCGGCCGCTGGGCGACAGGCGCGTGCGCGACAGCGATTCCTCGGCGTCGCGCACGTCGGACAGGATGCGCAGGCACCGTTCGTAATAGGCGGCGCCGTCCGTCGTCACCGTCACCTGGCGCGTGGTCCGGTGCAGCAGCTTGGCCGACAGCGCCGCCTCGAGCGCCTGCACGAGCGTCGACACCGTCGCCTTGGGCAGGTTCATCAAGTCGGCCGCGCGCGTAAAGCTGCCGGCATCGACGACCTGCACGAAGACTTCCATGGCTTGTAACTTGTTCATGACACAACCTTGTCTGTAAGGACACCCTTGAAGTCGGGTTTTGATCGCGAGTATGCATGATTGTTCAAAAATCTGAACAATGGATTCGCAAATGGACTATTTATTGGATTGTAGATGAAGACTATAGTGTCGGTACGGTAGCTGGTAAATGCGATATTTGTAAAACCCAACGACAGGAGCGGATCATGAAAGCGCATCGCGATGCAGTCGCGGCAGTGTTCGGACTGGTGCTCGGCGTGGCGGCCATGGCAGGCACGGTACTCACCGACGAGTACGCGCATGCGGCCGGTGCCGAGGCGCGCGGCTACGATGCGCTGTTCCACGTCGTCGCGACGGGCGAACAATGCGGTGCGAACGCGATCCCGGCCGTGCTGGTGGCGTCCAACGAGGCCGTGCGATGACCGTCGCGCGCAAGCTGGAGAACGGCCATACGCTGGCGGTACGTGACCTGCAGGTCGTGGGCGCGGAACGACCGCTGGCGGCGCGCCTGTACAAGGCGGCGGTCGACGGCAAGCGCGACGTGCTGATCGTGTTCTTCCACGGCGGCGGCTTCGTCGACGGCGACCTGGAATGCTCGGACCCGTTCCTGCGCCACCTGGCCGAGGCGAGCGGTTACCCGGTGGTGCTGTCGTCGGCCTATACGCTGGCGACGGAGAAGCCGTTCCCTGCCGCCGCCGAGGATGCGCATGCCGTGCTGATGTGGGCAAAGAAGAATAAGAGCAAGCTCGGCTGGACGGGCAAGCGCATGCTGGTCGCGGGCATCGAGGCGGGCGCGAACCTCGCCGCCGTGTGCGCCCTGATGGCGCGCGACCGGGGCGCGCCGCAACTGGCCGGCCAGATCCTGCTGATGCCGATGCTGGACCCGGGCCTGTCGACCTGCTCGATGCGCGAGATGCCGACCTGCTCCGAACGGGCGAAGGTGTTCGACGAGTGCGCCGCCGCCTACCGGGGATATCTGCCGCACGCGGCCGACCGCAGCCATCCGTATGCATCGCCGCTGCAGTCGAGCCGTTTGAAGAATCTGCCGCCGGCCTTGATCCTGTCGATCGAGGACGACCCGCTGCGCGACGAAGCGGAAGCCTACGGCGGCAAACTGATCCAGTCGGGCGTGCCGACGACGGTCAGGCGCTTGCAGGCGGAACAAGGCCTGCAAGAACCGAATGCACGCAATACGTGTGCCTGTCGGGGCCACGCATTAAGCGAGATCGCCAACTTCATTGCCGGACTCGACGAGGAAGAAGAGCCGGCCAGTTGTTGATCCCGCGGATCAAGTAATCCACCACCCACGATAAAAACGTGCCCTTGAGGCACGGGAGACCTGTCTTTTCCTGAAAAAGCCTGGGAAGGACCGTTTTCGTCCAATCATTAATAAATAGTTAATAACCGGAGGGCTAACCATGAAACCGATTCAACAATTCCAGATGGCTGTGCGTCCCGTCGTGCTGGCGCTGGGTGCCGCAGGCATCGCGGCCCTGATCGCGGGCTGCTCGGACGCAACCGGCAAGGCCGCCGAAGCGCAGACCCAGGCGCAGGCCGGTCCGCCGGTGTCGGCCGCGACCGTGCTCGAGAAGTCGATCGCCGAAACCCAGGAATTCTCGGGCCGCCTGGAAGCCATCGAGCACGTCGAGATCCGTCCGCGCGTGTCCGGCTATATCACGGCCGTCAACTTCAAGCCGGGTGCGGAAGTCAAGAAAGGCGACGTGCTGTTCGTGATCGATCCGCGTCCGTACCAGGCCGAAGCCGAGCGCGCCGAGGCGGCCGCGAAATCCGCCCGCGCCAAGGCCGACCTGGCCCGCACCGAACTGGCCCGCGCCGAGCGCCTGCTGGGCGACAAGGCGATCGCGCAGCGCGAATACGACGCGAGCCTGTCCAGCCAGAAGGAACTCGACGCCAACGCGCGCGCCGCGGAAGCGCAGGCCCAGGCAGCGCGCCTGAACCTGTCGTACACCCGCATCATCTCGCCGATCGACGGTCGCGTGTCGAAGGCCGAGATCACCCTCGGCAACCTGGTCGACGCGTCGAACGTGCTGACGTCCGTCGTGTCGCTGGACCGCATCTACGCCAGCTTCGACGGCGACGAGGAAACCTACCTGCGCGTCGCCAAGCTGGCCCACGACGGTCAAGCGGTGCCGGTGAACGTGGGCCTCGTCAACGAGGACGGCTACCCGCACCAGGGCAAGCTGGAATTCGTCGACAACCAGCTCGACGCGCAGACCGGTTCCGTGCGCATGCGCGCCACGTTCGAGAACAAGGACCGCGCCATGGCGCCCGGCCTGTTCGCCCGCGTGCAGATCGGCGGCGGCGACGCGAAGCCCGCCCTGTTGATCACGGACCGCGCGATCGGCACGGACCAGAGCCACAAGTTCGTGTTCGTCGTGGGCGCGGACGGCAAGGCCGAGTATCGCGAAGTGAAGCTCGGCCCCGTCGTCGACGGCCTGCGCGTGGTGCGCACCGGCCTGAAACCGGGCGAGAAGATCGTCGTCAACGGCCTGCAGCGCGTGCGTCCGGGTTCGCCCATCACGGCGCAGATGGTGCCGATGGTCGCGACGCTCGATACGGGCAAGGCGCCCGCCAAGGATGCGGCGCTGGCCATGGCAGACAGCAAATAAGGACAAGAACACATGAACATCTCACGCTTTTTCGTCGACAAGCCGATCTTCGCGGCCGTGCTGTCGGTGCTGGTCTTCGTGGCCGGCCTCATCTCGATCTTCGAGTTGCCGATCTCGGAGTACCCCGACGTCGTGCCGCCCTCCGTGGTGGTGCGCGCCCAGTACCCGGGCGCCAACCCGAAGGTCATCGCGGAAACCGTCGCCACGCCGCTGGAGCAGGAAATCAACGGCGTCGAAAACATGCTGTACATGACGTCGCAAAACACGTCGGACGGCGCGCTGATGCTGACGGTGACCTTCAAGATCGGCACCAACGTCGAGCAGGCCGAGACGGCCGTGCAGAACCGCGTCCAGCGCGCGCTCCCGCGCCTGCCGGACGAGGTGCGCCAGATCGGCGTCACGACGGTCAAGAGCTCGCCCAACATCACGATGGTGGTGCACCTGAAATCGCCGGACGGCCGCTATGACGACCTGTACCTGCGCAACTACGCGACCCTGAACGTCAAGGACGAACTGGCGCGCATCAACGGCATGGGCGAAGTCCAGCTGTTCGGTTCGGGCGACTACGCCATGCGCGTCTGGCTCGATCCGCAGAAGGTCGCCGCGCGCAACCTGACCGCCGGCGACGTCGTGAACGCGATCCGCGAGCAGAACGTGCAGGTGGCAGCCGGCGTCGTCGGCCAGGGCCCGTCGAAAGGCGCGGACTTCCAGCTGACCGTCAACACGCAGGGCCGCCTGCAGTCGGTCGAGGAGTTCGGCAACATCGTCATCAAGACCAATGCCGACGGCGCGACCACGCTGCTGAAGGACGTCGCACGCCTGGAAATGGGCTCGAACTCGTACGCCCTGCGCGCGCTGCTGGACAACCAGTCGGCCGTGGCCATCCCCATCTTCCAGGCGCCGAACGCCAACGCGCTGCAACTGTCGGCCGACGTGCGCGCCAAGATGAAGGAACTGTCGAAAAATTTCCCGGAAGGCGTCGAATACAGCATTGTGTACGACCCGACCCAATTCGTGCGTGAGTCGATCGACTCCGTGATCCACACGCTGGTCGAGGCGGTGATCCTGGTGGCGCTCGTCGTCATCCTGTTCCTGCAGACGTGGCGCGCCTCGGTGATCCCGCTGCTGGCGGTGCCGGTGTCCGTCGTCGGCACGTTCGCGGTGATGCTCGCCTGCGGTTTCTCGATCAACACGCTGTCGCTGTTCGGCCTCGTGCTGGCCATCGGTATCGTGGTGGACGATGCGATCGTCGTGGTGGAGAACGTCGAACGCAACATCGCCAACGGCCTGAATCCGCATGATGCGACCGTGCAGGCGATGAAGGAAGTCTCGGGCCCGATCATCGCGATCGCCCTCGTGCTGTGCGCCGTGTTCATCCCGATCGCGTTCGTGTCGGGCCTGACCGGCCAGTTCTACCGCCAGTTCGCGCTGACCATCGCCATCTCGACCGTGATCTCCGCGTTCTCGTCGCTGACGCTGGCCCCCGCGCTGTCGGCCGCGCTGCTGAAGTCGCACCACGCGCCGAAGGACGGCCTGACGCGCCTGATGGATGCCGTGTTCGGCCGATTCTTCGCCGCCTTCAACCGCTTCTTCGGCCGCTCGTCGCACAGGTACGAACGCGGCGTGCAGGGCGTCCTGAAGCGCAAGAGCGCCACGCTGGGCGTGTACGTGCTGCTCGGTATCGCCGGCATCTTCATGTTCAAGGCCGTGCCGCCGGGCTTCGTACCGTCGCAGGACAAGGCCTACCTGATCGGCTTCGCGCAGTTGCCGGATGCCGCCTCGCTCGACCGCACGGACACCGTGATCCGCAAGATGTCCGACGTGGCCAAGCAGATCCCGGGCGTGGAATCGTCGGTCGCATTCCCTGGCCTGTCGATCAACGGCTTCACCAACGCGCCGAACGCCGGCATCGTGTTCACCACGCTGAAACCGTTCGACGAGCGCAAGGGCAAGGCGCAGAGCGCCGAGGCGATCGCCGCCGAGATCAACAAGCGCATGGGTTCCATCGAGGACGCGTTCGTGATGGTGCTGTCGCCCCCGCCCGTGAACGGCCTGGGCACCACCGGCGGCTTCAAGATGATGATCGAGGACCGTGCCGGCGTCGGCTACGATGAACTGTACAAGGCGATCCAGGCCATCCAGGCCAAGGCCGCCACCGACAAGCGCCTGCAGGGCGTGTTCTCGGGCTACCAGATCAACGTGCCGCAGCTGTTCGCCGACGTCGACCGCGTGAAGGCCAAGCAGCTGGGCGTGCCGCTGGCCGAGATCAACCAGACCTTGCAGATCAACCTCGGTTCGCTGTACGTGAACGACTTCAACCAGTTCGGTCGCACCTACCAGGTGCGCGTGCAGGCCGACGCGCCGTTCCGTTCGCAGCGCGAACAGATCGCACAGCTGAAGGTCCGCAACGACAAGGGCGAAATGATTCCGCTGTCCTCGATCATGAAGATCAAGGACACCTACGGACCTGACCGCGTCCAGCGCTACAACGGCTACGTCGCCGCCGAGCTGAATGGCGGCCCGGCACCGGGCGTGTCGTCGGGCCAGGCCCAGGCCGCGATGGAAGAAATCGTCAAGGCCACGCTGCCGAAAGGGATCTCGTACGAATGGACCGACCTGACGTACCAGGACATCCTGGCCGGTAACACCATGATCTACGTGTTCCCGCTGTGCGTGCTGCTCGTGTTCCTCGTGCTCGCCGCGCAGTACGAAAGCTGGACCCTGCCGCTGGCCGTGATCCTGATCGTGCCGATGTCGATCCTGTGCGCCCTGATCGGTGTGAAGCTCACCGGCGGCGACAACAACATCTTCACGCAGATCGCCCTGTTCGTGCTGGTGGGTCTCGCATCGAAGAACGCGATCCTGATCGTGGAATTCGCCCTGGAGCTGGAACACCATGGCCGCAGCATCGTGGCCGCCGCGCTGGAAGCCTGCCACCTGCGCCTGCGTCCGATCCTGATGACGTCGATCGCGTTCATCATGGGCGTGGTGCCGCTGGTGCTGTCGCACGGCGCCGGTGCCGAGATGCGCCATGCGATGGGCGTCGCCGTGTTCGCCGGCATGCTGGGCGTGACGTTCTTCGGCCTGTTCCTGACGCCGGTGTTCTACGTCCTGCTGCGCACCCTGGCCAAGCGTTTCGAACGACCGAAGCATGCCCACGCCCACGCCCACGACGCGGCACCGAATGCCGCCAGCGGCGACCATACGGCTGCACTGGAAGGAAACTGATATGAAAACGATGATTGCAAGGGGTGTGGCACCGCTGATGGCGGCACTGCTGCTGACGGCTTGCGCCGCCCCGGAATTCAAGCAACCGACGATTGCGACGCCGACGGCGTTCAAGGAATCGCAGACCACGCCGGCTGCTGCCGCGAACGATGTGCGCAGCGCCGCCGACGGCACCACCTGGACCGTCGGCCGCCCGGCCGAAGCCCAGCCGCGCGGCGAATGGTGGCGCGCCTTCAATGACGAGACGCTCAATGGTCTCATCGTTGACGCGACGGCGAACAACCAGAACCTGACGGTGGCCGCCGCCCGCGTGAAGGAAGCCCGCGCCATCGCCGGCATCGCCGAAGCGGACCGCATCCCGCAGATCGGCGTCGGCGCCGGTGCCCAGCGCACCCGCCTGTCGCCGCTGGAAGCGTCGCTGCCGCAGGGCACGCCCGTCGCGGCGGCCAACACCTACTCGGCGCGGCTGTCGGCCAGCTACGAAGTCGACCTGTTCGGGCGCGTGTCGTCGAACGTGGCGGCGGCGCGCGGCGATGCCGGCGCGGTCGAAGCGACGTACCGCTCCGTGCTGCTGTCGCTGCAGGCCGACGTGGCGCAGGCGTACTTCCGTCTGCGTTCGCTGGATGCCGAAATCGCGACCGTCAACCACACGGTGCAACTGCGCGACGAGAGCGTGCGCGTGACGGGCCGCCGCTTTGACGCGGGCGACATCGGCGAGTTCGACCTGTCGCGGGCAAAGACGGAACTGGCGACGGCGCGTTCGGAGGCCATCGGCCTGCAACGCCAGCGCGCGACGACGGAACACGCACTCGCGGTCCTGCTGGGCAAACCCGCATCGAACTTCGCCGCGCCTTCGCGTCCGCTGCAGGATGCCAGCGCGCTGCCGCTGATCCCGGCCGGCCTGCCATCGACCTTGCTGGAGCGCCGCCCCGACATCGCCAGCGCCCAGCGCTCGATGGAAGCGGCGAATGCCCGCATCGGCGTCGCCCGTTCCGCGATGTTCCCGGCGCTGAACCTGTCGGCGGGCGCCGGCGGCGTCGGCACCAGCTTCGCCGAAGTCTTCAAATGGAGCAGCCGTTCATGGCTGCTGGGCGCCGCGCTGTCGATGCCGCTGATCGACGGTGGCCGCAACCGCAACAACGTCGTGCGCAGCGAGGCGGCACTGGAAGAAGCCGTCGGTTCGTATCGCCAGAGCGTGCTGACGGCCTTCGCCGAGGTCGAGGACAACCTGGCCGGCCTGCGCATCCTGGCAGGGCAGAGCGCCGAGATCGAAGCAGCGGTGATGTCCGCACGCCGTTCGGCCGACCTGGCGCAGAAGCTGTACGACGCGGGCCGCGGCAGCTACCTCGAACTGCTGGACGCGCAGCGCAACCTGGCGAACGTCGAACGCACCGCCGTGCAGCTGCGCGGCGACCGCGCGGTCACCACCGTGGCGCTGATCCGCGCGCTGGGCGGCGGCTGGGATGCTGCACCGGCCGTGGCGAAGGCCGACGATACGGCGCAGGCAAGGAACTGAAGTCCCTGGCTTTACTGTGATTCCGGTAATGCCCTTTGCGGCGGTACGTGAAAGCGTACTGCCGCTTTTTTCTGGCGCGGGCGCTAGAATCGCTCCATGCCGACATCATCCGATTCGTCCCAACTCACCGGCCTCGCGCCCGTCATCGCGCCTGATACGCGCATCCTCATCCTGGGCAGCTTTCCGGGCGCCGCGTCGCTTGCGGCGCAGCAGTATTATGCGCATCCGCGTAACCAGTTCTGGTCCCTTTTGACAGCGTTGATCAATGAGGACATGGTAAGCGTCCCGTATCTGGCTCGCCTCGACCGTCTGCATAAGCACCACATCGGATTATGGGATGTACTCGGGGAGTGCGAGCGGAAGGGAAGCCTCGATTCCTCGATCCGCAAGCCGGCCGCTAATGACTTCGAACGATTGCGCCACTTGTGCCCCGAATTGGAGGTGGTCGGTTTCAACGGTCAGACATCGGGAAAATTCGCGTCCCAATTCGCAGCGCGGGGCTACCGAACGGTAGTCCTGCCATCGACTTCGCCTGCGCATGCTTCAGTGTCCTTTGAAGACAAGCTACAGGTCTGGCAACAGTTGACGAGGAAGTGCTAACGT
Organism: Massilia sp. Masssp93; assembly: GCF_059491295.1. Lineage (NCBI taxonomy): Bacteria > Pseudomonadati > Pseudomonadota > Betaproteobacteria > Burkholderiales > Oxalobacteraceae > Massilia > Massilia sp. Masssp93. The sequence continues at coordinate 5,380,534 of NZ_CP168502.1, read as the reverse complement.
CGCGGACGTGGGATGTACTTGGAGAGTGTGAATGAGAGGGTAGTCTCGACTCAGCGATCCGTAAGGCAGCGTCCAATAATTTCAACGATTGCGCCACTTGTGCCCTCAGCTTGAGGTGGTTGGATTCAACCGAAGAACGACTGGGAGATACTCGCTCCCTTTCGAGGGCAAGGGCTATCGAACTATAGTCCTGCCCCGTCGTCTCTCGCCCCCACTTGACGTCAGCTATCGTGCTAGCGACGCAATAGTCACCTAGCTGCTCCTGAAATCTGCTATTCATCACGTGACAATACATGAATCCTGAAGCCCCTAGTGGTCAGGCGCTGCTCGCCTTTAAACCGAAAGGCGCTGCCGCGCTTCCACACGGGGGGCATGGTTTCGTGCGCCCTATAAGGCTTGCCTCTCCGGCGGTCAGCATCTATTCTCGTCAAACCTTATGTGATTTGCACGCATAAAAGCTTCGTGCTAGCATCGATGTTGCCTATGAGAAAACGGGGACAACGTGGAAAAAGCACCGGAATCGATAGAAAAAATGCTCTCGCCAACAGAGCCGTCTGCGACTGACCCCGACGAGGATATCGCTACCACTGAGGAGCCTGTAGTTGAAGAGATCCCTAGCAAGGAGCTGGACGAAGCTAGCGATGAGCATAAGGTAGAGGAAACTTCTATTCCCAAAACTTCTTCGATTCGATTAGGTGCTTTTCTAGTTTTAGCTGAAGTAAAAACCTTATCAGGGTTGTTAGGCGTACCGTTGAATGAAGTGACTGCGTTAGCAATCGACGAAAAGTTGAAAGTCGATGGCGTAATCTATGTCAAGAATAAGCCAGTTGAGATCAAGCGCGCTCCATGGGCAGGATACTTAGATTCTATTCATGGATCGAAAGTTGATGGCTTGGAAACCATCTCGTCGTCTGCTATTGTCATAATAAAGCTTGATAAAGCTTTCGTGATATTTTCGTTCGGATATGGTCGGTATATAATAAACGAAGAGTATTTGGTCCCAGATTTTGGGATAAAAACTGCTCTAAACACGCTCGATCACAATACGTTACGGGCGGTTGACCTTTTTTCACTTGAGCAGTCTCCTATTCAAAGGAGAAGTCAAGCAACGAAGAGCTCTAGCATCAATGATTTCGGGATTGATGTCAGTCGGGACGTTTTGAAAGGTGTTACAGGGGAACCAATAGAGGGCGTGGTATGGTCAGCTATTTCAGGCGGCGGTAGCCAATATAGCTTTACCGCAAGAATCACCGACTATTGCGAACTGGTTGATATCGCGAAAAGCCTAGTTGAAAATTATTGGGTAGACCGGTACGAGAAAAATTTTGCTTGGGTTGATAATATTCAGCGGATAAAAAATTCCGCATCGATTGCATCGTTAAATGATGAGTTAATCAAGCAAGTGAAGTCGAAAAACTCGAAGAGCGTAAGTTTGTCCCTGCCGGATATAAGCGAGTGGAGCTCAATATTTGGTTTTTCGTACACAGGTGCTAAGAACGAATTTAAGTCAAGCCCAAATATTGAGGATTATTATTCGTGCAATGACGTCTCCGGTATTACGCTCGAGCGACTTAAGCAGCATCGACTTTACTACAGTTTAATAAACGGAGAAGAGTTTTCGTTTCCGTTGTTTAATTGCATTTACTTCGAATGCATTTACAAAGAAAAGCTACATATCTTGTTTATGAAGCAATGGTTCACTATTGACCAAGATTACGTAAAGCGAGTTGACGTTGCAGTGAAATTAGTTCCTTTGTCGCCAATAAAATTTCCTAATGTTAAGTTGGTGGAAAAGAAGAAGAAACCGAAATCACGTAAAAAAGATGTGGACAGCGGAGCCGATGGCGAGGAGGCGGAGGAAGATTCAACCACACTTGAGTCCGAAGGAGACTATAACACTCGCGTTGCTGAAGAATTAAATTTCGTCCTGCTCGATAAAAAGCTGGTCAAGTCAAACTCCAGTGCCTCGCCAGTGGAGGTTTGCGACATGTTGTCTCCGGCAAAAGAGTTTATCCATGCAAAACATCGCAAAGGGAACTCGAGTGGCTTAAGTCATCTTTTTGCCCAAGGTCGAGTAGCGGCGGAGCTTTTGTTATCTGATAAAGATTTTCGAAAAAATGCGAGGACGCATTTGACGGCAACTTCGAGAGAGCTAATCCCGCTCAGTAATTTTCGACCAAAATCCAGTAAAATTGTATTTTTGGTTTTAGGGGTCTCGACGGAGAATGTAGTGCAATCGCTGCCCTTTTTTAGTAAAATTAACTTAATTTCCGCTTTCAGAAGCTTATCTGAGCGACAATTCAGAGTTTCGATAGCTGGGGCCGAAGTAGACGGTCCACCTGCTGCGGAATCATGATCTTTCGGGATGGCCGTGAAATCGTCGTGATTTCACAAGGCTGCCTTCGCAGGGGCGACGATCTTACTGCCGGCGAAACAAATCAGTCAGATCGATCCTGGCCGCGTAGCGGACACGTGACGGACGCGTGCCGGCCGCGTCGCCAGCGCCACCACCGCGGCACCAGCAGCGACGATCAGCGCGTCTTCGATCAGTCCGCTGCGGGTCTGGCCGATACGCGCCATCGCCTGTTTGCGGACGGCGAGGGTGCAGTACGCAAGCGGGACGGCGGTTGCGACCGCGACCGCCGCCCCGGCTTCTTCGCGGCCCCGTGGCGCCAGCGCCGCGCCTGCGATCCCCGCGCTCATGACGCGCGCCAGCAGGCCCAGGAAGACGGTGCGGTCGGGCGCAGTCTTCATCTTGTCACCGAACAGTTCCCCAACGCCCATCGCGAGTGCGCCGAACGTAAAGAGAGGGCGATTCAGGAGGAATAGTTGCCCCGTCGTACGGCGGTGCGCGAGGCGTGCCGCCGCGAGGCTGGCCATGGGCGTCATCGAGCGCGCGCTGGCAACGGCGCCGATCAAAGCGGAAGAGAGCAGGCTGCGAAATGTCATCTTGACTGGCTCCTGTGCAAATGAAGGGTTCTCGAACCGCCAAGCGGATCGAACCCGGCAAGCCAGTGTAGCCAGACAGACGACTTTGCTACGCACGCGTCGCGCGGGGCCTCTTCATGTTGGCTTACGGCACCTCCGCTGAAAGCAGCGCAGCCTGTATCTGCGCTTCGAATTCGTGGACCGGCAAGGGCTTGCCGAACAGGTAGCCCTGGAACGAATGGCAGCCGTGGGCGGCGAGGAAATCGCGTTGCGCGGTCGTCTCCACGCCCTCGGCGATCACGTCCAGTTCCAGGCCACGTCCCATGGCGATGATCGTCTGGGCCACCATGGCATCCCGATGGCTGGCCGGCAGGTCGTCGACGAAGGACTTGTCGATCTTGAGTTGCGTGAGCGGCAGCTTCGTCAGGTAATTGAGCGAGGAATTGCCGGTGCCAAAGTCGTCGAGGGAGATACTGAATCCGCTGGCTTTGAGCGTGTGTAATTTGAAGATCGAGGATTCGAGGTCGCCGATCGCCAGGCTTTCGGTCACTTCGAGCTTCAGCTTGTCCGCCGGTGCGCCCGTGTGCCGGATTTCGGCCAGGATGTCGTCGACGAAGCTGTCCGACTCGAATTGGCGCGGGCTGATGTTCACGGCCAGCGTGAGGCCGCGCAGGGTGTCATGGCGCGCCCACGCGGCGAGCTGGCGGCAGGCCGTGGCGAGCACCCAGCGTCCGATCGGTTCGATCAGTCCGGTTTCCTCGGCCAGCGGAATGAAGGCGGCGGGCGGGATGGCGCCGCGCTCGGGGTGGGTCCAGCGCAGCAACGCTTCGGCACCGATCGGGCGCTCGTGGGCGTCCACCTGGACCTGATAATGCAGGGTCAGCCGGTTGTCGCGGATCGCGTCGCGCAGTGCCTTTTCGAGCCAGTTGCGGTCGGCGAGTTCGGACTGCATCTCGTCCGCGAAGACGCGGACCGTATCGCGTCCGCTGCGCTTGCTTTTGTACAGGGCGAGTTCGGCCTGGCACAGCAGGGTATCCGGGGCACCCTCGCCGTCGCGGAACAGGGTGACGCCGAGCGAGCCGGTGCAGGTCAGCCGATGCCCGTCGATGATCGTCGGCTCGGCGATCGTCGTCCGGATGGCTTCCGCGGTGGCCAGGGCGCGCGCCGCCGCGGCATGCCAGTCCGTGCCGAGGTGTTCGGCCAGCAGCACGAAACTGTCGCCGCTGAACCGGCCCAGCGTATCATCCTCGCGCTTGATCGAACGGATGCGCCGCGCGATTTCCACGAGCAGCTGGTCGCCGACCGCATGGCCCAGGGAATCGTTCAGCTTCTGGAAGTGGTCGAGGTTCACCATCATGACGGCGCCGAATTCCTGGGTGCGCGCGGCGCGGGCCATGGCGTGGCTCATGCGGTCCGCGAGCAGGACGCGGTTCGGCAGGTCGGTCAGGTGATCGAAGAGCTTGAGGTGTTCGGCCAGCGCGTGGGCCTGTTTTTCCGCGGAGATGTCCTGGAGGTTGCCGATGTAACGGATCGTCCGGCCCTGCGCGTCCGGTACGGCGGTGATCGAGAGCCGGGCCGTGTACAGGCTGCCGTCGCGGTTCCGGTTGATCACCTCACCCGTCCAGTAGCCGGTCGCCGTCAGCGTGGTCCACATGGATTCGTAAAAGGCGGCGTCGTGCAGCCCGGAGCGGAGGATGCGCGGATTCTGGCCGATGGCGTCTGCCGCCGCATAGCCGCTGATGTGCGTGAAGGCGGCGTTGACGCGCTCGATGTTGCCGTCGGCGTCGGTGATCAGCATGCCGTCCTGGCTTTCGAAGGCGACCGAGGCGATGCGCTGTTCGCGGTCGGCGCGGCGGCGTTCCGAGATGTCGCGCGCGACGGCGAGGACGCCCGCGACCTCGCCGTCGGCGGCGTGGATCGGCACCTTGATCACTTCCAGGTCGCGCATGGCGCCGTCCGGTGCCGCGATGGTTTCCTCGTACCTGTGCGGCTGGCCGGTGCGCAGCACATCCTCGTCGTTTTCCTTGATGAACGCGGCGAACGCCTTGTCGGTGAACAGCTCGTCGTCGGTGCGGCCGATGATCCTGTCGCGCGGCAGGCCGAGCAGGGCCTGGGCGCCGGCGTTGCAGTGGACGTAGACGTTGTTCCTGTCCTTCAGCGCCATCGCGTCCGGGCTGTTTTCGACGAGCGTGCGCAACTGGGCCTGCTCGACGCCGAGCGCGCGGGCGGTCTGCTCCAGTTGCGCGTTCTTCTGCTGGATTTCGGCGGTGCGCGCATGGACGGCGCGGCGCAGGATCCGGATCCACAGCAGGGTGGCGGCCAGTGCCGCCAGCGCACCGAGCACCACGATCGCCACGAGGCGCAGGTAAGGCTGGAACTCCACCGGCCGGGTGAACCACTTGCTGCGCAGCGCCTCGCGCTCGGCCGGCGTGATGCGCCCCATGCCTTCCGCGACGAGTGCGAAGGTCGCCGTGTCGCCCTTGGCGACGGCCCAGTGGAACTGTCCCGAATACAGCGTGAACGCCTTGGTGAACTTCTTCTGGTCGCGATAGAGGTAGAGATAATAGTTCGCCGGACGGTCGTCCATGCAGAAGATCTTGATGTCGCCGGAGCGGGCCGCGTTCAGGATGGCGACATAGCTGGGGTAGGTCAGCTGGTTCGTGATGCCCTGCTTCGCCAGTTGTTCCACGCAGGCGTCGCCGCGCTGTACGCCCACGACGAAGCCGCTCATCGAGCGCACGTCGTGGATGCCGGAAATCGACGGATCGACATAGATGCTGGCCGACAGGCGGTCGTATGGCGGGGAGAAATCGTAGAGCGGTTCGCGTGCCGGGGTACGGAAAATCATGTCGATCACGTCGGCCCGGCCGTCGCGCAGTGCCTGTTGCGCATCCGCCCATTGCATGGGCTGGAGATCGACGTGGACGCCGGTTTTTTGTTCCCAGAGGTGCCAGAGGTCGACGATATATCCCTCGGGACGTCCGTCCGGGTTCACGAACAGGAAAGGCGGGTAGTTGTTGTCGGCGACGACGCGCAGGGGTTTGGCGTCGGCGTGCGACACGAATGCCAGGAGCGCGAACGCGGCCGCGATCCAGCGCCGGATGACGTTCCACGGCATGGCGCAACACATTGAGCCCATTGTCTTCCCCTCCACGTCGACCGTGGCGTCATCTGCTGCGCCCGATCTTTCTCTGGATACAAGCTTAACATGGATATCGGGCGGTTCGGCGGTGTATTGCCTGCTGATCACGATCGCACCGGCGGACTATTCGTCCCCTTTTTTTTCGCGGCAACGGCCCCATATCGGATGCATCCCCATTCACGGCGCCGCGAACCAGGCCGGCGCCGCTTTTTCCCGACCCCAGCAGGCAATGCGTGACCAGCGTCCCGAGGATGACGCTGCGATGGCCATTTCATCATCGAGGGCGCGTGCCGATGCCGGGAGGGATGGCATCGAAAGGAAAACCATGAAAGAAGAGCTGATCGAAATGCATGGCAAGGTCACCGAGGTGCTGCCGGAGCTGCGTTTCCGGGTGGACCTCGAGAACGGTCATCAGCTGGTCGCGTACACGTCCGGCCGGATGAAGAAGAACCACATCCGCATCATCGCCGGCGACCGCGTCACGCTGGAGATGTCGCCGTATGACTTGAGCAAGGGCAGGATCGTGTTCCGCCATCTCGAAACCCGCGGCATGCCCGCGCCGTCGGCCGCGCGCCAGCGCCGCCGCTGATCGACCGGACCGGACTCAGTACAACTGCACGCTGTTCGCGCTCTGGCGCCGCAGGTGCGCCAGCTTGGCCGAGTAGAGCTGGCGGTTGTCGGACTTCGTGCTGGTGTCGATCGCCTGCGCGAGCTGTTCGCGCGCCGCCTTCGCCTCGCCCAGGCGCAGCAGGGTCACCGCCAGCCAGAAGTGGAATTCGTCGTAGTAGGGCGCGCGCTTGACCTCGCGTTCGAACAGCTTGCGCGCGGCGTCGTAATCGCCGGCCTTGAGCGCGACCATGCCCTTGTCGAAGTACTGGAACGGCGGGACCGGTTCGACGGCGGCCACGCGCCGCGCCATCTCGGCCGCTTCGGCCGGGCGGCCCGTCGCCGCCAGCAGGGGCCCCAGGTTCTGCATCACGACGATACTTTCCGGCTCGCGCTCGAGCGCGGTGCGCAGCGCCCGTTCGGCCATGACGAGATCGCCGTGGCGCTGGTAGATCACGCCCAGCGTGTTGTAGGCGATGGCGTTCGGCGGATTGGTCGCCACCGCGGCGCGCGCCCACCAGTAGGCGTCGTCGATCTTGCCCTGCACGAGCGATTCGGCGGCGCGGTTGTTGAGGTAGAGCGCGACGATGTCTTCTTCCTCCAGCTGGCGGCTGCGCAGGCGGCTAGCGTCCGGCGGCGGCAGGAAGTCGACGACCAGTTCGTGCTCGGAGGTTTCGTCGTACAGCAGGCCGGCGGGCCGGCGGTGGCCGAGGGCGATGTTGACGTGGGACGAGACGAGGTAGATGCCGCCGTCGCGGCTCCACGTCTCGTCCGCCATCACGCTGCGGAAGTGCACCGTCATGCCCAGCTGGCGCGCGAAGGCGGCCGTCATGACGACGAGCGACAGGCAGTTGCCGGCGCGCGCCGCATACGTCTCGGCGGCCGTGCGGGTGCGGCTGGAATCGTATTCGAGTTTCAGGTCGGTCTTGCTGTACAGCGCGTCGATCAGGCCGCGTTCCAGTCCCTTGTTGCGCAAATGCGCTTCGAAGGCGGGACTGTGGATATAGGCCTGCATCGCGGGGCTCAGCGTGAACAGGTCGCGCGCGCCGATGGTTTCCGACGGCGGCTTGAAGGACGCGTCGGCGAACAGCGGCGGCGGCGCGGCAAGTTGCGGGGTGCTGGCGCAGCCGCCCAGCAACAGGGGTATCAGGATGAACAGGGACGCCAGGCGGTTCATATCTCCTCCTCGGCCGGCGATTCGTCGATTATCGGTCTTATGACTTGAAGTATCTGCCGGTCCGGGGCGGAAGTAAAGACGCGCTATTGGTCGACGTGGAAGGCTTCGTGCAGTTCGTCGAGCAGCTCGGCCGTTTCCTCGTCCGAGAGGCCGAGATAGGCCATCGCCCGCGCGCCGCCCTTGTTCCATTCGAGCGATTCGGCGTCGCCCTGGTATTTGCGGATCGCGCTTTCGGCCAGCAGCGACAACGCCACGAGCGAGCGCACCGTCGACGTCGTGTCGGCATCGTCGAGGACCGCATAATCATGGTGGTGCAGGATGGACCAGGCGACATCTTCCGACAGGCCCCAGTTGCGCGCCAGCAGGGTGCCGATGGCCGTGTGGCTCGTGTTGTGGCGTTCGTTTTCCAGCGCCGTGAACGGACGTTCCGCTTCCAGCGAGGCATATGCATACGTACTCTCGTAGTCGGCGAAGCGGTCCATCAACAGTGGCACGCCGGTGTCGCAGAACAGGCCGAACGTGTGCGCCACGTCCGTCTCGCCGATGCGCAGGCGGCGCGACAGGAAGACCATCGCCTCGGCACGCCGGCTCGAGACTTCCCAGAAACTGGCCAGCGCGGCGCAGTTCGCCGGGATCGCCTGGCGTGCGAGCAGGCCCGTCATCAGGGCCGCGACCTGGTTAATGCCGAGGAACAGGATCGCCTGCTCGATCGACTTGGCCTTGCGGCGGCCGCCGAAGATGGACGAGTTGGCGAGTTTCAGCAGGGCGCCCGACATGCCGACGTCGCTGGCGACGATGCGTCCGATCACGGCCGGGCTCGGGTCGGGCGACGCGAGTTCCCGTTGCAGGTCTGCGAGCAGGCTGGGACGGGGCGGGATCCGGATCGACTTGATGAGGGCGTCGACGGGATCCTCGGCGGCGGCGCTCGAACGCGCCTGGGCAGCTGCTGTACTCATGACTGGACGGGGAAGAACGGATGATGCTGCACGGAAATACGTGCGAAGTTTGTCACTATAAACCAGTGCTGTCGAAGTTGCAGCAAAGTATTGCTTTTGTGTAGCAAAACAGACAGTGCGACCGGCCGGATCTTAACAATATAGAATTGCTTTATGTCTTCAACCATCCTCGCCGGCATCGATTTTTCCGCTCCATCCCACCTGGTCGCACGCCAGCTGATCGGCGTCACGGTGCTCGTCGACGGCGTCGGCGGGCGCATCGTCGAGACGGAAGCCTATGACGGCGAAGATCCCGCCTCGCACAGCTATTCCGGCCCGACCGACCGCAACTTCGCGATGTTCGGACCGCCGGCCCACGCGTATGTCTATCGCTCCTACGGCATCCACTGGTGCCTGAATTTCGTCTGCCGGGAAGAGGGGCATGGCGCCGGGGTCCTGATCCGCGCGCTCGAACCCGTGACGGGACTGGACACGATGTGCGAGCGGCGCGGCACGCGCGACCACTGGCTGCTGTGTTCCGGGCCCGGCAAGTTATGCCAGGCGCTGGGCGTGACGCGCGCCCTGAACGGCCGGTCGCTCGCTGCGGCACCGTTCGAACTGGCGCCGGCGCCCGCCGGCATCGAGGTGGTCAGCGGACCGCGCATCGGGATTTCCAAGGCCGTCGACGTCGCCTGGCGCTTCGGCCTCGCCGGCTCGCGCTGGGTCAGCAAGCCGTTCCGCTGAGGCTTGTCAGCTGTCAGCCGTTGGCCGTCAGCCGTTGGCGGCGCGGCGCGGGCGGGGCGTCTCCGCGTCGCCGCGCGCAGTCCGGTGTTCGAGGACGGGACGGCCGCGCAGCGGGCTGTCCGGGGCGCGCCGCTCGAGCGCGGCCGCTGCCTCGTCCTGGCCGTCCTCGATGCGGAAGATCGACACGGCGCGCGCCAGGTTGACGGTCTGCTCGTGCAGGCTCGCCGCCGCCGCCGCGGCCTGTTCGACGAGGGCGGCGTTCTGCTGCGTCATGTCGTCCATCTGCCCGACCGCGAGATTGACTTCGGCGATGCCGTCGGCCTGCTCGGTGCTGGCGGCGCTGATGCGGTTGATGATGTCGTTCACCTGCTGCACGGAAGCGACCACGCTGCCCATGCTCGATCCGGCCTCGCCCACGGCGACGCTGCCGTTGTCGATGATCGCCACCGAATCGGCGATCAGCGCCTTGATTTCCTTGGCGGCGGAGGCGGAGCGCTGGGCCAGCGTGCGCACTTCGCTGGCGACGACGGCGAAGCCGCGGCCTTGTTCGCCGGCGCGCGCCGCTTCCACGGCGGCGTTCAGCGCCAGCAGGTTGGTCTGGAACGAGATGCCGTCGATGACGCCGGTGATCTCGACGATCTTGCGCGAGCTGGCGCGGATCGATTCCATCGTGGCGACGGCGCGGTCGACGGCCCGGCCGCCGCCGGCCGCCAGCCGGGCCGCCTCGGCCGCGAGTTCCGTCGCCAGGCGGGCGTTGTCGGCATTGCCCTTGACGGCCTGGGTCAGCGTCTCCATCGCGCTCGCCGTCTGCTGCAGCGAACCGGCCTGCAGCTCCGTGCGGGTCGACAGGTCCAGGTTGCCGGTGGCGATTTCCTGCGACGCCGTGTCGATCGAACGCACGGAATCGAGCACGCTGCGCAGCGTCGTGTTCAGGTTGGAGATGGTCTGGTCGAGCGCGCGCGCGGTGTCGGCGATCTCGTCGCGGCCGTCGTTGTGGGCGCTGGCGCACAGGCGGCCTTCGGCCAGCTCGCCCATGACGGCCGAGATGGCGCCGATGTCGCGCAGCATGGCGCGGCGCACGAACATCGTCACGGCCAGCGAGACGGCGATCGACAGCATGACCAGCACGGCCATCCACGTGCCCAGGTCGTGGAATTCCGTGCGCGCGGCGTCGTACGCCTGTTCGCTGAGCGTCTTTTCCAGTGCGGCCAGCTGGGCCAGCTGCTGGTTCAGCACCATGAATTCCTTTTCCGCCTTCTGCATCGAGTTGGTGGCGATCGACTGGTCGACCTGCGCCATCTCGATCGTGTCCTGCACGGCCTTGCGGTAGGCCGCGAGCGCCGCCAGCGACGCCTCCACCGGCTTGCGTTCGGCGCCGGCGGTCGTGCGCGCCAGTTCCTGCAACTGCGCCTGCACGGCCGCGTGGCGCTTGCCGATGTCGGCGATCAGGGCATCGAGGCGGTTCTTGGCGAAGCTGCCGTTGATCCAGGCCAGCAGCTGGTAGGCGTTGGCGTGGACGTACTTGGCGTCGCCCGCCACGTCGGCCACGCTTTTCAGGCGCGCGGCGCGGACCTGCACAATGTTTTCCAGCGACGCGTTCTGGCGCACCATCCCGTACCAGGCGGCACCGGACAGCATCAACAGCAGCACCAGCACCATGCCGGGCGCCAGCAGCAACTTGGGACCGATCCGTAGTTTTTTCAGCATGTTGCGCTCCGCTCGACAAGACAAACGCGGGCGGTCAGCCGCCCGCGTTCACTGCGCCTTACTTCTTGTACAGCCCCGCCTCCAGCACGACGCCGTTGACGAGCAGGATGTATGTCGTCTTCGGCTCGATCTTGCCGCTGGTCGGATTTTTATACTGGTAGTCGACCCAGCCCTTGCCCTTCGCGGCAGCCAGTTCGATGATCTCGCGGCGGTATTTCTTGCCGTTGGCATCGGGGACGTCCGTCAAGTCCTTGCCGACGATCGATGGGTTGTACGGATGGGCCAGCACGATGCCGGTCTTGACGTCGCGCATGTCGATATACAGCGAGCCCTGGACGAACTCCGGGTCCTTGGCCGAGATGCGTTTCATCACTTCTTCCTTGCCCTTCGTCTTGACCATGGCGGCGCCGCGCTCGGCCATGGCGATCGCATCTTTTTCGGTCGGTTCGGAAGCCAACGCGCCGGCACAGGACAGGCACAGGACGGCAGCGGTTACGGTTGCGGTCGTTTTCATAGGACGTCCTTTCGGGGAAAAATGGATAGGTCTAAATGTTGCCTATTTGCATTTCCTACTTTACGCCCCGGCCCCGGCCGTCCTGTTGTGCTAACGCAAGCGGCCTCCGATGTGCGGCCGCAATGGCAACGCTGATCTTTCGCAGTGCATGTGGAAATGGGTGAGAAACGGGCACGTGAACTTGACTCGCGGCAACTCAGTGGCGATGTCGCTTGCCTACCATCAGTTCCTGTCGGCAATTATTTCCATGCGTCACCTTTTGCTGCCATCAACCACTTCCCTCAGGAGAACTCCCGTGACCCTCGACGCGACGCCCACCAAATTCAAGCCCTATACCCGCCAGTCGATCCAGAGTGCCCGCCAATGGCAATGGATGAGCCCCGACCTTCAGGAAGCGGTGCAGGTGGTCTCCCATGTCCTGCCGTTCCGTACGAATGAATATGTGATGGATCAGCTGATCGACTGGAACAATATTCCTGACGATCCCATCTACCGCCTGACGTTTCCCCATCGCGACATGCTGCCTGCGCGCGAATACGAGCAGTTGCGCGACCTGGTGCTGGTCAAGAAGGACGCCGCCGCGATCGCCAAGTTCGTGCACGAGATCCGCATGCGCATGAACCCGCACCCGGCCGGCCAGATGACGCACAATGTGCCGCGCGTAAACGACGCCCCGCTCAAGGGCCTGCAGCACAAATACAAGGAAACCGTGCTGTTCTTCCCCAGCGCGGGCCAGACGTGCCATGCCTATTGCACGTTCTGCTTCCGCTGGCCGCAGTTCGTCGGCATGGAAGAGATGAAGTTCGACGCGCGCGAGTGCACGGAGCTGGTGTCCTACCTCGCCACGCATCCGGACGTGACGGACGTCCTGATCACGGGCGGCGATCCGATGATCATGAATACGCGTTCGCTGGCCGAGTTCATCGAGCCGCTGCTGGCGCCCGAACTGGCGCACATCCAGAACATCCGCATCGGCACGAAATCCGTCGCGTACTGGCCGCAGCGCTACGTGTCGGACAAGGACAGCGACGACCTGATGCGCCTGTTCGAAAGAGTCGTCAAGGCCGGCAAGAACCTCGCGCTGATGGGGCACTACAACCACGCCGTCGAGCTGCGCCAGCCTATCGCCCAGCAGGCCGTCAAGCGCATCGTCGGCACGGGCGCCACCTTGCGCATGCAGGGGCCGCTGATCCGCCACATCAACGAAGACCCGAACAGCTGGGCCGAATTGTGGACGACGGGCGTGCGCCTGGGTGCGATCCCCTATTACATGTTCGTCGAGCGGGATACCGGCCCGCGCGAGTACTTCGCGCTGCCGCTGGCGCGCGCGCACGAGATCTTCCAGGCCGCGTACAGCATGGTCTCCGGCCTGTCGCGTACCGTGCGCGGGCCGTCGATGAGCGCCTTCCCGGGCAAGGTCGTGATCGACGGCGTCGTCACGATCAACGGCGAGAAGCTGTTCGCGCTGCAGTTCCTGCAAGCGCGTAATCCGGAATGGGTGCGGCGGCCGTTCTTCGCGAAATACGACCCCCATGCCACCTGGCTCGATCACCTGAAACCCGCGTTCGGCCGCAAGAAGTTCTTCTTCGAAGGCGGGGAGGACGACCACGACGACCTCAAAGCGCTGGGCCGCGTGATTCCGATCCAGCCGGCGCGCACGCACGATGCGCGCGCCAGCGACAGCCAACCCGACGCGGCTTGAGCCGCAGGAGGTGCCCATGGAAGCCGACCAGAGCCAGCCGCGCCTTTCCGGGATGGCAGTGTTTTTCTACGTGTTCCTGCCGTTCGCGCTGGGGCATTACCTGTCCTCGCTGCTGCGCAATGTGAACGCCGTGCTGGCACCGCATCTGGTCGGCGCGCTCGCGTTGACGCCGGGCCAGCTCGGCCTCCTCACCAGCGCGTTCTTTTTCGCGTTCGCCCTCGTCCAGCTGCCGGTCGGGATCGCGCTCGACCGCTACGGCCCGCGCAAGGTGCAGCTGGTACTGATGCTGCTGGCGGCATTGGGCACGCTGTTGTTCGCCACGGGCCATTCGTTCGGCCAGCTGGTCCTGGCGCGCGCCGTCATCGGCTGTGGCCTGGGCGGTTGTTTCATGTCGGCCGTGAAGGCGATCTCCACGTGGATCTCGCCCAAGCGCCTGCCGTCCGTGCAGGGTTACCTGATCGCCGTGGGCGGCCTGGGCGCGGCCTCGAGCACCATGCCGGTGCGCATGCTGTTGCAGCACACGGACTGGCGCGGCCTGTTCGTGCTGCTGGCCGCGCTGGTCGCCTGTTGCGGCCTGCTGATCTGGCTCGTCACGCCCCGCTCGAAGGCGCCCGGCGGCGCGCTGCCGACCGTGCGCTCGGTACTGGACGTGTACCGTGCGCCGGCGTTCCGCACGACGATCTCGCTGGTGCTCGTGCCGCATGCGATCTTCTTCGGCATCCAGGGCCTGTGGATCGGGCGCTGGCTGTCCGACGTGGCCCGCTTTCCGGACGGCGCCGTCGCCTACCTGCTGTACATGGGAATGGCGTCCGTGATCTTCGGCGCCATCGCCGTCGGCATGATCACGGAATGGGCCGGGCGGCGCGGCATCGAGGCGCTGGACGTGGCCGCCGTCGGCGTCGCGCTGTTCGTGCTCGTGCAACTGGCGATCGTCTGCAACTGGCGGCCCAGCCTGCAGTTGCTGTCGGTGCTGTTCACGCTCGTGGGGACGATCACCGGCATCGAATACGCGATCGTCGCCCAGAGCCTGCCGCGCGCGCTGACCGGACGCGCCGCCACGTGCCTGAACCTCCTGATCTTCATCGGCGCCTTCCTCGTGCAGGCGGGCTTCGGATTGATCGTCGGCCTGTGGCGTCCCGACGCGGCCAGCCACTTCCCGGCGGTGGCCTACCGCGTCGCGTTCGGCGTGCTGGTGGTGCTGCAGCTGCCTGGCCTCGTCGGCTATGTCCTCAACTTCCTTCAGCGCCGTCAAGTAAAATGCGGCATCGTTATGCTCACCCAGAAGGAAGAATATGAGATTGGTTCGTTACGGTCGCCCCGGTAAGGAAAAGCCGGGCCTGTTCGACGAGGAAGGCCGCCTGCGCGACCTGTCCGGCGTGATCGAGGATGTCGATGCGGCGGTGCTGTCGGAAAAGGCGCTGCGCAAGCTCGCCAAGGTCGACTGGAAGACGTTGCCGCTGGTCCGCGGCAATCCCCGCCTGGGCGTGCCGGTCAAGGGCGTCGGCAAGTTCATCGGCATCGGCATGAATTACTCCGACCACGCGTCCGAGGTCGGCGCGCCGATCCCGAAAGAACCGATCATGTTCATGAAGGCGACGTCGTGCCTGTCCGGCCCCGACGATCCCGTCCAGCTGCCGAAAGGCTCGAAGAAGACGGACTGGGAAGTCGAGCTGGGCGTCGTCATCGGCACCCGCGCCCAGTACGTGGACGAGGCGGATGCGCTCAAGTACGTGGCCGGCTACTGCGTCGTCAACGACGTCTCCGAGCGCGCCTACCAGTTCGAACTGGGTTCGCAGTGGGACAAAGGCAAGGGCTGCGACACGTTCGGTCCCGTCGGTCCGTTCCTCGTGACGAAGGACGAGATCCTCGACGTGCAGGACCTCGATCTGTACCTGGAACTGAACGGCAAGCGCATGCAGACCGGGAACACGTCGAAGATGATTTTCACCGTGGCGCACATCGTCAGCTACCTGTCGCGCTTCATGACCCTGGAGCCGGGCGACATCATCAGCACGGGCACGCCGCCGGGCGTGGGCCTCGGCCGCAGCCCGCAGCGCTTCCTCAAGAAGGGCGACAAGCTGCGTCTCGGGATTGCGGGGCTCGGCGAGCAGCAGCAGGAAGTGGTGGCGTATCCGAAGGCCTGAGACGCATGAAACGTCGTCCCCGCGGAGGCGGGGACCCAAGTTCGTCGCTGAGCCGAATACTTGGGCCCCTGCCTGCGCAGGGGCGACGTTGTTTTAGACAGCCACTGATTTCAGCGCCTGTTCGACCGATTCTTTCAATCGCCCCACGATCTCGCCGAGATCTCCCTGCGTGACCACGAACGGCGGCGCCAGCAGCACATGATCGCCGTGGCGGCCGTCGATCGTGCCGCCCATCGGATAGACCAGCAATCCATTCTCCATCGCGCGCGCCTTGATCGCCGCGTGCAATTTCAGCTCCGGCGCGAACGGCGCCTTGCTCTCGCGGTCGCGCACCAGTTCGAGCGCCAGGAACAGCCCGCGGCCGCGGATGTCGCCCACGTGGGCGTGGTCCTCGAATTCCTCGTCCAGCATGGCGCGCAGCGTCGCGCCGCGCAGGCGGACTTGCGTCAACAGGTCGTCGCGCTCGATCACCCGCTGGACGGCGAGGGCCGCCGCCGCCGCCACCGGATGCCCGATATAGGTGTGCCCGTGCAGGAACGCGCCGCTGCCGTTGCGCAGGCGTTCGACGATGGCGCCGTTCACGAGCACCGCGCCGATCGGCTGGTAGCCCGCGCCCAGGCCCTTGGCCACGGCGATCAGGTCGGGCGCCACGCCGTCCTGCTCGATCGCGTACATGGTGCCCGTGCGGCCCATCCCGCACATCACCTCGTCGGCGATGAACAGGATGCCGTACTTGTCGCACAGCGCGCGCACGCCGCGGAAGTAGCCGGGCGTGGGCGGGATCGCGCCGCCCGTCGCGCCCACGACAGGCTCGGCGCAGAATGCGATCACGTGTTCCGGCCCTGCCTGCAGGATCGCCGCTTCCAGTTCGTCCAGCAGCATCGCCGTGTACTGCTCGACGGTCTGGTCGTCGGCGCGGCCGCGGTATTCGTAGCACGCCGATACCCGCTCGACGTCGATCAGGAGGGGCGCGAACGGCTGGCGGCGCCATTCGTTGCCGCCCACGGCCAGCGCGCCGAGGGTATTCCCGTGGTAGCTCTGGCGCCGCGCGATGAACAGCGTGCGCCTGCTTTCTCCGCCTTCGACGCAGTACTGGCGCGCCAGCTTCAGCGCCGTCTCCATCGCTTCCGATCCGCCCGATACGAGGTACACGCCCTTGACCCCGCTTGGTGCGTTCGCCACGAGGCAGTCGGCCAGTTCTTCCGCCACCTCGGTCGTGAAAAAGGCCGTGTGGGCATACGCGCAGCGATCGATCTGGCGGTGCATGGCCGCGATCACGTCCGGATGGCCGTGCCCGAGCGACGACACGGCCGCCCCGCCGCTGGCGTCGAGATAGCTGCGGCCGTCACGATCGTACAGATAGACGCCCGCGCCGCCGACCGCGACGGGCGGCGTCTGGCGCAGGCTGCGGTGCAGGATGTGAGTCATGAACGCTCCCTAAAAAGTTGACGATTGACAATAAAGGAGAACTGTCCGGATTCTTTTGATTTTTGCCTCAAGGCATGCGAATATTTTCGCCATGACCGACCGCCTCCGCCCGATTCCGCCGGAAGACTGGACCGACGCTCAGCGCGCCGCCGCCCAGGACATCATCAACGGCCCGCGTGGCGCGCTGTACGGTCCGTTCGTGCCGCTGCTGCGCAGCCCCGAGCTGATGGGCTATGCGCAAAAGCTCGGCGAATACCTGCGCTACCGCAGCGCCATCGGCGTTAGATTGTCGGAACTGGCGATCCTCGTCACCGCGCGCGAGTGGGACCAGCAGGTCGAGTGGGCGATCCACGCGCCGATCGCGCAGCAGGTGGGCGTCCCGCCCGACGTCATCGACGCCATCGCCCGGCGCGAGCGGCCGGCCGCGCTGCTCGTCGACGAAGCGGTAGTGTACGATTTCTGCGTCGAGCTGCATCGCCACAAGCGCGTGTCGGACCGCGTCTACGACGACGCGCTGGCGCTGTTCGGCGAGCAGGGCGTCGTCGACCTGATGGGCGTGAACGGCTACTACACGTTTCTGGCGATGGTGATGAACACGGCGTGCACCGCGGTGCCGCCGTCGAGCGCGGCGCCGTTGCCGGACTAGGGTCAGCCGAGGGCAAAAAACAAAACGGCGGCACCGGGCCGCCGTTCGTTCACGCGCGCGGGTCGCGCCCGCGCGTCAGCCCAGCACGGTCTTCAGCCACGCCGAGATATGCTCGACTTCCTCGAGGCACAGCGTGTGCTGCATGGCGTATTCGTGCCATTCGAGCCGGTAGCCGAGCGAGACGAGCAGGTCGCGCGATGCTTCGGCGCGGTTGAACGGCACCACGTTGTCGTAGCGGCCGTGCGCCATGAAGATCGGCGTGGCCTTGCTGGCTTCGGTGCATTCGGTCGCCAGGCTGGCGGACAGCGGCACGTAGCCGGAGAGGCACAGGAGGCCCGCCAGCGTTTCCGGATGGCGCAGGCCCGTCTGGATGGCCATCGCGCAGCCTTGCGAGAAGCCGGCCAGGATGATGCGCGAGGCCGGGATGCCGCGCGCCTTTTCGCGCTCGATGAAGGCTTCGATGTCCTGCTGCGATGCGCGCAGGCCGCCCTCGTCCTCGCGCCGCGTCAGGTCCGCGTTCGTGATGTCGTACCACGAGCGCATCACGTAGCCGTTGTTGACCGTGACGGGCATCGTCTTCGCGTGCGGGAAGATGAAGCGGATGCCGGGCAGGCCGGCCAGGTCCAGCTCGCGCACCATCGGCACGAAGTCGTTGCCGTCCGCGCCCAGGCCGTGCATCCAGATGATGGCGATTTCCGGGCTGTCGTTGGTCTCGATCTGGATGTGTTCGAGCAGTTCGCTCATGCAGAGTCCTCGTGTGTGATCAGGATGCGGCAGGACGCTGCGCCGATTTCGGGCGCCAGGTCTTGCAGACGTCCGGGTCGGTGTCGGCGTACGGGCCGCCAATCAGGTCGATGCAATACGGGACGGCCGCGAAGATGCCGCCCACGACGGTCTTGCCGTCGGCGTCCTTGAGGCCTTCCAGCGTTTCCTTGATCGACTTCGGCTGGCCCGGCAGGTTCATGATCAGCGCGGCGTGATCAAGCGTTTCGCGGATCACGGCCGTCTGGCGCGACAGGATCGCGGTCGGCACGAAGTGGAGGCTGATCTGGCGCATCTGTTCGCCGAAGCCGGGCATTTCCTTCGTGCCCACGGCGATGGTCGCTTCCGGCGTGACGTCGCGCCGCGCCGGGCCCGTGCCGCCCGTCGTCAGCACGAGGTGGCAGCGGACGGTATCCACCAGCTCGACCAGCGTCTGCTCGATGCTGGCGCGGTCGTCCGGGATCAGGCGGGTCTCGACGCGAAACGGGGTGACGAGCGCCGCGTCGAGCCATTCGCGCAGCGCGGGGATGCCCTTGTCCTCGTACACGCCGCCGCTGGCACGGTCCGAGACCGATACCAGGCCGACGACCAGTTCCTCGACCTTATTCTCCAGACTCATCGTCTTCGTCGTCCCCGGTATCGGCTTCGTCGTCGCCGGCGGCGGCTTTCGGCGCCTTGGCCAGGTCCTTCAGGATCTGGAAGATTTCGCGATAGGCCTTGGGCGGCTTGTTCTCGGCCTGTTCCTTGCGCGCATTGCGGATCAGGGTGCGCAGGTGCTGCACGTCGAGATGCGGATGCTCTTCCAGCAGCTGGGTCAGCGCCTTGTCGTCGGCCAGCAGCTTGTCGCGGCGGCGTTCCAGCGCGTGCAGGGCGGCCGCCTCGGCCTTCGAGGTGCCTTTCCAGCTTTCGATGGTGCGCTGGATGACGGCAACCTCTTCCTCGTCGAGGGTGCGCATCAACTTGCCGACGAACTGCAGCTGGCGGCGCCGCCCTTCGTGGTTGGTGATGGTCTGGCACATGAGGATGGCGTCGCGGACGTCGTCCGGCATCGGGACGCGCTTGACGCGGTCGCGCGGCGCCTCGATGAGCTGTTCGCCGAGCTTCTGCAACTCGTTACTCTGGCGCTTGAGTTCGGACTTGGAGGGGCGGTCGTATTCCTGGTCGAACTCGTCGGAGCGGAAGCCGACGGAGCCGCGGTTTGCATTTGGCATGATGATCTAGATTCGACAGGCGCACGGCCCGTCGGTAAAAACAGTAAACGGCTGCTATGATAACTGTTTTAGGGCTCTGCTTTCGAAAAACACACATGAACGACACCGTCTTCACCCATACCCAGGATCAGCTCAAGCAGCTCGCACAGGACGTGCTGGCCATTGCCAAGGAAACGGGCGCCACCAATGCGTCGGTCGAGATCAGCGAGGGTAGCGGGCTGGCGGTGACAGTGCGCAAGGGCCAGATCGAAACCATCGAGCAGAACAAGGACAAGGGCATCGGCGTCACCGTCTACTGCGGCCAGCGCCGCGGCCATGCCAACACGTCCGACTTTTCGCGCGATTCGCTGCGGGCCACCGTCGAGGCGGCGTACAACATCGCCCGCTTCACGGCCGAGGACCCGGCCGCCGGCCTGCCCGACGCCGACCTGCTGGAAACGAACCCGCGCGACCTGCGCCTGTGCTACCCGTGGGACATCAGCGCCGCGGACGCCGTGGCCATCGCCCAGCGCTGCGAGGCGGCCGCGTTCGCCGTCGACAAGCGCGTCACCAACAGCGAGGGCGCCAGCGTCTATGTGCAGCAGTCGCACTTCGTGGCCGCCAACTCGCTCGGCTTCTGCGCCGGCTACCCGTTCTCGCGCCACACGCTGTCGGTCGCGCCGATCGCCGGCAAGGGCGCCCACATGCAGCGCGACGACTGGTATTCGTCGGCGCGCGATCCCAAGAACCTGGGCGATCCGGAAAAGATCGGCCGCTACGCCGCCGAACGCGCCCTCGCGCGCCTGAACGCGCGCAAGCTCGACACCCGCACGTGCCCCGTGCTGTTCGAGGCACCGCTGGCCGCCGGCCTGCTGGGTGCATTCGTCCAGGCAACTTCGGGCGGCGCCCTGTATCGTAAATCGAGCTTCCTGCTCGATTCGCTGGGCCAGAGCATCTTCCCGTCCCACATCCAGATCGTGGAAGACCCGCACGTGATCGGCGGCGTGGGCTCGGCCCCGTTCGACGAAGAGGGTGTACGCACCCAGCGCCGCAACGTCGTCAGCGACGGCGTGCTGCAGGGATATTTTCTGTCGTCTTACTCGGCCCGCAAGCTGGGCATGCAGACGACGGGCAACGCGGGCGGCTCGCACAACCTGGAAATCATCTCCAGGGAGACGAAGATCGCCGACGACTTCGAAGGCATGCTGCGCAAGATGGGGACCGGCCTGCTCGTCACGGAGCTGATGGGGCAGGGCACGAACTACGTCACGGGCGATTACTCGCGCGGCGCGTCCGGCTACTGGGTCGAGAACGGCGTCATCCAGTACCCGGTCGAGGAAATCACCATCGCCGGCAACATGAAGGACATGTTCCAGGCCATCGTCGGCGTCGGCAACGACGTGCTGACGCGCGGGAACAAGTCGACCGGGTCCATCCTGCTCGAGAAGATGGTCGTGGCGGGTAATTGACCGTTCGATATTGAAATGGTAGCGTGGTGTTTTTAACAAATAGTTAAAAACACCATGGCCGTCGTTACCTTTTCCCAGCCTTTCGACATGTCCGTCGTCCCGAACGACTGGACGCCGCCCGCGCCCGCGCAGAATGTCGAGCAGCTCGTCTTTACGAGCGGGACCCTGCGGCTCGAACTGGACAGCAAAGGCGCATCGCCCATTTCCCTGTTGTCCTACCAGAACGGACAATTGACCGGCGGCGTAGGCGAAATCCACTTGTCCAACGGTGCCGGGGAAATCCTGCAGATTGACACCGGATCGGGCGATCCCTACGACGTTTCGCATGCGCCCCTGGCCGGCACGCTCAAGGAGTGGCTCGCGCTGACGGGCATGTTCGACGAGCGCGATTCTTTCACCGGCAGCGCGGGCAACGACGTGCTGCTCGCCGGTGGCGGCAATGACGTCATCCATTCAGGTGCGGGCGACGACCGCATCGACGCCGGTGCGGGCGACGATGCCATCTACGACGGTGCCGGCAATGACACCATCGATGGCGGCAGCGGTTTCGACAAAGCGATCTGGACGGGGGCGCTGTCCGACTACAAGGTGGCGCGCAGCGGCGACGTCTATACCGTCACGAGCCTGAAGGACGGCAGCGTCGATACGGTGACGAACGTCGAACGCCTCGATTTCGACGACAAGCTGATCGCCGCCGACGTCACGCCCGACAGCCCCGGCGGCCAGATCTTCCGCCTGTACCGCGCCGCGTTCGACCGTTTGCCGGACAACGCCGGGCTGCTGTACTGGACCTATGAGATCGGGCACGACGTCAAGCTGGACGCGATGGCGGACGCCTTCATCAAGTCGGGCGAATTCCAGACGCACTACGGCACGGGGCTGAGCAACCACGACCTCGTCGCGAAATTCTACGAGAACGTGCTGCACCGCGCCGCCGACCAGGCCGGCCTGGACTTCTGGACCGGCGCCCTCGACAGCCATGCGGCCACGCGCGCCCAGGTGCTGGCCGCGATCAGCGAAAGCCACGAAAACATCGACGGCACGGCGGCGCTGATCGGCAACGGGCTGGTGCTCGACCAGCCGCTCATGACCTGACGCCCGGGTCCGGCGGGCGTGCTGCACGATCGGCGCTCAGCTGCGATAATCGCGGGTTCAAGTACGAAAGGAACCCATATGGACATTCTCGCCGCCGCCCGCAAACGCTACGCCGCCAAGGCCTACGACCCGACCCGCCGCGTTCCGGAAGAAACGATGCAGCAGATCTACGAAGTGCTGCGCAACAGCCCGTCGTCGGTGAATTCGCAACCCTGGCACTTCATCGTCGCCGGTACGCCGGAAGCCAAGGCGCGCCTGGCCAAGGGCGTGCAGGGCCCGTACAGCTACAACGAGGCGAAGATCCTCAATGCGTCGCACGTGATCCTGTTCTGCACGCGCGTCGATGCCGAAGGCGGCCACCTGGAGCGCCTGCTCGAGCAGGAACAGCGCGACGGCCGCTTCAAGGACGATGCCGCCAGGGCCGGCCAGGCCAAGGGCCGCCTGGGCTACGTCAACCTGCACCGCTACACGCTGAAGGACTTGCCGCAGTGGTTCGAGAAGCAGGCCTATATCGCCCTGGGCAACGCCATGCTGGCCGCCAGCGCGCTGGGCGTGGACACGACGCCGATGGAAGGCCTCGACCCGGCCGCGCTGGACGCGGAACTGGGCCTGCACGAACAGGGCCTGTCCAGCCTCGTGCTGCTGGCCTTCGGCTACCACGCCGACAGCGATTTCAATGCCGCCCTGCCGAAGTCGCGGCTGGCGCAGGACCAGGTGTTCACGTTCCTGTAAGCGCAATGAAAAACGCCACGGTGCGGCAAGCGGCCGTGGCGTTCGTCTTTCCCGGACGGGGCCTGCGCCCCGTTTTTTATTTCTGCAGTTTGCGGATCGCCTGCAGCACCGGCTGCAGCACGGCGGCGCCGAGGCGCGCACTGCGGGCGCCGTCCCAGCCGACCTGCGGATCCGGGTCGTTGGCATTGTCCTTGAACGGCAGTTCCAGGGTCAGCGACAGGCAGCCGAAGGCGTGCGTGACGTACGGCGAACCCATCGTCAGCACCTCGTCCGTGTACGGCTCCTTCGGATAGCCGTGGACGTCCTGGAAGTCGGGGCTGGCGATCAGGAAGGCGTCCGAAAATGCCTGTTGCGCGGCGGCCTGCTCGGCGGTGAAGGTCGGCAGGGCATCGCTGCCGGCGATGAAGACGTAGGGCAGGCCCTCGTCGCCATGCACGTCGAGGCACAGGTCGACGCCCGTTTCTTCCATCTTCTTGCGGACCAGGAAGACTTCCGGGCTGCGTTCCATCGACGGGTTGAGCCACTCGCGGTTCAGGTTGGCGCCGGCCGCGTTCGTGCGCAGGTTGCCGCGCACGGAACCGTCCGGGTTCATGTTCGGCACGACGTAGAACACGGACTCCTTCAGCAACTGGCGGCCGAACGGGTGGGCCGGGTCGAGCAGGGCGTCGAGCATGCCTTCGACGAACCACTCGGCCATCGTCTCGCCCGGGTGCTGGCGCGCGATGACCCACACGTTCTTCTTGCCCGCGCCTTCGTCGCCGATGACGAGCAGGTTCAGGTCGCGGCCGTCGACGGTCGAGCCGAGGTCCAGCATGCGCACGTGCTCGGACAGCTGGGCGCGGTCGAGCAGCTCCAGGTGGCGTTCCCACGAATACGGCTCGAAATAGGCGTAATAGACGCTGTCCATGGCCGGCGTGTGCTCGATGGTGAGCGCCTGGCCGTCGAAGCTCGTCGGCACGCGGAACCAGTTGACGCGGTCGTAGCTGGCCATCGCGTTGTAGTCTTCCCAGCCCTTCGGGTAGGCGGACTTGCCGGCGTTGAGCAGGCGGATCGTGCACGGCTGCGCTTGCGCACCCTGCAGGCGGAAGTAGAACCACTGGGTGATGTCGGCGTGCGAGTCCTTGCGGATGTTCAGGTCGATGGCGTTCGCGCTCGTGGCGTTCACGACCTCGATGGCGCCAGCGTCGAACTGGCTGCTGATCTTGATAGACATGGTGTGTCGTCCTGTTCTTGTTGGGTGTGAGGCGAGCATGATACCGCTTTCGCCGCGGGAAGCCAGATGCTCTGCTGCCGCTCAATGCGTCGTGCCGGCGCATTTGTTACCGTTCTTGCTTGGCCGTATCGTATCGATGCGGCACGGGAGGATAGGCGATGAAGGATATTCGTGTGGCGCGGCCGGAAATCACGAGCATCGACCGGCGCGGCTTCTGGCTGCGCTGGCGCGACGAGGAATTGTATCTGCCGTTCGCCCTGTTCCCCTGGTTCGAGCACGCCACGGTGGCGCAGCTGTGCCGCATCGAACAACTGGGCCGTGAGTGCCTGTACTGGCCCGGGCTGGACCTGGAGCTGGCCCTGGACCGGATCCGCCATCCGATGGCGGCGGCGCAGTTTGCGCTGGATTGTTGAGTTGGCTCGTCGTTCCCGCGCCTTCGCGGGGGCGACGTTGTTTATTCAAGTTGCAGCCCGCCGAACCGCTCGGCCAACCCCGCATCCGCGCCCGGCGCTTCCGCATCCTCGCGCCGCAGCACATCCATCAGGTGCCGCTCGGCCGGCGCCCACACGAGGCGGTAGATCGCCTGCGCCAGCGCATACGCCTCCGACCCCGGCCACGGCCGCGGCAGCAGGGCCAGCGGGAGCATCGGATCGTGCAGCTGGACGCGGCGGTAGGCGTGGATCAGCAGCGTGCGCACGATGAAGGCCTGCTGCGGGTCCGGCGCCGGCTCCGTGCGCAGCAGGTCGAGCAGCGGCGTGAAATCCGCGATGAAGCGGCGGTAGCCGGCCATGACGCCGGACAGGTCCCAGCCTTCGCGCACCAGTTCCGCGAGCGGCCGCGCCCCGACGCCCGGCAGTTCCGTCGCGGCGCACACGAACACCTTGCCGGCGCCGTCCACGCGGCGCAGCACCTCGGCCACGCCGTCCTGGTCGGCCGCCGGATGCGCCAGCAGGCCGGGAGCCAGCATGGCGAAACCTTCCCATTCGAGTTCCTTGCGCACCGTCGCGCGCAGCGCGCTGTCGATGCTGCCGTTGGGCGCCAGCAGCAGGGTCCAGCGGCCATCCCAGTCGACGCCGGGCGGCGCGTAGATGCGGCGGTTGGCGCGCGCGAAGCGGGGCTGGGCGTCGGGCTGCAGCGCATAGCTGCTGCGCCGCCCCTCGCGATTGGCCACCAGCCAGCCTTCCTGGACGAGGCGGAACACGCTCGTGCGCACGAGCCGGTCCGTCGCCCCCAGCGGCGCCACGAGTTCGATCAGGCTGCCCAGCCACAGGCGGCCGCCGTGCGGCGCGATGGCGTCGCCGAAGATCGTCATCACGAGTGATTTGGAACGCGGCGGGTCGGTGCCGAGGAAGTGGGCGATCCACTGAAGGCTGCTGGGTTCGGTCATGGCGGCGATTTTACCCGGTCTCGATATGATTCAAAATTTCGCTATACATCGTGATTCTTGTATCGTATTATGAATCGGAGCAGATGACAAACGGAGACTGACCATGTATGCCCAGATGGTGGAAACCGGCCTGAAACAGGTCCAGGCCCACGCCGACATGAGCGCCGAAGAGCAGGCGTTCCAGGCGCGCATCGACGCCGGCGTGAAGATCGAAGCGAAGGACTGGATGCCCGAGGCGTATCGCAAGACGCTGATCCGCCAGATTTCCCAGCACGCCCATTCCGAGATCGTCGGCCAGCTGCCGGAAGGCAATTGGGTGACGCGCGCGCCGAGCCTGAAGCGCAAGTCCATCCTGCTGGCCAAGATCCAGGACGAGGCCGGCCACGGGCTATACCTGTACAGCGCCGCAGAGACGCTGGGCGTGTCGCGCGACGAACTGCTGGAGGCCCTGCACGCGGGCCGCGCCAAGTATTCGAGCATCTTCAATTACCCGACCTTGACCTGGGCCGACATCGGTGCCATCGGCTGGCTGGTGGACGGTTCGGCCATCATCAACCAGATCCCGCTGTGCCGGTGCTCGTACGGCCCGTATGCGCGGGCGATGATCCGCGTCTGCAAGGAAGAGTCGTTCCACGCGCGCCAGGGCTACGACATCATGATGAAGCTCGCGCAGGGCACGCCCGAACAGAAGGCGATGGCGCAGGACGCCCTGAACCGCTGGTGGTGGCCTTCCTTGATGATGTTCGGCCCGTCGGACGCGGAATCCGTCAACAGCGCGCAGTCGACCGCTTGGCGCATCAAGCTGTTCTCGAACGACGAGCTGCGCCAGCGCATGGTCGACCAGACCGTGCCGCAGGCCGAATTCCTCGGTCTCACCGTTCCCGATCCGGACCTCAAGTGGAACGAGGAACGCGGCCATTACGACTTCGGCGCGATCGACTGGGACGAGTTTTATAACGTCCTCAAGGGCAACGGGCCGTGCAACAAGGAGCGCCTGCGTACGCGGGTAAAAGCGTACGAGGACGGCGCGTGGTTCCGCGAGGCGCTCGTGGCGCACGCGGACAAACAGGCCGCCAGGAAGGCCGCCGCATAAGAATCAAACACTATATCGACACCGTCATCCCCGCGAAACCGTCGACCCGTGAAACCGTCGTCCCCGCGCAGGCGGGGACCCAATGCTCGTGCGGTTCGAAAAACTTGGGTTCCCGCCTGCGCGGGAATGACGGTCTTGCGCGGGAATGACGGTCTTGCGCTGGAACGATGGTCTTAACGGAGACACAAATGAGCAAAGAATGGCCCCTGTGGGAAGTCTTCATCCGCAGCCAGCACGGCCTCGCCCATAAACACGTGGGCAGCCTGCACGCACCGGATGCCGAAATGGCGATCAACAACGCGCGCGACGTCTACACGCGCCGCAACGAAGGCGTGTCGATCTGGGTCGTCAAGGCCGCCGACATCGTCGCCTCCAGCCCGGCCGACAAGGATGCGCTGTTCGAACCGTCGAACAGCAAGGTCTATCGCCACCCGACCTTCTTCCCGATGCCGGAAGAAGTCAAGAACCTGTGAGCGGACGGCGCATGGACGCGAAGCTCGAATACCTTTTGCGCCAGGGCGACAACGCGCTGATCCTGTCGCAGCAGCTGTCGCAGCTGTGCGGCAAGGGCCCGGCGCTGGAAGAGGACATGGCGCTGACCAACGTCGCCCTCGACCTGCTCGGCCAGACGCGCATGTGGCTCACGTATGCCGGCGAGATCGAAGGCCGCGGCCGCGACGAGGAGCGTCTCGCCTACCTGCGCGATGCCGGCGAATTCCGCAACTGCCTGCTGGTAGAGCAGCCGAACGGCGACTACGCACAGACATTGACGCGCCAGTTCCTGTTCGATACGTGGCACTACTTCCTGATGCGTGGCCTGCTGGATTCCAGCGACCGCCGCATCGCCGGGATCGCGGAAAAATCGGTCAAGGAAGTGACGTACCACCTGCGCCGCAGCGGCGACCTCGTCGTGCGCCTGGGCGACGGCACGGACGTCAGCCACCGCAAGATGCAGGACGCGCTCGACGAGCTGTGGACGTATGCCGGCGAGATGTTCATCTACGACGAGGTCGATCTCGCCATGGTCGAGCAGGGCGTCGCACCGGCCGCCGGGCCGCTGCGCACCGCGTTCCTGGGCCACGTGGCCGAGGTGCTGGAAGAGGCGACCCTGACGATGCCGCCGGTCGACGCTTACGTGCAGCGCGGCGGCAAGCAGGGCCGCCACACGGAGCGCCTCGGCTACATCCTGGCCGAGATGCAGTTCCTGCAGCGCGCCTATCCCGGCGTGGAATGGTGATGGCCGTGGGCGCGCCGACCGTCACCGCCGACCAGGTCCGGGCCTGGCTGGGCGAGGTGTCCGACCCGGAGATCCCGGTGATCTCCGTCGTCGACCTGGGCATCGTGCGTGACGTGACGGTGGCCGGCGACGGTGCGTGCGTCGTCACGATCACCCCGACGTATTCCGGCTGCCCGGCCATGGACGTCATCGCGGAAGACATCGAACGGGCCCTGCGCGCACGCGGCGTGGACCGCCTGCGCATCGCCACCCGCTTGTCGCCCGCATGGACGACGGACTGGATGAGCGACGCGGGCAAGGCCGCACTGAAGGGCTACGGCATCGCGCCGCCGGTGCAGCAGGTGATCGACATCAGCGCTCTGGCTCACGGCGTGAAGCGCCACGCGATCCGGCCGCCCGACGTCGCGTGTCCGCACTGCGGTTCGATGCACACGCGGCTGACCAGCCAGTTCGGTTCGACGCCGTGCAAGGCGCTCTACCAGTGCCTCGATTGCCGCGAGCCGTTCGACTACTTTAAATGCCATTGAGGCCCACATGAGCAAGTTCTACCCATTGACCGTGGCGAACGTGAAGCACGAGACGCGCGACGCCATCGCTGTCACCTTCGACGTGCCCGTGCCGCTGCGTGAGGCGTTCCAGTACCGCCAGGGCCAGCACCTGACGCTGCGCGCGACGATAGATGGCGACGAGGTGCGCCGCTCGTATTCGATCTGCTCGGCCGTGCAGGACGACCGCCTGCGCGTCGCCATCAAGCGCGTGCAGGGCGGGCTATTCTCGACCTGGGCCAACGAATGCATCCGGCCCGGCGTCACGCTGGACGTGATGCCGCCGGAAGGCCGGTTCAACCTGCCGCTCGAACCGGACAGCCGCCGCCACTACCTGGCCTTCGCGGCCGGCAGCGGCATCACGCCGATCCTCTCGATCGTCAAGACGACCCTGATCGCCGAGCCGCACAGCCGCTTCACCGTGTTGTACGGGAATCGCGCAACGTCGTCCGTGATCTTCCGCGACGAGCTGGCCGAGTTGAAGGACCAGTACCTGGAACGCCTGAACCTCGTCTACGTGATGAGCCGCGAGCAGCAGGACATCGAACTGTTCAGCGGCCGCATCACGCAGGAC
The DNA here is from genome assembly GCF_059491295.1 of Massilia sp. Masssp93. NCBI lineage: Bacteria > Pseudomonadati > Pseudomonadota > Betaproteobacteria > Burkholderiales > Oxalobacteraceae > Massilia > Massilia sp. Masssp93. The sequence continues at coordinate 5,351,564 of NZ_CP168502.1, read as the reverse complement.
AAATGCCGCCAGCTGTTCCAGCGCTGGCTGCGCGTGGAAGACGTCGACTACGCCTTCATCTGCGGCCCGGAAGACATGATGCATGGCGTGTCCGCCGCGCTGCAGGAAGCGGGCATGCCGAAAGAGCGCATCCGCATCGAACTGTTCGCGGCAGGCGGCGCGCAAGAGCCGCGCAAGCCGCGCCGCGAGGCGGCAAGCGAGGCGCACCACCTGACCGAAGTCACCGTGATCATGGACGGCAACCACGCCAGCTTCACGATGGACCGCGACAAGGAATCGCTCCTCGACGCCGGCCTGCGCGCGGGCATCGACATGCGCTACTCATGCAAGGGCGGCGTGTGCTCGACGTGCCGCTGCAAGGTGCGCGAGGGGCAGGTCGACATGGACGTCAACTATGCGCTGGAAGACTACGAAGTCGCGCGCGGCTTCGTGCTGAGCTGCCAGAGCTTTCCGGTGACGGACAAGGTCGTCGTCGATTTCGACGTGGTCGAATAAAAAAAAGGAGACACGCATGACCTACGAAACCATCCGGTTCGCCATCGAATCCGGCATCGCCACCTTGACCCTGAACCGCCCCGAGCGCCTGAACAGTTTTACCCAGGCCATGCACGGCGAAGTGCGCGACGCGCTGGCGCGCGTGGAACAGGACAAGAGCGTGCGCGTGCTGCTGCTGACGGGCGCCGGGCGCGGATTCTGCGCCGGCCAGGACTTGAACGACCGGGCCGTCGAGCCGGGCGCGCCGGGCGTCGACCTGGGCGAATCCGTCGAAAAATTCTATGCGCCGCTCGTGCTCACCTTGCGCAGCCTGCCGCTGCCCGTGATCTGCGCCGTCAACGGCGTGGCCGCGGGCGCCGGCGCCAACCTGGCGCTCGCGTGCGACATCGTGCTGGCCGCGAAGTCGGCCAGCTTCATCGAAGCGTTCTGCAAGCTGGGGCTGATCCCCGACACGGGCGGCACGTGGGTGCTGCCGCGCCTGATCGGGCCGGCCCGCGCGATGGGTCTCGCGCTGCTGGGCGACAAGCTGCCGGCCGAAAAGGCCGAGGAATGGGGCCTGATCTGGCGCTGCGTGGCCGACGAATCGCTGATGGACGAAGCGCTGGCGATGGCCCGCCACTTCGCGAGCGCGCCGACGAAAGGTTTGGCGTTCACCAAGCGCGCGATGCAGGAAAGCTGGACGAACACGCTGGAACAGCAACTGCAGCTGGAAGGGAACATGATGCGGGAACTGGGCTACAGCCACGATTACCGCGAAGGCGTGAGCGCGTTCATCGCCAAACGCCAGCCACAGTTCAAAGGGGAGTGAGCATGGCCGAGGGATTGGACAAGAACAGCGTCGTCGCCGTCATCGGCAGCGGTGCGATGGGCGCCGGCATCGCCCAGGTGGCGGCCGTCGCCGGGCACCGGGTGCGCCTGTACGACACCCGTCCGGAAGCCGTCGGGCAGGCCATCGCCGGCATAGTCAAGGCCCTTGCACGGCTCGTCGAAAAAGGCCGCATGGGCGCGGCGGAAGCGGATCTCGCGCGCGAACGGGTGCTGCCCATGCGCGCGCTCGACGAGGCAGCCGACGCCGCGCTGGTGGTCGAGGCGGTGGTCGAGAACCTGGACGTCAAGCGTGCCCTGTTCGCCGAACTGGAAGACATCGGGGGCCCGGGCTGCATCCTCGCCACGAATACGTCGTCGATTTCCGTCACGGCCATCGGCGCCGCACTGAAGCGCCCGGAACGCCTCGTCGGCATGCACTTCTTCAATCCGGTGCCGCTGATGGCGCTGGTCGAAGTGGTCTCCGGCGTCGCCACCGACAAGGCCTGTGCCGACACGGTCTGCGCGACGGCCGCGGCCTGGGGCAAGAACCCGGTGCATGCGCAGTCCACGCCCGGCTTCATCGTCAACCGCGTGGCGCGGCCCTATTATGCCGAGGCGCTGCGCCTGCTGCTCGAACGCGCCGCCGATCCGGCCACGATCGACGCCGTGATGCGCGACTGCGGCGGTTTCCGCATGGGTCCCTTCGAGCTGATGGACCTGATCGGCCACGACGTCAATTACGCCGTCACGCAATCCGTCTTCAACGCCTACTACGGCGACCCGCGCTTCGCGCCGTCCGTCGTGCAGCAGGAACTGGTGAATGCCGGCTTCCTGGGCCGCAAGGCCGGGCGCGGATTCTACCGCTATGGCGAGGGCGTGGCGATGCCGCAGGCGCAGGCCGAAGCGGCGCAGGCGTGCCACGAGAACGTGCGCGTGACGCATGCCGGCGCCCATCCGCTGTTCGAGGCGCTCGCGACGCGCCTGCGCGACGCCGGTATCGCAGTGACGGCGGCGGACGGCGCAGTCCCGGCCTTCCACGCGGGCGGCGCCATCTTCCTGACGGACGGCCGCAGCGCCACGCAGCGCGCGTTTGATGACGGCAACCCGGACACGATCCTGTTCGACCTGCTGCTCGACCCGTCCCAGGCCACGCGCATCGCGCTGGCGCGCGCGGACCAGTGCAGCGACGCCGCCTGGCACGCCGCCGTCGGCCTGTTCCAGAAGGCCGGCTTCACCGTGTCCCGCCTCGACGACGTGCCGGGCATGGCCGTGATGCGCACCGTCGCGATGCTGGCCAACGAGGCGCTCGATGCCGTCAACCAGGGCGTGTGCTCCGCGGCCGCCGTCGACATCGCGATGCAGAAGGGCGTGAACTATCCGCGCGGTCCGCTGGCGTGGGCCGATGCAGTCGGCCTGCGGCACGTGTTCACCGTGCTGGCCAACCTGGGCGCGGCGTATGGCGAGGACCGCTACCGCGTGTCGCCGCTGCTGCGCCGCAAGCTGGCCGCCAACCCCGACGGAGCACGCATCCATGCACGGTAATCCGCAAGCGCTGGCCGAACTGGCCGGCAAGACGATGTACGAACGCGACCCGGCCAGCCAGGCCCTCGGCATGACGCTCGACGCGATCCGTCCCGGCTACGCGCGCATGCGCATGCGGGTGCGCGACGACATGCTGAACGGCCACGGCACCTGCCACGGCGGCTACATCTTCATGCTGGCCGACAGCGCGTTCGCGTTCGCCTGCAATTCGCACAATTTGAATACCGTGGGCGCCGGCTGCACGATCGATTACCTGGCGCCCGGCCGCGCGGGCGACGTGCTCGTGGCGGAAGCGGTCGAGCAGGCGCTGTCCGGCAAGACGGGTGTCTACGACGTCGTCGTGACGGACGGGGACGGGCGCAAGGTCGCGCTGCTGCGCGGGAAGTCGCATCGCGTCGCCGGCCAGGTCGCGCCGGTCGATATGTAAAACTTGGGAGAGAACGATGGTGCAACGCATTCCGCAACCCGGCGAACTGGAGCCGATCGAGCGCGCCAGCCGCGACGAACTGCAGGCCTTGCAGCTGGAACGGCTGAAGTGGAGCCTGACGCACGCCTACGAAAACGTGGCGCACTACCGCCGCGCGTTCGATGAAGCGGGCGTGCACCCGGACGACTTGAAGACGCTGGCCGACCTGGCGAAATTCCCGTTCACGGAAAAGAAGACGCTGCGCGACAATTATCCGTTCGGCCTGTTCGCCGTGCCGCGCGAGCAGGTCGTGCGCGTGCACGCGTCGTCCGGCACGACGGGCAAGCCGACCGTCGTCGGCTACACGCGGCGCGACATCGACACGTGGGCGAACGTCGTCGCCCGTTCGATCCGCGCGGCCGGCGGCCGGCCCGGCGACATGGTGCACATCGCCTACGGCTACGGCCTGTTCACGGGCGGCCTCGGCGCCCACTACGGCGCCGAACGCCTCGGTTGCACGGTCGTGCCGATGTCGGGCGGGCAGACGGAAAAGCAGGTCCAGCTGATCCAGGATTTCAAGCCGTCGATCATCATGGTGACGCCGTCGTACATGCTGAACATCGTCGAGGAATTCCGGCGCCAGGGCCTCGATCCGGCCGCGTCGTCGCTCAAGGTCGGCATCTTCGGCGCCGAGCCGTGGACGAATGCCATGCGCAGCGAGATCGAAGCGCGCGCCGGCATCGACGCCGTCGACATCTACGGGCTCTCGGAAGTGATGGGGCCGGGCGTGGCGAGCGAATGCATCGAAGCGAAGGACGGCCCCGTGATCTGGGAAGACCATTTTTATCCCGAGATCATCGACCCCGACACGGGCGAGGTGCTGCCGGACGGGGAAGAGGGCGAGCTCGTATTCACGTCGCTCACGAAGGAAGCGCTGCCGATCGTCCGCTACCGCACGCGCGACCTCACGCGGCTCTTGCCGCCCACCGCACGCTCGATGCGCCGCATGGGCCGCATCAGTGGACGCTCGGACGACATGCTGATCATCCGCGGCGTGAACGTATTCCCCAGCCAGGTCGAGGAACTCATCCTGCAGATGCCCGCGCTGGCGCCGCACTACCAGCTCGTCGTCACGCGCGACGGCCACCTCGACGCGCTGGCCGTGCATTGCGAGCTGCGCGAAGGCGATGCGGCGGCGGACGCCGATGCGCTGGCCCGCGACCTGCAGCACCGCATCAAGACCTACATCGGCGTGACGACCGCCGTCACGCTGCTGCCGGCGCAAGGCATCGAGCGCTCGCCGACGGGCAAGGCGCGCCGCGTGGTCGACAAGCGACCCAAACACCAATGAGGAGATTCCAGCATGACTGACGCATTCATCGTCGACGCCATCCGCACCCCGTTCGGCCGCTTCGGCGGCGCCTTGTCCGGCGTGCGCGCGGACGACCTGGCCGCGCTGCCGATCGCCGCGCTCATCGAACGCAATCCCGGCGTCGACTGGTCGCAGGTCGACGACGTGCTGTACGGCTGCGCCAACGGCGCCGGCGAGGACAACCGCAACGTCGCGCGCATGGCCGCGCTGCTGGCCGGCCTGCCGCCTTCCGTGCCCGGCTCCACGATCAACCGCCTGTGCGGCTCCAGCCTGGATGCCGTCGGCAGCGCCGCGCGCGCCATCCGCGCCGGCGAGGCGAACCTGATCGTCGCCGGCGGCGTCGAGAGCATGACGCGCGCGCCGTTCGTGATGGCCAAGGCCGACAGCGCATTCTCGCGCACCGCGAAGATCGAGGACACGACGATCGGCTGGCGCTTCGTGAACCCGAAGATGAAGGCGCAGTACGGCATCGACTCGATGCCGGAGACGGCCGAGAACGTGGCGCGCGAATTCGGCATCGCGCGCGGCGACCAGGACGCGTTCGCGCTGCGCAGCCAGCAGCGCTGGGCCGCGGCGCATGCGGCCGGCGTGTTCAAGGACGAAATCGTGCCGGTGACCATCCACGGGCGCAAAGGCGAATCGCGCGTGTTCGACACCGACGAGCACCCGCGCCCGGACACGAGCCTGGAATCGCTGGCCCGCCTGAAAGGTGTCGTGGCGCCGGACGGCACGGTCACCGCCGGCAACGCGTCCGGCGTCAATGACGGCGCCTGCGCGCTGCTGATGGCGTCCGGCGCGGCCGTGGATCAATATGGCTTGACGCCGCGTGCCCGCGTCGTCGGCATGACGACGGTGGGCCTGGCGCCGCGCATCATGGGCTTCGGCCCGGCGCCCGCGACGAAGAAACTGCTGGCGATGACGGGTTTGACGATCGGCCAGATGGACGCGATCGAACTGAACGAGGCGTTCGCGTCGCAAGGCCTTGCCGTGCTGCGCGACCTGGGCCTGCCGGACGATGCCGCGCACGTGAACCCGAACGGCGGCGCCATCGCCATCGGCCACCCGTTGGGCGCATCCGGTGCGCGGCTCGTGACGGCGGCCGTCAACCAGCTGCACCGCACCGGCGGCCGCTATGCGCTGTGCACGATGTGCATCGGCGTCGGCCAGGGCATCGCCCTGATCGTGGAACGCGTGTAAGGAAGAACGACATGGTCAAGGTCTACGAGATCGACGGCCTGCGTCCCGTCGTGCACCCGACGGCGTACGTGCACCCGACGGCGGTGCTGATCGGCGACGTGATCGTCGGTCCGCGCTGCTATGTCGGGCCGCTCGCGTCGCTGCGCGGCGACTTCGGCCGCCTGATCCTGGAAGAGGGCGCCAACGTGCAGGACACGTGCGTGATGCACGGCTTTCCGGAGGACGACACGGTCGTCGAGGCGGATGGCCACATCGGCCACGGCGCCGTGCTGCACGGCTGCCGCGTGGGGCGCAATGCCATGGTCGGGATGAATGCCGTCGTGATGGACAAGGCCGTCGTCGGCAGCGAATCCATCGTCGGCGCGGCGGCCTTCGTCAAGGCCGGCATGGTCATCCCGCCGCGCAGCCTCGTGCTGGGGGCGCCGGCGAAGATCGTACGCGCCGTGTCGGACGACGAAATCGCGTGGAAGAGTTATGGCACGCGGCAGTACCACGACCTGAACGTCAGGTCGATGCGCACGATGCGCGAAGTCGAGGCGTTCACGGAACCGGAACCGGACCGGCAGCGCATCGTGTTCGATGAGCCGCACAAGCCGAAAAAGTAGCCGCGTTGATACACGCTGAACTTAGGTTCCCGCCTTCGCGGGAACGACGGTAATTTTAGGACTCGTGCTTAAGAACGTCGTCCCCGCGGAGGCGGGGACCCAAGTTAAGCATCCGAAGCCGCATACACCTGCCGAAGGAGACAAGAAATGACCCCCACCCTGCAAAGCCTGATCGCCGGCCGCTGGCTCGGCAGCCAGGCGCACCAGCCGCTGCACAGCGCCCTGGACAACCAGCTGATCTACCACACGCACGCCGACAGGATCGACTTCGGCGAGGCCGTCGCGTATGCCCGCAAGACGGGCGTGCAGGCGCTCATGCGGATGGATTTCCAGCAGCGCGCCCAGCGCCTGAAAGCCCTCGCCGCGTACCTGATGGAGCGCAAGGAAGAGCTGTACGATATCTCGCACCTGACGGGCGCCACGCGGCCGGACAGCTGGGTCGACGTCGAAGGCGGCATCGGCACCCTGTATGCGTATGCCAGCATCGGCGGGCGCGAGCTGCCGTCGTCGAACGTGCTGCACGAAGGCCCGGCCATGGCGCTCGGCAAGCGGGGCGGCTTCGCGGGCACGCACATCCTCGTGCCGCGCGGCGGCGTGGCCGTGCACATCAACGCTTTCAATTTCCCGATCTGGGGCCTGCTGGAGAAATTCGCGCCGAGCTTCCTCGCCGCCATGCCCTGCATCGCCAAGCCGGCCACCGCCACGAGCTATCTCACGCATGCGGTCGTGAAGATGATGATGGAATCGAACCTGCTGCCGGAAGGCTGCCTGCAGCTCGTCATCGGTTCGACGGGCGACCTGCTGGACCGCCTGAACGGCTTCGACGCGGTCACGTTCACCGGCTCGGCCGACACCGCGGCCAAGCTGCGCGGCAATGCGAACCTGATCCGCGAATCCGTGCCGTTCACGGCGGAGGCGGATTCGCTCAACGCCGCCATCCTCGCGCCCGACGTCACGCCGGACGACGAGGAGCTCGACCTGTTCGTCAAGGAAGTGGCGCGCGAGATGACGGGCAAGGCGGGCCAGAAGTGCACCGCGATCCGCCGCGTGATCGTGCCCGGGCACCTCGTCGACGTCGTCGGCGAGCGCCTGCGCGCGCGCCTCGCGAAGATCGTCGTGGGCAATCCGAAAGTCGAGGGCGTGCGCATGGGCGCGCTCGCGTCGCTGGACCAGCAGCGCGACGTCAGCGCGCGCGTGGAGATGCTCGCGCGCGGCACTGAAGTGCTGTTCAGCGCCCGCGACGGGTTCAATCCCGTCGGCGAAGGCGCCGCGGCCGGCGCCTTCTTCGCGCCCACGCTCCTGCTGTGCCGCAACGGGATGGATAACGACGCCGTGCACGATATCGAGGCCTTCGGCCCCGTCAGCACGATGATGACCTACCGCGACATCGACGAGGCGCTGGCCCTGGCCGCGCGCGGCAAGGGCAGTCTGGTGACGACGCTGGTCACGAAGGACCCGGCCATTGCGGCGCACGCCGTGCCCATCGCGGCGGCATCGCATGGCCGCGTGCACATCCTCGACCGCGTCGCGGCCGTCGATTCGACGGGCCACGGCTCGCCGCTGCCGATGCTCAAGCACGGCGGTCCGGGCCGCGCCGGCGGTGGCGAGGAACTCGGCGGTATCCGCGCGGTCAAACATTTCCTGCAGCGGGCGGCGGTGCAAGGGTCGCCGACGATGCTGGCCGCAGTCACGGGAGAATACGTGCGCGGCGCGGCCGTCAAGGAATCGGACGTGCACCCGTTCCGCCGCTATTTCGAAGACCTGGAGATCGGCCACTCGCTGCTGACGCACCGTCGTACCGTCAGCGAGGCCGACATCGTCAACTTCGGCGGCGTGTCGGGCGATTATTTCTACATGCACTTCGACGAGATCGCGGCGCGCGACACGCAGTTCGGCAAGCGCATCGCGCACGGCTACTTCGTGCTGTCGGCGGCGGCGGGCCTGTTCGTGTCGCCGGCACCGGGCCCTGTGCTGGCGAACTACGGCCTCGACAACCTGCGTTTCGTGGCGCCGGTGGCGATCGGCGACACGATCCGCGCGCGCCTCACGTGCAAGCGCAAGGTCGACCGCAACCGTACGGACGACCAGGGGCGCGGGCAGGGCGTGGTCGCGTGGGACGTGCAGGTAACGAATCAGAACGACGAACTCGTCGCAAGTTACGATATCCTGACGCTGGTGCAAAAACGCGGCTGAGGAGGGTCCGAAGCCGCGCGTGAAACTGAAAGGGACCTCGAAAAACCGTCGCCAGGTTTTCGACGTTCCGTGAAAGGAGTGATCCATGTCGCGGCTAGACCTGAGCAGTATTCCCGTGCTGACCGGTACCGGGTATCCCGATCCCTTTGCCGAAGCCGTCAACGGCCGCAGTCGGCAGTCGCTGGGCGATGCCGGCGGCCTGACCCAGTTCGGCGCCAACCTCGTCGAACTCCAGCCCGGCGCGGCCTCGGCGCAACGCCACTGGCACAGCCACGAGGACGAATTCGTGATGGTCGTGTCCGGCGAACTGACGCTGGTCACGGACGAAGGCGAAACCTTGATGCGCGCGGGCGATTGCGCGGCCTTTCCGGCCGGGCGGCCGAACGGCCACCAGCTCATCAACCGGGGCTGGGGCAATGCGCTGTTCCTGTGCGTCGGCTCCCGTAACCAGGAGGACCAGGCCCAGTATCCGGACATCGACCTCGTCTACAGCGGCAAGACCGACAGCTATTTTCACCGCGACGGTACGCCCTATCCCAAGCGCGACACGCGCATTTCGGCCATGCCGGCCGCAGGCGAGGGCGCGGCCATCGAAACGGACGAAAAAACGCTGGAGCCGCGCGTGTTCCGCGCCGACCACGGAGAGCAGGCCGGCGTCAGTCCGGACGAACCGCGCTAGCCAACCGCTGTTCCGCCGTCACGCGCGGCGCTGCACGCGCAGCAGGCCGTCCGCCGTCGTCGCGGCGCACAGGTCCGCATAGTCGAGGACCGCGCTCACGTTCGTCTCGAGCGGATGCGCATGCGTGACCGTCACGACGATGCTCGCCATGCCGGCCGCGGCGGCCGAGCGCAGGCCGGCCAGCGTGTCCTCGAACACGAGGCAGTCCTTCGGTTCCACGCCGAGCTTGCGCGCACCCAGCAGGAAGGGATCGGGCGCCGGCTTGCCCCGCTCGACGTCTTCGGCGGCCACCAGCACGGCCGGCCGCGGCAGGCCGGCCGCGGCGATGCGCGCTTCGGCCAGCGCCCGCGGCGCGGAGGTGACGATGGCCCAGCGCCGTGCCGGCAGGCTGGCGACGAAGGCGGCGGCGCCTTCGATGGCTTCGATCCCGGCCACGTCCTCGATCTCGGCCAGGGTGATGCGCGCGGCTTCCGCCACCGGATCGACGCCGGGCAGTTCCAGGGCGCGGATGGTGTCCTCGGTGCGCTTGCCGTGGATGGTGGGCAGGAAGGCGGCCACGTCGAGCCCGTGGCCGGCGGCCCAGTCGCCCCAGACGCGCTCGGCGGCCTTGATGGAAGTGAGGAGGGTGCCGTCCATGTCGAACAGGAAGGCGGAAAAATCGCGTTGGGGCAGGTCGGGCGTTGCGGTCATGGATCGTTCTGGTGGGTGGTAATCTTGCGTTCGTAGCGGTCGTGCGCGTGCTGGCTGATGAAGGTCGACAGTCCGCGCCCGGCCCGGGCCAGCTCGTGCATCCTGGCGATATTGGCCGCGCCGGCACTGTCTTCCGTGTAGAGATAGCGGTCGCCGTTCCTGAACTGGACGACGATCCGGCCGGCGTCGATGTCGTAGGCGACGACGCCGGATTCACGACTCTGGTTGCCGTAGCGTTGCATGGCGTCCTCCGACCGAACGGTTGTCCGGTCGGATTCTACCCATTTTTATTCCGCCAACTGGCCCCGCACGCGCGCGATGGCCGCACGCACCTGGTTCGGCGCCGTGCCGCCCACGTGGTCGCGGGCCGCGACCGAGCCTTCCAGCGTCAGCACGGCGAACACGTCCTGTTCGATCAGCGGCGAGAACTCGCGCAGGCGCTCCAGCGACATCTCCGACAGGTCGCACCCGGCGTCGTCGCACGCGCGCACGGCATGCGCCACGGCTTCGTGGGCGTCGCGGAACGGCAGGCCCTTCTTGACGAGGTAGTCGGCCAGGTCGGTCGCCGTCGCATACCCCTGCAGGGCGGCCGCGCGCATGTTCTCGGGCTTCACCGAGATGCCGGACGCCATGTCGGTGAAGATGCGCAAGGTGTCCAGCACGGTGTCGACCGTGTCGAACAACGGTTCCTTGTCTTCCTGGTTGTCCTTGTTGTAGGCCAGCGGCTGGCCTTTCATCAGGGTCAGCAGGCCCATCAGGTGGCCGTAGACGCGGCCGGTCTTGCCGCGCGCCAGTTCCGGCACGTCCGGGTTCTTTTTCTGCGGCATGATCGACGAGCCGGTGCAGAAGCGGTCGGCGATGTCGATGAAGCCCACGCGCGGGCTCATCCACGTCACCAGCTCTTCCGACATGCGCGAGATGTGCATCATCAAGACCGATGCGGCGGCCGTGAACTCGATCGCGAAATCGCGATCAGATACAGCGTCGAGCGAGTTGTGGCAGACGTCCTCGAAGCCGAGGGTCCTGGCCACGCGCAGGCGGTCGATGGGGAAGGTGGTGCCCGCCAGGGCGGCGGCACCCAGCGGCAGGCGGTTCACGCGGCGGCGCGTGTCCGCCATGCGCTCGGCGTCGCGGCCGAACATCTCCACATAGGCCAGCAGGTGGTGGCCGAACGTCACCGGCTGCGCCACCTGCAGGTGCGTAAAGCCCGGCATGATGGTGTCCGCGTTGCGTTCCGCCAGATCGGTCAGGGCGCCGCGCAGGCCTTTCAGCAGGGTCAGGATGTCGTCGATGGCGGCGCGCAGGTACAGGCGGATGTCGGTCGCGACCTGGTCATTGCGGGAGCGGCCCGTGTGCAGGCGCTTGCCGGCGTCGCCGACGAGTTCCGTCAGGCGTTTTTCGATGTTCAGGTGCACGTCTTCCAGGTCGAGCAGCCACTCGAACTTGCCGGCTTCGATTTCGCCGCGGATCTGGGCCATGCCGCGTTCGATCTCGGCGCGGTCCTCGGCGCTGATGATGCCCTGGGCGGCCAGCATCTCGGCGTGGGCGAGCGAACCCTGGATGTCGAACAGGGCCAGGCGCTTGTCGAAGAAGACGGACGCGGTGTAGCGCTTGACGAGGTCGGAGACGGGTTCGGAGAAGCGAGCCGACCAGGCTTCCGCTTTTTTGGCAAATTGTTCAGTCATGATGGGAGACGGTGAGGGGATTTTCTTGGATTCCTGATTATAAACTGTGCAGACGCGCCCCCGGCGAATCGGCACCGTTGACTTTTCCGTTGATAAACATAACGATCGGAGACGACCATGCGGGCAAGGGTACGGCAAGTGCCGGCGGATCGTGAACGTGCCGTGGCGCGTCGGGGTTGCATCGCTGCGCTTGCCGGAGCGCTATCTGCCCCGGCGCTGAGCCGATCATGCACGCACGATTGACCGAATCGTCCGCGCGGACCGGAACGGGGCTAGAATTGGTTTTTTTACCAGATTGACGGTGCGGCGTGTCCATGATTTCAACCACCAACGATTCCAGTTTCCAGGTCAGCACCGACCGGACGCGGCTCGATATTCCGATGATCTACCGCTTCCTCAGCGAGCAGTCGACCTGGGCCGTGGGTATCTCGCGTCCCGTGGTCGAGCGCTCGATCGAGAATTCGCTGTGCTTCGGCGGCTACCTCGACGATCGCCAGATCGCATTTGCGCGGGTCGTTACCGACTATGCGACCGTGGCCCACCTGGTCGACGTCTTCGTCGTTCCGGAGTACCGCGGACGCGGCTATGCCAAGCAGTTGATCCGCGTCGTGATGGAGCATCCGAGCCTGCAGCGGCTGCGGCGCTTCACCCTCAACACGAGCGACGCGCACAGCCTGTTTGCCCGCTTCGGATTCGCGCCGTCGCAACGTCCGGACAGCCTGATGGAGCGCTACTACCCGAACATATATCTTTCCTGACCGGACTCAACACGGCGACAGTCCTCTAGAATCAGTCTTACGATCTGTCCGTCGGTTCAATGTTGAATCTGGGAAGGATTTTATGGTTCGCTCCGCGCTGCGACTTCTGCTGGCCGTGCTGCTGCTGGCCGGCGCGCCCTGGTGCGCCGCCGTCGACGCGGCGCCGCCCAAGGGATCCCTCGTCATCATCGGCGGGAATCTGCGTCCCGCGAATGGCCCCGTGTGGGAACGCATCATCCAGCTGGCGGGCGGCAAGGGCGCGCGCATCGCCGTGTTCGCGTCGGCGTCGGGGATGCCCGAACGGTCCGGCAAGAGCCTCGTCGAACGCCTCGACAGCTATGGCGCCAAGGCGTTTTTCGTACCCGTCGCCGTCAAGCTGTCCGGCAGCGACTACCAGGCCGCGGCCGACGATCCGGGCCTGGCCGAAGCCGTGCGCGGCGCGAACGGCGCGTTCTTCGCCGGCGGCGACCAGAGCCGCATCACGCGCGCGCTGCGCCACGAGGACGGCAGCAATACCCGCGTGCTCGATGCCCTGTGGGACATGTACCGCGGCGGCGGCGTGATCGCCGGCTCCAGCGCGGGCGCCGCCATCATGAGCAGCACGATGTTCGGCCGGCCCAAGGCCGTGCTGGCCACGCTCAAGCTGGGCGTGGCGGAGGGGCAGGAGATCATGGACGGGCTCGGCTTCATCGGCGACGACGTGTTCATCGACCAGCACCTGCTCGTGCGCGGCCGCTTCGCGCGCATGCTGCCCGCCATGCTCAAGAAGGGCTACAAGCTGGGGCTGGGCATCGACGAGGACACGGCGATGGTCGTGCTGCCCAGCCGCGACGTCGAGGTGATCGGCTACAAGGGCGCGCTCGTGCTCGACCTGGCGGATGCGACCGTGCACGAAGGCGCGTTCAACGTGACCAACGTGCGCGTCAGCTACCTCGACAACGGCGACCGCTTCAACATCGCCACGCACGAATACACGCCGTCCGAGGACAAGGCCGACGGCAAGCTCGACCCGTCGCGGCCGTACTACCGCGAGCCCCTGTTCACCGCCGACATCCTCGGCAACAGCACCGTCGTCGACCTGATGAGCAAGCTGATCGACAGCGACCAGCCGGACGCCATCGGCATCACGCTCGGCAGCCCGAACGGCGTCCAGCCCGATCTCGGCTTCGAATTCCGCTTCACCCGCACGGACGACAGCGTCGGCTACCAGTCGGCGTCCATGGAAACCTATTCGATCTACAACATGCGGCTGGACATCCGGCCCATCCTCATCCGCCGCCCGCTGTATCAGTACAAATAGCCGGCCTAGCTAGGCCGGCGCCCGCTCGCCGCCGCGCTTGCGGTAGCGCCCGGGCGGCGCCAGGCCGTGCGCGCGGAAATGGCGCCGCAGCGATTCGGCCGAGCCGAGCCCGGCCAGATCCGCGATCGCATCGATGGCAAGCTGGGGCCGCGACTCGAGCAATTGCGCGGCCAGGGCGATGCGTTCGCGCACGAGCCAGCCGAGCGGCGCCAGGCCTGTCCTTTCCTTGAACCTGCGCTGGAACGTGCGCGTCCCGAGGCATGCGGCGGCCGCCATCGAGGCCACCGTATGGTCGGCGCGGATGTTTTCGCGTACCTGGTCCATGAGGCGGGCGATGGTGTCCGTACCGGCGTCGGGGAGAGGACGCGCGACGCGCTGCGCCTGGTCGCCGTCGCGGTGGGCCGGGATCACGAGGCGTTGCGCGACCTTGTTGGCGACGTCCGCGCCGAAGTCGGACCGCACCAGATGCAGCAGCATGTCGAGGCCGGCCGCGGAACCGGCCGACGTGACGATGCGCCCGGCGTCGACGTACAGCGCGTCGGGATCGATCGCGACGCCGGGAAAGCGGGCGCGCATGTCGTCCAGGTAGTGCCAGTGCGTGGTCGCCACGAGGCCATCGAGCAGGCCGGCGTAGGCAAGCACGTACGCGCCCGTGCAGATCGAGCAGATGCGCGCGCCCCGTGCATGCGCCGCGCGCAGGGCGTCGACGAGGGGCGCCGGCGGCGCATCCGCCAGATCGCGCCAGCCGGGAATCACGATCGTGTCGGCCCGCGCAAGCGCGTCGAGGCCGTGCGGCACCTGCACGGTCAGGCCGCCCCTGGCACGCAGGGGACCGGGCTCGATGGCGCAGACCGTATGGCTGTACCAGCGCACGTCCAGCTCCGGACGCTCCAGGGTGAACAGCTCGATGGCGCAGGCGAATTCGAAGGTGCACAGGCCATCGTAGGCAATGATGGAGACGTGATGGGACATGGCGCAATGTTACCAATTTCTGTCACGCAAGGTACTGTCGCTGGCGTGCGGGCGCTGCGACACTGGCGGCTCACTGACAGGAGAGACCCATGACTTCATCCGTATCCACCATCCCCGCGGCATCCGGCGAGCGCGCGATGGTCCACTTCGGCACCGCTTTCGAATTCGAGACGGATTGCTGGGACGTGTACGATGCGATCGCCAGTGGAACCCAGGATTTTGTCCTGTTCGACGTGCGCAGCCCCGACCTGTATGCGCGCGGCCATGTGCCGCAGGCGATCAACATGCCACACGGGAAGATCGTCGAGGCAAAGCTGCGCGATTATCCGCTGGACACCTTGTTCGTCGTTTATTGCGCGGGCCCGCATTGCAATGGTGCGCACCGCGCGGCGTACCGGCTGGCGAAGCTGGGGCGCCCCGTGAAGCTGATGATCGGCGGTATCACGGGATGGATCGACGAGGGGTTCGAGTTGTTGACGGGGCCATGATCGGCACGACAAGGTTTTGTTGATTGTCAGTAAGCCAAACCTGCGCTAGATTGCACGTTTATTTCTTTCGCAGGGTATGACCATGCACTTCGAAGTTCCGAAATCAAAGCGCCTGAAGGAATTCGGCGGCGAATACGTGATGATCGTCATCAGTATCCTGACCGCCCTGGCGCTCGAGCACACCTTCCAGGCATTTGACCACCGGCAGCTCGCCCACGAGGCCAGCGAGAAGATCGAGGCCGAATTGCGGGCCAACGCCAGGGAAATCAATGACGTGCTCGCGCATAACGAGCGCGATCTGGCGCAGGTCAAAAAGGTTCGTTCCGAACTGCTGCAGGGCATCCGCGACAAGGTGGCCGACGATGCGTTGATGGCGCGCTTCCAGACGGACTGGAAGCCGGGACTCGTTCTCAGCATCACGGTGCCGTCGCTGCGTCACGAAGCGTGGGATGCCGCCGTGGCCAACCAGGCCGTCACGTGGATGGCCGACGAGCAGTTGCAACGCTATGTGACGGCCTATGCCGATATCCGCGACGTGCAGGCGCTGTCGACCGGCGGCGGCACGCATTTCGTCGACGGTCCGCGCATGACGGACATGATGAGCGACCTGGAAATCGGCACGGCGACGCCGCACGAGATGCTCAAGGCGCTGACCCAGGTGCGCAGCGCCTATGCCAGCATCGACGGCAATCTGCAAAGCTTGCTGAAGGACCTGCCGAAATGAAGAATCGAGACCTCATGTACCGATCGATATTGCGCCTGCTGGCCGCCTGGGCCTTCCCGGCGCTGGCCCTTGCCCAGGCAACCCAGCCCGCCACCGTCCGCCTCGACTACATCCACAGTGGCAACGCGCTGTCCGAACAGTACGCCATCGAGCGCGTGCTGATCGAACCGCTGCCGTGGCCGGGCGACATGGCGCGCCCGTTCGACGACACCAACCGCGGCAACAACCGCGTCGAGGTGGCCGATGCGAAGACGGGCGACCTGCTGTATTCGCGCGACTTTTCCACCGTGTTCGGCGAGTGGAAGTCGACCGCGGAAGCCAACACACTCAGCCGCGGCTTCCACGAATCCGTGCGCTTCCCGAAGCCGGACCGCCCGGTGCGCGTGCGCATCCTGAAGCGCGACGAGCGCAACCAGTTTTCCGTTGCGTGGAGCGTCGACGTCGACCCGGATGCGCAGGACGTCGTGCGCGCGCAGGGACCGGCGCCGGCAAAGCCGATTCCGATCCGGGTCAGCGGCCCGTCGCCGCACAAGGTCGACCTGCTCGTGCTGGGCGACGGCTATACGCAGGCCGAGATGCCGAAATTCGAGGCCGCCGTGCGCCGCCTGGCGCAACACCTGTTCGAGGTGTCGCCGTTCAAGGAGCGCGCGAACGATTTCAACGTGTGGGCGCTGGCGGTGCCGACGCAGGAATCGGGGGTGTCGCGGCCGTCGACGGGCGTGCACCACGCATCTGCATTGGGCACGCGCTACGACATCTTCGGCAGCGAACGCTATGTGCTGACCCTCGACAATCGTGCGCTGCGCGACATCGCCCAGTACGCGCCCTACGAATTCATCGAGATCCTCGTCAACAACGATACGTATGGCGGTGGCGGCATCTTCGGCCAGTTCAGCACGGCGGCGGCGAATAACGACTGGGCCAACTACCTGTTCGTGCACGAGTTCGGCCACCACTTCGCCGGCCTGGCGGACGAGTACTACACGTCGCCCGTCGCCTACCAGTCCAGCGGCGCGCGCATGGAGCCGTGGGAGCCGAACGTGACGGCGCTGCGCGATCCGGCCCACCTGAAATGGAAGAAGTACGTGCAGGCGGGCACGCCGCTGCCGACGCCGTGGCCCAAGGCCGAGTACGAAGCGTATTCGCGCGCGTACCAGAAAAAGCGCGCGGCGTTGCGGGCGGCGAACCGGCCGGAAGCGGAGATGAACGCGCTGTTCCGGGACGACCTGGCGCACACGAACGCCTTGTTCGCGCAAGCCAGGTACCGCAAGGCGATCGGCGCGTTCGAAGGGGCGAATTACGAGGCGACCGGCTATTACCGTCCGGCCATGCAGTGCATCATGTTCGACCGCAGCGAGCAGTTCTGTCCGGTCTGCCAGGACGGCATCAGCGACATCATCGACCTGTACGCCGGCCCGGCCAGCAAGCGGTAATCGCGTAACGCTTCGCCTGGGTGCGCTCCCGAACAGATATACGGGGGCGCCCCTCCTATCCTCGTTTCGACATGCACCATACGAAACGGGACCATCATGAACAAATTCCTCTCCACCCTCGCGTGCGCCCTGCTGGCTTCGTCGGCCTGGGCGCAGACCACTGCCGGCACGCCGCCGATCGGCCAGGCCGTATCCGGCAACAACACCACCGCCGCGGGCGTGTCCGGCACCGGCCTGCGCACGGACGGCACGGCAAATACGCGCTCGAAGCACGGCGACACGGGACGGCAGGCGGCCGGCGTCGACCGCGCGGGCAGGGTCGTCGGCAAGAGCACGGCCGTGATCAACCCGGCGCGAGGCAAGGCCGACAATGTGAATGCCCAGGCGACCAACACGACGGCGCCCGACAGCACGGCGGCCGACGCGCCGGCCACCGGCGGACGCGGCGCGCCGGGCACGAAGGCCGAAAGCGAAGTCATGAAGGCGAACGCGCGCGCCGTGAAGGACGTGCCGGGCAGCCGCATGAAGACGGAAAGCTCGTCCAGGGCGACCGAGAAGAAACGCGCCGAATCGAAGCGCAAGGGCGCCGCGAAAGCGGCCGCACGCGCGCACGGGACGGACGGCAGCGGTTCTTGATGGCAGAAAGATCTGGTCACAAATTGGATGACGTCCGGTATGTACTGCGTGCGCTGGCGAACAGAGCGCCGGACCGCCGAAGCCTATTCTGATGGCTCGAGTTAACAAAAACATACGGCGCGTCGTTGCGCCTTCTCACCATACTCACTTCAGGAGAACCACCATGAATAAACTGCTCGCTACCCTGATCGCCGGCCTGTTCGCCACCTCGGTCTATGCGCAGACCGCGACCGCACCGGCGACCCCGGTCACGACCACCGACACGACGATGTCGTCGGGCCAGAGCGGCACCGCCGGCATGACGTCGACCGGCGACGCCAAGGCCGACAAGAAGATCAACAAGGCGGACGAGAAGGAAGCCAAGGAGGTCTCGAAGCAGGACGAGAAGATCAGCAAGGCCACCGCCAAGGCCAACGAGAAGAAGGCCAAGGCACAGGGCAAGGCCGAGAAGAAGATCGCCAAGGCCAACGAGAAGGTCGCCAAGGCTGATCCGGAAGACAAGGCCAAGGCCAGCGCCAAGGCCGAGGAAAAGACCGCCGACGCCAATTACGACGCCCAGAAGACCATGATCAAGGCCGATGAAAAGGCCCAGAAGAAGATCGTGGACGCCAACGCCGATAAAGCCAAGGCCCACGCCAAGGCCAACGAAAAGCGCGCCGAAGCCGCGGCCGAAGCGCACAAGGACGCCGCCAAGTAATCGGCCTCCCGCAGGGACGGGGCGACCCGTCCGCAGCATCGAAAACGGACCCGCGTGCGGGTCCGTTTTTCATTGGCGGTCCGTTTCGTGGCCCGGGCGACGCCCGCGTTGCGGTGCGTTTTCCGCATGCATATAAAAGTTGATTAGCCTTTGATTTTGCTCATGTTTTTTGCTCATTGTTGTTTTTATGAACATTAAATATTTGTAATGTTGCGCTTCTTGCGAGCCCATCTGTGTCTGCGTACACTCGGTTTCTCAACACTTTGCTTACATTTCATTACAAATTCCATCGGAGGAGTTGGACGATGCAAAGTTCGCCAGTCTGTCCGCATCGGTTTGTCCTCCACGCTTCGCGAGCGCATGTGCGATTACGCCTGCGCTGATCCACCACCTTACTGAATCGATGAATTCCGCCGCGGGATCGCTGGGCGGAGTTTGCAAGGCATTCGAGCGCCGGGACGTGTCACGTCCGTCGCTGGGATAGGTCGCCCGCCCAGGCCACAAGCCTGGCAGGCGGTCGCTGGACAGCCCTATACGGGCGCATTTCTATAAAAACCTTTATGAAGGAAAAATAATGAAATTAAGCCGCAAACTCAGCTTGTTGACCGTCAGCCTCGCCTATGCGTTCGCAGCGCATGCCCAGACCGTAAAAGAAACGCCGAACTCCCAATTCAGGCCTACCGGCAAGGGTTGGGGCGAACTCGACAACGTCGCTACCGCGGCATCGAACGGGAAGGCAGGCGGCGGTGCCGGCACGCGGAGCAACCTGTCCTATCACGGCGGACCGGTGATGACCGCGCCCAAGAACCTGTACTACATCTGGTACGGTTCGCAATGGGATGCCGCGTCGCAGAACGTGTTGACCAACATCGGCCAGCATCTCGGCGGTTCGCCTTACTTCAACATCAACACCACGTATTACAACGCCGCCGGCGCGACTGTGCAGAACAGCCTGGCCCTTGCCGGCACCACGACCAACAGCGGCACGTACGGTACCCAGCTGAGCGACGCGAATATCGCGTCGATCGTGTCCGATGCGATCACGTCGGGCAAATTGCCGGCCGACGCGAACGGCATCTATGTGGTGCTGACCGACCATTCGACCACCGCGACGTCCGGTTTCTGCACGCAATATTGCGGATGGCACGACCACACCACGATCAGCGGCAAGGACATCAAGTACGCCTTCGTGGGCAATGCGGAAACCCAGTGCGCGTCGTCTTGCGGCGCCACCAGCCCGAGCCCGAACAATACGCCGGGCGCGGACGGCGCGGCGAGCGTGCTGGCGCACGAAGTGGAAGAGGCGACGACCGACCCGGCCTTGAACGCCTGGTATTCGAACCTCGACGGGCAGGAGAATGCCGACAAGTGCGCCTGGAACTTCGGCACGACGTCGACCGCATCGAACGGCGCCAAGTACAACCAGACGTTCGGCACGATGAAGTATCTGATCCAGCAGAACTGGCTGATTGCCAGCACCCAGCGTTGCGTGCAGCATTACCCCTGAGCGGCGGCTGCTTGAATCGCATCCTGAGCTGAGTACGCGGCGGCCGTGGACACGTCCGCGGCCGCTGCTTTTCTTTCTGCATTCTTCCTTTTGTGTCGAGCATATGAATCGATTCCTGATTGCGCTAAGCATGCTGGCGGCGTTCGGCGGCGCGCTCGCGGCGGAGCAGGCGACGCCGAGCGGCCGCGGTGCGGTCGTGACGCCGACCCGCAATGTCCTCATCTTCACCAAGCTTGAAAACGACTGGTTCGATGCCATCCAGCGCCATGACGCCCAGGCGATCAGGCGCTACGTCACGGACGATTTCGAGATCCGCTCAAGCCCGGTCCCCGGTGTCCCCACCGCGCTCGCCGATGCCCTGGGCCAGTGGTCCCGGCAGCCGGCGATGCATGCGTCGGTTGCCCAGATGGCGGTACACGAGTATGGCGACCTGATGCTCGTGAGCTTCAAGTGGACGCTCGCCGAAGGCGACGCGGCCCGGTCCTATTTTGTCGTCGACGCCTGGAAGCGCGTCGGCACCGACTGGAAGGCCGCGGTGCGCTACGCCGCGCCGGTGGACGAGAATGCGGCCGCCGTGCCGGGCACCGTCGTTCCCGATATCCAGTCGCTGCGCAAGAAGCCTTGAGCGTCATGGCTTCACTGTTCGACAGTAAAACGGCGATCGGCCTGGCGTGCATTGCCGCGGCGGCGATCGGTGCCGGGTCGGTGGTCTGGCTGCGCGGCGGGGGCGCGGCGCCTGCTGCGGCCCCCGCCGCGCAGCGCGCCGGCTGGGATGGGCCGGTCGGTCCGGGCGGCGTCGCCGCCGAACATGCGCCGGGCAGCGTGGACGACACGTCGTTGACGGACGGTGCCGGCAACCTGCGGGTCGACCCCGCGTTGCGCACGCTGTTCGACGGCTACCTGGCGCAGCCCGGCGGCGCCGCCCAATTGCACGCTTACCTGAACAGCCGCCTCGCGCCGCCGGCACGCGGCCAGGCCGGCGACCTCGCCGATTCCTACCAGCGTTATCTGCAGGCCGAAAAGGAATTGCGCGCGCAGGTGCGCCTGACCCGGCCCGACCCGTCCGGCCTGAGCGACCAGCAGGTGGCGCAAATGCTGGCCTGGCAGCAGGAGCGGGCCCACCTGCGCGAGCGCATGCTGGGCACGACCGCGGCGCAAGCGTGGTTCGGCGCCGCCGACGGCGAGTGCATGAGCGCACTGGAGGACTGGCGCAAGATGCGCGCGCCCGTCGGCGCCGAGGAAGTGGATTCGAACGAGCTGCGCGCGCGCCGGGTGCACGGCGCGGTGCTGGAGCAGGGCCGCAACGAACGCGCGCAGTCATGCGCGAGCCGCCTGATGGCTGGGGCGGAGTAACGATATTCTGGAGCGAGACGATGAAGAACATCATGGCGCTGGCCGCCGCGCTGGCCGTGACGGCTTGGGCGCAGGCCGAAACGCCGGACGAGGCGCGCGTCCACAAACTGGTGGAGCCGCGCATGGGCAGCAATGTGAAGGTCGACGCGGTCAGCAAGACCGGCTACGGCGGCCTGTACGAGATACGCGCGGGCGCCGACATCTTTTATACGGATGCGAATGCGCGCTATATGTTCGTGGGGAAGATCGTCGACCTCACGACGCTGCAGGACCTCACGCGCGCGCGCGCCGACGAGCTGGCGGCGATCCGCTTCGCCGACCTGCCGCTGGAGATGGCGATCAAGACCGTCAAGGGCAACGGCCAGCGCGTGATGGCCGTGTTCGAGGATCCGAACTGCCCGTACTGCCGCAAGCTGCACAAGACGCTGGGCGAGATCGACAACGTGACCGTCTACACGTTCCTGCTGAATATCCTGTCGGACGATTCGGCCGCCAAGTCGAAGAACATCTGGTGCGCGCCCGACCGTTCGCTCGCCTGGCAGCAGTGGATGACGGAGGCGAAGCCGGCTCCCGGCGCGCCTGCCGCCTGTGTCACGCCGAACGAGCAGGTGCTGGCGCTGGGCCGCAAGCTGCACGTGCAGGGCACGCCGACGATTTATTTCGCGGACGGCTCGCGCAGCGGCAGCGGCTTCGATGCGGCCACGCTGGAGTCGCGCTTGCGTCACGCGCACCAGTAAGCCTTCCGTCGTCCCCGCGCAGGCGGGGACCCAAGTTTGCGTGATCGGTTACGAACTTGGGCCCCGGCCTGCGCCGGGGCGACGATCAAAAGGCCTGCGCCGGGGCGACGATCAAAAGGCCTGCGCCGGGGCGACGATCAAAAGGCCTGCGCCGGGGCGACGATCAGGAACCTTCGCCGGTGGTGCGCATGGCCAGGTCCCTGGCCTTGAGCTTCGCCGACAACGGCTTGCCCTTGTTGGCGCGCTTGCCGAAGTGCGGCTCCAGGCCGGACGCGAACAGCTCCACGGTGCGCGGCTTGTCGCCGGCCCAGGTGCCGACCACGTTCAGGCCCTTCTGGCTGATCGGCTGGACGGCCAGCAGCGTTTCCTTCGCGTCCAGCGCCATCAGGATCACGCCGCGGCCGCCGTTGGTCAGCACCTTCATCTCGTCGATGCCGAACACCAGCACGCGGCCCTTCTCGGACAGGCAGGCGATGGCGCCCGCATTGTCCGGCACGACGCGCGGCGGCAGCGGCACCGCGCCGTCGTCCAGCGTGATGAACGATTTGCCGCCCTTCAGGCGCGTGATCATGTCGCCGGCCTTCGTGATGAAGCCGAAGCCGGTCGACGACGCGAGCAGCAGGCGCGTGTCGCCATTGCCGGCGAAGTAGTACAGGATACGACCGCCGCCGGACAGGTCGACGAGCGTCGTGATGGGCACGCCGTCCCCGCGCGCGCCGGGCAGCGCGGCGACGGGCACGGAATAGACTTTACCGTTGTCGCCGACGCACAGCAGCGTGTCGACGGTGCGGCACTCGAACGCGCCGTACAGCGAGTCGCCGGCCTTGAACGTGAACTGGGCCGGGTCGTGGCCGACGCCCGTGCGCGCGCGCACCCAGCCTTTTTCGGACACGATGACGGTCACCGGCTCGTCGACGATCTTCTGCTCGGCCACGGCCTTCTGCGCTTCCTCGATCAGCGTGCGGCGGTCGTCGCCGTACTGCTTCGAATCCGATTCGATTTCGCGGATGATCAGGCGCTTCATCGACGACGGGTTGTTGAGGATGTCTTCCAGCTTTTCCTTTTCGCCGCGCAGCTCGGCCAGCTCCTGCTGGATCTTGATCGCTTCCAGGCGCGCCAGCTGGCGCAGGCGGATCTCGAGGATGTCCTCGGCCTGGCGCTCGGACAGCTTGAAGCGCTCCATCAACGCGGCCTTCGGCTCGTCCGAATTGCGGATGATGTGGATGACCTCATCGATGTTCAGCAGGACGGTCTCGCGGCCTTCCAGGATGTGGATGCGGTCGTTGACCTTGCCCAGCTTGAATTCGGTGCGACGGCGGACCGTCACGAACCGGTACTCGACCCATTCCTGCAGGATCTCGGACAGGCCCTTCTGGCGCGGCCGGCCGTCGCCGCCGATCATCACGAGGTTGATCGGGCTCGATGTTTCCAGCGACGTGTGCGCCAGCAGCATCAGCATGAATTCCGTCTGGTCCTGGTTCTTCGACTTCGGCTCGAACACGAGGCGCACCGGCGCCTCGCGGCCCGATTCGTCGCGCACGGCATCCAGCGCGCCGAGGATCGTCTGCTTCAGCGTCAACTGGTCGGGCAGCAGGGTCTTCTTGCCGACCTTGATCTTCGGGTTCGTGAGTTCTTCGATCTCTTCCAGCACGCGCTGCGACGAGACGCCCGGCGGCAGCTCGGTGACGACGGCCTGCCACTGGCCGCGCGCCAGTTCCTCGATCTTCCAGCGCGCGCGCACCTTCATCGAACCGCGGCCCGATGCGTACATGTCGGCGATGGCGGACGCCGGCGTGATGATCTGCCCGCCGCCCGGATAGTCCGGACCGGGCATCATGGTCATCAGCTCGGCGTGCGTGATCTTGGGATTGCGGATCATCGCGACGGCGGCGGTGGCCACTTCGCGCAGGTTGTGCGACGGGATCTCGGTGGCCATGCCGACCGCGATGCCGGACGCGCCGTTCAGCAGCAGCATCGGCAGGCGCGCGGGCAGGGTGCGCGGTTCCTCGCTCGAACCGTCGTAGTTCGGCTGGAAGTCGACGGTGCCCATGTCGATCTCGTCGAGCAGCAGGCGCGACACCGGCGTCAGGCGCGCTTCCGTGTAACGCATCGCCGCGGCGCCGTCGCCGTCGCGCGAGCCGAAGTTGCCCTGGCCGTCGATCAGCGGGTAGCGCAGCGAAAAGTCCTGGGCCATGCGCACGAGGGCGTCGTACACCGACTGGTCGCCGTGCGGGTGCAGCTTGCCGAGCACGTCGCCGACGACGGTCGCGGACTTGCGCGGTTTCGCCGTCGGGCCGAGGCCCAGTTCGTTCATCGAGTACAGGATGCGGCGCTGGACGGGCTTCTGGCCGTCCGACACGTCCGGCAGCGCGCGGCCTTTCACGACCGAGACGGCATAGTCCAGGTACGCGCGCTCCGCGAAGGTGGACAGGGTCAGCGTCTCGGCGTCATCGCCGCCGCCGCTGGGGGGAGTGGTTTGTTCGAAGAGGCTTGCTTGGGTCATATGTGTTGTTCGTTCATGCAAACTTGGGTTCCCGCCTGCGCGGGAACGACGGTTTTAAAGCCAACGCACTCGATACGTCGTCCCTGCGAAGGCAGGGACCCAATTTCATGCGGCGCGTCCGTTATCAGATGTCCGCTTCCGTCTCGTTCCCGTGTTCCTCGAGCCACGCACGACGGGCCGCGGCTTCGCCTTTACCCATCAGCATATTGAAGCGCGCCGACGATTCGGCCAGGCCGTAGTCGCCGAAGGCCACCGGCAGCAGGCGGCGGGTGTCCGGGTTCATCGTGGTTTCCCACAGCTGTTCGGCGTTCATCTCGCCCAGGCCCTTGAAGCGGGAGATGCTCCACACGCCTTCCTTGAGGCCTTCTTTCTTCAGCTTGTCCTCGATGGCCAGCAGCTCGCCGTCGTCCAGCGCATACAGCTTCTGGATCGGCTTCTTGCCCCGTGCCGGCACGTCCACCCGGTACAGCGGCGGGCGCGCGACGCACACGTGGCCGTTTTTAAAAAGGGCCGGGAAGTGCTTGAAGAACAGGGTCAGGAGCAGGACCTGGATGTGCGAGCCGTCCACGTCCGCATCGGACAGGATGCAGATCTTCCCGTAGCGCAGGCCGGTCAGGTCCGGGCTGTCGTCCGCGCCGTGCGGGTCGACGCCGATCGCCACGGCGATGTCGTGGATCTCGTTGTTCGCGAACAGGCGGTCGCGGTCCGTCTCCCACGTGTTCAGCACCTTGCCGCGCAGCGGCAGGATGGCCTGGAATTCCTTGTCGCGGCCCATCTTGGCGGAGCCGCCCGCCGAGTCGCCCTCGACGAGGAACAGTTCGTTGCGGGTGATGTCCGTCGATTCGCAGTCGGTCAGCTTGCCCGGCAGGACGGCGACGCCGGACGATTTTTTCTTCTCGACCTTCTGCAGCGAACGCAGGCGGGACTGCGCCTGCTTGATGACGAGTTCCGCCAGCTTGCGGCCATATTCGACGTGCTGGTTCAGCCACAGTTCGAGCGGCGGCTTGGTGAACGTCGACACGAGTTTCACCGCGTCGCGCGAGTTCAGGCGTTCCTTCGTCTGGCCCTGGAACTGCGGGTCCAGCACTTTTGCCGACAGCACGAACGAGACGCGCGCGAACACGTCTTCCGGCAGCAGCTTGACGCCTTTCGGCAGCAGCGAGTGCATCTCGACGAAGCCCTTCACGGCGCCGAACAGGCCGTCGCGCAGGCCGGATTCGTGCGTGCCGCCGCTCGGCGTCGGGATCAGGTTGACGTACGATTCGCGCACCACGGCGCCTTCTTCCGTCCACGCGACGACCCACGCCGCGCCTTCGCCTTCGGCAAAGCCTTCATCGCCCGCGGCCGCGTATTGCGCGCCTTCGAACAGCGGGATCAAGGTCTGGCCGCCGCCCGCCGTCTGCGACAGCGCTTCGGTCAGGTAGCCGCGCAGGCCTTCGTCGTAGCGCCAGGTCTGGACGTCGCCCGTCTTGCCGTTGGTGAGCGTGACGGTCACGCCCGGCAGCAGCACGGCCTTCGAGCGCAGCAGGCGCTGCAGGTCGTTCATCGGGATGTTCGGCGAATCGAAGTATTTGCCGTCCGGCCAGGCGGTGACGCGCGTGCCGTTCTTCTTGCCGCCGCGGTCCGCGGGGCTGGAGGTCAGCGGCTCGATCACGTCGCCGTCGGCGAACACCAGGCGGTGCTGGCCGTTGCCCTGGTCGTCGCGGCGCCAGACGGTGATCTCGAGGCGCCTGGACAGCGCGTTGGTGACGGACACGCCCACGCCGTGCAGGCCGCCCGAGAACGCGTACGCGCCGCCCGAGCCCTTGTCGAACTTGCCGCCGGCGTGGAGGCGGGTGAACACGATCTCGACCGTGGACACGCCTTCTTCCGGATGCAGGCCGACGGGAATGCCGCGGCCGTCGTCCTCGACGGTGATCGAGCCGTCCGCATTCATCGTCACATCGATGTTCTTGCAGTAGCCGCCGAGCGCCTCGTCCGAGGCGTTGTCGATCACTTCCTGGATGATGTGCAGCGGATTCTCGGTGCGCGTGTACATGCCCGGACGCTGCTTGACGGGCTCCAGTCCTTTCAGGACGCGGATGGATGATTCGCTGTAATCGGGTGCGGGTTTCTTGGTGGCCATGCTTGATCTTCAATCATTCGAATGCTGCGCATTCTATCTTGTCGGGCGGAAAATAAGCGACTTCACGCCCCAGGATGCGCTTTGTACCGAGGGGCGGAATACGGGGTGCGGGCAAGACAACTGTATGGAAATACAGTATTTTTGCCTGTTAAGCGCAAGTTTGCAAGTGCTCATTGCACGGATTGCCAAGACGGCTGCATCCCGGCATCCTGTTCATATGGGGCGGCGGGGCGAGATTTCGTAACAAAACGACATTTTTTCTAAATCCGAATCGTGCGCGACCGTCGCAAGGATATATTGAGATCATGGCTTTGGACAATGACAAGCACGCTAACAAACCTGGCGAACCCGCGACCGCATCCGACGCGCCGGAGGACGGCCCGTCGGGACCGCCGCGCGTGCCCGACCGGCGCGCCGCGGGCGGCGGGTCGCGCTACCTGCGCACGGACGACACGGCGCTGAACCTGGCCGGCCGCGTGCTGCGCTCGCGCTGGCGCGCGCTGGCCGATAAATTCAATCGCGACTTCATGCGGCGCACGCTGCGCATCGGCGTCTCTGCCCGCATCTTCCATCCGGAAGCGGGCGCGACGGGCCTGCGCAGCAAGAACCTGCAATATCTCGAGGAATCGATCGCGCAATGGGTGATGTCGCGCGACGTGCTTGTGTTCATGGTGCCGACCGTGAACACGAACGGGCTGCTCCACCCCAGCAACATCACGATGCGTCATTACGCGCGCCACCTGGACGGCCTCGTGCTGCAGGGCGGGGCGGACGTGTCGCCGATGACGTATTCCGAAACGCCGACCCGGCCCGAGTGGAGCGGCGACCGCGCGCGCGACGTCTACGAACTGGAACTGCTGCACGAATTCGTCGACGCCGGCAAGCCCGTGCTGGGCATCTGCCGCGGCTGCCAGCTGATCAACGTCGCGTTCGGCGGCACCTTGTACCAGGACGTCGCGACGAACGTCCCCGGCGCCCAGCCGCACGTACACGACGTCTACGACGCCCACCGCCACGCGATCGTGTTCCCGCAGGGATCGTCGCTGCGCAAGATGTTTCCCAGGCACGAGCACGCCGTCGTGAATTCGATCCACCACCAGGCCGTCAAGGACCTGGGGCGCGACATCCACGTGGAAGCGATGTCGGAGCCGGACGGCGTCGTCGAGGCGATCCGCTACCAGCGCGCCCCGTTCGTGATGGGCCTGCAGTGGCACCCGGAATTCCACCGCGCCACCGGCGGCGACCTGCTCGACTGCACGCCCGTGCTGGACGAGTTCCTGCGCGCGGCGCGCGAGACGCGGCTGTAATCACAGCGGCAACGGCCGGCCCTGGACGATGTTTTTCATCACGAGGGTCGAGGTCAGCCGCAATACGTTCGGCAACGTCGACAGGCTGTCGTCGTACAGCTTCTGGAATGCCGCCAGGTCCGTCGTGATCACGTTCAGGATGTAGTCCGGATCGCCGAACAGGCGCTGCGCCTGGATGATTTCAGGCACGCCCGGGACGGATTCCTCGAACGTGCGCACGCTGTCCCTGTCGGTCGCGCGCAGCGTGACGAACACGATGGCCGAGAAATTGAGTCCCACGGCCGCCGGATCGATGGTCGCCCGGTAGTCGGAAATCACCCCCGCCTCTTCCAGGGCCCGTACGCGCCGGTGGCAGGGCGACAGGCTCAACCCGATGCGTTCGCCCAGGTCGGTGAGGGAAAGTCGCCCGTCCTGCTGGAGTTGCGCAAGAATCTTTCGGTCATAGTCATCCATTCGGAAGATATTGCCTGATCCATCAACTTTTTGGCAATGGTTAGGGAGCACATTTTCTTCACGACGCAGTAATCTTTGGGCATGAATACCCATACGCTCCTGCTGTTTTCCGCAACCGTGCTGCCGTTGGTCTGTACACCCGGCCCGGACATGCTGTTCATCGCTTCCCAGGCGGTTTCGGGCGGGACGCCGGCCGGGCTCCGCGCCACGACCGGTGTGTTGTCCGGATATTGCGTCCATTCCCTTCTGGTGGCGCTCGGCCTCGCCGCCGTGGTCGCGGCGTCACCGATCCTGTTCGAGGCGATCCGGTGGGCCGGCATCACGTACCTGGTCTACCTGGCCTGTAAACTGATCCGGGCAGCGCTGCGCCCCGGCGATCTCGTCGTTCCCCACGGACACGTCAGCAACCAGCTCTACAAGGGATTCCTGACCTCGCTGCTCAACCCGAAAGGAATGATGGTCTATATCGCCATCCTGCCCCAGTTCATGGACCGGCAGGGCGGCAATGCGACGCTGCAGGCGATCGTCCTGTCGGTGGCCTTCCTGTTCTGGTGCGCGGTCGTGTACTACGCGCTGTGTTTTGCCCTGGGCCGGGTAGGGCGGGGCCGGCTCAGCGACACACGGCGCCGGCTGATCGACGGCTCGGCCGGCGGCATGGTCCTGGTGGCGGCGGGTTTCATGGCGCTGGTCCGTCAATAGGCGACGGATTCCGCTTGCCTTCGTCCGCGTCACGGTGTCAGCCCAGCCAGGCCTTGAGCGCCGCCTCGCCGTCCGCGCTGAACGCGAGCACGCGCGAATCCGGCACGCGGCGCGCCCAGCCCAGTTGCTGGAAGCGGTCCAGCAGCGCCGTCCCGAGGGCGCCGGCCAGGTGATGGCGGCGCTCGCTCCAGTCCAGGCAATGACGGCACAGCGGCCGGCGCGACGCGGAGGGCAACGGATCGATGCCGAGTTGCGCGACGAGGGCGCGGCCGGCGTCCGTGAGCGTCACGTCGCCGGCATCCAGCGCGAACGCGCCGCGCCGTGCCAGGCCCGCGTAGACGAGCACCCCGAGTTCGCCCGCGAGATGGTCGTAGCAGACGCGCGCCTTGCGCAGCGCCGGCTCGCGCGGGCCGGAGCGCACGCGCACCGCGCCCGTGCCGAACGCGATGCCCATCATGGATTCGAGCAGGTGGGCGACGTCGGCGTCGGCGATGCGGAAATAGCGGTGCCGCCCCTGCGCCTCGACGGTCAGCAGGCCGGCGTCGCGCAGCTTGGCCAGGTGCGTGCTGATCGTCTGGCGCGTGACGCCGGCGGCGTCGGCCAGTTCCGTTGCGGTCAGCGCCATGCCGCTCATCAGCACGTTGAGCACTTCGGCGCGCGCATGGTCGCCGATCAGTGCGGCGATATTCGCGATGTTGGGTCCGTCCCTCATGCTTCGATCTTAGCCGAAGCGTCAGGCAAGGGCCAGCGGCTACAGTGGTGTTTCACACAAACGAGGAGCGCCACCATGCCCATCACCTGTTTCATCCGCTACGAGATCGATCCCGTCCAGCGCGACGCCTTCCGCCGCTATGCCGAGAACTGGGGCCGCATCATTCCCCGGCTGGGCGGCCGCCTGCTCGGCTACTTCCTGCCGCACGAGGGCACGAACTACGAGGCGTGGGGCCTCGTCGGCTTCGACAGCCTGGCCGCCTACGAAGCCTACCGGCTGCGCCTGAAGGAAGATGGCGAGGCACGCGCCAACTTCGCATTCGCGCACGAACAGCGCTTCATCCTGCGCGAGGAACGCACGTTCCTCGACAACGTCGCCGGGCCGGTCGCGGGAGCGTTGCCATGATCGCCGTGATCTTCGAGGTCGAGCCGGACCCCGCCCGGCGCCAGGACTACCTCGACGCGGCCGTCGCGCTGCGTCCCGAACTGGAAGCGATCGACGGCTTCATCTCGATCGAACGTTTTGCTTCGCTGGCGCGGCCGGAACGCATCCTGTCGCTGTCGTTCTGGCGCGACGAGGAGGCGGTCGAGCGCTGGCGCACGCTGCCCGGGCACCGGGCGGCGCAGACGGCGGGCCGCGCCGGCATCTTCCGCGACTATCGCCTGCGCCTGGCCGCCGTCGTGCGCGACTACGGCATGCACGACCGCGCCCAGGCGCCGGCCGACGCGCGCGCCGTGCACGGCTGATCAGTCCTTGATCTCGGGTTCGACGAGTTGCGCGAGGAGCTGGAGCGATTCCTGCCAGCCGAGATAGCAGAGCTCCACGGGAATCGCGGCGGGAATGCCTTCCTGCTTGACCTTCACTTCGACGCCGCAGAACACCTCGCGGAGCAGAATGGTCGTCTGCATTTTGCCGGGCAGGTTGGGATCGTCGAATTCGTCCGTGTAGCGCAGGCGCGCGCCCGGCTCCAGTTCCAGGTATTCGCCGCCGAACGAATGGCTGGCGCCCGTCGTGAAATTCGTGAACGACATCTTGTAGCGTCCGCCGACGCGGCTGTCCTGCTCGTGCACGGTGCAGGTAAAGCCGTGCGGCGGCAGCCATTTGGCGACGGCGGCGGGCGTGAGGAAGGCACGGTAGACGCGGTCGGCGGTGGATTTGAGAACGCGGTGCAGCTCGACGGTATTCGTGGACATGATCGGTTTCCCTGGTGTGAGTGGCAGAGGACGTCCCTCTGATCCTACGACGAACGGGCCGCCGCCGGATCGACATGCAGGATAAGATTTTTTCAGCGCCCGCGAAAGCGCCGGATCGCGGCGTCGACCATGCCTTCCGCGCTGCCCTGGCGTTCGTACTGCCCGCGCAGGTAACTCGCGTCGCCGCCGTCGCGCACCGCCGCGGCCAGGTGCGGCAGCGCGTCCAGGCTGCCCAGCGCCTGCGCATGCGGTTCGATCAGGATGAGCGTGGCGAGGATGTCGTCGCGCAGCGGGACCTGTTCGTAGCTCTTCGGATGGGTGATCACGCCGTCGAGGCCGAAGCGGCTGGCCTGGAAGCGGTTGTAGTTGTAGACGAGGTAGTCGTCTTCCAGCGGCGCGGCGTCGTTCCGCTCCAGCAGGTGGCGGCACAGTGCCTGCAGATAGGCGGCCAGTGCCGCGGCCCGTTCGACGGTGAGGGGCGTGTCGCACACGCGCAGCTCGATCGTGCCGTATTCCGGCTTGGGCCGCAGGTCCCAGTAAAAATCCTTCATGCTCTTGATGATGCGCGTGCGCGCCATCTTGGCGAAGTAGACGTTGGCGAAATCGTCCCAGCTGAGCGTGAACGGCGCGCGGCCGCTGAGCGGGAACGCGGACACGGAATTCAGGCGCGCGGAATCGAAGCCGCTGTCGTGGCCCTGCACGAACGGGGACGAGGCGGACAACGCGATGAAGTGGGGGATATAGCGCGACAGCGCGTGCAGCAGAAAGAGCGCATCGTCGCCGCTGGCGCAGCCGATGTGCACGTGCTGGCCGAACACGGTGAACTGTTTGGCCAGGTAGCCGTACAGCGCCGACAATTCCTGGTAGCGCGGCTTGGCCGAGATGCGCTGCTCCGACCAGTGCTGGAACGGATGCGTGCCGCCGCCGGCGATGCCGATGTTCAGCACGTCGCCGGCGGCGACCAGCGTGTCGCGGATGTCGAGCAGTTCGGCCAGCAGCGCGCCGTAGCCGGTCTGCACGCTCGAATTTATCTCGATCATGCTCTCCGTGATCTCGGGCGTGACGTTGCCGGGGAACGGCTTGCGCTTCAGGAGGTGCATCAGGTCGGGGCTGGCCGGCGTGAGGTCGAAGTCGGACAGGCTGACGAGCTGCAGTTCCAGCTCGACCCCGAACGTCAGCGGCTTCGATGTGGCGAAGGCTTCAAGAGGCATGGTTGCGCTCCGGCGCTTCGCGCGCCCACACGAGGGCGCGCTGCAGGATGATGGGTCCGAACACTTCGAGCAGCATGGTGACCGCCGCCACGGCGCGCAATTCTTCGACCACCGCGACGCCCGCCTGGCGCGCATGCTCGATCAGGAGGACCACGAACACGGACAGCGGCGTCAGCGCCACGCCGGTCAGCGCGCCCTTGCGCCAGGAGATGCCGGAGAGGTGCGCGAACGCGGTCACGCCGGCCGTCTTTGCCAGCAGGCGCACGAGCACGAGCGCCGCGGCCAGCAGCGCGCCGGCCCACACGCGGCGCCAGTCGAGCGTGGACGCCGCGAACACGAACAGCACGACGGTGAGCAGCTCGCCCAGCGCGCCGAAGTTGCGCTGCGCCTGGCTGAACGCGACGCGGCGGTGGCGCGCCGTCAGCCCGAACGCGAGCGCGGCGACGACGGGCGACAGCCCCAGCGCATGCGTGATCGCCACGAGCAGGATCACGGCCAGCGCGAAGGCGACGGTGGCGTCCTGCGCCAGCTTGCCGAGCAGGCGCAGCACGCCCGGCACGACGAGCCCGAACACGGCGCCCGTGAAGGCCGACACGCCCAGCACGACGAGGCTGTTCCACAGCGCGTCGCCGACGTCCTCGGACGTGCGGAAGATCCACAGCCCGACGGCGGCGTTGAACGCGAACACGGCCAGCACGCAGTTCAGCGCGCACAGGTGCAGCGCCCGTTCCGTCACCTGGCCGGAGCTTTTCTGTTCGTTGATCACGCGGACGACGGTCGCGGGCGACGTCGCCATCGACAGCGACGCGAGCATCAGCCGGTCGAACAGCGGCGCGCCGAACGCGTTCGCGACGAGATACACGCCGACGAAGGTGAGGGCCGCCTCAACGACGCCGGTGACGCCGATCCACGGATTCGTGCGCAGCCAGTGCAGGTTGATGCGGTAGCCCAGCTCGAACAAAATCAGCCCGAACCCGACGTCGGCCAGCAGCAGCGCCGTGCCGGTTTCCGGCCGTGGCAGCACCCCCAGCTGGGGCGCGGCCAGCACGAAACCGACGAGTCCATAAAAACTGATGCGCGGCAGGCCTGTCCAGCGCTGCCCGAATTCGCCGACGAGCCACGCCACCGTGATCGCGAACGGCCAGGCGAGACTGGTCAGGATCGCCAGGAATTCAGGCATGGCGGCTCCTTTGCCAAAATGTTATGACGTGCGGCCGATTCTACAAGATGGATATGTCCGCACGATTGCGTACGGCGGGCGCGGCGCACGCGTCATGCGTGCCGGCACGGGTGCAAACGTCACGCGTGGGCACGTGGTGCCCACCCTACGGCAATGCGAACATCGTAGGGCGGGCACCCGGTGCCCGCGCGAATGCGGGCACGGCGCAAGCATCGGTTACTTGCTGAGGAGCCGCATCGCCCGTTCGAGACCGTCCATCGTCACCGGGAACATGCGGTTGCCCATGATCCTGCGGATGATGTCGATCGACTGCCGGTACTGCCACAGGTGCTCCGGCTCCGGATTCAGCCAGGCGAACTTCGGAAACGCGTGGCAGAACCGCGCCAGCCATTCGGCGCCCGCTTCGTCGTTGGCGTATTCGCTCGATCCGCCCGGCGCCAGGATCTCGTAGGGGCTCATCGTGGCGTCGCCGACGAAGATCAGGCGCGTGTCGGGCGGGTAGGTGCGCAGCACGTCCCAGGTCGGGAAACGCTCCGCGTGGCGGCGCCGGTTGTTCTTCCACAGGTGGTCGTAGACGCAGTTGTGGAAATAGTAGAACTCCATGTGCTTGAACTCGGCCTTTGCCGCCGAAAACAATTCTTCGGTGCGCTCGATGTGGTCGTCCATCGTGCCGCCCACGTCCAGCAGCATCAGCACCTTGATGCGGTTGCGCCGTTCCGGCTGCATCCTGATGTCGAGCCAGCCGGCGTTGTTGGCGGTGGAGCGGATCGTCTCGTCCAGCGCCAGTTCGTCGGCCGCGCCCTGGCGCGCGAAGCGGCGCAGGCGGCGCAGCGCGACCTTGATGTTGCGGATGCCCAGCTCGCGTTCGCCGTCGTAGTCGCGGTAGGTGCGCTGGTCCCATACCTTCACGGCGGACCGGTTTCCCCCTTTGCCGCCGATGCGGATGCCTTCCGGGTTCGTGCCGCCGTTGCCGAACGGGGAGGTGCCGCCCGTGCCGATCCACTTGTTGCCGCCCTCGTGGCGTTCCTTCTGTTCCTTCAGCAGTTCCTGCAGGCGTTCCATCAGCTTGTCGTAGCCGAGCTTTTGCAGCTGCGCCTTCTGTTCCGGCGTCAGTTCGCGTTCGAGACGCTTGAGCAGCCAATCCAGCGGGATGTCGGCCGCGCCGGCAGTGCCGCCGCCATCGAACACCGTCTCGATGCCCTTGAAGAAGGCGCCGAACGCGCGGTCGAACTTGTCGAAATGGGCTTCGTCCTTCACCAGGGTCAGGCGCGCGAGATAATAAAACTCGTCGAGCGACGGCGCGATCACCTGCTTCTGCAGCGCTTCCAGCAGCGTGAGGAATTCCTTGATCGAGACGGGGACCTTGGCGTCGCGCAGGGTGAAGAAGAAGTCGATCAGCATGCCGCGCTCCTGTTACTGCGCGTTGCGCGTGAGCCGGTAATGCAGGTGCGACTTGATTTCGATCCACTCGCCGCGCACGATGCTGTACATGACGGTGTCGCGCACGGTGCCGTCGCGGCGCGGCGCATGGTGGCGGATCACGCCATCCTTCTTCGCACCGAGCCGCTCGATGGCGGCCTGCGACGCGTAGTTGAAATTATCGGTGCGCAGGCCGACGACGGCGCAACCCAAGGTGTCGAATGCGTGCGACAGCAGCAGGAGCTTGCAGCTCGTGTTGACGTGGCTGCGCTGGCGGCTCTTCGCGTACCACGTGTAGCCGATTTCGACGCGGTCGATCGCGGGCATGATGTCGTGGTAGCTGGTCGTGCCGATCACGGTGTCGCTGGATGCGTCGACGACGGCGAAGGCGACGCGGTTGGTCGTTTCCAGCGCGGTGCGGATATAGGTTTCCGTCTCGTGCGGTGCGGGCACGGACGTGATGCGCAGGTTCCACAGCTCGCCATCGGCGGCTGCCGCGCGCAGGCCGTCCAGGTGGCGCATCCCGAGCGGTTCCAGGCGCACGCCGTTGAATTCGAGGGTGACGGGATCGACGCGGATCATCGGTTGTGCCTCGCCATCGCCACCAGGCGCTCGAACAAACCGACGTCCTGCTCGTTCTTGAGCAGCGCGCCGGCCAGCGGCGGCACGATCGCCTTGCCGTCCTGGCTGCGCAGGACCTCGACCGGGATGTCCTCGGCCAGCAGGAGCTTCAGCCAGTCGAGGAATTCCGACGTCGACGGCTTTTTCTTCAGGCCCGGCACGTCGCGCAGTTCATAAAAACTCTGCAGGGCGGCGGCCAGCAGGTCGGCCTTCAGCGCCGGATAGTGGACCTTCACGATGTCCGCCATCGTGTCGCGGTCGGGGAATTTGATGTAATGGAAGAAGCAGCGGCGCAGGAAGGCGTCCGGCAGGTCCTTCTCGTTGTTCGACGTGATGATGACGAGCGGCCGGTGCTTCGCCACGACCATCTCGCGCGTCTCGTAGACGTAGAACTCCATCCGGTCCAGTTCACGCAGCAGGTCGTTGGGGAATTCGATGTCGGCCTTGTCGATCTCGTCGATCAGCAGCACGACCGGCTCGGGCGCCGTGAATGCCTGCCACAGCACGCCCCTGACGATGTAGTTGTGGATGTCGCGCACGCGCTCGTCCCCCAGCTGCGAATCGCGCAGGCGCGAGACGGCGTCGTATTCGTACAGGCCTTGCTGGGCCTTGGTCGTGGACTTGATGTGCCACTGCAGCAGCGGCATGTCGAGTGCGGCCGCCACTTCCTCGGCCAGCATGGTCTTGCCGGTACCGGGTTCGCCCTTGATCAGCAGGGGCCTGGCGAGGGTGAGGGCGGCGTTGACCGCCAGTTTCAGGTCGGCGGTGGCGACGTAGTTGTCGCTGCCTTCGAAGCGTCGGGATGCGTGCATGGGCCTGGGCAGATCGTGTGGGAATGCCAACGAGTATATGACAGAACGGCGTGGCGCGAAGGTCGTCCATGCTGCGCTGCCCAATGGACTCGACCATATTCTTCGGATAGAATCGACCGGTTCGTAGCACAAATGCCAAGTGTTTTGCAGTCGCAGTACCGGGGGTCTGAAAAACCTGCTGCCGCCGCACGGGTCGCAAGGCGCCCTATCGATTCAACCCAACGATAGGTCATCCATGAAAATTTCAACAGCTTTACTCGTGCTAGCCGCCGGCGCCTCGATGGCCGGCACGGCCGGCGCGGCCGACGTCGTCGGCAATCCCAAGGCAGCACCCAACAAGATCGAAATGTGTATCGGCTGCCACGGCATCGCCGACTACAAGACCAGCTTCCCCGAGGTGTATCGCGTCCCCAAGATCGGCGGACAGTCGGCCAAGTACATCGAGGCCGCGCTGCACGCGTATAAAAAGGGCGACCGTAATCACCCGTCCATGCACGGCATCGCGGCCAGCCTGTCCGACCAGGACATCGCCGACATCGCCGCGTATTACTCGCAACAGACCCCGTCCAAGTAAGGAGCGCGCCATGAATAAACCGATCATCGCGCTGACCCTGGGCGCAGCAATGCTCGTCCTGTCCGGCCAGGCACTGGCCTCGGGCGACGCCGCCAACGGCGCCGCACTGGCGAAAAAATACAATTGCGCGTCCTGCCACGGCGCCGACTTCAAGACCCCGATCGACCCGAGCTATCCCAAGCTGGCCGGCCAGCACGCCGACTACCTGGTGCATGCGCTGACCGCCTACAAGCGCGGCACCAAGGTCGCGAATGGCCGCAGCAATCCGATCATGGCCGGCATGGCCCAGCCGCTGTCCGACCGCGACATGGCGGACATCGCCGCCTACCTGGAATCGTTGCCCGGACCGCTCGTCACGAAGCGCTGATCCGCGCGGGCCGTTACAATGACGGCCCATCCGGATCATCTGGAATCCCTCCTGCCGCATCGGCCGGAGGGATTTGTTTTTTTGGAGTGCCGCCGTGCCCGACGTATCCCCTTCCCACATCAAGACGAACGTATTGAGCGGCCTGACGGTCGCGCTGGCCCTGGTCCCGGAGGCCATCGCCTTCGCGCTGGTCGCCCACGTGGCGCCGCTGACCGGCCTGTATGCCGCCGTGCTGGTGTCCTTCATCACGTCCGCGTTCGGCGGCCGGCCCGGCATGATTTCCGGCGCGGCCGGCGCGCTGGCCGTCGTCATGGTGGCGCTGGTCGTCCAGCACGGCGTGCAATACCTGTTTGCCGCCATCGTGCTGATGGGCGTGCTGCAGATGCTGTTCGCGGCCGCGCGGCTCGGCAAATTCATCCGCATGGTGCCGCATCCCGTGATGCTGGGCTTCGTCAACGGCCTCGCCATCGTGATCTTCGTCGCCCAGTTCGAGCACTTCAAGGTGGGCGGCGGCTGGATGGCCGGCACGCAGCTGTGGACGATGCTCGGCCTCGTCGCGCTCACGATGGCGCTCGTCTACCTGACGCCGCGCATCACGAAAGCCGTCCCGGCCACGCTGGTCGGCATCCTCGCCGTCGCGCTGCTGGCGCACTTCGCCGGCATCCAGACGAAAACCGTGGGCGACCTCGGCTCCATCGCGGGCGGCCTGCCGGCGTTCCGCGTGCCGGACGTGCCGTTCGACCTGCAGACGCTGAAGATCGTGTTCCCGTATTCGCTGGTGCTGGCGGGCGTGGGCCTGATCGAGACGCTGCTGACGCTCACGCTGATCGACGAGATCACGGACACGCGCGGCCAGCCGAACCGCGAAAGCCTGGCGCAGGGCGTGGCGAACGTCGTCACCGGTTTCTTCGGCGGCATGGGCGGCTGCGCGATGATCGGCCAGAGCATGATCAACGTCGGCAACGGCGCGCGCGGCCGCCTGTCCGGCATCTGCGCCTCGCTGTTCCTGCTGTCGTTCATCCTGTTCGGTTCCAGCGTGATCGAGCGGATCCCGCTGGCCGCGCTGATCGGCGTGATGTTCGTCGTCTGCGAGAAGACGTTCGAATGGGGCACGTTCCGCCTGTTCGGCAAGGTGCCGCGCGCCGACGCGCTCGTGATCGTGCTGGTGGCGGGCGTAACGCTCGTCTTCAACCTGGCCACGGCCGTGCTGGTGGGCGTGGTCGTGTCGGCGCTGGTGTTCGCGTGGCAGCACGCGAAGGAGATCCGCGTCACGACGTCGCAGGACGCCGGCGGCTGGAAAGTCTACGAGCTGGAAGGGACGCTGTTCTTCGCGTCGGTGGGCGGCTTCCAGGCGCTGTTCGCGCCGAGGGACGACCCGCGGGACGTCGTGATCGAGTTCCGTCGCGCGCGCGTGGCGGACCACTCGGCGATCCAGGCCATCGACGGCCTGGCGGAACGCTACCGCGCCCTCGGCAAGCGCCTGCACCTGCGCCACCTGAGCCCGGACTGCCGCGCGCTGCTCGAGCGTGCGAAGGACATGATCGAGGTGAACCTGCCGGAAGATCCGCGCTATCGCGTGGCCGACGACAAGCTGGATTAACGCACGCGCTTGCGCACGCAGGCGACGTAAGCGTCGGTGTCCGGCTGGGTCCCGTGGCGCTGGGCCGACCAGATCATCTCGCCCAGGCACTCCATCATCTCGTGATGCGCCTCGTGCTCGCCCACGCGCGCGGCCAGCGCCTCGAACGCGGCGCGGATGCCGCGCGGCTGGTCGATCGATACCTGCTCCGTGATCGACAGGTGCATGGACAAATGCAGGAACGGATTCGGCTTGCCGCCTTCGACGGCGTAGTCGCGCGCCACGGCTTCCTCGGCATCCGCCAGCTCGTCGTGGTACTCGGGATGCTGGTCGATCCAGTCGGCGGCGATGGCGTCCATCGGGGTCAGGATCTCGCCGGCGCGGCGCTTGCGCAAGGCCTCGCAAAAGAAGCGGCGGACGTCGTGGGAAGAGGGGGTGAACATGGCGGGAACCGTCGGAAGAACTGGAGGAAGGGCGTCATTGTAGCGCGATGATGCCCGTCCCGCAGGGCGGTCACCGGTCCGCCCCGCATGCGTTGCCATCAAGTTTCAAGGCGCGCCGTCCAGCGCCGCGGCGCCGCCGGTCGGCAGCGGCGCGGGCACGGGTGCCGGCGCGGGCTTCGGGACGGCGGCGGGCGCGGGGGCGCAGTTCGTGCGCATGGTGGCCCGCAGCGCGCTGGCCTCGGCCGCGTCGCCGCGCGCGTCATGCCATTCCGCCATGTAGGCTTGCGCCATGCACGTGCGCGTGCGCGCCATCTGCGCATCCTTGCCCGCTTCTTCCAGCAGGCGTGCCGCATTCGTTTTGCCGAGGTAGAAATCGGCGATCGGCGCGGGCCAGTCGTCTTCCTTCTGCTGCTTCATTGCCGCTTCCAGTTCCGTCTGCGCCAGTGCGGCGTCGCCATGGCGCACGCGTGCGATGTACAGCCACAACGGACCGAGGCGGTCGGCCGGCAACTGGTCGAGCGCGCGCCGCAGTTGCGGGATCGCCGTGTCGAGGCGCCCGGCCAGCATCTGCCGGCGGCCGAGCAGCAGGTTGGCGTTCGGCTGGCCCCGCGCCACGGCCCTGTCCAGCCAGGCGTCGCCCTGGGCCGGATCGCGCGCCACGCCGCGGCCGTCGTAATACATCCTGGCGAGCGCGTACTGGGCATCGGCATTGCCGTCGTCGGCTTCCGCGCGCATCCAGGGTTCCAGACCCGTGCCGCGCGTGAACACGTCGCCGCCCAGGTAGGCGATGTACAGTTTTTCCTGGCTCATCGCGAACAGCACGCGGTGCGCGCGCAGGAAGTCCTCGCCCAGGAACAGGTCGGCCCCTTGCGAGCCCGCCGAGCCGATGACGCCGAGCTCCACGTCGCGGATGGTTTCGTCGCCGAACTGCACGGTCTTGACCGGGGCGATCCAGTACGGCACGCGGTCGGTGCCGATGCCGCCGGTATCTCCCATGCGGATCGCACCCGGCCCGTTGACGTCGATGCCGGCGCGCCTCGCCGCGTCCTGCATCATGAAGCTGCGGTGGGCGCCGGAGTCGATGATGGCGTCCATCTCCTTGCCGTTGACCATGACGGTGAAGTGCGGGTTCGGGCTCTTGCCGTAGTTGCGCTCGAACGGCAGCACGACCGTGGCTTCCTTCCACAGCAGCAGCGGCGCCTTGGCGCAGTCGCGCGGATGGTAAAATTTCATCCGCTTGGCGCGCAGGTCGAGTTCCAGGTCCATCTGCAGCAGGAACGGCGCGCCGAGGATGGCGTCGAACGGGGGCGTGGCCGACGTGCTGCCGATGACGTTCAGTTCGATGCGGCGGGCGTTGTGCGTCGGGCCGACCGAAAATTCCTTCAGCCGCGCGGAGTAGAGGCGCGAGCTGCCGCCGAACCCTTCGATCCAGCGTCCCGTCATGAACGGGTTGATATCGCGCCGCGTGACGGCGTTCATGGTCAATGCCGTCATGGAGGTGCCGGTGTCGACGAGCATCACGGCCGGCGTGCCGTTGATGGTGCCATCGACGGCGGGGATGAGGCCTTCGCCCGTGTAGCGGATGGGGAGGTCGGCCACGTCGATGTAGGTGCAGTGCTTCGTGTCGTCGTCGGCGTGGGCGACGCCGGACAGCAGGCAGAGCAGAAAGGCGGTCCGGGCGAACCGGGAGCGGAGCAGGGCGCTGGTCATCATGACAATAATTCTACAACGCAATTTTGTAAAAATTACATTACGAGAATGTAAAAAAGGCAAAGACAACCGTTCACACGGCTGCTTTGCCTTTGTTTTGTTGCGCCTGCGCTACTCGCGCCTTACTCCTTGCGCGTCACACCTTGCTGCGCCAACACCATCTTGGAACTGCCGGCCGCGTCGGCGATGGCCTTGCTGGCGACCGCCACCGCCTTGCTGCTGGCGTTGGCGGCATTGTTTGCCGCCGCCGCCTTGCCACCGCCGCCGCCGTTGCCGTTCTGGCCACGCCGCTCGTGCGGCTGGCGCAGGTAGCGCGAGCTGTGGCGGCGATCGCCGTTCGCGGGCCAGGTGATGAAGCGCGACAACTCCTGCAGGGCGCGCTGGTACACGTCGCGCTTGAACTCGATGACGACGTCCAGCGGGACCCAGTAGTCGTGCCAGCGCCAGGCGTCGAATTCGGGATGGTCGGTCAGGCGCAGGTTGACGTCGTTGTCGCGCGCCACCATGCGGAGCAGGAACCAGATCTGCTTCTGCCCACGGTAGTGACCGCGCACTTCGCGCTTGATGAAGTGATCGGGCACTTCGTAGCGCAGCCAGTCGCGGGTGCGGCCCACGATCTTGACGTGCTCCTGGCGCAAGCCGATTTCTTCCTCGAGCTCGCGGTACATCGCCTGTTCCGGCGTCTCGCCGTATTTGATACCCCCTTGCGGAAATTGCCAAGAATGCTCACGCACCCGCTTGCCCCACCACACCTCGTTGTTGGCGTTCAGCAGGATGATGCCGACGTTGGGGCGGAACCCTTCACGATCGAGCATAATTCACCTCGAAACTTTCTGCCGGCCGATCCCTCTTACATTTTTACTTACAAATCCCCGGAGCGTTGCCAAACCTGCTGTCGTGACGGTTTTGCAAGGCTCCTCAGGTGCTGAAGTCGTCAACCTGCACAGGAACAACAGCATGCACCACTTGTTTCGGACCCATTTGTATAAAGATTGGATGCATCAGCCAGCTAATCCTTTAAAATTAGGTCGATTATAACCCTCTCTTTTTAAAAAGAATTCACCGATATGCGCGCCTCACGATTTTTTATTTCGACGCTCAAAGAAGCGCCCTCCGACGCCGAGATCGTCAGCCATAAACTGATGATGCGCGCAGGGATGATCAAGCGACTCGGCTCCGGCATCTACACCTACATGCCGCTGGGCCTGCGCGTCATCCGCAAGGTCGAGGGCATCATCCGCGAAGAGATGAACAAGGCGGGCGCGCTCGAACTCCTGATGCCGATGGTGCAACCGGCCGAACTGTGGCAGGAGACCGGCCGCTGGGACAAGATGGGCCCCGAACTGCTGCGCCTGAAGGATCGCCACGGCCGCGACTTCGCGCTGCAGCCGACGTCGGAAGAAGTCATCACCGACGTCGTGCGCACCGAGGTCAAGTCGTACCGCCAGTTGCCGTTGAACTTCTATCACATCCAGACGAAATTCCGCGACGAGCGCCGTCCCCGCTTCGGCCTGATGCGCGGCCGCGAGTTCACGATGAAGGACGCGTATTCGTTCGACCGTGACGTCGAAGGCATGCAGAAGTCCTACCAGACGATGTTCGACGCCTACGTCAGCATCTTCACCCGCTTCGGCCTGAAGTTCCGCGCGGTGGCGGCCGACAACGGCGCGATCGGCGGCACCGGCTCGCACGAATTCCACGTGATCGCCAGCACCGGCGAGGACGCGGTCGTCTACTGCCCGACGTCGGACTACGCGGCCAACATGGAAGCGGCGGAGGCGCAGCCGCTGATCGCCCAGCGCGGCGCGGCCACGCAGCCGCTGACGAAGGTGTCGACGCCGAACACGACCAAGTGCGAGAAGGTCGCCGAGCAGCTCGGCATCGCGCTGGCGCAGACGGTGAAATCGATCGCGCTGACGGTCGAGAAGGAAGTCGACGGCAGGCAGGTCAAGGAAAACTGGCTGCTGCTGCTGCGCGGCGACCATGAGCTGAACGAAG
This sequence comes from Massilia sp. Masssp93, assembly GCF_059491295.1. NCBI lineage: Bacteria > Pseudomonadati > Pseudomonadota > Betaproteobacteria > Burkholderiales > Oxalobacteraceae > Massilia > Massilia sp. Masssp93. Next base: position 5,308,382 of record NZ_CP168502.1, on the reverse strand, counting down.
TCAAGGTCTCGAAAGTGCCGGGCCTGGCCACCTTCCGCTTCGCCACCGAAGCGGAAATCCAGGACGCCTACGGCACCGTGCCGGGCTACCTCGGTCCGGTGGGGACGAAGCAGCCGGTCAACGTCGTGGCCGACCGCACCGTCGCCAACATGGCCGATTTCGTATGCGGCGCCAACGAAGCCGAATACCACCTGACGGGCGTGAACTGGGGCCGCGACGTGGCCGAACCGGCCGTCGCCGACCTGCGCAACGTGGTCGAAGGCGACGCCGCACCGGACGGCAAGGGCGTGCTCGCGATCGAACGCGGCATCGAGGTGGGCCACGTGTTCCAGCTCGGCACGGCATACTCCGCCGCGATGAACTGCGTCTACCTGGACGAGAAGGGCCAGCCGGCACCGATGCAGATGGGTTGCTACGGCATCGGCGTGACCCGCATCCTGGGCGCGGCCATCGAGCAGAATTTCGACGACAAGGGCATCGTCTGGCCGGACGCCATCGCGCCGTTCGAACTGGTGCTGTGCCCGATGGGCTACGACCGCAGCGAGTTGGTCAAGACCGAGACCGATCGCCTGTATGCCGAGCTGCAATCGGCCGGCGTGGACGTCATCGTCGACGACCGCGGCCTGCGTCCCGGCGCCATGTTCGCCGACTGGGAACTGGTCGGCGTGCCGCATCGCGTCGTGATCGGCGAGCGCGGCCTCAAGGAAGGCAACCTGGAATACCAGGGCCGCCGCGATGCCGAGGCAACCGCTGTCCCGGCTGCAGACATGGTCGGCGTCATCAAGGCCAAGCTGGGCAAGTGATGGCACAACGGTTGATTGGCCGGGCGGCAGCCCGGCTCGGCCCGGTCTTGCTCGCCGCTGCGTTGTTGAGCAGCGGCGCGGCGCAGGCCGGCAACCAGAAAGAGGAAGCGCTGGCCGATTCGGTCCGGCTGGCGCTCGAAAACGCGATCCGCGATGGGCGGCCGCCCAAGCCGGTGTTCCGCGACGAGGTCGCGCGCGTGCGCTACCAGCAGTGGTTCGATGCGATGTCGGCGCGCCTCAAGCGCCGCCTGCCGGACGAGCAGACGCGGACGGAATTCCTCGAAATCGCCTGGTACGAAGCCACGCGCGCGGGCCTCGATCCGGGCCTCGTGCTGGGCCTGATCCAGGTCGAGTCGGCGTATCGCAAGTACGCCGTGTCGATGGTCGGCGCACGCGGCTACATGCAGGTGATGCCGTTCTGGACGAAGGTCATCGGCGATTCGAACCGCCGCGCGCTGTTCGACATGCAGACCAATCTGCGCTACGGCTGCTCGATCCTGCGCATGTACATCGACATGGAAGGCGGCAACCTGTACCTCGCGCTGGGGCGCTACAACGGCAGCCGCGGACGGCCCGAGTATCCGAATGCGGTGCTGGCGGCGTGGAAGAACTGGCAATTCAAGCAGGACGTGATGGTCTCCAGCCGGTAATCGTGCCGGTGTTTGGTGGGCTCGGGGAGCCCACCCTACGGCATCGTGACAATCGTAGGGTGGGCACCCCGTGCCCACGCTCACGCGCGGATTTCTTCCACCAGTTGCTGCGCGTGCCGCGGCAGCTCGTCGAAGCTGCGCATGCACAGCGACAGCTGCCGCAACGCCCACGCGTCGGCCAGTTCGAGCACCGCGATGTCCATCGTGCGCGCGCAGCGCCGCGCGGCCGGTTCGGACACGATGCCGACCCCGACCCCGCTCTCCACCATGCGGCACACCGCGTCGAAGCTGCGCAGGCGTACGCGCGCGCGCAGCGTGCGGCCGGCGCGCTCGGCCTGCTGGCTCAGGTAGCGGAACAGGGCGCTGTCGCCGGTCAGGGCGACGTGGTCGAAATCCACGAGGCGCGCGAACGCCACGGCCTGGCCCTCCTGAGTGACGAGCGTGCGCGCCAGCGCCGGCTGCGCCACGGCCACGAGGCGGTCGGTGCAGAACGGGAAGGTCTCGAGGCCGGACAGATCGACCGTGTCGGCCACGATGCCGAGATCCGCGCCGCCTTCGCGCACCGCGCGCGCGATGTCGCTGGACGTACGCTCTTCCAGGTCGATGTCGACGTCCGGATGACGCGCCATGAAGCCGGCCAGCACTTCCGGCAGGTATTCGCTCAGTGCCGCCGTATTGCACAGCAGCCGCACCTGGCCCTTGAGGCCGGCCGCGTGCTCGCCCAGTTCCGCACGCATGCGCGCCAGCTGCTGGAACACGAGGCGGGCGTGGCGCTGCAGGGCGAGGCCCGCGGCCGTCGGCTGCACGCCGCGCCGGCCGCGCACGAGCAGCGGCACGCCCAGCGCCGCTTCCATGTTCTGGATGCGTTCACTGGCCGATGCCAGCGCCAGGTGCGCACGCTGGCTGCCTGCCGTGATGCTGCCGGCATCCACCACGTGCAGGAACAATTGCAGGTCCACCAGATCGAATCGCATCGTTGCTCCTGTAGGGTGGGCGGCCTCCGCCCACGCATGATGCCGGCAAACTGCATACGTCACGCGTGGGCTCGGAGAGCCCACCCTACGTGCGGCGCAGCACATAGCAAAAAGCCCCGGCTCGCCGGGGCTTTTTGTATCGGGGCCAGTGGGACAGCCAGCCAGGTCTTCTTATTTGAGGTGATCCGAGATCAGCTTGGTCATTTCGAACATCGACACCTGCGCCTTGCCACCGAAGACGGCTTTCAGCTTGTCGTCGGCGTTGATCATGCGGCGGTTGGCCGCGTCCTGCAGGTTTTGCGCCTTGATGTAGTCCCAGACCTTCTTGGTCACTTCGGTGCGCGGCAGCGGTTTCGCGCCGACGACGGCAGCCAGCGGCGCCGACGGGGTCATCTCTTTCATGAAAGCGGCGTTGGGCTTGCGTGCCGCCGCCGGCTTCTTTGCTGCTGCGGTTGCTTTCGGTGCTGCTGCTTTGGCAGGAGCCGCTGCCTTTTTCGCTGCCGGCTTCGCCGCCGCAGCAGGCTTGGCAGCGGCTTTCTTGGCGGGTGCTGCAGTGGTTTTTTTGGCTGTTGCCATCTTCGAGCCTCCTAAACGGAACACATGGAAATTTGCGCGTGAGCGCACCCGGCTTATATTGGTAGGGTTTTAGTGTTCGTGCAAGTCTTTTTCGAAATTTTTTCACTCTTACAAGCCCTAAATCTGCCGGTTGTGTTACCCGGGCCTCTCTAGAGTGAAAAAACAGGCGTCCCACGCGTAAAAAAGCCGTGCGGGACGGTGGTCGCGCACGGCTTTTGCGAAGCGTCGAAGGTCAGCGCATGCCGGGCATCATGCCCTTCATCCCGCGCATCATCTTCATCAGGCCGCCGCCCTTGAGCTTCTTCATCATCGTGTTCATCTGGTCGTACTGCGTCAGCATGCGGTTGACTTCCTGCACCTGCACGCCGGCGCCGGCCGCGATGCGGCGCTTGCGGTTGGCCTTGATCAGTTCCGGCTTGGCGCGCTCGAGCGGCGTCATCGAGTCGATGATGCCGCACATCCGGCGCACCTGCTTTTCGGCCTGATCCATATTGGCGCCGCTGGCCGCCTGCTGGAACTGGGCGGGGAGCTTGTCGAGGAGGCCGGCCATGCCGCCCATCTTCTTCATCTGCGCGAGCTGGGCGCGGAAGTCGTTCATGTCGAACTTGCCGCCCGACTTGATCTTGTTGGCCATGTCGGTCGCGGCCTTCATGTCCACGCCCTTGCGCGCTTCCTCGACCAGCGCGAGGATGTCGCCCATGCCCAGCACACGGTTGGCCATCCGGGCCGGATCGAACGCTTCCAGGCCGTCCAGCTTTTCCGACACACCGGCGAACTTGATCGGCTTGCCCGTCACGTGGCGCACGGACAGCGCCGCGCCGCCGCGCGAATCGCCGTCGAGCTTCGTCAGGATCACGCCGGTCAGCGGCAGCGCATCGTTGAAGGCTTTCGCCGTGTTGATCGCGTCCTGGCCGACCATGGCGTCGACGACGAACAGCGTTTCGATCGGATTCACGGCCGCGTGCACGGCGGCGATTTCCTGCATCATCGCCTCGTCGATGGCCAGGCGGCCGGCCGTGTCGATGATGACGACGTCGTGGTAGTGGCGGCGCGCCCAGTCGAGCGCGTTCTTCGCGATGTCGACCGGCTTGTCGCTGGCGGTGGACGGGAAGAAGTCGGCGCCGACCTGCTTCGTCACCGATTCCAGCTGCGCGATCGCGGCGGGGCGGTAGACGTCGGCGGAGACGGTCAGGACCTTTTTCTTCTTCTCTTCCTTGAGGTATTTGGCGAGCTTGCCGGTGGTGGTCGTTTTACCGACACCCTGCAGGCCGGCCATCAGGATCACGGCCGGCGGCTGCTGCGCGAACGACAGCTGCGACGCTTCCGGCCCGAGGTCGGCGCCCATCAGCGCGGCCAGTTCCTTCTGCACGACGCCGACGAGGGCCTGGCCGGGGGACAGCGAGCCGATGACTTCCTCGCCCAGCGCCTTCTCCTTCACTTTGGCGATGAATTCGCGCACGGCCGGCAGCGCCACGTCGGCTTCGAGCAGGGCCAGGCGCACTTCGCGCAGCATCTCGGCGGTGTTCGCCTCGGTGAGGCGGGCCTCGCCGCGCATCGTCTTGACGACCTTGGCAAGGCGTTGGGTCAGGTTATCCAGCATGTTCTACCTTTTGTACTGATATATATAAGCGGGCGGCGTGCAGCCCGCCATTTTACCCCATGTCGGGGCGCGTTTTCCCCGGACAAGACCTGTATTCAGCCATTCGCAAGCTGCGCAGTCAACCGGCAGGGTTGATTCTTGGTAAAAGCTGCTTGGGCAGTTTGACAATGTGTTGCTTCGAGTTTATTTTCCAGAGCTGCATCACGTCGTTCATTCCAATAAGAGTTCGACCCCGATCGGAGAGACAGAATGAAAGCAACCGTGTTTCGCAAGACCCTCGTCGTCGCCGCGCTGCTGGCCGCGGGCGGCGCCCAGGCCCAGGACGTGGTCCGCCTCGGCAACCTCAAGTTCGCGCACTACGGCGCGGTCTCGTATATCAAGGAAATCGCGCCCAAGTGCGGCATCAAGGTCGAGGAACGCGTGTTCGCGAAAGGCCTGGACGTGATGCAGGCCATCATCGCGGGCGAGCTCGACGTCGGCGCGACGGCGTCCGAAGCCGCCATCTCGGGCCGCGCCGGCGGTGCGCCGATCTATGTCGTGGCCGGCTTTGCCAAGGGCGGCGTGCGCCTCGTCGCGCGGCCGGACGCCAACGTCAAGGGCGTGAAGGATCTCAAGGGCAAGAAGGTGGGCGTGACGCGCGGCGGCATCCAGGAAGTCCTGCTGATGGCCGAGCTGCAGAAGGCGGGCCTGGCCGCCGACACCGCGCCCGGCAAGGACGTGCAGATCATCTACCTGGCTTATGCCGACCTCAACCAGGCCCTGCTGGGCAAGAACATCGATGTCATGATGCAGTCCGAGCCGCAGTCGTCGCAGGCGATCAACAAGGGCTACGGCGTCGAGGTCATGAAGCCGTACGACACCCCGATCGGCGAGCCGATACGGACGATGGTCATGACCGAGAAGTTCCACGACACGAAGCATGCGGTGGCCGAGAAATTCATGCGCTGCTTCGTGATGGCCACGAGCGCCTTCATCCGGGACCGCGCGCTGGCCGAGAAGTACGTGCGCGAAGTCGTGTTCAAGGGCCAGATCACCAAGGACGATTTCGACGACGCGATCAGCAATTCGCCGTACACCTACGACATCACGCCGGAGCACATCCAGACCACGACCGACATCATGGTCAAGACGGGCGTCGGGCGGATGTCCAAGCCGCCCGTGGCGAAGCAGTGGGTCAAGACGGATCTGCTGGATGAGGCCAAGAAAAGCCTGAACATCAAGTGAACGTTTGGTGGGCGGAGGCCGCCCACCATTTGCGTACGGGGGATCAAATGACGAAACGCAGGTGGCAGGACATCGCAATCGGCCTGGTCGTGCCGGTCGTCGCGATCGCGATCTGGCAGTTGGTGGTCAGCAGGGGATGGGTCAACGAGCACGTCCTGCCGTCGCCGCTGCAGGTGTGGCGCAAGTGGGTCGCCTACCTGCTGCCGCTGCAGGACTTCGCGGCCTGGCACGAGGCCAACGGCGGGGGACGTCTCGCGTGGATGGTCTCCGGCGAATTGCTCACCGACGCCATGGGCAGCCTGTACCGCGTGTTCGTCGGCTTCCTCGTCGGCGCCGCGCTGGCGCTGCCGGTCGGCCTCGCCATGGGCGCGAGCCGCATCGCGCATGCCTGGCTGAATCCGTTGTTCCAGTTGCTGCGGCCCATTCCGCCCATCGCCTACATCCCGATGTCGATGCTGTGGTTCGGCCTCGGCAACCCGCCGGCCATCTTCCTCATCGCGCTGGGCGCTTTTTTTCCCGTGCTGATGAACACGATCGCGGGTGTGCGCCAGGTCGACGGCATCTACCTGCGCGCGGCGCGCAACCTGGGCGCCAGCGGCCCGACGATGTTCCTGCGCGTGATCCTGCCGGCGGCCGTGCCGTACATCCTGACCGGCATGCGGATCGGCATCGGCACCGCGTTCATCGTCGTGATCGTGGCCGAGATGATCGCCGTGAACAACGGCCTCGGTTTCCGCATCTCCGAGGCGCGCGAGTACTTCTGGTCGGACAAGATCATCGCCGGCATGATCACGATCGGCATCCTCGGGCTGGCCATCGACGTCGGCATGAATAAACTGAACAACTACCTGCTGCGCTGGCACCGTGGCCTGGAGCACTGACATGACCGTCCCTGACGCAAAAGCCCACCTCGTCATCGCCAACGTCAGCAAAGTGTTCGACGGCGACGGCCGCCGCATGGTCGCGCTGCAGGACATCAGCCTCGAGATCCCGCACGGCCAGTTCGTCTGCCTGCTGGGGCCTTCGGGCTGCGGCAAGTCGACCCTGCTGAACGCCATCGCCGGCTTCGCGCCGCCCACGTCGGGCAGGGTGCTGGCCGACGGCGTGCCGGTCGCCGGACCCGGGCCGGAACGGGGCATGGTGTTCCAGGAATACGCGCTGTTCCCGTGGATGACGGTGGAGCAGAACGTGGGCTTCGGCCTGGAGATCAAGGGCATGGCGCGCGCGCAGATCGCGGCGCGCGTGGCCGAACTGTTGAAGCTCCTGTCGCTGGAAGACTTCGCGAAACGCTATCCGAAAGACCTGTCCGGCGGCATGCGCCAGCGCGTGGCAATCGCGCGCGTGCTGGCGCTGGATTCGCCGATCATGCTGATGGACGAGCCGTTCGGCGCGCTCGACGCCCTCACGCGGCGCAACCTGCAGGACGAGCTGCTGCGGCTGTGGGCGGAATTCAGGAAGACCGTCATCTTCGTCACGCACAGCATCGAGGAAGCGATCTACCTCGCCGACCGCATCGTCGTGATGACGTACCGGCCCGGCACCATCAAGCGCGACATGCTCGTCGAGCTGCCGCGCCTGCGCGATCCGGCGGCGCCCGAATTCAATGCGCTCAAGCGCGAACTGGGGCTGATGGTGATGGAAGAACAGCAGCGCCACCACGACGCGGAAATCAAGGCCGCAGCCGTCGATTGAGGCCACGTCATTTGAAACGTCGTCCTTGCGCAGGCGTGGACCCAAGTTCGTTGCGGACCACGGGCAATACCGTCTCCGTTCACGCAAAATTGGGTTCCCGCCTTCGCGGGAACGACGGCATTTGGTGACCCGATTATCCCTTTGACAACCCAACCCTCCCCATCGGGATGGTGTAGACTCGCGCGTATGCAACTCACCCTATTTATCGCCGCGGCCATCCTGTACGCGGTATGCGCCCTGCTGCCGTCGCGGCAGGGCTCGGCCATTTCGGCCGTGACCTTTGTCGCCTGGGCCGTGCATGGCACGGCGCTGTGGCCGGACATCGTGACGAACGGCACGCTGCGCGTCGGCTTCGCCTTCATGCTGTCGACCGCGCTGTGGATTTCCGTCGCCGCCTACTGGATCGAAAACCGCAACTTCGCGCTGGACGGCATGCGCCGCATGGTCATGCCGTTCGCGGCCGTCGCGGCGATCCTGCCGCCGCTGTTCCCCGGCAACCTGATGCCCGTGCAGGACCAGTCGCCCGCGTTCGGCTGGCACGTGGCCGTCGCCGTGTCGGCGTACAGCACGCTCACGATCGCCGCCTTCCACGCCGTGCTGATGGCGCTGCAGGAGGCGCGCCTGCACGCGAAGAACGCGAAGAAGGGCTGGCTGGGCGGCGCGATCGACCAGCTGCCGGCGCTGCTGACCATGGAGCGGCTGCTGTTCCGCATGATCGGCATCGGTTTCGTCCTGCTCAGTCTCACCGTCCTGTCGGGCATCGTGTTCTCCGAACAGCTGTTCGGCCGCGCGCTGCGCTGGGACCATAAAAACGTGTTCGCGCTGCTGTCGTGGGTCCTGTTCGCCGCGCTGCTGGCCGGACGCCGCTGGCGCGGCTGGCGCGGCAAGACCGCGCTGCGCTTCACGCTGGCGGGATTCGCCACCCTGGCGCTGGCGTATGTCGGCAGCCGTTTCGTTTTTGAAGTCGTTCTGCACCGGGGGTTCGTATGACGCGACTGCTTTTCTGGATTGCGCTCGTCATCCTCGTGGTGATGGCGGTGCGCAGCAAAGTGCGCGCGGCGATGACGCGCGCGCAAGGCCCGGCCGCCGGGCCGGCAGCGGGCGCCGCCGGCGGCGAGGCGAAAGCCTGGACCCGCGTCGCGGACAAGCCGGAGGCGATGGCCTGCTGCGCCCATTGCGGCATCTATTTCCCATCGTCGGAGGCCGTGCGGGCCGATGGCCGCGACTACTGCGGCACGGCGCACGCGCGCGAGGCGCACCAGCAGGCCAGGTAAGCCGCCGCATGGCGCCCTGGCTGCCTCCTTCCGCCGAGTCGCGCTCGACGTTCTGGCGCTCGCTGCAGACGCTCACGGTCACGCGCATCGTGATCGCGCTCGTGCTGCTGCTCTACCTGTCCGTGGACGTGCGCCACGGCCGCGTGGACGGCACCTTCTATGCCGAGACGTGCATCGCCTACGTGCTGGCGGCCCTGCTGTTCGCCTTCGTCGCCCAGCGCTGGCGCCGGCGCTTCCTGTGGCAGCTGTCGGTCCAGGTGTCCGTCGACATCGTCGCGATCTCGCTGTTGTACCTGGCCGCCGGCGGCATGCGCAGCGGCCTCGCGCTGCTGTATCTGTTCCCGCTCGCCGGCGCCGCGATCCTCGCGCCGTTGCTGATGGCCCTGTTCTCGGCCGCGCTGGCGACGCTGTTCGTGCTGGCCGAAAGCACCTGGCAAATCTTCATGCGCGAGAACGACCTGCCGCTGACCCAGGCGGGACTCACCGGCGCCGCGTTCTTCGCGGTGGTGCTGGTGGTGAACCGCCTGGCTGCGCGGCTCATCAAGCAGGAAGAACTGGCCGTGCGCCGCGGCGCCGACCTGCGCATCCAGCAGGCGATCTACCGCATCGTCGTGGACGATGTCGCCGACGGCATCCTCGTGCTCGGACGCGACGGCAGCGTCTTCGGCGGCAACCCGGCGGCGCGGCGCATGCTCGGGCTGGAGACGCAGCCGGGCGAGGACGGCAGCGCCTTCCTGCTGACCGACCTGCCGGCGCTGGAACCGGTGGCGCAGCGTTTCGCGGCCTGGGCCGGCGGCCCCGCGGGCGCGCCGGCCGCGGCCAAGGGCGGCTACGTCACGATCAAGCGCTGGCACGAGACCGAGGGGCAGGTCCGCGGCCGCCTCGACCAGCCGGTGCATCTCAAGCTGCGCTTCGCGCGGGTCGACACGCCGGAGGGCGCGGACGAGCGCAGCCTCGTGTTCCTGCAGGACGTGAGCGCCATCGAAAACCAGGCGCAGCAACTCAAGCTTGCGTCGATGGGGCGGCTGACGGCGAGCATCGCGCACGAGGTGAGGAATCCGCTGTCGGCGATCGGCCATGCGACGTCGCTGCTCGCGGAAGACCTGCACGGGCCGGCCGAGGTGCGCCTGCTGCGCATCGTGAACGACAACGTGGCGCGCGTGAACCGCATGGTCGAGGACATCCTGAAACTGTCGCGCAAGGTGCAGCCGAACGGCACGCCCCTGGCGCTCGACGACTTCCTGCCGGAGCTGCGCGCCGAGTTCACGGAAATGCACGGCATGGCCGGTGATATAGTGTGGGTGGGGAGTGCGCACGGTCGCAGCGTGCGTTTCGACGGCCTGCACCTGCGCGAGGTGCTCGTGAATTTGCTCGGCAACGCGATCCGTTACGCGAGCGGCAAGCCGGCCAGCATCCGCGTGGCTCCGGTGCTCGACGCCACGGGCCGCATGGAGTTGCACGTGCAGGACGACGGTCCCGGCATCACGCCGGAAGTGCGCGCCCACCTGTTCGAGCCGTTCTACACGACGTCGAGCAAGGGCACCGGCCTGGGCCTGTACCTGGCGCGCGAGCTGTGCCTGAACAACGGGGCGATGCTCGACTACGAATACCGCACCGAGGACGTGGGACCCGATCCGTCCGGCGGCACGGGCGAGGCCAGCGGGCGCTTCGTGATCACGTTCGCGGCATCCATCTAACGTCACGGAAAGACAGCATGAGCTCACCCCGCATCCTGGTGGTCGACGACGAACCCGACCTGCGCGAGCTGCTCGAGATCACCCTGCTCAAGATGGGGCTCGACGTGGACAGCGCCGCGACCGTGCGCGAAGCGCGCGCGCTGCTCGGCCAGAAAACGTATGCGCTGGTGCTGACCGACATGCGCCTGCCCGACGGCCTGGGCCTGGAACTGGTGCGCGAGGTGGCCGCCAATCACAAAAGTACGCCCATCGCCGTGATCACCGCGTACGGCAGCGCCGAGAATGCCGTCGTGGCGCTCAAGGCCGGCGCGTTCGATTACGTGTCGAAGCCGGTCGTGCTGGACGACTTGCGCGCGATGGTGCGCTCGGCGTTGAAGCTGTCCGACCCGGCGGCCGCGCCGGCAGTCAGCCAGGGTGGCGGGACGTCGCGCCTGATCGGGGCGTCGCTCGCGATGCAATCGCTGCGCGCGCAGATCGCACGGCTGGCGCGCTCGCAGGCGCCGATCGCCATCAACGGCGAATCGGGCAGCGGCAAGGAACTGGCGGCGCGCGAGATCCACGCCCAGAGCGCGCGCGCGGGCAAACCGTTCGTCGCCGTGAACTGCGGCGCGATTCCCGAGGCGCTGATGGAGGCGGAGTTCTTCGGCTATCGCAAGGGCGCCTTCACGGGCGCGAACGATGAGCGCGACGGCTTCTTCCAGGCCGCCAACGGGGGCACGCTGATGCTCGACGAGGTGGCCGACCTGCCGCTCGCGATGCAGGTGAAACTGCTGCGCGCGATCCAGGAGCGGCGCGTGCGCAAGATCGGCGCCACGGTCGAGGAACCGGTGGACGTGCGCATCGTCAGCGCCACGCACAAGGACCTTGCGAAGTGCGTCGAGGCGGGCGCGTTCCGCCAGGACCTGTTCTACCGCCTGAACGTCATCGAATTGACCCTGCCGCCGCTGCGCGAACGCCTGGACGACCTGCCGCTGCTCGTCGACGCCATCCTCGCGCGCCTGGCCGGCCCGGACGGGGCGCGCCTCGGTCCCGGCGTGCTCGACGCGCTGCGCGGCTATGCCTTTCCGGGCAATGTGCGCGAGCTGGAAAACGTGCTGGAACGCGCGCTCGCCTTCGCCGACGACGGCGTGATCGAGGCCGGCGACCTGCTGCTGAAAGGGGCGAAGCTGGGCGATGCGGCCGTGCCGGCCGCCGACGCGCGGACGCCGCCCGCGGCATCCGAAGCGGCAAGTGACGTGACGCCGGCACCTGCCGCGCCGCCGCCGCCTCCGTCGCCATTGGCCGCCGACGCGCTGCCGAGCAACCTGCCGGACTACCTGAACCAGGTCGAGCGCGACATCATCCTGCGGGCGCTGAACCAGACCCAGTTCAACCGCACGCAGGCCGCCAGCCTGCTCGGCATCAGCGTCCGCCAGCTCCGTTATCAGATGCAAAAACTGGACATCCAGGCGCCCGAACCCTGACCCGGCCGTGGTCTTTTCGCCAACGCAGCAAAGCCAAACGGGCGGATTTTGCACGAATAGTAAGCAGCGCAAAACGCGCCACAAAATCAATGTTAGCGCTTACTTCGCCGTGGAGGCTTCAAGTATCGGACCTGATCGATGTCAAGAAAAAAATCTTAGTCGTAGAGCTCTTAAAACGCGCGTACATCGACTACAATTAGGTCTGTAAGGCCGTTGTCTACTACATCTAGTGGTCAACGGCCTTAATGCCGAACAGGCAGAGTAGGGGCGCAACTGCGTTTTCTCAACATTGTTGCTCCTATTTTTTTATCGGCGAAAAGTTACCTAGTTGCCAATTTTTATCTATTGGCAGCTGTCCCTGGATTCTCTCCGAGGGGTCCATATCTACCAAATTCGAGAAGGCGCTGGCAGTTCGTAACGCCATGCTGGGAGGCTCAATGCAAACATCTTCGGACATTTCCATCAATCCACACGTCGCAGCGGAAACGGCGGCCGGCAAGAGCGCGGCCGAGCTGGTCGCGAACAGCGACTACCGCATCATCCGCCGCAACGGCGCCGTGGTGCCGTTCGCGCCGAACAAGATCGCCGTCGCGGTGACCAAGGCCTTCCTCGCCGTGAACGGCGAACAGGGCCGCGAGTCCGCGCGCATCCGCGAACTGGTCGAGCAGCTGACGAACAACGTGGTCGCGGCGCTGGTGCGCCGCCAGCCGAACGGCGGTACCTTCCACATCGAGGATGTGCAGGACCAGGTGGAATTGTCCCTGATGCGTTCGGGCGAGCATGACGTCGCGCGCGAATACGTGCTGTACCGCGCCAAGCGCATGGAAGAGCGCCGCGCCGCCAAGGAAGCGGCGGGCACCACGCAGATCGCCACCCCGCAGTTCACCGTCGTCGACGGCGGCGTGCGCCGTCCGCTGGACATGAACGAAGTCGCGGCGCTGATCAATGCCGCCTGCGCCGGCCTGGAAAAGCACGTCGACGCCGACGCCATCCTGGCCGAGACGGTCAAGAACCTGTACGACGGCGTGCCGGTCGAGGAACTGCACAAGTCCGCGATCCTGGCCGCGCGCGCGCTGATGGAAAAAGACCCGGCCTACAGCCAGGTCACCGCGCGCATCCTGCTGCACACGATCCGCAAGGAAGTCTTCGGCAAGGAAGTGCCGCAGGCCGGCGCCGCCGCGGAATACATCACCTATTTCCCGCAATACGTCGCCAAGGGCATCGACGCCGAGCTGCTGGACGAGGAACTGGGCAAGTTCGACCTGCAGAAGCTGGCGAAGGCGATCGTCGCCGACCGCGACCTGCAATTCGGCTACATCGGCCTGCAGACCCTGTACGACCGCTACTTCCTGCACATCCGCGACACCCGCATCGAGATGCCGCAGGCGTTCTACATGCGCGTCGCGATGGGCCTGGCCCTGCGCGAAGAAAACCGCGAAGCGCGCGCGATCGAGTTCTACAACCTGCTGTCGACGTTCGACTTCATGAGCTCGACCCCGACCCTGTTCAACTCGGGCACGCGCCGCTCGCAGCTGTCGTCGTGCTACCTGACCACCGTCGCCGACGACCTGGAAGGCATCTACGACGCCATCAAGGAAAACGCGCTGCTGTCGAAATTCGCCGGCGGCCTGGGTAACGACTGGACCCCGGTGCGCGCGCTGGGCTCGCGCATCAAGGGCACGAACGGCAAGTCGCAGGGCGTCGTGCCGTTCCTGAAGGTCGCGAACGATACCGCCGTCGCCGTCAACCAGGGCGGCAAGCGCAAGGGCGCCGTCTGCGCCTACCTGGAAACGTGGCACCTGGACATCGAGGAATTCCTCGACCTGCGCAAGAACACGGGCGACGACCGCCGCCGCACGCACGACATGAACACCGCGAACTGGATTCCGGACCTGTTCATGAAGCGCGTGATGGAAAAGGGCGAATGGACCCTGCTGTCGCCGTCGGAAGCGCCGGACCTGCACGACAAGGTCGGCCGCGCGTTCGAAGAGGCTTACCTGAAGTACGAAGAAAAGGCCGCCCGCGGCGAGCTGACCGTGCACAAGAAGGTGCAGGCGCTCGACCTGTGGCGCAAGATGCTGTCGATGCTGTTCGAAACGGGCCACCCGTGGATCACGTTCAAGGATCCGTGCAACATCCGCTCGCCGCAGCAGCACGTGGGCGTCGTGCACTCGTCGAACCTGTGCACCGAGATCACGCTGAACACGAACGCCGACGAAATCGCCGTCTGCAACCTGGGCTCCGTGAACCTGCCGGCGCACATGAAGGGCGACGGCCTGGACGTGGTCAAGCTGCAGAAGACCATCCGCACGGCGATGCGCATGCTCGACAACGTCATCGACATCAACTACTACGCCGTCGACAAGGCGCGCAATTCGAACCTGCGCCACCGTCCGGTCGGCCTGGGCATCATGGGTTACCAGGACTGCCTGCACATGATGCGCGTGCCGTTCGCGTCGGAGAAGGCCGTCCAGTTCGCCGACAGCTCGATGGAAGCCGTCTGCTACTACGCCTACCTGGCGTCGACCGAGCTGGCCGAGGAACGCGGCCGCTACCAGTCGTACGAAGGTTCGCTGTGGGATCGCGGCATCCTGCCGCAGGATTCGATCAAGCTGCTGGCCGAGGAACGCGGGGGCTACCTCGAGCAGGACACATCGGTGTCGATGGACTGGAACCTGGTGCGCAGCCGCATCAAGCAGTTCGGCATGCGCAACTCGAACTGCGTGGCGATCGCCCCGACCGCGACCATCTCGAACATCATCGGCGTCTCGGCCTGCATCGAGCCGACGTTCCAGAACCTGTACGTGAAGTCGAACCTGTCGGGTGAATTCACCGAGATCAACGGCTACCTGGTGCGCGACCTGAAGGCGCGCGGCCTGTGGGACGAGGTCATGATCAACGACCTGAAATACTTCGACGGCTCGCTGTCGCGCATCGACCGCGTGCCGCAGGACCTGCGCGACATCTACGCCACCGCGTTCGAAGTCGAACCGAAGTGGCTGGTGGAAGCCGCGTCGCGCCGCCAGAAGTGGATCGACCAGGCCCAGTCGCTGAACATCTACATGGGCGGCGCCTCGGGCAAGAAGCTGGACGAGACCTATAAACTGGCCTGGCTGCGCGGCCTGAAGACGACCTATTACCTGCGCACGATCGCCGCGACGCACATGGAGAAGTCGACCACCCGTACCGGCGCGCTGAACGCCGTGGCGGTCGATGGCGGGTTGTCGGCAGCGGCTGCCGCACCGGCACCGGCACCGGCGGCCGCGCCGGCCGCGAGCGCACCGGACGTCGTGGACGGCGCCGCCTGCTACCTGCGGCCGGGCGATGCGGGTTTTGACGAGTGCGAAGCCTGCCAGTAATTTTGACCCGTCGTTCCCGCCCTCGCCGGGCGCCTTGGCGGGAATCCAGGCTGGTGTGCAGTACGCTGGCGTAAATTGGGTCCCCGCCTGCGCGGGGACGACGTTTTTGAGTAAACGATAAGAAGGAAACACCATGGCTCTCTCCTGGGACGATGAACCGGCCGCCGCGCCGGCCCCGGCCACCGCCACCAACCCCGAAGCCAGCGCGGCCGACGTCGCCAAGCGCGTGAACGCGGACGACAAGCGCATCATCAACGCCAAGACCGACGTCAACCAGCTGGTGCCGTTCAAGTACAAGTGGGCGTGGGACAAATACCTGGCCGGCTGCGCCAACCACTGGATGCCGCAGGAAGTGAACATGCAGCGCGACATCGAGCTGTGGAAGAACCCGAACGGCCTGACCGAAGACGAGCGCCGCATCGTCAAGCGCAACCTGGGCTTTTTCGTCACCGCCGACTCGCTGGCCGCGAACAACATCGTGCTGGGCACCTACCGCCACATCACGGCGCCGGAATGCCGCCAGTACCTGCTGCGCCAGGCGTTCGAGGAAGCCATCCACACCCACGCCTACCAGTACATCGTGGAATCGCTGGGCCTGGACGAGAAGGAAATCTTCAACGCCTACAACGAGATCCCGTCGATCCGCGACAAGGACCAGTTCCTGATCCCGTTCATCGAGGTCATCAACGATCCGACGTTCCACACCGGCACGCTGGAAAACGACCAGAAGCTGCTGCGTTCGATCATCGTGTTCGCCTGCCTGATGGAAGGCCTGTTCTTCTACGTCGGCTTCACGCAGATCCTGGCGCTGGGCCGCCAGAACAAGATGACGGGCGCCGCCGAGCAGTACCAGTACATCCTGCGCGACGAGTCGATGCACTGCAACTTCGGCATCGACCTGATCAACACGATCAAGATGGAAAACCCGCAGTTGTGGACCCAAGAATTCCGCGAAGAGATCAAGCAGCTGTTCCTGCAGGCCGTCGACCTGGAATACCGCTACGCCGAAGACACGATGCCACGCGGCGTGCTGGGCCTGAACGCGGCCATGTTCAAGGGCTACCTGCGCTTCATCGCCAACCGCCGCGCCGTGCAGATCGGCCTCGACGCGCTGTTCCCGAACGAGGAAAACCCGTTCCCGTGGATGAGCGAGATGATCGACCTGAAGAAGGAGCGTAACTTTTTCGAGACGCGCGTGACCGAGTATCAGACCGGCGGTGCGTTGAACTGGGACTGATCCTGGATCGCTGCGGCTGTCCGCCCGCGCATGACGAAGCCCGCCACTTGGCGGGCTTTTTTATTTTCCTGATAACGCCGATATCCGAATCGGATTACGGCGAATCGATTTGAATCGTGCGGTGAGAATATTCACGAATTCCGGCTTTTTTTATTTTTCGAATAATCGCGAATTATTTCATTTTACCGGCAAGGTTCATTATCCATTGTCGTAAAAGTAAATGTATGTGCATTAATGCAATAGGAGGTGCAATCTAAATTTCGGCAGGAAAATCAAGGGCTTGGCCGGTGTGGTAAATATCTTAAAAATGTCAATCGTGCGCATGGACAGCATTTGACATTTAGAAATAATATATCGGGTTGTATTAGTTGAACGATTAGATACCCCCACCAAATCGATTGCGCCCGGCAAGGAAGTTTGAATGAACCTCAAGGATCTGACAGAAGCATTCGCTGGCTTGTCCGAAGCGAAGCGCCCCATCCGTTTGCGGCTGTCACAAGAGCAGCGCGTACTCGACGATGTGTTGCTGGTCAAACGCGTGACCGGCAGCGAGACGTTGTGCGGCGGACTGGAATACCGGTTGTTGTGCGTCTCGACGCAGGCCCATTTCCCGCTGAAGGAATTCATCACGCTGCCGGTCGAGCTCCAGTTCGTGACGGATCGCGGCGACCTGCGCGCCGTCTGCGGCATCGTGGCGCAGGCGGCGGCCGGCCAGAGCGATGGCGGCCTGGCGACGTATGAACTCGTGGTGCGCGATGCCCTCGCATTGATGGAACACCGCACCAATACCCGCATCTTCCGCAACAAGAACGAACTCGACATCACCGAAGTCATCCTGGACGAGTGGCGCCAGACTAATCCGGTGCTGGCCAAAGCGTTCGATGTGGACTGGTCGCATGTCACCGGCACGTATCCGGCCCGCGAATTCACGATGCAGCACAACGAGTCCGACGCCGATTTTTTGCGGCGCCTGTGGAAACGGCGCGGCATCGCCTGGTTCATCCGTCCCGGCCGGGCGAGCCAGGCGCGCGATCAGGATACGCCGGCCCATGCCCTCGTGCTGTCCGACGACGCCTTCACGCTGCCACGAAATGCCGCCGGCACGGTGCGTTATCACCGCGACGACGGCACCGAGCAAAGCGATACGGTCATCACCTGGAGTGCCGTACGCACGCTCAGGCCAGGCAACGTTTCACGCCAGAGTTGGGATTATCTGCAGTCCCGTCCGATGACGAGCAATACGTCGTCCCGCATCGACCAGGGGACGACGGGGAACCAGTTCGCGGCCAGCCTCGACGACTACCTGATCGACATGCCGCATGCGGGCGAGGACGGCGACGATTACCGCAAGCTCGGCGAATTGCGCATGAAGCGCCACGAATACGAATCCAAGTGTTTTTATGGCGAAGGCAGCGTGCGCGCGCTGTGCGTTGGCGAATGGATCGCCTTGACCGGGCATCCCGACATCGACACGCACCCCGAGAACGAACGGGAATTCGTCGTCACCCGGCTCGACGTCGATGCGGAAAACAATCTGCCCAAGACCGTCGACGACCAGGCGCAACGCCTGTTTGCGCTGAACCGCTGGGATGACGCTTTATTCGATAACGCGCTGCGTCAAGCCAGCGGGGAACGGGGCGTGCGTTATACGAATCGCTTTTCGTGCGTGCGGCGCGGCATTCCCATCGTGCCCGCTTTCGACCCGCGCACCGACTTGCCGCGCCCGCGGCTGCAAAGCGCGCGCGTGGTCGGGCCGGCGGGCGAGGAAGTCCATTGCGACGAACATGGCCGGGTCAAGGTGCGCTTTCCCGGCACCCGACCGGACGACCACGGCCATGCGCAGGATGCCGGCGCCAGCGACAGCGAGCGTGACTCCGCCTGGGTGCGCGTCGCCAGCACATGGGCCAGCAATCAATGGGGCACCATCACGCTGCCCCGCGTGGGCGACGAAGTCATCGTCGATTTCCTGGGCGGCGATCCGGATAAACCCATCATCGTGGCGCAGGTGTATGGCGGCACGGCGCCGCCGCCGTCCTTCACCCACACCGGCACACTGCCCGGTAATAAATACCTCGCCGGCATCAAGAGCAAGGAAGTGCAGGGCACCCGCTACAACCAGCTGCGGCTGGACGACACGCCGGGAGAAATCAATGCTCAACTGTCTTCCGAACATGGTCATAGCGAACTGAATCTGGGTTGGCTCACGCATCCCCGCAGCGACGGCAAGGGCGAGGCGCGCGGCGAAGGGGCCGAATTGCGCAGCGACCATGCCGTCGCCGTGCGCGGCGCGAAGGGCGTCCTGATCAGTGCCGACGCGCGCACGCAAGCCGGCGGCAAGCAGCTGGATCGCGCCGAACTGACAGGCCTGATGGAGGTGCTGCAAGGTGTCCAGCGGCAGCTATCGGAACTGTCGACGACGCATCACGCCGACGACACCGATGACCAGCAACTCAAGCAATTACTCGGTCACTTGAAGCAGTGGGAAGCTGGCAGCAACACGGCCAGCGGCGGTGCGAGCGGGGGCGGCCAACCCGTCGTCGCGCTGTCCGCGCCGGCCGGGATGGCGCTGGCGAGCCAGAACAATATTGCGCTCGGCGCGCAGACGCACGTCGACGTGGTCAGCGTCGGCAATACCCAGTTCTCCGTCGGAAAACGGCTGCTCGCGCGCGTCTCGGAAAGCATCAGCCTGTTCGCGCACCGCCTCGGCATTAAGCTGATCGCCGCCAGCGGCAAGCTCGAATTGCAGACGCATGGCGACGACATCGACGTGACGTCAGCCAAGCGCATCGTGCTGACGGCCGCCGACGAGATCGTGCTGCAGGCACCCAAGGTACGCTTCGTCACGCAAGGTGCGCAGGTGGATATCGGCGGCGGCGCCATCACGCAGCAGAGCAGCGGGGCGCACACGATCAAGTCGTCGACGTTTGCGCACGTGGGGCCGGGTGGCGGGACGCCGCCGGGTGTGGAGCTTCCCACCAGCACGTTGAAAACGGACGAAAAATTCGTGCTCGCCCGCCGCGGCAGCGGCCGTCCGCACGCCAACCAGCGTTACCGGATCGAGCTGGACGATGGCCGCACCATCGAAGGTGTGACCGATCATCAAGGTCATACCGAACTGACGCAAGACATGGCGCTCAAGATCGCGCGCCTGACCCTTTTGAAAGCGTAACGAAAGCGTAAAGCATGAGCGATTCCGATTCCGATACCGATACCGCCACCCGCCTGGTCGGCACTGGCTGGGATGAACATGGCAACGATACGGCGCAGTCCGTCCTGACCGGTACCAATTTGAAAGTCCGGGCGTTGTGCCTGACGACGCCTGATCTTGTCGTGCCTGTGCTGTTCGTGCCAGGCATCATGGGCACGCGGCTCAAGGTCAAGAATCAGCCCAAAGGCCTGGCATGGTGTCCGCCGGAAAGTAATTTGGATGCCATTATCCTGGTGCTCAGGCACCTCGCCAAGTCGGCCGCTGACCGGCAAAAAGTGCTCGATCCGAACAATACCGAGGTAGATGACAACGGCCCAGCCTACCCCGATGAGTCCAGCAAAGCCTTGCTGGCGATTGCCCCGGGCGCCACCGATGCGGAGCGCGCCAAATGGCGGGGCTGGGGACAACTGTACGGCAAGAGCTATGCCGAGATTCTTACTTTGCTCGAGCGGAGCCTGGCACTCGTGTTTGACCCCGCCAGTCAGGGCAAAGAGCTCACGCCAACGTGGAAAACGCTCGTGATGGAGCGTCAGGATGCCGCCAGGCTGGGAGCACAAAAACCGTTTACGCCATTGGAGGAAGACCATTTGCGCGATGCCGCCGATGTGCTTTATCCAGTGCACGGCGTCGGATACAACTGGCTGCGAAGTAATAAAGAATCTGGCGAACGGCTTGCACAGGAGATCGAGCGCATCACGGCCCATTACCGGAGCAAAGGGAAGACCTGTGAAAAAGTCATCATCGTCACACACAGCATGGGTGGTCTTGTCGCGCGGGCGTGCGCACAAATGCCCGGTATGGCGGACCGCATCCTCGGCATCGTGCACGGCGTTATGCCGGCGATCGGCGCACCTGCAACCTATAAGCGCATCCGGGCCGGCTTCGAAGATGTCGAGCAAATTCTCTTGGGCCGAAACGCCAAGGAATGCACTGCGGTCATGGCCAATGCACCGGGACCTTTGGAACTATTACCCACCTCCCAGTATAAAACGCAGTCCGATAAAGGAGCGCGACACTGGCTGCGTGCAAGTTATACCAAGGTGAACATGCAAGGAATGCCGGAAGAGGTTGAGACGTTGCTTGGTGATGGCGATTCTTACGCAGATATTTATTTTAATAACACTAAGGACTGGTGGAAGCTTGTGAATGAGGAGCTGGTCGATCCAGCGGGTAAAAAAGAGAGGGAGGAGGCTGAGCGGAATGGAAGGAAGATTGTG
The DNA here is from genome assembly GCF_059491295.1 of Massilia sp. Masssp93. Classification (NCBI taxonomy): domain Bacteria; kingdom Pseudomonadati; phylum Pseudomonadota; class Betaproteobacteria; order Burkholderiales; family Oxalobacteraceae; genus Massilia; species Massilia sp. Masssp93. The sequence continues at coordinate 5,287,408 of NZ_CP168502.1, read as the reverse complement.
GAAGAAGACGATTTACATTCGGATTTTAATAGATTTAAAACAAATATGAGCGCTGCACGTGAGCTTCATAATCTGATTGAAGAGAAGTATCATCCGCAAACCTATGCCTATTATGCCGCTGACCGTGAGAAACTAGCCTGGAACGAGGTGCATTGGAAAAGCGAGATTCCAGTCTATGGCGATCTTAAAAATGCGTTGCTTAAAGATGATGATTTCAATGGTACGGTATCTCTATCTTTCGAAGAAAGAGATAAATATCAATTTGAAATTCAGAAGGCGAAAGGCCCGGGTGATGGTACTGTTCCCGCTGAGTCTGGTCTTGCTCCTACGCCGCATGTCATTCAGATCTTTCGCCACGAGGGCAAGGAAAAAGGACATGAAAGTTATGATCATCAAAATTCATATAAAGCCAAGGTTGCACAGGCAGTTACGTTGTATTCGATAATCAAGATCGTAGCCAACTCAAGTTGGCTGAAACAGAACTTATCTAAGCTATGAAATTTCTCCGCCTGTTCCTTGTCCTCACTGTAGTTGCTCTGTATGGGGAAATCGACACTTCAACGGCTGCGCCCAATAATTTTGAAAAATCGACTATGAAGAACCAAAGTGCCAACGTAAAGGCTGACGAAGGTGTAACCACTTTTTGCATGGGTAGATTCCTGATCGATGTGCCAGTTGGTTCAAAGCTCAGTGGCGGGAATTATAAATACGACTTTATTAAAATTGAACCGCCCAAGTCGGGCGCTTTTGAGGATTTTGAAAGGGAAGTCGTGAAGAGTGAATCGGATCTCAAAGCGGCTGAACACAAATACACCAAAAAAAGTATGTTATTGCAATCTGTTCAGATCGATAAAAATACGAAATTGCTGGTGTCTTGGAAAACTAATTTTAGTACATCGGAAATTAGTATTACTGGTTACCGATGGGACCGTGGTAGTCTTTTTCTATTCCAGAGAGATGTCGACGACGATAAGCAGGAGCCCGGTATAAATCGCATGCGAAAAGCTATTTTGCGTTTGCGTGCTCGTACTGATACCGACATTCCTACCGATTCCGGTTACTGCTTCGCAGGGGGCTTTATTGCCGATCCCAGCTGGCGCAACGAAGAAGCCAGCCTCGATATCGACATCGCTGGTCATCCCGACGCATTTGTATCGGTCTCGATCTACCCGCTCGCCAGCCACAAGCACGACAAGCCGCTACTCGAGCGCATGGGAGGGATGGCGCAGTTCCTTGGCAGTCTCGCCACGTCAGTCCACGTATTGCGCAAAGGCGACCGCCAAGTTGGTTTGTACAAGGGGCAGGAACATTTGGCCTCCGCTCCCAACAGTGGCGGCATGCGTGCTCACGCCTTTGTCTGGGAAACGCAGGGCGATGGCACACTAGATACGCCCGCCATCAAGATTGAATTGACGACCGGCCATCAGGACGACAAAGGCAACCCCCAAAAAACAAGCCTTACGGACGAACAGGCCATGAAACTGTGGGACGACATCCTCAACAGCTTCCGCCTGCGTCCCACCAGCGACTCGGTAAAAACGAGTGACGTCGGCCCTGAACCTCGCCTTCCGCTTGGAGAACTCGCGGCAACCGGTCGCGCGTGCCCGCAGACGGGTTGGTGGCAAGCCAGCGAAGCCGGCGAGATCGAAGGCGGTGCGCGTCAGTATTTCCGGGCTGGAGAGACGATGCCGCAGGTGACCACGCTGGGCGAATCGTCCTTGTGGCAAAAGTTCAAGGGCGCGCGACCGTCTTATCGTACGGCGACGGTGTGGAAACTGGTCGATTACGATGCGGCGCCCGCTCGCGCGGATGAGGTGGTCCACACGCAGGCAATCGCAAAGGCTGCATCCGACGACGCGCCGCCGGGCCACGACAAAGGGTAAAGCGATGCGCAATGTGATTCGTCTTGGAGACCCGACGTCGCACGGTGGCAAGGTCGTGAGCGTAAGCGCCCAACAATTTACGGTCGACGGCATCCCCGTCGCCCGCGTTGGGGATGTGTGCAGCTGTCCCATCTCGGGTCACACCGTCTGCACGATTGCCGAAGGCGATCCGCACCATGTGATCGACGGCGTCGCGGTCGCCTACGAAGGGCATAAAACGACGTGTGGCGCGTCGCTGATTGCTACGACAGGTAATTTCAGCGGGCAATAACCAATCTCGTTTCATCCGATTACCTCACCACCGGCATCATGACGTTTTATAGATCGCTCTCTTCAGCCCTCATGGCAGCCGTCTGCGCGGGGCTCGGTGCCTGCACGGCGTTACCCAACAATGCTTCGCGTAACGCCAATGGCGCGCCTTCCTCGACCATATCCACCTTTTGCATGGGACGCTTCCTGATCGACGTGCCTGCCGGGTCCAGACTCACTGGAGGAAACTACAAGTACGACTTCATCGACATCGAGCCGGTCAAAGCGATGACCCATGACGAGTTTGCATTGGATGTGGACAATTTTGAGTCGAATCTCAGAGCAGCCAATAACGAGAAAACACAGAAAAGTATGTTGCTGCGGTCTGCCCGTCCCGACGAATCCACGAGGATTTTGATCGCTTGGAAGTCAGACTTCAGTACAGCTCTGGCTAGTATTTCTGGTTATCGCTGGATCGACGGCAGACGATTCCTGTTTCAAGATGAGGTCGACGATGACAAACAAGAAGTTGGCATGAGCCGCATGAGAGAGGTGCTCTCTGGTTTGCGTACTCGTACCGACACTGACATTCCCACAGACCCCGGCTACTGCTTCGCCGGCGGCTTTATCGCCAATCCAGAGTGGAACAATGAAGAAGCCGGCGTGGATTTCCGCATCGCCGGTCACCCCGACACGCTCTTGTCCGTCTGGTTTTATCCACTCTCCCGCTACAAGCACGACAGACCTCTATTAGAACGGATGGGCGGCATGGTGCAGTTCCTCGGCAACCTCGCCACCTCGGTCCGCGTGCTGCGCAAGGGTGACCGGCAGGTCGGACCATACCCGGGCCAGGAACACCTGGCCTCGGCACCCGGCAGCAACGGCATGCGCGGCCACGCGTTCGTGTGGGAGACGCAGGGCGACGGTACGCTGGACACGCCCGCCATCAAGATCGAACTGACGACCGGCTACCACGACGGCAAGGGCAATCAACAGAAAACGAGCCTCACTGATAAAGAGGCGATGAAGCTGTGGGACGACGTCCTCGACAGCTTCCGCTTGCGCCCCGTGCGCGATCCTGCCGGGGGCGGTCCTCTCAGCCCGCCGCCATCCGCAGCCGGAAGAACGCATTCACCGTCAGGCGCCCCGTGAGCGGGTCGTTCACCATCAGTTCGGGGGCGTCGATGTGCCCCGAGTGGAACACTTCGCCGCTGTAGAAGATCGCCCGGTTGTAGCGCGGCGCGATCGTCAGCACCTTGTCGAAGTGTGGGCTCGACGCGATCGCGAAGGTCGGCGGCACATCCGGCGGCGCGGCTTCGCCGGCCTGCTCGCGGCGCTGCAGATCGTCCAGCAGGGCCTTGATCTCGTGCTCCGGCACCGTCGGCTTGAAGAAACTGGTGCCGCCGAAGCGCTCGTCCCTGAACAGATACAGCACCATGGCGCCCGCTCCCTGGCCTTGGGGGAGGCCGGTGAAGTCGCGGTGCGGCAGGCGCTGGCCCGGCAGCAGTTCCTCGGGGCGGCGGGTCACCAGCGACAGGCGGCTCTTCACGTCGAGTATCCGGCGCGCCTTCAGCAGCGCGCGCGCGTGCTGCAGAAAGCTGTCGTGGACGCGCGCCGCAAAGGTGCCGGAGATCGTCAGCTCGGGGCCCGGATAGTAGTTGCCTGGCACATCCTGAAAATGCGCGTGGTTGCGCGCCGCGTAGTCGACCAGCGCTTCCGGCTCCAGCATGAAGTCGTCGATGACGACGCATTGGTGCCCGTCGAAGATCGGCACCACGTCGACGTGCGGACGCGGATTGAGCAGGGGAAGCGTGGCAGCGGCGTCGCTGTGCGGCATGATGGCTCCAGACGTGGCAGGGTGCCCATGGTACAACGCCATGCTATGCTGCCGCCACTTCATCACCTCGATCCCCGCAGTCCGCCATGCTCACCAGCCCGCTCCTCGACCACCCGACCATCGTGCACGGCTTCGGCACGCGGCACGACGACATGGCCGCGCTGCTGCCCGACTACTGGCCGCGCCGCCCCGTCCAGCACGAGCGCCACGGCACGCGCATCGCGGTCGTCACGCAAGCGCACGAGGATTGCGGCGAGGCCGACGGCATGCTCACGGACCGCCCCGGACTGCTGCTCGCGATCGCCACCGCCGACTGCGTGCCGGTGCTGCTCGCGCGCCGGGACGGGCGCGAAGTGGCCGCGCTGCACGTCGGCTGGCGCGGCGCGCTGGGCGGCATCGTCGATGCGTTCGCGGCGCTCGTGCGTGCGCGCGGCGGCGATCCGGCCGAGTGGATCGCGGCCGCCGGACCGGCGGCGCACGCCTGCTGCTACGAAGTGGGACAGGAGGTGATCGACGGTTTCGTCGCGCGCTGGAACCTCGCGCCCGGCTTCGTCGCACCGCGGCCGCGCCGGCTCGACCTGCCCGCGATCGTGCGCCACCAGCTGGAACGGGCCGGCCTGGGAAGCGTGGCGGCACGCGCCGAATGCACGATGTGCCACACGCGCGCCGATGGACGCTGGACCTTCCACAGCTACCGCCGCGACCGCGAGACGCGCACGCCCGTGGTCGACGTGCACTGGTCCGCGATCGCCATCGCGCACCGCTAAGACCGCGCGCGCGGACCTGCGTCCGTGCCTTCGACGACACGCAGGATGCCGTCTTGCGTGGCGCAACGCACGCATTCGTCACGATTTTGCGTGTGCGTCGCGCCACTCGGTGAAGTCTGAGGCTATCATGCGTTCAATTCCAACTTGTCGTTGTCGCCACGCGAACCAAACGTCATGATCCGAGTTCTCTTCATCCACCAGAATCTGCCGGGCCAGTTCCGCCGGCTGATGCGGTATCTGCAGACGCGGCCCGACTACGAAGTCGTCGCGATCGGCGAAGAGACTGCGGTGCGGCGCGAGCCGGCAGGGCCCAAGCTGCGCGTGATCGGCTACGCGAAGCCGGACGGGCCGGGCGACAAGACCCATCACTACCTGCGCCATTTCGAGGCCTGCGTGCGCCGCGGCCAGGCCGTCGCGCGCGTCTGCGTGGGGTTGAAGCAGGAGGGTTTCGTGCCCGACGTCGTCGTGTGCCACCCGGGCTGGGGCGAGGCGCTGTTCGTCAAGGACGTGTTTCCGCGCGCGCGCCTGGTCGTGTTCTGCGAGTTCTGGTGGGCCGCGGATGGGCTGGACGTCGGCTTCGATCCCGAGTATCCGGTGAGCTTCGACGACCGCCTGCGCATCCGCATCAAGAACTCCGTGCTGATGCAGTCGCTGCTGGCGGCCGACGACGGCGTGGCGCCCACGCGCTGGCAGCGCGGCGTGCATCCGGCCGAAGTGCGCGGCAAGATCCGCGAGGTTCACGAAGGCATCGACACGCAGCAGCTCGCCCCCGATCCGCACGCGCGGTTCGTCCTGCCCGGCGGCGCCGTGCTCACGCGCGCGCAGCCGGTGCTGACCTTCGTCGCGCGCAACCTCGAGCCTTACCGCGGCTTCCACGTCTTCATGCGCAGCCTGCCGCGCCTGCTGGCCGGCAATCCGGAGCTGCAGATCGTCGTCATCGGCGGCGACGGCGTCAGCTACGGCCGCCGTCCGCCGCAAGGTCACGCGAGCTACCGCGCGGCGCTCAAGGCCGAGCTGGACGAACGCTTTGATGCCGTCGACTGGTCGCGCGTGCACTTCCTCGGCAAGGTGCCGTATGCGGCCTACCGCAGCGCGCTGCAGGTGGCGAGCCTCCATCTCTATTTGACCTATCCGTTCGTGCTGTCCTGGTCGATGCTGGAGGCGATGGCCGTTGGCGTGCCGGTGCTGGGTTCGGATACCGCGCCGGTGCGGGAAGTGATCCGCGACGGCGAGAACGGCTTCCTCACGCCGTTCTTCGATGTGGCGCTGCTCGCCGACCGCGCGCTCGACCTCATCGCGCGCCGCCACGAGATCGCGCAGGTCGGCCTGGCCGGCCGCGCGACGGTTCTGTCCCGCTACGATTTCGAAACGGTCGGCCTGCCGGTCTACCTCGACCTGCTCAAGCCCCTGGACGACCGCGTGGACGAACGCGCGGGCGCGGACGCGCAGGAGGTCGCATGACGGACCGCTTCGCCATTCACTACGCGCCGGACGGCTACTCGACCGCGGGTCCGCGCCTGATGGGGCGGCAAGCCGCCGGCGCCGGTCTGCTGCGCGCCATCGCGGGCGCGCCCGGCCTGGACACGGTCGGCTGCTTCGCCGGCGGCCAGGCCCACGCGGCCGAGGGCGAGCGTCTGCTGCGCGAATACGGTTATGGCGGCAAGGTCGAATGGATTGCCCAGGGCCGCCCGCAGGACCTGGAGCGCTACGGCACGCTGTACCATCCCGCGCCCGGCATCGAGCGCCTGGCGTGGCGCCGCCTGGGCATCGGCGTGCGCCGCTACAGCCTGTGCGGCATCACGCACTCGACGGCCAGCCACGCCGTGATGTCCAGCCTCGCGAACCTGCTCGTGGCACCCGTGCGCAGCTGGGACGCCGTGATCTGCACGTCGCGCGTCGTGCGCGACAGCGTGCGCCGCGTGCTGGAGCGCCAGGCCGAGTATCTCGGCGCGCGTCTCGGCGCACAGCGCTTCGAACTGCCGCAGCTGCCCCTGATCCCGCTCGGCGTGCACGCTGCCGACTTCGACCCCGATGCTGCCCATCGCGCCACCGTGCGCCGGCGCCTGGGCATCGATGGCGACGACGTTGCCTTCCTGTTCTTTGGCCGCCTGTCGTTCCACGCGAAGGCCCATCCCCAGCAGATGTTCCTGGCGCTCGAACGGGCGGCGCAAACGGGCCGGCGCGTGCACCTCGTGCTGTGCGGCTGGCTCGCCAACGCGGCCATCGACCAGGCTTTCCACGAGGCCGCCGCGCAGCTGTGCCCATCCGTGCACCTTGCCGTGCTGGATGGCCGCGTGGCGGCGAACCAGCTCGACGCCTGGGCCGCCGCCGACGTCTTCATCTCGCTTGCGGACAACGTGCACGAGACCTTCGGCCTGACGCCGCTGGAAGCGATGGCGGCCGGATTGCCGTGCATCGTCAGCGACTGGAACGGCTACCGCGACACGGTGCGCGACGGCGTGGACGGCTACCGCATCCCGACCGTGATGCCCGGCGCGGGCGCCGGACTTGATCTCGCGCAGCGTTACGACGATGGCGTGGACAGCTACGACGCGTATTGCGGTCATACGAGTCAGGCGGTGGCCGTGGACGGCGCGGCGCTCGCGCAGGCGTGCATGCGCCTTGCCGGCGATGCGGCGTTGCGGCGCCGGCTGGGCGAGAATGCGCGCCAACGGGTGCGCGAGGAATTCGATTGGGCCGTCGTGTTCGGGCGTTACCGCGCGTTGTGGCGCGAGCTCGACGAGCGGCGCCGCGCCGATGCGCTACTCGGTCCGGCGCTGCCGGCGGTGGTGCCGGACCGGCTCGATCCGTTCGAACTGTTCGCGACGTATCCGAGCATGCAGATCACGCCGGCGGCGATGGTCGAACTCGCGCCGGACGCATCGCTCGCGCTGTTGCGCCAGTATCGCGAGCTCGCGATCAACCGCTTCGCGCACGCGTCGCTGCCGACGCTGGAAGAGTTCGGACAGATCTTCGGATCGATCGAATCGCGTCCGATGCAGGTCGACGAGCTGCTCGACGCGCTCGGACCGTGCGACCGGCCGACTTTGCTGCGCGGACTCGCGTGGCTGTGCAAGATGGACTTGCTGCGCATCGGCGCGGTGGAGGATTGAATTCGGCATAAAGCCTTTATATAAAGGCGCTATGCGAAATGGTAGTAAGGTAATGCGCATCGATTTGCGCGCTTGTTTTTGGAGACCGAGCAGAACGAGGAAGGAATCAAGTGTTATCGCAGCGATCGTTTCGGTTGATGCAATCGCTGGTTCGCCCTGTGAAAGACATGAAAAATACTGTGTGCGGGTTGCGCACTGACAAGGTTTTCGTGTACTTTACGTGATTGAATTTGTCAAAACGTGAAGACGTCAATTTTTGGAGCGTCGAACGTGAAACAAACCGATCAAAAAAGGGACGCTGATTCATTCAGTATGCACGTAAGCTTAGCGAAAAGAACAAGCCGCATTGCCTGATAAATGTCGGGCATGGCGGCTTTTTCTTTTCGCGGCAACACGGGCTGCGATGTGGACAGCGCAGTGAACCATCGGACTTTAGTCGTTTCGGTCGTCGGCGACGACGATAGCCGGAGTGTCGCGGAGGTCGACAGCCTCGATTGAATCTACTGTATGAAAATACAGTATAGCGTAAATCGGGGATGAATGCCCGGAAGTTTTTTGCGGGTTTTATCGAATTGCCGCAGCAGTTCGGCTGTGCCGGATTCATTGACGCAAACACAGCGTTTGCGCCGATGAATAATTCGCCCGACCAAGCAGACCGGGTTGGACGGGTTCAAACCATGTAGCGTAATTTCTCATCGCAGAGAAGGAGAATAGAAAATGGCAACCGCCGCGAAAAAACCAGCAGCAAAGCCGGCTGCAAAAGCCGCCACCAAACCGGCCGCTAAGGCAGCTGCAGAAAAACCTGCAAGCAAAACCGTAGCCGCTAAAGCCGCCGCCAAACCGGCAGCGAAAAAGGCCGCTGCAACCAAAACCGCCGCCAAACCGGCAGCTACCAAGACCGCCGCCAAGCCGGCAGCCAAAAAGGCAGCAGCAACCAAGACCGCTGCCAAGCCGGCAGCCAAAAAGGCCGCTGCAACCAAGACCGCCGCCAAGCCGGCTGCTAAAAAGGCCGCTGCAACCAAGACCGCAGCAACCAAGTCGACCGCGACCAAATCGGCCGCGACCAAGACTGCAGCAACCAGGACCGCCGCCAAGTCGACCGCCACCAAAGGCTCGTCTGCGAAGACGAGCGGCAAGACCGCTGCCAAGAAGACCGCGACCAAAGCAGCAGGCAAGACCGCCGCCAAGTCGACCGCCACCAAAGGCTCGTCTGCGAAGACGAGCGGTAAGACCGCCGCCAAGTCGACCGCGACCAAAGCAGCAGGCAAGACCGCCGCCAAGTCGACCGCCACCAAGGCAGCAGGCAAGACCGCCGCCAAGTCGACCGCCACCAAAGCAGCAGGCAAGACCGCAGCCAAGAAGACCGCGACCAAAGCAGCAGGCAAGACCCCCGCCAAGTCGACCGCCACCAAAGCAGCAGGCAAGACCGCCGCCAAGTCGACCGCCACCAAAGGCTCGTCTGCGAAGACGAGCGGCAAGACCGCTGCCAAGAAGCCTGCGACCAAAGGCTCGTCTGTGAAGACGGCCGCCAAGTCGACCGCGACCAAAGCTGCAGGCAAGACCGCTGCAACCAAGTCGACCGCGACCAAAGCTGCCGGCAAGACTGCTGCCAAGTCGACCGCCACCAAAGCTGCAGGCAAGACTGCTGCAACCAAATCGACCGCCACCAAAGCTGCAGGCAAGACTGCTGCAACCAAGTCGACCGCCACCAAAGCAGCGGGCAAGACCGCCGCCAAGCCGGCCGCCACCAAGTCGACCGCGGCCAAGGGCGCGGCTTCGACGGCGAAGGCGAGCGCCACCAAGACCGCTGCCACCAAGACCGCCGCGACCAAGGCAGCCCCGGCCGCCAAAAGCGCCGAGTCCAAGCCGGCAGTGAAGAAAGCCGCCGCAAAGCCTGCCGCCAAGGCCGAAGCGAAGCCGGAAGCTGCCGCAACGGCAGCGAAGAAGCCGGCCGCCAGGAAAGCCGCTGCGAAGCCCGCAGCCAAGGCCGAAGCCAAGCCGGAAGCGAAGCCGGAAGCCAAGACCGAAGCGAAAGCGGACACGAAGACCGAAGCCAAGACCGACGGCAAGGACAGCACTGCCCAGGCAGCAAGCCCGGCGCCGGCCGCCAAATCCGTGATCGCACCGGCAGCATGGCCGTTCCCGACGAGCAGCCGTCCGTAAGCCATTCCTGCCTGGTTCAGGCAAAATACCGCTGTGTGAGCTTTCACACAGCGGTTTTTTTTTCAAGGAGTCGTCGTGCTGCCCATTCTTAAATTGATCGTCGATACCGTGGCCGGTGTGCTGGGAGGGGTGTTGTTGCTGCGTTTCTGGATGCAGGTGACCCGCGTGCGTCCACCGGCTTCCGTCGCGCAATTTACGTTCACGTTGTCCGACTGGCTGGTGCGTCCGCTGCGCCGCATCGTGCCGGGCATGGGTGGTTACGACTGGGCCAGCCTGCTCGGCGCCTTCCTCGTCGTGCTGGCGGCGTCGTCGATCCTGCTGCTGGCCGGGACGAGCGGGCAGGCCGTCGTGCTGATCGCGTTCTTCCGCCTCCTCGACTGGATCCTGTACGGCTTCATGGGCCTGTTGATCATCGAGGTGATCTTCAGCTGGATCAACCCGCACGCGCCGCTCGCGCCGTTCGTCCACGCCCTCAACGACCCGCTGCTGCGGCCACTGCGCCGCGTGATTCCGCCCGTCGGCGGACTCGACCTCACGGTGCTCGTCGCGTTGATCCTGATCCAGATCCTGCAGTACCTGCTGCGCCAGGTGTTCTACATCTGACGGCAACCGCAATAAAAAAGCGCGCCGGTCCCGCGAGGGACGGCGCGCTTTTCGTTTGCCCGGGCGTCAGTAGCGGTAGCCGAATGCCGCTTCGAACCGGTCCGCGATCTCTTGCTGCGTGAAGCTGTGATTCTGGCCGCCCTGGTGGGCAATCTTGATGGAACCCAGCAGGCTGGCCAGGCGGCCCGTCGTCGGCCAGTCGAGGTCGCTGGCGATGCCGTGCAACAGGCCGGCGCGATAGGCGTCGCCGCAACCCGTCGGATCGACCACGCTGGCCGCCGGCACGGCCGGGATCTTGTGGTGCTGGCCGCCGGCGTAGATGTCGGAACCATGCTCGCCGCGGGTCACGACCAGCGCGTCCAGGCGCGCCGCGATGTCCTGCAGGGGCAGGCCGGTGCGGTCCATCACCATCTCGAATTCGTAGTCGTTGCAGGCCAGGTAGCTGGCCTGGTCGATGAAGGTCAGCAGTTCGTCGCCGCTGAACATCGGCAGTTGCTGGCCCGGATCGAAGATGAACGGCACGCCGCGTTCCGCGCAGTCGCGCGCATGCTTGATCATGCCGTCGCGGCCGTCCGGCGCGATGATCGCGACGCGCAGCGGCAGGTAGTCGGCCAGGCTGTTCTCGTGCGAGAACTGCATCGCGCCCGGGTGGAAGGCGTTGATCTGGTTGTTGTCCAGGTCGGCCGTGACGAAGCACTGGGCCGTGTACGCGTGGCCGATGGTGCGGATCGCGTTGGTGGCCAGGCCCTGCTGCTCCATGCGGTCGATGTACTCGCCGCCGTCCTGGCCGATGGTGCCCATGATGAGCGGTTCGCCGCCCAGCAGTTTGAGGTTGTAGGCGATGTTGACGGCGCAGCCGCCGTATTCCGTGCGCAGCGTCGGCACGAGGAACGAGACGTTCACGCGGTGCAGCTGGTCGGCCAGCAGGGTTTCGCCGAAACGGCCGTGGTATTGCATGATCTTGTCGAAGGCGATCGAGCCGCAGATCAGCGAGGTCTTGGTCATTGGAAGCCTCAAGGATAGAAAACGAAAGTGTGATAGCCGGACGGCTGCAGGCCGGCCAGCGTGAAATGCAGCGCCACCGGCTGCTCCGTGTGCGGGCCGAAACCGCTCGCCGCCGGCGTACCGTGCGGCAGATAGTCGGCGGGCGCCAGGACCCGGCGCAGCACCGGCTTGTCGTTGGCGTCGGTCAGTTCGAGCTCGATGCTGGGCCACGCCAGCACGAGGTTACCCTGGTTGCGCAACAGCGTATTGAGCGCGTAAGTGCCCGGCCCCAGCGTGGTCAGCTCGCCCGTCTCGATGACGAGGTTCTCGGCCAGGGCCGGCAATTCGACGCGGCACCCCAGCACGGCGCAGGCGGCCGCCAGGGCCGGCTTCATGGCTGGATGCTGCGCCGCCAGCACGTTGCGGAAACCCAGCACCGTCTGGGCCGCGAGCGCGAGCAGCAACACGACGGCGCCCAGGGCCATCAGCATGCGCCGCGTGCGGCCCATGCGTTCCTGGCGGCGGCTGCGCTTGACGAATTCCGGCTCGTCGGCGTCGGCGTCGGGCGCCAGGCGCAGCTTCGGCGGTTCGATCTTCGTCGGCGTCAGCTTGGAGCGGCGCGCGCGCGCCTCGGACGCGCGGGCGGCCTTGCTGCGCACAGGCTGAACGGGCGGGATCATGGCCGGCGCCGGCGTGGACGGTTCGCTCCCGGCCGACGCGCGCAAGGGTAGAAAGGCGGGCGGGATGTCGTCGGCGGAGGGGGCGGGGGACGTCGGCACGGGCGCCTCGGCAGGCGCCGGCGTCGGTTCGGGCTGCGGCGCTGGTTCCGGTTCCGGTTCCGGCTCGGGCTCGGGCTCCGGCTCGTAGTCAGGCAGCGGCTGGGCGACGATTTCCTCGTCGACCGGCAGGCCGAAGCTCGGTTCGGCGCGGCCGGCGGGCGCGTAGGCGCTGGCCGGCACCGGTTCCGCATCCGCATCCGCATCCGTGCGCGGCGCCATGGCGGCGTCCGCGGGCGGTTCGGCGGCGGGGGGCATATCGGGCGCCTCACGGAAGACCGGTTCCAGGCGCGGTTCGACGCGTCCGGCGGGGGCATACGCGGCGGCGGGTGGTGGTGGCGCGGCGGGCTCCTGGACCGCTGCCGGGGCCTCAGCCGCCGCGACATCGGTTGCCGCAGCATCGGCTGCCGCAGCATCGGCTGCCGCGGCATCGGCTGCCGCAACGTCCAGGTGCGCAGCGGCCATCTCGTCTGCCGGCGCCGCGTCCTCCGGGGCCGGCGTCTCCGCTTGCGCTTCCTCGGCCTCGCGTGCGGGCGCGGACGCGCCGCCCGTGCGCCACACATGCGCGCGCGGCGCGGCGCCGGCGGGAGCGGGCGGATGCGCCTCGTCCGGCGCCTCCCCCTTGGGCAGGATGCCGAGCGGATCGAAGGTGTGGCCGAAGTCGAGGGTGTAGACCGGCAGCGCGTCGTAATCGGCGTCCGGTGGTGTGGACGGGGTGTCGGCGGCCGCGGGGGCTGCCGGCTTGTCCAGGTCGATCAGGTGGGCGTTGCCGTCAAAGATGCGCTGGCAGGCACCGCAGCGGACGATGCCGCCGCGGAGCTTGAGCTGGTCCGCGGCGACGCGGAACGTGGTGTGGCAATGCGGGCACTGGGTGGCGAGCGCCATGCCTTATTTGCTGTCGCCGATGGCAGCGCGGGGCTCCGGTGCTTTCGCCGCGCCGAGCTGCCCGTGAAGGGCGACCCAGCCGTCCAACTCGGCCCAGACGCCCAGCTTGATGAAAGGTGCGTACGCGGCGGCCACTTCATCGGCCTGGCGCGCGAGCACGCCCGACAGGATCAGCGAACCGCCGTCGGCCACGCGGCCCGAGAGCATCGGCGCCATCAGTTTCAATGGGCTCGACAGGATGTTCGCGACGACGATGTCGAAACGTTCGTCGCCGTGCTTCGACGCGACGAAGTCGTCCGGCACGTGGAAGTCGATCTCGCAGCGGTTGCGTTCGGCGTTCAGCCGGGCCGATTCGATGGCCTGCTCGTCGATGTCGACGCCGGTGACGTCCTGTGCGCCGAGCTTTTTGGCGACCATCGCCAGGATGCCGGAGCCGCAGCCGTAGTCCAGCACCGATTTGCCGGGTGCGGGATGCGCTTCCAGCCATTCCATGCACAGGCGCGTGGTCGGATGGCTGCCCGTGCCGAACGCGAGGCCGGGGTCGACTTCCAGGATCAGCGCGTCCGGGTCCGGCGCTTCATGCCAGCTCGGCACGACCCAGATGTTCTTGCCGATGTGGATAGGCTCGAACTGCGATTGCGTGAGGCGCACCCAGTCGGCATCCGCGACCTTGCGGGTCGTGAACGTGGGCGCGTCTTTCAGGCCGATGGCGGTGGCCGCTTCAAGGACGATCGCGGCCTGGTCGGCATCCTCGTCCGTCAGCGCGACGACGCGGCTGTGGTCCCAGGCGGCCTGCTCGGGCACCATGCCCGGCTCGCCGAACAGGGGCTTTTCGTCTGCCGTGCCTTCGTCCGCATCTTCCACCGAGACCGACAGCGCGCCCGCTTCCATCAGGGCATCGGACAGCCCCTCGGCGTGCTCGCGTGCGATCTCGATGATGACTTCGGTCCAACTCATTGTTCGGCCTTCGGATCAGCGGCTTCGGACTTGGCGCCGATCGCGCCATCCTTCGGCAGGTCCGGCTTGTGGGCCAGCTTCTGCTCCAGGTAGTGGATGTTGGTGCCGCCTTCGATGAAGCGGGCGTCGACCATCAGTTCGCGATGCAGCGGGATGTTGGTCAGGATACCCTCGACCACCATTTCCGACAACGCGATCTGCATGCGGCGGATCGCCTGGTCGCGGGTGGCGCCGTAGGCAATCACCTTACCGACCATCGAATCGTAGTTCGGCGGGACGTAGTAGCCGGCGTACGCGTGCGAATCGACGCGGATGCCGGGGCCGCCCGGCGGATGCCAGCCCGTGATGCGGCCCGGCGACGGCGTGAACTTGAACGGGTCTTCCGCGTTGATGCGGCACTCGATCGCGTGGCCCGACAGCATGATGTCGCGCTGGCGGAAGCGCAGCTTTTCGCCGCAGGCGATGCGGATCTGTTCCTGGACGATGTCGATGCCGGTGATCATTTCGGTGACCGGGTGTTCGACCTGCACGCGGGTGTTCATCTCGATGAAGTAGAACTCGCCGTTTTCGTACAGGAATTCGAACGTGCCGGCGCCGCGGTAGCCGATCTTGCGGCACGCTTCGGCGCAGCGGTCGCCGATCTTCTCGATCAGCTTGCGCGGGATGCCCGGCGCCGGCGCTTCCTCGATCACCTTCTGGTGGCGGCGCTGCATCGAGCAGTCGCGCTCGCCCAGCCAGACGGCTTGCTTGTGTTCGTCGGCGAGAATCTGGATTTCCACGTGGCGCGGATTCTCCAGGTATTTCTCCATATAGACTTCCGGATTGCCGAACGCGCTGCCGGCCTCGGCCTTGGTCATCGCGACGGCGTTCAGCAGCGCGGCTTCCGTGTGCACGACGCGCATGCCGCGACCGCCGCCGCCGCCAGCAGCCTTGATGATGACCGGGTAGCCGACGCGGCGCGCGGTCTGGATGATCTCTTTGGGATCGTCGGGCAGCGCGCCATCCGAACCGGGCACGCAGGGCACGCCGGCGCGGATCATGGCCTGCTTGGCCGCGACCTTGTCACCCATGATGCGGATCGATTCCGGACGCGGGCCGATGAACACGAAGCCCGATTTTTCGACGCGTTCCGCGAAATCGGCGTTCTCGGACAGGAAGCCGTAGCCCGGGTGGATCGCCTCGGCGTCCGTGACTTCGGCCGCGCTGATGATCGCCGGCATGCTCAGGTAGCTCTGCGCCGACGGCGCCGGGCCGATACAAACGGACTCGTCGGCCAGCTTCACGTACTTGGCGTCCTTGTCCGCCTCGGAGTGCACGACGACCGTTTTGATGCCCATTTCGCGGCAGGCGCGCTGGATACGCAACGCGATTTCACCACGGTTGGCGATAAGAATTTTTTCAAACATGGTAAGTTCGGTGTTTCTTTGAGTGCCGGCGGCATGCCGGGAGGGCGCGGTCGAACGACCGCGCCGGGAGACATCAGCCGATCACGAACAGCGGCTGGCCGAATTCGACGGGCTGACCGTTTTCCACCAGGATCTTGGTGATGGTGCCGGAGGCGTCGGCATCGATTTCATTCAGGAGCTTCATCGCTTCGATGATGCACAGGGTTTCGCCTTCCTTCACGGTCGAACCGACTTCGACGAACGCCGGGGCGCCCGGCGCCGAGGAACGATAGAAGGTGCCGACCATCGGCGACTTGACGACGTGGCCGGTCGGTTCGGCCGGTGCGGCCGGTGCCGCGGCGGGCGCGGCGGCCGGTGCCTGCATGGCCGGCGTCGAGTATTGCTGGACGCCCTGCTGCGGCATCATGACCATCTGATTCTGCGGGATTGCCGAGGACTTGACGATGCGGACCTTGCTTTCACCTTCGGTCACTTCGAGTTCGGCGATATCCGACTCGGCGACGAGGTCGATCAGTGTCTTGAGTTTTCTTAGATCCATGTGAAACCCCTTGGAATTATTTGTTTAAGAGCATACGGCGCGTCGGGTGGTACGCACTTACGCGCGGAATGCGTGAAGTTGACGTAGATTAACGCTGTTTCAGCGCGAAGTCGATGGCAAAGCGATATCCATCAGTTCCCAGTCCGCAGATCGTGCCGAGCGCGATCGCCGACAAAAACGAGTGGTGCCGGAATTCCTCGCGCTTGTAAATATTAGAGATGTGCACTTCAACGAACGGAATATCGACCCCCGCCAGCGCATCGCGCAGTGCGACGCTGGTATGGGTCAGTCCGCCCGGGTTGATGACGATCGCATCGACGCCTTCCTGACGGGCAGCGTGGATACGGTCGATCAGCGCGCCTTCATGGTTGCTCTGGAAGCAGGCGATCTCCGCCCCGGCCGCTTCGGCCTGGGCGGTGGCGGCCTGCTCGATGTCGGCCAGCGTCGCCGCGCCGTACACCGCAGGCTCACGTGTCCCCAGCAAATTCAGGTTGGGGCCATTGAGCAGCAGTAGCTTTTTCGCCATGTTGAACCGTCTGTTTGCCCGAAAGACAGGCATTTTGCCGCCAACGTTACGTATTGGCAAGCGATAAAAAGAAGTCGGAAAATAAGTGCACGACCGTTCACAGGGCGCCGGCCGCGACCTACAGCTTGGCGAGGTCGGCGCGCACCTGATCGAACTTGAGGCGGCCCAGGTAAGTCTTGCGGACCTGCCCATCTGCGCCGATCAGCACGGTAAATGGCAGTCCGCCGTTGGCGTTGCCGAGATCGCGCGCGAGGTCGGTGCCGCCCATGCCGCCTACGTACAATGGGTAGGCAATCTTGATTTTACGGGCAAACTCGGCGAGGTTCGTGGGGGAATCGATGCCGATGCCGATGACATTGAAATGCTTGCCGCCGTCCTTGGCCGCCAGTGCGGACAATTCCGGCATCTCCGACACGCATGGCGCGCACCACGATGCCCAGAAGTTGACGAGCAGCGGCTTGCCCTTCCACTGGCCGAGCGGCTGCGGCTTGCCGGCGAGGTCGTTCAGCGACGATGCATACAAATTCGTCACGGCCGTGTGCGGGCGGCCGTCCGTCGGCGCATACGTCGTCGTCAGCGGGCCCTTGGCGTCCTGCTTGACGCCGGCGATGGCGCCCAGCACGGTGAAGGCGGTGGCCAGGATCACATAGCCGGCCAGGTGTTTTTTATTCATCTTGTTCGAGGGAGTCGTTGGTCATCAGGGCGCGCACGGTGGCGGCATCGGCGCGCTGCAGGCGGCCGTCGGCGCGGGGCTTCAATGCGCCCCGCAGGTCGTTCATCTCATATAACTCGGCGTGCACCATCTCTGTTTGCCACGTAAAACTGACCGTTTCCACCGGGTCGTGGCGGCCGCCCTTGAAGTGGGGCGTTTCCGAGATCTCGATATTGACGTTGCGGTTCAGGAGCCAGATTTCGACTTCCTTGGCGCTGTCGGCAAATAATTGCAGGTGGATGACGTCATGTTCGCCCGCCGTCCCGTTCAGCACGGCACCCGTGAGATAGGGGCGGAACTCAGCCAGTTGTTCCATCACTTCGAGGGCGGCGCTGCGCATGTGCCTGACGCGCGCGGCCTGGGCGGGCCCCTGGAACAGGGTCTGGTAGCGGCGTACCTCGTCCTCGACCTGTATATTATCCGGCAAATAATTCGGCGAAGGCCGATCCACGCCGAGCACCTGGCGCGCCGCCTTCGTCTTTGCCGTGGAGTAGTCCGCCCCGTCCTGGGCGATCAAGCGGGCGGCCGTCGCGGCGATGCGTGCACGCACCTGTTGGAGGTCGTCATTTGAATTGGGCATCATGTTCGAGATCATACTCTTGAAAGGAAAATGGCATCGCGTCGGGTAGAATCGCGTATTCGCCATTAACCGATCTCTCATTCGGCACGTCATGCACATCCATATCCTCGGCATCTGCGGCACCTTCATGGGCGGCCTCGCGGTGCTGGCCAAAGAGGCCGGCCACCGCGTCACCGGGTGCGACGCCAACGTCTATCCTCCGATGAGCACCCAGCTCGAAGCCCAGGGCATCGAACTGATCCAGGGTTACGGGCCCGAGCAGGTGAACCTGAACCCGGACCTGTACGTCGTCGGCAACGTGATGACGCGCGGGAATCCGCTCGTCGAGGAAATCCTGAACCGCGGCTTGCCGTACGTGTCTGGCCCGCAATGGATCGGCGACCATATTCTTCGTAATAAATGGGTGCTCGCCGTCGCGGGGACGCACGGCAAGACGACGACGTCGTCGATGCTGGCGTGGATACTGGAAGATGCCGGGTATTCGCCGGGCTTCCTGATCGGCGGCGTGCCGCTGAACTTCGGCGTGTCGGCGCGCCTGTCCGGCGAGACGGATTCGGATTTCTTCGTCATCGAGGCGGACGAGTACGACACCGCCTTCTTCGACAAGCGCTCGAAATTCGTGCACTACCACGCGAAGACGGCCGTGCTGAACAACCTGGAATACGATCACGCCGACATCTTCCCCGATATCGGCGCCATCGAGACGCAATTCCACCACCTCGTGCGCACGGTGCCCGGCGTCGGCCGCATCGTCGTCAACGGCGACGAAGCGTCGCTGGCGCGCGTCCTGAAGCGCGGCTGCTGGAGCGAGAAGGAAAGCTTCGGCAGCTCCGGGGGCGTCGACTGGAGCCTCGTCGAGCATCCGGGCGGCTCCAGCTTCGACGTCTTGTTCGGCGGACAGCACCAGGGCACTGTCCACTGGGACCTGACCGGCCACCACAACCGCAGCAACGCGCTGGCCGCCATCGCTGCCGCGCGCCACGTCGGCGTCCCGCCCGCGCAGGCGATCGATTCGCTGGCGCGCTTCCAGAGCGTCAAGCGGCGCATGGAAGTCCGCGGCAAGGTCAAGGGCGTGACCGTGTACGACGACTTCGCGCACCATCCGACGGCCATCGCGACGACTATTGGCGGCCTGCGCCAGAAGATCGGCGCAGGGGATAAAAGCGGCGCCCGCATCCTCGCCGTGCTGGAACCGCGTTCGAACACGATGAAACTGGGGGCCATGAAAGATGCGCTGCCGGGCAGCCTCAAGGATGCCGACCTCGTGTTCGGCTTCGGCAGCCAGCAGGCGCTGGGCTGGTCGCTGGCCGACGCGTTGAAACCGCTGGGCGCCAACGCGCACAGCTTCGACCAGCTCGACTACCTGGTGCAGGCGGTCGTCCAGGCCGCGCAGCCGGGCGACCACATCCTGGTGATGAGCAATGGCGGCTTCGGCGGCGTCCACCAGAAGCTGCTGGAGGCGCTGGCAGCATGAGCGGCATCACACCGCATCTTCTTTACTTGCACGGCTTCCGTTCGTCGCCGCGCTCGTTCAAGGCGCGCGTCGTGCAGCAGCGGATGGAAGCGGCCGGCCGCGCGGGCGACCTGATCTGCCCGCAACTGCCGCCGTCGCCCAGGGCCGCGATGGACCTCGTGCTCACGCTGGTCGAGCGTTACGCGGCAAAAGGGGACAATGCGCTGGCGATCATCGGTTCCTCGCTGGGCGGCTTTTACGCCACCTGGCTGGCCGAACGCTTCGGCTGCCGCGCCGCGCTGATCAATCCAGCCGTCGACCCGTTGAAGGACCTCGACAAGCACGTCGGCATCACGACCGAATGGCACACCGGCGAACCGTTCGAGTTCAAGCGGGACTATATCGACGAGCTGGCCGCATTGAAGGTCGGCACCATCACGAGGCCGGAGCGCTATTTCCTGCTGGCCGCGACCGGCGACGAGGTGTTGGACTACCGCGACATGGTTGCGCATTACGCGGGTGCGCACCAGCACGTCATCGAGGGCAGCGACCACGCGGTGTCGGAATTCGAGCAGTATGTCGACGAGGTGCTGGCGTTCTGCCTGACGGATAATCTGCAAGGCGGCGCCGGATCGGACCCGGCAAGGTGAGGCCGGGATCGCGGCGCCAGGCCCGCTGGCTGGCGCATCCGGACGGCGTGCACGCGCCGGCCGCCATGCGCGACTGGCTGACGACGCCGGGCTCGCTGACGGCGCGCCTGATCGCGCACAGCCAACATTTTCGCGTACAGAAACTGCGCCAGGCGGGCAACGTCTGCCTGGCGGACGAGGCCGGCGCCATCGGCCTGGCGCGGCCCCAGCGCGTGTGGGAGCGCGAAGTGCTGCTGCGCTGCGATGGCCGGCCGGTCGTGTACGGCCACACCGTCGTGCCGATGAGCGCCAGCGCGAGCGACTGGCCATTGTTTTCGGCGCTGGGCGAGCGTTCGCTCGGCACCACGCTGTTCTACGATCCGAGGGTAACGCGCGGCGCGCTCGAATTCGCGCGGCTGCGTCCTGGCCATCCGCTGCTGGCCCGCGTGCGTGACGCGCTCGGCCACGATGGCCCGGCGCGCGAGACTTCGGTTGGTCCGACGGACATGACTTTTTTTGCGCGGCGTTGCGTATATCGCCGCCGCCAGGGCCTGCTGCTGGTCACCGAGGTGTTCCTGCCCTCGGTGCTGGATCTTGTAGCGACCGCAACCAATATGAATACGAAATAAACATGAACTTATTTTTCGAAGAATCCGGCGATTTCAAGGTCGGCACCGTGCTGTCGCAGGCGGGCGAGGCTTACCAGGTCGAAATGCCGAGCGGGAAGCGTACCAAGGTCAAGGCGCGTGACGTGCTGCTGCAGTTCGACAAGCCCGATCCCGCCACCCTGCTGGAACAGGCGAAGGCCGTCGCGGCGGACGTCGACCTGGAATTCCTGTGGGAAGTCGCGGGCCAGGAAGAGTTCGGGTTCGCGGAACTGGGCGCGGAATACTTCGGTCATTCTCCGGTGCCGTTCGAAGCGGCCGGCCTCGTGCTGGCCCTGCACGGCTCGCCCATCTATTTCTACAAGAAGGGCCGCGGCCGCTACAAGGCGGCGCCGGAACAATCGTTGCGCGCCGCACTGGCCGGCATCGAAAAGAAGAAACAGCAGGCCATCGTCCAGGCCGCGTATGTCGAGGAACTCAAGGCCGGCACGCTGCCGGAGGCGATGCAGCCGCTCGTCCAGCAACTGCTGTTCAAGCCGGACAAGAACAGCATCGAATACAAGGCCCTCGAGACGGCCGCCGACGAATTGCAGACGACGGCGCCGCGCCTGATGCTGTCCACGGGCGGCATCGCGTCGGCGAAAGAGCTGCATATGGGGC
Organism: Massilia sp. Masssp93; assembly: GCF_059491295.1. Lineage (NCBI taxonomy): Bacteria > Pseudomonadati > Pseudomonadota > Betaproteobacteria > Burkholderiales > Oxalobacteraceae > Massilia > Massilia sp. Masssp93. The sequence goes on along the minus strand of NZ_CP168502.1, from coordinate 5,266,082 downwards.
GCTTCCTGTTCGAACACTTCCCGCGCGGCGCCGGCTTCCCGCCCGTGGCCGTGCCGGCGCCGACCGGCGACCTGCCGCTCGCGAACGTGGCCGCGTTCTCCATCGACGACGTGACGACGACCGAGATCGACGACGCGTTCTCCGTCGAGACGCTGGCCGACGGCACGGTCCGCGTCGGCATCCACATCGCCGCGCCGGGCCTGGGCATCCGTCCGGACGACGCCATCGACAAGATCGCCCGCGCACGCATGTCGACCGTGTATATGCCGGGCGACAAGATCACGATGTTGCCGGACGAGGTCGTCGAGGCCTACACGCTGGCCGAGGGCACCGACTGCCCGGCGCTGTCGCTGTACGCCGTGCTGGACCCGGCCACGTGGTCCGTGATCTCGACGACGACGCGCGCCGAGCGCGTGCCCATCAAGAACAACCTGCGCCACAACGACCTCGATGACGTCGTCAACGAGGACACGCTGAACAGCGGCGAGGGCGACTACCCGCACAAGACCGAACTGGGCCTGCTGTGGCAATGGGCGCTGCAGCTGGAAGCGGGCCGCATGAAGAAGCGCGAGGATTTCGGCCTGAAGCCGGAGCAGGCCAACCGCGTCGACTTCAATTTCTATGTCGAGGACGACGTCGTGACGATCGTGCGCCGCAAGCGCGGCGCACCGCTGGACAAGATCGTGGCCGAGCTGATGATCTTCGCCAACAGCACGTGGGGCAAGCTGCTGCACGACTGCGGCGTGCCGGGCATCTACCGCTCGCAGGGGCCGGGCGCCGGCGGCTGGGCCGCCAAGATGCAGGTGCGCATGGTCACGCACGCGGCGCCGCACCAGGGCCTCGGCGTCGATCAGTATGCGTGGTCGACGTCGCCGCTGCGCCGCTACACCGACCTCGTGAACCAGTGGCAGATCCTCGCCTGCGCCAGCAACGGCGTGACGGCGCCGCTCGTCGCCCCGTTCAAGCACCGCGACGCGACCCTGTTCTCGATCGTCTCCGCCTTCGACGCCGCGTACTCGGCCTACAACGACTTCCAGCAGAACATGGAGCGTTACTGGTGCCTGCGCTGGCTGGCGCAGGAAAACGCCAGGCAGGTCGATGCCGTCGTCTTGAAGGACGAGGTCCTGCGCCTGGTCGAGATCCCGCTCGTGATCCGCCTGCCGGGCATGCCGCAGGCCGCGCGCGGCGCCCAGGTCCGCCTGGACATCGTGCGCTGGGACGAGGTCGACCTGGCGCTGGAGGCGCGCCTGCTCGAGGTGGCCGCCGTGGCGCCCGAAGCGGCCGCGGAGCTGGGGCTGGACGAGGAAGAGGACACGGGCGAAGCCGCGGCGGCGGAAGCGGCCGAGGCCGAAGGCGCCGTGGCCGTCACCGATCCGGAGACGCAGACCGATGTGGCGGGCGAGCAGGCATGATGCCGTTTGGTGGGCACGGGGTGCCCACCCTACGTTAAAGGCTCGCACACGCCTGGCCCGCACGGTAGAATGGGCAGTTCCGTGATCCCAACCGTCCCACCCCGCAGCGCGTGAAGACCCTCCGACACAACCGTCCCCTGATGATCGCCATCGCCTGTTCGGTGCTGGCGCACGCCGCCCTGCTGGCGATCCGCTTCGCCGCGCCGGATGCGTTCCGGCTGCGGCCGGCCGATCCGGGCCTGGAGGTCATCCTGGTCAACGCCAAGCATGCGCGCGCGCCCGTCAAGGCCGACGCGCTGGCGCAAGCCAACCTGGACGGCGGCGGCAATGCCGATGCCGGCCGCGCCCAGTCGCCCCTGCCGGACCTGCGCAAGATCGAGAACGGCGACAGCATCAAGGCGCTGCAGCGCCGCATCGCCGACCTGGAACTGCAGCAGAAAAGCGTCCTGACGCAGATGCGCCAGTCGCAGTTCAACCGCGCGCCCCTGGCCGAACAGGACAAACCGGACCCCAGCCGCACGGGCGCCGACACCCTCGATTCCACCCGGGCCATCGCGCGCATGACGGCCGAGATCACCCAGCGCATCGCCGACGAGAACAAGCGCCCCAAGAAGACGTTCATCAGCCCCAGCACGCGCGAAGTCGGCTACGCCATGTATTACAAGGCGATGCAGAAGCGCGTGGAGGAGGTCGGCACGCTGAACTTCCCGCAGCAGAACGGGAAGAAGCTGTACGGCGAACTGGTCGTCTACATCCCGATCTTCCAGGACGGCACCCTCTACGAAAAGGAAGGCGGACCGCGCATCGAACGCAGTTCCGGCAACCCGGCGCTGGACAAGGCCGCGCTGTCCATCGTGCGCCGGGCGGCGCCGTTCGGCAAATTCCCGGCCAATATGCGCTCGACCGACAAGGACGATTTGTGGATCGTCGTCACCCGCTTCAAATTCACGCGCGAGGAAAAACTGCAGGCGGAATTGCGCGGGGGCGGCTGATGGCTGACGGCAGACTGAATGCAGGAGATTGAATGAGCGATAAATATTGCGTGATCGGCAACCCGATCGCCCACAGCAAGTCGCCGGACATCCACGCCGCCTTCGCGGCCGCGACCGGCCACGACATCTCGTACGGGCGCTGCCTGGCGCCGCTCGACGGCTTTGCCGATACGGTCCGCGACCTCGTCGCGCAAGGGTATCGCGGTGCCAACGTGACGGTCCCGTTCAAGCTGGAAGCGGCCGCGCTGGCCACCCGGCTGGAAGAGCGGGCGCGCCTGGCCGGCGCCGTCAACACGCTGCGCTTCGACAACGGCGAGATCGTCGGCGACAACACGGACGGTCCGGGCCTCGTGGCCGACATCGTGCAGAACGCCGGCGTGCCCCTGGGCGGCAAGCGCATCCTGCTGCTGGGCGCGGGCGGGGCGGCGCGCGGCGTGATCCTGCCGTTCTTGCGCGAGCAGCCGGAAGCGATCGTCATTGCCAACCGCACGCGCGCGACGGCCGATGCGCTCGTCGATCATTTTTCGCGCCAGGTCGAGCGGCGCGGCCAGTTGCGCGCACGTGGGTTCGATGACATCGAGGAGCCGTTCGACGTCGTCGTCAACGCCACGTCGTCGAGCCTGTCCGCCACCATGCCGCCGGTGCCGGCGAGGGCCTTCCAGCCCGGAACGCTGGCGCTGGACATGATGTATGGGAAGACGCCGAGCCCGTTCATGGCGTTTGCCTCGAAGCATGGCGCTATTCCGCGCGACGGCCTCGGTATGTTGGTCGAACAAGCCGCCGAAGCTTTCAGGATCTGGCGCAACGTTCGGCCGTCGACGAAGGCTGTGCTGGCCCGCATGCGCGAGCGGCTATGAGCGGCATCGGCACGCTCAAGGCGGCCGCGCTCGTGCGCACGAAGGCCGGCGGCCGGCGCTGGCTGAAATGGATCATCCTCGGTCCGCTGCTGCTCATCGTCCTGCTGCAGCTGTATTTCTTTGCGATGGTGTGCTGGTGGACGCAGTTCAACCCGTCGTCCACGAGCATGATGCGCCAGCAGCTGGCGGCGCTGCGCGAGCAGAACCCGAACGCGAAGCTGGAACGGGTGTGGGTGCCTTACGCGCGCATCTCGAACAACCTCAAACGTGCCGTGATCGCCTCCGAGGACGCCAATTTCATCGACCACGACGGCGTCGACTGGGACGCGCTGGAACGGGCGTACGAGCGCAACAACAAGAAGCACAAGGTCGTGGGCGGCGGCTCGACGATCACCCAGCAGCTGGCCAAGAACCTGTTCCTGTCCGGCTCGCGCAACTACCTGCGCAAGGGCCAGGAACTCGTCATCGCCTACATGCTGGAAGCGGTGATGGACAAGGAACGCATCCTGGAAATCTACCTGAACGTGGTCGAATTCGGACGCGGCGTGTTCGGCGCCGAAGCCGCGGCGCGCCACTACTTCCACACGTCGGCCGCGAACCTGAACCCGGCCCAGGGCGCGCGCCTGGCCGTGATGCTGCCGAACCCGCGCTTCTACGACCGCCACCGCGACACCAACTACCTGGCGCGCCGCACCGCCGTCATCCAGCGCCGCATGAACGCCGCCGAGCTCCCCTGAACCGCGCACGAACCGGGGTCAGAGCCCGATTTTTGGCAAGATACCAAGTGCAAGCTCGTGAGGCCAAGTGCAAGCTCGTGAGGCGCGGCGGCGTTGGCCCGGCCTCAATTCGATGTTCTCAACGGCTATTTCCTAAAACCGGGCTCTGACCCCGGTGTTTGGGCTGGCCGGCCTCAGGGCTTGCAGGTACACTTGCGCTGTTTCCGAATCCGGCCGAGAAAGCAGCGCATGATCAACGTATTTGTCCTACAAAATGGCCGACTGAACCAGGTGCCCGTCGCGTCGCGGGCCGATCTGGAGAACGCGCCTGCCGTCTGGGTCGACCTGACCGACCCCACGGACGAGGAACGCGCGCTGGTCAAGGCGACCTATGACGTGATCCTGCCCGGCGAGGACGAAGTCCAGGACATCGAGGCCTCGGCCCGCTACTACGAGGCGGAAAACGGCGACCTGCACCTGCGCACCGATTTCCTGCGCGAGGAAGAGGACGGCCCGTCGCGCATCGTGACGGTCGCGTTCATCCTGGCCAAGAAAATCCTGTTCTCGGTCCATACCGACGACCTGCCCGTGTTCCGCCTCGTGCGCCTGCGCGCGCGCTCGCGTCCCGGCTCGATCGAGGATTACATGGACGTGCTGCTGGACCTGTACGCGACCGACGCCGAGTACTCTGCCGACGCGCTGGAAGGCATCTACGAAAGCCTGGAAAACGTCAGCCAGCGCGTGCTGCAGAAGGAATTCACCGACCAGGACGCGGCTTCCGCGCTGAATGCGATCGCCCACGAGGAAGACTTGAACGGCCGCATCCGCCGCAACATGATGGACACGCGCCGCGCGGTCAGCTTCCTGATGCGCGGCCGCCTGCTGAATACGGACCAGTTCGAAGAGGCGCGCCAGATCCTGCGCGACATCGAATCGCTGGACGGCCACACCTCATTCCTTTTCGACAAGATCAACTTCCTGATGGACGCCACCGTCGGCTTCATCAACATCAACCAGAACAAGATCATCAAGATCTTCTCGGTGGCCTCGGTCGCCTTCCTGCCGCCGACGCTGATCGCCAGCATCTACGGCATGAATTTCGAATTCCTGCCGGAGCTGCACTGGCACTTCGGCTATGGCTGGTCGCTGGGCCTGATGGTCGTCAGCGCGATCGCGCCTTTCCTCTACTTCCGCCACCGCGGCTGGTTGAAGTAATCAGAGCGGCACGTCGTCCGCCTTCAGATACCACTTGAGCGCGCGCACGACCATCGCGTGGTCGTCCACGCCCGCAAGGCCGGACACGGTGATCGTGCCGATCTGCCCCGTCCCCTTGACGACGATCGGGAACGAGCCGCCGTGGGCCGCGTAGTCCTTGCTGTCGAACGTCGGCAGGTTGTCGAAGTCCTGGCCGCGCTCGACGGCTTGCGTGTGCACCCAGAACGAAGCGTGGCCCGTGCGGTTCACGAGGTTGCTCTTGCGGCGGATCCAGTCGGCGTTGTTCGGGCTCGTGCCCGCCATCGCGTGGAAGAACAGCGGATTGCGGTTGACGCTGACGTCGATCGTGACGGCGACCTTGTCCGCCTTGGCCATCTCGACGATTTTATTGCCGATCGCGAGCGCCGCGTCGTTGTCGAAGGACGTGAATTGCAGCGCCTGCTCCTGGCGCGTGATGGTGTCGAGCGGGACGGTTTTCTTTTCCATGCTGGTTCCTGGCGGGGTGGTCGTTGCGGCGCGGTCCGGCGCCCCGGTCGAAGGCAAGGCAACGGCGAACAGACCCGCCGCGGCCAGCGCGGCACAGGAAAATCGAGCGGGATGAACAGCCATGCGTCGTGCCTCTTCCGGTTTTATTATCCGGGCAAGTATAACCGCAGAGGGCAGCCTCACTGCTTCAGGTTCAGGAACAGGTTCGCCGCGAACGCGACGATGGCCAGCGCGGCGATGATTTCCGAGACCGCGAGCAGCGGGGCGATGCCGACGTGGCCGAACAGCAGCATGGAGAGCGCGCCCATCATGACGGGCAGCGCCAGGTTCAGCAGCCAGAAATGCAGCCGTGCCAGGCGGCTTTCGCCCGCCTTGGGAAACACGCTGTAGATCAGGCCGGCCAGCGCCATCGTCGTCCAGCCCAGCAGGTTGATGTGGGCGTGGACGGGACGCAGCGTGAAATTCTGGCTGGCGCCCATCGCGATGCCGAGCGAAATGCCGACGATGAGGTAGACGACGGCCAGCTTGAGCCAGATGATGCCGGCGCGCGAGAACTGCGGTTGCGGGACGGAAGAAACGGTCGTGGTTTGCATGATGCGGCTCCTGAACGGTGTGTGCATTGAGGAGCGCATCGTATGCCGCGGGGCCGCGCAGGTGCAGCCCCACGCGTGGGGGATCACAGCGTCGCGAACATCGCGACCACCGCCACCAGCATGATCGCCACGCCGGCCCAGCCGATGACGGTGTGGCGCGTCGACAGGGTGTAGCTGCCCATGATCTTGCGGTTATGCGCAAGCAGCATCATGACGGCCATGATCGGCACGGCGATGACGCCGTTGATCTGCGCGGACAGCACGAGCGCCTCGATCGGGTGGATCGGGGCAAAGTCGAGCAGCACGCCGCCCAGGGTCGCGAGGGCGATGAGGCCGTAGAACTCGCGCGCCTCCACGACTTTCAGATCCATGCCGTTGCGCCAGCGGAAGCTCTCGGTGACGGCGTAGGCGGCCGAGCCGGCCAGTACGGGCACGGCGAGCATGCCCGTGCCGATGATGCCCAGCGCAAATGCGAAGAACGCGAATTCGCCCGCCACCGGACGCAGCGCCTCGGCCGCCTGGCTCGAGGACTCGATGTCCGTGATGCCGTGCGCGCCGAGCGTGACGGCCGTCGTCAGCATGATGAAGAAGGCGACGATGTTGGAAAAGCCCATGCCGATCAGCGTGTCGGCCTTGATGCGCCGGAGCTGGGCGGCGGCGTCGCGCGGGCGCGTGCGCAGGGCGCGCGTGTGGTGGTCGTTGCGGATTTCCTCGACTTCCTGCGACGCTTGCCAGAAGAACAGGTAGGGACTGATCGTCGTGCCGAACACGGCGACGATGAGCGCGACGGAATCCTTCGTGAACGTGAAATGCGGCCAGACGGTGCGCGCGAACACTTCCGTCCAGGGCATGTGCACGGCGAACGCCGTCGCGACATAGGCCAGCAGGCCCAGCGTCAGCCATTTCAGATAGCGCACGTAAGTGGCGTACGGCATGAATACCTGCAGCACGAGGCACAGCACGCCGAAGCCGAGGGCGTACGGCTGGCCGGACGCCGCGCCGGTCACGAGGCGCAGCGCCTCGCCCATCGCGGCGATGTCGGCCGCGATGTTGATCACGTTGGCGACGAGCAGCAGGGCGACGATCACATACAGCAGCCAGGGCGAATACGCGCGCCGGATGTTGGCCGCCAGCCCGCGTCCCGTCACGCGGCCGATGCGCGCCGACACGAGCTGGATACCGACCATGAACGGGTAGGTCAGCACGAGCGTCCACAGCGTGTTGAAGCCGAATTGGGCGCCGGCCTGCGAATAGGTGGCGATGCCGGACGGGTCGTCGTCCGCGGCGCCGGTGATCAGGCCGGGGCCGAGCGATTTCAGGGTGGCGTTGTCGGTGAGGCGGCGGAAAAGCTTGAACGGCATGTGGGCCTGGCGCGATGAAAACGGGCGCGCGGCCGGAAGGGCCGCGCCGGATGTAGGGTGGGCACACTGTGCCCACGCGGACGTGTGCGTCGTGGCGGCAACGCCGGGTGCGCTACATTGAGCGTAACGCCGACTTGACGCCAGCCTGACGCCAACTTGACGCCAACGTCACGCGTGGGCACGGGGTGCCCACCCTACGCGATGCGGGCAAACACGCGGCGGGCCGCGTCGACGGTTGCCGCGATCACGGCGTCGTCGTGCGCCGCCGACACGAAGCCGGCCTCGAACATGGCCGGGGCGAAGTACACGCCCTCGTCCAGCATGCCGTGGAAGAAACGGTTGAAGCGCTCCTTGTCGCCGGCCATCATCTGGCCGTAGGTGGACGGGATCGCGTCCGCGAAATACATGCCGAACATGCCGCCGACGGCATCCGCGCAGAACGCGATGCCCGCTTCCCGCGCGGCGGCGGACAGGCCGTCGACCAGCTTCGCCGTCTGCGCAGTGAGATGTTCGTAGAAGCCCGGTTCCTGGATCAGTTGCAAGGTCGTCATGCCGGCCGCGACGGCGACCGGGTTGCCGGACAGCGTGCCGGCCTGGTAGACGGGGCCGATCGGCGCCATCTTCTGCATCAGGTCGGCGCGGCCGCCGAAGGCAGCGACCGGCATGCCGCCGCCGATGACCTTGCCCAGCGCCGTCAGGTCCGGCGTGATGCCGTACAGTCCCTGCGCGCCCCCGAGGCCGACGCGGAAGCCCGACATCACCTCGTCGAAGATCAGGACCGTGCCGTATTCGGTGCACAGTTCGCGCATGCGGTGCAGGAATTCCGGCGTCGCGCGGATCAGGTTCATGTTGCCGGCCACCGCTTCCACGATCACGCAGGCGATGGTGTCGCCCATCGACTGGAACGCGTCTTCCAGCTGCGGGATGTTGTTGTAGTCGAGGACGAGCGTGTGCTTGACGAAGTCTTCCGGCACGCCGGCCGACGTCGGGTTGCCGAACGTGAGCAGGCCCGAGCCGGCCTTGACGAGCAGGGAATCGGCGTGGCCGTGGTAGCAGCCTTCGAACTTGACGATCTTGTCGCGGCCGGTGGCGCCGCGCGCCAGGCGCAGCGCGCTCATCGTCGCTTCCGTGCCGGACGAGACGAGGCGCACCTGCTCGATCGACGGCACGAGGCGGCAGATTTCCTCGGCGATCTCGATTTCGCCCTCGGTCGGCGCGCCGAACGACAGGCCGCGCGCGGCCGCGTCCTGCACGGCTTTCACGACCTTCGGATGGGTGTGGCCGACGATGGCCGGGCCCCAGGAGCCGATGTAGTCGATGTAGCGCTTGCCGTCCGCATCCCAGAAATACGGCCCTTCGGCGCGGGTGATGAAGCGCGGCGTGCCGCCGACGGAGCGGAAGGCGCGCACGGGCGAGTTCACGCCGCCCGGCGTGGTCTGCTGGGCGCGGGCGAACAGGATGTCGTTCCGGGAGGTGGTGTTCGGGGTTGCGGTCATAGTGTTCTTGGAGTTAGCAGGCCGCGCCGGGGGCGCGGAAGATCTTGTTCGGAATCAGCCGGCCCATGCCGAAGCGGCAGGCGTTGACGAGGGCGCCGGTGACGTAGTCCTGGGCGCCCGCCAGGGCCTCCTGGGCGCCGGCGCCGCGCGCCATGCGTGCCGCCAGCGCGGCCGACAGCGTGTTGCCGGCGCCGACGAACGGGCCGGGCAGCAGTTGCGCCCAGGGCAGGGCGATGGCCAGGCCGTCCGGGTCGTACAGCTCGTTGCAGCGGGTGCCGTCGCCGCCGCCGGTGCCCGTCACGAGCACGTGGCCGCAGCCGATGCCGGTCAGGTCCGCCGCGTCCTCGGCGACGGTGGCCAGGCTGGCCGGGTCGCGCCAGCAGTCGGCGAAGCGCGCCAGTTCCGGTTGCGACAGCATGAGCACGCTGGCCTGCGGCACGAGCAGTTGATGGATGAGCGTCATCATGTCGTCGTCGCGCGTGCCGCAATCGGGCAGCGAGGACGTGAACGGATCGAGCACGAGCGGCACGTCGGCGTAGTCGGACACGATCTCCGCGATCGCGGCGATCTGTTCCAGGCTGGCCATCGTCCCGATCTTGATGGCGGACACCGGCATGTCCTCGAGGAGCATGCGCGCCTGTTCGACGACGAATGAATGGTCGGTGGGCTGGATGTCGTCGACGCGCGCGGAATCGGCCACGAGCAGGCCGGTCACGACCGACAGGGCGTGGCAGCCATGCATGGCGAAGACGGTCACGTCGGACTGGATGCCCAGCGCCCCGACAGGATCGGAGGGGCCGAACGTGAGGATGAGTGGAGACTGTTGGTTTTGCACAGCGTGTTAGATTAAGATACCTCGCCCCCCATTTTATCTGATGGGGACCGATAGGCTAACACTGAACTGAAAAGAGGAATCGAACGTGAGTACTGAAACACAGGTGTATCAGACCTGGATGTGCCTGATCTGCGGCTGGGTCTACGACGAAGCCGCCGGCGCCCCCGACGACGGCATTGCACCGGGCACCCGCTGGGCCGACGTGCCCATGAACTGGACGTGCCCGGAATGCGGCGCGCGCAAGGACGATTTCGAGATGACCGCGATCTGAGCGCGATCCGGCCCGATTCGTTTGCTCTTTGATTAACTAGCGGTGACGTCTCGCCAATCTTTCATGTCATCCATTCAATGAAGCGCGTGTCGGTGAGTTGACGCATTGCAACACTTCATGCACAAGGCCCAGACCCTATGCTATCTTGCGGGTTCATGCTGAAGTGAAACGAATATGACGACGCAACCGACAGGCTTGACGATCATGGTGATCGACGACAGCAACACGATCCGTCGGTCCGCCGAGATTTTCCTGACACAGGCCGGCTACCGGGTGGTGCTGGCCGAGGACGGCTTCGACGCGCTGGCCAAGATCAACGACCACCAGCCCGCGCTGGTGTTCTGCGACATCCTGATGCCGCGCCTCGACGGCTACCAGACCTGCGCGCTGATCAAGAAGAGCGCGAAATTCCATGCCACGCCGGTCGTCATGCTGTCGTCCAAGGACGGCCTGTTCGACCGCGCGCGCGGCGCGATGGTGGGCTCGAGCGCCTACCTGACCAAACCTTTTTCCAAAGACAGCCTGCTGGCGGCCGTGCGCGACCATGCGCAAGGCGCCGGCAGCGCCTGAACCCAACGATGCGGAGCCCACCGTGGCCATACAAAAAATCCTGATCGTCGACGATTCGCCGACCGAACGCTATTACCTGACCGACATCCTCGTGCGCAACGGCTTCACCGTGACGACCGCCGACAACGGCGAGGAGGCGCTGGCCAAGATCCGCGCCGACCGTCCGGAGCTGATCCTGATGGACGTCGTGATGCCCGGCGCGAACGGCTTCCAGGTGACGCGCTCGATCGCGCGCGATCCGGAACTGGCGTCCGTCCCCGTCATCATCTGCAGCAGCAAGAACCAGGAAACGGACCGCATCTGGGGCATGCGCCAGGGCGCGAAGGATTATTTCGTCAAGCCGGTCGACCCGGTCCGGCTGCTGGCCACGATCGCCGCGCTCGGCGCCTGACATGGACGCCAGCGACGCCGGCGCACAGAAAGGCGCGGCACGGCGCGCCCGCCTGCGCCAGTACCAGGAGCAGCTGCTCGAGCGCATGCAGGCCGCGCGCACGAGCAGCGGCGCGCGCGCGCACCAGCTGGGCGTGGAGATCGGCGGCGTGCGCTACCTGCTTGACCTCGTCGAAGCCGGCGAGATCGTGCCGCTGCCGCCGCTGGCCGCCGTGCCGCTCACGCAGCCGTGGTATCTCGGCCTCGCGAACGTCCGCGGCAGCCTGCTGGGCGTCGTCGACCTGGCGCGCTACCTCGAGCCGGATGGCGCGCCGAACGCGCTGCCGGGCGCCGGCGCGCGCCTCGTGACGTTCGCGCCGAGCCTCGGATTCCCGTGCGCCCTGCTGGTCGGGCGCGTGGTGGGCCTGCGCCATGCGGCCGACATGGCGCCCGCCGACGGCGGCCTGCGCGATGCCGAAGGACAGGAATGGACGCCGCTGTCGCTGGCCGCCCTCGCGCGCGAGGAACGCTTCCTGCAGGTCGCACGCTAAACAATCACAACAGGTTTTGCACTGGAGCTGGAATGGGATTCGCATCCAAACTGTCGATGAATTTCTTCCCCAAGAACGGGGGCGGCGACGCGCAGGCGCGCACGGAGGAAACCGGCACCGTGCTGGCGTCGCCGGACACGCAGTTCGGCGTCGGCACGCTGCCGGCGGTCCCGCCTGCGATTCCGGCGGGCCCCGCCGGCGGCACCGCGGCGACGGGTTCCGCGGACGACGCGGCGCTGCGCCTGGGCCTGCCCGTCCGGCGCAAGCCGCGCGGCGCGGCCGATGCCGCCGCCGCGGCGGACGACGATGACCTCAGCCTGCCGCTGATCGGCCACCTGTCGCTGCCGCGCCAGTTGCGCATCCTGCTCGTCGCCATCGCCATCGGCATCCTCCTCACCCTGCTGGCGCTGTGGCGCAATGCCGGCAGCGGCGCGATCGCCAGCAGCCAGACCCAGATCGCCAGCGAAGCGCTGATGCACTCGCAGCGCGTGGGCAAGGCCGCGCCGAACGCGATGCAGGGCGTGCCGGACGCGTTCACGCAGCTGCAGGACAGCCGCATCGCCCTGTCGCACGACCTCGACCTGCTGGCCCGCGGCGGCGATTTCAACGGCAATCCGATCCCCGCATCGACGGGCGACCTGGCATCGCAGCTGGCCACGGTGCGCAAGAAGTGGCACGTGTCCGACGCGGCGGCAACCAGCATCCTCAAGATGAAGCCGGAGCTCGTCGCCTTCGACAAGAACCTCAAGCAGCTCGACATCCTGGCGCCGGACATGCTGGCGCTGACGGAATCCGTCCTCACCGAGCGCACGGCGCGCGGCGGTAGCGCGCGCGAACTGGCCGCGCTGGGCCGCATGATGATGCTGACGCAGCGCCTGTCGCGCAGCGCCAGCGAATTCCTGACGTCGGGCGGCATCCGCCCCGAGACCGCGTTCCAGATGGGCCGCGACACGACGACCTTCCGCGCCACCGTCGACGGCCTCCTGAACGGCAGCGCCGCGCTGGGCCTGGCGCCGTTGCGCGACCCGGACCTGCGGAGCAAGCTGGAAGAAGTGCAATCGAAATTCGACATCTGCCAGAAACTGATCTCGACCTTCCTCGACAAACTGTCCGACATGACGGCCGCCAAGGCCGCCGAGCAGGCCATCTACCGCGACAACGAGGCGCTGCGCCGCCAGCTGACCGACCTGCAGGCGTCGTACCGCATGGGCGAAGGCAGCGCGGGCGGCTGGTTCTGGCTGCTCGTGGCGGCGTCGATCTTCACCCTCGTCACGGCGGGCAGCATCTCGCGCGTGATGCTGCAGGATTCGCGCAACCGCACCCGCGGCGCCGACGCGCGCCGCCAGGAAGCGGACGCGATGCGCCTGCTGGCCCAGGCCAAGGAAGAGGAAGCCAAGGCGACCAACGACCAGAACCAGGCCGCGATCCTGCGCCTGATGAACGAATTGCAGGAAGTGGCGGACGGCGACCTGACCGTGTACGCCACCGTGTCGGAAGACATCACGGGCGCCATCGCCGACTCGGTCAACTACACGGTCGAGGAATTGCGCGGCCTCGTCGTGCGCGTGATCGCCACGGCGGAAAAGGTGACGCAGGCCTCGAACGACGCGCAACTGGTGTCGAGCCGGCTGCTCGTCGCGGCGGGCCAGCAGGCGCGCGAAATCCAGGACACGTCGTCCACGATGCTGCGCATGGCGGGCGAGATCACCGACGTGTCCAGCTCCGCGAAGGAATCGGCCGAGGTGGCGCGCCAGTCGGTGGCGGCAGCGGAGCAGGGCGCGACCGCGGTGCAGAACGCCATCCGCGGCATGGGCGAGATCCGCGAGCAGATCCAGGAAACCTCCAAGCGCATCAAGCGCCTGGGCGAATCGTCGCAGGAGATCGGCGAGATCACCGAGCTCATTTCCGACATCACGGAACAGACCAACGTGCTGGCGCTGAACGCCGCGATCCAGGCCGCATCCGCCGGCGAGGCAGGACGCGGCTTCTCGGTCGTGGCGGAAGAGGTGCAGCGGCTGGCGGAACGGTCGGCCGAAGCGGCCAAGCAGATCGGCGCGCTGGTGCGCACCATCCAGACCGATACGCACGACGCCGTGGCGGCGATGGAAAAGTCGACGCAGGGCGTCGTCGAGGGCGCGCGCGTGACCGACGCGGCCGGCGCGGCGCTGGCCGACATCTCGCGCGTGTCGAACCGGCTGGCGGAGCTGATCCAGGGAATGGCGGTCGCGGCGGGCCTGCAGGCGACGTCCGCGAACGGTGTGGCGCATAATATGCAGCACATCCTCGCGATCACCGAGCAGGCACAGGGCGGCACGCAGCAGACGGCGCAGTCGATCCGGCAGCTGGCGGAACTCGCGCAGGAACTGAAGAATTCGGTGTCGCGCTTCCGCGTCGCCGCCTGAGCCCCGAACCTTTTGCCTACATGACCCAGCTTTCGCACGCGTCCGCCGCACCGCCTTTCGACACCGGCCCTCTCTCCTGGGTCATCGGGGAAATCCGCGATGCGCTCGGGCGCTCCGCCAAGGCGCTGCAGGACGCGTCCGGCCGCAGTCCGGAAGCGCAGCCGACCCTTCTGCTGCATGCCAAGTCGCACCTGCACCAGGCCCACGGCGCCCTGCAGATGGTCGACGTCGCCGGCGCCCTGCGCCTGAGCGAAGCGGCCGAGCAGGTCATCGACCGCTTCAAGGACGGCGCGCTGGCGCTCGACGACGGCCGGACCGCCGTCGTCGGCGAGGCCTACCGGGCGCTCGTCGAATACCTCGAAGAATTGCTGGACGGCGCCGCGCCGCAGCCCGTGCGGCTGTTCCCGTACTATCGCGCGCTGCAGGAAATGCTGGGCGTGGAGCGCGTGCATCCGGGCCAGATGCTCGTGACGGACCTCGCGCCGGCCCTGCTGCCGGGCGGCGGGGCCGGCCCGATGCCGGACTACGCCGCGACCCGCGCGCAATTCGAAAAGGCGCTGCTGCTGTTCCTGCGCAGCCCCGATGACGATGCCCGGCGCGCCCAGGCGGCGGCCATGCGCGACGCGCTGGCGGGCGTCGTCGATGGCCAGCCGCAGGCGCAAGCGCATGCGTTCTGGCTGGCGCTGCAGGCCGTCGCGGACCTCGTCGCCACGGGCCAGGTGGCGCCCGACCTGTACGTGAAACAGCTGTTCGGCCAGGTCAACCTGCAATTGCGGCGCCAGGCGCAGGGCCATGCCGAGCTGCCTGACGCGCTGCTGCTCGATGCGCTGTTCTTCATCGCCGCCGCGCCCGAACCGACGCCGGACGCGCGCCGGCTGCGCGATGCGTACCACGTCGGCGGCCAGGTGCCGCCGGACTATCTGGAGCGCCGCTACGGCCGCGTCGATCCGGAGGTGCTGAAGGATGCCAAGGAAGCGCTGATCGAGACCAAGCAGGGCTGGGACCGCGTCGCCACCGAAGGCGGCGAGGTCGAGGGCGGCAGCTTCAACGACGCCCTGTCGAAACTGGCCGGCGCCAGCGAGAAGCTGGGGGCGCCGGCATTGGCGAACCTGCTGCGCGAACTGGGCCAGGCCGCCAGCGAATCGATAACGGGCGGCCGCAGCGACCAGTTCAGCCTCGAAATGGCGGAGGCCATGCTGTTCGTGGAGCACGGCCTGGACCAGGTGCGCCAGCTGCCCGACGACTTCGGGCAGCATGCGGAGGCCGTCGGCCAGCGCCTGCTCGCGCTGGCGCACGGCGAGACCCCGCCGGACGCCCCGGCCTGGCACGGCGAGATGGCGCGCGAACTGCAGCAGGGCCAGACCGTGGCCGTGCTGGCGGGCGAGATCCGCACGGGCCTGCGCCAGGTCGAGAAGCATATCGACGAATACTACGAAGACCCGGCGCGCGTCGCGTCCCTCCAGCAGGTCGACCCGCTGCTGCACCAGTTGCAGGGCGCGCTGGCGATCCTCGACCAGGACCAGGCCACGCAGGCCGTCGACCATGTGCGCGCCCGGGTGCGCATGCTCGTCGACGAACAGCCGGATGCCGCCACGCGCGGCGCCGTGCTGGACAACCTGGCCCGGAATATCGGCGCGCTCGGCTTCTTCACGGACGCGCTGGCGCAGAACGTGGACGGGGCGCGCAAGCGCTTCCGCTTCGATGCCGCTGCGGGCCTGTTCGGCGAACTGCAATATCAGGGAGCGGCCGCGGCCCCCGAGCCCGCCGCGGCGCCGCTGCCCGCGGAACCGGCGCCGCAGCCGCAGCAGGATGCGGTCGAAGCGGAACTGCTGGAGATCTTCATCGGCGAAGCGCGCGACGTGCTGGACGTCGTCGGCGCCGCACTGCCGGCCGCGCAAGCCAATCCGGCCGACCAGGACACGTTGACGCGCCTGCGCCGCGGCTTCCACACGCTCAAGGGCAGCAGCCGCATGGTCGGCCTCGAACGGTTCGCGGCCGCTGCCGCCGCCATCGAAAAGGTCATGAACCTGTGGCTGGCCGAAGCGCGCGCCGCGACGCCCGATCTGCTGGCGCTGCTCGCGCACGCGCATGCCGAGCTGGCGGCGTGGGTCGACGAGCTGGCGGCGGGCGGATCGCCGCGCGACGGCGAGGCGCTCGTGCGCGCCGCCGCGCGCGTGCAGGACGGCGGGCCGCTCGCGCCAACCGACGCGCCGGCGCCGCTCGTGTCGGCGCCCTACGTACCGGCGGCCGATGCGCCGGCGGAACTGGTGCCGGAGACGGTGGGCGCGCTCGACGCGGTTGCCGCGGCCGGGCTGGTGGACGACGATGCGGCGCTTTTGAGCGCGGCGCCGGAACCGATCGAGCCCGCCGCCGGCTTCGACGTCGCGCCGGACGAGGCGCCCGCGCCGCTGCCGGCCCTGTCGTCGGCCGAGCTGCCGGGCAACGTGCTGGCATTTCCCGTGTCCGAAGCGAACGTGCGGCATGTGGGCGATCTGGAGATCCCGCTGCCGCTGTATAACATCTACCTCGGCGAGACCGAGGAGCTGGTGCGCACGCTGGCCGACGATTTCGCCAACTGGCGCGCGGAACCGCTGCGCGCCGTGACGCCGCAGGCCGTGACGGCTGCGCACACGTTGGGCGGCACGTCCGCCACCGTCGGCTTCAACGCGCTGCGCGAACTGGCCGTGGCGCTGGAAGAAGCGCTGCAGGTGGCCGTGCCGCCTTTGGCCGGTACGCAGTTCGACCTGCTGGACGAGACGGTGGAGCGCGTGCGCGTGATGCTGCAGGTGTTCGCGCTCGGTGAGCTGGCGCCCGCGCAGCCGGAACTGCTGGCGCGCCTGGAAGCGCTGCGCGACGAGCTGGGGAAAGCCCGCGCCGATGCCGTGTTCGACGGCGCCGACCCGGAGCTGGCGCAGCGCCTGGACGCGCTGTTCGCCGCCACCTATGCCAGCATCGTGGCCGATCCGCCGCTGGCGGGCGGCCCGCTTGCGCTGCCGGCCAGCACGGAGCTGGCGCCGCGCCCACCGGCACCGCGCCAGGAGGACCCGGCCGTGAGCGCCGTCGACGACCTGTTCGATTCGTATTTCGACGAACCGTTCGCGGCGCCCGCGCTCGAATCCGTCCCCGCGCCGGCGCAGCCGGAGGCCGGCGACGTCATCGACATGGACGCGTTGTTCGACGTGCCGGAACCCGAGCCGCAGCCGCAGGCCGAGCCGCAGCCCGAACCCGAGCCGCAGCCGCAAGCCGAAACGCAGCCCGAGCCGCAGCCCGAACGCCTGTCCGCGACCGAATCCGACAACGTCCTGGCCGCCGAACCGGTCTTCGTCGACGAGCTCGACCCGGACCTGCTGCCCGTCTTCATGGAAGAAGCGGCGGACCTGCTGCCGCAGATCGGCAATGGACTGCGCCAGTGGCAGCAGAACCCGGCCGACGCGGCCGTCGCGCAAGGCCTGCTGCGCGCCCTGCACACGGTCAAGGGCAGCGCGCGCATGGCCGGCGCGATGCGCCTCGGCCAGCACACGCACGCGCTGGAAACGCAGATCGAGAACATGCTGCACGCCGGGACGACGAATCCGGCCGCCTTCGACGAACTGCTCGCCAACTACGACCAGGCGCAGCTGCTGTTCGAGCAATTGCAGCAGCCGGCGGCGGCGCCGCTCGATGCGGCGGCCGCGCCCACACCCGCACCCGTACCCGCGCCGTCCGCGGAGGAGCAGGCCGCACGCGCGCCGCTCGTGCGCGTGCGCGCCGACATCCTCGACCGCCTCGTCAACCAGGCCGGCGAGGTGTCGATCACGCGCTCGAAACTGGAAACCCAGGTCGGCGCGCTCAAGGACATGCTGTCCGACTTCGCCGACAACCTCGTCAACCTGCGCCGCCAGTTGCGCGAGGTGGAGGTGCAGGCCGAGTCGCAGATCGCGTCGCGGCTGTCGATTTCCGGCGAGCGCGAATTCGATCCGCTCGAATTCGACCGCTTCACGCGCCTGCAGGAATTGACGCGCATGATGGCCGAGAGCGTGAACGACGTCGGCTCGTTCCACGACGGCCTCGCGCGCACGGTGGAAGCGGCGGCCGACGACCTCACCGCGCAATCGCGCATCACGCGCGAGCTGCAGCGCGACCTGATGCGGGTGCGCATGGTGCCGTTCGCCAGCCTGTCCGAACGCCTGTTCCGCGTGGCGCGCCAGACGGCCAAGGAAACCGACAAGCGCGTCAACCTCGACATCCGCGGCGGCGGCGTCGAGATCGACCGCAGCGTGCTGGAACGCATGGCCGCGCCGTTCGAACACCTGCTGCGCAACGCCATCGTGCACGGCATCGAGCCGCGCGACGTGCGTGGCGCCGCCGGCAAGCCGGAAACGGGCGAGCTGCTCGTGCAGGTGAGCCAGCAGGGCAACGAGGTCGAGATCCGCTTCGCCGACGACGGCGCCGGCCTCGACCTGGCCCGGATCCGCGCCAAGGCGGCGGCCACCGGCCTGCTGGCCGACGGCGAAGAAGTGGCCGACCAGGACGCCGCCGAGCTGGTGTTCGAGCCGGGCTTTTCGACGGCGGACACGCTGACGGAACTGGCCGGCCGCGGCGTCGGCATGGACGTCGTGCGCTCGGAAGCGCGGGCGCTGGGCGGCCGCGTCGACGTCGAGACGACGCAAGGGCGCGGTGCCGCCTTCGCCATCCATTTACCGCTCACGCTGGCCGTCACGCAGGTCGTGCTCGTGGCCAGCGGCACGCGCACGCATGCGCTGCCGGCCGTGCTGGTCGAGCAGGTGCTGCAGGTGCGCGAGGCCGACCTGCAAGCGGCCGAAGACACCGGGACGATCGGCGTGCATGGCGAGAGCATCCCGCTGCACTACCTGCCGGCGCTGCTGCACGAGCCGGGCGAAGCGTGGGAACAGCGCGGCGGCCAGCGCTCGTCGCCGGTGCTGGTCCTCAGGCGCGGCAACACGCGCATCGCGCTGCGGGTGGACGAGGTGCTGGGCAATCGCGAAGTCGTCATCAAGAACATCGGGCCGCAACTGGCGCGCATGCCGGGCATCGCCGGCGCCACCGTGCTCGGTTCGGGCGAGATCGTGCTGATCCTCGATCCCGTGCAGCTGGCCGCCCAGGGCGTTCGTCCCGGCCGCGTGAGCGCCGCCGCGGCGGAACCCGTGCCGGCGCCGGCGCGCATCGCGACGATCATGGTCGTGGACGATTCGCTCACCGTGCGCAAGGTCACCCAGCGCCTGCTGGAGCGCGAAGGCTATCGCGTGCTGCTGGCCAAGGACGGCGTCGACGCGCTCGAACAGATGCAGGAGACGCGGCCCGACCTGATGCTGGTCGATATCGAGATGCCGCGCATGGACGGCTTCGACCTCACGCGCCACGTGCGCGGCAACGAGGCCACGGCGTCGCTGCCGATCATCATGATCACGTCGCGCACGGCGGACAAGCACCGCAACGTCGCGCTGGGCCTCGGCGTCGACGCCTATTTCGGCAAGCCGTTCCAGGAGGATGCGTTGCTGGCGGCGATTACCGGGTTATTGGAAGCGCGGCCAAACTGATTGGAAGCGCGGGCAAACTGACGTCGCCCCCCGCGCAGGCGGGTCCCAAGTTGTTTGCGGTGCCTGCAGCGTACTTGGGTTCCCGCCTGCGCGGGAACGACGTTTTACGGTCGCGTTCCAATCTCACGCGTCGCGTACCGCCTTGAAGCGGGCCAGCGTCCTGGCCCGCGCCTGCTCGTGGTCCACCACCGGCAACGGATAATCCTCCCCCAGCACGACACCGGCCTTCTCCAGCGCGTCCGGCTTCGCCAGCCACGGCGCGTGGATCGCCGCGCCCGTCAATCCGGCCAGTTGCGGCAAGTACCGCCGAATGAAATCCCCGTCCGGATCGAAGCGGCGCGACTGCGTCACGGGATTGAAGATGCGGAACCAGGGCTGCGCATCGCAACCGGTCGACGCCGCCCACTGCCAGCCGCCGTTGTTCGACGCCAGTTCGTAATCGTTCAGTTTCAGTGCGAACCAGCGCTCGCCGCGCCGCCAGTCGATCCCGAGGTCCTTGGTCAGAAAACTGGCCGTCACCATGCGCAGGCGGTTGTGCATGAAGCCTGTCCGTTCGAGCTGCAGCATCGCGGCGTCGACGAGCGGATAGCCCGTGCGCCCTGCGCACCAGGCGGCGAACAGGGCGTCCGCCGCGGGGCCGGCGTCCCACGCGACGGCATCGAACGCCTGCTTGAACGCGTGCGTGACGACGCGCGGATGGCGCGCCAGGATCATCATGTAGAACTCGCGCCAGATGAGTTGCGACAGCCACACGGACGCGCCGGCGCCGCCGCTGCCGTCCGCGATGCGCGCCTGCAGCATGGCGACGAGGCGGCGCACGCTCAGCGTGCCGAAGCGCAGGTGGATCGACAGGTGCGACGTGGCGTCCAGCGTCGGGTAATCGCGGTCGTGGTCGTAGCGCGCGAGGCGCCGTTCGAATTGCGCCAGCAGCCGTGCCGCGCCCGCCGTGCCGGGATGGCCGATGGGCGTGGCGCCCGCCACGAAGCCGAGATCGGCGAGCGTGGGCAGGGCGTGATCCGCGGGCGGCGGCGCGAGCGCGGCCGCGTGGGGCGCGGTCTCGAACGGCCGCAGCGCCTCGGCCTCGCGCGCCAGCCGTTTCAGCCATGCATTCTTGTAGGGCGTAAAGACGGAATACGGGCCGCCGGCCAGGGTCAGCACGTCGTCCTGTTCGAAGATGACCTGGTCCTTGAACGTCTGCAGGCTGCGGCCGGCCGCGCGCAGGGCGTCCTGCACCGCACGGTCGCGCGCGAGCGCCTGCGGCTCGTAATCGCGGTTGGCGAAGACCGATTCTGCATCGAGCCCGGCAGCCAGTTCGGGGATCACCTGCGCGGCGCGCCCGTGCCGCACGATGAGGTAACCTCCCATGTCACGGAGGCGCGCATCCAGCTCGCGCACGCTGTCCAGCAGGAATTGGACGCGCCGGTCGTCGGACGGCAGGCCGGCCAGGATGTCGGTATCGAACACGAACACGCCGAACACGCGCCGTGACGAGAGCAGGGCGTGATGCAGCGCAGCATGGTCGTCCACGCGTAAATCGCGCCGGAACCAGACCAAGGAGTTTCTTAAAGTCATCTTCTGTGTGCGGAGTCAATGCAGATCAGAATTTTACTGTCTACCATCTCTCAGGTTTGCCCCGGCCGAGCGGCTTCCGTGGCTGGTCGGGCAATTCGGTGTAAACTAGCGAAAAGTCCAGCTTTTCAGCTTAGAAATGCCGCGGTAACCCCAGAGAGTGAGCCAACAGAGAGTATGAGCATGAAAAAAAGTAAGGTCGGCAAGCCTCTAACCATGCCCGGGATGCACCAGGAGGAATCGCTCAGCCTGGGCGCGGCCGGCGCATCTGCCTCGCAGCTGAACCTGGCGAATCATTTCCTGATTGCTATGCCGTCGATGAATGATCCGATCTTCGGCGGCGCCGTCGTGTATATCTGCGAACACAACGACAAAGGCGTGCTCGGCGTCGTCATCAACAAGCCGACGGACATGACCATGGACGTGCTGTTCGACCGCATCGACCTGAAAGTGGCCGAAGGCCTGCGCCCCAGCGTCGAGGACGCGCCGATCATGTTCGGCGGCCCCGTCCAGGACGACCGCGGCTTCGTGCTGCATTCGCCGGGCGGCCGCTATTCCTCGTCGCTGAGCGTCACCGACGACGTCGCGTTCACCACGTCGATCGACGTGCTGGAAGCCGTCGCCAACGGTTCCGGTCCGCGCCGCATGCTCGTCTCCATCGGCTATGCCGGCTGGAGCCCGGGCCAGCTGGAAGAAGAAATCGCCCGCAACGGCTGGCTCACGGTGGGTGCCGACGCGCGCGTGCTGTTCGACCTGCCGATCGAGGAACGCTACAACGCCGCCATCAAGCTGCTGGGTATCGATCCGCTCATGCTCGCCACCGAGGCCGGCCATGCGTGACGTGTGCATCACGACACCGGTAGGGTGGGCACCCTGTGCCCACGCGGACGACGGAATGACGCAGACGTCACGCGTGGGCGGGGTGGCCACCCTACAGTGCTATCAGCCAAAACGATAAGTAGTGTGATGGTTGATATTGTTCTAGGCTTCGACTTCGGCATCAAGCGCATCGGCATCGCCATGGGGAATACGCTGACGGGACAGGCGCAACCGCTATCCGTCATCAAGGCGGTCGACAACGCGACCCGCTTCCAGGTCATCGGCGACCTGATCGAACAATGGCGTCCCGCGCGCCTCGTCGTCGGCGAGCCGCGCCATCCGGACGGCGCGGAGCACGACATGACCCTGCGCGCGCGCCGCTTCGCCAACCAGCTCCACGGCCGCTTCGACCTGCCCGTCGAACTCGTCGACGAACGCTATTCGTCGGCCGTCATCCCCGCCAGGCGCGGCGAGATCATCGACGCCAGGGCCGCCGCCATCATTTTGCAACAATACTTTGACGATCATGCCAACTCTTATTAACGACGCGGACAGGGCAGGCAACACCAGCGATGCCGAAGCCCTGTACCGCGACCTGCTCGCACAGGTGCGCGCCGGTTTGTCGGGTGTGCCGGACGCCGCCATCGTCGGCATCCATTCCGGCGGCGCCTGGCTGGCCGAGCGCCTCGCGAGCGACCTCGGTCTGCAGGCGCGCCTCGGCTTCATCGACGTGTCGTTCTACCGCGACGACTATGCCCGCAAGGGCCTGCACCCGGACGTGAAGCCGACCCGGATCGAATTCAACGTCGACGGCGCGACCATCGTGCTCGTCGACGACGTGCTGTACACCGGCCGCACGGTGCGCGCGGCGATCAACGTGCTGTTCGACTTCGGCCGGCCGCAGCGTATCATGCTGGCCGCGCTGGCGGATCGCGGCGGCCGCGAACTGCCGGTCGCGGCCGATTTCGTCGGCGCGCACGCACAGCTGCAAACCGGCCGCTCGCTCGCGCTGTCGCGCACGGCGGACGGCCAACTTTCGCTCAAGATCGAAGACGACAATGCATAACCCGCAACTGAACAAGAACGGCGAGCTGCAGCACCTCCTCACCATCGAGGGACTGCCGAAGGCCATCATCAACCACATCCTCGACACCGCCTCGAGCTTCGTGAGCATCTCCGACCGCGAGGTCAAGAAGGTGCCGCTGATGCGCGGGAAAAGCGTCTTCAACCTGTTCTTCGAAAACTCGACGCGCACGCGCACGACCTTCGAGATCGCGTCGAAGCGCCTGTCGGCCGACGTCATCAACCTGAACATCGCCGCGTCGTCGACGAGCAAGGGCGAATCGCTGCTGGACACGATCGACAACCTGTCGGCCATGCATGCCGACATGTTCGTCGTGCGCCACGCGCAGTCGGGCGCGCCGTACCTGATCGCCAAGCACCTGAACGACACGAAGCAGAACCACGTGCACGTGGTGAACGCGGGCGACGGCCGCCACGCGCACCCGACGCAGGGCCTGCTCGACATGTACACGATCCGCCACTACAAGAAGGATTTCACGAACCTGCGCGTGGCGATCGTCGGCGACATCCTGCACAGCCGCGTGGCGCGCTCGGACATCCACGCGCTGACGACCCTCGGCGTGCCGGAAGTGCGCGCCATCGGCCCGCACACGCTGCTGCCGGGCGGCCTGGAACAGATGGGCGTGCGCGTCTTCACCAACATGGACGAGGGCCTGAAGGACGTCGACGTGATCATCATGCTGCGCCTGCAGAACGAGCGCATGTCGGGCGCGCTGCTGCCGTCGGCGGGCGAGTATTTCAAGAGCTACGGCCTGACGCCGGAGCGCCTGGCGCTCGCGAAACCCGACGCCATCGTGATGCACCCGGGCCCGATGAACCGCGGCGTGGAGATCGATTCGGCCGTGGCGGACGGCGCCCAGGCCGTGATCCTGCCGCAGGTCACCTTCGGTATCGCGGTCCGCATGGCGGTTATGAGTATTTTGGCCGGTAGTCACACTTAAATTCGCACGTATGAATAACTTGCACATCAAGAACGGGCGCGTGGTCGACCCGGCGGGCGGCATCGACGCCGTCCAGGACCTCTTCATCGCCGGCGGCAAGGTCGCCGGCATCGGCAGCGCCCCGCAAGGCTTCACGGCCGCGCGCACCATCGACGCCACCGGCCTCGTGGTCGCGCCGGGCCTCGTCGACCTGTCCGCCCGCCTGCGCGAGCCGGGCTACGAATACAAGGCCACGCTGGAATCGGAAATGCAGGCGGCCATGCAGGGCGGCGTGACGACGCTCGTGTGCCCGCCCGACACCGACCCCGTGCTGGACGAGCCGGGCCTCGTCGAGATGCTCAAGCACCGCGCGCGCCTGCTGAACCAGGCCAACGTGCATCCGCTCGGCGCGCTGACCGTCGGCCTCAAGGGCCGTGCACTGACCGAGATGGCCGAGCTCACGGAAGCCGGCTGCATCGGCTTCGCGCAGGCCGAGGAGCCGATCGAGGACACGACCGTGCTGCTGCGCGCCATGCAGTACGCGAAGACGTTCGGCTACACCGTCTGGCTGCGCCCGCAGGACCCGCACATCGGCCGCGGCGGCATCGCCCACAGCGGCCCGCTGGCGTCGCGCCTGGGCTTGTCCGGCGTGCCCGTGATGTCGGAAACCATCGCGCTGCACACGATCTTCGAACTGATGCGCGCATCGGGCGCGCGCGTGCACCTGTGCCGCATCTCGTCCGCCGCCGCGCTGGACCTGATCCGCGCCGCCAAGAAGGAAGGCTTGCCGGTCACGTGCGACGTCGGCGTGCACCACCTGCACATGACGGACGCCGACATCGGCTTCTTCGATTCCAACGCGCGCCTGACGCCGCCGCTGCGCAGCCAGCGCGACCGCGACGCGATCCGCGCCGCCGTCCTCGACGGCACGGTGGATGCCGTCTGCTCGGACCACACCCCGGTCGACGACGACGAGAAGCTGCTGCCGTTCGCCGAGGCGTCGCCCGGCGCCACCGGCCTGGAACTGCTGCTGTCGTTGATGCTCAAGTGGGCGGGGGAGCAAGGTAACGACAACGCGCTGTCGACGGCGCTGGCCCGGATCACGAGCGACCCGGCGCGCACGGCGGGCCTCGCCGCCGGCACGCTGGCGCAGGGCGCGAGCGCGGACGTGGTGCTGTTCGATCCGGACACGCGCTGGACCGTCAACGCCGCCGCCCTGGCCAGCCAGGGCAAGCACACGCCGTTCCTCGGCTACGAACTGGCGGGCCAGGTGAAGGCGACGATCGTCGCCGGCCACGTCGCGTTCGAACGCTGATCCACGGCCCGGCCGTGGCGGTACAATCGCTGCGGCCGCGGCCCGCGCGGCGTTTCGTGTCGAGTTTCCATTGAAGATCAAGCTTGCGTGGCGCCTCGCGCGCCTCGTCCTCCATCTCGTCCAGGGCCTGGCCACCTGCGCCCTCGTGTTTCCCTGGGCGCGCGACGCCCTGCGCGAGCGCCTGGTCCGGCGCTGGTCGGCGCGCCTGCTGGGCATCTGCCGCGTGCGTCTCGAGCGCGTGGCCGGCGCGGAATCGCTCGCGCACGCGCTCATCGTCGCGAACCACATTTCGTGGCTCGACATCTTCGTCATCAATGCCGTGCACCCGTGCCGCTTCGTGGCCAAGACCGAGATCCGCGCCTGGCCCGTGGTCGGCTGGCTCGTCGCGCAGGCGGGCACGGTGTTCATCGCGCGCGGCAACCGGCGCGACCTGCGCTACATTTTCAAGGGCATCGTCGAAGCGCTGGACCAGCGCCGCCGCGTGGCCTTCTTCCCGGAAGGGACGACGGCCAGCCAGGGCACGCTGCTGCCGTTCCACGCCAACCTGTTCGAAGCCGCCATCGACGCCGCCGTGCCGGTACAACCCGTCGCGCTGGCCTATGTCGACGCCGGCGGCGGCTGGCACCCGGCCGTCGACTACACGGGCGAGACGACGTTCGTCGACAGCATCGTGCGCATCATGAAAGGCGAACCGATCGTCGCGCGGCTGGCCTGCCTGCACCCGATCCCGGCGACGGGTGCGCACCGGCGCGAACTGGCGCAGGCGGCGCACGATGCGATCGCGGGGGCGCTGGAGTCGACAAGCCGTCGACCCTGCGCAGGCGGGGACCCGATGCTTTCAGCGCAGCGATAACGCCGGCAACCTTGGGCCCCCGCCTGCGCGGGGGTGACGGTTCTTGGCGCGGTGGCCTCGCTTCATGCTGCGGTGGCCTCGGTTCTTGCCGCGGCGGTCTCACTTCTTGCCGCCGTGTTCCCGGTACTCGGGACAATCCACCTGCAGCAGCGAGCGGTCGTCGAGGCATACGGCCGTCAGCTTGCCGCCCCATACGCAGCCGCTGTCCAGGCCCACGAGGTTCGGCCGCAGCACGAGGCCCAGCGCCGACCAGTGCCCGAACACGACGGTGACATCAAGCGTGCGGCGGCCGGGCAAATCGAACCACGGCTGCAGATCGGAGCCCTCCGGCCCCTTGTCGCTTTCCTTGTGGGCGAAATCCATGCGCCCGTCCGGCCAGCACAGGCGCATCCGCGTGAGCGCGTTGACGATGCAGCGCAGGCGGGCGATGCCCGTCAGGCCGTCGTCCCAGCGGTCAGGCTCGTTGCCGTACATCTGGCCGAGGAATTCGATCCAGCGGTCGCCGCGCAGCACCGTCTCGACTTCGGCCGCGAGCGCCATCGTCTGCGCCGCCGTCCATTGCGGCGGCACGCCGGCGTGAACTAGCAAGTGCGCGTCGACGAACATCGCGAGCGGCCGCCGGCGCAGCCAGTCGACCAGCGCGTCGCGGTCGGGTGCGGCGAGGATGTCGTCGAGCGTATCCGAACGGCTCATCTTCTGGACGCCGGCGGCCACGGCCAGCAGGTGCAGGTCGTGATTGCCGAGCAGTGCGTCGACGCGGCCGTCGCTCGCATCCGATAATGCCTTCATGCGGCGCAGCGCGCCCAGCGAATCCGGGCCGCGGTTGATCAGATCGCCGACGAACAGGATGCGTGCACCGGGCTCGATTTGTTCCAGCAGCAGACGGGCTTCGTTGGCGCACCCCTGCAGGTCGCCGATGACATAGGTTTTCATTTCGGATTCCGTTTTTTCTGTATCGATACTAATGGATTTATCCGGCTTTCGCGCAGGAGGCTGTCCGTTCATGCATTACCGATTGTAAATTGTCTTGTCGCTTAGTCAAAGTTTCGGTATTTCGTATTTCCTCAATCGGAACGGCGCGCGCACGCGTACACTTCAGGCACGGATTGCCGAGGGCCAATCCGGTACAATGGCCTGTCTTCACCAGGACGGATGCCGCCAATCGAATCGCGCATGACCGTGCCATTTCTCCGCGCCGATGCCTGCCATCCGCCGGGTTGCATCTGAAAAATAATAAAATGTTTTCTTTCTTCGTAAGTTTTGTCGTGTCCGCGCTGCTGACGCTCCTGATCGTCAAGCATTCGAAATTGCATGGCGCGGCGCTCGACGATAATTTCAATGGCGTACAGAAGGTCCATCAGCATGCGGTGGCGCGGATTGGCGGATTGCCGATCTTCCTGGCCGTTGCCCTGAGCGCCGGCATTTCCGTATGGCGGGTACCCACCCTCGGTTCCGGGCTGGTGGCGCTGCTGGGCTGTTCGGCGATCGCATTCATCGGCGGTATCGTCGAAGACTATACGGGTACGGTGCGTCCCTCGCGCCGCCTGATATTGACGATGGCCGCCGCGCTGCTCGGCTATCTGGTGCTGGGCGCGAAAATCGCGCGCCTGGATATGCCCTTCGTCAGCTGGAGCCTGGATTCGCTGTGGCTCGTATTGCCGCTGACGGTACTGGCCGTGGCCGGTATTGCGAATGCGGTGAATATCATCGACGGCTTCAATGGCCTGGCCAGCGTCGTGACGATCTTCATGCTGTTATCGCTCGCGTACGTGGGCTGGCAGGTGGAAGACATGTTCGTGCTGGTCTCCGCACTGACGGTGGCCGGTGCGACGGCCGGCTTCCTGGTCTGGAATTACCCCGTCGGCCTCATCTTCCTCGGCGACGGCGGCGCCTATTTCATCGGATTCATGCTGGGCGAACTGGCTTTGCTGCTCGTGATGCGCAATCCCCAGGTATCGACGTGGTACGCGGCATTGCTGCTGATTTATCCAACATTCGAAACCGTTTTTTCCGTTTATCGCCGAATGTTCGTGCGTGGGAAATCTCCTACAATGCCGGACGGAATCCACCTGCACAGCCTGATTTTCCGGCGCATCGTGCAATGGACCGTCGGCCGCAAAGAGGCCCGGGCACTGATGAAAAGGAATGCGCGGACCTCGCCTTACCTGTGGCTGTTTTCCCTCACTGCCGTTATCCCGGCAACCGTGTTCTGGCGGAATACGGGAATTTTGATATTCTTCTGCTTGTTGTTCATTATCAGCTACGTCTGGCTGTACGCGCGTATCGTCAGATTCAAGTCCCCACGTTGGCTGATTTGGCACAAAAAACACTAAAGAAATTCCAGTTGTAGTATATTGCGAGAATTGGTGAATATTCGATAAAATCCCTTACACCTACTCTACTTATAAGGAATCAAGATGGATCTGTCTAATTTGTCCTTGGGTGATTTGCGCAACCTGCAAGAGCAGATCAAGCAGGAAATGAAGAAACGTGAGGTTCAGGAAGTGCAAAAGGCACGTGAACAGATCATGGCCATCGCCCAGAGCGTCGGCATGCCTTTGAAAGACCTGATCAGCGCCAGCGGCCGTGGCGGCAAATCGGCAGGCGCGAATGTCGGCACCGTCGCCGTGCGTTATCGCAATCCGGACAATGCATCGCAACAGTGGACCGGCCGCGGCCGTCAGCCGAAATGGGTCAAGGAATGGGTCGAGGGCGGTAAATCGCTGGACAAACTGCGCGTCTGATTCCGCGTATTTGTCGCATCGTCTTTTACGGGGGGCATTCGCGTCCGCGGAGCTCCCCGTAAAAGATCCCGTCGCGCCGGAACGTCATCCGGCGAGTCATCGCATTCCGGGCGCGCATTCTTTGCGCTCGCGCCAGGCATCACGCAAACGCAGGCAATCCGACCCAATCGGACCCCACTCGTCCTGCTTGCCGTTACAATATCCCTTTTTCCGTCATCCGATCCAATCGGCGATCGCAATGCCCGTGCGCGCGCATTCCGACGCCAGTCCCACAAGGTAGATAATTCATGGTCCCTCTCTCGAAAACGATCTTCAAGGCTTATGACATCCGCGGCGTGATCGGCAGCACGCTCGACGCGGGCATCGCGCGGCGCATCGGCCAGGCCTTCGGCGTGGCCGCGCTGGCCAAGGGAGAGCGTACCGTGATCATCGGCCGCGACGGCCGCCTGTCCGGCCCGGAGCTAGGCGCGGCGCTGGCCGAGGGCCTGCAGGCCGCCGGCGTGGACGTCGTCGACCTGGGCATGGTCGCGACGCCGATGGTCTATTTCGCCACCAACGTGCTGGGCGCGCGTTCGGGCATCATGGTCACCGGCAGCCACAATCCGCCGGACTACAACGGCTTCAAGATGGTGCTGGCGGGCGAGGCGATCTACGGCGACGCCATCCAGGGCCTGTACCAGGCCATCGAACGCGACGACTTCCAGCCCGCGCAGGCACCGGGCGGTTATTCGACCCATGACATCAAGGCCGCCTACGTCGAACGCATCGTCGGCGACGTCAGGATCGCGCGTCCGATCAAGATCGCGGTCGACTGCGGCAACGGCGTGGCCGGCATGGTCGCGGGAGATCTGTTCCGCGCGATGGGCTGCGACGTGATCGAATTGTTCTGCGAGGTGGACGGTCACTTCCCGAACCACCATCCGGACCCGGCGCACCCGGAAAACCTGCAGGACCTGATCGCATGCCTGCAAACGTCGGACGCCGAGATCGGCCTGGCGTTCGACGGCGACGGCGACCGCCTGGGCGTCGTCACGAAGGATGGCCAGATCATCTTCCCGGACCGCCAGATGATGCTGTTCTCGAAAGACGTCCTGTCCCGCAACCCGGGCGCCGAAATCCTGTACGACGTCAAATGCACGCGCCACCTGGGCCCGTGGATCGAACAGCACGGCGGCCGTCCGCTGATGTGGAAGACGGGCCACTCGCTGGTCAAGGCCAAGCTGAAGGAAACGGGCGCGCCGCTGGGCGGCGAGATGAGCGGCCATATCTTCTGGAAGGACCGCTGGTTCGGCTTCGACGACGGCCTGTACACGGGCGCGCGCCTGCTCGAGATCCTCACGCGCGAAGCCGACCCGTCGGCGCTGCTGAACGGCTTGCCGATCGCGTCGAGCACGCCCGAGCTGCACCTGCACCTGAAGGAAGGCGAGAACTTCGCGCTGATCGAGAAGCTGCGCGCCGAGGCGCAATTCCCCGGTGCCGACCGCGTCAATGACATCGACGGCCTGCGCGTGGAATACCCGGACGGCTTCGGCCTGGCGCGCGGTTCGAACACGACGCCGGTCGTGGTGCTGCGCTTCGAAGGCGAGAATCCGCAAGCGCTCGAGCGCATCCAGAAAGAATTCGCGCGGGTGATCCTGGCCGCCAAGCCCGACGCAAAGCTGCCGTTCTGAGAGTGACGCCTTGAACATCCTGCTGGTGCGGGTATCGTCGCTGGGCGACGTCTTGCACAACCTGCCGATCGTGGCGGACATCCACCGCCATTATCCGGACGCCCGGGTCGACTGGGTGGTGGAAGAGGGCTACGTCAGCCTCGTGAAGCTCAACCCGCACGTGCGCAAGGTGATTCCGTTCGCGCTGCGGCGCTGGCGCAAGGGGCTCGGCAATGCGGCCGTGCGCGCGGAATTGCGCGGCTTCTTCCGCGACCTGCGCGCCGAGCAGTACGACTATGTGTTCGATACGCAGGGCCTGATCAAGACGGGCATCGTCATGGCCTGCGCGCGCACGCGCCCGGGCGGCCAGAAGGTCGGCATGGCCAACGGCACCGAGGACTCGGGCTACGAAGGCGTCTCGCGCATCTTCCACAGCCGCAGCATCGCCGTCGAGCCGCGCACGCACGCGGTGGCGCGCGGGCGCCAGGTCGTGGCCGCGGCGCTCGGCTACGCTGTCGACACGCCGCCCGATTTCGGCCTGCCCGCGCCCGAACGAAGCGCGCGGCCGGACTGGATGCCGGCCGACGATTACGCCGTGTTCTTCCACGGGACGGCGCGCGACGCGAAAAAATGGCCGGCGCCGCACTGGATCGCGCTCGGCCAGGCGCTGGCCCCCATGACGATCCTGCTGCCGTGGGGCTCGCCGCGCGAGAAGGAGGAGGCCGAGCGCCTCGGCGCCGCGCTGCCGAACGCGCGCGTGCTGCCGAAACTGTCGATGATGGACGCGGTGGAACTCGCGCGCCACGCGGCGCTCGCGGTCGGCGTCGACACGGGCCTGACGCACATCGCCGCCGCCTTCGTGCGGCCGACGGTCGAGATCTATGCCGATTCGCCGCGCTGGAAGACCGAGGGCAACTGGTCGCCGCGCATCGTCAACCTGGGCGACACTGGCGCGGCGCCGGCGGTCGCCGACGTCGTGGCGGCCGCGCGGCGCCTGCTGGAGAGCCGTTGATGCGCGTGCTGTATTCGCTGCTGTGGTGGCTGGCGCTGCCGCTCGTGCTGGGCCGCTTGTGGTGGCGCGGGCGGCGCGAACCCGGCTATCGCACGCACCTGGGCGAGCGCCTCGGCTTCTACGGCCGCAGGCTCGAAACGCGTCCGACCATCATGGTGCACGCGGTGTCGGTTGGCGAGACCCGCGCCGCCGAGCCGCTGATCGAAGCGCTGCTGGCCGCACGGCCGGACGCGCGCATCCTGCTCACGCACATGACGCCGACCGGCCGCGCCACCGGGCGCGCGCTGTTCGGCAAGCATGGCGACCGCGTGGTGCAATCCTTCCTGCCTTACGACACCGGCTTCATGGTCGGCCGCTTCCTGCGCCATTTCGAGCCCGCCATCTGCATCCTGATGGAGACCGAGGTGTGGCCGAACCTGATCCACGGCTGCGCCGCGCACGGGGTGCCGGTGGCGCTCGTGAATGCGCGCCTGTCCGAGCGTTCGCTGCGCCGCGGCCAAAAGTTCGGCGGCCTGATGATGGATGCCGCCCGCGCGATCACGCTGGTGGCCGCGCAGACGGATGCGGATGCCGCGCGCATCGCGTCGCTGGGCGCGCCCAACGTCGCCGTCACGGGCAGCATCAAGTTCGACGTCGTGCCGCCCCAGGCTGCGCTGGACACGGGCGCCATGCTGCGCACGCGCTGTGCCGGCCGTCCCGTGCTGCTGTGCGCTTCCACGCGCGAAGGCGAGGAGGCATTGATCCTCGACGCGTACAAGGCCCTGGACGCGCGTCCGGCCGGCATGCTGCTCGTGCTGGTGCCCCGCCATCCGCAGCGCTTCGACGAGGTCGCGGACATGGCCCGTGCGCGCGGCCTCACGCTGGCGCGCAGGTCGGCGCTGCCTGAGCGTGTCGACACCGACGTATTGCTGGGCGATTCGATGGGCGAGATGTTCGCCTACTATGCGGCCTGCGATTGCGCCTTCATCGGCGGCAGCCTGCTGCCGCTGGGCGGCCAGAACCTGATCGAGGCGTGCGCCCTGGCCAGGCCGGTGCTGGTGGGCGAGCACACCTTCAACTTCCTGCAGGCGACCGAGGAAGCCGTCGCCGCGGGCGCCGCGCTGCGCGTACCCGATGCGCCGGCCCTGCTGCGCGCGGCCGCCGGCCTGCTCGACGATGACGGCTTGCGCGCCGCGATGGGCGCGCAAGCCCTGGCCTTCGCCGCACGCCACCGCGGCGCAACAGTGCGCACTGTTGAACTCTTGCAACAAATTATTGCCTAGCTTTTGCTACCATTCTCTTTAATTAGAAAATGAAAGGGGATGCACATGTTGTGGTCAAATCGCTCGCGAGCGGCCGGCAACGTGGACGGCGGGGCCGCGCTTCTGGACCAGCCTGACACCGGGGAGCTGGGCGCCGACGCGATGCCGGCCGCCACGATCCCGGTCGTGCATCCGCCGGCCGCACGATACAGCCTGCATTTCTGGGTGCGTTACTCGTTCGTCGAATACATCCGCTTCATGTGGGAGCATGGCGGCTACCTGATCCGCCGCCGGCATATCCGCTGGCCGATGGGGATGTATCTGCGCCTGAAAAGCACGCTGTCGGCGGCCGCGCACTTCGTGCTGCTGCAGCGCGGGAAGCGCATGTACGAATTCCAGATCGACCAGCACGGCATCGTGCGCACCAGCGACACGGGCGTGAGCCTGATCGGCTGGGACGACGTGCAGCGTATCCGCACCTATTCGAGCGGCTTCATGATGATCCTCAAGCGCGGCACCTTGCCGATTCCGTTCCGGTGCCTGAACAAGGACGAAGTGAGCGCAATGCAGGGCATCGTCGAGGCGCGCGCGGCGGGCGAACTGCAGTTCCGCGCATCGTGAACGCGTGGTCCGTGGGCTCGGGGAGCCCACCCTACGGCGTTCGCAAAACCCCGTGCCGCCACGTGCATTGTGGTAAATCGTCGGGCGGGGCCCCGTGCCCACATGTGCATCGTGACGAATCGTAGGGTGGGCACCCCGTGCCCACGATGTGCATCGTGACGAATCGTAGGGTGGGCACCCCGTGCCCACGATGTGATCCTTGATCACTCGTCCGGGAACAGCACCGGCATCTCCACCGACCGCTTCTTGAGCGCCACCTTGGCGCCATCGTAATCCGGAAAGACCTCGCCGACGACGGCCCAGAATGCCGGGCTGTGGTTCATCTCGCGCAGGTGCGCCAGTTCGTGCACCACCACGTAGTCCAGCAGTGCGAGCGGATAGTGCACCAGCTTCCAGTTCAGGCGGATGTTCCCGGCCACCGTGCACGAGCCCCAGCGCGTGCCGGCCGACGAGATCGCGAACGAGCGATACGTGACGCCCACGCGCGGCGCGTACAGGTCCAGGCGCTCGCCGAACATGCGCTTCGCCTCGTCCTGGAACCACAGCTTCACGCGCTCGCGGATCTGCCATGTCTCCAGGCCTGGCGTCACGCCCAGGTGCAGCGTGCGTGATTCGGCATCGTGGACGCAGTGGCTGCGCGCGGCCGGCTCGAGGCGCAGGGTGATGTCGTTGCCCAGGTAGGGCAGTTGCGCGCCGTCGATCCATTCCACCGGCACGCGTTCGGCGCGCTGGGCGCGGCGCTCGCCGCGTTCGAACAGCTTCGTGAGGATCCAGCGCTGCTTGGCGCGGATGGCGCGTTCGATGTCGTCCAGCGGCGCGCGATTCGGCGACGTCACGAAGAGGCCGTCGTCGCAGACCATGAAGCCGTGCGAGCGGCGCGCCGAGCGGCGCAGGGCGTAGTGCACGGTGTGCGATCCGAGCTGGATGCGCCGCAGCGGCGGGTCGTTCGGGCCGACGGGCGGAATGGGCAAGGTGCGGGTCGGCACCGGCGGTGCCTTGAACAGCGGGACCGGCGGCACGGCTTTCGCCGCCGGCGTGGGCGTGGGCGTCGGCGCTGGCTTGAGCGCCGCGCCGAGTTCCTGGGCGAACAGCTCCAGCTGGTTCGCGTCGGTCTTGGGGGAGGTCATGGTGGGCGGCTTCGATGGTGCTTTGGTCTGCGCGCCCAGTTCATTCAAATACCTGAATAGGCGTGGGGCGAAATGACGCGCATTTCCGATTCTATCCAATTTTCGACCTCTTGCATCAGACTGTCGGGAGTGTGGTTTTCCGGCGCAATCGGCTTGCCGATCGAGACGGTGATGAGGCCGGGCCGCTTGATGAACGAATTCTTGGGCCAGCACTCACCTGAATTATGCGCGATCGGCACGACGGTGGCATCCGCCGCGATCGCCAGTCGCGTACCGCCGCTCTTGTACTGTCCCTTCTGGCCCACGGGGATACGCGTCCCTTCCGGGAACATGATGATCGACTGGCCGTCCGCGAGGCGCGCCTTGCCGATCTTGACGACGTGGGCGAAGGCGCGCTTGCCCTTGCTGCGGTCGATCGGGATCATGCGCAGCAGCGCCATGCCCCAGCCGAAGAAGGGGATGTACAGGATCTCCTTCTTGAAGACGTAGACGAGCGGCCGCTTCATATTCGGCAGCATGAAGATGGTCTCCCATGCCGACTGGTGCTTCGACAGCAGGATCACGGGACGGTCCGGCAGGTTCTCGTAACCCTTCACCTGGTAGCGGATGCCGCAGATGACGCGGGCGCACCAGATGATGAAGACGTTCCAGCGCGACGTGACCCAGAAGCGCGTGTTGTACGGGAACGGCGCCGCCAGGAAGCACACGCAGGCCCAGACGACGGTGGCGACGGCCATGACGACCGTGAACAACAGGGAACGCAGGAACAGGGCGGCGGTACGCAAAGGCGTGGTCTCCAGGGCTGGGGTGGCGGTGGTGGCGGTCATGCGGCGGCGGGCGCCGGCGTGGACGCGGTCTTGAGGAAGGCGTCGACCATGGAAGCGAGGTCGGGGAATACCTGGGTGCCGGGCGGCAGGCCGCCCGTCTCGTAGGTCTTCTCGCCCTTGCCGGTCAGGACCAGGTAGGGCACGCAACCGCAGATGAAGCCGGCCTGCAGGTCGCGCAGCGAATCGCCCACCGTGGGCACGCCCTTGAGGCTGATCTTGAAGCGCTTGCTGATCTCCTCGAACATCCCGGCCTTGGGCTTGCGGCAGTCGCAGTTGTCGATCGCCGCGTGCGGGCAAAAGAAGATCGCGTCGATGTCCGCGCCGACCAGCTGGGCGCTCGCGTGCAGCTTCTGGTGGATCGCGTTCAGCGTCGCGATGTCGAACAGCTCGCGCGCGATGCCCGACTGGTTCGACGCGATGACGACGCGGTAGCCCGCCTGGTTCAGGCGCGCGATCGCCTCCAGCGAACCGGGAATCGGAACCCACTCGGCGGGCGACTTGATGAATGCGGGCGAGTCATGGTTGATGACGCCGTCCCGGTCGAGGATGATCAGCTTCATGGCTTCGTTTCGCTTATGCCGCCAGCTTCGAGATGTCGGCCACGCGGTTCATCATGCGGTGCAGGATGGACAGCAGGGCCAGGCGGTTGTTGCGCAAGGCGACGTCGTCGGCCATCACCATCACGTCGTTGAAGAACGCGTCGACGTCGTCGCGCAGCTGGGCCAGCGTCTTGAGCGTGCCCGCGAAGTCGCCGCGCTCGAAGGCCGCGTCGACTTCCGGCTGCACGCGCTGCACGCTCGCGTACAGCTTTTTCTCCGCCTCGTCCTGCAGCAGCGCCGCATCGACGGCGCCGGCCTGCGCGAGCGCTTCCTCGTTCTTCTTGAGGATGTTGGTGATGCGCTTGTTGGCGGCGGCCAGCGAGGCGCTTTCCGGCAGCGCGGCGAACGCCTGCACGGCCTCCAGGCGCTGCACGACGTCGTCCACGCGGTCCGGGTTCTGCGCCAGCACGGCTTCCACTTCGTTCGGCGCGAAGCCGCGGTCGCGCAGCAGGCCGCGCAGGCGGTCCAGCATGAAGGCCGTCACGTCGAGCGTCGGGTCCTTGAACGTCGGCATGTAGTCGAACACGCCGGCGGCGTCCTGCAACAGGTCGGACAGCGCGAGCGGCAGGCGTTTCTCGACCAGCATGCGCATCACGCCCAGCGCGTGGCGGCGCAGCGCGAACGGGTCTTTTTCGCCGGTCGGCTGCAGGCCGATCGACCAGATGCCGACCAGCGTTTCCAGTTTGTCGGCCAGCGCCACCGTCAGGCCCGTATTCGTCGACGGCAGGGCGTCGCCCGAGAAACGCGGCTGGTAGTGTTCGGAGGCGGCCAGCGCCACTTCCTCGTGCTCGTTGTCGTTGCGGGCGTAATACGTGCCCATGATGCCTTGCAGCTCGGGGAATTCGCCGACCATGTCGGTCAGGAGGTCGGCCTTCGCGAGCTGCGCGCCGCGTTCGGCCAGCAGTACGTCGTAGCCGAGGCGGCGGGCGATGGCGCCGGCCAGGCGCGTGACGCGCTGCGTGCGCTCGGCCTGCGTGCCCAGCTTGTTGTGATAGACGACGTTCGCCAGCAGCGGCAGGCGCGATTCCAGCGACTTCTTCTTGTCCTGCTCGAAGAAGAACTTGGCGTCCGACAGGCGCGGGCGCACGACGCGCTCGTTGCCGCCGACGATGGCCGACGGATCGTCGGTCGCGAGGTTCGAGACGATCAGGAAGCGCGAGCGCAGCTTGCCCGCGGCATCCGTCAGCGCGAAGTACTTCTGGTTCGTCTGCATTGTCAGGATCAGGCATTCCTGCGGCACGGCCAGGAACGCTTCCTCGAAATGGCATTCGTAGACGACGGGCCATTCGACGAGCGCGGCCACTTCGTCCAGCAGCGATTCCGGCATCAAGACCTGGTCGGCGCCGGCCTTGGCCAGCAGCTGGGTGCGGATCGATTCCTTGCGTTCCCCGGCATTGGCGACGACCTTGCCGAAGACCTTGAGCAGTTCATTGTAGGCGTCGGCATGGACGATATCGAACGGCTGGCCGTTCGACAGGAAGCGGTGGCCGAGCGTCGCGCGGCCGGCGTCGAGGCCGAGCAGGGACAGCGGCACGACGTTCTCGCCGTGCAGCGCCAGCAGCGAGTGCACCGGGCGCACGAACTGCACGGTCGCGCCGTCCGGACGCTGGTAGCTCATCACCTTGGGGATCGGCAGCTTGGCGACCGTCTCTTCCAGCACCGGCTGCAGGCCCGCGGCGAGCGCGCTGCCCGGCGCCGTGTAGGTGTAGAAGAAGCTGTCGGCCTTGCCGTCCTGGGCGCGTTCGAGGTCGCTGACCTTCAGGTCCGGGAAGCCGAGGGCGGCCAGCTTCTTGGCCAGCGGCGCGGTCGGGTTGCCGTCCTTGTCGAGGGCGACGGCCACCGGCAGGATTTTTTCGCGGATGGTCTTGTCCGGCGACGTGCTGCGCACGTTCGTGATCGAGACGGCCAGGCGGCGCGGGGTGGCGTAGGTGGTGACGACGCTGTCGGCGTCCGTGAAATCGCGGGCCTTCAGGCCGTTCGCGATGCCGCTGGCGAAAGCGGCGCCCAGTTTCACGAGTGCCTTCGGCGGCAGTTCTTCGGTCTGCAGTTCGACGAGTAGTGTCTGATTCATGGTGTTGTCTTGTTCTGTTCTCAGGCGGCCGCTTTCGGCAGCATCGGGAAGCCCAGCTTCTCGCGCGAATCGTAATAGGCCTGGGCGACGAGGCGCGACAGGGTGCGCACGCGGCCGATGTAGGCGGCGCGCTCGGTGACGGAGATGGCGCCGCGCGCATCCAGCATGTTGAAGCTGTGCGAGGCCTTCATGATCTGTTCGTACGCCGGCAGCGTGAGCGCCAGTTCGATCAGGCGCTTGGCTTCGCTCTCGTGATTATTGAAGGCCTGGAACAGCAGGTCGGTGTTCGAATGTTCGAAGTTGTAGGTCGACTGTTCGACTTCGTTCTGGTGGAACACGTCGCCGTAGCTCAGCGACTTCTTTTCCCCGTTCTCTTCCCACTCGGTCCACACGAGGTCGTAGACGTTCTCGACGCCCTGCAGGTACATGGCCAGGCGCTCGATGCCGTACGTGATCTCGCCCAGCACGGGCTTGCAATCGAGGCCGCCGACCTGCTGGAAGTAGGTGAACTGCGTGACTTCCATGCCGTTCAGCCAGACTTCCCAGCCGAGGCCCCAGGCGCCGAGGGTCGGGCTTTCCCAGTCGTCCTCGACGAAGCGCACGTCGTTCTTTTTCAGGTCCAGGCCCAGCGCTTCCAGCGAACCGAGGTACAGGTCGAGGATGTTTTCCGGCGCCGGTTTCAGGACGACCTGGTACTGGTAATAGTGCTGCAGGCGGTTCGGGTTATCGCCGTAGCGGCCATCCTTGGGGCGGCGCGACGGTTGCACGTAGGCGGCGCGCCAGGGTTCCGGTCCGATCGCGCGCAGGAAGGTGCCGGTATGGAAGGTGCCCGCGCCGACTTCCATGTCGTACGGCTGGAGCAGGGCGCAACCCTGTTTGTCCCAGTAGGTTTGCAACGTCAGGATGATTTGTTGGAATGTAAGCATATTATTGACTTGGAGCCTGCGACTGCCTGAGGCGTCGCGCGCACGGCGCGCGTACACGGCGGGTTTGCTAAAACACCAATTCTAGCGGGTTTTACTGATTGGCTTGAAGTGAATCGCTTATTTTATCCGGTCGTCTGCCGGCGCCGTCCCGCGAACCAGGCGCCACCCAGCAGCAACGCGCCCAGGGCCAGGAACAGCAGGTTGCCGAAGCGGATGTACGGCGTGCTGCCGGCCATGCCCTGCACCGTGGCCGCCAGCGTGCCCTGGCGATAGAACGGCAGCAGCGCCTGCACGTTCCCGCGGCCGTCGATGACGGCGGTGGCGCCGTTGTTCGTGGCGCGCAGCATCGGGCGGCCCGTCTCGAGCGTGCGCATGCGCGAGATCTGCAGGTGCTGCGGGATCGCCACCGATTCGCCGTACCACGCGAGGTTCGACACGTTCAGCAGCACCGTCGCCGGTTGCGCTTCCGCGCGCAGGTTGTGCGCGATCTCTTCGCCGAATACGTCTTCGTAGCAGACGTTCGGCAGCACCCGCTGGTCCTTCACGGCGAACGGCGCCTGCACGGCCGGGCCGCGCGTGAAATCGCCCAGCGGGATCTGCATCAGGTCCGTGAACCAGCGGAAGCCCGTCGGGATGAATTCGCCGAACGGCACCAGGTGCTGCTTGTCGTAGCGGTAGGACTGTCCCTGCGGACCGATGCCGGCCACGCTGTTCGCGTACACCGTCATGCTTGTGGCGAGAGGAATCCCGAACAGGTAGGCGCTGCCGGTGCGCGCCGCGTAGTCGCGGAACGTCTGCAGATAGTCGGGCGGGAGCTGGTTCGGGAACACGGGGATCGCCGTTTCCGGCGCCGCGATCAGGTCGGCCGGCGCGGCCGTCATCATGTCGCGGTAGCGCACGAGGATCTCGCCCAGGTGCTCGGCGCTGAATTTCTCGTCCTGGCGGATGTTCCCCTGCAGCAGGCGCACGGTGAGCGGTTTGCCGGCAGGTTCGGTCCAGGCGACGTGCTTCAGGCCCCAGCCGGCCAGCAGCAGCGCGGCGAACAGGCCGATCGCCGGCAGCTTGCGGCGCTGGGTCAGCATCGCGATGCAGCCCGCGCACATGGCCACCAGCACGCCGATCCCGTACACGCCGAGGACCGGCGCGAAGCCGCCGAGGGGCGCCGCCACATGCGCATAGCCGGATGCCGCCCAGGGAAAACCGGTGAACACCCAGCCGCGCATCCATTCCGACACGCCCCAGCAGACGGGAAAGACGAGCAGCAGGAACGCTGCTACCTGCAGCGCCCAGCGTTTGCGCAGCCAGGACGCGGCGCCGGCCGCGAACGCGCCGAACAGTCCCATATACAGGCCCAGCAAAGCGATGGCGATCGCGGACAGCACGGCCGGCAGGCCGCCGAAGCGGTTCAGCGCAATATACAGCCAGTGCATGCCGGCCACCGACCAGCCGAAGCCGAACGCCCAGCCGAGGAACACGGCGCGGCGTGTCGAGCTGCCCATGCCGACCTGGTAGAACAGGTAGGCGAGCGCGATGAACTGGAGCGGCCACCAGCCGAAGGGTTCGAACGAGAACAGGCTCGAGGCGCCGGCGAGGGCCGCCACGATGAGGCCCGCGGCGCTCGGCCGCGTG
Organism: Massilia sp. Masssp93; assembly: GCF_059491295.1. Taxonomy (NCBI): domain Bacteria; kingdom Pseudomonadati; phylum Pseudomonadota; class Betaproteobacteria; order Burkholderiales; family Oxalobacteraceae; genus Massilia; species Massilia sp. Masssp93. The sequence continues at coordinate 5,225,414 of NZ_CP168502.1, read as the reverse complement.
CCGCGCAGCGCGGGATCGGGCGCCACGGCGGGCTTGCGGCGGCGCCGCGGGTTCAGACTGGATGCCAACACTGCAGGTCCCGCGTCAATCGTGATCGTCGTCGGCGGCCGGGAGTTTTTCGACCAGCAGCACGTGGATCTGGCGCGCGTCGGCGCGCAGCACTTCGAAGCGCAGGTTTTCGAGGTCGAAGACTTCGCCCTTGTGCGGCATGCGGCCCAGGTGGCTCGCGACGAGGCCGCCGATGGTGTCGACGTCGTCCTCGGGCAGGTCGACGCCGATTTCTTCGTTGAACTGCTCGATCTCCGTCAGCGCCTTCACGCGCCAGCGCGGGCCGTGCTGGCCTTCCTTGATGGAGAGGATGTTGTCCTCTTCCTCGTCGAAGTCGTACTCGTCCTCGATGTCGCCGACGATCTGTTCCAGCACGTCTTCGATGGTGATCAGGCCGGCCACGCCGCTGTACTCGTCGACGACGATGGCCATGTGGTTGTGGTTCGCGCGGAAGTCGCGCAGCAGGACGTTCAGGCGCTTCGATTCCGGGATGAAGATCGCCGGGCGCAGCATGTCGCGCACATCGAACGATTCTTCCGCGTAGTAGCGCAGCAGGTCCTTGGCGAGCAGGATGCCGACCACTTTGTCGCGCTCGCCCTCGATGGCTGGGAAGCGCGAGTGCGCCGTTTCCAGCACGATCGGCAGCCATTCCTCGATCGGCTTGGTGATGTCGATCACGTCCATCTGGGAGCGCGGGATCATGATGTCGCGCACCGACAGGTCGGACACCTGGAACACGCCTTCGATCATGGAGAGGGCGTCGGCGTCGATGAGATTGCGTTCGTGCGCGTCGTGCAGCACTTCGAGCAGCTCGGCGCGGTTTTCGGGTTCCGGGGAAATCAGTGCGGTCAACCGTTCGAACAGCGATCGGTGGGTTTTGGCGTCCGTGCGGACGTCAGCAGGGTGCTCGGGCATAGTTGGCGTGAAGCCGTTGTTGCGATGGGCCATAGGATACACCAAAAGCCGTCGTGCCTGATTTTTATGCAGCACCGGGCCCGGGCGGACTCTTGCTATTCGCGCTATCCTGCGAGTTGGCAGTATGGCCATGACTCGTGCGCCATTGCCTTCAGTGTTCGTCCTATAGTTGGCAATCTGCTACGGAAAGGAACCCCATGCCCGCCTTGAACGTCAACGGCACCACTACCGACCTCGATATCCCCGACGACATGCCCCTGTTGTGGGCGATCCGCGACGTGCTGGGCCTCACCGGCACCAAGTTCGGCTGCGGCGCCGCCCTGTGCGGTGCCTGCACCGTGCACCTGGACGGCCAGGCGATCCGCTCGTGCGTGACGCCCGTGTCGGCCGCGACCGGCAAGAAGATCACGACCATCGAGGCGATCGCCAACGACCCGGTCGGGGCCAGGGTGCAGGACGCGTGGCGCAAGATCGACGTCGTCCAGTGCGGCTATTGCCAGTCGGGCCAGATCATGTCGGCCACCGCGCTGCTGCACGCGACCCCGAAGCCGGGCGACGCCGACATCGACAACGCCATGGCCGGCAATATCTGCCGCTGTGGGACCTATAACCGCATCCGCAAGGCGATCAAGATCGCTTCCGGCCAGGCATGAGAGAGGGCGACCACATGGACCAGATTACCGGGGATAAAGCGGCCGCCGTCTCGAACAAGCGCCGCCAGTTGCTGAAAGCCGGTGCCGTCGGCGGCGGCAGCCTGCTGTTCGGCTTCTCGCTGTTCGGTTGCCACAAGCAGGGGCCCGGCGAGGCGCCGTCCGGCGACCGCAAGGAACCGCCGTCCGAGAAGGCCGTCGGCCAGGCCTCGACCGCCATGACCAACGAGCCGCCGGGCCTTGCGCACGACGCCTTCATCCGCATCGACCGCGACGGCATCGTCACCCTCATCATCCACAAGGTCGAGATGGGGCAGGGCACGTTCACGTCGCTGCCGATGCTGCTGGCCGAGGAGCTCGGTGCCGATCTCTCGAAAGTGAAACTGGAGCAGGCGCCCGCGAACAATTCGCTGTACGCCGACGCGCTGCTGGGCGGCCAGGTGACGGGCGGCTCGACGTCGATCCGGTCCACGTATAAACCGCTGCGCGAGGCCGGGGCCAAGGTCCGCACGGTGCTCGTGCAGGCGGCCGCCAAGAACTGGAACGTGGACCCCGGCGACCTGAAAGTCGTGGCCGGGACGATCCGCCACGAGGCGTCGAACCGCTCCGTCCATTTCGGCGAGGTCGTGGACGCGGCGTCGCAACTGAAGTTTCCGGCCGAGGTCAAGCTCAAGGACGCGTCCACGTTCGCGCTGGTCGGCAAGCCCGTGAAGCGTCTCGACTCGCCGGCGAAGGTCAACGGGTCCGCGCAGTTCGGCATCGACGCGCGCTTGCCGAACATGGGGATCGCGGCCGTGGCGGCGTCGCCCGTCCTGGGGGGCAAGGTGACGGCCGTCGACGAGCAGAAGGCGATGGCGGTGAAGGGCGTGCGCCAGGTGCTGCGCATCGAAGGCGCCGTGGCCGTCGTGGCGGACCACTTCTGGGCCGCGAAACAGGGCCTGGCGGCCGCCGCGCCGCGCTTCGACGACGGCGCCAACGCCAACGTCAGCCTGGCCGGCATCGTCGCCGACATGATGAAGGTGTCGCAGAACACGGGCGCCGTCGCCACGGACAAGGGCGGCGCGTTGAAGGCGCTGGATGCTGGTCCGGGGCGCCGCATCGACGTCGTCTACGAAGTCCCGTTCCTCGCGCACGCGACGATGGAGCCGATGAACTGCACGGTCGACCTGAAGCCGGACGGCTGCGACATCTGGGTCGGCACGCAGGTGCCCGCGCTGGCGCAGGGCGCCGCGGCGAAGCTCACCGGGCTGCCGGTCGACAAGGTCCGCGTGCACAACCACTATATCGGGGGCGGCTTTGGCCGCCGGCTCGAAGTCGACAACGTGATCCAGGCCGTGGAATTCGCCAAGCTGGCCAAGGGGCCGCTGAAGATCATCTGGAGCCGCGAGGAAGACATCCAGCACGACATGTACCGCCCGTACTACGTGGACCGCATGTCGGCGCGCATCGACGACAAGGGCATGCCCGTGGCCTGGTTCCACCGCGTGACGGGATCGTCGATCATGGCGCGCTTCGCCCCGCCGATGGTCAAGAACGGCGTCGACCCGGATGCCGTGGAAGCGGCGGCCGACCTGCAGTATTCGATTCCGGCCATCCGCGTGGAGTACGTGCGCCACGAACCGCCCGGCCTCGCGACGGCGTTCTGGCGCGGCGTCGGCCCCACGCACAACGTGTTCGTCGTCGAGAGCTTCATCGACGAGCTGGCGTATGCGAGCAAGACGGACCCCGTCGCGTTCCGCCGCGCGCTGCTGCAGAAATCGCCGCGCACCCTGGCGGTGCTGAACCTGGCGGCCGAGAAGGCGGGATGGGGCAAGCCGTTGAAGCCCGTCGCGGGGCGCAAGCTGGGGCGGGGCGTCTCCACGCAGTTCGCGTTCGGCAGCTATCTGGCGCAGGTGGCGGAAGTGTCGGTGGGGCCGGACGGCGACGTGCGCGTGCACCGCGTCGTGTGCGCGGTGGACTGCGGCCAGAACGTCAACCCGGACACCATCGTCGCGCAGATGGAGGGCGGCATCGTGTTCGGCGCCAGCGCGGCGCTGTGGGACGAGGTGACGGTCGAGAAGGGGCGGGTGCAGCAGACGAACTTCTCCGACTACCGCGTGATGCGCATGCCGGAGGCGCCGATCGTGGAAGTCTATATCGTGAACAGCCACGACGACCCGGGCGGCATCGGCGAGCCGGGGACGGCGGGCATCGCGCCGGCGCTGGCGAATGCGGTGTTCGCGGCGACCGGTAAGCGGGTGCGCAAGCTGCCGATCGGGGAGCAGCTCAAGAAGGCCTGAATCCGTCGTCCCCGCGCAGGCGGGGATCCAGGTTTTCCGGCAGGTCGCGCACATTGGGTTCCCGCCTGCGCGGGAACGACGTGCTTCTACCGGCGCGCTTCTGTCGCCGTACCTCTACCGCCGAGCTTTGTCGCCGCGCACATGCGAACCGGTTATTCGTTCTCCGCGTACGGATCCGGATACCCGAGCACTTCCATGATGTCGCGCTCGAGCTGTTCCATCTCTTCCGCTTCCTCGTCCGTCTCGTGGTCGAAGCCCTGCGCGTGCAGCACGCCGTGCACGACGAGGTGGGCCGCGTGTTCCTCGACCGTCTTCTTCTGCTCATCCGCTTCGCGCTGCAGCACGTCCGTGCACAGGACGATGTCGGCCTGGGTCGGTTCGTCGTCGGCGAGTTCCGCGCCCTCGTTGTAGGCGAAGGTGAGCACGTTGGTGGCGTAGTCCTTGCCGCGGTAGTCGCGGTTCAGGGTCTGGCCTTCTTGCGCGCCGACGAAGCGGATCGCCAGTTCGGCCGGGCCGAGGAGGGACTCCTGCACCCAGCGCTCGACCATCGCGGGCGTGATGTCCGCTTCCAGGCGGGTGTCGGGGTACTGGACGTCCAGTTCGAGGTTATGCTTTTTTGCGGACATGGCGGGTGGCTGGTTTATTCAAGGGGGCACCCGACAGGGTGCCCGGGAGTGCGCCGAGTTCCTGTATCGACGCGGACTTTTCGTAGGCGTCGACGATGCGGGCCACCATCGGGTGGCGCACGACGTCGGCACTGGAGAACTGGGTGAAGGCGATGCCGCGCACGTCCTTCAGTACGTGCATGGCGTCGACGAGGCCGCTGCGCTGCGTTTTATGCAGGTCGACCTGGGTGACGTCGCCCGTGACGACGGCCTTGCTGCCGAAGCCGATCCGCGTCAGGAACATCTTCATCTGTTCGGCCGTCGTGTTCTGGGCTTCGTCCAGGATCACGAACGCGTGGTTCAGGGTGCGTCCGCGCATGAACGCCAGCGGGGCGATCTCGATCACCTGCTTCTCGAACAGCTTCTGCGTGCGGTCGAAGCCGAGCAGGTCGTACAGCGCGTCGTACAGCGGACGCAGGTAAGGGTCGACCTTTTGCGCGAAGTCGCCGGGGAGGAAGCCCAGGCGCTCGCCCGCTTCCACGGCCGGACGCGTCAGGATGATGCGCTTGACGGCGTCGCGTTCGAGGGCGTCGACGGCGCAGGCGACGGCGAGATAGGTCTTGCCGGTGCCGGCCGGGCCGATGCCGAAGCTGATGTCGTGTTCGAGCACGGCTTTCAGGTACTGGATCTGGTGCGGCGTGCGGCCGCGCAGGTCGTGGCGCCGCGTCTTGAGCATCGGGCTGACCAGGTCCTCGTCGTCGGCCGCGCCATCGCCCTTGTCGGCTTCCTCGGTGACCGCGGCGCCGGGTTCCTTCGGCGGCGGCGGCGCGTCGGCGTCGGCGGCCTTGGGTTTCAGGCCGGCGCGCTGTTCGACGAGCGCCAGTTGCACCTCCTCGATCGGCACGACCTTGTCGGCCACGGCGTAGAAACGCTCGAGCAGTTCGACGGCACGCTGTGCGTTGGTGCCGCTGACGATGAAGCGTTCGCCGCGCCGGAAGACGGTCACGTCGAGGGCGGCCGAGATCTGGCGCAGGTTCTCGTCGAGCGGTCCGCAGAGGTGGGCGAGCCGCGTGTTATCGAGCGGCTCGGGGGTGAAGTACGAAGGCTGGGTGGGTGTTTTCAACTGGCTTTGGCAATCGTATCAATGCTGGCGACCAGGTCGCCGCGCAGGGTGTAATCGAGGCTCTCGGTGATGCGCACGTCGACCAGCCGGCCGACGAGCGTGTCGCTGCCGGCAGCGCCCGGGAAGAAGTTGACGACGCGGTTGTTCTCGGTGCGGCCCTGGAGCTCGCCGCCGCCCTTCTTGGACGGGCCTTCGACGAGGATGCGCTGCACGCTGCCGACCATGCCCGCGCTGGTCTTGCGCGTATTGGCGTCGATCTGCGCCTGCAGGCGCTGCAGGCGCGCCAGCTTGACGTCGTGCGGGGTATCGTCTTCCAGGTTGGCGGCCGGCGTGCCGGGGCGTTTGCTGAAGATGAAACTGAAACTGTTGTCGAAGCCGACGTCTTCCACGAGCTTCATCATCGCCTCGAAATCGGCGTCCGTCTCGCCCGGGAAGCCGACGATGAAGTCGGACGAGATCGAGATGCTTGGCCGCACCGCCTTGATGCGGCGGATGATCGATTTGTATTCCAGGCCCGTGTAGCCGCGCTTCATCGCCTGCAGGATGCGGTCGGAACCGTGCTGCACGGGCAGGTACAGGTGGTTGACCAGCTGCGGGATCTTCGCGTATGCGTCGATCAGGCGCTGGGTGAATTCCTTGGGGTGGCTGGTGACGAAGCGCAGGCGCTCGATGCCGGGGATCTCGGCCACGTATTCCAGCAGCAGGGCGAAGTCGGCGATCTCGCCCGACTCCATCAGGCCGCGGTAGGCATTCACGTTCTGCCCCAGCAGCATGATCTCCTTGACGCCCTGCGCGGCCAGGCCGGCGACTTCCGTCAGCACGTCCTCGAAGCGGCGCGAGACTTCCTCGCCGCGCGTGTAGGGCACGACGCAGTAGCTGCAATATTTGCTGCAGCCTTCCATGATCGACACGTAGGCGATGGGGCCGTCGACCTTGGCCGGGGGCAGGTGGTCGAACTTCTCGATTTCCGGGAAGCTGATGTCGACCTGCGCCGCGCCCGTGTGGCGGCGCAGCTGGATCATCTGCGGCAGGCGGTGCAGCGTCTGCGGGCCGAACACCATGTCCACGTGCGGCGCGCGCTTGACGATGGCCTCGCCCTCCTGCGACGCGACGCAGCCGCCCACGCCGATGATCAGGTCGGGCTTGCTGCGCTTGAGTTCCTTGAGGCGGCCCAGGTCCGAAAACACTTTTTCCTGCGCCTTTTCGCGCACGGAGCAGGTGTTGAACAGGATCACGTCGGCGTCGTCCGGCGTGTCGGTGCGTACGAGCCCGTCGGACGCGCCCAGCACGTCCGCCATCTTGTCCGAGTCGTACTCGTTCATTTGGCAACCGAAGGTCTTGATGAATACTTTTTTCTGCATGGAATGCTTTTAGGTGCTGTTTGGGGACCTCGAACACCGCCGCGAGCGCAACGCGCAACCGGTTTTTCGACGTTCCCTGATGCTTTGACAAGTGGAAGTTCAGTTTACCGTAAATCGGAATACGGGCCGGAAAAGCGGGTGCGTGCGACCGTGCGCGCCGGCGTTATGTACTCCGCGGAATTAGAACTTTCCGCATATAAAGTTCTGTACAGTCGGTTACATTGTTAAATCTTGTATTTTCCTTGCCAGCTGTTATCTTTAAAGTTGCCAACGCGACTCGAAGAAGTTTCTCGTTGTAAATCAAGTAGTTCGTGTAGCTCGGCAATTGCAAAATTAGTCCAAAAAAACACTTGCGTGCGCCACAATTCGTCACCATGTGCTGAAATGACTATGTGACAAGCTTTCCACCGGTTAGCTTGATTTCGGCCAATGAATTTTGTGCTCAGGTCGAGTGTGAACCCGGCATATGAGTTTGATAATTTGTCCGAAAAACAAGTGCATGTGGGAAGCGGGGAGTGCAAAAAACCGCAGCGGCGACCGCAGTTCCGGTCGCGGCCCCCGGACAGGGTTCCGACGCTGCATTGGTTTTCGCGCTTCCCGCCAAGGGAGCGCACGCGGTCCGGTAGCGTTGCCGGCATGTCAGGCAGAGGCCTGGTCAGTCGATAACGCGATCCGGGAACTTATGTTGACGAAACTTAGTCATTACACACGGTTCGTAAAAGAACTATTTTAACCATTCACGAGGTCATCATGGCACATCATGCTTTGTCATCCCAGGAAAGCTACAACCCCAACCACTTGCTGGACATTCTGCTCGGCAAAATGCAGTTGAAGAACGATGCAGCGCTGTCGCGCATGCTGGAAGTCGCTCCTCCGGTGATCAGCAAGATCCGTCACCACCGCCTGCCGGTCGGCGCATCGCTGCTGATCCGCATGCACGAAGTGACTGGCATGAGCATCCGCGATCTGCGTGACCTGATGGGCGACCGTCGCACCAAATATCGTCTGTCGGACGCTCAAGGCCGCCCGAAGCCTGAGGAAAAAGCTGCACAGCAAGCTGCTCAGCAGGCCGCACAACAGCAACAAGGTCAGCCGCAAGCGCAATCGGCTCAATCGCAATCGAACGACGCTTCGCCATCGTCCAAGCCGTCGGGCAACTATGCGCACTGAGGCTGCGGGCATGACAGCCGGTCCTGTCATGCCTGCGGCCAGACCCGGCCGCGAAGCTTGCCTTCGCTGCCGTCACCACCGCCGGCCATCCTGGGCTTGAACAGCGTGTTTCAAGCCATCAGGATGGCCGACATCTCGCCGAACTGCAATTCCGTTTCCCGGAAGAGGTGCAAATAGGCTTCCTCATTCAATCCCATCGCATCCCAGGCTACGTTGGACACGCGCGGCACCAGTTCGTCGTCTTCGCCGGCGAGATCGAGTGCGTGCACGATGGCATTGGCCACGTGCACGATTGCCGCCAGGAATCCCGCACCGTGGGTGTCGGGGGTATGGTGACAGGCGATAACCTGGCGTATGGTGCTCGAGAAATTCCAGTGATCGGCCAGCGCCACCCCCGCGTCGACGTGGTCGATGCCGAGTACGGCCCGTTCCGCGTCCTGCCAGTCGCCGCCATGCTGCACGTGCCAGGCCACGACCTGGTCATACGCCTCCGGATGGCCCGTCACCAGCACGAGCCGGCCGATGTCGTGCAGTAAGCCAGCCGTAAAAGCAATGTCTTGATTGAAGCGCATCCGGCGCGCCAGCGCGCGTGCGCACGCGGCCGTGGCGATCGAATGGCGCCAGAACGACTTGTCATGAAATCCGGCGCACCGTCCGCTCGGAAAGCAACCGGTGATGGCGGCCGCCGTGATCAGGTTGCGCGTCGTCTGGAAGCCGAGAAAGGTAATGGCTTGCTGGATCGTCGTGACCTTGACCTGCAGGCCGTAGGACGACGAATTGGCCAGGCGCAAGGTCTTGGCCGTCAATGCCTGGTCATACGACACCTTTTTCGCCAGTACCGAAATGTCGATGTCTTCCTGCTCTATGCTGCTGAGCAACTCCATGACGACGGCGGGCAGCGACGGCAGGTCTTGCACGCCGGCCGCCAGTTGTTCGGGCGTCAGCCGGTTCATGCGGCCACCTCGCGCTGCAGCCGGTAATCTTCGACGTAGCGGCGCAGGATGCCGGTGGCCCAGTCGCCGAGGTCGTCGCGGTCGTGTTGGCGGAACACGTGATCGAGCCGTGCCTGGACCGCTTCCAGATCGATGGGCGGCGGTGCCGGGACGGCCTGCAGGATCGGCAACATGTCGATGCCGTGCCGCCCCAGCGAGCCAAGCATGGATTCCGTCAGGACGACGCCCTGCGCCAGCAATACATTTCCCTTGCCGTCGCGTACGACGTCGGACAACACCATGCCCGGACGGGTCTCGGCCAGCGGCGTGAGCTGGAAAGGACCGCTCATGCTTCCCTCTTTCGTTTTTTGCAATGTATTGATATTACCATCGGGTAAGGCGGGTGTGAGCGCCCGGAAGGCCGGGTGTTGTAAGGCTGTCGCGCGCCGCCTTTAATGATGTCTTAATCCGGGCGAGGTAGGATGCCCGGATGACCAGAAAACGCTACATTGCTCTTTTGAGAGGCGTGAATGTCGGGCGGGCGAAACGTATCGCCATGGCCGACCTGCGCAAACTGATCGCGGACCTCGGCTACGACGACGTGCGCAGCCTGCTGAACAGCGGGAACGTCGTGTTCACCGGTCCGGCCAGGGCGCACGAGGCGGTGGCGGCCGGGATCGAGGATGCGCTCGTGCTCAAGCTCGGCGTGGCCTCGCGCACCCTCGTACTCGATTGCGACGAACTGGACGGGATCATGTCGTCGAATCCCTTGCTGGACCTGGCGACCGATCATTCACGCCTGCTGACCTTCATCCTCGCGGCGCCCCATCCGCGCGACGCCATCGAAGCCCTGTGCGGCCAGGACTGGCATCCGGGCGCGGTGGCGCTGGGCGAGCGGGCCGCTTATGTATGGTGCCCCGGTGGCATCCTCGACAGTACGGCCGCCGCCGCGCTGGGCAAGCAGTTGGGAGATGCGACGACGGCGCGCAATTGGGCGACGTTGAGTAAATTGCACGCGTTGTGCCAGGAATTGCCGGCCTAAATCAAGGCCTTGAAATCGGCCGATCCGTTCCTATCTATTTTTCTTGATGCCGTCGAGGCCAGCCTTTCCCAAAGGCATACACATAAAAGAAAACGGCGCCTTGCGGCGCCGCACTTTCCGCGTCTTGCGGAACAGTTCAGGATTCGATCCTTATTTAAATTTCTCACTGCTGTCGCGGCTGGCCCGATAACCGATCAGGATCAGGCCGACCAGCATCATGGCAAACACTTCCGGTTCCGGAAGTTCGGACATCGAAGGGGACGGTGGTACCACCACTTCGTTGCGACTTACCGTCGACAGGTCGGCCACGCCGCGCATGCGGGCGACGGCGTGATTGTTGTCGAGGTCAATGGCGGCGGCCTGGACGGTGCCGCCCATCAAGAGACTGAGCGTTGCGGCGAGTGCGTATCGTTTCACGGTCATTCCTTATCAATGCATTGTCTGACAATGGCTGACGTCATCCGCGCGACCGTTGGCGGCGTCATGCGGATGGTCCCAGCATAGCAAAAATGCGCTGTGCATTGCGTCCGTTACGTACGGTTAAAGCATGATAATCAGATGGCAAAGTTAATCATTTTTAAATAAAGCAAATGCAATCAATTAATCGATTGGCTATTGAGAAAAAGCCAAGTATGAATCGGCTTATTGCGATTTATTTATTGAATGTGTGGGATGGACAATGAAATGCGATGTCAACTTGATCACCCGTGTTGCGATTCAAAATTTTTTCGGCGCACGGTATACACGTCGCTTTTCTTTGCGAGTATAGTCTCCATATCCCCATTGCCTTCGGGCATCAAAACAATATCAAACGCACACGTTTGAATACCCCGCGGTCCCCGCACCGCCGCCTTTCGCGTCCACTCGGCACTTCGGAAGGCACGCAATATCCGCAGTATCACGCACCTTCGACTTTGTAAGAGTACCGATATGCCCAATTTTGCCCGAATTCAAATTGCCTTTAAGAATGTTTATGTCCGGATCTTGACTGCCGTAATGCTCGGCGTGCTGACGGGCTGGGCAATCTACAAGGCCGATATCCCGCAGGATCCGTCGCCGGTCGTCTACTCGCAGAATATTTCCGAAATCACCCAGCTGGTCGCCGAAAAGGACCGTCTCGACTACCTGCTGGTCGCGAAGCCGCTGTCCGATTCGCCGCGCTATATCTTCAAGTTCAAGGGCGCACCGCAACTGCACGTGGTGAAGGTGCCGAGCACGTCGCACCTGTCGCTGGAGCGCGAAGTGCTGCTCAAGAACGCGATCCCGTATTCCATCGCCAAGGACGAATACCTGGCGTCGCACAAGGCCGTCCTGCAGGACGAGGGCGAAGGCTTCGGCGCCGACGTGCTCGACTTCCTGAAGCGCCATGCGCTCGACATCACCGTGCTGGCCGTGATCCTGTACGCGATGAAATTCGGCATCCCGGGCACGGGCATGAGCAGCCAGCTGATCACGCCGGACAAGCTCAAGGGCAGCCTGGACGACCTGATCGGCATGGAAGACATCAAGCAGGAAGTGCTGCACCTGGAAGACATGATCCGCAACCGCGAGCTCTATAAAGAGCACAACATCGACAAGCCGTTCAACGTCATGCTGACGGGGCCGGCCGGCACGGGCAAGACGAAGCTGGTGGGCTACCTGGCCAAGCGCCTCGACATCCCGCTGATCCAGGCATCCGGTTCGGCGCTGGAGTCGGGCTATGTCGGCGGCGGTTCGAAGGCGTTGAATGCCCTGTACCGCAAGGCATCGGGCAAGGGCCGCTGCATCATCTTCCTGGATGAAGCGCAAAGCCTGTTCATGCCGCGCGGCCGCAGCGAAAAGAAATGGGAAGACGACACGGCCAATACCCTGCTGGGCCTGCTGGACGGCGTCAAGAGCGACAAGGGCGCGGGCGTGATCTGGGTCGTCGCCTCGAACTTCGACGATGCGTCGACGGAGATGGACGAAGCGATGCTGCGCCGCTTCTCCGTGAAGATCAATTTCCGCCTGCCGAACAAGGCCGAGCGCCGCGAATTGCTGAAGAGCTTCCTGTCGCGCAAGAAAGAAGGTCTGGTGGATTGGAACGACGTCGACCTGGACCAGGTCGCGGAAATGACCCAGAACCTGAGCCCGGCGCTGCTGGAAACCGTGGTCGAGCGCGCGTCGATGATCTCGATCCAGGAAAAGGCGATCATCAACACCGACCTGCTGTTCCGCGCCTACGAGCGCGCCACGATCGGCCTGACGGACCGCGCCACGACGGCCGAGAAGCACAAGCAGCGCGAACGCATCGCGGTGCACGAACTGGGTCACTTCTTCATGCAGATCGATCCGTTCCTGCGCGCCGGCATGAGCCTGGCCGAGGTCAAGGAAAAGTCGCATCTGCTGAAGATCAGCACGGAAGCGGTGTCCAAGATCGGTGCGCTGGGCTATGTGCTGCAATCCGGTGACGACATGTCGCTGCGCACGCTGGAAGAGCTGGAGCGCGACGTGATCGGCCTGTACGGCGGCGTGGCGGCGGAAGAACTGTTTTATGGTGCACGCGGCATCTCGGTGGGCAGCCAGAACGACATCGAAAAGATCACGAAGATGCTGAACCTGATGGTCGGCCGCCTGTCGATGTATTCGCGCGCCAAGATCGACTACAGCCAGCTTTCCAACGACGCCTCCGGCGAGCACCTGCTGCGCCAGGTGGAAGAGAAATCGGACGAGTTGTACAACTACACGCTGGACGCGATCCGCGACTACGAGGACGTGATCGTATCGATCAAGGACACGCTGCTGGACCAGTACGTGCTGTCCAAGGACGCCGTGTTCGACTTGCTGGCACAGCATCAGGACGCGTTGCTGGCAGGTTTGAATGCGCCGCGCCACGCCAGCCTCAAGCTGTGCGCCGAGGAGGCGGTGGCCTGAAGGCCGCCGGCAAAGTAAAGATTGGTGGTTGTTTGATGGTCTTGAGTTGAACTCAAGTTAATGCGGCGGACAGCGATGTCCGCCGTTTTTTTTATTTGGGGCGTTGCACGGCGCGGATCTTGCCGCTGCCGCCGCCACCGCAGAAGAAGCGGTCCACGCCGTCGGACTCGAGGCCGGACACCATCGCGCCGGCCGGCATCTCGACGCTTTGCAGCACGGCGCCCGTGCGCGGATCGACCTGGCGCAGATCGCTCCGGTCGTTTTCCCAGGTGGCGTGCCACAGCTCGCCGTTCAACCACGTCACGCCGGTGACGAAGCGCTTCGATTCGATCGTGTTCAGGATCGCCCCGGTCTCCGGATCGAGACGGTGGATCTTGCGCGCCCGGTGCTGGCCGATCCACAGCGAGCCCTCGGCCCAGGTGAGACCGGCACCGCCGTCTTCCGGCGTCGGGATGGTCGACAGGACCGCGCCCGTGTCCGGATCGATCTTCTGGATGCGGTTGTCCGCGATCTGGTACAGGTAGCGGCCGTCGAAGGCCGTGCCCGCGTGGGCCTGGACCTCGAGGGCGCGCTGCAGCCGGCCGCTGTCGGGATCGACCGCGTTCAGGTGGTCGCCGGATGCGAACCAGAGCTGCCTGCCGTCGAAGGAGACGCCGTGCACGCCGGGCTTGTCGTCGAAGGGTCCGTATTCGCGGACGATGTGGGCGGGTGTCGTTTTCATACGTTCATTCTAGGGAGCGCCCAGCGCGGTCGGGAGTAACAAGTTTGTCGCGAAACCGGGCAGGGGCAGCATCGCCCAGCGGCGCGCGCGGCCCTGTCCGAACGCCTGGATCTTGCCGGCGGCCGCCAGCGTTTCCAGCGATCGCTGAACGGTGCGCTGGCTGGTGCCCAGTGCCAGCGCGAGCGCGGAGCTGGACCACGCCTCGCCATCCGCCAGCAATGCCAGCACGGGTGCGTGGTCGTCGTCGACGGGGCGCACGAGCACGGCGACGTCGTGGCCGTCGCGCGGCACCAGCTGGAAGCCGCGCGGCGTCGCGCGCACGCCCGCGGCGCCGCGCAGCACGGCGCGCAGGCGGCCCACCTCGACGCGCAGGCGGGCGCGGTCCGTCTCGTCGGGATGGCGGATGCGGAAGGCGGCCAGGATCAGCGCCTCGCGCGGCGCGTCCCGCGGCCAGGCCTCGGCCAGCGTGCGCACCAGCGCGAACAGGACCGGGCGCCGCGCCAACGGGATCTCCGTGGCGAGGTGGTGCACGGCATGCAGGCAGCCGTCGACCACCAGCGCGGTGGACGACATCAGCCGTTCCACGTCGTCGAGCAGCACGTCGCGCCGGCCGTCCGGCGTGATGAGCCTCGCCGCCGGCGCATCGAGCAGGCGCGCGGCCCAGCCGATCTCGGCATCCAGCGCGGCGATGCCGGCGGCGCGCGTGTGGGCGGCCGCGCGGACGAGCGCCGCGCGCGCCGCGTGCGCGCGCATGCGGCGCATCGCGATGCCGGCCGCGGTCAGCTCGTGCGCGGCACGCAGGGCGTGCGGCATGTGGGCCGGGTCCAGCGCGTCCAGGCGCAGTTCGGCCTCGTCGAGGCGGCCCAGCAGCAGCAGGCGGCGGATCTCCAGGTAGCGGGCGTGCGCCGCGTTGGCGTGGTCGCCGTGCGCTTCCAGCGTGCGGCCCGCGTCGCCGAGCAGCGTCGCACAGGCGCCCAGATCGCGCACGGCGAGCGCAATCTCGGCCTCGGCGAGCCGGCAGCGCGCGCGTGCGACGGCTTCCTTCGCGCCAAACGCGCGGGCGGCGCGGCGCACCAGCAGGCGGGCGCGCGCGAGATCGCCCAGCTGTGCCATCGCGATGCCGCGCAATGCCAGCGCGGATGCATCGTCACGCAAGGCGACGCGGTCCAGCGCGCCGAGCGCGTCGCCGCGCGCCAGCGCCAGGGCGGCCGCCGTGATCATCGAGTCCATCGGAATCGCGCCAAACTTGTCACTCCCGTCGTGTGCCGTGTCGTCCCTAATATAGCACCGCACCTTCAACCAACAGGAGAAAGACGATGACCATGCACCAGACGGGAACCCGGGACGAATGGCTGGCCGCGCGGCTGCGGCTGTGGGAAGCGGAGCGCGAGCTCACGCACCGCGGCGACGAGCTGGCGCGCCAGCGGCAGGCCTTGCCCTGGGTCCGCATCGACAAGGACTACCGGTTCGACACCGAGGCCGGCAGCGCATCGCTGGCCGACCTGTTCCAGGGCCGCTCGCAACTGCTTGTCTACCACTTCATGTTCGGCGTCGACTACACGGCCGGCTGTCCGTCCTGCTCGGCGATCGCCGATGGCTTCGAAGGCATCGCCACGCACCTCGCCAACCACGACGTGATGCTGACGGCCGTGTCGCGCGCACCGCAGGCCAGATTGCGCGCGTACAAGGCGCGCATGGGATGGACGTTCCCGTGGGCGACGGCGCACCAGGACGCCGGCGCGGATTTCAACGCCGACTTCAACGTCTGGTTCGACGAGACGCAGCAGCGCGAAGGCGGCATCGAGTACAACTACCGCCGCGAGCCGCCGATGCGCACCCCGTCCAGGACCGACTGGACGATGCAGGACAGCGCCAGTCCCGCGCAGCTGCAGGCCGCGTCGACCGGCACCGACCTCGCCACCTACACGCGCGACCGGCCTGGCCTGAGCGCATTCGTGCTGGAGGACGGCGTCGTGTATCACACGTATTCGGCGTATTCGCGCGGCCTCGACGGGCTGTGGGGCATGTACCAATGGCTGGACCGCGCACCCAGGGGCCGCAACGAGGACGGCGTCTGGTGGCGGCGGCACGACGAATATCCCGCGCGATGACAGGGGAGATACCGATGCCCGGCGGGTGGGCCATGTCGACGATATGGCTGCCGATGTGCGGACAGTCGTGGTTCGATGCCGCGGCCGGTTTCACCCGGATGTGGGCATCGATGATGGTGCCGATGATGCTGCCGCTCGCCGTGCCGGCCTTGCGGCGCTATCGGACCACGCTGGACGGGACGGGCCGGTGGCGGCCGTTGCTGCTCACGCTGACGGCCGGATTGGCGTGGGCCGTGGCCTGGACGGCCTCGGGCCTGCCGCTGTATGTGATCGGCACGGCCGTGGCGCGGGCGCTGCCGGGCATGCCCCCGGTGGCGCGGATGGTGCCGGTGCTGGCGGCGGCGGCCGGCGTGGCGGGCGCCGGCTGGCATGCGGCGTCATGGCGCCGGCGTCGGTTGCTTCCGCCCGCTGCGGTGCCCGCGCCGCCCGTCTTCGCCGCCGCGCTGCGGCAGGGCGCGCGCCTGGGCGGCCATTGCGTACGGCGCTGCGCGGGCCTGAGCGTCGCGCTGCTGGCCGCCGGCATCATGGAGCGAAGCACGATGGTCTGCGCGATCGCCGTCGTGGCTGCGGAATCAGTGCGCCTGCGCGAGCGCTAACCCGTCCAGCACGTGGTGCGTCATGCTGCGCGCCAGTTCGTGTTCGCCGACGAGCACCGTGCCGCCCGTCTCTTCGCGCAGCAGGCGCGCCTCTTCCTCGTTGTGCGTGCGCACGACGCAGCGGATGGCGGGGTTCAGGGCCTTGGCCGTGTCGACCATGGCGCGCACGTGGAAGGTGTCCGGCGTCGCGATCACGAGCATGGCGGCGCGCGCGATGTGGGCCTGGATCAGCACGGCCGCGTCGGCCGCGTTGCCCGCGACGGCCGGCTGGTCGCGCCGGCGCAGGTCTTCGACGATGTCGCGGTTCTGTTCGGCCACGACGTAGTGCACGCCCTGGCGATCCAGTTCCTGCGCGATGCGCTTGCCCACGCGGCCGTAGCCGACCAGCACGACCTGGCCAGTCAGGCGCTCGTGCGCGACCGTCATCGGCAGCTCGGCCAGCGGATCGGGCGAGCGCTCCATCCTGCGCGCGCGTTCGGCGTCCGGGCGCAGCCAGTTCTGCAAGGGGCCGACCAGCTTGAACATCAGCGGATTCACGGCGATCGAGATGATGGCGCCGGCGAGGATCAGGTTCTGGCCCGTCTGCGGCAGCAGGCCGAGCGAGATGCCGAGGGCGGCCAGGATGAACGAGAATTCGCCGATCTGCGCGAGGCTCGCCGACACCGTGATCGCCGTATTGAGCGGGTAGCGCAGCGCCAGCACGAGGACGAACGCGGCCAGCGATTTGCCGACGAGGATGATGGCGACGACGCCCAGCACTTCCAGCGGACGCTCGACCAGCACGCGCGGGTCGAACAGCATGCCGACCGAGACGAAGAACAGCACCGAGAACGCGTCGCGCAGCGGCAGCGTCTCTTCGGCCGCGCGGTGGCTCAGCTCCGACTCGCGCAGCACCATGCCGGCGAAGAAGGCGCCGAGCGCGAACGACACGCCGAACAGGTGCGACGAACCGTAGGCGATGCCGACGGCGGCCGCGATCACGGCCAGCGTGAACAGCTCGCGCGAGCCGGTCCTGGCCACGCGCCACAGGAACCACGGGAAGAGCTTGCGGCCCACCAGCAGCATGAAGGCGATGAAGGCGCCGACCTGCAGCAGCGTCGTCCCGAGCGACAGCCACAGCGAAGCGCCGCTGTCGCCCTTGCCGCCCAGCGGCCCGGCGAGGGCCGGCAGCAGCACGAGCACGAGCACCGTCACGAGGTCTTCCACGACGAGCCAGCCGACGGCGATGCGGCCGTTGAAGGAGTCGAGCTGACCTTGGTCCTCCAGCGCGCGCAGCAGCACCACCGTGCTCGCCACGGACAGGGCGAGGCCGAACACGAGACCGGCGCCGAGATCCCAGCCCCACAGGTGCGTGAGGCCGATGCCGAGCAGGGTCGCCACCGCGATCTGCAGCACGGCGCCTGGCAGGGCGATGCCTTTCACTTCGAGCAGGTCGTCCAGCGAGAAATGCAGTCCGACGCCGAACATCAGCAGCATCACCCCGATCTCGGCCAGCTGCGACGCCAGGTGCACGTCGGCGACGAAGCCGGGCGTGGCGGGACCGATGACGACGCCGGCGGCCAGATAGCCGACCAGGGCCGGCAGGCGCAGGCGCACGGCGAGCATGCCGAACATCAGGCCGAGACCGAGGGCGGCGGCGATGGTGGTGATCAGGCTGATGTCGTGCTGCATCCGGACTCCTTTGTCGTCAACGGGCGTAGATGGGCGGCCCTCCGCCCACCAAACACATGCGGGACGCAAACGTTTGGTGGGCACGGGGTGCCTGGACGATGGCGGTAGGGTGGGCACCCCGTGCCCACGCGGACGTCGGCATTACGCAAGCGTCCGCGTGGGCGGAGGGCCGTCCACCCTACGTAAGCCGGTCCAGTATAAGCGACGAGACGATTACGGCACGGTCGCCAGATTCAACAGTGCCTTGCGCACCGCCGCCCGCACGGCCAGGAACTGCTCGCGGCGCGATTCGCGGTCCAGGCGGAACAGCATCAGCCCTTCGATCTGCGCCACCATCAGGATCGCGCGCTGCATGTATTCCTCGTCCGGGATGGCCGGATTCAGCCCGCGGATCAGGTTGTAGACGGTCTTGCGCTCGCGCCCCAGCATGCGGTCCATCAGGTTGGAGGCGAACGCGTTGCGCGACGCCAGCGCCCAGATCTCGAAGAACAGCGCGTGCGTGACCGGGTCCGTGATCTCTTCCAGGAACATGTCCGTGGTCGACAGGAACCGGTCGAGGCGCGGGCGGTCGCCCATCTCGGCCGAGATGCGGTCCATCTTGGCCTGGAACTCGTCCATCGTGGACAGCAGGACGGCCTCCAGCAGCACTTCCTTGCTACCGTAATAGTGCTGGACGTTCGACAGGGTCATGCCCGCCTCGCCCGCCACCCGCCGCATCGACAGCCCGGCATAGCCGTCCGCGGCCAGCAGCCGGCGCGCGGCCTGCAGGATCGCGTGCACGCGTTCCCAACCTTTCTCGGTCGTGACGGAGGATTTGTTGCGCAGGGTCTGGTCGAGCGTCTGGTTCATGGCCGGGATTATCGCACGGCATGCTTTCAAAACCTGTACGGCTGACCTATAATCTTCCGGGCAGGTCATCCGACCTAGTCTGCATACCATCACAGAGCACAGCTCGAGGAGACGACGATGAGCCGCAAAGTCCATGTCACTGGCGTCGGGATGATCCCGTTCGCCAAGCCGGGGGCGAGCGCCCCGTACCACGAGATGGGCGCCCAGGCCGCGCGCGCCGCGCTGGAAGACGCGGGCATCGCCTGGGCGGACGTCGAGCAGGCCTATGCCGGCTACGTCTACGGCGATTCCACGTGCGGCCAGAAGGCGCTGTACGGCGTCGGCATGACCGGCATCCCCATCGTCAACGTCAACAACAACTGCTCCACGGGCTCCACGGCGCTCTATCTTGCACGCCAGGCGGTGCAGGGCGGCGCGGCCGACTGCGTGCTCGTGCTGGGCTTCGAGCAAATGAGTCCAGGCGCGCTGGCGTCCGTGTTCACCGATCGTCCCGCGCCGTTCGACGACTTCGACGCCGTCACCGACCGCCTCGTCGGCAAGCCGGAGATCCCGCTGGCGCTGCGCTACTTCGGCGGCGCCGGCCTCGCGCACATGGAAAAATACGGCACGCCGCTCGAGGCGTTCGCACGCATCCGCGCCAAGGCCAGCCGCCATGCCGCCAACAATCCGCTGGCGCTGTTCCGCAAGGAGGTGAGCAGCCAGGACGTGCTCGACGCGCCCGCGATCTGGCCCGGCGTGATGACCCGGCTGATGGCCTGCCCGCCCACGTGCGGCGCCGCCGCGGCCGTGCTGGTGTCCGAGGACTTCGCCAGGAAGCGAGGCCTGCGCGCCGACGTCCACATCGCCGCGCAGGCGATGACGACGGACCGTCCTGGCACCTTCGATTCGAACGACATGATGCGCCTCGTCGGCTACGACATGAGCCGGGACGCGGCCCATAAAGTCTACGAACAGGCCGGCATCGGGCCGGACGACCTGGACGTCGTCGAGCTGCACGACTGCTTCGCGCACAATGAATTGATCACGTACGAGGCGCTGGGCCTGTGCCCGGAAGGCGGGGCCGACAAATTCATCCGCGACGGCGACAACACGTACGGCGGCAAGGTCGTCACGAATCCGTCCGGCGGGCTGCTGTCGAAGGGCCATCCGCTCGGCGCGACGGGCCTGGCCCAATGCTTCGAACTGACGCACCAGCTGCGCGGCAGCGCCGGCGCGCGCCAGGTCGAGGGCGCGCGCACGGCGCTGCAGCACAACCTGGGGCTGGGCGGCGCCTGCGTCGTCACGCTGTATCAGGTGTGAGGAGACGGCCATGACATCACCCTGGATGACGCCCGAACTGGAAACCTTCCGCGATGCCGTGCGCCGCTTCGTGGCGGCGGAGGTCACGCCGCACCAGCAGCGCTGGCGCGAGCAGCAGCACGTCGACCGCGCGCTGTGGAAAAAGGCCGGCGAACTCGGTCTGCTGCTGGCCGACGTCCCCGACGATTTCGGCGGCTCGGGCGGCACGTTCGCCCACCAGGCCGTCGTGTTCGAGGAGCTGGCGCTGGCCGGCGACACCGCGTTCGGCCTGCACGTGCACGCGATCGTCGCGCATTACCTGCTCAATCACGGTACGGAAGAACAGAAGTACAAATACCTGCCGCGCCTCGCGAGCGGCGAGATCGTCGCGGCCATCGCGATGTCCGAGCCGGGGGCGGGCTCCGACCTCAAGGGCATCCGCACGACGGCCGTCCGCACGGACCTGGGCTACCGCCTGAACGGTTCCAAGACCTTCATCTCGAACGGCTACCTGGCCGACCTGATCGTCGTCGTCGCCAGGACCGATCCGGCCGCTGGCGCGAAAGGCGTCTCGCTGATGCTGCTCGAGACGGCCGACAATCCGGGCTTTCGCGTCGGCCGCATCCTCGACAAGATGGGGCAGAAGGGGCAAGACACCTGCGAGCTGTTCTTCGACGACGCCTTCGTCCCGCTGCAGAACGTTCTGGGCGGCGAGGATGGCCGCGGCTTTGCCCAGCTGATGACGGAGCTGCCGTACGAGCGCACGATCGTCGGCGTGGCGGGCGTCGCCTGCATCGAGCGCGCGCTGGCGCTCACGGTCACGCACGCACGCGAGCGCCGCGCCTTCGGCCAGGCCCTCATCGACATGCAGAACACGCGTTTCGTGCTGGCCCAGTGCAAGACCGAGGCGACGGTGGCGCGCGTCTTCATCGACCGCTGCATCGAGGACCTCGTCGCCGGCCGCATGGACACTGTGCAAGCGTCGATGGCCAAGTACTGGATCACGGACCTGCAATGCAAGATCGTCGACCGCTGCCTGCAGCTGTTCGGCGGCTACGGCTACATGCTCGAGTACCCCATCACGCAGATGTACCTGGACGCGCGCGTGCAGCGCATCTACGGCGGGGCGAACGAGATCATGAAAGAAATCATCGCCCGCTCGCTGTGATGACGAACCAGGGACCCCTTTCCGGACTGCGCGTCGTCGAGATGGTCGGCATCGGCCCGTGTCCGTTCGCCGCGATGATGCTGGCCGATATGGGCGCGGACGTGATCCGCATCGACCGAAAGCCCGATGTGAACCCCGCCTCGGCCGCGCCGAATCCGTACCCGATGCTGGGCACGAAACACGACGTGATGGCGCGCGGCCGCCGTTCGCTGGCGCTGGACCTGAAGCATCCGCGCGCGCGCCAGCTGCTGCTCGACCTCGTGGCAAAGGCCGATGCGCTCGTCGAAGGCTTCCGCCCCGGCGTGATGGAGAGATTGGGCCTGGGGCCGGACGTGTGCCACGACCGTAACCCGAAGCTCGTGTACGGCCGCGTCACCGGCTGGGGCCAGCACGGCCCGCTCGCGCAGGCGGCCGGGCACGACCTGAACTACGTGGCGCTGTCCGGCATGCTGCAGGCGATGGGCGATGCGGACCGTCCGCCGTCGCCGCCGCTGAACCTCGTCGGCGACTTCGGCGGCGGCGGCATGATGCTGGCGTTCGGCGTCGTCTGCGCCATGCTGGAAGCGCGCACGTCCGGCCGCGGCCAGGTCGTCGACGCGGCGATGACGGACGGCGCCGCGCTGCTGGGCGCCATGATGTACGGGCTGCGCGCGCACGGTTCGTGGTCGGCCGCGCGCGGCGCGAACCTGCTGGACGGCGGCGCGCCGTTCTACGCCACGTATGCGTGCGCGGACGGCAGGTTCATCGCCGTGGGCGCCATCGAGCCGCAGTTCTACGCGCGGCTGCTGGCGCTGGCGGGCGCCGACGATCCCGCTTTCGCGCGCCAGTGGCGCCAGGACGACTGGCCGGCGCTGAAAGACAGATTCGCGGCGCTGTTCGCCACGCGCACGCGCGACGACTGGTGCGCGCTGCTGGAGGGGACGGACGCCTGCTTCGCGCCCGTGCTCGACATGGACGAGGCGCCGCGCCACCCGCACAACGCGGCGCGCCAGACCTTCGTCGATGTCGACGGCGTGATCCAGCCGGCGCCGGCACCGCGTTTCTCGCGCACGCCGGGGCAGGCCGGGCCGGTCGCCGCGCCGGACGGGGCGGCCATCCTGGCCGACTGGGGCTGGGCGCCGGACGCCATCGCCGCGCTGCGGCGCGACAATATCGTCTAGGCTGGGCTACGATGGCGGCATGGAGACCATGCCGCACAAGGAGCGCGAGCTGCGCCAGTCCAAGCGACTGGCGCTGGGCTTTTTCGTCGGTGCCGCCTTGCTGTTCGTCCTGTCGCTGGGCTTGACCGCCCGCTGGCCGGGCAATGTGTGGATCGGCCTGCTGAAGGCGTTTGCCGAAGCCGCGATGGTCGGCGCGCTGGCCGACTGGTTCGCCGTCGTGGCGCTGTTCAGGCGCATTCCGATCCCGTTCGTGTCGCGCCACACGGAGATCATCCCCGCCAACAAGGAACGCATCGCGGACAACCTCGCCGCGTTCGTGCGCGAAAAATTCCTCGACACGGATTCCATCGTGCGCCTGATCCAGCGCCACGACCCGGCGCAGAGAGTCGCGGACTGGCTCACGAAGCCGGAGAACACGGCGCGCCTGGGCGACACCCTCGTGCGCATCGCCGGCTTCGCGCTCGACGTCGTGGAGGACGCGGCCGTGCAGAACTTCGTGCGGCGCGCGGTGCACGGCATGGTCAAGAGCGTCGACCTGTCGCAGACGGCGGGCACGATCCTGGAAAGCCTGACGCGCGACGGCCGCCACCAGGCGATCCTCGACGAGGGGATCGACCAGCTCGCGCACCTGCTGGCGAACGAGGAGACGCAGGCCTTCGTCGCGCAGGGCATCGTCGACTGGCTGCGCGACGAATACGCGTTCATGGAAAAGATGCTGCCGTCGGAACTCATCGGCCGCAAGGGGGCGGACATCGCCGTGCGGCTCGCGGCCGGCATCCTCAGGCGCGTGAGCGAAGACCCGGATCATCCGCTGCGCCGGCGCTTCGACATGTTCACGCACGACTTCATCGAGCGCCTGAAAAGCGATCCGGCCTTCATCGAGAAGGGCGAGGACATCAAGCGCCACCTGATCGGCGACGCCTCCGTGAACGGCTACATCGGTTCGCTGTGGGGCGACCTGAAAGGCTGGATCAAGGCCGACCTGCACCAGGCCGACTCCGTGCTGCGCAGCCGCATCGTCGCCACCGGCGCCTGGATCGGGCGGACGCTGGCCGAGGACGACGTGCTGCGCACCGCGCTGAACGAGAACCTGGAACTGGCCGCGCGCGGCGCGGCGCCCGAATTCGCGGGCTTCCTGACGCGCCACATCGCCGACACGGTGAAGCACTGGGACAGCGGCGAGATGTCGCATCAGGTCGAGATCAACATCGGCAAGGACCTGCAATACATCCGCATCAACGGCACCATCGTGGGCGGCTCGATCGGCGTCGTGCTGTACCTGCTGTCCGCGCTGCCGGGCTGGCTCGCTCACGCGGACCGGCTGGGGTAAGATGACGGCACGGCCGTACTCTCACATCGGAGGATCGTCATGCAGGCACCGAGCGATACCATGAACGCCACGCTGGCAGGCGTCCCCGAACTGGCGCGCCTGCCGGGCCGCGACCTGGTCGAGGTCGCGCGCTACCTGATCCCGCTGGAAGCGAACCTCGTGCAGGGCTGCCTCGTCGCCTCCGGCATCCCGGCCGTGCTGGCCGACGCCCACCTCGTGCAGACCGACCTGCTGCTGGCGCCGGCCCTCGGCGGCGTGCGCATCCTCGTCCCGCAAGACCATCTGCAGCAGGCCCAGGCTGTGCTGGAGGCGTTCGCGCGCGGCGAGTTCGCGCTGGGGGAAGATGCGGACGTCGGCGCGGCGCCGTGAAAAGAAAAAGCCACCGGCTCTTGCGAGGCGGTGGCCGTTCGGCGTGCCGACTATGAGGATCAGGCCGGCGCCAGCGCGTCGATCGGCAGATCCATCAGCAGCGCCAGCACTTGGGCAATTTCTTGCCGCATGTTGCGACGGTCGACAATCATGTCCACCACGCCGCGTTCCTTCAGGAACTCGGCACGCTGATAGCCTTCCGGCAGTGTTTCGCCAACCGTATTCTTGATGACCCGGGCGCCGGCGAATGCGATCAGCGCTTTCGGCTCGGCAATCACGACATCGCCCATGAAGCAGAAGGATGCCGATACGCCGCCGGTCGTCGGGTTGGTCAGTACCGAGATGAAAGGCAGTTTCTTTTCCGCCAGCTTGGTCAGCATGGCGGTGGTCTTGGTCATCTGCAGCAGCGACAGCAGGCCTTCCTGCATGCGCGCGCCGCCGGTGGCGGTGATGCAGATGAACGGCACTTTCTGCTCCAGCGCCGCTTGCGCGCCGCGCACGAAGCGTTCGCCGACGACCGAACCCATCGAGCCGCCCATGAACTCGAATTCGAAACACGATACGACGACGGGCATGCTCATGATGGCACCGCCCAGCACGACCAGCGCATCGGTCTCGCCGGTGGCTTCCATCGCATCCTTCAGGCGGTCCGGATATTTTTTGCTGTCCTTGAACTTGAGACTGTCCACCGGCAACACTTCCTGGCCGATTTCATAGCGCCCTTCGGCGTCGAGCAGCGCGTCAAGTCGCTCGCGTGCCCGGATGCGCATGTGGTAGCTGCATTTCGGGCAGACGTGAAGGTTGGCTTCCAGATCGTTTCGATACAGCACCGCTTCGCAAGACGGGCATTTGATCCATAAGCCTTCCGGTATCGACCGGCGGGCGTCCTTATCCGAGCGTTGGATGCGCGGAGGAAGAAGTCTTTCCAACCAACTCATTCAGAATCCTCATTGAACGTTGTAATGCCAACTCATAACGCGAGTATTGCATTATGATCAACTGTTTCGAGCGCCTCGCGACTTATTCTCGCGGGTATTCTAACACCAAAAACGACCACCACCGCCCGTTCTGGCAGGCACGGAGGTCATGGCCGGGCAGGGTGTAAAACGCAAACGGCCCGGCTCGATGCGAGCCGGGCCGTTGCGCGGACCATTCTGTGGTGGTGATAGGTGGACTTGAACCACCGACCCTAGCATTATGAATGCTATGCTCTAACCAACTGAGCTATATCACCAGCTTGTAACACTGTGAAAACAAAATGGCTCAGCCTTGAACGCCAAGCCATCTCGCTTGAATCCTGTGGTGGTGATAGGTGGACTTGAACCACCGACCCTAGCATTATGAATGCTATGCTCTAACCAACTGAGCTATATCACCGGAACGGGGTGCATTATGCCGATCGGCCCCGGAAGTGTCAAGGCTACCCGCTCCGGATCACCCTGTCCAGACCCGTTCGAATCGTCTCAAGCCCGCAACGTGGCAAGATGATCGAGCATCTTGCGCGCCGGATCCGTGCCCAGGCAATCGATCACGATCCGCTCCGGCATCGAACGCAGCCAGGTCAGCTGGCGCTTGGCCAGCTGGCGCGTGGCGACGATGCCCGTTTCGCGCAGCTGTGCGCGGTCGATGCTGCCGTCGAGGTATTCCCACGCCTGGCGGTAGCCGACGCAGCGCATCGACGGCAGGTTCGGATGCAGGTCGCCGCGCGCGCGCAGGCCCGCGACCTCGGCCACGATGCCCGTGTCGTCGCGCTTGCCCAGCATCTGGTCGAAGCGCAGCGCGATGCGCGCGTGGAGCACGGCGCGGTCGGACGGCTCCAGCGCGAACGGCACCAGCTCGAACGGCAGCTCGGTTTTTTCGCGCCGCGCGAGCAGCGCGGACATCGGCTTGCCCGACAGCGCATGGATCTCCAGCGCGCGGTTGATGCGCTGGGCGTCGTTCGGCGCCAGCCGGTCGGCCGTGACGGGGTCGACGTCGCGCAGCTTCGCATGCATGCCGGGCCAGCCGATGCGCGCCGCTTCGGCGTCGATGCGGGCGCGTACGGCGGCATCGGCCGTGGGCAGGTCGTCCAGACCGTCGTTCAGGCCCTTGAAGTACATCATCGTGCCGCCGACGAGCAGCGGCAGCCGGCCGCGCGCCTGGATCTCGGCCACGAGGCGGATCGCGTCGTCGCGGAACTGGGCGACGGAATAGGCGTCGAGCGGGTCGATGATGTCGATGAGGTGGTGCGGCGCGCTCGCCAGTTCCGCAGGCGAAGGCTTGGCCGTGCCGATGTCCATGCCGCGGTAGACGAGGGCGGAATCGACCGAGATGATCTCGACGGGAAGTTCACGTGCGATGGCGAGTGCGGCCGCCGTCTTGCCGGACGCGGTCGGGCCCATGATGGCCACGGCCAGCGGTTTTCGATGCGAAGTCATTCGTTTCTTTACTGGCCGCGCAGGAACAGCTTGTCGAGGGCGGCGATTTCCAGCTGCACCCAGGTCGGGCGCCCGTGGTTGCACTGGTCGGCGCGTTCCGTCGCTTCCATCTGGCGCAGCAGGGCGTTCATTTCGGGCTGCGTGAGGATGCGGTTCGCGCGCACGGCCGTGTGGCAGGCGAGGGTGCCGAGCAGTTCGTTGCGGCGCTCGATCAGCACGCGCGAGCCGCCGAATTCGCGCACGTCGCGCAGCACGTCGCGCGCGAGCGTCTGGGCGTCGGCGTTCTTCAGCAGCGTGGGCACGGCGCGCACGGCGAGCGTCGTCGGCGACACGGCCGCGATGTCGAAGCCGAGGGCCTTGAGCGTCTCCTGTTCTTCCTGCGCGGTGCCCACTTCGATGGCGTCGGCGAAGAAGGTCACGGGGATCAGCATCTGCTGCACCTGCATCTGCTCGCCGCCGGCCTGGGCGTCGAGCGCGTTCTTCAGTTGCTCGTACAGGATGCGTTCGTGCGCGGCGTGCATGTCGACGAGGACGAGGCCCTTGCGGTTTTGCGCCAGCACGTAGATGCCGTGCAGCTGGGCCAGTGCGAAGCCGAGCGGGAAGTCGTCGTCGGAGGCGGGCTTGCCCGGTTCCGGCAGCGGCGCTTCCTCCACGCCCGGCGGCGTGGTCTTCGCTGCGCCGGTGAACAGCGCGCCATAGCTGTCGGTGCGCTGCGGGATGCCGGCGCCCGCCGGCGCGTCCCAGCGGCTGCCGGGCGCGAACGGGGACGGCGAGAACGTCGACGAGGCGCGCGATCCGCCGCCGCCGCCGGTGCCAGATGACGACGACCCGCCGGACGCCCACGCGGGCGACGCCAGCTGCGATCCGAACGACGTCTGCTCGTGCGGGCGGCGCCAGGCCGCCCCGTCGCCCAGCGACGTGGACGACGGCGTGATCTCGGCCGCGCTCACGGGCGCGGGCGCATTGCCGTGCGCCGTCGCCGACGTCTGGGCCAGCGCGCGCTGCACGGCGTGGAATACGAACTGGTGCACGGCACGGCTGTCGCGGAAGCGCACCTCGACCTTCGACGGGTGCACGTTCACGTCGACCATCGCCGGATCGAGTTCGAGCGCCAGCACGTACGACGGGAAGCGGTCGCCGTGCAGCACGTCCTCGTACGCGGCCTTCACCGCGTGGACGAGCAGCTTGTCGCGCACGAAGCGGCCGTTGACATAGAAATACTGGCTGTCGGCGCGCGCCTTCGATGCCGTCGGCAGGCCGACGTAGCCGTGCAGGCGCAGCGGGCCGGCGCTTTCATCCAGGTGCAGGCGCGCTTCGGCGAAGTCGCCGCCGAGGATCTGCGCGCTGCGCTTGGCGGCCTCGCTCGTGTTCCAGTGGTCGATCGTGCGGCCGTTGTGCGTCAGGCTGAACGACACGTCCGGCCGCGCCAGCGCGATGCGGCGTACGACCTCGGCGCAGTGGCCGTATTCCGTCTGCTCGGATTTCAGGAACTTGCGCCGCGCGGGCGTATTGAAATACAGGTCCTGCACGTCGATCGTCGTGCCGAACTGCCCGGACGACGGCGCCACCGTGCCCTGGTGCGAGCCGACGATCTCCCACGCGTGCGGCGCGCCCGGCGTGCGCGACGTGATGCACACGGCCGCGACGGACGCGATCGACGCCAGCGCCTCGCCGCGGAAGCCGAGCGTGTTCACGTTCTCGAGGTCGGTCAGCGACGCGATCTTCGACGTCGCGTGGCGCGCCAGCGCGAGCGGCAATTCCTCGGGCGGGATGCCGCGGCCGTTGTCGGTGATGGCGATGCGCTTGACGCCGCCTTCCTCGAGCCGGACCGTGATCTGCGTGGCGCCGGCGTCGAGCGCGTTTTCCAGCAATTCCTTCACCACGGCCGACGGCCGCTCGACGACTTCGCCGGCGGCGATCTGCGAGATGAGCTGGTCGGGAAGCTGCTGGATGGGGCGGTGGGTAGGGGCCGGGGCGTTCATCCGGTGATTATAGCTCGCGACCGGCCGCGGGAACGCCGGTGTTTGATTTTTGCCAAACCGGGGTCAGAGCCCGGTTTGAGGCAATTTCTTGACAAAAGTGGCTCGAAGGTTTTTGCCAAAACAAGGGCTCTGACCCCGGTGTTATTGTTCCCGTACCGGGATCGGTGCCGCGCACAGGTCGAGGTGGCCGGCCGCGACCTTGGTCCATGGGCCGCCGCGGTTGCGCTGGGCGTCGAGGACGGCCTGGTACGTGGCGCTGTCGGTGCGCATCACTTCGAAGCGGCTGCGCTGGTCTGGCGGGACGTCGGCCGCCACCTTGACGGCGCTGATCGGCACGTTCATTTCCTGCTTGTCATAGAAACCCATCGGTGCCGGGCCGCGCGGCAGGGCCGCGAGTTGCGGCATGCCGGAGATCACGCGGCCGACCACCGTGATGTTGCGGTCGAGGTGGCGGGCCGGGCCGATCACGGCGTACAGCGACGTGCCGCCGCCGCTGTCGGCATCGTTGTCGCGGCCGACGCCGACCATGCCGTAGCAGTGCGCCAGCCAGGTCTCGCCCGTCTTCGGATCGCGGCCGACGGGAAAGCCGTTCGAGTGGCCGACCTGGGGCGCGTAGCCGTCGGCGTCCGGCAGGCGCGTGAAATGCGTGTCGTTCTTGATGGGCACGGTGAACTCGGCCTTCAACGTCTTCTGCGCGCCCGTGACGGCGCGGGCCTTGTCGTTGTCCTCGTTCGGGTCGCCCCATTGCACGACCCAGTTGTCCTGCACCCGGACGATGGCCAGGCCGTCGAAATAATGCGCCCGCACGAGGGCCTTGATGTTCTTGACGTGGTTCGGCGCGAAGGCCGGCGCCAGTTCGATGACGACGCGGCCGAACGGCAGTTCCATGTACAGCGTGTTGTCCGGATCGAGTGCGCGCCAGTCGGACGGTTTCGACGCCTTGACGATATCGGCGACGCTGGGCTTGGGCGGAAGTTCTTTCGCGGCGGCGGCACTTGCCGCGAGCAGGGCGCAGGCGGCGGCGAGGATCGCGCGCCGGAGGATTGGATAAGCCTTCAAGTCGTCTCCTTGGCCCGCTTGTGGCGTGCCTGGTCGTTGGGGGTGTGATGACGATTGTAATATGGAAAATGACGGAAATGAAACCATTTGCCGACGAAGAAAATTCGCGGTCAGGATGAGCCGGGAGCCATTTCCGGCGCCGGACTGATGGTATGATTCGGCGCTACCATTTAGGAAAATTATGGATCTGATGCAATTCGTCGACATGATCCTCCATGTCGACAGAACCCTGGACACGCTGCTGGCGCAATACGGGGTGTATGTGTACGCCGTGCTGTTCGCCATCGTATTTTGCGAAACCGGCCTCGTGGTTCTGTTCTTCTTCCCGGGCGATACCCTGCTGTTCATCGCCGGCGCCGCCTGCGCCAGCGGCCAGATGAGCTATCCGTTGCTGATGACCCTGCTGGTGCTGGCCGCGGTGACGGGCAATACCCTCAACTATTACATTGGCGGCGCGCTCGGCCATCGCGTCTTCACGCACGACTACCGCTGGCTGAACAAGGATGCCCTGCGGCGCACCCACGATTTCTTCGAACACCACGGCGGCAAGACCATCATCCTCGCCCGCTTCGTGCCCGTCGTGCGGACGTTCGCGCCGTTCGTGGCGGGTGTCTCCGACATGACCCATGCCCGCTTCCAGATGTACAACGTCACCGGCGCCGTGCTGTGGGTCGCCAGCCTGGTGACCGGCGGTTACTTCTTCGGCAATATCCCCGTGATCCGCGATCACCTGACGGTCATCGTGCTGGTCGGCGTCGGCGCGGCGGTCGTGCCGCTGGCGCTGGGCGGCCTGTACAAGGTGGGCCGGCGCATGATGAGCCGTTAAACGCATCTTCTGCAACACATATGGCGCGCCGCTGGACGGCGCGCCGTGCGTTTACGGGTATCTTGACGCACGGAATTGTTCCCGAGGCTCAAGTTTACTGTTGGTGGCGCCGATAAGGCAGGGGAGAGCAACACTACTGGATTCCCATGCGTAACCTGATCGCCTTGTTCGCTTGCAGCTGCGTCGTCCTGAGCGCAAGCGCCGCGAACGATCCCGCAGCCGCCGCGGCAGCCAAGCTGGCGGCTTCCGTTTCCAAACCGGCATCGGCCATGGTGCCGCCGCCCACGGTGGCGAAGAAGGCCGAGCCGGTGGTCAAGAAAGCCGAACCGGCCGCCAGCGCCCCGGCGCCCAGCGAGGAAGATGCCGAGGTCGAACTGTCGGCCAAGATCGCCCAGCGCCTGGCCGCCCTGCGCGAGCGCCAGCAGGCCCGCGCCGCGGCCGCCGCGCACGCGAAAAAACTTGCCGACGCGAAGCGCAGGCAGGAAGAGCAGGCCGCGCTTGCCGCCGCTGCTGTCGCGGCCGCACCCAAGCACGGCACCGTGTGGTCGTATGAAGGCGAGTCGGGCCCGGCCAACTGGTCGAAGATCAATGTCGACTGGGCCAAATGCGGCACCGGCAAGCGCCAGTCGCCCATCGACTTGCGCGACGGCATCAAGGTCAACCTGGAGCAGATCAGCTTCGACTATCACCCGTCGTCGTTCAGCGAAGTCAACAACGGCCACACGATCCAGGTGATGGTGGGCGGCGGCAATTTCATCACGATCGGCAACACGGTCTACGAGTTGCAGGAATTCCACTTCCACCGTCCGTCCGAGGAAAAGATCAATGGCAAGGGCACGGAAATGGTGATCCACCTCGTGCACCGGAGCGCCGAAGGCAAGATCGCGATCATCGCCGTGCTGCTGGAGCGCGGCCAGCCGCACCGCCTGATGCAAACGATCTGGGATAACTTGCCGCTGGAAAAGCAGGAAGTCGTGTCGCCGTCGATCGTGATCGATCCGACCGACGCGCTGCCGGAACGCCGCGACTACTTCACCTACATGGGGTCGCTGACGGAACCGCCGTGCACGGAAGGCGTGCTGTGGATGGTGTTCAAGCAGCCGATGCAGGCGTCGCCGGCGCAGATGGCGCTGTTCTCGCGCCTGTATCCGCTGAATGCGCGGCCGGTGCAGTCGACCGCGGGCCGCATGATCAAGGAATCGAACTGAGGTTCAACGCCAGCCGCGGTGGCCCCGTCCGCGTCCATGCCCGCCGCGATAACCGTAGTCGTGGTAGCTGAAGTCGAGCGAGACGGGCGGCCCGACATAGGCCGGGCCATAGCCGTAATAAGGCGAGTAGGGCGCGTCGTAGCCCGCGTAAGGCGGCGCATAGACGGCGCAGCCCGACAAGGCGCCGCCTGCCGCCAGTACCACCGCCAGGCGTTTCATCCAGCCGGATTTGTGGGTAGTCATCGCGTCACCTCGTGAGCTTTCCTGTCTGTAGTCTAGGTCGCCCGGCGAGGTTTGCCGTTCTTTTTTGCTACAAAATGAAACGCCGGCAAGCGCCGGCGTCGATCTTTATCCCGCCTGTACCGTCGCCCGGTACGTCCCGTGCCAGACCCCGCCCGGCTCCAGTTGTTGCGGCCCCAGCAGGGCCGGTTCGATGCAGACGAAGCGGCGGTATTCCTCGTCTTCCATGTCGGACAGCGCCGCCGCGTCGGCCGCGCCCGGGTTCCACACGACGGCATCCGTGAAACCCGTCTGTTCCAGCGTCACCTTGTCGGCGCCCGAGTCGAACGTGATCGCGCCGGGGATGCGTTCGAATACCTGATCGAGCTTGTCGGTGAGCGCGAGCGTGTCGGTCTGTACGCCGTCGATGCGCACGGCGTCCACGTCGTCGACGAGGTGATAGGTGTGCAGCGCGGCGGCGAACGGGAAGGCTTGCGTGCCGGTGTTGCGCACGTCGAGCGACAGGTCGAGCTGGGCGCCGTGCACGGCCACGCGCAGCAGCAGTTCGAAGGCGTACGGCCAGGCCGCGGCCATCGGCTGCGGCAGGTCCGCCTGGTTCAGCGCCAGGACCGCGAACGCGGTGCCGTCCTGCTCGCCCTGCTCGACGACGCGCCAGGTCGCGACGCGCGCGAAGCCGTGGCGCATGCCGGTGCCGCGTTCGGCGAACTGCGGAAAGATGACGGGGACGCCGCCGCGGATCGCCTTCTGGCCGTCCAGCGCCGACAGGCTGCTGACGAACAGGCGTTCCTGGCCCGGCGCGCCGGCCGTGGTGACGGCCTTCCACGACACGAGGTGGGCGCCGTACAACGTGATGGTGGCCTCGGCACCGTCCGGCGCGCGAAGTTGCAGAGCGGGCAATTGCCCGAATTGAATGTTCGTTGCGCTCACGAGAATCTCCTTAGGGGACGCCCGTGGGCGCCCGTCAAGTCATGCGGCTCTTCGCCAGCGGCGGATTGTACGCGAAGTAGCGCTTGATGCCTTTCGTGATCGCGTCGGCCAGCTGATTCTGGTAGCCGTCGTCCTTCAGCCGCGCTTCTTCGTCCGGGTTGGAGATGAACGCGGTCTCGACGAGGATCGAGGGAATGTCCGGCGCCTTCAGCACGGCAAAGCCGGCCTGTTCGACGACGCCGCGGTGCAGGCGGTTGATGCCGCCGATCTCCGTCAGCACGGCCTTGCCGAGCTTCATGCTGTCGTTGATCTGGGCCGTCTGCGACAGGTCGATCAGCACGCTCGCCAGTTCGCGGTCGTGGCTGCCGAGATTGACGCCGCCGATCATGTCGGCCTTGTTCTGGTCGGCCGCCAGCCAGCGCGCCGCGCTCGAGCTGGCGCCTTTTTCCGACAGCACGAATACGGACGAGCCGCGCGCGGTCCGCTCCACGAAGGCATCCGCGTGGATCGACACGAACAGGTCGGCCTGCACCTTGCGCGCTTTTTCCACGCGCTGGCCGAGCGGCACGAAGAAGTCGGCGTCGCGCGTCAGCATCACGCGCGTGTTCGGCAATTCTTCCAGCTTGGCCTTCAGGCGTTTCGCCACCGACAGTACGATGTCCTTCTCGTGCACGCCCGTGGTGCCGGTCGCGCCCGGGTCCTCGCCGCCGTGGCCGGGGTCGAGGGCGATGGTCACCATGCGCACGACTTTCTGGCCCGGCGCCGCCTTCGCGGGCGCCGGCTGCGGCGTCGTCGGCTGCGGCTGCGCGGGCGTCGATCCGGCGCGGGCCGCATCGGCTTCCAGCTTGGCGATGGCATCCGGGCCGGCCTGGCCGACCGTCGGCTCGCCCGGCTGCACGGCCGGGGTCGGCGTGGCGGGGGGCGCTTCCGTGGTCCAGTTTTCCTTGGCGATCATGCTCGCGAGGGGATCGACGGGCTTCACGGGATACAGGTCGAAGATCAGGCGGTGATGGTAGCCGGCGACGGGCTCCAGGTTGAACACCTGCGGCTTGACCTCTTCCTTGAGGTCGAACACGAGGCGCACGACGTTCGGCCGGTTCTGGCCCACGCGCACCTGCTTGATGTACGGGTCGTTCGACTCGATCTTGGCGACGAGGCTTTTCAGCGTATCGTTCAGCGCGAGGCCGTCGATGTCGACGACGAGCCGCGGCGGGTCCGGCACCATGAAGTGCGTCGTCTTGAGCTCGCCGTCGTTTTCCAGCGTGACGCGGGTGTAGTCGTCGGCCGGCCAGACGCGCACGGCCATGATCTGGGCGGCGGATGCGGACAGCGGCGCGATGACGGACAGCAGCAGCGTGCCGCCGGCCTTCAGGATCGTACGTCGCGTCAGGGAACCTGGGATCAGGGAGTCGGGGGGTAGTGCAGGCGTTCGAGGCATAGCAGGCCCAAGTCGGACAACGCCTTCAATTCTACCTCACGGCCAAGACCGCTGACCTTAAGCAACACTTTAACGTCGGGTGGCGGCAACACCGGCTCGCCTTTTTCCGGCCATTCGACGATGCAAATGTTGTTGCCGTCGAAATCTTCGCGGAAGCCCGCGTCGAGGAATTCCTCCGGGCTGGACATGCGGTACAGGTCGTAGTGGATCAGGTTGATCGTTTGACCATCCAGTTCGATGCGGTACGGTTCCGACAGCGTGTAGGTCGGACTCTTGACGGCGCCCTTGTGCCCGGCCGCGTGCAGCAGCGCGCGCGTGAGCGCCGTCT
The DNA here is from genome assembly GCF_059491295.1 of Massilia sp. Masssp93. NCBI lineage: Bacteria > Pseudomonadati > Pseudomonadota > Betaproteobacteria > Burkholderiales > Oxalobacteraceae > Massilia > Massilia sp. Masssp93. Next base: position 5,190,719 of record NZ_CP168502.1, on the reverse strand, counting down.
TGCCGGCGCCGAGGTCGCCGTGGAGATAGATGACGAGGCCCGGGCGCAGCGCGCGCGCGAGGGCCGCGCCCAGTGCCTGCGTGGCCGCTTCGTCGGGAAGATAAGCGCTTATTTGTTGCATCGGTTGTTGCATTGGTTGTGCATCAGTTATTGCTTCACGTGCTGCCGCATCGAATAGAATATGAGTTTGTATGCCCGCCATGTCCGCCCAGCCCCCCGTCCAGCCCGATCTTCCCGCACTCGCCCAGGCCATCAAGGCGTGGGGCGCGGAACTCGGCTTTGCCGACGTGCGCATCGCCGACATCGACCTCGCCGACCAGGAGGCGGGCCTGCAGGCCTGGCTGGACGCCGGCCATCACGGCGACATGGATTATATGGCAAGCCACGCCATGAAGCGCGCCCGGCCGGCCGAGCTGGTGCCCGGCACGGTGCGCGTGATCAGCGCGCGCATGGACTACCTGCCGATGGAGACGAAGGCCGACTGGCGCGCGCGCGAACGCCTGCGCCAGGACGATCCGCAGGCGGCCGTCGTGTCGATCTATGCGCGCGGCCGCGATTACCACAAGGTGTTGCGCAACCGGTTGCAGCAGCTCGCGGACCGCATCCGGGGCGCCGTCGGCGACTACGGCTACCGCGTGTTCACGGACTCCGCGCCCGTGATGGAACTGCCGCTGGCGCAGAAGGCCGGCCTCGGCTGGCGCGGCAAGCACACGCTGCTGCTGAGCCGCGAGGCGGGTTCGACATTCTTCATCGGCGAGATCCTCGTCGACCTGCCGCTGCCCGTCGACGAGGCGACCGGCGCCCACTGCGGCCAGTGCAGTGCCTGCATCGACGTGTGCCCGACGGGCGCCATCCTCGGTCCGGGCCGGCTGGACGCGCGGCGCTGCATTTCGTATCTGACGATCGAACTGAAGGGTGCCATCCCCGAGGAGTTGCGTGCCATGATCGGCAACCGCATCTACGGCTGCGACGATTGCCAGCTGGCCTGCCCGTGGAACAAGTTCGCCCAGCGCTCGACCGTGCCGGATTTCGATGAACGCAATGGCCTGGGCGCGGCGGGACTGGTCGAGTTGTTCGGGTGGAGCGAAGACGAATTCAACCGTCGCCTGGAGGGCAGCCCGATCCGCCGCATCGGGCACGAGCGCTGGCTGCGCAACCTGGCCGTGGGCCTCGGCAATGCGCGGTCAGGGGATGCCGGGATCGTCGCCGCGCTGCGCGCCCGCGCGGACCATCCGTCGGCGCTCGTGCGCGAGCATGTCGCGTGGGCGCTGGCGCGCCACGGCGCGGCGGCCTGAATCTTACGGTTCGATGCGCTTCATGCGCAGGCACGACCAGTCGCCGTCGATCGAGATCATGGCGACGCCCGTGATGCCGTTTTCCTTGGCATAGGCATTGATCGAATCGCGGTTGATGTCGGTGGCCTTGGAGGCGGTCTGCTTGAGGTAGGCGACCCACAGCGAGCCCTTGTCGCCGAGGCGCTCCTTGGCGATGGGGAAGAATTGTTCGAGTTCCTTGCGGTTCATCGCGAACAGCAACACGACGTCCACCTTGTCCTGATCGTTCCTGATCAGGTCGGGCGGCATCTGCGACACCATGCCGGGGTGGACGTTCCCGTTCAGGATCAGCATCGATTTCGCTGTCCTCAAGAACATTTTGTCGGCTATCGTCTTCTCGCTCATCTGCGTTCCCTAAAGAATTTTTCGACGTGGTGAGTTCGACCACTCCATGTTCAGGTTGATTTTACAAGCGAACCCCGCGCAGCACAGGACGCGCGGGCAGCCGTGCGCGGGTGTTACTTCAACAACCCGGCCAGCTCCACCGCAGTCTTGACCTGCATCTTGTCGAAGATGTGCGCGCGGTGGACCTCGACCGTGCGCATGCTGATGCCGAGCTTGTCGGCGACGACCTTGTTCATGTTGCCGGCCAGGATGAGGTCGAGCACCTCGCGTTCGCGCGCCGACAGCGTGGCCAGGCGCGCGCGGATGGCGTCGCTCGACGCGGCCTTGCGCGACGCGGCCAGTGCTTCCTCCACGCGGTCCATCAGCTGGTTGTCGTTGAACGGTTTTTCGAAGAAATCGAAGGCGCCGCGCTTGAGGGAATCGACGGCCATCGGCACGTCGCCGTGGCCGGTCAGGAAGATCACGGGCAGGCGCGCCAGCAGGCCGCGCGCCACCAGCTGGTCGAACACGGCGACGCCGTTCATGCCCGGCATGCGCACGTCGAGCAGCACGCAGTCCCCGTGGACGGCATCGGCCGCGAACCGGTCGCCCACGGCGTCGAGGAAAGCCTGCCCGCCCGCGTAGCCGCGCGCGGGCAGCCCGCGCGATTGCGCCAGCCATTCGAGGGCGTCGCGGATGACGTCTTCGTCGTCGACGATGTGCAGCATACAGGTCTCCTTTTTTCGGCGTATTGTAAATCACCGCTCAGGTGACGGCCGCTTCCTGCGCCTGCTGCAGCATGAAGGTAAAGACGGTGCCGCCGCCCGGATTGGCCGCGTGGGAGAGCGTGCCGCCGTGGAATTCGATGGCAGTGCGGCAGATCGACAGGCCCATGCCCATGCCTTCCGCCTTCGTCGAAAAGAACGGCGAGAACAGGCGCCCGGCCACTTCCGGCGCGATGCCGTGGCCGTTGTCGATCACGGACACCGCCACTTGTCCCTGCGAACCGGATTGCGCCGCACGGTAGGCCGCAATGCGCAGCACGCGCCGTTCCGGGTCGATGGCCTGCATCGCCTCGATCGCATTGCGCGTCAGGTTCAGCAGCACCTGCTCGATCAGCACGCGGTCGGCCAGCACCGGCGGCAGTTCGGGCGGGACGTCGACCTGCAGGCTGACGTAGCTCTGGCGCGCCTGCAGTTCGACGAGGGCGCGGATGCCGTCGACGACGTGCTGGATGGCGACGGTCTCGCGGCGCGGCTCGCGCTTCTTGACGAATTCGTGCACGCTGCGGATGATCTGGCCGGCCCGGCGCGCCTGCGTGTTCGCCTGTTCCAGCGCGCGCTTGAGCGTGCCGACGTCGAGCGGCGCGCCGTTGCCGTCGGCGTCGCCGGCGCGCGTGAGCACGTTGAGCGCGCCCGCCGTGTAGCTGGAAATGGCGGCCAGCGGCTGGTTCAGTTCATGCGCCAGCATCGACGAGATCTCGCCCATCGTGGCCAGGCGCGCGCTCGTTTCCAGCTTTTCCTGCTGCTGGCGGTTGAGTTCCTCGGCGCGCTTGCGGTCCGTGATGTCGAGGATGGAACTCATCCAGCCGGTGTGCCGGCCGTTGGCGTCGACGAGGGGCGCCTCGAACACGAGCACGGGCACGCGCACGCCGTCCGAGCGCTGGAACACGGTCTCGAACTGCGGCGTGACCTGGCCGGACAGCACCTTGCGAAAGCGGGTTTCGTACTCGGACATCGCTTCCGGCGCCCAGTAGGGCATCGGCGGCATCTTGCCCAGCAGGTCTTCGGGCGGCAGGCCGACGATGCGGCAGAACGCGGGGTTGACGTACGTGACGCGGCCTTCGAGGTCGCGCGCGCGCAGGCCCGTGAGCAGCGAATCCTCCATCGCCGTGCGGAAGGCCATCTGCTGGCGCAGCGCGTTCTCCGCCGCGATCGTGCGCGCGATGTGGCGCCACAGCGCGACGAGCGAGATCACGAGGCCCAGCGCCAGCACGACGACGGAACCCACCAGCAGGTTCGGCAGCAGCTTGGGCGCGCCCTTGACGCTGTCGGTGGCGAGCACGATCTGCGCGCCTGGCAGGTCCAGCGCGCGCTTGTGCGTGTAGACGCCGCGTCCCGGGCCGCCGGCGGCGCGCTGCGCCACGACGTGGTCGTCGCGGTCGAGCAGCGACAGGGCGTTGTCCTGGGCGAACCACCACGGCACGTTCTCGTCCAGCAGCGTCTGCAGGTTGTACGTGGCGACGAGGCTGCCCATGTATTTGCCCGCGTGGTACAGCGGCAGGTGGAAGTCGATCAGGCCGTGCACGAGGCCCTGCGCGCCGTACGGATCGCTGTAGCGGCCGATGCGGGTGCTGCGCGCCATCGTGGCGGCGTCGCGCGACGATTGCGTGAGGCCCTGCTGCGGCGGCTCCAGCCCGCGGCTGGCCTTGACGTCGCCGTGCGCGTCGTACCAGACGAGGCGCTGGAGTTCGTGGCCGTTCTTGAACATCTGCGCCAGGCGCGCCTGCAGGGCGGCCGGCGGCGGCGTCTCGATGGCCAGGTCGGCGCCCAGCGCGGCCAGCGCTTCCTCGCTGCGGGCCAGTTCGAAGCGCAGGGTCTGCTCGACCCACAGCGTGTCGGCGATCAGCTGTTCCTGGCGCTCGTTGCTCTCCATCTGGCGTGCCTGCCAGGGCAGCCACAGCAGGACGAGCAGGAACAGCAGCACGAGCAGCACCGGCACCAGCCAGCGCCACGGGCCTTCCGGAACCGGCCGGGGCAAGGTAAAAGAAGTTTTCATGTGATAACGTTTCATCTTTTGCCAGCCCCCGTACAGTCGTGGTTTTCCACGATAGCGGCGCCGTGCCGTACGAGGCACACTGGCAGTCGGTATCGAATATACACCGCGGGAAGAGGAAATTTATGCGCATCAAAGCCATGCTGGCCGCGCTCGCCGTCCTGATGGGACCCGGCGCCGCCGGCGGCGTCCGGGCCCAGGCGCCCATCGTCATCAAATTCAGTCACGTCGTGGCGCCGGACGCGCCCAAGGGCCAGGCGGCGGAACGCTTTCGCGTGCTGGCGGAACAGCTGACGCACGGCCGGGTCCGGGTCGAAGTCTATCCCAACAGCCAGCTGTACAAGGACAAGGAAGAGCTGGAAGCCCTGCAACTGGGCGCCGTGCAGATGCTGGCGCCGTCGCTGGCCAAGTTCGGGCCGCTCGGCGTGAAGGAGTTCGAAGCCTTCGACCTGCCGTATATCTTCCCGACCAAGGCGGCGCTGTATGCCGTGACGGAAGGCCCGATCGGCAGGAACCTGCTGCAGAAACTGGAATCCAAGGGCATCACGGGCCTGGCCTACTGGGACAACGGTTTCAAGGTGATGTCGGCCAACCGTCCCCTGCACACCCCGGCGGATTTCCACGGCCTCCGGATGCGCATCCAGGGTTCCAAGGTGCTCGACGTGCAGATGCGCGCGCTCGGCGCGATTCCCCAGGTGCTGGCATTTTCCGAAGTCTATCCCGCGTTGCGGGCGCACGTCGTGGACGGCACCGAGAACCCGCCGTCGAACATGCTCACGCAAAGGATGAACGAGGTGCAGAAGTACGTGACGGTGTCGAATCACGGCTATCTCGGCTACGCCGTCATCGTCAACAAGAAGTTCTGGGACGGCCTGCCGCGCGACATCCGCGAGGAGCTGGAGCAGGCGATGCGCGAAGCCACCGCCTTCGAGAAGACCATCGCCCAGCGCGACAACGACGCGGCGCTGGAGGCGATCCGCAAGACGGGCAAGACGAAAGTCTATACGCTGACGCCGCAGGAACAGGCCGAGTGGCGCCAGGCCCTGCTGCCCGTGCAGAAACAGGTGGAAGGGCGGATCGGCAAGGATCTCATCGATGCGATCAATCAGACGACGTCCCGGACCGCCACGCCGATGACGGCCAAGGCGTGGTGAGCCCCATGCCAACGTTAGTTGTCTGGAATCAATGAGACATCGCCGTAGCCTGTTTTATGACATGTCTTGTGGGCTTATGACCGAAATAAATTTCGTGAATGTATATAAAAAACTACACTTTTCTTATGCGGTAGCGTTATGATGGTGCACCTTTTGGCACCAACGTGGTGCGAAAAAGCGACCGAATACGATTTGGGAGAGGGAAAAGAAAGCGGTAACACAAATTACCGGAAAACAGTTAGGAGGAGACACACGTTTTATATGATGCAGCCGGCATTGACCAGGCAGCCGAAAACGTGACCAAATTGAAAACGCACCCACGGGTGCGTTTTTTTTTGCCCGGCGCGGGACTTGCGATCGCGCCTGCCGGGTCTTACACTGCATCGATGAACATACAACAAGGCAGCGAGATCTTCAGCGCCATCATCGCGGCGCCGTTTGGAGCGATGGGCATCCGCACCGAGGACGGCCGGCTGCGCGAACTGGTCTACCTGCCGCCGCATTACCAGGAAAAATCGGCGCAGGATGCCGTCGCCGAGCAGGCCGCCATCCAGGTGGCGCGCTATTTCGACGATCCCGATTTCCATTTCGACCTGCCCCTCAAGGAGGCCGGCAGCGCCTTCCAGCGCCGCGTCTGGGACACGATTTGCGCGATCCCGCGCGGCAACGTGCGCACGTACGGCCAGATCGCCAAGCTGCTCGAGTCCGCGCCCCGCGCCGTCGGCCAGGCGTGCGGCGCCAACTGGTTTCCCCTCGTGATTCCGTGCCACCGGGTGACGGCATCCGGCGGCCTGGGCGGTTTTTCCAGCAGCGACGACGAACACGGATTCCAGCTCGGGATCAAGCGCTGGCTGCTGCGCCACGAAGGCGCGCTGGCGCTCGAGATGCCATGGCAGCAGCAGTCAATCTTTCCCTGATCGACGCGTTCTGCGACACGCTCTGGCTCGAGCACGGCCTGGCGAAGAATTCCCTCGACGCCTACCGGCGCGACCTGCGCCTGTTCGCGCGCTGGCTCGACGTCAAGCGGCCCGAGCGGCGCGACCTGTACGCCGTCGAAGGGCAGGATATCGCCGCGTATTTCGCCGAGCGCCATGAAGACACGAAGCCCAGTTCGGCCAACCGCCGGCTCTCCGTGCTGAAACGCTTTTATCAGCTGGCGTTGCGGGAGCGCCGCATTGACGCCGATCCGTGCCTGAACATGCCGTCGGCGAAGCAGCCGCAGCGCTTCGTGCACACGCTGACGGAGGCCCAGGTCGACGCGCTCCTGGGCGCGCCGGACGTGGCGACCCCGCTCGGCCTGCGCGAGCGCACGATGCTCGAACTGATGTATGCCAGCGGCCTGCGCGTGTCGGAACTGGTCGCCTTGAAGCTGGTCGAGCTGAGCCTGAACGATGGCGTGCTGCGCATCACGGGCAAGGGCAGCAAGACGCGCCTCGTGCCCTTCGGCGAACAGGCGCGCTACTGGCTGGAACGTTACCTGAAGGAGGCGCGCGGCATCATCCTCGACGGCCAGGTCGACGACGCCCTGTTCGTGACGCACCGCGGCGGCCCGATGACGCGCCAGATGTTCTGGGTCGTCATCAAGAAGCACGCGGCCAGGGCCGGCATCACGGCGCCGCTGTCGCCGCACACCCTGCGCCACGCCTTCGCCACGCACCTGCTGAACCACGGTGCCGACCTCCGCGTGGTGCAGTTGCTTCTCGGCCATTCGGACATTTCCACGACTCAAATCTACACCCACGTCGCGCGCGAGCGCCTGAAGGGCCTGCACGCACAGCACCACCCGCGTGGTTAATTCTCAAGACTATGTGGGATGACTGGTCCATAATGGGCCGTACGTTCCTTATACCGATAGCACGAGGTGAGCATGGCCAAGACGAATTTCCAGTACGAAAAGCGGCAACGGGAGTTGGAAAAGAAGCGCAAGGCGGACGAAAAAGCGCGCAAGAAGCAGGAATCCAAGCAGCACAAGGGCGACGGCGGGGAGGAGTCGCCGGCGCTGGATGAGGACTCCGGGCCGTCGGCGCAGCAGGAGCACGATCCGGCTTGAGGTCTCGAGCGCCTGAGCGTCGTCCCCGCGGAGGCGGGGATCCAATTTCCGGCGCATGACCGATGCGTTCGCGCGCGGGCACATCACCTGGATTCCCGCCTGCGCGGGAACGACGACGTGGGGTGGGCGGCCCTCCGCCCACGCGTAACGCCAACAAACCGCACGCGTCACGCGTGGGCACGGTGTGCCCACCCTACGGCGTCGCGACCGCTTCTTCCTCGTGCCCTTTCTTGAACCACGCGGCCACGCGCTTGCCCAGGCTGTCGAGATAGTACTTGACCGGGCTTTTGTAGGGTGGGCGGCCCTCCGCCCACGCGCAACGCCAACAAACCGCACACGTCACGCGTGGGCACGGTGCGCCCACCCTACGGCGTCGCGACCGCTTCTTCCTCGTGCCCTTTCTTGAACCACGCGGCCACCCGCTTGCCCAGGCTGTCGAGATAGGTATAAGCCACCGGCACCACGACGAGCGTGAGCAGGGTCGACGTGATCACGCCGCCGATCACGGCGCGGCCCATCGGCGCCTGCGTTTCGCCGCCTTCGCCCATGCCGATCGCCATCGGCAGCATGCCGAAGATCATCGCGAGCGTCGTCATCAGGATCGGGCGCAGGCGCACCTGGCCAGCCTCCATCAGCGCGTCGAACTGGTTGCGGCCGGCGCGCTGGCCGTGGTTGGCGAAGTCCACCAGCAGGATCGCGTTCTTCGTCACGAGCCCCATCAGCATCACGACGCCGATGACGGAAAAGATGTTCAGCGTCGTCTTCGTGACGAGCAGCGCGACGAGCACGCCGATCAGCGACAGCGGCAGCGACACCATGATCGCGATCGGCTGCAGGAAGCTGCCGAACTGCGATGCCAGCACGAGGTAGATGAAGATCACGGCGATGCCCAGCGCCACGCCGAAGCCTGCCATCGTCTCGTCCATCTGCTGGGCGTCGCCGCCGACGTCGAAGCGCACGCCGTCCGGCAGCTGCATGGCCTTCATCGCCTTGTTCACTTCGCCCATCACGTCGCCGAGCGGACGGCCGTTGAGGCCCGCGTAGACGGCCACGCGGCGCTGCAGGGCCTGGCGCTTGAGCATCTGCGGGCTCGTCGACGGGATGAATTGCACGACCTGGCGCAGCGGCACCATGATCGGGTTGCCCATCGCATCCAGCTTGGAGGACGCCACCGACAGGTCGGCCAGGTCGGCCACCTTTTCGCGGCCCGACTTCGGCAGCTGCACGTTGACTTCGTAGTTCTGGCCGTCCGGCGCGAGCCAGCGGTTGGTCTGGTCGCCGGCGACGAACGGCCGCAGCGCCGTGCCGATCTGCTGCACGGTGAGGCCCAGGTCGGACGCCAGCTCGTGGTTGATTTTCACGATGGTGGCCGGGTTCGCGCCTTCCTGGCTGTACTCGATGTCGGCCACGCCGCGGATCTTGCGCATCTTGTCCATCAGCGTGTGCGCGACCGCGTCCAGCTTGGCCTCGTCGGTGCCGAGGATGGCGATGAAGATGGGACGCTGGCCGACCGTCAGCGACACGCCGGCGATTTTTTCCAGGCGCTCGCGGATGACTTTTTCCATGTCCTGCTGCGAGCGGCGGTGCGTCTTGTGCACGTCCGTCAGCTTGACGTTCACCTGCGAGTAGTTGCGGCCTTCCCACGAGCCGATGATCGTCGAGACGCTGTCGATTTCCTTGAACTCGGCCAGCGCGGCCTCGGCCTGGCGCAGCTTGGCGTCCGAGTATTCCAGGCTGGAGCCGATCGGCGTCTTCAGGCGCAGCTGGATGAAGCCGTCGTCGACCTGCGGCACGAATTCGCCGCCGATCTTCGGCACCAGCATCAGGCTGCCCGCGAACAGCGCGACGGCCAGCAGCAGGGTCGATTTGCGCCACGAGAGCGCGAGCGCCAGCACCTTCGCGTACACGCCGTGCAGCCACTCGATGCCGAGCTCGATGCGCGCCATCAGGCGGCCCAGCCACGGCACGTACTTGAAGCGGTCCTTGACCGGATCGGGCCACACGGACGACAGCATCGGGTCGAGCGTGAAGCTGACGAACAGCGACACCAGCACGGCCACGGCGACGGTGATCCCGAACTGCAGGAAGAAGCGGCCGATGATGCCCTGCATGAACGCGATCGGCACGAACACGGCGACGATGGCGAACGTCGTCGCCATCACGGCGAGGCCGATCTCGTTGGTGCCGTCTTCCGCGGCGCGCACGTGGTTCTTGCCCATGCCGAGGTGGCGCACGATGTTTTCGCGCACGACGATGGCGTCGTCGATCAGCAGGCCGATGCACAGCGACAGCGCCATCAGCGTGAGGAAGTTCAGCGTGAAGCCGAAGTACTTCATGGCGATGAAGCTGGCCAGCACCGAGATCGGCAGCGTCAGGCCGGTGATGATGGTGCTGCGCCACGAGTGCAGGAACAGGAACACGATCACCATCGTCAGCATCGCGCCTTCGGCGATGGTTTCCTTGACGTTGTCGAGCTGGCCCTGCACGTTCTTCGCCTTGTCGTCCAGGATGCGGAACTGGATGTCCTTCGGCAGGCTGTCCTTCATCGCGGCGATGGCGGCCTTCACGCCCGTGCCCACCTGGACCGTGTTGGCGTCCTGGATCTTCGCGATCTCCAGCGTGACGGCACGCTCGCCGTTCACGCGCGAGATCGACTGTTCCTCGGCGGCGCCGTCCGAAATGTCGGCCACCTGGCCCAGGTAGATCGGGCCGCCCGTGCGGTTGGCGACGACGATGCGCTTGAAGTCGGCCGCTTCCTTCATCTTGCCTTCGATGCGCACGAGGTTCTCGCGCGCCCCGCGGCTGATGCGGCCGGCCGGCAGGTTGGCATTGGTCGCCGTGATGGCGGTCATCACCTCGTCGATGCCGACGTTCAGGCTGCGCAGCTGGTCCGGGCGGATGTCGACCAGCACCTGGCGGTCCTGCTTGCCGTTGACGCGGACCTGGCCCACGCCGGCGACGGCCTGGATGCGCTTGACGATCACCTGGTCGGTCAGCATCGACAGGTCGCGCAGGCTGCGTTCCTTCGACGTCAGCGACAGCAGGATCACGGGCTGCGTGTTCTCGCCTTCCTCGCGGAACACGACCGGTTCCTTCACTTCGCGCGGGAAGCCGCCGCGCACGGTGCCGATGCGGTCGCGCAGGTCCTGCACGGCGCGGTTCATGTCGACGGTCAGCTGGAATTCGATGCCGACGCCGGACCGGCCTTCCCACGACGTGCTGCGGATGGTCTTGATGCCGCCGACCGTGTTGGCCGCTTCCTCGATCGGACGGGTGACGTCATTCTCGACCTGCTCCGGCGAGGCGCCCGGATACTGCGTCTCGATGAAGACGGCCGGGATCTCGATGTTCGGCATGCTCTCGACGCCCAGGCCGCGGTACGCGAACAGGCCGAGCACCATCAGGCCGACCATCACCATCGTGGCGAAGACCGGGTATTTGATACTGGTACGGGTGATCCACATGGCTTCAGCCTTTCCGTGCCGGGGCGGTCGAGTCGGTGGTTGCGGTCGCGGCATCGGGCAGCTTGACCCTGTTGCCCGGCTTGACGCCATCGAGCGGCACGGCCAGCACCGTCATGCCGGCCGCGGCGCCGTCGAGCGCTTCGACGAGGCCCGCGTCCTGGTTGCGCAGGCCCAGCGTCACGGGCTGCACGACGACCTTGCCGTTGTCGATGCGGTAGACGACGTCGCGGCCGTTGTCGCGGCGGATGGCGCCGAGCGGCAGCAGCGGATGCGGGGCCGATTTCTCGGTGACGATGGTGCCCTTGGCGAACATGCCGGCGCGCAGCAGGCCGTCCGGATTCGCCACGTCCACATACACGATCATGGCGCGCGAGCCCGTTTCCGTGGCCGGGTTGATGCGCGCGACTTTGCCCGCGAAGTTGCGGCCGTCGAAGCCGTCGACGCTGAACTGCACGTCCTGGCCCACGTGGATGCGCGGGATGTCGGAAGCCGGCACCTGGGCGTCGAGCGTCAGGTGTTTCAGGTCGACGATCGCGAACACGGGGCTGTCCGGCGCCAGCTTTTCGCCGGCCTGCGCGAGGCGTTTGCTGACGACGCCCGACAGCGGCGCGTGGATCGTGGTGTCGGCCAGCGCGATGCGTGCGAGGTCCAGCTGGGCGCGCGCGGAATCGACGGCGGCCTGCGCCAGGTCGACGGCGTTCGCGGACGTGTCGTACGCGTTCTGCGCGATGAAATTCTGCTTGAGCAGCGACGCGCTGTTGCTCATGTTTTTCTTCGCCAGCGCCAGTCGCGCCTGCGCCTCGGCCAGCACGGCCTGCTGCTGGGCCACGCGGGCGCGCGCCTCGGCGGGATCGAGTTGCGCGATCACCTGGCCGGCCTTGACCTCCATGCCTTCCTGCACCGCGGTCGACAGCACGATGCCCGACACCTTCGACTTGACGGTGGCCTGCGACAGCGGCGTCAACGAGCCCGTGACCGGCAGCGTGACGGCCAGCGAGCGCGCCTCGACGCGCGCGATGTCGCGCGCCGACAGCTCTTGCACCGGCGCCGGGCCTGCCTTTGACGCCGGCGCGGCCGCCTGCGCGGGCGGCGCGGCGCGATGCGTCAGCGCGTAGGCGCCGGCGCCTGCCAGCGCGACGGCGAGCAGCGTGAGCGCGATGACCTTGGTGCGACGGCGCGGCGCGACATGCGGGGTGGGCTGTTCGGCAGACAGGGGCAGGGACTCGATCTTCATGGTTGTTCTTCGTGTGGTGGTGAGCGCGAGCGGAAAGGAGAGCGCAAGTGCTCCGTCCTGCGGGGCAGGATGGAGCTCCCGGCGCATGAAAGCATGGTAGGTTTGGCGATGACGAATCGCTATCGGAATGCGACGAGCGGTGCAAAAGGGACGCTGAACTGCGCAAAATCCGGGACGGACGCGCGGATGGCTGCGCATGGTGGGCACGGGGTGCCCACCCTACGATGTCCCTACGGCTGTAGGGTGGGCTCCCTGAGCCCACGAACATTCAACCGTCGCCGGTCGGCGTTCCCGGCTGCTCGAACAGGCGCAGCCGCGCCAGCACCTGCCCATGATCCGACGCCTCCGGCAAGCCGAGGTCGAGATGGTCGTTCAGGTAGACGACATCGACGACCTCGCCCAGCGCGCCCGGCAAGGCGCGATTGAATTCCGCCGACACGAGAATATGGTCGATGGTCGTGTGGTAGCCATCATGCACATTGGAAAAGCCGACGTGGCGCAGCAGGTCCTGGCGGCCCTGCAACTGGCACGCGTCATATAAACGGTCGCCGCTGGGCGCGCCGATGCCCAGCACGATGCCGGTCGTGACCGCGTCGGCCACGTCGTTGAAGTCGCCCAGCACGATGCGCGGCCGGTGGTGCTCGTGCGCGAGCTGGGTCAGCAGCACGCGCAGCGCGGCGGCCTCCGTGCCGCGCCGGATCAGCGAGCGCAGCGACGCCAGCGCGTACAGTTGCGGGTCGTCGCCCGTGTCGCCCGCGCGGTAGTCGGGACGGCGCGACTTGAGGTGCACGACCACCACGTCGGCGACGAGATCGGGCGCCAGCTGGATCGCCGTGTGCAGCGGGGCGCGCGTGAAGCGTTCGGGATCGCGATTGCCGGGCGGCATCGCAATCCCGGGCGGGAAATAAGGCATCTGCCGGGGCGCGTCCGCCAGCGGCAGGCGCGAGGCGAGGGCGACGCTGGGCGTCAGCTTGTCGGCGTCCGGATCGGGATCGAACCCGACGTGCAGGGCATCGCGGAAGCGCCGCGTGCGCGACAGCGCCTCGGCCAGCGCGGCCTGGGAGAACACTTCCTGGAAACCGATGACATCGGCGCCGAGCATGTCGATCTGGTGCGCGGTCCAGGCGATCTTCGCTTCGTACTCCTCGGAGGTGCTCGGTTCCAGGTTGTCGTACAGCCTGGCGCCCGGCGGAGCGAGGTTACACACGTTGAAGGTGGCAAAGCGAATCTCTTGCTGCATAATAAGCAACTCCTCCGTTTGCATTTAGCGTAACACGCATGGCCAAGAAAGAGCATATCTCCGAAACCCCGGCGACCCAGTTCCTGCGCAAGCACGGCGTCGCGTTCTCGGAGCACCCTTACGAGTATGAGGAACACGGCGGCACGGCGGTGTCGTCGCGCGAGCTGGGCGTCGTCGAACACGCCGTCGTCAAGACCCTCGTGATGCAGGACGAGGCGGCGCGGCCCCTCATCGTGCTCATGCATGGCGACTGTAAAGTCTCGACGAAGAACCTGGCGCGCGCCATCCCGTGCAAGTCCGTCGAACCGTGCAAGCCGGACGTCGCCCAGCGCCATTCCGGCTATCTGGTCGGCGGCACGTCGCCGTTCGGCGTGCGCAAGGCGATGCCGGTGTATGTCGAGGACAGCATCCTGCAGCTGGACAAGATCTATATCAATGGAGGACGGCGCGGCTTCCTCGTCGGAATCGATCCGGCTGTGCTCGTCGACGTCCTGAAAGCCCGGCCCGTGCATTGCGCACTGGCGGATTGACGGCGCGCGCCGGGGCGTTGCCCGACTATCGCCGGGCTCGGTCGATGGTGTATATTCACGCGCGCCAGGTGCCTGGCCTGGGATAAGAAAGAGACTCATGTACACAATTCTGTTCACCGTCGCAGCCTACCTGATCGGCTCGATTTCCTTCGCCGTCGTGGCGAGCCGCCTGTTCGGCCTGGCCGACCCGCGTACCTACGGCTCGAAGAACCCGGGCGCCACCAACGTCCTGCGTTCGGGCAGCAAGAAGGCGGCCATCGCGACCCTCGCCGGCGATTGCGCCAAGGGCTGGCTGGCTGTGTGGCTGGCGATCCATTTCGGCGACCGGTTCGGCGTCGAGGATGGCGGCGTCGCCCTGGTGGCCATCGCGGTCTTCCTCGGCCACCTGTGGCCCGTGTTCTTCCGCTTCGTCGGCGGCAAGGGCGTGGCGACGGCGCTGGGCGTGCTGCTGGGCCTGAACGTCTGGCTCGGCCTGGCAACGCTGGTGACGTGGCTCGTCGTCGCCTACGCGTTCCGCTACTCGTCGCTGGCCGCGCTGGTGGCGGCGATCTTCGCGCCGTTCTACTACGGCCTCCTGTTCGGCGCCGACGAAAAACTGTTCGCCGTCGTCGCGATGAGCTTGCTGCTGCTGTACCGTCACGGCAGCAACATCGGCAATCTGCTGGCCGGCAAGGAATCGCGCATCGGCAGCAAGTCCAAGGCCGCCGCCGCGGCCAAGGCAACTCCCCGAAAGAAATAGCCCAAAACCGGGCTCTGACCCCGGATTGTCGATTTAACGAATTTGTTTGACGCGCTGCTCCCTTTCGTTCGATGTGTCACCATATGCCATCCGCTGCAATCATGATGTGGCGTCAGTGAAAACAAAACAGGAAGGCGGTGAAACGTGAGCAAGCAGATGAGAATCGATTTCGTGTCGGATGTGTCGTGCCCGTGGTGCGTGATCGGGCTGAAATCGCTCGAGCAGGCACTGGAGCGGGTGTCCGATGCGATTACGGCCGACATGCACTTCCAGCCCTTCGAGCTCAATCCCGGCATGGGGCCCGACGGCCAGGACATCTTCGAACACATCGCCGAAAAATACGGTTCCACGCCCGCCCAGCAGGAACAGTCGCGCGAGATGATCCGCCAGCGCGGCGAGGCCGTCGGCTTCACCTTCGACATGAGCCGCCGCGGCCGCATCTACAACACCTTCGACGCGCACCGGCTGCTGCACTGGGCGGAAGGCCAGGGCCGCCAGCAGGCGCTCAAGGAAAAGCTGTTCGAGGCGTATTTCACGCAAGGCGAGAACCCGGGCGCGCACGACGTGCTGCTGCGCGCGGCGGGCGAGGTCGGGCTCGACGTCGAGGCCGCGCGCCAGGTGCTGGAATCGAACGCGTATGCCGACGAGGTGCGCCAGCTCGAATACTACTGGCAGCGCGCCGGCATCCGCTCGGTGCCCGCCATCGTGATCAACCAGCGCCACCTGATTTCCGGCGGCCAGCCGCCCGAGGTGTTCGAGCAGGCGCTGCGCCAGATCGCGCAGCAGGACGAGGAGCTCGAGCAGGACGAGGAACCGGCCGCGTAAGCGCCCGCCCGGCTCAGCTCAGCTCAGATCCAGCACGATGGGCTGGTGGTCCGAGGCCGACGTCTCGGACTGCACGCTCATGTCGGCGACGCGTCCCGCCAGGTCTTCGGTGACGAAAAAATAGTCGTAGCAGCCGGGCTTTTCGGGCCATTTGAAGCCGTGCAGGCCGGCCGTCGGCGCGCGCGCCATGTCGCCGTGGCGCACCCGCCACGCGTCGACCAGGCCGAGCGCGCCGGCCGGCGCGGGCGCCAGCAGGGCGCGATAGTCTTCCGAGTCGGGCCCGAAGTTGAAATCGCCGCAGTAGATGGCCGTGCCGGGCCGGAAACCGAGCTGGAACGGCGGCTCGAGATCGGGCTCGGGCTGGTAGACGGCAGCCCGGGCGCACGTTTCCTCGTGCAGTTCGCGGATGCGCCGCACCTGTGCCCGGCGCTGCATGGGCGAACAGTACTCGAGGTGGGTCGTCAGCAGGCGCAGCTTGCCGCCGGGCGCTTCCAGCACGGTTTCGATCATCCCGCGCGGCATGCCGGACGGGTGTTCCGGATCGACGGGCCACGGCAGCATGTGGCGCTGCGCCTGGGTGATGCGGAATTTGGACAACAGGATATTGCCGAATTGGCGAGGCAGATTGTTGCGATAGATTTCGCTCGGCGCCTGCTCGATCATGTGATACCCGCCGAACGCGCCGGCGAGCTGCTTGAACTGGCTGGCGCTGGCACTGCCTTCCAGTTCCGGATGGTTGGAAGCCACTTCCTGCAGGCAGATCACATCGGGATTCAGCTTGCGCAGCACATCGATGATTGCGTGGATGCGGATGCGTCCGTCCCTCCCACAGCCCCAGTGAATATTCCAGCTAACCACACGCATTCGATACCTCCGTAACACTCAACTGCCAGAGTTTGCCATTCTTTGGAGAATGACGGTCACACGGTAGGATCGATGTCAAGCTAACAAGTTCACCGGAACAGTGTCCGGAACGGCCGCCTGGCAGAAGCGGCGCGCGTCGCCGCGCCGGCGTCCGGCCGCCTCTTTCCGTATCAGGCGGGTTCGATCTCGTCCAGCGGCCAGCGCGGCCGCACATTGAATGCGTAATCGCGCTGCGCCGCCTCCGGATTGCGCTCCAGCCGCAGCGCGCCCGCGAACGCGATCATCGCGCCGTTATCGGTGCAGAACTCCAGCTCCGGGTAATACACCTTGAACCGTTTCTTGGCCGCCGCCGCGTCCAGCGACGCGCGCAGCTGGCGGTTGGCGCCCACGCCGCCGGCGATCACGAGGCGCTTCAGGCCCGTGTGCTTGAGCGCCAGCACGCACTTCGCCGTCAGCACGTCGACGATGGCATCGACGAAGCCGCGCGCGATGTTGGCCTTGTCCTGCTCGCACACGTTGGTGATGTCGGTAGCACTGTTCTTCACGACCGTGAGCACGGCCGTTTTCAGGCCCGAGAAGCTGAAATTGAAGTCCTTCGAGTGCAGCATCGGGCGCGGCAGTTTATACGCTTCCGGATCGCCGAATTCCGCCAGGCGCGAGATCGCCGGACCGCCCGGATAGCCGAGCCCCAGCAGCTTGGCCGACTTGTCGAACGCTTCGCCGGCCGCGTCGTCCAGCGTCTCGCCCAGCAGCGTGTAGCGGCCGACGCCGTCCACGCGCATCAGCTGCGTGTGGCCGCCCGAGACGAGCAGGGCGACGAACGGGAATTCCGGCCGCTCGCTGGCCAGGAGCGGCGACAGCAGATGGCCTTCGAGGTGGTGCACGCCCAGCACCGGCTTGTCCAGCGCGAGCGCGAGGCTGCACGCGACGGACGACCCGACCAGCAGCGCGCCGGCCAGGCCCGGGCCCTGCGTGTAGGCGATGGCGTCGACGCGCTCCAGCGGCAGGTCGGCCTGCGCGAGCACCTGTTCCAGCAGCGGTAAGGCGCGCCGGATGTGGTCGCGCGACGCCAGTTCCGGCACGACGCCGCCGTACTCCTCATGCATCGCGACCTGCGAGTGCAGTGCGTGGGCCAGCAGGCCGCGCTCCGTGTCGTACAGAGCCAGGCCGGTTTCATCGCAGGAGGATTCGACGCCGAGGACAATCATGGGCAAGCAGGAACAGTATGAGGAAGACAAGATGGCCGCTGCCTTCGCGGCGCGCAATCCGCCATTGTACCTCGCATCGGCTAAAATCGAGCACCGCCAAGCACAGCCCTCCGCATGACGCCCGCCGAATCCCTGTTCCACGCGGCCCGCGCGCACCTCGACGCGGGCGACCATGCCGCCGCCCGGGATGCCCTGCGCGCCGCGCTGGCGCTCGATCCGGATGCGGCGGCCGTCCACGCCAACCTCGCCTTCGCGCTCGCCGCCGGCGGCGACGCCGACGCCGCCGAGACCCACTACCGCCGCGCCATCGCGCTCGCGCCGCACGCGTTGCAGACGTACCTGAACCTCGGCGCCATGCTCACGGCGCGGCACCGCGCCGACGCCGCGCTGGCCGTCTACGATGCCGTGCCGGCATTCGTCCCGGTGTCGCCCGCGCTGCTGTCGAACCGCGGCATGGCGCTCGCCGCCGCCGGCCGCGAGGATGACGCGGAAGCCTGCTACCGCCGCGCGCTGGCGCTCGATCCGGATTACCGCAAGGCCGCGTTCAACCTGGCCTACGTCCTGCTGCGCCAGGGCCGCTGGGACGAAGGCTGGCTGCGCCTGGAAGCGCGCGACTGGCTGGCGCCGATGCAGGATTACCTGCGCCTGCCGCGCTGGGACGGCGGGCCGCTGGCCGGGCGGCGCATCCTCGTCGGCGTGGAAGCCGGCCATGGCGACATGATCCAGTTCTGCCGCTACTGCGACCAACTGAAGGCCGCCGGCGCCGCGCGCGTGGGCGTGCTGTGCCACCCGGGGCTGGTCGCCCTGTTCGGCAGCCTGCGCGGCGCGGACGAGATCATTCCGCTCGACCGGTCGTTCGAGCGCGCCGATTGGGACGTATGGGCCGCGCCGCTCAGCCTCCCGCAGCATTTCCGCACGACGGTCGATACGGTGCCGGCCGCGCTGCCCTACCTCGCGCCGGACCGCGCACGCAGCGCGCGCCTTGCGCCGCTGCTGGCGGCCGCGCCGGACGAGATGAAGATAGGCCTCGTGTGGAAGGGCAATCCGCGCTTCGAGAACGATGCCGCGCGTTCGCTGCCCGGTCTCGCGACGCTGGCGCCGCTGCTGCGGGTGCGCGGCGTACGCTGGTTCAGCCTGCAGAAAGGGCCGGGCGAGGACGAGGCAAAGGAAGGTGTGGTCGACCTGGCGCCGGCGATCGAGGACTTTGCCGACACGGCCGTGCTGATCGCCGGCCTGGATCTCGTGATCACGGTCGATACGGCCTGCGCCCACCTGGCCGGGGCGCTCGGCAAACCGTGCTGGGTGCTGCTGCCGGCGTGGCAGACGGACTGGCGCTGGCTCGCGGACCGCGCGGACACGCCCTGGTATCCGCACGTGATGCGCCTGTTCCGCCAGCGCCGCGACGGCGCGTGGGATGAGGTGATCCGGGACGTCGCCGGAGCGCTCGCGGATCTGGCTCCGATGCGGCCGACGTAAATGCCGGCAGCGTTAACGTCGTCCCCGCGCAGGCGGGGACCCAAGTTCTGCGGCCATAAGTCAAAAATTGGGTTCCTGCCTGCGCAGGAACGACGAATTACGTCGCTCACTTGTAGAGCGACGAATTTACATCATGCAGTTGCAGAACGACGAATTACCTCATGCATTTGTAGAAACCCGTCGTCCCCGCGCAGGCGGGGACCCAAGTTGCGCGCGCGATCGCGGCGCATCCCGAACTTGGGCGCAAGGCCCCAGGGCATCACGCCCGCTGCAGCAATTCCTGGTGCGCGCTGCGCAGCATGGCCTCCGTGTCGTCCCAGGCGATGCAGCCGTCCGTGACCGAGCAGCCGTACTTCAGCTGCGCCAGGTCGCCCGGGATCGGCTGGCTGCCGCCGACGATGTTCGACTCGATCATCACGCCGACGAGCGACTGGTTGCCGTGCTTGATCTGCTGGATGACGTCCGACATGACGAGCGGCTGCAGTTCCGGCTTTTTATAGCTGTTGGCGTGCGAGCAGTCGACGACGAGGTTCGCGGGCAGGCCGGCCTTCTTGAGCGCCTGTTCGGCAATCGCGACGGATACCGAGTCGTAGTTCGGGCGCCCGCCGCCGCCGCGCAGCACGACGTGGCCATAGGCATTGCCGCTGGTGCGCACGATCGACACGCTGCCCTGGTCGTTGATGCCCAGGAAGGAGTGCGGGCTGGACGAGGACAACACGGCGTTGACGGCGATGCTGACGTCGCCGTCGGTGCCGTTCTTGAAGCCGACGGGCGTCGACAGGCCGGACGACATCTCGCGGTGCGTCTGCGATTCCGTCGTGCGCGCGCCGATCGCGGTCCAGGCGATCAGGTCGCCCAGGTATTGCGGAGAAATCGGGTCGAGCGCCTCGGTGGCGGTCGGCAGGCCCAGCTCGCACACGTCGAGCAGGAACTGGCGCGCGCGCTCCATGCCGACGTCGACGCGGAACGAGTCGTCCATGAACGGGTCGTTGATATAACCCTTCCAGCCGGTCGTCGTGCGCGGCTTTTCGAAATACACGCGCATCACGAGCACCATCGTATCCTGCACCTCGGCCTGCAGCGCCTTGAGGCGGCGCGCATAGTCGAGGCCCGCGACCGGGTCGTGGATCGAGCAGGGACCGACGACGACGAACAGGCGCTTGTCCTTGCGGTCGAGGATGTTGCGCAGGGTCTCGCGGCCCTTCATCACGGTGGTGAAGGCCTTGTCCGTCAGCGGCAGTTTCTTGTGCAGCGCGCTGGGCGTCGGCATGGTCGCGAACGAGGTGACGTTGGTGTTTTCGATATCGGGCGTGATCAGCATGGCAAGTCTTGTTTGTTCCTGAGGGATCAATGAGTCTAGCCTGAAATCGGCCATCCTGCACCCTCTTGCCCAAAAAACTCGCATCGGTGAGGGCCGGCGCGGGATGGTATGCTGTCATCCATGGATACGACCACCACACCCGGGAACCCGGAATCGTTTGCCGCCGCCCGCTTCATCAAGGAGATCGGCCGCGGCGTGAAGGGCGCGCGCAGCATGACGCGCGAGGATGCGAAGCTGCTCTACGGCGCGATACTCGACGGGCGGGTGTCCGACCTGGAACTGGGCGGCATCCTGCTCGCGATGCGCATCAAGGGCGAATCGGTGGAAGAAATCGCCGGCTTCATGGACGCGGCGGAAGCCTCGTTCGCGCCGTTGCCCGCGCCGCCCGGCGCCTTCGCGCCCGTGCTGATCCCCAGCTACAACGGCGCGCGCAAGCTGGCCAACCTGACGCCGCTGCTGGCGCTGCTGCTTGCGCGCGAGGGGGTGCCGGTGCTCGTGCATGGCGTCCAGGAAGATCCGGGGCGGGTGACGACGGCCGAGATCTTCGCCGAAATGGGCATCGGCCCCGTCGGTTCCACGGCCGACATGCTCGACGCCTTCGCGGACAAGAAACCGTGCTTCATGCCGATCGAACGGCTGGCACCGGAACTGGCGCACCAGCTGTCGCTGCGCCGCATCCTCGGCGTGCGCAATTCCACGCACACCCTCGTCAAGATCCTGCAACCGTTCGAGGGCCCGGCGCTGCGGCTCGTGTCGTACACGCATCCGGAATACCTGGCGATGCTGACCGACTATTTTCAGGCCGCCGCCCCGCACCCGCGCGGCGACGCCTTCCTCATGCGCGGCACTGAAGGCGAGACGGTGGCGAACGCCAACCGCGCCCAGGAAATCAACTGGTTCCACGCCGGCCAAAAGACGCTGCTGGTCGAGCGCGACGCCCCGACCGACGAGCTGGCGCCGGCCCCGGAAGGCCGCGACGCGGCCGCCACCGCCGACTGGATCGCGCGCGCGCTGCGGGGCGAACAGCCCGTGCCGCCGCCGATCGCGGCGCAGGTGGCGCAATGCGTGAAAGTCGCCAGGGCATTGCGGTAGCGGGTAGGGTGGGCACCCTGTGCCCACGCGTAACGCCAACATGCCGCAAACATCCGCGTGGGCTCTGAGAGCCCACCCTACGATTGTCCCGGTTCGTCGCGTACAATCACGCCTTTTGCGCGCAGCATTGACGGAAGAGGCATGGCAAAACACTACGACGTGGCGATCATCGGCGCCGGCGCCGCCGGCATGATGTGCGCCGCCACCGCGGCCCGGCGCGGCAAGCGCGTCCTGCTGGTCGACCACGCCGGCAAGCTCGCCGAAAAAATCCGCATCTCGGGCGGCGGCCGCTGCAACTTCACCAACATCAACGCCGGCCCGCAGAATTTCCTGTCCGAGAATCCGCATTTCTGCCGCAGCGCGCTGTCGCGCTACACGCCCCACGATTTCCTCGCGCTCGTCAAGAAGCACCGCATCGCGTACCACGAAAAGCACCGCGGCCAGCTGTTCTGCGACGACTCGTCCGAACAGATCATCGCGATGCTCAAGGCCGAATGCGACGCGGGCGGCGTCCACTGGCGCATGCCGTGCAAGGTGGCCGGCGTCACGCGGAGCGCTGACGGCTTCCGCATCGACGCGGATGGCGAACCCATCCTCGCCAGCAATGTCGTGGTCGCAACGGGTGGCCTGTCGATCCCGAAGATCGGCGCCACCGACCTGGGCTACCGCATCGCGAAGCACTTCGACCTGAAGATCGTCGAGACGCGCCCGGGCCTCGTGCCGCTGACGTTCGACGGCCCCAGCTGGCAACCGTTCGTGCCGCTGGCCGGCATCGCGCTCGAAGTCGACGTCGTCACCGGTTCGAAAAAAGGGAAAAATTCGAAGTACGGATATTTCCGCGAAGATTTATTGTTCACGCACCGCGGCCTGTCCGGCCCGGCCATCCTGCAAATCTCCAGCTACTGGCAGCCGGGCACGCCCATCGTGCTGAACCTGCTGCCGGAAATGGATGTGGCGGAAGAACTGATCGGCATGAAGACGACAGTGAAAAAGCAGCTGGGCAATGTCTTGTCGCAATGGCTGCCCACCCGCCTGGCGGAGGGACTGGTGCTCGGCAACGGTTTCGCGCTGGATGCGCGCCTGCCCGACATGGCAGATGCGAAATTGCGCAAGCTGGGCGATGCGATCAACCGCTGGGCCATCGTGCCGACCGGATCGGAAGGTTATAAGAAGGCCGAGGTGACGCTGGGCGGCGTCGACACGCGCGAATTGTCGCAGCAGACCATGATGGCGAACAATATTCCGGGCCTGTATTTCATTGGCGAGACGGTCGACGTCACGGGCTGGCTCGGCGGATATAATTTCCAGTGGGCATGGGCTTCCGGCGTCGCGGCGGGTGGGGCGATCGAGTGAAACTGCTGCGATGTGGCAACAAACACACTGATGAAAAACTTCGCACAGATCTTGAAAAGCTGTTAGAATTTCGTTCTTCCCTAAATCCAACGGTTTCATTTTTACATGACCACTATCCGCCTTAAAGAAAACGAGCCGTTCGAAGTCGCTATGCGTCGCTTCAAGCGCACTATCGAAAAAACCGGTCTGCTGACGGAACTGCGCGCTCGCGAGTTCTACGAGAAGCCGACTGCAGAGCGCAAGCGCAAGCTGGCAGCTGCCGTGAAGCGTCACTACAAGCGCATCCGCAGCCAGCAACTGCCGAAGAAGCTGTACTGATTTACGTTCACGCCTGACCCGGTGACGGCCGATTGCCAGTCCCGGCTTTGCAAGGCCTGAATTCGACGAAGCCCGCTCCGGTTGTGCCGCAGCGGGTTTTGCCTTTTGCCCCTATCGAATGGAGTTTCCATGAGCCTGAAAGACCAAATCACCGACGACATGAAAGCCGCGATGCGCGCCAAGGACAGCGAGCGCCTTTCCACCATCCGTCTCTTGATCGCCGAGATCAAGCGCAAGGAAGTGGACGAGCGCATCGAGCTGGATGACGCGCAGGTGGTGGCCATCGTCGAGAAGATGATCAAGCAGCGCAAGGATTCGATCAGCCAGTTCGAAGGTGGTGGTCGCCAGGATCTGGCTGACAAGGAACAGTCCGAATTGACCGTGCTGGCGGCGTATATGCCGGCCGGCCTGTCGGATGAAGAAGTCGCCGCCGAAGTGGCTGCCGCGGTCGCCGCATCGGGCGCCGCCGGTCCGCAGGACATGGGCAAGGTGATGGGCATCCTGAAACCGAAACTGGCCGGCCGTGCCGACATGACGGCCGTTTCGGCCCAGGTCAAGAAAGCCCTCGCTGGCGCTTGATGCCTGCGCAGGTTGATGCTTGTACAAGGCTGCGGCATCGTTGCCACGGCCGTGTCTGTTTTTGATGCACCGGAGCGGCAACGCCATGTTGCATTGTTGCAAATCAACTTGTAACGAGCCCTGCGGTATAGTCTGACCTGAGACAAATACTGTTAGATCAAGTGATTCCGCAATCATTCATTACCGACTTGCTCAATCGCGTTGACATCGTCGACGTGGTGGGGCGTTACGTGCAGTTGAAAAAGGGCGGCGCCAATTACATGGGGCTCTGTCCGTTTCACAACGAAAAATCCCCCAGTTTTACGGTCAGCCCGACCAAGCAGTTTTATCACTGTTTCGGCTGCGGCGCCCATGGCACCGCCATCGGCTTCATGATCGAATATTCGGGCATGGGTTTCGTCGACGCCGTCAAGGACCTGGCGCAAAGCGTCGGCATGGTGGTACCCCAGGCCGACGACAAGATCCCGCCGGCCCAGCGCGCCGCCCAGCAGGCGCAGACGCTGGCCCTGTCGGACGCGTTGAACCAGGCCTGCGACTTCTACCGCGCCCAGTTGCGCGCCGCGCCGAACGCCATTGCCTATCTAAAAGGCCGCGGCCTGACGGGCGAAGTGGCCGCCCGCTTCGGCCTCGGCTATGCGCCCGGCGGCTGGGACAACCTGCGCTCGGTCTTCCGCGATTACGACGCGCTGGCGCTCGTCGAATCCGGACTCGTCATCGATAAAGTCGACGAGGATGGCAGCAATAAGAAGCGGTACGACCGTTTCCGCGAACGGATCATGTTCCCGATCCGAAACACGAAAGGGCAGGTGATCGGCTTCGGCGGCCGGGTGCTCGACGGCGGCGAGCCGAAGTACCTGAACTCCCCGGAAACGCCGCTGTTCCAGAAAGGTCACGAGTTATACGGCCTGTTCGAGGCGCGCCAGGCGATCCGCGACGCCGGCTATGTGCTGGTGACGGAAGGTTATATGGACGTCGTCGCCCTGGCCCAGCTCGGCTTCCCGCAAGCCGTGGCAACGCTCGGCACGGCTTGTACCAGTACCCACGTGCAAAAGCTGCTGCGCCAGACGGACAATGTCATCTTCAGTTTCGACGGCGACAAGGCCGGCCGCCGCGCCGCCCGCCGTGCGCTGGAAGCCTGTTTGCCCCAGGTAACGGACAACAAGACGATCAGGTTCCTGTTCTTGCCGCAAGAACACGATCCGGACAGCTATGTGCGCGAATTCGGCGCGGACGCGTTCGCCCAGGAAATCAACGAAGCGATGCCGCTGTCGCAATTCCTGCTGCGCGAGGTGACGACGGAACACGATCTCGATACGCCGGAAGGCCGGGCGCGCGTCCAGTTCGATGCGAAACCGCTGCTGCAATCGATGACGCCGACGGCCCTGCGCCTGCAGATCGTGCGCGGCCTGGCGAACCTCACCGAGTCAACGCCGGCGGAGATCGAAGCGTTGTTCGAGTTGTCCAAGCCGGTTGCGGTTGCGCGCAAGGCACCGCCGCGCCAGGGACGGCCGGAACCGGTCGGCCTGGAATTGCAGATGTCGCGCATCCTCGTCGCGCATCCGGCGCTGGCATTGGGGCTGGATGAATCGGCGCTGCGCGCGTTTGATCATTTCGGCGTCGAGCAGGCCGAGCGCTTGCGCCAGCTCGTGGCGATGGCGCAGGAATTGGGGGCGAACGGTACGTTCGCCGCGTTGTCCGAGCAGTTGAAGGAAACGAGCAGCGAGTACGACAACCTGATTGCGTCGATCGCGGTGGAACCCGAATCGGATATCGACAGCGACCGCGTATGGCTGACAAGTGCTGTGAGGCAAGTCAAGATGGACGTATTGAAACAGGAGTTGAACCAGTTGTTTTCTTCTGGATTGACCCCAGATCAGGTGAGTGCCCGCTATCGCGAAATCACAGCTCAGCAGGACCTCTTGGCCCGGGAAGCAGCAAACGACACCCCTGCGAAATTCGCCTGACGGACGACGGTCGCCATGCCGGCGTTCTCGACTGGAAAGTATAGGGGCGCGTGCTATAATAAAACGCTAACTATTGCAAGCATTGAAACGATTTTTCGTATCAATCCGTGCGGGGTGTTTCAGTTAGCTGGGCAACAGATTTGTGCCTGCAGCGTGATGTAAGGTAACAAAACTTTATCTTTAACCATAGTAAAGTGGTCGTTGTGACTTCGAAAGCGCCTGTGCCAACCAAGAAACCCGAACCCAAAGTGGCTACCAAATCCACCAGGATGTCCGCTAAAGTGGACAATTCTCAAGACAAGGCGGAAGCTCGCGTTGCGGGTGTCGCCCCAGTCAACCAGACGACCGACGCGGAAGCCCTCGCCGCGATCGACACGTCGGGCTACGTGCTGCCGGCCGTCAAGGTGCCAGGCCGGCGTGGCCGCAAGCCCAAGGAATTCACCCCCGAGAATGACGAAGTTGCCGCCCTGAACGCGGTCGAGCGCGCCGAGCTGAAAGCCGTCGACAAGGCCAAGGCCAAGGACCGCAAGGCCAAGGAAAAGGCGCTGCTGAAAGATGCGTTCTCGTCGGACACGGAAGCGAGCGAAGAGGAACTGGAAATCCGCCGCCAGAAGCTCAAGGCCCTGATCAAATCGGGCAAGGAGCGCGGCTTCCTCACGTATTCCGAGATCAACGACCATCTGCCGGACAACATCGTCGATCCGGAAGCAATCGAAGGCATCATCGGCACGTTCAACGACATGGGCATTGCCGTCTACGAGCACGCCCCAGATGCCGAAACGCTGCTGCTGTCCGATAATGTCGCCACCGTCACGAGCGACGACGAAGCCGAGGCTGCCGCCGAAGCGGCGCTGTCGACCGTCGATTCCGATTTCGGCCGCACCACCGACCCCGTCCGCATGTACATGCGCGAGATGGGCTCCGTCGAGCTGCTGACCCGCGAGGGCGAGATCGAGATCGCCAAACGCATCGAGGACGGCCTGCGCGACATGATCCAGGCGATCTCCGCCTGCCCGGTGACGATCGCCGAAATCATCGATGCGGCGCGCCGCATCGAGCAGGACGAGATCAAGATCGACGAAATCGTCGACGGCATGGTCGACCCGGACGAAGACGAAGCGACGTCGCCGAGCGCCGTCGCCCCGGCCGCGACCGACGCCGACGACGACGAGGAAGACGACGGCGAAGAGGAAGAAGAGGAAGAGGAAGAAGAGGCGAACGCCAATTCCGGCGCCGCCGGTTATTCCGCCGAACAGCTCGAGCAGCTGAAGAACTCGGCCCTCGAAAAATTCAGCATCATCGAACAGCAGTTCGACAAGATGCGCAAGGCCTACGAAAAGCAGGGCTACAACTCCGACGGCTATATCAAGGCCCAGGAATCGATCTCGAACGAACTGCTCGGCATCCGCTTCACCGCCAAGGTCGTCGAGAAGCTGTGCGATACCCTGCGCGGCCAGGTCGACGAAGTGCGTCACATCGAGAAGCAGATCCTGGACGTGGCCGTGAACCGCTGCGGCATGCCGCGCGCCCACTTCATCAAGGTCTTCCCGGGCAACGAGACGAACCTCGAATGGGTCGACGGCGAAGTGAACGCCGGCCACGCCTACAGCGCCATCCTCGGCCGCAATATCCCGACGATCAAGGAACTGCAGCAGCGCCTGATCGACCTGCAAGCCCGCGTCGTCCTGCCGCTGCCGGACCTGCGCAACATCAACCGCCAGATGGCGGCCGGTGAAATGAAGGCGCGCAAGGCCAAGCGCGAAATGACGGAAGCAAACTTGCGTCTGGTCATTTCGATCGCGAAAAAGTACACGAACCGCGGCCTGCAATTCCTCGACCTGATCCAGGAAGGCAATATCGGCCTGATGAAGGCAGTGGACAAGTTCGAATATCGCCGCGGTTATAAATTCTCGACGTACGCCACGTGGTGGATCCGTCAGGCCATTACCCGTTCGATCGCGGACCAGGCGCGCACGATCCGTATTCCGGTGCACATGATCGAAACGATCAACAAGATGAACCGGATCTCGCGCCAGATTCTGCAGGAAACGGGCGCCGAGCCGGACCCTGCAACCCTCGCGATCAAGATGGAAATGCCGGAAGACAAGATCCGGAAGATCATGAAGATCGCGAAAGAGCCGATTTCGATGGAAACGCCGATCGGCGACGACGACGACTCGCATCTGGGCGACTTTATCGAGGACAACAACACGCTGGCGCCTTCTGACGCCGCGCTGCATGCCTCGATGCGCGGTGTGGTGAAGGACGTGCTCGACTCGCTGACGCCGCGTGAAGCGAAGGTGCTGCGCATGCGCTTCGGCATCGAAATGTCGACCGACCACACGCTGGAGGAGGTCGGCAAGCAATTCGACGTCACCCGCGAGCGTATCCGCCAGATCGAAGCGAAGGCGCTGCGCAAGCTGCGCCACCCGTCGCGTTCCGACAAGCTGAAGAGCTTCCTCGAGAACAACAGCGGCTGAGGCTTGACGGACCCACGCTAAAACAATATCCTCTCGCCACTTCGGACAATCCGGCACGCAGGTGCCGTCCGCGAGTGGCGAGTTTTTAGCGTCTTCGGATGTACCAGTTTCGGGCCTCTAGCTCATGCCTGGTTAGAGCAGCGGACTCATAATCCGTTGGTGCCCGGTTCGACTCCGGGGAGGCCTACCAGAATAAAGTAATGAAAACAAAGGGTTGCGTGATTGAGTGCGTAACCCTTTTCCTTTTCTACCTCCGCTCATCGCTCCATGTAGCCGCTGTGTAACCCGGTTTGGGAGTTTTCTGGTCAAACGACTCGCCATGAGCGGGTTTTCTACTACAACTCACACATAGGAATAGCATGAAACGCATTCTCGCACTGCTGGCCTGCCTGGCCCTCTCCATGTCGGCATTCGCCGCCGACTCCATCAAGACCAAAGCCGGGACACTGGCCTCTACCGGTGCAATCTACGAAGCCGCGTTGACGCTGGACGGTAAGCCCTTCTACGTCGACCACGAAGTCATTGGCTTCTCCTTTGACTCCGAACAGTACCCGGTCAAGTTCGATGTCGCAGGGCACGACGTGGTGCTGGTCTCGGCCGCGACCTCCGCACAGTGCCAGTCGTGGCTGCTGGTGTCGTTCCCCGCTGTCGGTAAGCCTGATGTGGTGAAAGACGTGGACAGCTACTGCGGCGACGGTATGTGGCCGACGATTACAGTCAAGGGAAGCAGCCTCTTCGTGCGCAAGGTCGACGCCAAGAGGAAGGCTAAGCCGACGGAGTACCACGTGACTCCGGATGGCTACCTGACTAAACCCTTCACCATTTAACCGGGTTCAGTTAACTTTAAATCCACATCCCCCATCTCCATCGGAAGAGCGATAGAACGTTATTGGTTTTGCAGTCTTGGATCTCCTGTACGTGACCATCCTGCCTTGCTTGATCCCAGAGCCAATCTGAGCAAAAACATATTCGCCGCCAATCTTCCCGTCGATTACCTCAACTCGGGTAAGCTCGTAATTTCCGGCATCTGGATCGTCCTCCATGCCCGTTTTCACGAAATTCGTGAGCACCAATGGCATCGTGCCCTTCGATCCTACATATTGCACGACCGCGCCAACTTCCTTGCCGAGATCTGTATCCGTATACGCCTTCAGAATAAATTGAATCCGCTTGTCCGAACCACTTCGTGCCGCATGGGTCCAGCACGATTCTTCCACCTGCACTTCAGCGTGCACTATGCTTGTCCCAAGGATCGCAACACAAAACGCATATAGTTTATTCATTTAAGCATCTGGTCTCTGTTTGTTAAGCGGAACGAAAATTTTCCAAGAAGGAATTCTCAGAAAAAACCTTTTTTTTCGGTGACCGTGCGAGTCCGGTTCCTCAGTCGGTTCTTTTTCACTATTTCTTCTCCAGTCGAACGTTATGGTTTCCGATGTCGCATCCGCAATCCGGTCGAGCAGAGTATCTCGCAAAAAGAGGATACTCTGGAGCCGGCAATCCAGACCGTTCAGATTTTCGATATGGCTTCCCCCGCCGTTGACAGCTTTGCTCGCAGCGATCGCATCGCTTTGTGCAATGCCGTGGTCCATAATTCTCGATACCCCCCCCGTTTATATAATACAAAGTAAGCAGCTGAATCAGTGCAGTTCGCTGCATTGAAATTTGTTGTCGCGTGCAATGTAATCGTCTGGATTCCAACCTATTTCGTCACATGTGCCGTTTGCAATTGTATGCGGAAAGCCACGGAAATTCCCGTACGATATGTAAGTCTCCTCCGGTAATCCCCCGTTTTTAGAACGTTCTAAAAGTAGAGGTTAAGCGGCAAGGGCAAGTTTCTGTTTTGGTGTGATGCCGCCGAATGCCATATTGGGCCGGTCGTGATTGTAGGTCCACAGCCAATGAGTGGCAAATTCCTGGATTTCGTCGAGCGTTTCAAAGAGGTGGTGCGCCAGCCAATCGTAGCGTACGGTCCTGATGTAACGTTCGACGTAAGCATTTTGCTGAGGTTGGCCTGACTGGATGAAATCGATGCGGATGCCGCGTTTGGCGGCCCACGCCAAGGTCACGGCGCTGATGTACTCAGGGCCGTTGTCGCAACGGATCGCCTCCGATTTGCCGCGCCATTCGATAATCCGGTCCAGTGATCTGATGACACGTTCGGCGGGCAGCGAGAAGTCGACCTCGATTCCCAGGCCTTCCCGATTGAAGTCATCGATGACGTTGAACAGCCGGATGCTGCGTCCGTCGGCGAGTTGGTCATGCATGAAGTCCATCGACCAGCATTGGTTGATTGCGGTCGGCACAGCCAACGGCAACGGCTTCTCGCGTACTAGGCGATGGCGCGGCTTGATCCGCAGATTCAGCTCGAGTTCTCGATAAATCCTGTAGACCCTATTGTGGTTCCACTTGAAGTCTTTGACGTTGCGCAGGTACAGGAAGCACAGACCGAAGCCCCAGTTGCGCTGGTTGTTCGTTAGCCGAACCAGCCAATCAGCAATGATGGCGTTTTCCGCGTCCAGCTTTGCCTTGTAGCGGTAGCAGGTCTGACTGATGCCAAACGCCCGACATGCCAGGTTAATCGTGGCTGACCGCTGTGCCACGGCCCACTGCGTCATCTCTCGCCGCTGAGATGGCGCTACCACTTTTTTGTCAGCGCCTCGGCAACGATCTCGGCCTTCAGACGTTCTTCGGCATACATTTTCTTCAGTCGCCGATTTTCGTCCTCGAGCTCCTTCATGCGCGCCATGAGCGACGCGTCCATCCCGCCGTACTTGGCGCGCCATTTGTAGAACGTGGCGTTGCTGATTCCGTGCTCGCGGCACAGCTCCGGTACAGGGCTGCCGGCTTCGGCTTGCTTGAGGATGGCGATGATCTGGCTGTCGGTAAATCGGGATGTCTTCATGTAGAGCTTTCTGTCTTAGGTAGAAAATTCTACTTCCAAACGCGCTCTTTTTGCGGGGGGATTACCCACTCCAGGATTAAAGCAGGTAGCGGAGCGCCAATAGGAGAATTGATGCGTGTTTGGCCTTTTCGACGAACGAAGGAGGTTACAAGTCATTTTGGGCCGGAATGATCTCTTGCCGGCACTAAACTGACTTGGAACCGCCGGCCACGGATGACTAGATTCCTCTCTTGGCTGGCCCCGTCTTCGAGGAGACGATAGCTAAATGAACCGTCGTTATTAGGAATTAAACCATTTCCGGCGTCGTCCAAGTCATCACCATGGTCGATGAGCATGCTGATGCTCTTTAGGCAACTCTGCAATAGAAGTTGGTCACGGAGCTCGATTTTTGCGCGGGAAATTTCAATCAGTAGTAGATATTCCTCATAACCTGCACCACAATAACCTCGTCCCGTAGAATTTGGTCGCGACGGCTCACGGCTAAGCACAATAAATAGTGGGCCGTTCTGATCGCTGTTATCAGAAATCATACGAGCATCGTATGCTCGCATCAAGTGATTAGATGTCGCGTTGGAAACCTGATAATTTAAGTTTTCCCCGGTTTCTTTGGCGACTAAGCGGTGATTCTGCATTTTTACAGAAACCCGACTGTCGTGCGAGGACAGCAGCAAAACCTCGTCGGTAGCATTCGTTGGGATAGCGACGAAAATGTTAATGAGAATAAAAAAAAATCTAATTTTGCTTGACATGGTCCGCATAGACTACCCCTGAGTAACGCCACAGACTTTTTTTGGTCGGTGGCTTGGCGTATTCGTCCTTATCACGTTTATGTAGTTCTTGTTCTGATTTGCCTTTGTTTTCCTCCTTTGTTATATCCCATCCGATATTTGCCGTTTCATTGTCTGAGAGGATTGCTGGGTTTCGGATCCATTTTTTGTTTTCTTTATCCCATTCGTGATAATGTCCCGAGTTCCAGCGACACCACGTTTCTAGCTGTAATTGCTCCTCGGTAAAAGTGCGTTTTTCGCCTCCTTTTAGGTAAATTTCTGCTTCTTTTCTTTTTGTGCGATAAAGCGTGAAACCGGCGCGAATATTTGCTTTCCAATCCCAAGCCTCATTATATTTTGGTTTCGGGTCGGTTAATTGTGTTAGGCCGTATCCGCCATCAAAGGCGACAATGGGTTCGTGATCCGCACTGATAAATTGTTTAAATTTGCTTTCTTGATCTACAAGGCGGTCGAACCCTGGAATGTTGTCAAAGGTTGCAATATACTCCCTGATCTTGTCTTCGGTTGGATTTGTTCCTAGAATTTGAACTGATCTTCGTAAGGTCGTGGTGCCAGATTTTACGACTACAGTTAAGGTGCCACCTAAGCATAGGCCATTTAGATCGGCCGTCCATGAAGTGACGCCTTCAAATTCTTTCCCAGTTTGGCTCCAGTTTTTGATAGTGCGCCCTCGTTTTTTTGATTCACGAAGGCCGCTAGTGGCCGCCGCCCACTTAATTTCCCATTTCCAAATACATTTCTGACTCTCGTCTACTTCTGGTTGGAAAAAAATTCGTGGAAACACTCCGTTTTCGTCGATATAAAATTTCTCGCCTTCGGCTGGGCTTTTCCACGATCCGCTGCTGTTTTTCACAACCACTTTAACTAGGGAGCCCTTGGTCTCGTTCGCCTTGGCGCCAGTGGCGACTTGCTTAAATTCGTTGTCGCTCATAAACGATGACTCCTGATCTAGAGAATTTCAACGGATAGTTCTTGCGGCGACGAGGTGTAAATCCGGTCAGTTAGTCCTTGTGCATTCGTTACGCCTTCCCAGTATTGCCCATCCGCCGCGCGGATTCGATACTGGCGATGTGCCAGTGGCGTTTCTCCGTCCTCAGCAACAAAGTGAAAACGCTCATCAAATTTCCCGCGTTCCGGTATCGGTATAAAATTTTTAGTGCTTTTCGTGTAGTTGGGATGAGGACGATTTTGAGGGCCAAGTGTTTCTAAGTTTCCGTGAATGAGCACAGGCGTGGAGGTGTAGATCTGCACCCGGTCGCTGACTTCTACCATGCTCCCGGCACCGTGCAGTCGCACCCCTTTTTTGCCCTTCAAGTCCACCCAGTCGGATTGACTGATCAGTGTGAGCACCTTACGCGCAATGACGTCGACGTCGTCGTCCTGGGCATGAACCGTCACTTTGCCGGCCGCCGCGATTAACTTCATACCGGCCGTTTGAATGAATAGCCGAAAGGTTTGCTTGATGCTAGCGAATAAGCTATCTCCGGTCGCGATTGATAAACTGCGGCCAGTTGTTAGCGACGCGTGTTCGCTGCTCGCGATGTGAGTCGACTTCGCGGTGGTAGTTTCGATGCCAGCTGGACTGGCCAACACGAGGTGAGGCTCCGTCAATTCGGGAAATTTGTCGCCGTTTCCTCGAATGGAGTCGTTCTGCGCCTCTAAAGCATCGGCCACATCGTGCTGCTGCCCGCTTTCCTGGGCTTCGCACTTCAGTGCAGCGACGGCGAGAGCGGCATGCAACTCATGTGCAGTTTCGAGTCGTTGGATGGTTTCGCCCATATCTTTCATGGATGATTGCGCGCGCTGGCGACTCTCGGTCGTGACCAGCAAGCCCGCAGCCGCGCGCGCCACCCCATGTCCGTCCGTGCGTAGCTCAAAGCCTTCGCCGCGGACATCCTTGCGACCGCTGGTATCGTCGATGCGGCTGATATGGCCCAGCGACAACTGGCTACACTGATGATCGCTTTTCAACTGCGCCTGAATTTTGCCGGCCGTGTCGTCAAGGATCAGGTGATTGCCACGCCTGCCACTGGCGCCTCCCTGCAATTCCCGACTCCGCAGCCCGGACAAGGCTTGCTGTCCCGGCAACTTCCACGGCGGCATATGCGTGTAGTTATAAAGCGCCCCGAGAATGACAGGACGGTCGATGTTCGCGTCCAGAAAGACCACCGCCACTTCCTCGCCGACCCGCGGCAGGCGAATGTTCCCGAACTGGTTGCCCGCGCCCGGCGACATGACGCGCAGCCACGGAGAGCTGTTCTCGTCGTAATTGCCCAGCCTGTCCCAGTGAAACTGGACCCTGACGCGTCCGTAGCCATCAGTGTGGATCTCGGCCCCGTCAGGCCCGACGACGATGGCACTCTGGATGCCGGGATAGGTGCAGGGCTGGCTGTTGTAGTGGCGTCCCGGGCGCCACCGAATATCTTTGCGCACGCACCGGAACGTGTTCTCGTAGTCTGACGGCGCGCCCGCTCCGGCCTGGTAGTTGTTGCTGGCCTCGTGGTCGACGGACAGGATCAGATAGTCCCGGTCGCCAATGCTCGGATGGGGCGCTTCTCCCCATTTGGGGACTTGCAGCTCGGCGCTGAAGTGGCCGCCGAGCTTGAAGCAGCGGCCCGGCTGGGCGGTGCGATCGTTGCCTCGCGCTTCGAAATATTGGGTGTTCGCGTCGCGCTCGCCCATGCGCCGGTAGGCGAGTTTTTCGCCATCGTCGTGGGTGCGGAAACCGTACGATCCCGTGTTTTCGTAGACCTCGTACGGAAAGACGTCGCCCTGGTTGTTGAGGGATTCGGCGGTCGAACGCTGCACAATCGGGTTCTTGTAATCGAAGCTTGCCAGGGTCGTCTGGCCGGAACCGATGCGCCGCACGGGACTCCATTCGCGGATGCCATCGTCTTCGAGCGAACCCGCCTTGTCGCGGAACGGGATTTCGCCGGAATCGTCGATCCCGGTCGGATCGATGGGCCGCACGAGCGTACTCCTGTCGTAGAGCCACAGTGTGTGTCCATCTGCCCGGTGCTCATAATGGTACGTAAGCCCGAGCGCCTCCCAGCGGCGATGCAAATGGTTGTAGTCGGTCTCGTTGTACTGGTTCGCGCAGGTCATCCGCGGATCGGCGTCGATCATGTGCGTGCGCCAGTCGGCTTGGCGGTAATGCGCGAACGTGAGTTCGGTCAATTCGATGACGCTCTTGCCGTGGAACGACACGTTGTCCTTGCGCAGCCTGGCGAATGCCAGCCACGGTTCGAGCACCATGCGGTAGAACGCGAAGCCGCCGTCTGCACGCACGAAGCGGAATTCGGTGACGTAGCCATTGAAGTAGCGCAGAGAACCGTCTTCGCGCACGACGGAAATCGTCACCATCCTGGCCATCATCGCCTTCAGGGGAATCCGGGCGTCGTCCGACAGGAGCTCAACCTCGACGCGGAAGCAGCGGGAGACTTCTTCGCGCGCGGTCATCCGGTTCGGCAGGAGGATGGCATCCGGTCCATCACTGTGGGGGAAGTCCATGCGCATGAGGCGGTCGTGCTGCGCATTTTGGCTGAACACCGACAGCGCAGCGCCCGCCGCGATCGCTTGGCTACCATCCATGCAGCACCTCCGATGGTTTATCAGGTATCAGATTTCCGTCGGTTAAGGTAACCAACAGAATTCGAGCGACCTTGATACGACGCAATAAACGGACTCTGCTTTATCGTGTTGGTGACAGCAGGGCAACGAATGGACGCCGCATGTATTCATCACCTCCGACGGCCGCTCCGGTTTCGATTTCCTCGTCGGTCACTGGGCAGTCCTCCATCGGCGCCTCAAGGAACGGCTTGCCGGCTGTTTTCAGCGGATGGAGGCGTCACGTGGGAAACCAACTGGATCAAGGATTTCGAATTTAACGATGATCCTTCACCCCCGCCTGCTCGCACATATCCACCACCGGACAAGTCGAGCACCGCGGCCGATTCCCCGTACAAATATGCTTTCCGAACGGCACCAGCAAGCGATTGATATCGATCCAATACCGCTGCGGCAGCGTCGCCTCGAGCGCGGCCAGTGTTTTCTCGGGTGTCGACGCCCGCACATAACCCCAGCGCCCGGTCACCCGATGCACGTGGATGTCGACA
This sequence comes from Massilia sp. Masssp93, assembly GCF_059491295.1. Classification (NCBI taxonomy): domain Bacteria; kingdom Pseudomonadati; phylum Pseudomonadota; class Betaproteobacteria; order Burkholderiales; family Oxalobacteraceae; genus Massilia; species Massilia sp. Masssp93. The sequence continues at coordinate 5,154,587 of NZ_CP168502.1, read as the reverse complement.
CTGATGACGGGCGTCCCGCACGCCACGCCCAGCACCAGATTCGCGCACTTGGGACCGACGCCGGCGAACGACAGCAGCACGTCGCGGTCGCAGGGCAGCATCGTGCCGAACCGTTCTTCCACCTCGCGTGCGATGGCCAGGATCTGATTGGCCTTGCGTTCATGAAAGGTACTGGGGCTGATCAGGGCGTCCAGTTCTTCCCAGGACAGCCGGCCGACAGCCGCCGGCGTGCGGGCCTTGGCGAACAGCTTGCGTGACACCGGCAGCGTCACCTCGTCGTACGTGCGGATCGAAATGATGCACGCCAGGAGCTGCTCGAAAGTGGAGGTATAGCCTTCTTCGGCCAATTCAAAGAGCGCCGCCTTGGGCCAGGGTGTGACCGCGTCCTCGATGCGTTCGAGGGCGGCACCGATATCGAATGGACGCTTTTCCATGGATTACCTCCCGCATCATCACCCAATGAAGCGCCAAGCATAAGCGGTTCGCATGCCGGCTTCCGTTCCGTGTCGCACAAGAAGAGAATCAGGCGACAACGCGCACAAACTCATTCGCCAGCTTGGACATACTGTGATTTTCTTGGACTTAAGGAGATCCGATGCCGACCTTCGCACGCGCGTCCTGGTGGCGCTTCCTGCCCAGCCAGATCCTCGAAAAATTCGCCATCCATTCCTTCGATGCGCGCCACGGCACGGACACGAGCACATTTTCCGATCTCGATGGATTGGCCATCGCCAGCGAAAACAAACGGCATGGCGAACGTTATCAGCCGTCGCCCGTGCATTCGCTGCGCCAGGTGCTCAGGCGGCTGGGAATCCGTCATGCCGATTTTTCCTTCGTCGACTTTGGCTCCGGCAAGGGGCGAACCCTGCTGATTGCCGGGGAGTTGCCGTTCAAGAGGGTGATCGGCGTCGAATTCAGCGCGGAACTGCATGGCAGGGCCGAGCAGAACATCGCGCGCTACCGGCGGCGAACGGCCAGCGAGGTAACGGCGGTGCATGCGGACGCCACGCGGTTCGACTTGCCGCCGGGGGATCTGGTCCTGTATTTCTTCAATCCGTTCGCACATGCCGTGTTGCAGCAGGTGCTCGCCAATATCAATGCCGCGCTGCGGGCGCAGCCGCGCACGGTCATCCTCGTCTATTTATATTTGCCCGATGAAGCCTGGTTGGCGCCGCTGCATGGGTTTCGCCTGCGGGAGTATTGGCGTAAGTACCATATTCTCGAGTACTCGCCGATTTCCGCCTGTTCTCTTACGTGATAACGCCAAAAGACAACACATGGAACCGAACCATGCCTTTGTCTTGCATGCCCCGAAATGGTGAGGTATCTTGCTATGCCTCAAGAAATATTTATGTGGGTCACCATGTCGACCTCTACCCCAGAATCTTCACTCCAGCCACTGCTCCGCCTCCTCGGCCATGCCCGCCATGTGTTCGGCGGCCTGCTGCTGATCACCATTGTATTGTTTTGCTGGCAGCATTTCGGCATGGAAAAGGTGGTCGACCTGACTGGCGGTCATTTCCCCGTGAACGTCGAAGATGATCGCGCGGGCGGCGGCGCTTCCGTGGGGGCGCTGGAGCGCAAGGGCCACGATCTGATCGTGCATTGCCACATCGCCAAGAAGAGCGATTGGCCTTATTGCAAGCTCACCTTCGATCTCGTCAAGGACGGTACCGGCGTGGACATGTCCCGTCTGGATTATCTGACCATCGACGGGGAGTATGCCGGGCCGGGGACGTCGAGATTCGGCCTGGTTCTCGCCGATGCCGAGGACGGCTTGACCAAGCGCGACCAGTGGCAAACCTACAAGATCAACCAGATCGACGCGCTCGATCTGCCGCCGAACGGCCATCTGCTCGTGCCGATGAAATGGTTTGGCGTGGCGCAATGGTGGAAGGACATGGTCAAGCCGACGATGGAACATTCCGCCGTCGGACTCGACAACGTCGCGCGCGCGGAACTGATGATCAATGGCGGGGGCAAGGAAGGCGAACACGTCTTTACCTTGCACAGCCTGCGCTTGCACGGCAAGGTAATCAGCCGGGATGCCCTGCTGATGGGGCTGGTGGCCGCATGGGCGCTGTGCGTCGTCGTCTGGCTGACGATTCTCACGCTGTCGTTGCGCACGCAGCTCAAGGACAGCAAGGCGGCCATCGCGCTGCTCAGCGAGGTCAACAAGGCGCTGGAGCTCGAGGCGCGCGACCTGGCCGGCCAGGTGCACATCGATCCGCTCACCGGCGTGCTGAACCGCCAGGGCCTGCGCGCGGCGCTGATGAGCACCTCGAACCTGCTGTCGGATCCGATGGCCGTGATCTTCATCGACATCGACCATTTCAAGCGCATCAACGATACGCATGGCCATGACGTGGGCGACGACGTGCTGCGCAAGTTCGCCAACGTCATCGCGGCCGGCATCCGCTCGTCCGACCGGCTCGTGCGCTGGGGCGGCGAAGAGTTCCTGATCGTCTGTCCGCTGACCAATGTGCACCAGGGACAGATTCTCGCCGAAAACCTGCGCCATGCCCTGCACCGGCAGACGTGGCCCGTGGGCCTGCGCGTGACGGCATCGTTCGGCGTGGCGCAACACCACGAGCGCGACGAGGTCGGCGTCGTCATCAAGCACGCCGACGAGGAGCTCTACCGTGCCAAGCAGGGCGGCCGCGACCGCGTGTGCGCCCACACGCCGGTGAACGTGATCGCGACCGCACACGCGGCCTGACGCATCACAGGGCGATCTCGGTGCCGAGCCGCTTGAGGAATTGCGCGATCCACTGCGGGTGCGCGGGCCAGGCCGGGGCGGTCACGAGGTTGCCGTCCGTGACGGCCGCATCGACCGGGATGTCGGCATAGTCGCCGCCAGCCATGCGCACTTCGGGCGCGCAGGCCGGGTAGGCCGACACGCGCTTGCCGCGGATGACGTCGGCGGCCGCCAGCAACTGGGCGCCGTGGCAGACGGCGGCGATCGGCTTGTCGGCGTGGGCAAAGCCCCGCACCAGCGCGATCACCTGCGGGTCCAGGCGCAGGTATTCGGGCGCGCGGCCGCCCGCGATGACGAGGGCATCGTAGTCGTCGGCGTTCGCCTCGGCGAAATCGGCGTTCAGCGCGAACTGGTGGCCGGGCTTTTCGGTATAGGTCTGGTCGCCTTCGAAATCGTGGATCGCGGTCTTGACCTTGTCGCCCTTCTTCTTGCCGGGGCAGACGGCGTGCACCGTGTGGCCCACCGCCTGCAGCGCCTGGAACGGCACCATGGTCTCGTAATCTTCCGCAAAATCACCGGTCAACAATAGAATTTTCTTCGCTGCCATCGCGTTCTCCTCGTGAGGGTTCCCTGGACTTGCCTCGACAAGATACCATCGTTTGGAACGCTTCGTGGCGTTGCTCCGGTCGCGCCGCCGGATCGGCCGTCAGGCCGCCGGCACCCGTTCCTCGAGCACGCGCGCACGCAGGGCCGCCAGCGGCAGCGGGCGCGCCAGCAGATAGCCCTGCACGTAGTCGCAGCCGGCCTGGCGCAGCCACTCGAACTGCTCGGGTTCCTCGACGCCTTCGGCCACCACGGTGAGGTTGAAACCGTGCGCGAGGGCGATCACGGCGCCGGCGATCGTCGTGCCGGACGTGGGCAGCAGGCGGACGAAGCTGCGGTCGATCTTGAGGTGGTTGATCGGGAAGGTCTGCAGGTACGCGAGCGACGAATAGCCGGTGCCGAAGTCGTCGATCGACAGGCGCACGCCCAGCGCGCGCACGTTGTGCATGAAGTCGACGGCCACGTCCAGGTCTTCCATCAGCATGCTCTCGGTGAGCTCCAGCTCCAGGCGCTCCGGAGGCAGGCCCGTCGCGGCCAGCGTGTGCTCGACGACACGGATGAAGTCCTTGTCGCGCAGCTGGCGCGCGGAGACGTTCACCGCCATGCTGAGCCACATGCCGGTCTGGCGGTACAGGGTGACGGCGTCCAGGCAGGCGCGTTCCAGCACCCACTTGCCGACTTCGACGATCAAGCCGCTCTCCTCGGCGACGGGGATGAATTCGGCCGGCGAGATATAGCCCTGCTCGGGATGCGGCCAGCGCAGCAGCGCTTCCACGCCGACCATCTTGCGCGAGCCGCAGGCGTATTGCGGCTGGTAGCACAGTTCCAGCAGGCCGGCCTCCAGGTGGCGGCGCAGGTCGCGGTCCAGGCGCGCGCGCCGCTGCGTGGCGAGGATCATCTCGCGTTCGAACACGGCCACGGTGTCGCGGCCGTTGGCCTTGGCGCGGTACAGGGCGGCGTCGGCGTTGCTGAGCAGTTCGCTCATCGTGTGCGCGTCGTCCGGGAAGATGCAGGCGCCGATGCTCGCGGTGGGGATCACTTCCAGGCCCTCGACCTGCAGCGGCTGGCGCAGGCCGGCGACGATGCGCTGGCCCACGCGTTCCAGCTCGGCCGGATCATCGAGCGGCGCGACGATGACGGCGAATTCGTCGCCGCCGATGCGGCCGATGCGGTCGCTGGGGCGCGCCGTCGCGCGCAGCACGCTGGCGACCTGGCGCAGCAGGCGGTCGCCGGCGGCGTGGCCGGCCGTGTCGTTGACGACCTTGAAGTTGTCGAGGTCGATCAGCAGGAGGCCGACGCGGCCGCCCGTCTCGCCGTGCATGGCGAGTTCCAGCTCCAGCGCTTCATACGTGCAGCGGCGATTCGGCAGGTGGGTCACGGTGTCCGTGTAGGCCAGGTGCTTGAGCTGGGATTCGGCGCGGTGCATGCGCGCCTTGGTGCGGCGCGTGAGCAGCGACGTCGTCACCAGCGCCCCCAGCGAGGCCAGGGCCAGCAGGGCGCCATAGCGCAGCAGGTCGTTGCGGATGCCGACCGTGTCGGCCGTGAGCACGACCCGGCCCAGCGCCATGCCGCGGTAGCGGATCGGCCGGGCCACCGAGAGCGGCGTGAACAGCGTCCAGTCGCGCAGCAGCGACGGCGTCTCTTCGACGGCGCCGTTGCGGTAGGCCGCGAATTCGACGTCCTGGCGGTCGTACACCGTGGCGGCGGCCAGGAACGAGGAGTGGCGGAACGAGCGCAGCATCTCGTGCGCCGCGTCCTCGTCATGGAACATCAGCGTGGCCGCCACGTTGTCGGCGATGATCGCCGCCTGCACCGCGAGGTCGTCGGTGAGGTTGCGGCGCAGGGCGACGAACTGGTAGGCGAGCAGGATGCAGCAGGCGACGCCCAGCGCGGCGGCGGCGGCCAGCAACTGGCCCACGCCGAACATGCGGCTCAGTTCTCCGGTGCGGCGCACGGTCGTCGGCTTCATAGCACGTTCCTCGCCAGGCGCAGCAGGTGGGAACTGAAACGCAGGCCGCTCCTGGCCGCTTCCTGCGTGTCGATGTCGAAGCGGATGTGCTCATCATCCTCGACGAGGGTGATGGCGGCTTTGCTGCCGGCGCCGTCGCGCACGACGAGCATCCCGGTGGCAGGCAGCGCCGGCTGCTGCGCCGTGCGCGCCAGCACGGCGATGTCGCAGTGCGGGACCTTGGGATGCGCGAGGTCCGTCACGGTCCAGGGCCGCCCGTTGACCGGCTTGCCGTTCAGGGCGTGCAGGCCGGCCCAGAGCGGGTTGTCGGGACTCGCGCAGACGACCAGCGGCGCTTTCGCGCTCCCGTCCGGCCAGGTCGTGAACATGGCGAAGTTGAAGATGTAGGCCGCCTTCAGGTCCAGGCCGTCGACCTGGGCGCGGCATGCGCCTGCAGCGAGGCCGAGGCCGGAGACGATCGCGAGGACGGAGAGGACGCGGATCATCGTCAGAACCGCCAATCCAGTTTCGCCGCCAGCGTCCGGCCCTCGCGCGCGAGCGTCGGTTGGACGAAGGCCGGACCGGCCACGTCGGCATAGCGTTTATCGAGGGCGTTGTACGCGCTCAGCGACAGCTCCGTGCGCGGCAGCAGCTGCAGCGCGGAGAGCGTGACGTTGGCCACGCAATAGCCGCCCGCCGCGCCCTGGTCGGCCAGGCGCATGCCGCTGCACAGCAGTTCGGCGCCGATGCGGCCGCCGCGCCAGCCCAGCGGTGCCGTGACGTTGGCCTTGGCCAGGTGGCGCGGCGAATCGATCATCGGCGCGTCGCCCGTGCCGCGCGCGAGCTGCCAGGAATAGCTGGCGCGCAGGCGCACGGGGCCGAAGTCGCGGTCGAGCGCCGCTTCGAGGCCGCGGGCGTCGGCGTGGTCGATGTTGCGGAAGATGAGCAGGCCGCTGTCCGGGTCGTCCTGCTGGCTGATCAGGTCATCCACCTTGTAACGGAACAGCGACAGCGTCGCGTGGCCGCCGCCCGCGAGCGTGTGTTCCAGCACCAGTTCGCGCGTCGCGACGCGCTCCGGCTGCAGGTCGGGATTGGGACGCTGGCCTTCGGGGCCCGACGTGGCGTAGTACATCTCGTAGGCATTCGGCGTGCGGAATGCGCTGCCCGCGATCAGCTTGACCGTGTCGGCCGGCGTCGCCTTGTAGACGACGGCCACGCGCGGGCTGAAGCGATGGGTATCCGGCATCTCGTGGTCGTCGAAGCGTACGCCGGCGTTGACGAGGAAGCCGGCCGGCAGGCGGATCTCGTCTTCCACGAACACGGCGCTGCGGGAGGCGCTGTGATGGTCGTCCAGTTGCAGCGCATACGGCTGCACGTCGTAGTTGTACTGGTCGCGGCGCGCATCCCGCCCCAGCTCGGCGCCGAGCACGATCTTCTGGTGCGGCAGGTTCGTCAGGGTCGCGTTCACGCTCGCGCCGTACCAGCGTGCATGGGCGCCGTCGATGTTCAGGACGGGCACGCCCGCGTCGTCCGGATACCAGCCGGTGCCCACGTAGTCGGCCTGGCCCGATTGCACCTGGGCCGCGAGGGAGAGCGCAGGCGTGACCTGGGCGTTCCACGTCAGCCCGATGCTCGTCTGGGTGTCGCGCGTGCGGTTCGGCGCACCGAACACGGCTTCGAAGGACGCGGTCGGCACGCCCTTGGTGCGGGCCACGTGGCTGGCCGACAGCGTCACGCCGCCAAAGCTGCCCTTGACGAGGAAGTTTTGCGCGCGGTCCCAGTCGAGGCGCCGGGCCACGCCGGCGCCATTGTCCGGCGTGTCGAACTCCGGGAAATACAGGTCGCGGCCGGTGCGGTTGAAGGCGCTGGCGGACAGCAGCAGGTCGGCGCCGTTCTGCCCGTGCCAGCCGTAGCTGGTGCGCGCCTTGCGCTCGCCCGCGGTGCCGCCGGTGACGGAACCCTGGAGGCCGGCCAGGCCGCTGCCGTCGCGGGTGACGATGTTGATCACGCCGAACAGGGCGTTCGATCCATACACGGCCGAGCCGGGACCGGGCACGAATTCGATGCGCTTGACCATGTCCATGTCAAGCAGGCCTTCGGTGCCGATGAGGGCCTGGTCGTACACCGCGTCGTTGATGCGCACGCCGTCGACCAGCAGCAGGAAGCGGCTGTTGTAGTCGCCCGGACGGAGGAAGCCGCGCGCGCCCAGGTAGGCGTAGTTGCGGTCGTTCGTCACGTACAGGCCGGGCAGCGTGGCCAGCGCGTCGGCCAGCGTACGCCAGCCGAAGTCGCGGATGTCCGCGGCCGTGAGCACCACCGCCGACGACGGCGCGTCGCTGATCGGCTGGGCGAATTTCGATGCGGCCGTCACGACCCGCATCTGCATCAGGTCCTCGAGCGGAATGGTGGTCAGTGCCCGGATGCCCTCGCCGGCCGCCGCGGACGTGTCCGTGCCCGCCTGCGCCGCGTGGGCGGCGTAGGGCAGGACAGTGCACATGATGACGGACAGGGCGGCGCGCCGCGGAATGCGTTTGGACATGGCGTGACGAAGGCCGGTGGTGACGACCCGTCTCTTTCAAATTGTTTCAAATAATCACTGATAAGTACTATAAAGAAACTTTTGTCCCATAGCATCCTAAAGTTGCATCGAAAAGACAAATTTGTGTGTTTATGGTGCGCATCATTCCATATTGCACTAAAAGAGGAAAGTTACACTCGCTTGCAATTGATACTGTTTCACTATTTCCACGTCGATGCATGAGCATTACTCTATACACATGTTTGTTACAACGATACCAAAGGGGAATACCATGCAACGCATTTCGACCCGTCTGACCGCCCGTGCTGCCCTGCTCGCGGCCTTCGCCGCCGCGCCGTTCGCGGCCCAGGCTGCGCCTGACCACCACGCGCACGCGCAGGCGGAATGCCGCAACTGCGCCACCGTCGTCTCGAACCACACGTACAAGCGCGAACCCGAGCGCGCCAGCGGCGTGGGCGGCGTGGGCGGTGCCGTCGTCGGCGGCCTGCTGGGCAACCAGGTCGGCAGCGGTCGCGGCCGTACCCTTGCCACGGTGGCGGGCGCGGTGGGCGGCGCCTATGCCGGCAACCGCATCGAGCGCAACGTGAAGGCCGAAACCTATACGGACGTGCGCGTGAAGATGGCGGTCGGCGGCTATCGCACCTTCACGGAGAAGGGCGCGCCGCGTTTCCACAACGGGGAACGGGTGCGCGTGCTGGATGGGCGCCTGGTGCGCTGAGTCCTTCAGACCGTACGTGAATCCGCCGGCCGCACGTTCGCGATCACGAAGCCGCTGGCAGGCAAGGTCGGAATGCGGCGCAGGCCGACCGTCAAGTCCTGCGGCGGCACGTCGTAGGCGATCGCGCGTGCGAACAGCTGCAGCGCCGATTTCACCAGGTCGCCCGTGACGAATTCGCCCGGGCAGCGGTGGCCGGAATAATGATCGCCGCCGCCATGCGGCACGAAGTCGAAGCCGCTGCCTGGCCGGCGCTCGAAGCGCTCCGGCCGGAACACCTCCGGGTCGCCCCACAACGCCGGATGGTGGTTCGTGCCGTACAGGTCGAACAGTACCCACGTCCCCTTTTTCACCTGCAGCCCGTGCCAGTCGAAGCCGTGCAGGGCGCGCCCGCCCATCGCCGGGATGAACGGGTAAAAGCGCCGCACTTCCTGCACGAACCAGCCGAGGTAGTCGTCGTCGCCCGTGCCGATGCGCGCGCGGCAGTGCGGGTAGTCGTGCAGCGCCAGCAGCGCGAACGCGATGTAGCGCGCCACGGCCACCGTCGGGCGCAGCAGGTTGATGAGTTCCACGCCCGCGTGCTTGCGGCTCATGAGTTCCCCGTCGGCGTCGCGGTGCCGTGCGATCACGTTCAGCGCGCTGTCGAACGGCGGTTGCGCCTGGCCGGCGCGCACGGCGTCGATCAGGGCGCGGGCCCATTGTTCGGTGCGGGTGCGCACGAGCAGGGCGCGCCAGTTGCGAGGGCCTGCCGATCCGGCGCCCGCGATCATCTGCGCGAATTCTTTCGTACGCCGCGCCGCTTCCTCGGTACTGACGGGAATGCCCGCCCAGCGGCACACGGCACGGCACAGTACTTCCTGCGCGGCGTCGTGCACGACCACGCGCGGCAACGAAGGCCAGCGCGCGAACTGTGTCCGCCACTCCGCCGCGGCCAGCCCCACGAGGCGCTGCCGCTCCTGGGGTCCGAACAGCGACATCAGCATGGCCTTGCGCTTGCGGTGCGCTTCGCCGTCCAGCGTCATGACGCTGCCGAAATCCTGCAGCAGGGCCAGCGTCGGCACCGGCAGCGCGTGGCGGCGCGTGAAGCGCCCGGGCTGGTAAAACATGCGCGCCGCGTCCTCGCCGCGCACGCACAGCGCGCGGCGCAGCATCAGCCGGGCCGTGAACATGTCGCTGCCCAGGGCCGCGTAGCGCCGCGGCATGAACTCATAACCCTCCGCGAGGAAGGCGAGCGACAGATCGAGGCCGCGCGCGCGCGGTGCGGCGGCGACGGCGTCGGTGTGGCGGGGGTGGCCGGCCATGGTCAGTGCGGCACCGGCAGGAAGGCCGGATCGGGCGTGTCCTGCAGGGCGCGCGGCAGGTAGATGGTGACGGTCGTCCCTTCGCCGGGCCGGCTCGCCAGCCGGATATGGCCGCCGCTCTGCTTGACGAAGCCGTGCGCCATCGACAGGCCCAGGCCCGTGCCCTTGCCCTCCGGCTTGGTCGTGAAGAACGGCTCGAAGGCGCGCTCCATCACGTCAGCCGGCATGCCGGCGCCCGTGTCGCTGACGGCGATGGTGACGAATTCGCCGGGACGGATGCCGGGATACGCCAGCTGGTCGGCCGCGCCGATCGTCATGTTGGCCAGCGCGATGGTGATGCCGCCGGCACCGGTCATCGCGTCGCGCGCATTGATCACGAGGTTCAGCAGCACGTTCTCCAGCTGGTTCGGATCGACGAGGACGTTCCACAGGTCGGGCGGAATCGCCATGTGGATGGCGACGCCGTCGCCGGCCGCGCGGTGCAGCAGGGTGTCCATGCGTTCGATGAGCTGGGCCAGGTTGACGACGCTCGGGTGCAGCGGCTGGCGGCGTGCGAAGGCGAGCAGCTGGGCGGCCAGCTTCTTGCCGCGCTCCACCGCGTCGAGGATGTTCAGGAGGCGCTTGCGGCCATTGTCTTCGCTGCGCAGCATCAGCTGGACGTTGGCGCTGATGATGTGCAGGATGTTGTTGAAGTCGTGCGCCACGCCGCCCGTCAGCTTGCCGACCGCCTCCAGCTTCTGCGAGCGCAGCAGCAATGCGCGCGCTTCCTCCAGGCGCTGCTGGCGCTGCTGCTCGCGTTCGGCCGCTTCCTTGCGCGGGCGGATGTCGCGCACGAACGCCGTCACGCCATAGCCCTGCCTTGTCGCCAGCGGCGTGATCGCGATCTCCACCGGGATCTCGTGGCCCTCGCGCGTCAGCGCCGCCGCTTCCGTGGGCCCCGTCAACCGCGGGCAGGCGCCGTCGCGGGCGAAGCGTTCCAGGCAGTCGCGCCACTCGTCGCGTTGCGGCGCCGGTATCACGAGTTCGAGCACGTTGCGCCCGATGGCTTCCTCTTCGCGCCAGCCGAACATCTGGCTGGCCTGCAGGTTCCAGTCCGTGATGCGGCCGTCGGGGGCGATGGCGATGAAGGCGTCGTAGGCCGTCTGCAGGATCAGGCGCACGCGTTCGCGCTCGGCGTCGATGCGGTCGCGCGAGGCGCGCAGTTCGACCGTCATGCCCTGCGCCAGTTGCAGCGCGCGGCGGCGCTCGGAGGCCAGCAGCCACACGACCAGCGCCAGCAGCAGGCCGAGGCCGATGCCCGTCAGCGCGATCGCGAGCGTCGCGCGGTGCTCGAGCGACGCCTCGAAACCGGGGCCCGAATGCACGACGACGGTCCACGGCCGGCCGGCGCTGTCGACCGTCGTCTGGTAACGCAGCATGGGACGGTGGCCGGGGGGTGATGCGCCGGGCGAGCGATAGAGCAGGGCGGCGGCGGTGGGCGCCACGCCGTCGTAGATCTCGATCCGGAGGTCGCCCGCGTGCTCGCCGCCGAGACCCCGCATCAGGTCGTTCATGCGGAACGGCGCGTACACCCAGCCGACGATGGCGGCGCGCCGGGCCGCGACCGTATCGGGCGTGGGGCCGGTCCGCGCGGTGCCGATCCCATATACGGGGACGTACATCAGGAAGCCCGACTGTTCGTCCCTCCCGCCCTCCTGCACCAGCACGACCTTGCCGGTGGCGGCGGCGCGTCCCGTGTCGCGCGCCGCCTCCATCGCCGCGCGCCGCACCGGCTCGCTGAACATGTCGTAGCCGAAGGCGCGCAGGTTGCGGCCCGAAAACGGTTCGATGCGGGTGACCGACGTGATCACGGGGCGCGGCCCGGGCGGCTTGATCGTGTAGTCGCGGAATCCCTCCGCGCGCATGGCCGCGACGTGGGCGTCCATCCGCCCGGGCGGGATGAGCGCGGCGATGCCCAGCGCCTCGATGCCGGGGAAGCGGTCGTTCAGGTGCAGCACGGCATAGTAGTCGGCGAATTCGGCCCGGCCGACGTCGACCGAGCCGCGCAGGAAGCCGCGCGTGGCCAGCAGCACTTCCTCGTAGACGTCCATGCGCCGGTCGATGTTGGCGGCGACGTCGCGCGCCCGGAAATTGAAATTGCCGGCCAGTTCGGCCGCGGCCGTCCGCTGCGCGTTGCCGGCCACCATATAGGTCACGATCAGCGCGGCGAGGAAGGCGAGCGCGGCCAGGAGAAAGGGGAGGTGGGCTGGGCTGCGCGGCGAGGTGCGGTTGGGTGGTGGGGGCAATGGGTCTGGATGCGGCATGACTGCTTTACGCGTACTCGACAAGGCGGTGGCGATATGGATCCGTTGCCGGCAAGGCAAGCGCGCCGTCCTGTACAGGATACGCATGGTCGGGCGGGACGGGCGCACAACAGGGCGGCGCCGGCCGTGCTGCGGCTACAATGAGCGTTTTACGCCATGCCCATGCATTCCCACCTTTCCACCGACGCGAGCCTGCTGCAGCGCGTGCGCTGGGGCGCCGCGCTGGCCCTGGTCGCGCTCCTGCTGTGGGCCGCCCTCGCGCCGCTGCGCTATCCGACGCGCGAGCGCACCTTCGCGTTTCCGCACGGCGCCGGCTTCGTGCCTGCCGAGGTGCGCCTGGCGCTGGGCGTGCGCGACGTCCTGCTGCTGCATAACCGCGACGCCGTCCCGCACGTGTTCGGCCAGGTGCTCGTGCTGCCGGGCCACGCGCTGCGCCTGCCGTTCGAGCAGGCCGGCGATTATGTGTACGCCTGCGACGTGGCGCCCGGCCACTTCGTCACGGTGCGGGTGGGGGATCATCCGGACCCGGGCTGGGGGCGGCTGGGCTGGCGCCTGCGCGTCCTGGCCGACGCCGTGCGCACCTTGCCGATCGAAGGACCGGAGGGCTGAGAAGGGAGCAATCGTGCTCCGTCCCGCGCGGCGAATCTGTCATCATGCGCCCATGGCCACGATCACGTTACCCCTGTTCCCGCTGAGCACGGTCCTGTTCCCGGACGGCGTGCTGCCGCTGCAGATTTTCGAGGTGCGCTATCTCGACATGATCAGCCATTGCCTGACCGAGGATGAGCCGTTCGGCGTCGTGCTCCTGACCCACGGCCAGGAAGTGCGCACCCCGCAGGGCCAGGAAAAATTCGCGGCCGCGGGCACGCTGGCGTCCGTGCAGGACACGACGGCGTCCACGCCCGGCCTGCTGCAGGTCGTGTGCCGCGGCGGCGCGCGTTTCAACGTGCTGGACAGCGAGCGCCGCACGAACGGCCTGTGGATGGCCGAGGCCGAATTGCTGGAAGACGACCACGTCGTGCGCATCCCGTCCGACCTCAAGGGCGCGGCCGACGCGCTCGACCGGGTGCTGGCGTCATTGCACGACGTGCCGCAAAGTCGCTGGCCGGTGCAGCCGCCGTTTCGCCTGGACGATTGCGGCTGGGTGGCCAACCGCTGGTGCGAGCTGCTGCCGCTGCCCAATCACCAGAAGCAGAGCATGCTCATGCTGGACAATCCGATGATCCGGCTGGAGCTTCTGCACGATGTGCTCGACGAGCATGGGCTCATCACGTCCTGATTCGATGAGCATGGGCTCGTCGCGGTCTGCTCTTTATTGAACGACGTTGCTCCGGCAAAAAATCGTCATTTTCTTGCGAAAACCGTCACTCCCGCACAGAAAGCCGTCGTTCCCTCGCGAAAAACCGTCGTTTCGGGACGAAAAACCGTCGTTCCCGCGCAGGCGGGAATCCAATTTGCGCACTGCTGCGATGCGTGCAGAAATTGGGTCCCCGCCTGCGCGGGGACGACGGTGGTTATTTATGCGGCGACGTTGACGCTTCGACGGACATGGTCACGGGCACGCTTACACTTACGCTTCGACGTTCATGCTCACGCTTCGACGCTGACGCTGCTGCTCGTGTCCGTCGACGATGTGCCGTCGCTGCTGTTGTCTGCATATGCCTTCAGCAACTGCAGCGCGTGTGCGAATTCGCGCATCGGGTCGCGCTCGTGGTGGGTCTTCGACGTGCCGGTGCTGCCGTTCGTGGCGCTCGTGCCGGTGCCGTCGCTGCTCGTGCTCGAGCTGTTCGAGCTGTTCGCGCTGCTCGAATCGTTCGAAGCCGCCGTGCTTGCCTGCGAGATCTCGTACGCCGCCAGCTCTTCCGCGCTGACCGTGCCGTCGCCGTTGGTGTCGGCCGCTTCGGTCGTGCCGCTCGTGCCGCTGGTCGAGCTGGCGGAGCCGGTCGAATCCGTGGCGCCACCGCCACCGCCATGGTGGCCATGCGGGCCGCCCGGTGGCGGGCCGCCGGCACCCTGCATCCCTTGCGTTCCGCTGCTGGCGCTGGCCGCATCGACGGTGCTGCCGTCCTGGCTGTCCTGGCCGTCCTGGCCCGGCGGCGGACCATCCGGCCGCATACCGCCGCCCCGGTGCACGCGCGACGCATCGAACTGGGCGCCCAGCTGGTCGGACAGCTTGGTCATCGCGTCCGTCAATTCGCTCTTCGTGACCTTGCCGTCGCCGTCGCCGTCGAGGGCGCTGAAGGCGTCGTCGATGTCGCTCGACTGCGTGGACCCCGAGTCGTCCGTCGCCGACAGCGCACTTTGCAGGTCGCTCTTTTCGATATATCCCTGGTTCTTCGTGTCGAGTTTGGAAAAGACCGAATCGGCCCAGTTCGACACGTTGCCGGTATTGCTGCTGCTGATGCTCGCAACCATGTTGAAATCCTTTGCTAAGCGGAATTGTTGACTGCATGAATTATCGGCCCGGCGGGGTCCGGCGCGCAGGCCTGGCGGTGTAAAGCCGGGTAAAGGAATGTAAAGAGCCCAAGATGAAATTATTGCAATGTGCCGCCAAAAACGCGGATTTCATATACAGAGGGTACGATTTGAGGTAACCTTGAGCGCGATTTAGACTCTCTACGTCCGTGCGGCGCCGTGTGCGCTGACCAGGCAGCCAATTCGCCGCTCCCGGCCAAGCCGCGCGAGGCGCGTCCCGTCACCCCGGTTTTCCCGCGTTGGCCCTGCCAGGGCAGCAGCCCGGCCGTAGAACGCAACGATTCATTGCCCGAAAGAAAACATGTCTGAAACACCGACCACTATTGAAGCTGGCGGCGCACCGACCGTGCGCTTCGCCGATTTCGGCCTCGCGCCTGAGATCCAGCGCGCACTGTCGGACCAGGGCTATGTCCATCCGACCCCGATCCAGGCCCAGGCGATCCCCATCGTCCTGCAGGGCCGCGACGTCATGGGCGCGGCCCAGACCGGCACCGGCAAGACGGCCAGCTTCTCGCTGCCGATCATCCAGCTGCTGCTTCCGCACGCCAACACGAGCATGTCGCCCGCGCGCCATGCCGTGCGCGCCCTGGTGCTGACGCCGACGCGCGAACTGGCGATCCAGGTCGCCGAGAACGTCAAGGCCTATGCCCAGCACACGCCGCTGCGCTCCACCGTCGTCTTCGGCGGCATGGACATGAAGCCGCAGACCGAAGTCCTGCGCCGCGGCGTCGAGATCGTCATCGCCACGCCGGGCCGCCTGCTCGACCACGTGGAGCAGAAGAACATCAGCCTGGGCCAGGTCCAGATGCTCGTGATGGACGAGGCCGACCGCATGCTCGACATGGGCTTCCTGCCCGACCTGCAGCGCATCATCAACCTGCTGCCGAAGAAGCGCCAGAACCTGATGTTCTCGGCCACGTTCTCGCCCGAGATCAAGAAGCTGGCGGCCAGCTTCCTGAACGAGCCCCTCCTGATCGAAGTCGCGCGCAGCAACGCTACCAACACCGCGATCACGCAGGTGCTGTACAAGGTGGACGAAGAACAGAAGCGCAACGTCGTCGAGCACCTGATCCGGTCGCGCGACCTGAAGCAGGTCCTCGTGTTCTCGAACACCAAGATCGGCGCCTCGCGCCTGGCGCGCTATCTCGAGCAGGCCGGCATCAAGGCGTCCGCCATCCACGGCGACAAGACCCAGCAGGAGCGCATCGCCGCGCTGGACGCATTCAAGAACGGCGAGATCGACGTGCTCGTCGCGACCGACGTCGCGGCGCGCGGCCTCGACATCACCGACCTGCCGTGCGTGATCAACTACGACCTGCCGTACAACGCCGAGGATTACGTGCACCGCATCGGCCGCACCGGCCGCGCCGGCGCCACGGGCGATGCGCTGTCCGTGTTTTCGGACAAGGACGAGCGCCTGCTGGCCGACATCGAGAAGCTGATCAAGCAGACCATCACGCGCGGCGAGCTGACCGGCTTCACGCCCTCGCGCGGCGGCGAGCGCGGTCCCGATCGCACTGCCGACCGCCGCGGCGGCCGCCGCGAGACCGACGCCCCGCGCGGCGAACGTCCGGAGCGCACGGAACGCGGCCCGCGCAGCATGGGCGCGCCGCGTCGCGACAAGGTCGATCCGTGGTTCCTCAAGCCCTACGAGCCGGCTGCGGCCCCGCGCAAGGACACGGCCGCGGCACCGGCCGCATCGAGCAAGCCGAAGCCCAAACTGGCCGCGCTGCTGGGCGGCTTGCCGAAGCAGTAGGGCGGGGGCGGCCCTTCGCCCACGCGTAACGTTCGCGTACCGCATACGTTACGCGCGGGCACGGCGTGCCCACCCTACATCTCCCTTCCCAGCGCCGCGTCCACCTGCGCCAGCAAATCGCCATGCTTGTACGGCTTGGCGAGGACGTTCAGCCGCCGGCCCTTGCCGCATTCCGGCAGTTCGTCCATATAGCCCGTCGTGACGAGCACCGGCAGCCGCGGGCGCAGCCGGCGCGCCTCGTCGACGAGTTGCAGGCCGTTCATCCCGCCCGGCATGATCACGTCCGTGAACAGCAGGTCGACCCGCGCGCCCTCGCGCAGCAGGGTCAGCGCCTGTTCGCCGCTGGCGGCCGCCAGCACCGTGTAGCCGGCCATGCCCAGCACGCTCTCGGCCAGTTCGCGCACGTCGTCGTTGTCTTCGACGACGAGCACGCTGGGCCGGCTGTCCGCCGCGCCGTCCCCGTCCGGCGCGGCGGCGGGCTGATCCTGGCCGTCGCCGCCGGCGGCGTCCGGGGCATTGTCGGCCACGGGGAAGATCATGCGCACCGTGGTGCCTTCGCCCGCCCGGCTGTCGATTTCCAGGCGGCCGTGCGACTGCTGCACGAAGCCGTGCACCATTGCCAGGCCGAGGCCCGTGCCCGGTCCCTTGGTCGTGAAGAAGGGCTCGGTCGCGCGGCGCAGGACCTCGGGCGGCATGCCGATGCCGTGGTCGATCACGCACAGGATGATGTACGTGCCGGGGTCCAGGCCATGCGCCTTGACGCGGTCTGCGCCGCGCACGATCGCCGTTCCCACGGTCACCTCGCCGCCGTCCGGGAGGGCGTCGCGCGCGTTGATCAGCACGTTCAGCAGGGCCATTTCGAGGTGCGTCGGGTCGAGGTCGCACAGCGGCAGGCCGGGGCGCAGGTCGAGGCGCAGGTCGACCCTGTCGCCCAGCGTACGCACGAGCATCTCGGAGAATTCCACGACGAGGTTGTTGATGTCGACGGGGACGGGCTCCAGGCGCTGCTTGCGCGCGAACGTCAGCAGCTGCTGGGTGAGCCGCGCGGCGCGCATGGCCGCGCGCTGCGCCCGTTCCAGCGCATTGCGCGCCATGTCCGGCTTCTCCAGGCTGATCAGCGCGATTTCAAGGTTGCCGTTGATGACTTGCAGCAGATTGTTGAAGTCGTGCGCCATGCCGGCCGTCAGCTGGCCGATCGCCTCCATCTTCTGCGCCTGCAGATGGGATTCCTGGCTCTGGCGGCGCTCCGAGATGTCCATCTGCGACGCGAAGAAGTACAGCAGCTGGCCGTCCTGGTCGAAGATGGGGCCGATGAACAGGGCGTTCCAGAACGCGCTGCCGTCGGCCTTGTAATTCAGGATGTCGACGGCGACGGCGCGCTGTTCGGCGACGGCCTTGCGCACCTCGTCCACCGTGCGGCGGTCCGTCTGCGGGCCCTGCAGGAAGCGGCAGTTGCGGCCGACCACGTCTTCCTGCTTGTAATGCGTGAGGTCGAGGAAGGCGCCGTTGCAGAACACGATCGGGTTGTCCGGCTGGCGCGGGTCGGTGATGGTCATCGGCATGCGCGTCATCGCGACGGCGGCGAAGAAGATGTTGCCGCGGTCGTCCAGGCCGTCGCGCTTGATGTAGCTGGCCTGCCAGTGGTTGACGCCGGGCGTGCCCATCGGTTCGTAGGCATTGCCCTCGACTTCGCCGGCCGCGGGCACGCCGAAGCTCTGGCCGCCGCCTTGTTCGTCCACCGCCTTCTGGAGGTTTCCCTGCTTGTCCGGTCCCATCACCATCGCGCGATCCTTTCGCTTCAGCCGCCAAGGCCCGATGGTGCAAATTTTAGGGCGCACGCCTGCGCCGTACTGTTCGCGACCGCACTGACGCGGCGCGCCTGCGTCAGCGCGCCGGCACGCAGACGGGATCGCCGTCCAGGTAGCGCCAGCCGTGGCTGCTCGCGACGATGCGGTTGCCCGGCGCCAGCGTGCGGCCCGGGCCGCACAGCTGCGCGCCGGCGTTCTCGTTCTCCGCGTTGAACAGCGCCTTGGCCGGCAGCCCGGCCGGGCGGTAGAGATAGACCTTCTCCGGCTGGATGTAGTCGTCGTTGTGCGCCATGCGCTCGGCGAAAATCTCGGGTTCCGGATGGTAGTGGTTCGGCGCATGGGCCAGCACGAAGCGGGCGAGCGGGCTGAATTCGACGTACGAATAGGTACCCGCACTCACCATGGCGCCGCCCTGCGCCAGCACGAGCCACAGCACCAGCAGCGGCGGCCAGCGTCCGTGTGTGCGCACGCGCAGGAGCAGCGCGAGCACCAGCGGCATGCCGGCCCAGAATGCATAACGCATGACGCCGGCCGCGCCGGAATTCCAGTTCAACACGGCCAGCGCGGGCAGGATCAGCGCCAGCACGAGGGCAAGGCAGGCGGCCCCGGTCGCGATCGAGCGGCGCCGCCAGCCCCACGCGAGCAGCGCCGCCGTCACGCCGGGCAGCGCGACGATCGCACCCTGGTTCAGGTCGAAGAAGAACGAGACGAGGCGCGTGCCGCTGATGAGTGCCGGGTCGGAAAACCTGCGCGCGATGATGTTCGGTACGCCGAACTGGACGAGGTTGAACAGCGGCGGCAGCGCGAACACGGCCAGTCCCGCCGCGAGCCCGATGACGTTCGCGCGGGTGAGCTGCGCCTTCGCGTTCGCCTTCACGCCCGCGTCGCGCCGCCAGTCGGCGCACAGTTTCACCAGCGGCGCAAAGGCGAAGAACATCACGATGGTGGGGTTCTGCTGCGCCGCGAGGCCGGCCATGATGCCGCCGGCGAGCGGCGCGCCGCCCAGCCAGAACAGCAGGGCGGCCAGCAGCGACGCGGCGCCGACGCACTCGGGGCTCGTCTGGTTCATGTACAGCATGCCGCCGCAGCCGAGGAACAGCAGCACGCCCAGCGACGCACTCGCGGCCGAGCGGAAAAAGCGCAGCAGCGCCAGGCCGAGCACGAAGATCGCCGCGTAGTTCGCGGCCTGGAACGCCTTCAGCGGCGGAATGCCCACCGTCTCGAACACGCGCAGCGGCAGCGCGGCCAGTGCGGGATAGCCGAAGAAGTGGATGCTGAAAACGGCGCCGCCGCGGCCGCGCGCGAAGGCGGGATAGACGTTCTTCACGCCGGCGCGCATGTCCTGTTCGAGCGGATCGAACGCCCAGCCGATCTGCGGCACGAGCTTGCGCACGGCGGCGATGTCGGTGAGGCGGATGTCGGGCGTGCCGTGGTGCGCGATGGCGACCGTGTCGAGCGTGTACTCGAGCATGTCGCCGCCGAGGATGGGCTGGTTCAGGCAGAACAGGATGGTCAATGCGGCCAGCAGCGCGGCCGGGAAACGCCACGCGCGCCAGCCCGCGGGGAGCCGGCGCAGGGCGGGGTCGTCAACGGGCCGCATCGCGGATCACGCGTCCGTGCCGGGCAGCGTGCGATACCACTTGCCGCCAATGACGGTGTCGATCACCTGGCGCGCGCTGCGGTCCCACGTCAGCCACGGCATGCCGGTCGAGGCGGGGGCCTTGCCGTCACGGTTCAGGGCGAGCCAGTCCTCGATCGCGCGCGCCAGGTCGGCGGGGGCCAGGCCGTCGAAGTAATACGCATGCTCGCCCGCGACTTCGCGGAACACGGGCAGGTTGCGCGCGACGATCGGGATGCCGTGCTGCGCCGCCTCGATCAGCGGCAGGCCGAAGCCTTCGCCTTCGGACGCGGCCAGCAGCGCCGCCGAGCCGGCGTAGAGTTTCAGCAGCATCTCGTCCGAGATCCCGGCCAGCCAGAACATGCGCTTGCCCTTTTCCGGATGATCGGCCATGCGCGCGGCCAGCTGCTCGACCATCCAGCCTTCCTTGCCGACGATGACGAGATTGGCATCCACGCCCCGTTCCCATAAAGCTTCGAACGCGGCCAGCGCCTGGGCCTGGCCCTTGCGCGGTTCGACCGTGCCGACCATCAGGAACGTGGGGCGCGGGGCGAGGGCGTCCAGTACGACGTGGGCGTCCGGCGGCATGCCGGTGCTCGGCGCGCTGGCGTCGATGTCGGCGCCCAGGTGGAACCAGCCCAGTTGCAGCGGCAGGCGCCGGCGCAGGCCCTGGCCGTCGTACCACGCCGCGAGTTCGTCGGCCACGGCGCGCGAGATGCAGATCACGCCGTCGGACACGGCGTGCACGGTGCGCAGGAAGTCGCCGAAATACTGTTCGGTCCCGAACGGGAACACGTCCGGGCGCAGCATCGGCAGCAGGTCGTACACGACGAAGTGGATATATACACCGCGGTCGGCCATCGCGCGCAGCAGCGCCTCGTTCTGCGACGTGCCGTTCGTGAACAGGTCGAGGCCGAGGAACACGTCGCCGGGTCGCAGGTCGACGGGCGCATCTTCCAGCGCCAGGCCGGCGCTGCCCGTCAGGCGCAGCGCGAACTGGCGCGCGTAGCGGTAGGCATTGCCACCGCCGTGAGAGAACACGGGTTCGATGCGGAAGCCCGGCGGCGGATCGTTCAGCATCGCCAGCAGGACGCTGCGCACGACGCGCTGGATACCCGTCTTGAGGTCCGACTGCACGAGGGCCGAGACGTCGACCAGCAACTGGCGCGGCGCGACGGGCGCGCGGTTGAACGCGATGGCGGCGGCGAGCGGCGCCAGTTCGCCGTCGGGGCATACCGGCGCCGCGGCGCGCACGACCCGGCGGTAATGCGCATGGCTGCCAGTGCGCGTGAAGTGTTCGATCGCGTCAAAGACCATCCGGCCCACGCGCGCCGGCGCGTGCTCGGCGTCCATGTGGGCGAGGGCGCGCTGCCCCAGTTGCGTACGCGCGCCGGCATCGCCGTGCAGGCGGGTCAGCGCCTCGGCCAGCTCGGGCACCGTGAAGTCGTCGCGCAGCTTGACGAGCAGGGCGTCGTCGATCGAGGCCGTCGAGCCGTGCGCGTTGACGATGGTCGGCAGGGCGTACAGCAGGCAGTCGAGCACGGACGCCGACGTCTCGCCGCGCGTCGACGTGCGCAGCTGCACGGCGCAGTCGGCGGCGGCCAGGTAGTCCGCATACGCGGCGGCGTCGACGAAGCCGGTGATGCGGATGCGCTCCCTGGCCGCGCTGGCGCCGGCCTTGCGCAGCAGCTCGCCGCCGTACGGGCTCGGATCGTTCTCGCCGACGAACACCAGTTTGCAGTGCGCGTCGAGCGCGAGCGGCGACGCGAGGAAGGCGTCCAGCAGTTCTTCGTTCAGCTTCGTGCGGCCCAGCATGCCGAAGGTGCACACGAGGTAGTCGTCGCCGGCCAGGCCGAGGCGGGCGCGCGCGGCGGCGCGGGCGTCCGGGCCGATACTGCCTTCCGGGCGGCCGCGCAGCAGCGGGATCGTGCGCCAGTCCGCGGCCGTTTGTTCGCCGTACCAGTCGCGGGCGAGCGTCTTCGAGAAATCCGAGTGCACGATCACGCCGGCCGCCGCGTCCAGCACGCCCTTGTTGACGGGGTACTTCCAGATGGCCGGATTGCGGCCGTTCTTCGCGTGGTCGAGCAGGCCGGAAAAGCCGTGCGATTCGTACAGCGCGTGCAGGAAGGCCTGCGGCAGATAGCCTTCGTTTTCCAGGTTGTCCAGCACGCCCGAGAAAAAGAAATCGTGCAGCACCACGATGCCGGGCACGTCGCGGATCAATTCGAACATGTGCTGGTGCGCGTGCGAATTGCCGAAGTGGTAGAGCACGCGGTCGAACAGGTGCGCATTCTCGCGCAGCCAGGCCGGGCTCCTTTGCGGGAAGCCCGCCACGCGGGGATCGTGCACGCTGTCCTGGTCGACGACGAGGTCGATGTCGTAATACCGCGCCAGTGCCGGCACCAGTTCCGCGCTGTAGTCGGCGATGCCGGATTTCACGGGCGGCAGCGGCGACACGTATGCCAGTTTCGGACGGCCGTCCGGTGCAGGCACGGGTGCAGGCGGCGTCGCGCTTTCCGCCGCGCCGGCGGCGATGCGGGTCCACAGCGCGCCGGCGCTCTCGGTGCCGGGCGCGGACACGATGTGCGCGAACGGCGCGCCCGGCATCGCGCGGGCGCGGCCGGCGCGGGCAAGCGTCAGCACGACGTCCGGCGCGAGGCCGGCGAAGGCGTGGATGCGCACCGCGGCGGCGTAACGCGGATTGGACGGGAAGTCGAATACGCGCAGGCGCTCCTTGAAGACGGCACGCAGCGTTTCCACCGCCACGTGCGAGCGGTTCGACACGGCCAGCCAGATGTCATGGCCGGCGCCGTCGCGGACCAGGTCCTGGGCCAGCAGCAGGGCCGCGGGCTCGATGCGGTCCTGGCCGTCGTCGAAGTCGATCACGATACGCATGGTTCAACTGCCTGTGTGCTTGCGGGCGCGCTGCAGGTCGGCCAGCACGTTGCGGACCGAGGCCGGCAGGCCCCTGAGTTCTTCGGGGACGTCGATGTTCACGACCGGATGCGGCAGGCTGCCCTTGACGGCCTGCAGTGCGCCGGACACGCGCCGGTTCAGCGCCGGATAGCGCAGCAGGAACGGGATCAGCGCGCGGCGTATGCGCTGGTTCTTGGTCACGCGCGTCAGCACGCGGCGCGCGAGGCCGGGCCGGCGCAGCCGGGCCACGAGGCTGCCGGCCATGCGCAGCGGCCGCGTCACCTTCCACGACGTGCTGCTCAAGGTCGCCGTCAGGCGCTGCTCGAGGTCGCGCGCCCACAGCGTGGCCTGCTGCCCGCTGGCGTGTGCCTGCGCGAGATCGTGGCGCAGCTGCGCGACTTCGGCCAGCGCCTCCTGCTTTTCCAGTTCCAGGTTTTCGGCGAACTGCATCATGTCGTGCAGTTCCGCGCGCGTCGTGTCGGCCTGCAGTTGCGTCTCGTGCAGCGCTGCCGTCGCCGCGCGGTTCGCGGCCCAGGCCTTGTCCAGGTGGTGCGAGATGTAGTCGTCGAACACGTTCGGCTGGATGCCGAAGCTGTCCATCAGTTCCGCGTGTTCCTCGGCCACGTAATATCGGTTCAGGCCATCGAACCAGGCGTAGCGGTAGCGTTGGCTCGTGACCAGGTGTTCCCAGCTCGCGTGGTTGGTTGCGCGGCTGTTCGGCAGGGTCGCCTCGATCACGAGGACCCACGGACGCCAGCGTGCAAAGTCCATGCCGCGCAGGACTTCGCCTTCGAAGCCTTCGACGTCGATCTTCAGGAAGTGGACGTCGCCGCGCACGTGTTCCGCGCACACGTCCGCCAGGGTGCGCACGGGCACCGTCAGTTCGGCCACCGCGTGGCCTTCGGCGCGGTGCTGGTCGGCGACGGACCGCTCGGGCGAGGCCCAGCCGCGCACGGCCGGCACGTCGTACAGGGTGAGCGTGCCGGTCTCGCTGCCGGCGGCGACGGCCAGGTTGACGTCGCCGGGGCGCTGCGCGTCGAAGGCGGCGATGTGCGCCGGCAGCGGTTCGATGTTGATGCCCCGCCAGCCGGCGTCGTAGAAGGCCTTGGTGACCGAGTGCTCGACCGGATCGTTGGCGCCCACGTCGATGTAGAAGCCGTCCCGGACGTGGCCGAGCGCGCGCCACAGCAGCACGTCCTCGTTGTTCTGGGCGTAGGAGATGAATCTCATGTGCGTTGGATGTCGACGGCCGGGTCGAGCCAGGCCGAACCTTCGAAATACGGACGGCGCATGTTCACGACCGTGAACACGAGCGCCAGGTCGCGCCATTCATAGTTGTTGACGAGGTGGGTCTCGGTGCTGACGATGGCCGTTGCCACCGAATAGCTGCCCGGTCCCAGGTTCATCGGGAAGGCGAAGCGGTACACGACGGTCTCGAAGGCCGCCACGTCGTCCAGCGGCAGTTCCTTCAGGTGCGTGTTGGTGCCGTACATCGGCTGGCCGAGGCGGTCCTTGATCATGTAGCCGAGGACCATGCGCGGGATCGCGGCGTTCGTCTTCACCGTCACCTGCAGCGTGACGGGCGCGCCGACGTCGACGACTTCCACGCGCTCGCCCGCTTCATCCAGCAGGGCGATGTCGGCGACGGTCGCCTCGCCCGTGCCGGACACGGTCTGCACCTTGCCCGTCTCCGTCGCCTGCAGGCGCACCGTCGCGTTCTCGCGCTCGGCGATCAGGGCGTTGTAGTAGTCCATGATCTCCTCGGGCGCGCCTTCCTTCGCCAGGCGGCCGCCGTCCAGCAGGAGGGCGCGGTCGCACACGGACTGGATCGCCTGCTTGTCGTGCGAGACGAGCAGCAGCGTCGTGCCCTGCTCGCGGTAGCGGCGGATGCGGTCGAAGCTCTTGTGCTGGAAGTAGGCGTCGCCGACGGACAGGGCTTCGTCGACGATGAGGATGTCGGGCCGGCGCGCGGTGGCGACGGAGAAGGCGACGCGCATCTGCATGCCGCTCGAGTACACGCGCACGGGCTGGTCCATGTAGTCGCCGATCTCGGCGAAGGCCTCGATGTCCGGCATCAGGGCAGTGATTTCTTCGACCGTCATGCCCAGCAGCTGGCCGGCCATGTAGACGTTCTGGCGGCCCGTGAAATCGGGATGGAAGCCCATGCCCAGTTCCAGCAACGCGGCCACGCGGCCTTCCATGTAGACGGTGCCGGTCGTGGGCTGCGTCGTCCCCGTGATCAGTTTCAGGAGCGTGCTCTTGCCGGCGCCGTTGATGCCGATGAGGCCCACGGCTTCGCCCGGCGCGACGGCAAACTCGATCTCGCGCAGCACCCATTTGAGCTTGTGGCGCGGGCGGCCGGGGACGACCCATTCCGCCAGGCGCGACCAGCGCGTCGGATACTGTTTATAGGCCTTGCCCAGGCCCTTGACGACGATCGCGCCCATCAGAGTTCATCCACCATCTCGCCGGCGCGGCGGCGGAACAGGCGCAGGCCGAACAGGCACAGGACGACGGCGAGCACGAACACGGGGAACAGGGAACGCCAGTCGGGCGCGGCGCCCTGTACGAGCACGGCCTGGTAGGCGGCTATCACCCGTGCCATCGGATTGAAGCCCAGCAGCGCACGCACGTCGGCCGGCAGGATCGTGGCCGGATACACGATCGGCGTGAGCCAGAACCAGAACTGCATGGCGATCGTGACGAACTGGCCGACGTCGCGGAAGAACACGTTCAGCACGCCGGCGATCATGCCGAGGCCGATCGCCAGCAGCACCTGCACCGCGAGCACGGGCAGGATGGAAAAATAGATCCAGCCGGGGAAGGCGCCCGAGGCGACGAGGAATACGGTGAACAGCCCGAAGATGATGGCGAAGTTGAGCGTGGCGGAGAGCACGACGATCAGCGGCAGGCAGATGCGGGGAAAGCTGACCTTCTTGATCAGGTTGGCCTGTTCGATGAACATGCCCTGGGCGCGCGCGACGATCTCGGCGAACAGGCCCCACGTGAGGACGCCCGCGCACAGCCAGATGCTGTAGGCGTAGTGCGCGTCGGCGGCCGCGCCGGGCAGCTTGCTGTGCATGACCTCCGCGAAGATCACGGTGTACACGACGATCATCGCGAGGGGCGACAGCAGCGACCAGAGCGCGCCCAGCACCGCGTTGCTGTACTTCGACTGGAATTCGCGTTTGACGCTGCCCAGCACGAAGCCGCGGTAGGCCCAGAGGCCGCGCAGCATCAGGGGAGACATCATGGCGCGGTCCCGGCAGGCCGCGCCTTTGCAGAGTACGTGGGGTGGTTCTTCATAAGTGGCAAGGCCCAGTGAGCGCGAGATTATACTCTACGGTACCGCCACACGAATTAGCACAGTTGTAACGAAGTTTGGTCCGGATGTCACCGGTTCCGGGCCGTCCTCAGACGCCGTGCGCCAGCTTCTTGAGGCCTTCCGGATCGCGGATGATCAACCGGTGCGCATCCTTTTGCGCGATGCCCAGCTGGGTGAGCGTGAGCAGGGCGCGCGTGACCGTCTCGCGGCTGGTGTTGACCATGTTCGCGATGTCCTGGTGGGTGGGCAGGTTCTCGACGACGATCGGGGCGCCCGGTTCCTGCGACTGCTTCTGCATCTGCATCAGGTACGTATAGATGCGCTTGGCCGTGTTGTTAATGCTGAGCAGGGCGCGCAATTCGGAGTCGCGCTGGATCTTTTGCGCGAGGTGGGTGAGCATGTGCCGCGCCACCGACGGCGAGTGGGCGAACAGGTGCATGGCCGTGGGCGCCGGCAAAAAGCCGACCAGCACGTCCGTCATCGCGACGACCGAGGCCGAACGCGTCGAATTGTTGATCAGGGCGATTTCGCCGAAGAAGTCGCCCGGCGCGAGCATGCGCAGGCCGATCGCACGGCCGTCCTCGGTCACGTCGATGACCTGCAGCTGGCCGGACAACAGGAACATCAGGCCGTCGCCATGGCCGCCTTTCTGCAGCACGATGTCGCGCTTGTTGTATTGGCGGATGCGCATGTCCTGCTTGACGCGGATGATTTCCTCGTCGTTCAGCTCCGCCAGCAGCGGGATCTTGCGCAGGTGGATCTGGATCTGCCTTTCCTCGGCCGGGGGCGCAGCCGCGGGGACGGGATCCATGCGTTGCATTTCCTTCGTCGTGGACGTCATGGGCTTCATCTGGAAAACATGTGGATGCACTCGGCGCACAGCGCGACCGTCGCGATGCCCGCGGCGTTGGCGCCGATGTCGCGCCAGGAGAATCCGCGGTCCGGCACGAGCGCCTGCAGGCATTCGATCAGCCAGCCGCCGAGCAACAGGCCGAGGAGCCACAAGGCCGCTTCGGTCCGGTCGTGCGCGATGCGCAGGGCTAACAGGCTCAGGCCGGCAAAGCTCGCGAAATGCAGCAATTTATCGTTGGGCAGCGAGGACGGCAGCCAGCGGTTCGGCACCAGGCAGCCAGCGACGACTGCGACGCCCGCCATGCCCAGCAACAGCATATCCACAACCATCCGTTCCGCTATCCTCATTCCGACCAGGCATGATTGTATACGGTCGAGGTCGCAACAGGGCGCAATTCTCGCGCCGGTGCGGCATTTTCGCAGCTTAGCAGAGTGAAAAGGTCAGGCGCGTTCGCGTGGACGCGCGGGCGCCACGGTGGCCTCCGCGCCATGGGCGGTACGGCGCAGCAGGCGCCGCACCGTGCGCAGCGCGGGGGCTTCCACGAGGTGCCAGCTGAGCACGGCCAGCGCGCCCGTCACGAGCAGACCCAGCGCCAGCAGCCGCCAGTGGCCGAGCGGCGCGAAGGCGGTGCGCAGCATCAGCAGCACGGGCCAGTGATAGATGTAGATGCCATACGAATAATCGTGGCGTTGCAGGTGGCCGGCGACGGGCAGCCGGACGCTCCCGACGGCCAGCGCCAGCGTGCCCGCCACCAGCAGGATGCCGAACCAGGTCAGCGGGCTTGGCGTCAGGGCGGCCGAACGTGTCCAGTTGAGGCCGGCCAGCGCCAGCGCGCACGCGACGTGGCGCCAGCCGACGCGCAGGTCGCGCGCCAGCGTGTGCAGCAGCATGCCGGTCAGGAACAGCGACCACAGGCGCGTCTCCCACACATAGCCGCCGATCACGTCCGGGAACAGGTTCGCCGCGGCCAGCAGGAACAGCGCGGCGCCGCGCATCCACGTGCGCAGCGGCAGCGCGGCCGACAGGCCGACCAGCGCCACCACCACATACATCCGGCCTTCCCAGTACAGGGTCCACAGCGGCCCGTTCAGCGTCTCGCCGCCGAATACGCCGGGCAGCTTGAGTTCTTCCGGCGGGATGATGTAGTGCAGCCAGTGCAGCGTGGTGTTGCCGAAGATGTAGCGCCACGGCGCCGGCGCCAGCATGCCGCGCCAGCCGGTGCTCGAAAACAGGCCGACCGCGAGCGCCGTCGTCAACAGCAGGCACACGAACAGGCCGGGCACGATGCGCGCGACGCGGCGCAGTGCATAGCGGCCCAGGTGCGGGTCGCGTTCCCAGCTCTGGCTGATGAAGATGCCGCTGATCAGGAAGAACACGCCGACGGCCAGCGCGCCGAGGTCGGTGTGCGGCGCCAGCAGCGGGCTGACGGGGTCGGACGCGCCGGGCCGCGCCGAATTCATCGGGAAGGCGTGAAAGACGACCACGAGCGTGGCGCATACGAGCCGGACGAGGTTGAAGCCGTTGTCGTGCGAGGCCGTGGCCTGTTCGAGGGTGCGTGCGGTCATGTCAGAAACCCTGCCATTGCCAGCTCAGCTGCAACTGGCGGTCGGTGTACTGGAAAATCGAAATGTTCTCGTGGTTGCGCACGATGCGTCCTTCCAGCTGCAGCGACTGGTTCTTGCCGAGCGCGTAGGTGACGCTCGCGCGTCCGATGTCGGTCGACTGCGCGCGGATCTTGTCGATCAGGCCGGGCGAATAGGCTTCGTTCCCGGTCCAGTCCTGGTGCACATAGCCCAGCTCGGCGCTGGCGCGCTCGCCCAGGCGGCGCCGGTACAGCAGGTTGGCGTACCAGCCGTCGCGGTCGCCGCCGGGGCGCAGGGCCAGCGCATGATCGCGCTGCGCGCCGAGGCTGGCGCTGGCATACATCGTGTCGTTGCGGTGCGTGAACTGGGCGCGCAGCTCCGCGACGTTCGAATCGAAATTCGTCAGCGCCAGATACTGGTTGTACGTGAGGCTGCCGACCACGCTGAACTGGGTGCTGTTCGGCAGCGGCAGCGGCGGCCCGACGCGCACCTGCACCTGGGCCTGGTGCTGGTAGGGGCGGCCGCCCAGCGTGATCATGCCGAGGGCGCCGCTGGTGCGCAGGCTCCAGCGGCGGAACCGCCATGGCGCCTCGACGCCGGCGAACAGCGAGGCGCTGTCGTAGGCGTGCAGGGCGTCGTAGTGGCGCAGCTGGAACTGGGCGAAGCCGACGACGCCGTTGGGCGTCAGTTCGCGCGTGGCGTCGCCGTTCAGGAACGTGTACTGGTCGTGCTTCGGGACGAAATCGTCGGTCAGGGTCTGCTCGTAGTGGCCTTCCGGGCCGTCGAACACATACGTGCGCGAGCTCGCCCCCTGGTTGACGTTCGACTCGATGCCGCGCCCGAGCCCGAGCAGCAGCGACGTCGTGGGATGCCAGTGCGCGCAGCCTTCCTCGCGCGCCTGGGCGATCAGTTCCAGCAGGGCACGCGACGGCTGGAAGCGGCTCTCGATCGTCGCGAACATGCGCTCGGCCTCGTCGCCGTGGCCGAGCGCGCACTGCGTCATGGCCAGGTCGAACCAGGCGCCGGCATGCAGCGGTTCCTGCTGGACCAGCTGCGCCAGCTCGCGCGACGCGTCGCTGCGGCGGCCTTCGGAGATCGATTGCAGGGCTTGCTGGTAGAGGTCGGGCTGGTCGCTGCCGGCGCCGGTCTGGGCGTGGACAGGCGCGGCCCACAGGCAGGCGAGCAGGGCGGACCAGGCCGCGCGGCCGAACGTCGTGCGCGTCATGCGGGCTGCCCGGGCGTGCCGGCCGGGGCGGCGGCGTGCGCGGCCCGGTCCAGCGTGTACAGGATGGTCGGACGGCCCTTGCCGCGCAAATGGCGTTCGCCCAGCAGCAGGAAGCGGTGGCGGCAGGCGCGTTCGACGGCGCCGGCGCCGACGATCACGTCGTGCGGGAAATCGCGGGCGGCCTGCTCCAGGCGCGCCGCCGTGTTGACGCTGTCGCCCACGGCCGTGTAGATGCTGCGGAACGAGGTGCCGAAGTCGCCCGCCATCGCCGGGCCGCTCTCGATGCCGATGCGCACCCGCAGCGGCGGATGCCCCGCGCGCTGGCGCTCGGCCGAGAGGAGCGCGACGCGCTCCAGGATCTCGCAGGCGGCGTCCAGCGCCAGGTCGGTATGCTGCTCGAGCGGCAGCGGCGCGCCCCAGAACGCGACCAGGCCGTCGCCCGTGTACTTGTCGAGCGTGCCCTGCTGCGCCATCACGGGGCCGGTCAGGCAGTCGAGGAATTCGCGCGTCAGGCGTGACGCGTCTTCCAGCGACAGGTTCTCGACCTGGCTCGTATAGCCTTCCATGTCGGCGACCATCGTCGTCACGTCCAGGTGGCGCGGCTGCAGGGCATTGTCCAGGTCGCTGCGCAGCAGTTGCTCGACGACCTTGGGCGCGACGTACTGGCGCAAGGTGTCGAGCAGGCGGCGCGACTTGCGCTGCGCCTGCTGCCACTGATGGGGCACGGCCACGGCCAGCAGGAACAGATTGGTCGCCAGCGGACCGGTGGTCGCGAACACGGGATCGTGGCGGCTGGTGAAATAGGCCACGACGATCCACAGCAGCGACAGCACGCCCAGCAGGGCCACGCTGGCGATGGCCGGCAGGCGCGGAAAGGCGACGACGGCCAGCAAGGCGGACAGCAGTCCGAACGCGCAGGCGAACAGGCGTCCCGGCCACGGCGCCGGGCTCGTGCCCTGTTGCCGGTCGAGCAGGTCGGACAGCACGGCCGCCTGCACGCCCAGTCCCGGGCGGCTGCTGGCGTGCGGCGTCGCGACGCGGTCGCCCAGGCCCATCGACGACGAACCGACCAGCACCAGCCGGCCGCTGGCGCTGGCGGGATCGATGCGTTCGTCGAGGATGTCGGCGGCGCTGGTCACCGTCCACGCGTTCCAGTCGCGCTTGTAGGACAGGCGCATCAGGCCGGTGTCGTCCAGCGCCAGCGGCGGCTTGCCGCTGCAGCAATCGACCAGGGCCAGGGCCAGTGCCGGATACTGCAGGCCGCCGAACGTGGTGACGAGCGGCACCCGGCGCAGCGCGCCGTCCGGATCGGGAATGAAACCGATGTTGCCGACGTGGGCCGCGCGCGCCAGGCCGGCGTGGTTGGCGAAATACCCCGTCGCCTCGATGCCGCCGGCACGGTAGACGTTGCCGGCGCCGGCGGGCACGCCGTTGCGCAGCGCTTGCGGGCGCAGGTGCGCGAAATCGAAGTCGAACGCCTGGGCCAGTACCAGCGGACCATGTTGCGCGAGCAGGGCCAGGCGGGTGTCGCCCGCCGCGTCGAGCGGCTCCGGCATCACGATGTCGAGCGCCACGCCGCGCGCGGCATAGCGGGTCAGCAGGATCTCGACGAGGTCGGCGATGCGCGCACGCGGCCACGGCCAGGGGCCAAGCTTGTTCAGGCTGGCTTCGTCGATGTCGACGATGAGGATGCGCGGGTCGGGTGCATCCGTTGATCGCAGGCGGATAAACGCGTCACGAAGCAATTCGTTGCCAAAAAACGACATCTGTCCAGATTGTCCCCATTGCGACCAGAACGTCAGCAAAACGGCCGCGACAGCGATGGCGACCCGCGCCAGCACGGGCGTGCTGCGGTCCGGACGGGGCGTGGATGTGGAGAAAAAGGGGTATTGCACCAGCTGCCTTGGATTCTGGAAACGGCGGTTGTTGGACATAACTCTGAAGTATAACGCGTTGCGTATGCCCCCAAGTAACAAGTTGAAGCACTCCAGTATCGAACAATACGCCCGAGTTTGCTCTAAAATGTGATGGCCGTCACAGAAGGAGCGATTGCTGCTCCGGAATAATGGCAAATGAGGAAAAAGATCATGCTGCGTCACGCCACCTTCATCGCCATCACGACCATTGCTTGCATTGCGCAGGCCCGGGCAGCCGAGGCCGGCCGCGTCATATTTGCCGCCGGCGTCACGCAGGTGGCCGAGCGGGCGGGCGCGGAAGGCATGGCGGTGCAGGAGGGCGACCTGCTGACCACCGGCACGGATGGGTTCCTGTATGTCAAGACGCCGGACAACGGCCTGTTCATCCTGCGCCCGAGCACCCGGGCCCGGATCGCCGCCTACCATATCGACAAGGCCAATCCGGCCAACAGCCGCTTCAAGCTCGAGCTGCTCGCCGGTGTGGCGCGCAGCAAGTCGGGCGATGCGGTCAAGCTGGCGCGCCAGAATTTCCGTTTCAATACGCCGGTCGCGGCGATCGGCGTGCGCGGGACCGATTTCACCGTCTACCATGAGCACGACACGTCGCGCGTCGTCGTCTTCACGGGCGGCATCATCGTCAGCGGCTTCGGCGGCGGTTGCCGGCCGGAAGGCGGCGGCCCCTGCGAAGGCGCGGCCAGCCGCGAACTGACGGCGGCCCAGCGCGGCCTGCTGCTGCAGGTGAAGCGCGGCGAAACGGCGCCGCAGCTGCTGAGCGGCGCGACGGGGCCCGACCAGGTGTCGCCGCCGCGCAGCGACGAGCCGCTGGCCCCGGTCCTGGACGCCAAGAAGAGCGAATCGGTGGCCCAGATCGTGCCGCCGGCAGCGCAGCAACCGGCGCCGCCCGTGGTGGTGGCGCCGCCGCCGGTGGTCGACGTCGATACCCCGCCGGCCAATCCGCGCGCCCTGCAGTGGGGCCGCTGGGCACCGCTGCTGGGCGAGCAGGCGACCGCCGGCCTCGTGGGTCCGGCCGGCGCCGAACGTATCCTGGGCGGTAATTTCGTGCTGTTCCGCACCGCGGGCGACGCCTACGTCGCGCCCGAGCGCGGCAGCGTGAGCTTCTCGTTGAAGGATGGGCAGGCTTATATCACCAACGACGATCCGGCCAAGGCCGCGGTCGCCGGCGCGATGCAGAACGGCCAGCTGAACGTGGATTTCGGCACGCGCAGCTTCGCGACGACCTTCGACCTGGTCGGCGGCGGTTCGACCTATAAACTGTACGCGCAGGGCGACGTGGCGTCGAACGGCCGCATCGGCAACAACCCGGGCCTGAAGCCGGTGACCAACAACATGAGCGTGGACGGCTTCCTCAGCAATGCCGGCGGCGGCAGCGCCGGCTATATCTTCCATTCGCGCCTGGACGATGCACGAACCGCTAACGGCGTCACCTATTGGACGCACTGACGCGCCTGAAATGCATATATATAAATGGATGAGCAAACAAAAACCCCGGATTTCCGGGGTTTTTCTTTTGGAGTCAATGCCAATTCTCACGAATTGTTACCGATTGTAAGAAATTCGGGGCGGCAGTAGGCATGGTTCCATACATTGCATCGCCCGTCGATGCCGGGCGAACGGGACAAAACTCTCTCTTTGTCACTGGGGAATTATCTCGGTTGCATGTTTTATCACGGCTTGCGTTTATTGTTTGACTTGTTAATAATAATCGGCCAATTTGAATTGATGGCTGATACAAGTTAGTGACAAAAAATCTTGGGTTTTGTGATGCCCATCACATTAACGTCACTATTCGCTCTGTCATCATTCGGACCGTTGGATTGCAGGGACATCCGAATCTGCAAATAACCTCGATTGAATTTCTTTAGGAGCTTTAGATGGGTGTTTATACCGAAGCAGTACAGCAGCTGTACGTTGCTTACTTTAACCGTCCGGCCGATGTCGCTGGCCTGACCTACTGGGAAGGCGTTGTTGCGAATGCCAACGGCAGCACCGCTGCTGTGTCGGCTGCTTTCGCTGGTTCGGCTGAGTACAAAGCTGCTTACGCCAACATGGACGCTTACCACGTCGTCGCCCAGGTGTACCAGAACCTGTTCGGCCACGCGCCGGACCTGCCGGGTCTGAACTTCTGGGGCCAGGCTCTGCTCGCCGGCCAGATGACCGTCGACAACGTCGTGACCCAGATCGCCGCCGGCGCACAGGGCAGCGACATGACCGCCTACAACAACAAGGTTGCCGCTGCAACCGCGTTCACCGCAGCCCTGGACACCCCGGCTGAAGTGCTGGGTTACGACGGCGACGCCGCCAACGCAGCCGCCAAGACCTTCATCAGCAGCGTGACCGACGACGCTTCGCTGGCAGCCGCCATCGCGCCGGCCGCCCTGAACGCCACCGTGTCGGGCATCGTCGACGTCCACAACGTCGGCCAGACGTTCACCCTGACCGGTGCCCAGGACATCATCGTCGGCACCGCCGGCAATGACACCATCAATGTCACGACCTTCAATCCGACCACCGGCGCAACCGGCGTGACGAACCTGACCGCGATCGACAGCATCGACGGCGGCGCAGGCAAGGACGTCCTGAACCTGGACCAGACCGGCGGCCTCAACAGCGTGTCGGGCGTGACCATCAAGAACATCGAGACCGTCAACCTGACCGGCGCAGTTACGGCTGACGCATCGGTCTTCCAGGGCGCGACGAACATCAACTTCGACGCAACCGCCACGTCCGTGACGAAGCTGGCAGCGGGCACCACCGTGTCGTTCAGCGGCTCGACGGCCGACCTGACCGTCGGCGCGGCCGGCGCGTCGGCTAACGTTGCGCTGAACAACGTCGCTGAAGCTGCAGCCCTGAACGTTGGCGGTTCGACCCTGGCATCCGTGACCGTCTCGGGCACCCGTGCCGACACCAACGGCGACGGCGCAATGCCGGCCCAGACCCTGAACGTCACCGTCGGCAAGGACGTCCAGTCGCTGACCCTGACCACCAACCAGGCAACGTCCCTGAGCGTCGCCCAGACCACGGGTTCGACCAAGGCCTTCACCACGATCAGCGCATCGGCTTCGACCGGCGGCCTGACCATCGACGGCACCAGCAACACCAGCCTGGCCAACGTCACCACCGGCACCGGTAACGACGTCGTTACCCTCGCCGCAGTGACCTCGGCAGCCACGAGCTCGGCTGCTGCTGTCAACGCAACGGTCTCGACCGGCGACGGCGCAGACACGATCTACGTCAACAGCACCGGCGACGGCATGACCACGGTCGACGCCGGCGCAGGCAACGACAAGATCAGCGTGTCGGCCACCACCGGCCCGGTCACGGTCCTGGGCGGCGCAGGTAACGATACCGTCACCATCGACAAAGTCCTGGCAACCACCGACGTCATCAACGGCGGCGACGGTACCGACACGATCTCGTTCGCTGGCGCAGGCGCTCGCACCGCCGACGACTACATCGTGTTCAACAAGCTGGTCACCGGCTTCGAAACCCTGAGCTTCTCGACCGCCGAAACCGGTCTGGACGCTTCGAAGCTGGCCGCTACCTACACCGGTATCGACCTGGCAACGGGCAGCATCATCACCGGCGTGGGCACCCAGGCAATCACCGCCCACGGTGATGTCGACCTGACCGCTGCTGGCTACGTCGCTACCAAGACTTACGCCGGCACCCTGGGCGTCTCCGAGTCGGCTACCGGCGCTGTCGTCGTCAAGGCCGACGTCCTGAACCTGGCTGTCAAGGCCGCCGCTGCTGGCGACGTGACCGCGACCCTGTCGGGCGACGTGCGCACTGCAAACGTCACGCTGACCAACACCGTGGACAGCGCAAGCAACACGACCGCTGACCGCGTGGCTCACTTCGTCCTCGACAACACCTCGACCGACACCGCGCTGGCTACCCTGACCCTGAGCGGTTCGGGCGATGCAAACGTGACCAACGCCGGCGGCAAGCTGGTGACCGTGGACGCGTCGGGCCTGAACGGCACGTCGGCTGTGGCTGCCAACAACGGCGCTGCTCTGAGCGGCCTGACCTACACGTCGTCGAACACCTCGGCCGAAACCATCAAGCTGGGTGCCGCTGTCGACACCATCACGCTGAACGCTTCGACCTACGGCTCGATGGACACCGTGACCGGCCTGAAGCTGGTCGCGAACAGCGCCGCCGATGCTCTGACCTCGGCTTCCGACCACCTCACCGTGGGCGCGATCGACGGCCCAGTGGCCAAGTTCACCACGACCCAGACCGACATCGATCTGGCACTGAAGGACGCAGCTGCTTCGAGCAAGGGCGACAACCTGGTGTTCCAACTGGGCGGCGACACCTACGTCTTCCACGACGCAGGCACCCCGGGCCAGATCGACGCGGCTGACACCGTCGTCAAGATCACCGGCGCCGTGGATCTGGACACCCTGATCCTGGCCCTGGGCCACAACGTCTAAGTCGTCATCGCTACCTGACGCCGCGGCGCCTCCTCCGGGAGAAACCGCGGCGGCTGGAAGCACAAGCCAGGTTCGTCCTGGCTTTTCATTTCGTACCGGTCGGCGCTTCGCCAAACGATGTTTCTGCAGTGCTGTCGAATGCGGGCCATGCCTGCTGAGTTTCAGCGCAAATGGAATGCGCATGGCGGCACGTCCGGTAGCGAGAGTAAAAGGCATGCCCACGGCATGCCTTTTTGTTTATGCGCCACGCCGGCAGGCGGCCGGGCTGCCGGCCCGGACTGGCCTTTGCGCGCCCTTCCTTGAGCACCCTACGTCCACCTGATGACGTCCTGTCCGGTGCCGCGGTGAGTGCCCCCGATGTTGCTCGCCCACGTCGTTCAACGTGCGAGCAGCGCGTATTCATTAAAGTTTGGTTACGAAAATGTGATGTACGTCACATTATTCAGCGGTTTTGCGCGATAATGTGTCGCCCGCTCAGCTTAATTACTCTCAAGCATGAAGCGTGACCCTGGCGCGATCGCGCCGCATTCCCGGTGCTCCCAAACAAATGAAAAGCAAACTCTTTGACAAGAAAAACGAAATCGGACAGGTCCTGCTCATGTTCAAGAGCACGTTCTGGACGGTGGGGACGTTCAGCGCCATCAGCAACCTCCTGATGCTCGTGCCGTCCTTGTACATGCTGCAGGTCTACGACCGCGTGCTGCAGAGCCGCAACGAGATCACGCTGCTGATGCTGACCCTGCTGATGCTGGGCGCGTATCTGATCGTCGCCGGCCTGGAGTTGACCCGTTCCTTTGTCCTCGTGCGCGTCGGCGCCAAGCTCGACATGCAACTGAACAAGCGCGTCTATTCGGCAGCGTTCGAGCAGAACCTCAAGAGCGCCGGCGGCAACGCGGGCCAGGCCCTGACCGACCTGACCACGCTGCGCCAGTTCTTGACCGGCAATGCGCTGTTCGCGTTCTTCGATGCGCCGTGGTTTCCGATCTACCTGATCGTCATCTTCCTGTTCGAACCGGAACTGGGCCTGTTCGCGCTCGGCGGCACCATCGTGCTGATCATCCTGGCCGTCATCAACGACCGCGTCACGCGCCAGCCGCTGAAGGATGCCAACACCATGGCGATCGCGTCGTCGGCCCTGGCGACCAACAACCTGCGCAACGCCGAGGTGATCGAATCGATGGGCATGCTGCCCAACCTGATGCAGCGCTGGTACAAGATGCACGGCAAGTTCCTGCACCTGCAGGCGGAGGCCAGCGAGGCCGCCGGCAAGATTTCCGCCGTTACCAAGTTCGTGCAGCTGGCGCAGCAGTCGCTGGTGCTGGGCTTCGGCGCGCTGCTGGTGCTCGAGAACAAGATCACGGCCGGCATGATGATCGCCGCGTCGATCCTCGTCGGCCGCGCCCTGCAGCCGGTGCAGCAGCTGATCGGCGTGTGGAAGTCCTGGGGCAGCGTGCGCAGCGCCTACGAGCGCCTGACCACCTTGCTGGAAACGAATCCCGCACGCGAAGCGGGCATGCCGCTGCCGAAGCCGCAGGGCGCGCTGTCGGTCGAAGGCGTCACCGCCGCGCCGCCGGGCTCCCGGAATGCCGTCGTGCGCGGCCTGAGCTTCGCGATCGCGCCGGGCGACGTGCTGGGCGTGATCGGCCCGAGCGGCTCCGGCAAGTCGACGCTGGCGCGCCTGCTGGTCGGCGTGTGGCCGGCACTCGGCGGCAAGGTGCGCCTGGACGGCGCCGACATCTATGCCTGGAACAAGGGCGAGCTGGGGCCGCACATCGGCTACCTGCCGCAGGACATCGAACTGTTCGGCGGTACCGTCAGCGAAAACATCGCCCGCTTCGGCGACATGGATCCCGAGAAGGTCGTGCAGGCGGCCAAGCGCGCCGGCGTGCACGACATGATCCTGCACATGCCGGACGGCTACGACACCCGCCTGGGCGACGGCGGCGCCGGCCTGTCCGGCGGCCAGAAGCAGCGCCTGGGCCTGGCGCGCGCCATGTACGGCGACCCGGCCCTGATCGTGCTCGACGAACCGAATTCGAACCTCGACGACATCGGCGAACAAGCCCTCGTGGTGGCGGTCCAGGACCTGCGCCAGCGCGGCAAGACCATCGTCCTGATCACGCACCGTACCAGCATCATCGGCGCGACGAACAAGCTGCTGTTGCTGCGCGAAGGCGCCGCACAGATGTTCGGCCCGACGAGCGACGTGCTGGCGGCGCTGCAGCAGCAGGCCCAGGCCGCGCAGCAGGCTGCACAGCAGGCCACGGCGCGCCAGCAGGCTCCGGCACAACAACAGGCACAGGCCGCCGGCCAGGCGACCGCGGCCCAGGAAGGGAAGTAAATGAAACTCATTGAGAACAAGTCAAAAGCGGCGGAAGTCATCGCGCACGACGTGACGCCGCTCGAAGTGAATACCGATGCACGTCCGTACAGCCGGCTCGGCTGGCTGATCGTGCTGCTCGGCGTCGGCGGCTTCCTGTTGTGGGCGCTGACGGCGCCGCTCGACAAGGGCGTGCCGCTGTCCGGCACCGTGGCCAAGGAGTCGAACCGCAAGGCCGTGCAGTACCAGCAGGGCGGCACGATCCAGGAAATCCTCGTGAAGGATGGCGACGTCGTCAAGGCCGGCCAGACGGTCGTGCGCATGAATCCCGTGGTCGCGAAGTCGGCCTTCGAGATCACCGACAGCCAGTACCTGACCTCGCGCGCCACCGAGGCGCGCCTGG
Organism: Massilia sp. Masssp93; assembly: GCF_059491295.1. Taxonomy (NCBI): domain Bacteria; kingdom Pseudomonadati; phylum Pseudomonadota; class Betaproteobacteria; order Burkholderiales; family Oxalobacteraceae; genus Massilia; species Massilia sp. Masssp93. The sequence goes on along the minus strand of NZ_CP168502.1, from coordinate 5,115,825 downwards.
AAGCGGAGCGCGACGGCCGCAAGACGATCGCCTTCCCGCCCGACCTCGAACAGCGCAGGAGCGACCCGCGCGTGGCCGAGCTGATGACCCTGCAGAGCCAGCTGCTGGCGTCGCGCACCAGCTCCCTGCAGAGCGAGCTGTCCGGCATGGACGAGAGCATCGCCGGCCTGAAGGTGCAGATCAAGGGCCTGGAAGAGTCGCGCGACAGCAAGAAGGAGCAGATCAAGCTGCTGAAGGAGCAACTGGACGGCATGCGCGACCTCGCCAAGGAAGGCTATGTGGCGCGCAACCGCATGCTGGAACTGGAGCGCACCTATGCCCAGCTGCAGGGCGCGATCTCGGAAGACATCGGCAACATCGGGCGCGCGCGCAGCCAGGTGATCGAGCTCACGCTGCGCAAGTCGCAACGCACGCAGGACTACCAGAAGGAAGTACGCACCCAGCTCGCCGATACCCAGAAGGAAGCCGAAGCCCTGGGCGCGCGCCTGGAAGCGCAGAAGTATGACCTGGCCAACGTCGAGGTCAAGGCGCCGGTGGCCGGCACCGTGGTCGGCCTGGCCGTGTTCACCAACGGCGGCGTCGTCAACCCGGGCTTCAAGATGATGGACATCGTGCCGTCCGGCGACCCGCTGATCATCGAAGGCCAGCTGCCGGTCAACCTGGTCGACAAGGTGCACGACGGCCTGAAGGTCGAGTTGATCTTTGCCGCCTTCAATACCAACCGCACGCCGCATATCGAGGGCGAGGTGGAAACCGTGTCGGCCGACCGCAGCGTCGACGAACGCACCGGCACTCCGTACTACAAGGTGCGCGTGAAGGTAACGCCGGCCGGCCAGAAGATGATCGCGGCCCACAAGCTGAACATCATCCCCGGCATGCCGGTGGAACTGTTCGTCAACACTGGCGAGCGCACGATGATGAACTACCTGCTCAAGCCGGTGTTCGATCGCGCCAAGTCGTCGATGTCGGAGGACTGATCCGCGATGGCGAAAGTGTCGATGAAAAAGAAGGCGCTGGCGCTGGCCCTGCTGCTGGCCGGCGTCGGCGGCAACGCCGCGGCGATCAGCCTGCAGCAGGCCTACGAGGCCGCGCTGAAGAACGATCCGCAGTACCGGATGAATTTTTACGAGAACGAATCGGCCAAGGAAAACCGCATTCTCGGGCGCTCGAACCTGCTGCCGCAGGTGTCGGCCAGTTATTCGGCCAGCCGGAATATCGCGGACCTCGAAGTCATCTCGAGCAATCCGAAACTCGGGAACGAGTTGACGCATCCGCGCTACATCAGCCGCTCGTCGGCGGTGCAGGTGCGCCAGCCGATCCTCAACCTGGACGGCTGGATGCGCTACCGCCAGGGCAAGGTCCAGACCGAGCAGGGGGCCAAACAGTTCGAGTCCGACACCGCCCAGGTGATCCTGCGCGTGGTCGGCGCGTACTCGGACGCGTTGTTTGCCGAGGACCAGGTCGCGCTCTCGAAAGTGCAGCGCGACATGTATCTGGAGCAGATGAAGGTCAACCGGCGCCTGTTCGAAAAAGGCGAGGGCACCAAGACCGACATGCTGGAAACCCAGGCACGCCTCGACCTGGCCGAGGCCCAGCTGGTCGAGGCCGAGGACAACGCGACGGCGATGCGCGACACGCTGGCGGGCGTGATCGGCATGGACCCGGGCACGCTGGATCCGCTCGGCGCCGATTTCCACTTCCAGGACAGGGCGCCGAAGTCGTTCGAGGACTTGCGCGCGGCGGCACTCGCGCACAATCCGCAACTGGCGGCGGCGCGCCTGGCCGTCGAGAATGCGCGCCTGGAGATCCAGCGCGACAAGGCCGGGCATGCGCCGCGCGTCGACCTGATCGCCGCCTACAGCAAGGATGACGCGGCATCCCTGACCACCTACAACCAGAACACGGTCAACCGCACGATCGGCGTGCAGGTGAACATCCCGATCTACCAGGGCGGGGCGATCAATGCGACGACGCGCCAGGCGGCGGCCAGCTGGAACCGTGCCCAGGCCGACTTCGACAACCGCACCAATCAGGTGATGGTGGAACTGCGCAAGGCGTACGACCTCGTCCAGAACAGCACCGCCAAGATCAACGCGCTGGAGAAGGCCGTCGCCTCCGGCCGGGAGCTCATGAAGGCCACCGAGCAAAGCATCAAGGGCGGCGTGCGCATCAACCTCGACCTGCTGAACGCGCAGCAGCAGCTGTACACGAGCCAGCGCGACCTGGCGCAGGCGCGCTATATGTACCTGCTCGGCCTGCTTCGCATGCGCGCGGCCGCCGGCACGCTGGACGCAGGCGCCGTACGCGAAGTTGCCGCATACTTCCACTGAGCGTCCATCCGGCGGCGGCGCCCCGCGCGGCGCCGCCGGCTCCTTTCCGCACGACTTCTCCGCGATTATTTCCATCATGCAAATTGCATTTAGTTAACAATTTGCCTGATTGCAGTGAGTAACCACTTCTTTCAAGAAATAGTATCCATGCGGAATCCGCATGCGCACTGCTGGGTTGCTGGCGCCATTTATATTCTAGCTATTGTAGTATTTCCTCACATTTCGACATGGAGGTAATAATGGCAACCGCGAACACAACGACCGTCGAGCAGTTGTATATTGCATATTTCAGCCGCCCGGCGGACCCCAACGGTCTGACCTATTGGGACAATGTGCTGGCGACCGATCCCAACGGGGTGCAGCAGATTTCCGCGGCCTTTGCCGGGTCGCAGGAGTACAGGGACACGTATGCCGGCCTGGACAACCAGGGCGTCGTGCAGGCCGTGTACCAGAACCTGTTCGGGCGTGCCGGCGAGCAGGCCGGCGTCGATTACTGGACGAATGCGCTGAACAACCACACGATCACCGTCGACAATGCCGTGACCGCCATCGCCGCGGGTGCCCAGAACAACGACAAGCTGGTCTACAACGGCCGCGTGGCCGTCGCCACGGCGTTCACCGAACACGTCGACCAGCCCGCCGAAATCGCGGCCTATTCGGGCACGGCGGCGAACCTCAAGGCCAAGGCCTTCATTGGCACGATCGTCGATTTGGCGAGCTCGGCCAATGCCATCAATCCTGGCGTGATCGACGCCCAGATCGCCGACATCGTGGGCACCCCGACCGGCACCGACGTACCGCACCACCTGGCCTGATCAACGTTGTGCCCGACGTTTCATATCGCATTCGCGATTGGGACAGGCGTGAACGAGGCTGGCGGGCGCGGCCGCTGCGGCGCCCAAGGCCTCCTCGATGCAGCGCAGGAAGGAGATGACGATGGCCGAGCTGAGCACCCAGGTGCAGGACTTGTATGTCGCGTATTTCGGCCGCCCGGCCGATTATTTCGGACTGCAGTACTGGACAAAAATGGCGCCCACGCCCAGCGGGTTCGCCGGGATGGTCCAGGCGTTCGCCACCTCCGCGGAATACCAGGGCATGGTGAGCGGCATGGACAACCGCGCGCTCGTCGACACCGTGTACGAGCACCTGTTCGGCCGCGCGGCGGAGACGGCCGGCGTCGATTACTGGGCCGGCCTGCTGGACAGCAAGGTGATTTCCATCGCCGACGTCGTGACGTCGGTCGCGAGCGGCGCCCAGGGCCTCGACAACGTCGTCTTCCAGGACAAGGTCCAGACGGCGGAAATCTTTACGGACCACCTCGACCAGGCCAACGAGCGCCTGGCCTACACGGGCGCGAACGCGAACACGCTGGCCCACGATTACCTGGCCGCGATCAAGGACGAAGCCTCGGCGGCGTACGCCCTCGACCCGGCCAATATCGATGCGCTGATCGCGAAGATCAGCACCGTGATCTACACGGCAGGCATGGAAGAACCGGTGCACCTCGTCGGGGTGCAGCCGGGTTGACGACGGGGCGGCGGGCTCAGGCGCCCGCTTCGTTCGCCATCGTGCTGCCGGCCGTCTTGCCACCCGCGCAATTCGGACACGATTTCCCCACCACATACTCCGGCGCCAGTTGCTGGCGCGGCGTGACAACGGCGCGGCAGGCAAAACACTGCACGGTTTCCGTCGGTTCCAGCTTGGGGTTGAGGGCGGTACGGTAGTCGAACACGAAGCAGTCGCCCGTGTAGTGGTCGCCGCCCACTTCCTCGAAATATTTCAGGATGCCGCCGTCGAGCTGGTAGACGCGGTCGTAGCCGATGTTCTGCATGTGGATCGCCGCTTTTTCGCAGCGGATGCCGCCCGTGCAAAAGGTCACGACGGTCTTGCCCCGGAGCTCGTCCTTGTGTTTCTCGACGACGTCTGGAAATTCGCTGAACTTGTCGATGCGGTAGTCGAGCGTGTTGTCGAACGTGCCGACGTCCACCTCGAACGCGTTGCGGGTTTCCATCATGACGACCGGGACGCCGTCGTCGTCATGGCCCTGGTCGAGCCAGCGCTTGAGCGTCTTCGGCGCCACGGATGGCGCGCGGCCCAGTTCCGGCTTGATCAGCGGCATGCGCATCGTGATGATTTCCTTCTTGATGCGGACCAGCATGCGGCGGTGCGACTGGTCGGTCGACAGGCTTTCCTTCCACTCCAGGTCGGCCAGGCGGGCGTCGCTGCGCACCCAGGCGAGGTACTGGTCGACCGCCTCGCGCGGGCCGGACACGAACATGTTGATGCCTTCCGGCGTCAGCAGGACAGTACCCTTGAGGGCCAGTTCGGTGCACAGCGCCTGGTATTGCAGGCGCATCTCTTCGAGGTTGTCGAGGCTGACGAACTTGTAGGCGGCGATATTGACGTGCATGATCGTTAAAGCGGAGGAACGTGAAATGAAGCCTTCTATTATATGCTAGAAAATGCGGGCAGCTGAGCCCAGCAGACGACGTCGCATTCGCGGCAATTGGCATTACAATGCTTTTCTTTCATGCAAGCCTTCCGGCCTTCCCATGCAATCGCTGAACCTGCAATACAACCCGCGCATCGACCAGTTGCGCTGGCTGGCCGCCACCATCGTTTTTTTATTTCATTTCCACCTGGAGTACCGCGTCCTGGGCGGGGCGCCGCTGGCGAGCAACTGGGCGGCCCTGATCACGGAAGGGCATACGGGCGTGGGGCTGTTCTTCACGCTGTCGGGTTTCTTGTTCATGCAGATCGCGCTGGCGCAAAAGACCATCGTCTACCGCGATTTCGTGCGCAACCGCGTGCTGCGCATTTTCCCCCTGTTCCTGACGATCTTCCTCGTCGCGACGTCGATCGGGCGCGATAATTTCCAGCCGCAGGACCTGCTGTACCTGTTCGCCACCAACCTCGGCCATGCGCCGACGTCGGGCACGGTGGTCACGGGCGCTGCCTGGACCATTTCCCTCGAATTCCTGTTCTACCTCGTTTTCCCGTTCCTGGCCCGCTTTGCGCTGGAGCGGGGCAAGCGCTACGTGCTCCAGCTGCTGGTGCTGATGGCGTTCTTCAAGCTCGCCGCCTATACCGTCAACGACAACAGCACGCTGATGTATTTCTGCACGTTCGTCGGCCGCTTCGACCAGTTCCTGATCGGCATGCTCGCTGCGATGTTGTACCAGCAATACCAGCCCACGCTGCAGCGCCACGCGCCGTGGCTGCTCGTGGCCGCGGCCGCGCTCGTCGTGTGGGACACCGCCACCATGCACCGCCTGGCGCCGTTCGGCGCGACGCCGAAATCGTCGTTCTGGATCTTCTGGTCGATGGCGGAGTCCGCCGGCTGGGCCTTCTTCATCGTCGCCTGGGTGGGATTCCGGCCGCGCCTGCCGGACGTCGTCGAGCGCGTGCTGTGCCACGGCGGCAAGGTCAGCTTTTCCTTCTATCTGCTACACATGGGGCTGCTGCACCTGCTGGCCCAGCGCGTCGGCCTCGTGCACCCGACCGGCCGCGGCTGGCTCGACGCCGCCCTCATGGTGGCCGTCAGCTATGGCGCGACGTGGATGCTGGCGACCCTCAGCTACAACAGCATCGAGGAGCCGTTCCTGCGCATGCGCCGCCGCTACGGTGCCGACCGGCCGGTGCAGGCGGGCGTGGCCGTGCAATGATGGATTGATCACGCGGCCGCATCTTGTCAAGAGCGCCACCGTGCCTGGATGCAACCATCCCGTCCGGCCGTCCGAGGTAAAATGACAGGATGACTTCCCCGATCTTCACCCACCTCCGCGTCCATACCGAATACTCGATCGTCGACGGCCTCGTCCGCATCGACGACCTCGTGGCCGCCGCCGCCCGCGACCAGCAGCCGGCGGTGGGTGTCACCGACCTGGCCAACGCATTTTGCCTCGTGCGTTTTTACAAGGCGGCGCGCGGCAAGGGCATCAAGCCGATCGTCGGGGTCGACGCCTGGATCACGAACGACGAGAACCGCGAGAAGCCGTTCCGCCTGCTGATCCTGGCCAAGAACAAGACCGGCTACCTGCAGATCTGCGAATTGCTGTCCAAGGCGTGGCTCACCAACCAGTACAAGGGCCGGGCCGAGATCCGCGTCGAGTGGCTGGAAGCGCTGGCGACGAGCGTGTCCACGCTGGAGCCGGACGTGCCGCAGTCGAACGCCCTGATCGTGCTGTCGGGCGCGCAGTTCGGCGACATCGGCCACGCCATCGACAACGGCGACCTGGACAAGGCGGAAGCGTGCGCGCGGCGCTGGGCGCAGATCTTCCCGGGCCACTTCTACGTCGAGATCCAGCGCGCCGGCCAGCCGAACCAGGAACAGCAGGTACGTCACTCGGTGGCGCTGGCGAACCGGCTCGGGCTGCCCGTCGTCGCGACGCATCCGGTGCAGTTCATCAGCAAGGACGAATTCATCGCCCACGAGGCGCGCGTCTGTATCGCCGAGGGCGAGATGCTGGCCAACGCCAAGCGCGTGCGCCGCTTCAACGAAGGCATGTGCTTCAAGTCCCAGGCCGAGATGGCCGAGCTGTTCAAGGACCTGCCGGGCGCCCTGGCCAACTCGGTGGAGATCGCCAAGCGCTGCAACGTGACGCTCACGCTCGGCAAGCCGCAGCTGCCGAACTTTCCGACGCCGGGCATGACCATCGATGAATTCCTCATCGCCGAAACGAAGAAGGGCCTGGAAGAGCGCCTCGTCGAGCTGTACCCGAACGAGGAACAGCGCGAGAAAGAGCGGCCGCGCTACGAGGCGCGCCTCGAGTTCGAGAACAACACCATCATCAAGATGAAGTTCCCGGGCTACTTCCTCATCGTGGCGGAGTTCATCCAGTGGGGCAAGAACAACGGCGTGCCGATCGGCCCGGGCCGCGGTTCCGGCGCGGGTTCGCTGGTGGCGTACGCGCTCAAGATCACCGACCTCGATCCGCTCAAGTACAACCTGCTGTTCGAACGTTTCCTGAACCCGGAACGCGTCTCGATGCCCGACTTCGACATCGACTTCTGCCAGGAAAAGCGCGAACTGGTGATCCAGCACGTGAAGGACCTGTACGGCCGCGACGCCGTGTCGCAGATCGCCACGTTCGGTACGATGGCGGCGAAGGGCGCGATCCGCGACGTGGGCCGCGTGCTCGATTTCGGCTACAACTTCTGCGACGGCATCTCCAAGCTGATCCCGTTCAAGCCGGGCAAGCAGGTGTCGATCGCCGAGGCGATCGAGGAAGAACCGATGCTCAAGGAACGCCTCGAGAACGAGGAAGAGGTGAAGCAGCTGATCGAGCTCGCGCAGCAGGTCGAAGGCATCACCCGCAACATCGGCATGCACGCGGGCGGCGTCTTGATCGCCCCCGGCAAGCTGACCGACTTCTGCCCGCTGTACACGCAGGGCGGCGACGCCGGCGTCGTGTCGCAGTACGACAAGGACGACGTCGAGGCGGCCGGCCTGGTGAAGTTCGACTTCCTGGGCCTGACCACGCTGACGATCCTCGACCGCGCCGTCAACTACATCCGCGGGCTCGACCCGGCCGACAAGGATTTCGACCTGGCCAGGCTGCCGCTGACGGACCGGCCGACCTATAAACTGCTGACGGATGCGAAGACCGTCGCCGTGTTCCAGCTCGAAAGCCGCGGCATGCAGGGCATGCTGAAAGATGCGCGTCCCGACCGCTTCGAGGACATCATCGCGCTCGTGGCGCTGTACCGTCCGGGCCCGATGGACCTGATCCCCGACTTCTGCAAGCGCAAGCACGGCGAAAAGTTCGACTACCCGGACCCGCGCACGGAGTCCATCCTGTCCGAGACCTACGGCATCATGGTCTACCAGGAGCAGGTGATGCAGATGGCGCAGATCGTCGGCGGCTACTCGCTGGGCGGCGCGGACATGCTGCGCCGTGCGATGGGCAAGAAGAAGGCCGAGGAAATGGCCGAGCACCGCGCGATCTTCCGCGCCGGCGCCGCGAAGGACGGCCTGTCGACCGAAAAGGCCGACGAGATCTTCGACCTGATGGAGAAGTTCGCGGGCTACGGCTTCAACAAGTCGCACGCGGCCGCGTACGCGCTGCTGTCGTATCACACGGCGTACCTCAAGGTCCACCACACCGCCGCGTTCATGGCAGCCAACATGTCGCTGGCGATGGAAGACACGGACAAGATCAAGATCCTCGTCGAGGACTCGATCGACATGTGCGGCCTGACGATCCTGCCGCCGGACGTCAACGAATCGCAGTTCCGCTTCACGCCGGAAGGCCCGCCGCCGTCCGTCACGGGCAAGCAGGTGAAAAACATCCGCTACGGCCTGGGCGGCGTGAAGGGCGCGGGCCAGGGTGCGATCGAGGCGATCATCGCGGCGCGCGAGGAAGGCGGCCGGTTCAAGGACCTGTTCGACTTCTGCAAGCGCGTCGACCGCAAGCAGATCAACCGCCGCACGATCGAATCGCTGATCCGCGCCGGCGCGATGGATTGCTTCGGCACCGACCGCGCCGTGCTGCTCGCGTCGGTCGCCTTCGCGATGGAAGCGGCGGGCCAGGCCGCCGCCGCCGCCAACCAGGTCAGCCTGTTCGGCGGCGACGATTCCGACCTCGTCGCGCCGCCGGAATACGTGAAGGCGACGCCCTGGACCGACCGCCAGAAGCTGGCCGAGGAAAAGACCGCGCTGGGCTACTACCTGTCGGGCCACATGTTCGACTCGTACGCACAGGAAGTGCGCCGCTTCGCCAAGACCAAGCTGAAAGACCTGGAGCCGTCGCGCGATCCGCGCATGCTGTGCGGCGTGATCACGGGCGTGCGCACGCAGCTCACGCAGCGCGGCAAGATCCTGATCGTGTCGCTGGACGACAAGTCGGGCGTCGTCGAGGTCACGATCTACAGCGAGCTGTTCGAAGCCAACAAGAACATCTTCCGCGAGGACGAATTCCTGCTCGTCGTCGGCAAGGTGTCGGAAGACCGCTTCAACGGCGGCCTGCGCATCACGGCCGAAAAGGCGTTCGACATCGCGACGGCGCGCATCCAGTACGGCCACAAGCTGGAGATGGACGTGGCGTGCACCATCGCGCCGGCCAAGCTGGCCGAGATCCTGCAGCCGTACCGCCACGAGAACGGCCTGCCGGTCAGCCTGCGCGTGACGCCGCAGGGCATCCCGTGCATCCTGCAGCTGGGCGACGCGTGGCGCGTGGCGCCGTCGGACGAACTGAAATACGCGCTCGAGCTGCACCTCGGGGCGAAAGAGGTCGCGGTCGAATATTGATCGGCGGGGATGCGATTGGTGGGCACGGGGTGCCCACCCTACGCAATCGGACGGCCTTTGCCATTTTGGAAACCGGCAGCGTCAGCCGTTATTTGTAGGGTGGGCGGCCCCCGCCCACCATTGCGAACCGATCGCGCCGCCTGTTACTTCCTGAGGACGACGATCCCCGCCTGGTGCTTGGAGAACAGCACCGTGCACGCGCCCACGAGCGCGCGCATGCCGGGGATGCGCATCACCTTGCCGAGCAGGCCGCGCAGCTCGCGCCGGTACAGCGCGATGTACAGATACTGGGCGTGCGGGTGCACGGAAAAGCCCGTGAAGCCGGCCTTCTTCGCGCCGCGGATGATTTTCGCGGGATGCATGTCGCGTTCCGTGACGCCGAATTCCTGCATGACGGCGGCCGAGCGTTTTTCGTGGCCCCGTCCCGGCTCCGACGTGATGCAGATGCCGCCCGGCTTCAGGGCCCGGTATGCGCTCCTCAACGCGCCGACTTCGTCGACCGCATGGTGCAGGCAATCGAAGAACACGACCACGTCGAATTCGTTCTCGAACGCCAGCGACTCGTAGTCGCCCACGACGAAGTCGAGATGTTCCAGGCCATTGTCGTGCTTGAGCCGGCGCGCCGCGTCGATGGCTTCCGGCACCAGGTCCTGCCCGATCACGTGGTAGCCCTTCTTCGCGAACAGCACGCTGGTCCAGCCGGTCCCGCAGCCCATGTCCAGCAGGCGGCCCCCGTCGGGCATCAGGCCCATCATGGCGCCGAGTTCCATCAGGTACATGCCGCACTGGCTGTCCGACCACGGTTTGTGCGCGGCGTGCCGCATGCCGTCCGCGCCGATGTTCTTGAAATAGTCGTACTCGCCTTGCGTCGCCATGTGCCCGTACCGAATTCAGCAAAAACGGTATTCTAATGGATGAACTCGTGCAGCAATGCGCACAAGACAAGACTATTTGTTGAGCGGGCGCCGGCCGGCGCCCGCTACGCCGCCGTGTTCGCGTGCTCGCGCAACCCGATCGTTGCCTGTGTAACCTTGTTCGCGGCGCGTTCAAGGACGACTTGCCGGTTGCTCGTCTCCTGGTCGCGCCGGGCCTCGCGGTGCCACAGGTGGAACACTTCGGTGGCGAAGGCGCCGTCCTTGCGCATCACGCCGGCGTGGAACAGGCGCACGACGAGGTCGGAATCCTCGTGGCCCCAGCCCGTGAAACTCTCGTCGAAGCCGTTCACCCGTTCCAGGTCGCCGCGCCACACGGCCAGGTTGCAGCTCTTGATGCGGCGCCAGGAAAACTTGCGCGACGTGCGTCCCAGGTCGGGCCAGCGCAGCCCCAGCGGCTGCAGGGTCTTGTTCAGGTCGCCGCGCAGCCGCCAGCGCAGGCGCGTGAGCGGGGACGTGGCGGCGACATCGATCCCGTCGTCCAGCACCCGGCGCGTCAGGGTCTCGGACATCAGGATGCGGCTGCCTGACACGAGGCAGCCGGGCCGGGCCAGCGCGCGGTGGCGGGCGATGAAATCGCGCTGCGGGACGCAGTCGCCGTCCAGGAAGATGATGTAGTCACCAGTGGCGGCGAGAATGCCGCGATTGCGTGCCATGGCGGCGCGAAACCCCACGTCGGGTTGCCAGACGTGGCGTAGAAGCACCGGTGAAGCGGCTGCCAGCCGTTCGACGCAGGCACGCGTGTTGGCAGTCGAGCCATCATCAGCGATAATGATTTCGAAATTCTTGTCGTTCTGCATGAAACATGCCCGCACCACCGCCTCCAGCGCGTCTGGCCGGTTATAGGTGGTGATCACGACGGAGATTGTCTGAGCGTGACGCATAAGGTCCGTTGTACACTGCTGTATTCAGGGGCAAGAGTATCCCACAAGAACATCAATGAACAGTAATCCGACGAATACGAGGGAGCCGATGCGGGTCTGGATCGGCGCCCTGGCCTTCCTGTTACCCTTTTCGAGCCTCGTCACCTCGTTCGGCGTGAGTCTTGCAAGTTTCCTCTTCCTGGTCAGCGCCTTGATATTGTTCAAACCGTGCCGTGATGCGCTCGTGCGCCACTGGCCGGAGGTGCGCTGGGTCGTGCTAGCCTTCCTGCTGCATCTCCTGTTCGTGCTGGCCTGCGCGCTGCTGCGCGGCGAAAAGATGAGTGTGGTGGAAAAACCGGTGCGCATGCTCCTGTCCCTGACCGTGCTGGCCGCCGTGGTGGCGAGCCGCGCGCCGCGGCGCGCGCTGTGGTGGGGCGCGAGCGCGGGGGCGGTGGCGGCGCTGCCGTTCATCGCCTGGCAGCGCTTCGCCCTGCACATCGAACGCCCGGGGGGCTTCATCAATTCGATCACGTTCGGCGACCTCGCGATGCTGCTGGCGCTGCTGGCGCTGGCCGGCGCGATCGACATGCGCGACCGCCCGCGCGATGCGCTGCTGGCCGGCGCCGGGGCGCTGGCGGGCTTCGCCGCGTCCGTGCTGACCGGCACCCGCGGCGGGTGGGCGGCGCTGGTGCTGGCGGCGCTCGTGCTGGGGCGCCATGCGGGCCGGATCGACAGCCGGCGCGGGCGTGCGCTGCTGGCGGCCGGCGTGGCCGTGCTGGCCGCGGCCTGGTTCACGCCGGCGCTGGGCGTGCAGGAACGCTTCGCCGAAGGCGTCCATGACGCCCGCACCTGGTACGAGGGCGGCACCGTGTGGACGAATGTGGGGACCCGGCTGGAATTGTGGAAGGGCGCGGTCATGCTGATCCGCGAACACCCGTTGTTCGGCATGGATTTCGATGCGTGCCGCGCACGCCTGGCCGAGTATGCACAGGCCGGCCGGCTCGATCCAATGGTGCTCGAGCTGCCGCACCTGCATAATGACGGGTTGCAGGCCCTGGCGACGGGCGGCGCGGTCGGCTTCGTCATCTGGGCCGCCACCCTGGCCGCGCCCCTGCGGTTTTTCCTGCGCCGCCTGGGGCGGGCGACGGAAGCGCGCGCACCGCAGTTCGCGGTCGCGCTGGGCGGGGCGCTGGTGGTGCTCGGCTATGTCGGTTTCGGGCTGACGGAAGTGATTTTCTGGTCTATGAAGGGCAGTCTGTTCTATGCGCTCATGGTGTTTCTGCTCATGGGCTTCTGCCTGAACGCGAAAGAAAAAATTGGATAACAGCGTCATCATCAAGCGCCTGTGGGCGATCCTGAAGCCGTATCGCGGGCGCGCCTTCCTGTCGCTGCTCGCGATGGCGTTGACGGCCGCCACCCAGCCGTTGCTGGGCAAGGCCTTGCAGTTGCTGATGGACATGGGCTTCAAGAACAAGGTGCCGTTCAGCCTGTGGTGGATCCCCGGCGTGCTCGTGTCGATCTTCGTCCTGCGCGGCATCGGCACGTTCGCCACCGCCTACTACAACAACTGGGTGCTCTCGCGCGTGCTGAACGACTTGCGCGCCCAGGCCTTCGCGCGGCTGCTGCGCCTGCCGGTCGCGCGCTTCCACGAAGAGTCGACGGGCAAGGTGATCAACACCGTCGTCGGCGACGTGCGCCAGGTCGTGGACATGATCCAGTCCGTGTTCATCTCGTTCGTGCGCGACGTGCTGGTCGTCATCGGCCTGCTCGGCTCGCTGCTGTGGCTGAACTGGAAGCTGACCCTCGTCGCGATCGTCGTCGTGCCGCTGACGGCCGTGATCGTGCGGACGACGAGCCGCCGCCTGCGCCACCTGAACCGCGAAAACCAGCGCGTGACGGCCGAGATGACCCAGGTCGTCGAGGAAGCGGCGCGCGGCCACCAGGTGATCCGCGTGTTCTCCGGCGAGCGCTACGAAAACCGCAGGTTCTTCCTGCGCAGCGAGGCGCTGCGCGGCTTTTCGCAACGCATGACGGTGGCGTTCGCGGCCACGACGCCCGTGACGCAGATCGCCACGTCGCTGGCGCTGTCGCTCGTCGTCGTGCTGGCGCTGCGGGCCGACATGACGGTCGGCGAATTCACCCAGTTCGTTACGCTGATGCTGATGCTCCTGACGCCGCTGAAGGCGCTGGCCGAGGTGAACGGCCCGATGCAGCGCGGGATCGCCGCGGCCGAGACCGTGTTCGAACTGATCGACGCGCCCGTCGAGCACGATCCGGGCACGCGCACCCTCGCGCGCGCGCAGGGCCACGTGCGCTTCGAGCACGTGACGTTCCGCTACCCGAACGCGCATGCGCCCGCGCTGGACGACGTGTCGCTGGACGTGAAGCCGGGCCAGACCGTCGCGCTGGTCGGCATGTCGGGCGGCGGCAAGTCGACGTTCGTGAACCTCGTCACGCGCTTCTACGAGCCGGAATCCGGCCGCGTCCTGCTGGACGGCATCCCGTACCAGGACATCGAATTGTCGTCGCTGCGCGCCCAGCTGGCGCTCGTGAGCCAGAACGTCGTGCTGTTCGACGACACGCTGCGCGCCAACGTCGCGTACGGCGCCGAGCACGTCGACGAGGCGCGCCTGCACGCGGCCATCCATGCCGCGCACCTGGGCGACGTCGTCGCGCGCCTGCCGGAAGGCGTCGACACGATGATCGGCGAGAACGGCATGCGCCTGTCGGGCGGCCAGCGCCAGCGCGTTGCGATCGCCCGCGCCATCTACAAGGATGCGCCGATCCTGATCCTGGACGAGGCCACGTCGGCGCTGGACAACGAATCGGAACGCGCCGTGCAGGCCGCCCTCGACACGCTGATGGCGGGCCGCACCACGTTCGTGATCGCGCACCGCCTGTCGACCATCGAAGGCGCCGACCTGATCGTCGTGATGGAACACGGCCGCATCGTCGAGCAGGGCACGCACGACCAGCTGCTGGCGCAGGGCGGCATGTACGCCAACCTGTACCGCCTGCAGTTCTCCGCCCTGGTGGAAGAAACATGACCGGGAAGAGCAACGAGCGGGCGCGGACCCTGGTCATTTCGCCCAACTGGATCGGCGACGCCGTGATGGCCCAGCCCCTGCTGCGCCTGCTCAAGCAGGCCCACCCGGAGCGCGCCATCGACGTGCTGGCGCCGCCGCAGGTGGTGCCCGTGTGGCGCCGCATCCAGGAAGCGGACGATATCCTGGTGACGCCGTTCCGCCATCGCGCCCTGCAGCTGGGCGAACGCTGGCGCTACGCGCGCCTGCTCAAGGAGCGCGGCTACAGCGACGCCTACGTGCTGCCCAACACGCTGAAATACGCGCTGATCCCGTGGCTGGCGCGCATTCCGCGCCGCGTGGGCTACAAGGGCGAGATGCGCTACGGGATGGTCAACGTCATGCACCACGACGAGAAGCCGCCGCGCTCGATGGTGCCGTTCTACGCGGCCCTCGCGCGCGAGCCCGAGCTGCCGCTGCCGGGCAAGCTGGCGCGCCCGTTCCTCGTCGTCGGCGGGGAAGAGACGGAGCAGGTCGGGAAACGCCTCGACGTCGACCTCGCGCGCCCCATCGTCGCGTTCGCGCCGGGCGCGGAATTCGGCATCGCCAAGCGTTGGCCGCCCGCGCATTACGGCGCGCTGGCGGCCCGGGTCGTGGACGCCGTGCCGGGCGTGCAGGTCGTGCTGCTCGGCTCCCCGAACGACCGCGAGACGTGCGCCCAGGTGCAGCAGCATGCCGGCGCGGCCGGTTCGGCGGTGCTGAACCTGGCCGGCAAGACGTCGCTCGACGACGCCATCGCCCTGCTGGCGCAGGCCGGTGCCGTCGTCTCCAACGATTCCGGCCTGCTGCACATCGCGTCGGCGCTGAACCGTCCGGTGGTGGCCTTGTACGGTTCGACCGATCCGGACTACGCGCCGCCGCTGTCGGAAGTGGCGCGCACGGTGTCGCTGCGCCTCGAATGCTCGCCGTGCCGCAAGCGCGAGTGCCCGCTCGGGCATCACGATTGCATGAACAAGATGGGTGTGGAGCGGGTGTGGAGCGAGTTGGTGCCGATCCTGGTGCCGGTCCGCGACAACCGTAGGGTGGGCACTTCCGTGCCCACGCGGTGATACGCGACATTGAATAATTCGCGTCCGTGCCGGCGGACGTTGAACGCGTGGGCACGGGGTGCCTACGCCGGCCGCGCCCACCCTACCGGGCTCGCAACCCTTCGCACACGTCATCGGCAAGCCGGCTCACGAGCTCGTGCCGCTTGCGCGCCTCCGACCGCTTCTTCGACGGTATGCTCTCCAGGTCCGGCGCCGCCACCGGCGCGCAGTCGAGTTCCCAGTCGCCGTCGGCCCGCTCGTGCGCGCCCAGTTCTTCCCACAGCTGGTCGTAATCGGCCAGCACGCGGCCGTGGCGGATCGCCTTGTAGATCACGCGGTTGCGGTTCGAGACCATCACCATGCGCTCGCACCCGTAGGCGTGGCCCAGCTGGCGCACGATGATCGCCATCAGTTGCTTGGGCCGGATGCCGTGCAGTTCGCGCGTGGCCGTGCGGATCGCCTCGCGCGCATCGATCGTCTTGCCGCCCTGGATGCAGCCGATGCTGACGGCCGGGCGGCCGTCGCGCGGCGCCACCGTGAACGCCACCGTGTACAGGACGCTGTCGGCCTGCGCCAACTGCAGCACCAGTTCGCCCTCGCGGTCGAACATGTTCACGGTGCGCAGCTGGATCTGGTAGGGCAGGCCGCTCCTGCCCGCGGCCTCGGCCAGCACGACGGGACCGAGGCTGGCGCGCGCCAGCGTCTGGCCCAGGCCGCGCCGGAACATGAAGTCGTAATGCGCGCGGATCGCTTCCAGGCGCGCGTCGGCGTCCAGCGCGTGGCTGATGTAGGGGCGGTAGACCTTGTACAGGAAGCGCGGGCAGTTGCGCACGTATTCCGAGAACGCCGGGTGCGCGTTGAGCAGGTGCAGCCACTGCGGCGTCTGGCGCGGATGCAGGATGGCGCGCAGCCGGATCTTCGCGAATTCGCGCACTTTCCTGAAGCCCGCCAGGTGCGGCGGCACGGCCGAGCGCAGCGTGACGGACGGCGCGGCGGATGCGAGCAGGCGCTCGGTCCAGCCATGGTCTTCACGATAGAGTTTCATGCCGGCCGTCCGGCCGGGGCAGCACAGGGAACCGCGGGTAGCGGCTGGCGAGGGAAGTCGGACATGTCAGTCGCACCAGGTTGCGTAGAGTAACGCTAAGTAACGCAGTGTAACTAAATAAATTCCCCCGGTAAATACAGCGACAGCCGATGTAATGAAACGGTAATACGGCCGCCCGCGGGCGCGGGCGGCCGTGGCCGGGCCGGCGATCAGCTGGCGTAGTGCGCCGATTCGACCTTGTGCGCCCGTTCGTCCACCCGTTCGCGCTCGCGCAGGTAGCGCGCCAGCGCATCGTCGAAGGAGGGCAGCAGCAGGCCGCGCTCGCTGCTCATGGCGCCGTTGCGCGGGCGTGCGGCGCGCAGGCCGAGCTCGCCGGTCGTGCGTTCTTCCAGCCGGCCGTCGGCGACGCCGGCCGCCGCGCAGGCCCGCCGCGCCAGGTCGGCCCAGCTCATCGCGGCACCGTTGGTCAGGTGCCAGATGCCGGATTCGCGGTCGATCAGCAGGTCGAGGCAGGCGTTGACGAGATCCGGCACATAGGTCGGCGCCGTGACCTGGTCGGACGCCGCCGCGAACGGCCGGCCCGCGTCGAGCGCGTCGAGGGCGTGCGTCACGAAGTTGTGCTCGTCCCACGGACCGAAGAAGGCGCTCGTGCGGATGACGAGGGCCTGCGGGTCGGCGTCGAGCACGCGCCGTTCCGCGTCCGCCTTGCTGCGGCCGTACACGCCCAGCGGCGCGACGGGATCGGATTCCACGTACGGCCGGTCCTGCGTCCCGTCGAACACGAGGTCGCTGGAAAAGGTCATGAAGCGCAGCGCGTGGCGGATGGCGGCCAGGGCGAGCACGGTCGGGCCGTGGGTATTCTCGCGCATGCAGCGCTCGATGTCGCCCTCGGCATCGTCCACGCGCACATAGCCGCCGGCATTGATGATGGCCCACGGCTTGAAGCGCACGATCGCCGCCTCGACGGAGGCCGGATCGGCGATGTCCATTTCCTGGCGCGTGAGCACGTGGAAGGCGAGGTTGCGCCGTTCGCAGATGCGGGCGAAGGCGCGGCCCAGGGTGCCCGTCGCGCCCGTGATCAGGATCGGCTGCGGGAAGGTCGAGCGGAACGCGCTGCGCTCGGCGATGTCGGCCACGGCCGTGCTGGTCGCCACGGGCCTGGCCAGGAAGCGGCCCGGCCGGCGCCACCAGCCCTGGCCCTGCAGCACCGGATGCGACAGCGGCCGGCCGCTCGCCAGTTCGCGCATCAGGCTGGCGACTGCGGTCGGACGCGGCTGCGGTCCGCGCACGTCGAACGGACCCGGTTCGTAGTAGCCGCGGCATTCGGTGACGAGGCAGTTCCAGTCGAACGAGCCGAGCAGGGCCCACACGGTGACGGCGCGGATGTCGGCGCCGCCCTGCTGGACTTTCCTGGCCGCGTTCCAGATCTCGACGAGCCAGCGCAACTGATCTTCGCGGTTGGCGTCGATGTGGGCCTCGGTGACGGCGACGGGCAGGCCGTAGCGGTCCCACGTTTCCTGCAGCAGCGGGCCGATGCCAGGCGTCGGCGTGGCCAGCACGCGCGGGCATTCGATGTCGGCGTGCGGGATGCCGCGGTAATTGCTGCGATGGCTTTCCGGATAGCGTTCGGCCCGGTGGTCGAGCCAGCGCTCGCTCGTGATGTAGTAGTTGACGCCGATGATGTCCGGCGGGCAGGCATTGTCCTTGAACCAGAGGAGCTCGTCCGCCTCCGCGCCGTTTTCCAGCAGATAGTCCCACAGCGCATGACCGGGGTCGATCTTCCCGCACAACATGTCCCATGCCAGCCAGCGGCGTTCGTTGAAGAAATTCGCGACCTCCGCCATTTCCGGCGTGCCATAGGTGCGCGATAAGTCGTCCGTCTGCACCAGCTTCGCACCCGGATTCACGGCGCGGATCGCGCGCATCGACAGCACGACCGCGCGGCACTGGTTGATGAGGGCGCGGATGAACTGGTCCTCGCTGTCGCCGTGCGGATACCATACGCCGTTGAGGCCGGAGAACCGGGCCGTGGTGCAGGGCTCGTTCACGGGCGTCCAGTACTCGACCCAGGGATAGCGGCGCGCCACGGCGCCGGCATAGTCGGCCAGTTTCTCGGCGAAGTCCGGCGCCACGAGGCTCGTATGGCGCGGGCCGCTGCCGTGGTGGACGAGGCCGACGATGGGCGTCACGCCCAGTTGCTGCAACACGGGCAGGCGCTCGTCCGGCCACGACCAGTCCGCCGCTTCGATGCCATCGGGGGCGATCCGTTCCCACAGGACGGGGTAGCGGATGGCGCGGATGCCGAGCGAAGCGAAGCGCTCCAGGTCCTGGAGCCGTTCGGCATGTCCATTGCGTTCCATTTGGGAGAAGTACTGATCGCGTACGCGGTTGACGGTGCATTCGAGGCCGCCCCAGAGCTGGAGCGGCGAGCTTGCTGGCTGGATATGACTGTTAAGATTCATGTGCGTGTCCTGCTGTTGATCCAAGGTCTAAGCCTAGTCGGCGAGCCCGGCTTCTTGTGTGGGATGGCGAACATATAGGCTCGATTTAGGACAAGTCCTACGTTCTCGCGGTCTCTGCCAAAGCGCCGGCCGGGCTTGTCTTGACAGGTGCTGCGCGCGCCGACACGATGCGGCCAGGAGGAACGAACATGTACATGGTGTACTGGACGATCGAGGAAGACGGAAACCGGACCCCGCACGCGCAGGCGTTCGACACCACCGCGATGGTGGCCGCGATGCGCTTCATGGAAGACCTGCGGCGGCGCCAGCGCGAAGGCGAGGGCGTGCGCTTCGTGACGATGTGTTCCGAGCATCCGGACGTCGTCGGGCATCCGGGGGTGGATGTGACGGGGCCGGGCTACGACTGGAAGAAAAGGCGCAGATGACGACGGCGCAGATGACGACGGCGCAGATGACAACGGCGCGGATGACAACGGCGCAGGTGACAACGGCGCAGGTGACAACGGCGCAGGTGACAACGTCGCAGATAACAACGGCGCAGATAACAACGGCGCAGATGACAACGTCGTCCCCGCGCAGGCGGGGATCTAAGTTTTACGCATGTCGACTGCGCCGGAATACTTGGACCCCCGCCTGCGCGGGGGCGACGGTTCAGCGTGCGGTGGCGCTTGTCACATCGTTGCGGCTCGTTGCTTCAGCACGTGCTTGAGCACCTTCCCATTCGCCGCAGCGGGCAGGGCATCCATCATGACGATGCGCGCCGGCCGCTTGTACGGCGCCAGCCGTTCCGCCGCCCACGCGCGCAGCTCGGCTTCATCGGGCGGGCGGCGCGGATCGGGGTGGACGAAGGCGATGACTTCCTCGTTGCCGTCGGCCACGGTGCGGCCCACGACGGCCGACTGCGTCACGCCCGGATGCGCGTTCAGCACCGTCTCCACTTCCAGCGGGAATACATTGAAACCTGACCGGATGATCAATTCCTTCGTGCGGCCGACGATGAACAGGGCGCCATCCGCGCCGCGCCGCGCCATGTCGCCCGTGTTCAGCCAGCCGCCGGGACGCAGCGCCGCATTCGTCGCCGCCGGGTCGCGGTAGTAACCCCGCATCAGGTTCGGCCCGCGCACCCATAATTCGCCCGCGTCGCCATCGGCCACGGCGCGCCCGTCCTTGTCGACGACGCGCGCCTCGACGCCCGGGATCGGCTGGCCGACGGACGTGTCGGCGCGCGGCGCGTCCAGGCGTGTCTGGCTGACCGTGGGCGCGGCTTCGGACAGGCCGTAGCCGTTGTGCAGCGGCACGCCCAGCAGCCGCTCGACGGATGCCTTCAATGCCGGATCGAGCGGCGAGCCGCCCGCGTACGCGAAGCGCAGGCGCGACGGCAGCCGCGCGTCGGCGCCGACCAGTTCCAGCAGCCGCGCGTACATCGCGGGCACGCCCTGCACGATGGACAGGCCGTCGTCGCGGATCGCGGCCAGCATGCCCTCGGGCGTGAAGCGGGGCGCCAGGTGCAGGCAGGCGCCCGCGCTGAGCGTGCCCAGCATCACGGACGTGAGGCCGTACACATGCGAGATGGGCAGCACGCCCCAGGCGCGGTCGGCCGGCACGAGGCCGCGCAGGCGGCTGGAAACGGCGGCCACGAACAGCAGGCTGCGGTGGCTCAGCATCACGCCTTTCGGCTGGCCCGTGGTGCCCGTCGTGTAGACGAGCGCCGCGACGTCGCGCTCGTCCGCCGGCGCGCAGTCGTCGTCCGGCGGGCCGATCATGACGCCGTCGTCGAACGCGGCGCCCGCGCGCGCGGCGTGCGCCTCGGCTTCAGGCGACACGGCCGCCGTGTAGAGCGCGATGCGCGCCCCGCTGTGCGTGCGGATCGCGTCCAGTTCGGGCGCGGTCAGGCGCGGGTTGACGTTGACGATCCACGCATCGACGCTCGCGGCGGCGAAGATCAGCGCGACCTGGTCCGCGCAGTTCTCGCTCGCCAGCAGCACGCGGTCGCCGGGCCGCACGCCGTGTGCCCGCAATTGGGCGGCGCGGCGGTCGATGAGGGCGGCGAGGTCGTGGTAGGTCAGCGTGCGGCCGGCGTCGACGAGGGCCGGCGCATCCGGCGTGCGTGAGGCGGCGCTGCGCACGATCGCGTCGATGCGTGCGGGCAGCGCGGCGAGCAGGGCGGGGATGTCGATCATGGCCGCGATGATAACCGGGCCGGCGCGGTCCCGCCAGCCGCTGTAAATATTGGGCGCCGCGCACACTCGTGATACGCTCGCGATGCAGTAAAAGTTTCCATAAGTATACGCTCTGAACAACGATAATCACGGAGGGGACATGGCTTTACTGGATATGCTGGACAAAGAACACACCGTGGCGCAGCCCGGATTCAATCGCTGGCTCGTGCCGCCCGCCGCGCTCGCGATCCACCTGTGCATCGGCATGGCCTACGGGTTCTCGGTGTTCTGGCTGCCGCTGTCGAAGGCGGTCGGCATCAAGGAATCGCTCGCCTGCCCGGCCGGCATGGGCTTCCTGGCCGAGATCACGGCGACGAACTGCGACTGGAAGATCTCGATGCTGGGCTGGATGTTTACGCTGTTCTTCGTGTTCCTGGGCCTGTCGACCGCGCTGTTCGGCGGCTGGCTCGAACACGCGGGACCGCGCAAGGCCGGCGTCGTCTCGGCCCTGTGCTGGTGCGGCGGCCTCGTGATCTCCGCGCTGGGCATCCACGCCCACCAGATCTGGCTGATGTGGCTCGGCTCGGGCGTCATCGGCGGCATCGGCCTCGGTCTCGGCTACATCTCGCCCGTCTCCACGCTCATCAAATGGTTCCCCGACCGGCGCGGCATGGCCACCGGGATGGCCATCATGGGCTTCGGCGGCGGCGCGATGATCGGCGCGCCGCTGGCCGACCGCCTCATGAAGCACTTCGCCACCGCCACGTCGGTCGGCGTGTGGGAGACGTTCCTCGCGCTGGCCGCGATCTATTTCGTGTTCATGATGGGCGGCGCGTTGTCGTACCGCGTGCCGGCCACGGGCTGGGCGCCGGAAGGCTGGACCCCGCCGGCCGCCAAGGGTGCCAACGCGATGATCACCCACCGCCACGTGCACGTGAACCACGTCGGCTCGGTGCCGCAGTTCTGGCTCGTGTGGCTGGTGCTGTTCCTGAACGTCTCGGCCGGCATCGGCATCCTGGCGATGGCGTCGCCGCTGCTGCAGGAAGTGTTCGGCGGCCGCCTGATCGGCGTGACGGCGGCCTTCAACGACCTGAACGCGGGGCAGAAGGCCCAGATCGCGACGATCGCGGCCGGCTTCACGGGCCTGCTGTCGCTGTTCAACATCGGCGGCCGCTTCGCCTGGGCCTCGTGCTCGGACTACATCGGCCGCAAGGCCACGTACTTCGTGTTCCTCGTGCTCGGCTTCGTGCTGTACGCGGCGATTCCGGCGCTGGCGCACGGCGGCCACCTGGCCCTGTTCGTCGTGTTCTTCTGCGTCATCCTGTCGATGTACGGCGGCGGCTTCTCGACCGTGCCGGCCTACCTGGCCGACCTGTTCGGCACGCAGATGGTGGGCGCGATCCACGGCCGCCTGCTGACCGCCTGGTCCGCGGCGGGCGTCGTCGGCACCAGCCTGATCAACTACATCCGCGAGTACCAGATCGCCCATGGCGTGCCGAAGGCACAGGCGTATGATACGGTGATGTACGTGCTGGCCGGCCTGCTGGTGCTGGGCTTCCTGTGCAACCTGATGGTGCGCCCGGTGGCTGCGCGCCACTTCATGAGCGAGCAGGAACTGGCCGACGAACGGCGCCTGGCGCACGAGCGCGACGGCGCGGCCGGGCGTGCGCCGGCAAGCGCACCGGGCGTGGCCGGCATGGCCGGCGGCGCGGCCGTGGCGGTGCCGGTGGCGGCGGGCAATCCGCTGGTCGCGGCGCTGGCCTGGGCGGTGGTCGGCGTGCCGTTGCTGATCGGCGTGTGGATCACGCTGCAGAAGGCCATCGTGCTGTTCCAGTGATGTGAATGCATGCGCTGGTTGAACGCGTGGGCACGGGGTGCCCACCCTACCGGCAACGCGTCGTCTTGCGGCGATCCGTTGCACCGCCGGTGTCGCAACGCGTCGTTTTGCGGCGATCGTCGCGCCGCCGGTTCCGCAACGCGTCGTTTTGCGGCGGCCGTTGCGCTGCCGGTAGGGTGGGCGGCCTCCGCCCACGCGGTCAACGAACGGCTGCACATCGATCATCCAACGTAAGACAGGATCGACCATGAACCACCCCGTCATCCCCATCGCCACGCAAGGCCCGAGCCGCCAGCGCAAGCGCGAGGCACCCAAAGGCCGGCGCGTCGACCCGCAGGCCCTCGCCGACGTGCAGGCCGCGCTGGGCGATGCGCCGCGCCGGCGCGACCTGCTGATCGAGCACCTGCACAAGGTCCAGGACCGCTACGGCGCCCTGTCCGCGCCCCGCCTGGCGGCCCTCGCGCAAGAGCTGAAGCTGGCGCAGTCCGAGGTCTACGAGGTGGCCACCTTCTACCACCACTTCGACGTGCTGCGCGACGGCGAGGATGCGCCGCCGGCATTGACCGTGCGCGTGTGCGCCGGCCTGTCGTGCGAACTGGCCGGCGCGCGCGACCTGCTTGCGCGCCTGCCGGCGATCCTCGGCACGCAGGTCCGCGTGCTGGCCGCGCCCTGCATCGGCCGCTGCGACGGCGCGCCCGCGGCGCTCGTGGGCCAGCGTCCCGTCACCGGGGCGAGCGTCGACACGGTGCGGGCCGCCGCCGCCGGCCCCGCCACCGACGTGCACACGGGCCACGCCGATTACGACGCCTACCGCGCCGCGGGCGGCTACCGCCTGCTGCGCGCCTGCATGGAGGGGCACCTCGACCCCGAGTCCACGATCGTGACCCTGATGGCATCCGGCCTGCGCGGCCTGGGCGGGGCGGGCTTTCCGGCCGGGCGCAAGTGGCGCATCGTGAGGAACGAACCGGGGCCGCGCCTCATGGCCGTCAACATCGACGAAGGCGAACCGGGTACGTTCAAGGACCGCCATTACCTCGAACGCGATCCGCACCGCTTCCTCGAAGGCGCACTGGTCGCCGCGTGGGCCGTCGGCATCGACACCATCTACCTGTACCTGCGCGACGAATACCACGGCCTGCGCGCCATGCTGGCGCACGAGCTGGACCGGCTGCGCGCCGATCCGCCCGTGCCGGACCTGCCGGAGATCGTGCTGCGCCGCGGCGCCGGCGCCTACATCTGCGGCGAGGAGTCGGCGATGATCGAATCGATCGAGGGCAAGCGCGGCATGCCGCGCCTGCGTCCGCCGTACCTGGCGCAGGTGGGCCTGTTCGGGCGGCCCACGCTGGAACACAACCTGGAAACGCTGCACTGGGTGCGCGACATCCTCGAACGCGGCGCCGAGTGGTTCACGAACCAGGGCCGCCACGGCCGGCGCGGGCTGCGTTCGTTTTCCGTGTCGGGCCGCGTACGCGAGCCGGGCGTGAAACTGGCGCCGGCCGGCATCACGATGCAGGAACTCCTCGACGAATACTGCGGCGGCATGCAGGACGGCCACGCGTTCTATGCCTACCTGCCGGGCGGCGCGTCCGGCGGCATCCTGCCCGCCAGCATGGCCGACATCCCGCTCGACTTCGACACGCTGCAGCGCCACGGCTGTTTCATCGGCTCGGCCGCGGTCGTCGTGCTGTCCGACCGGGATTCGGCCCGCGCGGCCGCGCTGAACACCTTGCGCTTCTTCCGCGACGAATCGTGCGGCCAGTGCACGCCGTGCCGCGCCGGCACCGCGAAGGCCGTCGCGCTGATGGAGCGGGACGTGTGGGACACGGCGCTGCTGGCCGAACTGTCGCAGGTGATGCGCGACGC
This sequence comes from Massilia sp. Masssp93, assembly GCF_059491295.1. Classification (NCBI taxonomy): domain Bacteria; kingdom Pseudomonadati; phylum Pseudomonadota; class Betaproteobacteria; order Burkholderiales; family Oxalobacteraceae; genus Massilia; species Massilia sp. Masssp93. The sequence goes on along the minus strand of NZ_CP168502.1, from coordinate 5,090,974 downwards.
GTCGATCTGCGGCCTCGGCCAGGCCGCGCCGAACCCGTTCGATTGCGTCATCCAATACTTTCCGCACGAGCTGGAGGGATCATGAATGCGAATGTGCCCGGCGTGACGTTCGAGATCGACGGCCGCGAAGTCGCGGCCCGGCCTTTCGAGACCCTGTTCGACGCCGCCGCCCGCGCCGGCGTCGACCTGCCGCACCTGTGCCACAAGGACGGCCTGGAGCCGGCCGGTAACTGCCGCGCGTGCGTGGTGGAGATCGACGGCGAGCGCACGCTGGCGCCGTCGTGCTGCCGCCAGCCGGTGGCCGGCATGAAGGTGCGCACGGACAGCGCGCGTGCCGTCGCCGCACGCAAGATGGTGCTGGAACTGCTGCTGTCCGACCTGCCGGAAACGACGTACACGCGCGACGACGAGGTTGCGCAGTGGGCGGACAGACTTGGCGTGGGCACGCCGCGCTTCCCCGCCACGCGCGCGGTGCCGCCGGCGGACGCCAGCCACGCGGCCATCGAAGTGAATCTCGACGCCTGCATCCAGTGCACGCGCTGCGTGCGCGCCTGCCGCGACGAACAGGTCAACGACGTGATCGGCCTTGCCGGCCGCGGCGAGAACGCGCGCATCGTGTTCGACCAGGGCGACCCGATGGGCGCCTCGACGTGCGTGGCCTGCGGCGAATGCGTGCAGGCCTGCCCGACGGGCGCGCTGGCGCCCGCGCGCGGTGCCGCCCTGGCCGTGCCCGACAAACAGGTCGATTCCGTCTGCCCGTATTGCGGCGTGGGCTGCCAGCTGACGTATCACGTGAAGGACAATCGCATCGTCCGCGTCGACGGCCGCGACGGCCCCGCGAACCACGGCCGCCTGTGCGTGAAGGGCCGCTACGGCTACGACTACGCGCACCATCCGCAGCGCCTCACAAAGCCGCTGATCCGGCGCGCAGGCATGCCGAAGCGCGGCGACTTCACGATGGACCCGAGCCGCGTGCTCGACGTGTTCCGCGAAGCGACGTGGGAAGAAGCGCTGGCGGCGGCGGGCGGCGGCCTCGCGCGCATCCGCGACGCGCATGGGGGCCGCGCGCTGGCCGGCTTCGGCTCGGCCAAGGGCAGCAACGAGGAAGCGTACCTGTTCCAGAAGCTCGTGCGCACGGGCTTCGGCAGCAACAACGTCGACCACTGCACGCGGCTGTGCCACGCGTCGTCCGTCGCCGCGCTGCTGGAAGGGATCGGCTCCGGCGCCGTGTCGAATCCGGTGATGGATGTGACGCGGGCCGAAGTCGTGATCGTCATCGGCGCCAACCCGACCGTCAACCACCCTGTTGCCGCCACGTGGATGAAGAACGCCGTGCGCACGGGCGTGAAACTCATCGTGATGGACCCGCGCCGCTCCGACCTCGCGCGCCACGCGCACCGCTTTTTGCAGTTCAAGCCGGACACCGACGTCGCGCTGCTCAACGCGATGATGCACACGATCGTCGAGGAGGGCCTGGTCGACCCGGCCTTCATCGCCGACCGCACCAGCGGCTACGACGCGCTGGCGGCGAACGTGGCCAACTACAGCCCGGAAGCGATGGCGCCCATCTGCGGCATCGCCGCCGAGACGATCCGCTACGTGGCGCGGCTGTACGCGGCATCGACAGGCTCGATGATCCTGTGGGGCATGGGCGTGTCGCAGCACGTGCACGGCACCGACAATGCGCGCTGCCTGATCGCGCTGGCGCTGATGACGGGCCAGATCGGCCGTCCCGGCACGGGCCTGCATCCGCTGCGCGGCCAGAACAACGTGCAGGGCGCGTCGGACGCCGGCCTCATTCCGATGATGTATCCGGACTACCGGCGCGTCGACGATGTTCAAGCGCAGGCGAAGTTCGAAGCCGCGTGGGGCAAGGCGCTGGACGCCCGGCCCGGCCTGACGGTCGTCGAGATCATGGACGACATCCTGGCCGGCGGCGAGAACAGGATCCGCGGCATGTACATCATGGGCGAGAACCCGGCCATGTCCGACCCGGATGCGAACCACGCGCGCGAGGCGCTCGCTGCGCTGGACCACCTCGTCGTGCAGGACATCTTCCTCACCGAGACGGCGTACCTGGCCGACGTGATCCTGCCGGCGTCCGCGTTCGCCGAAAAGACGGGCAGCTTCACGAACACGGACCGCGTGGTGCAGCTGGGGCGCCAGGCGCTCGACCCGCCCGGCGCCGCGCGCCAGGACCTGTGGATCATCCAGCAGGTGGCGCGCCGCCTCGGCCTGCCGTGGGACTACGCCGGGCCGGCGGCCGTGTTCGACGAGATGCGGCGACTCATGCCCAGCATCGCCGGCATCACGTGGGACCGGCTGGAGCGCGACGGTGCCGTCACGTATCCGTGCCGCGCGGAGGGCGACCCGGGCGAGCCGGTCGTCTTCACGCAGGATTTCCCGCGCGAGGACGGCCGCGCGCGCTTCGTCCCGGCCGACATCATCCCGGCCGACGAGCGACCCGACACCGAGTACCCCGTCGTGCTGATCACGGGCCGCCAGCTCGAGCACTGGCACACGGGCAGCATGACGCGCCGCGCCGGCGTGCTCGATGCGCTCGAGCCGGACCCGGTCGCGCTCGTGCATCCGCTCGACCTGGAGGCGCTCGGGGGCCGGCCGGGCGACGTGATCACGATCGCGTCGCGCCGCGGCGAAGTCGCGCTGTACGCCCGGGCCGACGACGGCACGCCGCGCGGCGCCGTGTTCGTCCCGTTCTGCTACTACGAGGCGGCGATCAACCGGCTGACGAATGCCGCGCTGGACCCGTTCGGCAAGATCCCGGAATTCAAATACTGCGCCGTGCGCGTGCGCCTGGGCGGGCAGGTCGCGCACCAGGGTTCCTACGGTGGCGGCCAGATTCTGGACCCCATGGCACAATTGCAGGCATGACATCTTCATATCGTCCGCAGCTGTCCGAGGCCAGCGCCGGCCTCACGCATCCGGTCACGGCCATCGATGAGCACGGGCGCCGCACGACCCTCCACATCCCGGCCGAGCGGCCGTTGACGGTGTATGTCGACAAGCGCGAGCTCGTCACCTTGATGACGCTGGGCGCGGCGCCCGAGGCGCTCACGCTGGGCTACCTGCGCAACCAGCGCCTCGTGCGGTCGCTGGACGACATCGTGTCCGTGCAGGTCGACTGGTCGGTGGATGCCGTGGCCGTCGTCACGCGCGCCGGCATCCAGGACGTCGAGGCGCGCACGGCGAAGAAGGTCGTCACGACGGGCTGCGGCCAGGGCTCCGTGTTCGGCGGGCTGATGGACGAGGTCGACCGCATCGTGCTGCCGCCGGACGCGCGCCTGCGCCAGTCGGTCGTGCACCGCATCGTCGAGACGGTGCGCACCCAGCAATCCGTGTACCGGCAGGCCGGCTCGGTGCACGGCTGCGCGCTGTTCACGGGCGCCGGCGAACTGCTGTGGTTCATCGAGGACGTCGGCCGCCACAACGCCGTCGACGCCATCGCGGGCCTGATGTGGCTCGAAGGCGTCGACGGCGCCGACAAGGTGTTCTACACGACGGGCCGGCTGACGTCCGAAATGGTGATCAAGGGCGCGCAGATGGGCATCCCGTTCCTGCTGTCGCGCTCCGGCACGACGCAGATGGGCCACGCGGTGGCGGCGCAGGTCGGCATGTCGCTGCTGGCGCGCTGCAGCGGCCACCACTTCCTGTTGCTGTCCGGGGAAGAGCGCCTCGTGTTCGAGCCGGAGTGGCTGGCCGCGCTGGAGGCGGCCCGCACCTTGCGCACGGCCTGACGTCTGCCCATGAACGACATCGAGGATGCCGTCCTGCGCGCCTTTGCGCTGCTGTTCACGGGCGACGCGGACCTCTGGCGCATCGTCTGGGTGTCGCTCAAGACGAGCCTCGTCGGCCTGCTGCTGGCCGCGCCGCCGGCCATCCTGATCGGCTACGTCGTCGCCATGCGGCGCTTTACCGGACGGCGCATCGTCATCTGGCTGGCGCAGGCGGCGCTGTCGCTGCCGACCGTCCTGATCGGCCTCGTGCTGTACCTGCTGCTGTCGCGCCACGGGCCGCTGGGCGGCCTGCAATGGCTGTTCTCGCAGCCGGGCATCGTGTTCGGCCAGTGCATCGTCGCGCTGCCCGTGCTGCTCGCGTTCACGCTGGCCGCCGTGCAGGGACTCGATCCGCGCTACGCCGAGACCGCGATCGCGCTGGGCGCGTCGCCGCTGCAGGTGATGGTGCGCGTGCTGCACGAGGCGCGCTTTGGCGTGATGGCGGCCGTGCTGTCCGGCTTCGGCCGGGTGATTTCGGAAGTCGGGTGCGCGCTGATGGTGGGCGGGAACATCGAAGGCGAGACGCGCACGATCACGACCGCGATCGCGCTGGAGACGAGCAAGGGCGAGTTCGCGCAGGGGATCGCGCTCGGCATCGTGCTGGTCTCGATCGCGCTGCTGATGAACGGCGCGCTGATGCTGCTGCAGGGCGACGCCCACACGGTGCGGGAGCGCGCATGAGCATCGGCATCCACGCGCAGATCGCGGCGGCCGTCCACGAGAACGCCAACGCGCCGCAGCGCGACGAGCGCCGCAAGGCCCTGCTGGGTGTGCGCGGCCTGCGCAAGCGCCACGGCGACCGGCTGCTGTTCGACATCGACGTGCTCGAGATCGCGACGCACAGCGCCTACGTGCTGACGGGGATGAACGGCGCCGGCAAGAGCACGCTGCTGCGCGTGCTGGGCGGCCTGGAACGGGCCGAGATCGACAGCCTGCGCTTCGCCGGCGAGGACGTGCTGCGCGTGCACCCGTACCCGCGCGCGCTGCGCCGGGCCATCGTCTACGTGCACCAGCATCCGATCCTGTTTTCGACGAGCGTCGCCGCCAACATCGGCTACGGCCTCGTCCTGCGCGGCGAACCTGCCGCCGCCGTGCGGCCCGTCGTCGACGAGGCGATGGCCTGGGCCGGCGTGGCGCACCTGCGCGATACCGACCCGACCAAGCTGTCGGGCGGCGAAAAACAGCGCGTGGCGCTGGCCCGTGCGAAGGTGCTGCAACCGCGCCTGCTGCTGCTGGACGAGCCGACGTCCAACCTGGACGGCGCCGCGCGCGAACAGGTGATCGCCCTGATCCCGACGATGGTCGAAGCGGGCAGCAGCATCGTCATCGCCTGCCACGACCGCGACCTGATCAACCTGCACGGCGTGCAGCGGCTGAAGCTGCGCGACGGGCACCTCGAATACCGCTGATACGAAGGAGACTCCATGCCACGCCGTTCCATCCTCGGCCTCATCGCCTGCATGACCGCCTGCCTGACCGTCGCGCCGTGCGCGCACGCGCAGTCCGACCGCGTCCTGCGCCTGTCCACCACCACGAGCACCGAGAACTCGGGCCTGCTGGGCTATCTGCTGCCGGCCTTCGAAGCGAAGTCGGGCCTCAAGGTCAACGTGATCTCGGTCGGCACCGGCAAGGCGCTGGAACTGGGCAAGAACGGCGACGTCGACGTCACGCTCGTCCACGCGCGCAAGCTGGAAGACAAATTCGTGGCGGAGGGGTGGGGCATCGATCGCCACGACGTGATGTACAACGACTTCATCGTCGCGGGGCCGACCGCCGATCCGGCCGGCGTGAGGGGAAGCCATGACGTGATCGCCGCGTTCAGGAAGATCGCGGCCGCGAACGTGAAGTTCATTTCGCGCGGCGACAATTCCGGCACGGACGTGATGGAGAAGGCCTACTGGCGGCAGGCCGGCACCAGGCCGGTGGGCGCCAACTACGTGTCGGCCGGCCTGGGCATGGGCGAGGTGCTGAACATGGCGGCCGAGTTGAAAGCCTACACGCTGACGGACCGCGCGACGTATGGCGCGTACAAGGCCAAGACCGGCCTGGCCATCCTCGTCGAGGGCGACAAGCGGATGTTCAATCCATACGGGATCATCGCCGTCAATCCGGCGAAGCACAAGGGCATCAATTACAAGGGCGCGACGGCGTTGATCGAATGGATCACGGCGCCGGAGGGGCAGGCGAAAATCGCGTCGTTCAAGCCGGAAGGGGAGCAGTTGTTTTTCCCGTCGGCGAAGTGAACTTGGGTCCCCGCCTGCGCGGGGACGACGTGCTTGCGTTACCGGCACCGTTTGCACGTCGCCCCTGCGAAGGCAGGGGTCCAAGTTCGTCGAGCCGCAAAAAGCAAAGGGCCGCAACCGCGGCCCCCGTTGACTCAACCAGCTTGACGCTACGCCAGCGCGTGCATCACCGCATCCACCGGAATCGCCTTGACCCAGTCGCGCCGCTGATCCGCCGTGACGACGGTGCTGTTGGCCTTGTCGACCGGCGCCCATTCCGGCGTCTTCTGGCGCATCAGCGCGACCACTGGCACGCCGACGGCGTTCGCCAGGTGCATGACGGCCGTTTCCACCGACACGATCAGGTCGCACTGCGCCAGCATCGCCGGCAGCTGGAAGAAGTTTTCGTTGGCGCTGAACAGCTCCGTGCGGTCCAGCTGGCGGCGCACCAGCATGGCTTTCACGTTGTCGACTTCCTGCGGCACCGCGTTGACGATGAAGCAGGCGTCGCGCCATTCCGGCTGCGCGCGCATCGTCGTGATCAGTTCGGCCACGCGCTCGACGGGCCAGCAGCGCTTGCGCGTCTTGGCGAACGGGTTGATGAACACGAGCTTGCCCTGGCGCCCGTCGAAGCCCCATTCGTGCAGGCGCGCCTTCGCGCCCTCGACGAATTGGTCGGGGATGTGCACGAACGGGATGCGCTCGGCCGGCGGGATGTCGACGGCGGCCAGCTGGCGGAACCATTCGGCATGCACGTCGCTGATGTGCGGGGCGCTCGTGCGGTCGGCCACGTCCGGATCGAGGCTGGCGTCCAGCTTGCGGAAGCTGAACCAGTGATGCATGCCCAGCAGGCCGAGCGGCTTCTTGAGGCCGAACACGAAACCGTCCGGGCTGATCTCGCGCGCGAGGTCGGCATAAAAATGGGGACGCAAGGTGCCCAGCGAGACGACGATCGGGTAGTGCTCCTGCTGCGCGTCGCGGATGGAGGCCCGGAACAGCTCGGGCGAGTAGTTCTGGTTGTAGACCTTCTCGATGAAGTCGCAGGCGTCGAGCCAGTCGTACAGGACGTTCTTCTTGAGGTGTGGCCACTGCGACGCGTCGCTCGTGCGCCGGACCTCGTCCACCCACAGGTGCATTTTCAGGTGCGGGTAGGCGCGCGCGAATGCCTGGAAGCAGTTCTGCAAATACGTGTAATCGCCCAACGCCAGGTGGGCGATGAACAGGATCTTGTCCGATTTCTTCAGCAGATCGGAAGGAATGAGGGGTACGTTCATTGTCTCTTACGGGTCGCCTGCCAGTTATTGTCCGACGCCGCCAGCGGTGTATCAGGGTCTGCGATCAGCAGCGCTAACCGGTCGGCTGGCTGCGTACCCGTAGCGTGGTAGGGATGCGCACGACCGCCAACTCTCGAAATCTTCAACAAATTGTCTCGAATTGTAGTCCAAACTGGGACACTGCGTTGCCCCCGGTTATATATTTAGACGCATTGTCCTATGTGAGCAACAGCTATTGAACACGATGACAAGTCCCTGCTGGGCAAGCGGCGAAACTGGCGTATTAAATTAACATCGAGGTGCCACATCAGGATGACGTCGTAACATTTTTCAATTATCCAGCAGCATTTAATGCCGTCGAAATCAGGAGTAATCGATTTTATCGTTATCGGTACATCGACGTCCCATCATTCGAGCCGCACCGTCTTCATGAACGCGTACCGGGCCGCGACGCCTCCCGCGTCCGGGCGCATGAAAACCACAACGATCTTGCTTTTTCTCACAGATAATTTTGTTCGTGCGTAAAATGGCTCAAGGGTCTCCACCGTCTCCAAACATCTGTCTCGATGCCAGCCGTAACGCGTTTCGTCCTGTGCCTGCCGGACCTTGACCTGTCGTTCTACTGGACCCGCTTCCGTGTCCAGGCGCGCGTACGCGTGACGGAGGCGGGGTTCCGGCTCGAGGACGTGCCAGTCCGCTCGACCACCCACCAGTGCGACGTGCTGGCCGCGCTGGAGCTGGGCGCCGGCGACGTGCTCGTACTGCGTCCGCTGGAACGCGACCTGCCCGCCCTGGTGCCCCATGTCGAACGCCTGCACGCGGCAGGCGCACGGGTGCTGCTGCTGGGTGACCTGGCCGGGGTGCCGCCCCGGGTGGTCCACGCGCAGGTCCGGGCCGACCACGGGGAGGGACTGGCCCGCGCGACCTCGCTGCTGGCCAGGGGACGCCCCGTGCGCGCCCTGCTGCTGGGCGAAACGCCGCACGCGCGCGTGGATGCCGCCGCGCTGCGCGCCCGCGCACCCGAGGTCACGCACCTGACGATCGCCGTCCCCTGCACCAGCAGCGCGCCGGACGCCATGCGCGTGCACGCCCAGGCGCAGGCGGCCGCGCTGCTCGCGGAAGGCCGGCTGGGCGACGGCGACGTGGTGCTGGCAGTGGAGGACGTACTGGCGCTGGGCGTGCTGGACGCCCTGGCGGCTGCGGGACCACGGGCGCCCAGGCTGGCAGTGGCCGGTTTCGGTGCCGCGCCGGACAGCCTGCGCGCCCTGCGCGAGGGCCGGCTCGCCCTGTCATTGTTTTTCGATCCGGGCGTCTGGCTCGACGCGCTGCTGGCCACGCTGGACGCCGCCCCCGGCGGCAGGATGCTCCTCCACGCCGGGATGGTCGACGCCGGCAATGTCGACGCTTTCCAGATCGCGCACGCCACCTGGCTGGTCGCCACGCTGGAAGAAACCGTCAACCAGGCGCGCGCGGCCCGCCAGGCGGCCGCCTTCCTCGACGCCGTGGTCGAAAACATGCCGGCCATGCTGTTCGTGAAGCGCTTGCCGGGCCTGCGCTTCGAATTCGTGAACCGCGAGCGCGCGCGCTGGCTGGGCATACCGCGCGAACGGATCCTGGGCCGCACCGTCCACGACGTCGATCCGCCCGAGGCGGCCGACCTGGACACGCTGAGCGACCACGAGACGCTGGCGTCCGGCACGATCGTCGACCAGCCCGTGACCGCCGTCCGGCGCGCCGGCGGCGACGTGCGCTACGTCCTGACCCGCAAGATCCCGCTGCTCGACCCGAACGGCCAGCCGTCGCACATGATCGGCATCGCGCTCGACGTGACCGAGCGCGAACTGGCCGAGCAGGCGCTGGCGCGGCGCCAGCAGGAACTGGAAGCGGCGCACCAGGCGCTCAAGGAAAACCAGGACAAACTCTTGATCGCCGAGAAGATGGCGGCCCTTGGCCGCCTGACCGCCGGCATCGCACACGAGATGAACACACCGCTGGCGACCATCCGGGCCGCACTGGGAGAGCTGGACGCGCTCGTCACCGAATACGCCGAGTCGGCGGGCGACGCCGAAGTCACGGAGGAAGACCATCGCCAGATCGTCGCCGAGATGCGCCAGTGCGCCACCCAGGCCACGCTTTCGGCCCAGCGCGCCGCTGCGTTCGTCCGTAGCATCAAGCACCACACGCGCGACCAGGGCAACGAGGAGCGTGTGCGTTTCGCCGTCGTGCCGGCGCTCGAAGAAAGCATCCTGCTGCTCGACCACCAGTTCAAGCGCCAACGCTGCACCGTGCGCCTGGATGCGCCCGTCCCCTCGCTGGAGGTGACGGGCACGCCCGCCGGGCTGGGCCAGATGGTCACCAACCTGCTGACCAACGCCGTCGACGCAGGCGCCCAGTCGATCATCGTCCGCGCGGCCGAGTCAAGGGCCGGCATCGAACTCGCCGTACTGGACGACGGCGCCGGCATCGCGCCGGCCGACCTGCGCCGCATCTTCGAGCCGATGTTTACCACGAAGCCGTTCGGCCAGGGCACGGGTCTGGGCCTGGCGATCGTGCACGACATCGTCGTCGCGCAATTCGGCGGCAGTATCGACGTCGCCAGCACGCTCGGCGTCGGTACCCGCATCACCCTGCATTTCCCCCATCCCGGAAAGGATCCGTGACCATGGTCCGCAAAACCCGCCACGCCACCCGCACCGATTGGGTCATCCTCCTCACCGATGACGACCAGACCTACCTCGACGCCATCCGCAAGCTGCTCGAACGTGAAGGCCACCGTGTGCTGACCGCCCGCGACGGCGAGGAGGCCTTGGCGTTGCTGGCCAGCGTCCACGTCGACCTGCTGCTGCTCGATTTCTACATGCACGGCATGACCGGCGAGGAAGTGGTGGGCGAACTGCGCAAGACGAACCCGATGCTGCAAGTGATCCTGCAGACCGGCTACGCGTCCGAGCAGCCGCCGCGCGCGCTCCTCAGGCGCCTCGACATCCAGGGCTACCACGATAAGAGCGAGGGGCCCGACAAGCTGCTGATGTGGGTGGACGTGGGACTGAAAGCGGCCCATTCGGCCCGGCTGCTGCACAAGAGCCGCGTGGGCCTGCGCTACATCCTCGACGCGACGCCCGGGCTGCACCGGCTGCAGCCGCTGGAAAACCTGCTGCAGGACATCATCTTCCAGGTCACCGGCCTGTTCGGCGTCGCTAATTCATGCGTCGCCAGCCGGGAGCACCACACCGACGATCCCGGCGTCGCGCCGTCCTGCTTCCTCGCCGTGTTCGAGGACGATGCCGGTCCCACCGTGTACGCGGCGACCGGCCGTTACGCGGGGGCCGGCGGGTTGAACGAGCAGGAGCTCGATGGCCTCCTGGCGCGGGCGCTGGACCAGGCCACGCGAAGCCGCCGCCCACAGGTCGGCACCGACGCCACCGTCGTGCCCCTGTGCGTGGCCGATCAGGCGATCGGCGTGATCTACCTCGACAAGCCGATCGTCGACAACCAGGACCTGGAACTGGTGTCCGTGTTCGCCAACCAGGCCGCGGTGGCAATCCGCAACGCGCAATTGTTCAAAATGGCCACCGTCGACCCGCTCACGGGCGTGCACTTGCGCCGCTTCGTGGAACAGTGGACGATCGTCGAGATCCGCAAGGCTTGCCGCCACGGCGGCCCGCTGACGCTCCTGATGGTGGATATGGACGGCCTGAAGCGCATCAACGACGACAGCGGCCACCTGGCCGGCGACCAGGCGCTGGTCGCCATGGGCCGCCTGCTGCGCGCCATCGTGCGCGAAGGCGACATGGCGGGCCGCTACGGCGGTGACGAGTTCATCGTCGTCCTGCCGAATACGGGCGAGATTGGTGCAGCCCAAGTCGCCGCACGCCTGCTCGACCTGCTGCAGGACACGGGCATCGAGTGGCAGGGCCGAAGCCTGCCAGTGCGCGGCAGCGTCGGCATGGCGACCCTGCTGCCAGTGCCGGAAACCTTGCGCAGCGCGTCCGCGCCGCCGCGCCAGTACTTCGAGCGGGTCTACGACGAGCTGCTGGCAGCAGCCGACCGCGCCCTGTACGAGGCCAAGCGCGGCGGCCGCGGACGGCTGCACGCGGCGGGCGAGTGCCCCTGGCTGGATTTAAGTCATTGATTGAAAGCTTGTTCTCTTACATCAGGATGACGTCGTACTGCTCCTGATGATAGCCCCGCTCGACCTGCAGCGAGATCTTCTTGCCGATGAAGTCGCCGAGCATGGCCAGGTGCTGCGATTCCTCCTCGAGGAACATGTCGACCACTTCCTGCGAGGCGACGATGCGGAACTCGCGCGGGTTGAACTGCTTGGCCTCGCGCAGCAGTTCGCGCAGGATTTCGTAGCAGATCGTCCGGCTGGTCTTCACCTGCCCCTTGCCGGCGCAGGCGGGGCAGGGCTCGCACAGGATGTGGGCCAGCGATTCGCGCGTGCGCTTGCGCGTCATCTCGACCAGGCCCAGTGCCGAGAACCCGCTCACGGACACCTTGGTGCGGTCGCGCGACAGCGTTTTCTTGAGCTCCGCCAGCACGGCGTTGCGGTGCTCGTTGTTCTCCATGTCGATGAAGTCGAGGATGATGATGCCGCCCAGGTTGCGCAGCCGCAGCTGGCGCGCGATGGCATGCGCCGCTTCCAGGTTCGTCTTGAAGATCGTGTCGGCGAAATTGCGCCCGCCGACGAAGCCGCCCGTGTTGACGTCGATCGTCGTCATGGCCTCGGTCTGGTCGACGATCAGGTAGCCGCCCGACTTGAGGTCGACGCGCCGGCCCAGCGCGCGCAGGATCTCTTCCTCGACGCCGTACAGGTCGAACAGCGGGCGCTCGCCCGTGTAGTGCTGCAGGCGCGACAAGACGCTTGGCGTGTACACCTGGGCGAATTCGACGAGTTTCAGGTAGTTCTCGCGCGAGTCGACGAGGATCGCGGCCGTCTCGTCGTGGACGAAGTCGCGCAGCACGCGCTGGGCCAGGCTCAGGTCCTGGTACAAGAGGCTCGTCGCGGGACGCGTGCGCGCGCCTTTCGTGATCGCGCCCCACGTCTTGCGCAGGTAGTCGATGTCGGCGGCGAGGTCGGCGTCGGACGCATCCTCGGCCTGCGTGCGCACGATGTAGCCGCCGCTCTCGTCCGGCGGCAGCAGGCCGGCGAGGCGCGCGCGCAGGGCTTCGCGCTCGGATTCCTTCTCGATCTTCTGCGAGATGCCGATGTGCTTGTCCTGCGGGAGATAGACGAGCATGCGGCCGGCGATCGAGATCTGCGTGGACAGGCGCGCGCCCTTGGTGCCGATCGGGTCCTTGATCACCTGCACGGTCAGCACCTGGCCGTCGAACAGGATTTTCTCGATGGGGGTCGGTGCGCTGTTGCTACTGTTGCTGGCGCCATTGCTGCCGTCGTGCGGCTTGGCTTCCCAGATGTCGGCCACGTGCAGGAACGCGGCGCGTTCCAGGCCGATGTCGATGAAGGCCGACTGCATCCCCGGCAGCACGCGCACGACCTTGCCGAGATAGACATTGCCCGCCAGGCCACGGGTGAGCGTGCGCTCGATGTGCAGCTCCTGAACGGCACCCTGTACCACCAGCGCGACCCGTGTTTCTTGCGGGTTGATATTGATCAGGATGTCTTCAGTCATGTGACCAGGTTTTAATTGTTGTCCAGGATCACATCATACACGCAGGGTGGGCACTCCGTGCCCGCCCTACAGAATGCAGACGCCCGCTTTCTGCAATAACTGCGCGGTCTCGAACACCGGCAACCCCATGATGCCGGAATGGCTGCCCTCGATATGCTCGATGAACAGGGCGGCGAGGCCCTGGATGCCGTAGGCACCGGCCTTGTCGTAGGGTTCGGGCGTGGCGCAATACGCCTGGATCGCGGCCGGGGTGAGCTTCGCGAAACGCACGTCCGACACCTGCGTCACCTGCTCGAACACGTCCGTGTAGTGCAGCGCGACGGACGTCAGCACCTGGTGCGTGCGGCCCGACAGGCGTTCGAGCATGGCGACGGCTTCCTTGTGGTTGGCCGGCTTGCCGAGGATCTCGCCGTCGATGGTGACGGTCGTGTCGGCCGACAGCACGGGGCGCAGCGGCATGCGGCGCAGGTGCAGCACGTTCCACGCGAACGCGCCTTTTTCGCGCGCCACCCGCGCCACGTAGTCGAGCGCGGGCTCGTCCGCGAACGTGTCTTCGCTGACGTCGATGCCGCGGGCCGGGTCGGAGCGGAGGCTGAGGATGTCGAAGTCGATGCCGACCTGGCGCAGCAGTTCGCGGCGGCGCGGGCTCTTCGAGGCGAGGTAGATTTTCTTGTCGAGCGGTTTCATCGGGTCACACTCGATGGTAGGGATGGTTCTGGGTAATCGTCCAGGCACGATATAACTGTTCCGCGAGCATCACGCGCACGATACCGTGCGGCAGTGTCATGCTGGAGATGCGGATCAGGCCATCGGCCCGCGCCTTGAGTTCCGGATCGAGGCCGTCGGCCCCGCCGATCAGGAAGACGCAATCGCGCCCGTCCTGCTGCCAGGCCTCCAGCTGCTGCGACAGGCCGACACTGGTCAGATCCTTGCCGCGTTCGTCGAGGGCGACGATGCGCGCGCCCTTGGGCAGCACGGCCTCGATGCGCTCGCGCTCGAGCGCCATCGCGGTGGCCGCCGTCTTGCTGCCGGAACGTTCCACCGGCTTGATTTCCTTGAGCACGATGCGCAGTTCCGGCGGCATGCGTTTGACGTATTCCGCGAAGCCGGTCTCGATCCAGGCCGGCATCTTGTGGCCGACGGCGGCGATGATCAACTGCATTGCAGCTTATTCGTCAGCTTTTTTGATGCGGCGGATGACTTTCTTGGCCGGTGCGGCGCCCTCGGCCGCGGCCTTGGTGGCGCGCTTCGGTGCGGCGGCAGCCTTGGCGGCCTTGGCGGCCTTCGCGTCCGCGGCGGCGGTCTTGGACACGGCAACCTTCACGGTGGCGCCGGTCGGGATCTTCTTGGCGGCCGGTTTCTTGGCGGCCGGCTTGGCGTCGGCCGATTTCTTGGCCGCCGGCTTGCGCTCGCGCACCGGCTTCGCATCTTCCTGTTCCTGGTTGGCGGCGAGGTGCTTCGACTTCGCTTTCGGTGCGGCCGCGTCCAGGCCTTCCGTCGTCGACTTGCGCTTGGCGGCGCCCAGCTTCACCGGCTTGTCGCCCCAGATTTCTTCCAGGCGGTAGTACTGGCGGATGGCCGGCTGCATGATGTGCACGATCATGTCGCCCAGGTCGACGAGGACCCATTCGCCCGTGTCTTCGCCTTCCATGCCGATCACGTCGCCGCCTGCGTCCTTGACCTTGTCGCGCACCGAGGCGGCCAGCGCCTTGGTCTGGCGATTCGACGTGCCCGACACGACCGCGATGCGGTCGAACAGGCTGGTCAGGTGCGTCGTGTCGAACAGGACGATTTCCTGGCCCTTGACGTCTTCGAGGGCGTCGACGACGAGCGTTTGCAGTTTCTTGATATCCATTAGCTTTTGTATAAGTTATGTTGTTGAATATAGTCTAGCACTTGCGGCGCAACCAGCGCGCTTATGTCAGTACGGGGTTGCGCGTGCAGCGCAGCGCGCACCTGGGTGGCCGAGATGTCGACGGCCAGCGTGTGCGCCAGGCAGACTTTGCCCGCCGGGCTCGCGCGCACATCGTCGAACGACGCGCGCCGGTGTGCCAGTTCCGCCGCCACGGCGGGCGGCAGCGCGGCATCGTCGAGCCCGTAGCCGGGGCGGGCGGCGACGCCAAAATTCGCCAGCGCGAACAGGTCCTGCCAGTCGCGCCAGGTGTCCAGTTTTTGCAGCTGGTCCGCGCCCATCACGAACACGATGGAGACGCTTGGACCCAGTTCCGCGCGCACTTCGCGCAGCGTTTCGACCGTGTACGTCGCGCCGTGGCGGGCGATTTCGCGGGTATCGATCGTCACGGGCGCGCTGCTGCCCGCGAACGCCAGTTCGAGCATCGCCACGCGCTCGGCGTCGCCCGCTTCCAGGCCGGTCCTCTTTTGCCACGGGTGGCCGGCCGGCAGCACGCGCAGCTCGTCCGGACGGAGCAGGCGCGCGAACAGTTCGGCCAGCGCGACGTGGCCGTGATGCGGCGGATCGAAACTACCTCCCAGCAGTGCTACACAGGAATTCGCACACGTCGTCACGAAGCCAGCCAGTCCCGGTGGGGAAGGAAGTCCGAATACAGTTGCGCTTCCGGGCTGCCCGGTTCGGGATGCCAGTCGTAGCGCCATTTGACGATCGGCGGCATCGACATCAGGATCGCTTCCGTGCGCCCGCCCGACTGCAGGCCGAACAGCGTGCCGCGGTCCCAGACGAGGTTGAATTCGACGTAGCGCCCGCGCCGGTAGGCCTGGAAATCGCGTTCGCGTTCGCCGTAGGGCTGGTCCTTGCGGCGCTGCAGGATCGGCAGGTAGGCGTCGAGGAAGCCGTTGCCGACGCCCTGCACCATGGCGTACGACGTGTCGAATCCGAGTTCGTTGAAATCGTCGAAGAAGATGCCGCCGACGCCGCGCGCTTCCTTGCGGTGCTTCAGGTAGAAATAGTCGTCGCACCAGCGCTTGAAGCGCGGATGCAGGTCGTCGCCGAACGGCACGAGCGCGTCGTGGCAGACCTGATGGAAGTGGCGCGCATCGGCCTCGAAGCCGTAACAGGGCGTGAGATCCATGCCGCCGCCGAACCACCAGACGGGGTCCTTGCCTTCGGCCGTCGCTTCGAAAAACCGCACGTTCATATGCACGGTGGGTGCATATGGATTGCGCGGATGGATCACGAGCGACACGCCCATCGCTTCCCATGCGCGGCCCGCGAGTTCCGGCCGCGCGGCCATCGCCGACGGCGGCAGGCTCGTGCCGCGCACGTGCGAGAAATTCACGCCGCCCCGTTCGATCACATTGCCTTCCTCGATGAGGCGCGAGATGCCGCCGCCGCCTTCGGGCCGTTCCCACGTGTCGCGCAGGAAGGGCTTGCCGTCGACGCCTTCCAGCGCTTGCACGATGCGCGCCTGCAGGTCGAGCAGCCAGGCCTTGACGGCGGCGGGATTCGGGGTGGACATGTGGGAATGGGTGAGAAAAAAATGAACGGGGGATTGTACACTGATGCGGGGGATCGTGGCAGCAACTGCCGGCGGTGTTAGTTTCTTCTCGGAAACCTCTATCACATTGCCCGGCGACGGCCCTGGGCGTCACTATAAATTCTGCCTCAATCTCTTCAACTTTCTGCACATTTCAAGCTTTTATAGCTGGAAGTGCAAGAAATGCATACCTTTTGTCAATACTCTAGGTCTCAAGAAAACGATTTCATATCCAGCGTGGCCGTCGTCGACGCGTGCTGGAAAGAAGACATACGATAAAACCGGAGACCGCCTTGAAGCAAACATCCACCCCTCGGCCACGACCGTAGCGCGCCCGCGCCATGGCGGGTATGCCGCCATTTTTCTTCCTTCTGATTAAACGCACCAGCGTACGGGCAGGCCGAGTTCGGCCGTGCCGGTGAGTTGGTGCATTGCAACAAACGCGCGCCGGGCCGGCCGGGGCGCGTCGATCCGGCGGCTCGTCCGCCTTACCGGCAACCACGATTCATCAATTTTCTTGGAGTCCAAGCATGAAGAAGCAATCCCTTGCGCTTGCCTGCGCCCTGGCCGGGTTGGTGGCAGCGTGCGGCGGCGGCAGCAGCCCGTCGTCGCAGTCGCCCTCCCTTGCCGCCATGGTCGGCAGCGCGTCCGGCGGCGGCGCCGATGTCGCGACGACGGGTAACCGGTGGCAGAGCGTCAAATACGGCGGCAGCGGCTACGTGACAGGCCTGATCTTCCACCCGACCAGCCCGAACGTCCTGTATGCGCGTACCGACATGGGCGGCACCTATCGCTGGGATGCGGCGACCTCGTCCTGGACCTCCATCACGGACGGCTTCGGCATCCGCGAAGAATTCTTCAACGGCGCCGAAAGCGTCGCCCTGGACCCGAACGACGACAAGCGCGTCTACCTGGTCACGGGCATGTACGATTGGTCCGGCACCAATGCCCGCCTGTACATTTCCACGGACCGCGGCGACAACTGGACGCATGTTGATTTGCCGTTCCGCGCCGGTTCCAACGATCCGGGCCGTGCCATCGGCGAGCGGCTGATGGTCGATCCGAACAAACCGTCGGTCCTGTACTACGGTTCGCGCACGTCGGGCCTGTGGAAGAGCACGGACTACGGCCAGACCTGGAACCAGGTGACGTCCCTGACGTCGTTCCAGTACCCCGGCGACCAGATCGGCAGCTTGCCCGGACGCACCCTGGGCGGCATCGAGGGTGTGCTGTTCGACACGTCGACCACGGGCACGGGCACGGCCACGCAGACCATCTACACGTCCGTGGCGCCGGATTACGCCAATGCGGCCGGCCTGAATTACAACCTGTACAAGTCCACCGACGGCGGCGCGACCTGGGCGGGCGTGACGACCCCGGTGACCGGCTTCTACATCCCGCACATGGTCCGCGCCAAGGACGGCATTGTCTACGTCGCGTTCACCAAGGAAATGGGCCCGGGCGCCGGCGGTCCGTGCAGGTTGTACAAGTTCGACGGCACCAACTGGACACTGCTGAAGAGCTACGATACGGAGCAATGGGTGAACTTCGGCATGGGCGGCCTGTCCGTGTCCGGTTCCGGCCCGACGACGCGCATTGCACTGGGCGTTTCGAACTCCTGGGGCAACTGGCAGGGCCAGCCGGTCGTGCAGGTGTCCGACGACGCCGGCCAGACGTGGCGCGAGATCGCGTCGATGACCCCGCATACGCCGTCCGACGTGGACTTCTCGGGCTGGGTCGACGACGTCGAGATCGATCCGAGCAACCCCGACCACATCCTGCACGTGTTCGGCGGCGGGATCTGGGACACGAAGAGCGCGTCGGCAGCCACGCCCAACTGGAACCTGGACGTGACCGGCCTCGAGGAAACCGCGACGATCAGCCTGACGACGCCCCCCAAGGGCGCCAGCTACGCGCTGCTGAGAAGCTCCGGCGACATCGGCACGCACGTGCAGACCGAGCTCCTGAAGAAACCGACGCGCGGCCCGGTCGGCTGGTTCGGCAACGGCCACGCCACCGACATGGCCTGGTCGAATCCGGCCTATATCGCGGCAGTCGGCAGTGGCGGCTGGGTCCAGAATAACCCCCGCGGCGCGTACTCGACCGACTCCGGCGTGACCTGGACGGCGTTCGCCAGCAAGCATCCGGATGCGATGGCGAACCAGAGCAACGAGGAAACGATCGCCGTCACCAAGCCGGGCAACATCATCTGGGCACCGTCGGGCGCAGTACCGGCCTACACGACCGACAACGGCGCGACCTGGACGTACACGAACCTGCCGGCGCTGCCTTCCGTGGGCGTCAACCGCGCCTACCGGATCGTCGCCGACCGCAAGAACCCGAACAAGGTCTATGCCTACAACTCGGGCGGCGCCTGGTGGAACCAGTGGTCGGACACGGCCCACTTCTGGTATTCGACGGACGGCGGCCACACGTTCAGCGAGAGCACGACGTTCGTGAGCGCGGGCGCGCTGGTGGCGGACTTCGGCCACACGTCGGTCGCGGTCAATCCGAACGCGGAAGGCGATGTCTGGCTGGCTGACGGCTTCAGCGTCCTGCACTCGACGGACTCGGGCGTGACCTGGACCAAGGTAAACGCCACGGCGCCGGACTGGGGTGCCAATCCGACGTGGATGTATCCGGAAGTGTACGGTGCGACTTCCATCGCACTCGGCAAGGCGCCGGCCGGCGCGACGTACTCGTCCTCCATCTACATCGTCGGTGTGATCAATAACGTGTGGGGTGTGTACCGCTCCGACAATGGTGCCGCGACCTGGCGCCGGATCAACGACGACAAGCACCAGTACGCAGGCATCAGCAACCTGGCGGCCGACCAGACGGTGCCCGGACGCGTGTTCGCCGCCGGCGCTGGCCGCGGTGTCGTGTTCAGCTATTGATGGCCATGCCGGCGCCTGCACGGGCGCCGGCTGCATCGATCAAGATTATTTTCGGAGATTGACATGAAATTCAAAACCATCCTCGCCGCCGTCGCCCTGGTGGCGGCAGGCAGCGCCAGCGCGACCGTCCTGAACTTCGACGGCCTGACCGAGATGATGTACGGCGACGGCTTCGCGCTGGCCGACAGTATGACCTATAGCGGCCTGAATCTGACCTATGTGGAATCGGGCTTCCAGGTGACCCTGAACGCGCCCAATGCGGACGCCGGCGCAGCGCACATCGGCGACGGCACGTACGAGCCGCAGACCTATAACTGGCACGACGGCATGGAAAACGGTGCGGGCTCGTTCGTGACCCTGAGCCGCGTGGGCGGCGGCAAGTTCGACCTGAAAGGCTTCGATTACTACACGGACGCGAGCGAGGTGTCGGCCGACGGCACCTGGGTCGGCTCGATCCAGGACGCGGGCACGTGGACCACGGCGCTGACCGGCATCACGGCACTGCGCCTGAGCTCCGGCGCCTTCAACCAGATCGACAACGTCGACGTGGAAGCGGCCGCCAGCGCGGTACCGCTGCCGGGCACGCTGGCGCTGATGCTGGGCGGCCTGGCGGCCGGCGGGCTGGCGCGCCGTCGTCGCGGTTGAATCGTTGCCGTCATAAACCGTCGTTCCCGCGAAGGCGGGAACCCAAGCCTGGCTTCCGAAGTCGATCTTCTTGCGACTTCTCAGCAGCCTATCGAGTCCTCGGCCCGACCATGCCATTTTCGGAACCGAGGACTCGAATATGGACAAGTCGAGCTACGTCTACATCCTGGCTAGCAAGCCATACGGTACGTTATACGTCGGCGTTACCTCCGATCTGATCAAACGTGTCTGGCAACATCGCGAAGGATTCGTAAGCGGGTTCACAAAAGACGCCGGTACGAAACGCCTCGTCTGGTACGAGGTACATGCCGACATCACGCAGGCCATCACACGTGAAAAGCGGATCAAGAAATGGCGGCGGGACTGGAAGGTTAATCTCATCCAGAGTATGAACGCCGATTGGCGTGATCTCTATGATGAAATTTGTCGGTAGGTGCGTAACTTGGGTCCCCGCCTGCGCGGGGACGACGCTTGAACTTGGGGTTCCGCTTGCGCGAGGACGATGCGCTTGAACTTGGGTCCCCGCCTGCGCGGGGACGACGTTTGAACTTGGGGGCCCGCCTGCGCGGGGATGACGTTTGAACTCGGGGTTCCGCTTGCGCGGGGACGACGTGCTTGTTGTGTTGGCCTAAAAACCGTCGTCCCTGCGCAGGCAGGGACCCAATTTCCTTACCGAAGTCGTACCCGAAGCGGCCAAAGAGAAAGCGGGACACCGCTCTCGCCGTATCCCGCTTCGCAGCAACCAAAAGCAGCGCTTACGCCTGCTTGATCCCGCGCCAGCCGATGTCGCGCCGGTACTGTGCGCCGTTGAAGTGGATCTTCTCGACCGTCTCGTACGCCTGCTTCTGCGCCATCTTGACGCTGTCGCCCAGGCCGACGACGCACAGCACGCGGCCGCCCGACGTCTGCAGCGTGCCGCCGACCAGTTGCGTGCCGGCGTGGAAGGTGACGCATTCCGGCGTTTCCGCGGGGATGCCGTCGATGATGTCGTCCTTGGCCGGAGCGTCCGGATAGCCGGCCGCCGCCATCACGACGCCCACCGCGGTGCGGCGGTCCCACTCCAGTTCGACCTTGTCCAGCGTGCTGTTGCAGGCATGTTCCAGCACCGTCACGAAGTCGCTCTTCAGGCGCGTCATGATGGGCTGCGTTTCCGGATCGCCCATGCGGCAGTTGAATTCGATGACCTTGGGAACGCCGGCCGCATCGATCATCAGGCCCGCGTACAGGAAGCCGCTGTACGGGATGCCGTCCTTGGCCATGCCCTGGATGGTCGGGTTGATGATCTCGCGCATCACGCGCGCGTGGATCGACGGCGTGACGACGGGCGCCGGGGAGTACGCGCCCATGCCGCCCGTGTTCGGACCCTGGTCGTGGTCCTTGAGGCGCTTGTGGTCTTGCGACGTGGCCAGGGCGACGACGTTCTTGCCGTCGCACATGACGATGAAGCTCGCCTCTTCGCCGGCCAGGAACTCCTCGATCACGATGCGCGCGCCGGCATCGCCGAAGCGGTTGCCCGACAACATGTCGTCGGCAGCCTGGTGCGCTTCTTCCAGGGTCATGGCGACGACGACGCCCTTGCCGGCGGCCAGGCCGTCGGCCTTGATGACGATGGGCGCGCCCTGGGCATCGATGTAGGCGTGGGCCTGCTGGACGTCGGTGAAGGTCTGGTACTGCGCCGTCGGGATGCCGTGGCGGTGCATGAAGGCCTTGGCGAAGTCCTTCGAGCTTTCAAGCTGGGCCGCTTCGCGGGTCGGGCCGAAGACTTTCAGGCCGCGCGCGCGGAACAGGTTGACGATGCCGGCCGCCAGCGGCTGTTCCGGCCCGACGAGCGTCAGGTTGACGTTTTCAGCGACGACGAAGTCGGCCAGCGCGGCCGGATCGGTGATGTCGATGTTGACCAGGCGCGCATCGCGCGCTGTGCCGCCGTTGCCCGGTGCGACATAGACCATCTGGACACGTTCGGATTGGGCCAG
Source organism: Massilia sp. Masssp93 (assembly GCF_059491295.1). NCBI lineage: Bacteria > Pseudomonadati > Pseudomonadota > Betaproteobacteria > Burkholderiales > Oxalobacteraceae > Massilia > Massilia sp. Masssp93. Next base: position 5,069,084 of record NZ_CP168502.1, on the reverse strand, counting down.
TTTCCAGGCCAGGGCATGTTCACGGCCGCCAGAGCCGACTACCAGGATTTTCATGGATTGCTTTCGCCAGGCGATGCCTGTGCTTGTACTTGAATGAGGCTTATGAATGAGGCTTATTCTTCAATGACCGCGTTCGTATAGACTTCCTGCACGTCGTCCAGGTTTTCCAGGGCGTCGAGCAGCTTCTGCATCTTGAGCGCGTCTTCGCCGGTGAACACCGTCTCGGTGTCCGGTTTCATGATGACTTCGGCGGAATCGGCCTTGAAGCCGGCCGCTTCCAGCGCTTCCTTGACGCCGGCAAAGCCGTTCGGATCGCACAGCACTTCGAAGCCGCCTTCGTCGTCCGGGATCACGTCGTCGGCGCCCGCTTCCAGCGCGGCTTCCATCAGCTTGTCTTCTTCGACGCCCGGGGCGAACAGGAACTGGCCCACGTGCTTGAACATGAACGAGACGGAACCTTCGGTGCCCATATTGCCGCCGAACTTGCTGAACGCGTGGCGGACTTCGGCCACGGTGCGCACGCGGTTGTCGGTCATGCAGTCGACGATAATGGCAGCGCCGCCGATGCCATAGCCCTCGTAGCGGATTTCTTCGTAGTTGACGCCTTCCAGGCCGCCCGAGCCGCGCTGCACGGCGCGGTTGACGTTATCCTTCGGCATGTTCGCGTCGGCCGCCTTCTCGACGGCGAGGCGCAGGCGCGGATTGGTCGTAACGTCGCCGCCACCCATGCGGGCGGCAACGGTGATTTCCTTGATCAGTCGGGTCCAGATCTTGCCGCGCTTCGCGTCCGTCGCGGCTTTCTTATGCTTGATGTTGGCCCATTTGCTGTGTCCAGCCATGTCGAGTCTTCCTTAGGCAGAGGACCTCGCTGGATTGCAATGATCGAGGCCCCGGGTATGATAATCCTCGACATTTTAGCATAGGCACCCCGTCTAAAAACTGTCAGGGAAACAACAATGCGGTGCCCAGCCCGACCAGCCCGAGCCCCGTCGCGCACGCCACCACGTGGCCGCCGGGCAGCAGTTTTTCGGCGAGGATCAGCGCGATCAGGCCGGCGATCACGGGCAGGTTCAGCACGCCGGCCGGCAGCACGAGCGCCAGCAGCAGCCAGCAGCAGCCCGTGCAGTAGCGGGCATCCGTGACGCCCATCCGGAACGCGCCCCACGTGCCGCGGCGCCAGTGCGTGAGGACGAACGCCAGCGGCGCGCGGCAGTTGTCCAGGCAGACGTGCTTGGCGGGCGTCCACTGGTAGACGCCGGCCGCGACGAGGGCCAGGGCGCCGACGGTCGGGTGCGCGATGCCCATCGTCTCGTCGAGCGCGCCGGCGTCGTGCAGCTGCCAGTCGGCCAACGTGGCGGCGAGGGCGCAACAGGTCCAGGCGAACAGGTAGCCCAGCATGAACAGGAAGGTGGAGGGATAGACCCAGCGCTCGCGCACGAGCCGCTTGACGCGCGTGTACAGCAGCACGGACGGCGCCGCGGCCGGCAGCATCATCGCGGCGATGACGACGATCCATAACGCCAGCAGGCGCGCGAGTTCGGCCGTGTGGTACGGGGTGGCCAGGATGTGGCCGCCGGTGCCCGCACCCGGCGGCGACAGGCGGCCGGCCCGGAAGATCAGGAACAGCAGACAGGCCCAGCACAGCGCCGCGAGCAGCGCCAGCAGGGCGAGGACGACGGTGCGGTCGGCACCGGGGCGGCCGACGCCGCTGGCGCGGCTCATCGCTTGCCGGCTCCGGCCGGTTGCGCGGTCGCGCGGACAAGGCAGGGTGGATGGGTGCAATGGTGTGCCATGGACATCCTCCGGTCGGCGGTTGAGCGATGATGGCAGTTGGACCGTGCCCCACTGGCCGGGTTCGGAGGCGTCCTCAGCCGACAATGCGGATTCCCCGTACAATCGTCGGATGAGTAAATCTGCTGTTGACATTTCCGTTGCGTCGCACCCACGCCCGGCCGTGCTGGGCGGCCTGGCGATCGCCATCGGCGGCGCCGTCCTGTTTTCCACGAAGGCGATCGTCGCCAAACTGCTGTACCGCTACCACATCGATGCCGTTACATTGATCGCGTTCAGGATGCTGTTCTCGTTTCCGGTGTTCGCGGCCGTCGCCGTGTGGAAGATGCGGACCGAGCCGCCGCTCGCCGTGCGCGACCGCTGGCGTCTCGTCGGGCTGGGGCTGGTCGGCTACTACCTGTCGAGCTACCTGGATTTCCTCGGCCTGCAATACATCTCGGTGGGCCTGGAGCGCCTGATCCTGTTCCTCACGCCGACCTTCGTCCTCCTGATCACGGCGCTGGGCCTCAAGCGCCGCATCGCCCGTGCGCAATGGGTCGCGCTCGGCCTGTCGTACTGCGGCATCGTGCTCGTGTTCGCGCACGACCTGCAAGGCGGCGCGGGCAATACCGTGACCGGATCGCTGTTCGTGCTGGGCTCGGCGGTCTGCTACGCGACCTATCTGCTGGGCACCGGCGAGATGGTGCGCCGCATCGGCTCGCTGCGCCTGGTGGCATACGCGATGTGCGTCTCGAGCGTGGCCTGCATCGCCCAGTTCTTCGTGCTGCGCCCCGCGAGCCTGCTCGTGCAGCCGCTGCCGGTTTACGGGCTCTCGCTCGTGAATGGGATATTCTGTACCATCTTCCCTGTCTTCATGACGATGGCCGCGGTCCAGCGCATCGGCGCGACGACGGCATCCCAGGCCGGCATGATCGGCCCGGTGTCGACGCTGTTCCTGGGCTGGGCCATGCTGGGGGAGGCGATCACGACCGTGCAACTGGCCGGAACGGGCCTGGTGCTGGCCGGGATCTATCTGCTGTCGCTGAAAAAACAATCCTGACAAACCGAAACGGAACGGAACATGAAACCTCGCATCGCCCTGATCGCCCACGACAAGAAAAAAGACGACATGATCGCGCTCGCCGCCGAGTACGTCGACTTCCTGCGCGGCTGCACGCTGTCGGCGACCGGCACCACGGGCGGACGCCTGATCAATGAACTGGGCCTGGACGTGACGCGCATGCATTCCGGTCCGGTCGGCGGCGACCTGCAGATCGGCGCCCATCTGGTGAACGGCGAGATCGACTGCGTGATCTTCCTGCGCGACCCGATGACCCCGCAGCCGCACGAGCCGGACATCAATGCGCTCGTGCGCGCCTGCGACGTGCACAACATCCCGTGCGCGACCAATGTCGCGAGCGCCCACCTCGTGCTGTCGCAGCTGCAGGCGACGCCGAACTGATATCGACGGGAGACCGGCCATGACGACGGCAAAAGCGATCCGCTTCGCACGCACGGGCGGGCCCGAGGTACTGGAGTACGTCGACGTCGAGGTCGGCGATCCCGGCCCGGGCGAGGCGCGCGTGCGCAACCACGCGATCGGCGTGAACTTCATCGACACGTATTTCCGCACGGGCCTGTACCCGCTCGACCTGCCTGGCGGCCTCGGCCAGGAAGCGGCCGGCGTCGTCGAGGCGGTGGGCGAGGGCGTCACGCACGTCAGGCCGGGCGACCGCGTGGCCTATGCGGCGCGCCCGAACGGCGCCTACAGCCAGCTGCGCGTGATGCCGGCCGACGTCCTCGTGCACCTGCCGGACGACATCTCGTTCGAGACGGGCGCCGCGATGCTGCTGCAGGGCCTGACCGTGCAATACCTCCTCAAGCAGACCTATGCCGTGCAGGCGGGCGAGACGGTCCTGTTCCATGCCGCGGCCGGCGGCGTCGGACTGATCGCCTGTCAATGGGCACGCGCGCTGGGCGTGAACCTCATCGGCACGGCGGGGTCCAACGAGAAAACGGCGCTGGCAAAGCAGCATGGCGCCGCCCACGTCATCAACTACAACACCGAGGACGTCGTGCAGCGCGTACTTGAGATCACGAATGGGGCCAAGGTGCCGGTCGTCTACGATTCCGTCGGCAAGGACATGTTCACGCGCTCGCTGGACTGCCTGCGGCCGCGCGGGCTGATGGTCAGCTTCGGCAATTCGTCGGGGCCGGTGCCGCCGTTCGCGCTGAACGAACTGGCGTCGCGCGGCTCGCTGTACATCACGCGGCCCACGCTGCAATCGTATGCGGCCACGCGGGCGCAGCGGGAGTCGATGGCGGCCGACCTGTTCCGGATGGTGTCGAGCGGGCAGGTGAGCATCGAGATCCACCAGCGCTTCCCACTCGCCGACGCGGCCCGGGCCCACGTCGCCCTCGAAGGACGCCGCACGACGGGCAAAACGATCCTGCTGCCATGAGAGAATTTAGCGACGACAATGAACCACCGATCGATCCGCAGCCGGCGACGGCGCCGCGGTTCGGGCGGTTGCTGGTGGTGCTGATGCTGGCCGTGTTGCTGATCGTGGGGATCACGTTCCTGTCGGAAGCGTACCTCGGTTGAACGGTGGTGGACACGGGGTGTCCACCCACCCTACGCCTGAAAACGTCGTCCCCGCGGAGGCGGGGACCCAAGTTTGCTGGCGCTGTCGAGACACGTAAAAATTGGGCCCCTGCCTGCGCAGGGGCGACGGTGCGCGAACTCAACCGTTAACGTCGTCCCCGCGAAGGCGGGGACCCAAGTTTGCTGGCGTTGTCGAGACACGTAAAAATTGGGCCCCTGCCTGCGCAGGGGCGACGGTGCGCGAACTCAACCGTTAACGTCGTCCCCGCGAAGGCGGGGACCCAAGTTTGCTGGCGTTGTCGAGACACGTAAAAATTGGGCCCCTGCCTGCGCAGGGGCGACGGTGCGCGAATTCAACCGTTCTGCCGCGGATCCTGTTTCAGCTCGATCACCCGCGACCCGCCATTCGGCCCAGGAAAGCCTTCGAACGCGCTCTGCACGAGGGCCGGCATCACGGCCGGGGTCGACATCTGCTTGCTGACGTTGCGGACCGTGACGTCGAACAGGCGCTTGCCGTCCGTCGCCGACGCGATCGACAATTGCAGCTGGCGGTGGTAGCGGTGTTCTTCCTGCACGTCATAGGCCGGGTACGGGCCCCACAGCGGGTCGTAGAACGGGCTGTACCAGCCGCCCCAGTAGCGCCGGCGCCACCCCATGTAGGCGAAGCGGGGCGAGTACATCGGCGTGAAGGCCGGGTAGATGACCTGCGTGGGCACGTCGATGGTCGTGAAGCGCATCGATACCTTCAGCGCCGGCGACTGCTGTGCCTCATGGAAACCGAGGCGGCTCATCTGGGCGCGCACGAGGTTTTCGTAGCTCTGCAGCTCCAGCGTGTTGTCCTGCGGCGGCGGCGTCTCGAACGCATAGCTCTTGTCGGGCAACTGGGCGGGCCACTGGTTGAAGGTGGTGACGTCACTGCGGATCGTCGTCGCGCAGCCGCCCAGCAACAGGCTCAGCGAGGCGACCGCCGTGATCATGGTACGTTTCATGATGCGCTCCATCTATTCGGTATTCCCTGTCTGTCGGATGTCAAATCCTGTAATCGGTCTTGTTCAGGTGACCATATTATTCCTGATGCGTGATGTTCGTCGATACATTTACGCACGGTTACTGCCTATACATGGCGATACAAAAGAAAGGTCAGACGGAGTGCGGCGTGAAGCTGTTGGTAAAATAAGCATCCCACCAACGGCTTTGCGGACCTGACCATGCGCACCGATACGCCCCAGACGATCTACCGGAAGGATTACACCGCCCCCAGTTATCTGGTCGATACCGTTGAACTCGGCTTCGATCTCGACCCCGCCCGCACCGTCGTCGCCAATCGCATGACGGTGCGCCGCAATCCCGCCAGTGCCCAGCGCGAAATCGAGCTGTACGGCGAAGACATCGAACTGGTGTCCCTGCGCCTGAACGGCAAGGCGCTGGCCGAAGGGGAGTACACCGTCGAGGGCACCCTGCTGCGCATCCCCAACGCGCCGGAAGAGGCGACGCTGGAAATCGAAACCGTCTGCATTCCCGAAAGCAATACTACCCTCAGCGGCCTGTACACGTCCAACGGCAGTTTTTATAGCCAGTGCGAGGCCGAAGGTTTTCGGCGCATCACCTATTTCCCGGACCGTCCGGACGTGATGGCCCGCTTTACCGTGATGCTGCGCGCCGACAAGGACAAGTATCCGGTGCTGCTGTCGAACGGCAACCTCGTCGAGGAAGGCGACCTGCCGGACGGCCGCCGCTACGCGCTGTGGGAAGACCCGTTCAAGAAGCCGTCGTACCTGTTCGCCCTCGTCGCCGCGCGCCTCGTGTGCCAGGAAGAGGACTTCGAACTGGCCGACGGCCGCACGGCCCTGCTGCAGGTGTGGGTGGAAGAGGGCAACCTCGACAAGACCGATTACGCGATGCAGTCGCTCAAGCACAGCATCCGCTGGGACGAGGAGCGCTGGGACCTGGAGCTCGACCTGGACCGCTTCATGATCGTCGCCGTGGGCGACTTCAACATGGGCGCGATGGAAAACAAGGGCCTGAACATCTTCAACACGAAGTTCGTGCTGGCCAATCCGCGCGTCGCGACCGACGTCGACTTCCAGGGCATCGAGGCCGTCGTCGGCCACGAATACTTCCACAACTGGACGGGCAACCGCGTGACCTGCCGCGACTGGTTCCAGCTGTCGCTGAAGGAAGGCCTGACCGTGTTCCGCGACCAGGAATTCTCGGCCGACATGATCGGCACGAACACGGGCCGGGCCGTCACCCGCATCGACCAGGTGCGCACCCTGCGCCAGGCCCAGTTCCCGGAAGACGCCGGCCCGATGGCGCACCCGGTCCGTCCCGACTCCTTCGTCGAGATCAATAATTTTTATACGGTCACCGTCTACGAAAAAGGTGCCGAAGTCGTGCGCATGTACCAGACCCTGCTGGGCCGCGAGGGCTTCCGCAAGGGCATGGACCTGTATTTCGAACGCCATGACGGCCAGGCCGTCACCTGCGACGACTTCCGCCTCGCCATGGCCGACGCCAACGGCCGCGACCTCACGCTGTTCGAGCGCTGGTACAGCCAGGCCGGCACGCCCGTCGTGCAGGCCGAGACCCGCTACGACGAGCAGGCGCAGACGTACACGCTGCGCCTCGTCCAGTCGTGTCCGGCGACGCCGGGCCAGCCGGAAAAGCTGCCGTTCCACATCCCGGTCGCCGTCGGCCTGCTGGGCAAGGACGGCCGCGACCTGCCGCTCACCGTGGACGGAAAAGACCACGGCACGACGGCCGTGCTGGAGCTGACGGACGCTGACCAGACCTTCACCTTCACCGGCGTCACGGAACAGCCGACGCCGTCGATCCTGCGCGATTTTTCCGCGCCCGTGATCCTGAAATACGGCTACAACGACGCCGAGCTGGTGCATCTGTTCAGCCACGACAGCGACCCCGTCAACCGCTGGGAAGCGGGCCAGCGCCTCGCGATGAGCCGTTTGCTGAAGCTGGCCGGCCAGGTGGCCGCCGCCGGCAACGTCATCGAGAACGCCAGGCCGGACCTGGACGACGTGTTCGTCGACGCCATGCGCAAGATCCTCACCGACGATACGCTGGACCCGGCCTTCCGCGAGCAGGCGCTGCTGCTGCCGACGGAATCGATGATCGCCGACCAGCTGGACGTCGTTGACCCGCTCGCCATCCACCTGGCGCGCCAGTTCGTGCGCGCCGCCATCGGCACCCGCCTGCGCGCGGAATTGCGGGCGCAATACGACGCCAGCCAGACGCCGGGCGAATACAGCCCGGACGCCGGATCGATCGGCAAGCGCGCACTGAAAAACCTGGCGCTGGCCTATCTGTGCGCCGCCCCGGACGATGACTGCCTGACGCTGGCCCAGCGCCAGTTCGCCGCTGCGACGAACATGACGGACCGCGTGGCGGCCCTGTCGGCCCTCGTGCATGCGCGCGCGCCCGCGGCCGGTGACGCCCTGCAGCGCTTCTACGACGAATTCCAGGGCGAGGCGCTGGTCGTGGATAAATGGTTCGCGATGCAGGCCGCGGCCCCGACGACCAACGTGAACCGCGTGCGCGAACTCATGACGCACACGGCCTTCACGTTGCGTAATCCGAACCGTGCGCGCAGCCTGGTGTCGACGTTCTGTGTCGGCAACGCGGTGGGCTTCCACGCGCCGGACGGCAGCGGCTACGCGTTCTGGGCCGAGCAGGTGATCGCGCTGGACGCGCTGAACCCGCAGGTGGCCAGCCGCCTCGCCCGCGTGATGGACCGCTGGCGCCGCTTCACGCCGGACCTGCAGGCCCAGATGAGGCGGGCGTTGCAGCTGGTGGCCGGACAGGCCAAGCTGTCGAACGATGTGCGCGAGGTGGTCAGCAAGGCCCTCGCCAACTAAACATTTTCACAAACGAAGGAAGTCCATGAAACGTGTCAGCCTGACGCAATACCTCGTCGAGGAACAGCGTCTCCACAGCAACATCCCCGCGTCGCTGCGCCTCCTGATCGAGGTGGTGGCGCGCGCTTGCAAGACCATCTCGCACTCGGTCGGCAAGGGCGCGCTCGGCGATATCCTCGGCAGCGCCAACACCGAGAACATCCAGGGCGAAGTGCAGAAGAAGCTCGACGTGATCTCCAACGAGATCCTGCTCGAGGCCAACGAGTGGGGCGGCCACCTGGCCGCGATGGCGTCGGAAGAAATGGAATCCATCCACCCGATCCCGAACCGCTACCCGATGGGCGAATACATGCTGCTGTTCGATCCGCTGGACGGCTCGTCGAACATCGACGTCAACGTGTCCATCGGCACCATCTTCTCCGTGCTGAAGGCGCCGGACGGCATGACGCACCCGACCGAAGCCGACTTCATGCAGGCCGGCAGCAAGCAGGTCGCGGCCGGCTATGCCGTGTACGGCCCGCAGACGATGCTCGTGCTCACCACCGGCAACGGCGTCAACTGCTTCACGCTGGACCGCGAGATGGGTTCCTGGGTCCTCACGCAGAAGGACATGCAGATCCCTGAAGAGACGAAGGAATTCGCCATCAACATGTCGAACCAGCGCCACTGGTATCCGCCCGTCACGCGCTATGTCGATGAAATGCTGGCCGGTAAGACGGGCGCACGCGGCAAGGATTTCAACATGCGCTGGATCGCCTCGATGGTGGCCGACGTGCACCGCATCCTGAACCGCGGCGGCATCTTCATGTACCCGGCCGACCAGCGCGACCCGTCGCAGCCGGGCAAGCTGCGCCTGATGTACGAAGCGAACCCGATGGCGTTCATCGTCGAGCAGGCCGGCGGCGCCGCGACGGACGGCCGCGAGCGCATCCTCGACATCGTTCCGCAGAAGCTGCACCAGCGCGTGCCCGTGTTCCTCGGCTCGAAGAGCGAAGTGGAGCGCGTGACGAGCTACCATCAGGCATGATTTTCGACCGCTCCGCATAAAATTGCCGAGTCGGACTAGCAAGTTTGCGGAGTTGTTGTTAGAATGCGGGCTCCTTTGCGGTGCAGCTCATTCGGTTGAGCAACACCCATGATGGCCTCCGGGCCGCCAGCAGTCTGATGGCAAGGTAGTGCAGACACAGGTTAAACGGTTTTCCGGTTTAGCCGCTGTAGCTCAGTCGGTAGAGCAGCGCATTCGTAATGCGAAGGTCACCAGTTCGATTCCGGTCAGCGGCACCAAAAGTGAGAAGGGCCACCCATGCGGGTGGCCCTTTTTATTTTCGTGGGCTGATCAGCCCCTTATTTATTGGCAATTTTGGATGAAAGACTGCTAATATCCTAGTGGAATGGGTACCTTGAGGCATGCCCAATAAAGGATTGGTGATCGAGAAAAAATGGCTAAGCCCGACTTCCCGCCCTTGTTGCGGCCTGGGTTGCACGTCATTACGTTGCCCGAGCTGCACGCGTTAGCTGTTGCGCCGTTTGAAGACCAGCGCCGACATGATCTGTACGAACGACTTATCGCTTGGGTTGGCGCGCTCCAAGGGCTTGGATTAGCTGGTACGCTATGGTTAGATGGGTCCTTCATGACGCAGAAGCCTGGGCCCGGCGATATTGACTGCGTTCTCTGGAACCCGCACTGGGTGACCGGCATCCCAAATGCCAACCCAGCCGTACTACAGCAGATTTCGCATTTGTTGGATCACGACGCAGCAGAGAACCTCTTCAATCTTGATCTCTACGTTGAAACGCCAGCGCAAGACGACATTTTCCACCGAGAGGCATACTGGCGGGGTGTCCTAGGGTTTAGTCATGACAGAGTTACGGCGAAAGGTTTTGCGGAGGTGAACATATGAGTACAAAGTTCCTGCGTGAGCATGCCGAGTCGCTATCCGAACATGCAAAAGAAACTGCCGAGCGCGCTCGCGCTAAGCCAGATGACTTTTTTCTTCAAATTGCTGCAAAAAACCAAACTCAATTTGCGCAAAGGGTAAAGCATCGGCTCGCAATCGAAGAGGCAGAGGAAGCAGGCGAACTCGTTGATCTTCGTGTCATTGGACCGCGGGCAAACGGTAGTATCTCGCTTGACTGGTTTATTGCAGCGATGGAGCCGCTATCCAAAGCTTGGAAGCTCGCTGCGCATAGACTCCGCTATGGGAACGAGGCTGAGCGAGGGGTAGGTCAAGACGTAGTAAGCGCTCTTAACCTAAAGCTAGCTGGGCTTGGCTACGGTTCTACCCGCATCTTTGTTACTGGCAATGGTCTACCTGACCTGACTGGAGAAAGTCTCCTTCAAGCTACGCTGACGCAGACATTCCGTCTTCTGAATTCCCATCAAGACGATTTTTACGATGCCGTTGATGCGGTTGGAGGTAAATCTGCCCATCAGCTTAGCGAGTTCATGAGAGTATTAGATGGCGCAGGGTTAGCTGCGCAGTTTACTTGGGAATCGCCCCGAGGGCGACAGTTCTGGGAAGGGTCGCCGGATGAAATAACTCGCATCCGCTCATTGTTGGATACTATCCGTGAACCGGAGAAGTACGAAGAAGTCTTGGTAGGGAGCGTTGCCAGCATCACTGATACAGGAAGGCTCGATATTCGTACTGATGACGGCAAGATTTCTATTAGGTTCCCACTTCGGTTGACCGATCAGGTTCAGCGTCTAACTATCACGTCAATCGCACGTATTAAGGTAGAAACGGCTAAGTATTGGGATTCGGTAGAGCGGAAAGATATCTATAAGAGGCAGCTTATATCTGTCGAGTAATGCATTTGGATTCGCAATGCTAAGGTAACTAGTTCGAGTGCGGTCTGCGGCGCCAAAAATAAGAAGGGCCACCCCATGCGGGTGACCCTTTTTTGACTCGAATCGCGGTAGCTCAACACCAGGCTTAGTCCCCGTAGAGGTAGACTGCATTGATCGCTGCGTCTGATTAACAGAGACCTACACGGCCAGCGCCTTAATCTCAGCGACGGCCGCTACATGGCCAGTTTGAGTGAGGCGGTAGCCCGACTTGGCATCACCGTGCGCCAACTTCTCCATGTGCAGGTCACGTAGTCGATTCCGGACGGTACCCGCATTTCGACGGCTCAAGCTTTTGAGCATCGAGTCTACCGTTATCGTGTCTGGATAATGGCTGTGAAGTAGAATTAGAAGCTCGGCTTTTATCGATACGTCCGCGTGGACAAGGCGAGTGTCGCCAATCTCCTCGATCAATGTGCCGACAGGCGCCTGCACCATTGCGATTAGCATGCCAGCCTCTTGCATGGAAATTCCAGTAGCGTGTCGTAGAAGCTCGGCGGTGATCCATGCCGCACCTTGATGCGCGAAGGCGAGATCGTGAATGTTGGTATCCACGTCATTCTTGTGAGCTATATTTCGCTTGTTGCGGAAAGTGTACATTGACCGCGCCACCCTAGCTGCACAGATGCGCAGACTCTCGGGCAGCAAAGTGTTCTCGACCTTTTTGCCAAGGTAGTCGTCAACGCTTGGCTTGGCATCAAAGGTGCCGGTGTCTATGTACTGGAGGCACTGTACAAATGTCTCGACAAACTTACCTGGCGCCGCGCGCTCAAGTGTATGCGTAGCACAGTCGCGCCTGATTTTCACGAGGTCGCTTGCGAGGTCGGCCGACAGTGTTGGACCTAATAGCCCGGTTAGCGCGGTTGCGAGTCGAGGCTCATCCACGGATCATTCCCTCGACACGCTTTACGCCTTCATGGCTTACTTTGTAGAGCTTCCGGGCTTGTCGGCTATTCCCACTTTTCTTGAGCTGTAAGATGAGCATGGGCTTTTGGTTCTTCATCTGATCCACAGCATCAGTAATATTCGCAACCTTATGGCCGAGGTGAGTCAATTCCTTATTGGCCATGGCAGAGGTGAAGTTTTCTGCGCCTTGACAAATCTGAAGCCAGTACCCGACAACCAGAGCTTTTTCACCATTACTTTTAGGACTAGCTGCAGCATAAAGCTCAGCAAAGGTCGAGTAGGTGGGGGCACTCTTTGCTGCGTCTTCGGCGGAAATCACCTCGGCTTCCTCGTCTATGGCCGAGCTTTCTGTCGATACCGCAGAGCTGTTACGACCGCCAGCCATTTTTACTTCGATACCTAACAAGCTAGTAATGTAAGTTAGGACGCGAGCCCTTGCTTCCTCTTCAAGTGGCTCAAGCGCGTCGTGGACCGTCCGGATGGCGTTAAACTCCCTTGCTGCAGTTTCACTCATGTCTAGTAACTCCGTTGTCGACCACGAGTGATTTTCATGCGCTCAGACTTGAGTGTCAATACCTCAAGACTACGAAATTTGAACAGAATGATTGGCAGAGTGGAAAAAAACTAGATCCACAGTGCATAGGCGAGGCAAATCGGCCATCCTGGATGCTGCGTGTCGCATGGGACTATGAGACTGCTTGGGCTAAATGACGACAGTTTGACGCTTCTGTCTTGAGGGAACGTTGATACCGTTCTTCCTCATGTTGCATGCATACCACCTAACTGACTTGGCAGTGGCCCGCGCGCCCTCAACGCGGGCATTGACCATCTCGGCGACTACGGCGTGTGGGTAGCCGGTAGGGTCAAGCAGGAGCTCGCGCGCGAGGCGGCCAATGCCCTTGCCGGTGGGCATCCGCTCGGCTTTCGGTGGGGCGTCTATGGCCTCGGTGGCTGCGGCCCGCGGCGGCATGTCAGGCTCGCCTGCCTCGGGCGTCTTTGCCTGCCAGAGTGACGCGAGATTGACGTTGCCGGCCACCGCGATGGACTCGATCCGGGCAATCAGCTTGGCCTTAGTGGCGAACGACTTCGGTCCGGCTGGCGTCTCCGCGATGGAGTTGTGCAGCTCCAGCATTGACTGGTGCTCATCTCTTGCAGCTTCATTGTGCTCTCCTGTTTGGCTGGTGTGTGAGAGCATTAGGCCGCGCCTGGACGGATTTGGGAGCGGTGCGGACGGCCAAGGGAGGGCGCGCCTACTGTCGATCAGCGGGCGGGGCTGCCCAAGGGCTTGAAAAGGAAGGGAACCGGCCCGCAACCGCTCCCGCCGAACATGGCCGGGCAACCCTAAGGAGACTTACGTCATTTAAGACGGTGCATTCTGCTTGGCCGTCTGAGAGGCCTTCAACTTCTCCGACGTGATGGGTTTGACTACCTCGAGCTTTAGTGCCCGAAGACTTCGGCCTGGCTCACACGTAGACCAGGTATCGCGAAGCGCTGGTAGCGACGCGGTGCTCATCTATAGTAGCTTGATAATATTCGCCATTCGTATTTTTTGGTATCGGATGTGGCTGCGCTTTCAAGATCAAGCAATTTCCCGCTTGACTCTTTTTGTGTACGTTGTACACTGTGTTCGTGAATAATGTTCACAAGGTGGGTGGTATGACTCAGGAGAGCACTGAACTGGTAGGAATAGGTGAGATTGCCGAGATGGCAGGGGTGTCCCGTCAAGCCGTCGCCAACTGGCGCGTGCGAGCGGCTAATTTCCCCAGCCCGGTTGCAGAGCTAGCATCCGGGCCAATTTTCCGGCGTTCGCAAATTCGGTCTTGGCTAAAAAGGAATAAGAGGAACACTCCGATGACTCATGTAATCTCGACAATTAATTTGAAGGGTGGCGTCGCGAAGACGACCACGTCCGTAGCTCTCGCCGAGGTATTCTCCGCAGAGATGAAAAAGAAGGTGTTGGTCATCGACCTCGACCCTCAAACTAACGCGACGATCATGTTACTTGGGGAAGACAAGTGGCTCGATCTGAATAACCAAGGACACACATTGGCCCAGTTGTTCAAGGACGCAATGAATCCAGATGTAAAGAAGTTTAACCTTGAGGCAACGCTGCAAAAAAGGGTAGGTGACGTTCAAGAGGCTAGGAGCATCGACCTGTTGTCCTCGAGTCTTGACTTGATCGACGTCCAGGACCAACTTGCGTCAGCCCCATCCGGGAAATTCTACGCTGTAAATCCGGTTGAACTACTGTGGCGTGCGGTTAAGTCCAAGTTGGACGACTACGATATCGTCATCGTAGACTGCCCACCGAACTTGGGCATTGTTACGCTGAACGGCTTGCGTCTGTCCGACGCGTATATTATTCCAACTATCCCTGATCACCTCTCGACTTATGGCATTCCCCAGATCGTTACCCGGGTCGGTGAGTTTGCTCAAGCAATTGGCGAGGATATTGTTCCGCTCGGCATTGTCATCACTAAGTATCAGGCCAACTCGACGGTACACAACACCGTGTTGAAGCAACTCCAAACCGATGCCAACGTTCCAGCCGTATATGTAACGAAGATTAAGCAGACAAATACTGCGTCTGCCGCTGCAGAATATTCGCGATCCAAGCGGACGCTGCGACAGAAGTACGGTTCCGACCCGAACGGGCTGACCTCAACCTATATCGAACTGGCGCATGAAATTTGGAATGATTTGGAGAATGAACTGTGAGCTTGCGGAATACTCTCAACCGCTTGATGCGTGTTGTTCTCGAAGAGGCTGAGCGCAATCCAGAATTTGAAGCTGCGCTAATCGATGCCTTAGGTTCCGGAGCAGCCAAGCGCAAGGCACCGAAGGAAGATGTCACGGGACAATCAGATCATGGTGACCCTAAACGAGGGAAAAACCGCCGTGCCCCTGCCGTGCTTGACCCTGTACAGATCGTACGGGACGGTGAGCCCGCATTACGAGATGCATTGGGAAAGCTATCCTTGGATGAGCTGCGCGATATCGTTGCTGAGTACGGAATGGACCCTGGTCGTCTGGTAATGAAGTGGGCCACGCCGGAACGCGTAATCGAGAGAATCGTTGAAATGTCGATCACCCGGGCGCACAAGGGAAATGCGTTCCGAAAGCCTGCTGAAGAGGCTCTGCCACCGGTCACTGTGGCGGACGAGACGCCGCCCCCTGACATCCAATCAGTAGACCAACAACCGAAAGAAAGTTGAAAGAGAAGGGGAATGTCTTCAGGCACTTCCCCTTAAAACACGGCGGGGCAACGGTAGGTTCTGTTCAAGGCTACTCAGGCTTAGCGGCTGAGTACTCTGTGCGCGTTTGGGAAGCCTAGCTCCTCTGCCTTGCGCTTCGTCTCCGGGTCCACGTAGAGGTCGAGGACGCGGCAGTAGGGAAACCCGACTAATTCGGCCGCGGCGTCGAACTCGTCCGAGTCGGGCCTTACGCCCGCAGCCTTGGCGCAGGCCTCCAGCGCGCCGAACAGGGCGTAGCCCTCTTCGGCGAGGGCAAGTGCCCTCCGCGCGACGGCCTCAGCCTTGTGGGAAGCCGAATCCTTGTCCGGGAGCAGCCGTCGAGCGGGCAGGCGCGTGGGCGCGACGGCTGGGGCGCGCGGACTCGGCGAGAGGAGGGGCAGGACAGGCCTGCTCGGACGGCCTGCGAGGATGACGACCGTCGGCCTAGTCATCGCCGTCCCCGTCGATCAGGTCGTGGTCGATGCCCCGCTCGTAGAGCGCCAGGGACACGGTGTTGATCGGGTTGGTCCTGCCGACGTTCCAGGCGCGGATGGCGACCACGATGCCCTA
Source organism: Massilia sp. Masssp93 (assembly GCF_059491295.1). Lineage (NCBI taxonomy): Bacteria > Pseudomonadati > Pseudomonadota > Betaproteobacteria > Burkholderiales > Oxalobacteraceae > Massilia > Massilia sp. Masssp93. The sequence goes on along the minus strand of NZ_CP168502.1, from coordinate 5,053,280 downwards.
GAGGCGCGCCTCGGCGAGCTTCAGGTACTCCTGCACCTTCAAGTAGTCGAGAAGGGCCACCCAGCAGGGTGGCCCTTTTTGTTTTTCCTCTCCGCTCCCGCGCCCATCCCCCGTCCTTCCTCCGCCTTTGTTATGCAGCGCACAGTCGGGACCGACAAAAAGTTATATTTTTTTTATTGAGACACCGCATTCTGACGGTGTCGCACCGACATCGCGCATCGGCGCGACGCGAAAGGACCGCCTATCGGTCGAACTTTTGAACGGATGCACGGTCAAGAAGATCGGTCTACTCCGCGTTGGTCAAAATCTTACAAGAGGAATTCATCATGGATAATCAGAAGTCGAGCGAAGCAAAAGGCAGCACCACGGGGTCGGGCAACCTGGGCAAGGACAGCGCGAGCAACCTGCCGAACGCCAGCGGCGCGGGCAACCTGGGCAGCACGGCCGGTTCGGGCAGCCTGAACAAGAGCAGCCAGGAGAACCAGGGCAAGGACCAGCACAGCTCGACCGGCAGCAGCACCGGCGGCGCCACCGCTTCCAGCACGGGCGCCGTGGGCGGCACCAGCAATGCCGGCTCGTCGTCGTCGGGCATGGGCTCGATGGGCTCGATGAGCGCATCCGGCTCCACCGCCTCCGGCACCAACAGCAGTATCGGCACCAGCAACAGCAGCTCGCTGGGTTCGGGCAGCCAGAACAGCCAGAGCGCCGGCGCCGCCACCGGTTCGGGCGTGGGCGGCGATTCGAAAGACATGGGTGCCCAGGTGAATGCGCGCGCACAAGGCCTGCACCAGTCGATCGACAAGGCCGCCGACGCCGCCCGTCCGATGGTCGACAAGGCTGCCGACGCGGCCCGTCCGGTGGTCGACCGCCTGGCCACCAGCGCCCACGCCGGCGTGGACAAGCTGCAGGGCATGCTGAGCGGCGCCACCGTCAACCTGGGCCAGCGCCAGCAACAGTTGACCGACGCCTACGGCCAGTGGCGCGAAGCCAGCTTCGAGTACGTGCGCCAGAAACCGGGCACCGCCATCGCCATCGCCGCCGCCGCCGGCTTCGTGCTGGCCAAGCTGCTGGGCGGCCGCAACCGCGATTATTGAGCGGTATTCCGTTCACACCTCCAGGCCGGCTTCGTGCCGGCTTTTTCTTTTTTCAAAGCCCGCGACGCCGCCTCGCCGCGAGCGCAAGCAGGCCGCACCCCAGCATCATCCACGCCCCCGGTTCCGGGACCGGCGACAGCGGCGTGATCGTCAGCGTCGTCCCCGCGCCGAAAAAATAATAATCGTCCACCGGGTAATCGTGACCGTAACTCGACGTGGCCGAGTACTTCACGCCGCTCACGAACGCTTCCGTGTGGTACTCGAGTTGGGTCGCGTACACGTCGCGCCAGCTCGCGGCAATGTCGAGGGCGTCGCTGCCGCCGGTGCCGGGACGGAAGGAAAACGCGTCGAGCTGGCAATCGTGATCGACGGAACCGCCGCCGCAGCGGGCGAAGTCGCCGGACCACAGCCGCATGTTCATCCACAGCGAGTCCAGCTCGGATGCGTCGATGACGCCGTCGCCGTCGACGTCGTCGCCGGCGATCCTGCCCGTGACGGCCACGTCGGTGCGCAAGACCGTGGGGTCGTGGTAGTCGTAAAAGCCGCGGTATTCGAACAGCCAGGCGGACGGTGCGGCGTGGACGGCGGTGCACAGCAGCAGGGCAGCGCCCAGGAGGCATGGATGCTTCATTGGATTCCTTGCAAGCGATGAATGGCCGGGCCGGCGATCGGCGGCCTCGTGCGAAGGATAGGCCGGGGCCATTGGCTGCGGCGCCAGCTTGCCGCTTTGCAGTGCGAGGCGGCAAACGGCCTGTGTCACGACGCTCCGTTCCCTGGAAGCATGAACGATCAGAGCAGCTGGATGCCGAAGCGTTTCAGCAGGATGGCGAACAGGAGTATGCTGCCCAGCGTGATCGCGACGCCGGCCGCGAGCGCCGGCCAGAAGCCGAAGCGGTCGAGCAGCCAGGGAAACACGGCGAACATGGGCAGCGTGGGCAGCACGTACCACAGCGTGTACCAGGCGTGGTTGGCGATTTTTTCCTGCGGCTGGCGCTCGACGTGCAGCCAGATCAGCGTCAGCACGGTGACGAGCGGCAGGGATGCGATCAGGCCGCCGAGGCGGTCGGAGCGCGCGGCGGCTTCCGACACGAGGACGACGACGGCGGCGGTGATCAGGTATTTGATGACGATCCAGGACATGGCAGGCGGGGAGGTGAAACTCCGGCAGTGTAGCAAAGCACGCTCCAGCGCGCCTGTTCCGCACGTGCGGCATTTACATGAGATCGGTTACAAATCTTTACCACTGAAACGTCGCATCGATATTCCCGCTCATCCATTCAAGGTTAAATGACGATCAACGAGGAGTGCTGACCATGACCTACCGCGCATCGCTTGCCCTGCTGACCTTTGCGCTGATCGCGACGGGCGCCGCATCAGCGGCCGCGCCCGCGCCGGATGCGCAGGCGCAGGCCCTGCACGTGCTGAACCGGCTCGCGTTCGGGCCGCGTCCCGGCGACGTCGAGCGCGTGGCGACCATGGGCGTGCAGCGCTGGATAGCCGAGCAGCTGCATCCGGAGACGATCCCGCTGCCGCCCGACCTGGACGCGCGCCTGGGCGCCCTGGACACGGTCAACCGCAGTACTGGCGAGTCGCTGGGCGAATTCCTGGCGCTGCGGCGCGACGTGCGCATGGACGACGAGGGCGCGAAGCAGCGCCGGCGCCAGGTGGAGATGCGCGTGTCGCGCCAGGCCGCCGAGGCCCGCCTGCTGCGCGCCGTCGAGAGCCCGCGCCAGCTGGAAGAAGTCATGGTCGACTTCTGGTACAACCATTTCAACGTATTCGCCGGCAAGGGGATCGACCGCGCGCTGGTGACGGGTTACGAGCGCGACGCGATCCGCCCGTACGCGCTGGGTTCCTTCCGCGCGCTGCTGGGCGCGACGGCGAAGCATCCGGCGATGCTGTTCTACCTCGATAACGTCGTGTCGTCGGCGCCGCGTCCGGATGCGAAGGGAAAGGCGCGCGGCCTGAACGAGAACTACGCGCGCGAGCTGATGGAATTGCACACGCTGGGCGCGGACGGCGGCTACACGCAGCGCGACGTGACGGAACTGGCACGCATGCTGACCGGCTGGACGTTCGACCAGAAGCGCCTGGCGCGCACGGGCGAGACGTTCCGCTTCGACGCCGGCCGCCACGACCGCGGCATCAAGACGTGGCTCGGGCACGAGATCGCGCCCGCCGGCCAGCAGGAAGGCGAATACGCGCTGGACGTGCTGGCCATGCACCCGGCCACCGCGCACCACGTGAGCCGCGAGCTGGCCCAGTACTTCGTCAGCGACGATCCGCCGCCGGCCCTCGTCGACCGCATGGCGGCCACGTGGCTGGCGTCGCAGGGCGATATCCGCGCCGTGCTGGTGACGCTGTTCGCGAGCCGCGAATTCATGGCCGCCGGCACCGTCGGCGCCAAGTTCAAGACGCCGTACCAGTTCGTGGTCTCGGCGGTCAGGGCCAGCGGCGCGCCGGTCGTGAACGTGATGCCGCTCGTGAATACGATGAACCAGTTGGGCATGCCGCTGTACGGTTGCCAGACGCCGGACGGGTACAAGAACACGCAGGACGCGTGGCTCAACCCGGACGCGCTGTCGCGGCGCATCGCCTTCGCCACCGCGCTTGCATCCGGCAGGCTGCCGCTGGCCGCGCTGCCGGCCGAGCCCCGTCCCGTCGCGGCGATGGAACCGGATATGGCGGGCAGCGACGTCGTGCGGTTGCCGGTGCCGGCGGCGCCGGCCAATCCGAAGCCGGCGCCGCTCGATCCGGCGCGCCTGCAGGCGACGCTGGCCGGATCGATTTCACCGCGCACGCAGGCCATCGTCCAGCGCAATCCGGACAACCTGCGCGCGGCCATGCTGCTCGGCAGCCCCGATTTCATGCAGCGCTGATTCCGTCCGGGAGAACGACATGCAACGCAGGCACTTCCTCAACGCGCTGGCGCTGGGCGCCGGCATCCTGCTGCCCGTCGGGCGCAGCGCGTGGGCCGTCAGCGCGCCCGCCGCCAGCCCGACCGGCAAAAAACTCGTCGTCGTGATGCTGCGCGGCGCCGTCGACGGCCTGAACGTCGTCGCCCCTGTCGGCGACGAGAACTATCTGCGCCTGCGGCCGACGATCGGCCTGGCGGCGCCGGGCATGGACGGCGGAGCGCTCGCCCTGGACGGCTATTTCGGCCTGCATCCCGCACTGGCCAGCCTGCAGCCGCTGTGGCGCGCGAACCGGCTGGCCTTCGTGCACGCCAGCGGTTCGCCGGACGCGACGCGTTCCCACTTCGACGCGCAGGACTACATGGAATCCGCGACGCCCGGCCGCAAGAGCACGCCGGACGGCTGGATGAACCGCCTCGTGGCCGCGCTGCCCGGTCCGCAGTCGCCCAGCCGGCTGCTGGGCATCGGTCCGGTGCTGCCGCGCATCCTGTCCGGCCGCGCGGCCGCCGTGAACCTGCCGAACGTCGCGCGTGCGGCGCGCGCCGACCTGCTCGACCGGCCCGCCGTGAAGACCGCCTTCGACGAGCTGTACGCGAATCACCCGCGCTTCGGGCGCGCGTACGCGGACGGGCGCGCGGCGCACCGCGAAGTCATGGGCGCGCTGGAGCAGGGCGACATGAGCCGCGAAATGCAGGCCGCCGACCGCGGCGCGCCGCTGCCGAACGGCTTTCCCGACGATGCCGCGCGCCTGGCGGGCCTGATGCGCAACGACCCGAATATCCAGCTGGCGTTCGTCGCGCTGGGCGGCTGGGACACGCACGCGAACCAGGGCGCGGCCAGCGGCCAGCTGGCCAATCGTTTGGCACCGTTGGGGCAGGGCCTGGCCGTGCTGGCCGAGCGGCTCGGTCCGTTGTTCGACGACACGATCGTCGTCGTGATGTCGGAGTTCGGCCGCACGGCCCGCGAGAACGGCAACGGCGGCACGGATCACGGTCACGGCAATGTGATGTGGGTCATGGGCGGAAAAGTGCGTGGAGGTAAGGTTTACGGGGACTGGGAAGGCGTCAGCGACGCGAAACTGAACGAGGGCCGCGATTTGCTCGTCACGACCGATTTTCGTTCGGTGTTAGCGCAGATTTCTGAAGAACATTTAATGTTAGGCGATAAACGTCTGGAACAAGTCTTTCCCGCAATGCCGCAAAAACGTGCTGGATTTCGTATCGTCGGCGCATGAGCTCCTGCTCTAGAGGCAGTCCTCTACATATAGTAGTTCTACCGTATTGCAGTGCACAAAATATAGGACTATAGTTGCAACTGTCTCCTCCAGTTTTTCTCCGAAAATCTGGATTCAGCCCGCACCGACAAGGATGCGGGCTTTTTTTTTGCCCGCAATTGTCATACGCTAACATTTCTTGCCGCATGCGGTGTCCCGGGACAGCGCATACCCGTCGGTGAGGCAAGAATGGAGGCGGCGGCCGGCGCGGCCGCGCGGAGGTGGCTCAGGCGCCCGTCGGCTCGGCGTCGTCGCCCTGGAAGGCGCCGGCGCGCCAGGTCAGCACCAGCGTGTCGCGGTGGCCGTTGTCGCCCACGGGCTGGATCGGCGTCGACTCGTGGATCACGGCGGCGTCGTCCAGCAGCAGCAGTGTCCACGGTTCCGTCATCGTGAAGCGTTGGCCGCGGGGGCCGTGCGCCTCGAACACGCGCGTTTCGCCGCCCTTGATGTGTTCGCGGCCGATCAGGATGACGGCGACGAAGTCGACGCCGTCGCGGTGCGCGCCCTCCGGCGTGGGACGGCCGATGCCGTCCGCCGTGTCGATGCGGAACTGGTGCGCTTCGACGTACCAGGTCTGCGGGCCTTTCACTTGCGAGCACACGGCGCCCAGCGCACGCAGCAGGCGGCTCCAGGCCGGCTGCCCGACCGTGGACGGTTCGATGGGCACGAACAGCCGGTGCATGCCGCCGTGCAGGGCGTTGTACTCGACCGGCTGCCAGTGCGCGCGATGCGGGCTTTGCGTGAGGTCGTCGCCGCTGTCGATGAAGCAGGAGTGCCGGCGGCGGCGATAGCGGCCGCCGTCCTTGAGGTAGTTATCCAGTTCCAGGCGTTGCCAGCTTGGCGCCAGTGCCATCAACTCGTCGAGCGTGCAGCCGGTCAGCAGCGCCACGTCGGCCGGGCGCAGCAAGGCATAGCCGTCGCCGCGCAGGGCGTCGGCGATGCGGGCCGGATCGGTGTAGGGTGGTTGCGGTGTTGTCATCCCGTTAGCCTAGCACTTTTTCCAGGCCTTCGTGCCGCCGCCGGGCATTACCAGTTCTTGACGAGCGTGAGCCGGAACGAGCGCGGTTCGATCGGGTGAAAGTGCACGTCCGCGCGCGGCGCGGCTTCTCCCGGCAGCTGCGACGCGTAGTAGTAATCGATCGCCGAGGCGTGCCGGTTCGTCAGGTTGAAGCCTTCCAGTTCCAGGCGCACGGTGCGGTCGATGCGGTAGCCGAGGCGGCCGTTCAAGGTCGTGCTGGCGCGCGAACGCACGCTGTCGTCCGCGACGAGCGGCCGTGGGCCGAACCAGCGCAGCCGCAGCGCGCCTTCCCATGCGCCCACCTGGGTCACCGTCAGCGCGAGCTGGCTGACGCCTTCGATGGCTTCCGGGATGCGGTCGCGCCCGGGCGCGGCGCCGCGCGAGCGCGCGTGCGCGCAGGCGGCGTCGAAGTCGACGGACAACCATTTATACGGTTTATAGTAATTCGAGAATTCGACGCCGACGCGGCGGCTGGGCGGGCCGGCTTCGGTGGTGCCCGCGTCGCCGACATAGGTCAGCTCGGAATCGAAGTCCAGGCGGTACAGGGACAGCGCCGTCTGCATTTTCGGGATCGCCTCGGTGCGCAGGCCCAGTTCCATGCCGCGCGAGCGCACGAGGCCCGGCGTCGTGCCGAGCGCTGCCAGCGTCTTCGGGTCGACCGTCGTGACGGTGCCGCGCGCATCGTTGCTGTGGAAGCCCGTGCCGTAGTTCACGTAGACCTCGGTCTGGCGCCATGGCCCGAACACGAGGTTGGCCGACGGGCTGGCCAGCGCATCGCGTGTCGTGCCCGAATTCGCCGCGAGGCTGCTGCGCACGCGGAACCGGTAGGCGTCGGCGCGCGCGCCCACCTTCGTGCGGAACCAGCCGTTCCAGCGCGTCGCGTTCTCGATGAAGGCGCCGGCACTCGTCTCGGCGACGTGGTCCGCGCGCGTGACGGACAGCAGGCGGCGTGCCTTCGTGCCATACAGGCCGTTGAAGATATTGTCGTTCTGCGCTTCGACGCCGACCGTGATGTCGGACGTCGCCGTCTCGCCGCGGTGCACGTGCCAGCTGTGCGTCGCATTGAAGCCGCTCGTCACGCGCCGGTCCGGCTGGGCGAACTGGTCGCCGTCGACCGGGTCGTTCATGAAGTAGGTGAAGTCGGACCACAGGTCGAGCCGGTTGCGGATGATGTAGCCGCTGACCTTCGACGCCGCATCCTGGCCCGTGCGGCGCCACACGCCCGAGAGGCTGAGGCGCTGCGCGTCTCCGCCGTCGGTCGGGTCGACGGCGTCGAAGCGGTCGAGCAGGCCGGCCGCCACGGCCCGCTGCGGGATCTGGTCCGTCGCATTCCAGCGGCCACGATAGGCCATCGCCGTCACGCTCCAGCCGTTGTTTGCGTAGCCGCGGCTGTAGCGCAGCACGCCGTTGAGTTTCCGGTAATCGTCCGGATGCGTGTACGGGCCGTCGTTGTGCACGGCTTCCAGCGCATACGTCAGCACGCCGTCGCCGGTCTCGCGCGATGCGGCCAGCGCCGTGCGCGCATAGCCGTCCTGGCCGGCGCTCACGGTGGCGACGTTGCGCGCGAGGCGGTTGGCGTAGGTGATGGCCGCGCTGCCGGCCGAGGCGAAATCGCCTTCGCGCGCCGAATACGGCCCCTTCTTGTAATCCAGGCGCGCCGTCAGCTCCGGGATCAGGAAGTTCAGGTCGGTCCAGCCCTGGCCGTGTGCGTGGCTGCGCTGGTTGACGGGCATGTCGTCGAGCCAGGTGGCCAGGTCCGTGCCGTGGTCCAGGTTGAAGCCGCGCAGGAAGAACTGGTTGGCCTTGCCTTCGCCGCTGTGCTGGCTGACGATCAGGCCCGGCGCCGCCTCCAGCAATTCGCCGGGCCGGTAGACGGTGCGCATCGCCAGCTCCTTCTGGCCGACGGTGCCGGCGCTGGCGGAATCCGCGATGCCGAGCTGGCTCGCGCGCGCGCCCTCGACGAGCACGCGCTGGATCACCGGATCGTCGGCCCGCGCGCCGGCGTGCACGCACAGGGCGGCGAGCAGCAGCGGGATGGTACGCATCAGTGGACGGCGAGTTCCGTGCGGCCGCCGGTAAAACCGAACGTGCGCAGGCTGCCGTTCGCCGTCAGGTTCACGGTGTTCTGCTGGTCGGGCAGGAAGTCGCTCAGCACGGCGTCGTGGATGGTCTCGACGGTGACGACGGGCGTGCGCACGGCTTCCTGGAACACGACGACACTGTCCGTGTCGACCGTCACGCCCACCCAGGCGAGGGGCAGGCGGCGGCCGTCCTTGTCGGCCAGCCAGAACTGTTTGTCGACGTACTTGCGCAGCACGGCCTGGTCGTCCGGATCGGACAGGTCGAACGGGCGCTGGTACAGTTCCGTCAACAGCGCTTCGACGTCGTGCACCATATACGTGTGCACGACTTCCGTGCTTCCCGTGCGCGCGTTGTAGCTGATGTCGGTGATGCCGGCGTGGAAGCGGTGCGCGGAGGCGCTCGCGCACACGCAGGCGCACAGCAGCAGGATAAGATTCTTCATCATATCGTGTCTTGTACGGCGGGCACGGGGTGCCCGCCCTACGTCACTTGGTCTTCAGTTTTTCGTTGAAGTCCTTCATCAGGTCCGGCTGGTCATGCTGGGTCTTGAACAGCTCCAGGCGCGACGGGGTCGCCTTGCGCGGCCAGCTGTTGTTGCCGGTATCCGTGTCCGCCGTCTCCCAGTACGGGTCCTGCGTCAGCGCGACCATGGGCTCGTCCGTGATGATCAGCTTCGTGATCTTCTTCGGCGTGTAGCGCCACACTTCGGCAGGGATGCGTTCGACGTATTTCTTCCCGCTCGCAAGCGTGATCTCCAGCACGAGCGGCGTCACGAGGCCGCCGAGGTTGCTGAAGTCGACGAGGTACAGGTGCTTGCCTTCCTTCAGCAGGTTCTTTTCCCAGTCGTCGAGGCCTTCGAGCGCTTCGTTGTACTTGTTGCGGTCGTGGTTCGTGACCGTGTACTCGTCATGCTCGTTATAGAAATCCTTCAGTTCCGGATGCGCGTCGACGCGGCGCGGCAAGGTGCCCTTGTTGCGCTGGTCCGTGATCGAGATCGGCGCGGCGTCGTGCTGCGCCTTCTTCCACGCCTTTTCGATCGCCGGGTCTTTCGTCCCGACCGTGTATTCGCTGATGCCGTCCACGCTCACGTCCACGTGGTCGGTCGTGTAGAACCAGCCGCGCCAGAACCAGTCGAGGTCCGTGCCGGACGCGTCTTCCATCGTGCGGAAGAAATCGGCCGGCGTGGGGCGCTTGAATTTCCAGCGCTGGGCGTATTCGCGGAAGGCGAAGTCGAACAGTTCGCGGCCCAGCACCGTCTCGCGCAGGACGATCAGCGCGGCCGTCGGTTTCGCATAGGCGTTGTAGCCGAGGGCGGCGATCGATTCCGAGTTCGTCATGATCGGCACCTGGTTGGTGCTCTTCATGTAGTCGCCGATGGCGCGCGGTTCGCCGCGCGACTGCGGGTAGTGCTCTTCCCAGGCCTGCTCCGCCAGGTATTGCAGGAAGCTGTTCAGGCCCTCGTCCATCCACGTCCACTGGCGTTCGTCGGAGTTGACGATCATCGGGAAGTAGTTGTGGCCCACCTCGTGGATCACGACGCTGATCAGGCCATACTTGATGCGGCTGGAGTACGTCAGCTCGCCCGTCTTCTTGTCCCTGGTCGGACGCGGGCCGTTAAAGCAGATCATCGGGTATTCCATGCCGCCCACCGGGCCGTTCACGGAAATCGCGACGGGGTAAGGATAGTCGAACGAATACTTGTTGTACTCGGCGATCGTATGGATCACGGCGGCCGTCGAGTATTTTTCCCACAGCGGGTTGCCTTCCTTCGGGTAGAACGACTGCGCCAGCACATTGGTCGCGTCCTTCTTGAAACCCTGCGCGTCCCAGATGAACTTGCGGCTCGACGCCCACGCGAAATCGCGCACGTTCTTCGCGCGGAAATGCCACGTCTTCGTGCCGCTTGCACGCGTCTTTTCCTTCGCTTGCGCTTCCGCCTGCGTGACGATGACGACCGGCCTGGTCGCCGTGCGCGCCTGCTCCAGGCGCTGGCGCTGGGCGGACGTGAGCACTTCGCCCGGGTTCTGCAGTTCGCCGGTGCCGGCCACGATGTGGTCGGCCGGGACGGTCAGCTGCACGTCGTAGTCGCCGAATTCCAGCGTGAATTCGCCCGTGCCGAGGAATTGCTTGTGCTGCCAGCCCGTCACGTCGTAGTACGCGGCCATGCGCGGGAACCACTGGGCGATCTCGAACAGGTCGTTCTTGTCCTCGTCGAATTTTTCGTAGCCGGAGCGGCCGCCGAGCACCTTCTGCTCGTTGATGTTGTAGCTCCAGTCGATAGCGAACGCCAGCGTCGCGCCGGCCTTGAGCGGCTGCGGCAGGTCGATGCGCATCATCGTGCGGTTGATGACGACGTGCAGCGGATGGCCGCCCGCGTCCTTCACGCCGGCGATCTTAAAACCGCCGTCGAACGTGCGCTTTTCCAGCACCGAGCGCAGGGCGTCGAATTTATAGCCGTCTTCCGGCCCGCGCGCCTTGGCCCAGGCGTCGCGCGAGGGCACGGTCGCCGTCATGCGCGCGTCGGAATCGCGTTTGTAGATGTTCTGGTCGAGCTGGACCCACAGGTACGACAGGGTGTCGGGCGAATTGTTGTGATACGTGATCGTCTCGGTGCCGCTGATCGCGCGCTTGCCTTCGTCCAGCGTGGCGCGGATCGCATAGTCGGCGCGCTGCTGCCAGTATGCGTGTCCCGGGGCGCCGGAAGCGGTGCGGATGGAGGTGGGCGTCGGCAGCAATTCGTCGAGCTGGCGGAATTTGTCGTCGAAAGGTTCCGCCGCGATTGCCGACATGGTGAGGCATACGGCCGCCAGTCCGATCGGGAAACGTATCATATTTACCCTGCATTCATGGTTGAAAGAAGGAAAATATTCTAGTCTTGCCTTTCCGCCATTACCCCGTTTGATTTGTAACAAGACTGTTACAAACGGCTGGGCGTGGCGCTTTCGACACGGTCGGACACGCGGACACATCCGCGGACACGCAGCGGACGCCGGCGCGGACACTGTTCAGCCGCGGCGCGGCGCCGCCAGTCCGCGCAGGCCGACCGTGACGAGCACGATCAGCATGCCCAGCAGCACGAGCACGGTATCGAGCCGCAAGCGCGCCTGCAGGGCCAGCGCGTAGCTGGACGTCATCGCGAGGATGGCCAGGTTCTCGTTGAAGTTCTGCACGGCGATCGACTGGCCGGCACTCATCAGCCGGTGGCCGCGGTGCTGCAGGATGGCGTTCATCGGCACGACGAACAGGCCGGCCAGGACGCCGATCGCCAGCAGCAGCGGCAGCGCCGCCTGCACGGAATGCACCCAGACCATCGCGCACAAGCCGGCGCCCATCACGGCGCCGAGCGGCATGACGGCCAGCGAGCGCACGAGCGGCACGGCCTTGCCGGCGATGGCCGCGCCCAGCGCGACCCCGAGCGCGAACACGCCCTGCAGCGCGGCCGCGCGGTCGAGCGTGAGGCCGAGGACGTTCTGCGCCCACGTCAGCAGCAGCACCTGCAGGACCATGCCGCTGCCCCAGAACAGCGACGTCACGCCGAGCGAGATGCGGCCTTCGCGGTCGCGCCACAAGGTGCGGTTGCAGCGGTAGAAATCGGCCAGCAGTGCGGGCAGCGTGCGGCGCGCGTGAGGCGGGCGCGCGCCGGCGTGCATCACGGGCAGGTTCAGGAGCGTCGCGAGCAGGTAGGTCATGACGATCACGGCGACCGCCATGCCGACCGGCGTGGCCTGCCAGGGCAAGGTGAGGGAAGCGCGCAGCTGCAGCAGCCACGCGATCGCCTGCGGATTGGCGGAGATGACGCCGCCCAGCACCGTGCCGAGGATCATGGCCAGCACCGTCGTCCCCTCGATCCAGCCGTTCGCCGCCACGAGCCGGCGCGGCGGCAGCACCTCGGCCAGGATGCCGTACTTGGCCGGCGAATAGGCGGACGCGCCGAGACCCACGATGCCGTAGGCGAGCAGGGGATTGGCCTTGGCCAGGATCAGCGCACAGCCGGCCATTTTGACCGTGTTCGTGAGCAGCATCACGCGGCCCTTGGGAAAGCGGTCGGCGAAGGCGCCGGCGAACGGCGCCAGCACGATGTACGACAGGACGAAGCCCATTTTGAGGAGCGGCGTCATCCACTGCGGAAAAGAGAGTGTGGCGATCAGCGACACGCACAGGATGAACAGGGCGCTGTCCGCCAGCGACGAAAAGAACTGGGCGCCGACGATTGCGAAGAAAGCGGCATTCATGGGGCCATTCTTATATCACAGCCATGGCGGGCGCCGGTTTCGCTTGGCTTAAAGGTTGTGATTGCAATAATTGGTTAGATTTACATATGGACAATAGTCTTATACTTCTGGAATTAAAGTTGGGGCGACGACATCATCGTTGACCAAGGGGAAAAGATGGATGCGTACACACTTACCGTGGCTGCCGCGCTCGCGGCGCTGACCATGGCGGCCAGCATGGGCCTGCTCTACCTCGCCAGTGCGCGCCAGACCTGCCTCGTCGACTGGACGCTGGCCGCCGTCCTCTTTGCCTTCAGCAATATGATGGGCGCAATCGGCCTGCACCTGCCGGCCAGCCCCATCATCGTCAGCGCCTGCGTCAACGCGTTCTACATCGGCGGCCATTTCGGCATGCTGGCCGGCATCCGGCGCCACCTGCACCTTGCGCCCGGATGGGGATGGGGCGCGGCCCTCGTGTCGGGCGTGCTGGCGGTGCACGCGCTGCCCGTCATGCAAGGCGCGCCGCTGGCCCGGCTGCTGCTGTTCACGCCCATCGTGTGTGCGATCGACCTGGCCGCCGCCCGGCTGCTGTGGCGCCGGGGCGAACACGAGGTGCGCGCGTCGTACCTGCCGCTCATCATGTTGCAGTTGTTGGCCGCGCTGCAGCAGGTCGTGCGGCTGGCGGTCATGGCCGCGGCCGCGAGCGACCCGTCGAACCCGACGTACGGCCAGTACGTCCGCACGTCGGGCGCGCTGGCGACGCTGCTGTACCTGTCGCTGGCGACGATGTGCTGCGCGCTGATCGTGACCCATCAGCAGACGCTGGCGCTGCGCCGCGCATCGCTGACGGACGTGCTGACCGGCTGGCTGAACCGGCGCGCCCTGCACGACATCGCCACGCGCGACTTCCGCCGCTGCCGGCGCACCGGCTCGGCCATGTTCTTCATCACGTTCGACATCGACCACTTCAAGGCCATCAACGACCGCTACGGCCACGACGTGGGCGACACGGCGATCCGCCACGTGACCGGGCTGTCGGCGCGCGTGCTGCGCGGCTACGATGCCCTGTTCCGCATCGGCGGCGAGGAGTTCGCGGTGCTGATCGCCGGCGAAAACCTGGGCGCCGTGTGCGGCATCGCCGAACGCCTGCGCGAGGCGGTGGCCGCGGCCACGCTGGCCGTCGACGGCCAGGAGGTCACGATGACCGTCAGCGTGGGCGTGGCCGCGCTGGACGGGCAGGATCACAAGTGGGAAGACATCCTGCGCCGCGCGGACGAGGCGCTGTACCACGCCAAGCAGCACGGCCGCGACCGCGTCAGCGTGCATGGCCGCGACCTCGCGGGCCGCGGCCAGGTGGTGCGGCTGCAGGCGGTGGTCGCCTGAGCCGCGGCGCCGCTCATTTCATCCAGACGGCGTAGTTGTTGCCGGAGGTCTGCAGCGTCCAGCCGCTGCCCGGGCTCCAGCTGTTCGGGCCGATCTTCATCGCCAGCTGGTGCGTCGTGCCGGTGACGATGGCCGCGTACAGGCCCTGCGTGGCCTGCTGGATGGCGACGGCGGACGTCGACGTCACACCCGCATTCTTGCGGGCCGCCATCAGCGCCGCGATCTGCGTCTTGAGATTCCAGTTGTAGATGTGCGGATAGAACACGGTCGGGATGCCCGGATGGGTCAGGATGTAGGCATACCCTTCCAGCACCGAGCCGCACGGCACCGGCCACAGGTTCTGGCCCGTGCCGCAGCTCTCGGCGGGGCCGGTGTCGTGGTTGTCGACGAAGGTCACCGACATCGCCGGCCACCAGCCGATGGCGCCCTGCGGCTTGCCGTCGGCCGCTTTCAGGCGCCAGTAATTGCCGTTGGCGAGGGCGTCGTTGAGGATGCCCTTGGTCGTGAAGTCGAACGCGCCGCAGCTGTTGCTGGTGCCGTTAATCCAGTTCATGATGGCCTGGCGGTTGGCGTCCAGGTTGTTCAGGTCGAACGAGTCGGGCCACATTTCGCCGACGCAGAAATCGGGCGCGAACGCGTTCGCGTACTGGCCGACGTAGCTGGCGGAAAAGCCTTTCACGTAGTCGAAGCGCAGGCCCGAGAAGCCCACCGGCTTCAGCGTGTAATTCAGCCAGTTGATGATGCCGTTCTGGACTTCGCCCACATTCGTGTGCGCCAGGTCGCGCCCGCCGGAAAAGCCCTGGCCCGTATCGGCCGCGCCCAGGCCGCAATTGCACTCGTCGTTATTGACGATCGAATAGGTGGTCCAGTTCGGATTCGTGAAATCGGACCAGCCCGTGGTGCCCACGCGGTGGTTGACGACGACGTCGACGATCGATTTGACGCCCTTGTTCTTGAATGCGGAGACGACGTTCGTCAGTTCGGCCGCGCTGCCGTAACTGGAATCGAGCTTGTTCAGCTGGCGCGGCAGATAGCCTTGCTTGGCGGCGGAATCCGACGGCGGCGGGAACCACACGTGGGTGAATCCCATGCTGCTCAAGTCGCCGACATTGTTCAGCAGCGTGTTGTACCAGTCCGGGCCGGCATAATTGGCCGAGTTCCAGTGGAAACCCTGCAGGACGATGGCCGTGCTGCCGCCGGCCTGCTGGGTGGGGGTGGCCGCCTGGGTGGCGGCCGCCATGGACGTCATCATCCCTGCCGCGAGCAGGGCGACGATGGTGCTCTTCTTCATGCTTCTCCTCCGATGTGATACGGGTAAGGTCCCGGCCGGCAACGGAGGTCGTGCAAAAGTCCGTGTCAGCCAGGTACTTTTACTACGTATCGGGCGATCGTTCTGGTGTTTAATTGCGCCCGACGGAGAGGATTGTTAGCCACGTGTATTTTCATGTCAATGCAATTCGCATATAGTGTGTAGTTTTAATACTTACGACTTGTGCGGTCTCAATTGCCTTGGCGCCGATCAAGCACGCCGTGGATGAAGTCCTCGAGCGTCGTCGGGCCGCGCACGGGCGTGTCCGGCCAGCGGTCCTGCTCGTCCAGCACGGTGCCCGTCATGCAGGCATAGGAGCGTGCCGCTTCCGCGGAAAACCCGAGCTGCCGGAACGTCTGTTCCCATGCGTGGCGGGGGATCACCTCGACGTCGACCGGCCTGCCCAGCGCGTGCGCGAACGCGTCGGCGACGTCGCGCGGCGTGTACCGCCGCGGCCCCTCGATGTAGCGGATGTCGGCCTGGTCGGCCGGTTCCATCAATCTGCCGGCGGCGGCTTCGCCCAGGTCGCTTGGGGCGACCATCGGGATGGCGGCGTCGGCCGGAAAGAAACTCGGCAGCTTGCCGCGGTGGCGCACGGTATCGAGCATCTCGGCCCAGTTGCTCATGTAATAGGCGCCGCGGTTGACCGCGACCGGAATCGCCTGTGCCCGCAGCTTCTCTTCGAATTCGAACAGCACGGTCAGGTCGCCGCACGGCTCGCCGGGACGCGCGCCGAACGTGGACACCGCAACGGCCTTGCGCAATCCCGAGCCCGTGACCGCGTCGACGATGGCCGCGGCGTTCGCGCGCTCGACGGCATCCGTGTCGGTGAACGGGGCGGCGGGCGGATTCAGCAGCAGCGCGGTCGTGCCCGTGCGCAGGATCGCGCGCAGCGCCGGCACGTCGCGCACGTCCGCCACGGCGACTTTCGCCCCGGCATTCCTGAGGTCGGCCGCGTGGCCGGCGTTGCGCGTGACGACCGTGACGGGCTCGCCGCGACGCAACAGCGCGCGCGCCGTGGCCGAGCCGACGTGGCCGGTGCCTCCGATGATGATGTGCATGACGTTCTCCTTTCGTGTTCGGTGCGTGATCGCCTGCCGGGCGGCGCCGTCGCCGCGTTCCGGCGCGATCACGAGGCGACCATGTTAAGCGCGGCGCCTGACAGTTCTTGTCAGGAATGACCGCAGCGTTCGCCGGATGCGCTCATGCCTGGACGGCGTCCTGGAAGAGCCGCCGGTACATGATGTAGGCAGGCACATAGCCGAGCCGGTCATGCCTGAACGCATCGGGTATGCACCCGGCTTCGGTGAACCCGAGGCTCCTGTACAGCGAGAGCGCCGCGGTGTTGGTGCTCACCACCTGGTTGAATTGCATGGCCTGGTAACCCGCGGCCGTTGCCGCATCGATGCAATGCGCGACGAGCGCACGCCCGATCCCCTGGCCGCGCGCATGGCGGCTGACCACGAACGTGCCGGTGCAGATATGGGAACCGCGGCCAGGCATGGCCGCCCCGTAGCGGTACATCCCGAGCACGGCGCCCCCGCGGCAAGCCACTGCGCAACCGGTCGCCTGCAGCCACTGGGACGCGATGAAATCCGCGTCGAGCCCGTCGAGGAAGGGGAGCGTGTCGCCCTCCCGCGCGGCGGATTGCAGCAGGGCCAGCATGGCGGGTGCATCGTCGGGCGCCGCGGCGCGCAGCTCAATGCCATTCATGCGGCAGGCCTTTCCGCGAAATAAAGAGCGCCGGCGACGCGACGCTATCGTGTGAGGCATGCATTCGATTCTCCTTCGGTGGGAAATGGAGTCTATGGGCCGATCGGCGGGCAGGCAAACGAAAGCTTTTTTTCGTCGGATGAATAAAAATCACGCTGCTAGAATATTGGCATGAGACCAAGACGGAATCCGCCTCTGATCGCAGCCCGCAGTTTCGAGGCGGCGGCACGGCACGAGAACTTCCAGAAGGCGGCGCACGAACTCCATGTGACCCCGACGGCTGTCAGTCATCAAGTAAAACGCCTGGAACAGTACTTGGGTACGCAGCTGTTCGTCCGCAACAACCGGGCAGTCAGTTTGA
The DNA here is from genome assembly GCF_059491295.1 of Massilia sp. Masssp93. Lineage (NCBI taxonomy): Bacteria > Pseudomonadati > Pseudomonadota > Betaproteobacteria > Burkholderiales > Oxalobacteraceae > Massilia > Massilia sp. Masssp93. The sequence continues at coordinate 5,035,921 of NZ_CP168502.1, read as the reverse complement.
CGCCCGATGGGCAACGCCTGGCTGCCAGGCTGGACACCCTGTTCAGTGCCCTGGAAGACGTCCTTGACCCCGCCAGGTATGCCGAAGCGAAGCCGTTGCGGGTGACCGCGATGCCTTCCCTGGCTGCGAAATGGCTGGCGCATCGGGTTGCGGAGTATGCATTGCACGCGGCGTTCCCCGTCGAATTGACCGACGATGACCGGGTCGTCAGTTTCGAAAAAGGCGACTTCGACGTCGCATTACGCTACGGGGACGGCAATTATCCGGGCGTTACCGTCGAGGCGTGGATGAGTGCGGAGGTGATCGCGGTTTGCAGTCCGGCACTGCCCGGAGCGGCGTCGCTGGCGGCATCGTCCGACGTCCTGAATTACACCTTGATTCACGACAGTACTGTCCAGCTTTCCGGAAAACCGCCGGGCTGGATGGAATGGTGCGAGCTTGCGAACACATCGCTGCCGCCATCTCACCCATGCTTGCGGTACTCGAGCGTGTACGTGGCGCTCGAGGCGGCACGGGCCGGCAAGGGGTTTGCCCTGGCGCCTGAACCGCTCGTGCGCGACGATCTCCGGCAAGGGCACCTGGTGGCGCCGTTTCGGCGCAGGCTCGAAAATCCCTATGCGTTCTGGATCGTCTATCCCCATCATCTGCGGCGGGACTCGCGGGTGCAGGCTTTCGTCCACTGGATCAAGGGTTGCGATTGACTGGGCCAGCCGCCTCGCAAGAACGATGCCCGACGAGCGGCCAGGCAGTCCGGCGATGAAGCGTTGCCCGATTTCGCAGGTGGCGCGACACCGGGCAATATCGCCGTTCCAGCAGGATCAAACGAACCCGCGCACCGGCAAGCTGTCGTCGCGCTGGATCCAGTTGCGCGGCGAATACGCGGTCCGCGCATCCGTCACGTGCAGGGTGAACGCATGGCGCGACACGCTCGAGCGGTTCGGCGCGCTGTAATGCGGCAGCAGGCCGTGAAAGCAGACGAGGTCCCCGGCCTTCGCTTCGAGCGGCACCGCCGTGCTGTCGTCCGGCCACGGCATGCCGTCCAGCTTTTCCATCGTGACGGCGTCGCCGTCGCGCAGGAAGCGTTCGCGCAGCGGACCGCGGTGGCCGCCCGGTTCCACCCACAGGCAGCCGTTCTCGATCGTCGCGTCTTCCAGCGCGAACCAGAACGTCGTCACGCTGATCGGCGTGGAATCGAAGAACGTCGCGTCCTGGTGCCAGCGCACCTCGCCGCCGATGCCCGGCTGCTTGAAGATATACATCGATTGCCATACCTGCGGCTGTTCCAGGCCCAGGTCGCGCGCGACGGCCGCCAGTGTCGCGTCGTGCGTGAAGGCGTCGAATACGGGGTCGAGGTCATGCATGGCGTGGCCGATCTTGTTGATCGACAGGGCCTTGGCCTGTTTCAGCCGGCCGTCCGGGCCGAAGGCTTCCTCCTCGAAGAAGCAGCGGATCGTGTTGTCCGAGCCGAGGAACCAGGCGTCGCTGGCGCGGGCCTGGTCGCGCGTCGTGAAGACGGCGCGCGATTCGGCAGGGTCGAACGCGTCGACGATCTCGCCGGCGCGTGCGCGCAGGCGCGCGATCTCGTCACCGTTCTTGAAATTCGGGATGACGATGTAGCCGTCGCGCTGGTACTGCTCGCGTTGTGCGGTAGTGAGCATGGCATGGTCCGGTGAAGTGACCATGCCATTGTAGAGAAAGGCGGCGGCGATCGAAAGATCAACTGGCGACGGTCCACGCCCCATCCGCGTACACGCGCTCGCCGTCCAGGTACACGGCGTCCGTCACGACGAACACGTCGATGTGGTAGCGGGCGTCCTTGCGCTTGAAGCCCGGCTTGGCGTACACGCCGTGCTTGGCGCCCAGCGACAGGTGGATGCCGCACATGCGCTCGTACGTGCCGATGTCGTCCACGCGGCGCTCGCGCGTGAAGGCGCGATTCATGCCGAAGCCCAGTTCGCGCACCCATACTTCGCCCTCGTCGCGGCGGATGATGTCGAGGACTTCCTGGAAGGCCGGCGTCGCGTTCTCCGTGCCGACGACGCGGCCCTTGTCGACGATGAGCGTGACCGGTGCCGCGGGCCGGTTGACGAGGTAGGACGTATCGCCGAAGACGTGCACCTGCGCGCGGCCGCTGACGGCTTCCAGGTCCTGCGCTTCCGTGAACACCTCGCCGATCGGAAACTGGCCGCCGACGTTGTTCATCGCGCCGTAGTCGCCCACGTTCAGCTTCGCGCTTTCCAGCGGCGAGGCGAAGGTGAGGACGTCGCCGCCGCCATGCACCTCGGCGCGGCGGGCGCGGTCGATGCGGGCCTTCAGCGCGTGGCCGACGCCGCGGAAGTAGGCGGGATCGTAGGCCAGCGCTTCGACGTAATGCTCGCCCTGCGTGCCCGGCATGCGCGACAGGTGCACGTGCTCGATCACTTTCAGTCCCAGCTTGAACAGTTCCACGCGCAGGCGGAAGCCGTCCAGGCGGAAGTTCGTCGACTGCACCAGCACGACGAGGTCGCGCGGCGCGAGCGTGCGGAAGGTCGCCAGCACCGCGTCGGGCGCGACGGTGTCGAAGTCGATGAACGTCGCGCCGGGCACGTTGCGGCGGTAAGCCTCGACGAGGCCGCGGGCCAGTGCGGTGCGGGTGTCGTACACGACCAGCGCGCGCCGCTCGTGGGTGTGGTCGAGCGCGATGGCGAGCACGTCGCGCAGGTGCGCGGCGGCGGCGTCGATGGAAGCGGCGGGCAGGGTGTCGGTGGACGTCATGGTGTGGGCGGGCAGGGCGGACAACCCGGCATTATACGTCGCCCGTACGCTTGCGGCAGCTCACGAAGCACTTGGCCGGATTGCTGCACAGTCTGGCTGTCAGGAGCGCCATCATGTTGATTCATAAAGGAAATTTTCTCAAGCGCAAATCGGCCGGCCTGCTGCTGGCGGCCGCGCTGGCGGGTCTGGCGGGACCGCTGCCGGCGGCCCCGCGCGCCGCGCACGCGTCCGCCGCCACGGCGCGCGCGCCCGAGGCCGTGGCCGCGGAATTCTACGGCTGGTATCTGGAGACGCTGGACGCCGACCAGGATCCCCTCAGCGACCGTTACGAACGCTTGAATACGTACGTCGCGAAGCCGCTCGTCGAGCAACTGCTCAAGCGCCTGCAGGCGACCGGCGCCGGGCGCACGGCGGGCGACTACTTCCTGCAGTCGGCGCGCATCCGGGGCGCCTGGCTGCGCGGCCGCGTGCAGGCCGTCACCCTGCGCCGCCAGGCCAACGCCGCCGACGTCCTCGTCACGCTGGACGGCGACGGCGACGCCAAGCACGAACTGGTGCTGGCGATGGTGCTGGACAACGGCACATGGAAGATCCGCCAGGTGAACCGGGCGGCATTGGATCTGCCCGAAAGTTCCCCCGGCCGATCCATCATTTGATCCCGGAAGCACAGCCACACGCTACTCCGTGAACAGGGCGCCATGGGCTTGATCGCGGCGCTATGATTCCAAAACGATAACGGCCCCAGGTTTGCGCGGGCCGCGATCCCTTTTGACGAATCGACGGTGGGAGCGCATGGCATACCGATGGGAAACGCCGACCAGCATCTGGCTGGAGGATGAGCGCAGCGGGCAGTTCGAGCTGGCCTCCAGCGACGGCCTGGGCCGGATCGACTGGCAGGCCCAGGCACGCGGCCGCCTGGCCGATTGCGCGCACCTGCTCGGCGCGTCGCTGCCGCTGTCCTGCGACCACGCGGCCATCTATCCCGAGGGGTTCGCCTTCTGCCCCGAATGCGGCCGTCCGCTCGAACGGCTCGGCGCCGTGCCGGAGCGCCGGCCCGACTGGTGGGGGCCGTATGCGGACGCGCTGCTGCCCCGCCACGTGCCGCATGGCTTGCCCGTGACGTCGCTGGCGCTGGGCGACAGCCTCGAGGAGCGCCCGCCCGCGCCCAGCGTCGGACGCTTCGACGCCGCGATGCCGCCGCCGCCGAATGCCCATTGCGTGTTCGCGGCCGCCACCTGCGGCTTTCCCGAACAGCGCCTGCTCGCGCTGGCCCCGGGGCGCGGCGTGCTGCAGTACTGGGACCCGCTGGCCGAAGTCTGGCACGTGCTGATGCCGGAAGAGGGCACGGCCGATCTCGCGTTCGGCGCGTCCGATTACGGCTGGCTGCCGATGTCGTACCTGCAGGTCCCGGCGCGCCGCGGCGACGTGGCGCTCGTGCCCACCGCGCACGGGCTGTACCGCCTCGGCATCAACCCGGTCAGCGAGACGTGCCGCACGCAAGCCCTGCTGGCCGCGCCCGTCGTCGCCGCGCCCGGCATGATGCGGCGCCAGCTGGGCGTCCTGGTGCGCAACCCGGGCGGCACGCTGGGCCTGTGCGCGCTCGGCGCCGACCTGGCGCCCGGCCCGCAATTCGATTGCGGCGCGCTGCCGCTGTCCGGCTGGACGCGGCCCATCGGCTACGACGGCCAGCTGTTCTGGCTGCACGGCGAGGGCCAGCTCGCGTGGCGTCCCGGCGACGCGCCGCGCTGGCTCGCGTGGCCGGACACGTGGCTGCCCAGCCTCGACCTCGGCGGCCCCACGCTGAGCCGCGACGGCCGCATGTGGCTGATCGGGCACGACGGCCAGTCGTACTCCTTCCTCGAACTGGGCGCCGAACGTCCGCAGCGCGAACCGATCGACGGCGCGCGCCTCGGCTTCGCGAACCTGCTGTTCCGGCGCGGCCATCCGGTCGTCGACGAACCGTGGTCCGGCGAGCACGTCGAGGACCAGCACGAAGACGACTCCCTCGTCCTGCCGCTGCTGCGCAGCTTTAACAACAACCGCAGCCAGCCCAGCGGGCTCGTGCTGCGCTTCCACAAATACACGGGCCGCGCCGAAGACGCGCTGGCCAACCGCGTGATCGCCCGCACCACGGTGGAGTGGATCGGCCGGCGCAACGTGATCCTGGACGAAGTGGCGCGCCTCGCGCGGCCGCTCGAATGCGTGCCCTTCGTCTACGCCAACCGCCTGTGGCTGCACCACCCAGACTGGAACCGGATCCGCGGCTGGAATTTGGACGCGCCGACGTGACGGCCGCCCGCCTCTTCGTCTGGCTCCTCGCGCTGCTCGGCACTGGCGCCGCATGGGCCGTGCCGCAAGTGGTGCTCGTGCAGAACTCGGGATGGATGGAGCCGTTCTACACCGACCCGCATTCGCCGTTCAAGCCGCTGGTGGCGGCCCTCGCGGGCAGCGTCGCGCAGCCGGGCGACGCGCTCGTGCTGGCCGCGTTCAACCAGTCGCTGCCCGGCGCGCCGTCGCCGCGCGCGCTGCTGTCCGAGCAGGTGACGAACGCCACGGCCGCGCATGTGCAGGCCGCGCTGGCCGGGCTCGAAACGGCGAAGAAGCCCGGCGGCGCGGCGCTGGCCGACACCGACCTGGGCGAAGCCGTCGAGACGACCGTCAGCCGCGTGCTGCAGGGGAAGCCGGGCCTCGTCTGGCTGGTGACGAACAACCGCAACAGCCCGAACAACGACCAGGCGACCGCCCGGCGCAACCGCGAATTCTATGCGCTGATCCACCGCGGCGCGGCCATCACGAAGGCGCTCGCCTTCCCGCTGCGCATGCCGGTCGCGGGCGAGCATTACCGCGCGAATGGCCTGATGGTCTATGTGTTCGCCGTCGGCCAGGACGGCGCGCGTGCCCTCGACGCCATGCTCGCGGCCGGGCGCGTGCGGCGCGTTATCACGGAACCGCCCGCGCGCCTGAAACCGCTGGACCGCGACACGGTGCGCCTCGTGCCGCGCAAGGTCGAGAACGCGCCCGGCGTCGAGTTCTCGATGGACGCGGCGGGCCGCCTGCGCGCGGACGTGGCGCCCGACGCGCGCACGCCCGGCGCGACGATCCTGTGGCAGCTGGAGAACACGATTTATCCGTACACGATCGCCGGCGCGGCCATCTCCGCGCGCTCCGTGCTCGGCGGCGAGAACCGTCCGATCGTGCTGCGCACGACCACCGTCGCGCGGCTGGCGCCCGGCCGCGCCGAACCGCTGGCGTCGACCATGCAGCTGCCGGTGGCGCAGCTGCCGGGCAAATGGTCGCTGGCGGCGCTGAAGTCGGCCGGGTCCGCGTACGTGCTGCCGGGCCGCATCGAGCTGCACCTGCAGGACCAGAAGCTGGAATTGTCGCAGGCGTTCCGCGAGCGCATGGCGGCGCTGTTCCCGGGCGATCCGCTGCCCGACATCTTCACGCCGCCGGCCGACATCCAGGCGTCGACGGCCGTGCTGCCCGTCGAGGTGCACGTGCATTACGGCGCGGGGCCGCTCGTGCTGCTCCTCGGCGGTGCTCTGGCGCTGCTGGCCGCCGCCGCGGGCGGCGCGTACGCCTACGGCCGACCGCGCCGCGTGCAGCTCGTCGTGGAAGACGAACTGCGCACCGTGCACACGCGGGCGGGCGCCACGCAACCGATCTACGACAAGGCGGGCAATCAAGTGGCCCGCCTGAAGACGACCTTGTTCGGCCACCAGTTGCTCGACCTGCGCGAAGGCGCGCAGGTGCGGCTCGGCCGATGAACCCAACGGAAAACACCATGCAGAACGCGCAGACCAAGCCAAGCCAGCCCGCACCCGACACCGCGGGCACCGACCCGGGTTTCAAGCTGCCCAACCAGGCCGCGACCACGCCCCAGGACGGCCTGCCCAAGACGACGCCCGACACGGCCACGCAGCCCGTCGAGATCGCGCCCGGCGGCGCCACCAACACGAGCGCGGCGCCGCTGCGCGACACGGCCGGGCGCGACATGGCGATCGGCGCCGTGGCCTTCGTCGTGCTGCTGGTGATTTACTTTTTCGTGCGGAACGCGTACGTGCACCACCTCGTCGTCAAGCGCGTGGCGCCGTCGTCGGCCGGCAGCGCGGGCTGGCTGCTGTTCGTCGGCATGGGCTTCCTGTCCGCCGCCGTGGTGCTGGCCATCGTCAATGCGAGCAGATACCTGACCCCGGCGATCACCGGACCGCTGGTCGTCGTCGGCGTCGTCACGCTGGTCGCGGCCTTCTTCGTCGGCCGCCGCTGACGCCACGCTTTCAAAGAGAACACCATGGCAGATTTTCCCGATCCCGCATCGCTCGGCAACAAAGTGGAGCTCAAAGTCGACCTGCGCCCGACGCTGTTCATCGGCGCCGGCGGCACCGGCATGGAAGTCATGATGCGCATCCGCCGGCGCATCCTCGCGGCCGTGTGGAACCGCCGCCATCCGACCCGCGTCGACTCCATCGCCGACTTTCCGGTCGCGCGTTTTCTCCACTTCGACCTCGATGCGAACGCCGTCATCGACGAAGGCAAGTCGCAGCGCACCGACCCGTGGTTCGAGCTCGTCAAACTGTCCGACGAAGAACGCCTCGTCGAACCGCTCGACCTGCCGCAGTACCACGAGTCCGACGACAGCCTCGCGCGTTTCCCGCTGATCGAGAACTGGATGCCGCTGCGGCCGAAGAAACTGCGCTCGCTGGGCATCGATCCATCGAAGGGCGCGGGCCAGATCCGGGCGCTCGCGCGGCTGTACCTGTTCGACAAATACCCCAAGCTGCGCGGCCGCATCAAGGGCGCGCTGAACTTCCTGAGCAGTAACGCGGGCATCGAGCGCAAGGAGAATTACCAGCGCCTCGGCCTGCAGGTCGACACGTCGAAATTCCGCATCGTCGTCATCGCCTCCAACGCGGGCGGCACGGGCGCGGGCAGCGCCATCGACCTGGGCTGGATCGCCAAGGCGGTCGCGCGCCAGGAAGTGTCGGACAGCCAGGTGGACCTCGTGATGTTCCTGCCGTCCGGTTACGCCAGGGCGAACAAGGAACGCACGGAGGCGAACGCGTACGCGACCATGATGGAGCTGGAGACGGGCATGCGCGACATGAACGCGCGCGTGCAGTGGATGGAGCCGGACAGCATCGTCGGCCGCGGCACGCCGTTCGACGACGTGTATTTCGTCGACACGGCGAATCTCGCGAACAAGGCCACGCAGGACGTGAAGGACGTGTACCAGATGGTGGCCGACACGCTGTTCGAGGATTTCGCATCGGCCGATTTCGCCAACCGCAAGCGCTCCGTCGCCGTCAACCAGCAGCAGCACAAGCTGGGGCCCTACAACCCGCGCGTGCCGGAACAGCGCTTCGGCGACATGCGCCTGTCGTATTCGAAAGTCTATTCCGCGTTCGGCCAGGCGGTGCTCGACACCCAGCAAAGCCTGCGCGAAGACATCCGCGCCTACGAGCTGGCGGCCCTGATGGTGAAGGCGTTCTTCGGCCTCGTCGCCAGCGACGGCACGACCGCGCGGCGCGCCGCCGACCAGGAACGCGACGCCTTCATGCGCGAGCAGATGGGCATGGCCGAGCATCCGTTCACGGAATTCCCCGATTTCAAGAAAGGCACCGTCGACGTCACGCCGTTCCAGGAATACGCGCTCACCGACATGCTCCTGGAGGGCAAGGACCAGCGCTCGCTGCTGGAGCGCGTCGAGAGCAAGGTGCAGCTGGAGATGGACCGCATCATGGCGTCGTACGACCTCAAGCTGTGGCGCGAAAAGGTCGTCGAACTGCTGCCGGACCTGGAGCGCGACGCCATCCGCGAAGCCGGCGCCACGGCCGAGACGAGCGAGGACCGCATCAAGCGGCGTACCGGCGAACTGCTCGCGCAACTGCGCCTGAACGTGCGCGGCCGCCTGTACATGCTGCTGGACGACCGCAAGCAGGGCGGACTGGAATTCGTGCTGTCGCTGCTGGAACAGGTGAAAGCCCGCCTGGCGCAGCGCGACCTGGCGCACGTCCAGCGCAACGGCAAGCGTTACCGCGACGTGCGCGATGCGCTGCGCACGCGCCAGGTCGAGGAATCGCTGAACCACCTCACGCAGGCGGCCGGCCGCCTGTTCGGCAAGGATGCGCAGGCGCGCGAAATCATGAACCACCTCAAGCGCGACATCGCCGACTACCTGCGCTTCCACTTGCTGGCCGTCGCGGCGGGACAGGCGGTCGACGTGATGCAAAGCCTGTCCGGCTGGCTCGGCGAGCCGCAGGCGCCGGACGAACACGGCCAGGTGCGCTGGAGCGGCGTGGCCGGCGAATTCCAGGAAGGGCGGCGCAACGTCGCGTCGATGCTGGCCGCCGTCGATCAGCGCATCGGCCAACTGCGTGCCGACGCGCGCCAGGAACATGCCACCTACATCAAGCTCGCGAGCGACGTGCTGCCGGAACCCGTGCGCCTGACGGGCGACGTGAGCGCGTGGAGCGAGGAGGTGCTGCTCGAATTCGGCGGCTCCGCGCGCCTGTTCCCGCAGCTGGGCGACGAGCGCCTGCGCGCCGATCTCCTGCTCAAGCTGTTCCGGCGCGCGCAACTGCAGCTGTCCGGCGAACAGGCGGGCGCCGAACTGCCCGATCCCCTCGTCGAACGGCTCGGCGCGATGTCGCCGCAGGAACGGCACCGCGTGTTCAGCGAGTGGATCAAGAGCGCCATGCCGTGGATTAACGCGCGCTTCTCGGCCGAGTTCACGCCCAGCGCCGACCAGTTCAAGTGCTTCGTCGGCGTGGGCGACCCGGCCGCGTGGCGCAGGCTGGAGCCGGAGATCCGCGCCGCCGTGCCCACCGGTTTCTTCCACGGCGACCTCGTGTCCGTCGTGAACACGGGCGTGCCGGGACGGGCCGTGTGCTACATCGAACTGTCCGGCTACCCGATGACGATCCTGCGCGGCCTGCCGACGTGGCGCGCCAGCTACCAGATCGAGAACCCGAAGATCCCCACGCACCTGCACTTCGATTCGACGCGCTTCCGCCATCCGGTCTCGCCGTCGATGGACGAACTGAATCGGCTGGCCGACGACTACGAATTCTTCCTCGCCGCGATCGCGCTGGGCGTCCTGCGCCGCAAGCAGGACGCCGGCGACCGCGAGGCGGCGTTCCAGCCGCGCGGGCAATACCTGTTCGAGGTCGAGCCGGGATCGGGCGAGTGGCTCCAGATCGGCAACGAGTATGCGATCCGCTCCAATGGCCTCCCCACCTACTACCGCGAGCAGGTGATCGCGGCGACGCGCCAGCGCCTGGCCGCGATGGGCCCGCACCAGCTGGCGCTGCTGGCCGCGCTGATGCGCCACTATCAGCTGCGCGTGTACGAACCCAGGCTGGAAGTGGACGAGACGGGCGCCCAGCTGCCGTCGCCGTCGCTGCCGACCATCACGGCGCGGCGCCTGTACGACCAGTGGATGCGGCGCGCCGTGTCCATCGACCCGCAACTGTCGCCGGCCCAGGTGGAAGCGGCGCTGGCCCAGCTGGACACGTGGACCGAGACCGTGCCCGATTCCGCGTCCGACGCCTACGCGTGGGAAGTGGAGCGGCCCGTCGACAAGCGCGTGATCCGCCCCGAATTCCTCGGCGCCGACGCGCGCGCCGCGCAGGCGCTGGAGCGGCGCGCAGCCACGCCCGCCATGCCCGGCACGCAGTACGCGCCGGCCGCGCCGACCGTCGTCGCGCCGACGCCGGGTGTGCCGGATGCCGTGCCCGGGCCGAACCTGGGCCCGGCCGCGTACGTCGTCGGCGCCACGCCCGTCGCCGCGCGCTACAAGCTGTTCGTCGGCGGCGTCCAGCGCGGGCCGTTCGCACTGGACGAAGTGGTGCAGCAGCTGACGCGCGGCGAGATCGATCCGGGCACGCGCATCTGGAACATGCAATGGAATCCGCGCGCGGACAAGTGGAAGCTCGTGGCCGACATCCCGGAAGTGATGGCGGCCGTCGACACGGCGATTCCCGATCCGGACGACGACGTCCCGGACCCGGAATAAGGACGCGCCGTGCAGGACGAAGCGATCTACCGCTGTGTCAACGCCGCCTGCGCACGCGGCATGCCGCGCCGCGTGAACTACTGTCCGTATTGCGGGACGGCCCAGCAGACAGGCACGCCCGCGCCGGCGCGGGACGACGGGCGCGCGCGCCGCGAGGCCGCCGCGGCTGCCGCCACGGTTGCCGCCGCCGGGGCGGAAGCGGCGGCCGGATTGTCCGGGTGGTCGGACGCGCCGGATGCCGGGTTCGCGGCGGAGCCGGTGCGCGGCGTCCCCGCCGCGTCGACGAGACCCGCGGCTGCGCCGACGCCGTCCGCCACCGCATCGGCCGGGCCCACGGTCGCTGCTGCGCCGACGCCGTCCGCCACCGCCTTCGGCCACGGCGGCCGTCCCGTCGACGGCGGCACCGCCGCGCCGGAGCGCGCCCGCGGCATCCCGTGGCCGCCGCCGCCCGCGCCCGCGGCCGCGAACAAGCCGCCGGGCCGCCAGCCGATCCGCCTGCGCTGGTGGATCGTCGCGCTGGCCGTGCTGTGGGGCGTGTGGCTGTGGGCGAAGCCGTCGGCCAGGAAGATCGACCGGCGCATCGATGCCGCCATCGTGCAGGCCCGGGATTGCCGCGGCAAGGAAGCGCAGGACGAGTTGATCGCGCTGCGCGCCGGCCGCGCCACGCCGCAGCAGCTGGAACGGTTGCAGCGCGCGCTGAACGAGGCGTCGAACGCGTGCACGCGCAAGCGCCAGCGCGCGGGTGCGTGGAGCGAGGCGCGCGGCGCCGTCGAATCCGCGCTGGCGGCCGGCAATGCCGAGCGGGCGCGCTCGCGCTTGCAGGCGTTCACGAAGCGCTGGGGCGAGGACGACGCCACGCGCGCGCTCAAGGTGCGGGTCGACGCCGCGCGCGGCGAGCACCCGCTGGCCGTGCCCGCGGACGGCGGGCAGTAGCCGCGGTCATGCGCCCAGCCGCGTGAATCCGTCCTCGCTCCACGCTTCGCTGCCCACGCCGTGGTGCACGAAGAACAGCCCGTCCGGATCGTATTTGCGCTTGACCTGCGCGAGGCGCGGGTAGTTGGCGCCCCAGAATGCATCCTGCCAGTCGCGCAGGAAGTAATCGCTTTCGGAGACGTACGACCCGGCGCGCGGCGCCGCCTTCAGCAGCGCGTCCATCGCCCGGCCGATCGCCTGCGCGCGTTCGTGGCCGCGCGCGGCATCGACCGCGCCGCCCGGCATGCCGGGGAAGTGCGGATCGTCGCCGCCCGCGATGATCGCCAGCGCGAAGGCGTCCAGCACGGCGGGGTTGGTCGCGGTGGCGCGCGCGGCGTCGAGCGCGGCCGCCGGCGCGCCGGCCAGCCCCTTGTTGAAGTGCAGCGCCACGCTCCAGTGGCGGCTGGACTGGAACAGCGCATCGGCGAGGCCGGCCTGGCGGTGCGCATCGAGCAGCGCGGCCGGCAGCCACGCCGACTTGTAGCCGTGGATGAACCAGCCTTCCTGGTCGGTGTCGCCCTTCCAGATCACGTGGTGCGCGGGCGCGCCCGGACGCGGGTCGGCGACCATGAAGCCCGGCGCGTGCTCGCGGTAGAACGCGGCATCCCAGAAGTGCCGCGCCGGCAGGGCCAGCACCTTGAACGGCTTCTCGAACGTGTACTCGTCGTGCCCGCGCAGCCAGTCGAGCAGCGGCGCCCATGTCCGCGCGGCGGCGGCTTCGTCGAGGTCCTGGAACACCATCGAGACGTCGACGGTGTTGTCGCCGTTGAACACGATCTGTTCGCCCCAGTGCGGGTTGAACAGGCTGTCCGCGTAGAACCCGACGACCTTGCCGGCCAGCGCACGGAATGCGGCGTCGTTGGCGGCGCGGACCTTGCCGAACACGGCGCCGAACGTGGCCGGCAGCGCGTGCGTGCGCAAGGTCAGCCGGGTGATGATGCCGACGCTGCCGCCACCGCCGCCCTTGAGCGCCCAGAACAGGTCGGCGTTGGTGCAAGCGTTGGCGATGCGGACTTCGCCGTCGGCCGTCACGACCTCCGCCTCCAGCAGGCCGGCCGCCGCCGTGCCCCAGCGTTTCGAGAAGCTGCCGAAGCCGCCGCTCTGGACGAGGCCTGCGACGCCGACGGTCGTGCAGCCGCCGCCTTGCACGTAGCGGCCGGCGCGCGTCGTCACGGCATCGTAGGCATCGATCCACATGGCACCCGCGCCCAGCGTGACGGCCGGTTGCGGCGCGCCGCCGCAGTTGTGCGCGACGAAATCCGGTTCCACACGCACGTCGTTCATGTGCCGGGTCCAGACCAGCAGCGAGTCCGGCGCGTCGGACGTGCCCTGGTAACTGTGGCCGCCGCCCTTGACGACGAGGCGCAGGTCGTGGGTGCGCGCAAAATCGACGGCGGCGGCGACGTCCGCCGCCGTGCGCGCCACGACCGCGTACGCACTCGGCTGCGACGACCAGGCGTCGAGCCAGCCGCTCGTGTGCGTGAAATTCGGCTGGTCGCCCATGTCGAAACCGTTCTTGAGGCGGGCGAGGGCGGCGGTGCAGGCCGGCGCATCCGGGCCCGCGGCGCAGCCGGCAAAGGGCGCGTCGAGCTTGACGAGGCGGCCGCCCACGCTGTGGTTCAGGCCATCCCACGCGCCGGCGGACGGCCAGCCGGCGTCGCCCGGACGCACGCGCCGGCGCAGGGGGCCGCGCGCGCCGCGCCGCTGGGCGTGAACGGCAGCGCGACCGGCAGCGCGAACGGCAGTGCCGCCGCGGCCTTGAGAAGGAATCGTCGTTTCACGGTGTCTCCTGAGGAATCGATGCGTGTCAGGCTACGCCGGCCGGACGACCCGGGCCAGTGGAATGTGGCGAACCGGGAGGCGGGCGGGGCGAACCGGATGCGCGCGATCTCAGGCGGCGCCGGCCCTGCCCAGCGCCGCCGTCGGCAGCCCGAACACGCGGTCGAACGCCCAGTTGAACGCGAAGCTGTAGAGGGTGAAGAACACGACCAGCCCGATGTCGAGCATGAAGGCGTCGATGAGCGACGTCCCCAGCGTCCACGCGAACATCGGCACGATGGCGAGCACGAGGCCGCCCTCGAAGCCGACGGCGTGGACGATGCGGCGCGCGAGGCTCCGTCCGCCCCTGGCCTGCTTCGCTTCCCAGGCTTCGAACAGCGTGTTGTAGATGACGTTCCAGGCGATGGCCGTGGCCGACGCGAGGACGGCGGCGAGGCCGGCGTCGCCGGCGTCGTGGTGCGCGAGGCCGGCCAGGCCGGCCGTCGTGCAGGCGACGGCGATGGCTTCGTACAGTGCGACGTAGACGATCTTGCGTTTGATGCCTTGCATGTCCAGCTTCCCGAAAAAATCCGATGGCGTGAGGATATATCGATGCGCTTGATGTATAAAGTCAGGACCTTTCAACTTTATTGACAAGTCATGGCGTTTTCCAGCGACAGCGTGCGCATCTTCCTGGCCGTGCTCGACCACGGTTCGTTTTCCGCCGCCGCGCGCGCGCTGGGGCGGGTGCCGTCGGCCGTCAGCATGGCCATCGCCCAGCTCGAGGCGGAGCTCGACCTGGCGCTGTTCGACCGGTCCGGACGCGATCCGCGTCCGACCGACGCCGCGCGGGCGCTGGAGCCGCGCGCGCGCCACGTCGCCAGCGAGTTGCGGCGGCTGCAGGCGGACGCGCTCGCGCTGCACGGCGGCCTGGAACGCCGGTTGTCGCTGGCCGTGGTGCCGGAGCTGATCGCGGGCCGCTGGAGCGCGCCGCTGGCCGTGCTGGCGCGCGAATTCCCGTCGCTCGAAGTGGAGGTCCTGTCGGCGCCGCAGGCCGACGCCCTGCGCCTGCTGCACGACGGCGGCGTGGACCTGGCCCTCGTGTTCGAACGCGAACGCCTGGACGACCGCGAGGCGTTCCAGGAGGTCGGCAGCGAACTGCTCGTCGCCGTGCTGGCGCCGGGGCACGCGCTGCTGGCGGGCGGCGCGCCGCGGCTGGAAGACCTGATCGACGCGCGCCAGATCGTGGTCGCGGGCCGCGACAGCCCGGGCCGCGATCCGCGCTTCGTGCACGCGCGCGACGTGTGGCGCGTCGACAGCCATCTCGCCACGCTGAACCTCGTGCAGGCGGGCCTCGGCTGGGCCTATCTGCCGCGCGCGCTGGTGCAGCCGCTGGTGGCGGCGGGCAGCCTCGTCGAGATCCCGTTCGATAACATCAGCAACCAGCTGCGCCTGTGGGTCGACGTCGTGTGGTCGCGCGAGCGCCCGCTGGGCCTCGGGGCGCGGCGTTACGTCGAGCTGATGCGCGCGGCGTGGCGGATGCCGCAGGATTGACGGCAGGTCGTTGCCGTTCCCCGCGCGCCGCCGCCGGCATCACAGGTGTATATTCGGCAATAAAGGCGACGACAAGGAGGACGCAGCATGAATCGCACATTCATTTCGGTGACGCTGCTGGCGGCCCTGCTGCTGGCCGGCTGCAACCGCGGCGGCGACGGTATCGGCCCCGCCCAGCAGGCCGGCAAGGCCATCGACGACGCGGGCGCGCGCGCGCAGGCAAAGGTCGACGCGGCCGGCGCCCGGGTCCAGGAAAAGCTCGACCACGTCAACGACAAGATCGACAAGATCAACGACCGGGTGACGGACAAGGTGCAGGCGCAGGTCGACAAGGCCGATGCCGCCGTGCGCGAGGCGCGCGAGGGCGCGAAGGAAGCGACCGAGAAGGTCGGCAGGAAGGTGGAAGAGACCGGCGAGAAGATGCAGCAGGCGGCGAAGTAGCACGTAGCCTTGAAACCGTCGTTCCCGCGAAGGCGGGAACCTAAGGTGTCGGCGCCGACGTAAGTACTTGGGTTCCCGCCTGCGCGGGAACGACGTGACTCAGGACGCCATCCGCAATTCCGGCGCATGTGCCGTCACGATGGACAGGTCCACGAGCCCCGTGCGCCACGCCTTCTCGATGTCCTGCTCGACCTCGTCCAGCGCCGCCGGATCGAGGCCGGCCATGCCGCGCACGCCGTACGCGCGGTTGCGGCCGTGGCCCTTGGCCAGGTACAGCGCCATGTCGACGATGTTGATCGCGCGCTCCCACGAGATGCTGCTTCCGCCCTGCACCAGCGGGAACGGCGCGAAGCCGATCGATACGTTCACCGACAACCGGGTGCCCTGCTACTCGATGGTGCGTTCCGGGATGCCGGCCAGCAGGCGGCGCGCCACCTCGTCCAGGCTGTCCCTCGACACGGCCGGCAGGAAGGCGAGGAATTCCTCGCCGCCCCAGCGCACGATCATGTCGGTCTCGCGCAGGATCTCGCGCAGCGCGTCCGCGATCTCGCGCAGCACCGCGTCGCCGGCGCCGTGGCCGTGCGTATCGTTGATGTTCTTGAAGTGGTCGACGTCGAGCAGGAACATGGCGCTGACCATGTCGTCGCCGCTCCGGATGCCGTCGTTGCCCACGCCGCGGCGCTCGATCGCCTGGTGCCCGCGCATGAACTCCTGGAAGTGGCGGCGGTTGTACAGGGCCGTCAGCGGGTCGCGCGCGCTCTGCTGCTTGAGCTCCTGGTTCTTTTCCTCGAGCTGGGCGTTGGCGTGCCGCACCTTGCGGTACAGGATGCCGACGATGACCGACGCGAGCGCGAACACGAGCGCGAGCAGCCACCAGATGCGCTGCTGCAGGCGGCGGTTGTCGAGTTCCGTCGACTTGACCTGGTTTTCCTGGCGCAGCATCTCGATCTGGCGCTGGCGCTTGTCGGCCTCGTATTTTTCCTGCAGCTCCATCATCGCCTTCTGGCGCCGCGTCTCGAACAATTCGTTCGACAGCGCGCGCTCGCGGTGATACGCGGCCAGCGCGCCGGCCAGGTCGCCGGCGCGTTCCAGCGCGTCGCCGTATTCGACGAGCACGCCCTGCTGGTCGGGCTTGTTGCCGGAGCGCTCGTACCAGTCCATGCCCTGCTCGATCTGCTTCTTGCCCTCGGCCAGGCGGCCCATGCCGAGATACGCCTGCCCCACATTGACGCGGGCCGTGGCGGCGAGCGAGTCGTCGTTCAGCTTCTGCGCCTGGTCGAGCGACTGCTGGGCATACATCAGGGCGCGGCGCCAGTCCTGCTGCTTGAGGTAGGCGTCGGCCAGGTTGACGAGGGTGTTGGAGACCATCGCGTCGGCACCGATGCCGCGTTCCAGCGCGAGCGCGGACAGCAGGGCTTTCGTGCCGCGCGCGATGTCGCCGTTGTTCGCCGCGAGGATGTATTCCGTGGTCTTGAAGATGGCCAGGCGGCCCGGCGAATTGACCTGTTCCGCGAGCCGTTCCGCTTCGCCGATCGCCTCGAAACCCTTGTCGAATTCGCGCATCTGGCCGTACAGGTAGGCCAGCGACTTGAGCGCGATGGCGACTTCCAGCGGATCGCCGCTCTGGCGCGCGAGCGTCACGGCGCCTTGCAGCTTGTTGAGCGCGACGGGGAAGTTGCCTTCCTCGGCGAACGATTCGCCCGACGAGATCAGCACGAGGATGCGCAGGCCGACGTCGGGGCTGGCGGCGGCGAGGCGCTCGGCTTCCCACACCAGCTGGTGCGACTGTCCCGACTCGTTCAGGCCGAACACGGCATAGGCCTTGGACAGCAGCGCGCGCGCGACGAGGCTGTCGTCGTGCACCTGGCGGCCCAGTTGCAGCGCCTGTTCGCACAGGCGTACGGCTTCCTCGTGCTTGCCGAGGCGGTGGCTCAGGTCACAGGACAGGATGAGGAAACGGGCATGTTCGGCCGGCGTGCGCACCGCCTGGGCTTCCAGCGCGGCCAGCAGCGGCGCGCCGCGCCGGGGTGTGACGCGGATGATTTCGCCGAGTTCGGCGAAGTGGTCGCGTACGGGCGCCACGTCCTCGGCCAGGGCGGCGCCGGCAACGGGCAATAGCAGGGCCAGCAGCGCACGGCTGCGTCGGTGCTGCAATGCACGGTATAGGCCTGCCAACATAGCTCCCCGAGGAAGTGTGGTCCCTCAATTCGGGACATCTGTATATGCAATTATAGGCTCTTGCAATTGAGAAAGATCAAGAATTAGAGCGATGTATGCGGAAAAGACACAGTTTCGTATTGAAAAAGTCGCGCCGCCGCGGGAAATAATGTTCAGATAACAAAGTTGACGCAAAGCCAACACCGCCGCGACAGCGGAAACGCATCCGCGGGCGGGGTCACACGCTCAATTGCTGGAGCAGATAAAGCCGCTGGTACAGGCCGCCTTCGATGCGCATCAGCGCCTCGTGGTTGCCGGATTCGCTGATGCGGCCGTGGTTCAGCACGACGATGCGGTCGGCGTCGCGGATCGTCGACAGGCGGTGCGCGATGGCGATGATCGTGACCTGCCCGCGCAGTTCGTCGAGCGCCTGCTGCACGATCTGCTCGGTCTGGCTGTCGATGCGCGACGTGGCTTCGTCCAGCAGCAGGATGCGGGGCTGGCCGGCGAGGGCGCGCGCGATCGCGATCAGCTGCTTCTGGCCGGACGACAGGCGCGAGCCGCCTTCGCCAAGCGGCGTGTCGTAGCCTTGCTCCAGCCGCGCGATGAACTCGTGCGCGTGCGCCGCGCGCGCGGCCGCCTCGATGGCTGCATGCGGCAGGCCGCGTCCCATGTCGATGTTCTCGCGCGCCGACGCCGCGAGCAGGAACGGGTCCTGCGGCACCAGGCCCACCTCGGCGCGGAACCGTTCGTTGCCGATGGTCGCCAGCGGCTCGCCGAACAGCGTGATCGTGCCGTGGTCGAACGTGTAGTAGCGCAGCAGCAGCGACAGCAACGTCGACTTGCCGCTGCCCGTGTGGCCGACGATGCCGAAGAAGGCGCCCTGCGGGATGTCGAGCGACAGGTCGTGCAGCACCGTCTGGCCGGGGGCATAGCCGAAGCTCAGGTCGCGCACGCGCACGGCGGGGACGTCGCGCGCGACGGCCGTGCGTTCGGACGTGACGCGGCCGGCCAGGTGTTCGGCGGCGCCCGCTTCGTCGAGCAGCGCGGCCACGCGCGCCGTCGCGACGACGGCCTGCTGCAGGCCGGAAAACTGCATCGTGATCTGGATGAGCGGCTCGACGACGCGCGCGATATAGCTGATGAACGCGTACAGCACCCCGACCTCGACGGCGTTCATGCTGCGCTGACCGAAGCTGAAGATGACGACGGCCAGCAGCACGACGTTGAGGAAGTCGAGCGCGGGCCGCAGCAGGAAGGCGTTGGCGCGCAGCTCGGCCACGCGGGCCGTGTAGTGCTGGTCGTTGGTGCGGGCGAAGCGCTGGCCGAAGCGGTGCTGCGCATTGTTCGCTTGCAGCACGCTCATGCCGCCGATGGATTCGGCCATCTGGCCGTTGATGTCGCTGCGCAGCGCCCGCGCGCGCGTGACCGCGGGCGCGGACAGCCGCTGGTACAGCCACACGATGCCCAGCACGGCCGGCACGAGCGCCAGCACGATCACCATCAGGTGCCAGTCCAGCCAGGCCATCGCGATCGATGTGCCGACGAGGACGATGCTGGAATCCAGGATCACGAACAGCACCTGGATGTACAGGGTCTTGACGGCCTCGGTGTCGTTGGTGACGCGGCTCACGAGCTGGCCCGTGATCGCGCGGTCGAAGAACGCCATCGGCAGGCGCAGCACGTGGCCGTAGACCCATTCGCGCAGGCGCTGCACGGCCCGCATCGCCATGCCCGACAAGCGCACGAGCTGCAGGAAGCGCAGCCACGACGCGGCCCAGCCGGTGACGACCACGCCGGCCAGCAGCCACGCCATGCGCGGCCAGTCGAGATGGCGCGGCAGCAGGTGGTCGTCGATCAGCTTCTTGCCCAGCAGGGGGCCGAGCACTTCCAGGCCGGCGGCCAGGATCAGCCACAGCGTGGCCCATCCGAGGTGGGCGCGGTCCGGGTGCGCGGCGCGGCGCAGCAGGCCCGCGGCCTGGCGCGCCTGCGCCGCGGTCACGCTTTTCTTGGTTTTGTTGTCGGTCTCAGATGGCATCGAGGCTGGCCTCCAGTTGCTGGTAGCGCCACTGGCTGGCGTACCAGCCGTCCAGGGCGAGCAGTTCGTCGTGCGTGCCGCGTTCGACGATGCGGCCGTCGCGCAGCACGACGATCAGGTCGGCGTTGACGACGGCCGACAGGCGGTGGCTCGCGATGATGGCCGACAGTTCGGGACGTTTGCGTCGCACCTCGTCGAGGTGGTCGAGGATGTTCGTTTCGGTGCCCGTGTCGACGGCCGACAGCGCGTCGTCGAGCAGCAGCAGCGCGCTGTCGGCCAGCAGCGCGCGCGCGATCGCCACGCGCTGGCGCTGGCCGCCCGACAGGGTGATGCCTTTTTCGCCGACGGGCGTGTCGTAGCCGTCCGGGAAGCGCAGGATGTCGTCGTGGATCGCCGCCATTTGCGCGGCCTGCTCGATCTCCGCGCGCGACGCGCCCGGGCGGCCGAGGGCGATGTTTTCCGCGATCGACGCGGAGAACAGGAACGATTCCTGCGGCACCCAGCTGATGTGCGCGCGCAGCGCCTGGAGCGTGTAGTCTTCCAGCGCATGCCCGCCCCACGTGGCGCGGCCGTGCTGCGGCGTGGCCTGGCGCAGCAGCACGCGCAGCAGCGTCGACTTGCCCGCGCCGGTGGCGCCGACGAGCCCCAGCGTCTTGCCCGGCTCCAGGCGCAGCGAGACGTCGTCCAGCGCGGCGCGCGCATCGCCGCCATACGTGAAGCGCACGTGCTCCAGCACCAGCGGGCCGCGTTCAAGATGGTCGAGCGTGCCGTGGTCGTCGACGCTGAGCGGTGCATCGAGCAGCGGCTGCAGGCGCGCCAGTGCGGCGCGTCCGCGCTCGATCAGCGACAGCACCCAGCCGGCCGCGAACATCGGCCAGATCAGCTGCCCCAGGTACATCGTGAAGCTCGTGAGGCTGCCGATCGTGATCTGGCCCTGCCACACGAGATAGCCGCCGAGGCCCAGCGTGAGGCCGGTGGCGGCGGTGAGCGTGAGGCCGACGGCCGGCTCGTACGCGGCTTCCCATTTCTGCGCCGCGAGGCTCGCGTCGGCGGCGCGCGCGGCCAGTTGCGCGAACTGGTCGGCGCTGCGTTGTTCCAGGCCGAGGGCGCGCAGCGTGCGCACGCCGGACAGCGTTTCCTGCACGTGGTCGTTGAGGGCCGAGAAGCGCTTCAGCGAATCCGTGGACGCCGTGTGGATGTGGCTCGAGATGCGCTTGAACGCCAGCGCCATCAAGGGGAAAGGCAGCAGGGCGATCAGGGTCAGGCGCCAGTCGACGCCGAGGAACATGATGCCCAGCACCATGACGAGGGTCAGCGTGCCGTCGAAGCCGGCCAGCATCGCCTCGCCGGCGGCCTGCTCGATGGCGTCGATGTCGTTGGTACCGAGCGCCATCAGGTCGCCCGTGCGCTGGCGCTGGAAAAAGGCCGGACCCTGCGCCGACAGGCGGTCGTACAGCCTGGTGCGCAGCTCCACGCCGAGCCGGTACGACGCCGAATACAGGCGCAGGCGCCACGCGACGCGCAGGGCGTAGATCGCGAGGCCCAGTCCGAGCAGTTCGAACAGCTGGACGAGAAGATCGTGCCCGCCGAGGCGGTGCGCCGCGAGGCCGTCGATCATGGCGCCGACCTTGCGCGGCACGAGCACGGTGCACAGGGCCACGCCGAACAGCATCACCGCCGACGACGCGTAGGAACGCCAGTGGCGGCGCACGAAGCCGCCGATCAGCCTTGCCAAACCCATTGAAGATCCTGTTCTTGTTGGTGGTGCGTGAAAACGGACGCGAAAACGAAAAAGCGGGCCGGAGCCCGCTAATGTACTATTTTTTCAGCCGTCGGGTGGGCACCTGTGCCCGCGCGGACGGTCGCACCATGCATGCGCCGCTCGTGGGCACGGGGTGCCCACCCTACCTGCTGATGACTTTTATTTTTTGCGCTGGTTGCGCGCACCCTTGCCGCCCTGCGTCACGACGCGCAGCGGCGGCGTGCTTTCGGCCGGCGTGACGATCGGCAGGTCGACCTGGGGGCCGGCTTCCAGCGGCACGGTCGACGCGATCGGATGCTCGGCGGCCGCCGGCTTCGGCGCGACCTCGTTCAGGGCCTTGGCCAACGGCTTGGCTTTGGCGCGCGGCACGTCGTCGGCGATGGCCGTTTCGACCGGATCGGGAGCAGGGGCCGGCGGGGCCGCGACGACCGCCTCGGTCACGGTGGTCGTCGGCGCCGCGGCCGGCGCCGCGGCGGTGTCCGTGGCGCGGGCGACGGCCTGCTGGCCCGCATCCAGCGCGGCTTCGGCCAGCGCGCTGCCGGTGTCGATGGCGGCGTGGGCGATCTCGCTGTGGATCGTGGTGGCGTCGGCGGTCGCGATGGCCGTCTGTTCCAGCAGTTGCGGCACCGACGTGGGAATGTTCGCCGTCGCGGCGGGAACCAGTTGCAGCGGAGTTTGCTGCGTGCTCCAGGCGGGCTCGCGGGTGCCGGTGGCAATGCCCAGCAGTTCGCGGCCGTAGGCAAAGAATTGCTGCCACTGGCCCTGGGCCGTCGAGCCGACGGCCAGCAGATCGCGCGGATTGCTGGCTTCGAGGAATTGCTTGAAAGTTCCCGTGGCTTGCTCGACCGATGCGCGGGAGGTCTTCATATTAAGTGCAATCAGTTGTTCGGCACTGTCGAGCGCGCGTTTGCTCAAGTCCCGGAACACGTCGAGCTGGGCTTCCCATTGGGACTTGCGGACGGCGGACAACTGTTCGGAAAGTGAAGTCATCTGGGTTCCTTGTCTTTCAGGTTATAACCGTATGGTTTATGACGCACTGCAATAAGATGAGTGTAAATGGCTTTATGCGGGTTGAAAAGCGAATTCTATGTTGTTTTTATAAGGAAATCTTGCGGTGCAGCATTATGGTTTGATGTAGATCATTGACAAGATGGCCATCGTGGTAATCTGATGTGATCCCAACCCATCAGGAGTCGTCAGCATGGATCTCGTCCTCCGCAACGCCACCCTGCCGGACGGCCGCCGGGCCGACATCGCCATCGAAGGGGGCCGCATCGCGGCCGTCGACCCCGCTTTACCGCAGCGCGGCGCGCGCGAGATCGACGTGGGCGGAGACCTCGTGACGCCGCCTTTCGTCGACGCCCATTTCCACATGGATGCGACGCTCAGCTACGGCCTGCCGCGCGTGAACGAATCGGGCACCCTGCTCGAAGGCATCGCGCTGTGGGGCGAGCTGAAGCCGCAACTGGTGCAGGAGGCGCTCGTCGAACGCGCGTTGCGCTATTGCGACTGGGCCGTGGCGCGCGGGCTGCTGGCGATCCGCACCCACGTCGACGTGTGCGACGACCGCCTGCTGGCCGTGGAGGCGCTGCTCGACGTCAAACGCCGCGCCGCGCCCTACATCGACATGCAACTGGTTGCGTTTCCGCAGGACGGCCTGCTGCGCAGCCCGACGGCCCTCGCCAACCTCAAGCGCGCGATCCGCATGGGCGTGGACGTCGTCGGCGGCATCCCGCACTTCGAGCGCACGATGGCCGACGGCGCCGAATCCGTGCGCCTGTTGTGCGAATACGCGGCGGAGCAGGGCCTGATGGTCGACATGCATTGCGACGAAAGCGACGACCCGCTGTCGCGCCACATCGAAACTCTTGCTGCCGAAACCTTGCGTCTGGGCATGCAAGGCCGCGTGGCCGGGTCGCACCTGACGTCGATGCATTCGATGGACAATTACTACGTGAGCAAGCTGCTGCCGCTGATGGCGGAGTCGGGCGTGGCGGCCATCGCGAACCCGCTCATCAACATCACCTTGCAGGGCCGCCACGACACGTATCCCAAGCGGCGCGGCATGACCCGCGTGCCGGAACTGCTGGCGGCCGGCGTGCCGGTGGCGTTCGGCCACGATTGCGTGATGGACCCGTGGTACGGCCTCGGTTCCGGCGACATGCTCGAAGTGGCGCACATGGGGCTGCACGTCGCGCAGATGACGGGCCAGGCCGCGATGCGCCAGTGTTTCCAGGCAATTACGGAAACCCCCGCCCGCATCCTCGGTCTGCAGGGCTATGGCATCGCGCCGGGTTGCCGCGCGGACCTCGTATGGCTCGACGCCGCCGACCCCGTCGAGGCGATCCGCCTGCGCGCCGCGCGCCGGCTCGTGCTGCGCGGCGGCCAGGTCGTCAGCGAGGCGCCGCCGGCACGGGCGACGCTGCACCTGCCGGACCGGCCGGCCACGGTGGATTTCCGGTTGGGAACTTCCAGCCGAGCGGGGCAGTAACGCACGGCACGAAGTCTTTCCTACCTTTATTCAACGGAAATTTTCTACGTCTGGTTACCGGTTTCGCAGCCGTGCAGCCGAAACCTTAGGTAGAATCTTGCGCTTTCGATACATCCAGCAGGTCACGCAGTGAAAGATATCCAGATTCGTCCCGCTACTGAAACTGATTTCAATGCTATGTGGACCATTTTCCAGGCACATGCGACCGAGGGCGAGACCTATGCCCAGGATGCCGGCACGAGCCGCGAAGACACGTACGACTACTGGTTCGCCGCCGAGGCGTCGACCTATGTCGCCGTGCGCGGCGAGGAGCGGATCCTCGGGATGTACAAGCTGCAGCCCAACCACGTGGGCCGCGGCGCGCACGTGGCGAATGCCTCGTACATGGTGAGCCCGAACGCGCAGGGCGTGGGCGTCGGCCACCTGCTTGGCGAGCACAGCATCGGCGAGGCGCGGCGCAAGGGCTACCTGGCGATGCAGTTCAACTTCGTCGTCAGTACGAACAACCCCGCGATCTACTTGTGGAAACGGCTCGGCTTTTCCATCGTCGGCACGCTGCCCAAGGCGTATCGTCACCGCCGGCTCGGCTATGTGGACGCGTACGTGATGTACAAGCTGCTCGAAGATCCGGCGCGCTGGCCGCTGCCGGAAGAAGACTGAAGCCGTGGAGATCCTCGCGACCCCGCGCCTGCGCCTGCGCACCGCCGACCGCGGCGACGCCGATTTCTACCTGGCGCTCGTCAACGATCCCGGCTTCCTCGAACACATCGGCGACCGCGGCATCCGCACGCGCGAGGACGCGCTCCAGGCCCTGCTCGACGGCCCGATCGCGATGCAGGAGGCGTGCGGCCACTCGCTCTACGTCGTCGAGCTCAAGGGCAGCGGTACGCTGATCGGCATGTGCGGCCTGATCAAGCGCGAGACGCTGGACGGCGTCGACATCGGCTATGCCTACCTGGCGCCTTACTGCGGCCGCGGTTACGCCTACGAGGCCGGCATGGCCGTACTGGGCCTCGCGCCCGCGCTGGGCCTGCCGCGCGTGCTGGCCATCACGTCGCCCGGCAACGTCGCGTCGAACGGCCTGCTGCGCAAGATGGGCCTGCGGTTCGAGCGCGTCGTCCATCTCGTGCCGGGCGGCGCGGGCAGCAACCTGTACAGCATCGACATCGAACCGCCCGCATCGCGTCGCGCTACTGCCGGGTCGAGCCCCATGGGAAGAACCACGTGAGCGGCTTGTCCACGCGCGCGGCCCACGACGCCTCGTTGTGGCGCCCGCCCTCGGCCTTGTAGAACATCAGGTCGTCGCCGTCGCGCCAGCCCTTGGCCAGCATGGCGTCGCGCATTTTCGCCGTGTCGTCCAGGCCGTCGTCGCGGGTGCCGGCGTCGATGTAGAACTTCACGGGCACGCGCTCCGGCAGTGTCGCGATCGTCGTCCCGCCGTTCCACCAGAACGAACTGGAAACGCCGCCCGCCTTCGAAAAGATGTCCGGATGGCGCTGCGCGATCAGCACCGAGGCGAGGCCGCCCAGGGACGAGCCCATGATCGCGGTCGTGTCCTTGCCGGGCAGCGTGCGGTAGGTGCGGTCGACGTACGGCTTCACCGTCTCCACGATGAACGCGTCATAGGCTTTCAGCTTGCCGCCGCCGTATTTCGGATCGCAGCACGGCGTGTATTCGGGGATGCGGTCCGGCGTGTTGTCGATGCCGACGACGATCACCTCGTCCATCGCGCCCGTCGCGACGAGGCGGTTGATCGTCTCGTCGACACCCCATTCGACGCCGTACGACGCCGTCTTCGCATCGAACAGGTTCTGGCCGTCGTGCATGTACAGCACGGGGTAGCGCTTGGCCGCGTTTTCGCCGTAGCTGGGCGGCAGGTAGATGCGCAGCGCGCGCTTGTTGTTCATCTGTGGCGAGGCGAAGTCCTTCACGATCGCGACCTTGCCGAACGGCGGCCCGAAGAACGGGTAGATGTCGAGCGTGGCGCCGGCCGGCACGCGGTAGACGCCGCCGATCGACACCTTGTCCGCGCCCAGCGCGGGCTTCATCTGGATGTCGCCCAGCGCGTCCGGCCACGTGAAGGTCCAGACGTTCAGCGGTCCTCCCTCGGGCGTGGCGGGCACGCCCTGCGACCAGCCGGCGGCGCCCTTGTCCGCCCGGACCTGGATGCCCTCCTTGCCGGCCGCGTAGTGCACGCGCACGGTCGTGGCGGCGGCCGGCGCCTGGGCCAGCAGCAGTAGCGTGGGCAACAGCACGGCGGCGGCGATTGCGATCAGTTTCATTGTCTTGTTCCGTGGATGGCGAGCAGCCGCACGCCGTAGATGTCGAAGCGGTTCGACGGTCCGTCGACGCCGCCGGCCGCGCTGAAGCTGCGGTTGCTGTCCAAATAGCTCATGTTGTAGAAATCGCTCATCTCGATCCGGTACGGCACATGCGCCTTCAGGCGCGCGGCCAGCGGGGTCGAATACACGGTCGGAGTGTTCGCCTTGTCGATGCGCGCGTGCGGCAGCTGCACGACGCCTTGCGCGACGATCTTCCCCGACTCATCCTTGAGCGCCAGCCATTTTACGCCACCGCTGA
This sequence comes from Massilia sp. Masssp93, assembly GCF_059491295.1. Taxonomy (NCBI): domain Bacteria; kingdom Pseudomonadati; phylum Pseudomonadota; class Betaproteobacteria; order Burkholderiales; family Oxalobacteraceae; genus Massilia; species Massilia sp. Masssp93. The sequence continues at coordinate 5,009,400 of NZ_CP168502.1, read as the reverse complement.
TGCCGAGGTTCACCTGGTTGGCGCCGTTGTGGTAGCGGACCTGCACGGCGTAGTCGCCCGTCCCCGGCACGCGTACGTCGAGCACCGTGAAGCGATCGAGCGGCCGGCCCCAGTCGGCGAGATGCGGCTCGGCGAAGCGCGCGTTGGCCGGCGCGAGCGCCACGCCGGCCTGCACGCGCGGGTCGGTCGCGGCGATCGCCACGCCCGCGTCGACGCAGCGCGGCACGCTGTGGTGGCTGCGGTTGCCCGATACCGTGTATTGGGCTTCGACGGCGTAGCACGACGTCGCCGCGCCGGCGCGGTCCGTCCACGCGCCCGCCGGCAGGCTGGACGCGACCAGCTTGCCGTCGCGGTAGACGTTGTACGCGATGCCCGCCTGCCGGTCGGCCGGCGCGATCGCCAGCGTCGTGGCCTTGCCGGCGCGGGAGAGCGCGTCGATGCGCGGTTCGCGCGGACCGAATACCGCCGGCGCTTCCTCGTACGGGTCGGCGTTCACGCGATGGATGGCCGTGTCGCCCGCGACCAGTTTGCCCAGCTGGACGTCGATGTCGCTGTGCGCGCCGAGCGCGCTCCACGGGATCGCGGCGCCGGCCGGCTTGCCGTCCACGAGGATGCGTTCGACCGCGTAATAGCCGCTGCCGCCGGCCGCCGGCGCGGGCGGCAAATGCAGCTTGACGTTGACGGCGCGGCCCTGCAGGCGCAGGTTGTACAGGGCGGCGGTGTCGCCGGCCGCGAACACGCCGCCGCGCAGCCTGGCCGTCACGAATGGCGCCACCTCGATGCCGTCGCGCGTGGTGGAGACGCCGAACACGTCGCGGATCACCATGCCGAGGTAGGCGCCGACGGACCACAGCTGGCGCTTCGAATCGATGACGGGGCCGATCAGGTTCGGGTGCGCCTCGTCCAGCAGCAGCGGCTGGCCGGAGAGCCACTCGAGGTTTTCCATGTTCGACAGGTTCAGCGCGGCGCCCCGCATCAGCGTGTCGTACGCCGCGTCGGCCACGGCGACGTTGCGCCCCAGGATGGCCGCGCGCAGGCCGTACGCGGTGACGAACGGCCACATCGCGCGGTTGTGGTAGACGGGCATGTCCGGCTGCTGCGGCCAGACGACGGGCGCGCCCATCGGGCCGTGCGGATAACTGGCGAGGATGCTTTTCGCCCGCGCGCCGTCGGCGACGCCGGTGACGATGGCGAGCGACTGCCCGAGCCAGTCGAACTTGTGCAGCGGCGCGCCGTCGAAGTGCGCGGCCGTGAGGCTGCTGTACATGCCGGCATCTGCCAGCCACAGGCGCGCGTTGATGGCGCGTTTCAGGTCGCGCGCCCATTTGTCGTAGCGCGCGGCGCGGGCTTTGTCTCCCTGCTCGCGTGCCAGCATGGCGGCCACCGTCAGGGCCTTGTAGTGGCCGACGTTGGTCGACAGCGCGTGGCTGCTCGCCATCGAGGCCAGGTCGTCGGGAATCCATTTCGCGTAGGTCTGGTCGCGCCAGTCGAGGAACGATTCCTCGCCCGTGTACAGGCCCGTCGCCGGGTCGAAGGCGGCGATGCGGTCGTTGTCTATCGTGTTGGACAGCGCGTGCAGCGCCCTGGCCGCGAACGCCGTGCGCTCGTTCGCCGGCAGCGTCTTGAGGACTTCCTCGGCCGCGAAGGCCCACGTGATGCGGTCCGTGCTGACGGGCCAGCTGCCGCCGCTGCCCGTGTCCTGCACGACCTGCAGGCCGTCCGCCGTGCCGGCGACCTGCGGCGCCATCGTCACGCCCGCGCGCCAGCCGGACAGCTTGAACAGCAGCGAGTTGCGCACGCGCTGCGGATCGAGCATGGCGAGGCCGAGATCCGCCGCGTACGACAGGTCGCGCGTCCACACGTAATGCCATTTCTCGCCGGTCTCGAAGCAGTCGCACGGGATCGCGGCGCCGCCGTTGTAGTTCCCGTCGCGGATTTCCCTGACCGAATCCAGCTTCATCTCGTGGCCGGCCAGCGCGAACAGGGCGTCGAACGCGAGGCTGCCGCTGCGCACGACCGGCAGCGACGCGTCTTCGTCATACGTCGTCGATTGCGGACCGGGGTCGCGCAGCTGCATGGTCGTCGATTGCGCATAGCTGCGCAGCGGCGCCTGCGGATCGCGCACGGAGAAGCGTGCCGTTTCCTGTTTGCCGTCCCAGGTGGGGAAGGTCAGCGCGGCCGTCGCGCCCGCGCCCGCGTGCGGGTCCGCTGCCGGTGCGGCGGCGGGCGTCTCGATGCGCGCGACCGTCAGCACGGGACGCTTGGGATCGGACACGTCGACGCGGAAGCGGAACGTGGCCGTCGTCTTCGTGAACAGATAGTCTTCCGGCCCCGCTTCGGTCGCCAGCGGATACGCGGCATCCAGCTTGACGCTGACGCTGGCGGCCGGATTCACGACCCATTCCGCGGCCCAGTCGCGGCTGCCGACCTTGAAGGCGTGGTTGCCGGGGCTGACGAGGATGTCGGCCTGGTAGACGCCCTTGCCCTGGTAGGCGAGGACGTTGTCCGTGCCCCAGCCGTTGAAGGCGCCGCGCACGTAGATGTCGTAGCGCAGCGGGGGCGCTTCGGCGGCGATGGCGGTCACGGATTGCGCGAAGAGGGCGGCTGCGAGGAGCGTGAGTTTGTTCATGTCGCAAACGTTAGATGTCGAGGATGACGACCGATTTCGCCGGCAGCCGGATTTCCCTGGCGAGGTCGAAGCGCCGGCCCGTGAGCACGTCGGTCCCGCCCGCGACGCCCGACAGCATTTCGTGGAAGCGCGCGACCGGCAGCGCGGTTTCCTTGTCGTTGGCGTTGAACGCGACCATGACCTTGTGATGCGCATCGTAGCGGAAGTAGACCCAGGTATTGTTTTCGGGCCCGTACTGCATCAGCTTCCCGTGGTGGACGACGTCCGCGCTCTTGCGCCAGTTGACGAGCTTCTTCACGAAGTCCTGCGCCTCGCGCTGGCGCGGCGTGAGACCCGCGCCCGTGAACGCGTTGACCTTGTCGCCGGCCCAGCCGCCGGGGAAGTCGCGGCGGTAGCTGCTGTCGTCGCGCCGGTCGGTGGTGCTCGTCATGAGGAGTTCGTCGCCGGTATAGAAATGCGGGATGCGCGGCATCGTCATCACGAACGCGAGGTCCATCTTCCAGCGCGCGAGGTCTTCGCCGACGACGCTGTACAGGCGGGCCATGTCGTGGTTCCCTTCGAACAGCACGAGGTTCGAGGCGTTCGGATAGAGATAGTCCAGCGACAGGGTCTCGTACACGTCGTTGAACGTGTTGCGGTTGTCCTTGTCGGCCAGCGCCGTGCGCATCGCTTCCGTCAGCGGGAAGTCCATCAGGCTGGGCATGGAGGTCGGGGCGCGCTGCCAGTGCGCGACGACGGGCGGCAGCTTGCTCCATTCCTCACCCACCATGTTCAGGTGCGGATATTCGGCCAGCAGGCGGTGCGTGTATTGCGCGAGGAAGGCGCCGTCCGAATAGCCGAACGTGTCGATGCGCAGGCCGGACAGGCCCGCGTACTCGATCCACCAGATGTTGTTCTGGATGAGGTAATTGGCGACGAACGGGTTGGTCTGGTTCAGGTCCGGCATGCCGGGACTGAACCAGCCGGTCGTGAAATTGCTGGCGTCCTCCTTCGATGCGTACGGGTCCTGCACGGCGGTGCGGTGGTGCATCGTCGGCACGAATTTGCCGTCGTGGTTGATCCAGTCCGGCGTCGGCAAGTCCTTCATCCACCAGTGATCCAGGCCGATGTGCGACAGCACCACGTCCTGGATCAGGCCGACGCCGTGCTGCTTTGCCGCGCGCGACAGGCGCACGTAATCCTCGTTGCTGCCGAAGCGCGGGTCGATCTTGTAATGATCCGTGGCGGCGTAGCCGTGGTAGGACGCGGCCGGCATGTCGTTTTCCACGAGCGGCGTCGGCCACAGCTGCGTGAAGCCCATGCCGGCGATGTAGTCGAGGTGGTCGATGATGCCCTGGATGTCGCCGCCGTGGCGGCCGTGGCCCAGCGCGCGGTCGAGCTTATCGGCGAGGCCCGGCACGCTGTCGTTGCGCGTGTCGCCGTTGGCGAAGCGGTCCGGCATGAGCTGGTAGATCGCGTCGGCCGTATTGAATCCCTGCCGTTCGCTCGACCCCGGCGCGCGCGCCAGCAGGCGATAGGTGTAGCGGGTGGACCGCGCCGCGCCGCCCGCCGGCGCCCTGAATTCGATGGCGACGTCGCCCGGCTGCGCGTCGGGCGCGATGTCCAGGTCGATGAACAGGTAGTTGCGGTTGGCCACGCGGGTGACCGCCGCGATGCGCACGCCGGGATAGGCGAGGGCCGGTTCCAGGTCGGCGATGGCGGCGCCGTGCACCATCAGTTGCAGGCGCCGGTCGTGCATGCCCGTCCACCAGAAGGGCGGATCCATGTGGTCGATGGCGGCCGGCGTCGTGGCCGATGCGGCGGCCAAGGTGGCGGCCAATGCAGCGGCAGGAAAGGTGAGCAGGGCGGCGCCGAGCAAAAGGCTGGCGAGAACGGTGTGCATGCGGGAGCGGGCAGGGACGGACATGGGGTCTCCAGGGCGGGCGGCGTCTGTCGACGTAGCGCAACTACATCGATTTGACCGAATAATTGCTCAAAGGTAATGAGCTTATTACATTATTGCTTGGAGAATACTACAGACGATTGAGCCCAGCAACGCAGGACACATCTCTATTCTCTAGTTTTGCTACACCGGTTTCCCAAGGATGTGCAAGATCAAATGTTGGCAAATCCCCACATTCGGTAAAGCTACTACGTTGATTTGCACAGAAAATGTGCATTTGACGACCATATTGGTGCAAAGAAATCAATTTGTAGCGCGACTACATCACGTGTACGTATCGTTTGTAGCTCGCATACAACGAGAAAAGTCGTTTTTAAGCCAAAACGGCGTAAAACTCCTACATTCCCGTAATTGAAAGCAAGTTGCGTTGACACTGGATCTAGTTTTAATACAGAATCCTTGACAGAACGTCCAAGTAACGTTTGCTTCTGGCTCCCGTGTGCGGGCTCACGCGTCGTCCTCGGGAAAACAATGAGATCTGATGATTTGAGGGGACAAATGAAGATTTTTAATGGCAAGCACGCGCGTAATATCAACGGCGCCCTTGTATTCAAGCTGAGCCCGGTAGCCGCCGGTTGCGCCGTGTTCTTGTCGGCGCTCGGCACCAATGTGTACGCGCAGGATTCCACCGTCACGCAAGCCGTGCAGACGACGGACGCCAACGGCAACCCGATCAGCCAGGTGACCGTGACCGGTATCCGCCGCGGCATCGAAGCGGCGATCTCGATCAAGAAGAATTCGAATTCCATCGTCGAGGCGATCTCGGCGGAAGACATCGGCAAGCTGCCGGATGCCACCGTGGCCGAGTCGATCTCGCGCCTGCCGGGCGTGACGGCGCAGCGCGACAAGTCGTCGGGCCGCGCGTCCGCGATTTCCGTCCGCGGCCTGTCGCCGGACTTCAACGGTACGCTGCTGAACGGCCGCGAGCAGGCGTCGGCCGGCGACAGTCGCGGCGTCAAGTTCGACCTGTACCCGGCCGAAATGCTGGGCACCATCACCATTTATAAGTCGCCGGACGCCAGCCTGATGGGCCAGGGCATCGCGTCGACGATCGACCAGCGCACCGTGATGCCGCTGGACTTCGCCAAGCGCACCGTCGCCGTCGGCTACAAAACCATGCGCTTCGGCGAGCACAACGAAGGTCTCGGGACCGGCACCGGCTACCGCAGCACCCTGACCTACATCGACCAGTTCGCCAACCGCACGATCGGCGTGGCCCTGGGCGCGGTCAAGTTCAACGACACCGGCGCCGAGCAGTTCCAGGCCGACGGCTGGGGCGGTTCGCCGGGTTCGGCCACGTACAACGGCCAGAACGTGGCCGTGCCGAACGGCTTCAAGACGGACGTCCAGCGCGACCCGCAGACGAACAAGGGCGTGATGGGTATCCTGCAGTTCCGTCCGAACAAGGATTTCCTGACCACCATCGACCTGTTCCACTCGAAGAACACCGACAACACCAAGAAGACCGGCCTCGAAGGTTCGGTCTGCGGCAGCACCGGTTCGTACGACCCGAACGGTGTGCTGACCAACGCGACCATCGTCGACGGCGTGGCCGTGTCCGGCACCTGCTCGAACTTCAAGGGCGACGTGCGCAACCACATCGAGGCCGTGATCGACACCCTGAATTCCTGGGGCATCAACAGCCGCCTGCGCCACGAAGGCTGGACCGTGACGGGCGACCTGTCCGGCTCCAAGGTCAAGCACGATTCGAGCCGCTACGAAACGACGGCCGGCCAGCCGGGCGACGCCGCCAACCTGTCCACGATTTCCTGGACCGGCTTCACCGGCAAGGACAACCTGAGCCCGGTCTACACGACGTCGCTCAACTACGCCGACCGCGGCCAGGTCGTCCTGACCGACCACGCGGGCTGGGGCGGTGGCCTGACCGGCAACCCGCAGGCGGGCTATGTCGCCGTCGGCGTGACCACGGACGACATCAAGTCGGGCCGCCTGTCCGCCAAGCACGACCTCGAACTCGGTCCGCTGACGTCCGTCGAATTCGGCTTCAACCGCACCAACCGCAGCAAGAACCGCGACCAGAACGAAGGCAACCTGGTCGTCGGTACCGGTCCGTACGGTTCGGCACCGGTGCCGGGCACGGACGTCGTCGTGACGCCGCAGTCGGGCATCCCGGTCGTCGCCTGGAACCCGCTCGGTTCGCTCGGCTCGATCTACCAGCTGCTGCCGAAAGTCGACCAGCCGATCCAGACGGACAAGAACTGGGACGTCTCGGAAAAGGTCTCGACTGGCTACCTGATGGGTAACCTGGAGGGCGAACTGTTCGGCCTGTCCTACCGCGGCAACATCGGCGGCCAGTACATCCACACGAACCAGAGCTCGACCGGTACCGTCGTCGACACGAGCAAGTGCGCCGGCGTCGCCGGCCAGGCTTGCCCGGCCTATGTCGTGCAAGGTCACCATTCGTACAACGACTTCCTGCCGAGCCTGAACCTGGGCTTCGAACTGCCGCACGACCAGATGCTGCGCCTGGGCCTGGGCAAGACGCTGTCGCGCACCAAGATGAGCGACCTGCGTCCGGGCGGCGGCGTGAGCCTGAACAACACGTACCACGACGGTCCGATCCTGTCGGGCAGCGCGGGTAACCCGAACCTGGAACCGTTCCGTGCCAAGGCGCTGGACGTGTCGTGGGAAAAATACTTCACGGTCAACGGTGCCAAGGGCTACGTCGCCGTCGCCGGCTTCTACAAGAAGCTCGACACGTACGTGCTGACCGTGCCGAAGAGCGTCGACTTCGCCACGACCGGCCTGCTGTCCGCCAAGACCCCGCTGCCGGCATCGGGTCCGTTCGCCGGCTCCACGGTCGGTATCCTGAACACCCCGGTCAACGGTACGGGCGGCAACATCAAGGGTATCGAGCTGACGGCGTCGCTGCCGTTCGCCATGCTGACCAAGTACCTGAACGGCTTCGGTGTCGAGGTCAACCACTCGAGCACCCTGAGCTCGGTGAACCTGCTGACCACGGGCCTGACCGTGATCGACACGGGCGGCGTGTCGACCATCCCGCTGCCGGGCCTGTCGCGCCAGGTGACCAACCTGCGCCTGTACTACGAAGCGAACGGTTTCCGTGCGTCGGTCGCGGCCAAGCACCGCAGCGACTTCCTGGGCGAGATCAGCGACTTCCAGGACAACAACCAGCTCACCTTCATCCGTGGCAACACGACGGTCGACGGCCAGCTGACCTACGAGTTCGGCGACCACACCATGCTGAAGGGCCTGTCGCTGACGGCAGCCGTGAACAACTTCACGAACTCGCCGTTCGTCCGCTACGCGGCGGACCCGAGCGAAATCGCCGAGAAGATCACGTTCGGCCGTACCTACAGCCTGGGCGCGAGCTACAAGTTCTAAGCGCATTATCGTAGGGTGGGCACCCCGTGCCCACGCGTGACGCCGGCACAACGGAAACGTCACGCGTGACGCCGGCACAACGCAAACGTCACGCGTGACGCCGGCACAACGCAAACGTCACGCGTGACGCCGGCACAACGCAAACGTCACGCGTGACGCCGGCACAACGCAAACGTCACGCGTGACGCCGGCACAACGCAAACGTCACGCGTGGGCGGAGGCCGCCCACCCTACGGTATCCTGTCAATGTCGACAGTTTAATGGAGCACCCCTGCCGGCCCTGGTCCGCAGGGGTGTTTTTTCATGAATGACCTGTAAAGCGGCGAGACCGAGCATGCAAGTACCTCACCTGAACACCATCGTCATCGTCGGCGGCGGCACCGCCGGCTGGATGACCGCCACCGCCCTGGCCACCGCGCTGCGCGGCCGCTACCGCATCCGCCTCGTCGAGTCCGACGAAATCGGCATCGTCGGCGTGGGCGAGGCCACGATCCCGATGATCCAGCGCTTCAATACCGTCGCCGGCATCGAAGAGGCCGAGTTTTTGAAGGCCACCAACGGCACCTTCAAGCTCGGCGTCGAGTTCGTGAACTGGGGCCGCCTGGGCGACCGCTACATGCACGGCTTCGGGCGCCTGGGCCAGGACCTGTGGATGGTCGGCTTCGAGCAGTACTGGCACAAGATGCACGGCCTGGGCCGCGCGCGCGACCTGGCCGATTATTCGATCACGCGCGCGGCCGCGCGCGCCAACAAGTTCATGCTGCCGCGCACGGACCTGGGCAATTCGCCGCTGGCCGAGATCACCTACGCCTACCACTTCGACGCCGGCCTGTACGCGCGCCACCTGCGCAAGCTGTCGGAAAGCCGCGGCGTCGAGCGCATCGAAGGCAAGATCGTGCGCGCGACGCAGCGCGCCGGCGACGGCCACGTGGACGCCGTCGTGATGGAAAACGGCGACCGGATCGAGGGCGACCTGTTCATCGACTGCTCGGGCTTCCGCGGCCTGCTGATCGAGCAGACCCTGCAGGCCGGCTACGAGGACTGGACGCACTGGCTGCCGTGCGACCGCGCGCTGGCCGTCCCGTGCGAATCCGTGCCGGAGATGACGCCGTACACGCGCGCCACCGCGCACAAGTCGGGTTGGCAGTGGCGCATCCCGCTGCAGAACCGCATCGGCAACGGCCACGTGTACTGCAGCCGCTTCATCAGCGACGACGAGGCCGCGGCCGTGCTGCTGGCGAACCTGGACGGCAAGCCGCTCGCGGATCCGCGTCCGATCCGCTTCACGACGGGCATGCGCAAGAAGGCGTGGGACAAGAACGTGGTGGCGATCGGCCTGTCGAGCGGTTTCCTGGAGCCGATCGAATCGACGAGCATCCACATGATCCAGGATGCGATCCAGCGCCTGCTCGATTATTTCCCGGACCAGGGCTTCAGCCAGCCGGACGTGGACGCGTTCAACCGCCTGTCGCGCTTCCATTACGAGCGCACCCGCGACTTCATCATCCTGCACTACTACGCCAACCAGCGCGACGACGCCGCGTTCTGGCGCGCCTGCGCGCACATGGAGATCCCGGCCACGCTGCGCGAAAAGATCGACCTGTACCGCACGCACGGCCGCCTGCGCCGCGTCGACAACGAGCTGTTCACGGAGGTCGGCTGGCGCCAGGTGCTGATCGGCCAGAACATCCATCCCCAGGCTTACCACCCGCTGGTCGATGTGCAATCGGAAGAGGGGATACAAGAATACATGGACAGCGTGGCGGACGTGATCGGCAAATGCGTGGACTTCATGCCCGGCCACGCGGAGTTCATTGCCGGGTATTGCAAGGCGCCCGGGATGTAAGGTCTGGGTGGCGGGTGGCGCGGCCGGGCGGCGCCCGCTTCTTTGTAACCGTTTTCATTCCTCTGTTTGTACTCGAACTACATCTTCGCAAGATAGGTATTTACTCAGACTACGCACGATATGCCTATTTTGTGAGCAATTCGTGGGCGAAAACCACAATATCTTTAGTAAAACTCATGTTTCGTTGACACGTAATCTAGTTTTAATACAGAATCGGTTCCGAACGTTCAAGCCCGTGGCCGGCGCCTGCTTCGGCAAAAGGCTGACGTTCCTCTGATAAGCAAACTGCATATTGATTACGTCGAGGGGACACATGAAGATTTCGAAGGGCGGCCAGCCCGTATTCCAACTGAGCCCGGTCGCGGTGGGTTGCGCCATATTCCTGGCGCTCGCGGGCGCCCAGGCGTCCGCGCAGACGCAGGGTGCCGACGGCGTCCAGGCGGCGCCGGTCACGACCGTCACCGTGACGGGCATCCGTCGCAGCATCGAGGACGCGATCGCCGTCAAGCGCGACTCGACCAGCATCGTCGAGACGATTTCCGCCGAGGACATCGGCAAGCTGCCGGACATCAGCATCGCCGAATCGCTGGCCCGCCTGCCGGGCCTGTCGGCGCAGCGCGTCAACGGCCAGGCGCAGCAGATCAGCATCCGCGGCACGTCGGGCGACCTGTCGACCGCGCTGCTGAACGGCCGCGAGCAAGTCAGCACCAGCGCGAACCGCACGGTCGAGTACGACCAGTATCCGTCCGAGCTGATCAACGCCGTCACCGTGTATAAGACGTCGGACGCGTCCCTGGTCGGCCAGGGCCTGTCGGGAACCGTCAATCTGCAGACGATCAAGCCGCTGTCGCTGCGCGAGCGCGTCGTCACGCTGAACGTGCGCGGCGAAAAGAACAGCCAGGGCAAGGTCAGCGCAGGCAGCAAGGACACGGGCAGCCGCATCAGCGCGTCCTACGTCGACCAGTTCCTCCATCGCACGCTGGGTGTGGCGGTCGGCTACGCACGCGCCGACAAGCCGAACGAGTCGCGCCAGTTCGAGACCTGGGACTGGGTCGACAACACCTCGTCCGTGCCGGGCAAGACCGTCAAGGTCCCGAAAGGCATCAAGTCGCTGGCGCAGACCGGCAACCAGGTGCGCGACGGCCTGATGGCCGTCGTGGAATGGCACCCGAGCCGCGAATTCACGTCCACCCTCGACGCGTATCACTCGCGCTTCAAGCTGGATGAAGACCGCCGCGGCATGGAAGTCCAGCTGACCGACGACAACAACGTCTCGTTCACGCCGGGCTCGATCAACGGCAACGGCGTCATGACGGCCGGCACCGCCAACAACGTCAACCCGGTGGTGCGCAACAACCACTATCACCAGAACGACGTGCTGACGGCCTACGGCTGGAACAACAAGTTCATCGCGGGCGACTGGACCTTCGTCGCGGACCTGAGCCACTCGCAGGCCGACCACAAGGAAGAGCTCGACGAGATCAACACCGGCCTCGCGGCGCGCCAGACGATGACGTTCGACTACGCGAACGGCACCATCCCGAACATCGGCCTGACCGGCGTGTACAACGACCCGGCGCAGCTGGCCATCGGCGGCCAGTACGGCGACGGCTACGTCAACGCACCGCACCTGAAGGACAAGCTGAACTCGTTCCGCCTGAGCGCCGAATACCGTTTCGACAGCAAGCTGTTCAACAGCGTCGAAGTGGGCTTCAACGCGTCCAAGCGCGACAAGGAAAAGCGCCACCTCGAGACCGGCTTCACCAAGCTGGGCACGGGCGCCATCGCCGCCGGCGCGGTCAACGGCGCGCAGTCGCTGTACGCGCTGCCGGATACGCTGAGCTGGGATATCCCGGCTGTGCTGTCGCAGAACTTCGGTCCGTACACGCCGGCCGTGCTGGTGCCGTGGGGCGCCACCAAGAACTGGAACATCACCGAGAAGGTCCAGACCGGCTACGCCAAGCTGAACATCGACACCGAACTGATGTCGATGCCGCTGCGCGGCAACATCGGCATCCAGGCCGTGCACACCGACCAGAGCTCGACCGCCCAGACGCTGCGCGCCTGGCCGTTCGCCGACCTGGTGCCGCTCACCGACGGCAAGAAGTACAACGACTACCTGCCGAGCGTCAACCTGATCTGGAGCCTGCCGGACCAGCAGATCATCCGCTTCGGCGCCAACAAGACGCTGGCCCGCCCGCGCCTGGACGAGCTGAACGCATCGCGTGAAGTCGGCCTGACGCACCAGAGCACCGGTACGCCTTACGGCAACGGCGGCAATGCCCAGCTCGATCCGTGGCGCGCGAACGCGGTCGACCTGTCGTGGGAAAAATATTTCGGCAACAAGGGCTACGTGCAGGCGGCGGGCTTCTATAAAGACCTGAAGTCCTACATCTATACCGTCACGGGCCCGCGCGACTTCTCCGAATACCACCTGCAGGGCGCGACCAGCGACATCGGTACGATGACCCAGCCGCAGAACGGCAAGGGCGGCAAGCTGGAAGGCCTGGAACTGGCCGCTTCGGTGCCGCTGGACATGTTCACCCCGGTGCTGGACGGCTTCGGCATCACGGCCAACGCGGCGTTCACGACCAGCGAGATCTCGGTCAAGAACCAGAGCTTCGGCGACATGAGCATCCCGCTGCCGGGCCTGTCGAAGCGCGTGTTCAACGTGACGGCGTACTACGAGAACAACGGCTTCTCGGCCCGCGTCAGCCAGCGTTACCGCAGCGACTACGTGGCCGAGATCGGCGGCATCGGCGGCGCCACCGAGCTGACGTTCACCAAGCCGGACCGCGTCGTCGACCTGCAGCTCGGCTACGACTTCAAGCAGGTCAAGGGCCTGTCCGTGCTGTTCCAGGTGAACAACCTGACCGACACGGCGTTCCAGACCTATTCGGGTTCGTCGGACCGTCCGCGCGGCTACACGAAGTACGGCCGCCAGATGCTGCTCGGCTTTAACTACAAGCTGTAATCGCGCTCGGTTCGCTCCGAACGTCCGTTGGGTGGGCACCCCTGTGCCCACGCGTAGCGCCTGAGTATCGTCGGCGTTGCGCGTGGGCACGGTGTGCCCACCCTACGTTTGCGCTGCACGCAAATAATCCTGAACCTTGGCGCCTAAAGGAGTAAACTGGAGGTTTGCTTACGATTTTTGAAGATTCCCTCCATGCATGACACCCCGCTCCAGACGTTCGCCGACCTCGACATCCCGGCACCCATCCTCAAGGCACTGAAGGAGGTCGGCTACGAGACGCCGTCGCCGATCCAGGCGGCCACCATCCCCCTCCTGATGGAAGGCCGCGACATACTGGGGCAGGCGCAGACGGGCACCGGCAAGACGGCCGCCTTCGCGCTGCCGGTCCTGGCGCGCATCGACGTCAAGAACCCGGCCGTGCAGGCCCTCGTGCTCGCGCCCACGCGCGAGCTGGCGATCCAGGTGGCCGAAGCCTTCCAGAGCTATGCCTCGCACCTCAAGAACTTCCACGTGCTGCCGATCTACGGCGGCCAGAGCTACGGCCCGCAACTGTCGGCGCTGCGCCGCGGCGTGCAGGTCGTCGTCGGCACGCCCGGCCGCGTCATCGACCACCTCGACAAGGGCTCGCTCGACATCTCGCAGCTGAAGACCCTCGTACTGGACGAAGCCGACGAAATGCTGCGCATGGGCTTCATCGACGACGTCGAGCGCATCCTGCAGGAGACGCCCGAGGGACGCCAGACGGCGCTGTTCTCGGCCACGATGCCGCAGCAGATCAAGCGCATCGCCAAGACCTACCTGCGCGAGCCGACCGAAGTGACGGTCGCCGCCAAGACCACGACGGCCACCAACATCACGCAGCGCTACTGGCTCGTCGCGGGCATGCAGAAGCTCGACGCGCTCACGCGCATCCTCGAAGCCGAGCCGTTCGACGGCATGATCGTGTTCGCGCGCACGAAGCTGGGCACCGAGGAACTGGCGGCCAAGCTGCAGGCGCGCGGCTTCGCGGCCGCCGCCATCAACGGCGACATGGCCCAGCAACAGCGCGAGCGCACGATCGAGCAGCTCAAGAACGGCAAGATCGACATCCTCGTCGCCACCGACGTGGCCGCGCGCGGCCTGGACGTGGAGCGCATCAGCCACGTGATCAACTACGACGTGCCGTCCGACCCGGAAAGCTACACGCACCGCATCGGCCGCACGGGCCGCGCGGGCCGCAGCGGCGACGCGATCCTGTTCATCACGCCGCGCGAACGCGGCCTGCTGAAGGCGATCGAGCGCGCCACGCGCCAGCCGGTGGCGCAACTGTCGCTGCCGACCATCAAGGCCGTCAACGAGGTGCGCATCACCCGCTTCAAGGAGCAGATCGGCCAGACCCTGGCCGCGGGCGGCCTGGACGTGTTCCGTTCCCTCATCGAAGACTACGAGCGCGAACAGAACGTGCCGGCCATCGACATCGCGGCCGCGCTGGCCAAGCTGTACCGCGGCGACGAGCCGCTGCTGCTCGAAAAACCGGACCGCGAGCCGAAGCCGGAATTCCGCGAGCGCGACGAGCGTCCCGCGCGCCCGGCCCGTGAAAGCTTCGGCGACGAGCGTGCGCCGCGCGCCGCCCGCGAAGGCTTCAAGAAGGAGCGGGTGGAACGCGCGCCGGAGCCGGGCATGGCGACCTACCGTATCGAAGTCGGCCACTTCCACGGCGTCAAGCCAGGCAACATCGTGGGCGCGATCGCCAACGAAGGCGGCGTGCCGTCGAAGGAGATCGGCCGCATCGAGATCTACGACAATTTCAGCACGCTCGACATGCCGGCCGACCTGCCGCAGGACCTGATCGACCACCTGAAGAAGGTGTGGGTGGCGGGCCAGCAGCTGGGCATCACGCGCGACGGCCAGGAGCCGCCGGCGCAGAAGCCGGCAAAGCGCAAGTTCGCCGACAAGAAGCCCCGCAAGGGCTGATCGGATCGTCTCGCCGCGGGGCGGGTACGCCGTGCCCACCCCGCGTGTTGTTTGACTACATTTCATTGCTTCCCACTGGGTGATCTTCATTGACACCCATAAAACCACATGTTACTTTGCTACATGTGGCAGCCTGGCACGAGTCCAGGCGCGTTAGGGGACATAGATGGAAATGCAAACTCACACGCTCAAGCCGCGGCTGTCGTTCTGGCAGCTGTGGAACATGAGCTTCGGCTTCTTCGGCATCCAGTTCGGCTTTGCGCTGCAAAACGTGAATACCAGCCGGATCTTCGCCACGCTCGGCACCTCGATGGACGACCTGGCCCTGTGCTGGCTCGCCGCGCCCGTCACGGGCCTGCTCGTGCAACCGGTGATCGGTTACCTCAGCGATAACACGTGGCACCCGACCTGGGGCCGCCGCCGTCCGTTCTTCTTCCTCGGCGCCGTCCTCGCCGCCACCGCGCTGTTCCTGATGCCGAATTCCATGACCGTGTGGATGGCCGTCGCCGTGCTGTGGCTGATGGATGCATCCATCAACGTGTCGATGGAACCGTTCCGCGCCTTCGTCGGCGACAAGCTCGATACGTCGCAGCAGACGGCCGGCTTCGCGATGCAGACCTTCCTCATCGGCTGCGGCGCCGTGATCGCGTCGCTGTTGCCGATCATCTTCACGAACTACCTGGGCGTGTCCAACGTGCCGGTGGGCGGCGCGGTGCCGGATTCGGTGCGCTACGCGTTCTACGTCGGCGGCGCCGCGTTCATCCTGGCCGTGACGTGGACGGTGTTCAGTTCGACCGAGCTGCCGCCGGCGGACCTCGACCGCTTCCAGGCCCAGCGCAAGCATTCGCGCAACTTCGGCGTGGCGCTGCGCGAGATCATCGGCGGTTTCGCCCACATGCCGAAGACGATGGTGCAGCTGGCGTTCGTCCAGTTCTTCACGTGGGTCGCGCTGTTCGCGCTGTGGATCTACACGGGCGCCGCGATTTCCGACAACGTCTACGGCACGACCGATCCGCTGTCGGCCGGCTACCAGGAAGCGGGCAACTGGGTCGGCGTGATGTTCGCCATGTACAACGGCGTGTCCGCGCTGGCCGCCTTCGTGCTCCCCGTGCTGGCGCGCGCCACCAGCCGCAAGGCCTGCCACGCCGTGTGCCTCGCGATCGGCGGCCTGTCGCTGGCGAGCATGTTCTTCATCCACGACAAGTATGCGCTGATGCTGCCGATGATCGGCGTCGGCCTGGCCTGGGCCAGCGTGCTGACGATGCCGTACGCGATCCTGGCCGCTGCGCTGCCGGCCAACCGCATGGGCTATTACATGGGCCTGTTTAACTTCTTCGTCGTCATTCCGCAGGTCGTCAGCGGTCTGGTGCTCGGCTGGTTCACGAAGCACCTGTTCGGCAACCACGCGGTGTTCACGCTGGTGCTGGGCGGCGCGTCGATGGTCATCGCGGCCGTGCTGGCGCTGTTCGTGACCGACCGGACGGAACGCGCCGGCCGGTAAGCGCTGCGCCATGCCCCCTGCGAGTGTCGTATCCTTACGGGTTTGACAACAGCTCCCGACAGGAGCACGACATGGACAGGAGCAACACATGACGATTCAGACGATTGCGACGACCCCGTTCGCCGGGCAACGCCCCGGCACGTCCGGCCTGCGCAAGAAGGTGACGGAGTTCCAGCAGAGCGGCTACCTGGAAAACTTCGTCGAGGCCATCTTCCTGACGCTGGGCGAGCTGGGTGACGTGCAGGGCCGCACCCTGGTGCTCGGCGGCGACGGCCGTTATTTCAACCGCGCCGCCATCCAGACCATCCTGCGCATGGCCGCCGCCCACGGCGTGGGCCGCGTGCTCGTCGGCCGCGGCGGCATCCTGTCGACGCCGGCCGTCAGCTGCGTGATCCGCAAGCGCGGGGCGCTGGGCGGCATCGTCCTCTCCGCCAGCCATAACCCGGGCGGGCCAAGCGGCGACTTCGGCATCAAGTACAACATCGACAACGGCGGCCCGGCGCCGGAAAAGATCACCGAGGCGATCTACGAACACACGAAGACCCTGGCCTCGTACCGCATCAGCGACGCCGGCCCCGTCGACCTGGACAACATCGGCAGCATCCGCATCGAGGACATGGAAGTCGAGGTGATCGATTCCGTGTCCGACTACGCCGAGCTGATGGCCGGGCTGTTCGACTTCGACGCCATCCGCGCCCTGTTCGCGCGCGGCTTCACGATGCGTTTCGACGGCATGCACGCCGTGTCCGGCCCGTATGCGAAGGCCATCATCGAAGGCATGCTGGGCGCGCCCGCCGGCACCGTCGTCAATGCCGAACCGCTGGAGGATTTCGGCGGCCACCACCCGGACCCGAACCCCGTCAACGCGGCCGAACTGATCGCGCTGATGGACGGCCCGGACGCGCCGGACTTCGGCGCCGCGTCGGACGGCGACGGCGACCGCAACATGATCGTCGGCCGCAAGCTGGCCGTGTCGCCGTCGGACAGCCTCGCCATCATCGCGGCCAATGCGGCCGCCGCGCCGGGCTACCGCGACGGCATCAAGGGCATCGCGCGCTCCATGCCGACGTCGCAGGCCGCCGACCGCGTGGCGGCCGCGCTGGGCGTGTCGTGCTTCGAGACCCCGACCGGCTGGAAGTACTTCGGCAACCTGCTCGACGCCGGCCTCGCGACGCTGTGCGGCGAAGAGAGCTACGGCACCGGCTCGGCGCACATCCGCGAGAAGGATGGCGTGTGGGCCGTGCTGTTCTGGCTGAACCTGATCGCGGCCAGCGGCAAATCGGTCAACGAGATCGTGCAGGACCACTGGTCCCGCTTCGGCCGCAATTACTATTCGCGCCACGACTACGAAGCCGTCGACGCCGCGGCCGCCAACGCGATGATGGACGCGCTGCGCGGCAAGCTCGCCGGCCTGGCCGGCCAGACGTTGGGCGGCTACCGCGTGCAGCTGGCCGACGATTTCACCTACACCGACCCGGTTGACGGTTCCGTCGCCACGCGCCAGGGCGTGCGCATCGTCATGGCGGACGGCTCGCGCATCGTGCTGCGCCTGTCCGGCACCGGCACCGAGGGCGCGACCGTGCGCCTGTACCTGGAACGCTACGAAGCCGACCCGGCCCGCCACAACCTCGACACCCAGGACGCGCTGGCGCCGCTGATCGCCATCGCCGAGCAGGTGTCGGCACTCAAGGCGCGCACGGGCCGGGAGCAGCCGAGCGTGATCACGTGACTCACCCCACCGTCGTCCCCGCCTGCGCGGGAACGACGTTCTTTAACTACTTAAACAGGACCCCGCATGAAACTCCCCGTTCTCGCCGCCTCCCTGATGCTCGCCTTCGGCGCCGCGTCCGCCGCGCCCGACCTGTCGCCGGTCAAGGGCAAGCCGTTCACCTGGGATAACGCGACCGTCTACTTCCTCGTGATCGACCGCTTCAACAACGGCGATCCGACGAACGACCATGCGTACGGCCGCAAGAACGATGCGGCGGTCGCGCGCGGTTTCATGGGCGGCGACCTGGCCGGCGTCACGGCCAGGATCAAGGACGGGTATTTCACGGACCTGGGCGTGGATGCGATCTGGATCTCGCCGCCGGTGGAACAGATCCACGGCTCCACGGACGAAGGCACGGGCGTCAGCTACGCCATCCACGGCTACTGGGCGCGCGACTTCACGGCCGTCGACGCCAACCTCGGCACCGGGAAGGACGTGCGCGACCTGGTCGAGGCGGCGCACGCGCGCGGCATCCGCGTGCTGCTCGACGTGGTGATGAACCACACCGGTCCCGTCACCGCGGAGGACACCGTGTGGCCGTCGGACTGGGTGCGCACGGCGCCGGCCTGTACCTTCAAGGACGTCAAGGGCACGGTCGACTGCACGCTCGTGAAGAACCTGCCGGACTTCCGCACCGACAGCAATGCGAACGTCGCCCTGCCGCCTTTCCTCGTCGCGAAATGGAAGAAGGAAGGGCGCTACGACCGCGAAGTGAAGGAGCTGGACGACTTCTTCAAGCGCACGGGCTACCCGCGCGCACCGCGCTACTACCTGATGAAATGGCACGCCGACTGGGTGCGCAAGTACGGCTTCGACGGCTTCCGCGGCGACACCGTCAAGCACACGGAACCCGGCGTGTGGAAGGACATCAAGAAGGTCGCGAGCCAGGCGTACGAGGACTGGAAGCGCACGCCGGCCGGCAGGCAGGCCGTCGACAGGATCGGCAACAAGCCGTTCTACATGACGGCCGAGGCATTCAACTACGCGATCGAGAACGGCCGCACGTTCGCATACGACGACGGCACGAAGGTCGACTATTTCGACAACGGTTTCGACAGCATGATCAACTTCTCCCTGCCGCACGACGCGAGCCAGGGTTACGAGGCGCTGTTCTCCAGCTATTCGAACCTGCTGAACGGGCCGCTGAAAGGCGCCTCGGTGCTGAACTACATCGATTCGCACGACGACGGCCATCCGTTCGAGGCCATGCGCGAGCACCCGTTCGAGGAAGCGAACAAGCTGCTGCTGACGCCGGGCGCCGCGCAGGTCACCTACGGCGACGAGACGGCGCGCGTGCTGAAGATCGACGGCGCGGTGGGCGACGCCAACCTGCGTTCCTTCATGAACTGGGACCAGCTGAACACCAATGCGCGCGTCGGCCTGCACGGCGTGGCCGAGGTGCGCGACTACTGGGCGCGCCTGATCCGCTTCCGCCACGCGCATCCGGCCGTGGGCGCGGGCGTGCACCGGATGATCGCGTCCAGCCCGTACACGTTCAAGCGCACGTACGAGAAGGATGGCGTCGCCGACCGCGTCGTCATCGCCCTCGACCTGCCGCAGGACCGCACGGTGCCGATCTCCGTGGCCGGCGTGTTCGGCGACGGCCAGACGGTGCGCGATGCGTACACGGGCCGCACGGCCGTCGTCTCGGGCGGCAAGGTGCAGTTCGATACGCGCGCCCCGGTCGCGCTGATTGCGCAGGACTGACCACGGCATACGTAGCCGGCCGTAGGGTGGGCGTTTGAGGCCGGGGGCCTCAAACGAAACGTGCCCACGCGCCCATTACCCCAGCCACGGATGCGCCGCCAGCCACCGCCCCAACTCGTTATCGTTGGCGCACTGCAGCTTGCTGAAGATGTTCGCGCGATGCGTCTCGACCGACCGTGGCCCGCACGGCGGCACGAGCACCCGCGCGATCTCCTTGTTCGGCTGCCCCATGCCGACGAGTCGCGCCACTTCCCGTTCGCGCGGCGTCAGCTCCGCCCATGAGCGCAGCGCCTGCGCGCGGGAACGCGCCTCGGCGATGGCGGCCGGCAGCTTGTCGAGCAGGTGCTGCGTGTCCGGCTTCTCCACCCAGTCCCAGGCGCCTTGGCGGACCGCCTCGAGCGCGGTCGGAATGTCGCCGTGGCCGGACAGGAACAGCGTGACGAGCGGACTGTGTTCCGCGCGCAGGCGGTCGAACACGGCCAGGCCGCTGATCCCGCCGAGGCGCAGGTCGAGGATCACGCAGCCCGGCTGGCGCATGTCGACCGCCTCCAGGAACGCTTCTCCGGATTCGAAGGCCTGCACGGCCAGTCCCTGCGAAAACAGCAGCAGGAGCAGCGAGCGGCGCAGGGCCTCGTCGTCGTCGACGACATACAGCGTGAGTGGGATGTCTTTCATGGCACGGTGGGAAGCGTGAAGGAAAAGGCGGCGCCGCCGCCGGCGCGGTTGTCGACGGTCATGGCGCCGCCGTGGGCCTCGACGATGGTGCGGCAGATGTTCAGGCCCAGCCCCAGGCCGTCGGGGCGGGTCGTGAAGAACGGGGCGAAGATCTGGTCGAGCTGTTCGGGCGGGATGCCCGGGCCCTCGTCGATGACGCTGACGCGCACGCCCTGGTCCACGAGCCGGCTGGCCAGCTCGATGCTGCCGCGCGGACGGTCCTGCATGGCGTGCATCGCGTTGTGGATCAGGTTGACGAGCACCTGTTCGAGCAGGACCCGGTCGGCGCGCACGCGGGCGCCGTCGTCGTCGAGGTCCAGGCGCAGCGCCATGCCGTCGCGCCGCAGCTCCGGCGTCAGGAGCGCCGCCGCGTGCGTGACGACGCTGGCGATCGTCAGGCTTTCGTACTGGGCCCGCTGCGGATTGATGAAGGCGCGTACCCGCTTGACGATCTCGCTGGCGCGCTTGCTCTGTTCGACGATCTCGTCCAGCGCGCCGGCCAGCATGGCGGGCGGCGCCGACTGCGCGGCGAGCGCGCGTGCGGCCACGGCGAAATTCGACAGCGCCATCAACGGCTGATTCAGTTCGTGCGCCAGGGTGGACGCCATCTCGCCGACGCTCGCCAGGCGCGCGCTGCGCTGCAGGCGGACTTCCTGGTCGCGCTGGCGGGCCTCGGCCTGCTTCTGCGCGGTGATGTCGACGACGGAACTCATCCAGCCGCGGTGCACGCCCTGCGCGTCGACGAGCGGCGCGGCGTAGACCATCGTGATCACGTCGTGGCCATCCTTGTGCCGGATGCGCGATTCGAAGCCGTGCGGCGCCGCGCGTCCCTGCAGCGCATCGGCGCTTTCGCGCGCCTGTTTTTCCAGGTCGTCCGGATGCCAGTACGGGTAGGGCGGCCGGCGGCCGAGCAGTTCGTCCGCACTGTAGCCCACCATCGCGCACAGGGCCGGGTTGACGTAGATGATCGTGCCGTCCGGGGCGCGCGCGCGCATGCCCACGAGCAGCGAATCTTCCATCGCCTTGCGGAACGCGTGGGCTTCCTCCAGGTCGCGGGTGCGTTCCTCGACCCGCCGTTCCAGCTCGATGCGGGCGGTGCGCTGTTCGATGAAGCGCTTTTCGCGCAGGCGCCAGTACAGCACGCCGAGCAGCAGCAGCGCGACAGCCAGCGCCGCCAGCATGAGCGCCAGCTGGCGCGCCTGCACGACTTCCTTCATGTCCGTCGTGACGGTGAGGGTCCAGCCCAGCTCCGGCAGCGGCGTGTCCAGCGCGAGCAGGTTCGTGCGCCGCCCCTGCACGCTCGTATGCAGCACGAAGGCGGGCGTGGCGCTGCGCGACTCGATCGTCCAGGGCAGCACGGGAAAGCGGTCGCGGTTGCCGTACTGGCGGTGCGCGGCGACCCACCGCAGCTCGGCGGCGGACACCGGCCGGATGCCGTGGAACAGCCATTCCGGCACGGCGCTCAGGAAGACGATGCCGTGGCTGTCGCGCAGCACCACCGGATCGGCGCCGCGCATCCACGTGGCCTGCAGCGGCTCCAGGCTGATCTTGACGACGACCACGCCGAGGATCGCGCCGTCCGCCCGCACGGGCTCCGCGATGAACAGGCCGGACTGCCCCGTCGTGAGGCCGAGGCCATAGAACAGGCCGCGCCGGCCCTGCACGGCATCCTCGAAGTAGGGCCGCTGGCGATAGGACTGGCCGACGAAGCTGGACGGCAGGTTC
This sequence comes from Massilia sp. Masssp93, assembly GCF_059491295.1. Classification (NCBI taxonomy): domain Bacteria; kingdom Pseudomonadati; phylum Pseudomonadota; class Betaproteobacteria; order Burkholderiales; family Oxalobacteraceae; genus Massilia; species Massilia sp. Masssp93. Next base: position 4,987,272 of record NZ_CP168502.1, on the reverse strand, counting down.
CAGTTGCTGGCGGCCAGCGTCAGGCCCGCGCGGTCGACGAGGAACAGCGCGGCGGCGCCGGTCGTCGCCTGCAGGTCGGCAAAATAATCGTCGACGCGCGCCCGCAGCGCCGCGTCGCGCGGGGCGCGCAGCAGGTCCTGCACGTCGGGGTGGCGGGCCGCCGCGTGCGGCAGGAAGTCGTGCCGTTCGACCAGTCCGCGCAGCCCCAGCACGTGCGCCGCCGCGGCCTGGCGCAGGCCTTCCGTCTTGGTCTGCAGCTCGTGCCGTTCGGCCCAGTTGCCCGACGCCGCGATGACGGCCAGCGCGCCGGCGGCGACGAGGAAGCGGCGAAAGGTGCGAGGGGTGAACAGGGTGCGCATGGGGACAACGATAGCAGCTACCCGGGCGGAAATGAACCGCCTCCGTAATTTTACGGAGAAGGGTACGCCGAAGTTGCGGATGTGCGCGCGCCGGCCGGCTGGGATAGTGGACACCTAGAGACGGGAGTGCCATGCGGATCTCCCGTCGATCATAAGGAGACAAACCATGAACACAGTCACAACGAAGACCAGCGCCGAGGTGCATGCCGACGCCGGCGAACGCATCTCCGGCAAGCGCCTGAAGGCCATCTTCATCGGCTCGGCCGGCAACCTCGTCGAGTGGTTCGATTTCTACTGCTACTCGGCGTTCGCGCTGTATTTCGCCAGCTCGTTCTTCCCCAAGCAGGACCCGACGGCGCAGATGATGTCCACGGCGGGCATCTTCGCGCTGGGCTTCTTCGTGCGTCCCATCGGCGGCGTCCTGTTCGGCCACATCGGCGACCGCCTGGGCCGCAAAAAGGCCCTCATGACGTCCGTGCTGCTCATGTGTTTCGGCTCCCTGCTGATCGCCTGCGCGCCCACCTACGCCGCCGCCGGCATCCTGTCGCCCTGCATCCTGCTGCTGGCGCGCCTGTTGCAAGGCCTCAGCCTGGGCGGAGAATACGGCGCCAGCGCGACCTACCTGTCGGAGATGGCGGACTCGAAGCACCGCGGCTTCTACACCAGCTTCCAGTACGTGACGCTGATCGGCGGCCAGTTGCTGGCGCTGATCCTGCTGCTCGTGCTGCAGAAGTTCCTGCTCGACGCCGAGCAGCTGCGCGCGTGGGGCTGGCGCATTCCGTTCTTCGTCGGCGCCTGCCTCGCGCTGCTGGCCCTGCGCATGCGCCACGACCTGCCGGAGACGCAATCGTTCGAGGCCGCGCGCAAAAAAGCGAAATCGATGGGCGGCCTGAGGCAGCTGGCCCAGCATCCGCGTGAAGTGCTGCTGGTGGTCGGCCTGACGATGGGCGGCACGCTGACCTTCTACGTCTACACGACGTATATGCAGAAATTCCTGCGCCTGTCCGTCGGCCTGACCGATTCGCAGGCCACCGCCGTCTCGGCCGCGTCGCTGCTGTTCGCCATGTGCCTGCAGCCGCTGTACGGCGCGCTGTCCGACCGCATCGGCCGCCGTCCGCTGCTCGTGGGCTTCGCGCTGCTGGGCACCCTGTTCACCGTGCCCCTCCTGAGCGCGATCCGCAACGCCAGCGGTCCGTGGGAGGCGTTCGGCCTCATCGCCTGCGCCTGGATGATCGTGTCCGGCTACACGTCGATCAACGCCCTCGTCAAGGCCGAGCTGTTCCCGGCCACGATCCGCGCCACCGGCGTCGGCGTGCCGTATGCGTTCGCGGTGTCCGTGTTCGGCGGCACGGCCGAGTACCTGGCCTTGTGGTTCAAGTCGATCCACCTGGAAAGCGGCTTTTACTGGTACGCAACGGCGGTGGTCGCCTGCACGCTGATCGTCTGCTGCTTCATGCGCGATACCGGGGCCCAATCCAGGATCGATGCGGAGGCGCGCGGGCAATAATCGCGGCGGTACGACAGGAAGGGCACACGAGGGGCGGTTTCGCGCGAAACCGCCCTTTGTGCATTTCAATCAATGGTATCCTTGGCGCAATAGACAAGATATTCCCAAGAAGTGCGACCATGAAGCTTGAGCCCGATACCGAACAAAAGCCAACCCGCGCCGCCTACTCCGACGGCCCGCGCCTGCTGGCCGACATCGGCGCGACCCACGCGCGTTTCGCCCTGGAGATCGCGCCGGGCGTGCTGCGCAACGTGGCCGTGCTGCTGTGCGACGACTACCCCGGCATCGCCCCGCTGCTGAACGCCTACCTGGCCCAGACCCAGGCCCAGAGCGGCGGCGCCCGCATCACCCACGCGGCGTTCGCGCTCGCGAACCCGATCAGCGGCGATTTCATCCGCATGACCAACCGCGACTGGCAGTTCTCGACCGAGGAAGTGCGCCGCACGCTCGGCCTGACGACGCTCCTGATCGTGAACGACTTCACCGCGCTGGCGATGGCGCTGCCGGGCTTCAAGCCGGAAGACCTGCTGCAGATCGGCGGCGGCAAGCCGATCGCGAATGCCGTGTCGGGCGTGCTCGGTCCCGGCACGGGCCTCGGCGTGTCGGGCGTGATCCCGACCGTGGACGGCTTCGTCACCCTCGGCAGCGAGGGCGGCCACGTCAACTTCGCCCCGGCCGACGAGCGCGAATTCGCGATCCTGCAATACGCCTGGCGCGAATGGCAGCACGTGTCGAACGAGCGCCTCATCTCCGGCCCCGGCATGGAAATCATCTACCGCGCGCTGGCGCTGCGCAACGGCGTCGAGGCGCCCGCGCGCGACGCCGCCGCCATCGTCGCCGGCGCGCTGGAACACAACGATCCGCTGTGCCTCGAGGTGCTGGAATGCTTCGCCGGCATGCTGGGGGGCGCGGCCGCCAACCTGGCCGTCACGCTGGGCGCGTTCGGCGGCATCTTCATCGGCGGCGGCATCGTGCCGCGCATGGCCGAGTGGTTCAAGACGTCGCCGTTCCGCACGCGCTTCGAAGCGAAGGGCCGTTTTTCCAGCTACCTGGCGCAGATCCCGACCTACGTGATCATGATGCCGACGCCGGCCCTGTACGGCGTCTCGAGCATCCTGTCGGAACACCTGCGCAACCGCAGCGGCGCCAACACGCTGATGGAACGCGTGCAACACCTGCACGCCGAATTGTCGCCGGCCGAGCAGCGCGTGGCGCAGCTCGTGATCGAGCATCCGCGCAAGGTGCTGTCCGAGCCGATCGCCGAGATCGCGAAGCTGGCGGACGTCAGCCAGCCGACCGTGATCCGCTTCTGCCGCTCGCTCGGCTTCGCGGGCCTGGCCGACTTCAAACTGAAATTCGCCGGCAGCCTGACGGGCACGATCCCCGTGCGCCACAGCCAGGTGCGCATGACGGACAGCACCCACGACTTGTCCGCGAAGGTCATCGACAACACGGTGTCCGCGATCCTGCGGTTCCGCGACCAGCTGGACGTGAACTCGATCGACCGCGCCATCGACATTTTGCGCCGCGCCAAGCGCGTCGAGTTCTACGCGATGGGCAATTCGCGCGTCGTGGCGCTGGACGGCCAGCATAAATTCTTCCGCTTCCGCATCCCGACGTCGTCGTACGGCGATTCGCACCTGTTCGCGCTGGCGGCCGAGCTGCTGGGTCCCGGCGACGTCGTCATCGCCATCTCGACGACGGGCCAGCTGCCGGAACTGCTGGACGCCGTCGACGTGGCGCGCGCCGCCGGCGCCGACGTCATCGCGATCACGAGCAGCAAATCGGCGTTGGCGCGCAAGGCCAGCGTGTGCCTCGCCGTCGACCACAGCGAGGACAGCACGACGTTCCTGTCGATGATCTCGCGCATCCTGCAGCTGCTCCTCATCGACATCATGGCCGTCGGCATCTCGCTCGGCCCGGCCGGCGAAGCCGCAGGCGACGGCGACAGCGAACGCCGCCGCCTGCTGATTTCCCACCTCGACATCTGACCGGACCATCGTGGCGCGCGCGACATCCGCCACGATCGTCCTGACGGCGCTCGCAATGGCGGCATTCGCGGCGAACTCGCTGCTGTGCCGAGTCGCGCTGCGCGATGGCCACATCGATCCCGCGACGTTCGGCGCCGTCCGCGTGACGGCCGGCGCGCTCGTGCTGATCTGCGCGATGCGCGTCAAGCCGCGTCCCGCGGCAAAGGCCGACTGGCGCGCCGCCGCCATGCTGTTCGCCTACGTCGCCGCGTTCTCGTTTGCCTACCTCACGCTGCCGGCGGGGACGGGCGCCCTGATCCTGTTCGGCGCCGTCCAGCTGACGATGTTCGCCGTCGGCCTCGCGGGCGGCGAACGGTTCGCGCTGCCCGGCTGGATGGGATTGGCGCTGGCGGCCGCGGGCCTCGTCGTGCTCGTGCTGCCGGCCAGCGGCGCTGATGGCCGTTGCCGGTGCCGCATGGGGCGCGTATTCGCTGCGCGGGCGCGGCGTGCCGGACCCGCTCGCGGCCACCGCGTCCAATTTTTTGCGCGCACTGCCGCTGGCGTTGCTGCTGGGTGTCGTGTTCGCCGCGCGCGCCCATGCGGACGCCGCCGGCATCGCGCTCGCCATCGCGTCCGGCGCGCTGACGTCGGGGCTCGGCTACGTGATCTGGTACGCGGCGCTGCGCGGCCTGACGGCGCTGCAGGCCGCGAGCGTGCAGCTGTCCGTGCCCGTGATCGCGGCCGTCGGCGGGACGTTGTGGCTGGACGAGGCGTTCACGCCGCGGCTTGCGGTGGCCGTCGTCGCGATCCTCGGCGGCATTGCGCTCGTGTTGACGGACCGGGCGCGCGGGCGGGGGTAGGGCCTCCTGCAAGATCCGCGCATCGGGCCGTTGGGGACGGCTACCATCAGGCCAATCCAAGCGCGGCCACGCACATCATCCATCCGATCATGCTGACTCCAATGCAAGAGCACATCGCGTCTTCGGTTCCGGATTAACCGGCCGGTCAAGGCATCGGGGCTAACGCGGCAATCAATTTGCCCGGATGGTCGAGGTAAAGGAAGATATAGCGCGCTTCGTTTCGGGCGAGGCCGTGATGGGTGATCACGCAGCCGGCTTCCGGCGCAAGACACAAGACGATATTCGGCTTGTCGAATGGGGTCACGTTGACCGTATCTGCATGACCTAACGAGCGTTTGGCGCGCCACTCGTCCATCGACTCCCGCAAAAGAGAGATGTCTTCGATGGCTGTAAGCGGAATAAGCGCTTTGGCCCGCGCGCCGACCTGGAGATCAAGGTGGGTATCGGTAAGAACATGATAGCCGCTTCGAACCAACCAGCGGTCGCCCAGGAGCCAGACAACACCGTATGCAGCGGACAGGACGGCCGCCAGGTGGATGGTTTTGACCGCGACTGGATCGGCGATGAGCAAAGGCAGGATCGCCGCATCGATGGGCAGCTCGACAAGCGTGGAGAGTAAACCCAATGCGACGACAGTCGAATATGCGCTGCGTTCGTCGACGCTCAGCTTAACGCCGGCCGGACGCGCCGCGGCTGGCTGACGACGCACCCACCCGAAAAAGCCTCTCCATAATTCACGATCAACGCGGGCAAGACCTATCAGCGCAGGCGGGAAGCAGGCCGAAACGTATCGAAGGGCGCCTGCACGCTGCCATCGCAAATCACGCATCAGGACAAGGACTCGGGGTAGCTGCGCTACATCCTTGGCCGCAAAAAAGAGCAGCGGCATGGCCAGACCCAGCATCTTGACCGTGGGGCGCCAGGCCGCGGGCGCGACCAGTGCCGCGATTGCGATCACCGAGAATGCTCCCCAGGCATAACGGGACACGGTAAGCCAGGGCGTATCATCGAGTCGTGCTGCGTACTGCTTCAAGGTTTTGCGTTTCTGTAGCATGCGTCGGTCTCTTTTATGTTGCTAAAATGACACCCAGTTAATTCTAACATGATTGGTTTTACGGCATTGGCTTCGCACATGCCTCGATGGTAATTTTCTGGCAATTAAATGAATCGTGCGCATTCATAAACCAATCACCAGAGCAATTTACGGCATAGAAATCAAGAAGATATGCGAAACTTTTGACGGTGCTATTTACGAATTTTCAGGCGCTGAAACTGGAACAGGTTGGATTCTGCTTGAAAAGCCTGGGTCGATGTAACGGACTTTGTCGCGGCACCAAGTGATGATCAAAGGCACAGGTTTCGACGCGCAGCGGTCAAGGTGCTCCGACATTAGAAGGAAAGATGAGATCAGCTCATTCGTTCGGCTCGTTTCGGGTCGTTAGCAGTCGGTTGTGATAGTTCGATATTTTTCCAGCCCTGCAACCTGCTATGCTGAGTCGAACTGCCGGGTTCGGCAACCCGGACTGCCGCTGATGAGATCAGCGTGACTGATTTACCCATTTACCCATTTAGCCGACCCCGCGGCTGCACAACTCATCACACGGCAAGGGCAGCCCGTTACTTCAATGCACGCGCGCGCGGCAGCGTGTGCCCATCGATAAGCGAGGAGAAAATTGCGCAGTTTTATCATTGCAAATCTTGGCCTGAGCATTCTGGTCGCGGGGTGCGCATCCAGGCCTGCGGGCGAACATTCGAATACGGTTCTTTCGGCATCATCGTACGCCTGCGAGGCAGACCAGGTACCGGGAACGACTGCCATCGGGGAGGGGACGTTCGGTTGCCATTTCCGATTGCGCAATCCGGAAACCCGTCAGATCCGCGCGAACGTACCCTATAAGTTGAAACTCTATACCGAACCTGAGAGTTCCCAGCAGACTCGAAAAGCCGTTCTATCCTTTGAAGGCGTTACTGATGCCCAAGGACGCTCGGTGTATGTGCGCGCCCCATTTTTTATCACGCCGGACCGGTTATATTTTGTCGAGAAGATCGGGAGTGGTCCCTATATGACTACGCCACGGCTTGTTCGCGCAACCGATGGCAAGGTAATGCCTGGAATGCACTACAACTTCACATGGTGTGGCGAACCATATGCCGGTGTCACCGACGAACAAGGCAATGGCGTAGAGTTCCACTCCGAACGCACATGCAAAGTAAACGTCAAGTTTTATGCCCATGTGAAGTGATATGCCGGACGTAGCGATGTCGGGCGCATCGACAGAATGCGGCGTCGCCGTTGGACTTTTACACAGCCTTGACCGCGGACTGACCATCTCAACAACGAGTTAGCGCATAGGAGCGCGTCTATAGGTCTTCCACTCGTAACTGTATTCAGAGCGTTTTCGAACCGCTTTGTCTGTGCTGCCGAGGCGTGGAAAACGTTGACTTTTCAGCCCCCGCCCGGATGCTATGCTGCACATCCATCCCATCGCCCGGGCGTTAGCCGGGCGCTGGCCGAGCCACGCAGGTCGCTTCGTTTCCTTCATGCTGAATTATTTACTCGCAGCCTATCTGTTGCTGGTCGCGCCTGCGCTCAACCTGTGGCGCAGCCTGCGCCCGCAAAGCGATAAGCCAGCGCGTACGCCCATGCGTCGTTACTGGTCCATGAGCTGGCCGGTCGTGATCATGCTGGGGGTACTGTGGATTGGCGCCAGCCAGGCCGGCTATACGGCCCGCGACATCGGATTCGATGTCCCGCTGTCCAGCGCCGGCGCATGGGGCCTGGGCTTTGCCGTGTTGCTGCTGGGTGGTCTTGGCGTGGCCAGCAGCGTGATGGAGCGGCGTCATACGCCCGAGCGTCGCGCCGAACACGAACGCAAGTTGCTCGACACGGATTTTCCCTGGCCGCGCGCCGGCGGCGAAGCCCTGGTCTTCGCACTCGGTTCGATCATCATGACCGCCGGATGGGAAATCCTTTACCGCGGTTTCATCCTGCTGCTGCTCACGCCCAGTATTGGCCTCCCGCTCGCCATTACGGTCTCCGCCCTGGCATATGGCATCGCGCATGGATTCAAGTCTCCGAAACAGCTGATTGCGTCGATCGTGTCCGCCTTCGTATTCACGATCGCCTATGCCTTGACGCATAGCCTGTGGTGGCTGATCGTCATTCATGCCGGCTTGCCGCTGGGTGCAGTGCCAGCCGTGCTGCGGGCTTACCGACGCAGCGGAACGGCGGCGCGGCACACGCTCACGTAGCCGATCCGAATCGTCTGCGCCCGTCCACGATCGCGCCCGACGTCGACGCGCAGGTCCTGTCCGCTCCCGGTCGACGCAGTGCGGACGCTCATCGAGCGACCGGCGCCGGCTGCCACCCACCCAGCACCCAGGCCGGATCGCGATAATGGGCGATCGTCTCGGCATCGCGATCCTTGTCGAGCTGGCGCGACGCCGGATGCCGCGCACCCACGTCCACCGGCTTGCCGTTCGCATCCCGGCTGTTGAATTCCCAAAAACGCACGTGCGACGCATCGCCCTCGATGGGCCCCCAGCCGGCGGGCGCGATGCCCTCCAGCGACGCGTCGAGCAGCACGGCTTCCGCATACGGGTAGTTCCGGCCCTTGTTCTCGGGCAGGCGCGCGAGAACGGTCGCGCCGCCGGTCGCGCGGAACGTGCAGTGGTCGAAGACGTTGCCGTGATTCGTCTGCGGATTCCGGATCCACATGAACGCGCCGCGCGATTCGATCTCGCAGTTGCGGAAGTAGGCGGGACCGCGGCCGAGGATCGTGTCGCCGGTGCCCGTCAGGCGGATGTTCTCGAAGTATGCGCTGCCGTTCGTCTGCAGGGCGTCGCCGGCACCAAGGATCGTCACGTCTTTCACGATGTCGCGCTCGCCGTTGAGCAGCAGGCCTTCCGCCTGGCCGCCCAAGGTCGTCGCGATGGTGAGGTTCACCAGCGCGACGTCGTGCACGTGGTCGAGGGCGAACGCCGCGCGCCGCGACGGGAAGGTGCCCGGCAACTCGTTCGTGCCGACGTTCGGCGGGTGCGGATTGAATACCTCGTTGTTCGCGTAATGGATGCGCACGCCGTCGCGGCTCGCGCCCTGCAGCGTGATGTCGTGCTTGTTGCGGGCGTAGACGATTTCCTCGTAGTCGCCGTTCTTCACGAAGATCGTGACCCGGCCCGCGTGGTCGTCCGGCACGAAGTCGAGCGCGCCCTGCACGGTGTCGAAGTCGCCGCTGCCGTCCGTCGCCACGGTCACGCGGCGCGCGTCCGCGGCGGGACCGCGGGCCTTCGTCGCGAAGCGCCAGCCGCGCTTGCCCGCGACGCCCTGGAAGCTGCCGTCGGCCACCGTCAGCACGCCCGGGTCGATCTGCACGTAATAGGTTTTCCCGTAGCGCAGGAGGTCGTGGTGCGGATAGATCGTGGCGGCGTTGCCGTGCACGATCACGGGGTGGAAATGAAACCCGTCCGTGAAGCCGCCGATGATCGTCAGCTGGTAGCGGCCCGCCGCAGGCTCGACGCCCGGCGCGGACGGCGTGCCCGGCGTGGTGTCGGCGTTGGTCCGGCGCGGTCCGCCGTAGTCGTATGGCGCGGCGAGGTAGGGCGGATATGGACCCGATGCGCGTTCGGTGGGGCCGGCCGGGATGCTCATGTCGAGCACGTCGACCAGGCGATCGTCGGCCGCGTCGTAGATGCGGATCGTGCCGGCATTGCCGATGTGTGGCGGGCCGGCGAAGCGCAGGACCAGGTGCGTGTCCGGATTGACGTTGGCGGCCCCGTTGGCGGGAGAGGAGTCGACCGGCGCGGCACCGGCCGACGTGCAGATGGCGAGGACGGCAAGGAACGAACGCTTCATGGTCTCCGTGGAGGGTAGCTGTCGTCGTTCCATTGTAGAGTGGTCTGGCCAAAACGGCAAATGGTCCAGCCGGAATCAATCCTCGATGAACACGACGGCCGTGCGCGGCGGGATCGTGAACTCGCCCGTCGCGCCGTCGAACGTGGCCTGCGTCGCGCGCTTGTCGGCCGCGTGCCCGGACAGGAACACGGGGTGCAGGCGCATGCGCCTGCCGATGGCGTCCGGGTCCGTCACCGTGTGGCCGACCGTGTCCACGTTGATGAGGTACGCGATGCCGGCGAATCCCGCGCCGTCCAGGCCGCGGCCGTCCAGGTGCGCAGCGACCACGGTCGGGACCTGCGTGCTGCCCGTGTTGAAGAAGCGCAGGCGCTGCCTGATGCCCGCTGCCGTCGGCAGGCGGAACAGGGTGGAGCTGGCGCGGATGGCGAGCAGGTCGCGGAACGCGTCGCGCGCGAACGCGATGTCGGCAGGCGTGGGCTTGAGCGCGGCGTCGGCCAGCAGGGGCTTCAGCAGCGGCCAATCGCGGCCGTTGTCGTCGGCCGGCGGCAGGCCCGTGCCGAAATGATTGTCGCGGTAGGTCCAGTCGATGCGGTTGAACCAGTCGCCGGAATTGAAGCTGTTGCGGTCCAGCGATTTCGAGCGCAGCACGTCGATGCCCGCGTGGTAATACGCGACGCCTTGCGCGAACGCGTCGACGGCCATGCCCAGCACCTGCACGCGCGCCCGCTCCTGGCTCGACGTCGCGAGCGGCAGTTTGAAGACGTCGATGTCGAACAGGGTCTGGTTGTCGTGGTTCTCGACGTAGTTCACGACTTCGCCCGGCTCGCTCGCATAGCCGGCCGGCTGGCCGTTGTAGTCGATGGCCGCGAGCGGCACCGTCCTGTCGTCGAACGTATGCAGCGGATACGAGCGGATCGAACCCGCGAGCCCCGCGCGCACGAGGTCCGTCGTTTTCAGCAGGTCGGCGGCGGGGCGGTCGCCGGCGTGCGCATTCGGATCGTAGACGAGGCCATTGATCCAGCCCTGGCGGCCGAACATCGCCTCGCCCGAGTCGCCCGCGGAACCGCCGCGCACCGCGTCGCGCAGGCGGTCGTTGAACGTGCCGATGCCGCTGCCGTTCAGCGACAGCTGCGACGCCTGCACGAAGCGCGCGCCGTCCGCCACCTCGCCGAAGTTCCAGCCTTCGCCGATCAGCTGCACGTCGCGTCCCGCTGCCGCGTTCACCGTGCGCTGCAAGTCTTCCATCACGGCGCGCGGCTGGTGGCCCATCAGGTCGAAGCGGAACGAATCGATCCTGTATTCCTTCGCCCACAGCGTGACGGAATCGATCATCAGCTTGCCCATCATGCGGTTTTCCGTCGCCGTGTTGTCGCAGCACGTCGAGCGCTCGATGGCACCGGTCGCGTTCAGGCGGTGGTAATAGCCGGGCACGATGCGGTCGAGGACCGACTTCTCGTTTTGTCCCGCAATGAAGGTGTGGTTGAACACGACGTCCATGCCCACGCGCAGGCCCGTCTTGTGCAGGCTTTGCACCATCTGGCGGAACTCGACGATGCGGCGCGCGCCGTCGGCCGCATCGGTCGCATAACTGCCTTCCGGCGCGTTGTAGTGAAACGGGTCGTAGCCCCAGTTGAAGCAATCCGTTTCCGCCGTGCGTTTCACGAGCGCCTGCTGGGTGTCGCCGTCGGCGCGGCCCACCGGCTGCGGCAGCGCGCATCCGGTTTCCGGCACGCTGCCGATGTCGTACACCGGCAGCAGGTGCACGTCCGTCAGGCCGCTGCGCGCGAGGGCCGCGAGGTGCTTCATGCCGTCCGAACCGGTGTCCGTGAACGCGAGGTATTTGCCGCGATGCGAGGCCGGCACGCTGGCGTCGTCGCGCGAGAAATCGCGCACGTGCAGTTCGTAGACGACCATGTCCGTCTGATTCTTGACCGTTTGCGGCGCCGGCGTCGTGTCCCAGCCGGCCGGTTTCAGGCGCGGCGCATCCAGGCGCGCGATGTAGCTGCGCTTCGAATCCGTCGTCAGGCTGATCGAGTACGGATCGGTGACGAGGTTGCGTACGATGCCCGCATCGACCGGTACGTCGACGGCGTATTTGTAGTACTTGCCGGTCAGGTCGCCCGGCAGCGCGGCGCGCCAGGCGCCCGTGCGGCCGTCGAAGTCCATCTGGTACACGGCGCGCACGCCGCCGGTGCCGCCGTCGTAGACGCAGACGGCGGCCTGCTGCGCGGTCGGCGCCCACACCGTGAAGCGCGTGCGGCCGCCGCCGACGTCCACGCCCAGTTGCGGCAGGTCGGCGGCGGGCGCGTACAGGTCGTCGAGGGCGCCGGCGGCCTGGATGCGCGTGGCGTCCAGCACGCGGCCCGTCGCGTCCTCGCGCACGAGCACGAGCTGGCCGCGGTGCAGGCCGGGCAGGGACGCGGCGTCATTGTCGTCCACGCGCAGCACGGGGCCGCCGGCCAGGTATTTGAAACGCGTCGCAATGGCCGGCGCCACGGGACCGGAGAAGACGTCGAGGCGGATCGCGCCGTCCGCGCCGCTCACCGTGCCGCCCATGGGCGCGGCGATCGCACCGCGCGCCGAGTGATAGAGCCTGAAGATGCCGTCGGGCGCGCTGCCCGGCCATTTGACGAGCCGCCCGTCGAGCCAGACGGCGCGCGCATCGAAGCGGGCGGCGGCCGGGTGCAGGACGGTCTGGAAGTTTTTGCCGTCGCAGGCGTCCGGCCCGATGGCGGCATGGGCCCCGGCGCTGGCCAGGATGAATACGAAGGCGATGCTGGCGTGGAGAGTCGGTCTTGTCATGGTGGTGCGAATGTCCGGTTGGCGCGACAGGTTAACATTCTTTGATGTAGTTTGACTACCACACGAAGCGATTCAGTTTTGTGTGAAAATACGTAAGTCAATGATTTAAATGGACATTTGCTGTTGATCCCCTATTTTCGTGACGATTGTCATCATGTCCTTCATCCTGTATATTGCGTAAAAATTACTAGAGGGACACCAGATGACCACTTCTTCGCACGACAAGAATCCGTGGTGGCGCGAAGCCATCATCTACCAGGTTTATCCGCGCAGCTATCTCGATACGAACGGCGATGGCGTGGGCGACCTGCCGGGCATCACCGCCAGGCTGGATTACATCGCCAGCCTGGGCGTGGACATCGTCTGGCTCTCGCCGTTCTTCAAGTCGCCGATGAAGGACTTCGGCTATGACATCGCGGACTACTGCGACGTCGATCCGCTGTTCGGCACCCTCGCCGACTTCGACGCGCTCGTCGCGCGTGCGCACGGCCTGGGCCTCAAGATCATGATCGACCAGGTGATGGCGCACACGGCGGAGAATCATCCGTGGTTCGTGGAAAGCCGCTCCAGCCGCGACAACCCGAAGGCCGACTGGTACGTGTGGTCCGATCCGCTCGCGGACGGCAACCCGCCCAACAACTGGCTGTCCGTGTTCGGCGGCTCGGCGTGGCAGTGGGACAGCCGCCGCAAGCAGTACTACATGCACAACTTCCTCGTCAGCCAGCCGCAGCTCAACTTCCACAACCCGCAGGTGCAGCAGGCCCACCTGGATGCGCTGCGCTTCTGGCTCGAACGCGGCGTCGACGGCGTGCGCATGGACGCCTGCAACTTCCACTTCCACGACCGTACGCTCAAAAGCAATCCGCCCGCGCTCGTGCGCGACACGTCGACCGTCACGGACGTGAACCCGTACGGTATGCAGGCCCACATCCACGACAAGACCCAGCCGGAGAACATCGCGTTCCTGCAAAAGCTGCGCAAGCTGCTGGACGAATTCGGCGCCGTCGCGATCGGCGAAGTGGGGGCCGACGATTCGCTGGCCGTGATGGCCGACTACACGTCGGGCGGCGACAAGCTGCACATGGCGTACAGCTTCAACCTGTTGACGCCCCAGTTCTCCAGCCGCCATATCCGCCGCCAGGTCGAGGAATTCAATGCGCGCGTGAAGGATGGCTGGGCGTCGTGGTCGGTCGGTAATCACGACAGCATTCGCGTCGCCACGCGCTGGTCGGGCGCCGAAGCGACGCCCGCATCGCGCGCGTCCTTGTCCAAGCTCGTGCTGGCGCTGCAACTGTCGCTGAAAGGCACGCCGTGCCTGTATCAGGGCGATGAGCTGGCGTTGCCGGAAGCGGACGTCCCGTACGAACTTCTGCAGGACCCGTACGGCATCACGTTCTGGCCCGAGTTCAAGGGCCGTGACGGCTGCCGCACGCCGATGCCGTGGACGAACGACGGCGCGCATGCCGGTTTCACGACGGGCACGCCGTGGCTGCCCGTGCCGCCCGAGCACGCGGCGTTGGCCGAGGCGGGGCAGGACCGGGACCCGCAGTCGACGCTGAACTTCGCGCGCAAGGTCATCCACTGGCGCCGCACGCAGCCGGCACTGACGCGCGGCGACATCGTGTTCTTCGACGTGCCGGAACAGGCGCTGGCGCTGCGCCGCGACCTCGATGGCCACCCGTCCGTGCTCGCGGTGTTCAACGTGACCAACGCACCGTTGACGTTCGACTGGCCGCAAGCGGCGGGCGCGCACACGCTGGAAGGCCACGGCCTGCCGGGTGACGTGAACGGCACGACGGTCACGCTGCCGCCATACGGCGCCTGGTTCGGTACGATCGCCTGATATGGAAGAACAACTCGAAGGGGATAACAAACCCGCCCGCACCGCGTTCGCCGACGGCGCGCGCCTGCTGGCCGACATCGGCGCGACGCACGCACGCTTCGCGCTGCAGACCGCGCCCGGCAGCTATCGCTCGGTGCGCGTGCTCAAGTGCGACGACTTCGCGGGCATCGTCCCGATGCTGCGTTTCTACCTCGACGAGCACGCGGACGCGCGCCTGCACCACGGCGCGCTCGCGCTCGCGAACCCCGTCGACGGCGATTACGTGCGCATGACGAACCGCCCGTGGGAATTCTCCACGGACGCGGTGCGGCGCGAACTGGGCCTGGACACGCTGTTGATCGTCAACGACTTCACGGCGCTGGCGATGGCGATCCCCGGTCTCAAGGAGTCCGACCTGATGCAGGTGGGCCCCGGCAAACCCGTGCCGGGCGCCGTGCTGGGCGTGCTCGGACCGGGCACGGGCCTCGGCGTCTCGGGCGGCATTCCGACCGTCGACGGCTTCGTCACGCTCGGCAGCGAGGGCGGCCACGTCAACTTCGCGCCCAGCGACGAGCGCGAATTCGCGATCCTGCAGGCCGCGTGGCGCGAATGGAGCCACGTGTCGAACGAGCGCCTGATCTCCGGCCCCGGCATGGAGATCATTTATCGCGCGCTGGCGGAACGTAATGGTGTGGAGACGCCGGCGCGCACGTCGGCCGAGATCATCGCGGGTGCGCTCGACGCCGACGATCCGTTGTGCCTGGAAGTGCTGGAATGCTTTTGCGGCATGCTGGGCGGCGCGGCGGCGAACCTGGCGGTGACGCTGGGCGCGTTCGGCGGCATCTTCATCGGCGGGGGCATCGTGCCGCGCCTGGGCGAGTGGTTCCGGACGTCGCCGTTCCGCACGCGCTTCGAAGCGAAGGGCCGTTTTTCCAGCTACCTGTCGGACATCCCGACGTACGTGATCTCGACGCCGCACGTCGCGTTCGACGGCGTCGCGAACATCCTCTCGGAGCACCTGCGCGGACGCAGCGGCGGCAACACGCTGATGGACCGCATCCATAAACTGCAGCCGGAACTGACGCCCGCCGAGCAGCGCGTGGCGAGCCTCGTGCTGGAACAGCCGCGCCTCGTGCTGAACGAACCGATCGCCGGCATCGCCAGGTTGGCGGACGTGAGCCAGCCGACCGTGATCCGCTTCTGCCGCTCGCTCGGCTTCCTCGGCCTCGCCGACTTCAAACTGAAATTCGCGAGCAGCCTGACGGGGTCGATCCCGGTGCGCCACAGCCAGGTGCGCGGCAGCGACAGCACGCACGATCTGTCGGCGAAAGTCATCGACAACACGATCTCGGCGATCCTGCAATTCCGCGACCAGCTGGACGTGCGCGCTATCGACCGCGCGATCGAACTGGTGAGCCGCGCCAAGCGCGTGGAGTTCTACGCGATGGGGAATTCGCGCGTGGTGGCGCTGGACGGCCAGCACAAGTTCTTCCGCTTCCGCATCCCGACGGCGCTGTACGGCGACTCGCACCTGTTCAAGCTGGCGGCCGAGCTGCTGGGACCCGGCGACGTGGTCGTGGCGATCTCGAACTCGGGCCGCCTGCCGGACCTGCTGGCGGCCGTGGAAGCCGCGCGCTCGGCGGGCGCCGACGTCATCGCCATCTGCAACAGCCAGTCGCCGCTGGCGCGCCGCGCGGACGTTCTGCTCGCCGTCGACCATGCGGAAGACAGCACGCACTTCCTCGCGATGATTTCGCGGATCCTGCAGCTGCTCCTCATCGACATCATGGCGGTCGGTATCTCCGTCGACGTGCATCATGCGCGGGCGTTGCCGCCGGCGGCGACGGAAGGCGAGGGAGAAGGACGCAGGGCGCTGATCTCCCACCTCGACAGCTAAGCAACGTCGTCCCTGCGCGGGCAGGGACCCAATTTGCGCGCGTTATCGCATCGCGTGCGAATTGGGTTCCCGCCTGCGCGGGAACGACGGTTTTTTATGCAGCGCTTTATCTACGCGAGCGATATTTTTTAACGCGGCGGTTTACTTACGCGAGCGATGTTTTTTAACGCCGCGGTTTATTTACGCGCTTCGATCTTCGGCAAGAACGCCGCCAGAATCCCCAGCAACGGCAGGAACGACGCCAGCCGATACACCGTCTCGATCCCCGCCACGTCGGCGATATGTCCCATGGCCGCGGCGCCGATGCCGCTGACGCCGAACATCAACCCGAAGAAGATCCCCGCGATCATGCCGACCTTGCCCGGCACGAGCTCCTGCGCGAACACGACGATCGCGGAAAACGCGGACGACATCACGAGCCCGATCACCACGGACAGCACGCCGGTCCAGAGCAGATCCGCGTACGGCAGCGCCAGCGTGAACGGCGCGGCGCCGAGGATCGACACCCAGATGACGCGCTTGCGCCCGATGCGGTCGCCGATCGGGCCGCCCGCGAACGTGCCGGCGGCGACGGCGGCCAGGAACACGAACAGGTACAGCTGCGCGGTGCCGACGGGGACGTGGAATTTCTCGATCAGGTAGAACGTGTAATAGCTCGACAGGCTCGCCATGTAGACGTATTTCGAGAACACGAGCATCGCCAGCACGGCCAGCGCGCGCCAGACGGTCGCGCGCGGCAGCGCCGGGCCGGCATGCGCGGCGGCCTTGCGCGTGACGGTCTTGAGGTGGCTGCCGTACCAGCGGCTGACGCCCACGAGCACGATCACGGCGACGAGGATGAACAGCATGAACCAGGCGATGCGCCCCTGGCCGCGGCCGACGATGATGGCGGCGGCCAGCAGCGGGCCGAACGCGGAACCGAGGTTGCCGCCGACCTGGAACAGCGACTGCGCGAAGCCGAAGCGCCCGCCCGACGCCAGCCGCGCCACGCGCGAGGCTTCCGGGTGGAAGGTCGACGAGCCGACGCCGATCATGCCGGCCGCCAGCAGCAGCATGGGAAAACTGCCCGCGACGGCCAGCAGCGCGACGCCGCCCAGGGTCACGCACATCCCGGCCGGCAGCAGGAAGGGAATCGGGCGTTTGTCGGTGTACAGGCCGATCCACGGCTGCAGCAGCGACGCGGTGCACTGGAACGTCAGCGTGATCAGGCCGACCTGCGTGAAGCTGAGGGCGAACTGCGCCTTCAGCAGCGGATAGATCGACGGCAGCACGGCCTGCACGCAATCGTTCAGCAGGTGCACGAAGGCGACGGAAAACAGGATCTGGAGCACGGCCCCGGGCGCGGCGCTGGCCGGCCCGGACGCCGCGACGGCGGGCGAAGTGGGCATGGTCATGGTGGTGTTCTCGATGAATGGCGGTCCAGTGTAATATCGTATATTCGAGCGCATATTCCATTTTTCGTCGCCCAAGTGACAATCTCGCCATCGCCCCGCTATCGCCAGAAATTCCGCACGCTGCCGCGCAGCGTGACGGCCGTGCCGTCCGAAGTGCAGCACGGCGAACTGGTCGAAGCCCACAGCCACCCGTGGGTCCAGCTGCTGTATGCCAGCGAGGGCGTGATGCGGGTGCGCACGGAACTGGGCGTGTGGATCATCCCGCCGCGGCGGGCGCTGCTCATCGCGCCCGGCGTCGTGCACGAGCTGACGATGCTCAGCCGCGTGAACATGCGCGCGCTGTACATCGAGCCTTTTGCTGCCGGCACGCTCGTCGACGGTTGCAAGGTGCTGGAAGTGAGCGCGCTGCTGCGCGAGCTGATCCTGGCCTTGTCGCTCGAGCCGGTCGACTATCCGCCCGGCGGGCGCGGCGAAGCGCTGGCGCGGCTGATCCTGTCGGAACTGGCGGCGATGGAGACCGTGCCGATCGCCGTGCCGTGGCCGCGCGACCGCCGCCTGCAGGCGCTGTGCGCGGACGTCATGGCGCATCCCGGCAGATTGCGCCGGCTGGACGACTACGCGTTCGATGCGGGCGCCAGCGCGCGCACGCTGATCCGGCTGTTCCCGCGCGAGACGGGGCTGCATTACCGCCAGTGGGTGCAGCAGGTGCACCTGGCGCACGCGTTCGAGATGCTGGCGCGCGGCGAGAGCGTGGGCGCCGTCGCGCAGGCGCTCGGCTATGCCAGCCCCAGCGCCTTCACGAGCATGTTCCGCAAGCTGCTCGGCAAGACGCCGCAGCACTACCTGGCCGAATGGCGGGCGCGGGCTTGACGCGATGGGGAAGGGAGGCGCCGCCGACCGGGGGAGGAGTGGCGCCACCGTCCACGCGGCGTGGATGACGACGCCGCACGGTCAGCGGCAGCGTCCACGATAGGCGCGTCGGATTTACTTTGGTTTGTGCCCGATCAAGTAGACGGAATGACCCGGCTCAACCCGACTTCAGTTCGATCTTCCGGATATTGCGTCGCCACTCGGCCAGCGACTGCACGGTGTCGTTGTCCGGGTCCTCGACGAGGATCTCGTCGCCCTGGTGCGCCACGAGGAAGCTGGCGCGGCGGTGCACGTCCTGCTTGCGGTCTTCCACGAAGCTCAGCTGGTAATACGCCTTGCCTTCGATGATGCGCGGGTTCGGGTCGTCCTCGATGACGGCGCCGTGGGCCGCGCCGTGCGAGCGCTTTTCGATCTGGTCCGACCACGTCTTGAGTTCCGGCAGCGCCATCAGCTCGGCCATCGCCTGGTCGCGCGTGCGCGCGGGCGCGGCCGGTGCCTGGACGGCCGCCGGTTTCGGCGGCGGCGCCGGCTTTTCGCCCTTGCAGGCCGCGAGCGCGGCCAGGGCGAGGAAGGTGGCGCTCAGCAGGCGGACGGGGCGTGCGGACATGATGGCTCGATGGAAGGCAAAGAACCAGTCTAAACCAAGTGGTGTTACCCGGCAACGTGTCTGTAATGGAAAGAACAAGACATGAAAATCGCGCAAATCATGCCGCCGCCGGCGCGCCGGCGGCGCACTGACGGCCGCGTCAGAACGTTTCCCAGTCCGCGCTGACGCCCGCCGCCACGGCCGTCCTGACGACCGGCCGCGGCATCTGCCTGGCCAGCTGCGGCCGCGCGGCAGGACGAGCCACCGAAGCTGGACGCGCGGCCGCCGCGCCGCCACCGGCCAGGGTGAACGTGCCGACCAGCCGCGCCAGCCGCGCGGCCTGTTCCTGCATCGCCTGGGAGGCGGCGCTGGCCTGTTCGACGAGCGCCGCATTCTGCTGCGTCACCTCGTCCATTTGCGCGACCGCCTGGTTCACCTGTTCGATGCCCGTGCTCTGCTCGCGGCTGGCGGCCGAGATCTCGGCCATGACGCCGGTCACGCCCTGCACGCGGCCGACGATTTCGGTCATCGCGGCGCCGGCGTCGCCCACGAGCGCCGAGCCGATGCCGACCCTGTCGACGGACGCGTCGATGAGGGCCTTGATCTCCTTCGCCGCCGAACCGGCCCGGTGCGCCAGGTTGCGCACCTCGCCGGCGACGACGGCGAACCCCCGGCCCTGCTCGCCGGCCCGCGCGGCCTCCACGGCCGCGTTCAACGCGAGGATATTGGTCTGGAACGCGATGCCGTCGATGACGGCGATGATGTCCACGATCTGCCGGGCCGACGCGTCGATCGCCGCCATCGTGTCGACCACCTGCGCCACGACCTGGCCGCCCTTGACGGCCGCGTCGGACGCGGACGCGGCCATGTCGTCGGCCTGCCGGGCATTGTCGGCGTTCTGGCGCACGGTCGACGTCAGCTCTTCCAGCGACGACGCGGTTTCTTCCAGCGACCCGGCCTGCTGTTCGGTGCGGCTCGACAGGTCCAGGTTGCCGGCCGAGATCTCGCCGGCCGCGGTGGCGATGGCGTCGGTGCCCGAGCGCACTTCGGCGACGATGGTGGCCAGCCTGTCGCGCATGTCGCGCATCGCCGCCATCAGGCTGGCGTCGTCGCCCGGCTTCACCGGCACGTCGACGGTGAGGTCGCCCGCCGCGATCCGCGCGGCGACGTGCGCGGCCGCATCGGGCTCGCCGCCCAGCTGCCGGATCAGGGTGCGCGTCACCAGCACGGCGGCACCGCTGCCGGCGGCGAGGGCGGCGGCGGCGAGGCCCAGCATCAGGCGCACGGCGGCGTCGTATTCGTCGTTCGCCGCGCGTTTGGCGTCGTCGTTCTGCTGGATTTCCAGGCGCCCCAGGGCTTTCATCGTGCCGAGCCAGGCCGTCTCCAGCGGCGCGGCCTTGTTCATCAGCAGGTCGTTCGTTGCGTCGATCTTGTTGGCGAGGCCGAGCTTTTCTGCTTCGGCCATCAGCGGCAGCGCGGCGTTTTCCTCATCCTGCAACTTGGCGAAGAAGGCTTTTTCCTCGGCCGTCGTGGTCGGGTTTTCGAACGCCTTGCCGAGTTTGTCCCTGGCGTCGGTATAGGTGTTTTCCTGCTGGCGCAGGTCCGCCGTTTCTTGCGCCATCTTGTTCGCGTCGGTCAGGATGGCGAGATTGCGCAGCGCGATCATGCGGTCGCTGACGCTTTCCTTCATCGTGCCGATCAGGGCGATTTCGGCGTTGTTCACGTCGGTGATGAGCTTGAGGTGCGCCTGCATCTCCTGCATTTTCAGCAGGCCGAAGCCGACGATGACGGCAAGCAGGGCGAGGACGAGGGCATAGCCGAGCGCAAGCCGGGTACCGACTTTCATGTTCTTCACGTTCATGGTGTGCCTCTCCGAGCGTAGAGGGAATCGATGAAAAAGAGACAGTGCGGGGTTTCGGCGCTATCGTTCTATAAGGCAAATGTAAGTGCCTTGGGGAAAGTATAGGATTGTGCCGCGCTCGGCGGAACATTAAATTCTCGTAATGTGGGCGCGCGCCACAGTGTCAGTCCTTCGCCTGCAGGCCGTGCTCGTCGCACCAGCGGCGCAGTGCCGTCCTCGTTTCCTCGCTGCGGAAATGCTGCCAGGATGCCGTCGCGCCCCGTTCGTCGAGCAGGCGCGCGAAGCCGTCGGTGTCGTTGGCGTCGACCAGCGCGCGGACGGCGGCCTGGTCGTCCGCCAGATGCGCGGCGGCGAAGCGGAACACCAGCTGGTCGCCGATGCCCAGCAGGCTGGCCGGCGGCACGACGACGTAGGCCTGTTCGCCATCGCGATCGCCATCGCCGTCGGCCGGCACCGGCGCTTCCTCGTCCATGTAGTCGTCGTTGAGCAGGTGAATCATGCCCGTCGCGCGCGCGACGAGGGCCTTGGCGCCGTCGTCGACGACGAGCGCCGCATGTCCGAGTTCGTCCAGGTTGACTGCCGCCATGGTGCCTCCGTGTCGTTCGATGCCGCCAGTATGCAACGCTTGCGCGCGCGGGCTCGCACGCTTGCGTGCTTCACCAGATCCGTACGCGGTCGGCGGGCTTCAGGTACAGGCGGTCGGCGGGCTCGACGCCGAACGCCGGATAGAAGGCGTCGAGGTTGCGCACGGTCCACACGCGCTGCGGCGCGGGCGCGTGCGGATTGGTGAGCAGGCGCCGGCGCAGGTCGGCGTCGCGGTAGCGCAGGCGCCAGATCTGCGCCCAGCCGAGGAAGAAGCGCGCCTCGCCCGTCAGGCCGTCGATCACGGGCGCCGGCTTGCCGTCCAGCGCCGCATGCCAGGCGTCGTAGGCGATGGCCAGGCCGCCCAGGTCCGCGATGTTCTCGCCCAGCGTCAGTGTGCCGTCGACGTGCGCGCCGGGCAGCGGCGCGTACTGGTCGAACTGGGCCGCCAGCTTGCCGGTTCTCGCCTCGAACGCGGCGCGGTCGCGCGCCGACCACCACGCCGCGAGCCGTCCCCGCTCGTCGTAGCGCGCGCCCTGGTCGTCGAAGTGGTGGGTCATCTCGTGCGCGATCGAGGCGCCGATGCCGCCGTAGTTGACGGCCGGGTCGACGCCGGCGTCGAAGAACGGCGGCTGCAGGATGGCGGCGGGGAAGACGATCGCCACCTTCGGATAATTGGCGAAGGCGTCCACCGTCATCGGCGTCGCGCTCCATTCCCAGCGGTAGACGGGCCGGCCGACCTTGGCCGCGTCCCAGTCGTGATGGAAGGCCGCGGCGCGCCAGGCGTTACCGAACGCGTCGCCGTCGCGCATGGCGAGCAGCCCGTAATCGTGCCAGCGGTCCGGATAGCCCACCTGCGCGCGGAACGACGCGAGCTTGCGCCGCGCGCGCGCCTTCGTCGCGGGCGCCATCCAGTCCAACGCGTCGATGCGGCGCCCGAATGCGGCCACGAGGTTGTCGACCATCCGCTGCGCCGCGGCGCGCGTGGCGGGCGAAAAATGGCGCGCCACGTAGACCCGGCTCACGTCGTCGGGCACGGCGTCCAGCACGAAGGCGACGGCCTGGCGCCAGCGCGGCTCCGGCGTGTCGACGCCGTCGATCGCGCGGCCGTAGAACGCGAAGTCGGCATCGTGCACGGCGGCCGGCAGCACGGCGGCATAGCGGTGGAGCGTGCGGACGATGAGCATGTCGCGCAGCGTCGCGACGGGTGCCGTGTCGACGAGGCCGAGGATCGCCGCCACCGCGTCGGGCTGGCGCACGATGGCGCGCGCCGTGCGGTATCCGAGCGCGTGCGCCAGCGCCGCCAGGCGCGGGCCGGCCCGGTTCAGCGGCAGCGGGTTGTAGGTGCGCTGCGCGTCGCGGCTCGCGGCCGACGTCCAGCTGGCGCGCGCGATGCGCGTCTCGAAGGCGATCAGGCGGTCGGCGGCGCCGGCGTCGGCCACGCCGCCCAGCGCGAGCGTGGCGGCCAGGTAGCGCCGGTACGCCGCGCGCGCGGCGCGCATGGCGGCGGTGCCGGACAGGTAGTAGTCGCGGTCCGGCATGCCGAGGCCGGCCTGCGACACGATCAGCGCGTAGCGATCGGGATCGCCATCGTCGGGTTCCACCTTGAAGTCGAGCGGCAGTGCGACGCCGCGCCGTCCCGCGTCGGCCGCCGCGGCGACGTACGCGTCGCGCGTGCCGACCGCGTGCAGGCGCGCGAGCATGGCCGCGACGGGCGCCATGCCGAGGCGCTCGATGGCGGCGGTGTCGAGGAAGGCGCGATACGCGGTTCCCATGCGGCTGCCAGCGTCGCGCGCCGCGTCGTCGAGGATCGCGCGGACCTGCTCGCGGCTGCGGTCGTCGAGCGCGCCGATCGTGCCCACGGTCGAGCGGTCGGCGGGGATCGGCGTGCGCCGCGCCCATGCGCCGTTGGCGTAGGCGAAGAAGTCGTCGCCGGGGCGGACGTTCCGGTCCATGCCGCCCGTGTCGAAGCCCGATCTGTCCTGCGCCGCGCCGGCGCTCGCCGCCAGCATCAGCATCCCGCACATCGCGGCTCTTGCCGCCCGGCGTAACCGTCCCATGCCGCATCCTTTCGTGCGCGTTCCGTAGCGGAGGATTCTAAATAAAAAAGCCCGCAGGGCGCGAACCCTGCGAGCTTTTTTTGAACGGTGCCGGCGCGAAGCCGGCAGCCTGTCCGGCAATTACATCATGCCGTCCATGCCCATGCCGCCCATGCCACCCATGCCGCCCATGCCGCCGGCAGCCGGCTTGTCTTCGGCGACTTCCGACACCATGCAGTCGGTGGTCAGCATCAGGCCGGCGATCGACGCTGCGTTCTGCAGTGCCGAGCGGGTGACCTTGGCCGGATCCAGCACGCCCATTTCGACCATGTCGCCATAGGTGCCGTTCGAGGCGTTGTAGCCGTAGTTGCCCTGACCGGCGATGACGGCAGCGACGACGACCGACGGCTCTTCGCCGGCGTTCTGGACGATCATGCGCAGCGGCTCTTCCATTGCGCGCAGGACGATCTTGATGCCGGCTTCCTGGTCCGGGTTGTCGCCTTTGACCTGCAGTGCGGCGCGCGCACGCAGCAGGGCCACGCCGCCGCCCGGAACGATGCCTTCTTCGACGGCAGCGCGGGTGGCGTGCAGCGCGTCTTCCACGCGTGCTTTCTTCTCTTTCATTTCGACTTCGGTCGCGGCACCGACGCGGATGACGGCAACGCCGCCGGCCAGCTTGGCCACGCGTTCCTGCAGCTTCTCGCGGTCGTAGTCCGAGGTCGCTTCTTCGATCTGGACGCGGACCATCTTGACGCGTGCTTCGATCGATTCGGCGGCGCCGGCGCCATCGATGATGATGGTGTTTTCCTTGCCCACTTCGACGCGCTTGGCCTGGCCCAGTTCGTTCAGCGTGACCTTTTCCAGGGTCAGGCCGACTTCTTCGGCGATGACCTGGCCACCGGTCAGGATGGCGATGTCTTCCAGCATGGCCTTGCGACGGTCGCCGAAGCCCGGTGCCTTGACGGCGACGGTCTTCAGGATGCCGCGGATGTTGTTGACGACCAGGGTCGCCAGCGCTTCGCCTTCGATGTCTTCGGCGACGATCACCAGCGGACGGCCGGCCTTGGCGACTTGCTCCAGCACCGGCAGCAGATCACGGATGTTCGAGATCTTCTTGTCGCACAGCAGGATGAACGGGTTCTCGTGGACGGCGACCTGCTTGTCCGGGTTGTTGATGAAGTACGGCGACAGGTAGCCGCGGTCGAACTGCATGCCTTCCACGATGTCCAGCTCGTCGTTCAGCGACTTGCCGTCTTCGACGGTGATGACGCCTTCCTTGCCGACTTTTTCCATCGCCTCGGCGATGCGCTCGCCGACCGACGAATCCGAGTTGGCCGAGATCGTGCCGACTTGGGCGATCTCTTTCGAGGTCGTGGTCGGCTTGGCGATCTTCTTGAGTTCTTCGACGGTGGCGGCGACGGCCTTGTCGATGCCGCGCTTCAGGTCCATCGGGTTCATGCCGGCGGCAACGAACTTCATGCCTTCGCGCACGATGGCTTGTGCCAGCACGGTCGCGGTGGTGGTGCCGTCACCGGCGTTGTCGCTGGTCTTCGAAGCGACTTCCTTGACCATCTGCGCGCCCATGTTCATGAGCTTGTCTTTCAGTTCGATCTCTTTCGCGACCGAGACGCCGTCCTTGGTGACGGTCGGGGCGCCGAACGAACGTTCCAGCACGACGTTGCGGCCTTTCGGGCCCAGGGTGACCTTGACTGCGTTGGCCAGGATGTTGACACCCTCGACCATCTTGGCGCGTGCGACGTCGCCGAAAATTACATCTTTAGCTGCCATATTTATTTCTCCGATTCTTCAGGAAGTTATTGGACGAATTACTGGGCCACGACGGCCATGATGTCTTCTTCGCGCATGACCAGCAGCTCGTCGCCGTTGACCTTGACGGTCTGGCCCGAGTACTTGCCGAACAGGACGCGGTCGCCGACTTTCACTTCCAGCGGACGGACGTTGCCGTTCTCTTGCACTTTGCCGTTGCCGACAGCCAGCACTTCACCTTGGTCCGGCTTCTCGGCCGCCGCGTCAGGGATGATCAGGCCGGATGCGGTCTTGGTTTCCTGGTCGAGACGCTTCACGATCACGCGATCGTGCAATGGGCGAAGGTTCATGCAAAACTCCTTTTGGTTGATTTGACAAGCTATTCCTAAGAACCGCAGCGGACCATCCTCGGGATCGGTTCGCTGCGGCGTAGAAAGGTTTGTTAGCACTCTCTACTAACGAGTGCTAATTATAGGGACGATAATTTAGCATTTCAAGCCACAGTGTTCGGGTTTTGATGGACTTTTTGTCGCTTCGCAATCGGAAGGACCGATATGTGACAATGCGCAGGCGCGCCACCTGACGCAGATGCCGGGCGGCGGTTGATGAATGCATAATCATGCGAGAGTAACACCGATCGTCCGGCAGCGGGCGCACGATCGGTAGAACCGGCCGGCCTCGGCGCGCACGCGAACGCGCGCCTGTTGACGAAAAATTCAACTCCAACCTATAGTTACGGATGATTTCCGAATTCCAAGACCTCTCCGATAAGATCGACCGGCTCGCCCAGTTGACCCAGGCGCTGCGCAGCGAGAACTATCTGCTGCGCCAGGCGAACGCCTTGCTCAGCGCGGAAAACGTCGACTTCAAGAACCGGCTGCTCGCGGCCCAGCAGCGCGTCGAAGGCCTGCTGGCCCACCTCGAACCCGCTCCCGCAACCTCCGACGACGCCGAGGCCCCGCAATGATCCAGCTCGACGTGAACATCATGGGCCAGCCCTATCGCCTGGCGTGCCGCGACGGCGAAGAAAAGACCTTGCGCGAAGCGGTGGCCTATCTCGACGCCAAAATGTGCGCGCTGCGCGACTCCGGCAAGGTGCGCGGCACGGACCGCATCGCCGTCATGGCGGCGCTGTCGGTGGCGGCCGAATTCCTGTCCGTGAAAGCGCCGCAAGGCCCGCTGTCGGACATGACGATCCTCGAAGTCAAGCAGAAACTGGAAGCGATGCACACGGTGTTGGATGCCGCACTCTCGGCCGACGAAAACCTGGCTTGAGACCAAAAACGTTTGACATGCCCGTCCATCGTAGTAAACTGCCGTCTACCCTGCGGTGTTCGAGATTTGCCATATATTCCTTGAACCATTCTTTCGCATAGGTTGTGGAACATGTTCGGTGGGCGCGATCGTCGCTAGTTCGACGAACCCGAAATTGAACTGACTGCGACCACCTTGAGCCATCAGGTTCGGGATGCCGGCAAAAACGGCACAGGCGGGGATAAACACACGAGCGGTTGCGGACCATGAGTCGCAACCGCTTTTTTTTTTGATGGAGCCGCACATGCGCTACTGGTTGATGAAGTCCGAACCCGATGAAGTGAGTTTCGCCGACATGGTCAAATCCCCCGGCAAGACGGTCGCCTGGTTCGGCGTGCGCAACTACCAGGCCCGCAACTTCATGCGCGACCAGATGCAGGTGGGCGACGGCGTGCTGTTCTACCACTCCAGCTGCGCCGTGCCGGGCGTGGCGGGCATCGCGAAGGTGGCGAGCGGCCCGTATGCCGATGCGTCGCAATTCGATCCAGGCAGCCATTATTTCGATCCGAAGGCCACGCACGAACAGCCGCGCTGGATCTCGGTCGACGTGACGGCGGTGGCGGAGGGGCGTTATCTGCCGCTGACGGAGATGCGCGGGGTGCCGGAACTGGAAGACATGGTGCTGCTGCAGAAGGGCAGCCGGCTGTCGATTTCGCCGGTGACGAAAGGGCAGTGGGACAAGGTGCTGGATTTGATGGGCGTGCCCGCGTTGGCCGCGTAACGCAACACCGTCGCCCCCGCGGAGGCGGGGGCCGCATTTGCGTGCGCTATCGACACGCGTAAAACTTGGGTTCCCGCCTGCGCGGGAACGACGGCTATGCGTGCACCGCGCGCTTGTTCGCGTCCGAATACGCCCACCCCAGCATGATGAGCCCCGCCACGATCATCGGCAGCGACAACACCTGCCCCGACGTGATCGGCAATCCCATCACATGCGTTTCCCAATCGGGCACGCGGAAATACTCGGTGAAGAAGCGCGCGCAGCCGTAGAGCAAGGTGTACAGCGCGCCCACCGCGAGGCGCGGGCGCGGCTTGCGCGCGAACAGCCACATGATCACGAACACGAGGATGCCGTCGACCAGCATCTGGTACAGCGGCGACGGATGGCGCGGCCCCTCGACGCCCGGCCAGATCATCGCCCACGGCAGGTTCGGATCGGCCAGGCGCCCCGGCAGTTCCGCATTGATGAAATTGCCCAGGCGCCCGCAGGCATAGCCGATCGGGACCATCGGCGCGATGAAGTCGTACACGTCCATCAGGTTGCGGCCGCGCTTGCGTGCCCACAGCGCCATCGCGATCAGCACGCCGATGAAGCCGCCGTGGTACGACATGCCGCCGTGCCAGGTCTGGATGATTTCGAGCGGATGCGAGAAATAATAGTCGGGGCGGTAGAACAGCACTTCGCCGAGGCGCCCGCCGATCACCACGCCCAGCATGCCGTAGAACAGCATGTCGTCGAGGTCGGTGTAGGTCCAGCCTTGCGCCTGCACGTGGGCCTGCGTCTTGATACGGACGCGGCCCAGCAGGATGAACAGGGCGAAGGCGACCACGTACATGATCCCGTACCAGTGGATCTCGACGGGGCCGATGCTGAAGGCGACCGGGTTCGGTTGCGGGTGAACGAGCATATCAAATAGTCCTCAATAGTTCCAGGAAGCCCTTGAGCACCGGCGAAGGGTTATCGCGGCGCCATGCGATGCCGGTCTCGACCAGGGGAGTCGTGTCGGCGAGGGCACGGTATTCTACGCCCGGCCGCATGAGGTTAGCCACGGATTGTGGCACAAGTGCCAATCCCATGCCTGCCGAGACCAGGCTGACGATGGTCTGCATCTGGATCGCCTGCTGGCCGACGGCCGGTGTGATGCCGGCCGCGCGGAAGCACGACAGGATGGCGTCGTGCAGCGCGGGCGAGATCTCGCGCGGGAAAATGATCAACGGCAGAGAGGGCAGCTTGCGCAGGGCGACCGGGCCTTTCCTGCGCAGGAGGCCCGTGGGGGCGCACAGGATCAGCGGCTCGTCGATCACCTTCATGTATTCCAGCTCGGCGCGCGCGCGCTCGGGCAGCGGCGGGATCAGGAGGCCGGCGTCGATGCGCCCGCGCAGCAGTTCGTCGACCTGCACGTCGGACGTCGCTTCCTGCAGGCTCAGTTGCACGCCCGGATAGCGCTCGCTGTAGCGGCGCAGGAAAGGCGGCAGCACGCTGTAGTCGGCCGACGTGATGAACGCGAGCGCCAGCCGGCCCGCTTCGCCGCTCGCGGCGCGCCGCGCCAGCTCGGGCAGCAGGGCCGCCTCGCCCAGGATGCGGCGGGCTTCGGGCAGCAGGGCGCTGCCGGCCGGCGTCAGCGCGACCGTGCGCCGGTTGCGCAGGAACAGCGCCGTGCCGAGGCCGTCCTCCAGCGCGGCAATGGCCTGCGACAGCGGCGGCTGCGTCATGTGCAGGCGCGCGGCGGCGCGGCCGAAGTGCAATTCCTCGGCCACGGTGACGAAGTAGCGCAGCTGGCGCAATTCCACGTTCATCGATATGAGCGGTAGGTCTGTGATTCGCGCAGGATATCAGAAGCACGGCTGCCGGCCCATTTGACGCGAACCGGTCCGCGCGGCATGCTGGAAAAATCGTCCCGCCAGGAGCCCGCCATGCCCGACCAGCCGCGCTACAACCGCCGTTCCCGCCATGTGACCGAAGGCGTCGCCCGCAGTCCGAACCGCTCGATGTATTACGCGATGGGCTACCGGAAGGAGGATTTCGACAAGCCGATGATCGGCATCGCCAACGGCCATTCCACGATCACCCCCTGCAATTCCGGCTTGCAGAAACTGGCCGACGTCGCCATCGCGACCATCCGCGACGCCGGCGCGAATCCGCAGGTGTTCGGCACGCCGACCATTTCCGACGGCATGTCGATGGGAACCGAGGGCATGAAGTTCTCGCTGATCTCGCGCGAGGTGATCGCCGACTGCATCGAGACCTGCGTGAACGGCCAGTGGATGGACGGCGTCGTCGTGATCGGCGGCTGCGACAAGAACATGCCGGGCGGGATGATCGCGCTGGCGCGCACGAACGTCCCCGGCATCTACGTGTACGGCGGCACGATCCGGCCGGGGCACTGGAAGGGCAAGGACCTGACGATCGTCTCCGCGTTCGAGGCGGTGGGCGAATTCACGGCGGGGCGCATGAGCCAGGAAGACTTCGACGGCATCGAGCGCAACGCCTGCCCGTCGTCCGGGTCGTGCGGCGGCATGTACACGGCGAACACGATGTCGTCGTCGTTCGAGGCGCTCGGCATGTCGCTGCTGTACTCGTCGACGATGGCCAATCCGGACGACGAAAAAGTGGGCTCCGCGGCGCAGTCCGCGCGCGTGCTCGTGGAGGCCGTCAAGCGCGATCTGAAACCGCGCGACATCATCACGCGCGCATCCATCGAGAACGCCGTCGCGCTGATCATGGCGACGGGCGGTTCGACCAACGCCGTGCTGCACTACCTCGCCATCGCGCATGCGGCCGAGGTGGAATGGTCGATCGACGATTTCGAGCGGGTCCGCAGGAAGGTCCCCGTGATCTGCAACCTGAAGCCCTCGGGCGAATACGTCGCGACGGACCTGCATCGGGCGGGCGGCATCCCGCAGGTCATGAAGCTGCTGCTGGACGCCGGCCTGCTGCACGGCGACTGCATCACCATCACGGGCCGCACCCTGGCCGAGGAGCTCGAACATGTGCCGTCCGCGCCGCCGGCCGGGCAGGACGTCATCCGGCCGCTGGACCGCGCGTTGTACAAGGAAGGCCACCTGGCGATCCTGAAGGGGAACCTGGCGCCGGAAGGCTGCGTGGCCAAGATCACGGGCCTGAAGAATCCCGTGATCACGGGGCCGGCGCGCGTGTTCGACGACGAGTACAGCGCGATGGACACGATCCTCGCCAACCAGATCAATCCGGGCGACGTGCTCGTGCTGCGCTACCTGGGGCCGCGCGGCGGTCCGGGCATGCCGGAGATGCTGGCGCCGACGGCGGCGCTGATCGGCAAGGGGCTCGGCGAATCCGTCGGGCTGATCACGGACGGCCGCTTCTCGGGCGGCACCTGGGGCATGGTCGTGGGCCACGTGACGCCGGAAGCGTTCGAGGGCGGCACGATCGCGCTCGTGCAGGAAGGGGATTCGATCACGATCGATGCGCACCACCAGCTGATCCAGTTGAACGTGCCGGACGACGAGATCGCCCGCCGGCGCGCGGCCTGGGTGCGTCCGGCCCCGCGCTACACCCGCGGCGTGCTGGCCAAGTTCGCGGCGCTGGCGCAGCCGGCGAGCAAGGGGGCCGTCACCTGCTGAACATCCGCAGTCAGCGCACCGAAAACCGTCGTTCCCGCGCAGGCGGGAACCCAAGTTTTTCGAACCGCGATGAACTTGGGCCCCCACCTTCGCGGGGACGACGTTCATACGTTCGTGTACGTTCATACGTTCGTGTACGTTCATGCGTTCATGTACGTTCACACGTTCGTGTACGTCGATACGTTCATACGTCCCGGGAACATGCCATATACGCCACATGGCATGTTCGGCAACGAACCCCGCGTGCTAAGCTGCCGGGCGCATCATTTGCGCTTGCCGAAGCTCTGCTTCACGCGTTCCTTGCGCCGCTTTTCCTCGAGGGCGTGGGCCTTGCGCTTGTCGAGGCCCAGCGTCTTTTCGATGAATTCGAACCAGATGAAGGCGACCGCCATCAGGCCGGCGATCCACCACCAGGACAGTTCGGCAAAGCGCCAGACCTCGAAGAAGCGCAGGACGACGAGGACGAGGATCAGCAGGATCAGGGGCATACGGTATTCCTTTCGAACGGCCATCTTACAACAGCAGTGCCGTAAAGCAACGGATTCCTGCCATCTGGTCAACGACAATCTGTATCATCCGTTACTGATTATGTCCCTGCCGTTCCCGGCCGCGAAACACGATAGAATCGAATTATGAGAAATGCCCTCAACTGGAGATAGCTGATGAAACGTTCCCTGATGTTGTTTGTTGCAGTCGCAGCCGTAGCGTCGACCAGCGCGTTCGCGCAAGACGCGGCCGCCCTGGCGAAAGCAAAGAATTGCATGGCTTGCCACTCCGTGCAATCCAAGCTGGTCGGTCCGGCCTACAAGGATGTCGCCGCCAAATACGCAGGCCAGAAAGATGCCGAAGGCAAGCTGGTTTCGAAAGTCATGAAGGGCGGTTCGGGTGTCTGGGGTCCGGTCCCGATGCCGGCCAACCCGCAGGTCACCGAAGCGGAAGCCCACACGCTGGTCAAGTGGGTCCTGTCGCAGAAATAATTGCTGTAACGTAGGGTGGGCTCGCCGAGCCCACGCGTGACGTTCGTGTCACGTTGACCTCCGCGTGGGCACAGGGTGCCCACCCGACGTATCGAAAAAGACGCGCCGATTCACGGCGCGTTTTTTTACGCGAAAATAACCAGCCTGTAGGGTGGGCTCCCCGAGCCCACGCGTGACGTTCGCGTCATGTTGACGTGCGCGTGGGCGCAGGGCGCCCACCCTACGTATCGAAAAAACGCGCCGGTCACGGCGCGTTTTTTCATGCGCAACGGAATCAGCGGATGACGTCCAGCTTCGTCCGCTTGCCGCCCTTGTAGGTGAACAGGGTCAGCGCGCCGTCCTTGATGTCGCCGTTGGCATCGAACTGGATCGTGCCCGTCACGCCCTCGTACTTGATGTTCTTGAGGACCGGCAGGTACTTGGCCGGATCGGCCGACCTGGCGTCCTGCATGGCCTTCGCCATCACCATCACGGAATCGTAGACGTATGGCGCGTACAGCTGCACGTCCATGTTGAACTTCTTCTTGTAGCGGGCGCGGAAGTCTTCCATCACTTTCTCTTGCGGACCCTTGACGCCGCCCGCTTCCGCGCAATACACGTGACCCTCGCCGAGGCCGTCGCCGGCGAGGCGGCCCAGCGCGTCGGTGCACATGCCGTCGCCGCCCATGAACACGGCGTTGATGCCGAGGGCTTTCATCTGCTTGAGCATCGGACCCGCGACGGAATCCATGCCGCCGAAGAAGATCAGGTCCGGCTTCTTGCCCTTGATCGACGTGAGGATCGCCGTGTAGTCGGTGGCGGTCGCGCTCGTGAATTCGCGGCCGACGACCTTGATGCCCGGCTTTTTCAGGCCCTTCACGAATTCGTCGGCCACGCCCTGGCCGTACGTCGTGCGGTCGTCGATGACGGCGATGTTTTTCGCGTGCAGCGAGTCGATCGCGTACTTGCTCAGCGTGCTGCCCAGCTTGGCGTCGCTGGCGACGACGCGGAACGCGCCCGGGAAGTGCTGGCGCGTGTAGACGGGCGCCGTGGTGGCGGGCGAGATCTGCACGATGCCGGCGTCGTTGTAGATCTTCGACGCGGGCACGGTGGTGCCGGAATTCAGGTGGCCGATCACGCCGTTGACCTTGGCGTCGACGAGCTTCTGCGCCACCGCCGTGCCCTGCTTGGGATCGGCGCCGTCGTCTTCGGAAATCAGCTGCAGCGTGGCTTTCTGGCCGTTCAGCGTGAAGCCCTTCGCATTGAGTTCGTCGATCGCCATGCGCGCGGCGTTCTCGTTGTCCTTGCCGAGGTGGGCGCTGGGGCCGGAGATGGGCGCCACGTGGCCGATCTTGACGACCTGCTGCGCGCCGGCCGTGCCCGCGAAGGCGAGGGCGATGGCGAAGGGGATGAGTTTCGTAGTGACCTGCATGTTCTCTCCAGGAAGGAATAGGGCAGCTTGTATGGCCGCATATTATGTGCGCACGGCAAAGTTACCCTAATTTGCCGTGCGCGCAAAGCGTTCCGGCGGAGAGACGTGCAATGTGCTCAGCCGCGCGTGCGCAGATGCGCCAGCTCCTGCGCGACCGCGCGCGCGACGACCTGCTCGACGGTCAGCTGCAGGCCGTCGCGCAATTCCGCCGCCAGCCGCGTCACCACGTGGTCCAGCACGGGCGCCATGCTGCTGCGGACCTGGTCTTCCAGCACAAGTTCGACGCGGTCCTGCAGGCGGTCGAGTACGCGCGCGACGATGCGCTCCTCGAGCGTGCGCCAGGCGTCGTCGTCGAGCTCGCGATGTGCGGGGGCCTCGGCGTCGGCGGGTACGTGGTCGGTAGGCAGGTCGGCGGCAGGTGGGGCGGCGGCAGGTACGTCGGCGGCCGCTGCCGTCTCGGCCACGACCTCGGTCAGGACCGGGATGCTTTCGTCGTTGAAGGGAATGTCGCTCATGACTGGCCCGCCACGAAGTGCGTCAACGGATACGATTGCTTCTTGTACGCGACGTAGCGCGCGCGGCCGGCCGCGGCGTCTTCCTCGTCGGTCGAGATGATTTCGAATACGCGCGCGAATTGTTCGAAGCCGGCCGGCGTGCGGCGCGTGAGGTTCACAAGCATGTCGCGATGCGGCAGCTCGACCTGTTCGTCGAACGTGACGATCACCGGCGTCTCGACCGCGAGGGGATCGCCGGCCATCACGTGCGGGATGAAGTCGGTGCCGGACAGCGTCCACAGCGCCTCGTTCAGGGCATCGGCCTGGGCCGGGCTGTCGGCCAGCAGGACGAGCTTCGCGTGCGCCGCGTACGCCTTGCGCGCGAGGCGGCAGACGTAGCTGAGCTTGTCGGGGATGTTGGTGTGGAAGTCGATCCGGGTCATGGTCGGTCGGGAGTATAAACTACGTCGCCCCCGCGCAGGCGGGGGCCCAATTTTGCGTGGCCGGCTGCGCGGACGAACTTGGGTTCCCGCCTTCGCGGGAACGACGGCTAAGGGTGAGCGGCAGCAGAAGCATAGCGTAACCGTCCGATATTGCGCTCAAAACTGAAATCGCGCTCAAAACTGGAAATCCGGTGGCGTTTTTTTCGGTTGCGGCGGCTGCCTGGGCTGTTGCCGCTCCGCTTGCGCGGCCGCCGCATCCGGCGCCGATGCCGCCGGTGCGCGGGGCGGCGGTGCCGGCAGGCTCGCCGGGGCGGCCGCTTCGACGGCACCGGTCTGGTAACCCGGCGGCAGCATCGTCTGGCGTGGATAAGACGCCGAATCGAGCGCTTCGTTCCACGCGTCGCCCGAGAAGCCGGTCACCTGGCGGCGGCCGACGACGAGCAGCGGCAGCTCGTCCTTGCCGCCGACGCGATGCAACTGCTGCTGGTCTTCGGCCGTGGTCACCGTCTTTTCCGCGAACGGGATGCCGCGCGATCGCAGCAGGGCGCGGCCCTGGTCGCAGGCGCCGCAGCGCGCCGTCGTGTACAGCGTCACCGGATGGTTCTGCGCGGCGCGCGCCAGTTCGTACGGCAGCGACGGCGCTGGCGCCGGCCGGCTGTCGGGGCGCAGCACCTGCGCCTGGCCCTTCGGCGGCGGCGTGTCGCTGTAGTGGACGACACCTTTCGCGTCCTTCCACTTGTACATCCGGTCCTGCGCGGCGGCGCCGGCGGCGATGAGCACGCCGAGGGCAAGCACGGCGACGTGCCGTCCCGCCCGATGTGCTCCGTGTTTCCGTTTCATCGCCATTCCCGTTCCGGCGCCGCGCGGCGCGTGCCCCGTCAGGCCTGCATGCCGTTGTGACGCAGCAGCGCGTCGATCGTCGGTTCGCGGCCGCGGAAGGCCTTGAACGATTCGAGCGCCGGACGCGAGCCGCCCACGGCCAGGATCTCGCGGTGGAAGCGTTTTCCCGTTTCGTCGAGCAGCGATCCGCCGCCCGCCTCGACGGCTTCCTCGAACGCGGCATACGCGTCCGCCGACAGCACCTCGGCCCACTTGTAGCTGTAATAGCCGGCCGCGTAACCGCCCGCGAAGATGTGGCCGAACGAATGCTGGAAGCGGTTGAACGACGGCGGGATCAGCACCGAGAACCTGGTGCGGACCTCGTCGACGAGGTCCTGCACGGTCTTCTGGCTGGTCGGGTCGAAGTCGTAGTGCAGGTGCATGTCGATCAGCGAGAACTCGACCTGGCGCAGCGTCTGCATGCCGGACTGGAAGTTCTTCGCCGCGAGCATCTTGTCGTACAGCGCGCGCGGCAGCGGTTCGCCCGTCTTCACGTGCGCCGTCATGCCTTGCAGGACGTCCCACTCCCAGCAGAAGTTTTCCATGAACTGAGACGGCAGCTCGACGGCATCCCATTCCACGCCCGAGATGCCGGACACGGACAGCTCGTCGACTTCCGTCAGCATGTGATGCAGGCCGTGGCCGAATTCGTGGAACAGCGTCGTCACTTCGTCGTGCGTGAACAGCGAGGGCTGCAGCTTGCCATCCACCTCGGCCGGCGGCGTGAAGTTACAGGTCAGGTACGCGATCGGCGTCTGCACGATGCCGCCCGTCGTGAGCCTGCGGCCGCGCGCGTCGTCCATCCACGCGCCCTGGCCCTTGCCCTGACGCGCGTACAGGTCGAGGTAGAACTGCCCGACAAGTTGAGAACCTGAGTGACCGTTCTTTTCGATGCGATAGAAGCGCACGTCCGGATGCCAGACCGGCGCGTCGTCCGGCGCGATCGTCACGCCGAACAGTTTGGAGATCAGCCCGAACAGGCCCGCGACGACCTTGGGCTCCGGGAAGTACTCCTTGACTTCCTGGCCGGAGAACGCGTAGCGCTTCTCGCGCAGCTTTTCCGACGCATAGGCCACGTCCCAGGCCTGCATGTCGGCGATGCCGAGTTCCTGTTGCGCGAACGCGCGCAGCTCGGCCAGGTCTTTTTCGGCGTAAGGACGGGCGCGGCGCGCGAGGTCTTCGAGGAACTCGATCACGTGTTCCGGCGTCTCCGCCATCTTGGGTTCGAGCGAGACATGCGCGAAGCTCTGGAAGTCGAGCAGCTTCGCTTCCTCGTCGCGCAGTTTCAACAGCTGGGCGATGTTGCCCGTGTTGTCCCACTTTTCCAGCTCGGAGAACACGGCACCCATCTCGGACGCCTTGGTGGCGTTGGCGCGGTAGATCTGCTCGCGCAACTCGCGCTTGTCGGCGAATTGCAGGATCGGGAAGTAGGACGGGAAGTGCAGGCTGAATTGCCAGCCCGTCTTGCCGTCGCGCTCGGCCGCCGCGCGCGCGGCCGCCTTGACGTCGTCCGGCAGGCCGGACAGGTCGGCTTCATCGGCGACGAGCAGTTTGTAGTCGTTGGTCGCATCCAGCACGTTTTCCGAGAAGCGCGTCGACAACCTGGCCTGCTCTTCCTGGATCTCGGCAAAGCGTTCCTTCTGCTTTTCCGGCAGCTCGGCGCCGCCGAGGCGGAAGTCGCGCAGCGCGTTCTCGACGATCCGCTTGCGGGCCGGGGCCAGGTTCGCGAAGTCGCCGCTCGCGCGCAGCTGCTTGTATTTGTCGAACAGCGCCTCGTTCTGGCCCAGCTCCGTCCAGAACTCGGTGATCTTCGGCTGGTTCTCGTTGTAGGTGGCACGCAGCTCGGGCGTGTCCATCACGTGGTTCAGGTGGTTGACGATGCCCCAGGCACGGCCGAGGCGTTCCGTCGCTTCCTCGAGCGGGACGACGAAGTTGTCCCACGTGACGGGGCCCGCGGCCGGCGCTTCGGCCTGGCGCACGGCGTCGCGCGCCGCGGCGATCAGTTGCTCGATCGCGGGCGTCACGTGTTCCGGCCGGATCAGGTCGAACCGGGGCAGGCCCGAGAAGTCGAGGAGGGGATTGGTCGTTTCGGTCGTCATTTCTATGTCCTTGTATGCAATCTCACCGCCATCTTACCCGGGCCGGCCGATTCGGGCATTCACGAACGCGTAACGCCAACATGCCGCACGCGTCGCGCGTGGGCACGGGGTGCCTACCCTACCAGCCAGCCGACCGCGCGCGTCACGCGTGGGCACGGGGTGCCCACCCTACCAGCCGGCCGACCGCACGCGTCACGCGTGGGCACGGGGTGCCCACCCTACCAGCCAGCCGACCGCGCGGGTCACGCGTGGGCACGGGGTGCCCATCCTACCTTTCGGCCGACGTAGGGTGGGCTCCCTGAGCCCACGCGGACGTTCGCCGGCCGACGAGGGCGCTCAGCTGCGTTTCGCCACGCGCTCGGCCGACTCCAGCGTATTCATCAGCAGCATCGTGATGGTCATCGGCCCCACGCCACCCGGCACCGGCGTGATGTGGGAGGCGACCGGCGCGACGCTGTCGAAGTCGACGTCGCCGCACAGCTTGCCTTCGTCGTTGCGGTTGATGCCCACGTCGATTACGATGGCGCCCGGCTTGACCATGTCGCCCGTCAGCGTGTTGCGGCGGCCGACGGCGGCGACCACGATGTCCGCCTGGCGCGTGTGGTAGCCCAGGTCCGGCGTACCGCTATGGCAGATGGTGACGGTGGCGTTCTGTTGCAAGAGCAGCAGCGCCATCGGCTTGCCGACCGTGTTGCTGCGGCCGATGACGACGGCGTGCTTGCCGCGCAGGTCGACGCCGGTCGTCTCGATCAGCTTCATGCAGCCGTACGGGGTGCACGGGCGGAAGCCTTCCAGGCCGGTCATCAGTTCGCCGGCCGACAGCACCGAGTAGCCGTCCACGTCCTTGCTGGTGGCGATGGCTTCGATGACTTTCGACGGGTCGATATGCTTCGGCAGGGGCATCTGCACGAGGATGCCGTGGATGGCCGGATCGGCGTTCAGGGCGGCGATGCGCTCCAGCAGGGCCTGTTCCGACAAATCGGCCTCGTATTTTTCCAGCACCGAATGAAAGCCGACGTCGCCGCAGGCCTTGACCTTGTTGCGCACGTAGACGTGGCTGGCCGGGTCGTCGCCGACGATGATCACGGCCAGGCCGGGCTTGTGGCCGGCGGCGGTGAGCGCGGCGGTGCGGGCGGCGATGTCGGCGCGCAGTTGTTGGGAAAGTTTGACTCCGTCGATCAGTTGGGCGGGCATGGCGGGGGCTCGTGTGCTGGACAAAAACGAAATTATAAGCGCGACACAGGTATCGCGCGCCGCTTCGGCATTTTCATTGTCATATTAGTGGACGTGCCTGTACAGGCGGGATGAGCGTTACCACCGTCGCCCCCGCGCGCGCGGGGCCCGGTTTTGTGCGTTTCGACGGCGCATGCAAATTGGGTCCCCGCCTGCGCGGGGACGACGTTTTTCTGTGAACGCAATAGTTGGCATGCGCCTCGCATTGTTCTCATCTCACATTATGAAATCGAATATCATATTTTGAAAATTGCGTGCTCCACTGGTAGAATCGACAGGCTTTATTCAAGGGATAGTCTTTTCGCCACCAAACGTCCGTGACGAATTCAGGATCGGGTGGGGCACCACACTCAAGGAGACGTAGCAATGTCAGCTCAACTCGACCAGTTGACGGCTCAAGCCGCCAACGACCCGGATACGCTCGAGACCAAGGAATGGCTCGAAGCGCTTGAAGCGGTGATCGAATTCGAAGGTACCGATCGTGCGCACTACCTGCTGGAGCGCCTGGTCGATCTGGCGCGCCGCCGCGGCGCCCACATTCCGTTCTCGAGCAACACCGCCTACGTGAACACGATTCCGGCCCACCTGGAAGCGCACTGCCCCGGCAACCTGGAATACGAAGAGCGCCTGCGCTCGTGGATGCGCTGGAACGCGATGGCGATGGTCGTCAAGGCCAACCGCGTCGACGGCGACCTCGGCGGCCACATCTCGTCGTTCGCCTCCCTGGCCAACATGTTGGGCATCGGCTTCAACCACTTCTGGCACGCCCCGACCGAAGACCACGGCGGCGACCTGCTGTACATCCAGGGCCACTCGTCGCCCGGCATCTACGCGCGCGCCTTCCTCGAAGGCCGCCTGTCCGAAGAGCAGCTGCTGAACTTCCGCCAGGAAGTCGACGGCCACGGCCTGTCGTCCTACCCGCACCCGAAACTGATGCCGGACTTCTGGCAGTTCCCGACCGTGTCGATGGGCCTGGGCCCGATCATGGCGATCTACCAGGCGCGCTTCCTGAAGTACCTGGAAGCCCGCGGCATCGCCAAGACCGACAACCGCAAGGTCTGGGTCTTCTGCGGCGACGGCGAGATGGACGAGCCGGAATCGATGGGCGCGATCGGCATGGCCGCGCGCGAAAAGCTCGACAACCTGGTCATGGTCGTCAACTGCAACCTGCAGCGCCTGGACGGTCCGGTGCGCGGCAACGGCAAGATCATCCAGGAACTGGAAGCGGACTTCCGCGGCGCCGGCTGGAACGTCGTCAAGGTCATCTGGGGCCCGGGCTGGGACGCCCTGCTGGCCAAGGACAAGGACGGCATCCTGCAGCGCGTGATGATGGAAACCGTCGACGGCGAATACCAGAACTACAAGGCCAAGGACGGCGCATACGTGCGCAAGCACTTCTTCGGCAAGCACCCCGAGCTGCTGAAGATGGTCGCGAACATGACCGACGACGACATCTGGCGCCTGACCCGCGGCGGCCACGATCCGCACAAGATCTACGCGGCCTTCAAGAACGCCCAGGAAAACAAGGGCACCCCGACCGTGCTGCTCGTGAAGACCGTCAAGGGCTTCGGCATGGGCAAGTCGGGCGAGGCGCGCAACACGGCGCACCAGACCAAGAAGCTGGACGACGAGGCGATCCGCGAAATGCGCGACCGTTTCGCCATCCCGATCCCGGACGACAAGCTGCCCGAGATCCCGTTCTTCAAGCCGGCCGACGACGCGCCTGAAATGAAATACCTGCACGAGCGCCGCCAGGCCCTCGGCGGCTACCTGCCGCAGCGCCGCCAGCAGGCCGACGAGAAGCTGGCCGTGCCGCCGCTGGCGACCTTCAAGGCCGTCACCGACCCGACCGCGGCCGGCCGCGAGATCTCGACGACGCAAGCCTACGTGCGTACGCTGACGACGCTGCTGAAGGACCAGAGCCTGGGCCAGCGCATCGTCCCGATCCTCGTCGACGAATCGCGTACGTTCGGCATGGAAGGCCTGTTCCGCCAGATCGGCATCTTCAACCAGGAAGGCCAGTTGTACGAGCCGGTCGACAAGGACCAGGTGATGTACTACCGCGAAGACAAGGCGGGCCAGATCCTGCAGGAAGGTATCAACGAAGCGGGCGGCATGTGCTCGTGGATCGCCGCGGCGACGTCGTACTCGACGAACAACCGCGTGATGATCCCGTTCTACACCTACTACTCGATGTTCGGCCTGCAGCGCGTGGGCGACCTGGCCTGGCTGGCCGGCGACATCCGCGCCCGCGGCTTCCTGATGGCCGGCACGGCGGGCCGCACGACGCTGAACGGCGAAGGCCTGCAGCACGAGGATGGCCACAGCCATATCTTCGCCGCGTCGATCCCGACCTGCGTGCCGTACGACCCGACCTACGCGCACGAAGTGGCGGTGATCATCCAGGACGGCCTGCATCGCATGGTGGAAAAGCAGGAAGATGTGTTCTATTACATCACCATCATGAACGAGAACTACGAGCAGCCGGGCCTGAAGGAAGGCCAGCAAGAGGGCATCATCAAGGGCATGTACCTGCTCCAGGAAGGCGACAAGTCGGCCAAGCAGCGCGTGCAGCTGATGGGCTCCGGCACCATCCTGCGCGAGTCCGTGTTCGCCGCCGAACTGCTGAAGAACGACTGGGGCGTCGCCGCCGACGTGTGGTCGTGCCCGTCGCTGACGCTGCTGGCCCGCGACGGCCAGGACGCCGAGCGCTGGAACCTCACGCACCCGCTCGACGCGCCGCGCGTGCCGTACGTGACCCAGCTGCTGCAGGGTTCCGAAGGCCCGATCGTCGCGACGACCGACTACATGCGCCTGTTCGCCGAGCAGATCCGCGCCTACGTCCCGAGCGGCCGCACGTACAAGGTGCTGGGCACCGACGGCTTCGGCCGTTCGGACACCCGCGCCAAGCTGCGCGAATTCTTCGAGGTGAACCGTTACTACATCACGGTCGCCGCGCTGAAATCGCTGGCCGAGGAAGGCAAGATCGACGCGAAGGTGGTGGCGGACGCGATCGCCAAGTACGGCATCGATCCGAACAAGCCGAATCCTGTGACCCAGTAATGCTCTGGCGCTCGCGCGCCGAAAGACGTCGTCCCCGCGAAGGCGGGGACCCAAGCTTGCTTGTGTAACCAATCGCGCAAAAATTGGGCCCCTGCCTGCGCAGGGGCGACGGATGAGCTAACGATAAGAATACGGAGCTAACACACTATGAGCATTGTGGAAGTCAAAGTCCCCGACATCGGTGACTTCAAGGAAGTCGAAATCATCGAGCTGATGGTCAAGCCGGGCGACACGATCAAGGTCGACCAGTCCTTGATCACGGTGGAATCGGACAAGGCCAGCATGGAGATCCCGTCCAGCCACGCCGGCGTCGTGAAGGAAATGAAGGTCAAGGTCGGCGACAAGGTCGGCGAAGGCTCGCTCGTGCTGCTGCTCGAGGAAGCCGCCGGCGGCGAGGCGCCCGCGCCTGCCGCCGCCGCACCGGCACCCGCCGCCGCGGCACCGGCTCCGGCCGCTGCACCGGCACCGGCACCGGCACCGGCACCCGCTCCGGCACCGGCGCCTGCGGCCGCACCGGCGCCTGCGCCTGCCGCGGCACCGGCCGCCGCCGGTCCTGCCGCGAGCTTCTCCGCCGCCCACGCCTCGCCATCCGTGCGCAAGTTCGCGCGCGAGCTGGGCGTCGACCTGAACAAGGTGAAGGGTTCCGGTCCCAAGGGCCGCATCACCCAGCAGGACGTGCAGGGCTTCGTCAAGTCGGCGCTGGCCGCCGGCCCGACGGCCGCGCCGGCAGGTGCGGGCGGTGGCGCAGGCCTGAACCTGCTGCCATGGCCGTCGCTGGACTTCTCCAAGTTCGGCGAGACCGAAGCGCAGCCGCTGTCGCGCATCAAGAAGATCTCCGGCCCGAACCTGCACCGAAACTGGGTCATGATCCCGCACGTGACGCAGTTCGAAGAAGCCGACGTGACCGACCTGGAAGCACTGCGCGTCGAATCGAACGCGTCGTACGCCAAGGCCAAGTCGACGGTCAAGCTGACCATGCTGGCCTTCGTGATCAAGGCCTCCATCGCCGCGCTGAAGAAGTTCCCGAACTTTAACGCGTCGCTCGACGAAGCCAACGGCCAGCTGATCCTCAAGAAGTACTACAACATCGGCTTCGCGGCCGACACGCCGAACGGCCTGGTCGTCCCGGTCATCAAGGACGCCGACAAGAAGTCCGTGTCGCAGATCGCCACCGAAATGGGCGAACTGTCGGCGCAGGCGCGCGACGGCAAGCTGTCGCCGGCCAATATGCAGGGCGCGACCTTCACGATCTCGTCGCTCGGTGGCCTGGGCGGCACCGCGTTCACGCCGATCATCAACGCGCCGGAAGTGGCCATCCTGGGCCTGTCGAAGTCGCAGATGAAACCGGTGTGGGACGGCAAGGCATTCCAGCCGCGCCTGATGCTGCCGCTGTCGCTGTCGTTCGATCACCGCGTGATCGACGGCGCCGCCGGCGCCCGCTTCACGACCTACCTGGCCGACGTCCTGGCCGACCTGCGCAAGACGCTGCTGTAAGGAGAGCCCATGAGCACCGTTGAAGTCAAAGTCCCGAATATCGGCGATTTCAAGGACGTCGAAATCATCGAACTGATGGTCAAGCCCGGCGACACCATCAAGGTCGACCAGTCGCTGGTCACTGTCGAATCGGACAAGGCCAGCATGGAGATCCCGTCGACCCACGCCGGCGTCGTGCAGGAACTGAAGGTCAAGGTCGGCGACAAGGTGAACGAAGGTTCGCTGCTGCTGACCGTGGACGACGCGGGCGCCGGCGCTTCGGCGCCTGCCGCGGCGGCCCCCGCACCGGCAGCCGCACCGGCGCCGGCCGCGGCACCCGCCGCTCCGGCGCCCGCCGTCGCACCCGCACAGATTCCGAATGCGTCGAGCTACACCGGCGCCGTCGACATCGAATGCGAGATGATGGTGCTGGGCGCGGGCCCCGGTGGTTATTCCGCCGCGTTCCGCTCGGCCGACCTGGGCATGAACACCGTCCTCGTCGAGAAGTACGCCACGCTGGGCGGCGTCTGCCTGAACGTGGGCTGCATCCCGTCCAAGGCGCTGCTGCACGTGGCGCACATCATGGACGAGACGGCGCACATGGCGGACCTCGGCGTGTCGTTCGCGAAGCCGGACGTCGACATCGACAAGCTGCGCGCCTACAAGGACAAGGTCATCAAGACGATGACGGGCGGCCTGGCCGGCATGGCCAAGGCGCGCAAGGTCAATGTGGTGCAAGGCGTCGGCAAGTTCCTGAGCCCGAACCACATCGAAGTGACCGGTCCGGACGGCGCGAAGAAGGTCGTCGCGTTCCAGAAGGCGATCATCGCGGCCGGTTCGGCCGTGGTCAAGCTGCCGTTCGTGCCGGAAGATCCGCGCATCGTCGATTCGACCGGCGCGCTGGAACTGCGCCAGGTGCCGAAGCGCATGCTCGTCATCGGCGGCGGCATCATCGGCCTGGAAATGGCGACGGTGTACTCGACCTTGGGTGCGCGCATCGACGTCGTCGAGATGATGGATGGCCTGATGCAGGGCGCGGACCGCGAGGCCGTCAAGGTCTGGCAGAAGTTCAACGCGGCCCGCTTCGACAACATCATGTTGAAGACCAAGACCGTCGGCGTGGAAGCGCTGCCGGAAGGGATCAAGGTCACGTTCGAAGCCGCCGAAGCGGGGCAGCCGGCGCCGGAAGCGCAGGTCTACGA
Source organism: Massilia sp. Masssp93 (assembly GCF_059491295.1). NCBI lineage: Bacteria > Pseudomonadati > Pseudomonadota > Betaproteobacteria > Burkholderiales > Oxalobacteraceae > Massilia > Massilia sp. Masssp93. The sequence goes on along the minus strand of NZ_CP168502.1, from coordinate 4,943,196 downwards.
CCTCGTGCTGGTGGCCGTGGGCCGCAGCCCGAACGGCAAGAAGATCGGCGCCGAGAACGCGGGCGTCGCGGTCAGCGACCGCGGCTTCATCTCGGTCGACGGCCAGATGCGCACCAACGTGCCGCACATCTTCGCCATCGGCGACCTGGTGGGCCAGCCGATGCTGGCGCACAAGGCCGTGCATGAAGCCCACGTCGCAGCGGAAGCCGCGCACGGCGAGAAGGCCTTCTTCGATGCGAAGGTGATCCCGTCGGTGGCCTACACCGATCCGGAAGTGGCATGGGTCGGCCTGACCGAAGACGAAGCGAAAGCCAAGGGCATCAAGATCGAGAAGGGCCACTTCCCGTGGGCCGCATCGGGCCGCGCCGTCGCCAACGGCCGCTCGGAAGGCTTCACGAAGCTGCTGTTCGATGCCGAGACCCATCGCATCATCGGCGGCACGATCGTCGGCACGAACGCCGGCGACATGATCGGCGAAGTCGCGCTGGCCATCGAGATGGGCGCGGACGGCGTGGACATCGGCAAGACGATCCACCCGCACCCGACCCTGGGCGAATCGATCGGCATGGCGGCGGAAGCCTACGAAGGCGTCTGCACCGACTTGCCGCCGCCGCGCAAGCGCTGATTCAGGCGCCAGGCTGGCTGCATCGAAAACCGGGACCGCGTGTCCCGGTTTTTTTTCGGGCGTCAAACGATCGTAGGGTGGGCACCCCGTGCCCACGCGGTGATAGTTGACGTCACCCGGCTCGTGCACGAATACGACGCCGTTACGTATCGCCGCGTGGGCGGAGGTCGCCCACCCTACGTGAGCAGGCATTGTCCGACGTTATGGTTTGTCATCCCAGAACCGCACCATCGACAGATAAGTGTACGACGCCGTCCACCCGATGAGCAGCATGCCGTTCAGCGCTTCCACGCCCGCCAGCAGGCGCAGGTCGCCGTGCGGCAGCACGTCGCCGTAGCCCAGCGTCGTGTAGGTTTCGGCGGAAAAGTACAGGCAGCGCGTGAACGGCAGCGGGCCCGTGTCGCCCATGTGTCCGATGCCGAACCGGGTCGCCAGCAGGTAGTAGGCAAAGCCGTACAGCAGGATCTCGATGAAGTGCGCGGCGAACGCGCCGACGATCACGAACACGAGCTGCATGCGCGCCGGGATCCGCAGCGCGGGCAGGCCCGCCGTGATCAGGCGCAGGACTTCGTAGTGGAACACGGTGGTGGCAACCAGCAGGAACGCGCAGGCGGTGATGGCGATGCCCATGCCCATCCTTTCGAATCGATGCGAACAGCGGCCAGCATAGCAAACCCCAGCGCCAGCGGTGGCGCGGCGAAGGTCGGCGATTGCTGGTTTAATACTGTTCCGGTCCGTCGTCCGACGGCACCCAACCAAGGAGCCATACATGAGCATCGCATTCATCGGCCTGGGCGGCATGGGCCACCACATGGCCGCCAACCTGCTGCAATCCGGCCAGCCCGTGCACGTCTGGAACCGCAGCCCGGAACCCGTGCACGCGCTGGCGGCGCTCGGCGCCAAGCCGGCCTTGACGCCCGCCGAATGCGGCATCGCCGACGTCGTCTTCACCATGCTGTCCGACGACGACGCGACGCGCGCCGTGCTGCTGGACGGCGGCGTGCTGGCCGCGATGGCGCCCGGCAGCATCCACGTCAACATGGCGACCGTCTCCGTCGCGTTCGCGCGCGAGATGGCGGCGCTGCACGTCGAGCATGGCGTCGGCTACGTGGCGGCGCCTGTGCTGGGCCGCGTCGACGTCGCGCAAGCGGGCAAGCTGAATATCCTGGCCGGCGGCAGCGACGAATTGATCGCGCGCGTGCAGCCGCTGTTCGACCTGATGGGACAAAGGACGTGGCGCTTCGGCAGCGAGCCGGAACAGGCGAACGCCGTCAAGCTCGCGTGCAACCTGATGCTCGCGTGCGCGATCGAGGCGACGGCCGAAGGCACCGCGCTGGCGCGCACGCACGGCGTGCCGGCCGCGGATTTCATCGACCTGGTCACGGGCACGCTGTTCGCCGGCTCGCCCGTCTACAAGGGCTATGGCGGGATGATCGCCGCGGAGCGCTATGCGCCGGCCGGCTTCAAATTGTCGCTGGGTTTGAAGGACGTGCGCCTCGCGGTGGAGGCGGGCCAGGGCAAGCAGTTGCCGCTGGCGTTCGGCGCGACCCTGAAGGCGACCTTGCAGGATGCCGTGGCGCAGGGCGATGGTGACCTCGATCTGGCGGCGCTGGGCAAGCATGCGGCAAGGCAGGGCGGGTTGAACTGATTACACGAGGTGCATGCTGGCCAGGAAGTTGAAGGCAAACGGCAGCGCCAGCACCAGCACGACGATGGCGCGCAGGACCAGCGTCCAGCGCGTGCCCTGTGCGGGATGCGCGTGCACCAGCAGCCATGACCACACCATGCCCAGTCCCGCGACGACGAGCGCGCCGAGGTAGACGAACATGCCGAGGCCCAGCATCCCGATCGGGTCGATGATCGGGACGCGGGGCGGCTGGCCGGGCACGGTCGTGAGCAGGAAAGCCGTGACCCAGGCAATGTACAGGGCCAGCGGCAGGATTCCGGCACCCATCAGGAAGTTTGCGGAAATCGATTGGCAGCGCGGCGTCATGGATGCGGGGTCGGTAGTGGAATGTCTGTGAGGTTAGCAAATGATGCCGTGTTCCGCACTGCCGCATCGGAATACGTTGTTCATAAAAACATCCCGGCGTAACATCGGCGCTTTTCCACCGATGGGCTGCCGCCAATGAGAACACGAACCCGCATCCTGACCGCTTCCCTTGCCCTGCTGGCCACCAACGCCTGGGCGGCCGACGCCATGCCGTCGACGCCACACACGGTCGTGCTGCGCGCCGCGCGCATGTTCGACGGCGCCAGCGGCAAGCTGGTCGAGCATCCGCAGCTGACCATCGTCGGCAACAGGATCGTCCGTGTCGCGCAGGATGACAAGGCGGCGGTGCCGGCCGGCGCCGACGTCATCGACCTCGGCGACGCCACGCTGCTGCCGGGCTTCATCGACGCGCACGTGCACCTGTCCGGCCAGTCGAGCGACAACTGGTACGGCGATTTCTTCGACAACATGATGCGCTTCCCGGCCGAGCAGGCGCTGTACGGCGCCTGGTACGCCCGCATCACGCTGGAAGCGGGCTTCACGTCCGTGCGCGACGTCGGCTCGACGGACTGGATCGCGCTCGGCCTGCGCAACGCCATCGACGCGGGCAAGGTGCCGGGGCCGCGCATGCTCGTGTCGAATTATGCGATCGGCTCGACGGGCGGCCACGCCGACCAGGACCCGATCCCGCCGCAGAAGCTTGCGCCGGCCGGGCCGCTGCAGGGCGTGTGCAACGGGCCGGACGAGTGCCGCGCCGCGGTGCGCTACCAGATCAAGTACGGCGCCAACGTCATCAAGTTCATGCCGTCGGGCGGCGTGCTGTCGCTGTCCGATCCCGTCGACGCGCCCGAACTGACCCAGGAAGAAATGAATGCCGTGGTCGGCGAAGCGCATGCGTGGGGCCGCAAGGTCGCGGCGCATGCGCACGGCGACAAGGCCGCGACGATGGCGGTGGCGGCCGGCGTCGATTCGATCGAGCATGGCAGCTTTCTCGAGGACGACACACTGCGCATGATGAAGGCGAAGGGCGTGTATCTCGTGCCGACGATTTCCGCCGTCATGCACGTCGAGGAAAAGATCGCCACGTTCCCGCCCGTGATCGCGGAGAAGGGCCGCGCCGCCGCCGCGCACGTGCGCCAGACGTTCCGCCACGCCGTGCAGATCGGCGTGCCGATCGCGCTCGGGACCGACGCCGGCGTCGGCGCCCACGGCACCAATGCGCGCGAGTTCCGCTACATGGTCGACAACGGCATGGCACCCGCGCAGGCGCTGCTGGCCGGCACGTCCAACGCGGCGCGCCTGCTGGGCACCATCGATCGCGTCGGCACGCTGGAGGCGGGCAAGCTGGCGGACGTCGTCGCCGTGCCGGGCAATCCCGTCGCCGACATCACGGTCACCGAGCGGCCGGTGTTCGTGATGAAGGACGGCGTCGTCGTGCGACGGGGCGCCGTCCGCTGAACGGCGCTACGCGTCAAATCTATTGACGGGCCGGACGGCGTTCCAGGTCGTAGGGTGGGCACCCCGTGCCCACGCGACGATACGCGCCGTAATTTATTGACGGGTCGGACGCCCCTCCACGTCCGGCTCGGCCTCGTCGCGTTCCAGCACGGCGCGGTACACGACCCCGCCCAGTGCGCCGCCCACCAGCGGGGCGAGCCAGAACAGCCACAACTGCGAGAGCGCCCAGCCGCCGACGAACAGCGCCTGGCCCGTGCTGCGGGCCGGATTGACGGACGTGTTGGTGACGGGGATGCTGATCAGGTGGATGAGCGTCAGCGCCAGCCCGATCGCGAGACCGGCGAAGCCGACCGGCGCGCGCGTATGCGTCGCGCCGAGGATGATCAACACGAACATGAACGTCATGACCAGCTCCGTGACGAGGGCTGCGCCGAGCGAGTAGCCGCCCGGCGAGTGCTCGCCGTAGCCGTTGGCGGCGAAGCCCCCGGCCAGGTCGAAGCCGGGTTTGCCGCTCGCGATCATGTACAGGACGGCCGCGGCGGCGATCGCCCCGCAGACCTGCACGACGACATACGGGACGATGTGCCGCGCGGGGAAGCGGCCGCCGGCCCAGAGACCGACCGTGACGGCCGGATTGAAGTGGCCGCCGGAGACGGGGCCGAAGGCATAGGCGCCCGTCAGCACGGTCAGGCCGAAGGCGAGCGAGACGCCCGCGAGGCCGATGCCGACGTCGCCGAACTTCGCGGCCAGCACGGCACTGCCGCAGCCGCCCAGCACGAGCCAGAACGTGCCGAGGAATTCGGCAAAACATTTACGAAACATGGTGTGATCTCCAAGAGAGTAGGGCCGGGTCATTGCGCGACTTGTCGCAAAAGAAATTGTACAACATCAACGTTGCCAGAAGATGATGGTTAACATTGTTACATTTCGCGGCTTTTGCGGATGCGCCATTTGATAAGCTCGGCGGGTTCAACCCCGAAAGGACATCATGGTATTCAGGCAGAGAGGAGCGGTCGCCGGCGCGGCGTTCGTCGCGGTGACGACCGCCATGGCCGCGGAAGCGCCGATCCAGAGCGTTACCTTGTATCCCGGCAGCGCCACCGTGGAGCGCGTCGTGCAGGTCGCACCCGGCGCGACGCAGGTCGAGATCACCGGGCTGCTGGCGAACTTCGACAAGGACACCGTGCGGCTGCATGCCGACGCCGGCATCCAGGTCGGGCAGGTCGTCACGCGCGACCAGGGCCGCGTCGACAGTCCGAGTGCGCGCGAGGCCGACCTCGACGCGAAGGTCCAGGCATTGCAGGACCAGGTCGCGGCGATCGATGCGGACATCAAGTCGGCCCAGATCGTGCAGGGGTATCTCGAGCGGCTGGGCGCGGGCGGCGACAAGGCCGCGCCGGTCGATGCGAAAAACCTCACCGGCACGCTCGACGCCATCCGCAAGGGCGCCTTCGACGCGCTGGAGCGCGTGCGCAACGACGACGTCAAGAAGCGGCTGCTGTCGAAGCAGCTCGACGTCCTCAAGCGCGACCTCGCCAGGGCCCAGGCCAGCACGCGCGAGAGCCGGACGATCACGGTGCAGGTCGCGGCCCGGCAGGGCGGCAAGCTGCTGCTGTCCTACCAGGTCAACCGCGCGGGCTGGAAGCCGACGTACCGGGTCGCGCTCGATTCGAACGCGGCCACCATCGACCTGGAGCGGCTGGCGACGATTTCGCAAAAGACGGGCGAGGACTGGAGCAACGTCCGGCTGCGCCTGTCGACCGGGCAGCCGAACCTGATCGTGTACGCGCCCGATCCGTCACCGTGGCTGCTGAATTACCAGCCGCCGGTCGATCCGGCGATGTTCCTGCGCGCGCCCGCGCCGCCGCCGCCGCCCGTGCCCTCCGCCGACTACCGCACGATCCGGCCCGTGGAAGCCGCCGGGCAGGACGATTACATTGCGCCGATCCTGGAAACACAGGGGACCTTCACGACCGAGTTCGAGGTGCCGGCCCGCGTCACGCTGGCGTCGGATGGCCGCGAGATCGCCGTCGGCCTGTCGCGCCAGACGCTGAAGGCGGAGCAGCGCGTCCTCATCGCGCCGCGCAGCGGCAACGAGGCGGCGGTCGTGACGGCGCGCGCGCCGCGGCCGGACGGCGTCTGGCTGCCCGGCCAGGTGCAGCTGCAGCGCGACGGGTCGTACGTCGGCGCGCAGCACTGGGACCCGCAGGCGGGCGACCGCCTGCAGTTCGCGTTCGGGCGCGATCCGCTCGTGCGCGTGACCGTCGAACACCGCGACCGCAAGTCGGGCGAGGTGGGCTTCTTCAACGGCGCCAACCAGCGCCGCATCGCCGACACCTACGTCGTCACGAGCACCCACCGCCAACCCGTCGACGTGCTGGTGCTCGAACCGACGCCCATCAGCGAATCGGACAAGGTGACCGTCAAGACGGCGCTGCGTCCGGAGCCGGACGTGCGCGACTGGGAACACCGGCGCGGACTGGTCGGCTGGTCGCGGACCCTGAAGCCGAACGAGACCGCGCGTTTCGACGTCGACTACGTCATCGACTATCCGAAGGACGGCGTCGTGCAGGGTTTGCCATAAGCCGGACAACCTGCGCGACGGCCCCCGGTCGCGTACCGGGGGCCCGGGATCACGGCTGCGGATTCCACCCCGCGCCGCCGCCATACGCCGCGAACACCTTGTCGCGCGTCGCGAAGCGGTTCGCCACATCCGCGTCCGACAGCACGTAGCCGCCCACGCGCGTGCGCAGGTCGAGCGGCGTGCCGGCCAGGGTCGTGCTGCCGTACTCGCGCCAGCCGGCATCCGCGCTGGCGACGGCCGGATTCGGCGCCGGCTGCCCGTTCACGCCCTGGCCTGCCCAGCCGACGGGGGCCACGTGCGCATCCATGCGGCAGTTGACGAAGGCGATGTTGTCCCACGTCGCCGTGCCGCCGGGGCTGCGCGCGAGATAGGTCGAACCGGCCGGCACGTCGCCGTGGTTCGGACCCGGACCTGCGCCGTGCGTCAGTGCGCTGTTCAGGAAGACGTAGCCGATGTCGGTCGCCACCGGCACGCGCGCCTGCAGCACGTAGCCGCCGCTGGAGGCGTTGGCGCTGTCGCCGACGCTGCGGATCTCGCTGTTCTCGAACAGGGCCGCGTGGCTGCCGCCCCAGATGAAGTCGACGTTGCCCGCCACGAGCGCATCGTAGAACCACGCCCAGCCTTTCAGGTTCAGCGTGTCCTGCTCGCTCAAGAAGTTCGCGTGCTTCGCGACGAGGCGCGTGTCGCTGTTGAAGTACAGCGTCTCGGCCTGGCCCGAGATGGCGGCCGAGCGGATGGTCGTGTTGTCGATGGTCAGCGTGTCGAGCACCAGCATGTCCGCGTTCTCGACCAGCATGACGGCCCGTCCGCCGGCCGGGGACCCCGCGACCGTCGACGACTGGCTCGTGCCGGTGCCGGTGTTCAGCGTGTCGTTGTTCGTGTAGCGGACCACGACGCCGTCGCGGCTTTCTCCCTTGATCGTGACGTTGTCCTTGCCGTTCAGGTACAGCAGCTCGTCGTAGGTGCCGTTCCTGACGTTGATCGTCACGGGCGCCGTCTTCGCGAAGTTCTGCATCGCGTAGTTCAGCGCGCCCTGCACGGTGCGGAAGTCGGCGGGGCCGTCGTCGTCGACCGTGACGGTGCTCGACGTCGGCGCCGCCGGTTGTGTCGTGAACGACCAGCCACCGAGCTTGCCGATGCCGACGAACGGCAGGCCGCCCAGCGTCGTGTTCGTGAACACGCCGTCCGCGATGGCGACGTAGTATTCGGTGCCGTAGGCCAGCTTGCCCACGTGCGGGGCGATGCTCACCGTATTGCCGGCGATGCGGATCGGCGCCGTGTTCACGCGCCGCACGAGGCTCTGGCCCGGATAGCCGAGGGCGTCCGTTTCGCCGCTCGTGCGGATCACGTCGACCAGCGCGTCGTCGGCCTTGCGGAAGATGCGGATGCTGCCGTTCGCGCCCAAGGTCGGCGGGCTGTCGAAGGTCAGCGTCAGGACCGTATCGACGTTGACTGCGCCCGCCTGCGCGGCCGGGCTGCTGGCGCCCTGCAGCGCATAGGTCTGCGTCGGCTGGACGAATTGCGCGCCGATGGTCGCGGCGATCGTGCGCGTGAGGCCGGGCTCCGAACCGCTCGTGAAGACGATGCTGGCCGTGCCCGCGGACAGCGGCGTGAGCGTGACGGCGTTGCCGCTCGCGGTGGCGCCGACGACGGCCGGATTGCTGGACGCGACCGTGAAGCTGTCCGCCGTGCCGTCCGCCGTGACGGCCGTGACCGCGACCTGCCGCGGCGCGTCGCCCGCTTCGGCCGTGTAGGTGGTGGCGGCCGGATCGAGCGTCAGCTGCACGGGCTTCTGGCGCGGATCGCCCACGCGCACGTCGTCGATCTGGAACGATTTGTTCGACGTGTACAGGCCGATCAGCCCACGCTGCGCGAACGAGGCGTCGGTGATGCTGCCGAGGTTCTTGCCGTCCAGGTAGACCGTGAGCGTGGTGCCGATCATTTCGAAGCGGACCGTGTAGAACTGGGCGTCCATCGCGATCGGCGTCCTCGCCTGTTTCGGGCGGCTCAGTGTCCCGTTCAGCATGCGCGCGATCTCGACCTGGGTGCTCGTCGTGCTGTTCTGGACGTTCAGGCCCGCGCCATACCAGTTGCCCGCGTCAACGTAGCGCGCGACGAGGTACAGCAGCTTGCTGCCCGTGGTGCCGTTGGCCATCGGGCGGATGCGCGCTTCCACGTAATAGTCGGCGGAGGGCACGCCGGTAAAGGCGTCCGGCTTCACGAGCGCAAGCACGCCGCCCGTCGACGCGGCCGTGTACTGGAGCACCTTGCTGGCGCTGCCGGCCACTTCATCGGTCACGCCGAACGTGCCGTTCGGGCCGGCCAGCGGCAGCAGGTTCCACCTGGCCGTGGTCCCGTCCTGGAAATCGTCGCAGAAGTACAGGCCGCTGGCGGGGCAGTTCAGCGAGGGACCCGTGTCGATGGTGGTCTTGCCGGTGCCGGTGATCGCCGTCGCCAGCTTGCCGCCGCCGGCCTGCGCCAGCGCGTTCGCTTTCACGAGGGCGGCGGGGCGGGGCGTGTAGGCGTACGGCGGCGTCCACGTCGTCGCGTTCGACACCGCGCACGCGCCGAGCGCCGCGCCGTTCAGCAGCGAACCGGTGTCCTTGAACGTGCCGGCGACGGCGTCGCCCGGATTCTTGACCACGCTGTCGCAGCCGCTCGCGCCCGCGATCTCGAACACGTTCGCGTTCGACAGGATCTTCGCGTTCGCGCCGGGACCCACGCTGTAGCTGTTCTTGTACACGGCCGCCGTCTTGCTGCCCACGTAGTAGTTGTTGAAGAGGTGGACCTGGCCGAAGCGCACACGCGGCGCGCGCGACTGGATCGCGCGGAACACGTTGTTGCTGAAGGTGACGCGCAGCTTGCCTTCGTCCGCCGTGGCGGTGGGGCTGGAGCCGATCAGGTTGTTCTTGTCGTGTTCACCGAACACGTTGTACGACACCGTCACGTAGTCGGACGCGTTGGTGATGTCGACGGCGCCGTCGTGGCATTGCTTCACGTGGCCGTTTTCGATGGGCAGGTAGTTGTCGGTGACCGGCGCGTCGGTGAAGGCGTTGTGGTCGATCCAGATGTGGTCCGAGCCGGAGATGCCGATGGCGTCATACGCCGCGTTCCAGTTGCCGGTCGCGCCGTCCGTCGGGTCGAATATGGGTTCGACGTCGCACGGGTTCTGGATCTTGAGGTTGCGGATGATGATCTGGCTGACGTTCGACAGGATGATGTGGCCGTTGACGAAGCCGGAATTGGCGCCGTCGCCGATCAGCGTCGTGTTGTTCTTGAGGCGGATGGCGCCGCGCGCCGACTGGTCGGCGGTGCTCGTGTACGGCTTCCCTTCGGTCATGTCGACGATGCCGGACAGCTTGATGATCTTGGGCGTCGTGCCGCCGTTCGCGATCGCAGCCAGCAACTGGGCGCGGTTCGTGACGGTGTAGATCTGGTCGGTGGTGGCGTTGGCGCCGGCGAGGGTGCCGCCGCCCTGGCTCGCCCAGCCGTCGAGCGGGGCGGTGGCGCGGGCGGGGTCGGTGGCGGCGTTCGCGGTGACGCAAAGCGCGGCCAGTGCCAGCGCAGCCTTGATGCGTGCGTATCTCATGAAGGTCTCCTGGCGGTGGCTTACGCGCGGCGGGCGCGCTTGCGGCTGATCGCGAGACCGGCGGCGCCGGCCAGCAGCAGGGCGGGGACGGCAGGTTCGGGCACGCTCGTGCCCGAACCGGCGGCGCCGATCTGCGTCGTGATCGACGCGAAGTCGCCATGCCAGGCGAGTCCGCCGAGGTCGAGGCCGATGGTATGGCCGTCGATGACGGACAGGCCCGGCACGCCGTCCGCCTGGCTGCCGTCCAGCAGCGTGAAGTTCGCGATGGCGGCGGGCAGGGTCGCGCCGAAGTCGAAGGTCAGCTTGTAGTCGCCGGTGGGGACCGGCATGTTTTCATAGATGGTGAGCTTGCCGTCCGTGGCGAAATCGAAGCCGAACAGGAAGTCGGCGGTGAGGAATTCGACGCCGCTGTCGGTCGGATCGAGCGTGCTCGTGTTGCTGCCGGGTTCTTGCGCGAACAGGTGGTCGAGTCCGAGGACGTCGGCCGCGCTGCCGTTGTAGGTGGCGGTGATGGTGGCGTCGTGCAGGGAAAGCGGTGCTGCGTGTACCTGGCCGGCAGCGAGGGCTGCGACGACGAGGGTCTCCAAGATTGTAGTCGTTTTCATTGTTATTCCCGAATAGAGCCGCTGCCGTGCCTGGCCGGAGACGGACGCGAAGGCGCCCGGCCGGCCGGACCGGTGTGCGTGCGATGCTGAAACAGGGAAGTCGGCCGATGCCGGCGGACCTTGGTGCGGTGCTGCGGTTCTGCGCTGCTGCGATGCGGCGTTCCGCGTGGTCGTGGCGGCCGGCTCGTGGCTGGGCGTTGCGATGATGGCGGGACGGCGAGGATGTCGCTGCCTGGACCGGTTACTCGGCGGCCAGGTCGGGGAATGTTAGCACAAGGATACGATAATTGGTCGGGCCAATTGAATCGTGTTGCAAATATATTTGGGCCAGAATGGGAATTGGCTTGACCAATTTTGGCCGGGAGGAGGTGGGCACGTTTTATTTGAGGCCCCCGGCCTCAAATGCCCACCCTATGTATCATCGAACAGTGCCGTAGGGTGGGCACCCCGTGCCCACCATTGCGTCACGCCAAAACAAAACCCCGGCCCGCATGACGCGGAACCGGGGTTTTTTATCGGACTACCGACAGTATCGCGCTATCAGGCGCCGACGCTTTCCAGTGCCTTGTTGAAGGTCGCGCTCGGACGCATCACGGCCTTGACCTTGGCATTGTCCGGCTTGTAGTAGCCGCCGATGTCGACCGGCTTGCCCTGGATTTCCAGCAGTTCCGCGACGATCTTCTGCTCGTTCTCGACCAGTTGCTTGGCCAGCGGCGCGAAGTAGGCGGCCAGTTCGGCGTCCTCGGTCTGCGCGGCCAGTTCCTGGGCCCAGTACATCGACAGGTAGAACTGGCTGCCGCGGTTGTCGAGTTCACCGGTCTTCGGCGACGGCGACTTGCGGTTGTCCAGCAGCTTGCCGGTGGCGGCGTCCAGCGTCCTGGCCAGCAGCTTGGCTTTCGCGTTGCCGGTCTTGATGCCCAAGTCCTCGAAGCTCACGGCCAGCGCGAGGAATTCGCCCAGCGAGTCCCAGCGCAGGTGGTTTTCTTCGGTCAGCTGCTGCACGTGCTTCGGTGCCGAACCGCCGGCGCCCGTCTCGTACATGCCGCCGCCGGCCATCAGCGGGACGATCGACAGCATCTTCGCGCTGGTGCCCAGTTCCAGGATCGGGAACAGGTCGGTCAGGTAGTCGCGCAGGATGTTGCCGGTCACCGAGATGGTGTCCAGGCCGCGCCATGCGCGCTCCAGGCTGAAACGCATCGCGCGCACCTGCGACATGATCTGGATGTCCAGGCCTTCCGTGTCGTGATCCTTCAGGTAGGTCTTGACCTTCTTGATCAGTTCATTTTCGTGCGGACGGTACGGGTCCAGCCAGAACACGGCCGGCATGCCGGAGTTGCGGGCGCGGGTGACGGCCAGCTTGACCCAGTCGCGGATCGGCGCGTCCTTCACCTGGCACATGCGCCAGATGTCGCCCTTCTCGACGTTCTGCGACAGCAGCACTTCGCCCGTCGCCAGGTCGGTGATGTTGGCGACGCCGTCTTCCTGCACTTCGAACGTCTTGTCGTGCGAACCGTATTCCTCGGCCTGCTGGGCCATCAGGCCGACGTTCGGCACCGTGCCCATCGTGCGCGGGTCGAAGGCGCCGTGCCATTTGCAGAAGTTGATGATCTCCTGGTAGATGCGGGCAAAGGTCGATTCCGGGATCACGGCCTTGACTTCCTTCAGGCGGCCGTCGGCGCCGTACATCTTGCCGCCGGCGCGGATCATCGCCGGCATCGACGCGTCGACGATCACGTCGTTCGGCGAGTGGAAGTTGGTGATGCCCTTGGCCGAGTCGACCATCGCCAGCGCCGGGCGGTGTTCCTGGCAGGCGTGGATGTCGCGGATGATTTCTTCGCGCTGCGAATCCGGCAGCTTGGCGATCTTGTTGTACAGGTCGGCCATGCCGTTGTTGACGTTCACGCCGAGGCTGTCCAGCAGGGCGCCGTGCTTCTCGAACGCCTCCTTGTAGAAGGTGCGGACGCAGTGGCCGAACACGATCGGGTGCGAGACCTTCATCATCGTCGCCTTCACGTGCAGCGAGAACATCACGCCGGTCTTGTGCGCGTCTTCGATCTGCTGTTCGTAGAACTCGAGCAGGGCCTTGCGGCTCATGAACATCGAGTCGATGATCTCGCCGTCCAGCAGCGACACCTTCGGTTTCAGCACGATGGTCGCGCCGCTCTTCGTGACCAGCTCCATCTTGACGTCGCGCGCGCGGTCCAGCGTCATCGACTTTTCGCCGTGGTAGAAGTCGCCGTGGGTCATGTGCGACACGTGGGTGCGCGACGCCTGCGACCATTCGCCCATCGAGTGCGGATTCTTGCGGGCGTATTCCTTGACGGCGCGCGGCGCGCGGCGGTCCGAGTTACCTTCGCGCAGCACCGGGTTCACGGAGGAGCCGATGCACTTGCCGTAGCGGGCCTTGATCTCTTTTTCTTCGTCGGTCTTGGGATCGGCCGGATAGTCGGGCAGGTTGTAGCCCTTGCCCTGCAGTTCCTTGATGGCCGCCTGCAGCTGGCCCACCGACGCCGAGATGTTCGGCAGCTTGATGATGTTGGCTTCCGGCTGCAGCGTCTTCTTGCCGAGTTCCGACAGCGTGTCCGGCACGCGCTGGTCCGCCGACAGGCGGTCGGCGAAGACGGCGAGGATACGCGCCGCGACGGAGATGTCGCTCTCTTCGATGCGGATGCCGGCGGGTTTGGCAAACGTCTCGACGACGGGCAGGAAGGCGTGGGTGGCCAGCAGGGGCGCCTCGTCGGTTAGGGTGTAGATGATGGTCTGATCACTGCTCATACGCTGGTTCCTCGATGTGCGGGAGGGTTTGGAATACTATTTCTAAAAGGGAAACGTCAATAAACCTGCTGCGCAACGGTTTCTTGAGGTTTCCACGGCTGTCCGGGCCACGCGCCAAGGTGGTGAACAGATCGAGGATCATACTCCGTCAAACGTCGATCCGGCGGCCACGAACCGTTGCATCTTTCCGTGCAGCTAAGTCTTATATAAGACATAGGACAGGCGCTATTATGCACGACCTTTTCGTAAAGGCGAAGCAGATCGTGAAAGGCCTTTTCGCAATGCGGAATCCAGGCGGGCGCGTGGCAACCGTGCCTACATCTGGCGGAACAGGTCGGCGTAGTTGCGGCTGACGACGAGTTGCTCGTCGCGTCCCTTGAGCCTCACGAGCAGGCGGCCGCGGAAGTCCGTGCGCGTGCCGGCCACGTGGCGCGCGGCCACGATGGCGCCGCGGTGGATCTGCCAGAACTGCTGCGGATCGAGCTGGTCGCGCAGCTGGCGCAGCGGCGTGCGGATCAGGTGCTCGCCGTCGGCCAGGAATACGCTCGTGTACTTGTCGTTGCTCTGGAAATAGATCACTTCGTCGATGGCGATCAGCCGCGTCTCCTGGCCTTGCGCGGCGCGGATCCATTGCAGCGGCGCCGCCGGCGCGGGCGCAGGTGCGGCCGGCGCCGGGGCCGCGCCGAGCTGGCGCAGCAGGCCGGCCAGCATGTCGGCGGACGGCGCCGCCGGCGGCGCCGCCAGCGTTTCCTTGAGGCGCTCGACCGTGCGCTGCAGGCGTTCCAGGCGGATGGGTTTCAGCAGGTAATCGAAGGCGGCGTGCTCGAACGCCTGCAGCGCATAGGCCTCGTGCGCAGTCGTGAACACGACGCGCGGCGCGCGCCTGTCGTCGACCAGGCGGGCCGCGAGGTCGAGGCCGTTCAGGCCGGGCATCTGGATGTCGAGGAAGAGGACGTCGGGCGCCAGCTCGTCGACGAGGCGCAGCGCTTCGATGCCGTTGCCGGCGCGTCCGGCGATGTGCAGTTCCGGCCAGGCGATCGCCAACTGCTCTTCGAGGTAGGCCAGCAGGTGCGGTTCGTCGTCGGCAAGCAGGGCACGGATGGGATCGATGGCGTCACCTCGGTCAGCGTTGTTTATAAGGGCAGGATCAGACGTGACGTCACGCCTCCGTCTTGATTTTCAAGCAATTGTACTTGAGCATTATTGGCATGCAAGGTGCGCAGCCGCTCGCGCAGGTTCGACAAGCCCACGCCGCCGCCCGGCCGCGGCGGCGCGGTCGACAGGCCCGCCCCGTCGTCGGCCACTTCCACGCACAGGCCGGCGTCGCCCCGGCGCGCGCGCAGGACGATCGTGCCGCCGTCCACCGTGGGCTCGATGCCGTGCATGACGGCGTTTTCCACGAGCGGCTGGATCAGCATGGGCGGAATGGCGGCGTCGCGGCAGGACGCGTCGACGTCGATGCGGTAGCGCAGGCGCGCGCCCATGCGCACCGTCAGCAGATCCAGGTAAGCGCGGGCGAGGTCGATCTCGGCGCCCAGCGTGGCGTGTTCGGCGCGGCTGGCCGCCAGGCTCGCTCGCAGGAAATCGATCAGGCGCTCCAGCATGTGACGCGCGCGCGCCGGGTCCGAACCGATCAGGCTCACGACGTTCGCCAGCGTGTTGTACAGGAAGTGCGGCTCGATCTGGGCCTGCAGCGTGCGCAACTTGGCTTCGGCCAGCAGGCGTGCGGCCTCGGCGATCTGCTCCTGCTGGCGCGCGGCCTCGACCTCGCGCGCGACGCGGCGCTCGCCGGACGCCAGCACGGCAGCCATCAGCAGCGCGACGACGAGGGCGCCCGGCAGGTAGCGCGCGAGCGCGCCCGTGTGCAGCAACTCGTCGAAGATGCTGCGGCCGCCCAGCAGGGCGTTGGTGACCGCCATGCCGAGCAGGGCGCAGCACGCGGTCAGCAGCAGCTTGGCGCTGCGCAGCGCGCGGCTGTCCCGTCCCGGCGCGACGCCGCGCAGCAGGCGCACCATGCCATGGATGAGGAAGCCGATGACGTTCGACGCCAGCAGCATCTCCGCCAGCAGCGCGCCGAAGGGCGTGGCGGTGCCGAACAGCAGGGCCGCGCAGGCCAGCGCGATGCCGACGAGGCCATTCCACACGAACGTGTAGACGAGGTTGCGCAGCGGCGAGGGCGGCCAGCGCCGGAACGGGGCGAACGTTTCCAGCGGGTGCATCGAAAGGGTGGTGGATGTCGGCATGTCGTCCTTGTATCAAGCAGCCAGAAAGTTACCATGGAAACAATGTGGTGTGCGATAGGGCAGCCGGGCCAGCGCCAGCGGGCCGGCGTGCACGCGTGCCGCGTCGAACACGGTCAACACGCTGGTCGTCGTGTTGGTGTCCTGCGCGACGCCCACGAGCCAGCCGTCCGTTTCGGATCGCGCGCCCGTGCGCGGCACGAGCACGTGTTCCTCGACGCGCCAGCCGGGGCCGAAGCGCCAGCTGTCCGCGCGGCCCTTGTCGACGTCGACGACGTTCACCGTGTCCAGCACGAGCGACGCGTTGCGCGCATCGCTCGACAGGACGGCGAGGCGGCCGTGGCGGCGGCCGACGACGTGCGGCATCACACGCGGGAATTCCGCGCCGTCGAGCAGGCGCACCGTTTCGACCCTGCCGCTGGCGTGGTGGAGACTGACGCGCATCGCCGCGTGGGCGGCGGGGCGGTTCGGCTCGCGCACGCCTTCCATCACGCGGCCCGCCGCGGCCAGGAAGTCGCCGTCGTGCAGCACGAGGTCGAAATGGGTGACCGCGCCGCCGGCCTCGTCCCAGGCGTTCCCGAAGTGGAACACCATACGCGGCGGCAGTTCGTAGACGCGGCGGATCGCCAGCGTGTCCTTCGCCACGACGACGACGCGGGCGCCGCGCGTACGGCCGGCCCACACGTGGCGTTCGGCCAGGCTCAGGTTGTCGTCGGCGGCGATGTCGTACGGCGGCACGACGAAGATCAGGTGGCGCGCGCTGACGGCAAAGTCGTGCAGCAGCGCGAGCTTCGGCACCTCGATCACGCCGGCCTGCAGCACTTGCCCGGCCGCGCCGATGCGGTACAGCGCCACCTTGTCGGCGCCGGGCAGGGCGCCGAAATTCCACAGCGTGCCGTCGGGCTCCACTTTCGGATGCGCGGAGAACGGCATCGCGCGCAGGTCGTCGCGCCAGGTGTGGATGCCGACCGTGGCGAGCGTCGCCGGGTCGATCTCCGTCGCGGAACCGCCTTCCCACAGCGCGTACAGCCGGTCGTTGAACGGCAGCAGGTTCGTGTTCGCCGTGTTCAGGCTGTCGTTGTCGCGAAAGCCGCGCCGCGCGAAGTTCGTGCCGAAGGCCGGATACAGGAACTGGCCAGCGGCGGACTCGTCGAGGAATTTGCGCGTCTCGACGAAGCGGCCCTGGTGCGACACCGTGCCGCCGCCGATGCGCCAGGCCTGGGCGAAGCCGTCGCCGTCGAACCAGTGCCGGTAACGCTCGCCGCCCAGTTCGAAGCGGCCGGGACCGTTGCGGAAGAACGTGCCTTGCAGTCCGGCCGGCATCCGGCCTTCGACCACGGCTGCGCCCTGCTGGTTGCCGTCGACGTTCGCGTACACCACGAGGCCCGGATCGCGCGCGAGGGCGGCGTGGAAGCGTCGATACGTCGTGTGGGCGTCGGCACGGGCGAGGCCGGACAGACCGAGGGCGGCGAGGCCGGCGCCGGCCTTGAGGAATTGGCGTCGTTGCATGGTGGCCTCTCAGCGCAGGGACACGGTCGTCTCGAGGCCGGCGGCCGGCACGGCCAGCCTGACGGCGTCGAAGGCGGGCGGGCCCATGTGGCCTTGCGCGTCGTTGCTGAAGGCGATCGGCTCGGTGGGAATGCCCATCAGGTTCGTGTCCAGGCGGCCGTTGTCGTTGGCGTCGTGGAAGACCGAGAAGCCGTAGCTGCCCGGTGCGAGGTCGTGGAAGACGAGGGTCGCGCCGGCCGTGCTGGCCGGGGTTTTCGTCACGCGGGCCGGGCGCTTGAGGAAGCTGCCGGCGGCGTCGTACAGGGCGACCATCACCTGGCCCGTGGCGGATTTGACGTTGCCGACGTGGATGACGAGGTCGGCGGCGTGGGCAGAAAGCGGGGCGGCAAGCGGGGCGGCGATGGCCAGGGCCAGGAAGGCGGTGCGGATCATGGTGGGCTCCAGTGTCGTTGTCTCGATGGACACACTGTAGCCAGGCGGGTCGTGGTCTTGTCGGCAATGCGACGACATGCAGCCGGGTGGCGCGAAATGCGGTGGAAGAGCGTGAAATGTGTGGGGGCGGGTGGGCTTGCCGTCCGGTCCACGCGCCAACGAACCGCGAACGTCACGCGTGGGCACTGGTGCCCACCCTACAAAACCATGACCGCGCCGCACGTAGGGTGGGCGGCCCCCGCCCACGCGTTCAACCGGCGCGTGAATGACCGGTGTGCCCGTCCGTGTCGGAGCCGATTGCGCGTGGGCACGGGGTGCCCACGCTAGCTCAACCGTAAGCGGTCCACCGCTGCGGAATTTCGATGCTGCCGGACTGGGCCGCGGCCGCGTACGCTCGCATTTCGGCGACGACGGCCTCGAGCTGTTCATTGCTCGGGTTGGCGAGGAACCCGTTCATGCGCTCGTGCAGCGCGGCCTGCTGGTCGCGCCATTCATATCGGGATGACTTGCTCATGCACCCTCCTTGCGGCGAACTGCCGTCTTGACATTGTTGTTTTTCATGACATCCTCCTTCAAAGAACTCAGGATGCCGTTTCCCACACATCGGGTCGGTGCGATGACGCACATTGCCAAATGGAATTAAGTCCGGTGAAGCAAGATGCTGTGGTAGAACAGCTCGAGCCGGCCTTTCAGGTCGCGCTGCGCCTTGTCCGGGTCCACGAGACGGTGCGGGCGCATCAGGTTCATGATCATTTCGCCGGTGATGGTGGCCATCAGGTGGCAGGGCAGCAGCTCGAGCGGCACGTCGGGGCGCATCTGGGCGCGGATGTCGGGGCGCGCAAAAAAGCGCCCCAGCATCTCGCGCGTCTTGAGCGGGCCGCCGTTCCAGAACGCTTCGGCCAGTTCCGGGTTCTTGGGCGCCTCGGCCAGCACGATGCGCTGCAGGTCGATGGCTTCCTGCGACGTGATCAGGGCATACATCTGGTGCGCGAAGTCGTCCACGATCTCGCGCAGCGGGCGGGGGTCCGTCTCCATCGGCTGGCTGCGGAAGAACCGGTGACGCTTGGCGGCCAGCACGGCGGCCAGCAGGCCCTCCTTGCCGCCGAATTTCACATAGATGGTGCGCACCGCCACGTGGGCCGCGCGGGCGATCGCTTCGAGGCTGGTCTTGGTGTAGCCGTTCTCGAGAAACAGAGCGGCGGCGGTCTGCAACAGCTCTTGCGTACGCGCCTCGACGTCGGCGGCCTTGGGCCGGCCTGCGGCTTTGCCGGAGCATTCGGCCGCGTCATGCATATGTTTGTCCATGGTTCACACTGTAGCCCGATCTCAAATGAAATGCAACCGTTTCATTTCTTGACTTTGCCAAAAAGTTGTCCAATAATGCGCTTGACCAATTTCATTTCTTTTCGGAGTTCACATGCCAGATACGCAAACCACGGTCGACCACAAGCCCGTCGCCGCCGTTCCGCCGGGCGCGCCGGCAGCCCAGGGGGCGCCCGCCAATGCCGCCAAGGGGCCTCCGAAGCGCGTGCTGATCGTGGTGGGCCTGATTGCCGCCGCCGCGCTGGCCGCCGGCGGCCGCATGTGGTACCGCAGCCATTATTTCGTCGAGACGGAAAATGCCTATGTCACGGGCCACGTGCACCCGGTGTCGTCGCGCATCCCGGGCGTCGTCACGAAGGTGATGTTCGACGACAACCAGATCGTCAAGGCCGGCGACGTGCTGGCCGAGCTGGACCCGGCCGACCAGGGCGTGAAGGTCGAGCAGATCCAGGCCCAGATCGCCAGCGTGCAGCAGCAGATCCTGCAGGCCGACGCCGCCGTCGAGCAGGCCAAGGCGCAGGCCTCCGCCGCCCAGGCGCAGGTCGTGCAGGCCCAGGCCAACCTCGTGCGCGCCAAGCAGGACGCCGACCGTTACGGCCAGCTGTACAACAGCACGATGAAGGCCGTCTCGAAAGCCGAGGTCGATGCCGCCACGGCCGCGCGTGCCGGCGCCACGGCCGACGTCACGGCACGGCGCGACAACGCCACCGCCGCCAGGGCCCAGATCGCCGCCGCCGGTGCGGCGCGCGACGTGCTCAAGGCCCAGGTAAAAGTGTTGCAGGCCCAGTTGAAGGACGCCCAGCAGCAGCTCGGCTACAACCGCATCGTGTCGCCGGTTTCGGGCCGCGTCGGCAAGCGCAGCGTGGAAGTCGGCGCGCGCGTGCAGCCGGGCCAGCAGCTGGCCGCCATCGTGCAGGACGACGTGTGGGTCGTCGCCAACTTCAAGGAAACGCAGCTGCCGGGCATCGTGCCGGGCCAGGAAGTCAAGGTCGAGGTCGACGCGCTGCCCAAGCACGAACTGGTCGGCCGCGTGGACAGCTTCTCGCCGGCCTCGGGCAACCAGTTCGCGCTGCTGCCGGCCGATAACGCGACCGGCAACTTCACGAAGATCGTCCAGCGCGTGCCCGTGAAAATCACGTTTGCACCGGACGACCTGAAGAAATACGCGGGCCGCCTCGTGCCGGGCATGTCGACCGTCGTCGAGATCGACCTGCGCCAGAAGGCGCCGCAGCAGCAGGCCTTTGCTCAATAAACCGGGAACGCACTATGTCCACGACGATCACCAAACCGATGGCGCCGCACGCGCCGCCGGGGGCGCCGGCCAACGGCGCGCGCATCGACGCGCGCACCTGGATCGCGGTGCTGGCCGGCATGCTCGGCGCCTTCATGGCGGTGCTCGACATCCAGATCACCAACTCCTCGCTGCGCGACATCCTCGGCACGCTGTCGGCCACGCAGGAAGAGGGCTCGTGGATCTCGACCGCCTACCTGTGCGCCGAGATCGTGGTGATCCCGATGACGGCGCTGTTCGTGCGCGCCCTCGGCCAGCGCCGCTACCTGATGCTCACGACCGCGCTGTTCCTCGCCTTTTCGACGCTGTGCGGCACCGCGTGGAACCTGTCCAGCATGATCGTGTTCCGCATGCTGCAGGGCTTTACCGGCGGCGCGCTGATCCCGATGGCGATGACGCTCGTGATGACGCGCCTGCCCCCGGCCAAGCGCGCCGTCGGCATGGCCATGTTCGGCCTGACCGCCACGCTGGCGCCCGCGATGGGCCCGACGCTGGGCGGCTACCTGACGGAGTTGTACGGCTGGCCGTCGATCTTCTACATCAACTGGGTGCCGGGCGTGCTGCTCATCGCCGGCATGTACTGGGGCATCGACCGCGAGCCCATGAACCTGCAGGCGCTGTACAAGGCCGACTGGCTCGGCATCGCCTTCATGGCGCTGGGCCTCGCCAGCCTGACGATCTTCCTGGAAGAGGGCAATTCGAAGGACTGGTTCCAGTCCAGCTTCATCATCACCTTCGCGGCGCTGGCGATCATCGGCATCCTCGGCTGGGTCGTGACGAATTTCTGGCGCAGCGACCCGTTCGTCAACCTGGGCCTGTACGGTCACCGCAACTTCCTCGTCGCGACCGGGCTGTCCGCAGTGATCGGCATGGGCCTGTACGGCTCCTCGTTCCTGCTGCCGCTGTTCCTGGGCCAGATCGCCGGTTATTCGCCGATGCAGATCGGTGAAGTGATCGCCTGGGTGGGCCTGCCGCAGCTGTTCGTGATGCCGTTCGTCGCGCGCCTGTCGCAGAAGATCGACAACCGCCTCCTGTGCTCGTTCGGCCTTGCGCTGTTCGGCGTCTCGTGCCTGATGAACGCCTACATGGACGCCAACACCGGCTACGACCAGCTGATGCTGTCGCAGATCATCCGCGCGCTCGGCCAGCCGTTCGTGATGCTGACCCTGTCGAACTTCGCCATGGCCGGCATCCAGCCGAAGGACATGACGTCCGCCTCGAGCCTGTTCAACATGACCCGCAACCTGGGCGGCTCGGTCGGCATCGCCCTGCTGGCGACGGCGCTCACGAACCGCGAGCACTTCCACTCGGAGCGCCTGGGCGAATCGGTGTCGCTGGTCGCTAGCGCGACGCAGAGCCGCCTGGACACGCTGACGCAAGCCTTCATCGCCAAGGGCTTCGACCCCGCGACGGCCGCCCAGCAGGCCATTGGCGCCATCGACCGCATCGTGCGGCGCGAATCGTTCGTGATGGCCTACAACGATGGCTTCTTCCTCGTCGGCGCCATCCTGCTGGCGGCGATCATCCCGCTGTGGTTCTCGGACAAGATCAAGTCGCCCGGCGGCGGCGGTGGCGGTGGCCACTGAACCAAGCATTCATGGATAAAAGAATGAAAACTATTTATATCAAACCTGTCGTTCACACCGCCGTCGCCGTTGCCGTCGCCGCGCTGCTTTCCGCCTGCGGCACCGTCGGCAAGGATTTCGTCGCGCCGCAAAGCGCGGCGGCGCCGGCCTGGCGCCATGCCGCGGCCGAGCCGCAAGGGGAGGCCGCACAGCAGGCCGCGCGCCTGCCGGCCGAATGGTGGACCGTGTTCGGCGACGCCACGCTGGCCCGGCTGGAGCAGCGCGCCCTGCACGACAACCCGAACGTGCGCGCCGCCGCCGAGCGTCTCGTGCAGGCGCAGGCGCAACTGGGCGTGGTGCGCGCCAACCAGCTGCCGACCGTCGGCGTGAAGGCCGGCATCGCGAATTCGCGCACGTCGGCCGAAAGCGCGATGGGCGCGACGTTCGGCCACCAGTCGATCAAGGGCAACGATTTTTCCATCGGCGCCAATTTCTCGTATGAGCTCGACCTGTGGGGCCGCGTGCGCCGCGCCGTGGAAAGCGCCGACGCCCAGGCGCTGGCCGCCCAGGACGACCGCGACGGCGTCATGCTGATGCTGTCGAGCCAGGTCGCGACGACGTACTGGCAGCTGCGCGGCCTCGATGCGGATATCGCCATCCTGAACAATGCGCTGGCCACGCGGCGCGAATCGCAGCAGCTGATCGAGGCGCGCTTCAACGCGGGCCTGTCGAACGAGCTGGACGTGTCGCGCACCCGCATCGAGCGCGCCAACGCCGAGGCCGACATCCAGGAAGCCCAGCGCCAGCGCAACACGCTGGAACACGCGCTGGCCGTGCTGGTGGGCGCGTCGCCGAGCCAGCCGATCCTCGCCCCGGCCGCCGGCGCCGCGCTGCCGCAGCCGCCCTCGATTCCTGTCGGCCTGCCGGCGAGCCTGCTGGGCCAGCGTCCCGACCTCGCGGCCAGCGTCGCCACGCTGAAGGCTTTCAATGCCCAGGTGGGCGTGGCCGAGGGCGCGTTCTATCCGAGCCTGTCGCTGACGGGTAATTTCGGCTATGCGTCGGAAAACCTGAGCAACCTCGCCAAGGGCAGCGCGCGCGAGTTCTCGTTCGGCCCGCTGGCCCTGTCGCTGCCGGTATTCGAGGGCGGCCGCAACCGTGCCAACCTGAACCTGGCCAGGGCGCGCTACGACGAAGCCGTCGCGAACCATGAGGCACGCCTGCTGACGGCGCTGCGCGAAGTCGAGGATGCGCTGTCGGACGTGCAGCAGCGCCAGCAGCAGGGCGACGTGCAGGTGCAGGCCCAGCAGGCCGCCGCGCGCGCCGTGCAGGTGGCGCAGGCCAGGTACGACCGCGGCGTGTCGACCTACCTGGACGTCACCGACGCCCAGCGGTCCTCTCTCGCGGCCGACCGCGCCGCCGCGCAGATCCGCACGCAGCGGCTGCTGGCCGCCGTGTCGGTGGCACGCGCGCTGGGCGGCGGCTGGCAGCAGGCGGCGCCGGAAGCGACGGTGGCGCAGGCGTCGCGCTGAGCACCGGCTGCTGGCATGACATCCGGATCGCCGGCCGGGCGTCAGCCGTACGGGGTGTACAAAAATCCTTTCTCGATGCTGCCGATGACGGCGGCATGATTCTCTCCGCTTTCGCTGATCGCGGCCAGGACCTGCGCTTCCGTCGCGGCGCCGCTGTCCAGCACATGCGTCCAGTAATCCAGCCCCGCCTGTTCCGCAGGCCGGCCGAGGATGTTCTGGTAGTACTGTCCGATGAGTTGCGCATGGCCGGCGATGCCCGCGTAATAGCCGTGGTATTCGACCGAGTCGACGAACCCCTGTGCGATCTTGTCCAGCGGGAGGCCTTTTTCCAGTGCGTTGATGAAGAAGCCGAGCCCGCCTTCATCCGGGGCGCGTCCGAACGCGGCCCGGAACAGGCGGTAGGCCTGCCCGCCGGTGCCGTCGGCGTCGAAGCCGAGCGACTTGTCGGCGAAATCGATCCGTTCGATGTTCGTCAGCGTGTCCGTCGCACCGGTGGCCAGATCCGTCACGGTCGCGCCGGCATCGGAGACGCGCACCGAGTAGTCGGCGAAATTGCCGGCGTAGACCAGGTGATCCGTGCCGGCGCCGCCGTCGACATTGTCGGCGCTTGCCGTGTTGGCGAACTTGTCGTCTCCGCTCGTGCCGACGACGGGCGGCGCCGTCGGCACCGGACCCGTAACGGTATAGTTGACGGCCACGGTTTCGATGCCGCCCGATTTCCAGGTCGGTGCGGCGAGCACGATCGTTTTCGTCGCCGGATCGATGTGCGCGCCGAGGTGTTCCTGGATTGTCGTGTCGAACGCCGTCACCCCCGCCGTGGGAAGGAAGCCGTGCGCGTCGACCGGCACCAGCGTGACCTTGTAACTCGGATATGAGGCGACGACCGCAAACGCGGCGTCCCCATCGACGAGGATGGCGCTGGCGTACTCGCCGCCCAGCTTGCCGTTCAGGTTGATGGTATCGAGGCCCGCGGTGCCGAACGCCGTGTCCAGGGTGCCGTCCGAATGCAAGCGGACGATGCCGGCATCCTCGCCGGCAAGGCCGACGAGCACATCGCCGCCGGCAAGCACCGCGATCGAATTCGCGCCCATGCCTTGGGCCGGCTTGTCCAGGTCGACGATGCCGTTCTGGCCGAACGTCGCATCGATCTGGCCCGTCGGCAGCAGGCGCAGTACCTGGGGCGCCTGATGGGCCGGCGTATTCGCCGTGTAGTCGGCCGCCACGGTGATCGAGCCCAGCACGTAGACACGACCGGTTGCGTCCTCGGCCGTCGCGTCCACGTAGACATGATTCTGCTGGAGCACCGCGGTGGCGTTCGCCGAGAACGCGGCGCTGTCATGGCCGCCGGCATCGATCTTGACGAGGCTCGGGAGCTGCGTATTGCTGGCCAGGTAGACGCTGTCCCTGCCGTGCGCGATGAGGCCGGCGCCGTCGCCCTGAAGGGCCGGCAGCGTCGTCGTCGTCGACGTGTTTCCGCTGATGCCGTTCAGCGGGAAGGTCGTCACCTGATGCGTCAGGTTCGGAAACGTTTTGTCGATAGCGGAAAATACGCTCAGGCTGGAGGCGTCGGCCGACACCTGATACGGACGCAGACCGGGCTGTCCCAGGTAGGCCAGTCCATCGCCGTCGAACGACGTGTCCAGCGTACCGTCCAGGTTGAGCCGTACGACGGCATTGTTATCGAGCACGTACAGGTAATTGCCGGCCTGGGTCATGTCCGGAGACTGGCTCGAACCATCGATGAACTTGATGCTCTGTTGGTTCTTGAGGTTTGTAATTTGCATGAGGGATCAAGCTCCTATGAACCGCCGAGGGCAGGCCGGCGTGAGGGGTGGGTGCCTGTCTGACAGTTTGCCAAAAGGAAATGAGTATATCGCTTCGCCAAACTTCAAGACTCACCAAATCACACGCGCCGTCCTTTCCAACGTCTGTCCGATCCCTGCTGAACAGGATTACAATCGTAAGATTGCAAACCTCACAAGGGACCCCAATGAAGCAACTCCTCGCCCCCCTGGCACTGGCCGCAGCGACCCTGTGCACCAACGTCCACGCCTCTGATACCGCAGCGGCCCCCGCCTCCGTGACCCAGCTCCAGTCGATGACCAGGCGCTTCGCCCCCGTCGACCTGACGGCCGATACGGCCAGGCTGTCGGCCGGCGACCGCGTCGCCATCGCCAGGCTGATCGAAGCGGCGAAGATCGTCGACATCCTGCAACTGCGCCAGCGCTGGTCCGGCAACGAGGCACTGTGGGCCGCGCTGCAAAAGGACACGACGCCGCTGGGCAAGGCACGCCGCGATTACTTCTGGCTGAACAAGGGGCCGTGGTCGATCATCGACGGCAACCAGTCCTTCATGCCCGCGGAGTACGCCGGCATCCAGATCCCGGCCGAGAAGCCGCCGGGTGCGAATTTTTATCCGGAAGGGGCGACCAAGCAGGCGCTGGAGACGTGGATGAATGGCCTGCCGCCGGCCGAGAGGGAGCAGGCGCAATGGTTCTTCACGGTGATCCGCAAGGACAAGGCCGGTAAATTCACTGTCGTGAAATACTCGGACGAATACCGTACCGAGCTGCAAAAACTGGCCAGGCTGCTGAAGGACGCGGCGAACGCCACCGACAACGCGTCGCTGAAAAAATTCCTGAACCTGCGCGCCGACGCGTTCCTGTCGAACGACTACCTCGCCTCCGATTTCGCGTGGATGGACCTGGATTCCCCGGTCGACGTCACGATCGGCCCGTACGAGACGTATAACGACGAGCTGTTCGGCTACAAGGCCGCGTTCGAAGCGTACGTGAACGTGCGCGACCAGAAGGAGACGGACAAGCTGAACTTCTTCGGCAAGCACATGCAGGAGCTGGAAAACAACCTGCCGCTCGATCCGAAATACCGCAATCCGAAGGTCGGGGCGCTCGCGCCGATGGTCGTCGTGAACCAGGTGTACGGCGCCGGCGACGGCAACATGGGCGTGCAGACGGCCGCGTACAACCTGCCGAACGACGAGCGCATCATCCGCCAGCGCGGCTCCAAGCGCATCATGCTCAAGAATGTCCAGGAAGCCAAGTTCGAGGCGACCCTGACGCCGATCTCGAAGCTCGTGCTGCGCCCGGCCGACCAGAAGGATCTCGACTTCGATTCGTTCTTCACGCACATCCTCGCGCACGAGATCATGCACGGCCTGGGTCCGCACGCGACGACGCAGAACGGCCAGCCGTCCACGCCGCGCCAGGACCTGAAGGATACGTACTCGACCATCGAGGAAGCGAAGGCCGACGTCACCGGCCTGTGGGCGCTCGCGTACATGATGGACAAGGGCCAATTGAAGGATTCGCTGGGGCAGGGGCCTGCTGCCGAGCGCAAGCTGTACAACACCTACCTCGCGTCGGCCTTCCGCACCTTGCACTTCGGCCTGACGGATTCGCACGCGCGCGGCATGGCCATCCAGGTCAACTACCTGCTCGACAAGGGCGGCTTCGTGTCGCACGGCGACGGCACGTTCTCCGTCGACTTTGCCAGGATCAAGGGCGCCGTGGCCGACCTCGACCGCGAATTCCTGACGATCGAAGCGCTGGGCGACTACACCCGTGCGCAAGACCTCATGAAGCGTTACGTCGTCATCCGCCCGGACGTGCAGAAGGGGCTGGACAAGATGAAGGCCGTGCCGAACGATATCCGCCCGGCGTTCGTGACGGCGGCCAAGCTGGTGCCGGCGCACCGCTGAGCGGCTTTTCCGGCAACATTACGCTTTTGGACAGCCGCGAAAATATTGCTGAGGACGAGGGTTGAACGGGGACTAGAATTGCCGTTAGGCATTTCATATATCCATCGGGAAGCCCTCCATGTCCAAAGTCTTTTTCGCCGCCGCCGTCCTGGGCCTGGCTGCCCAGGCCGTCCCCGCATGCGCCGCCGACCTCACGCCGCTGGAGCAGCGCTGGCTCGGCGCCGCGTTTCCCGTCCTTGAATACTCGCGCGGCCTGAAGCTGCCGATCGACATCGTCGTGCAGCCGCAGGCCGGACCCAACGACGTGCCGATGGCCATGGGCTTTGCCGGCGGCCGCTGCAAGCTCGTGTTGTCGCTGCGCGGCAATCCCAATGCGGAGCGCCAGCTGGAGGGCGTGCCGGCCGATGAGCAGGGAGAATTGATCGAGGCAATGGCCGCCCACGAGATCGGCCATTGCTGGCGTTATGCGCAGGGCGCCTGGCATGCGCTGCCGGCCGGCTTCGTCGAGACGGGCGAGGAGACGGCCGCCGATCCATCGCTGCTGGCGGCGTCGAAGGCGATGCGCGAGACCCGCCGCGAGGAAGGCTATGCCGACCTCGTCGCGCTGGCCTGGACCCACGACCGCCACCCCGGCGACTACGGCCGCATCTACGCCTGGCTGGAACAACTCAGGCAGGACCAGCCGGTGGCGCACAACGGCCACGATACGCGGGCCTGGGTGCGCCTGGCGCGCGACGGGGCCCGCTTCGGCGCCGCCGGCAAACCGTTCGAGGACGCGGCGCCGTTGTGGCGCGAAGGCCTGCTGAGCGATGATTGATTGTCCGACAAGTGTACGGTGCCGCACAGAGGTCTTGCCCGTCAGGGCGTTAAATCTGGCTGTCACAACAAACAACACAAGGGACAAGACCATGAAAACGCTGATTGCGACCTTGCTCGCGACGGCCGCAGGCGCGAGCTTTGCCGCGGCGCCGACCGCGGCACTGAACCACGACCCTGCCACCTACCGTAATCTCACGCACAAGGCGGAGACGGAATACCGGGCGGCGGCAGCGAAATGCGATGCGAAAAGCGGCAACGACAAGGACGTCTGTATGGCCGAGGCACGGCTGATGCGTACCCGCACCGAAGCCGATGCGCTGGCCAAGTACAACAACACGGCCACCGGCCATGCCCGCGCGCGCACCAGCGTCGCCGACGCCGAATACGACCTCGCCAAGGCCCGCTGCGACGCCAAAAACGGCGCCGACAAGGACAGCTGCATGGACAACGCCAAGTCCGTGCACACGGCGGCGCTGGCCGACGCCAAGGCCGAGCGCACCGAGCGGTCGACGGCCACCGGTTCGAGCGGCAGTGGCGGCGCCAGCGGCGCCAGCGGCAGCACGGCGTCCGGCGGCCTCGTGACCGGCACCGATACGCGCGATCCGGCCAAGGCGGCCGCCGTCGACAAGTGCGCGCAGATGGGCGCCAACGCGAAGACCGGTTGCCTGGTCGAAACGAAGCCGTCGGCCGTGCGCGAGAACGCCGCCGACGCCGCCAACCGCACGGCGAACGCGACCGAAAACGTCGCATCAAAGACGCGCGACACTGCCGTGACCGCAGCCGACAAAACGAAGGCCGCGGCCGCGACAGTTGTTGAGAAGACGAAAGAAGTGGCCCACGCCGCCGTCGAGAAGACGAAGGAGGCCGGTTCGACGCTTGCCCGGAAGACCGACAACGCGATGGACCGCACCGGCGACGAGACGGCCGACAAGACCCGCGACGCCACCGGCAAGACGCGCCTGGCCGCGTCCGACACCGCCATCACCACCAAGGTGAAGGCCGACCTCGTCAAGGAGCCGAACCTGGATTCGCTGGGTATCCACGTCGAGACGGAAAAGGGCGTCGTGATGCTGAGCGGTTTCGTGAATTCGAAGGAACAGGCCGACAAGGCCGTGCAGGTCGCGAAGGGCGTCGACGGCGTCACCAGCGTCAGGAGCGCCATCAAGGTCAAATAAGTCATCCGCTTTAAGCTCATCCACGGCCGGCGTTTGTAGCCGGCCGTCTTTTTTGCTGAACTACCACAAGTTGTTGCGCACCCGCCGCGAATTATTTTTGCGGTAGATAGGGCACGGTATAATCGCGGCCGTGAACAGACTCGAAGCCTTCGGAACCATCGCCGCCCAAGCGGCGCGCGGTGAGATTTCCTTTCCCACCAGCGTGAACGCCGTGCTGCGCCTGCAGCACGCGCTGAACGATCCCGATTGCCACCTGGAGGATGCGATCCGCCTCGTGCTGGGCGAGCCGCAGCTGGCCGCGCGCACGGTGGCGCTGGCCAATTCCTCGACGTTCAACACGGGCGGCAGTCCGATCACCAACGTGCGCTCGGCCGTGACGCGGGTCGGCTACCGCAACCTGCAGATGCTCGTCGCGAGCCTCGTGGTGCGCCAGTTCGGCGCCCGCATCGAGGACCCCGACCTGCGCGCCAAGGCCGAGCAGTTGTGGGAACACACGGTGCAGGTGGCCGCGCTGGCCCATGTATTCGCGCGCCGCGTCACGTTCGTCAATCCCGACACGGCCATGTTCGCCGGCATCGTCCACGAGGTCGGCGGCTTTTACCTGTTGTCGCGCGCCGACGGTTTTCCGGGCCTGCTGGACGACGATCCGGAAAAATGGGCCGAGCTGTGCGAGGACGTCGTCACGCGCGAAGTGGCGCGCAAGCTGGCGCTGCCCGAGCCCGTCGCCGACGCGATTTTCGAGCTGCGCGGCGCCTGGCTGCACATGCCGCCCGCCACCCTGCTCGACACCCTGCTGCTGGCCAACCTGTATGCCAGCGTGCCGTCGCCGCTCGGCACGGCGCGCGCGCCGCTGCCCGAACACAGCGAGAGCGCGCTCGACTACCTGCTCGACGAGGACAGCCTCAATCGCATGATCGACGAGGCGGCCGAGATCAGCGCGTCGATGGGCGGCGCGCTGCTCGTCTGACGGCGCTCAGCCGTTTGTTTCGCGGACGGCGCGGCAGAACTGCGCCGTCGCCTCGTCCATCGGAAAGCACGACTCGATGTGCAGCTCGTCGATGGTGATGTCGCGCGGCGTGCCGAACGTCGTGATCGTCGAAAAGAAGCTCAATGCCACGCCGCGGTGCCGGAACTCCGTCGTCAGCAGCGGCGCGGGCGGCCGGTCCAGGTCGCGCAGCCGCCAGCGCGACGGCACGTCGGGATAGGCCAGGACTTCGTCGAGCAGCGCGCGGGCTTTCAGGTCCGTCGGCGAACCGGCGATCAGCGCGTGCAGGTGGCCGATCAGCGTGCTCCCCACATCGTCCCAGTTCGTCATGCGGCCGCGCAGGTCGTCCGGGTCGAACACCGTGCGCAGCATGTTCGCATGCCGGGGCGGCCGTCCGTCGAGCAGGAAGCCGTTGATGCGCTGCGCCGCCTGGTTCGCCGCGAGGATGTCCCAGTGCCGGTTCATGAGGAAGGCCGGATAGGGCTCCTGCTGCTCGAGGATGAAGGCGATCGCCTTGTTGATCCGGTCCATCGCCGGCGTATCGAGGCCGCTCTCGGGATAGCCCGGCGCATAGCCGCCCGCGCGCAGCAGCGCGTTGCGTTCGCGCAGCGGCATGTCCAGCACGTCGGCGAGGCGCATCAGCAGGGGTCTGCTGGGCTGCGCCTTGCCCGTCTCGATGCAACTGAGGTGGCGCGCGGAGATGTTCGCGTCCAGCGCCAGGTCGAGCTGGCTGAGGCGGCGCGCGGCGCGCCATTCGCGCAGGAGGAGGCCGACGGGGACGGGAGCGAGATCAAGAGGGGGCATGGCCGGATGATAACCCGGCAGGCGGCACACCGAAACTCAGGCTCGAAAAGATGGTGTCGAAGTCGATGCCTTCGGCGCCGGACAGGGGCGTGGTCCAGATCACGTTCAGGAGCCAGTTGCCCGGCGGCGGACGGCGCAGGCGCACCAGCCCGTCGCGGTCCGTGACTTGCGCGGCGGCCGGCGTGGCATCGTGGTCGAGATCCGTGAGCTTCACCAGCGCGCCCGCCAGCGGACGGCCCTCGAAGACGACCTGCGCCGCCAGCGTGTCGCCGCCGTCCGGGTCCGACAGCGGCGCGACCAGCACGATTTCCAGCGGCAGGCCGACCCGCTTCATCGCCAGGTCCTGGTTGCCTTCGCCGGGCGCGCCCGCCTGCACGAGGGCTTTCGCCACGCGCCGGTAACGCTCGATGGCGTCCCGTCCCGTCGTGCCCCGCTGTTCGCGCGCGGCCGCCGCGGGCCACAAGCCTTCTTCCTTCACGTAGGCGTTGAAGCGGTCGGCGGGCAAATGGCTTTGCGCGTTCGCGTCCGTTTCCAGCACCAGCAGATGCAGTCCCGCTTCAGTCGGTGCGAGCTTGCCGTCGCCGCGCAGGTCGATGACCTCGCCGCCCGGCGTCCACGCCGCGAAACGCAGGATGCGGCGCGACGGGATCGCCGAGGTCCGGCGCGCGTCGCCGTGGCCGACCTGCATGCTCAGTCCCGTGCTGGCGCCGACCGAGACGACGAAGCGGTCGGGATTCACCCAGAAGTCGTGCGCGCCGGCCGCGAGGGGCAGGCACAGGGCGGCGGCCGTCAGCAGGCGCGCGATCATGGGTAGGCCGCCTTCGCATCGTTGGGCGCGGCCAGGAACGGGAACACCGCATCCGAATGCTGCCGGTCGTCCGCGCGCACGCCGTCCGTGATCGCATCGTTTGTCCCGCTGGCGAGCAGCGAGCGGTAGACGTTCACGGCATCGTAATGCAGGGTGCGGCCGCCGCAGTCCTTGCGCCAGCGGTCTCCGCCCGGCAGCGCCGCCAGTTCCACGGCGAACAGCTGCGTGCACGTGGCCGATGTACTGTCGACCCACAGCCGGTCGTCGGCCAGCAGCCTGGCCAGCGGCGTGTAGCGCGCCGCCGGCGGCGCGGCATGGTCGATCATGAGCTGGTTGCCGCACTGGCCGTCGTAGCCGTCGTACAGCGCGAGCGACCTTGCGATGACGGGCACGAATGCGTCCGCCGTCTCCGGCGTCGCGGCGTTGTAGGCGAGCTTGTAGGCGTCGGCTTCCTCGTCGCTGCCCAGGTGGGCCAGCAGGCCGTTGCCCGTCAGCGGCCGGCCCATGCGGTCGATGCGGACGTCGTCGACCGTCGTGTCGGCCCACACGGCCAGCACGGGGCCGCCGCGGTCGACGAGCGACAGGTCCACGGACAGCACGATGGCGGCCGGCGTCCAGCCTGCGAGGAAGTTGCGGGCCGGGCCGCCGTCCGTGTGGCGCCAGCGGTCGAGGATGGCGGCGGTCTGCGTGGGCGTCCAGGCGGGGCAGCCCGCGGCGTCGCGCGGGACGCTCTGTTTGAGCGTGGCCGTCGCCAGGTCGAACGCGTCGCGCGAACCCTTCACGTTGTTGAAGAACGGGTCGTCGCGCAGGCCCGCGAAGAGCCGGCTGCGGCCGCTCGCGCTGAGCAATCCCGCCGGCCGGCTTGGGTCGCCCTGGATCGCTTCGTCACGTCCGATCAGGCAGTCCGCCTGCGCCATCGAGGCGAAGCGGCAGACGATGTCGGTGCGCGCCGTCGTGTCGGGAAAGCGCGGGCCGCTGTCGATGTGGAAGGCGTATTCCGCATCCTTGTCGAAGACGTGGCCGACGATGGTCATCGCGAGGTTGAGCCGGCGTCCGTCGGTCGAGGTCCACGCGTAGATGTCGCCGATGTCCACGCGCGGATCGGCGATGACCCTGGGCGAATCGAGGTGGTCGGATGCCAGCGCGGCCGTGCTCAAGCACAGCGCCGCGAGCGCGAGCCGGATGCGCTTCATACCGCGGCCCCGCGCGCGGCGTCTTCGAGCGCGCGCATCGCCAGCAGGTACGGGCCGGGACCGTGGCTCAGGCGCGCGACGCCGAGGGCGCGCAAGGCCGCCGGCGGCGGCGTGCCGGCGGCGGCCATCAGGTTGACGGGCAACGGTGACGCGCGCACGAGCCGTTCGATCAGCGCGGCATCGACGAGGCCGGGCACGAACAGGCCGTCGGCACCGTGCGCGGCGTACAGGCGGGCGCGCTCCAGCGTGGCGTCGAGCAGGGCATCGTCGTGCGCGTCCGCCGCGGCGAGCAGGAAGCCGTCGGTGCGGGCGTTGATGAAGAGCGGGACGTCGAGCCGGTTGGCCGCCTCGCGCGCCGCCTGCAGGCGCGGGGCCTGCTCGGCGGCGGGGCGCAGGCCGCCGGCGTCGATGCCGTCTTCCAGGTTGCACCCGACCGCGCCGGCGCGGATGGCTTGCGTGACGGTGTCGGCGACGTCGAGCGGCGTCTCGCCGTAGCCGCGTTCCAGGTCGGCCGTCACGGGCAGCGCGACCGTGCGCGCGATGCGGCCGATGTTGGCGATGGCCAGCTCGCGCGGCAGGTGTTCGCCGTCGGCGTAGCCGTTGGCGGCGGCGACGGCCCAGCTGGCGGTGGCGACCGCCCGCGCACCGGCGGCGGCGATCGCCCTGGCGCTGCCGGCATCCCAGCAGTTGAACAGGACCAGCGGCGCTCCCGGCGCGTGCAGCGCGCGGAAGGCGTGGGCTTTGAGGACTTGGTCGGACATGATGGACTCCTGCGTTGGTGGAGACCACAGTGTCGCGGTTCGGCGGGGCGGGCTCAATCACCCGCGAGGTCATGGAAAATTGACCTCCGAGGTCATGGACCTACATCTGCCGGAAGTGGTACAGGTAGTTCCGGCTGACCGGCAGCACCTCGTCATGGCCGCGGATATGCAGGTCCGCCGTCTCGTTCATGCCCCTGACGACTTCGCTCACGCATGCCAGGTTGACGATGACGGAGCGGTGCGTCTGGACGAAGCGCTCGGGGTCCAGCTGCTCGGCCAGTTCGCGGATGCCCTTGCGGATCAACGCTTCGCCTTCGTCCCACACGACGCGGGTGTACTTGTCGTCCGCGCGCAGGAAGCGCACCTGGTCGACGGGGATCAGGCGCAGGCTGGTGCCCACCGACGCCTTGATCCACTGGAGCCACGGCGACGCCGGCTTGCCGCGCCGTTCCAGCCGGGCCGCGAGCTGGTCGAGCATGGCGTCCAGCGCGGCATGCGCCGGCGGCGGCAGGGCCAGCTGGCGCTGCAGGCGTTGCACGGTATCGGCCAGGCGGGCCTCGTCGATCGGCTTGACGATGTAATCGATGGCGCCCTGCTGGAACGCCTGCACGGCGTATTGCTCGTAGGCGGTCACGAATACGACGTGGGCCCGGCGGGCCAGCTGGCGCGCCGTGTCGATGCCGTTCTGCCCCGGCATGTGGATGTCCAGGAACACGATATCGGGCTGGTGCTGGGCGAACAGCTCGAGCGCCTCGGGACCGTTGCGCGCGTCGTCGACAAGCCGCAATCCCGGCCACAGGGCCGCCAGGTGGGTGCGCAGGCGTTCGCGCAGCAGCGGTTCGTCGTCGGCGATGAGTGCGGTGCACGGCTTCATGGCTTGCCTCCAGGGTAGAAATGCAGTTCGACGCGCACGCCGTGCGGGACCACCTCGTGCAGGTCGACGCGCGCGCCCTCGCCGTAGAAGGCGTGCAGGCGGGTGCGCAGGTTCGACAGGCCGGTGCCGGGCTGCGCCGTTTCCGACATGCCCTTGCCGGTGTCGTCGACCCACAGGACCATCGCGCCCGTCGTGTCGTCGCAGCGGCCGCCCACGTCGATGCGGCCGCCGTCGATGTTGGGATCGATGCCATGCCGGATCGCGTTCTCGACCAGCGTGAGCAGCGCCATCGCGGGGAAGCGCAAGGCGCCCGCCCGCGCCGGCGCCGCCACCGTGAACTGCAGGCGGTCGGGCATGCGCAGCTGCATCAGCTCCAGGTAGGAACGGACCAGCTGCAGTTCCGTCTCCAGGGTGGCGTCGGCATCGTTCAGGCGCGGCATTGCGGCCCGCAGGTAGGCGATGAGGTGGCGCAGCACCGGCCCCGCGTTGGGGGAGCCGGAGGCCACGAGGGCTTCGACATTGGACAGCGTATTGAACAGGAAATGCGGTTCGATCTGCGCGTGCAGCATGCGCAGGCGCGCGTCCAGCAGTTCGCGCTCAAGCCGGTTCTTTTCCAGTTCGACCCCGAGCCGGTCGGCCCGTTCGCGCTCCCTGCGCTCGTTGCGCATCGCGACCAGGGAAAACAGCACGCCGAAAAAGATCGCCAGGAACACCATCAGGAAGTGTCCGACCAGCGTCTGGGTGTCGCCGAGATAGGCGATGAAATGGCTCCGTTGCGTCACCAGGGCAGTGACGAGGGCCGCCACGGGCGCCGTCAGCACGACCGCCGCCAGGCGCGCGGGCCCCAGTCCCATCCAGCGTGGACGCAGTGCGCCGGCAACCGAGTAGGCCATCAGCAGCGCCGCGCCGATGAAGCCGATGCGGCCGAAGACGCCGAGATAGGACGTGCCGCTCAGCACGTGCAGCAGCCAGGACAGCGACAAGGTGAAGACGGCGACCACGGCGGCCTGCCGGGCGGTCGGCAGCAGGACGCTGGCTGGGCGGAGAGAGGGCGTCGTCGGGGACATCGAGCCACGATACCTGCAACCCGACCGTCGTTCAAGTCCCGGAAACCGTCGCCGGTCGCATCGTTCGCCCAACCGTCTTGTGCCCGGGAGCGGGAAATGGATAACTGCCGTATCGATCATCCGAGGGAGAACAACAATGGTATCGGGTAATGCAATCACCGCCTCCTGGCGCGCCGGCAGCACGCACGGCCGGGCCGCACGGGCGCTGGCGTGGGCGGCAACGCTGTGGTTCGTCGTGACGGTGGCCGGACAACTCGTCTTCGCGGCCTATGTCGTGCTGCTGTATGGCGGGGCGGCGGTCCGGGGAAGCTTCGGGCAATGGAATACGGTGATGACGCATGGTCACGTGGCCGGTGACGGCGCGGGGAACGCCGCCACCGGCATCCACCTGCTGACGGCGGCCACGATCATGCTGAGTGGGGCGCTGCAACTGGTTCCCCGCCTGCGCGCGCGGGCGCCCGCGTTCCACCGCTGGAACGGCAGGATCTATCTCGCCGCCGCCGTCGGCGCGAGCGTCACCGGCATCTACATGGTCTGGTGGCGCGGGGCGGTCGGCGACGTCGTCCAGCACATCGGCACGAGCGTCAACGGCATGCTCGTGCTGGCGTTCGCGGGGATGGCGCTGCAGCGCATCCGCATGCGCGACGTCGCCGCGCACCGCCGCTGGGCAATGCGCCTGTTCCTCGCCGTCAGCGGCGTGTGGTTCTTCCGCGTCGGCCTGATGTTCTGGCTGGCGGTGAACGGCGGTCCCGCGGGGTTCGACCCTGGCACGTTCCGGGGGCCGTTCCTGAGTTTCCTGGCGTTCGCCCAATTCCTGCTGCCGCTCGCTGTCCTGGAAACCTACCTCGTCTGCCGCGCACGCGGCGGCGCCGGCGCGCACTGGTTCATGGCGGGCGTCCTGTCCGCGCTGACGCTGGCGCTGGGCGTGGGCATCGCCGTCGCGACGGTGGGCATGTGGCTGCCGCACATGTAGTCGGGCATGCCGCGCGTCGCATCAAGCATATGGCATGGAAGATAACAGTTATTTCTAAAAAGAATTAGAACGATACCGGAAATGATGGTACTGTGTAGTACCAAAAATTTCTATTGAGAAATATCATGCATTCCATCCGGCCTGTCATGCTCGCTCCCGTCACCCTCGCTTTCGCCCTCCTCGGCGGTTCCGCCAACGCGGCCGTGCTGAACCTGATGGCACCCGTGGGCGGCGCGAACCTGTATGCGATCCACGACTTCACGGCGCCGTCGAGCGACGTCGAGGGCGCGGTCGTGGCCGGCGGCAATGTCACGATTTCCAGTTATTCGATCAATCACAACAACAAGGATGCATTCGGCACGGACGGCTATGCGCTCGTCGCCGGCGGCAACCTGGCGTTGCAGGGCGGCTCGATCGAGAACGGCAAGGCTTACGTGGGCGGCACGAGCGCGCTGACGTGGGCGGCGACGCCGGACATGTCGACCACCAATCCCGTCGATTTCAAGGCGACATCAAACTATTACAAGGGCGTGGCCGATGCGTTGTCGGACCTCGATCCGACCGGCTCGGTGACGCGCCTGTGGAGCGGCGTCAAGGTGACGGGCAACGGGAGCGGCGGCGTCGACGTCTTCGATGTGTCGTCGGACCTGTTCGCGAATTCCAGCAGCTGGACCCTGGAACAACTGGTGCCGGGCGAGACGCTCGTCTTCAACGTGAGCGGCGGCGCCGGCACCTTCAATAACGGCGGCATCAGCTTCGAGCCGCTCGCCGGCTACAACGTGCTGTTCAACTTTTACGAAGCGACGAGCATCGACGTGCGCGGCGTGATCGGCAGCGTGCTGGCGCCGTATGCGACGCAGACCGCGAACTGGGGCGTCATCAACGGCAACGTGATCGTCGATACCTGGTCGTCGACGGTCCAGGTCAATTCGAATCATTATTTCAACGCGGTCGACATCGCCGGGCTGAAAACGGGGCCGAACGACAACGACACCCCGGCGCACGTGCCGGAGCCGGGCAGCGTGGCGCTGGTGCTGGCCGGGCTGGCGGCGGCGGGTGTGGCGAGGCGGAAGCGCCGACAGGCCTGATGGCGCATGATCCGTCGTCCCCGCGCAGGCGGGAACGACGTTACTCAAGCATATCGGCATGGTCCGTCGTCCCCGCGCAGGCGGGGACCCAAGTATCAAGCATATCGACCTGCTTCAAGCGTAATCCAGCTGCGCGCAGATTGGGTTCCCGCCTGCGCGGGAATGACGTTACTCGAGCGTATCGGCATGCTTCACGCGTATCGGCATGATCCGTCGTCCCCGCGCAGGCGGGGGCCTCAGTTTCGAGCATATCGACCTGCTTCAAGCGTATCGATCCGCGCGCAGACTGGGTTCCCGCCTGCGCGGGAACGACGTTACTCAAGCATATCGGCATGATCCGTCGTCCCCGCGCAGGCGGGGACCCAAGTATCAAGCATATCGACCTGCTTCAAGCGTAATCCAGCTGCGCGCAGATTGGGTTCCCGCCTGCGCGGGAACGACGTTACTCAAGCATATCGACCTGTTTCAAGCGTATCGATCTGCACACAGACTGGGTTCCCGCCTCCGCGGGAACGACGTTACGCCGGCACCGCCACCACCGAGCGCCGTCCATGCGCCCGCATCGCGAGCGCCAGCACGACGCCGGACAGCGCCAGGCCGGCTGCCACCCATTGCGGCGACGCGTACGAATAACCCAGGGTCAGCGGAATCCCGCCGAGGAATGCGCCCAGGGCATTGCCGATGTTGAAACCGGACTGGCCCAGCGACGAACCCAGCATCTCCGCTTCGCGCGAGTGCTCGATCAAGAGCATCTGGATCGGCGGTCCGAGCGCCAGCGCATTCGCGCCGACGGCGAACGCCAGCACCATCATCGCGGGCTGCGACCATGCCAGCAGCGCGTTCAGGCACAGCAGGGCAACCATCGAGATCAGCAGCAGGATGATGGCCGTCAGCGGCGGCATGCGGTCGGCCAGCTTGCCGCCCGCGTGGACGCCGACCGTCATGCCGACGCCCACCGCCGTCATGATCAGCGGAATCGTGTTGGCGTGGAAGCGGGTGACGTCCGTCAGCAGCGGTGCGATATAGCTGAGCCAGGCGAAGAAGCCGCCCGTGCCGATCGACGTGATGCCGAGCGCCAGCCACAGGTTCCGCTTGCGGAAGATTTTCAGGTCCTGGCGCAGGCCGGCGCCCGGCGTCGCTTCGAAATACGGGATCAGCTTGTGCAGCATGATCATCGTCGCGAGGCCGATGGCGGCCACGATGAGGAACACGAAGCGCCAGCTCATATTGTGGCCGAGCCAGGTCCCGGCCGGTACGCCCAGCACGTTCGCGATGGTCAGCCCGGAAAACATGCTGGCGAGCGCGGCCGCTTCCTTGCCCTTGTCGGCCAGGCGCGTCGCGACGACGGCGCCGACGCCGAAGAACGCACCGTGCGGCAGGCCGGCCAGGAAGCGGAACAGCAGCATCGTGTGGAAGTTGGGCGCGAACGCGGACAGCGCGTTGAACGCCGTGAACATCAGCATGAACCAGATCAGCACGCTGCGCGGCGGACGGTGCGACAGCATGCTGACGAGCGTCGGCGCGCCCGCGACGACGCCGACCGCATAGGCCGAAATCAGGTAGCCCGCTTGGGGAATGGAGATGTCAAGGCCGGTTGCGATATCGGGCAGGATGCCCATCATGACGAATTCCGTCATGCCGATACCGAAACCGCCCAGGGCCAGGGGAACCAGGCTCTTCTTGATCATTGTTCGTTCGCTTTGTATTGACGACCCGGGCGAAAAAAGACCGCGCGGGGGTGGAGGAACCGGACATTATGGCGGCTCACGACAGGTGAGTCCGCTTTTGAGTCGTGATGTCCGGTATAGCCTCGGATGATAGCGGTATCAGGCCGAGTCCGCTTGCGGGTCCTCGTTTTCCTCGATCCACAGGATGCGGCCATTGCCCGCTTCGTTCAGGCGGGCGACGAATGCCGCCGCCTTGCCGTCCGGCAGGTGGAAGGCGAACGAGACGGCGTCCGCGTGCCGGACGGCGTCCAGCGTGGCGCCGGCCGCATCCAGTTCGCGCCGGATCAGGCCCTCGAGCGGGTAGGGCGCGTCGCAGCGCAGGTGGCGTTGGCGGATGATCGGCATTTTTTGCGCGGCCAGCAGCGCCTGGGCCACGCTGTCCGTGTAGGCGCGCACGAGCCCGCCCGCGCCCAGCTTGATGCCGCCGAAATAGCGCACGACGGTCGCCAGCACGCCTTCCAGGTCCTGGTGGCGCAGCACGTCCAGCATGGGGCGTCCGGCCGTGCCGCTGGGCTCGCCGTCGTCCACGGCGGCCGATTGCCCACCCGCCAGCAGCGCCCAGCACACGTGCGCCGCGCCCGGATGCGCGGCCCGCAGCCCCGCCACGATCTTCTGCGCCCCGGCCCGGTCCGGCATCGGCTGGACGCAGGCGATGAAGCGGCTCTTCTTGATGATCAGTTCGTGATGGACGGGGGTGAGGATGGTCTGCGGCATGGGGCGTACAGCTTACTGTATTTCTGGACATGTCGCACATGGGAGTAAAACTACATTTGACGGGAGAATCGGCTTGAATTCAATGATTCATGATGTTACTTTACTACAAATTATTCTGGGGACATCATGAAGAAACTGATTTTGGCCGTCTCGGCCTGGTTGCCCGCCCTCTGGGCCGGCGCCGCGCCGTATGCGATCCAGCACGTGGAACCGCCGAACTGGTGGGTCGGCATGACCTGGTCCGACCTGCAGGTGATGGTGCATGGCGACAGGATCGCCGAGCTGGAGCCGGCGCTGGCTTACCCCGGCGTGCGCATCGCCGGCGTGGAGCGCACGGACAATCCGAATTTCCTGTTCGTGAACCTGAAGATCGGCGCGACCGCCCGGCCCGGCGAAGTCAAGCTGCAGTTCAAGCGCGGCAAGGAGATCGTCGCCACGTACCCCTATCGCCTGGAAGCGCGCCGCACCGGGTCGGCGCAGCGGCGCGGCTTCGATTCCGGCGACGCCGTCTACCTGCTCGTCCCCGACCGGTTCTCGAACGGCAATCCGGCCAACGACGATGCCGGCATGCGCGAACAGAGCGACCGCACCGTTCCGACGAAGCGGCATGGCGGCGACCTGGCCGGCATGCAGGCGCAGCTCGATTACATCCGCGGCCTCGGGTTCACGATGGTCTGGCCCACGCCGCTGCTCGAAAACAACCAGCAGGCGTACTCCTATCACGGCTATGCGCTGACCGATTACTACAAGGTCGATCCGCGCTTCGGCAGCAACGAGGACTACCGCAACTACGTGGCGGCGGCCAATGCGCGCGGCCTGGGCGTGATCCACGACGTCGTCCTGAACCACATCGGCTCGGGCCACTGGTGGATGCAGGACATGCCGGCGTCCGACTGGATCAACCACGGCAAGACGTACGTGCAGACGAACAACCAGCACACGGTCGCCCAGGACATCCACGCGGCGCCGGAAGACAGGGCGCGCTTCTTCGACGGCTGGTTCGACACCGCGATGCCGGACGTGAACCAGAAAAACAAGCTGGCGGCGCGCTACCTGATCCAGAATACGCTGTGGTGGATCGAGTACGCGAACCTGTCCGGCATCCGCGAAGACACGTATTCGTATGCCGACCCCGGCTTCCTGCTCGACTGGAACCGCGCCGTGGCCGCGGAATATCCGCACCTGAACGTCGTCGGCGAGGAAATG
This sequence comes from Massilia sp. Masssp93, assembly GCF_059491295.1. Classification (NCBI taxonomy): domain Bacteria; kingdom Pseudomonadati; phylum Pseudomonadota; class Betaproteobacteria; order Burkholderiales; family Oxalobacteraceae; genus Massilia; species Massilia sp. Masssp93. Next base: position 4,901,766 of record NZ_CP168502.1, on the reverse strand, counting down.
GACGATCGCCCGTACATGGTCGCGTACTGGCAGAAGGGCGTCGTCAACCGCGACGGCTATCGTTCCGGGCTGCCGTCCGTGATGGATTTCCCGCTCGTGGACACGGCACCGAAGGCGCTGACGGCGCCGGAAGACGGCGGCCAGGGCCTCATCAGGATCTACGAGACCATCGCGGCCGACTACCTGTATGCCGATCCGCTCAAGCTGATGGTCTTCCCCGACAACCACGATCGTCCGCGCGCGCTGGCGCAGGTCGACGGCAACGTCGATCTGCTGAAAACAGACCTGATCCTGATGGCGACGACGCGCGGCATCCCGCAGATGTTCTACGGGACGGAAATGCTGATGCAGGGCCCGAAGGAGCGCAACGACGGCGTGCTGCGCGCGGACATGCCGGGCGGCTGGGCGGGCGACAAGGTGAATGCGTTCACGGGCGCCGGCCTGTCGGACGGCCAGCGCGACATGCAGCACCTCGTGCGCACGCTGTTCAACTGGCGCAAGACCAGTTCCGCCGTCAAGTACGGCAAACTGACCCACTACATCCCGCGCGACGGGCACTACGTCTATTTCCGCCACGACGGCAAGCAGACGGTGATGGTGGTGCTGAACAAGAATCCGCGGGCGACGCAGCTGGACCTGGCGCGCTTCGGCGGCATGGTCAAGGACGCGCGCCAGGGACGCAACGTGCTGACCGGCGCGAACGTCGACCTGCGCGCGCCGCTGGCGCTGCCGCCGATGACGTCCGTCGTCGTCGCGTGGTAGCGGGTGTGGCGCGATAATCCGCGTAATGCCAAGGGTCTCTTTACCATTCCCGATCTCGAGAACATGCCGTAGCGCGCGTTTTGGGAGGCCGAGTATCGCGCGGTGGCAGCCCGATTTGCGTTTTTACACAGCCTCGCCCTGAACCGGCCGGTCGTGTGAACTCGCGCGCGAGGCTGGCCCTGGCAGTGGTTCAGAAGCTCGTGCGCGCGCCGGTCCGCTCAAGCGCCACCACGAAGGCATCGGCCAAGGTCGCCTTGGTTGTCACGTTCTGCAGGTCGACGCCGAGGTGGACGATGGTCTGGGCGATCTGCGGACGGATGCCGCTGATGATGCAATCCGCGCCCATCAGGCGCGCGGCCGCGATGGTCTTCATCAAGTGCTGGGCGACGAGCGTGTCGACGGTGGGCACGCCCGTGATATCGATGATGGCGATCGTCGCGCCGGTCGACACGATTTTTTCCAGGATGCTTTCCATGACGACCTGGGCACGCATGCTGTCGAGCGTGCCGATCAGCGGCAAGGCCAGCACGCCTTTCCACAGGCTGATGACCGGCGTCGACAGCTCCAGCAATTCAAGCTGCTGGCGCGCGACGATCTGGTCGCGGCCGCGCTGAAACTGCTCGACTGTGTACAAGCCCAGGCCGTCCAGCACCGTGCTGAGCGTCCATACGGCGCTGGCCAGGACGGTTGGCTGCCCGGCCAGGCTGTCGCGCAGCAGCGCGAAGATCGGCTGCTTGATCGAAAAGATGAAGGCGGCCGTGTCGCTGGCCGTCGAGCCCGCCTTGGCGCGCGTGGACGATATCTCTTCCAGCACCTTGCGCATGTCGTTCCAGGCGCGGCTTTCGATGTTCGCGGTGGGCTCATCCCGCATCGCTTTCACGAAGGCCGTCATGAAATCGGCGCACTGGCTGCGTTGCATCTCCCTGTTGACCTTGCGGTTGGCCAGCGTGTGGATGTCGAGATGCGCTTCCCACTGGGCCTGGATGGCGTTGCGCTGCGCCTCAAGGAAGTCGGTGAAATGGGAAAGGTAGGAGGTCGTGGTTGGGGGCGTGGTGGCGGTCATCGTTGCTCCGTGTCGGTCCAGCTGTGTACTTCATCAACCGACCGAGCGGGCATCGGGTCTCGTGGGTATAACCGATCGACTATACCACCTGTCCCCGTGCACACTTGCGAAGTTTGCAAAACGATTGCAACACCAGCGAGCTTTCCTGGCGGATAATGCGGGGATGCGACATATGCCATCCGACGCCATTCTGGAGAACCACGCCCCGCTGCACCTCCTGTTGACGGTGGCCATCCGCAGCGAGATCGACGTCATCGCGTCGCGCCTGCGTGCGCGCCAGATCACCGCCTTGTGCGGCTTTGGCAACCACGAGCAGACCCGTATTGTAACGGCCGTCTCGGAACTGGCCCGCAATGCCTGCATCCACGCATCCCGCGGCAGCGTGCGCTTCTTCATCGGCGAACTCGACGGGCGCCAGGCGTTCGTGGTGGCAGTCGACGACGAAGGGCGGGGCGGCCCGGAAGACGCCGGGCGCCAGGGCGGCGATGGCCGCATCTTGGCCGTGCAGCGCCTGATGGACAGTTGCGCGATCGGGATCGGGGCCGCGGGTACGCAGATCGTCGTGGCCCAGGCTTTTCCAGCCCAGGAGATGGAACTCGATCTCGGCGCCATCGACATGGCCATGTCCCAGCTTGCCGCGCTGCCGAGCGCGGTCGCGCTGTCCGATGCCCACCACCAGAACAACGAACTGAGCGATGCGCTGGCGGCGCTGCAGGCGAAACAGGATGAATTGCTGGCGGTGACGGCCTGCCTGGAACGCACCAACGAACAAGTCGAGGCGCTGAACGTGCGCCTGAACGAAAAAGCCAGCGCACTGGTCTCGGCCGACCGGCGCAAGGATGAATTCCTGTCCATCCTCAGCCACGAACTGCGCGGGCCCCTGTCGGCGGTGGCAATGGCGGCCCAGCTGCTGGAAAAGGGGCGCGATTACGGCGTCGACCAGGGTAGCCAGGGCGTCAAGCTGGGCCAGCTGATCACGCGCCAAAGCGGGCACATGAGCCGCCTTGTCGAGGACTTGCTCGACGTCTCGCGCGTCAGCCGCGGCCTGGTGTCGCTCAGCCGTACCGCGATCGACATGCGGGACGTGGTCGGTGCCGCTGTCGAGCAGCACGCGCCGGCGGCAAGCGCGAAGGGCCACGCCGTTGTGCAGCATGTGCCGTGCACACCGTGCATCGTGGATGGCGACCGCACCCGGCTCATCCAGATCGTCGCGAATCTGCTGGGGAATGCGATCCGCTATACACCGGACGGGGGTCGCATCGACGTCAGCTTGCACCTGGACGCGCATTGGCTGCTGGTGCGGGTGGCCGACAACGGCATCGGCATCGCGCCCGGTGCGATGGCGCACCTGTTCGACCTGTACACCCAGGCGGAGCGTTCGTCGGATGCTCGCAATAGCGGCCTGGGACTCGGGCTCGCGCTCGTCAAAAGTCTCGTCGAGGCGCATGGCGGGAGCGTCGAAGGCCGCAGCGCCGGCGCCGGCCTGGGCAGCACGTTCGACGTGCGCCTGAAGCTGTTCGCGTCGGGCTGATCTACGCCGGTGCCCCAGCCCACGTGCCCAGGTCGATCTGCTTGCAGCGTTCCGAGCGGCATGGGCGGTATTTGTTGGCGGAGGCATTCGACTTGCTCCGCAGGCTCATCGGAGTATGGCTTCGGCGTGGAGGTCACAATAACGAAACCGAGTAAGTCGAGTCGAACCCATTGAACGACGGCTTCGGGGCGGTTCCTGCCGTGCACTGACGGCAGCGGTCGGCCAGGAAGCAGACCAGGGTGAAGGAGAAGGAAGCTTAACGATGGCAAGGGCGCCGATGAGTAGAACGGTTTTGCGCGTGAAGTCGATTGCATCGTGCTTCGTAAGTGCAGTCGCTCTCACATACTTGTCGCTGGTCGTGCCGGGACACGTCACAGCGGTCTGCGGCAAGCTGGGCACGTCCATCGACTGCGCGGTACTCGCGTACGGGTTTCCGCTGCCATTCCTTGCAGATAGTCAGGCGATATCACCAGTCGGCTCGGTGGCCAGAGACCCTCTGTCGATAGCGATAGGTATGGATGACCTTCTGTGGCCACGGCTTGGTCTTGCGTTCTTGTTTTGGATGCTCGCGGTCTCGATCAGTGCATCGGCGTGGCGGCGTTGGATGCGAAGACGAAAAAGCAGTACCAGTACGTCTGCTTAGGGTCCAGGCTGTGTAAAAACGCAAACTGGGTGGCGCGGCGCCCGCGCCCGGCCTCTTAGAGCGGCCGCTACAGCGTTTTTTCGAGGTCGGGAATGATAAAGAGGCCCGTGAAAACGGGCAGATTTCGCGTTTTTACACAGCCTCGGTCGAGAGCCGCCTGTCGTGACAGTCCGCGAATTTTTCAGTTCGGCAACCTGCTATGCTGAGCTGAATGGCCGGGTTCGGCCACAAGCGGACATGACGAGATAACCAAGGAATTTCTTGATCCCCACGACCAATCTGGACAGCAGCGTCGCGCACGGCGCAAGGAGCGGAAAGACGCGTCTGCCTGCCGACCTCGCGGAATTCTTTGTCTTCGTCAGATTGCCCACGCGTGGCCATCCCCGCCGTGAAAAGCCGGGCCGGGTGTTTCGGACAATTGCCACGCTGTTTGCGTTCACTGCGCTGTTCGCGCTGCTGGTGTCGATACCAACTTTGCTGTTGTTACGAAGCTTGATCGGGCTAAGGTTCTGCATCGATGTCGAGGGGGGAACGTTCCTGGTCCTCAGCGTGACGGTTGGCCCCCTCGTGGAAGAGCTGCTGTTTCGGGCGGGGCTACGCAGCGCGCGCTGGACGATGTGTGGGATGCCTGCGCTGATCGCCCTGTTCGCGCAGGGATGGCAGAGTCCGCTGGCAATTGCCGCCGTGACGAGCGTGGCGTTATTGATTGATGTGGCCATCCGACGCCGCATGGGGGCGGAGGCCGAAGCCATCCTGCGCTGGCGCCGTGGCCGTGCATTCCTCGCGCGCTACCCGCTGATCGTGCGCGGCTATGCGCTCGCGTTCGCCCTCGTCCACATCATTAACTACGTATCTGACCCGGCGATCGGCTGGCGTGCCGGGCTGGTCGTCTTCGCGGTGAGCTCCCAGCTTGTGCTCGGGTTGGTGCTCAGTTTCCTGCGTCTACGCTTCGGCTTGGGAACCTCGATCCTGGCCCACTGCGTCTGGAACGGGCTTGTGAACATCGTGGACGCGATCGTAGGGTAGTTGAAGGAGCCTAACCAAACCCCGGCGAACAAAAATGCGAAACTCAGCTCGGTCTGCCAAATATCCCGCTGCCAATGCGGCCGGCTATGGCGAGATGGGTACGGAAGCGTCCTGGGCTGCTGACTCGTCCGGCCCTGCGCCGGCCGGCCTGCTGGCACTGCGGTGGCGCGCCTGATCGCGCATCACCAGCGACGCAACCAGCGGGTGCGCATAGAAGTGATCGAGTAGGCGCTTTTTCTGCTGATCGGTAATGCCCGACGCTTCGATGAGTGGCGGCCAATTCTCGTAAGCAGCCTTTACACAGTCTGCGATCGCTTTGGCGGCAGGCTTCTCGGGGATCCCAAGCGCGCTACAGAATGCCCTGACCACGGCTGGCGAAAGGGTCTGCTTGGTGTGTACCGGGCTATTGGGCGTCAGCCGCCGAGTTTGTCGTCTATGCGTAGGCATCAGGTCCGGTGGAAGGATCTGCAGTGCATGACCGATGTTGTTCTGGTAAGCCGAGTAGGCGACGATGTCATAGGCGGGCGGCAGTTCAGGGGTCGCTCCGTCCGGATAGCGAAGCCCGATGTTCTTGAGGTGCATGTCGGGATTCCCCAGCATTTCATTGACTGCGAGCCTTTTCAGAAGCTCGTGCACACCGGGTTCGCCGATCGATTCTAGGTCCAGCAGGACAGAAGCGACGTCAAAGTAAGTCAGGGGAGACGATGCGCGCATCGCGCCGCCGTATTTATCCTCTGGCATTTCGCCCAACACCTGTGCAAAGTCTTCGCAATGGATGCGGCCGGAAAGGGACCGATCGTAACGCACGACAGCCAGGAAGTTCGTGGTCTTGTTCGAATCGCCCAAGTCGTAGCCGTGCTCCGCCTCCAGCTTCCCCAGTGGTTCGAGGTAAGCCTCGCAAGCATTCACGCCTGATGCGGCCGCGAGCTGGAGCGACAGGTACTCGAGGTCAGGGAGCATCGGTTGGCCGACTACGGGGAGTTTCGCAATGATGTGCACGCCGTCGTCTTTAGTGCGTCCGACGTACCGATCTCCCTGCTTGATGACAGCGAGCTTGGGCTGCACCCCAGACAAGGAAACGCCTTCCTCCATCGGCTCTGCCACCACCGACATCTCGAGCGAATCTTGATTTCGTGTGACGTAGCGGGCCATGTCATCCCTGGAAAGATCGACGGGGAGCGCGTACACATTTCCTGGCAAGTCTTTGCCGCATGCTGCAAGCATCTCGAAATGGTCAGTCGGACTGCATTCGCGGAGTCTCGCTACATGATCTCGGAAGACGCCTTCGGGCAGCAGGTTCTGAAAAAACGATGGGAGCAGCCACTGATTTTTGTTCGAGAAACGGCCATTGAAAGGTACAGACTTGATGTCGCGCCAGAAAATGGCCTGCTCTTCAGGCGTATCTGCGAGGAATGCTGTCGAGAGTACCGGCGGCGCGGCCAGGTTGATGAAGTCGTCATCGGCCACGAACCGATTGATCACAGCCCCGTCGTCTCGACTGGCGTCTTCGGTAAGCGGGTATTGGAACAGAACGCCCACACGCTGCTTACCTACAAAGATTGCCAGGGCCTTGATAATCATGGGTTATATCTTCCGAACAGGGGCGCGTCCGACGCTCCCCGGCGCTCCAATGACTTTTGTACGCGCGTCTTTACAACCGGCTTCGTTACTGCGCCCGCAGACACGGCTTGCGCCGCCCCTTTGGGTACCAGAAGCATCTCCAGCCCCAGTCTGTCTGCCAGGGCAAACAGGGTACTCATCTTGAAGTCCTCGTCACCACTGAGCACGTTCGTCAACGTCCGTTGGGAGATCCCGGCCTCTTCATGTAGCTGAGCCTGGGAAACCTTGCGGTGAGAAATTGCATCTCGTAAAACTTTAGCAACTTCCAGATGGCTTTTCATAGCAGTAAAGTAGTGCAAAGCTGATTTCTACTACCTTAGTATCATATTCGCCAAATGTCAACGCACTACATTGCTGCTATATTTCTGGTTTATACTACTTTATTGCCTCGGTCGATAGCGGACCGTCGCAGACGATGCATGCCCTGCAGGCTTCGGCAAACGTTATTGTTGCAAGCGACCGATGCAAGACCGTTCGCGGCGCTTTTGTGGCAACCGTTATCCGCAAGAACGGTGTGCCGGAACCGGTCCACCTGACAGGAGAGGGTGTGACAAAGTTTATTGTTTGTCCACAGCGGAGTTTCAGTCGACGATGCAGGCACGCGTGCGCGCCTGCGCCAGCATCTGCCCGATCTGCGCGGCCGGGCACGGACGGCCGTACAGATAGCCCTGCGATTTGTCGCAGCCGTTGGCGCGCAGGAAGTCGCTCTGTTCCTGCGTCTCGATACCCTCGGCCACGATCTCCATGCGCAGGCTCCTGGCCATCGCGATGATGGCGCGCGTGATGGCCGCGTCTTCCGGATTCTGCGGCAGGCCGCGCACGAAGCTGCGGTCGACCTTGAGCGCGCGCACGGGGAAGGTCTTCAGGTAGCTCATCGACGAATAGCCCGTGCCGAAGTCGTCGATCGCGAGCTGGATGCCGGCGTCCGTCAGCGCGTGCAGGCGGTCGAGGATGTCGGTGGAAGCGTCCATCAGCATGCTCTCCGTCAGTTCCAGTTCGAGCCAGCGCGGCTCGACGCCGACCTCGCGCAAGGTCGCCAGCACGGCGGCAACCAGGCCGCTCTCCTTGAGCTGGCGGCCCGACAGGTTGACGGCCATGTGCAGCGGGAAGCCCTGTTCGTGCCAGCGTTTGAGGTCGCGGCACGCTTCGCGCAGCACCCATTCGCCGATCGGCACGATCACGCCCGTGTCCTCGGCGATGGGGATGAAATCGCTTGGACTGACCATGCCGAGCTGCGGATGGACCCAGCGGATCAGCGCCTCGACGCCGACGATGTCGCCGCTCTTGAGGTCGACCTGCGGCTGGTAGTGCAGCACGAACTCGTTGCGTTCCAGGGCGCGCCGCAGGTTGTTGTCGAGTTTGAAGCGCTTGTGCGCGTCGTCGCGCATGCTGGGCGTGAACATGCGCCAGGCGTTCTTGCCGCCGTTCTTGGCGTAGTACATGGCCGTGTCGGCGTATTTCAGCAGCGCGTGCATGTCGGTCGCATCGTCCGGATAGACGCTGATGCCGATGGACGCGCCGATGTGGATGTCGTGGCCGTGGATGTGGATCGGGTCGGCCAGCTTGGCCAGGCATTTTTCCGCGATCATCGACGCCACGCCGCCCTGGCTCACGTTCTCGAGGATGATGCCGAATTCGTCGCCGCCGATGCGCGAGAGGACGTCGCCGAAGCGCAGCGTCTCCGCCAGCCGGCGCGACACGAGGCGCAGCAGCTCGTCGCCAATGTCGTGGCCGAGCGTGTCGTTGACGGTCTTGAAGTTGTCCAGGTCGATGAACATCAGGATCGTGCGCTCGTCGAACTTGCGCGCGCGCGCGATGACGGCTTCCAGCCGCTCGTTGAAGAAGTGCCGGTTGTTGAGCTGGGTGACGGGATCGAAGTGCGCCAGCCGGTCGAGCTTGATCTCGATGCGCTTGCGTTCGTTGATCTCCGCTTCCAGTTCGCGTTCGCGGTTCTGGATGCGGTCGAGCATGCCGTTGAACGTGCGCGCCAGCAGGCCGACGTCCGCCGCCGGCGACACCTGGGCGCGCAGCGAATAATCGCCCTGCCGCGAGATCTGCTCGCTCACCGCGGACAGCGCGAGGATCGGGGCGGTGAAGAAGCGCTGCAGGCGCGACAGCGCGAAATACGACAGGCTGAGCAGCGCCAGCATCACGGGCAGCGCCAGCACCAGGTACAGCGCGAGCTGGCGGTACACGCTCTTCACGCTGCTCTGCACGACCAGCGTGCCGAGGACGCGGTTGCCCACCTGGATCCGGCGCGTCACCTTGATGCCGCGATAATCCATCACCATGTCGCCGGCGTGCGGGTCGCGCGCGGCGGCCGGCGCGGCGGCCGCCAGGGCGGCGGCGGGGTTGTTTTGATCTCTCTTGAAGCTGACGAACGCGTGGCCCTTGACGTCATAGGCGACGGCCGACTGCACGTCCGGCGCCAGGCGCAGGGCGGAGAGGATGTCGCCGGCCGCGTCGGCGTCGGCGAAGGCCATGGCCGCCGTCAGGTTCTCGCCCACCATCGTCGCCTGCGACTGCGTCTGCCGGATCAGCGCGGCCGTGAAGAAGTACAGCTGGATGCCGATCAGGAACAGCGTCGACAGGATCATCACGCCGCCGCTGGTGACGAGATAGGTCCATTTGAGCTTGGTGCTCAATGCCTGCCGGTTGATCCATTCGATGAGTTGTTCCATGCTTGTCGTCCGCCACGGTCGTCCGTGTCAATAGATGGCGCGCGCCAGCCGCAAGACCTTCGAGCTGACCACGACGCCGGCTCCGCGCGCGGCGGCGCCGTTGAATTCGAAGGCGATGCGCCTGTCGTCCACATACAGTTCGAGCATCACGCCCTTGCGCGCCGCGCCCCGGGTATCGGCGATCGTCAGCACGCCGGCCGCCCGGGCGCCGTCGGCGAGCGTCGCCATGTCGTCGGCCTCGGAGGCGCTGATGTACAGGATGTGGCATTGCATCAGCGCCTCCGGGCCGGAACGCGGATAGAGAATCGTCAGGCGCGCATTGCCCAGCATCCGGCCCTCCAGCGTGGCGAGCGCGCTGCCGAACGGGTCGCGTCCCAGCACGCACAGGCGCACGACGCCGTTCATGTTCGGGAGGCTGCTGAATTGCGCGATGTTGTAGATGAATGCCGCCTTGGCCGCGTATTCGTCGGCGCCCTGTGCCTGTGCCTGCGCCTGCACGGCCGCCGGGAGCAGCACGCAGCACAGGACCAGAAGATGCACGTTCTTGCGCAGGCGCGCGAAGCAGGCAGGCATCATCGTCAGAACCTGACCGTCGCCATCAGGCGCCAACTGCGTCCGTCCTGCCCGATGGCGTCCAGGTGGCGCGGCGGCACGCTGTTGTCGTAGTGTTCCTCGCTCGCGGAGTCGCCATAGCGCTTGGCAAACACATTGAGCACGCCGGCGGACAGCTCGACGTGCGTGCCCGGCACGGTGCCCACGAGGTTCATGTCGACGACGCCGAACCCCCCGACCTCGCCGCCCTGGACCGTGCGGCGCCGGCTCGTGAAGCGGTACTCGGCGTGCGCGCGCAGGTGCTCGCCGAGCGGCGGCAGCGCGTAGTCCAGCTTGAACAGACGGCGCGGCGAGTTGGACAGCCATTCCCCGTTCGCGTCGTTGCGCGCCGATTGCACGTTCGCGCTGCCCTTGAGCGCGCTGCCGTCCTCGCGCAGCCATTCCGCCTCCAGTTCGACGCCCGTGGCACGCGCCGCGTCGATGTTCGAGAAGAACAGGAATCCGTCCGCCGGGTCGGTGGCCAGCGCCAGCATGTCGCGCATGCGGTACTGGAAGACGGAGGCGGTGGCGCGGAAGCGATCGGTCGGGAAGTATTCGGCGACCAGTTCATAGGTCTTGATGTGCTCCGAGCGCAGCGCCGGATTCGTCTTGTAGCCGAACGTGTAGTAGCGCTCGTAGGCGTTGGCGGAGCGGTAGGCAGTGCCGTACAGCGCCTTGAGCGTCACCTGGCGCGCCGTCTTGTAGAGCAGGGCCACGCGCGGATTCGTCGTGGCGCCGCCTTCGGAATCGATGTCGCGCCGCAGGCCCGTATTCAGGATGACGCTCTGGCCCAGCCGCATCTCGTCCTGCAGATAGACCGCGGCCTGGCGCTTGGGATGGGCCACGTCGAGATTGAGGTGGTACGGATCGAGGTCGTAGTTCGTCATTTGCCGCTTGCTGTCGCGCGTATATTCCGCGCCGGCGATGAGCTTGTGGCCGGCCAGGGCACTGCTGATGGCGCGCACTTCCGCGCCGCTGCTGAGGCTTGCGGCCGTATCGATGCTGCGCGTCGGGCCCCGGGACTCCGGCTCGGTGACGTTGACGCTCGAATAGCGGTAGCGCGCGACGCTCACGCCGGCGAACAGGTCGAGCGTCTCCGAGACTTTGCTGCGCCAGGACAGGGCGGCGCCCGCGTATTCGTCCAGCGTCCACGGACGCGGATCGTTGAATTGCTGGCCGTAGGACGCCGTCGGAATGCCTTTCGTGCGGCTGCCGAAATAAGCCTCGGCGACGACGCCGCCCGCGCCCAGCTTGGCGAACAGCCGGTGGTAGCGGTCGTAGTCGAGACCCACGGCGACGCCATGGTTGCTGGCCGCGTCGTCGAATTCGGGAAAGTACAGGTCGCGCCCCGCGCTGTCGTACGCCGAGGCGCTCAGCAGCAGCTCGATGCCGCCCGGCGTCCCGCTGCCGTGCACGATGCGCGCCTCGCGGCCCGCGCCCGAGAACCGGCCCGCGCTCGCCAAAGTTCCCTGGATGGCCGCGCCGCTTTTCGTGATCACGTTCACCACGCCGAAAAAGGCACTGCTGCCGTAGATCGCGGAGCCGGGGCCGGGCACGAATTCGACGCGGTCGATCAGGTCCAGGTCGACGGGGAATTCGGTGCCGATGGCGCCCTGGTCGTAGACGACGTCGTTCAGGCGCCGTCCATCGATCAGGATCAGGAGGCGCGTATTCAGGTCGCCCGGATTGCCCAGGCCGCGCATGTTCGCATAGTTGTAGTTGCGGTCGTAGGACACCGTCATGCCGGGCACGCTTTGCAGGACCTCCGTGAGCGTGCGGTAGCCGCGCTGGCGGATGTCCTCGGCCGTGATCACCGACACGGACGATGGCGCCTCGCTGATCTTCTGCGGAATCTTCGACGCCGTGACGACATCCAGGTTGAGCAATTGTTCGAGAGGCAAGGCGTTCAGATCCGGACCTTGCTGCGCCAATGCACCGGCCTGGAGCCCGGCTGCCAGCAGGCCGAGTGCGCGCGACAGGTGACGAGAGAGGGGCGTTACCTTCATTGACGACATAAAAGGTCCTTGACGAGAAGCAGCTTGCCTGGCGGCGCGGGACGGACGCACAGAACTGTTACGGGCACGCTGTCTTGCGTTAACAGAGCGCCCGAGCCGCCTAGTGTAAGGACGTGCTCGAGAGCATTTGTTGACAAGAACCAATTAATTGTCGGTCGAAACTAATTCGGTAAGGTTCGAGCGGGAGGATTGTTGACGAGGAAGGGCTTTCCGGCCACCCGGCGCCACGCAAAAGGCAGGTAATTCAGCGCGCCCGCGGCAGCGTCACCCGGAAGCAGCAGCCGCCCGCGCCGTTCGGCAGGCATTGCGCATCGCCGCCGTGGCGGCGCGCGATCTGGCGCACCAGCGCCAGGCCGAGGCCGACGCCGCCGGCCGTTTCGCTCGCGCCGGGGATCCGGTAGAACGGTTCGAAGACACGCTCGCGCTCGGCCTCCGGGATCCCGGGGCCGCCGTCGCACACGTCGAGCCGGAGCGCCGCCGGGCCGGCCGCGGCGAGCCGCACCTCGACCTTTGATCCGGCGCCGTAACGCACCGCGTTCTCGACGAGGTTGCGCACCATGCGGCGCAGCAGCTTCGGGTCGCCCATCATGCCGTGGGCGCCGGCCTGCAGCGTCGCGCCCACGCGCGCGCATTCCTCGGCCAGGAGGCCGGTCAGGTCGACTTCCTCGGGCGGCGACGTGACGGCGCCGACGGCGTCGAGGCGGCTGGCGAGCAACACCTCGTCGATCAGCTGGTCCAGTTCGGCGACGTTGCGGCGCAGCTCCGCCTGAATCGCGGGCGCGGCCTGCCCGGCCATCAATTCGGCGGCCATGCGGATGCGCGCGAGCGGCGAGCGCAGTTCGTGCGAGGCGTTGGCCAGCAGCGACTTCTGCGCGCCGACCAGCGCCTCGATGCGCGCCGCCGCGCCATTGAAGCTGGCGGCAAGGCGTGCCACCTCGTCCTCGCCTTCCACCGCCACGCGTGTCGCAAGCTGCCCGTCGCCCCACGCTTCCACGCTGCGTTGCAGCCGTTCCAGGCGGCGTGTCAGCCGGCGCACGACCGGGTAGGCGCCCGCCGCGACGACCAGTGCGATCGCGACGAGCAGCACGACGAAGCCCATCGCATGCATGCGCGGGCCGACGATCGCCAGGCCCGCGCGGACCGGATCGAAACGCAGGTGCGCGAGGCCGAACAACACGGCGGCCGTCAGCAGGCTGGCCAGCAAGGCGAGGTAGAAGCGCACGAACAGGCGCTGTCCGGGCGTCACGCGCGTGGCCGGCCCCCGCGTGGCGTCAGGCATCGTGCACCTTGGCGAACACATAGCCGACGCCGCGCACGGTGATGATGCGGCGCGGCTGCCTGACGTCGTCCTCGATGGCGGCGCGCAGGCGGCCGATGTGGACGTCGATCGAACGGTCGAACGGATCGAATGCCTCGCCCTTGACCGCGTCGAGGAGCTGCTCGCGCGACAGCACGCGGCCCGCCCGCTCGGCCAGCGCGACCAGCAGGTCGAACTGGTAGGCGGTCAGCGCACGCGCGGCGCCGTCGAGCCGCGCGACACGCGCACCGAGGTCGATCTCGAGACGGCCGAAGCGCAGCACGCGCGCCTCCGGCTCGGCCGCCAGCGGCGGGCGGCGCAGCACGGCGCGCAGCCGCGCAAGCAGTTCGCGCGGCTCGAACGGTTTCGGCAGGTAATCGTCGGCCCCGATTTCGAGGCCGACGACGCGGTCGAACGGATCGCCTTTCGCCGTCAGCATCATGATCGGGACGGCGCGCCGCGGCGCGGCGAGCGTGCGGATACGGCGGCAGACGTCGAGGCCGTCGGCATCCGGCAGCATCAGGTCGAGCAGGACCAGCGCGATGGCGTCGCCGTCGTGCTCGAGCGTGGCGATGCCCGCCTGGGCGCTGGCGGCATGCCGCACCTCGAAACCGTGCGGCGCGAGGTAGGTTGCGACCATGCCGGCCAGGCGCTCGTCGTCTTCGATCATCAGGACTTGCTGGACCATGCGGGCATCATACCTCAGTGCATGTGGGCCTTCAGCTGCTCGGCGAACTTCACCCGCTGCTCGGGTGTGAGCACGTCGGCGGCGTCTTCCACGGCGGCCAGCGCGCGCCGGCTCATGAGGTCCATCCGCTGCATCTGTTCGGCGCGCAGCTGTTCGAGTGCGGCGCGGTCGATCACGGGCGCCGTCAGGAGCGCGTGCGCGCGGGCGTGCGCCTGGCGGAACGCTTCGTGCGTCGGCCGCAGGTCGGCCATGGCGGCCTTGGCGATCGCCGCCACCCGTGCCTTCTGGTCCGGGCTCGCATCGGCCGCGAACTGCTCGACCATCTTGTCGATATGCGCGTCCATGGCGGCCGGGTCCAGCGCCATGAGTTCGCCGTGCCCGCCGTGCCCGCCATGGCCGTGGTGGCCGGGCAGGGCCGGGAGGCCGTTGGCCAGGCTGACGCCGGCGGCGCCGGCCGCCACGGCGAGTGCGGCGGCGACCAGCCAGCGCCGTTTGGGGCGCGCTGCGGGAGCGGTGGTGTTGCCGGGCTTGCTGTCGTCGTGGGTGTTCATCGGGAGCCTTTCTGTAAGTGGAGGTTCCCACTCTGGGGCTGCCGTTTTGCCGCTATATGTGCGGCGCGTAAAGATTTGTAAAGCGGATTTGTAAAGCCGGCTTGCGGGCGCGGAAACGCAAAAAGCCCACGCACCGAAATGCGTGGGCTTCCTGGTAATTCATGGTAGGCCGTGCGGGGCTCGAACCTGCGACCAACGGATTAAAAGTCCGCTGCTCTACCAACTGAGCTAACGACCCGACGGGCAGCATTATAGCGGATCGCAGGCCGGCGGCCAAGTGCTTTCGTGAAAACTGGCAACAATTGCCGCGATGTGCGAACAAATGCCGGGCGTGCGAGGCGTTCCGAAATCCCGCCATCGCGGTTGAATTACGGTATGATCAGTTGATTTTCAGATACTAAAAATGCCGTGACGCCGACCGACTCCGATACCGCCAACGACCTGTCCCCGCGCGCCCTGAATCTCGTCAACAGCGGGATCATCGTGCTCGACGCCCACCACAAGATCGTGCTCTGGAACGGCTGGATGGTGCCGCGTTCCGCCCGCGCCGCCGCGCGCGTGCGCGAGCGCCCGCTGTTCGAGGTGTTCCCCGAACTGCGCGGTTCGCGCGTCGAAGCGGCCGTGCTGGCGGCGCTGACCGATGGCGCGAGCACGGTCATCCCGCAAACGGAAAGCCGCTCCCCGTTCCCGCTGCGCGAGGCGGGCAGCTTCGACGGGCCGCGCATCGAACAGGCCGTCACGGTGACGCCGTTCCGGGACGGCGAGCAACGCTACTGCATGATCGAGATCCGCGACGTCAGCGGTACCGTCGAACGCGAAAAGCGCCTGCTCGACCACGCCGAATCGCTGCGTGCGCGGTCGTACGTCGACGGCCTCACCGGCATCGCCAACCGCCGTTACTTCGACGTCGCGCTGGATCGCGAACTGCGCCGCGCGCAACGCATGAAGGGCGAGCTGTCGCTGCTGCTGATCGACATCGATTCCTTCAAGGCCTACAACGACCATTTCGGCCACCAGCAGGGCGACACCTGCCTGTCCACAGTGGCCCAGGCGCTCGCCGCCAAACTGAAGCGCCCGGCCGACGTGGCGGCGCGCTATGGCGGCGAGGAATTCGCCGCGATCCTGCCTGACACGTCGCTCGAGCAGGCCAGGTTGCACGCGAACGCGATCCGCGAACACGTGGCCGGTCTGGCGCTGCCGCATGCGCCGGCGGCCCACTGGCCGATGGTCACGTTGAGCATCGGTGTCGCAAGCTTTGATCGCGAACGCCTGCACGAGGTTCCCGCACTGATCGAGGCCGCCGACAAGGCCTTGTATGCGGCCAAGCATGGCGGCCGCAATCGTGTCGTGGTAGATGGCGACCCGTCTGCCTGACCGTCATTCGGCATGCGGCGGGAACGTGCATATGCCGCTCCCGCGCCGCGCATAGCGATACGGGAAGCGGCCCGTCGCCGCCGGATGCGCGTCATTTCGCATCGATCTGATTCGCGCCGAATAGAGACTGTTTCGTGATGCGGCATCTATAGGCCTTGTGGGTGGCGGCCGCCGCCCTAGACTGAGGTTGCCGCTGCCGGCGAGGCCCGCACCGCGGCATCGGAAGGCCAGACACCGTGCCCACGGGCGCGGTGCATGTCCCATTCGCCCATCCCGTTTTACAAGGAGCGATCATGCGTCCTCTTTCCCTGGCATTTTCCGCATCCCTGCTGTTGCTGGCGCCCGGCGCCGGCGCGCAGTCGGGGAACTATCCCATCAACGACGACATGCCGATCTCCCGCGTGGAGGTGACGGCCCAGCCCAGTACCGAATTCCGCATTTGGGATTACCAGGCCGAGGCCATCAGCGGCGCCTATGCATTGTCGAACGGCTGGCGCCTGAAGGTACAGCCGGCGCGCGACGGCATCGTCGCGCAGATCGACAAGCAGCATCCGATGCGCCTCGTCGCGCAGTCGCCGGACAGGTTCGTCTCGCGCGACGGCAACGTGATCATGGAATTCAACCGCGGCGATACCCGCGACGACATGATGATGAGCTATGTGCCGAGCGATGTCACCGATCCGCGCATGGCCCAGGTCATCGTGGTGACGGCGCCGATGGCCCAGCGCTGAGGGAGCCGCACGCGCCGGAAGGCGATGCCGCCGGCGCCGCGCCGGCGGCGGCGTCGGATCAGGCGCGCTGCGTCCCGTGCTTGCGCCGCCACACCAGCAGCGCAAGCAAGCCCAGCCACGCCGCCACCATGACCTGCGCAAACGCATCGCCGATGCGGCTGTAGACCGTGCCGCCGCGGCCCGTCGGCAGGTCGCCGACCAGCATGGACGGGCCGCGGATCGTGCGCCGTTCGGCCACGATGCGTCCATGCGCATCGCTCAGGGTCATCAATCCCTGCGAGGCCGAGCGCGCCAGCGCGAAACCGTTCTCGACGCCGCGCACCACCGCCATCCGGCCGTGCAGATAAGCGTCGCGGTCGAAATCCCATGCGGGCACGAGCATGAGGCCGACGTCGCGCCGGCCGTACAGGCGCAGGTCCGGTGCGAAGTCCATATCCTTGCAGATGGCGATGCCGGCCTGCAGTCCGCCGATGCGCGTGACCAGTTCGGCGTGCCCCGGCACGTATTCCGCCTCCAGGCCCGGCACCATGCGTTTCTTCAGATAGGTCCGGACCGGCGCATCGGCGCGATACAGCGCGGCGACGTTGAGCCGCCGGCCTTGCGGCGCGGGTCCGTCGAGACCGGCGACGACGACGCTGCCCGGCGGCGCCGTCAAGCCCGTACCGGTCGCCAGGATTTTTTCCGGCACGACGATCGCCGCCGGCGAGCGGGCGGCGGCCGCGGCGACCTGGCCCGCGAACGCGGCGGCGATCTCGGGACCCGCTTCGGGGTGGTCGAACACGCGCCCGGCGTAGCGGTCGTCGCTCAGCAGGGCGATGCGCAAGGATGGACCGGATGGCTGCGCCAGGTACCAGAACCCGTACAGCGACGCGGCGAGCACAGGCATCGTCCAGGCAAGCGCCGCCGCCGCATCGCGCGGCTTGACGCACAGGACGGCCAGCCCCGCCGGGATCACGGCCGCGAGAAAGCTCAGCCCGGCGACGCCGGCCAGCGCGGCCGTTTGCAGCAGCGGTACGACGTCGACGAGCGCATAGCCGAGCGCGCCGAAACTGCCGTTCGGCGACGCCGCGCCACGCAGATAGTCCACGGCCGCCGTCATGACCGCGAACCCGAGCACTGCGACGGCCGCCGGAAAGCGTCGATACAGTGCCCGCATGAAGAGGACGGTGAGCATGAACAGCAGTGCCTGATACACCTCGAGGGCATAGATCACCGGCAGGACGCGGCCATAGAACCACATCGGTCCGGCTTCGGCCATCAGCCCGGCCGCGAACGCCAGGCCGGCGACGTGCCGTGCCCTGGGGGCGCGCAGGGCATGGACCAGCAGCGGTACCGGCGCGACGAGCACCAGCCAGCCGAGCTGTCCGGTGTCGTGGCTCACCGCCAGCAAGGCGCCCGACAGAAGTGCGGCAACGATGCCCCATGATGTCATTGCCCGTCTCCCTTGAGATAGATGCGCGCCGCGGAGCGCAGGCACAGTGCCGTGAACGCCGGCCGCGACAGGTTGAATCGGCCGGAGCGGTGCAAGGCCACGAGCCCCTGCAGCACGCCCCAGGTCGCCATCGCCAGCTCCAGTGGCGGCCCGGCCCGCACCAGTCCCGCCGCCTGGCCCTCGGCGAGACGCAGCGCGAAGCCGCCGATGACGGGCGAACGCCCGGTCTCGAAATCGTCCGGATAGATGCGTTCGGCGCGCGTTTTCAGCACGAAGGCGGCATCGAACAGCGCCGGTTCGTCCAGCGCGAAATCGACGAATGCCGTCGCGATGGCATCGAATCCGGCCAGCAGCGGCAGCGCGCCGATCGCCTGGACCCGGCGCTGCCACCGGTCGAGCGCGTGCGCGCCCACGGCCTGCAACAGCGCGGCCTTGTCGGCGAAATGGCGGTACACCGCCATGGGCGTGATCCCCGCCTTCTGGCCGACGGCACGCAAACTCAAACCGTCCAGTCCGTGGGCTTCGAGTTCGCTGATGGCAATCGCCAGGATACGTTCCTTGGTCGTCATGTATACACCGTATACAAAAAATGATCGTCAGGCAAGCGCTCTTTTGGGCGGCATCGTATGTGTGCAAGTTGAATTTTTCCCGGACCGGCTGTACTTTCGGATGGAAGGATCGTCGGACTAGTAGGGGCGAGCAATGTATCGCAGACTATTAACGTACTTGCGAGCACGCGTCGCGACAGTGCGCCACGCGCGCGCCGGGGGTCTTGCGTTCTGGAGGCAACATATCTGGCGCCTGCTTGCCTGGCCGATGGGCGCGCTGGTCGTGCTGGGGCTCGGCTGGATCGTCCTGTTCCAGCAACTGGAGGCGGAGCGCAGGCAGCTCGAATTCAAGACGCTGCAGGACGCGCAGGTCCTAGCCGACGGCTACGCCGAGCGGATCGGGCGCGAGATCGACACGATCGAACAGACCGCCCGCTTCGTGAAATACGACTGGGAGTCGCGGCAGGGCGACGTCCACCTCGGCTATGCGGACGAGCAGGGATTGCTGCTCCATTCGTCGCGCCTGGTCGTGGCGCTGATCGATGCCGAGGGGAGGGTGCTGACGTCCAGTGCGCCGACGACGATGTCGCCCGCCGCGGCCGCCTACATCCTGCCCCGGGTGCAAAGCGGCATGCCGGTCAATTTTTTCGTGGACAACGTGGCGATTGAGGGACGCGGCGGGCCCAGGCACCGGCTGCTCTTCGCGTGGGCATTGTCGAACCGGGATGGCAAGTTCGCGGCCGCGGTCGTCGTCGCGGTCGATCCCGCGTACTTCACGATGGGCGATGCGGAGCCGGTGTTCCGCCAGGACGGCCTGCTGGCCATCGTCGGCGACGACGGGCTGACGCGGGCGCTGCGCTCGGAGGGCCCGGCGGGCACCACCCGCCGCCCTGCGTTCGTCCATGCGCCGGCGCTGAGGATGGCGGCCGGCAGTGCGCTGGTCGATGGAGCGGCGTGGTTCGGCGACGGCCGGCCCCGCATCGTCGGCTGGGAGCATATCGATCGGCGCGGCGTCAACGCGGTGGTGGGACTCGACTACGAGACCATCCTCGCCCCCTGGTATGCGATGCGCCGCGCGTGGACGAACAGCGCATTGCTGGGCACGGTGACGATCGTGCTGTTCGCGCTGCTCGCGATGACCAATTCGCTGCGCCTGGCGCGCCGGGACCGCGAACTGCGCGTGATCCGCGAGACGTACCGGATGGCCACCGAGGCCAGCAACGAGGGCTTCTACATGCTGCGCCCCCAATGGGACGAATGGGGCGGGATCGAGGACTTCGAGGTGATCGATTGCAACCGGCGCGCGGCGGAACTGGTGGCGCGCGACCGCCGGGACCTGATCGGCAAGAAAGTCACCGACCTGTATGAAGGCGACACCATGGAAACGCGCATGGACAGCCTGCGGCGCGCGATGGAAAGCGGCTACAACGAGGTGACGCTGGGACGCCCGCAGGAAAACTTTCCGGCCAAGTGGGTGCACCTCAAAATGTTCCGCTACGGCGACAACCTGGCCGTCTCGGCCCGCGACGTCACGGAAGAACGCGCACACGCAGATGAGCTGCTACGACGCAGCAACGAAGACCCGCTTACCCGCCTGCCCAACCGCTACTGGGTCGAAGGTCACCTGCGCGAGGCCATCGCCCGGGCCGAGCGCGAGCACACCATGTTTGCCCTGCTGTTCATCGACCTGGACGGCTTCAAGGCGATCAACGATACCTGGGGCCATGCGGCCGGCGACGAGCTGCTGCGCACGGCCGCGCAGCGGCTCAAGGAAGCCGTCCGTCCGCACGACTGCGTGACCCGGTTCGGCGGCGACGAGTTCGTGGTCGTGATCGAAAACGTCGCCGACGCGATCGATGCGGCCCAGGCGAGCGAGCGCATCCAGCGCGCCTTCCGCCGCACCATCCGCATGTCCTATGGCGAGTACGTGCTCGGCGCCTCGATCGGCATCAGCCTGTTCCCGACCGACGGCACCGAGCCGCGCACGCTGTTGCAGAACGCCGACGTCGCGATGTATTCGGCGAAGACGAACGAGCGGGGCAGCTATCGCTTCTTCGATGGCAAGTTCCACGACCAGTTGAAGGCGCGCCTCGAGCGCATCCGCGAACTGCGCCATGCGCTGGCGGACGACCAGTTCGTCATGTACTACGAGCCGCGCGTGGACCTGGCGGACGGCTCGATCACGAGCCTGGAGGCACTCGTGCGCTGGATCCATCCGACGCGGGGCGTCGTCTCGCCGGCCGAGTTCGTTCCGCTCGTCGAAGAGACCGGACTGGTGCTCAGGCTCGGCGACCTCGTGATCGACAAGGTCTGCGCCCAGCTGGCGCTGTGGGCGAAAAACGGCAACAAGCTGGTGCCCGTATCGATCAATATCTCGCCGCGCCAGTTCAACGATACCGACGTCGCGCAGACGCTGCGCCGGGCGCTGGAGCTCCATGCGGTCGACCCGCGCCTGGTCGAGGTCGAGCTGACCGAGTCGTCGGTGATGAACGAGACGGCCTCCGTCGTGGGCGCGATCCAGGCGATCCGCCAGACCGGGATCAAGGTGCTGCTGGACGACTTCGGCACCGGTTATTCGTCGCTGTCGCAGCTGTACAAGCTGAATTTCGACGGCCTCAAGATCGACCGCGCTTTCATCGTCCAGCTGGGCAAGACGGAGGGCGGGATCGTGATCGTCAGGGCGATCGTCACGATGGCGCGCGCGCTCGCGATGCGGGTGGTGGCGGAAGGCGTCGAAACGATGGAACAGGTCGACATGCTGCGCGCGCTGGATTGCGACGAGATCCAGGGCTACCTGATTTCGAAGGCGATGCCGCCGGCGGCGTTTCAGCCGGTGGCGCGCAATTTCGTGTTGATGGAGGCGGACTGCTAGAACGCAAAAAGCCCACACACTGAATTGCGGGGGCTTCCTGGTGATTCTGGTAAGCCGTGCGGGGCGCGAAGCTGCGACCAACGGATTAAAAGTCGCTGGGTCGGTACGGACAACCTTTATTAATCAGTGACTTGTAACGCTTGCCAGGTGCGATAACCAGTCACACCGAAGGGGCCGGACGGTAACTTATCTGGAGTTGCGTCACAAGCCCGGCATTTGGTGAGCTGGCCGTGTCTGCTCTTGGCCTAAGGCGATTGGCTCTACATATGGCTGCCGAAGTGGCCGGCCTGCCCGTCACGCCCTGGGCGACCTGGGTTCTGGCATTGCTTCTCCACACGGACAGCGGGCAGCACCGTGCAAATGCACGTGCTCCACAAGGTGTACGGTCGTGCGAGCCTAACTATCACGACCGTGTACGCGCAGGCGAAGCGGGAGGCTGTCGAGCTAGCCACGCAGGGCCACTCACAACTGCCAAGATCATGGTATTCGTCTTGAGATTGGCCAGGTAGTCTTCGATCGACATGGTAATACCTCACAAAGCCTTCAACCGACCGTCGCAGGCAAGCTGCCGATCAGCTTGCACCCGCATTCCGTCGTGCATCCTTCGACTGCAACGGGCACCCCGTCGACTGTGAGTGTGTCGTGGGCGGTAATGATCTTGTTTACACCGTGCGGTTTGCCGCCGGGGTAGGGCTGCGGACAGTCAACTTTGTCACCCAGTCGGGCGATCGCTTTTCCCCTGATGTCGTGGTTGGGCGAACCGCTAATCACTGTGCCGCCATGATCGGTTTTGTCTCCGACTGTAATGATTTTCAATGACATTTGGCTCTCCGGTGGAATCGGTGACGTTAGTAGATCGATGCGCCGTTAGGCTAATTGTCGAGTCCCGTCTGTTCATAACCCATTTAATGAATAGTTCGGGACTCGTCTGCTGCCACAGTGATGGGTGTGACCATGCGTTTGAATCAGTCTGCACGAGCGATCTGCAACACTCGAAGCAACCGCTCGTCTCTAGCCCCAGCTCTTCCAGCATCAACATCAACGGAGACATTTCTGCAGACGCAGTACTCATTATCCGAAGGGTTTGACCGGAGAATGCTCCAGCAGTTAATGCACTGGTAGAACGTCCTGTCCGAGACTGGTAGCGTCGCTCCGACGACAGGGTTTAAATCTACGATGACCAAGTTGTTCTTCAACATAAATAATTTATTGGCCGTTATGTAACATGCGAGGTCCGGCTAGTAATACCGATGCCAGTTGTAGAGCCCTTTCTCTTTATCCTCATGCTGCCCTTTACTATCAAATGGATTGCACGTGCTTCTTAGTTAACCTACCAAGTTTTTCAAGTCTTCCCCACCAATCTTTTTGCGATAAATGAGGCAAGTAAAAGTCCCCAAGCCACTTCACGTGGCAACGCATCTCTATCTGCTTCAAAGAATCTTTGCGGGTATCTTCCAACTGAGTTTGGTCTAACGTCAAATTAGCAAGGTGCCACAACTCATTAGCATCTTTAATAAATCCTCCTTGATGCAAATCGGAGACGATGCCGTTAATTAATTCTGAAAAGGTCGTCATCGTTTAAGCGCTCCTGTGTATTTGCCTCCGGCGGTTACGACTTGCCAATCCCTCCGGTTTTGTCAGATCCCCACTGTGGCTGAAGTGCTACCCCGCATCGGGCAACATTTGATTCCGAGGTAGGGCAACAGGACTTTCAAATTCCGCTGTATTGCTTGGTGGAAGCGCAAGTTGGCGTCTTCCTGCAGGTGTTGCCCCAGCCGAGCATCGCGTCACAAATACTCCTGACGCTGCTCCTGCGTCGGATTCAGTATTATGAATTGCTCACCGGCGCATTTGTGAGAAGCATAAATTTGACCATCAAAGCTGTTTACTGCCTCCTGCTGCGTCGTTTTTAAAGTCCTCGTGCTTTCAAAAGATTGCTTGCAAAGTTATTTTTGATTGGGGTTTCTGTGCATGTGGTGAGCCTCAATGGGTCCATCCATTTCGTTGGATTAGGTGCGTACCAAAGTAATATTTTGGAAAATCATTCCATCGAATTTGTTTCAGTTGACTCGCTCTCGAATCTGATCTCTAAACTTAGATCGCCTTGCTTCTCGTCATAAAAAAATACAGCACTTCCCCATCCGCAAGAATCCAGAAAAGCAGTGCTTGGATGATTACTTACAAACCTAAAATTCAACGACTTCTCACATGCTTTTATTACTTTTGACTCGAGAATGCTGGATGTGAAAAACTCGATCAAATCAAATAAAAACGTTATGGAGAATATCCTTCCTTCTCCGACTTCAATCACGCCATCGGCCGATTGTCCGCAAACACTGACTTTTGTTAATAAGCGATAGCGTGTTCGCCCTTGATTTGTGTGAGTCGGGGGCGAACATAGCTTTGCGATAGAATCGACGAGAACGCCATTCGCGTCAACCTCTATCGGCTTCGATTCTACGGAAGCCGAACCGTGATTTAAATCTAATTTAATGGTATGCATTATTAATCTTTATACGAAATGATTCGCCCTGTATCTACAAGGTTCGGTTTGTCCCTATTCTCAATAAAATACTGTGTGGCACCACCATTTCCGAGAAGTGGGTTGTTCTTTGCGCCTCCAACTGCCATGCAGGTATCCTTGGTAAGAATATAGCCATGGACTTTGGTACGCATAGGCCTTGCCCTTGGGCTATCCCAATTTCCCGTGTGAGCAACCTGCACTGAGTCATTGTATTGCCTAGCATTGCGGGCTCCTACTACTACCTCGGATTTCACCAAGTAGTTTCCTGGAGCATCGCCATGTGGATAAAGTGTATAAAATACGGTGCCTTTCTTCACGACGACGTTCTTATAGCTATCCACGCCTTTGTACGGATCACTGCCTTGCCAAGACTGCGCAACCGCGGCAGGATTACGGCCATGGCAAGGATCGCAACTGGCGCAACCGTTCTTAGCAGAATTCTTTTTCTTCGGTGCTAAACCTAGCGGATCGATCCATTGAACAGGGTTTGGTGCATATGTATGAGTATTGAAGCCACCTAGTAATCCGATTGGATCTTTGCTTACAAATCGACCGCTAAAGGGATCGTAATACCGATGCCGGTTGTAGTGCAGCCCCGTCTCGTCATCAAGGTACTGCCCCTGAAATCGTATCGGATTCTGTATCCCCGCTTTGCGCGCCGCAGCGCTGATCGCCTCTTTCGCCTGCCCCCACGCCTTGTACTGCGCCGACCACGCGACGTTGCCTTCATGGTCAGTCAACTCCTGCGGCGTGCCCAAATGATCGCATTGGTAGAAGGCGATCTCGTCCTTACCGAACGGCTCGGCTTCCTGCTCGTACTCACCGTTCCATAGCGGATCAAGTGCGATATCGTACTTGCCATCGTTGCCCGCCATCAGCGCCTTGACATCGGTGGTGGGCGCCAGTCGAAGCGCCCGGTTTCGCGTGGCCTGCACCAGCGGCACGAAACTGTCGCGCTCGTACACATAGTGCACCGTCCGTTCGCCCGCCGCATAGCCTTGGTGCACGCTGCTTTCCAACGCCAGCGTGTCGCCGTCCCAGCCGTACATGGTCCGGGTCGTCTCCCGGAAGGTGCCTTCCGGCGCCTGGCTGTGCTTGGCGATGCGCCGTCCCAGCGGATCGTAGGCAAAGGTGGTAACGCCATGCCAGGTCGTGGCGCGGGTCATCCGGTTGAACGCATCCCATTCAGCATCCCATTCATACTCGGACCGCTTACCGTCCTGGGTACGTTCCACGACGTTGCCGCGTTCGTCGTAGCGGTAGCGGACGCCGGCATACTCCTTGAGCAGGTTGTCCAGCAGTTTCGGCAACGGGGCGCGACGGGTGATCGGCTCCTGCTGCGCGGTATCGGCTGCCTGGACGTTGCCGGCCGGGTCGAAGGCGAAGGTTTCATGACCCAATGCGCTGTTTGCCGCCAGCAGGCGCCCGACCGGATCGTAGCGATATTCGACGTGGCCGCGCCGGTTGTCTTCGATGCTGGTCAGCTGGCCGGATGGGTCGTAGCGGTAGCGCCGCAGGATCGCGGGTTGCATGCTGCCCTGGACGTCGGGGCGGTACGGGTCGGGGTAGGGATTCCGGTCTTTCCGGCTGACCTGCGCGGTGGCACCGAGCTGCTGCTCGATCAGGCGCCCAAGCGGGTCGTACTTCATCGTTTGCAGCAGGCCGTTGGCCTGGGTGCGGCCGGTTTCCTGGTACAGCGCGTCGCGCTCGAAGGAGACGACGTCTTGCCCGTCGAGCAGCAGGCCGTGCACGTGGCCGGCGCCGTAGGTCAGCCAGTCGACGCGGTGGCCATCGGGGCGGGTGGTGCTGCTGCGCTGGTTGAGTTCGTCGTAGTGGTGGTGCCAGACCGCGGTGCGCCTGTCGGGGTGGAACGAGCCCTGGTAGTGCTGGTGCTCGCGGACGAGGTTGCCAGCAGCGTCGTAGAACCATTGCAGCCGGGCGTGTTCGTTCTTCGCTTCGGCCAGCTGGCCGTTGGCGTTGTAGGCGAAGGTTTCGATTTGCTCCGGCTGGCCGGGAGCTGCGGCCCGGCGTTGCACGAGCCGGTCCATGGGGTCATAGTCGAGCCGCGTGGTCACGCCGGCTTCGACGGTTTCCGCAAGCACGCCGCTGGCTTCGTCGTAGCGGTACTCGGTGACCTTGCCGTCGAAGCCTTGTTCCTGCAGCAGGCGGCCGACCGGGTCGTACTGGAAGCGGTAGACGCTGCCGTTTTCGTTTTCCAGTGCGGACAGGCGGCCCAGCGCGTCCCACTGATAGCGCAGGTTGTGTCCCAGCGCGTCGATGCGCTTCGCGATCAGTCCGGACGCAGTGTAGCGGTAGGCGGTGGTGCGCGCGAGTGCGTCGGTGCGCGCCAGCAGCCGGCCTTCGGCGTCGTGGCGAAACTGTTCCTTGCTGCCGTCGGGGTGGATGACGGCTTCGAGTTGGCCCGGATGATTGCCACTGTCGGTGCCTTCGCGGTGTGCATGCGCCAGCGTTGCGGGACTGAGCGTTGTGTAGCGGTAGCGGGTCTCGTTACCCGCGGCGTCAATGCGCTTGACCAGGCGCTTGCGCTCATCGTATTCCCACTGGCTGCTGTGCCCGGAACAGTCTGTGTAGGTGGCGAGCTGGCCGTCGGGGCTGTAGGCAAGCTTTTTGATGCCGCCTTTGGCATCGGTGATTTCGACGGGCAGGCCAGCCTTGTCGTACGCGTATTGGGTCTTGTTGCCGCGCGGGTCTGTTTCCTCGACAAGTTGGCCCTGTGCATTGTAATCACGCTTCCAGGTGCCGCCTTCGCCGTCGCGGATGCCGGTGACGCGGTGCTGGCCGTCATACTCGAAGTGGACCTGGCTGCCGTCGGCGCGGGTGTGCGCGAGCAGGTTGCCGTGGTCGTCGTAACGGTAATGCTCGCTGCTGCCGTCGGCGTGGATGTGGCGGACCACGTTCTTGGCGTCGTCGCGGAACATCCACTCCTCGCGCCCGTCCGGATGCACGATGCGGTAGGTGTAGCCGGCGATGTCGTAGTAGTAGCGGGTCTCGTGGCCGAGCGCGTCGGTGACGTAGGTCAGGCGGATGTTCTTGTCCCATTCGAGCCGGGTGTCGTCGCTGCCGTCGTCGGCCCACTCGCGGATCGCTTTGGCATGGGTGCCGCTGTCGATGCTGGTGTCATAGGCGAGGTTCATGCCGCGCCCTGTGCGGTCCAGGTAGCGGGTGATGAGGTGACGGTCGTACTGGTACTGCCAGGCGGCGGCGTTTTCGTCCTGGGCGCGGATCAGGTCGCCGTAGTCGTCGTAGTCGTAGGCGGCAAGCTGGCGCAACAGCTTGCCGTCCTTGATTTCCCATAGCGCACGAATGCGGCCGGTATCAAGGTCGACCTGGGTGCCGGCATGGGCGATGATGGTCTCGCCCTGCTTGCTGACGATGTCGCTGAGCACTTCCTCGCCGGCATACGGGCCATTGGCGACGACGTGGTCGTAGCGCAGGCCGAGGGCGGCGCCGTCGCGGGAATGCAGCGCGATCAGCCGGAAATGCTCCTTGCCCAGCTCGGCCACCTTGGCGCGCACGGTGTCGACCAGCTCATAGGTTTCGCGCCACGGGCTGAGCTCGCCTTCGGGCAGCGGCTTGCCGAAGTCGAGCGTGAGCAGGGTGATGCTCATGCGGGTGAGCGTGATTTGCTCGACCGGGTCGTAATGCCGCTGGCCGATGCCCAGCCACGGATAGCGGTGGCTGCGGCCGTCGGCGGCGTGGTAGACCAGGCCCGTCGGTTTGCCCTGGCCGACGACGTCGATGCGGGTGCTGTACGGGGTGAGCCAGCGCGCGCCGAGATTACCGCGGTCATAGGCGCTCAGCTGGCTGCGGTAGGTGCGGCTCCATTCGATGGGGAGCGGCGCGTCGAGTACGAAGTCGGTGTGGGTGAAGGTTTCGGCGCCGGTGGCGAAACTGATCGAGTGCGCGGTGCCGCCTTTTGCGGGGCATAGCTTGCAGGCATTGGCGTCGCCCGTCGCCGGATGTTGGCGGCTTGTTGCGCCCAGCTCGTGGCCGGGCTTGTCCTTCTTGTGATGCGAGCCCTTGGCCGACGGGACCAGCGCCGCGTACCGCCGCTTGTGCTTGGTGACCGCGTCGCGCAGCCGCATCAGTAACCACCGGATGCTCATCTGCGCCTGTTCGTCGGCCAGGGCGGCGAGCTTGCCGCGAAACGCCGGCTTGAAGTCGGTCAAATGGCTGATGATGCCCGTCACGCCAGCTACCGCGCTCTGCGGCAGGAGGCTGGCTGCCGCGGCGACAACGTAGTTCGCGCTCATCTTGTACTGCCTGCCAAGGGCGCCAAGCATGCGGCGCCAGCTGCTTTGCACTTTGGGGTCGTGCAGCTTGCTCTCCACTTCTGCCGTGGATGCCACGTCGAACAGGGGTTCCTTGCCGATGCAGCGCTTGAGGATCTTGATCAGGTCGTCGGCAATGCCGTCGGCCGTATTGGCGCAATCGTCCAGGATACCTGCCAGCTTGCCCATCGCGCAGTCGATGAAGGTCTCGATCTCGCCGGCCAGCGTGGCGTTGAGGTGCGCGATCAGCACCTCGATCAGCGCGGGGCCGAGATCCTTGACGCCCAGCGCCAGCTTTTGCCGGACCATGTGCAGCGCCGGCCGCAAGCTCATACGTGCGGCGCTCATCGTTGGCGGGACCGGGATCACGCCGATCAGGTTGATGCCCAGGCTGACCCATTCCAGGAAGTCGATTTCTTTCTTGGCGATGTACTTCTGGACCACCCCCACCATGTCCATGATGGCGTCGATCAGCGCCATGATGTTGCCGATCACCGGCAGGCTGCCGGCCACGGTACTCAGGCGCTCCAGCGTGACGTAGTCGTAGCTGATCTTGCGCAGCCATTTGTCGAAGGCGGCGGCAGCGGCGCCGATGTCTTGCTGGTCGATGGTGTCGAGCGGAGCGACTGCGACTTCCGGCGCGCGTTCGGCGGGCTTGGACGGGGCTTGCGTGGGCTCGGTCATGGTGGCTTTTTACCTTTTCAAATCAGCGCCGATGCGCGGCAGCGATCCGGGCAAACCGAGGGTGGAGGCGACGGCGGCAGGCTTGCCGGCACTTAACGCGCCGTAGGTATCCAGGGCCGTCGCGCCGCCAGGCAGCTTGTCCGCCACATTGGCCATGGCGGCCTGTCCGACCGGTGCCAGCAATGCTTGCGCGCCGCCTTTTTGCAGCGACTGCACCGCGCTTGCCGCTTGCTCCGCGGCTTGCGCAACCGCGCCGAACTTGCCGGCTGCGCCGTTGAGACTGCCTCCCGCAGCGTTGGCGCTGGCGAGCAGTCCGGGGTTCTGCGCCCTCGGCGCCGGCGCTGTCCGGTCAGACGTTGCCACAGCATCGCCGCCAACCTCGGGGCGCGCCACGGTCGGCCATTCGGTCCCATGGCCGAAGTAGCTGCCTTCATCCCACGGGTCGTGCGGGTCCTTGCCGTAGCTGACCGTGGCCATTCCCATCGGCAGGCCGGCCACGCTGGCAAAGCCGTTGCCATCGAGCGTCCCTTGGTGGACGCCGCCTTCGGCGTCGACGACGGTGTAGTCGCCTTGCCGGACGCCTTGGCGCCTGGCGCCTTCCGGGTTCACGTACTGGTGATGCAGGTCGAGCTGCCCCGGCGGCAGCTGCACGGTCTGCGGCAAGCTCGGCGTGCCTTCGCTCTTGCCGGGGACGAAGCTATGATGCGCCGCGTGTTGGACCCAGTTGCCGTTGGTGCCATGGACGATCCCCGATGCGTTCCAGCGGCTGAAGCTGGTCCCTCCGTTGATCACCACCTCTTCCTTTGCCGTGATCGTGATCCGGTTGGCGGTATGGGTGATGTTGAGCTTGGCCAGGATGTTGACGCTGTCCTTCAAGGCGGTGATGTCGATGTCGGCGCTGGCCGCAACCAGCTTCATGCCGGCCTTGTAGGCAAACATGCGCACTGCTTCCCTTACGCTGACGAGCAGGCTCTTGCCCGCGCTCAGGCTGGCATGGCCGCCGCTGGTCAGGGCGGTGTGCTCCACGCTCATCAGGTGGGTGGAACCCTGCGTGCTGGTTTCGATGCCGGCGGGGCTGGCTAGAAGCAGGTGGGGAGCCTGGAATTCCGGGAATTCGCCTTGTCTGGGCGTGCCCCCTTGGCCTTTGATGGCGTCGACCTGCACCTGCAGCGCGGCGGCGACCTGGTCCTGGTCGCCAGGCTGGTGCGCCTGCGCCTGTTGCGCGGCCTGCGACAGGCTGTCGTGCAACTCCTGGCCCTGCGCCATGCGCGCCAGCGTCTCCGCCATGTCGGTGATATGGGCGCGGGCGTTCGGCCTTCCTTCGGTGCTGAGCAGCAGGCCCTGCTGCGCGCGCACCGCGCCGTGGCCGTCGGTGCGCAGCTCGAAGCCCTGGCCGCGCGCGCCCTTGCGTCCGGCATTGTCTTCGATGCGGTTGATATGACCGAGGCTGAGCTGGCTGGCGAGATGGTCGCTTTTCAGCTGTGCCTGGATCTGTTCCTTTGTGTCGTCCAGGATGAGGTGGTTGCCGCGGCCGCTCGCTGCGCCCGCCTGCAGCTCGCGGCTGCGCAGACCGCTCAGGGCCTGTTGCTCCGGTAGCTGCCACGGCGGCATGTGCGTGTAGTTGTACAGCACACCAAGAATCAGCGGATGATCGATGTTCCCGTTGACGAAGACTACCCCTACTTCTTCGCCGACGCGCGGAAGGCGAATGTTCCCGAATTTGACGCCCGCTCCAGGCGACATCACACGCACCCAGGGCGAACTATTCTCGTCACGCTTGCCCAGCCGGTCCCAGTGGTACTGGATCTTGACCCGTCCGCAGCCGTCGGTGTGGATCTCGGTGCCGGCCCGCCCGACCACGATGGCGGTCTGGATGCCGTGATAGATACAGGGCTGGCTGTTGTAGTGGCGACCCGGGCGCCACTGGATGTCCTTGCGCACGCAGCGGAAGCTGTTCTCGTAGTGCGATGGCGCGCCCGGTCCGGCCTGGTAGTTGTTGCCGGCTTCGTGGTCGACGGAGAGGATCAGGTAGTCGCGGTCGCGGATGCTGGGCTTGGCTGGTTCGCCGCGCTTCGGAACTTGCAGCTCAGCGCTGAAATGGCCGCCGAGCTTGAAGCACCGGCCCGGCTGGGCAGTGCGGTCGTTGCCTCGGGCTTCGAAAATCTGCGTGTTCGCGTCGCTCTCGCCCATGCGCTGCTGGGCGAGGCGTTCGCCGTCGTCATGGGTGCGAAAACCGTACGCGCCCGTGTTCTCGTAGATTTCGTAAGGGTACACATCACCCTGCTTGTTCAGCGACTCGGCGGTCGAATGCTGCGCGACCGGGTTCTTGTAGTCGAAGCTGGCCAGGGTCGTCTGGCCGGAGCCGAGCCGGCGCATCGCGCTCCATTCGCGGATGCCGTCGTGTTCGAGCGAGCCGGCCCGGTCGCGGAATGGGATTTCGCCCGAGTCGTCGATCCCGATCGGGTCGATGGACTGGGCGAGCGTGCTGCGGTCGCAGAGCAAGAGTGAGTGCCCGTCGGCCTGGTGCTCGTAGTAATAGTGCAGTCCGAATTCCTCCCAGCGCCGGTGCAGGTGGTTGTAGTCGGTCTCGTCATACTGGTTGGCGCAGGTCAGGCGCGGATACTCTCCCACGAGGACCGGATGCCAGTCGGACTGGCGGTAATGGGCGCAGGTGAGTTCCGTAATTTCGACGACGCTCTTGCCGAGGAATGAACGGTTGTCCTTGCGCAGCCTGGCGAAGGCCAGCCACGGCTCAAGCACCATGTGGTAGAAGGCGAAGCCGCCATCGGAGCCCAGGAAGCGGAATTCAGTGACGTAGCCGTTGAAGTAGCGCAGCGAGCCGTCTTCGCGCACGAGGGAGATCGTGACCATCCGGGCCATCATCACCTTCAGCGGAATTTGCGCGTCGTCCGAGAGTAGTTCGACCTCGAAACGGAAGCAGCGCGAGACTTCCTCGTGCGCTTTCAAGCGGTTGGGCAGGAGAATGCGGTCGGGGCCATCGTTGCGCGGGAATTCCAGGCGCAGCAGGCGGTCGTGCTGCGCATCGAGACTGAATGCCGACAGCGCAGCGCCGGCCGCGATCGCTTGGCTTCCGTCCATGTGTTGCCTCCGATGGGTTAGCAGGTATCAAATTTCCATCGGCTAAGGTAACCAACAGCTTTTCGGGCAACCTTGATATAAAGTAATAATTGAACTGTGCTGTTGTCCCGATGGGTAGCAGCAGGACGACGAATGTCCGTCGTATGCGCCGATCTTGCTCAGCTCTATTAATCTCAAGGTGAGTCAACGCGCGGGTTCTAGATTTTTCCTTTGATTGCCAGCAAACAGCGCAAAACAAGGGAGAGGGCATGCGCAAGCACGTATCGACCGGAAGACTTATGGGAATGGACACCCGAACGCGGTCACTGTGGAGCGCATCGAAGTTGGCCCGGCCTTGAGGAAGAACCGCGTCAGCAAGCTGCATGGCCGGCCGTACCCGGTCCAGTTCCCGAACCAGGGCGCATCGGTGCCTGGAAGCAGGCACTCGGCAGCGGTCAGGAATGGACGCGGTACGCGCACATGGCGCGTCACGCGGCGGTAGTCGACGGGCTGCTGCGTGTCACAAGTACGGCACGGCAGGTAGAAGAGGGGACTGTCGCAGGAACAAAAAAAGGCGTCACGATCGCTCGTAACGCCTTGATTTGATACTGCCAATTCTTGGTAGGCCGTGCGGGGCTCGAACCTGCGACCAACGGATTAAAAGTCCGCTGCTCTACCAACTGAGCTAACGACCCGAAGAAGGCACGCATTATAGCGGCTCGGACGCCGTTCGCTAAGCGTTTTCTTGCGAATACAACACATCTTGCGCCATCAGCCGACTTCGTCGTGGCTTCGTCGTCAGCGCTTCGGCGGACGAACGGACGGGGTCGCGGCGGAGATCGCCAGGCTGCTCAGGACGAAGGCGGCGGCAAACGTGGCGGCAAACAGGGTCGACAGAGTACGCATGATGGCTCCCGGCGGTGGCGGATGAGAAATCCAGTTTCCGCATTGATACGACCAAGTATAGGTAGCGAAGGAGCGTATTTCATTGCTGTGCGGCAACGATGAGTTCGCAATGGAACACAAAGCGTCAAGGAAGCGGCCGCCGCGGCCGGCGCCTTGCAGGAACAGGCGGCGCAACTGGCGACGGTGGTGGCGCGGTTCCGCCTGGCCGACATGCCGCGCCGGCGCGGGCTGCTGCAAGCGGCATGATCGGATACCGGCCGCCGGTGGCGGCCGGAAAACAAAAACGCCAGCCCGAAGGCTGGCGTTTTCGTTGAATCTCTGGTAGGCCGTGCGGGGCTCGAACCTGCGACCAACGGATTAAAAGTCCGCTGCTCTACCAACTGAGCTAACGACCCGAAGAAGGCACGTATTATAGCGGGCCGATTTGATTTGCGCCAGAGGTAACGTAAATCGGGTGAGCGCTACGCCGCGACAGCGCCTAATGCGCTACCGTGGATTTCAGCACTTCCTCGGCCGTCGTTACGCCCTCGGCGACCTTGTAGGCGCCGGCGATGCGCAGCGGCTTCATGCCGTCGGCCACGCTTTGCTGGCGCAGCGCGGCCAGGTCGGTCCGTTCCTGCAGAAGCTGGGAGAACGCCTCGGTCACGGTGACGAGTTCGTACAGGCCGGTGCGGCCGCGGAAGCCCGTCTGGCGGCATTCCGGGCAGCCGATGGGGCGGTAGACGGTGGCCGGCTTCGGCAGGTTCCAGGCGCCGCCGAGTGCGCTCCAGACTTCGTCGGAGAGGTCGCCGTCCGGCGATTTGCAGTGCGGGCACAGCGTGCGCACGAGGCGCTGGGCCATGATGCCGATCAGGGTCGCTTCCAGCAGATAATAGGGCACGCCCAGTTCCAGCAGGCGCATGACGGCCGACGGCGCGTCGTTCGTGTGCAGCGTGGACAGCACGAGGTGGCCGGTCAGCGCGGCCTGGATCGCCATTTCGGCCGTCTCCAGGTCGCGGATCTCGCCGACCATGATGATGTCCGGATCCTGGCGCATCAGCGCGCGCACGCCGTCGGCGAACGACAGGTCGATGCCGGGCTGCACCTGCATCTGGTTGAACGAGGCCTCGACCATCTCGATCGGGTCTTCCACCGTGCACACATTGACTTCGCTCGTGGCGAGCGCTTTCAGGGTAGTGTACAAGGTCGTCGTCTTGCCCGAGCCGGTCGGGCCGGTGACGAGGATGATGCCGTGCGCGCGCCGCGTCAGCGCATCCCAGCGCGCCGCGTCGTCGGTCGGAAAACCCAGTTCCGGCAAGGTTTTCACGACGACTTCGGGGTCGAAGATACGCATCACGAGCTTCTCGCCGAACGCCGTCGGCATCGTCGACAGGCGCAGCTCGACTTCCTGGCCGTCGTTGGTGCGGGTCTTGATGCGGCCGTCCTGCGGGCGGCGCTTTTCGATCACGTCCATGCGGCCCAGCAGCTTGATGCGCGCCGTCATGGCGATCATCACGACCGCCGGCACCTGGTACACCTGGTGCAGCACGCCGTCGATGCGGAAGCGGACGACGCCTGCGTCGCGCTTGGGTTCGAGGTGGATGTCGGACGCGCGCTGCTCGAATGCGTAGCCCCACAGCCAGTCGACGATGTTGACGATGTGCTGGTCGTTGGCGTCGACCTGCTTGTTCGTCTTGCCCAGTTCGACGAGTTGTTCGAAGTTGTTGCGCAGCGCGAGGTCCTGGCCGCTGGACTTGTTGGCGTCGCGGATGGATTTCGCAAGGCTGAAGAATTGCGAGATGTATTGCGCGATGTCGAGCGGATTCGCGATCACGAGCTCGATGCGCCGGCGCGAGATGCGCGCGATCTCGTCCTGCCATTCGGTGCGGAACGGATCGGCCGTGGCGACGACCAGGGTGCCCGGCCCCAGTTCCACCGGCAGGATATTGAAGCGCGCCGCATAGCTGGCCGACATCACGTCGGCGACCTTCGTGAAGTCGATCTTGAGCGGGTCGATGCGGAAGAAGGGCAGGCCGACCTTGCCGGCGCACCATTCGCTGAGCACGTCCAGCGTCAGCAGTTTATGGGGCGGCTTCGCCGAGACGATCTTGCACTGCGCGACCGCCGTGAGCGGATGCATCGACCCGACCGCCGTTTTGAGGATGCTTTGCGCCTGGGCGAAATGCGGCTTGACGGTCGACTTCTCGACGATGCCGTCGTTCAGCAGCCACGAAAAAATTGTCTGCAGGTCGAGTGCTTTCGGTTTCTGCATGGTCAGAGGACGCTAGTTTTTGCCGGCCGCCGCGATGCCCTTGACCCACGACCTGGCGGGCAGCCTGGTCGCCGCCACGATCTGCGCGGCGCACGCGGCGAGGCGGTCCGGATCGAGGTCGGGCTTCGTCTTGAAGCACAGCGCGACGACGTTGCCCTCGTGGACTTCAGGCAGGCAGATCACGTGGGCAAACGCGAAGCGCATCGCCTTGATGTTTTTCGCGAAGCTCGGGTGGTCGCCGAACAGGTTGACCGTCATGATGCCGCGGTCCGTCAGGCAGGCGTCGCAGGCCTGGTAGAACTCGGGCGTGTCGAGCACGGGGCCGCGCGCCGTCGCGTCGTACAGGTCGCATTGCAGCACGTCGAGCGCGCCGTGGTTGGCCTCGTCGAGCACGAAGTCCAGCGCGTCCATCTCGAGCACGCGCAGGCGCCCGTCTTCCGGCGGCAGCTTGAACATCGAGGCGCAGATCGCGACGACGGACGGATTCAGTTCGACGGCCGTCACCCGCGCCTGCGGGAACTGGCGGTAGCAGAATTTGGTCAAAGTCGCTGCGCCGAGGCCGAGTTGGGCGATGGCCTGCGGCGCGTCGATGAAGAGCATCCAGGCCATCATCTGCTGGGCGTATTCGAGTTCCGGCCAGTCCGGCTTGCGGATGCGCATGGCGCCTTGCACCCATTCGGTACCGAAATGGAGGAAGCGCACACCGTCCTGCTCGGACAGGGTGACGGGCGCAAACCTGGGCTTGCGGGCGGGGCGGCGCGACGATTCGGCCTGTTCGATGGATTTACGTTTGATGAGCATAGGATGAGCGAAGGGAACATCCTATTATCGGGGGCGGGAATCCACAGCGCAAGAAGCGCTGTGGATGGCAGCAGACGCTGCGGAGGAAGCCGACGGCTCGGGGAAGGGGGGCGGTCCCCCGCGCCGGAAGAAGTGTTACTGGTACTGGTCCGGCTCGACCGACACGCGCAGGCGCACACGGTTGCCAGGGTCGCGGTTCATGACGGTCGTGTAGCTGTGGCCGCGGTAATCATAGGTCACGTCGTAGCCGTTGGTGCGCTCCTGGACGGAGTCGACGGTGCGGCAGCGCTGCACGGCCTGTTCCTGCACCTGCGGGGCGTAGTTGCGGCCGTTGTTGTCGACGTTGTCTCCGACCATGCCGCCGGCGATCGCGCCGGCCGCGGCGGCCGCCACCCTGCCGTTGCCGCCGCCGACCTGGCTGCCCAGCAGGGCGCCGGCGATGCCGCCGATGACCGTGCCGGCCTGGCTGCGCTGCTGCTGGACCGGGGCCTGGACATAGTCGGTACGGCATTCCTGGCGCGGCGTGCGCACCTGTTCGATGCGCGGCTGGACGCGCACCACGCGGCCGAAGTCTTCGAAATCGCCAGCCTGGGCTTGAGCCAGCGGCAGGGCGCACACGCCCAAGGCGGAAAGAATCAGTTTGGCTTTCAAGTTCATGGTCATACCTCGTTCTGGTGGTGCTGCGGATCTGTTGGCATATTGGTCAAAGGCGATTCGCCACACTTGAATCTTAGCGCTACTTGGTCTTCTATTACGATCCGTGTGGCAACAAAATGTAACAGCAGGTAGTCTCGTTAAACCGCGCGTTCAGAGGAGAAAAGCGTGGAAAAAGCGCCAACAATGGATGAAAAAACTCGTCTTTTTTTACAAATATGGCCGGCTCGTCCATATTCGGGTTGATTCGATTACCACAAAACGTTACCCTTAGGAGACTTAGGGTTTTATTGGCGCGTGGAAACGAGACCAGGAGAAAGCGAACAAGCCCGCCGCTTCCACAAACCACCGCGCGCTGGAGCAACAGAACCAGACTGGGTGACTTGAGGAAAAAATGAGTTTGTTGATGAGAGTACCGCCGAATCTTGTGCAGTCCATCCGCGCTTACCGTGCCCCGGAGCTGCAGAAGGAGGCGGTGCGCCTGGGTCATCACTTTCTCTATGCGCTGTGCACGAACGCGCTGACGAAGCAGCAGGTCTGCGCCCGCATCGGCGAGCAATTCTTTTTCCCCAAACCGTGCAGCAAGAATTTCGACGCGCTGCGCAACTGCCTCACCGAAGTCATTGCCGAGGCCGGACCACAACCCGGTTTCATCGCCGTGCTGGACCAATTGCCGAATACGCAAAAATTCGACAAGGAAGCGCGCGAAACCCTGCTCGACGTATTCCGCGACGCGGCCGAATTCTGGGCCGAGAAAAAAGTCCCGTTCCGCGTGTTTTATTCGTTCGAAGAGCCCCAATCGCTCCAATCCGTCGGATGGGTGGGCGCGCGCCCGTTCGAATAACGAGCGTTGTTGGCGCGGCCTGCCGCCATTCCCTTTCCTTGGGCCCACCCACCGGCTCGGGTTACAATGCGCGCTTATGAAAAATATCGTGATCCTTATTTCTGGCCGCGGCAGCAACATGGAAGCCATCGTGCGCGCACAGCAGGCCGAAGCCTGGCCGGCCCGCATCGCCGCCGTGATCAGCAATAAGCCGGATGCCATGGGCCTCGCATTTGCGCAGGCGCACGGCATTCCGACCGCCGTCGTCCCCAACAAGGAATTTTCGACCCGCGACGCGTTCGACGCCGCCCTGCAGGATACGATCGACCGGTTCGCACCGGACCTCGTCGTGCTGGCCGGCTTCATGCGCATCCTGACGGCGCCGTTCGTCGAACACTACGCGGGCCGCATGCTGAACATCCATCCGTCGCTGCTGCCGCTGTTCCCCGGACTGCACACGCACCGGCAGGCGCTGGACGCGGGCGTGGACGAGCACGGCGCGACCGTGCACTTCGTCACCGCCGAGCTGGACCACGGTCCGGCCGTGATCCAGGCCCGCATTCCCGTGCTGCCGGGCGACACGGAGGACAGCCTGGCCGAACGCCTGCTGGCCGAGGAGCACGTCATTTATCCGCAAGCGGTGCGCCTGTTCATCGAAGACAGGCTCAGCATCGAAGGCGGCGAGGTCCGGATCGCCGCGACCCCCTGACTTTATTCAAGGAACACCATGAGATTGCCACCCGCGATACTCGGCAATGCTGAAGAGGTATTGCGCGAGATCCTGCGCTTTATGTCCCCCGCCGACGTCACCCTGTCGCGCTACTTCAAGGACCATCCCCGCCTCGGCGGCCGTGAACGCGGCGCCATCGCCGAATGTGTCTATTCCGTCCTGCGCAACAAGTCCTTCTTTACCGATTTCGCCGGCACGGGCGCCACGATGCGCCGCCTCACGGTGCTGGGCATGGCGGAAGCGATCGGCGCCGACTCGCTGGGCGGCCTGACGGAAGACGAAACGGCCCTGCTGACGCGGATCAACGAGATCGACCGCAGCCTGCTGCCGCCGAAGAAACTGGCCAACCTGCCCGACTGGCTGTACGACAAGTTCGTCGCCCAGTACGGCGAGGAAGAGACGCAGGCCCTGGCCGCCGTGCTGAACACGCCGGCGCCGCTGGACCTGCGCGTGAATTCGCTGAAGTCCGACCGCGACAAGGTCATCGCCGAACTGGCGACGGCCCCGATCATCGCCGAGCCGACCCCGTATTCCGCACTGGGCCTGCGCATCAGGAAAAAGCCGACGCTGCAGAACCTGCCGCTGTTCAAGGAAGGCGCGATCGAAGTGCAGGACGAGGGCAGCCAGGTGCTGGCCCAGTTGCTGGGTGCGCGCCGCGGCGAGATGGTCGTCGACTTTTGCGCCGGCGCCGGCGGCAAGACGCTGGCCATCGGCGCGATCATGCGCAGTACCGGTCGCCTGTACGCCTTCGACGTGTCGGAAAAGCGTTTGACGAAGCTGAAGCCGCGCCTGGCGCGCAGCGGGCTGTCGAACGTGCACCCGGTCGTCATCGCGCACGAGCGCGACGCCAAGGTCAAGCGCCTGGCCGGCAAGATCGACCGCGTGCTCGTCGACGCGCCGTGCTCGGGCATGGGCACCCTGCGCCGCAATCCGGACGTCAAATGGCGCCAGCAGCCCGAGGGCATCGTCGAGCTGACGGAAAAGCAGGCGTCGATCCTGGACGGCGCCGCGCGCCTCGTGAAATTCGGCGGCCGCCTCGTCTATGCGACCTGCAGCCTGCTGAACGAAGAAAACGAGGGCATCGTGCAGGGGTTCCTCGCATCGCATCCGGATTTTGAACTGGTGCCGATGAACAAGGTCCTGGCTGAACAGCGCATTCCGCTGGAGATGGGCGACTACCTCAAAATGCTGCCGCACAAGCATGGCACCGACGGCTTCTTTGCCGCCGTGCTGGAGCGCAAGGCCGCGCCGCCCAAGGCCGTTGCGGAGGAATCCGACGACGCTGCCTCGGACTCCGTTTCGGAATAACCGGGGCCCATGCCGCTGACCAGCCTGATCGACGATCTGTTCGACGACCTGACCCGCCCCGGCATGCCGTGGCAGATCGGGGCGATCGTCGCCTGCATCCTGTTCGGCTGGCTCAGCGCGCAACTGGTGCGCATGTGGTGGCGCCGCCGCCGCGGCGAGGACGGCAGCCTGCTGCACACGGGCGTGGAAAGTTTTACGCGCGTCGTGGCGCCGCTGCTCGTCGTCGGCCTGCTGTACCTGGCACAGCTGCTGCTAATTAAAAGCCACTTCCACACGAATATCGTCAAAGTGGCGATCCCCGTGTTCTGGTCGCTTGCCGCGATCCGCCTCGTGTTCTACCTGCTGCGCCGCGTGTTCGCGCGCCGCGGTCAGCTGGGGCAGGCGCTCGTCACGTTCGAGAAGATCTTCGCGCTCGTCGCCTGGCTGGCCGTCGTGCTGTACATCACGGGGCTGTGGCCGGACATCTTCGATTTCCTCGACAGCTACAAGATCCAGTTCGGCCCCAAGAAATCGAGCAGCGTGACGTTGGCGGATATCCTGCAGGCCATCGCCTCCGTCGTCGTGGCGCTGGTGCTCGCGCTGTGGGCCGGCGCCGCGCTGGAAGAGCGCCTGATGGGCGTGCATGCCCTGCACAGCTCGCTGCGGGTGGCGCTGGCGCGCCTGAGCCGCGCATTGTTGATCGTCTCCGCGGTGCTGCTGAGCCTGAATCTGGTGGGCATCGACCTCACCGTGCTGTCCGTATTCGGCGGCGCGCTGGGCGTCGGCCTCGGTCTCGGTATGCAAAGGATCGCCAGCAACTACGTGTCCGGCTTCATCATCCTGCTCGAGCGCAGCCTCTCGATCGGCGACATGATCTCGGTCAGCACGTTCACCGGCAAAGTCACGCAGATCAACACGCGCTACACGGTGCTGCAGGGGCTGGACGGCGTGGAGACCGTGCTGCCGAACGAATTATTGATTTCCGGCCCGGTGCAGAACCAGTCGCTGACGACGCGGCGCGTGCGCGCCTCGACCAAGGTCACGCTCGCGTACGGCTCGGACCTGGACCAGGCGATGCCGCTGCTGGTCGCGCAGGCGGTCGGCACGCCGCGCGTGCTGGAGGACCCGGCGCCCGGCATATCGCTGTCGCGCTTCGGGCCGGACGGCTACGAGCTCGACCTCGGATTCTGGATCGCCGATCCGGAGAACGGGCAGGGCGGTGTCGTTTCGGAAATAAATAAGAAGATCTATTGCCTGGTGCAGTCCGGTACCGTCAAATTGGGCTTTCCGTCCGTTGATACCCGGCTCCTTGATTCCCATATAGCATCCGTTGTGGCGCGAATCACGCAGCCGGCGCAGAATTCTTAGACGGGCGCGCTTTGATTGCGTCAATACGTGCCGTGCGGCATAGGTTCCACGTTAAAATGCGTGTTTGCGTCATGCACCATTGCGTGACACTCTTGTCATAGCGACTGTTCCATAGAAAGAACGGCACGACCCTAGTCATCCTTAGTGGAGTATCGATGAATTTTCTCAGCAACATCCTGCACACCGGCCTGTCCTTCCTGGACGGCGGTCTGTTCGACCTGTCGGTCTGGCAGATGGTCGTGTACACGCTGGTCGTGACGCACATCACGATCGCCGGCGTGACGATTTACCTGCACCGCCACCAGGCGCACCGCGCGCTGGAACTGCATCCGATCGCGAGCCACTTCTTCCGCTTCTGGCTGTGGCTGACCACCGGCCAGGTGACCAAGGAATGGGCTGCCGTGCACCGCAAGCACCACGCCAAGTGCGAGACGGTGGAAGATCCGCACAGCCCGGTGACGCGCGGTATCAAGGAAGTGTTGCTGCGCGGCGCGGAGCTGTACCGTGTCGAAACGAAGAACCAGGAAACCCTCGACAAATACGGCCACGGTTGCCCGAACGACTGGATCGAGAACAAGCTGTACACGCGCTACAGCTGGCTCGGCGTGTCGATGCTGCTGCCGCTGAACGTCGCGATGTTCGGCGTGCTCGGCATCACGATCTGGGCCGTGCAGATGCTGTGGATCCCGATCACGGCGGCCGGCATCATCAACGGCATCGGCCACTATTGGGGCTACCGCAATTACGACTGCAACGATGCGGCCAGGAACATCGTGCCTTGGGGCATCATCATCGGCGGCGAAGAGCTGCACAACAATCACCACACCTTCGCGACGTCGGCCAAGCTGTCGAGCAAGTGGTACGAGTTCGACATCGGCTGGGCCTATATCCGCGCGATGGAAATGGTGGGCCTGGCCAAGGTCAAGAAGACCATTCCCAAGCCGAGGCTGCAGAAGAACAAGCTGGAAGCCGACTTCGACACCTTGCAGTCCGTCATCGCCAACCGTTACGACGTGATGGCGAAGTACGCCAAGTCCGTCAAGCACGCGTTCCGCGAGGAAGTCGAGCACCTGAAGCACAAGGCGGAGCTGGAATCGCGCTTCCTCAAGAGCTCGCGCAAGCTGATGCAGCGCGAACCGGCCAAGCTGCAGGCGCCGCAACAGGCCCAGCTGGTTGAGCTGTTCCAGCACAGCAAGGTCCTGGAAACGATGCACGAGATGCGCGTGGAACTGGGCGCGATCTGGGAACGCTCGCACTCGACCCGCGACCAGCTGCTGCACCAGCTGCAGGACTGGTGCGCCCGCGCCGAAGCGTCGGGTATCAAGTCGTTGCAAGAGTTTTCGATGCGCCTGCGCAGCTACGCGTAAGCATCAGGACGAGGCCGGCACGGCCGGCCCATCACGGACACCCCTCGCGCAGGGGTGTTTTCTTTTTGGCAGGCCGCGGCGGCCTTTGTGCTAGGTGGTGTGCCGTCCGGCCTCGGCCGGCGGGACATCGTCGGCGCCTTCCTGGGCCGTGGCGTGTTCGGCTTCCATGCTGTCGTCGATCGATTGGCGCTCTTCGAAGGCCAGCTCGGGCGGGTCCAGCATGTCCGCCAGCATGGCCGCGAGCTCGGGCGTATCCCACGGGATGCCGCTGCGTTCCTTGACGTGGATATAGTGCCGAATTTCACTGTCCTGTTCGGGCGTGAGCGGCAGGCCGCGGAAGGTATTGGTGGGGAGGGATTCTTTCATCATGCTCTCGATTCATCCGATTCATCCCGTTGCTGCACGTCGTCGCGATGGCATGGGATGGCACTGCCGGCCATTCGACTGTACGCGCATCCGTCGCCGGCAAGCGCACGGCAGCGTGTCGCGACGGTCAGCGGCAGGCGCCCTCGGATGGGTAGCCGCAGGCGATCAACGTGCCCACGTCCGGATTCGCCAGATAGTCCAGGTGCGCCGTCATCGGATTCTCGATCAATCCCAGCCAGGTCTTGTCGTTCGACACGAGCACGTCCGCCACGGCCACGTCCGGCGCCGCGTAACGGGCCGGCAGCAGCCGGTAGGACAGCAGGTCGTTCGGATCGGTCAACGCGACGACTGCCAGGCGCTGCAGGGCTTCCGTGCGGCGGTTGGGCTGGCGCCGGCGCAGATCCAGGAAGTGCTGCAGCGCATCCTGCACGGGAATCGCCCGCTGGCCGGCCGACTGCTCGGCCAGGCCGAGGATGGGCAACTGGTTGCCGGCCATGAACAGGAGGCCGAGCCGGCGCGCCGCCTGCTGGCCCAGCGCCCGGGTCTGCGGCTGCCACGATTCCAGCATGGCGCTCAAGGCGTCGAACAGCATCTTGCTGCCCAGGCTTTCCGCCACGATGACGAGGGGCGCCTCGCTGTCCGGATCGTTGTCGATCACGTGCGCCAGTGTCTCGACCATCGCATCGCGGATCGCGACGTGGCTCGCGCCTTCGTAGATGACGGCGTCGGACAGGCAATCGTTCAGCAGGTTGTCCTTGACGTAGCCGTTCAGCCAGGCGCGTTTGGGCTTGCATTCGCCGGCGCCGGTGCAATTGGTCGGCGCGCCCGTCATGTCGAAGTCGAGCCGGTGCTTCAGCCCGGCCGTCAGCGGCGACCACACGAGGGCGTGGAAGCGGACCGTGCCTCCCGCCAGCCGGCGCGTGCGCTCGACGACGGCGATGCGCGCGGGCGCGGCGAGCGTGACATCGGCGACGGCCGGCGCCGGCGCGTGGGCCTCGACGATCCCGGCGATGCGGTCGATCTGGCGCTCGGCCCAGGCGGTATCGTGGGTACACATGCCGTGGACGAGGATGACGTCGATGGGCCGCGCGCCGGCGATCGCGACGATGCCCGCGATGCCGGGAAAGGTCGCGCTGTCGCGTACGACGACGGGCGGGCGGTAGGGCGAGGCGCAGGCGGCAAGGAGGCCGAGGACGGGCAGGAGCGACAGTCGAAAGCGCCACATCATGCGTTTCTCCAGCGTGGGTAGACGCTCGACTATAGCGACGCGGGCGAGCAGATCAACTGACCCCAATCAATGGCTTAGAAAAACAAAAAGCCGCGCACTGTGAAGTGGGCGGCTTTTCTTGTGCAAAGAACCAGATTACTTGATCTTGGTTTCTTTGTAGACCACGTGCTTGCGAGCCTTCGGGTCGAATTTGGTGATTTCCATCTTCGCCGGCATCGTGCGCTTGTTCTTGGTCGTGGTGTAGAAGTGACCGGTACCTGCGGTCGATTCCAGTTTGATCTTGTCGCGGCCAGTTTTTGCCATGATGACTCCCTAATTAGATTTTCTCGCCGCGGGCGCGCATGTCGGCCAGCACAGCGTCGATGCCGAGCTTGTCGATGACGCGCAGGCCGGCGTTCGAAATACGCAGGGAGACCCAGCGGTTTTCGGATTCTACGAAGATGCGGCGGTTCTGCAGGTTCGGCAGAAAACGACGCTTGGTTTTGTTGTTGGCGTGGGAGACGTTGTTGCCAACCATCGGACCCTTGCCAGTAACTTGGCAAACACGTGCCATAGCGCACTCCTTGAATAAACTTCCACAATCGGAAAAACGAGAGTATAGCTTGAAAACCGTCGCGTAATCAACAACTTGCGGAAAAAAATTGTTTCTAGATAAATCGCAGAAATTTAACAATCGTAAATTTTCGCAATGTTTGCGTCGTAAGCCCCTGTTTTCACACCGTTATTCTCCGGTTGCCTGGGCTGCGGCCGTGCGTCCGATATGCGCCACGAGTGCGCGCAGCGCGGCCGCGATGGGCGCCGCGAAGCGGGGAATGTCCGCGATCCGTGCCGGATCGGTGCCGGAACCGATGACGGGAACGCGCAGGCAGGCGTCGAGG
The DNA here is from genome assembly GCF_059491295.1 of Massilia sp. Masssp93. Taxonomy (NCBI): domain Bacteria; kingdom Pseudomonadati; phylum Pseudomonadota; class Betaproteobacteria; order Burkholderiales; family Oxalobacteraceae; genus Massilia; species Massilia sp. Masssp93. The sequence goes on along the minus strand of NZ_CP168502.1, from coordinate 4,857,104 downwards.
ACGAGGTCGGCCGACATCGTGCGCAGCGTTTCCTTCAGCGCCTCGTCGGCGTGGAACGATTGATACGACGGATTGAGCACGGCGACGGGCTTGTGCGCGAACGGCGCGTGGCCGACCACCCAGTCGAGCGTGTTCTTGATGGTGCCCGTGACGCCGTGCGCATACTCGGGGCTGGCGATGAGGAGGGCGTCGGCCGCCGTGATCGCTTCCTGCAGGGCGAGCACGCCGGACGGCACGTCGGTGCGCTCGGGATTGAACAGCGGGAAATCCTTGTGCTGCTCGAAGAGGTCGATGGCGACGCCGGCCGGGGCGAGCTCGCGGCAGGCGCGCAGCACGCCGGCACTCATCGAATGGGCGCGCTGGCTGCCGCAGAGGGCAAGGATGCGTAGGGTCATTTGCTCAACTGTCATGATCAAAACGCCATCCTAGCAGTTCCGGCGCTGGCGCCGAACTCGGCGCTTTCCGTACTGGCCTGATGTTCTTGATACAGGAATTTGCGCGAACTCTATAACTTGGATTATGGGTTGAGGAATAGTGACGTGCCTGCAGCACGGCAGTATGTGGCCAGCTCGGCGCGCTCCATTCCGTAAACCTCGGCTTCGAATACCGGAGACAACCATGAAAGCGCTTATCGTCATCGGTGATAAAACGAATCATGGCGGCACCGTCATCACTTGCTCGCAACTCTCCTCGACGGAGGGGAAGGGCTGGGCGCGGGTCGGTGACATGGTTTCGTGCCCGCGCTGCAAGGGAATCTTTCCCATCGCTCAGGGCGACAACGGGTTTCGTACGGAAGGCCGTGCGGTGGCCTACGACGGATGCAAAACCGCCTGTGGTGCCGTACTCATCTCCAGTCAGACGCTTAGCCGGACAGGACCGGTCGATACCGCTGCGCCGGCAGCCGTGGACGGCGTCTCATCCGCTCATCTGATGGCAGGGTTTGGGCTCATTTCCAGTACGCTTGCCGGCTGCTACCAGGATGAACCCGTGGGCACCGGAAAGGAACGCTTCCAAGGCCGGTTCCAGCTGGTCGACGCCACTACGGGCGAGCCGGTGCGTAGCCAGGCTGTGCGTGTACGCTCGACTGGTGGTCAGTCTCTCAAGGGCACGACCGACAAAAACGGCTACACCGAATGGGTGGTGCGGGACGTGCGCGAAGCCTTGGCATTTGACCTGTTGCAGGACGGCGATGCATGACGGGACCGGCGAATGGCCCGCCTTCAGGCAAGCCGCCGCTGGCCGTCGGCGACATGTCCCCGGGGGGCTCTACGACCGTCGTGCGCATCAACAAGCCCAGGCTCGATTACGCCGACAAGAAGGTCCTCTGCTCCGCGATGTGCCAGTGCCAAACCCAGCCCAATATCGGGAAGGATGGCCGCTCGCTGAAGCAGGAGTGCGTGTCCAGCCGGCTGAAGGCGCTCGACACCGCGCTCGGACACACGAGTCCGTACAAGGCCGAGTACACCTACGACATGACGAAGCGTCCCCCCGAACCCTTCCTGGACAAGGTCATCGAGACCAAGGGGCGTGACCTGTGGCCCGGTTGGACGAAGACACTTTGGCCGAAAGACCCGACCCGGCCGCAGCCGTACAAGGCCGGCCGGGGCTACACCCGTCGGCCGGACGTGGTCATCGTCAAGGACCCGGCCAGACCGCCCACGCAGGACAATATCAAGCAGGTGGTCGAGATGAAGTTCCCAGGCGATACGTATGGAGCCGGGCAGCTCGTGGACTATAGACTCATCGCCGGCGACCAACAGAAGCTGGTGCCGCTGGAACTCTGGGACTGCGATTGCAACAAGACCGAGCCGGAGAAGTCGAAAATACCGGTCGAACAGCTCGGCCCCGCAGCGGCAATTCTTGGAATAATCTACACGGCGGTGACAAAACGACCGCCACCTGGCGGTGTGCCGGCATATTAAGGACAGAACATGACAGATTTGCCGTTCGACCCGCTCGAGCTGATGCGGACCCATCCAGAAGCCTTGAACGTGCCGGGGGGCATGCTGACCACGCATGGGCCGCAGGACTATATCGGTTGCGTGCCGGCCATCGCGGGAACGCTGTTCTTCGCCGACGCCCATTTGCCTGCTGTCCGCGAAACCATCTGCGCATGCTTCGACGAGTACCAGCGGGTCGTCAGGCCGGCGCTGACCTGGCTCTTCCGGGAAGAGCCGCCCGAGGGACCCAGCAAACAGGCCGTCTCGAGGGCCAAACCGCTCATGGCCATGCTCGCCCGGATGGACGAGGACGACTTGGTGAGCTTTCACTACACCAGCGGCAAACAGGCGCACGACGCCGGCCCGTGGGAGTTTCAAGTTTCGGGCGTACAGGCCTGGCGGGTCAAGATGGGCGGCTGGGGCCTCTGCGCCCTGCGGTTCAGCGTCCCGCTCCTGTTCGTCGAGCAGCACTCCGGGGCCTTCGTGCAGCTGTTCATCGACTGCGCCCGCCGCCTGCGTGCGGCACACGGGTACGCCGGGCACAGCCTCGTGCTATCGGCCTTGCGCTTTCTCGAGAACCAGGCGTTCGAAGCATTCCTGGCGACGAAACTGCGTGGGTTCGAGGCCGGCAATCTGGTTGCGGGCGCGGCCAATGCGCACATGGGCATCAAGACTGTCAGCTGGCTCACCGCCATCAACCGTGATTACCTGGAGAAGATCGGCGGCGAGCCAGTGGTGCGGTCGGAGTTGCCCATGGACTGGTTCCGTCTGTTCGACTACGAGGCGGGTGTCGTCATCCAGGCCGGGCCGCGTCCCGAGGCGGCGCCGGTGGACGCGCCGCTGCCGGCGCGGCTGGTGCTTCCGGATATGCTCCTGCGGCCCGTCCGGATGCCGACTGTCCACCTGCAGTACGCATCGGCCGGGAGCGAGCCCCGCCTGATTGGCGAAGCCGCGGCGCAATGGCTGACACGACTCGACGTCCCGCCCGACCGACTGATGGCATACAAGGCCAAGCTGCTGGATGAGCCGAAGCTGGATTCGCGATAGCACAGCCATCCGGGCAGCTCCGGCAACGACCCGAATCAGAGCTGCCCGTGCTCCGCAAACGAATGGACGAGCGGCCCGGCGACGATGAAATGGTCGAGCACGCGGATGTCCACGAGGCCCAATGCCTGCACCAGCGCCTGCGTCAGGCGCAAATCGGCCTCGCTGGGCTCCGGCAGGCCGGACGGGTGGTTGTGCGCCAGGATCACGCTGGCGGCGTTGCGCGTCAGGGCTTCGATGACGACTTCGCGCGGGTAGACGCTCGTCTGCGTGAGCGTGCCGCGGAACAGTTCGCGGTCGGCGATCAGGCGGTTCTTGACGTCCAGGAACAGCACGACGAAGGATTCGTGGCGCTGGCCGCCCAGTTTGATGCGCAGGTAGCGCTTGACGAGGTCGGGCGAGCCGAACGCTTCCCCGGTCTGCAATTGTTCGGCGATGGCGCGCCGCGCCAGCTCCATCACGGCCTGCAGCTGGGCATATTTCGCCATGCCGAGGCCGTGGACCTCGGACACATCGTCCAGGCTGGCGCCGAACAGGCCGTGCAGCGAGCCGAAATGCTGCAGGATGTCGCGGCCCAGTTCCACGGCGCTCTTGCCGCGCACGCCCACGCGCAGCAGCAGCGCCAGCAGTTCCGGATCGGACAGCGCTTGCGCGCCTTCGCGCACGAGCCGTTCGCGCGGCCGGGTCTGTGCCGGCCAGTCTTCGATACCCATCCAAGCCCTCCATGGTGAGACCGTGCATTATTCGCGCGACGGGACAGCGCCGGCTTGGGCATGCGCAATAATAGATGCATGAACGACCTCCGCGCCTTCGACCTGAACCTGCTCGTCACGCTCGACGCCCTGCTGACGGAAGCAAACGTCACCCGTGCCGCCCAGCGCCTGCACCTGAGCCAGTCGGCCGTGTCCGGCCAGCTCGCGCGCCTGCGCCAGCTGTTCGACGATCCGTTGCTGCTGCCCGCCGACAACGGCCGCGGGATGACGCCGACGGCCCGCGCGCTCGACCTCGCCGCGCCCGTGCGCGCCGCCCTCGACCAGCTGGCCGGCATCGTGCGCGGGCAGCCGGCGTTCGATCCCGCGGCCGCGCAACGCACGTTCCAGATCGCCGCCAGCGACTTGTCGACGGCCGTGCTGGGCCTGCCGTTGGCCGGCCTGCTGGCGCAGTGCGCGGGGCCGGGCGTGCGGCTCGCGTTTCGCATGGCCGATGGCGCCCGGATCGCGGCGCAACTGCAGGAAGGGGAGGTCGACCTGCTGATCGGTTCGGAACGCATGGTCCCCGCGAACATGCGTGCGCGGCTGTTGTTCGACGAACACTTCGTCATGGTGCAGCGCAAGGGTCATCCGCGCGGCGCGGCGCCGCTCGATCTCGACGCCTATTGCGGACTGCGCCACGTGCTCGTCTCGACGAGCGGCGGCAGCCTGCACGGCTTCATGGACGAGCATTTGCAGGCGCTGGGCCGCGCACGCAACGTCGTGCTGTCCGTGCAGTCGTTCGCGCTCGTGCCGGGCCTGCTGTGCCAGTCCGATCACGTCGCCACCGTGCCGTCGCGGCTGGCGGCGCTGCATGCCGGCGTGCTCGACAGCTTTGCGCTGCCGTTCGACGGCCAGGGTTTTGCGTTGTACGCGGCCTGGCATCCGCGCTTTCATACCGATCCCGCGCTCGCCTGGCTGCGCGACCAGGTCATCCGCGTCGCCGCGTGATCGGCGGCCCCGATGGGTCGTATCGCCGGATACGATTTCCGCCGGCGCGCGGCCGCTCCTACACTGCCTGACATCCCAACCGTCATCGAAAGGCAGATCATGAAAGACCAGCGCATCATCGTCATCGGCGGCACCTCCGGCATCGGCCTGGAGAGCGCGCGCCGCTTCGCGCAACTGGGCGCCAGCGTGACCGTGACGGGGCGCGACGCCGCCAAAGGCGCCGCCCTCGACGTGCCCGGCGTACGCTTCGCCCAGCTCGACGCCGCCCGGCGCGCGCAGTGCGACGCGTTCTTTGCCGACCACGGGCCGTTCGATCACCTGGTCGTGTGCGCGTCCGGCGCGGCCGGTGCGGGCGCCTTCCGCGACCTCGCGCTGGACGATCTGCACGCCGGCTTCGACGGCAAGTTCTGGCCCCAGCTGAACGCCTTGCAGGCCAGCCTGTCCGGCATCGCGGCCGGCGGTTCCGCGACGCTGGTCGGCGCCATCTCCGCCCGCGCCCAGCAGCCGGGAACGGCGGGCCTGGCCGCCATCAACGGGGCGCTGGAGGCGATGCTGCCCATCCTGGCGTCGGAATTGCGGCCGCTGCGCGTCAATATGGTGGCGCCGGGCGTGATCGATACCCCATGGTGGCACCGCGTGCCGGACGCGCAGCGCAGCCGCCTGTTCGAGGAAATGGGCGCCGCCGTGCCCGCCGGCCGCGTCGGCACGGCGGCGGACGTGGCCGACGTCATCGTCATGCTGGCCGGCAATACTTTTATCACCGGCAGCGTGATCGACGTCGACGGCGGCTGGAAGCTGCGCCGCTGAGCCCAATGCCCGACCGTTTCCCGCCCACGACAGAAATCGAGCCGGCTGAGGCGGGAGCGGCACGGGTGGCTTACAATAGCGGTTTGCACGTCAACCGAACACGCAACAATGTCCTCCACTAACGCTCCCGTCGCTCCCGTCGTCACCGATTCGTCGTACCTGACCCTGCATTATCGTCTTGCCACCGCCGATGGGACGGACCTCGTCACGACCTTCGGCAGCACCCCGGCGACCTTGCTGCTGGGCCAGGGCCAACTCGCCCCGTTCCTGGAGCAGCGCCTGCTCGGCCTTGCTGAAGGCACGCACACGACGTTCGACCTGACCGCGCTCGAGGCGTTCGGCGAGCGCAACCCGGAGCTGATCCAGGTCGTGACGAAGAAGACCCTGGACGAGAACTCGGAACCGGACGCCGATTACCAGGTCGGCGACCTGGTCGACTTCCGCGCGCCGGGCGGCGGCCGCTTTGCCGGCGTGCTGCGCGAAATGCGCGCGGACGACGCCGTGTTCGACTTCAACCATCCGCTCGCTGGCCAGCCGCTCAGGTTCGAAGTCCAGCTGATTTCCGTGCTCTAACCACAGCCTTCACACCGAACCATGGAAAACGAGATCCTGTTAGCCCAGCCGCGCGGCTTCTGCGCCGGCGTCGACCGTGCGATCGAGATCGTCGAGCGCGCCCTGCAGCAGTTCGGCGCGCCGATCTACGTGCGCCACGAGATCGTGCACAATGCCTACGTCGTCAACGACCTGCGCAACAAGGGCGCCATCTTCATCGAAGACCTGGACGACGTCTCGGCCGGCAACACACTCGTGTTTTCCGCGCACGGCGTGTCGAAGGCGGTGCGCGAGGAAGCCGAGTCGCGCGGCCTGAAAGTCTATGACGCCACCTGCCCGCTGGTGACCAAGGTGCACGTGGAAGTGGCCAAGATGCGCAAGCAGGGCGCGGAAATCGTCATGATCGGCCACGCCGGCCACCCGGAAGTCGAGGGGACGATGGGCCAGGCGGAACAGGGCATGCACCTCGTCGAGACGGTCGACGACGTGGCAACGCTGAACGTCGCCAATCCCGACCTGCTGGCCTATGTCTCGCAGACCACGCTGTCGGTCGACGACACGCTCGACATCATCGCGGCGCTGAAGGCACGCTTTCCGAACATCATCGAGCCGAAAAAGGGCGATATCTGCTACGCGACGACGAACCGCCAGGAAGCCGTGAAGTTCATGGCCCCGCAGGTGGAAGTCGTGGTCGTCGTCGGCAGCCCGAACAGCTCGAATTCGAACCGCCTGCGCGAAGTGGCGGAAAAGAAGGGCACGCCGGCTTATATGGTCGACAACGCCGCCGGCATCGATCCGGCCTGGATCGCCGGCAAGAAGCGCATCGGCGTCACGGCCGGCGCGTCGGCGCCGGAAGTGCTCGTGCAGGCCGTGATCGAGCGCCTGAAGGACCTCGGGGCCGCCAGCGTGCGTGCGCTCGAAGGCGTCGAGGAACACGTCACGTTCCCGCTGCCCAAGGGCCTGGACGGCGGCAAGGCGTCCGCTTCGGCCTGATCCGCCATTCCCCGCCCGCGGCCGGCGCCGTGGGCCTGCCGAACAATTCCTTTGTCCGACCCATGAACGTATTCGACCTGCGCCCGCGCTCGCCCTCCGCTTTCGACGCCATTCCGCTGGAATTCTTCCAGGACTACCCGGAGCCGGGCGTCAACTTCATCGACGTGGGCTGCGTCTTCGACAATCCGCACCACTGGCAGCTCGCCATCGACGCGCTGACGGAGCGCACGGCCCACCTGGACGTCGACTTCCTGCTCGCGATGGATGCGCGCGGCTTCATGCTCGCGGGCGCGCTCGCGTACCAGCGCGGCCTCGGCTTCGCGATGGCGCGCAAACCCGGCAAGCTGCCGGGCGACGCGATCGGCATCGACTACCGCCGCGAGTACGGCAGCGCGACGATCGAGATCCAGCCGGAGCGCATCAAGGGCCGGCGCGTGCTGATCGTCGACGACGTGCTCGCGACGGGCGGCACGATCGAGGCGGCGGCGACGCTGCTGCGCCGGATCGGCAAGGATGTCGTGGGCGCGGCGGCCCTGTTCGACGTGGCGTTCTTCAAGGACAAGCGTGCGCTGAGCATGCCGGTGGTGACGCTGCGCGACGTGTAAGCTTGGCTTGGCGCCGTCGGTCGTCGTCCCTGCGAAGGCGGGGACCCAAGGTTCGCGGCCTGGCGAGAAAAATTGAGTTCCCGCCTGCGCGGGAACGACGAGTACGCTTGCGCTGAGAGAAAATTATTGTTCGCTGCCCCGACCATTTTTCGATGTCGGTTTTTCCAAAACATCGCTATGATGACGCTCGGAATTATGTTGCTTGAATGGCGGCACTCGTACCACGGGTGCCGTTTTTGTTAGTTCGAAAGGAAACCACACAAGCATGGAAACTTTTGTCCAACAGATCCTGAACGGGCTGGTGCTGGGCAGCATGTATGCGCTCATCGCGCTCGGCTACACGATGGTGTACGGCGTGCTCAACCTGATCAACTTTGCCCACGGCGACGTGCTGATGATCGGCGCCATGGTCGGCCTGACGATCCTGAAACTCCTGGACAGCGCGTTCCCCGGCTTGCCCGGCGGCGTGCAGTTGGCCATCGCCATCATCGGCGCCATTCCGGTCACGATGCTGGTCAATATCCTCATCGAACGCATCGCCTACCGCCGCCTGCGCAACGCGCCGCGCCTGGCGCCGCTGATCACCGCCATCGGCGTCTCGATCCTGCTGCAGACCTTTGCCATGATGATCTGGGGCCGCAGCCCGCTGCCGTTCCCGCAACTGCTGTCGTCCGATCCGATCACGGTCGCCGGCGCCGTGATCTCGCACACGCAGGTGCTGCTGCTCGTGCTGGCCGCCGCCGCCATGGTCGGCCTCGTCTTCCTCGTCGAAAAGACCCGCATGGGCCGCGCGATGCGCGCCGTCGCCGAGAATCCGCGCGTGGCCGGCCTGATGGGCGTCGATTCGAACCGCGTCATCGTCGCCACGTTCGCCATCGGCGCCGCGCTGGCCGCCGTCGCCGGCGTGATGTGGGGCGCGAATTATGCGTCGATCCAGTTCGCGATGGGCACCGTGCCTGGCATGAAGGCGTTCTCGGCGGCCGTGCTGGGCGGTATCGGCAATATCTACGGCGCCATGATCGGCGGGATCGTCCTCGGCATCATCGAAAGCCTGGGCGCCGGCTATATCGGCGACCTCACCGGCGGCTTCCTGGGCAGTAATTACCAGGACATCTTCGCGTTCATCGTGCTGATCCTCGTGCTGACCGTGCGGCCGTCCGGCATCATGGGCGAGCGCGTGGCCGACCGCGCGTAAGGAGGCGTCACATGGCTCTCCTGACCTTCGACACCGCGCACAAACCGCGGCAATCGTATGCCAGCATGGCGCTGCTGCTGGCCGTGATGCTCGTGTTCCCGTTCGTCGCCGCGCAGTTCGGCAACTCGTGGGTGCGCATCATCGACATGGCGCTGCTGTACATCATGCTGGCGCTCGGGCTGAACATCGTGGTCGGTTTCGCCGGCCTGCTCGACCTGGGCTATATCGCGTTCTTCGCCGTCGGCGCCTACCTCACCGGCCTGCTGGCGTCGCCGCAGTTCGCCGCGCTGCTGGAATCCGTCGTGAACTACCACCCCGAGCTGCAGGACGCCATCGTCCGCACCTTCGGCGAGGACGTGCGCACGAACGGCATCCACCTGTCCGTCTGGTTCGTCGTCCCGCTGGCGGGGCTCGTGGCCGCGCTGTTCGGCGCGCTGCTGGGCGCGCCGACGCTCAAATTGCGCGGCGACTATCTCGCCATCGTCACGCTGGGCTTCGGCGAGATCATCCGGATCTTCATGAACAACCTGAACGATCCGATCAATTTCACCAACGGCCCGCAAGGCGTGAACCTGATCGATCCGGTCCGGATCTTCGGCCTGTCGCTGGCCGGCGAACCGGGGTCGCGCGCGACCGTGTACATCGCCGGTTTCGGCATCCCGTCCGTCAACGCGTACTACTTCCTGTTCCTGCTGCTGTGCATCGTGACGATCTTCATGACGAGCCGCATGCAACACTCGCGCCTGGGCCGCGCCTGGGTCGCGATCCGCGAGGACGAGATCGCGGCGAAGGCGATGGGCATCAACACTCGCAACGTGAAGCTGCTTGCGTTCTCGATGGGCGCGTCGTTCGGCGGCGTCGCGGGCGCCATGTTCGCGGCCTTCCAGGGTTTTGTTTCTCCGGAATCGTTCTCGCTGACGGAATCGATCGCCGTGCTGGCGATGGTCGTGCTGGGCGGCATCGGCCACATCCCCGGCGTCGTGATGGGCGGCGTGCTGCTGGCCGCGTTGCCGGAAGTGCTGCGCCACGTCGTCGAGCCCGCGCAGCAGGCGTTGTTCGGCAAGGTCGTCATCGAGGCCGAAGTGCTGCGCCAGCTGCTGTACGGCCTGGCCATGGTGTTGATCATGCTGAACCGTCCGGCCGGGCTGTGGCCGTCGCCCATCAAGGAAGACCGTCCGGCTGCCGCCATCGCCAAGGAAGACAAGGAAAGGGAAAACGAGGAGCGCGAGGCATGAGCGAGACCCTGCTGAACATCTCCGGCGTCAATAAACGCTTCGGCGGCCTGCAGGCCCTGACGGACGTCGGCATCAAGATCTCCAAGGGCCAGATCTACGGCCTGATCGGACCGAACGGCGCCGGCAAGACCACGTTCTTCAACGTGATCACGGGCCTGTACCAGCCGGACACGGGCACGTTCGAGCTGGACGGCAAGCCGTATTCGCCGTCCGCGCCGCACGCCGTCGCCAAGGCCGGCATCGCGCGGACGTTCCAGAACATCCGGCTGTTCGGCGAAATGTCGGCGCTGGAAAACGTGATGGTCGGGCGCCACGTGCGCACGCACCAGGGCGTGTTCGGCGCCATCTTCCGCCACGGCGCCGCGCGCCGGGAAGAGGCCACGATCCGCGCCCGCGCGCAGGAGCTGCTGGACTTCGTCGGCATCGGCCAGTTTGCCCAGCGCACGGCGCGCTTCCTGTCGTATGGCGACCAGCGCCGCCTGGAGATCGCGCGCGCGCTGGCGACGGAGCCGAAGCTGCTTGCGCTGGACGAGCCCGCGGCCGGCATGAATGCGACGGAAAAGGTCGCGCTGCGCGAACTGCTGGTCAAGATCCAGGACGCGGGCGTCACGATCCTGCTGATCGAACACGACGTGAAACTCATGATGGGGCTGTGCGACCGCATCTCGGTGCTGGAATACGGCAAGCTGATCGCGGAAGGACTGCCGGCCGAGATCCAGAAGAATCCTGCCGTCATCGAAGCCTATCTCGGAGGTGCTGCTTGAAGCCCGACAACGTTCTTAAAATTGCCGGCCTGAAGGTGGCGTATGGCGGCATCAAGGCCGTCAAAGGGATCGACCTGGAAGTCAACCGCGGTGAACTCGTCACGCTGATCGGCGCCAACGGCGCGGGCAAGACGACGACCCTGAAAGCGATCACGGGCACGCTGCCGCCGTGCAAGGTCGAAGGCACGGTCAGCTATCTCGGCCAGCCACTGAACGCCAACAAATCGTTCAAGCTCGTCGAGCAGAAGCTGGCGATGGTGCCGGAAGGCCGCGGCGTGTTCACGCGCATGACCATCCACGAAAACCTGTTGATGGGCGCTTACACGCGCAACGACAAGGCCGGCATCGAGGCCGACATCGAGAAGTGGTACGCGGTGTTCCCGCGCCTGAAAGAGCGTGCCGGCCAGCTGGCCGGCACGCTGTCCGGCGGCGAGCAGCAGATGCTGGCGATGGCGCGCGCGCTGATGTGCCATCCGACCCTGCTGCTGCTGGACGAGCCGTCGATGGGCCTGGCGCCGATCATGGTCGAAAAGATCTTCGAGGTGATCCGCGACGTGTCGGGGCAGGGCATCACGGTCCTGCTCGTGGAGCAGAACGCGAAGCTGGCGCTGCAGGCCGCGCACCGCGCGTATGTGATGGAGTCCGGCGCGATCACGATGACGGGCAATGCGCAGGACATGCTGCACGATCCGCGGGTGCAGGCGGCGTATCTGGGCGAATAGTCGGATGATTACCGTCGTCCCCGCAGAGGCGGGGACCCAATTTTGCTTGTGCTATCGAAACGTGAACAACCTCTGGTTCCCGCCTGCGCGGGAATGACGTTTTCAAGGCTTTTGAGGAAATAAAACGAACGGCCCGGCACCGCTTGCGCGGTCCGGGCCGTTTGGCTTCCTGCGAGGAGGAAGCAGCGCGGTGATTCTTGCCGCTTAGGCAGCGGCAGCCGAGTTGGCGGCAGCGCCAGCCTTGCGGGTGGCTTGCGTGAACTGCGACACGGCGGCGTTCAGGTTCGACTCGATCGCCTCGACGGCCTGCTTGGTCGTCTTGGTGAACTGTTCGTAGCCGGCGTTGGCGTTGCTGATGGCGGTTTTCAGGGCCGAGACATAGGTCTCCGAACCGGCCGGGGCGTTCTTGGTCACTTCGTCGACCAGCGAGATCACCTTGCGGTTGACTTCGGCGAACTGGCCTTCGGCGGCTTTCGAGAACTCGGCGCCGGTGTCGGCGGCGATCGATGCCACCTGGCGGCTGTAGGCCAGGGCCTTTTCAGCGGCCGGCTGGGCTTGCGAAGCCGACACGGCGAAGAATTCCTGGGCATCCTTGACAGCCAGCAGCTGGCGCGTGGTTGCCGACGAGTCCTCGAGCGCGGCCTTGACGGTGTTGATGTTCAGGTCCACCAGCTTTTCCACGCCTTCGAAGGTCTTGGAGGTCAGGGCCGAAAACAGGGCGAACTGGGATTCGAGGTTGGCTTTGGTCGCGTTCGAAAACTGCTCAGGGAATGCAAACATATGGTTCTCCAGTAATGGATCGTTATGTGAACTTTGCTTTTGAGGTGCCTTGGGACACCTGCTTAGGGACCAGTGAAGCGGTGATACAGGGAAAAACTCAGGCGGCTACTTGATATAACTCAAAGATTGTGCGCCGCAACATGAAGCCATTTTTCACGCTTTTCGATTATGCGTCAAGCACTTTTGATGCGTCGCACAATTGGACCGCAATCTCTTGAGTAAGATCAATGGTTTCAATCGTTTGCGCCATATGTGTTTGCGCGGTTACAACACTTTAGTGCTTTGCAGCAAGGGCTAACGGCACCGGTCGCCCATGCTAGACTTGTTGTCCGATCTGCTTTCCGACGATGTCCGATATGACCGCAACGCCAGCCAGTCCGGCCATGCAGCAGGCACGCTGGCTGTCCCCGATGCCGCTGTTCTTCGTGTTTCTCTGGAGCACCGGTTTCATCGCCGCGAAATACGGGTTGCCGTATGCGCCGCCGTTGTCCTTCCTCATCCTGCGCTGCCTGGGCGCCGTGGCGATCCTGCTGCCCGTCGTGCTGCTGACGGGCGCCGCGTGGCCGCGCGGGCGCGTGGGGCACGTGGCGCTGGCCGGACTGCTGCTGCAGGCCGGCTATCTGGGCGGCGTGTGGAGCGCCATCAAGCTCGGCATGCCGGCCGGGCTGTCCGCGCTGATCGTGGGCATGCAGCCGATCCTGACGGCCATCGCCGCGCCGCTGATCGGCGAACGGGTCCGGCCGCGTCAATGGCTGGGGCTGATGCTGGGCCTGTGCGGCGTGGGCCTCGTGGTGGCGGCGAAAATCCACCTGAACGGCCTGGCGCCCGCGGCGATCGCGCTGTGCGTGCTGGCCCTGCTGTCGATCACGGCGGGGACGATGTACCAGAAGCGCTTCTGTCCGCAATTCGACCTGCGCACCGGCACCGTGATCCAGTACGCGACGACGGCGCTGGCCCTGCTGCCGTTCGCCGTGCTGCTGGAAGGCTTCGGCCCGCGCATGGACGCGATCCACTGGACGCCGCAGTTCGCGGGCGCGCTGCTGTGGTCGATCCTGGCGCTGTCGATCGGCGCCATCTTCCTGCTGTTCCGCCTCATCAGCCGCAGCGACGCGACCCGCGTGACGAGCCTCTTGTACCTGACCCCGCCGACGACGGCCGTGATGGCCTGGCTGCTGTTCGGCGAACGGTTGAGCAGCCTCGGCGTGGCCGGCATGGCCGTCGCGGTGCTGGGCGTCGCATTCGTCGTCAAAAAATAAGGAGACTACATGATCACGACCGAACAACAACGCGCGGTGGACGCCGCCATCACGTCGCGGCGTTCGATCCGCGCCTTCCTGCCGGCCCCGGTCGCGCGCGAGGACGTGGAAGCCATCCTGGAAGTGGCGGCGCGCGCGCCGTCCGGCACGAACACGCAGCCGTGGAAGGTCCACGTGCTGACGGGCGCCGCGAAGGAACGCCTCTCCGGCCGCATCCTGGCCGCCTACGCCGACCCGGCCGAGGCCAGGGCGCACGTCGAGGAATACGCGTACTACCCGCGCGAGTGGGTGTCGCCGTTCGTCGACCGGCGCCGCAAGGTCGGCTGGGACCTGTATGCGCTGCTGGGCCTCACGCGCGACAACAAGGCCGGCATGGCGGCCCAGCACGGCCGCAACTACCGCTTCTTCGACGCGCCCGTCGGCATGATCTTCACCATCGACCGCGTGATGGAGAAGGGCTCCTGGCTCGACTATGGCATGTTCCTGCAGAACATCATGGTTGCCGCGCGCGGACGCGGTCTCGACACCTGTCCGCAGGCCGCGTTCACGCAGTTCCACCGCATCATTGCCGAGGAGCTCGGATTGTCCGATAAAGAGATGATCGTGTGCGGCATGGCGCTCGGCTACGCCGACCCGGACAAGGTCGAGAACACGCTCGTGACGGAACGCGAACCGGTGTCGGCGTTCACCCGTTTCCTCGACTAGCAGGTTCGGGGTGCGTCGGCAAGCTATTGAAAAATCAAGAGATTTCTGCAACGCACCGTTTTTTCCGTTGTAGAAAAAAGCGAGCGCAGGTGGTACATTCGATTGGTGCGCTCTTGCGCTCCAATCGTCTTCCGCTACACTGCATTTAGTGCTCTTCTGTTCGCGTTCAAGGATTTTCAGATGCTCAAGCTCGCGCTGGCCACCGCCATTGCCATGATGTTCGTGCTGGAACCCGCCGCAGCCGCGACCAGGCACAAGGGACACGCGGCCGCGGCCAAGCGGGTCAAGGCCAAGCGCACCGACCTGGCCAAGGTGATCGCGGCCGACAACCGCCAGCGCATGGTGCGCCGGATCGAGATGGTGCACGGCAAGCGCCGCGTCGTGTACCAGCGCATCCGCCGCGCCGCGCCCGCCGTGGCCGTGCTCAGCGCCGGCGAAATCGCCGGCCTGAACCGCACGCACGACCCGCTCGACCTGCGCTCCAACGTCGCTTACGTGATGGACCAGACGAGCTCGGAAGTGCTGTTCGAAAAGAACGCCGCCGTCGCGCTGCCCATCGCGTCCATCACCAAGCTGATGACGGGTCTGCTCGTCGTGCAGGCCCAGCAGGACCTGAACGAGGTGCTGACGATTACCGAGGCCGACGTCGACCGCCACAAGTTCACCAGCTCGCGCCTGCCCGTCGGCGCCCGCATGACGCGCGGGAACCTGCTGCACATCGCCCTGATGAGCTCGGAAAACCGCGCCGCCGCGGCGTTGGGCCGCAACTATCCGGGCGGTATCGATGCCTTCGTCGAGGCGATGAACGCGAAGGCGCGCGAACTCGGCATGAGCGATACGCATTATGTGGATTCGAGCGGCCTGTCGAGCCAGAACGTGTCGAGCGCGCGCGACCTGGCCAAGCTGGTCAAGGTGGCGCACGAGGAACCGCTGCTGCGCCAGTACACGACGGATCCGGGTTACGTCGTCCAGGCGGGCGGCCGGGCGCTGCAGTACCACAACACCAACTACCTCGTCGCCTCGCCCGACTGGAACATCGGCCTGCAGAAGACGGGCTTCATCAACGAAGCGGGGCGCTGCCTCGTGATGCAGGCCATGATTCAGGGCCGCAACGTGATCATGGTGTTCCTCGATTCCAAGGGCAAGCAGTCGCGCACGGCAGACGCCGGACGCATGCGCCGCTGGCTCGAAGCGCTCAAGCCGGCCGGCATTCCCGCCACGGCGGCTGCAGGCGTGCCCGTGACCGTGTCGGCGACCGTGCCGGCGACCGTGTCTGCCGCCTCCGCGGCGCCCGTGGTGCAGTAGAGGCTAGCGGCAACCGTGGTGCAGCCGCGGCACCTGTCGTGTAGTAGCGGGACCGTCGTGCAGTCACGGCACCCGTCGTGCAGTAACGGCTCCCGTGGTGAAGTAACGGCACCCGTCGTGCGGCAATGTTCGATACGTCGTTCCCGCGGAGGCGGGAACCCAAGTACGTCGCGATACGCCAGCGTAACTTAGGTTCCCGCCTGCGCGGGAACGACGGCTTTCAGCTTGCGCCGCCTACCCGGTCTTTCAGCTGGCGCCGCCCACCCGATGTCCCAGCGTCGCGGAAATCTGCGCCGCCGTGGTCACCAGGTCTTCCAGCCAGTCGTCCTGCAACCGGTCCGCCGGCGCCGAGATCGACAACCCCGCCACCAGCTTGCCGCTGTCGTCGTGGATGCCGGCCGCCATGCAGCGCACGCCCAGTTCCAGTTCCTCGTTGTCGCGCGCGTAGCCGCGTGCGCGCACGAGCGACAGTTCGCGCTCCAGGCGCGTGAGGTCCGTGATCGAATTCTTGTTGTGGCCGGCGAGGCCCGTGCGCGTGGCGTAGGCGCGGATCGCCTTCGGTTCGTCGATCGACAGGAACAGCTTGCCGGTCGACGTCAGGTGCAGGGGGCCGCGGCCGCCGATCGCGCGCACGACCTGCATCCCGGAGCGCTCGGAGAAGGCGCGGTCGATGTAGACGATCTCGTCGCCCTGGCGGACCGACAGGTTGACGGTCTGCTTGGTCTTGTTGTGCAGCGCGCGCATCAGGTCGACGGCGGCTTCGCGCACGGACAGCCGGCTCTTGACCACGTTGCCCAGTTCGAGCAGGCGCATGCCGAGGCGGTAGGTGCCCGGTTCCACGCGGTCGACGAAGCGCGTCACGACCATGTCGTTCAGGATGCGGTGCGCCGTGGACGGGTGCAGGCCCGAGATCTTCGACAACTCTTTCAGGCTGACGGGATCGGGAAAACTGGCAAGGACGTCGAGCAGCGCCACCATGCGCTCGATCACCTGGATGGAAGTCTTGGCCGGTTCTGGGGTTTCCATTTTCATGATGTGGTTGGTGCAGTGCGGTATATTTCTCTACTTTATACCATAATGTGAAAAGAATTGGTAATCCTGTCAGTTTGGTGTTGCGCGGGGGCGGAGCTGTATGCGCATAATGGCGTTTCTGTACAGATTGTCGAAGATACATGGATCAACCGAGCAGCGAGTTCAAGAGTAAGGGCGGCCTGGGCCGCATCGTGGGTGCCTTCCGCTATTCGATGGCGGGATTCCGCGCGGCGTGGGAGCACGAACACGCGTTCCGCCAGGAGGTGATGGTGGCCGTGCCGGCCGCCGTCGTCGCGCTGCTGCTGAAGATTTCCGCGTTCGAGAAGCTGGCGCTGATCGGCGTGCTGGGCCTCGTGCTGCTCGTGGAATTGATCAATGCGGCCATCGAGGCCGTCGTCGATCGCGTATCGCTGGAGCGCCATCCGCTGTCCAAGGCCGCCAAGGACCTGGGCAGCGCGGCGGTGGCGCTGGCGATCACGATGGCGGCCGCCACCTGGGCCGTCGTGCTGTACAACCGCTTTTTTTGACGTATCGGCACGCCGCGCCGGCGCGGCGGACCAACTCTCAACCAAAGGAGATCATTATGACTTTACGCCTGGGCGACACGGCTCCGGATTTCGAACAGGATTCCACCATCGGCCGACTCCGTTTCCATGAATGGGCGGGCGATTCGTGGGTCGTGCTGTTCTCGCACCCGGCCGACTTCACGCCGGTGTGCACGACCGAACTGGGCCTGACCGCGAAACTCAAGCCGGAATTCGACAAGCGCAACGTCAAGGCGATCGCGCTGTCCGTCGACCCGGCCGACCAGCACAAGGCATGGATCAAGGATATCGAGGAAACCCAGCAGACCGTCGTCGGCTTCCCGATCATCGCCGACGCCGATAAATCGGTCTCGCAACTGTACGACATGATCCACCCGAACCAGTCGGCCACGGCGACCGTGCGCTCGCTGTTCGTGATCGATCCGGCCAAGAAGATCCGCCTGACCATCACCTACCCGATGAGCACCGGCCGCAACTTCGACGAGGTGCTGCGCGTGATCGACGCCCTGCAACTGACCGACGGCTACACCGTGGCGACGCCGGGCAACTGGAAGGATGGCGACGACGTGATCATCCCGATGACCATTCAGGACCCGGAGCAGCTCAAGCAGAAATATCCGAAAGGTTTCAGCGCGCCGAAGCCGTATCTGCGCCTGACGCCGCAGCCGAACAAATAATCGGCGTACACGGCATGCATCGTGGGCGGAGGCCGCCCACCCTACGGCCCGGATGAAACCTGGGGACCGAATTCGCCGCCGCATTCGATCGTACGTCACGGCCACGTAGGGTGGGCTCCCCGAGCCCACGCGTAACGCCGGGATCACGCACGGCCCGCATAAGCAAATAAGGAACGTGTCGTTTGTTTTACGGTTGAGGACCATTACCCTTGGAGCCAACCTGGGGGGAAAGCATGTCCATTACATACATTTTGTCGGGATTCGCCGTTGGCGTCCTGGTCGGCATGACCGGCGTCGGCGGCGGTTCGCTGATGACGCCGCTGCTGACGCTGATGTTCGGCGTCGCGCCGTCCGTCGCCGTCGGCACCGACCTCGCCTTCGCCTCGATCACCAAGAGCGCCGGCACCGTCACCCACCGTTCGCGCGGCACCGTCCACTGGGATATCGTCGGCCGCCTGTGCCTGGGCGCGCTGCCCGCGGCACTCGTCGCCACCCTGGCGCTGCAGTACTTCGGCCCGCTCAATGCCGCGATCGGCAAGATCATCCGCTATTCGATCGCCGTGTCCGTGTTGCTGACCGTCGTCGCCATCCTGTTCCGCGGCAAGATGCTTGCCTGGGTCAACGCGAGCCCGTCGCGCCAGCTGCAGGGGCGCGGCCTGGTCGCGGCCACGGTCGCGTCCGGCGCGCTGCTGGGCACGCTGGTGACGATCTCGTCGATCGGAGCGGGCGCCATCGGGGCCACGTTGCTCGTCATGCTGTATCCGCGCCTGACACCGGCCGAGGTCGCCGGTACCGACATCGCCTATGCCGTGCCGCTGACCGCCATCGCCGCGGTCGGCCATTGGTGGCTGGGGTCGATCAACTGGCCCCTGCTGCTGACCTTGCTGATCGGCTCGTTGCCAGGGATCACACTCGGTTCCTGGGCCGCCCGGGCCGTACCGGAAAAGGTATTACGGGGCGTGCTGGCGATGACGCTGGCGGGAGTGGCGGTCAAGCTGCTCCACTGAACGAAAGGCGCCGCAAGGCGCCTTTCCTACTTCTGGGATCGCTAATACGGGAATCGTCTATGCAAATGAGGAATGTTTCGTTTGTAATATTTGATTCCAGTGCGATGATCTCGTTCCGTTAGAAGAAATTGTAATAAGGCGTGCGATGACCAATTTACTATCCCGTAACAGCGCCAACCGGGTGATCCCCGGTTTCGGACTGTCGCTCGGGTTCACGATTTTCTATCTGGCGCTGCTGGTGCTGATCCCGCTGTCGGCGATCTTCCTCAAGACGTTCACGATGAGCTGGGATGCATTCGTCGGCGCCGTCACGTCCGACCGCGTGATGGCGTCGTACCGGCTGAGCTTCGGCGCCGCGCTGATCGGCGCCGCGATCAACGTCGTGTTCGGCGGCATCGTCGCGTGGGTGCTCGTGCGCTACCAGTTCCCCGGCAAGCGCTTCGTCGACGCCCTTGTCGACCTGCCGTTCGCGCTGCCGACGGCGGTCGCCGGCATCACGCTGACGGCGCTGTATTCATCCAACGGCTGGATCGGGCAATACCTGGAAAAGGCCGGCATCAAGGTCGCGTTCACGCCGCTGGGCGTCGTCATCGCGCTGACCTTCATCGGCCTGCCGTTCGTCGTGCGCACGGTGCAGCCGGTGCTGGAAGACGCCGAACGCGAGCTGGAAGAGGCCGCCGCCAGCCTGGGCGCCGGCCCGTGGCAGACGTTTGTCCGCGTCATCCTGCCGAGCATCGTGCCCGCGCTGCTGACGGGCTTCGCCCTCGCGTTCGCGCGCGCCACCGGCGAATACGGCTCCGTGATCTTCATCGCGGGCAATATGCCGATGGTGTCCGAGATCACGCCGCTGTTCATCATCACCAAGCTGGAGCAGTACGACTACACGGGCGCCACGGCCATCGCCGTCGTGATGCTGCTCGTCTCGTTCCTGCTGCTGCTGGCCATCAACCTGCTGCAGGCCTGGGCGCGCAAGCGTGCGGGGAAGTGACATGAGTGCCGTCCTCGACAATCAACTGAAAGACAAGGCCGCCGCCGCACCGGCGCCGCGCAAGGCGACCAATGCGCTGGAGCCGTCCTGGGTGCGCTACGCGCTTATCTTTGTGGCGCTGGCCTTCCTCACGCTGTTCCTGTTCGTGCCGCTCGTCGCCGTGTTCACGGAAGCGCTCAGGAAAGGCTGGGACACGTACAAGGAAGCCGTCCTCGATCCGGACGCGCTGTCCGCCATCAAACTGACGTTCATCGCGGCCGGCATCGCGGTGCCGCTGAACCTCGTGTTCGGCGTGGCCGCGGCCTGGACCATCGCCAAGTTCGACTTTCCCGGCAAGAGCATCCTGCTGTCGCTGATCGACCTGCCGTTCTCCGTCTCGCCCGTGATCGCGGGCCTGATCTACGTGCTGCTGTTCGGTTCGCAGGGCTGGTTCGGCCCCTGGCTGATGGACCACGACATCAAGATCCTGTTCGCCGTGCCGGGCATCGTGCTGGCGACCGTCTTCGTCACGTTCCCGTTCGTCGCGCGCGAACTGATCCCGCTGATGCAGGCGCAGGGCAGCGAGGAGGAAGAGGCGGCCCTCGTGCTGGGCGCGTCCGGCTGGAAGACCTTCTTCAAGGTCACGCTCCCGAACATCAAATGGGGCCTGCTGTACGGCGTGATCCTGTGTAATGCCCGCGCGATGGGCGAGTTCGGCGCCGTGTCCGTCGTCTCCGGCCACATCCGCGGCGAAACGAACACGATGCCGCTGCAGGTCGAGATCCTCTACAACGAATACAACTTCACGGCCGCGTTCGCGATCGCGTCGCTGCTGGCGCTGCTGGCCCTCGTGACCCTGGCCGTGAAAACCTTTATCGAATGGCGCATGCACCGGGCCCACAAGGCCAGCGTGCAGGGTCACACCACGGAGCATTGAACATGACGATCGAAGTCCAACATATCCGCAAGCAGTTCGGCCAGTTCACGGCCCTGGACGACGTCTCGCTGAAGTTCGCCGACGGCGAGCTGACGGCGCTGCTCGGCCCGTCCGGCTGCGGCAAGACCACGCTGCTGCGCATCATCGCCGGCCTCGAATTCCCGGACGCGGGCCGCGTGCTGCTCGACGGCGACGATGCGTCGGCACGCCACGTGCGCGAGCGCCAGGTCGGCTTCGTGTTCCAGCATTACGCGCTGTTCAAGCACATGACGGTGTTCGAGAACGTCGCGTTCGGCCTGCGCGTAAAACCGCGCAAGGAGCGCCCGTCCGAAGCGCAGATCCGCGAAAAAGTGAAAAAGCTGCTGGAGCTCGTGCAGCTGGACTGGATCGCCGACCGCTACCCGCCGCAGCTCTCGGGCGGCCAGCGCCAGCGCATCGCCCTCGCGCGCGCGCTCGCCGTGGAGCCGCGCGTGCTGCTGCTGGACGAACCGTTCGGCGCGCTCGACGCCAAGGTGCGCAAGGAGTTGCGGCGCTGGCTGCGCCAGCTGCACGACGAATTGCACGTGACGTCGATCTTCGTCACCCACGACCAGGAAGAAGCGCTCGAAGTGGCGGACCAGGTCGTGCTGATGAACAAGGGCCACGTCGAGCAGCTGGGCACGCCGGCCGACGTCTACAACCACCCCGCGTCGCCGTTCGTCTACGGCTTCCTGGGCAACGTCAACCTGTTCCACGGCCGCGTGCACGAAGGCGTGCTGGCCAGCGGCGACGCCACGTTCCACGCGCCCCAGTACGCCAACGTGCAGAACGGCGAAGGCATCGCCTACGTCCGTCCGCACGACCTCGACGTCGAGCGTTACGTGCCCGGCGGCGAGGGCGTCGCGGTGAAACTGCGCCGCGCGCACGCGATCGGCCCGCTGGCCCAGCTGGACCTGGAGCGCGCCGACAATGCCCAGATCATCGAGGCGGTGATTCCCAACGAGCGCTACCGCGAACTCGGCCTGCGCGACGGCGAAACGCTGCTGGTCAAACCCAGGCGCATGCACGTGTTCGTCGACCAGGGAGACGGCATATGAATTTCCAGCAGTTGCGCTCGGTGCGCGAAGCCGCGCGCCGCAATTTCAACCTGACCGACGTGGCCAATGCCCTGTTCACGTCGCAGCCGGGCGTGTCGCGCCAGATCCGCGAACTGGAGGACGAGCTGGGCGTCGTCATCTTCGAGCGCAACGGCAAGCGCCTGACCGGTCTCACGGACCCGGGCAAGGGCATCCTCAGGATCGTCGAGCGCCTGCTCGTCGAGGCCGAGAACCTGCAGCAGGCCAGCAGCGAATACGCCGCGCAGGACAGCGGCACGCTCACGGTCGCCGTCACCCACACGCAGGCGCGCTACGCGCTGCCGCAGGTCGTGCAGGCGTTCCGTACGGCGTTCCCGGGCGTGCGCATCGCCCTGCAGCAGAGTGCGCCGGAACACATCGCCGAATGGGTGCTGTCGGGCCGCGCCGACATCGGCATCGCGACCGAGGGCCTGTCCGCGTTCCCCGGCCTCGTGTCGTTCCCGTGCTATCGCTGGAGCCACCTCGTCGTCGTGCCGGACGGCCATGCGCTGCTGTCGCAGTCGCCGATCAAGCTGTCCGACCTCGCCGAACATCCGTTGATCACGTACGACGTGGGTTTTACCGGCCGCAGCCACATCGATGCCGCGTTCGCCGCCGCCGGCGTGAGTCCCGACATCATGCTGACGGCGATGGATTCCGACGTCATCAAGCAATACGTGTCGCTGGGGATGGGCGTCGGCATCGTCGCCTCGATGGCGTTCGACCACGGCCGCGACCGCGGCCTGCGCGCGATCGAATCGTCGCACCTGTTCGCGCCGAACGTGACGCGGCTGGCGGTGCGCCGCGGCGCCTATCTGCGCGCGTATGCCTACGATTTCATCGAGCGTTTCGCCCAGGGTTTTACCAAGTCGGATATCGAGAAGGCGCTGCATCCGGTGGCGGCGGAGTAAAAGTCCTCGCACACTCAATCAACGTCATTCCCGCGCAGGCGGGGACCCAATTTTTGCGTATCGGCTGCGCGAACGAACTTGGGTCCCTGCCTTCGCAGGGACGACGTTTACACGCTAACGATCAGATCGAACGTTCAGCGCTTCTCGCGCAGCGCGTCCGCGCACTCGCGCACGAGGGCCGGCCCGCGGTAGATGAGGCCGCTGTACAACTGCACGAGCCGGGCGCCGGCCGCGATCTTGGCCTTCGCGTCCGCACCGCTCAGGATGCCGCCCACGCCGATGATCGGCACGGCGTCGCCGACTTCGGCCTTCAGCGCACGGATCACGATGGTCGACTGTTCGAACACGGGCGCGCCCGACAGGCCGCCCGTTTCGGCCGCGTGGCGCATGCCTTCCACGTCGCGGCGGGCCAAGGTCGTGTTGGTGGCGATCACGCCGTCGATGCCGTGGCGGACGAGGGCGCCGCCGATGTTGCGGATCTGGTCGCCATCGACGTCCGGCGCGATCTTGAGCGCCAGCGGCACGTAGTGGCCATATTTGTCGGCCAGGCGCGACTGCTCTTCCTTGAGCTGGGACAGCAGGGCATCCAGTTCGGACGCGCCCTGCAACTGGCGCAGGTTCTTCGTATTCGGCGACGAAATATTCACGGTGACATAGCTGGCGTACGGATACACCTTGCGCAGGCAGGCCACGTAATCGTCGGCGGCGCGTTCGATGGGCGTGTCGGCGTTCTTGCCGATGTTCAGGCCCAGCACGCCTTGCCGTTCCTGGTAGAAGCGCGAGGCCTGGACGTTGGCGACGAAGGCGTCGACGCCGCCGTTGTTGAAGCCCATGCGGTTGATGATGCCGCGCGCGGCCGGCAGGCGGAACATGCGCGGCCGCGGGTTGCCCGGCTGGGCGCGCGGCGTCACGGTGCCGATCTCGATGGAGCCGAAGCCGAGGGCGGCCAGGCCGTCGATGTACGCGCCGTCCTTGTCCAGGCCGGCGGCCAGGCCGACCGGGTTCGGGAACGTGATGCCCATCACCGTGCGCGGATCCGGCTTCGGCTTCCTGACGATGCCCGTCAGCCCCAGGGCCGCCGCGCGGCGCAGGGCGGGCAGGGTGACGTTGTGGGCCGTTTCGGGATCGAGGGAGAACAGCAGGGGGCGGGCGAGGGCGTACAGGAGTTTGTCGGACATGATGGCCTAATTCGGAATTCGCGACATTTTACCTTGTGTGGAGGCAATGCCGCAGTTTCGCCGCCGCCCGGGGCCCTTCACCGTTCCAGCACACCCCACACGCCGTCGATACGTGCCTCCAGCGGCCGGAAATTGATCTTGTACGCCATCTTGGGGCTCTGTTCGATCCAGTAGCCCAGGTAGACGTAGGACAGCCCCAGTTCGCGCGCCTGGCCGATCTGCCACATCACGTTGTACGTGCCGAACGAGGCGCCGGGCACGTCCGGGTCGAAGAAGGTGTAGACCGACGACAGGCCGTCCGACAGCACGTCGATGATCGACACCATGCGCAATGTCCCGTCGGGTTCGCGGAACTCCACGAGGCGCGTGTTGACGCGGCTCTGCAGCAGGAATTGCGCGTACTGGTCGCGGCTGTCCTGGTCCATGCCGCCGCCCACGTGGCGCGTCGTCTGGTAGCGCAGGTACAGCGCATAGTGCTCGTCGGAGAACGACAGGTTGGCCACCATCGCCGTCAGGTCGTCGTGGCGCGTCCAGGCGCGCCGCTGGCTGCGGTTGGGCGTGAAGCGCTCGGCCGCCACGCGCACGGGGATGCAGGCCCGGCAGCCGTCGCAATACGGGCGGTACGTGAAGATGCCGCTGCGGCGGAAGCCGTTGCGCACGAGTTCCGAATACACGTCCGCATTGATCAGGTGCGACGGGGTGGCGACCTGCGAACGGGCCTGGCGTGCATCGAGGTAGCTGCAAGGATACGGTGCAGTCGTATAGAACTGCAGCGTGGAAAATGGCAGATCATTCAGGTGCGTCATGCAAAGCTCTCGGAACGACGTGTGTGGAACCCATTGTAGCCAAAGACGGCGGCGCGCACCGTTAGGTGGTCAACGGTGGCGCGACTTCCCAGCGTTCGATGGCGGGCTCGTCGATCGCCTGGCGCAGGTGACGCAGGAAATCCCGGCGCGGGATCGGGGCGGCGCCCAGCGAGGCCAGGTGGCCCGTCTCCTGCTGGCAGTCGACCATCGTCACGCCCTGGCTGCGCAAGAAGGCGACCAGGTAGGCCAGTGCCGCCTTCGACGCGTCGGGCACGCGCGCGAACATCGATTCGCCATAGAACATGCGGCCGATGCACACGCCATAGGCGCCGCCGACCAGTTCGCCGTCCAGCCAGACTTCGGACGAGTGCGCATAACCCATGCGATGCAGGCCCGTGTAGCCGGCGATGATGTCTTCCGAGATCCATGTGCCGGGCCCGTCCTTGCGCGGCGCGGCGCAGGCGCGCATCACGGCCTCGAAGGCGCCGTCGAAGCGCACGACCCAGGGCCCGCCGGCCTGGCGGCTGCGCTCGATGCGGCGCAGCGTCTTCCTGAGGCTGTCGCTGACCTTGAAGCGGTCGGTGTACAGCACCATGCGCGGGTCGGTGCTCCACCAGAGGATGGGCTGGCCCTCGGAAAACCAGGGAAAGATGCCGTGCCGGTACGCCTGCAGCAGGCGTTGCGGCGAGAGGTCCGCCCCGGCCGCCAGCAGGCCCGGCGCGTCGGTCGTCAACGCTTCGGACACGTCGGGGAACGGCGTATGGGCCTCGAGCCAGGGAATCATGGTCAGGCGGTCAATCGGGTTGGACGGGGGCGCGCATTGGACCCACGATGTCGTGGGTGTGGAATCCGTAGGTGCCGCCTGCGCGGACCTTGTGCTGGTCGGCGAAGAACAGTTCGAGCGTGGTGCGGATGGTGGGGAAGGCCAGGTCGCTCCACGGGATCTCGTTTTCGCTGAACAATTGCACGTCCAGGCTTTCGATGCCCGGCGCGAAATCGAGGTCGACGAGGCGCGCCAGGTAGAACAGGTGGACCTGGTGCACGTGCACGACGTTCAGCAGCGTGAACAGATTGCCCAGCTCGACGTTGGCGCCGGCTTCTTCCTCGGTCTCGCGCGCGGCGGCGGCGCTGGTGGTCTCGCCGTTTTCCATGAAGCCGGCCGGCAGCGTCCAGTAGCCGTAGCGCGGCTCGATGGCGCGCTTGCACAGCAGGACTTTGAGCTCGCCGTCCTGTTCCCACACGGGGATCGAGCCGATCACCATCTTCGGGTTCTGGTAGTGGATGGTGCCGCAATTGGTGCACACGAAACGCGGACGGTTGTCGCCTTCGGGGATGGCCACCGTGACCGGGTGGGCGCACTCGGAGCAGAATTTCATAGGGAACGGATGAATTGAATTGCCTTTACTTTACCACCGTATTGGTGTCGGCTGTACCGCAATCCGCCAGCGGTTCGCACCATGGCGGAGGCAACTTATGCTGCGATCTTGGGGAGTCGGAGAACCGTGATTGCCTAAAGTGCCGAAGGTGCGTATAATGCAAAGCATCAGACGCGGGGTGGAGCAGTCTGGCAGCTCGTCGGGCTCATAACCCGAAGGTCACAGGTTCAAATCCTGTCCCCGCAACCAGATTCCAAAACCGCTGATCCTGTTCCGGATCAGCGGTTTTTTCGTTTTGGGCCGCCCGGATTCGCCCATTCGACCCGGCTCAAGCATTCCCGCTCTGTCCGCAACGCGCCCCGCCCAGCCCGGTCGAAGACAGGGACTGCGTTGAAAGCGGAGCTAACGATGATTACTGTGGAAGACATCAACGACGCGTGGGGCTGGACCGGCCTGAACGCCGTGGAGGTGCTGGGCGAGAACGCCTTCGGCAATCTGATCGTCCGCGACGAGGACGGCATGTACTGGCGCCTGTCCCCGCAAGACCTCAGGTGCGAGCCGGTCGCCGAAGACCGCGCCGCCCTCGATGCCCTGTCGTACAACCAGGAATTCCTCGACGGCTGGTACATGCCCGACCAGGTGCGCCTGGCCGAGACGACGCTGGGCCCCCTGACGGCCGGGCGCAAGTATTGTCTGAAGATACCCAGTGCGCTGGGCGGGCACTACGGGCGCGACAACCTGGCCATGGTGCCCTTGCACGAGCTGATCCGTTTCGCCGGCGAAGGCGCCCAGCAGTTCGACGGGCTGCCGCGCTGGGAGGGGCACGGTTAGAGGCGGGCTAGAAGCGTTGCAGCAGGCCGATCTGGAACAGGTCGCGGTCGTTCGTCTTGCGGAAGGTCTTGATGCGGTTGAAGTTGACGATGGCCCGCGTGCGCGCGGACAGCGCACGTTCGGCCTGGAAGCTGATCAGGAGATTCGTGGCCGTCCGATTGCCGTCGCGCCGGTTCGCGGCGACATAAGGCCCGAGGCCGGCGCTCATCGACAAACGCGGCGTCACCGGCTGCACGTACCACAGCTGCCCCGCGAGCCCGCGCCGGTCGACGCGCGCGCCATCGTCGCCTTCGAACAGGAATTTGTAGCCGATGCCCCACCGCTCGGCATACTGCCTGGCCTCCAGCACGCCGGCGTGGGCGCCGTGGGTGCCCGCCATATTCGTGATCGACGTGCCGAACGTGCCGCCGAGCCATAGCCGGCCGTCCGGCACGACGTCGGGCGCGGGCTCGGCGGCGCCGAACTGGCGTCCGATGCCCAGCACCAGCGCGTCCGACCGGTGCACGGTGTGCATGGCCACGTGGTTGTAGCCGAGCCGCACGTGGGTGCCGGACGGCCCGGGCACGGCCAGGCGCAGGCCGGCACTGAGCAGGACGCCGAGACGCGCATCGTCGATTTGCGTATTGCCCGTCGGCGTCGCGATTTCCGTCGTGTTCATGCTCAGGTAGGGACCGGCACCGAGCTCTCCCGTCCACATGGGGGAAAAACGGTGCACGGCCAGCCATTGCAGCGCGAAGCCGTCGCGGTGGTTGTTGTCCGGATGGCCTTCGTTGTAATGGACGAAGTCGACGCGCATGGTCCAGCCGGACGGCAGGGCGAGGCCGAACACCTCGTCCTGCTGGCGCCCGGCGCGGACTTCGAACGTGCGCCCGCGCATCCAGCGGTAGCCGCTCGCGTTGCCGCCGTAGATGCGGCCGTTGCCGAATGCGACCGACAGATACGCGCCGTGATCGTCGGGGGCGATGGTGTCGGCGGTCGTGTCCGCCTGGGCGACGGCGGCGTGGACCATCAGCACTGCCGCCATGCACGTTTTCGCTTTCATTGCTATCTCCACTCGAGTCCGGCTAGGAGCAGTCTGGACAAGCGGAGAAGCGATGCCTTGTGGCGGCACAAGTCATCGATGGCGTGCGTCAGCCGGCAGGCTGGCCCAGGCTGGCCCAGAGATAGGCCGCGGCCATCGTGCGGTGAGGGCGATACGTCGCCAGGAACGCTTCGGCCGCCCGCATGTCGGGACGTTCCGTGCCGCGCAGCCGGCCGATGGCGTTGCGCACGGCCACGTCGCCATGCAGCGAGCAGTCCGCATAGCCCCAGCCGCGCAGCAAGCCATAGTTGACGGTCCACGGACCGATGCCCTTGACCGCAAGCAGGCGCTCGCTCACGTCGGCGGCGTCGCTCGCGCGCGCCAGCGACAGCGCGCCGTCGGCGACGAGGCGGGCGAAGCGCAGCAGGGTCTCGGCCTTTGCGCCGGAGAACTTACGGCTGGTCAGTTGCTCGATGTCGAGGCGGGCGACATCGGCCGCCTCCGGATAGCACCACAGGCCGCCCGAATGGGCACGCCCGGCCAGGCCGATGAACGTGCGGCGCAGCGCGATCGCGAACGGCAGGTTGATCTGCTGGCCGATGATGGCCCACGTCAGCGCCTCGAACACGGTGGCGGACTGGATCACGCGCAGGCCCGGCTGGCGCGCGACGACGGGCCCGAACAGCGGATCGTCCCGCACCGCCCGTTCGAACGGCGCAGGATCGATGCGCAGGCCCAGCATGTTCACGAGGGCGTCGTGCACGGCATCGTCCGCGACCGTGCCGTCGCTGGCGACGACGCACTCGGCGCGATCCGCATGCAGCGTGATGTCGAGCATGGCCGGCACGCCGTCCAGCAGCACGCCCTTGCGGATGCGGCCCGCGTGCGGGTCGACGCTTTCGGCCAGCGCATCGGCGTCGCGGCCGTGGAAGGCGAAGGCATCCGCGTGGCGGTAGCCGGCCGGCAGCGCGATCGCGGCGTGGCGGCTCATTTGTTCGTTGCCGGCTGCGGCGCCGCGCGGCCGACGCGCAGATTGACGCCGGTGACGAACGCGGTGCCGACCAGCACGATGCCGGAGCCCACGATCGTGTACCAGCCGATCGCCTCGCCCAGGAACAGCGCGCCCCACAGGATGCCGAATACGGGGCTTAGGAACGTGACGGTGAGGGCGGACGTGGTGCCGACCTGTTCGATCAGGCGGAAGTACAGGATGTAGGCGATGCCGCTGCACAGCACGCCCAGTGCGATCACGGCGCCGACGATGCCGGCGGTCGGCGCGCCGGCGGGCGGGAACAGGGTCAGGGCGGGCAGCACCATCAGCGCGGACGTCCACATGGTGCCGTGCGCGTTGGCGAACGGCTCGACGCTTTTCGCGGTGCGCGCGTACAGGCTCGCGACGCTGTAGCTGAACGAGGCCAGCAGCGCGGCCGCGACGGCGATGCCGGCGCCGGGGCGGCTGGCGGCGTGGTCGAAGCCGACCAGCAGCGCGACGCCGGCGGTCCCCAGCACGAGCCCGAGCGCCGTGCGCGCGCGGATCGGCTGGCGGCCCCACACGGCGCCGAGCAGCGCGCCCCACATCGGCGCGGTGGCGTTCAGGACGGCCAGCACGGACGCCGGCAGCGTGCGCGCCGCGAACGCGAACAGCAGGAACGGGAAGGCCGAGTTGAAGAAGCCGAGGATGAAGTAGTGCTTCCAGTGGGCGCGCAGGTCGAGGCGTTTTTTGAGGACGACGCCGACGGCGGCGAGGAACAGGGCCGCGAACAGCACGCGGAATTCGATCAGCACGGCGGGCCCCAGTGTCGGTGCGCTGATGCGCATGAACAGGAAGGAGCCGCCCCAGATGGCGGCAAGCAGGATGAGGCGAAGAAGGTTGGCAGTGTTCATGGTTCCTGGGTCGGTATCAGGTCGGGCCGGCGCCGGATGATAGGGCGCGCCGCTTGCCCCGCCTTCCTGTTTCTTGCGCCCGAATCGGGCGGCGGAGGCGGGGAATCGGTCATGATACAAAAAGCGCGCGGGTACTGCTGGCGACCGGCAGATTTGCGGCCAGTCGGGCGCGTGGGCTCGGGGAGCCCACCCTACCGATGCGCAACGCAGGGTGGACACAGGGTGCCCACGCCTCCAGCAGTCCGATGAAGCCCAACGTAGGGTGGGCACCCCGTGCCCACGCGTTCAACAGGCGGATGATATGTCGCGGCATCCGGTGCAACGCAAATGAACAGGGCCGCGAACGCGGCCCCGTCGATCACGCCAATCCGCTGCCGCTCAAGGCAGCAACGGCCGCTTGCCCGACCGCTTGCTCTTGATTTCGGCGGTCGCCTTTTCCACCGCCGCCAGCCGCTGCGGCAACGCCGGATGATTGGCGCTGTAGCCGTTCAACACGGTCGGCGGATACGCTTCGGCCAGGCGCTTCCAGAACGCGGGCGCTTCCTCGATGTCGTAGCCGGCCCGTGCGGCCAGGTAGATGCCGAGGCGGTCCGCGGCGGCGTCGGCGTCCGCCGGCATGGCCTTGATGCCGCCGCTGCCGATCAGCATCGACGTATCGGGCACGATGCTCTTGAGGTTGTCGATGATGCTGCCGATCGTCGCGCTGTTGCGCTGCATGGCCGGGTGGCCCAGCATGTTGTGGGCCATCGTCTTGGCCAGCACGAAGGCCAGTTCATCGTCGTCGTGCGTGAAGTTGATCATGCCGCGCGTGACGAGCACGCGCGAACCGTCGCCGTAGGCGTTGACGTTGTCCGCGTTGCCCAGTTCGATCGCGAAGGCGCACGCGCGCGTGACGGGGATCGTCAGCTGGCGCTCGCTCCGGCGCCGCTCGACCGTCATCGGCAGGCTCGCCTGCGACGCGATGATCTTGCCGAAGATGGCGCCGGCCTGGGACAGCGCGTGTTCGCCGGCCGGCAGCGGTTTGCCGCCGGCGGCGAGCAGGACGTCGCCCGTCTGCAGGCCCGCGCGCGCGGCGCCGCTGCCGGCGAGCACGCCCGTCACCTGGAGGCGTTCGTCCATGCCGAAGGCGACGTGGGCGGCTTCGTTGTAGTCGCCCGGGTAGGACCAGCGGTTCTTCGCCGTGAAGCCCAGCAGGTTGCGGGCCTGGCCCTTGCACAACTCGGCATTCTGGATCAGCAGCGGCGCGGCGACCTTGTACAGGCGGTGCTGCAGGTCCGCCATCTTCGTCAGCGTGTCGGCCGCGGCGGCCATTTGCGGCGTCAGGCCCGGGGCCTCCACGGGACGTTCGACGATGCGCGGTGTGCCCGACGGTTGACGCGGTGCCTGCGTGGCGCAGGCCGACAGCAGCAAGGCTGCGGTGATGCCCAGCGCGGCAGTCCTGATGCCCGCGGGGCGCTGACGATGAATGCCGGTCATGTGCTCCTCATTTTAATGTTTGCCGGTGGAGCCGAATCCTCCAGCGCCCCGGTCGCTCGTTGCGAAATCCTCCACGACGTTGAAGCCCACCTGCATGACAGGCACCACGATCAGCTGCGCCAGGCGGTCCATCGGTTGCAGGTTGAACGCGGTCTGGCCGCGATTCCAGGTCGAGACCATCAACTGGCCCTGGTAATCGGAGTCGATCAAGCCTACCAGATTACCCAGAACGATGCCGTTCTTATGGCCGAGTCCGCTACGCGGCAGGATCATCGCCGCATAGCCCGGATCGCCGATGTGGATGGCGAGGCCGGTCGGCACGAGCACGGTCTGGCCGGGCTCGATGGTCATGGGCGCCTCGATGCATGCGCGCAGGTCGAGGCCCGCGCTGCCGGCGGTGGCGTAGGCCGGCAGGAAGTCCTTCATGCGCGGGTCGAGGATTTTCAGGTCGATGTTCTTCATGGATGCTTCAGTGTGTCGGATGCTTTGGATAGTGCGGGATGATTCAGGCCAGCAGCGAACGCCGTTCCAGGCGCTTGGCGATCTCGGAGATGAGCTGGCGCGCCAGTTCCAGCTTGGTCGCGCGCGGGAGCACCGTGTGGCCGCTTTCGTCGAACAGCACGATCGCATTCTCATCCTGCCCGAACGTCTGCGGGCCGATATTGCCCACGAGCAGAGGAATGCCTTTTTTCTCGCGCTTGACGGCGCCGTATTCGATCAGGTTCTCGGATTCGGCCGCGAAGCCGACGCAGTACGGCCAGCCGTTCAGCGACGTGGTCGAGGCGACGGTCGCGAGGATGTCCGGGTTTTCCGCGAACTGCAGGTGCGGGGCGTCGCCGCTGCCGTCCTTCTTGATCTTGCGATCGCTGGCATTGTCGACGCGCCAGTCGGCGACGGCCGCCACGCCCACGAACACGTGCTGGCCGGCGACGGCCCCCACGACGGCGTCCAGCATCTGGCGTGCGCTCTGCACGTCGATGCGGCGCACGCCGTGCGGCGTCGGCAGCGCGGTCGGGCCGGAGACGAGCGTGACGTCGGCGCCGGCCTCGCGCGCGGCGCGCGCGATCGCATAGCCCATCTTGCCCGACGAGAGATTGGTGATGCCGCGCACGGGGTCGATCGCTTCATAGGTCGGGCCGGCCGTGATCAGCACGCGCTTGCCGGCGAGGAGCTTGGGCTGGAACGAGGCGACCAGTTCGGCCAGCAGCTCGTCCGGTTCCAGCATGCGGCCCATGCCCGTCTCGCCGCAGGCCTGCGAGCCGGCGGCCGGGCCAAGGATGCACAGGCCGTCCTCGCGCAGCTGCGCGACGTTGCGCTGCGTGGGCGCCTTTTCCCACATCTCGACGTTCATCGCGGGCGCCACCAGCAGCGGCACCCGGTGCGGACGCGCGAGGCACAAGGTCGACAGCAGGTCGTCGGTGGCGCCGTGCGCGAGCTTGAACAGGAAGTCGGCCGAGCAGGGCGCGACGAGGATGGCGTCGGCATCGCGCGTGAGGTCGATGTGCGCCATGTTGTTGTGGACGCGGCCGTCCCACTGGTCCGTGAAGACGGGCCGGCCGGACAGGGCCTGCATCGTCACGGTGCCGATGAAGTGGGTGGCCGCTTCGGTCATCACGACCTGCACGTGCGCGCCTTCCTTGGCGAGGGCGCGGCACAGTTCCGCGGCCTTGTAGCAGGCCACGCCGCCGGACAGGCCGAGGACGATCTTCTTGCCCTTCAGGTCCATGCTCATGAATCCTCCGTTCTTGCTCAGTGCTTGTTCAGTGCTTGTTCACGCGGCGCAGTTCGTCCACGATGAATAAAAACGCGCCGATCGTGATGCCCGTATCGGCGATATTGAAGGCCGGGAAGTGGCCGAGGCCGCGCCAGTAGAAATCGAGGAAGTCGATCACGTGGCCGTACGCGATGCGGTCGATCAGGTTGCCCAGCGCGCCGCCCATGATCAGCGCGAGGGCCCAGCAGAACAAGCGCTGGCCCGCGTGCTTGCGCAGCAGGTAGATGATGAAGCAGACGGCGGCGATGGCGATGCCCGCGAACAGGTAGCGCTGCCAGCCGCCCTGGGTCGACAGGAAGCTGAACGCCGCGCCCGGGTTATACGCGAGCACCAGGTTGAAGAAGCCCGTGACCGGCTTCTCTTCGCCATGCATGAAGGTGCGCGTGATGGTGATCTTGCTGATCTGGTCGAGCAGGATGACGATGAAGGCGATGCCGAGCCACGGGATGAGACTCCCGCCGGAACGCGACGGGACGGCGGAGAATGTTGGTTTTTTTTTGCTGGCCATGTCGATGGTGGTGAAGTGAAAACCCGGGCCGCGCGGCCCGGGACGTCCGTGCGTCAGGCGAAGCGGCGGCTTTCGCCGCTGCCGAACAGATTGCTCGTGCAGCGGCCGCACAGGCCCGGATGGGCATGGTCGTGGCCCACGTCGCGGCGGTAGTGCCAGCAGCGCTCGCACTTGGCGGCGTCGGACGGTGTCACGGCGACGGCTTCCGCGGCCGCGTCGGGCACCTGTTCGACGGCGGCCTGCGACGTGATGAACACGAACTTCAGGTCGTCGTCCAGGCTTGCCAGCGCGGCGTACTTGTCGCCGGCGGCCTTGATGGCCAGTTCCGCCTGCAGCGACGAGCCGATCGCGCCGGACGCGCGCACTTCTTCCAGCTGCTTGGTGACGTCGGCGCGGACGGCGCGCAGCAGCGCGTACTTGTCCAGCAGGGCGGCGGCGTCCGGGATCGCCGGGAATTGCCACAGCGTCTGCGTGAAGATCGTTTCGTCGCTGTCCTTGTAGGCCTGCTCGCCCGCGAACACGGCCCATGCCTCCTCGGCGGTGAACGACAGGATCGGCGCCATGATGCGCAGCAGCGCGTGCGCGACGTGCCACAGCGCGGTCTGCGCGGAGCGGCGCGCATGCGAGTTCACGCCGGTCGTGTACAGGCGGTCCTTGAGGATGTCGAGGTAGAAGCCGCCCAGGTCTTCCGAGCAGAAGTTCTGCAGGCGGGAGACGACCGGGTGGAATTCGTAGCGCTCGAAATGCCTGGCCACGTCATCCTGCAGGCGCGCCGTCTCGGCCAGCGCGTAGCGGTCGATCTCGAGCAGCTCGGCCACCGGCACGGCGTTCGTGGCCGGATCGAAGTCCGACGTGTTCGCGAGCAGGAAGCGCAGCGTGTTGCGGATGCGGCGATAGGCCTCCGTCACGCGCTTCAGGATTTCTTCGCTGATCGCCAGCTCGCCCGTGTAATCGGTCGACGCGACCCACAGGCGCAGGATGTCGGCGCCCAGCGTGTCGGAGATTTTTTGCGGCGCCAGCGTGTTGCCCAGCGACTTCGACATCTTCTTGCCATGCTCGTCGACCGTGAAGCCGTGCGTCAGCAGCGCCTTGTACGGCGGGCGGCCGTTCAGCATCGACGACGTCAGGAGCGACGAGTGGAACCAGCCGCGGTGCTGGTCCGAACCTTCCAGGTACAGGTCGGCCGGGAAGTGCGACTGCTGCGCGTGCGAGCCGCGCAGCACGGTCTGGTGCGTCGTGCCGGAGTCGAACCACACGTCCAGCGTGTCGCGGTTCTTTTCGTACAGCGACGCGTCATCGCCCAGCAGGTCGCGCGGGTCGAGCTTGTGCCAGGCGTCGATGCCGCCCTGTTCGATCAATTTGGCCACCTGTTCCAGCAGTTCCGGCGTGCGCGGGTGCAGGTCGCCCGTTTCCTTGTGCAGGAAGAAGGCCATCGGGACGCCCCACTGGCGCTGGCGCGACAGGGTCCAGTCCGGACGGTTGGCGATCATGCCCTGCAGGCGCGCCTGGCCCCAGTCGGGGAAGAACTGCGTGTCGGCGATGCCGGCCAGCGCGGACTCGCGCAGGGTCGGGCCGCCGTCCTTCGGCGTGACGTCCATGCCGGCGAACCACTGGCTCGTCGCGCGGTAGACGATCGGCGTCTTGTGGCGCCAGCAGTGCATGTAGCTGTGGTCGAACATCTTGAGTTCGAACAGCGCGCCCGCTTCGTTGAGCGCATTGCAGATCGGCTTCGACGCTTCCCAGATCGTCATGCCGCCGAACAGCGGCAGCGTGCTCGCAAAGCGGCCGTCGCCCATCACGGGTTTCAGGATCTCGTCGTCCTTCATGCCGTGCGCCTTGCACGACTGGAAGTCTTCCAGGCCGTAGGCCGGTGCCGAGTGGACGACGCCGGTGCCGCTGTCGGTGGTCACGTAGTCGGCCAGGTAGACGGGCGACGTGCGGTCGTAGAACGGATCGGCCGCGTGCAGCGGGTGCTTGAAGCGGATGCCGGCGAGCTGCTCGCCGGTCGCCGTCGCGACGATGTCGCCTTCGAGCTTGTAGCGCTGCAGGACGGCTTCGGCCAGGTCCTGCGCGACGATCAGCAGCACCGGCTTGCCGTTGCGCTCGGCCCTGACCAATGCGTACGTCACTTCCGGATGCACGTTCAACGCCTGGTTCGACGGGATGGTCCACGGCGTCGTCGTCCAGATCACGATGAAGCCGTCGCCGGCGGGCAGCTTGTCGAGGCCGAACGCCAGCGCCAGCTTCTCCGGTTCCGCGAACGGGAAGCCGACGTCGATGGCCGGGTCGCGCTTGTCCTGGTATTCGACTTCCGCTTCGGCCAGCGCCGAGCCGCAGTCGAAGCACCAGTTCACGGGCTTCAGGCCGCGGTAGACATAACCCTTGTCGAGCATCGTGCCGAGGGCGCGCAGTTCGTCGGCCTCGTTACTGAAGTTCATGGTCAGATACGGATTGTCCCACTCGCCCAGCACACCCAGGCGGATGAAGCCGGTGCGCTGGCGGTCGACCTGTTCGAGCGCATAGGCGCGCGCCTTTTGCAGCACCTCGGCCGTCGGCAGGTTCTTGCCGTACAGTTTTTCGATCTGGATCTCGATCGGCATGCCGTGGCAGTCCCAGCCCGGCACATAGGGCGCGTCGTAGCCGGCCATGGTGCGCGATTTCACGACCATGTCCTTGAGGATCTTGTTGACGGAATGGCCCAGGTGGATGTCGCCGTTCGCGTACGGTGGACCGTCGTGCAGGATGAATTTCGGCCGGCCGGCGGCCGCCTTGCGGATGCGCTGGTAGAGCTTCTTGTCCTGCCACTGCTTGACCCAGCCCGGTTCGCGCTTGGCGAGGTCGCCGCGCATCGGGAAGGGGGTGTCGGTCATGTTGACCGGGTATTTGCTCTCCGGCTTCTTATTGCCTTGTTGGCCTGCTTTTTGGCCCTGCTTGGTATCGGACATGGTGGTTTCTAAAGTGGACTGCTGTTGTTCGTGATGACGGGACGGCGCGCGGCCGTCGGGACAGGCGGGCGGTAAGACCGCCGACGTCCCGGTCAAATTCGGTCGGTGGCCGTGAGGGCGCCGGCGCGTCGGGCGAACCAGGCGCGCGCCTGCTCGGCGTCGCGCTCGATGGCGGCCGTGAGCGTCGGCAGGTCGATGTATTTTTCCTCGTCGCGCAGCTTGGTAAGGAATTCCACGCGCACGAGCTTGCCGTAGCACGGCGTGTTCCAGTCGAACACGTGGACTTCCAGCAGCATGCGGCCCGCGTCCTCGACGGTCGGACGGACGCCCAGGCTGGCGACGGCGGGCAGCGGCCGATCGGCCAGGCCATGCACCTGCACGACGAAGATGCCGGCCAGCGCGGGACGGTGGGCGACGCGCAGGTTCAAGGTGGGAAAGCCCAGCGTCCGGCCCAGTTTCTGGCCATGGATCACGTGGCCGGACATCGAATACGGGTGGCCGAGCAGGGCGCGGGTGGCGTCGAAATCGCCGGCCGCGAGCGCCGCGCGCACGGCCGAGGACGAGATGCGGGTGGAGTCGTGCAGCACGGCCGGCAGGCTGTGCACTTCGAAGCCATAATGCTTGCCGGCCTCGGCCAGCAGGGCGACGTTGCCGGCGCGGCGGGCGCCATAGCAGAAGTCGTCGCCGACCATCAGCCATTTCACGTGCAGGCCGTCGACGAGCACGCGTTGCGTGAATTCATCCGGCGACATCGACGCGAAATGCTCGTTGAAGTGTTCGACGATGACGCGGTCGACACCGGCATTTTCCAGCGATTCGAGCTTGTCGCGCAGGTTGGCGATGCGCGCCGGGGCCTTGGACATATCGCCGCTGCGGCCGGCGAAATATTCGCGCGGATGGGGCTCGAACGTCATCACGGCGGCTTCCAGTCCGAGCTTGCGGGCGCTCGCGGTCACGTGGGACAACAGCGCTTGATGGCCGCGGTGGACACCGTCGAAGTTGCCGATCGTGAGTGCGCAAGGCGCGCGTGCCCTGTCGTTGGGAAGTCCGCGAAATACCTTCATTGGATGGTTCGTGCTTCTAGGCGAAATACCAGATTATACGGCAAAGGTCATGTTGCACAGCGCAATGCCTTGGTTGGTAGGGTGGGCACCGGTGCCCACGCGTAACGTTTGCATCACGCTGGCGTTCTCGCGGGCAGAGTGGTGTCCGCCCTGGAGACCACAAGAAAAAAGCGCAGCCGGCATGGAGCGGGCTGCGCTTTGTCGGACCGCCCGCAGGCGGTCGTCATGCAGGAAGCACGGTGGCTCAGCCGGAGATCGGCTTGTTGATCGCCATGATGAAGTAACGGGCCAGGTCCGCGGCGCCGTCGGTACCGCCGACGGCCTTGAACGTGTTGATGGCCTGCTGCTTCTTGCCGGCGACGGCATACGCTTCGCCCAGGTGCAGCTTGACGTCTTCCGGATGCTTCAGGTCCTTGGCCTTGGAAGCCTCGACCAGCATCTTCAGGCCCTTGTCGGCCTGGCCCGACTGGACCAGCGCGTAACCGAGCGCGGCCAGGCCGTCGTTGTCGCCGTCCTTGATCAGCTGCGCTTCGGTGGCGGCCAGGGTCTTGTTCTGGTCGGCCAGGGTCTTCTCGGCCAGGTCCTTCAGGCGCTGGTGACGGGCGGCGTCCGGACCGGTGCCCAGTGCGCCTGCCTTGTAGCCTTTGTCGATGACCTTGAGCGCTTCGGCCGGCGCGCCGGCCTGCAGCACGAGCTGGGCCATTTCCATGAACTCGCTCGGCTTCTTCATCAGGTTGTTGGCCAGCTTCAGACGGTAGACGTCCACGGCCAGGCGGCCCGAGAAGCCCGGCTTGCCCTGCACGCGGTTCAGCAGGTCGGTCCAGTACCGGGCATTCGGATAGTTGGCCGCCAGCTTCTCGATGGTGTTGACGTAGCCGGCCTTGTCGTTCTTCTTGAGCTGGATGTTGGCCAGCATGCCCAACTGGTCTTCGCTCAGGCGGCCGCTTTTCTCGGCCGTGCGCAGTTCGTTTTCCAGTGCCTGGATATTGCCCTGCTTGTAATAGTTCTGCATCAGGTAGGCGCGCAGCTTGGGATCGTCGCGCTCCTTCAGCTGGCGTTCGATGGCGGCGTTTGCCTTGCCCAGGTCGCCGGCACGCATGTAGATGCCGATCAGGCCTTCCGAGAACTGGGCTTTTTCAGTGGCCGACAGCTTGCCCGAACCGATCAGGTATTCGAAGGCCTTGGCGGCGGTGTCGTAATCGCCGGCAGCCGACGCGGCACCGGCACGGGTGCGTTCGATCAGGTACGTTTCGTTTGCCGACTTGCCGCCGACCTTGTCGAGCTCGCGCAGCTTGGCCAGGGCTTCCTTGTTTCTGCCCGACTTCATCATCTGCTGGGCTTCCTGCAGGGGCTTGCCGATTTCCGGACGAAGGACTTCGGCCGCGTAGGCGGGAGCCAGGCCAACGACCGGAGCTGCGGCGGTGAATCCGAGTGCGGCCAGAACGAGGCCGAGGTGTGCGAGGCGGAATTTGGACATTAGCGAAATTCTTTCATTCAAAATAGACACGGCAGGGAAACCCTGCCGTGTTCATTATAGCCAAAGCGATTTACTGGAACTGTTCGTTACCGACCATACCGATCTTGGTCACGCCAAGACGCTGGGCCGATGCCATCACGCCAGCGACAACCTTGTATTCGACCAGCTTGTTCGGACGGAGGTGCACTTCCGGCTGATCAGCCTGGGCTGCCACATTGGCCAGCTTTGCTTCGAGGGTGGCGCGATCCGGGACCGGGGTGTTATCCCAGAGGATCGTACCGTCGAAGTCCACGTCGATCGTGATCACTACCGGTTCCTTGGTCGGCGGCGGCGGATTGCCAACCGGCATGTTCAAGTTGACCGAATGGTTTTGTTTTGGAATGGTAATGATCATCATGATGATCAGCACCAGCATGACGTCGATCAGCGGCGTCATGTTCATTTCCATCATCGGTTCCGGATCTGCCGATTTAGCACCGGACGAACCAACGTTCATACCCATGGTGTTTCCTTTCAAATCTTGGGAACCAGCGCGATAACGGCGGAGCCGCGAGGCTCGCCGCTATCACGCTGGCGGGTTGTGTCCTGAAGGATCAGCCCTTATCAGGCGGTTCGGTGATGAAACCGACCTTCTGAATCCCGGCACGCTGGGCCGTGTAGAGCACCTTGCCGATGGCTTCGTAGCGGGTTTCTTGGTCGCCACGGATTTTCACTTCCGGCTGCGGCACTTTCACCGATTCTTTGGCCAGGAATTCGAACAGTTCGTCGGTGTTGTTCAGGTGCCGCTGGTTCCAGTACATCTCGCCATCTTTGTTGACGACGATGTTCACGTCTTCCGGCGTGGTCTTGGCAGCCTGGTTGGTCTCGACTGGCAGCTTAATCTTCTGCAGGTGGAGGACAACCGGGCTGGTGATCAGGAAGATGATCAGAAGAACCAGCATCACGTCCACGAGGGGCGTGGTGTTGATCTCTGACATCACTGCATCTTCATCTCCGCTATCGGAGCCAACACTCATGCTCATGGTTTAGCCAACCTTTTTAGCGGCAGCGCCGGCGGCACGTGCAGCTTCCGAAGTGTGCATCGCGCCCGAGATCAGGACCGAGTGCACGTCAGCGCCGAACGAGCGGACGTCTTCCATTGCCGACTTGTTGCGACGGACCAGCCAGTTGTAGCCCAGAACGGCCGGAACTGCAACGAACAGACCGAAGGCGGTCATGATCAGTGCTTCACCCACCGGACCTGCGACCTTGTCGATCGATGCGTTACCGGTCATACCGATGTTGGTCAGTGCGTTGTAGATACCCCAGACGGTACCGAACAGACCGATGAACGGTGCGGTCGAGCCGACGGTTGCCAGGAACGACAGGCCATCTTGCAGACGCGACTGGACTTTGTCCACGGCGCGCTGGATCTGCATGGTCACCCAGGTCGACAGGTCGATCTGCTCGAGCAGGGCGCCGTCGTGGTGCTGGGTTGCCTTGGTGCCGGTTTCAGCGATGAAGCGGAACGGCGAGCCGTCGGTCAGTTGCGACGAACCAGCGGCGATCGACGGTGCTTTCCAGAACTTCTGGTTGGTTTCCTTCGACTGCTTGAAGATCTTCATCTGGTCGATCAGCTTGGTGATCATGATGTACCAGGAACCCATCGACATGATGGCCAGGATGATCAGGGTGCCGCGCGAGACGACGCCGCCTTCCCAGACAGCCGAGATACCGAACGGGTTCTCGACTTCTTCCTTCTTGGCTTCGCCGCCAGCTGCCGGAGCCGGAGCCGCTGCCGGAGCAGCAGCATCCGCTGCCGGTGCTGCTGCGTCAGCCGCCGGTGCCGCTGCCGGGGCGCTCGCTGCCGCCGAAGCCGGAGCGTCGGCGAAGGCCGGAGCGGACACCAGTGCCGATGCCGCAGTGACCGAGAACAGGAGAGCCGCTACGGTAGCGGACAAACGGGTATTCTTAAACATGCTTCCTCCAAAAATTTAAAATGAACAGTTCGCTGAACTTAATGACAACGAAAATCATGCGTTGAGACGATACGCTGCCTCTGGTTATTCCAGCGTCCAGACGTACTGTACCGGCTGCCAGGACTCGATGGCCTGGCCGTTCTCAGTCGCCGGTTTAAACCGGCACTTGCCCAGTGCCACCTGAGCAGCCTTATCCAGGTCGCGGAAGCCGCTGGACTTCGTGACCTTGGAATCCTTCACGCCGCCATCCGAACCAATCAGGAACGAGATCGTCGACACACCCGTTTCTTCGTTACGCAGCGACGATTTCGGATACTCCGGCTTCGAGCACGTATTGAAGTCCGCGACTGCCGGGGTCCGGGCCGGACCGGCCGGCTTGGCGACCGGAGCCGGAGGTGCCGGCGGCGCCTTGATGATTTCCGTCGTCGCCGGTTTCGTCTGGGTCGCGTTAGCGATCACATTCTGCTGCGGCGGCGGGGTTTGTACTTGCACTTCCACCGGCGGGATGAACGGCGGAGGCGGCGCCTTCATTTCCGGCGGCGGCGGCGGGGGCGGCGTCTCCGGAGGTGGCGGCGGTTTTACGTCTTCAATGATCTTGGTCTCCACTGCCTCGGCCATCTTGCTGACCATTCGTTTGCCGAGACCAGTCACGATCCCGTAAGCAACGATCAGGTGCAAGACGATGACAATGGCGATACCAGTCAAATTCTTCCCGGGGTTCTTCTCATGCGAAAAATTCATCCTGCTTTCTCCAATACCAACCTTTTTTTGTTGCTACTAAACCCACAAAACACGACAAAAAGCTAAGAGCCGCATCCGGGACATCGGCGAATTATACCTACGAATTCTTTTTTGCACATACATTTTTACACCCTCAAAGAGAGGCTATTTGTCTGTGAAAACAGGCAAAGAAAGTGATCAAGAAAGTACCGGCGCAGGCATGCCGATGGAGGTGGAAGTTAGTTGTTTTGCAATGTCGAGTGGACCCCTTTCGTAATGTGTGGAAGATAAGGCCGCGAACGCCGGAATGCCGAATTTTCGATGCCGATTTTGCAGCTCAGCAAATTTCATAAGAAAGCATCATGGCGTTTCTGCCAACTATATCGAAATTCCATGCGCGAGGGCGTACTGTTGAAACGGTTTTCCCCCTAGATCAGAGGGCTCGGCCATAACAAGATCTTATGTGGTTACAGGCGATTGATATGGCTCACTAACCACGTCCAAGGTTAGTTGAACTACATCACAAGGGGAGAAGGGTGTCAACAGGATGGAAGAAAAAATGCCCGCGCCGAGTAGCGCGGGCCGGGATGTCAGTAACGTGCGCGCTTCTCGCGACGGCACTCCAGGCTGCTGACGACGCGCCCGGATGGGTCAACGGTCTCGAGGCGTACATCGAAGCCCCACAGACGTGCAACGTGCTTCAGAACCTCATGGGCCTGCTGGTTCAGCGGGCGGCGCTGGAACTGGCTATGACGCAGCGT
This sequence comes from Massilia sp. Masssp93, assembly GCF_059491295.1. NCBI lineage: Bacteria > Pseudomonadati > Pseudomonadota > Betaproteobacteria > Burkholderiales > Oxalobacteraceae > Massilia > Massilia sp. Masssp93. The sequence goes on along the minus strand of NZ_CP168502.1, from coordinate 4,814,552 downwards.
CAGCGCCCGGTCGTCCCGCGTATTGACCTGCCAGACCTGGATGTTCGGCTCGCGGTTGCCGATATTATATTGATCGGCCAGTTGCTGGCGAACGTAACGGTATCCGGCTTCGTCGTGGATGGCTGAAATCGTCAGCTTGTCGCTGCGGTCGTCGTCTAGCACGGCGAAGAAGTGGAATTCCCGGATCAGCTTGGGCGACAGGTACTGGGCGATGAAGCTCTCATCCTTGAAATTGCGCATGGCAAAATCGAGCGTTTTGAGCCAGTCGCTGCCTGCGATGTCGGGGAACCAGGCGCGGTCCTCGTCCGTCGGCTCTTCGCAGATCCGCTTGATGTCCGTCATCATCGCGAAACCGAGCGCATACGGATTAATGCCGTTGTAATAGGGGCTCGTGGCCGGCGGCTGGTAGACGACGTTCGTATGGCTCTGCAGGAATTCCAGCATGAAGCCGTCGCCGACGATCCCTTCCTTATAGAGCTCCTGCAGGATCGTGTAGTGCCAGAAGGTCGCCCAGCCTTCGTTCATGACCTGGGTCTGGCGCTGCGGATAGAAATATTGCGAGATCTTGCGCGTGATCCGTACGAGTTCGCGCTGCCACGGTTCGAGCAGGGGTGCGTACTTCTCTATAAAGTAGAGCAGGTTTTCCTCGGGCTCGAGCGGGAAGCGCGGCGGTGGCTGGTCGCGGATCTGTTCCTCGCGCCGCGGCAGGGTACGCCACAACTCGTTGACCTGCGACTGCATGTACTCCTCGCGCTCCTTCTGGCGCGCCGCTTCCTGTGCCACCGACAACTTGGCAGGCCGCTTGTAGCGGTCGACGCCGTAGTTCTGGATCGCATGGCAGGAATCGAGCAGCTCTTCGACGGCGTCGATGCCGTGGCGCTGTTCGCACTCGGCAATATAGTTCTTCGCGAAGACCATATAGTCGACGATGGCGTCGGCGTCGGTCCAGGTCCGGAACAGATAATTGCCCTTGAAGAAGGAATTATGGCCATAGGCCGCATGGGCAATCACGAGGGCCTGCATCGTCAGGCTGTTTTCCTCCATCAGGTAGGCGATGCAGGGATTCGAGTTGATGACGATTTCATAGGCGAGGCCCATCTGGCCCCGCTTATAGCTCTTTTCCGTCGTCAGGAAATGCTTGCCGAACGACCAGTGGTTGTACGAGACGGGCATGCCGACGGACGTGTACGCGTCCATCATTTGCTCGGCCGTGATGATTTCGAGCTGGTTGGGGTAGGTATCCAGGCCGAACTTCCTGGCCACCCGGCGGATTTCCTCGTGCGCCTGTTCGATCAGGTCGAACGTCCACTCGGACTGCTCGGGCAGGGCGCGCGGGTTGTTGGGATCTCTTGGCATGAGCGGGCCTCGCTACTTTGGCTGCTTCTTGAACAATTCGCGGAACACCGGATAGATGTCGGCCGGCGTCACGATCTTCTGCATGGCGAAGTTCTGGTGCGTGGCCGCCACCTCCGCGTACTGCTCCCACAGGTTCTGGGGCGGTCCGTCGGTGATCTCGACATACGTGTAATACTGGACCCTGGGCATGATCGCGCTGCTCAGGATCTGCCTGCACAGCACGGAATCGTTGTCCCAGTTGTCGCCGTCCGAGGCCTGCGCGACATAGCTGTTCCAGTCGCCGCTGCTGTAGCGCTCGCTGATGACCTTGTTCAGCAGGTGCAGCGCGGACGACACGACGGTGCCGCCCGACTCGCGCGAGTGGAAGAACTCGTTTTCGTCGACCTCGGCCGCCGCCGTGTGGTGGCGGATGAAGACGACGTCGATCCGTTCGTAGACCCGCTTGAGGAACAGGTACAGCAGGATGAAGAAACGCTTGGCGGTGTCCTTGCGGCTTTCGTCCATCGATCCCGACACGTCCATGATGCAGAACATGACGGCCGCCGTCGACGGCTTCGGGATCTTGATCCGGTTGCTGTAGCGCAAGTCGATCGGATCGATGAACGGAATTGCCAGCAGGCGCGTATGAAGGTGATGGATCTTGTGCTTGAGCTCGATCACCTGCGGGTCGTCGTCTTCCACACCCTGTTCCTGCAGTTCGCGCAACTGGTGTTCGAGGGCCGTCAGCTGCTTGCGGGACGGACCGCCCACCGCGATGCGCCGGCCGAGCGCGCCGCGCAGGGAGCGCAGCACGTGGATGTTCGACGGCGTGCCGGAAATGTTGTAGCCGGCGCGCTGGTTCTTGTATTCGACGACCTGGGTGAGCTGCGTCTTCACCATGTTCGGCAGCTCGAGGTCTTCGAAGAAATAGTTCATGAATTCTTCGCGGCTGAGCTCGAAGATGAAATCGTCTTCGGTCGTCTGCTCGCTGTTGCCGGCCTTGCCACGTCCGGCGCCGCCGCCACCGCTGCGGGGACGGTTGATCGTGTCGCCTTTCTGGTATTCCGTATTGCCGGGGTTGACGGTCTCCCAGACGCCGCCATGGGCGTGTCCGAAATGCGGTTCGCTCACGTCCTTGACGGGAATCGAAACCTTTTCGCCATTTTCGACGTCGGTGATCGAGCGACCCTTGATCGCCCGGCCCACCGCATCCTTGATTTGCGCCTTATAGCGACGCAAGAATCGTTCGCGGTTGACCGCAGACTTGTTCTTGCTTTGCAAGCGTCGGTCGATGAGGTAAGTCAAAACAGGCCTCCTGCTGAAAGTCGCGGCGGGCCGGATTCCTTCCCGGTCCCTGTATATTAACGCGCCGCGTCGTAACGTGGTTGGCGTCGCGGATTCCGGTGGCCGGCCTTGTCAGTCTGCCACCGCTCCTGCCGGCGGACGCTCCAGCACCCGCCCCACGCTCCTGGTTTTGCGATGGCCTTTTACGAGGACTTCCTGACACGCAGATACCATTCGCACAGCAAACGGACCTGCTTGGGCGTATAGCCTTTCTCGACCATACGGGCAACGAAGTCGGCGTGCTTGGTGGCATCTTCGGCACTGGCCTTCGCGTTGAACGAAATCACCGGCAGCAACTCCTCGGTATTCGAGAACATCTTCTTCTCGATCACCGAACGGAACTTCTCATAGCTGGTCCACGCAGGATTCTTGCCGCCGTTCGTCGCCCGGGCGCGCAGCGCGAAGTTGACGATTTCGTTGCGGAAATCCTTCGGGTTCGAGATGCCGGCCGGCTTCTCGATCTTCTCGAGCTCGGCGTTCAGCGTCTCGCGGTCGAAGCTTTCGCCTGTGTCCGGATCGCGGAATTCCTGGTCCTGGATCCAGAAGTCGGCAAACGTGACGTAGCGGTCGAAGATGTTCTGGCCGTACTCGGAATAGCTTTCCAGGTAGGCCGTCTGGATCTCCTTGCCGATGAAGTCGACGTAGCGGTTCGCCAGGTGTTCCTTGATGTACGACATGTAGCGCTGCTCGGTCTCGCCCGGGAACTGTTCGCGCTCGATCTGCTGCTCCAGCACGTACAGCAGGTGCACGGGGTTCGCCGCCACTTCGGTGTTGTCGAAGTTGAAGACCTTGGACAGGATCTTGAACGCGAAGCGGGTCGACAGGCCGTTCATGCCTTCGTCCACGCCGGCATAGTCGACGTATTCGTGCAGCGACTTGGCCTTCGGATCGGTGTCCTTGAGGTTTTCGCCGTCGTACACGAGCATCTTCGAATAGACGCTCGAGTTCTCCGGATCCTTCAGGCGCGACAGGATCGCGAACTGGGCCATCATGCGCAGCGTGCCCGGCGCGCAGGGCGCCTTGTCGAGCGAGGAATTGCGCAGCAGCTTGTCGTAGATCTTGACCTCGTCCGACACCCGCAGGCAGTAAGGCACCTTGACGATATAGATACGGTCGAGGAATGCCTCGTTGTTGCGGTTGTTGCGGAAGGTCTTCCACTCCGATTCGTTCGAGTGCGCCAGGATGATGCCTTCGAACGGGATCGCGCCGAAGCCCTCGGTGCCCTTGTAATTGCCTTCCTGCGTTGCCGTCAGCAGCGGGTGCAGCACTTTGATGGGCGCCTTGAACATCTCGACGAATTCCATCAGGCCCTGGTTCGCCAGGCACAGGCCGCCGGAATAGCTGTAGGCGTCCGGGTCGTCCTGCGCGTAGTCCTCGAGCTTGCGGATGTCGACCTTGCCGACCAGCGAAGAGATGTCCTGGTTGTTTTCGTCGCCCGGCTCCGTCTTCGAGATCGCGATCTGCTTGAGGATCGACGGATAGCGTTTGACGACGCGGAACTTGTTGATGTCGCCGCCGTACTCGTGCAGCCGCTTGACGGCCCACGGGCTCGGGATCGCGCGCAGGAAACGGCGCGGGATGCCGTAGTCTTCTTCAAGGATGGCGCCATCCTCTTCTTCGTTGAACAGGCCGAGCGGCGATTCGTTCACCGGCGAGCCTTTCAGCGCAAAGAACGGCACTTGCTCCATCAGGTGCTTGAGTTTTTCCGCGATGGACGATTTACCGCCGCCGACCGGCCCGAGCAGATAAAGAATCTGCTTGCGCTCTTCCAGGCCCTGGGCCGCGTGGCGGAAATAGGAAACGACCTGTTCGATCACTTCCTCCATGCCGTAGAACTCGCGGAAAGCGGGATAAACCTTGATGACCTTGTTGGCGAAGATGCGCGACAGGCGCGGGTCGAGGCGGGTGTCGACCAGGGTGGGTTCGCCGATTGCGGCCAGCATGCGCTCGGGAGCGCTGGCGTAAGTCAGGGGATCTTTTTTGCAAAGCTGAAGGTACTCAGACAGGGAGTATTCCTCTTCCCGGGTACGCTCGTAGCGGGCTGCGTAGTTATCAAAAATGGTCATGTGAATGTCCTCTAATGTGCTAACACTGAATCACTGTCCGGCGACCGATGAAGGTGGTCGCCCAAGCCCCGTTCCGGCAGATGGGACCTTGAAAAACCCGACGGTTTTTCGAGGTCCCCAAGCGTTCTTGTTGGGGTCGCCGTCTGAATTTTGGAGGTCAGAAGATCTGACACAAAACGAAGGGCGATGTTCTTTTTTTCATCCGGTTTCACCGGGACCTCGTGGAGCCCGCTGGCGTGGATCCGCGCTGGTGGCGAGGTCCCTCGCCGGATTGTTAGCGCCCGCTGAGAGCGTCTTCTTACGCTTATGAAATTTATTATCTGCCTATTAGTTCTCGAAGTCAAAACAGTGTCGCGCACTTGTGCGTGGCCTTCCTAAGTCGTTGAAACGAATAAGGAAATAACCAATTTAAATAGGATTGTGAACCAGGTCTTTACACCAATTTGGTAATATCGACATGATTTCCAAACGGGACTTTTGATCCCGGCGGCTACAATCGTGTTTATTAATTGGTAAGTAAATAGTGCACTATCTTGCTAAGCAGTGGCGCACGCGTATGGCGCAGCGATATAGCCCGAATTCTCCAGTGAAATGAGAGGCTTGCAACCATGCGCTACACTGGCGCCCGAATCCATTCCATCGATCCATCGGAGAATCCATGCTGAACGACCAGCTGCGCCACATGTTGCAGGCGATGCCGAAAGCAGAATTGCACATCCACATCGAAGGCTCGCTCGAGCCCGAGCTGATTTTTGAGCTGGCGCAAAGGAATGGCGTGTCGCTCCCGTATGCATCCGTTGAAATGTTGCGACAAGCGTACGCTTTCACCGATCTACAGTCTTTCCTGGACATTTATTACGCTGGTGCAAGTGTTCTGTTGAAAGAGCAGGATTTCTACGACATGACGATGGCGTACCTGCGCCGCGCCGCCGCCGACAACGTCCGTCATGCCGAAATCTTCTTCGATCCGCAGACCCATACGGCGCGCGGCGTACCGTTCAAGACCGTCATCGACGGCATCTGGCGCGCCTGCCAGGACGGCCCCATCAGTGCCACGCTGATCATGTGTTTCCTGCGCCACCTGTCCGAGGAAGAAGCCATTGCCACGCTGGAAGAAGCGCTGCCGTTCCGTGACAAGATCATCGGCGTGGGTCTCGATTCGTCCGAGGTCGGCCATCCGCCCGAGAAATTCGCGCGCGTGTTCGAGCGCGCCCGCAATCTCGGCCTGCACCTCGTCGCGCACGCCGGCGAGGAAGGGCCGCCGGCCTATATCGAAAGCGCGCTGGACGTGCTGAACGTCGACCGCATCGACCACGGCGTGCGCTGTCTCGAGGACCCGGTCCTGGTCGAGCGCCTGGCGCGCGAACAGGTGGCGCTGACCGTGTGTCCGCTGTCGAACCTGAAGCTGCGCGTGTTCGACGTGATGGGCGACAGCAACCTGCGCCGCCTGCTCGACGCGGGCCTCGCCGCCACCGTGAATTCGGACGACCCGGCCTATTTCGGCGGCTACGTCAACGCGAACTACCTTGCGGCGTTCGACGCGTTGCCGCTCGACGCCGGCCACGCGCGCCGGCTGGCCAGGAACAGTTTCAGCGCGGCCTTCCTCGAGCCCGAGCGCAAGCGCGCGTATCTGGCCGAAGTCGACGCGTTCTTCGCCGCGGCGCAGGCCGCATAACCCAGTAATCAGGCACGAGGACCGACGACGATGCTGATGCAATCCCTGCGCATGACCGCGCGCGACTGGCGCGCCGGCGAGTTGCGCTTCCTGCTGGTGGCGCTCGTCGTCGCGGTGGCGGCCCTGGCGGCGGTCGGCTTCTTCGTCGACCGCATGCGCGCGGGCCTGAACCGCGACGCCCGCCAGCTGCTCGGCGCCGACCTCCTCGTGAACGCCGACCAGCCGCTGCGCCAGGACTGGCGCGACGAGGCAACCCGGCGCGGCCTGCTGCTGGCCGACACGGTGACGTTTCCCAGCATGGCGCAGGCGGGACAGGGCGACGCGTCGCAGGCGCTGCTCGCCTCCGTGAAGGCCGTGTCGCCGGACTATCCGCTGCGCGGCGCCATGCGCGTCACGACGAGTCCGACCGACGCCAGCGAAGCCCTCGGCGACATCACGCACGACACGCCCGCCCCCGGCACGGTATGGGTCGACGTCAACCTGCTGCCGCCGCTGCGGGTGAAGGTCGGCTCGACGATCCAGCTGGGCGACAAGACGTTCAAAATTGCGCGCCTGATCGCATCGGAGCCCGACCGCGGCGCATCGTTCGCCAACTTCGCGCCGCGCGTGATGCTGGCGCTCGCCGACCTCAAGGCGACGGGACTCGTGGACGCCTACGCGCGCGTCACGTACCGCATGCAGGTCGCGGCGCAATCGCCGAACGACCAGGCCGCGGTCGCGGATTACGAGCGCTGGCTGCGCGCCCGGATCGCGGAGGCCAACGTGCGCGGCGTGCGCATCGAGACGCTGGAAAACGGCCGGCCCGAGATGCGCTCGACGATCGACCGCGCCGAGCGTTTCCTGTCGCTCGTCGGCCTGTTGTCGGCGATGCTGGCCGCGGTGGCCGTCGCGATGGCCGCGCGCCGCTTCATGCAGCGCCACCTGGACGCCTGCGCCATGCTGCGCTGCCTCGGCATGACGCAGAACGAGGTCGGGCTCCTGTTCCTCATCGAATTCGCCATCGTCGGCCTCGCGGGCAGCGTGCTCGGGGTGCTCGTCGGTTTCGGCGCCCACTTCGTGCTGCTCGAGATGGTCAAGAATCTCATTCCGGCCGAGTTGCCGCCCGTGTCGCTGCTGCCCGCGCTGCAGGGTGTCGCCACCGGCATGCTGCTGCTCGTGGGCTTCGCGCTGCCGCCCGTGCTCCAGCTGCGCAACGTGCCGCACAACCGCGTGATCCGGCGCGAACAGGCGGCGCCGAAGCCGCTCGCGCTGGCCACGTACGGCCTCGGCACGGCCGTCTTCGTCGGCCTGCTGCTGTGGCAGGCCGGCGACCTGCAGCTCGCGCTGCTCACTGCCGGCGGCTTCGTCGGCGCGTTCGGCCTGTTCGCGCTCGTCGGCTGGGGCGCGCTGCGCGGCCTGCGTCATCTGCGCGGCGTGTTCCGCCACCAGGCCTGGCGCTTCGCGATCACGTCGCTGCAGCGGCGGCCCGGCGCGACGGTCGTGCAGATCGTCGCGCTGTCGCTCGGCCTGATGGCGCTGCTCGTGCTGACCGTCGTGCGCGGCGATCTGATGTCCGCGTGGCGCATGGCCACGCCGCCCGATGCGCCGAACCGCTTCATCATCAATATCCAGCCCGACCAGCGCGACGGCGTCGCGCGCACGATCCGCGCTGCCGGGGTGCGCGACGTGACCTTGTATCCGATGATCCGCGGCCGCCTCGTCGCGGTGAACGGCAGCGCCGTCACGGCCGGCACGTACACGGACGAGCGCGCGAAAAGCCTCGCGGAGCGCGAGTTCAACCTCTCGAGCACGCGCGACCTGCCGGCGTCGAACGAGATCGCGGCGGGCCGCTGGTATCACGACGCGCCGGGCGTGGCCGAGGCGTCCGTCGAGCAGGGCCTCGCGCGCACGCTGCGCCTGAAGCTGGGCGACACGATGCGCTTCGACATGGGCGGCCAGATCGTCGAGGCCAGGATCACGAGCCTGCGCAAGCTGGAATGGGGATCGATGCGCGCCAACTTCTTCGTCATCATCAACCCGGCCGCGATGGAGAACGCGCCGACGACGTACATGACGGCGTTCCACCTGCCGGCGCGCGGCATCGGCCTGGCCAACGCGCTGACGCGCGCGTGGCCGAATCTCACGGTCATCGACGTCAGCGGCATCATCCGCCAGTTGCAGGAGGTACTCGACCAGGTCGTCGTCGCGGTGGAATTCCTGTTCCTGTTCACGCTCGCATCGGGTGTGCTCGTGCTGTACGCCGCGCTGATGGGATCGCAGGGCGAGCGTACGCGCGAAGCGGGCCTGCTGCGCGCGCTGGGCGCGACGCGCGGCCAGTTGGCGCAGGCGCAGCGCATCGAGTTCGTGCTGGTCGGCAGCCTGTCCGGCCTGCTGGCGGCGTCGGGCGCGGCGGCACTGGGCTGGGCGCTGGCCAGGTACCAGTTCAAGTTTCCGTGGACGTTCGATCCGCAGGTGTGGGTGGCGGGGCTGGTCGTGGGGATCGTGTGCGCGCTGGCGGGCGGCTGGTTCGGCCTGCGCAATGTGTTGCGGCAGCCGCCGCTACAAACCCTTCGTGAAGCGTGACGTCCTCCGTGGGCACGGGGTGCCCACCCTACGATGACCGGATCGCAGTAGGGTGGGCACCCTGTGCCCACCATCATCGCAAGACGTGTTGCATATCGCTGACCCGCGGCAAACCGCCTTCCCACGTGTTGCTTCCGCTGCGCTATCATGGATGGATGTCACAACCCCACGCACCCCAAGATTCCCAGGACGCGCAGGAGCAGCAGGAAGAGACCCGCACCCTGTACGAAGTCATCGGCGGCGAAACCCGCCTGCGCGAACTGGTCGACCGTTTCTACGACCTCATGCAACTGGAGCCGGATTTCGCCGGCATCCACGCGATGCACCCCGTCCCCAACGACAGTTCGCGCGACAAGCTGTTCATGTTCCTGTCCGGCTGGATGGGCGGGCCGAACCTCTTCATCGAGCGCTACGGCCATCCGATGCTGCGCGCGCGCCACCTGCCGTTCGCGATCGGCACGTCCGAGCGCGACCAGTGGCTGCGCTGCATGGCGATGGCGCTGGAAGATCTCGGCTACGACTACGATCTGCGCCTCAAGTTGATGCAATCGTTCTACCAGACGGCCGACTGGATGCGAAATCGAGCACACTGAGCGCGCGCACTGATATGTCGACCCTCGAATTCATCGTGCTCGCGCTGGCGCTGCTGGCCGTGCTCGGCCTGCAGGTCGTCCTCTTGAGCCGTGCGCGGCGCGGTGGCGACGAACGCCATGCCTTCGAACGCCTGGAGCGCGAGCTGCGCCAGGAACTGCAGACCAGCGCCCAGGCGACGCGCCAGGAACTGGCAGCGCATCTCGCGCAGAACCAGGCCGCCACCGTGCAGCAGCTGGACGGCATGCGCCAGCAGATCCAGTTGAATTCGCAGGGCGGCCGCGAAGAACAGGCGCGCGCGCTCAAGCGCTTTTCCGACACGCTGAACGGCGCGCTGGCGAACCTGACGGAGTCGAACGCACAGCGCATGCTGGAGGTGCGCGCGACGCTCGAGGCCAAGATCCGCGACCTGCAGAACGACAACGCGCAGCGCCTCGAAGAGATGCGCCAGACCGTCGACGAAAAGCTGCACGCGACGCTCGAGACACGCCTGACGGAATCGTTCCGCCAGGTGTCCGACCGCCTGGAAAAAGTGCACCAGGGCCTGGGCGAGATGCAGCAGCTGGCCGTGGGCGTGGGCGACCTGAAACGCGTGCTCGTCAACGTGAAGACGCGCGGCACGTGGGGCGAAGTGCAGCTGGAGATGCTGCTCGAGCAGGTGCTGACCGCCGACCAGTACGCCAAGAACGTCGAGACGGTGCGGGGCTCGAACGCGCGCGTGGAATTCGCGATCAAGCTGCCGGGCTCAATCGACGGCGGCCCGCCGCTGTGGCTGCCCATCGACGCCAAGTTCCCGAAAGAGCAATACGAACGCCTGCTGGAAGCGGCCGAGCAGGGCGATGCCGACGGCGTCGCGCGCTCAGGCGCGGAGCTGGAACGGGCCGTGCGCGGCGAGGCGAAGACCATCTGCGACAAATACCTCGCACCGCCGGCGACGACGGATTTCGCCATCCTGTTCCTGCCTACCGAGGGCCTGTACGCGGAAGTGATGCGCCGACCGGGCCTCGCCGACGACCTGCAGCGCACCTTGCGCGTGACGATCGCGGGGCCGTCGACGTTGGCGGCGCTGCTCAACAGCCTGCAGATGGGCTTCCGCACGCTGGCGCTGGAAAAGCGCTCGTCCGAAGTGTGGCAGGTGCTGGGCGCCGTGAAGACGGAGTTCGGCAAGTTCGGCGACGTGCTGGCGCAGACCAAGTTGACGCTGGAGCGCGCCGCCAAGAACATCGAGAATGCCGAGGTGCGCAGCCGCCAGATGGCGCGCAAGCTCAAGTCGGTGGAGGCGTTGCCGACCGAGGCGGCGCAGTTGATGTTGGGTGGGACCGCAACCGATACGGACGAATGAACGTTGCCGTTGGGTGGGCACCCCGTGCCCACGCGTACGCTTGACCGGCCTCCTGCTCGGTTGATGACCGCCGGCGTACGATCGCCGGATCATGACCTATTATCGTCGTGCCCGGACGGGCAATACATTCTTCTTCACACTCGTTTCCTTCCACCGGCGCCCTATCCTGTGTGATCCGGCGATCCGGCTGTCGTTACGGCGTGCGATCGATGATGTGCGAAAAACGCGTCCGTTCTCGATCGACGCCTGGGTATCGATGCCTGATCATCTGCACTGTATCTGGACTCTGCCCGATGGCGACTCCGATTTTTCCACGCGCTGGTCGCTGATCAAACGTTCCGTCTCGCGTTTTTCGCCGGATGCCGCGCTTAATCCAAATCTGCGTGGTGCGTCCGCACGCAAGCATCGCGAATCGACGATCTGGCAACGACGGTTTTGGGAACATCTGATCCGTGACGACGTCGATTTCGAGCGGCATCTCGACTACATCCATTACAACCCGGTGCGGCATCGATACGTTGCGCGTGCGGTCGATTGGCCGTATTCCACGATCCATCGGTATGTGCGCGAGGGCGTCTATCCGGCCGATTGGGCAGGTGGAGCGGATCCAGAGTGGGGCGATTTTGAATAGCGAACGTCGGCACGACGCAAACGTCACGCATGGGCGCGGGGTGCCCACCCTACGAGGCGAAGCGAACGTTAAAGTATGTGCGTGACGGGAGCATCCGGTTGACCGGGCAGGGGTAAATCCGGAGCGGGGCGATTTTGAATAATGTAGATACCGTCTTGTGCGTCAAGCTTCACATGGCGTAATTCGGGTCATATGGCCTGCCTGAGTGCACAACACCAAAGCACAGGTGGGCCAGCTTGCGCATGCAGGCACCGATGACGGCCATCTTGGTCTTGCCTTTGGCGAGCAAACGGTCGCTGAAGGATTTGATGTGAGGGTTCCAGCGGCGGGCCACCACGGCTGGCATGTAAAGCAGCTTGCGCAGGTGCGATGGGCCAGCCTTGGATAGGCGAGGACGTTTATGCACCGACGAACCTGAGTCCCACTGTACCGGCACCAGGCCAAGATAAGCGGCCAGTTGCTCGGCAGTGTCGAAGGTTTTAGCGGCAAACAGCGCGGTCAGGTTACTCGAGACACGCTCGCCCACGCCAGGAATCGTCTCCAGCAGATCCTGCTTGTTGCGCAAATCAGGATCGTTGTCGATATGCTCTTCGATCATCTGTTCCAGACGCTTGAGCTCAGCCTGCAAAAACCTGAGCGACTGCATGATCGACTGCTTGACCTCGTCCGGTGATACACCGAAATCGATGGCCTCCTGACGGTTTTGTTCGCGCTGCAAATCATCGGCAATAGCGTCACGGCGCGTCAGCAGGGCTTTCAGGTGACGCGCAGATTTCGACGGCGGTTGCCAAGCTACGGGTTTCAATGTCTCGCCGTAGCGCGCCAGTACGGTACTGTCGGCTTTATCGGTCTTGTTCTTGACGCCCAGTCCTTGGGCAAACTGCCGCAGCTGGGCCGGATTAGCCAGTGACAGTTTCAAGCCCGCATCGGTCAGCGCCAGCGCGGCCGGTTCGTGATACACACCGGTCGGCTCCATGATCACATGCGCATCAGGCGCTTTGTTTGTGGCCAGCCATTCAATCAGTTCTTCGAATCCAGCCTTTGTGTTGGATAACGATTTGGACTTCAACTTGCCGTTCTTAGTATCGAGCAGCATGCAGTCCAGTTTTTTCTTCGAAACGTCTACGCCAAGATAAAACATTTGATCTTCCTTGTGTTCTTGATTTTCCCTATCCACTCCACACTCGCCTTGTACATGCAGGGTCAGAGCCCTCGGATACCGTCCAGTGTTCAGTCATGGGGTGGGGAGAGGTGAAGGGCCTAATCTACTCCACAAGGTCAACGCCTTCAGGGTGGGCACAAGCTGGTCTTCACCTCAGTTAGTGGTAGCTAATCACCAACACGCTCAAGATACAAGGGTGGGCTCCCCGAGCCCACGCGAACGTCGGCATGATGCGAACGTCGACACGACGCGAACGTCGGCATGACGCAAACGTCCCGCGTGGGCACGGGGTGCCCACCCAACGAGGCGAAGCGAACGTTAAATCAGGCCTTCGAACAGCAGCACGTCCACCATGTCGCCCGCCTGCACGGTGCCTTGCTCATCATGCAGCACCACCATGCAATTCGCCTCCGACATCGACCGCAGGATGCCCGACCCCTGCGCACCCGTGATGGCGACCGTCGGCTGGCCGTCGGCGCCGCGCTCGAGCAGCCCGCGCTGGTATTCCGTGCGGCCCGGCTTCTTGCGGATCGTGCCGGCCGAGCGCGCGCGCATCAGTTCGAGCGGCGCTTCGGCGCCCATCATGCGCAGCAGCGCGTCGCGGGCGAAGAAGTAGAACGAGACCATCACCGCCACCGGATTGCCCGGCAGGCCGAACAGAAAGGCGCTCCGGCCGTTCGATGCAATGCGGCCGAAGGCCAGCGGGCGGCCCGGGCGCATGCCGATCTTCCAGAACGTGACGTCGCCCAGCCGCGCCATGATCTGCTTCGTGTAGTCGGCCGCGCCCACCGACACGCCGCCCGACGTGATGATGGCGTCGGCGTTCTCGCAGGCGTCGCGCAGGGCCTGTTCCAGCGCCTGCGGATCGTCGCGCACGACGCCCATGTCGATCAGGTCGCAGCCCAGGCGCTGCAGCATGCCGTAGATCGTGTAGCGGTTGCTGTCGTAGACGCAGCCTGCGTCGAGCGGCTGGCCGATCGAACGCAGTTCGTCGCCGGTCGAGAAGAAGGCCACGCGCAGGCGGCGCTGCACGGGCACTTCGGCCACGCCCAGCGACGCGAGCAGCCCGAGGTCGGCCGGGCGCACGATCCTGCCGCGGCGGAGGGCCGCGCTGCCGGCCTTGAGGTCTTCGCCGGCCAGGCGGCGGTTGTCGCCCGTGCGGATGGTGCCGGGGGCGATGGTCATCGTGTCGCCGTCGGCCGTGACGAATTCCTGCGGGACGACGCTGTCGCAGCCGGCGGGCATCACGGCGCCCGTCATGATGCGCACGCATTCGCCCGGTTGCGGGCTGCCGGCGAACGCGCGGCCCGCGTAGGCGGTGCCGATCACGCGCAGGCGCGCAGGCGCGCCGGCGGGCAGGTCGGCGCCGCGCAGGGCATAGCCGTCCATCGCGGAGTTGTCGTGCGACGGCACGTCGATCGGCGAGGTGATGTCGGCCGCCAGCACGCGGCCCAGCGCGGCACGCAGCGCCACCATCTCGGTCGCGCGCACGGGCGCGACGAATTCGCGGATGATGCGCTGGGCGTCGCGCACGGGCAGGGCGTCCGGATCGTAGGCCGACAGGCAGCTGACGACGTCCGCCAGCCGCGGGACGGCGGACGGCGCAACGTCCAGCTGGCGCAGCTCGTCCAGCGTGTTGATGTTGCGGAAGGCGTCGGCATCGTCGAACAGCACTTCCACCACCTTGATCCGCGGGTACCAGCCGTCCATGCGCCGTCCGCCGCCGTCCAGGTAGGCCGACAGTACCGGTTCCAGGCTCGCCTTGAGCAGGCAGAACACGGGGTGCACCTGGCGCCGGCCGTTTTCCTCGGTGACGGCGACGGCGAGGTCGGCGTCGTTCGCGC